>CAVYSO010000008.1:0-1418713 GCA_963771255.1 uncultured Solirubrobacteraceae bacterium | reverse complement strand
GGACATCTACCCCTATCTCGACTCGCAGCCGCGCATCGTGCGCCCCGCGAACTTCCTGCGCAGCCAACCCGGGCACGGCACGTGCGTGATCGAGCGAGACGGCCTGCGCCTCGGCGTGGTCAACCTCAGCGGCAACCTCTACCTGCGCGCCGGACGCTCGGCCTTCACCGAGGTCGAGGTCGCGCTGGGCGAGCTCGGCGAGGTCGACCACGTGCTCGTCGATATGCACGCCGAGGCGACCTCCGAGAAGGTCGCGATGGGCTGGCACCTCGACGGCCGTGTGACGGCCGTGCTCGGCACGCACACGCACGTGCCGACGGCCGACGCGCGCGTGCTGCCGCAGGGCACGGCCTACATCACCGACGTCGGCATGACCGGGCCGCGTGGCGGCGTGATCGGCGTCAAGCGCGAGCAGGCGATCGAGTCGCTCTTGACGCAGATGCCCGTGCGCTTCGAGACCTCCGAAGAGGACCCGTGGCTGATGGGCGCGCTCGTTAGCTGCTCACAGCGACTGCGAGCCGATTCAATCGAGCAGGTTCTGATGCCGCGGCCACCGGCACCCCCTACAGCCGGCCCGGATGGCCGGCCTCGGTAACTGCCGTGGCGGCCGGAACGGTCACAGGATTGAATCGGGAAGTAGAGGCCGGCTCGGCCTGAAGGCTGGATGCCGTTTTCCTCCACCGCGTCCTAGCCGTTCCCTCGTAGCGCCCGAGCAGCGCGATCAGCACGAGCGGGAAGAACCACGGGATGTACAGGTAGAACCAGTGTTCGATCCCGAGCTGCAGCGCGATGATCACGACCGCGCACGCGGCCGCCAGGCCGACGACGTCGGCGCGGCGCGGGATCACGGCGAGTACGACGGCTAGTACGACGGCGCCGATCTGCACGGCCGCCTCCCAGCCACCGAGGCCGCCGTAAAGCCCCCAGACGGAGAACGGCGAGGCACGGTCGGACTGGTAGGCGAATGTGCGCTCGTAGATCGTGTGCAGCGAGTCGTGACTCAGCGCGGGGATGCACGCGAGTGCGCCGACGGCGAGGAACGCGAGCACGAACGTCACGGGATCGCGCATCCGCTCGCGTAGCGAGGGACCAGAGGAACCATCGCCGCCACCGCCCGAGCGCGCGTCTGCACTCTCCCACAGCCCATGTGTCGCGAACAGCGGCGCGAGCGCAAGCGGCGCGAACTTGGTCAGCCCGGCAAGCACGGCAAAGGCACCGCGCGCGGCCGGTGCGAACTTCGAGCGGTATGTCGCCGCGAGCACGGCCGCGAGCACGAGCACAGCGACGAGCGTGTCGTTGGAGTTGCTCTCGAGCGCGAACAGCGTGAATGGGTAGGCCGCCCAGCCGTAGGCGAGCGCCACACCGAGGCTCGGGCCGCGCACGCGCCTGCCGATCAGGAACAGCAGGCCGATCGCGAGCAGGTCGAAGAAGATCGCCGCCGCGTGCGCCGCCGGCAGATCGTCCCACTTGCCGCTCCAGCCGAACAGTTGCTGGAAGGGGATGTAGGCCTCGTAGTTGGCCGGACCGTAGGTGTCCCCGTGTTCGTTGTCTTTCGGCCAATGTCCGTAGAGCCGCTTGCCGTTGACGACGCGCTCGGCGCCGATCACGCCTGCGTAGCCGACGTCGATCACGTTGGAGTCGGTCACGTTCAGCGCGACGCGAAAGCCGATCAGGAAGACGAGCCCCAGCGCCAGCCAGGGCGCGGGAAGGAGCAGCCGCAGCGAGCCCGGCTGCTTGCGCCCCCGTCCCCGGCGCGAGAGCGCGAGCATGCGCAGCATCAGGTAGACGAGCGGCGGGTATACGAGCGGCACCGATTTGTAGATCTGCGCGTGGTTGAAGAAGGCGAGCGAGACGGACAGCGAGAGCAGCACGAGCAGGTCCAGGTGGAGCAGCCTGAACGGGCGGCGGAAGTTGAAGAACGGCGCGAAGAACAGCAGGCACAGCGGCAGCCAGATGTACAAGGCGTTGACGTGGCGACCGAACGCACCCTTGTAGCCACGCGCCATCGTCCACGCAACCTGGAAGCCGGTCCACTGTTCGAACACGCCTCCGGAGACGTCGTCGATCGCGACCTGCGCGATCTCGCTCTTGCCGTTCTTGGAGAAGTAGCTGACCTGCCAGTGCAGCGGCGCTTTCAGGTACGCGCCGCCGTAGGAGCCCGGGTATTCGGCGCGCGCCTTCTTCACGCTCTCCAGCCGCCCGGCGATCGCGAGCACCTGGTTCGCCGACAGCCTGCGCCCGGGCGGCGGGACATCCGATGGCGGCACGGGGACCGGGGCGTTGGGGTCGGTTTGGGTCGTCGAAGGGCTCGAGGAGGAAGCGGTGGCGGTCGTTGACGTGCTCGTCGCGGCGCCTGATGCGTCCGGCGCTCCACCCTGACCGGCCGCTTGCGAAACGGCCGCCTGGCCGGGCGCCGGGACGGAGCCGGGTGCAGCGGCGAGCTGTTGGGGCTGCGGCACGCTGCCGAGCACGCCTTCCGCGGCGTGCGCAGTCGCCGGCAGCGCGAGCGCGAGCATCAGGGCGATCGCTGTCGCGAGGCGTCGCATCCCGCGAGCGTAACGATCCGGCTGGCGCGCACGAGCCGCCTCATAGCCCCAACCGGGCGGGTCACGCGCGGGCAACGTCGCTTGACCGGTCGCGGAGGCGCGACTAGGTTACGCCGCACGTTGACCACCCTCGCCCGAACCGTGTTTCCGTGGCGTGCGCTGCTGCTCGCGGCGGTCTCGTGCACGTTGATCGGTGGGCTTGTCGCACAACGCCTCGGCGGCGAGCGGTCTGCATCGCCTGGCTCGCGGGTGGGCTACGCGCAGCAGAGATCGCTCACGGCTCTACCGCTCGCAGCCCAGGGACCGGTCTCCGCGGCGATCGGTAGCGGCCGCGCGGCCTTCCAGGTCAGCTCGCTCAACGGGGAGACGCTCGCGGCGCGCAACGCCCAGCAGAATCTCGACGCGCGCTTCTCGCGCTCGGGTGTAACTGTGGGCTCGCACGGGCTACGGGCCTCACTGCGACTGCGCTCGATCGCCTACGGAGATTCGGTGCGGCCGGTTGCCCCGGCGAAGCCAACGGCGAGCGGCAATCGCGTCACTTACGCACACATGGGCATCAGCGAGTGGTACGAGAACGGACCACTCGGCCTCGAGCAGGGGTTCACCGTAGGAGCCCCTGCGCAGAAGGGCACGGCTGGCGGGCTTACGCTCGCGCTCGCGCTCTCGTCCAACGCGAGCGCGTCGATCTCACGCGACGGCTCGTCCCTGCAGCTGGATCGTGGGACACACTCTCTGCGTTACGACGGCCTGCTCGTCACCGACGCCTCCGGCCGTTGACTCGAGAGTGGGCTGGAGCTGAGCGGGAGCAGGCTGCTGATCCGGATAGTCACGCACGATGCCCACTACCCGTTGCATGTCGATCCGTTGATCCAGCAGGGCAACAAGCTGGTGCCCAGCGACGAGACAGGGCCCGGAAGCGAAGCCGGCACGAGCGTCGCTCTGTCGGCCGACGGCAACACGGCGCTGATCGGCGGAATCGGCGACGAACCGCACGGCAAACCGATGGAAGGCGCCGCGTGGGTGTTCACGCGCTCGGGGTCGACCTGGACGCAGCAGGGGCCCAAGCTGACCGGCGGCGGCGAGCAGGGCGAAGGCCAGTTCGGGATCAGCGTCGCGCTCTCCGCCGACGGGAACACGGCGCTGATCGGTGGCATCAACGACGAAACGGCGAGCAAACAGGTTGGCGCCGCGTGGATCTTCACGCGCTCAGGGTCGACCTGGACGCAGCAGGGGCCCAAGCTGACCGGTGGCAGTGAAGAGGGCACGAACGGTCGCTTCGGCAAGAGCGTTGCGCTGTCGGCCGACGGCAACACGGCGCTCGTCGGCGCTTACTTCGATGAAAATGCCAAAAAGAACTGCAGGGTGGATCGGCGTTCGTCTTCACCCGCTCCGGCGTTACGTGGAACCACCAGGGTGCGAAGCTCACCGGGAGCGACGAGGAAGGGACGGCCGAGTTCGGCATCAGCGTGGCGCTCTCCGCCGACGGCAACACCGCGCTAGTCGGCGGGCCGAACGACGAAGGTAAAGCGAAATTGACGATGAGCGGCGCTGCGTGGGTGTTCACGCGATCGGCAGCGAGCTGGTCGCAACAGGGACCCAAGCTCACGGGGACGGACGAGAGCGGCCCAGGCGAACTCGGCTGGAGCGTCGCTCTCTCGGCAGACGGCAACACCGCACTCGCCGGTGCGCCGGCCGACGAAGACGGCGCGGCGTTCGCCTTTGCGCGCACGGCCTCGACGTGGATTCAGCAGGGCTCGAAGCTTGCCCCGAGCGACGCAACCTCGGGAGCCGGCTTCGGCTCGGGTGTGGCGCTCTCAGCCGACGGCACGCTCGCGCTGATCGGCGGGCCCGTCGACAAAGACTCGGTCGTCCCGACAGGGGCGGCATGGGAATTCGCGCGAACCGGCTCGACCTGGGCCCAGCAGCTGACAAAGATCCTCGGGTCGGGGGAGGCGCCGGAAAGCGAATTCGGAGCAGCCGTGGCGCTCTCGGCCGACGGCGACACCGCCCTGCTGGGGGGGCCGATCGATGCTTCGAACACCGGCGCAGCGTGGATCTTCGTCCACCCCCCGCTGGAGGCGCGTACCGCGACCGCCTCGAGCGTGGGCACGAACACGGCCACGCTGAACGGCTCCGTCGTCCGCGACGCATCTGCCACGGCTCACTTCGAGTACGGCACGTCGAGCGCGTATGACAACTCGACCGCTGCGCAAAGCGTCCAACCGCTGTACCCCGGAGGTCCGATCGTTCCTGCGATCGCGATCGTTCAGGCGCTGTCGGCGAACGTAGGCGGTCTTTCTCCGAACACGACCTACCACTACCGTCTCGTCGTGCAGAACTCGGCGGGCACGAGCGTGGGCGGTGATCAGACGTTCACCACGCCGATCGCACCGTGTGGCTGCGTGGGTTTGGTCCCCCCGCCACACGCGCTCAGGCCAACCCTCGCGAACGTTTCTCAATCCCACTCCCGCTGGCGCGCGGGGAGCGTCGCGGCGCGTCTCAGCAAGAGCGCGGCTCGTGCGGCCAGGTCGAAGGCCAAGGCCAAAGTGCGCCGCCCACCACTGGGCACAACGTTCTCGTTCACGCTCAACGTGGCGGCAAGCGTGAAGCTCACGTTCACGCGCCAGGTCGCGGGGCGAAAGGTCAAAGGCAGATGCATCGCGCAGAACGCCAAGAACCGGCACAAGCCCGTGTGCAAACGCACGATCTCGCCGCTGGCGTTCCCGGTGAGCGCGAAAGCGGGCGCGCGCAAGCTCGTATTCCAAGGAACGGCGACCGGCAAGAAGCTCTCGCCGGGCACCTACACGGTCACGTTGGTCGCGACGAACGCGGGCCTCAGCTCGGCTCCGAAGTCGCTGTCGTTCACGATCGTCAGGTAGCGGGCCCAAGCGCGCGCGTGCCGCTGGGCGCGAGCCCGAAGTGGCCGAGCACGATCGGCGCGATGTCGCGGATCGCCCACTGCCGGGGCTCCTCGGCGGGCAGCTCAACGCCATAGGCGATCAGCGCACCGAGCGAGTCAGAGGCGTGCAGCGAGCCATGGCTGCCACCGCCGACATGGGCTTGGCGGCCCCAGTCGAGGAACTCGTAGCCAGGAGCAGCCGAGAGCAGCACCTCACCGGAGCTGGGGCAGGTCAACGCGGCCCAGGCGCGCGCGTGCCGCTGGGCGCGAGCCCGAAGTGGCCGAGCACGATCGGCGCGATGTCGCGGATCGCCCACTGCCGGGGCTCCTCGGCGGGCAGCTCAACGCCATAGGCGATCAGCGCACCGAGCGAGTCAGAGGCGTGCAGCGAGCCATGGCTGCCACCGCCGACATGGGCTTGGCGGCCCCAGTCGAGGAACTCGTAGCCAGGAGCAGCCGAGAGCAGCACCTCACCGGAGCTGGGGCAGGTCAACGCGGCCCAGGCGCGCGCGAGCACGTCGGGGAAGTCGGGGGTCAGCAGGCGGCCGTCGCGCACGCTGCCGTCGATCACGGCGAGCGGACCGTCGACGCTCCAGCGCGCGCCGCGCGGGTCCACGAGCTGACGGCCGGGGCGGAAGCGCAACTCGCCGTGCCGGCGGCTGCAGAAAACACCCTCACTCGGCCGTTCGTGGGCATCGCGGGCGAGCCAGATGACGTGCTCGACGCCCTCGATGGCGAGCGCGCGGGCGACGACGGAGGCGCGCATGGCGTCGCGCTCTGGCTCGTGCAACGCGTAGACCATGGCGGCGCGCTGGGAGGGGCAGACGGCGATGTGCGCGTCTTCGGAGTCGGCGCCGCGCGGGGGCTGGAGCACGCCGAGGTCGGCGAGCTCGTCCTGCAAGGCGATCGTGTCGGTGACGGGCGCCTGGGAGTGATCGGCCATCGCGATCACGGCATGCTCGGCGAGGAACTCGTCGATCCCGCCGGCGGCCTCGCAGACGCGCGCGAGCTGCAGGTCGGCCTGAGCGAGCGACTGCATTTGCGCCTCGGGACCGTCCTTGTGCGAGCGCCAGTCGTTGTCGGGCAGCGAGAGCAGCAGGAAGTCGAACAGGTCACGCTCGACCATGTAGCTGGAGACACAGCCGGAGTGTCGGTCGCGCACGCCGGGCATGCCGAGGCCGGAGCGGCAGCCGGTCCGGCGCGAGGCGAAGATGTCGGCGTAGAACAGCTCGCGCGGACCCATCACGGAGTGGCGCATGAGCGTCGAGGCGACGCGCGTCAGAGCGGTGTCGCGCTGGGGCTCGTGGCGGTGGCGGCCGCGGTACATCAGATAGGTGGTGCCGGCCGTGCGCACGTCGGCGTCGTCGAGCGTCTCGAACACGGTCGGCGTCTCTGACGAGAGGTGGGCGCGGTTCATGTTGTAGACGGTGTCGGTCAGCTGGCGGCCGATGCCGAAGCGCTGCGCGGAGCGAAAGCTCGAGCCGTATTCGACGTAGCGCTGCTCCTCGCGCAGATACCAGTTCATCCCGGGCACGCGGTGCTCGTCCTGCGCGAGCCCGGTGACGATCGAGGCGGCGCAGACTGGCGTGACGGAGGGGAAGGCGGCGACGCAGTCGGGGATGTAGCGGCCGCGCTCGATCAGCGTCGCTAGCACAGGAGCGATCCCGGCGGCGACGGCGCGCTCGAGCATCTCGGGCGCCATCGCGTCGATCACGCAGAGGACGAGCTTCGGCGGCTTGGAGGACTTTGTGGGCATCCGGCCGGCCGCGCTCACGATCAGCGCCGCAGGATGCGCAGTCCGGCGTACTTCTCCTCGGCCCTGGCGCGCGTGCGCAACAGCAGCCACGCGAGCGCGAGCAGCGCGACATAGCCGAGCGGGTGAAGCAGCGCGGCGAGCACGGCCAACAGCAGCGAGGCGGCGTCGAGATAGACGGTGAGTGCCTGTTTGGCAGTGCCGTCGGCCAGGCGCGCGCGGGCGCGGGCGAACATCGGCAGGACGGCGCTCTGGCTGAGCCAGACGACGGCGAGGCCGCCGACGAGGCCGGGCCACCAGGCGTCGTGGTGCGCGGCGAGCGTACCGGCGAATAGCACGGCGCCGGCGCCGTAGGCGAGGCCGGCGAGTGCGGCTGCGAGCGGCTCGGGGCGCTCGCGCTCACCGGCCGGGTCGAGCAGCGCGGAGAGCCCGCCGAAGAGCTGCAGCGCGTAGGCGAGCACCAGCGCGAGCACGACGACGAGCAGCCACCAGTCGGCCTGCAGGAACTTGAAGGGGTCGAAGGCGAAGCTCACGCCGAGCGCCTTGCCGGAGGCGAGCGCGCCGGCGAGCAGCACGGGCAGGAACGGCCGCAGGCCGCAGGCTGCGGCGAGGCCGGCGCCGAGGCCTATGTAGAAGAAGATGCCGTTCATGCGTTCGGGCGTGCGGGGGTGCGCTACCGTGCTCCTCTGGCCCGGGGCGCGAAGGTCAGGACGATAGACGACGCTCGCGCCGATCAGCACGCGAGCCGCGAGGTCCACAGCGGGCAGCGGCGAATAGGAACGACAGCACATGGACCGATCGATCAGCGGAGCGGGTGGCGGGCGCGGAGCCCGGCCGACGGCGCACGAGCTGGCGCGCTACGAGTCGCTGTTCGCGACGCGTACGCGCGGGATGAAAAGCTCGGCGATGCGCGAGATGATGGCGCTGACGGAGCGCTCGGATGTGATCTCGCTGGCGGGCGGTCTGCCGGACACGAAGACGTTCGCGCCGGAGCTGTACGCGAAGCTGATGTCGCAGGTCGCGGCCACATCGACGGCGCGCGCGCTGCAGTACGGCCCGACGGAGGGCATGGCGAGCACGATCGAGTGCATCGCGCAGGTGATGGCGGCCGAGGGCACGCCGATCGACCCGGGCGAGGTGATCGTCACGACGGGCGGCCAGCAGGTGATCGACCTCGTCTGCAAGACGCTGATCGACCCGGGCGACGTGATCGTGGCGGAGGCCCCGACATATCCGGGCGCGGTGCCGACGTTCAGCGCCTATGAGGCGCACGTGGAGCAGATCGAGATGGACGCCGACGGCATGCCGATCGATGAGCTCGAGACCGTGCTCGACCGCCTGCAGGCGGAAGGCAGGCGACCGAAGTTCATCTACACGATCCCGAACTTCCAGAACCCAGGAGGCGTGACGATGTCGCTGCCGCGTCGCCGGCGCCTGGTCGAGGTGGCGCACGAGCGCGAGCTGTTGATCCTCGAGGACAACCCGTATGGCCTGTTGCGCTACGAGGGCGAGCCGCTGCCGACGCTGCATTCGCTCGACGCACAGCTCGGCGCGGGCGGCGGGGCGGCGGACCTCGTGATCTATCTGGGCACGTTCTCGAAGATCCTCTCGCCGGGCCTGCGGCTCGGCTGGTCGGTGGCACCGCGGCCGGTGCTCGAGAAGCTGAACCTCGGCAAACAGGGCTCTGACCTGTGCTCGTCGCCGGTCACGCAGCTGTTCGTGGCGGAGTACTTCAAGGAGCGCGAGGCAGGCGGCGAGCCGCGCTGGCTGGGCTATCTGGAGCAGCTGAAAGACCTTTACCGCAGCCGCCGCGACGTGATGCTCGAATCGCTTGCCGAGCACTTCGGCGAGGGGGCGCGCTGGACGCAGCCGCAGGGCGGACTGTTCGTGTGGGCGACGCTGGACGAGCGGATCGACACGACGGACCTGCTTGGCACAAGCGCGCAAGAGCGAGGGCGTGGCGTTCGTGCCGGGACGCGCGGCGTACATGGACGGCCGGCGCGGCTCATCCTCGATGCGGCTGAACTTCGCGGGCGTCGACGAGGCGGACATTCGCGAGGGCATCCGGCGAATCGGCAAGGTCGTGCGCCAGCAGCTCGGCCTGTACGGCTCGCTGACGGGCTCTGGCACACGGACAGGAACCCCCGCACGAGCGGACTCGCCGTCGACTGAGTCGCCAACTGAGTCGACTGCGGCGGCAGCAAGCGCCGCGGCGGATGCGCAGGCGGGCAAGTCGCCGCTGGCCGATGTCGTCGCCTTTCCGCGGCGCGAGCAGGACGGATCGGCGCGCCGCCAGCAGGATCGATGAGCTCGCCTAGGCGGGTGGCGGTGCTGAAGGGCGGACGCTCGCTGGAGCGAAACGTCTCGCTGCGCTCGGGTGCGCACGCACAGGAAGCGCTCACGCGACTTGGGCACGAGGTGATCGCGATCGACGTCGACGAGGGTTTCGTCGAGCAGTTGCTGAGCGCGGCACCTGACGCGGCGCTCGTCGCGCTACACGGCCCGGACGGCGAGGACGGCACGCTGCAGTCGCTGCTCGAGGCGATCGGCCTCCCCTACACGGGGTCGAGTCCGGCAGCATGCATGTGCTGTACGGACAAGGCGCTGGCTAAGCATCTGATGCGCGGCGCGGGCATCCCGACGCCGGACTTCCACTCGTTCAAGGAGTCGTGGATCAAGCAGCTCGGGCGCGGCGCAGGCACTGCCAAGCGTCGAGCGCACGATCGGCTTCCCGCTCGTGGTCAAGCCGGTCAGCCAGGGATCGGCGCTGGGAGTCAAGTTCGCACGCTCTAGCGAGGAGCTCCCTGGGGCACTAGTCGGCGCGTTCTCCTACGGGAGCAAGATCCTGATCGAGCGCTACGTGAAGGGACGCGACCTGGCCGTCTCCGTGCTGGACGGTCCCGAGGGCCCCTTGCCCCTACCCGTGGTCGAGGCAGTTCCCCGCGAGGAGGATTTCTTTGATTATGAATCGAGATACGAGATCGGAATGACGACGTTCGTGTGCCCGGCCGAGCTCTCCGACGAGCAAACGGCGCGCGCGCAGGAGCTCGCGCTGTCCGTCTATGGGCTGCTCGGCTGCCACGGAGTGGCGCGCGTGGATTTGCTGCTCGACGAGCAGAGCGGGGAGCTTTGGGTGCTGGAGGCGAACGTGGTGCCGGGGATGACTGAGACTAGTTTGCTGCCGCAGGCTGCGGATGCGGCGGGGATTGGGTTTGACGAGCTGATTGCTCGGGTGTTGGAGAGTGCGTTTACTCGTTGAGCCGTCGCAGCACGCCCCCTGGTTGGTGCGTTCACCCTTAAAACGGCATCCGGCCTTCTAGTCGAGCCGGCATCCGCTCCTCGCTACTACCTGTGAACGCTCCGGCCGCCACGACGGTTACAGGGGCGGCCATCCGGACCGGCTGTTCGCTCGCCGTAGCCCTTTCGTGAACTACGCGCGGGCCGGCTGTGCTTGCGCCGTGGCGCGGGCGTGAACTGCGCGCCGCGCGCGGTAGCTTAGGAATCGCCTGCGGCGAAGTCCTCAGGGCTTACCTCGTCGAGGAACTCCTTGAACTTCTCGACTACGTCCTCGGACTCCTCGACGTCGTGCTCGAACTCGATGGCGGACTCGGCGATCACATCCTCGGCGGCGAAGATCGGGGCGCCGCAGCGGACGGCCAGGGCGATTGCGTCGCTTGGGCGGGAGTCGATCTCGAGCTCGCGGCCGCCGACCTGGAGCGTGATCGAGGCGAAGAACGTGTTCTCGCGCAGCTCGGTGACAGAGACGGAGGTGCATTTGACCTCAAGCTCGCCAAGGATCTCGCTGAGCAGGTCGTGGGTCATCGGTCGTGGTGTGCCGGCGCCCTGGAGCTTCATCAGGATCGATGCGGCCTCGGGATGGCCGATCCAGATGGGCAGGAACTTGTTGCCCTCGACGGTCTTCAGCAGCACGATCGGCTGCTTACCGACCATGTCGAAGCTGACGCCGTAGATGACCATCTCCTGCACGCTGAAGTCCTCCGAGAGGGGGAAAGGCCAGAGTATAGGTACCCGCGAAGTCCCGGCCAGACGGCGCTGAGCGCCCGGCTCAGGTCCTCGCGGCGAGGTCGGCGTCGGCCTCTGAGCGAAACGTCCAGAGCTTGTTGCCGATGAAGTTGAACGGCATCGAGGCGGCCACGGCGAGTGCCTGGGCGGGCACCTTCGGAAGGTTCGCCGCCTCGACGAACAGCGTCAGCAGCAGCAGGCTGACGACCTCGGCGAGCAGGCTGACGAGCAGGAAGCGAGCGGCCTGGTGATGCGCGCGGCCCTCGCGCGCATCGAACGTCCAGTGCCGGTTGAGCACGAAGTTGTTGAGCACCGCGACGAGCCACGCCGCGACAGAGGCGACGCGGTACTCGAAGCCGGCTCCGTGGACGAGCGCCGCGTAGACGGCCACGTTGACGACGAAGCCGACTCCGCCGACGAGCCCGAAGCGCACGAGCTGCAGCCAGTTGGCCGGCTTGCGCAGGCCGTGCCAGAGCCGCACGTGCGTCCGGACCTGCACGGGAGGGCGGAGGTTGCGAGCGTGGATGTCTACGGCGGAGGCCTCGTCGGGCATCGGAGCAGGTTAGCCGAGCTACGCTGCACGCCCGCCTGCCGGCGGGCGTTGCACGGGCATCGTCCTCAGCCCGGGTGCGCCTGAAAGGGTAGCGGGCCGCGTGACGGCGCCGTCCTGGGCAGCAGGCGCGCGGCGCCAGCACGGCCGCTAGCCTTGCTGTAGTGACGGACTCGAGCCACGCCGGGGCTGCTGGCCCGCTGGGTAGCGCGCTGTCGCGCTGGTCGCTGATCGCCGCGGCGGTTGCCCTCGCGCTGATCGCACTCGGCCTGGTGCTCGCGCTGAGCAGTGGCTCGCACCCCCACGGGGGGCGCACCGTCGCACGAATCCCGGCCGCCAAGCCGCAGCGGAGCACGCACGTCGGTACATCGCCTGCCGGCGCGAGCGCAGCGGCGACTGCACCTGCGCCGGCCACCTCGGCCGGGACAGCCAGAACGAGCGGCAAGCGGGCAAACGTCTCGGAGATCGCCGACCCCGAGGAAGCCAACAGCTTCCCGGCCCCGGCCGGCGTACAGCACAAAGCGGCCAAGACACCGTCGAAGGCCAGCGAAGAGATCATCGCCGCCGGGGCGCCGTCGGACGCGGAAGTCAAGCAGGAGCTCGCCCAGATGCAAGCCGTCGAACGCACCGCCAAGCGTGCGCAGCAGCAGGCGCTGAAGCCTGTCGCCGGCGGCAACTCGGTCGGCGGCGACGGCACGATCCCGATCCCGCCGAACGTCCCCGAAACGATCCAGCGCGTGATCGCAGGTGCCAACGCGATCGCCGACTTCCCGTACGTGTTCGGCGGTGGGCACGGCTCGTTCGTCGACAATGCCTACGACTGCTCGGGCTCGGTCAGCTACGCGCTCGCCGCGGGTGGCCTGCTGAGCGCACCGCAGACGTCGGGCGAACTGGAGAAGTGGGGCGCTCCCGGCCCGGGGCGCTACATCACGATCGAGGCTGCCGCGGGGCACGTCTACATGTACGTGGACGGCGTGATGTACAACACGGCCGGGCGCAGCGGCGTCTACGCGTCGCGCTGGCAGGTCAAACCGGTCGACAACTCCGGCTATGTGACCCGCCACTGGCCGGGACTTTGACACCGCAGCGGTGATGCTCGCGCTGATCCCGCTCGCGCTCGACGGCGAAGCAGCGGTCGAATCGGGCAGCACGGGGACGGCGATCGCCGTCGTCTCGGCGATCTCGATCGTGGCCGGCTACGTCGTCCTGTACCTGCTGTGGCGCTACGTGTTCAGCACGAAGGCGAAAGCCAAGCGAGGCGAACCGCCCGAACGCTGACGCACGGGCGTTGCCGTCAATCGGGCCTCGTGTCGTCTCAGTGCGCGAGGTTGACCGTGCTCAGCACGGTCGTCGGCACGGGGCTGCTCGGATTGTGCACGACCATGCGGACCATCAGCGACACCTTGTGCAGCTTGTGCAGCTTCGCCGCCGTGGCCTTGCTGAACTTGATCTTGTAGCTGCTGTGCCCGCCCTTGGTCGTTACGAGGATCGCTTTGGCGATCACGATCTGCGCCGGCGTGCCCTTGGCGAGACCCGTAGCGGCGGGGCCTTTCAAGCCGATCTTCTTGGCCACCGAGCTTGCCAGCAGCACCTCGAAGCGACCTGCGACCTGCGAGCTGACCGAGTAGCGCACGACGAGGCCGCTACGCAGCACCGAGGCGAGGCTGTGTGAACTCGCCGCCTGCGTGGCCACGACTTTCGGCTGGGGCGTGCTCGAGTCGGGAGCGATGGTGGCCGAGTCGTTCGGGCTCGAGGAGCCGGTCGTGCTCGTGCCGGGGCTTGACGGAGCCGGCGGCGCGGGCGGCGCCGGGCCGTCGACTGTGATGGTCGAGGAGAAGGTGCCGGTGTTGCCTCCGCTGTCGGTGACGGTCAACGTCACCGGGTATTCGCCGCCATATTGGTAGGTGTGAAACTCGCTTGCGTGGTGGGTGCCGGAAACTCCCGTGCCATCGCCGAAGTCCCAGGTGTAGACGGGCGCGACGAACGGCTCGTCGGCCGGAAGTCCGGTCGTGTTTGCGTCGAGCGTGAACAGCGACTCAGTCCCGTCGAAGCCGACCACGTCACCGGCGTTGACCGGGTTAGGGGCGGTGAAGTGGGGCGCCATGCTGGCACCCGGCGAGCAGCCGAAGCCTTGGCCCGAGGTCAGCCCCGTGCTGTTGAAAGCCCACTTAATGAAGTAGGGGTGTCCATTGATCGACTCGCTCGACAACGATCCGGCATGCGTCAATTCGTTTGGCGACGAGCTGAGCTCGGGGCCGAATCTCCACTGACACATATCGCTCTGCTCGTCTTTGGTGGCCGTCTGGTACCAGCCGTTGAGCAGCGGGTTGACGACGATGTTGCTCTGCTCGATGCTGAGATCGTTGACGATCACGTCGGCGAGTCCCGCCGCGTAGTTGCCCCAAGGATTCAGGCCAGAAAGCTGGTTTGGCTCCTGCAGGCCTTTGGGGTCCTGGCAAGCGAGCTCATCTGCCGTGGTGTCCGACGTGGTGAGCGGTTCTTGGGATTCGATGAACCGTCCCGCGTCGCCGGCCACCCATGGCTGGACGGCGTAGATGACCTGGTTGGCCCCGCCGGGGTTGATCGCCGAGTGATAGCCGCAGATCCCGTTGGGAGGCGAGCTGGTCGAGTTCGAGCAGTTGCCGTTGCCGCCCGAGTCGGTGCACACGGTGACACCCGGGGGCGTCAGCACGTAGTAGACAGCGGGCCCAGTCGCCCCAGGTAGCACACCCAGTTCGATCACGTGTTTGAGCTCGGCGCGGACCTGCGCGTCGGAGAGGCACACGAATTCAGCCGGTTCGCTGCAGTTGCCGGTTTCGGGGTACTGATCTGTGTCGGTGTATGAGCCGCGGAAGGTCGAACGGTTGGCGGCCGCGCCTTCACCGTCACGGTACTGGGAGTTGACGGCGAAGACGTTGCCGAGCGAGCCGCTGTCTGCGCCGACGTTCTGGAAGTAGCCGTTGATCAGTTCCTTCCAATCGCCCCGATAGGTTCCGGTCGGATCCCAGTAGATCGTGTAGGAGTCCGAGGAATGCAGCACAGGGCCGCCGTGGTACTGCAGTGGTTCAGCTTTGACCGTCGCTTGGGCGCGGCGCTGCAGGCCAAATTCGCCCGAGACAACGGCGCCGGCCGAGGCCGCCATCGCGAATAGGGCCACGAGTAGGGCCGCGAGCGCGAGCAGAAGTCGAGGCAGACGCCGCGTGGCGCGTGCCTCGGTGGCGTGGAAGGTGCCGATCTCCGAGGGGTTGTTCACGAGCCCATCATCGGCAGCTTGCGCTTGGACCCTTAGCCCCGATAGACAGAACTTCACCGCCCGCTCAAGGGCGTCGCCGCGAAGGCCGAGGAACGTGACAGACGCCCCCCGGCGCTCCACGCAAAAAACAGCGCCCGGTTCGCTTAGGGTCCATCCGATGGAACTGAACTTCGAGATCTCCCAACACTTCCTCGACGATCGCGGGCAGCGTTCGGGCTTCGTCCTGCTCGGCGCCTTCCTGCTCGCCTTCCTGTTCATCCGCACGAGCGCGCGGATGATTCGCAGCCCCAAATTCGCATGGTGGCCGGGCAGCGTCGAGACGAAGGGCGGGCTGCACCTGCACCACCTCGTGTGGGGGATCTGCCTGATGATGGGCAGCGGCTTTCTCAACTTCGCGCTCGCGCCGCTGAGTCCGTGGTCGGAGGTGCTCGCGGCGCTGTTCGGGATCGGCGCCGGCCTGACACTCGACGAGTTCGCCCTGTGGATCCACCTCGAAGACGTCTACTGGTCCCAAGAGGGCCGCAGCTCGCTCGACGCGGTCGTCGTGGCGACGCTGCTCGGCGGGATGGTCGTGCTCGGGCTTGCGCCGTTCGACCTCACCAATCAGGAAGGCTCGATCACGTCGCTCGTCGTGGCGATCCTGATCGACATCGTGCTTGCCGCGCTGACGATCTTCAAGGGCAAGCCGCTGCTCGGGCTGGTCGGGATCTTCATCCCCTTCTTCTCGCTCGTCGGTGCGATCCGCCTGGCCTCGCCGACCTCACCATGGGCACGTAAACGCTATCGGCCAGACAGTCGCAAGATGAACGCGTCGCAGGCGCGCTGGGAGCGCGTGCGCAAGCGCCGGCAATGGCTGGGCGACGCGGTCGGCGGTACACCCTCGGCGCAGTAGATTGCGCTCGTGGACACGATCGCGAGCAGGCTCGAGCTGACGCTGCTTGCAGGTGCGCGCGAGCTGCTCGCGGTGCATGCGCGCGAGCTGCCCCAGCGCGACGATCTGTGCGGGGCCTTCTGCGGCTCGCTCGCCCTCAATGCCGCGGGCTTTTCCGAGCGCGGCGGCGAACCGCTCGACCAGGACGCCGTCGCTTGCGCCGCCGGCAGCTTCGTCTCGCGCGTACCCGACACGAGCGCGCTGCCGGCCGGTGAGCACGGCCGGCGCGACTACCGCATCGCGCCGCCGATGCTCGACGACGCCTCCGTCTCAGGCACGAACTGCGCCGGCGTGCTGAGCGCGGTGCGGGAGCTCTCTGACGAGCGCCTGTGCGCGCTTCCCTACGCCGGCCCCTGGTCGGGGGCGGCGCTCGCCGGCCTGTTCGACGCGGTCGCGGAGCTCGCGCGGCCGGCCACACTGATCGCCAACGTCGCCACGCGTCACCTGTGGGGCTCGGCGCCGAGCGTGGCGCAGCTGCTCGGCCTGTTGCTCGACGGCGCCGACGAAGGCCCTCCGCCGGACTGGGACGTCGGCCACTTCGTGTGCGTCTTCGGCCGGATCGCCGGCCCCGGCGGGGAGCTCTACGGCGTGGCCGACACCTACCCGGCGCTGGGCGTTCGCGGCGTGCACATGCAGCCGCGCGATCGCCTGGCGCGAGCGCTCGCGCGACCCGACATGGCCCCCGGCGGGATGATCGCCGTGGTCGCCCGCGAGGACGCCGCGGCCGTGCGCGCGGCAGCTGACTCCAGCGGCCTGCAGGAGCGCACTTGGGACAACGGGACGCTGACCGCCGCGCCACAGGCATGAACGCGGGCGCCAGCGACGACGACAGCCTCGTCGCGCTCGTCTGCTGTGACCTCGGGGCGATCGTGCGCGGACGATCGCTGCCTGCGGTGGCGCTCGAGGATCCGCGCGCAGGCGTCGGCTGGGTGCCGGCCAACCATGCACTCACGCCTATCGGCACGCTGGCCGAGCCCAACCCGTTCGGCTCCACCGGGGACCTGCGCCTGCTGCCTGACCCACGCACGCGCACGCGCGTAGACGGCAACGAGGACGTCGATCCGCTCGAGTTCGTCCTCTGCGACATCGCCGAGATCGACGGGCGGCCTTGGGAGTGCTGCCCGCGGACGTTCCTGCGCGAAGCCGTCGATCAGTTGCAGGCCGAGCTCGGCCTGCGCGCGCTGGCGAGCTTCGAGCACGAGTTCCAGCTGCTCGATCAAAAGCCGGCGGCGCTGCCCTTCTCACTCGAGGCGCAGCGGCAGGCAGGGCGCTTCCCGCCGGGCGCGATGCGGGCGCTGAGGCAAGCGGGGGCGGAGCCCGAGCGCTTCATGCCCGAGTACGCCTCGCATCAGTTCGAGATACCGGTGGTGGCGGCCGAGGGCGTCGCGGCGGCCGACCGGGCGCTCGTGCTGCGCGAGGTCGTGCGCGAGGTGGCGCGCCGCGAAGGACGTCGCGCGACGTTCACGCCGCTGCTCGATCCGGCGCAGGCGGGCAACGGCGTGCACATCCACCTCAGCCTGCTCGACGTCGACGGGCGAGCGGTGCTCTACGACGAATCCCGACAGGGCGCGCTGAGCGAGCTCGGCGGGAGCTTCGCGGCGGGAGTGATCCGCCACGCACGAGCGCTCACCGCGCTGAGCGCCCCGAGCCCCGTCTCGGCTGGACGGCTCGCGCCGCACCACTGGGGTGCGGGCGCCGTCTGCCTCGGGCGCCAGAACCGGGAAACGGTGCTGCGCATCCCGCCGCTCCTGGCCGGAGCGGGCGAGCCAGAGCACCAGCTGCGTCTGGAGTACCGCGCGGCCGACGCCGCGGCCAACCCCTACCTCGCGCTCGGTGCGTTGCTCCGTGCCGGACTGGAGGGCGTACGCGAAGGGCTCGAGCCGGCGCCGATCCTCGAGTGCGACCCGTCAGAGCTAAGCGCCGCCGAGGCAGAGCTATACGGGGTTGGTGCGCTGCCCGACTCGCTTGCGGGGGCCCTTGCGGCGCTCGCCGAGGATCAGCAGGCGCGCGCGTGGATGACGCCGCTGATGTACGACGCCTACATGGCTGTCAAGCGCAGCGAGGTCGAGGCGGCCGAGGGCGTCGATCAGGCGGAGCTCTGCGCCCGTTATGGCCGGATCTACTAACGAGCTGCTCACACGGCTGCTCGCGGCGCTCGAGCCCGAGCTGGCCGGTGCGCTCGAGCTGCGCCGGCGACTGCACGCGGCGCCCGAGCTGGCGCACAAGGAGCGGCGCACGGCGGAGATCGTGCGCGAGCAGCTCCCGGTGCAGGCACAGAGCGCCGCCGGGACGGGGTTGCTGGCGCGGATCGGCCCGGCGCAGGATGCACCGATCGTGATCCGCGCAGAGCTGGACGGGCTACCGATCGCCGAGCGCACGAATGCGCCGTTCAGTGCAACCGGGGAGACGATGCACGCGTGCGGGCACGACGTGCACATGGCGGCGCTCGTCGCGCTCACGCGTGCGGCGGCCGTGCTCGGCGAGCTGCCGGTGGCGCTGCTGGCCGTGTTCCAGCCGAGCGAGGAGGCCTACCCGTCGGGCGCGCGCGAGCTGGTCTCTCACGAGCTGGCGCGCGCCGTGCCGGCGGCCGTGCTCGCGGCGCATATCCATCCCGAGCTGCCTTGGGGCAGCATCGCGCTCGACCCCGGCACGGTCAATGCTGCCAGCGACTCGGTCGAGATCACGGTCGAGGGCGAAGCCTCGCACGGCGCCTATCCGCACCGCGGTCGCGACCCGATCCTCGCGATCGCACAGATCGTGGTGGCGCTGCACGCGCAGGCCGGGCGGCGCGTGGACCCGCTCGGGCCGGCGCTGATCAACGTCGGCGTGCTCGAAGGCGGGCGCACGGAGAACGTGATCCCCGACCGCGCACGTGCGCGCGCGTCGCTGCGCGCGCACCGCCCGCAGGAGCGCGCCGCGCTGCGCGAGCTCGTCGAGGAGGTCGCGCACGGCGTCGCCGCGGCGCACGGCTGCCGCGCCACGGTCGAGCTGATCGCGGGCGAGCCGGCGCTCGAGAACGATCCGCGGATCGTCGCCTGCGGGCGCGAGCTGCTGGCGCAGGCCGGACTAAGCGTCGCCCCGACGTGGCGCTCGTGCGGCTCTGACGACTTCGCCTTCTTCGGCGAGCTCGCACCCCTCGCGATGGGCTTTGTGGGCCTCGCCGGCGCACCCGGCTTCGTCTCCAGGCCGCTACATCACCCGGAGCTGCTGCCACCCGAGGGTGCAGTCGGTCATGTCGCCCGCACGCAGGCCGTGCTCTACGCCGCGGCGGTCGAGGCGCTCGGGCGCTGCTAGGCCACGGCGCAGCGTGGCCGGTGGACTGGGCGGGGCGCAGGCTGTAGGATGCCGCCCAGCGTCGGCGGCTCGCGAGGGACGAGCCTGTCAGAGCGCCGGAGCGAAGGAGGGGATGATGGAGGGAGATTCGTTGCTTCGACCGTGCGCGGTGCGTTCGCGCAGGCTCCGTGCATGGCCGCTCTTGGCGGCCCTCACAGCCGTGCTTGCCGTCGTTCCGGCCGCGTCGGCTACGGCATCGTCCTACGGCGTGGCCGCGTGGGGCTACAACTCCTCAGGTCAGCTCGGCAACGGCACGACGACGATCAACCGCGTGCCCGGCGCGGTCGCCGGCCTCAGCGAAGTCACGGCCATCGCAGCCGGCGGCGAGCACAGCCTTGCGCTGCTCGCCAACGGCACCGTGAAGGCTTGGGGCGCCAACCGCGAAGGTCAGCTCGGCAACGGCACGACGACGAGCAGCAAGGTGCCGGTGGTTGTGACTGGCCTGAGCAACGTCGTGGCGATCTCCGCCGGCAGGGAACACAGCACAGCGCTGCTCGCCAACGGCACCGTGATGGCGTGGGGCTGCAACGAAGAAGGGCAGCTCGGCATCAAAACGAAAGGGCCCAAAAGCACGACCCCGGTGGCGGTGAAAGGACTCAGCGGCGTGACCGCGATCGCCTCCGGCGGCGACTTCAACCTTGCGCGCTTGGGCAACGGCACCGTGATGGCGTGGGGCGCCGGCGAAGAAGGACAGCTCGGCGACGGCAAACGGGGCAAAAGCATCACGGCGATCGCGGTCAAAGGGCTGAGCGGGGCGGTCGCGGTGGCGGCGGGGCGTGAACACGCGTTGGCGCTCCTCGCGAACGGCACGGTCATGTCGTGGGGAAGCAACCTCGCGCGTCAGCTGGGGATGCCGTCGAAATTCAAGGAAATCAAAGAAGAAGAAGAAACCGTTTTTGAAGAAGAGGAAGAACCGGAAAACAGCGACGTACCCGTCGCGGTGCAGGCGCTGAGCGGGGTGACCGCGGTGGCGGCAGGCAGCGAACACAGCCTCGCGCTGCTCGGCGACGGCGAAGTGATGGCGTGGGGCTCGAACAACAACGATCAACTCGGCAACGGGACGCAGGGCGGAATGAGCAACCTGCCCACCGCCGTCGGTGGCCTGAGCGGCGTGACGGCGATCTCGGCCGGGTCTCAGCACACGCTCGCCCTGTTGAGCGGCGGCAGCGTGGAGGCGTGGGGCTACAACCCGGACGGGCAGCTCGGCAACGGGTCGAACCTGAACAGCCCCGTACCGCTCGCGATCTCGGGGCTCGGGGGCGTCGTGAAGATCGCCGGCGGCGGCTCGCACAGCCTCTCCATGGGAGCGCCGGCGGCGACCGTCACCGCCGTCAGCCCGGGATCTGGCCCGCAGCAGGGAGGCGCAAGCGTTTCGATCACGGGGCTGAACCTCTCCGAAGCAACGAGCGTGCACTTCGGCTCAAGCGCGGCCGTCACCTTTACGGTCAACTCGCCGACGTCGATCACCGCGACCTCTCCGTCGGGAACGGGCACGGTTGACATCACCGTCACAACACCGAGTGGAACGAGCGCGGCGAGCGCGGCGGACAGGTTCACCTACGTTCCACCGCCAGTCGTCACGAAAGTGAAACCGAACAAGGGCCCGGCTGCGGGCGGCACGAGCTCGACGATCACCGGCAGCGACTTCACGGACGCCACGACGGTCAGCTTCGGCGCGCTTGCGGCGAGCAGCTTCACGGTCAACTCGCCGACGTCGATCACCGCGGTCGCTCCGGCGGGCACGACAGGAGCGACCGACATAACCGTGACGACGCCTAGCGGCACGAGTGCGGTGGGCATCCACGACGTGTTCAAATACGAAGCGCCGACGATCGCTAGCGTCAGCCCCGGCGCCGGGCCGGTGGCGGGCGGCACGAGCGTGACCGTGAGCGGCAGCGGCTTTGCGCCCGGAGCCGGCACGACCAGTTTTCTCTTCGGCAAAGCGCCGGGCGGCTCGGTGCAGTGCACATCGAGCACGAGCTGCACGTTTGTCACACCGCCGGCGAAAAGGGCAGGTGTCGTCGAGGTGATCGCCGCGGTCGGCAAAGCGAAGAGCAAGAAGAACCCACCGGGCGATCAGTTCACCTACGAATAACCCGATCCGCGCCTAGAGCGCACGTATGCTCGGCATCGGGTTCGGATATCGGAATCTGGATGCGAGCGGTCCGTTAGCGCGGCCGACGTTCAAGCGCTCAGCGAGACTTACCGAGTTCAAGCGCATGGTCCCGATCGAAAGCGACGGCCATGTACAGCGCGCGCGCCAGACGGCGGCGTGGGCGCGCGCGGCGATCGGCGGCGTGGGGATCGCGCTGATCGGCCTCGAGCCGCGGCTAATCGAGCACCCCTGGCTTGGCGTGGCGGGCTTTGCCACGATCGTGGCGACCGCGGCCGTGCACCTGTGCGCCAAACGGATCGTGTGGCTGAAGCTCGAGGAGTCGCTCGCGGGGGCCGCGGCGATCCTGATCGTAGGGTTCGGTGGACAGCGCGTGAGCGTGCTGAGCATTTTGTGGCTGGCGGCGGTAGCCAGCGGGGTGATGGCCCGCGGCGGACGCGTGCACTGGATCGGGCGCGCCGTCGTGCTCTGCGCGCTCGTCATGCCGGTGGCGATCGAAGGCCTGCTGAGCCTCGAACACGCCGGCCTCTGCGTCGCGGCAATCGCGCTGCTGCTGACGATCGGGCGTCTCACGGTCGAGCTCAACCACCTGCTGCTCAAGGCGCGCTGGGACGCCGACCACGATGGCTTGACCGGGCTGCTCTCGCGCACGGCGTTCCGCACGGCGCTCAATCGGGCGAGTGCGGCGGCCGAGGAGCGAGCGCCGCTGTCGCTGCTGCTGTTCGACCTCGATGGGTTCGGCGCGATCAACAAGACGGCAGGTCACGCGCGCGGCGATGAGATGCTGCGCGCGTTCGCGACGATCCTGCAAGAGCAGGCGCCCGCGGGCGCAGTTGCCGGGCGGCTCGGCGGAGACGAGTTCGCGATCGTGCTGCCCGGCAGTGGCGCGAGCGCGTTTGCCGAACGCCTGCTGCACGAGCTTCCTCGCGAGAGCGAGCAGGGGCGCGGCATCTCGACGTGCGTCGGCCTGGCACAGGCACCGCACGACGGCGGCGACTCCGACGCGCTGCTGCGTGCCGCCGACATTGCGCTGCGCGTCGCCAAGCGGGCTCCCGGCGGTGGGCAGGTCTCGGTCTACTCGGGCGGCTCGCTCAGCGGGCATGGCCACGAGAGCGCCCGCGGTGCGCTGCGGCGCGTGATCGACGGCGACGGCATCTCGATGGTCGTACAGCCGATCGTCGACGTCCGCAGCGGAGCGATCCACGCCTACGAGGCGCTCGCGCGCTTCGGCCCCGATGGCTCGGGCAGCCCGCTGCAGTGGTTCTCGCTGGCCGAGGAGCTCGGCGAGCGAGAGGCGCTCGAACGGGCCTGCCTGCGCGAGGCGCTCGAGCTCTACTGCCGCAGACCACGAGGAGTGGGCCTCTCGGTGAACCTGTCGGCGTCGGTGCTGATCGACCGCGCCACGCTGCGCATGCTCGAGCGCCTGCCCGACCTGTCGGGCCTGATCATCGAGATAACCGAGGTCGAGCTTGCGCACAACGGCGAGCAGTTGCACGCGGCGATCGCCCCGCTGCGTCGTCGCGGAGCGCAGATGGCCGTCGACGACATGGGCGCCGGCTATTCCGGGCTCGGCCAGATCATGGCCGTACAGCCGCGCTATCTGAAGCTCGATCGTTCGCTCGTGGCCGGGATCGACGTCGACCGCGAGCGGGCAGCGCTGGTTGGCGCGCTGTCGGACTATGCCTCGCGCGTGGCCAGCTTGCTCGTGGCCGAGGGCATGGAGACTGAGGCCGAGTTGCACGCGCTGATCGAGCTTGGCGTGCCGCTGGCCCAAGGCTTCTACCTGTCCCGGCCGGGGCGGCCGTGGCCGACGGTCGCACCGCATCTGCTTGCAGGTGCGCCCGACGGATCGCCTGGCGCGGCGCAGTCACGCGCGAAGCGGGTCCGCTCAACGCCGCAGCCGTCGGGGACCGAACGGGGCGGCTCCGCAGCTCAGACGTCGGCCACGCGACTCATCAGCGCGCGTGCGGCCGATACGGCGAGATCGCGATCGTAGGTCACGGCGAAGTCGAAGCGGCGCTCCATGTCGGCACCTTCGTCGCCGAGCTCGCGCGCGACGAAGGCCATCGCGAAGTGCGGAGCGATCACGGTCACGTCCCACTCCCCGCGCAGCGGGTCGACGTGCTCGAGCGCGACGCCGCGAACACCCGGCGCGGGCTGCTCGGAGAGGCCGACGCCGAGCGCTCCCACAAGCGCCGCCTGCTGTGAGAGCACCTGGTAGCGGCTGGCAGTGCGGGCGGTGAAGAAGGGGGCCTCCTGAAACGTGCTGAGCACGACGGCAGCCGACCCAAGGACCGAAGCCTGCTCCTCGATCTGCAGGCTCAGGGCGAGTAGCAGGCGCTTGTTGCCACGGCGAACCGCGCGGTGCCCGGAAACCGCCTCGTACGGGCTCGCGTACTTGGCGTGGGGCTCGCGCGAGGGGCGTGGGATCGGGTTGCGCGGCCCGGCTGCGCTCGGGCGCAGCTCGCCGGGGCGCCCGAACAGCCAACCCTGGCCGTAGCGCGCGCCGAGCGCGAGTGCTGTGCGGCGATGCTCCTCTGTCTCGATCCCCTCGGCGAGCACGAGCGCACCGGTGCGCTCCGCCTCGCCGCTAACCGCGTGCACGATCTCGGCGATCTGGCGCGACGGGTTCTCCTGCACAAGGCGCAGGTCAAGCTTGATCACGTCGGGGGCGAGGAACGGCATCAGCGCGAGCGAGCGCGGGTCGGCGCCGACGTCGTCGAGCACCACGCCGACTCCCCTCAGCCGCAGCCGCTCGACGGCGGCAAGCAGCTCGGCCGGGCGGTCGGTCAACGAGCGCTCCGTGAACTCGGCGAACACCGAGAAGCGCTCAAGCGCGGCATCGAGCAGCCCGAGCACGTGCTCGGGGCGCTCAGCTTTGAGCAGGCGCGGCTCTAGGTTGATGAACAGGGCCTGGCCCGGCGCGAGTCCGCCGTCGAGCGCGCCCTGCAGCGCTGCTCGCTGGCACTCCCACTCGACCTCGCGCTCGAGGCCGGCCACGTGGGCTGCGTCGAAAAGTGCTGCCGGGCTCGCTAGACGGCTGCCGCGTGGGCCGCGCGCGAGCGCCTCGTAACCGACGACCTCGCCGCTGTAGAGGTTGACAAGCGGCTGGTAGGCGGAGCGGAGCGCACGACGGTCGAGCAGGTCGGCGAGCGACGTCGGCGTGGCGCGATGCGCTGTGGCGGTCGAGGTCGGCATCACCTCTGTATTCGACGCGGCCAGGTGTTTGTAACACCCCTCTGGACGGACGTTCAGGCGATTCGCCTCAGCCGCCTAGTGGCGAGGGCGGGATGCGTGGTTCGCCGTGTACGTCGGGAATGCGCATCATCAGCTCGTCAACGAAGCACCACGACCAGTCTTCGCGCGGCTCGATCGAGCGGATAATCGGATGGCCGCTTGAGCGCGCGTGCGCGCTGGCGTGCCGGTTGGGCGAGTCATCACAGCAGCCGACGTGGCCGCACTCCAGGCAGATGCGCAGGTGCAGCCAGGGGTCACCCGTGCGCAGACAGTCCTCGCAGCCCTCGACCGACTCGGGCAGCTCTGTGATCAGGATCTGGTCGAGGTGCGTGCAGTTCGGCATCGAGTCCTCACTTTCCGGATTGGGCGAAGGGCAGCCGCACGCGAAACGTCGTGCGGCCGGGTTGCGAGTCGAGCGTGAGCGAGCCGTCGTGGCGGTCGACGACGATCCGTCGTGCCGTGGCGAGGCCGAGGCCGGTCCCGTAGCCGACGTCCTTGGTCGTGAAGAACGGGTCGAAGATGCGTGGCAGCACATCCTCGGGCACGCCCGGTCCGTCGTCTGAGATCTCGATCACGGCGCATTCCCCGTCGGCGTGGGTGGCAATCGTAATCGTGCCGCTCTGCCCGAGCGCGTCGATCGCGTTGTCGAGCAGGTTCGTCCACACCTGGTTGAGCTCGGAGCCGTGCACGGTCAACTTCGGCAGCGAGCGATCGTACTGTCTGGCAACCACTATCTCGGTGTGCTTGAGCTTGTAGCCGAGCACGGCGAGCGTCGTCTCCAGTCCCTCATGCAGGTCGATCTCGACGAGGTCGCCGCGGTCCATATAGGCGTAGGACTTGACGGCGCCGACGAGGCTCGACATGCGCTCGGTCGACTCCTCGAGCTCGGCCGCGAGACGCCCGGCGACGAGCGAGGCGGCAACCCACTGAAGCGCCGCATCGGTCGCTGGCCCGGCGAGCTCGGCTAGCCGGTCCAGCCACGCCTGGTCGACGCCGGCGACGGCGAGCGGCTCGGCCAGCCGCCACGGCTCCTGCACACCGAGCGCTTCCAGGCGCTCGAGCAGCTCGTCCTCTGCGTCGGCCGCATCGAGCACGCCGAGTGCGGTGCACGAGGCGGCGTGCGCGACGGCCTGTTGCTGCAGCACGACGAGCTCGACGACCTGCTCGCGCTCCATCTCCGACTCGACGAACCGCGCGATCGTCGAGCTGATCACCTCGAGCGCTTCTGACATCTGCTGCGCCGCACGCCGTGCGGCGGCGGCCGGGTTGTTCAGCTCGTGCGCGAGCCCGGCGGCCATCGTCCCCAGCGAGGTCAGCCGCTCGCGGCTCTGCTCGCTACTCGTGATGCGGCTCATCACGGGCGCCACCTGCTGCATCACGCGGCGGTGGATGGCGGGCTGCTCGAAGGCCAGACGGCGAAAGTCCTCGGCTGGAATCAAGGCCATGCGGCAGTCGCTTTCGGCACGCATGCGCACGCCGAGCGAGCCTCCGGTGAGCGTCGCGATCGCGCCCATCCAGGTCGGCGCCTTGTGGCGCCCGACCGGCTCGCTGCTCGCGCCGTCGACGATCGAGGCCTGCGCGTCGCCGCGCAGCAGCAGCTGCATGCCGCGATTCTCCTCCCCCTGCTCGGCGATGATCCCGCCTGCCGCGACGCGATAGGTGTGGGCGACCGGGATCCACTTGGCCAGCTGCTCGTCGTCGAGTTCTTCGAACAGGTCGACCGTGCGCAGCTCCTGCAGCGTCACCGGCGGCTCGGTCGCTGCGCCGTCCGGCGCGCTGGTCTGCTCGGCGCCGGCCGCGTTGCGCTGCTCTGCGGCCGGCTCGCTCATGCCTCGAGTAGGTACTCGTGGATCAACGACACGGCCATCGAACCCTCACCGACGGCGCTCGCGACGCGCTTGATCGAGCGGGCACGGACGTCGCCGGCGACGAACACACCGGGCACGGTCGTCTCGAGCACGAACGGCTCGCGCTCGAGCGGCCAACCGGCCGCCTGGACGTCGCGCCCGGCGAGGATGAAGCCGCGTTCGTCACGCGCGAGCACGCCCTCGAGCCAGTCGGTACGCGGCGAGGCGCCGATGAACACGAAGCAGGCATCGGCGGCCAGCGTCTCCTCGCCGCCGGGTCCGGCGATGCGCACCTGGCTGAGGTGCCCGTCGTGCTGCTCGGCGGCGGTGGCGCTCGTGCCGGTGCGCACCTCGACGTTGTCGAGCTCGGCGATCTGCTCGATCAGGTAGTGCGACATCGATGCCTCCAGCGAGCGGCCGCGCACGAGCATCGTCACCGTCGCGGCGTAGCCGCTGAAGTAGACGGCCGCCTGGCCGGCCGAGTTGGCGCCGCCGATCACGATGATGTGCTGGTCGGCGCAGGCGCGGGCCTCGGTCATGGCGGCGCCGTAGTAGACCCCGGCGCCGGTCAGCTCGGGGAAGCCGGGCGTGTCGAGCTGGCGATAGGAGACGCCCGAGGCGACGAGCACGCAGCTCGCGCTGAGCACCTCGCCGCCGCTCAGCTCGACCAGGCGCGCCGACCCCTCGACGCGTAGGGCGACGGCCTCCTGCACGGTCAACAGCTCGGCACCGAGCCGGCGGGCCTGGTCGGTGGCTCGGCGCGCCAGGTCCGAGCCGCTCAACCCGGCGGGGAAGCCGAGGTAGTTCTCGATCCGGCTCGACTGGCCGGCCTGCCCGCCGGGCGCCTCGCGCTCGACCATGATCGTCTTCAGCCCCTCCGAGGCTCCGTAGACGGCGGCGGCGAGACCGGCGGGCCCACCACCGACGACGACCAGGTCGTAGTGCTCCTGCGCGGGTGTGCCGGCAACGCCGAGGCGCTCGGCCAGCTCGAGCACACTCGGGCGCTCGAGCACGGTGCCGTCCTCGAGCAGCACGACGGGCAGCCGCTCGGCGTCGATGTCGACGACTTGGAGCAGCTCGCGAGCCTCGGCGTCGCGTTCGACGTCGAGCCAGCGCGCGGGCACGCGGTTGCGCACGAGGAAGTCGCGCAGGTCGTGTGACTCCTTGGAGAAGCGGTGGCCGATGATGCGCACGCCGCCGGCCTCGAGCGCGGCGCCGGACTCCCACGTGGTGAGGAGGTCCTCGACCACCGGGAACAGCTGTTCCTCGGGCGGGTCCCACGGCTTGAGTAGGTAGTAGTCGAGCGCGACGTCGTTGATCGCGGCGATCGCGGCGTCGGTGTCGGCGTATGCGGTCAGCAGCACGCGCTTGGCGTCGGGAACGACCTTGCGCGCCTCGACGAGGTACTGCGTGCCGGGCATGCCGGGCATGCGCTGGTCGGCGATCAGCATCGCGACCTGATCGCGGCGGGCACGCGACTCGCGCAGGATCTCCAGCGCGTCGACGCCCGAACCGGCGCGCAGGATGCGAAAACGCTCGCCGAAACCCCGGCGCAGGTCACGCGCGACGGCAGCCAGCACGGCCGGCTCGTCGTCGACGACGAGGATCGCCGGGCGCCGCGGGGAGGTCGGCGGTTGCTCGGAGACGACCGCGACAGCTGGCTCGGCTCGGGCGGACATGGCGCCATTGACAGTAGTCGCTTGCCTGGGTCGGGTGAAGTGCGCTTGCCGGGCGCGGGCGCGGGCCGCCACCCGACCCTTATCGTTTGCCTCGATGACCGCGTGCATGGTGCAGACGAACGGGATCGAGCTGAGCGTGATCGACGAGGGCGAGGGTCCGCTCGTCGTGCTCTGCCACGGCTTCCCCGAGCTCGCCTACTCCTGGCGCCACCAGGTGCCGGCGCTGGCGGACGCGGGCTATCGCGTGCTTGCCCCTGACATGCGCGGCTTCGGCCGCAGCTCGGCTCCCCAGGCCGTCGAGGCGTACGACGTGGCGACGCTGTGCGCCGACATGACCGGGCTGCTCGACGAGCTCGAACAGCAGCAGGCGATCTTCGTCGGCCACGACTGGGGAGCGAACGTCGTCTGGCAGCTCGCGGTGCTCGCGCCCGAGCGCGTGCGTGCGGTCGCCGGCCTGAGCGTGCCGTTCGTGCCGCGCGCGCCGGCGGCGCCGATCCCGATCATGCGCCGGCACCTCGGCGAGGACTTCTACATCGTGTGGTTCCAACGGCCGGGCGTGGCCGACGAGGCGCTCGCACGCGACGTGCGGCGCACGCTCACGACGAGCAGGCAGTGGACGGCCGACTGGGCGCTCGAGGACGGCAGCGAGCCGCGCCTGCCGCCGTGGCTGTCAGAGCAGGAGCTGGCCGTGTACGTCGAGGCGTTCGAGCGCGCTGGCTTCACGGGAGGGCTGAACTGGTATCGCAACATCGATCGAAACTGGGAGCTGACCGAGCCGGTCGCCGAGCGACGCGTCGAGCAGCCGGCGATGTTCCTGACGGGCGAGCTCGATCCCGTGCGCCGCTTCATGCCGGCCGAGGCGATGCACAGCTGGGTCAGCGACCTGCGCGCGGAGATCGTCGTGCCCGGCGCCGGGCACTGGGTGCAGCAGCAGGCCCCCGATGAGGTCAATGCAGCGCTGCTCGAGTTCCTCGGCGGGCTCTGAGCGCCGGGACCGGGACGCCACGATCCGCCGCGTTGATAGCGCTTGTGCCCGGGTAGGGCGGCGTCGGCCCTTCAGTGCGGTTGAGCGGGTCGTTAGACGATTATGCGACCCGCACGTCGGTACTCAGTTCGTCCCCGACGCGACGCAGCCAGTCGCGCACCCACTGCACCTCGGCGATGCTGTGTGGTTGGTCCGCGTAGCGTGCAATCTCAGGCGGAACGCTGACGGCCGCGAGCCACGCGAGGTTAATTGCGTCCTGCACCGTGCTTCGACAACGGCGTGGGTACTCGGCGAGGACCCGGCGTTCCATTCGGCGCCTTGCCAGGCGGGCCATACCGCGCCACCGCTCCTGCCACAGCGATGCCAGTAGCTCATCAAGCGCGGCGGCGGCAGCCAAGCACCTTCGTCCGGCCGTGAGGCGGTCGCCATTGCGGAGCATCATGCTGAAGCGCCGACTCAGCCAGCAATAGATCGAGTTCACAAGCCAACCGGCCCAGCCTACGCCGACGACTCCCAGCGCCAGTCCCACGCCAAGAAGCACGAGCGCCGCGCCTTGAGAGAGTGCCGTCGCCTGAACGATCACGGCGAACACGATCGTTACGGCACATCCAATTAGCAGGCTGTTCTTGTGCTGACCCTTCCGGTCGCGCATTTCATCGACCGATCGCCGGACGGCCTGTCGCCGCGATCCTTCTCCAAGGCGCCCGCCTAGTCATCCTCTGCCCCTACAGGCAAGAGATCCGCGAGCGAGCCCGGCGCAAGCAGCTGCACGAGGGCGTCTTGCTGTCGCTGCAGAACGCCCAGTAGTCCGCTCATAGCCGAGTTGGCTTCCTGCGCCGCCGCAACTACCCTGAGGGCGGCCTCCCTCGCTGCTGCCGCGTCGGCTCGGTGCTTGTCGCGCTCGCGCTCGGTTGCTGCCAACAACTTTTGCGTCTCCAACTTTGACTCGTGTAGCGTCGCTACGGACTTAGTCAAGTCGTCGAGCTTCCGCTCGATGCGGTCGAACATCAGTGCGATGGCTCGGACGCCGGCCACGGAGGGCGATGTAGTCACGCGCACTCGATGTGTCGATGAGCCATCGGCCCTCCGGATCCTTCGTCGCCCGCAGCTTGCGTGCGCGGATCAGATCTCGCACAGCCTGCGTCGTCACGCCCAGCTCTGCCGCGACGCTGCTTACTCGGGTATAGGGCCTGTCCATACTTTGCAAAGTTTGGATCACATAGCTCCGTCCGACCGAGGTCGTAGCCTAACGCGCGGAGACGCGCGCCGACTTTGCAAAGAAAGATAAAGACTCCAACCCGCTCGCGCAAGGGCCAATTTCGGCTCTTGCTGGACGTAGAACTCCCTGCGAGTGGAAAAACCGATGGGCGATCCTGGATTCGAACCAGGGACCTCTTCCTTATCAGAGAAGCGCTCTAACCGACTGAGCTAATCGCCCGAGCGAGCCGCGGATCGACGCTGCGAAGCTCGCATCCGCGACACACCGAGATCGTCCATCTTATCGGTGCCCGCCAAGGCCGCGTCGCCGAAACGAGCGCCCGCGGGCGCTCCACCTCCAGCCACCCGCAATTCGATCATCTGGAATGCTCGAGCAGCCCGGGGATCGCCCGCGGACGCAGCCGCCTGGCCAGCTCGATGGCCTCCTGCGGCGTCGCAAACGTCAGCTCCGCCCGATAGCCACCGTCGCGCACCGGGCGCACGCTGACCTCGGCGCCGAGCGTGGCGCCGAGCGCCTCGGAGATCTCCTGTGCGGCCTGTAGCTGATCGGGATGCACGCCTGCCGTCATCCGCTTGCGTCGGGTGTCGGGAGCTTTGCCACCGGCGGCGGCGTTCTGCGTGCGGGCCCGCGCTTCGACCGTACGCACTGACCAGCCCTCGTGCGCAGCCGTGCGGGCGAGGGCTGCGCGGGCGCCGTGGTCCTCGACGAGCAGCAGCGCCCGCCCGTGGCCCTCACTGAGCGTTCCGGCCTGCACCAACTCGATCGCCTCCTCGGGCAGGTCGAGCAAGCGGATCAGATTGCTCACGGCCACGCGGCTGCGCCCGACGCGGCGGCCGACCTCCTCGCGCGTCAGCTCGAGCTCCTCGACGAGCGCCGCGCAGGCACGCGCCTCCTCGATCGGGCTGAGGTCCTCGCGCGCCATGTTCTCGATCAGCGCGAGCTCGATCGATTCGGCGTCGTCGCGCTCGCGCACGAGTGCCGGGATCGTCTCCAGCCCGGCGATCTGCGCCGCGCGCCAGCGGCGCTCGCCGGCGACGATCTCATACGTCCCGCCAGGCTTCGGGCGCACGAGCACCGGCTGTAGCACGCCGCGCTCGCCGAGCGAGTCGGCCAGCGCCGCAACGCGTCCTCGTCGAAGCGCCGCCGCGGCTGCGTCGGGCTCGGCGCGATCTGCTCGACCGCCAGCTCGCGCAGTTCCTGCTCGCTCGCGTTCGTCTCCGTCGGAGCCGAGGAGACCGAGAGGATCGCCTCCAGCCCCCTGCCCATCCCAGGTTTTGGCCTAGCCACGTGCAGCCACCTCCTTTGCCAGCTCGAAATATGCCTCTGCGCCCGCGCTGTGCGGGTCGTGATGGGTCACCGGTAGCCCGTAGCTCGGCGCCTCGCCGACGCGCACGTTGCGCGGGATCACGGTCGAGAAGACGAGCTCCGGGAAGTGCTCGCGCACCTCGCGCTCCACATCGCGGCCAAGACGCGTGCGACTGTCGTGCATTGTCAGCAGCATCCCCGCAACCGTCAACCTCGGGTTGAGGTTCTGACGCACAAGGGCAAGCGTCTCGAGCAGGCCGGCGAGGCCCTCGAGCGCGAAGTACTCGGTCTGCACGGGCACGATCACGCGGTCGGCCGCCACTAGCGCGCTAACTGTCAGCGGCCCGAGCGACGGCGGGCAGTCGAGCAGGATGTAGCGAAAGCGCTCGCGCAGCGGCTCCAGGCGCTCGCGCAGGCGCTGCTCGAAGCCCTCGATTCGCGGCAGCTCGACGTTGGCGCCCGCCAGTCCCGCGCCCGCCGGCAGCAGCTTCAGGCCCGGAACGCTCGAATCGGTCAACGCCTCCTCGGCGCTCGCCTCGCCCGTCAGCACCTCGTACAGCCCCGGCGATTGCGTACGCGCCACGCCCAGCCCCACCGTCGCGTTGGCCTGCGGGTCGACGTCGACGAGCAGCGTGCTGTAGCCGGCCTCGGCGATGCACGCGCTCACGTTGAGCGCCGTCGTCGTCTTTCCCACGCCACCCTTCTGGTTGGCGATCGCGTAGATCGTGGACATCGCCTGCAAGCTAGCGACGTTCGCGGTCAGAGCCTCGCCATACGGCCGCGATTTGCGCACAATCCATCGCTCCTCGGCCAAATGCCGAAGTCATCACCGATGTTTCACGGGAAACGCCCTGTCGGTCTCGATCGTCAGGATCAACGGCGGGGCTATCGGCCAAGCGGGCGCTTTCGCGCCATGCCCGCACGGCGCGGGAAGCGCTCGGGCGTCTCACCCGTCTTGACCCATACGTGCAGGTGGCGATCGGTGGCGCCCGCAAAGGGCCACACCCGGCGGATCTCGCGCAGCTCCATGCCGAGCTCGCGCGCCGCCTTCGTGGCCGCCTGCTCCTCGTCAACGTCGCGGCGACCGCGCCAGTCGACCAGCGCTCCACCCAGGCGCAGCAGCGGTGCCGCGTACTCGAGCACGACCGGCTGCGCCGCCAGCGCACGCGCCAGCACGACGTCGTTGCCCGCTAGCCCTTCGCTCCACTCCTCGGCCCGCGCGCAGACGACGCTCGCGTTCTCGACCTCCGCCGCAGCCAGCAAACGCTCGAGGAACTCGCACTTGCGACGCTGGCTCTCCACGAGCCGCACATGGGCGCCTGGAAGCGCGACGGCCAGTGCCACGCCCGGAAACCCCGCACCCGCGCCCAGATCCGCCAAATCGCGGCCATCTTTATTTATTAAATCGATATCGAGACCGGACAACGAGTCGGCCAGGTGTCGCTCCGAGGCCTCGCGCGGCGCGCGCACCGTCGTCGGCGCATGCTCGTCATCCGCCAGCACCGCCAGCACCCGCCCGAGCGTTGCCAGTTGCGCATCGTTCAGCTCGTAGCCCGCCAGGGCGGCACTCCACGGTGGAGTGTTTCCCGTGAAACGCCCGGACGCGGGCTCAGTCATCCACGGGCGATACCACGAGGAACCGGTGCGGCTCCTCGCCCTCGCTGTGCGTCTCGACTCCGCCGCGCTCGCGCAGGTATTCGTGCACGATCCGCCGCTCGGCCGGCGGCATCGGCTCGAGCTCGACGGGGCTACCGTCGCGCAGCGCCTCCTCGGCCGCGTCGTCGGCATCTGAGCGCAGCAGCTCGGCGCGCCGCTCGCGATAGCCGTCGGCGTCGATCTCTACGCGCGTCTGCGACGGACCTTCGGGGAACACGATCCGCTGCGCCAGGTGCTGCACCGCGTCGATCGTCTGCCCGCGCCTGCCGATGAACAGGCCCACGTCGTCGCCGACGAGGCGTCCGCGTAGCACCCCCTCGCGCTCCTCGACCTCGATCTTCGCGTCGAGGCCAAGGCCGGCCGTGACTTCTTCGAGCAGCTCTTCGAGCAGCTCTGCCGGCTCGAGCTCCTCGTCGTTCACGGTCGCCTCGCGCTCCTCGCTCATCTGCGCCTACCCGAACGTTTCTTCTTCTTGCTGCGCGGGGACCGCGGCGGCGGTGCCGCCGGTTTCGGCTTGGCCTCCGGCTGCGGGCGCGAGGCACCCGCACCGGCGAGCCGGCCGAACAGGCCCGGACTGCTCGTCGAAGCGCCTGGGTCGCCTTCGCCTGCGCCCACACCGGCCAGCGCCGGCTTGAGCGCTCGTGTCGACTTGCCATTCTTCGAACCGTCCGCCTCGATCGGCGCCGGCGGCGGTCCCATATGTCGTTTGATCAGGTATTGCTGGCCGATCGTCCACACGTTCGTCGTGATCCAGTACACCAGCAGGCCGGCCGGGTAGCGGTACAGGATCACCACGAACACGACCGGCAGCAGCAGCATCAGGCGACGCTGGTTGGGGTCCGCCGAGGCGGTCGCGACGAGCGTCGAGAAGACCTGCGAGCCGACGTACAAGACGATCAGCACGATCAGCGCCGCGCCCGTCGCCTTTTCGGTGATGTCCGGCAGGAACAGGAACTTCGCCGAGTGCGGCGCCACCGCGTTGCAGCTGATTTCCGAGAGTCCCTTGATGTGCTGGCCGGCGTGGGTGATCGCGCCCGAGGGGATCTCGCTGTTGTGCGTGATCGTCTTGCCGAGCACTTGGGAGAAGTGTTCGCGCAGCTGCGTGCCGCAGATATCGAGCTTCAGGTCAGTGCGCAGCATGTAGAACAGCGAGATGAACACCGGCAGCTGCAGCAGCAGCGGCAGGCACGACGCCAGCGGGTTGATTTTGTTCTCCCGGTAGAACGCCATGATCTCCTGCTGCTGGCGCTGTTTGTCCTCCTTGTACTTCTCTTTCAGCGCCGCGATCTGGGGAGAGAGGCGCTGCATCTCCTGCATCCCCTTCAGCTGCCGGTAGGTCAAGGGGACCAGCACCGCGCGGATCAGGATCGTTAGCCCGATGATCGCAAGGCCCCAGCTGCCGCCCACGAGGTGCTCGTGGATGAACACCATGATCGACTCGAACGCGCTGATCAGCGGCGAGAACGCGTCCTCGATGACGTTGGCGAAGATGGGCATGCGCGCGAAGGGCTCTCAGGCGCCGCTGCGGTGTCCGACCCCGAACACCCGCTGGGCCTCCACCGGATCGTATCCGCCGTAGCTCCACGGGTTGCACCTGAGCAACCGCCATGCAGCGAGCACCGCACCTCTAAGTATGCCGTACTCCTTGATCGCGTCGACCGCGTAGCGCGAGCACGTCGGCTCGTACTTGCAGCGGCGCGGGATCGCCGGCGAGATCAAGCGTTGGTAGACCACGATCGGGGCCGTCGCGACCGCGCGCAAGGCGCCGGCCACACGGCCCGAGGCAGCGTGCTCGGTCGCGTGCTGGGCGTCCTCGCGCCGTGCCTCGCTCATCCCGCCCGGCCCTCGTCCTCAGGCTGCTCCGCGGCAGGCGGCCCCGCCTCGGGCAGCTCGGCTGCGAGCTTCCCGTGCTCGGCTGGCCGGTCGGTCTGCTCCGGTGGCGAAGGCGTCTCAGAAGGGTCCTCGCTGCCCTCGCGCAGCCCGGCCTTCACGATCAGCTCGCTCAGCGCCTCGTCGATTCCCTGAAGGCCGTCGCGCTCGACCAGCTCGGCCGCCGACGGGCGAGCAACCACGACGAGATCCTGTCCCGCGCGCAGGCCCTCCTCGTTACGCGCGAAGGACTCGCGCAGCAGGCGCTTGACGCGGTTGCGCTCGACCGCGCCGCCGACCTTGCGCGACACCGAAAGGCCGAGTCGCGGGCGCTCGGTCGTCGCGTTCGGAAACGCGTACAGCACCAGATGGCGGTTGGCCGTCGAGCGGCCTTGGCGATAGACGCGCTCGAACTCCGCACTGCGCGACAGGCGACCGCGACTCGACACGCGCGGCTTCATCGCCTAACCCTCACGCTCAGGTTGAGAGTCGCTTCCGCCCCTTGTCGCGGCGGCGCTTGAGTGTCAGCCGACCAGCCCGTGAGCTCATGCGGGAACGGAACCCGTGAGCACGGGCGCGCTTGCGCTTCTTTGGCTGGTAGGTGCGCTTCATCGTGTATTCGACGGATGCCGGGCAAATCCTGCCGCGGCGCGGGTCCACGAGCGCGGACTCGCCTCTGCGTCGGCCGTCAAGTATAGGCGCCGCGCACGGTCGCTGGGCACAAACCGAGCGTCGCCTAATTTTTCCGGCAGTTGCGGCGACGCAGCCCGACCGCCGAGAGGCGTCGGTTATAGTCGCCCGCTGACCGGGGCCGCTGCGGCCCCTCTTTGAATAGTCGTCAACGTTTGCTTTGGGAGATAAGCGGATCAACGCTGCCGTGAGCGCCGAGCTCGAGTACATATGGTCACGGATGCAGGCTGAGCTTGCCCTCGCCGTCGACGACAGCGCCTACCGAATCTGGCTGGCGCCCCTGCGTCCGCGCGAGCTCGACGAGCGACGTCTCCTGCTCGAAGCGCCGCCCGGCGCCTGCGCGTGGATACGCGATCGCTTCGGACGCGTGCTCGAGTCCTGCGCCGCCGACGTGATCGCCGAAGGGGTTGTCGTGGAGCTCATCGATCGGCGCACCGGCAAGGACGAGATCGACGAGCCCAAGGGCGGCGTGTCACGAACGACTCGTGAGCGCCTGCAGCCGCCTGCCCGCGAGCGCGAGTCCCGTTCCGGACCGCTCGCCAACCCCAAGCTCACGTTTGAGCAGTTCGTGATCGGCGACAGCAACCGGCTCGCGCATGCGGCCGCGCTGACCGTCGCCGAGATGCCCGCGCACGCCTACAACCCGCTGTTCATCTGCGGGCCTCCCGGCGTCGGCAAGACACATCTGCTCAGCTCGATCGCCAAGCTGCTGCTCTCCTACAACCCGACCCTGATCGTGCGCTGCACGACTGGCGAGGCGTTTACCAACGAGTTCATCGAATCGCTCAGTGGGCGCAGGACCGAGGAGTTCAAGTCGCGCTTCCGCGACATTGACGTGCTGCTGCTCGACGACGTGCAGTTCCTCGAGCGCAAGACCAAGACCGAGGAGGAGCTGTTCCACACGTTCAACGCGCTGCACGACGCCGGGCGCCAGATCGTGCTCAGCTCCGACCGCCCACCGCACGACCTGCAGGCGCTCGAAGACCGCCTACGCGAGCGCTTCGGCGCCGGTCTCGTCGCCGACATTGGGCCGCCCGATCTCGCCACGCGTCTGACGATCCTGCGCAAGCGGGCCCAGCACGACGGCGTCCAGCTCGCCGACGAGCGGGCGCTGCGCGTGATCGCCGAGCGTATCGACAGCAACGTGCGTGCCCTCGAGGGGGCCCTGATTCGTGTCGTCGCCTTCAGCTCGCTGACAGGACGGCCGCTCACGTCCGAGCTCGCCGTCGAGGTGCTCGACAAGCTCTATCCGCGACCGGCGAGCCAGGCCCACGGCGATGCCAGCTCGATCGGCGGCGATCCAGGCGGCTGTCGGCAGCCACTTCGGTGTCTCCGCACAGGAGCTGCTCTCGAGCAGCCGCAGTCGCCCGCATCGCCTGGCCACGCCAGCTCGCCATGTACCTCGCCCGCGAGCTGACCGACGAATCGCTGCCGGCGATCGGCAGGCACTTCGGCGGTCGCGATCACACGACCGTGATGTACGCATGCCGTCGCGCCGGCGCACGCATCGACGGCGATGGCACTGTGCGCGAGGCTGTGGAGAAGCTCCGTGCGATGCTCACTCCACCCCAACCATGACCCGTCGGACCGCCGAGCGACCGCTTCGCCTGAGAGACTGCTCTGCGCTATCAACAGCTTCAACACAGCCGCTCTCGCCGAGCACACAGGCGATCAAGCCACTACTCACACTCTCCACAACCTCTATTGACTACTGAGACCTAGACCGCCGCCATGAAGCTTTCCCTTTCCTCCTCAGAGCTGTTGAACCAACTGCAGACGGTCACGCGCGTTGCGTCGACGCGCAGCGCCGTGCAGGCCCTCTCGGGCGTGATGATCTCCGTCGAGGAGTCCAGCGCCGAGCTGCGCGCCACCGATATGGAGATCGGGCTACGCGTCCCGCTGAAGGCAGACGCGAGCCGTCCCGGCAACGTCGTGCTCCCGGCGCGCCTGCTGCTAGACGTCGTTCGCGCTCTCCCTGCCGACGAGCTGACGCTCGAGCTGCGCAGCGCCGAGCAGGACGTCGAGCTGATCTCTGGGCCCGCGACCTTCCACCTGCGCACGCTCCGCGCCGAGGACTTCCCGGCGTTGCCCGAGCCTTCGCCCGATACGCGCATTGCGCTCCCGCTCGACGCCTTCGTCGAGACGGTCACGCGTGTCGCCAAGTCGGCTTCGCGCGATGAGACCCGCCCTGTGCTGACCGGGATCCTGATGTCCGCCTCCGGACAAGAGCTGCGCATGGTCGCCACCGACTCCTATCGCCTCAGCGTGAAGGAGACGGCGTTGGAGACGCCGCTGCAGGGCAGCCTCGAGGCGAACGTTCCCGCCCGCGCGCTACAGGAGCTGACGCGGATCGCCCAGCAGGCCCCCGGCGCCGCGCTCGCCGTCAGCGTCGGGCAGAACCAGGTCGTCTTCGAGCTCGGCGAGATCGTTCTCTCCTCGCGTCTGATCGACGGCCAGTTCCCCAACTACCGCCAGCTGCTGCCCGAGTCCGTTGAGCACGAACTGCGCCTCGCGAGCGCCGAGCTGACTGACGTCGTGCGCCGGATCAGCCTGCTCGCGCTGAAGAACGCGCCGCTGCGCCTCAGCTTCAGCGAGGGCACGCTGACCGTCTCCGCGCAAACCCCCGACGTCGGCGAGGCCAGCGAGGCCGTGCCCGTGCCGTTCCACGGCGAGCCCTTCGAGATCGGCTTCAACCCGGAGTTCCTGCGCGACGGCCTGGAGAGCATCGAGTCCGACGAGCTCGTGCTGAAGTTGATCAGTCCGCTTGCGGCCCGGGCTGATCGAATCGCCCGACTCCGGCGACTTCGTCTACCTGATCATGCCGATCAGGCTGAACGTGTGACGCCATGGCCTGCACATCTCGGCGTCCTCGGTCGCTCGCGTGCATAGCACGCCACGCTCCCTGCGTCCTTGATCTGCTTGACCCTGACGCCACACTCGGCGAGGGCTGTTGACATGGCGGAGGCATCCGATGTGCGGGTGCTCAGCGTGCAGATGCGCGACTTCCGCACCTACGCCCGCGCGGAAGCGAGCCTCGGGCCGGGGCTGACCGTCGTGCACGGTCCCAACGGGGCCGGCAAGTCGAACCTGCTCGAGGCGCTCTACTTCGGCTGCACCGGCCGCTCGCCGCGCACGCGCAACGAGCGCGAGCTGGTGCGCTTCGAGGCGCAGGCGGCCCGGGTCGTCGTGCGCTGCAGCGAGGGCGCCCAGCAGCACGAGCTGAGCGTCGGCTACGGGCCCGGTCCCGACGGCGCCCGGGCGGTCAAGCGGATGACGGCCGACGGCGCACCCGTCGAGCGCCTGCTCGACGTCGACTTCCGTCCGCTCTTGAGCGTGTTCGAGCCCGACCGGCTCGAGCTGCTGAAGGGTCCGCCGGCCGTCCGCCGGGCCCATCTCGACGCACTCGTCTGCGCCCTCTGGCCGACGCGCGACGGCGATCGCCGCGAGTACTCGCGCGTGCTCGCCCAGCGCAACGCGCTGCTTGCAAGGATCCGCTCCGCGCGCGCTTCCGAGGCGACGCTCGGGGCATGGGACCGAGAGCTCGCCACGGTCGGCCTGCTCGTGCGCGAGCACCGCGCCGACGCGGTCGAGCTGCTCGTGGGCCCGTTCGCCACGCGCGCCAGGCAACTGGGTCTCTCGGGCGAGGCGAAACTCGAGTACAGGCCGCGCTCGCGGGCGGAGAGCGTGGAGGAGTTCGTCGCCGAGCTGCAGGCACGCCTGCCATCCGATCTGGAACGCGGCTTCACCGGGCACGGCCCGCACCGCGACGAGCTCGCCTTCCAGCGCGACGGGCGCGAGCTTCGCTCCTATGGATCGCAGGGCGAGCAGCGACTGGCCCTGCTCGCGCTGCTGCTCGCCGAGCGCACCGTGCTCGCCCAGCAGCGCTCGCGCACGCCGCTGATGCTGCTCGACGACGTGATGAGCGAGCTCGACGCCGAGCGCCGCGAGCTGCTCGTCGGCCGAGCTCTCCTCGGGTGGGCAGTCCGTGATCGCCACGACCGACCTCGGTCATGTCCCGGGCGCCGGCGACGGTGCCGTGACGCGCCTGCGCGTCTCGCCCGGGGCGATCCTGCAGGAGGCGCAGGCGGCATGAGGAAAGCGGCACCTCGCTCGCTCGCCACGGCCCTCGACGGGCTCACCGCGACGCTCGCTCCGGCGACGACGTTGGCGCGCGTGCACGAGGCGTGGGAGCGCGTCGCCGGCGCCGCGATCGCCGCCGCCGCGCGCCCGAGCGAGCGAGCGCGACGGCGTGCTCACGATCACCTGCGAGGCCTCTGTCTGGGCGCAGGAGCTGACGCTGATGCAGGGCGATTTGATCCCTCGTCTGAACGCCGCGCTGGGCGGCGAGGCGATCCGCGAGCTGCGCTGCCGCACGGGCTGAGCGCGCACCCGGCGCGGGAGCCTTCGATCGGCCCAGCGCTTTCGCCTGATTAACCTGCAATTTGCAGGGGTTTAAGCACTCTGCACAAGTCGTCCCGACCCCGCCACGTGCTAATATTATGTACACACGAAAGCCGCCCCGGATCGCGCACGGTTGCGCGTCTGAATCCGGGGCGTTCTCACGTAAACGGAGGACGATTGGCCAGCAGCAGCAACAGCTCTGACGGGAGCGCAAAGAAGGGCGGCGTCAACGACCCGTCGATGACGGGCGGCTCCGCCAGCTACGACGCACAGGACATCACGGTTCTCGAAGGGCTCGAGGCGGTGCGCAAGCGCCCGGGCATGTACATCGGCTCGACCGGCGTGATGGGGCTGCACCACCTCGTCTACGAGGTCGTCGACAACTCGGTCGACGAGGCGCTTGCAGGCTTCTGCACGAAAGTGTCGGTCACGATCCACCCGGACAACTCGGTCACGGAGACCGACAACGGCCGCGGCATCCCGGTGGCGATGATGGAGAAAGAGGGCCTGCCGGCCGTGCAGGTCGTGCTGACCGTCCTGCACTCCGGCGGCAAGTTCGGCGAGGGCGCCGGCTACAAGGTCTCCGGTGGGCTGCACGGCGTCGGCGTGTCGGTCGTCAACGCTCTGTCCGAGCAGCTCAAAGTCGAAGTCCGCCGCGACGGCCACGTCTACACGCAGGAGTACTCGCGCGGCGCGCCGCTGAGCGAGCTCGTCGAGGGCGAGAAGCTGCTGAAGGACGCCGAGACCGGCACGTCGATCACGTTCCTGCCCGACGCCGAGGTGTTCGAGACGCTCGAGTTCGACTTCCTCACGCTCGAGGAGCGCCTGCGCGAGACGGCCTTCCTCACCCGCGGGTCTCGAGATCTCGATCGTCGACGAGCGCGGCGAGGGTCACTCGGCGACGTTCCGCTACGAGGGTGGCATCGAGGACTTCGTCTCCTATCTGAACGAGAACAAGGAAACGGTCCATCGCAAGGTGATCTTCTTCGCAGGCGAGAGCGAGGAGGGCGCCGCCGAGATCGCGATGCAGTGGAACTCCTCCTACCAGGACTCGGTTCACTCGTTCGCCAACAACATCAACACGCGCGAGGGTGGCTCGCACATGTCGGGCTTCCGCTCGGCGCTGACGCGCACGCTGAACAAGTACGCCCGCGAGCACGGCCTGCTGAAGGAGAAAGAGGACAACCTCACCGGCGAGGACGTACGCGAGGGATTGACTGCCGTGATCTCGGTGAAGCTGCGCGACCCGCAGTTCGAGGGCCAGACGAAGACCAAGCTCGGCAACCCCGGCATGGCCGGCTTCGTCGAGTCGATCGTCAACTCGGGCCTGGGCGAGTTCCTCGAGGAGAACCCGAGCGAGGCCAAAGCGGTGATCATGAAGTCGGTGCAGGCGCAGCGTGCCCGCGAGGCCGCGCGCAAGGCACGCGATTTGACGCGTCGCAAGTCGGCGCTTGAGAACTCGACCCTGCCGGGCAAGCTCGCCGACTGCTCGGTCAAGGACCCCTCGCTGGCTGAGCTGTTCGTGGTCGAGGGCGACTCGGCCGGCGGCTCGGCCAAGCAGGGCCGCGACCGCAACACGCAGGCGGTGCTGCCCGCTACGCGGGAAGATCCTCAACGTCGAGAAGTCGCGGATTGACAAGGTGCTGCAGAACACCGAGATCCAGGCGCTGATCACGGCGATCGGCACGGGCGTGCGGGACGAGTTCAACATCGAGAACGCGCGCTACCACAAGGTCGTGCTGATGACCGACGCCGACGTCGACGGCGCGCACATCCGCACGCTCGTCTTGACGCTGCTGTTCCGTGAGATGCAGGAGCTGATCGAGGCCGGCTACGTGTACATCGCCAAGCCGCCGCTGTACAAGCTCAAGCAGGGCTCGCGCGAGCGCTACATCGAGAAGGATTCCGAGCTGGAGGAGATCCTGCTCGCCGACAAGTGGGAGAAGATCGACGTCTTCGACCGTCACGGCACGCAGTTCAAGCTGACCGAGGCGCGCTGGCAGCGTTTCTCGCGCCTGCTCAAGCAGTACGAAGGCTGGTCGCTGGCGCTGCGCGGTCAGTACGGGCACGGCGTCGTGCAGTTCCTCGAAGAGTCCTCGCTGCTCGGCGAGCAGGTGAGTACGGCGGACGCTGCGCTCGAGTTGCTGCAGCGCGCCGACGTCGCCGGCGAGACGCACGCGACCGAGCTCGTCGGCCACGACGAGCAGGAGATTCGCGTCAAGGCCGTCGAGGCGAAGACCGGTTTCGCGCTGACTCACCGGATCAAGCGCTCGCTGTTCGACTCCCAGGAGTACCGCCAGCTCTCGCGTGTGCACGCGCAGCTGATCGAGCTCGCCGGCACGCCGGCCTTCGAGGTGCGCCTCGGCGACGCCAGCGAGACGGCGGCGTCGTTCGAGACGCTGCACGGAGCTGTGATGACGGTCGCCCAGAAGGGCATCAAACTGCAGCGCTTCAAGGGCCTTGGCGAGATGAACGCCGAACAGCTCGGCGAAACGACGATGGCCCCGGCTACGCGCACGCTCGCGCAGGTCACGCTCGAGGACGCCTTCGCCGCCGACCGCATCTTCTCGATGCTGATGGGCGACCAGGTCGAGCCGAGACGCGCCTTCATCGAGGACAACGCCAGGGCAGTCGCAAACCTCGACGTATGAGCAACTACGCGCCTATGACCCTCAGGATCAAGCAGATCAAGGACGCAGGAAGCGTGGCGTGCTGGCCGAAACGGGGATGCGAGCGAAGCGAGTGTCTCCCGGCTTCGGTACGCGAGCGACCGAGGACGCAGAGATGCGCCGATCGTGAGGAGGCATAGTGGCCGCTACTGACGTCATAGGAGGCGGCAACGTAGAACCGCGCGCGCTCGAGGAGGAGATGCGCACGGCGTATCTCGACTACGCGATGTCGGTGATCGTCGGTCGCGCGCTGCCGGACGTGCGCGACGGGCTGAAGCCGGTGCACCGCCGCGTGCTCTACGCGATGAACGAGCTCGGCCTCGGGCCGACCCGCTCCTACGCCAAGTGCGCGAAGATCGTCGGCGAGGTGATGGGCAACTATCACCCGCACGGCGACTCGGCGATCTACGACGCGCTCGTGCGCATGGCGCAGGACTTCTCGATGCGCAACGAACTGGTGGACGGCCAGGGCAACTTCGGTTCGGTCGACGACGACCCGGCCGCCGCTATGCGCTACACCGAGGCGCGCCTGGCGCGGATCGCGACGGAGATGCTTCGCGACCTCGACATGGACACGGTCGACTTCGCGCCGAACTACGACGGCTCGCGGCGCGAACCGCTGGTGCTGCCGGCGCGCTTCCCGAACCTGCTCGTCAACGGCTCCTCGGGCATCGCCGTGGGCATGGCGACGAACATCCCGCCGCACAACCTGCGCGAGGTGATCGCCGCGACGATCGCCTACATCGAGGACCAGGACATCGATACGGCGGGCTTGATGCGCCACATCAAAGGCCCGGACTTCCCGACGGGCGGCATCATCCTCGGCCACGCGGGCATCAAAGACGCCTACGAGACGGGCCGTGGCCGCGTGCGCATCCAGGCGCGCGCGCACATCGAGCCGCTCAAGCAGGGCAAGGAGGCGATCGTCGTCACCGAGCTGCCGTTCATGGTCAAGAAGGGCGGCGACGGCGGGCTGATCTCGAAGATCGCCGACCTCGTCCACGAGAAACGCATCACGGAGATCTCCGACCTGCGCGACGAGTCCGACAAGCGCGGCATGCGCCTGGTGATCGAGCTCAAGCGCGACGTGATCCCGAAGGTCGCGCTGAACAAGCTCTACAAGCACACCTCGATGCAGACGCACGTTCGGCGTGAACATGGTCGCGCTCGTCGACAACGTGCCGCGCACGCTTGGACCTGCGCTCGGTGATCCACAACTACGTCGCCCACCAGCGCGAAGTGATCGTCAGGCGCACCAAGCACGAGCTCTCCGAAAAGGAGGCCCGCGCGCACATCCTCGAGGGCCTGTTGATCGCGCTCGACAACCTCGACGCGATCATCGAACTGATTCGCGCCTCGCGCGACCGCGACGCGGCCCGCGAGCAGCTGGTCGAGCAGTTCGAGCTCAGCCCGATCCAGGCGACGGCGATCCTCGACCTGCGCCTGTCGCAGCTGACCGCGCTCGAGGCGGACTCGATCAAACAGGAGCATGCCGACGTTACCGAGCGGATCGCGGAGCTGCGCGCGATCCTCGGCGACGAGTCACGCGTGCTCGCCGTGATCAAGGAGGAGCTCTCAGAGATCTCCGAGCGCTTTGGCGACGAGCGGCGCACGGAGATCAGCCACTCCGAGGACGAGATCGACATCGAGGACCTGATCGCCGACCAGCAGATGGTGATCACGATCACGCAGACGCGGCTACATCAAGTCGCTGCCGCTGGCGACCTACCGCCAGCAGCAGCGCGGCGGGCGCGGCGTGACGGGGATGGATATGAAGGACGGCGACTACATCGAGCACCTGTTCGTGTGCTCCTCGCATGACTACCTGCTGTTCTTCTCCAACCGCGGCAAGGTCTACCGCTCGAAGGTCTACGAGCTGCCGGAGGCCTCGCGCACGGCCAAGGGCCGCGCGCTGGTCAACATCCTGCCGCTGAGCGAAGGCGAGCGGATCCAGGCGGTCGTCTCCACGCGCGACTTCACCGAGACCAAGTACCTGGTGTTCGCGACGCGCTCGGGGACGGTCAAGAAGACGGAGTTCCTCTCCTACAACACGCCGATCAAAGCGGACGGGATCATCGCGATCAAGATCCGCGACGACGACGAGCTCTTGGCGGTGCGCGCGGTCGACCCGAACGACGAGATCATCATGGTCTCCAAGGCCGGCCTGACGGTGCGCTTTGCCGAGTCCGACGCGCGCGCGATGGGCCGCGACACGACCGGCGTGCGCGGCATGGACGTCGGCAAGAGCGGCGAGGTGATCGCGATGGACGTCGCGCGCGATGACATGGATCTGCTCGTGGTGACCGAAAACGGCTACGGCAAGCGCACGCAGATCGCCCAGTACCGCAAGACCAACCGCGGCGCCAAAGGCGTTAAGACGATCGGCCTGACCGAGCGCAAGGGCGGCCTCGCGGGCGCGCTGGTCGTGCGCGAGCACCAGGAGCTCGTGTTCATCAGTGTCGGTGGCATGGTCCAGCGCACGGCCGCAGGAGGGATCTCCCAGCAGGGCCGATCGGCGACGGGTGTGCGCGTGATGAACCTCAAGGACGAGGACCTCGTGAGCGCGGTTGCGCTCGTCGTGGACGCCGGCGAGGACGTCGCGGGCGAGCTGCCGGTAGACGTGGCTGGCGATCCGGCGGACCCGCCGCAGGCAACGAACGGCGCGGCACCCGCTGGCGATCCGCCGGCCGACGCTGTCTGAGTCGACTCTCTCAAACCGTCCAGATTCTCCGTTGAAGCCTCACTGCGGGCGGGCGCCGCGCCGACAGCCTGAGGGTGACCCGTTTGCGAACCGCCCTGGCGGCTGCCACCGCGATGCTCCTCTGCGCGGTGCCTGTGGCGACGGCTGACGCCGCCCAAGGTGCACCCGCGCACTTCGCCGGGCCTGTCGCGAGCGCTGCCTCGAGCGCCGGCAAGAAGGCGCACAACCGTCGCTCGCACGCCAAGCGCTGCTCGCGCGCCGGTGGCCAGGCGGGACGAAAGACACACTGCCGGACGAGCGCCAAGCGCGTGAAGACGCGCGAGCTGCGCTCGCGTAGGCTGCGCTCGGTCTCGGGCGCCGAGAGGACGAGCAGCTCGAGCCAGGCGGCGCTACAGGCGGCGTCGATCGCCCAGGTGCTCGCGACCCCGTGCCAGAACACCAATCTGACGCCGACCACGACGAACCTTCCGCTCGTGCGCACCGCCGTCCTGTGCCTGATCAACACCGAGCGCGCGCAGCACGGTGAGGAGCCGCTGCAGAGCGATCGCCGGCTCGAAGCGGCGGCCGAAAGCCACGGCAAGGAAATGCTCGCGGTCAACTACTTCGACCACATCTCGCCCTCAGGCGTAACGCCGGTCGAGCGTGTGCGCGAAGCGGGCTACTTCCCGAGCGCGGAAGTGGGCTACGTGGTCGGTGAGAACCTCGCCTGGGGCACGCTCTCGCTGTCGACGCCCGAAGCGATCGTCAAGGCCTGGATCGCCTCGCCCGAGCACCTCGCGAACATCCTCGAAGCCAAGTACCGCGACACTGGGATCGACGTGCAGCCGGCGGTCCCGCAGGAGCTCGCCGAAGGCGTAGAAGGCGGCTTGTACACGCAGGAGTTCGGCGTCATCGTCGGCTAGCGGCGCGAGGAGCGGCGCGCTCCTGCGTCCTCGCTCACTCGCGTCGCGACGCTCACCGCGTCCGGCACCAACGGCTTCGCCGTCGGTGCCGGCTTGCTCCTCCCGCCGCTAGTCCCTGAATCCCCGGACACCCCCTCCCGCACGTCACGTCCGTTCGCTAATCTGAGCGGACCAGAGAAAGGAGGTGGTCCGTACGTCTGACAGTTCTTGCGGGACCCTGGAGGTGACCGGCCGCTAGGTCGGAAAGGCTGGTCCGCTTAGCGGAAACCAACCCGGGACACCCCGAGACGACTGCCGGTCCTGGTCCCTCCGGCTGAAGCACCGTCCGTCTCGGTTTTCCAGTCAGAGCATTGAGCGAAGGGCGCCTCGTCGAAGGCGCCCTTCGTGTTAAGCGGCGACGCTTCAGGCAGCCTGCGGTAGGTACTGCAGCCACGCCGCCGGGATCGTCGGGCTGGCGACGTGGATGAAGATCTCGGCCCGCGGCGTGCGCGGGGCGTGGCGGGGGTGCATGCCGGCCTGGCGCGGCAGGCGGTCGCCCTTGCGCCGGTTGCAAGGGGCGCAGGAGGCGACGATGTTCTCCCAGTTGGAGGAGCCGCCCTTGGAGCGCGGGATCACGTGGTCGACGGTGAGGTTTGAGCGCGAGCCGCAGTACTGGCAGGTCCAGCTGTCGCGGGCGAACACGGCGCGCCGGGTGATCTTGCGCCGGTGCGCGTCGCGCGGCACGTTGACGTAGCTGACCAGACGGATCACGACGGGGCGCGCGAGCGTGGAGCTCTCGGAATGCAGCTCCCACATGCCGCGCTCGAGAAGCTCGGCCTTCTCCTTGAGCAGCAGCACGACGGCGCGGCGCACCGTGCACACGTTGATTGGCTCATACGTGGCGTTCAGAACGAGCACCCGACCGCCCATCGCCGCAGTGGGCGGCGATGTCCCAGGTCCGTGCCGCTGGTGCTCGGAAGGCGACACGGACCCCACCGGCTCTGGTGGGGCAGTGCACTCCATGGTCAGCCCGGCAGTCTAGCGGGGCTTCGCGCCTCTGTGGCCGCAATAGCCGCGCTGGAGTGGGATTGCGCTCAGGCGGAGGGTCGCTGCGGCCGCGCAGCGGCGGGGTAGGAGCCGAGCACGTGGACGACTTCGCAGAGCTCGGTCAGCCCGTCGATTGCCTGCGCGACATGCTTCTCGGCAATGCGCCCCTCGAGGTCGACGAAGAACATGTAGTCGCCGAGCTGCTCGCGCCGCGGGCGCGACTCGATCTTGGTCAGGTTGATGTCCCGCCGCGCGAACGTGCTCAGGCAGCGCAGCAGCCAGCCGGAGCGTTTGGCGCCGAGCCCCCAGAAGACGAGCGAGGTCTTCCACTTGGCGCGCCCCACCTCGCCGGCCCGCAGCGGCGGCAGCGCCGCCTGCTCGCCCGTGCCGCGCGCGAGCCAGGCAAAGCGCGTTTCGTTGTCGCTGCGGTCCTCGACGCCTTCGCGAATGACCGTGCCGCCGTAGACCTGCGCCGCCAGTAGCGTGCCTAGCGCGGCTGTTCCAGGGCGCTGCTCGGCGATCACGGTGCGCACGGCCTCGGCGGTAGAGCTCGCGGGAAGCACCTGCGCGTGCCCAAGCTCCTCGTGCAGGAACCTCGTGCATTGACCTGGCACCTGGGGGTGGGTGAGCACAGTGTCGATCTGGGCCAGCTCGGTTGCTCCGGCGGCGATCAGCGAATGGCTCACGCGTAGCAGCACCTCGCCGACGATCGTGACGTCGCTTGCCTCGCCGGCGAGCAGGTCGAGTGTGACGTTGATCGAGCCCTCGAGCGAGTTCTCGATCGGCACGAGCGACCAGTCGACCTCGCCGCCGCGCAGCTCGGCCACGGTGTCGTAGATGCTGGGCAGCCCGACAGGCTCGATCATGTCCGGTGCGGCGCTCGCGAGCAGCGCCTCCTCGCTGAACGTGCCCTCGGGACCGAGGTAGCCGACGCGCGCGCGGCCGGAGCGTGGCTCAGGCGGGACGCTCATCGCCCGGCGCTCCATTCGAGCCGCCGTCGAGCGCGACACGCACCGCTTCGGCCTCCTCCGGCGAGAGCTCGAGTTCGCCCTGGCCGCCCGTGACCTGCTTGGCGTAGACGCGCGCCTGATCGCGATGATGGATCGCAGGAAAGCACGACGCCCGAGCGTTCGTCGTCGAGCAGCGCGATCGAGACCGACTGGTGCCCGGACAGCTCGTTGTAGGCGTCGTAGCGGATCAGCGAGCGGTGCGCGATCGTCCGGTGCAGCGTGTTCTCCACGCCTCCGAGTCGCGCGTCGAGCCGTACGGCCACGTCATCGACATAGGCGCGCAGCGCCTCGAACGCCTCGTGCAGGCGCGCCGCGTGCGCCACGACGTCCTCTTGACCCTGCTCGCCGAGCACGAGCCGCTGGGCACGGCGCAGGCGGCGCAGGCTGAGCATCAACGCGAGGCAGCAGAGCAGGGCGATGACGGCTACTGCCGCGGCTGCCAGGGCGATGATGCCCTTGGTGTCGGTTAGCGTGGCTAGGAGGGGTGGGGACATTGGCACAAGTTAGCTGCTGGTCTGGGCGGTGTAGTCGGCATCCAGCCTCTTGGCCCGAGCCGGCCTCCGCTCCTCGATTCAACTTGTGAACGCTCCGGCCGCCACGGCTGTTACTTGGCCGGCGATCCGGGCTGGCTGTGCTCGCGCCGTGGGCTGGCCATGCACAACGCTTTGGCCAGCAGGCGCTATTTGGCGAACACGGCTAGGAAGACGCCCTTGTTGTTTTCGGTGTTGGTCTCGCCGGGGACCTTTTCGACTTCGGTTTCGACCTTGGCGGCCTCGCCGAGGGGGACGCCGTTGACGGGTATATCGACGCTGACGGTCTTGCCGGGTTCGACCTTTTCGATCGCGTGAGAGGCCTTGAACTGCTTGCCTCCGGCGGTCACGGTGACGTTGACCTTGACGTTCGTCTCGGCGCTTTCTCCGCCGTTTTCGACGTTGACGGTGAACGTCGGGTTGCTGCCGCCGCTGACGTGGTTGAGCGTCGGTTCGCTCGCGAGCGTGTTGGCCCCGACGCTGACGCCGGTGAGCGAGCTGCCGTGGGTGCCAGAGGTGGCTTCGGCTTCCGGAGTGCCGCCGGCCGATTTGCCGGTGATGCGGCTTTCGACGGTCGTCGGTTCGAGCCAGCCGATGTTGGGCAGCGAGCGCGAGGGGGCGGTGGTCAGCCCTTCGACGCCGCCTTCCTTCAGCTCCTGCTGGATCAGCGGCGCGACGCGCTGGGAGTAGAGCACGTCGGAGGCGAGGAAGATCTCCATGTCGCCGGCGATCTGCGCGATCGCCTGCTTGCCCTGCCCGCCGAGCGCGGTCGGCGTAAGCGCGGCGATCTTGGTGACGGCTTCGGTGCGTAGGTCGAAGGCCAGCAGCAGGTCGCGCTGGGCGTCGGCCAGCCCGCCGGGCGCGCTCAGCTTCTTCACCCGCGTGCCGAGGTCCTGCGCCTGCACGCGCAGCTGGTTGACCTGCACCTCGACGTTGAGCGCCGACTTGCCACCGGCTCCGGACAGTGCCGAGAAGAGCGGGCGCGAGACGTGTTCGTCGAATTCTTGGGCGAGCAGGCTGACTTCGTGGTTGTAGCTCTTCAGCGCGTCGGTCTTCTGGCCTTTGAGGCAGCCGTTGATGACGAGGATGATGATGATCAGCAGCACGACGCCAACGCCGGCGGCGATCGCGCCGGCGGACCATCAGCGTGTGCTGATCGAGCGGCAGCGCGCCCGCCGCGCGCTCGGGGCGGCGTGGGCTCGGGCGCTGTGGCGCGCGCGGCGCACGGCTGGCGGGCCGCTGCGCTGTCTCCTCGTCGTCGTCGAAGAACGACAAAAGTTGCTCCTTGCAGGGATTACGAAACGGCCAGTATGACCGCCGACCCTCTCTGGGGCCATCCTGCAACTTCTCCCTCAACGTACCTTCTCCTGCGGTCGCGAGCAGGGAGCGGGGCGCCAGGCGGCGAACGCAGGAGCCGGTGGAGTCGCCGACCCTCGCTCATCCTCGACGCCCACGCGCGCGCGACGCGTGGTGCGAGCCGCGTGCGGATGCGCTCGTGCTCGGCCGCTACCGGCTGCGCGAGCGGCTCGGTGCGGGCGGCTTTGGCGTGGTCTGGCGCGCGCACGACGAGGTGCTTCGGCGTGAGGTCGCGGTCAAGCGGATCCCGCTAGCGCCGGGCGAAGACGGCGAGCGCGCCACGCGCGAGGCGCTGGCGAGCGCGCGTCTGGCGCACCCGGCGATCGTCGCGCTGTACGAAGCCTGCCCGGCGGAGGATGCCTTCTACCTGATCTCCGAGCTCGTCGATGGCGACACGCTGGCGCAGCTGATCGCCGAGGACGAGCTGGCCGACTCGCAGGTGCTGCAGATCGGCGTCGCGTTGTGCAGTGCGCTCGAGCACGCGCACGAGCGCGGCGTGATCCATCGCGATGTCAAGCCGCACAACGTGCTCGTCCCGCACGGCGCTGACGTGCCGGCGCCGATCTCGGAGGCGTTCGGTGGGGTGGCGAAGCTGACGGACTTCGGCGGTGCAACGCTGAGCGGCTCGGATGCGCTGACGCGTACGGGCGACGTGCTGGGCACGCTCGCCTACATGGCGCCCGAGCAGAGCGAGGGGCACGATGCTTCGGAGGCGGCCGACCTGTACTCGCTGGCGCTCGTTCTGTACGAGGCGCTGAGTGGCGTGAACCCGGTGCGCGGCGCGACGCCGGCGGAGACCGTCCGGCGGATCGGGCGCCCGCTGCGCTCGCTGGCGCGGGTACGCCGCAACGTGCCGCACGAGTTGGCGCGCACGATCGACAGGGCGTTGGTGCGCTCGCCGGGGGCTCGCGGCTCGCTGGCTGATCTGCGCGAGGCACTCGAGCAGGCACTCGAGGATGGGCCGGCGCTGCCGGTACGCGGACGTGGACGTGGCGCGGCACGAGACGGCACGCACGATGTGCATAACGAGGACGAGCCAGCCGAGGTCGCGGGCACCGAGGGCGAGCAGACGTTCAACTACGGACGGACGAGGAAGCTCGACCGCATCGGTCGTGGGCCTGTCCGGCTTCCGGGCGCCGCGCACGAGGCTCCCGGTGCGTCCTCGCGCGCAGCGGACGAGCGTGCGGCGGACCTGGAGGAGTTGCGGGCGATCGCACAGGCTGGCAGCGAGCCGGCGCAGCGGACTCCGCGGCGCGGGCTGCCGCGTGCGGTCTGGCTCGTGGCGGCGGTGGCGCTTGCGGTGTGGCAGGCGGCAGCCGGACGCCCGGGTGCCGGGCTGCTTGCGCTGGTGGCCCTGCTGCCGGTCGTGCTGCTGCCGATCGGCCGCCGCGATCGCGCGGGAACGGGCGGTTGGCTGACGTGTGCGCTGGCGCCGATCCTCGGCGTGATCGGGCTCGCGGGCGCGTTTCCGGCGATCGCGGGGCAGGCACCTCGCTGGCGCATGCGCGCTGCGCTCGGCGCACTCGGATACTGGTGGCTGGCGCTCGCAGAGCCGTTGCTGGCGCGCCATCTGTGGCTTGGCCCGGCGCCGGGCACGCCGTCGCGGGCGGTCTGGGAGGGGTCGCTGAGCAGCACGGCGGTGCACGTGATCGGCCCTCTGTTGAGCACGGGGTTGCTGCTTGGCGCGGCTCTGTGGGCGGGCGGGGCGGTGCTCTTGCCACTGCTCGTGCGTGGGCGCAACGCGGCGCTCGACGTGGTGGCGGCGGTTGCGTGGGCCGCTGCGCTGGCTGCCGCTGCGCCGGCGCTCGACGCCGGTCTGGTGGGGCAGTCGGGGCAGGCGACGCCCCGCGGCGCGATTGTGGGCGCCGTGCTCGGCGCAGCGCTCGCCGTGGCGTCCCGCGCTCTGCGCGGCCCCGTCTGACGTAGCATGGCCCCACGGCTCGAACAGGTCCCTCGTGGGCCGTGCGCCCCGATCTCCGGTTGCTCGATTACGCTCGGAGTGCCGGGCCGTCCAGCGATGAAAGTACCCGTCCAGCGATGAACGTCCTCAAGAGCGTCGAGACAACGATCGCCAACCTTGTCGAGGGCACGTTCGGACGCTTGTTTCGCTCGGAGGTGCGGCCGATGGAACTGGCGCGCAAGCTCGCGCGCGAGATGGACGAGAACCGCACGATGTCGGTCTCGCGCGTGTATGCGCCACACGAATACGCGGTGTGGCTGTCGCCCGAGGACCGCGCCCGCTACGAGGGCTTCGAGCACGAGGTGATCGACGAGTTGTGCGGGTACCTGCTCGAGCATGCGCGGCGCGAGCAACTGATCCTGGCGGCGAGCCCGGTGATCGAGTTCCACACCGATGAGCAGCTGGCGCTTGGCGAATTCGGGATCCAGGCGCAGTTGGTCCGCCCGGGCGGTCAAAGTGAGCACTCCGAGCACGCGGCAGCGCCCGAGCCCCAGCCGGCGAAGCACGGCGAGACGATGATCTACAGCACCTCAGCGCGCGTGCGCGGACCGGTCGAGGAGGCCCAGGGCCGCCGCCCGACGCGCGCCTTGCTGGCCGTGGATGGACGCAGGCTGCCGCTGCCGGCGCGGGGCGCGACGATCGGTCGCAGTCGCGATTGCGACGTCGTGCTCGAGGACGCCGGGATCTCGCGCAAGCACGCCGAGATCCGCCCGGGCGCGGAGGGCTGGACGGTGGCGGACCTGGGCTCGACCAACGGCGTACGCCTGAACGGCCGCACGCTTCGTGGAGTCGCAGTCGCTGCAGGCGGGCGACCGCGTCGAGCTCGGCTCGACCGAGATCGTGTTCGAGCTTGGATGACGGCAGCGGCTGGATGACGACGCTCGCACCAGTATCAGTCGCTCTGAAGTTCGGCTTCCTCGCCGTGCTCTACCTGTTCGTGCTGTGGGTGGCGCGCAGCGCCCGGCGCGATCTGCGACGCGGTGACGCTGCGGTGATCACACAGCGGGGCGATGCGCCACCGCCGATCCCGGCGGACGCGACGGGCCTGTACTCGGCGACGTCTGTGGGCAGGGCGGATGTGGCGCACTCCTCGCCACAGCTTGTCGTCGAGCGCGCCCCGGGGCACGAGCCGGGAATGATCTACGACATCGACGGCGACCTCGTGCTCGGGCGCGGCGACCGCGCGGAGATTCGCCTGGAGGACCCGTTCGCGTCCTCACGCCACGCGCGCATCTTCGAGCAGGGCAACTCGGTGGTGGTCGAGGATCTGGGCTCGACCAACGGCACGTACCTCAACGAGGAGGTACTGCAGACGCCGCGCCCGCTTCACCCGGGCGATCGCGTGCGCATCGGCGACAGCGAATTCACGTTCGAGGTCGGCTGACTTGCTGCGCGTGGCGGAGCAGTACGCGGGGACGGACACGGGCCGCCAGCGCCGCGCCAACGAGGACTCGCACCTCGCGCGCGCGCCACTGTTCGTGGTCGCGGATGGGATGGGCGGTGCGCAGGCTGGCGAGGTCGCCTCGCGGATCGCGATCGAGTCCTTCCAGGACGGGCTGCAGGATGCGGCCGCGCCGGAGACGGCGCTGGCCGAGCTGACGCAGCGAGCCAACGCACACATCCATGAGCTCTCGCACAGCAATGCCGAGCAGGCGGGGATGGGGACGACGCTGACGGCGGTTTATGTGGGCGAGCGTGAGATCTCGATCGCGCACGTGGGCGACAGCCGTGCCTACCGTCTGCGCGACGGCGTGCTGGAGCGGCTGACCGAGGACCACTCGCTGGTGGACGAGCTGCTGCGCCAGGGGCGCCTGACGCCGGAGGAAGCGCTCGAGCATCCGCAGCGCTCGGTGATCACACGCGCGCTCGGCCCAGAGGGAGTGGTCGAGGTCGACACACGCTCCTACTCGGCGCGCGACGGAGACGTCTACCTGCTTTGCAGCGACGGCCTGACGACGATGCTGTCGGAGGATCGCCTGGCCGAGCTGCTGCTCGCGCACGCGAGCCTGCGCGAGGCGGGAGAGGCGCTGATCGCGGCGGCCAACGAGGCGGGCGGTCGAGACAACATCACGGTCGTGCTGCTGCGCGTGGAGGAGCTCGACGCGGGTACGGCGCCGCTGACGGAGGAATCGAGCATCGTGCAGGGCGCATCGCCGCCCTCGACACCCCCGCCGTCATCGGCGGCTGCGGCGGGTGCAGCCGGCGGCGCCGCTGGCTCGGCCCCGGCGGTAACGCTCGCGCCGGCGACTGAGCCGGCGCACGAGGCAGCGGTGGTCCGCCGCCGCCCGCGCGCCCCATCGGGCGGTGGGCAGCACGCCAGGCGCAAGCGTCGCGGCCTGCGTCGCACGGGCGCGGCGGTGCTCGTGCTGGCGGTGCTCGCGCTGATCGGGGCGGGCGCGTACATCGCGCTTCAGTCGGTGTACTTCATCGGTACGAACGACCGTGGGCTGGTGACGGTGTTCCGCGGCGTGCCTTATCGGCTGCCGGGAAGCCTGGCGCTGTACAGCAGCGACTACGTCTCGGGCGTGAGCGCATCGACGCTCGCGCCACAGCGCAGGCAGAAGCTGCTCGACCACTCGCTGCGCTCGGAAGCGAACGCGGCTTCGCTGATCCGCAGCCTGGAACTCGGGCAGCTGGAATGAGCGGTGGTCGTGATTACGTCGACGCCAGCGCGAGGCCCGCGCGATGAACCAGCCGATCGTCCGCCTGTTTGGGGTCGTGATCGCGATGTTCGCGCTGCTGCTGGCGTTTACCTCGCGCTGGACGATCTTCGAAGCGGGCTCGCTACGCGACAACCCGCTGAACGCGCGCTCGCTGCTCGAGCAGCAGCGGATCGACCGCGGCGAGATCCTGGCGTCGAACGGGAAGGTTCTGGCGCGCAGCGTGCGCTCGACGACGAGCCGCCAGTCGGAAGCGATCTACACGCGTACGTACCCGACGGGGGAAGAGTTCGCGCACGCGGTTGGGTACTACTACATCGACCTCGGGCGCACGGGGCTGGAGAGCTACCGCAACTCAGAGCTGAGCGGTCAGTCGAGCACGAACCTACAGTCGATCCTCGACCAGTTGCAGGGCAAGCGCAAACAAGGCAACGACGTCTACACGACGCTCGACCCGGGCGCGCAGCAGGTGGCGAACTCGGCGCTGGAAGGGCACGAAGGCGCGGTCGTGGCGCTGGAACCGCGCAGCGGCGCGGTCAAGGTAATGGCGTCCTCGCCGGGCTACAACCCGAACGTGTTGCGCTCGACGCGCAACTACGAACGGCTGGCGAAGACGGCATCGGGCAAGCCGCTGGTGGACCGTGCGACGCAGTTCGGCTACGCGCCGGGTTCGACGTTCAAGGTGGTGACGGCGACGGCGGCGATCGACTCGGGCAAGTTCACGCGCGAATCGACGGTCGACGGGCGCAACGACGTGCGCGTCTCGGGCGTGCCGCTGCAGAACGACGAAAACGAGAGCTTTGGCCAGATCACGCTCACGCAGGCGCTGGCGAAATCGGTCAACACGGTGTGGGCGCAGGTGGCCGAACGCGTCGGCAAGCGCACGATGGCCGAGTACATGCGCCGCTTCGGCTTCGACAAAAAGCCGCAGCTGGACTATCCGGCGACCGAGATGTCCTCGAGCGGCGAGTACAGCCGCGGGCGGATCGTCTCGCCGACGAGCTCGCAGGTCGACGTCGGGCGTATGGGCATCGGCCAGGACAAACTCGGGGTCACGCCGCTGCAGATGGCGGAGGTGGCGGCGACGGTGGCGAACCGCGGACGGCTGATGCGCCCGCACATGACAACGCGGATCGTCGACCCGGACGGACGCACGGTGCAGCGCATCTCCCCACACGTGCAATCGGTCGTGATGAAGCCCTCGACGGCGGATGCGCTCAGACAGATGATGGAAGCGGTGGTCAACGAAGGCACGGGCACGCCGGCGCAGATCGCGGGCGTGCAGGTGGCGGGCAAGACGGGTACGGCGGAGACGCAGATCGGCACGGCGATCAACAACGTCTGGTTCATCGCGTTCGCGCCGGCGTCGAATCCGAAGGTGGCGATCGCGGTGACGCTGAAGGGCGTGCCGGGACAGGGGGCGGCATTCGCGGCACCGATCGCGCGAGAGGTCATGGAAAGGCTGCTGCATGATTGAGCGGCGAGCGAGCGATACGACGTCCGGGGGGGCGCCACATGGTTGAGCCGAACACGATCATCGACGGGCGATACAAGGTGATCTCCCGCGTCGGATCGGGCGGGATGGCGGATGTGTACCTGGCCGAGGACCAGCTGCTGGGCAGGCAGGTGGCGGTGAAGCTGCTGCACCATCACTTCGCGGAGGATCAGGAGTTCGTCGAGCGCTTCCGTCGCGAGGCCTCGAGCGCGGCGGCGCTCTCACACCAGAACATCGTTGGCATCTTCGACCGCGGCGAGTGGGAAGGCACGTACTACATCGCGATGGAGTACGTGCCGGGCCGTTCGCTGAAGACGATCGTGCGCGAGCAGGGGGCGCTCGACCCGGCGCTGGCGATCGACATCGTCGTGCAGATCCTGCGCGGCGCGCGCTACGCGCACAGGCGCGGCGTGGTGCACCGCGACCTGAAGCCGCACAACGTGATCCTCGACGAAGAGGGCCGTGCGCGTGTGACGGACTTCGGCATCGCGCGCGCGGGCGCCTCGGACATGACGCTGACGGGCTCGATCATGGGCACGGCGCAGTACCTCTCCCCGGAGCAGGCCCAGGGCCACCCAGTGACGCGGCGCCTCGGACCTGTACTCGGTCGGGGTGATCCTGTACGAGCTGTTGACCGGAGAGGTGCCGTTCGACGGCGAGACGGCGGTGGCGATCGCCTACCAGCAGGTCTCGGCCCAGCCGCATCCGCCGAGCGAGGTCAATCCGACGATCCCGCCGGCGCTCGATGCGATCGTGCTGCGCGCGCTGGCGAAGGACCCGGCGCAGCGCTATGCGGACGCGGACGAGTTCATCGCGGCGCTGCAGCGCGAGCGCCAGGCGTTGCCGACGGCAGCCGGTGCGGCGGCTGCGCTCGCTGCGGGCGCGGTGCGAGAGGGGAGCAACTGGTTGACGGCTGCGACGGCGGCCACGGCAGCGGCGCCGATGGGTCCGCCGGTGATGCCACCGACCCAGCATCGCGCACCCGACGGCTCGCACCCGACGGGGTCGATGCTGCTTGCTGAGGAGGCCTATGAGGAGAACGGCGGCGAGCAGGGCGAGGGCCCGGGCATCAGCCGGGTGCTGCTCTGGAGCCTGCTCGCGGCGCTCGTTGTCGGCGGGATCGTGGCGGCGGTGCTGCTGCTGTCCTCCTCGGCGGGACACGTGAACGTGGCGAACGTGACGGGCGAAACCGAACAGGCGGCCTCGGCGCGTCTGCGCGCGCAAGGCCTCGGCGTGACACCGTCGTTGGCCTCGAGCGCGACGGTGGCGGACGGTCGCGTGATCAGCCAGTCGCCGGTCGCGGGCAGCCGGGTGGAAAAGGGATCGCGCGTGAACATCGTCGTCTCGAGCGGGCCTGGCAGCGCGGCGCTTCAGAGCGTCGAAGGGTTGACGGCGACGCAGGCGATCGCGCGTCTGCGCTCGGCGGGCTTCAAGCCGACCCGCCAGGACGAGCCGAGCTCGAAGGTGGCGAGAGGAAAGGCGATCGGCACGGAACCGCCGGCGGGCACGGAGCTTGCAAGTGGGCAGTCCGGTGACGGTGCTCGTCTCGAGCGGCCCGGCGCAGGTAAAGGTGCCGGATCTCTCGGGCGACTCACGCAGCGGCGCGGAAGCGGCGCTGAGCGCGGTGGGGTTGGCGGTGGGCACGATCACCGAACAGGTCTCGGCGGGAGCGGCAGCCGGCAGCGTGCTCGCGCAATCGCCGAAAGCGGGCTCTTCGGTGGAAACGGGGTCGAAGGTGAACCTGACGGTGGCAAAGGCCTCGAGTGAAGTGGCGGTGCCAAAAGTGGTCGGTCAGAGCGAGACGCAGGCGGCAGCGGCGCTCGGCGGCGCGGGTTTTACGCCGCGCGTGGTGAACGCGCCGGTGAGCGAACAGAGTCAGGCGGGGATCGTGCTCAAACAGAGCCCTTCGGCGGGCACGACGGCGCGCAAGGGATCGACGGTTACGCTGACGGTTGGCGTGCTCGAAACACCGACGACGCCCACGACCCCGACGACGACGACCCCGACGACAACAACACCGACGACGACCACGCCGACCCCCCCGGCGGCGGGCGGGTGATGGCGACGGCAGGCGCGGAGACTTCGCCGCGCGGGGCGGGTAGACGCGGCGCATTGAAGGTGGCTGTGCTGTCGGGCGGGCGCTCCTCGGAGCACGAGGTGTCGCTGTCCTCGGGCGCGGCGGTGCGGGAAGGGCTGCTGTCGGCGGGTCACGAGGTCGTGCAGGTGCAGATCGGCCGCGACGGCGCGTGGCGGCGCGAGGGCGAGGGGGAGCCGCTGAGCGTGACACCGGGCGCGGGGCTGCTCGGCGTGGACGTGGCCTTCCCGGTGCTGCACGGCCGCTTTGGTGAGGACGGCACTGTCCAGGGACTGCTCGAGATGCTCGACGTGGCCTACGTGGGCGCGGGCGTGGCGTCGTCGGCCCTGTGCATGGACAAGGTGCTGTTCAAGGAGCTAATGGCAGCGGCGGGGACGGTGCCGCAGGTGGCCTACGTGGACGTGGGCGAGGCACGGCTTTCGGGCGCGGGACGTCAGGAGCTGCTCGAGCAGGTAATGGCCCTGGGGCTGCCGGTATTCGTCAAGCCGTCGCACCTCGGCTCGTCGGTGGGCATCGTCAAGGTGAGCGCAGAGGACGAGCTGGTGGCGGCGATCGAGTCTGCTTTCGCCTACGACGCGCGGGTGATCGTGGAGGCGGCGGCGAGCGGCATCGAGGTCGAGTGCGCGGTGCTCGGCTCCTCGACGACGGGCCGCATGCAGGCCTCGCTCCCGGGCGAGATCAGCTTCGAGAGCGAGTTCTATGACTTTGAGGCGAAGTACGAGCCGGGCGCGATGGAGCTGCTGATCCCAGCACGCATCTCCGAGCAGGCGGCGGCCCGGGTTCGCGAGCTGGCGCTCGAGGCCTTCGCGCGAGCAGGCTGTGACGGGCTGGCGCGCGTGGACTTCTTCGTCGACGGCGAGCAGGTGCTGCTGAACGAGCTGAACACGATGCCGGGGTTCACGCCGACGAGCGTGTACGCGAAGTTGATGGAGGCGAGCGGGGTGGCGTATCCGGAGCTCGTGGACCGGCTGTGCCGGCTGGGGATCGAGCGGCACGCGGCGCAGGCCTCGCACGCGTTTTAGTCGCTACTTGAACAGCGTCAGTTCGCTGATCGACGCGGATTCGGCGCCGGGGGGCAGCGTGGTCAGCCAGACGAGGTAGTAGCGGTAGGCGGCGGAGGCGCCTGCGCCGGTCAGGCGGATGCGCTGGCGGTCGTGGACGTTGGCGGCGGAGGCGAGCGGGCCGTGCCAGCCGCGGGCGGTGAGCGGAGTGGAGTCGCCGTAGGCGTAGGAGGAGTTGATCTCATCAGCGCCGTATATCTGCACGTCGAAGCCGGGGGTGGGCGTTTGGATCTCAACGGCGCGGGCGGCGACGCGGGGAGAGGCGTCGAGATAGACGCCGAGGCCGGTGCCGCCGGCCTTCTTGAGCGTGCGTTCGTAGTAGTGGGCGGTGCTCCAGGTGGTGTTGGGGTCGAGTCGACGACGTTCTGCACGCGATTGTGGTTTTCGGGGCCGGTGCCGAAGGGGTTGTAGTCGTGGGCGGCGGTCTGGCTGAGCGTGACGGGTTGCAAGCCGGCGCTGGAGTGCACTTCGGAGGGGACGCCCGTGCCTTTGTGCGCCTGCTGGGCGGCGGCGACGAGCGCGATCGCGACGATCGCGGCGAGCAGCGCGAGCGAGGCGATCCAGCGCGCGGGGTGGCTGCATGCGCCAGGGCAGCCGCCGGCGCGTCTCGCCGGGAAGCGTCCGTAGCACGCTGGTGACCTCGCCGGTGGCTTGGCCCGATCGGGAGGCCTCGACGGCGAGCACCTCCTCGAGGTCGGCGATCATGTGCTGTGCGTCGCGGTAGCGGTAGTCGAGGTCCTTGGCGACGGCACGGTCGACGACGGAGGCGGTGGCGGCGGAGACCTCGGGGCGCAACTGCTGCACGTCGGGGACCTGCTCGCGCACGTGGCGCATGGCGACGGCGACTGGCGTCTCACCGGTGAAGGGGACCTGTCCGGTGAGCATCTCATAGAGCACGACGCCGAGCGAGTACAGGTCGGACTGCCCGGTGACGGCGTGGCCAAGGGCCTGCTCGGGGGAGACGTAGTCGGTCGTGCCAAGCACCCGCCCGGCGACGGTGAGACCTTCCTCGGTGAGCGTGCGGGCGATGCCGAAGTCGGTGATCTTGGCGCCGCCTTCCTCTGAGATCAGGACGTTCTGCGGCTTGACGTCGCGGTGCACGATTAGACGCTCATGCGCGGCGCCGAGGGCGCGCGCGATCTCGATGGCATAGGCGATCGCCTCGGTGACCTCAAGCGAGCCTTCGCGATGGATCAGCTGCTTGAGCGTCTCGCCCTCGACGTACTCGAGCACGATGTAGGGAGTCCCGCCGTCGCCGTCCTCGGAGGGCTCCTCGCCGGCATCGATCACGGTGACGATATGCGGGTGGTTGAGACGGGCGACGGAGCGCGCCTCGCGGCGAAAGCGCTCGAGCTGATCTGAATCGGCGGCGATCTCGCGGTGCATCAGCTTGATCGCGACGGCCCGCTCGAGCACGGTGTCGAAGGCGCGATACACGGTGGACATGCCCCCGCGCCCGATCTGCGCGTCGAGTCGGTAGCGCCCGCCGAGCAGTGTCCCGAGGACGGTCACGGCCCCTATTGTGCGCGCAACGGGCTGCGGGCGCGCATGCGCGCCGTCATCGGGCGTGGGGCGTGGCAGATTTTTATGGATTGGATGATGGCTTGGCGGTGCGTGGGCGGAGGGAGCGTGCAAGCAGGAGCGCGGCGAGCGCGACGCGGTAGAGCGCCCATGGAAGCAGCGAGCGCAGTGCGCGCTCGGGGCGTCGCAGTAGGCGTGCGCTGAGTAGTGTCGAGGCGAAGGCGCCGGCGGCGCCGGCGGCGAGCGGCGCGAGCGTGCCGTCGGGTGTTCCACGGCGCATGAGGCGGGCGCCCTCGAGCGCGCTGGCGCCGAGCACGACGGGCAGGGCGGCATGCCAGGAGAGCGTCTGGGCGGCCTCGGGCGAGAAGCGGCGCGCGCGGGCTATGACGAGCGTTGCGCCGTAGCGGGAGACCCCGGGTGCGAGCGCGACGGCCTGGGCCAGCCCCAGCGCGAGCCCATCGACGGGGCGAGCATCGTCGTCTGCGCGCCGGCCGACGGGTGCTCGACGCTCGACGACGGTCATGGCCAGCCCGCCGAGCGTGAGCCCGGCGGCGATCGAGCGCGGGCCGCCGAGGTGCCGCTCGATCAAGGGCCGCAGTGCGAGCCCTACGAGCGCGGCGGGCGCGAGCGACAGCGCGACGACGGTTACGCGGCGGCGGTCGAGCCGGCGCACGGCGGAGATCAGCTCGGTGCGCATGTCGAGCGCGAGCGCGAGCCCGGCGCCGGCGTGCAGGGCGAGCTCGAAGGACTTGCGCTGCTCGGCGTCGAGCTCTTCGTAGGGCCAGCTGAGCAGCAGCGGGATCAGCGTCGTGTGTGCCGAGGAGGAGACGGGCAAGAGCTCGGTCGGCCCCTGCGCGAGGCCGAGCGCGAGCGCATGGCGCAGCTTGATCGGAGCGCGCAGGCTGCTCTCCACGGCGCGCGGGTCAGTCGGCCGGGGTGCCGACGCGGGCGGCAGGCTCGACGGGCTCAGCCAACGCGGCCTGCTCGGCGCGAGCGTCGCGGGCGTTCTTGCGGCGCACGAGCAGGTAGGCGACCCCGAGCACAATCGCGGCGAGCAGCACGTAGTCGACGTACTCGAGGCCGTTGCGCACGCTCTTCCAGTCCCCGCCGAGCGCGTGCCCGGCGAGTGCGAAGCCGAGCACCCAGGGCACGGAGCCGATCACGGTCAGGACGGTGAAGCGCCCGACGGGCATCTTCGCGATCCCGGCGGGCAGCGAGACGAAGGCGCGGATCACGGGAATCACGCGGCCATAGAGGACGATCTGCTGGCCGTGGCGCTGAAACCATCGGTCGGCCCGCTGGATCTGCGCGGGCCCCATATGGACCTTGTCGCCGTGGCGTTCGATCAGCTCGAGGCGTCCGCCGCGCCCGACGGCGTAGGCGGCCCACGAGCCGACGAGCGTGCCGATCAGCCCGGCGAGCACGATCCCGACCATCGTCAGATGGTGCTCGGAGCCGCTGCCGGTCTTGTCGGCGACGACGAAGCCGGCGAACAGCATCACGACCTCGGAGGGGATCGGGATGCACGCGGAGCTGGCGGCCATCAGCACGAAGATCCCGGGAAGGCCCGCGGTGCGGACGAAGTGGGATGTTTCGTTGACGATCGATTCGGAGATCGAGGCGAGAAGCACCGTGGGGGACGATACTGGGGGGTTGGTTGCTCCGCTTTGGGCGGGACCCGAAACGCGCTCTGCTTGGATGTTGAGTGCACACGGCGCACGAGGAGGAGTCGCATGGAGATCGAGTTCCTTTCGACGATTGCGGTGATCGCGCCAGACCCGCCGTCCAGCCGCAAGCTGTACATCGACGCGCTCGGGTTGCCGCTCGCGAGCGACGTCGGCGGGGAGTACGTCCACAGCGAACGGATCGACGGCTGCAAGCACTTCGGGGTGTGGCCGCTGTCCCAGGCGGCGGAGGCGTGCTTCGGGACCACGCAGTGGCCGAGCGAGCGGCCGGTTCCGCAAGTGAGCATCGAGTTCGACGTCGCCGACGCCGCGGCGGTGGGCGCGGCTGCGCGGGAGCTGGAGGAGGCGGGCTACGAGCTGTTGCATCCGGCGCGGGAGGAGCCGTGGGGGCAGACGGTGGCCAGGCTACAGTCGCCCGAGGGGGCGATTGTCGGGGTTTCGTATGTGCCCTCGTTTCACGGTGAGTTGTTGGCGTAGACCTGCCCGCCTGGGCGACGTAAACGGCATCCAGCCTTCTGGCCGGGCCGGCCTCCACTTCTGGATTCAATTTGTGACCGTTCCGGCCGCCACGGCGGTTAGAAGGCCGGCCATCCGGGCCGGCTAATCGCTGCCCGTTCCCGGGCGGGGCGCAATACCGTGGCGGGATGCGCGTTTGGATCGACCTGACGAACAGCCCGCACGTGCTGGTGATGCGCCCGGTGATCGAGCTGCTGCGGGGGGATGGGCACGAGGTGCGGGTGACGGCGCGGGACTTCGCGCAGACGCTGGCGCTGTGCGAGCGTTTTGGGATCGAGCACACGGCGATTGGCCATCATCGCGGCGAGCGGCTGGGGGCGAAGGCGCTGGGGCTGGCCTCGCGCTCGGCGGCGCTCGTGCGCTGGGCGCGAGCGGACGCGCGAGCGGCGGGCGGCGGATTCGACATCGCGCTCGGCCACGGCTCCAACGACGTGTCGGTCGCTGCTGCGCTGCTGCGCGTGCCGAGCTCGACGATGTTCGACTACGAGTGGGCGACGGTCCAGCACAACGTCAACTGCCGTCTGGCGCGCACGGTGGTGGTGCCGGAGGCGATCCCGCCGGGACGCCTTTACCGCTACGGCGCCCGCGGCAAGATCGCGGCGTATGAGGGACTGAAGGAGGAGTACTACCTGGCCGACTTCGCGCCGGACGCGACGGTGCTTGAGGAGCTTTCGCTCGATGTGGAGCGTCCGATCGTCGTCGTTCGCACGCCGCCGGAGGTGTCGCTCTACCACCGCTTCGAGAACGACCTGTTCGCGAGCGTGCTCGAGCGGCTGCGCGAGGCGGCGACGCACGAAGGCGTGCAGCCGGTGGTGCTCCCGCGCGTGCCCTCGCAGCGCGAGGAGCTGCGCGACGTGGCGGGCTTCGTCGTGCCGGAGCACGCGATCGATGCGCAGTCGTTGATCGCATACGCCGACCTCGTGATCTCGGCGGGCGGCACGATGAACCGCGAGGCGGTAGCCCTGGGGGTGCCGGTTTACACGACGTTCGAGGGCCGCCCGGGGGCCGTCGACGAGCGCCTAATCGGCGAAGGGCGCATGCGCAGGCTGTCGGCGGCGGAGGACCTGCAGCTCGCAAAGCGCGACCCCGCGCAGGTGCACGCGCGGGTAGGGCGCGATCCGCGCGTGCTCGTCGAGCTGCTGACGAGGCCCTTGCACGGGGGGGATCAAGGCGCGTAGCAGCCCAAGGGGCGCTTACAATCCAGCGAATGCGCCGACGTATCCGCTCGGCGACCTTTCTTCCCCTGCACCGTCACTTCCTGCCCCAACTAGCGGTGGATGGGGCGCTGGTCGCGCTCGCGTACTACCTAGCGTTTCAGCTGCGCTTCGAGCACGGCCCGACGGGCTACTACGCGCACCTGCGCGAGCGCACGATCTGGTGGGTGCTCGTCGGCAGCCTGCCGGTGCTCGTGCTGGCGCGCGTGTATCAGCGTCGCTGGCGCTATTCGGGGCAGCGCGACTACGAGGCGGTCGCGCGGGCGGTCGCGGCGATCGTGCTGCTGGCGGTCGTCGGCGTCGAGGTGTTTCGCCCGGTGCACCACTACCGCAGCACGGTGGCGGTGGCGCTCCCCAACGGCGTGATCATCCTGTTCGCGCTGCTCGCGCTCGTCTTCCTCGTCGGCGTGCGGGCTCTTGCGCGCAGCGTTTATGAGCGCCGTCCGCTGGCGGCGTTCCGCGGTGGGCGCAAGGACCAGCGCAGCGTGCTGATCGCGGGCGCGGGCGACGGCGGCCGGCTGGTGCTGCGCGAGATCGTGCGCAATCGCGGGCTCGGCCTGACGCCGGTCGGCTTCGTCGACGACGACCCGGGCAAGCGCCGGCTGCGGATCGACGGCGTGCGCGTGCGCGGCAACACGAAGGAGGACCTGCCGCGGATCCTCGAGGACTCAGAGCCGGACGAAGTGATCATCGCGATCCCCTCGGCGCCGGGCTCTACGCGCGCACGGATCGTGCGCGAGTGCCGCGAGCGGGGGATCCCGGTGCGCACGCTGCCGACGGTGTTCGAGCTACTGCAGACGCGAGGCGCGCTGGCACGTCAGATGCGCGAGGTCCGCGTGGAGGACGTGCTCGGGCGCGAGCCGGTGCAGATGGAGCTGGAGAAGGTCGGCGCCTATCTCGCCGGTGAGGTCGTGCTCGTGACCGGCGCGGGCGGCTCGATCGGCTCAGAGTTGTGCCGTCAGATCGCGCGCGTAGAGCCCCATCGGATCGTGCTGCTCGACCACGCCGAGGACAATCTCTTCTCGATCCAGCGCGAGCTCGAGGACGAGCGCCACGTCTCGCCCTCGATGCTCTCGGCGGTGCTCGCCGACTGCAAGGAGGAGGAGCGCATGCGCGAGGTGTTCGTCGAGCACCGCCCGACGGTCGTCTTCCACGCGGCGGCCTACAAGCACGTCGGGCTGATGGAGGCCAACCCAGTCGAGGCCGTTCGCAACAACGCGATTGCCACGCGTGTCGTGGCGCACGTGGCGGGCGAGGCGAAGGTGCAGCGCTTCGTACTCGTCTCGACCGACAAGGCGGTGGCGCCGGCGACGGTGATGGGCGCGTCGAAGGCGCTGGCCGAGTTCGCGCTCGAGCCCCCGACGGCCCGCTTCCCGGAGACGCGCTACGCGGCGGTGCGCTTCGGCAACGTGCTCGGCTCCTCGGGCAGCGTCGTGCCGATCTTCCGCCGCCAGATCGAGCGCGGCGGCCCGGTGACGGTCACGGACGAGCGGATGACGCGCTACTTCATGACGATCCCGGAGGCGGTCCAGCTGATCATCCGCAGCGGATCGCTGGCGGTCGAGCGCCGGCAGGCGCCTTCTGGCTCCTCTGAGAACGGGCACGCCGCCCAGGCCGAGCGGCGGCGCTCGCAGCCGTGCGCGGAGGTCTTCGTGCTCGATATGGGCGAGCCGGTGCGGGTGCTCGACCTGGCACGGGCGATGATCGAGCTGTCGGGCCTTGACCCGGATCGCGACATCGAGATCGAGATCGTCGGGCGCCGGCCGGGGGAGAAGCTGCACGAGGAGCTGTTCAACAGCTACGAGAGCGCGCGCGAGACGAGCGCCGAGAAGATCCTGCTGGCCGAGCGCGAGCCGCTCGGTGCGGACGCGGTCGAGTCGATCTTCGGCGAGATCGGTCTGCTCGTGCTCGAGGGCGACGCGGCGGGCCTGGCGGCGAAGGTCTCAGAGCTCTCGACGCTGCACGTGGAGGCCCAGGCGGCACGCCCGGCGCGGCGCCAGCAGGTGGCCGAGGAGGGGCGTGAGGACGTGCACGAGGCGCCTGCGGCCCTCATACACTCTCCGGATTCATGATGGCCACGCCGCTCGCGCTTTCGCTTTCGCTTTCGAACGCATTCACCGAAGTCGGCGCGATCGTGGCGTTTGCGGCGCTGCTCGGCATCGCGGTCCTCTCGTTGCTCGTGTTCTCCCAGGCTCGCGAGATCAGGCGCCTGCGCGAGTGGGCGGGCCGAGCTCCCGAGCGCGCGGCCGACCTCGAGCAGCGTGTGAGCGCAGATGCGGCAGCGCGCGCGCAGCAGCCGGCGGCGGCTACGCAGGCCGTGCGACCGGTCCCGCGCGCGACGCCGCTCAATGCCCGCCCGGGTACGGCGGGCGCGACGACTGCGGGCACGAGTCCGCTCGCGGCGGGCGCAGCTCCGGCAACGGCTGTCGCGTCCACGCCGGCCGCGGCCGGTCAGACAGCTCCGGGACCGTCGATTCCGGGCCAGCCTGTCCCAGGCCAGGCGGTCCCCCCGCTGACAGGCTCACAAGCCACGCCGGGGGTACCCCAGTCGGGCCTCCCGGCGGCACCGCAGGCCGCGCCGGGCGCGGCGGCTGCGGCAGCCGGTGCGGCGGCCGTGGCTTCGCCTGGCTCGACACCTGCGACCGCTGGTGGGGCACCGGCGGGGCAGGGCGCGCCTGGCACAGTGGCCACCCCGCAGACGGCCTCCCCGAGCGCGGCCCCTGCCGGCATAGCTCAGAACTCGAAGGAGGGCGCAACTGCCGTACCGCAGGCCCCTGTCGGAGCCACGGCTGCAGGGACCGTGCCTGCCGGAGCAGCAGCCACGCCCACAGGAGCAAACGCAACCTCGCAAGGCGCTGCGGCGGCGCAAACGGGCGATCCGCGTACGCCGGCACCGGCGACGGCAGCAGCAGCGGCGGCCACGGCGGCGAGGACGTCGGCCGGCGCGACGCCCCGCGCGCCGAGTCCGCCTGCGCGTCCGCCGGCACCGGCGAGCGCGCCGCAGCGCGCCGCCGCAGCCAGCGCGCAGGCCGCGGCGCAGGGCGCCGTCGCGAGCCGCGCGGCAACAGGCGCGGCTACTCGTGCGCCGGTGGCTGGAGCCGCGGCGGGCGTCGGAGCGACGACGACGCAACGCAGCGCCGAGGCGCAGCGCAGGGCGGCGGGCGAGCCGCCGGTCCGGCGCTATCGCACGGAGCGCCGCGGTCCGTCGCGCGCGACTGCGCTGGTCGTCGGCGCGCTGGTCGTGGCGGTCGCGGTGATCGTCGTGGTCGTGTTGTCGCTGGGCGGCGGCAAGGGCGGTAGTTCGTCCTCGAGCGAAGCGTCTCCGGGTGCGACGAGCACAGCGACGCACACGAGTGCGCAGGGCACGACGACGACCAAGCAATCCTCCGGCACAAGCTCGGCGTCGACGACGAGCCCGGGGCAGCTGAACGTGGTCGTGCTCAACGGCACGACGACGACGGGGCTGGCGCACCACGTCTCCGAACGAACTGCAGCAGCATGGATATACGAAAGCGGCTGCCGAGACAGGCCAGCCGCCGGGCGCCAACCAGACGACGGTGGTCGAGTACGCGAGCGGTCATCAGGGGGACGCGCAGCGCGTAGCGCGTTCGCTCGGCGTGACGCAGGCGCAGCCGATCGAAGGCACGGTGGCGTCGATGGCGGGCTCGGCGAGCGTCGTCGTGATCGTCGGTCTCGACAAGGCTTGACGTCGCCATAGCCGGCTTCCTCGACATCCCGGAGCGCTCGGTCAAGCCGCGCGAGCGGGGACTGACGCACGTGATCGACCGCGGGCTGTCGATCGCCGAGGTCGAGGGCCTGCTTGGAGGTGGCGGGCGCGTGCGTGGACATCGTCAAGCTCGGCTGGGGCACGGCGCTGGTGAGCGCCAACCTGAAGCCGAAGCTCGAGCGCTACGCGGCGCACGGGATCCCGGTCGTGCTCGGCGGCACGCTGACGGAGATCGCGATCCGCCAGGGGCGCGTCGACGGTCTGATCGCATGGCTGCGCGAGCTGGGCCTGCGCCACGTGGAGATCTCCGACGGCACGGTCGCGCTCGAGCCGGACTACAAGCGCGCGCTGATCGAACGGCTCTCGGGCGAGTTCGTCGTGTTCGCGGAGGTCGGCAACAAGGACGCGGACTTCATCATGGCGCCGTACGTGTGGGTCGAACAGATCCAACGCGACCTGGAGGCGGGCGCGTGGAAGGTGATCACGGAGGCGCGCGAGTCGGGCACGGCGGGCATCTACCGCGCCGACGGCGAGCCGCGCACGGGCCTGATCGACGAGATCGCGCACGCGATCGAACCGGACAGGCTGCTCTTCGAGGCGCCGCTGCGCCCGCAGCAGGTGTGGCTGCTCAAGCGTTTCGGCACGGAGTGCAACCTCGGCAACATCGCGGCCGACGACGTGCTCTCGCTGGAGACGCTGCGCCTCGGCCTGCGCTCGGACACGGTCGAGCGCTTCGCGCTCGGCGGCACGGGATCGGCCGGGGGCGATTGACCAGTCAGAGCCGGCGGGTCACCGATCCTCCCGCCGGCGCGGTGTTCGCGCTGCTGGTGCTCGCGTGCTTTGTCGCGTTCTTCTTGACGCAGCGCCTCAAGCACACGCCGACGGCGGTGCAGGTGTTCAAGCTGACGCCGCGCTTCTCGCCGACGCCGGCGGGGAAGATCAAACAGGAGCGGATCTCCTTCCGCCTGGCGCAAGCGGACGAGGTCACGGTGTCGATCGTCGACTCGGCGGGGGCGGAGGTGGCGCGGCTGTTGCACGACCATCCGGTGGCGGCGCTACAAACAGCTCTCGCTGCGCTGGACGGGGCGGCTCGGCACGGCGCACGGCTACACGCTCGTGCCGGGCCCGAACGGCCGCGCGGCGCTGCAGCCGAGGATCGCGGGCGGGCCGGCGCCGGCGGGCGAATACCGCGTGCGCGTGACGCTGCGCAAACAGGCATCGCTCGGTGCTCTCGCCGCGCAGCTTCACGCTGGTGCGGCCGTGACGGCGGCGCTGCAGCTGCCGGCCGTGGCGGCGACATCGCTGAGCGCTGGCGTCGTCGTGGCGGTGGTGCTCGGGGCGGCGGTCGTGATCGCGGGCGCTCGTCGTGCTGATGCGCGCCAATCGCGGACGCGTTCCCGCTGCTCGCGGTGCTGGCGCTGCCGTTCCGCGTGCCGATCTCGGCGGAAGGGCGCACGGTCAACCTGCTGATCCCGCTGTACCTGGTCGTCGGCGCGGGGGTGCTCGCGCATCTGCTGCCGCGCCTGCTCAGGCGCGAGGAGCGCGGCCTGGACAAGCTGGAATGGCTGCTGCTGGCGACGCTCGTGCTGTATGCGATGCAGGCGCTGTACTCGTCGGACCGCGGCAAGGCGGCGGAGAACCTGGCGTTCTTCTACGTGCCGTTCGCGTTGCTGTTCGTGCTGCTGCGCGACGTGGACTGGCGACGCGAGCTCTTGCTGCGCTGCCTGGGCATCGCGGTCGCGCTGGCGCTGATCTTCGCGGGGATCGGCTTCGTGGAGTACGCGCGCAAGGAACTGTTCCTCAACCCGAAGGTCGTGGCGGCGAACCAGTTCGACAACTACTTCCGCGTGAACTCGCTGTTCTTCGACCCGAACATCTACGGGCGCTTTCTTGCGCTGGTGATGATCGCGGTGACGACGGTGGTGCTGTGGTGGCGCAACATCCGCGGCGTGCTCGCGGCGGCGGCGGTGCTGGCATGGCTGCTCGCGGGGCTGGTGACGAGCTTCTCGCAGTCGAGCATCGCGGCGCTGCTGCTCGGCCTGGCGGTGCTGGCGGCCTACCGCTGGTCGTTGCGCGGGACGCTGTCAGTGGCCGGCGGGCCTCGTCGCGCTGGCGCTCTTGGTGGTGGCGCTGGCTCCGGCGAGCTGGCACTTCGGCCTGAAGGGCAACGGCGGCTCGGCGAACAACGCGACGACGGGCCGGGCGAAGCTGATCGAAGGCGGGCTGGAACTGTTCGCGGACCGCCCGCTCCAGGGCTACGGCTCGGGCTCGTTTCAGAAGGAGTACGAGAGTCATTCGAAGGCGAGCGTGGAGAACGCGACGTCGGCGTCGCACACGATCCCGATCACGGTCGCCGCCGAGCAGGGGATCGTCGGGCTGGCGCTGTACGTGGCGCTGCTCGTCGTGGCCCTGCTCGTGCTGTTCCGCGGGGCCGGCCGTTCGCCGCCGCGCATCGCGATCGCAGCGTGCTTCGCGGCGCTCGTGCTGCACACGTTCGCGTACGCCGACTTCCTCGAGGACCCGCTGACGTGGACGCTGCTCGGCATCGGCGTCGCGCTGGCGCGCGCGGCCGAGCTCGGCGGGCGCGATCCGGCGACGGGCGGCACCGGCACGGGCGAGCGCGCGGCGACGGCATAGCCGGCGAGTAGGTTCTCAGCGGTGCTCGGCTATCTGAAGCGCCTCGTGGCGACGGGCGCGGCCTACCAGTTCGGCGACATCGTGGCCAAGGCGATCGCGCTGGTCACGATCCCGCTGTACACGCGCCACGTCTCGCCGGCGGGCTACGGCGCGGCGAACTCGCTGCTGACGGCGGTGATCCTGGCGAGCATCTTCCTGCGCGTCGGCGTCGGCGAGGCGTTCATCCGTTTTTATTTTGATGATGAAGATGGACCGCGTCGCGATCGGATCGCGCGCACGGCGACGGCGACGGTCGCGTGGACGACGACCGTGGCGGCACTGCTGGCGCTCGTCTTCGCAGGTCCGCTGTCACGCCTGATCCTCGGCTACCACGACCCGCTGCTTGATCGACTGCGCGGTGCTCGGGCTGTGGGCGTTCACGAACCTCGAGATGGCCTACGCGCAACTGCGCGTGGACGAACGCGCGCGCGCCTACGTGTTCGCGTCGGGCGCGAACGTGGCCCTGACGGTGATCTTCACGGTGTCGCTTGTGGTGATCGCCGACCAGGGCGCGCGCGGCCTGTTGCTTGGCAACTTCGGCGCCTCGGCGCTCGTCGTGCTCGGCCTGTGGTGGGAGCTGCGGCGGCGCTTCAGCCTGCGCGTGCACTGGCCGGATCTGCGCGCGATGATGCGCTTCGGGCTGCCGACAGTGCCGGCGGACGCGAGCGTGTACGCGCTGCAGGTGGCCGACCGCTTCTACCTGTTTCGCGACTACTCGCACGCGGCGGCGGGCGAGTACTCGGTGGCGCTGCAGTTCGCGACGGTCGTGTTCGTGATGGTGCGCGGCTTCCAGTACGCGTGGCCGCCGCTGGCGTACTCGATCCAGAGCGACGCCGAGGCCTCGCGGCTGTACGCGCTGGTGACGACGTACTTCGTGCTCGCCACGGGCGTGATCGTGGCGGCGGTGGCGCTCGTCGGGCGCTGGATCGTGCGGCTGCTGGCGGCGCCGCAGTACTTCGGCGCGCACTCGGCGCTGCCGTGGCTGGCGCTGGCGTGGACGCTGTACGGGCTCTACCAGGTGATGATCGTGATCACGGGCCGCGCCCGTGCGACCTCGCGCAACCTGCCGGCGGCGGCGGCGGGGCTGGTCGTCAACATCGTGCTGCTGCTCGTGCTCGTACCGCGCGGCGGGCTGAACCTGGGGATCGCGGGCGCGGGCATCGCGCTGTGCGGCGCGTACGTGGCGATGCTACTCGTGATGCACCTGCTCACGCGCAGGCTGTTCACGGTGGCCTTTCAGTGGCGCCGCCTGCTCCAGCTGACGCTGATCCTTGCGGGCGTGGCAGTGTCGGGCGAGTTGCTGCTGCCGACGAGCGGCTTCGCGGGCATCGCGCTGCGCATCCTCTGGCTGGCCCTGATCCCGGCGCTGCTCTTGCTGACGCGCTTCTTCGGCCACGAGGAGCGCAGCCAGGCGCGCGCGCTCGTGGCCGACGGGCGCCGTCGCGTGGCGGCCTTCCGCGCCGGGCATGGGGAGATCGAGGAATACGCGGAGGACCCGTTGAAAGACATCTGACGCGATACTTCGCCGGCGATGTCTGAAGACGATGTGCAGCGAGTGCGCGAGGGCCTCGTGGCGAGCGCGGGCGGCGACCCCGTCGCGGGTCAGCACTTTTGGCACCCGTCGATCGAATGGGACATGGCGGGCGTGAGCGGTTGGGCTGAGAAACAGGTGTACAGGGGACCCGAGGTCACGGAGTTCGCGCGCGCCTGGGCCGACTCCTGGGAGGGATGGCGCTTCGAGGTCGAGGAGGTGTGCGCGGGAGCGGGGGAGGCGGTATTCGCGGCGATCCACGAGCGGGCAACCGGCGCCGGCAGCGGGGCGAGCGTCGATCAGCGCCGCTACTTCGTGTTCACGATGCGTCACGGCCTGGCGGTGCGCGTGCAGATGTTCAGCGAGCCGGGCGACGCCCGCCAGGCGGCGGGCCTGACGACGTAGGCGGGGCTCACGCTTCGGTGTTGTACATCCGAGCGTTGCGCGGGGCAGGTCAGGCGTCTAGTGCGGTCGAGCGGGTGTCAAGTGTTCGTCCGCGCAGACCGATTAGCCAGTCAACATGCCCGAGATCGCCGTCGCCAAGCGGGGACCGGCGCCGAAACAGCGAGCACCGACGACCGCCCAGCGCAAGCCAGCGACGTTGCGCGAGCGCCGGCGCCGCGAGGAGGCGCTGCGCCGTCATCGTGCAGACGCACGCGTCGCGGGTATGGCGTCCGTCGGCGAGGTCGCCTACCTGCGCGCGCAACTGCAGCTCGGCGCGCGCCTGACTGGGCGCCTGGCGACGACGAACGACATCGGGGAGATGATGCAGCTGGTCGTCGACGAGCTGCATCAGACGTTCGCCTTCTACCTCGCCGCGATTCAACGCCTCGACGACGACGAGACGCTGCGGCTGATCGCCGGCAGCGGCGCGCTGGCGGAGGTGATGACCGAGTTCCTGCTGCTCGAGCAGTCGGTCCACCACGGCGTCAACGGCCGCGTCGCACGCAGCGGCACGAGCGCGCTCGTGCCCGACACGCGCGAGGACCCGGACTACATCGAGCGCGACCCCAAGACGGACCCGCGCGCGGAGCTGAGTGTGCCGCTACTCGTTGACGGCACGGTGTGGGGCGTGCTCAACATCGAGTCGCCCGAGCGCGGTGGCCTGGACGAGTCGGATGCGGTGCTTGTCGAGGCGATCGCCGCGAGCTTGGGCTCCTCGATTCACCGCGCGATGCTCGTGGCCGATCTCGAGCAGACGTTCACGACGACGCTGACGGCGTTGATGAGCACGGTCGAGGCGAAGGACGACTACACGGCCTCGCACGAGCAGCAGGTCGCAGACCTGACTGCGCGCGTGGCCCTGCGTCTCGGCCTCAGCCCGGCGCGTGCCGGCGACGTCCGCTATGCGGCGCTGCTGCACGACGTCGGCAAGGTCGCCGTGCCGAGCGAGATCCTGCTCAAGCCGGGTCCGCTGGACGAGCAGGAGTGGGTCAAGATGCGCGGCCATGCGGCGGCCGGCGGGACGCTCGTCGCGAGCATCCCGGCCTTCGCCCACCTCGCGCCGGCCGTGCGCGCCAGCCACGAGCGCTGGGACGGCCGCGGCTACCCGGACGGCCTGAGCGGCGAGCAGGTCCCGCTCGCAGCGCGCATCATCGCCGCGTGCGACACCTACGAGGCGATCGTCACCGACCGCCCCTACCGCGCCGCCCGCACTCCCGCGGAGGCGGCCGCCGAGCTGCGCCGCGTGGCAGGCTCCCAGCTCGACGCGCGCGTCGTGCAAGCACTGCTCGACGAGCTCGGCCTGCGCTGCTAGCTCGGACTCGGGTTGCGCCGAGCGCTCAGGCTTCGGCGTTGTAGCGCGCGGCCGCCTCGCGCAGCCCTTCGCCGCGGTCGGGATGCAGCGTGGCCGTCACGTGCCGCCAGTAGCGCCGCGGCGAGTGGCCGGGCAGCAGCGTGGCGGCGAGCGCCCGCAGTGCATACGGCCACGCCGTCAGCCAGCGCACGGCGCGCGCCGCTGTGGCCGAGTGGTGCTTGCGCATGTACAGGTCGCGGTTGCGCGCCATTTCGACGATCCGCCGCTCGGGCACGACGGCCGTCGAGAGCTGCTCGTGGTGGATCGCCGAGGCCTGCGGAACGTACAGGCTGCGCCAGCCCGCGTCGCGCAGCCGGCGCGCGAAGTCGACCTCGTCGGAGTAGACGAAGAAGTCGGGGTCGAGGTAGCCGACCTGCTCGCCCGCCTCCCGTCGCACGAGCAGTGCCGCCGACTGGCACCAGTCGACCTCGCGCGTCTGTGAGCTGCGGCTCTGCACCGTGAACAGGCGGTGCAGCAGGAGCGCCCCCGCAAGCACCGTCGTCACGCCCGGGAACCGCCACGCCGACGCCTGCTCGGCGCCGTCCGGGCGCAGCAGCCGCGCGCCCGCCAACGCCGCGTCGGGGCGCTGCTCGAGCGCCCGCCACAGCGCGAGCGTCGCCCCCGGCTGAAGCTCCGAGTCCTCGTTCAAGAGCAGCGCGTAGCGCCCGCGGGCGCGCTGCAAGAGCTCCGAGTCGTTCAGCCCCTTGCCGCGCCGCTGGCCCAGCGCGATCGTCTCATCGACCGTCGCGTGCGCCTGCGCCGCCTCGGCCGAGCCGTCGCGCGAGCCGTTGTCGAGCACGAGCACCTCGCTCGCGAACGGCAGCCCCTCGCGCTCGCGCGCGATCGCGTCCAACCCGCGCAGCAGCAGCTCGCGCTGCGAGGTGTTGACCACGCAGTAGGAGACCTCGACTTCCGGCATCTCCCGGACCCTACTCTGCGTCCTCTAAGCGGCCTCGTCGTACCTGATGTAGATCCCGGGCCCAGATGGCTCCGGGATCTCTTCGCCGTACTCGTGCATGACCTCGAAATGCGCAGCGAGCGCAGAGCGCATTTCGGCGATGCATTCCTCGATCGTGTCTCCCACGGCCACGCAACCGAGTACGTCCGGCGAATAGGCCCCGTAGTTCGTCGGCGGGCCGCCTTCGATGTGAATCCGGTACCTGTCGATCTCGATCATCGTTTCAATCCCGCCTGTCTGACGATGTTAGCTCGCATCTCGGGACCCAGGTCGCCGTTGCGATGCCCGGGCACCGTTACCGTTCCAGCCTTGATCGGATGATGAAAGTGGCGGTGGCTTCCCTTCTGTCGCACTTTCCGCCAGCCGTCGCGTTCGATCAGCTTGATCATCGCGCGTACCTTCACGCGTTCATGTCCGCCCGCCGCGAGAGAACCGGGACAGTCGGTCGCGCCTAGAGTCTGCGGCACATGAAGGTCCACGTCGTCGACCCCTCCGCTTACACGCCGCCCTACGACCATGCGCTGTGCAGCGCGCTTGGCGCGGCGGGGGCCGAGGTCTCGCTGTACACGAGCCGCTTCGCCTATGGCCCGGTGCCGACGCCAAGCGGCTATCGGAGGATCGAGCACTTCTATCGCGCCGGTGCGCTCGTGCCGGGCGGCAGCGCCCCCGCGCAACGAACTCGCCGCGCGCTGAAGCTCGCCGAGCACGTCCCCGACATGCTGCGCTACCGGCGCGCCGCACGCGCAGCCGACGTCGTTCACTTCCAGTGGCTCTCCGTGCAGCAGCTCGACGGACACCTGCTGCCGTCCGGCAAGCCGCTCGTGCTGACTGCCCACGACGTGCTGCCCCGCGAACCGCGACCCGGCCAGCGCGAGGCGCAGCGGCGGCTGTACGAGCGCTTCGACGCGATCGTCGCCCACTCCGCACACGGGCGCTCGCGGCTGATCGACGAGCTCGGCGTCGACAGCCAGCGCGTGCACGTGATCCCGCACGGTGCCTTCGCCCACCTCGCCGAGGCGCCCGAGGGGCCGCCTCCCTTCGACACCGACAAGCAGGTCGTGCTGTTCTTCGGCCTCTTGCGCCCCTACAAGGGCCTCGACGTGCTGCTCGATGCCTGGCGCGAGGTCGACGACGCCGAGCTGTGGATCGCCGGCATGCCGCGCATGGACATCTCCGCGCTGCGCGCTGCCGCTCCGGCCAACGTGCGCTTCGTGCCACGCTTCATCACCGACCGGCAGCTGCCGCCCTACTTCCGCCGCGCCGATCTCGTCGTGCTGCCCTACCGCGAGATCGAGCAGTCCGGCGTGCTCTTCACCGCGCTCGCCTTCGGCAAGCCGCTCTTGCTCTCAGACGTCGGCGGCTTCGGCGAGATCGCCGCCGCCGGCGCCGCGCGCGCCGTGCCGCCCGGCGACGCCGCCGCGCTCGGCCAAGCGCTGCGCGAGCTGCTCGGCGATCCCGTCAAGCTCGCCACGCTCGCCACGCGCTCGCGCGAGCTCGCCGCAGGCGAGTACGGCTGGGCCGAGATCGCCCGCCGCACGCTCGCGCTGTACGGGCAGCTGCTCGCCCGCTGAGGCCGCGTCAGTCCTTCCAGAAGTCCTGCAGTACTTCGCCGTCCTTGTCGAAGTGCGCGCCGAACGCCAGCCACTGCAGACCGTCCTCGCCCGCCTCGAACGCACGCTTGACCTGCGGCTCCACGCGGATCGCATCGAGCTCGGAGATCTCGATGATCTCGTCGTCCAGGCGCATCCGCCCGCTGCCCTTCAGCACGACGTAGACCTCCTCCGCCTTGTCGTGCTTGTGGCCGAAAAGCTGGCGCTTGCCCGGCCTCAGCACCTGGTAGGAGAGGCCCGTCTGCTTCGCATCGAGTTCTTCGCGCGGGAAGTGCGCCTCGCCCATCTCCTCGAAGCCGAACTTCGGCGCGCTGTCTGCCGTCTCAGTGAGGTTCATCTTCGTATAGCTCATGCCCCGAGACTACCCGCGCAAGGGCACATCTCACCGTGTCGGCGAGCGCCCGCCCTACGGGCCGCCGCGCCCGTCCGCGAGAATCCTCGCGTGACCGTGCTCGAAGTGCTCTTCTGGCTGTGCGCCGCGCTGATCGTCTGGACCCAGCTCGGCTACGCCCTCGCGCTCGCAGCCATCGCCTCGCTGCTCCACCGCGCACGACCCGCGCAGCCCGCCGGCAATCTGCGCAGCCCCGACAGGGGCGGAGCCCATCAAAAATCCGACCAAGAGCTCCCGGCTGTCTCGCTGATCGTCGCCGCGCACGACGAGCAGCAGGTGATCGCCGCCAAGGTCGCCAACGCGCTCGCGCTCGACTACCCGCGCGAGCGCTTGCAGCTGATCGTCGCCTGCGACGGCTGCAGCGACGCCACCGCCGAGCGTGCCCGCGCCGCCGGCGCCGACCTCGTGCTCGAGCTGCCGCGCGGCGGCAAGATCCGCGCGCAGGACGCCGCCGTCGCCGACGCCGCCGGTGAGATCGTCGCCTTCTCCGACGCCAACTCCGCCTGGGAGCCCGGAGCGCTGCGCGGAGCTGGTCCGCGCCTTCGCAGATCCGCACGTCGGCTACGTCTGCGGCCAGGTCCGCTTCGTGCAGGAAGCCGTCGGGCGCCGATGCCTCCAACCAGGAGGGTGTCTACTGGCGCTACGAGCTCGCCCTGCGCGCGCTCGAGTCGCGCCTCTCCTCGATCACCGCCGGCAACGGCGCCATCTACGCCACCCGCCGCTCCTCCTACATCGTCGTCGACCCGATCATGGGCCACGATCTCTCGCTGCCCTTCAACATGGTCAAGCGCGGGCTGCGCGCCGTGTACGAGCCCAGCGCCCGCGCAAGCGAGAAGATGGTGCCTTCGCTGCTCGGCGAGTTCGCCCGCAAGCGGCGCATGATGAGCCACACCTGGCCCATCGTCCTGCGCGGCGGCATGCTCTCCCCGCGCGGCTACCCGCCCGGCTACGCCCTGATGATCTTCTCCCACCGCCTGCTCCGCTACTCCAGCCCCGCCCTGCACGCTGCTCGCGCTCGCCGCCAACGTCGCGCTCGTCGCCGCCGGCGCCGGCACGCTCTACATCGTCACGCTCGCCCTGCAGCTCGCCCTGCTGCTCGCCGCCCTGCTCGCCGGCGCCCTGCGCGCGCGGCCCTTCTTGATCGCCCGCTACTACGTGCTCACCACCGCCTCCCCCGCCGCCGGGTTGTGGGACTGGCTGCGGCACGGCACCAGCGCGTGGTGGGATGCGGCCGAGGGAACCCGATGAACGACCGTTCTCCGCGATGATCCGCCGCCTGCTCGACATCGTCCTCTCCGCCACCGCGCTCGTGTTGACTGCGCCGCTGCTGCTCGCCGCCGTGATCGCCATCAAGCTCGAGTCGCGCGGTCCCGCGCTCTACCGCCAGCGCCGCTCCGGCCTGCACGGCGAGCCCTTCGACATGCTCAAGCTGCGCACGATGGTCGACGGCGCCGAGCACATCGGCGCCGGGCTTGCCGTCAACGCGAACGACTCGCGCATCACGCGCGTCGGCGCGCTGCTGCGGCGCACCTCGCTCGACGAGCTGCCCAACCTGCTCAACGTGCTGCGCGGCGAGATGTCGCTCGTCGGGCCGCGCCCCACGCTGCCCGCCCAGGTCGCCCAGTACACCCCGCGCCAGCGCGAGCGCCTGTCCGTCAAGCCCGGCATCACCGGCTGGGCGCAGATCAACGGCCGCGCCTCGCTGCCCTGGTCTGAGCGGATCGAGCTCGACCTGCTACTACGTCGAGCACCGCTCGCTGCTGCTCGACCTGCAGATCCTCGCGCGCACGCCCGCCCTCGTGCTCGGTGGCGGCGGCCTGTACAAGGGCGAGACCGGCGGCTGGGACGGCGGCACGCAGGAGGGCGGCACATGAGGGGTCCGGCATGAGGCCCGCCGTGATGCTCACCGGCGCCGGCAAGCGCTACGACATCGTCGCCTGCTTCGCCCAGCTCACCCACACCGTCGTCGCCGACCCCGCGCCGCTCGCCCCCGCGCAGTACGCAGCGCACACGCGCGCCGCCGTGCCGCGGATCGACGACCCCAACTACCTGACCGCGCTGCGCGAGCTGTGCGAACAGCACGAAGTCGGCGCCGTGCTGCCGCTGACCGACCTCGACATCGAGTTGCTCGCGCGCGCCCGCGAAGAACGGCGCCTGCCCGCCTTCGTGCCCAGCGCCGAGATCGCGCGCGCCACCTACGACAAGTACGAGGCCCACCTCTTGCTGCAGCGCCTCGGGCTGCCCTCGCCGCCGACCGTGCTGCCCGGCGACGACGACGCGCTGCAGGCGCTCGAATACCCCGTCATGGTCAAGCCGCGCCAGGGCTCCGGCGCGCGCTCGATCCACCTCGCCCACGACCCCGCCCAGGCGCGCTTCTTCGTCGACTACCTGCAGCGGCCGCAGCCCGCCCTCCCGGCCGCGGCGTCGAGCTGCCGGAGCCCGAGCCCGTGATGGTGCAGCGCGCGATGGGCGGTCCCGAGCTGTCGATCGACTGCCTAGGCGACCTGAACGGCCGCTGCATCAACGCCATTCCGCGCACCATGCTCGAGTCGCGCGGCGGTGAGTCGATCAAGGGCGCCGCCCTGCGCGACGACGAGCTGATCGAGCTCGGGCGGAGTGTCGTCGAGGCGCTGCGCGTGACCGGGCCTGTCACCGTCCAGGTGTTCCGCGATCCCGAGATCGGCGTCGCCATCACCGACGTCAACACGCGCTTCGGCGGCGCCTTCCCCGCCCCCGCCTACGCCGCCCTGCCCGGGCGCACCTACCCCGAGCTGATCCTCGCCATGGCCTGCGGCGAGACCGTCGAGCCGCACGTCGGCGAGTTCCGCGACGGCAGCTACTTCACGCGCTACTACTGGCAGCTCGAGCTCGACGTCCACCACCGCCCGACCGGACGCGAGATCGTCCCCGGCGGGCCGCCTGCGCCCGGCGCCGGGTCCGCCCACTAGAATCGATCTCGTGTCAACGGCGCTCGCAGAGCCACCCGCTGCGCCCACCGAGCAGCAGCCCCCAGCAGGCGCACCAAGCGGCCCCGAGCAGGCCGCGCCCATCGAGGCGCACGCGCCCGCACGCCAGTGCGCCAAGTGCGGTTCCGCGCTGCTCGACGGACAGGACTGGTGCCTGCAGTGCGGCACCGGCGCTCCCGAGAGCCTGCGCGCACGCACGCCCACCTGGCGCTCCGCTGCCGTGATCCTCACGACGCTTGCCGTCCTCGTGCTCGGCGCCGCCGGCGCCGCCTACGCTGCGCTCAGCAAGGGCGGTGGTAAGGCCGCCCCCGCCGTGACCACCGTCGCACAGGTCCCCGCTGCCACCACCCCCCCGCCGACCACTCCACTGCCGCCGACCGCCACCACCACACCGCAGCCCAACATCGGCGTGCCGACGACGATCAAACCGGCCACGCCGCCCAAAATCCCGCTGGCCACCTCGACGCCCACGGTGACCCCGCCCGTCGTCACACCAACGGTCGGCGCCGGCGGCATCAGCCCCACGACGAGAAAACAGAAAGCCAACCCGAACACGCCCGTCGGCGAAGCGCCAAGCACCGAAGCGCTGCTGCTCGACACCAACGCCGCCGCCACGTACAACCCGTACAACTACGCCACCACCAACTTCGGCGACCCCAGCCTCGCGATCGACGGTGACGCCTCGACCGGCTGGACCGCGCTCGTCGAACCGTCCGTCGCGCCGAAAATGGCCGAGGGGCTCGTGATCGACCTGAACACGCCGCGCAAGCTCGCCGCCGTCGGCCTGACGACGACCACGCCCGGCATGACCGTGCAGATCTACGGCGCCGACGGCCAGGCGCCGCCGACGTCGATCACCGACCCCGCCTGGGTCGCGCTCACGCCGGCGCTGCAGGCGAAGAAGAAGCACGCCCGGATCAAGCTCGGCGCCACCGGCTCGCCCGCCACTCAGGCCGCCGCCAAGCAGGCCCACCGCTTCGTCGTGCTGTGGATCAGCCAGGCGCCCGCCTCGGCCGTAGGCACGCCCGAGGCGCCCGGACGCATCAGCCTCAACGAGCTCGAACTTTTTCCGATTAAGAAAACGAAATAGCCGGGCGGTCGGCTAGCGCGCTGCCGCGCGGGCCGCTTTCGCGGCTGTGCGTTTGGCCGGAGCTTTGGCCGCTTTGCGCGGCGCTGTTTTGCGTGACGCCGGTTTGCTTGCGCTGCGGGCTTTGCTCGCCGCCGCCCGGGGCGCGCGTTTGGCGGCTTTCGCCGCCGGGCGTTTGGCTTTGGCGCGGCCGCTGCGCGGCTCCGCCCAGACCTCGTCGAGGAACTCCGCGATCTCGTTCGTCAGGCGCTCCGGCTGCGTGCGCAGCTCGACGAACGAGTTGGCTTCGATCAGCCTGCCGTTGGGCAGCTCCTCCGCGAGCATGCCCGCGTCGGAGAACGGGTGCACCGGGTCGCGGTGGTGGCCGAGGATCAGCGCCGGCGTCTCGAACTTGCGGCGGTCGTTGCGGTGCGGCGCGATGCGCCCGAAGAACAGGCCCTGCAGCACCGCCGCGCTCGGCCCCGGTTCCTGGCGCACGAGGTCGAGCATCACGTTGCCGTAGTGCGGCAGCAGCCGTCGCGGCACCGCCCGTGCGCCGCGCCCGACGAGCTTCATCGCCCGCTCGCCGAACGTCAATGCCGCCAGCAGCGGCGTGAACGCGAGCGCGCTCCACAGCAGCGCGTTGTCGAGCACTGGCATCTCGATCACCATCCCGCGCAGGCGCTCAGGCGCCGTCAGCGCGACGTTGAGCGCCGTGTTCGCGCCGAGCGAGGTGCCCATCACGACGGCTTCGTCGATCTGCAGATCGTCCATCAGCGCAACGAGCTGGTCGCCGAAGAAGCGCATCGAGTAGCGCCACATGTCGCGCGGGCGATCCGATTCGCCGTGGCCCAGCAGGTCAACCGTGATCACGCGGTTGCCGCGCGCCGCCAGGTCTTCCGCCAGTGGCCTGTGCATCTGCTGGGAGAGCAGCAGGCCGTGGACCAGGAGCAGCGGGCGCCCGTGCGCCGGGGCGCTGCGTGCCGTGCGCCCGCGAGCGCCCGACTCCGTGATCGCCGCCGGGCCGCCGCCGTATTCGGTGTATGCGATCCGCTGACCCTCGAACTCGAAGCTGGCCATGTGTCAACCCTACTACCCGCCGGGCGCCGCAGCCCAAAACTGGCCAGCCGGCCAGCAGGTGCGGCTGCGGCGCGCTAGCTTTCGTCTCCCGCCCGCCGCCCGACCAGCAGACCCAGGAGGAAGACCATGGCCAAGCAGCCCCGCATCCTCGCCGGACAGACCGCCGCGATCACCGGGGCGGCGCGCGGGATCGGCCGTGCGACCGCCAAGGCGCTGCTCGGCCAGGGCATGAAGGTCGCGATCGGCGACGTCGACCTCGACGCCGCGCGCGCCACCGCCGACGAGCTCGGCCCGAGCGCCGTTGCGCTGCCGCTCGACGTGACCGACCGTGAGTCCTTCACCGCCTTCCTCGACGAGACCGAGCGCCAGTTCGGCCCGCTCGACGTGCTGATCAACAACGCCGGGATCATGCAGATCGGCCGCTTCATCGACGAGGACGACCTCACGGCCAAGCGCCATGATCGACATCAACCTGCACGGCGTGATCCTCGGCATGAAGATCGCGCTCGATCGGATGATCGCCCGCGACCGCGGCCACATCGTCAACATCTCCTCGCAGGCCGGCAAGTTCGGCGCCCCCGGCGGTGCCACCTACTCGGCCACCAAGCACGCCGTCGTCGGGCTGAGCGAGGCCGTGCGCGGCGAGCTGCGCCTGATGGACGCTCACATCGACCTCAGCTACGTGATGCCCTACGTCGTCAACACCGAGCTCGGCGGCGGGCTCGGGCAGGCGCGCGGCTTCACCAACCTCGAGCCCAGCGAAGTCGCCGACGCGATCGTCGAGGCGCTGCAGCTTCGGCACCGTCGAAGTGTGGGTGCCCAAGTCCGGCAAGCGCACGAACGTGCTCGGCGCCGTGCTGCCGCGGCGCCTGTCCGAGGGCATGGCGCGCGCGATGAAGGCCGACCGCGTGCTCGCCGACGCCGACTCGATGGCGCGCAAGAGCTATGAGCTGCGCGCGTCGCGCTCTGAGCCCGGGCTCGAGGCCGGGGACGAGCAGCCGCAGATACCGAGTTCAGCCGGCAGTTAGCCAGTCGGCGATCAGTGAGCCGATCGCTGGGCCCTGGTCCTCCTGCAGGAAGTGGCTCGCGTCCTCGATCGGGCGCGGCGCCGGGGCGCCGACGGCCTCGGCGAAGCGCACGCCGACGTTCGGCGGCAGGATCGGGTCGGAGTCGGCCCACAGCACGAGCTTCGGGCGTTTGTCCTCGCGCAGGGAGTCCTGCACGCGCTGGCCGGCCGCCGCGCCCGGCTCATCCGGCGCGCGCGGGATCAGCAGCGGGAACGCGCGCGCGCCGGCCTTCGACGCCGCGTCCGGGTAGGGAGCGTCGTAGGCGGCGATCACGTCGTCGCCGGGGTCGTGCTTGCAGGCCCCGCGCACGAGGAAGCCGATCGGCAGATCCTCCGTGCGCTCGACGAAGTCGCGGAAGGCCGTCCACGCGTCGGTCATCCGCTGGTGGCCCGTGAACAGCCCCGTGTCGAGGATCACGATCCGCTCGATCCGCTCGGCGTGCTCGACGGCCAGGCGCAGCCCGATCGGACCGCCCCAGTCGTGCACGACGATCGTGGCGCCGCTTCAGGTCGAGGTCCTCGAGCAGGCTCGCCGCCAGCTCGGTGTGGCGGTCGTAGGAGTACCAGCCGACATCGGTCGGCTTGTCCGAGCCGCCGAAGCCCGCGAGGTCGGGCGCGACGCAGCGAAAGCCGGCGTCGCGCACCGGCGGGATCACCTTGCGCCACAGGAACGACCACGTCGGCTCGCCGTGCATGAAGATCACCGGCGCGCCCTCGCCCTCGTCGATGTGCGCCAGGCGCAGGCCATCGACCTCGCGGTACTGCTGCGTGAACGGATAGTCCGGCAGACCCGTCAAGGCATCGTCCGGTGTGCGCACGCTCTCGACCATCCCGCCGGGCAGCATATCCGGGGGCGCATCGGCTAGGCTCGCGGGCCGTGCACACGCTCGCGGTACATCTGGCGCCGATCCTGGCCGCCGAGAAGAGCAAAGCTCCCTTCTTCATCGCCGGCGGGCTGCTCGTGGCGTGGGCGCTGTTCGTCTCGCTCGCGATCGGGCATGCGCAACCCTAAGTTCCCGGGCAATCTCGGCGGGCAGCGCGTAGTTTCGGCGATCACAGCGCTGCTCGTGATCGCCGCCGCCAGCACCGCCGTGATCACCTCCGGCGGCGAGGAGAAGGCCGGCGCCGAGAGCGCCAAGGCCTCGCAGGAACCGTTCGGCGCCAACACGCCCGACACGGCCGCTCCCGAATCGGCCAACAAGGCCCTAGCGGCGGCGACGAGCGAAGCGTCGGCCCCGACCGCCTCGACGCCCACCGCCTCCACGCCGGCGAAGACGACGCCCGCCAAGACGACGCCCGCGAAGAAAACTCCGGCGAAGAAGGAAACTCCGAAGGCCACGACGGGCACGCCCGCGCCGCCCTCCTCGCCGGCCGCAGTCGCCACAACGCTCAAGCTCGCCGCCAACCCGGCCGGGCAGCTCGCCTACACGACCAAGTCGCTCACCGCCAAGGCCGGCAAGCTGACGATCGACTTCTCCAACGCCTCGCCCGTCGAACACGACGTGGCGATCGCCCAGGGGAGCAGTGTCGTCGGGCAGACACCCGTCTTCACCGGCGGCTCGAAGACGCTCACGATCACGCTCAAGCCAGGCACCTACAGCTTCTACTGCACCGTCCCCGGCCACCGCGCGGCCGGCATGGAAGGTACGCTGACAGTCTCATGAAGCTATACGTCTGCTGGGGAACCTTCCCGACGCCTCGCCCAGGCGGGCATCCGTGCGCGAACGCGTATCACGCGTTGAAGGACGCCGGGCACGATCCTGAGGTGATCAAGAGCTACGGGTTCGCGCCGCTGCCGGCCGCGCTCAACAACACGGCTGGGCGCAAGCGCGCGCAGGAGCTGACCGGGAAACGGTGGGTGCCTGTGCTCGAGCTGGATGACGGGAGCGCGGTGTTTGACTCGCGCGAGATTGTCAAGTGGGCTCAGGCTCACCCGGCGTAGCTGATCCGCACCACTCGCGGGAGGTCGCTGTTTCGAGTTCGGCTGAGCTTGGCGCTTGGCGAGCTCGCTGGCATGTTTGGTCTCGGTCGGTAGCGCATCCAGTCTAAGGTCAACCCGGGATCAGAGCAGATTTGCGGATCGCAACCGGTACGACAGAGTCGTTACCTGCGCCCCACAGCTAGATAGTGAGCGCGACGAGCCTTTTTAGACCACATTCGGCGCATCACTAGAGACACTCAGGGCAGATGACTGCCGGGATACGCGATTGCGCGAAGATACGCAAGTCCGTCGGACAAGGACGCAAGCATCTTGGTGAGCATGGTGTCGTTCTCGCCTAGCTCCATTGGAGTGAGGCCCGGAGTTGCATCGAATACTTCGCCGATCCCTCCTTCGAAAGCCGTGAGTTCAGTAAAGAAGTCGATGAGTGTCTGTGCCTCCGTCTCGGACAGCGCCTCGGCGATCAGGGCCCCGTTGAGGTCCCATGCGGTGCGAGGAACGGGGTAGCCTCGGTGCCATTTGCACTTGTCTAGTGCGAGTCTGATTGTCACTTCGACAATTCTCAGCTCGCCTTAGACAAGTCGCGCAACCCCGCGGATTTCTCGCTCGCGACGCTCCTGCTCACGTGCCGTGGTGCGTTTGTCGAGGGCGTACGACGCTCGCGCTAGTCGCCAGGTAAAGAAGGCGAGAAGCAACGTCCCTGTACCGACGATTGCATCGCCGATCGAGAGTTCGTTGGCCCACTTGACAGCTATCGTAAGCATACGAATGACAAGCATATGGGGCCACATCGCCGCCAGCTCGCTCATCACCGCAATTCCGTAAAACGAGATACGTTCTCGTCGGGTTACTGGGACGGATGGGCCGGGCGAGTTGCTCCAACCACGCGGCACATGCAAAGAGCTCGCACGCCGTCTCGGCCGTCAACAACCTCCCGCCGCGTCCCACAAGCGAAGTTAGGCGTACTGCCAAGCAGACTAGATGTCACGACGCCCGGAGGAAACGACGCGCTTCGTCGCTTGACCCGGAGACAGCTCGCTGAAGTTGAGGATGCGCCGTAGCTGCGCGATAGTGAGCGCGATGTAGATAACGATCCATGCGACAGATAGAGCGATCGCCAGTGTCCGGTTTTCATGAAGCAGTGCACACGCGAGTGCTAGCGAACAAGTGGTAGCGCCAAGGTAGATCAAAAGTCCACCGACGTAACCGACGACGCGATTCCGACCGTCGGGCTCACTGTGCGCCACCCAGGTGTTGAGCAGCAACGTCGGGTAGCCGACATCGCCGTCGGCTATTTTTTCTGTTTCAGCATATTTACGTCGCAACCGCGAGTCGGTCCATGTTGACTGCTCAAGCAGTCGCATGTAGTGGGCGTCGCGCTCCATCCGAAAGATCTCTCCGAGCCACGCAATCGATGCACCGAGCGTAAGCAGCGGGATACCGAGGAAGAACACCCAATGCCGAATCGTGTCCGCGTGGCCTATGTGAGGACTGATAGATAGCCCCGCAGCGAACAAGACTCCGATGGCCGCAATGCTCCAAGTCAGGATGCTCTGCTGTCCGATCAGCCCTTGCAAGCAGTCTGCTCGAGCGGCGTTGTAATCGGCGATTGAGAACTCGAGCCCGGGGCCCGACGGCCTAAGGTCATCGCCTATCGCGCGCCTCCTCGGCCATGTTCGAGATCGTCTCGACGCCACTCGCTGAGCGTACCGGACTCTGTTGCGACGTCCGCCTGCATGTCGCTCGTCCTTTCGCGTACGAGAGCCTCAGGCTGCGGCCTATCGTTTGAGTTCCGGAATGTGCTCACGCAGCGCAGCCCGCCCAGCAGCCGGCTCGAACGGATCAGCGAAGTACTGCGTCTCGTGCACCACAAGCCCGTCAGCGAACTCCATCACGCTGACCGAGTACGTGGGCACGCCGTCATAGGTGATCAAGCACTCGCTCACCCAAAGTTCGCCGCGGCCCAGGATTCGGCGAATGGTGAAGTGGCGCTCAGCCGGGTGCCCGCCGCGTTGCTCTTGGATCCGTGACCGGCCCCTGAAGCGCTCGCCCGACTGCGGGTAGTCGAGAATCGCGTCGGCAGCGTAGATCGCGTGCTCGGCGTCGGCGTCCCCGCGCTCGGAAGCCTCCCAGTGCTCCTGGATCCGAGCCCGGATATCGCCGTCACGATCGCTTGCGCTGTTCACCCGTCAGCCCTCGCGACCAATGCTACGCCCCATTCAACCGCCAGGCGAACAGCACAGCCGCAACCGACGTCGCCAGGTTGAGACTCGAAACCCCCTCGCGCATCGGGATGCTCACCCGCGCATCGGCCCGGGCCAACAGCTCTTCGCTCAGCCCATAGCGCTCGGTGCCGAACGCGAGCACAGCGCTCGCGGGCAGCTCCGTCGGAACAAGCGTCTCGCCGTCGGGATCGAGCGCGAGCAGCGGCCGCTGCACGGGCGTGGTTTGAGTCTCGCCGCTGCCGACCCCGCCCCCGCCCGCGCCGAGCTGGTCCAACCGCTCAAGCCGCGCCACAGGCAACGCGTAGTGCAACCCCGCCGCCCCCCGCAACGCATCAGGCGCCCAAGGATCGTGACTCCCGGTCGTGAGCACCCCGGCAGCGTCGGCAGCAGCAGCAACGCGCACGCAAGCCCCCATGTTCCCCAGATCCCGCGGGTCCTCGAGCAGCACAACGGGCCCGGGCCGCCCGCTTCCAAGCACGGCGCCCGCGTCGACCGCCGGCCGCTCGGCAAGCGAAATCACCCCGGTCGTCGGCGGCAGCGGCGCAAGCTGCTCGAACACCTCCCCCGGCACGGCCCGCGCCAGCTCGTGCATGCGCCCGGCCTGGTCAGGCGCGAGCTGCGCGGCGAGCCGGTCGAGCGCGCCAACGTCGCGGCACACCACCTCGACCACGCTCGCCCCAAACCGCAGCGCGTGCTTCAGCGGGTGAAAGCCTTCGAGCACGGCCAGCGCCGGGTCGCGGCGGGCCCGCCCGAAGCGGGCTATCAGCGACCCTTCTTGCACGCTGGCGATAATGTCAGTTCTGCGGTGAAGCTCGAGGGAATCCACCACATCACGGCGATCACTGGCGACGCGGTCGGCAACGTCGAGTTCTACACGGGGCTGCTCGGCCTGCGGATGGTCAAGAAGAGCGTCAACCAGGACGACCCGACCGTCTACCACCTGTTCTACGGCGACGACGACGGCTCGCCGGGGATGGACCTGACGTTCTTCGAGTACCCCGGCGCAGCGCGCGGCGCGGCGGGCGCCGGGATGGTCCACCGGATCGTCTGGCGCGTGGCCTCGCCCGAGGCGCTCGACTTCTGGGAGGCGCGCCTGGCCGACGCCGGCGTGAAGACGGAGCGTTCGACCGAGGGCGTGCGCGGCGCGGCGAGCCTCGTCTTCTCAGACCCCGAGGGCCTCGAGCACGAGTTCGCCGTCTCGGCGAGCGAGGACCCCCCGCTGCACGCCACGGCGCCGGGCATCCCAGCCGAGCACGCGCTGCAGGGCTTCGACGGCGCGCGCGCCTACAGCGAGGACCCCGCGCGCAGCGCGAGCCTGCTGCGTGACACGCTCGGCTTCGACGGCGAGGACGACTCGCGCTGGGAGGTGCGCGGCGATCAGCGCCACGGCTTCTACGTCTACGACCCGCCGCCCCAGGGCGTGACGCCGGTGCAGGGTGCCGGCTCGGTGCATCACATCGCCTTCGCCTCCCAGCTCGACGAGCAGGACGCGTGGCAGGAGCACGTGAGCAAGGGCGGTGCGCGCGTAACGGAGGTGATCGACCGCTTCTACTTCCGCTCGATCTACTTCCGCGAGCCGAGCGGCGTGCTGTTCGAGATCGCCACGATCGGCCCCGGCTTCGCCGTCGACGAGGACGCCGACCACCTCGGCGAGCGGCTCTCGCTGCCGCCGCGCTTCGAGCCGCTACGCGAGCGCCTCGACGGCATCCTTAAGCCGCTGCCCTACCCGCGCCAGTAATAGACTCGCCCACATGGCGGGTGGGGGCGCGACGATCGATGTGCCGAGCCCGGGTCCGATGCCGCCCGGAGGACCCGCGACCGTGCCCGCCGTGCGCCTCACGGGCGTGCGCAAGACGTTCGGCGACGTGGTCGCCGTCGAGGACCTCACGCTCGACGTGCTGCCCGGTGAGTTCTTCACGATGCTCGGACCGTCGGGCTCGGGCAAGACGACGACGCTGCGCGTGATCGCGGGCTTTGAGCTGGCGGACACGGGCACGGTGGAGCTGCACGGCGTCGACGTGACGCGCAGCCCGCCGTACGAGCGCCCGCTGAACACGGTCTTCCAGGACTACGCGCTGTTCCCGCACATGAGCGTGGCCGAGAACGTCGCCTACGGCCTGCGCGTGAAGGGCGTCGGCAGGCGGAGCGGCGCAAGCGCGCGGCGGAGGCGCTCGAGATGGTGCGCCTGCCGGACGTCGGCGCACGCCGCCCGATCCAGCTCTCGGGCGGCCAGCGCCAGCGCGTGGCGCTGGCACGCGCGCTCGTCAACCGCCCGCGCGTGCTGCTGCTCGACGAGCCGCTCGGCGCGCTCGACCTGAAGCTGCGCCAGCAGATGCAGTTCGAGCTGAAGTCGATCCAGCGCGAGCTCTCGCGAGCGGATCACGTTCGTCTACGTGACGCACGACCAGGACGAGGCGCTGACGATGAGCGACCGGATCGCGGTCTTCTCGGACGGGCGGATCGAGCAGGTCGGCACGCCGGGCGACGTCTACGAGCGCCCGGCCAACGAGTTCGTGGCGAGCTTCGTCGGCACCTCGAACGTGATCCGCCGCGACGGCCTCACGTACACGGTGCGCCCGGAGAAGGTGCGCCTGCTCACCGACGGCGAGCAGGCGCCGCAGGGCTCGCCGGGTGTGCTCGAGGGAGCGGTGCGCGAGGTCGCCTACCTCGGTTCGGTCACGCGCTATGACGTCGAGCTCGACGACGGCGAGCGCATCGTCGCGCTGCAGCAGAACTTGGACACATCGGCGGCGCAGGCGCTGGAGATGCGCGGCCGGCGCGTGAGGCTCGCCTACAGGACGCAGGACGCCTCGCTGCTCGACACAACCAAACAGGAGGGAACAACCTGATGAGACTGGCAAAGATCGACTGGGCGCTGGGGGCGCTGCTGCTCGCGATGATGGTCGGCGCGAGCGCGTGCGGCTCCTCGTCGAGCAGCAGCTCCTCGGCGTCGAACCTGCCGAGCAAGATCGGCAAGACCGAGGGTCAGCTCAACCTCGTCGCGTGGGAAGGCTACGCCGAATCGAAGTGGGTCAAGCCCTACGAAGCGAAGACGGGCTGCAAGGTCCACGCCAAGTACGCGGGCTCCTCCGACGAAATGGTCACGCTGATGCGCCAGGGCGGCGGCAGCCAGTACGACATGGTCTCGGCCTCGGGCGACGCCAGCCTGCGCCTGATCCGCGGCGGCGAGGTGCAGCCGATGAACGTGGACCTCGTGCCGGAATGGAAGAACTTCGTGCCGCAGCTGCAGTCGCCGCCGCACAACACGGTCGACGGCAAGCACTACGGGATCTCGCTGCAGTGGGGGCCGAACACGCTGCTGTACAACACGAAGTCGGTGACGCCGGCGCCGACGAGCTGGTCGGCGATCTACGGCTCGCAGTACAAGGGCGAGGTCTCGGTTCCGGCCAACCCGATCCAGATCGCGGACGCGGCGCTGTACCTCTCCAAGACGCAGCCGAGCCTCGGCATCTCAGATCCGTACGAGCTGACCGAAGCGCAGCTCAACGCGGCCGGCGAACTGCTGAAAAAGCAGAAGCCGCTGATCAAGAAGTACTGGGCGCTGGCCTCGGATGAGATCGAACTGTTCAAGAACGGCGACGCCGTGATCGGCGCGGCCTGGCCCTACCAGTACAGCCAGCTGAAGAAAGCCGACGAGCCGGTCGAACAGATCATCCCGAAGGAGGGCGCGACGGGCTGGGCGGACACGTGGATGCTCTCGGCGCACGCGAAGGACCCGAACTGCGCCTATGAATGGGTCAACTGGGTGTCGAGCCCGAAGGTGCAGGCCGAGCAGGCGACGACGTACGGCGAGACGCCTGTGAACACAAAGGCGTGCGGCGAAATGGAAAAGATCGAAAAGGGCTCGTGCGGCGTCTACCACGCGGACGCGCCGGCGAGCTACTTCGACAGCATCAAGTTCTGGCGCACGCCGGTCGCCGAATGCGGCAACGGCCAGAGCGACTGCATGGACTACACGAAGTGGCAGCAGAAGTGGACAGAAGTAACGGGCTAGCGCCCGAGCGGCGGCGGAGCCGGTGAGCGCGACCGGCTTCGCCCCGCAGCGAAGCACACCTGCCCGCACCCGCGTGTCGGCGGCGCTGTTCCGCCGGCCGTGGCTGCGCGGCGGCCTGTTGCTGTCGGGGCCGCTGGCGTGGTTCGTCTTGATCTACCTCGCGGCGCTCGTCGTGCTGTTCGTCTCCTCGCTCTGGAGCGTCGACTCGTTCACGGGCAACCTCACCCACAACTGGACGCTGAAGAACTTCGAAACGCTGGTCAAAGTCGACACGTACCGCACGATCGCGCTGCGCACGATCGGGATCGCGGCGGCGGTGACCGTGACGGATGCGATCCTCGCGCTGCCGTTCGCCTTCTTCGCGGTGCGAATCGCGTCCAAGCGCCTGCAGGGCGCGCTGTTCGTGGCGGTGCTGATCCCGCTGTGGTCGAGCTACCTGGTGCGCGTGTACGTGTGGCGGCTGATCCTCGCCAAGGACGGCGTGCTCAACTGGGCGATCGGCCAGCTCGGGCTCGGCTCGCTGAACATCGGCTACTCCAACTGGGCGATGTGGATCGTGTTCAGCTACATCTGGCTGCCGTTCATGATCCTGCCGATCTGGTCGGCGATCGAACGCGTGCCTGACTCCTACATCGAGGCCTCGGCGGACCTCGGCGCGCGCGGCTGGCGCACGTTCAAATCGGTCCTGTTCCCGCTGATCCTGCCGGGCATCGCGGCGGGCTCGATCTTCACCTTCTCGCTGACGCTCGGCGACTACATCACGCCAACGCTGGTCGGCGGCGCGGGCTCTGACTTCATCGGCAACGTCGTCTACCAGAACGTCGGCGTGGCGAGCAACGTCCCGTTCGCGGCGGCCTTCGCGACGGTGCCACTGATCGTGATGGGCGTCTACCTGTTGATCGCACGGCGGCTGGGAGCGTTCGAGGCGCTGTGATCGGCACGAGCAAATTGAGCCGCATCGCGTTCGCGCTGTGGACGGTGCTGATCCTGCTGTTCCTGTTCGTGCCGATCGCGCTGATCGTGGTCTACGCGTTCAACCCGTCGAACGTGCAGAGCTGGCCGCTGCACGGCCTCTCGACGAAGTGGTTCTCCTCGACGTGGCACAACGCCGAAATGCGCCACGCCTTCTGGCTGTCGATCCGCGCGGGGCTCGCCTCGACGGCGATCGCGCTGCTGCTCGGCTCGATGGCGGCGTTCGCGGTTCACCGCTTCCGCTTCTTCGGGCGCGAAGCGATCTCGTTTCTGCTCGTGCTGCCGATCGCGCTGCCGGGGATCATCACGGGGATGGCGCTGAACTCGTTCATCAACTTCAGCGGCATCGGCTTCTCGCTGACGACGATCATCGTCGGCCACGCGACGTTCTGCATCGTGACGGTCTACAACAACGTGCTGGCACGCCTGCGCCGTACGCAGTCCTCGCTGGTCGAGGCATCGATGGACCTCGGCGCGGACGGCTGGCAGACGTTCCGCTTCGTCACGCTGCCGATGATCGCGACAGCGCTCGTCGCGGGCGGTCTGCTCGCGTTCGCGCTGTCGTTCGATGAGATCGTCGTCACGACGTTCACGGCTGGCGCGCAGAACACGCTGCCGATCTGGATCTTCGGCAACATCCGCCTCGGCCAGCAGCTGCCGCAGGTCAACGTGGTCGTGTTCTTCGTGATCCTCGTCAGCCTGATCCCGGTGGCGCTGGCGCGCCGGCTGGCACGCGACACCGGGATGCTGCGTCCGGCGGCGGCAGAGGCGGGTGCCGCGGCTTGATCTATTTTTATTAATTTAATTAATTGACGACGAACCTCGTAGGGTGGCTGCATGTCGCTGGAGCAGAACAAGGAGATCGTGCGCAGCTTCTATGGCGAGGCGATCAACGGCCGCGACGCATACGCGTGTGAGCGCTTGCTTTCGAAGGGCTTTGTGCACAACGGCGTCAAGCGCGGCGCGCAGGGCCAGCGCGAGGTGGTCGCCTACTTCCTCGCAACGTTCGAGCCGCTGCGCCATGAGATCTTGCTGCTGCTGGCTGAGGACGATTTGGTCGCGGCGCACCAGCGTTGGAGCGGGCGCCACGTCGGCGAGTTCCTCGGCTGCGCGCCGTCGGGTCGCGAGGTCAGTTTCACCTCGACGGCGATCCTGCGCGTCGCCGGTGGCGAGATCGTGCAGGCGTGGGATGAGATGGACTCGGCGGCGATCGTCGCGCAGATCAGCTGAGCGGGCAGGCGGCGAGCGTGCGCTTCAAAGACGCTCGGGGCGCCCATCGCCGGCGGCGCCGATCAGCCGCGCGCCGCGCCCGTGCGTGACGAAGCTAAATGCCCAGCGCGTGAGCACGAGCAGGCGGTTCTGGAAGCCGATCAGGTACCACAGGTGCACGCCGAGCCACGTGACCCAGGCGACGGCGCCGCTGAGGTGAAGGCCCTTGATGTCGGCGACGGCCTTGGCGCGCCCGATCGTCGCGAGGTTGCCCTTGTCGGTGTAGTGAAACGGCTTGGGCTGGACGCCGCGCAGCCGCGCGCGCACGTTGGCCGCGGCGTGTCGCCCCTGCTGCATCGCCACCGGCGCGAGGCCGGGGAGTGTCTGCACGCCGTCTGAGCGGCGGATCGCGACCATGTCGCCGAGCGCCTGCACCTCGAGCCGGCCGGGCAGCGAGAGGTCCTCTTCGACGATCAGGCGCCCGGCGCGGTCGAGCTCGGCGCCGCTCGCCTCGGCCAGCTCGCGCGCGAGCTCGGAGGAGGTCACGCCGGCGGCCCACACGACGGTGCGCGCGCCGAAGCGCTCGTGGGAGCCATCGGGGGTGGTCGTCGTCACGGCGTCGCGCTCGACGCCGGTCACGGAGTGGCCGAGCAGCGGCGTCACGCCTAGCTTCTGCAGGGCTTTCTCGGCGCGGGCGGAGAGCGAGGGGGGAAAGCCGGTGAGCACGCGCTCGGCGGCCTCGACGAGCAGCACGCGCGCTGTGCTCGTCTGCGCACGGTGGAATTCGGGACTGCAGTCGCGTGCGATCTCGGCGATCTGCCCGGCCATCTCGACGCCGGTCGGGCCGGCGCCGACGACGACGAACGTCAGCCAGGCGCGGCGGCGCTCTGGGTCGTCCTCCCACTCGGCGGCCTCGAGCGCGGTGAGGATCCGGCTGCGGATGTCGAGCGCGCCCTCGAGCGACTTCAGCTCGGGCGCGAAGGCGTGCCAGTCGTCGTGGCCGAAGTAGGAGTAGCGCGAGCCCCCTGCCACGAGCAGGCTGTCGTACTCGACGAACTCCGGCGCCGGCATGCCCTGCTCGACCGAGCGCAGCCGCACGCGGCGCGCGTCGAGCTCGAAGCCGGTGGCCTCGGCGAGCAGCACGTCGACGTTCTCACGCCCGCGGAAGATCGTGCGCAGCGGGTAGCAGATCTCACTCGGCGAGAGCGCCCCCGTGGCGACCTGGTAGGCGAGCGGCTGGAACAGGTGGAAGTTGCGCCGGTCGACGATCGTCACCTCGACCTGCTTGCGCGCCTTGGCGAGCTTCAGCGCGGCCTGCAGTCCGGCGAAGCCGCCGCCGACGACGACGACGCGATGGGGCGTTGTCTCGGGCACTGTTCCCAGGCTAGTGAGCCGAGCGAGCCGACACGCGCCCGATTCGGTTCGCCGATCGCGCCGGCCGGTGTGCGCTTCGCCGATCGCCTGCTCTTCGCTGCGGCAGCGGCCACACGATGTCGATGCTCGTGATCTTCGCGTGTGGCCCGAAGCGTGCGATCGAGAAGTCGGTCCACACGATCTTGCCGCGACGCCGATCGACGATCCGGTACAGCGGTCCGCCGAGACCGTGCACGGCCTTCAGGCGATGCCCGAAGCGGCGCCTCAGCGCGGAGATGGCGCCCGGCCCGGAGACGCGCTCGCCCGTGGCGAGGTGGAACCCGGGTTGGTTGCCGATCGCGATCGCCCCGACTCGCCCACCGTGCAGGTAGACGTCGAACTCGCGGTATTCACCTTTCGCGCTCCCGTCGCCCGGGTGAGAGCGGGCGTACTCCATGAATTCGTGGCCGAGATCCACGAACGGTCGTCCCAGGTGGGCGATCACCTGCGCGCGACGCATGCCGAGCTCGATGCCGCCGGCACCGACGCCGGGGGTGACCACGCCCCCGTATACGCCTTGGGTCAGCGGCGCTCGCGCGTGGGCGCGAGGCGGAGTCGCAAGCGCGATCGAGAAAGCCAGCGCCAGCAGTGGCACGAGGGTCTTGGCGGTGGGGACAGGCGTCAGGACACGGGTGGAGCTGATCGGCATGGTCCGGGCGCTCTCAGCGCCCGACGCGGCGGTAGCGCGAGACGGCGAGCGGGGCGAACACGCCGACGATCACGAAGGTCCACACGACGGCGCCCCACACGCTGTTGCCGGCAGGCGCGCCGAGCCACAGGTGGCGCATCGCGTCGACGATGATCGTGAAGGGGTTGACTTCGGCGAACTGGCGCAGGCCGTCGGGCATCGAGGCGACGGGCACGAAGGCGGAGGAGATGAAGGTCAGCGGGAACACGGCGATGAAGCCGACCGAGTTGACCGATTCGGGCGAGGAGACGAGCAGGCCGATGAAGGCGAGAAACCACGAGAAGCCGTAGCCGAACAGCAGCAAGAGGCCGATCCCGGCGGCGGCGTGCAGGAAGCTCGTGTGGAAGGAGAAGCCGATGATCACGCCGGTGACGAGCAGGATCGTGATCGACAGCGCGTTGGTGGCGACGTCGGAGAGCGTGCGCCCGCCGAGCACAGCGGCGCGCGACATCGGCAGCGAGCGGAAGCGGTCGATCAGGCCCTTGCTGACGTCCTCGTTGAGCCCGAGCGCGGTGGCGAAGCCGCCGAAGGCGGTGTTCTGCACGATGATCCCGGGGATCAGGAAGTCGACATAGCTGTAGCCGGGCGTGCGGATCGCGCCGCCGAACACGTAGCGGAACAGCAGCACGAACATGATTGGCTGGATCGTGACGCCGATCAGCAATTCGGGCGCGCGCGGCAGGCGCACGAGGTTGCGCTCGGCGATGATCAGCGTGTCGGTGACGAGGCGCCTCATGCGGCCCGCTCCGGCTCCGGTGCGTGATCGCCGTGCCCGTCTTGCCCGTCGTGCGACGGCTCGTCCGCATCCTCGCCGGTGTGCTCGGCGGCGTGCCCGGTCAGCGAGAGGAATACGTCGTCGAGCGTGGGCCGGCGCATCGCGAGGTCAGCGACGCCGACGCCGGCCTCGCTGAGCCGACGTACGGCCTCGACGATCGCGCCGCGGCGCGTGCGCACGCTGACTTTGACGAGGCTGCCCTCGACGGCGACCGGCTCGTCGGACATCGTGCCGAGCGCTCGCACGGCGATCTGCGGATCGGCGTCGTCGTCGAGGCGCACCTCCAGGCGCTCGCCGCCGAGCCGGTCCTTCAGCTGATCAGAGGTGCCCTCGGCGATCAGGCGGCCGTGGTCGATCACGGCGATCATGTCAGCCAACCGGTCGGCCTCGTCGAGGTACTGCGTCGTCAGCAGCGCCGTCGTGCCCTCGGCGACGAGGTCTTCGATCACGGCCCACAGGCTCAGGCGGCTGCGCGGGTCGAGGCCGGTCGTGGGCTCGTCGAGGAACAGCACGGGCGGCTTGGCGACGAGCGCGGCGGCGAGGTCGAGCCGGCGGCGCATGCCGCCGGAGTAGGTCTTCGTCGGTCGGTCGGCGGCGTCGATCAGCTCGAAGCGCTCGAGCAGCTCGCGCCCGCGCGCCTTGGCCTCGGCGCGGTGGGCGCCGTACAGGCGGCCGACCATCGTCAGGTTCTCGAGCCCGGTGAGGTTTTCGTCGACGGCAGCGTACTGACCGGCGAGCCCGATCTGCTCTCGCAGCTTGGCGGCGTCGCGCTGCACGTCGAGCCCCAGCACGCTCGCGCTGCCGGAGTCGGGCTCGAGCAGCGTGGCGAGCACACGCACGAGCGTCGTCTTGCCGGCGCCGTTGGGGCCGAGCAGGCCGAGCACCTGGCCGTGCGCGGCGGTCAGGTCGACGCCGTCGAGCGCGGAGACCTCGCCGAAGCGCTTGACGAGGCCGTGCACCTCGATCGCGGGGGCCTCGCTCATCGTCGGCCACCAAGTCCCGGGCGGCGGTGTCGCTCACAGGCCCGTCTGGGCAACGATCCTCCCGGAGTTGACGGCTTGGGCGAGCGCGCGGTAGTCGCGTTCGTTCTGCTCGGCATAGGCATCGGTGAACTCTACGATCGCGCGCTCGAAGCTCGTGCCGCGCCCGAGATAGGAGGCGAGTGCGATGCGATCGCCGCTGCGCGCGTGCGCGCGGGCGAGTGTCCAGCCGCACATGCGCCCGTAGGCGGCCATGCCCTTGGGCACCATCTGCTCGATCTCGGCCGATCCCTTCCAGTCCTTCAGTTGGCGTACGTAGAAGTCGCGCGGCTGCTCGTCGAGCCCGGCGCCGACATGCAGCCAGCCGAGGAAGATGTCGCTGCTGGCTTGCATCAGCCTTTGGCCGGTGACGACCCGTCGGCCATGATTGGCGAACCTGCTCGGCTTGAGGAACTGCTCGAATACCGAGCGCTCGGCCTCCTTCATCTGCAGCAGCAGCAGCTCGCCGCTGCCCGATCCGACGAGCAGCGCGATCCAGGCGCGCGTGCCGACGCTGCCGACGCCGACGACCTTGCGCGCGAAGTCGGTGAGCTGGAACTGCTCGAGCAGGACCCGTCGCTCGTGGGGCAGGCTCGCGCGATAGGCGCGCATGCGCTGGTCGAGCGCGTCGAACATCCGCTCGCGCCCGTGCGCTTCGAGCTCGGCGATCGGCACGATTAGCGGCGGGTCGGCGACGATCCGCGGTTCGCCGTTGACGATCTGCGTGAGCTTTGAGGCCGCCGAGGTGCTGTCGCGCGTGCGCGCCTTGGCGAGCGCCTTCGACGTTTGCTTGACGATCTTCGGCGTGAGCTGCTCGGCGATCAGCCCCATCGTGTCGTCGATGTCCAGGCGCGCGTACCAGACCTCGAGGTTCGTCATCGCGGCGAAGCGGAGCATCGCGGTGCGGTACTCGCGCACGGTCTCGAGCACGACGCGCTCGCGCTCGGCCGGCGCGTAGTCGCGATCGCGCGCGGCGATCGCCATGCTCGCGGCCAGGCGCTTGAGATCCCACTCCCACGGTCCGGCGAGCGTCTCGTCAAAGTCGTTGATGTCGAACACGAGCCGCCGCTCGGGCGATGCGAACACGCCGAAGTTCGACAGGTGGGCGTCGCCGCAGCACTGCACGGTCAGCCCGGTGCGCGGCGTCGCTTCGGCGAGATCGCTCGCCATGATCAGCGCGGCGCCGCGGTAGAAGGTGAACGGTGAGACGAGCATGCGCCCGTAGCGGATCGGCACGAGCTCGGGTACGCGCGTGGCGGCCTGGCGCTCGAGCAGCGCGACCGGGTCGGAGCGCTCGCCGGAGCGCTCGAAGGCGGCGTGGCTGGAGCGGGGGACGGTCTTGCGCAAGGCTCGTCCGCGCTCGACTCGCTCTGCGCTGGTCGGGCGGGCGCGCTGGGCGGCGGGCTTGGTCGGCGAAGCCGTGGCCACGGGACAACGGTAGTGGGTGCCACAGGATCGGCGAGCGCCGGACGGCGTTTGTCGTAGTGCGCTGAGTTTCGGCGCCCGTCGGCAGGCGCTACTCGGGCCCGGGACGCAGGCGCTACGCGGCGTCGAGCACTTCGAGCAGTGCGCGGGCGCTGTTGGGACAGAACTGGGTACCGGCGCCGGCAGCGATCTGCTCGCGCGCGACCTCGGCGCTGAGGGCTGCGCGGTAGGGCCGGTCGCTGGTCATCGCGTTATAGGCGTCGCACACGAACGTGATCCGGCTGGCCAGTGGGATCTGCTCGCCGGAGAGGCCGTCGGGATAGCCGGTTCCATCCCAGCGCTCGTGCTCGGCGCGGAGCACGGGCGCGAGCTCGTCGAGGCCGCCGGCGGATGTGACGATCTCGGCGCTGATGATCGGGTGGGTCCGCATCACCGCCCACTCCTCGTCCGTCAGCGGTCCGGGCTTCTTCAGAATCGCGTCGGGGATCGCGAGCTTGCCGATGTCGTGCAGCAGCGCGGCTTGGCGGACGTGCTCGATGCATTGCTCGTCGAGGTCGAGTTGCCGTCCGACGCGCACGGCAAGCTCGAGAACGTCCTGACTGTGCTCGGCGGTGTAGCCGTCGCGCGCGCCGACGGCGGCAAGCAGCGTGCTGGTGGCGGTCGCGCGCAGGTCGAGTGCGCGGGCGCGCTCCTGCTCCTCGGCACGCTCGAGCTGGTCGGCGACGATTCGTGCGAAGACGTGCAGGAACTGCAGGTCGCGGAACTCGAGCGACGGCTCGGCCGAGTGGCTGGCGGCGCACAGCGTTCCATACACGCGGCCGTCGGAGAACGTGATCGGAACGGTCGCGAAGGCGCCGATGTCGGCAGCCTCGGTGGCGTGCATCGAGGCCGTGCGCTCGTCCCCGCGCACGTCGGGCATCAGGTTCGGCAGGCGCCCGTCGAGCACGCGCTCGCAGTAGGTGTGCGCGAGCGGCACCTCCATGTCCTCGTGCATGCCAAAGGAATCGCCGTCGCCACGCAGCACGCGGAACTGCTGCTGGCCGTCGACGAACTCGGTGGCGTAGGCGACGTCCATCCCGAGGAAGTCGCGCACGGCGTCCACGGCGCGCTCCACGGAAGGCTCGATCGCGACGTCGCTGAGGTCGGCGACATCTCCTCTGGACTGCGGGGCGGACGCACTCGCGAGGTCGCGGGTGCGATGGGACTCCATGCCTAACTCATCGGCGCGGACGGTCCATTGCTTGAGCGTGACGAGCACACCGTCTACTGGCGTCAACTCCTGGTGGCTCGCTCCCCGGATGCGTTTTGGCCGTGCAGCCAATAAGATCGTCTCCAGACCGCCTGGGATCGGGTTGGAAGCAAGGAGAGATGATGGCGAGCGTCACGGAGCCGGTGGAGCGTCCTGCGCAGGCAACCGAGCATCTCGACGTGCTGATCGTCGGAGCCGGTCTGTCGGGCATCGGCGCCGCCTGCCACCTCCAGCGTGAGCTGCCGGGCAAGAGCTACGCGATCCTCGACAGTCGCGATGCGATCGGCGGTACGTGGGACCTGTTCCGCTACCCGGGGGTTCGCTCGGACTCGGACCTGCACACCTATGCCTACGCGTTCAAGCCGTGGACCGGCGAGAAGTCGATCGCGGATGGGCCGGCGATCCTGGAGTACATCCGTGACACGGCGAGCGAGCGCGGGATCGAGCGGCAGATCCGCTTCGCTCATCGCGTCACGCGCGCGGAGTTCTCGAGCGAGGACGGGCGCTGGACGGTCTACGCGGAGCGCATGGACACGGGCGAGCAGGTGCGCCTGACGTGCTCGTGGCTGTTCTGCGCGAGCGGCTACTTCCGCTACGAGCAGGGCTACATGCCGCCGTTCGAGGGTGCGGAGCGCTTCGCTGGGCCGATCGTGCACCCCCAGCACTGGCCCGAGGATCTCGACTACGAGGGTAAGCGGGTCGTCGTGATCGGCAGCGGCGCGACGGCGGTCACGCTCGTGCCGGCGATGGCCGGCAAGGCGGCTCACGTGACGATGCTCCAGCGATCGCCGAGCTATGTGATCTTGGTGCCGGAGAAGGACCCGCTCGCCAGCCTGCTCAGGCGGGTGATGCCGGCCGAGCGGGCGTATGCGATCACGCGACGCAAGAACATCTGGCTGCAGAAGACGATCTACGACCTGAGTCAGAGCCGCCCGCAGCTCGTCAAGCGCCTGCTGCGCAAGGGCCTCGAGCGCAGGCTGCCGCCAGGCTATGACATCGACAGGCACTTCACGCCGTCGTACAACCCGTGGGAGCAACGGCTTTGTGCGGTCCCCGACGGAGACCTGTTCGAGGCGATCTCAGCGGGAACGGTCTCGGTCGTGACCGATCGGATCGAGACGTTCACTGAGCGCGGCATCCGCCTTGCCTCGGGCGAGGAGCTCGAGGCGGAGATCGTGATCGCGGCGACCGGCCTCGACCTCGCCGTACTCGGCGACATCGAGCTCGTCGTTGACGGAGAGCCGGTCGTACCGGGGGAGAAGATCGTCTACAAGAGCTCGATGCTCAGCGACGTACCGAACTTCACGTTCGTGTTCGGCTACACGAACGCATCGTGGACGCTGAAGCTCGACCTCGTCTGCGAGTACACGTGCAGCTTGATCGCGCAGATGGACCGCCGGGGCTACGACAGCTGCGTTCCCGTGAACGCGGACGAGTCGATGCCGACGCGACCGTTCCTCGACTTCGGCGCGGGCTACGTGCAGCGCGCCGTCCACCGCTTCCCGCGCCAGGGCATGTCGGGGCCGTGGCAGATCAGGATGAGCTACGCGCAGGATCTGCAGATGTTCGAGGGCGCCGTTGACGACGGCGTGCTGGTCTTCTCGCGCTCGCGCGAGCGCGTCGGCCAGCCGGCCTGAGCAGGCCGAGCCGCGCCCGGGGCGGCGTCGATCACCTCGAAGAACGGAGCCGCTCGCCCCCGGGCACTGCTCAGCATTCATCGGTGCACTCGACCACCGCGGTCGCTTGCACCGCCGCGCTCGAGGATTGGTGGCCCCGGGCGAGCAGCCGACGCAGGATGGGCCGCGCCAGTCGATCGCGGTCGGGGTGGTCGAGGTGCTCCTGCGCGGCCTGGCGCAACAGCTCGTCTTCGCGCTGCCTCGCCAGCGCTTCGTGAAGCGTTCGGGTCATCGTGGGGCTCCTAGCCTTGGTTCGCTCGATTGACGGGCGCACAGTCGCAGGCAGGCCTTCGCGTGCTCTTAGCACGCGCTTTGTGCGCCCGGAAAGGGGATTGCACCGGGCGGGCGACCCAGTAGGGTTGGACGTGTTCGACTTCGCGCATTGTGCGGCTCGCGGGTGCCGGCACGCGCGGACAGAAGATCCGGGGGTCGACGTTTGCAGCCCATGCCCGATGATCGTCTGCACCAGACGGGCGATGTCTCGATAAAGCTCCTCGGTGGGTTCGCGGCGACACGCGCCGGCGAGCCGGTCGACCCGTCGGTCTGGCGCTTGCGAAAGGGGCGCGAGCTGGTCAAGCTGCTTGCGCTGGCGCCGGCCCATCGGCTGCATCGCGAGCAGCTGATGGACACGCTGTGGCCGGAGCTGGACCCGGCGGCGGCGGCGAACAACCTGCACCAGGTCGTGCACGTCGCGCGGCGCGCCCTTGGAGCTGAGGCGATCGAGTTGCGCGAGGAGCTGCTGACGCTGCGGGCGAGCGTCGACGTGGAGGACTTCGAGCGCGCGGGGGAGCAGGCCCACCGCGGGGGGTCGCCGGGCGCGTACCGCGCGGCGCTGTCGCTCTACGCAGGCGAGCTATTGCCGGAGAACCGCTACGAGGACTGGGCTCGCGCGCGACGCGAGGAGATCGAGCAGTTGCGCGCTGAGCTCGAGGCGGAGGCGGAGGCGCAGGGCGATGTGATCGCTGGCGAGCGGCCGTCGGGCCTGCCGCCCCAGGCGAGCTCGTTCGTCGGGCGCGGTCACGAGCTGCGCGAGCTGCTGGCGCTGGTCAAGCGCACGCGCCTGCTCACGCTGGCCGGCGCGGGAGGAGCGGGCAAGACGCGGCTCGCACTCGAGCTCGCTCGCGAGGTCGAGGGCTCCTATGCCCATGGCGGGGCGTTCGTCGAGCTCGCCTCGGTCGGAGACAGCCGGCTCGTCGCGGAGACCGTCGCGGCGGCGCTCGACGTCCGCAGCCTGCCGGGTCGATCGGCGCTCGAGGGGATCGCCGACTTCCTCTCTCAGCGCTCGCTGCTGCTGATCCTGGACAACTGCGAGCACGTGCTGCTGGCAACGGCAGAGCTGGTCGACGCATTGCTCCGCGCGGCGCCGGAGCTGACGATCGTCGTGACCAGCCGCGAGCCGCTGCGCGTGGCGGGGGAGCTCGTGTTCCGCGTGCCGTCGATGGCGATCCCCGATCCAGAGCAGCGCCTGGCACCGGAGGAGCTGCTGCGCTACGAGGCCGTGCAGTTGCTGAGCGACCGGGCGAGCGCGGCCGTGCCGGAGTTCGAGGTCGACGATGAGAACGCGGCGGACATCGCACGGATCTGCTTCCGCCTGGACGGCTTGCCGCTGGCGCTCGAGCTCGCGGCGGCGCGGATCGGCGCGCTTGGAACGGCGACGCTCGCAGAGCGCCTGGATGACAGCTTCAGGTTGCTGCGCAGCGGTAGTCGTGTAGGACCGACGCGCCAGCAGACGCTGGCGGCGACGCTGCAGTGGAGCCACGAGTTGCTGGAGCACGACGAGCGGCTGTTGCTGCACCGCCTCGCGATCTTCGCCGGAGGCTTCGACCTCGACTCGGCCGAGGCGGTCTGCGCCGGGGACGGCCTGGAGGCGGACGCCGTCGCGGATGTCCTCGCGCGGCTCGTGGAGAAGTCGCTCGTGATCGCCGAGCACCTCGGGCGCATCCGTCGCTACCACCTGCTGCAGACCGTGCGGCTCTACGCGCTCGAGCAGCTCGAGGCGGCGAACGAACGGGCCTCGCTCGCAGGGCGGCACGCGCGCTGGGCGCTGGCGAAGGCGGAGCGCGAAGGCGACTCGCCGGGACTTGACCGCGATGCGGCGAATCTACGCGCAGCGCACGCGGCGCTGCTTGCGCTGGACCCGCAACAGGCGCTGCGCTACTGCGTCGCGCTGGCGCCGTTCTGGCTGCGCAGGATCGAGTTGCAAGAGGGGCACGGGCGGTTGGCGGAGAGCCTCGCGGCGGCGCCGGAGCGGAGCACGCTACGGGCCCGGGGTCTGCTGGCGATGTCGGCGGTCGACTACCGAGCAGGCGATCTCGTCTGCGGCTCGGGGCACGCGCAGGAGAGCCACGAGATCGCGGTCGAGCTCGGCGATGCACAGGCCCAGTGGTGCGGGTTGCAGCGGCTCGGCGAGTTCGCGGTCGCCTGTGACGATGCGTCGCGGGCGTTGCATCTGTTGGGAGAGGCACGCGATCTGGCAGCGGAGGAGGGGCTTGCCGCGTCGCGGGCGGTCTCGGTCTACTCGCTCGGCGTGACGCGCTGGCTGATCGGCGACCTCGAGGGCGCGGAGGCGCTGCTGATCGAGAGCGCCGTGTCGTTTCGTCCGCTGGCGGGCTCGAGCGAGAAGATCCTCTCGCTGCTGAACATCGCCGAGATGCGCTCGAGCGACCCTTCGGGACAGCCGGGGCTGAGGATCGTCTTCGAGGAGACGCTGCAGCCGTTCATCGAGATCTCGTGCGACACGGCGATCGGCTACGTGCTCGCCAACCAAGCCACGATCGCGCGCGTGCGCGAGGAGTGGGGAAGGGCGCGCGAGCTGCTCGAGGAGGCAGGGGAGCGCTTCGCGGTCGCGGAGGACTCGCGTGGAGAAGCCGACGTGCTGATCCGGCGTGCTTACCTCGAGCTCGCGGAGGGCTCGTCCGATCGGGCGCGCGCTTGCCTGGAGCAGGCACTGCGCCTACGCCGAGCGATGCGCGACCGGCGTGGCGTCGGGATGGCGCTGCTGGCGCTCGGCCTGGTGGAGACGGTCAGCGGCGACTACACGCCGGCCGAGCAGCCGCTCGCCGAGGCCCGAGAGCTGTTTCGCCGAGCGGGCGATCGCTGGGGTCTGGTCAGCTCGCTCTGGCGCACGGCGGATCTGGCGATCGTGCGCGGGCGCCTCGACGAAGCCGAGGCGGCGCTGCAGGAAGCACGCGCCGTCGTCGGCGAGACCGAGCGCCAGGGCTGGATCGCGGTGACGGTCGCGACGCTCGGCGAGGTCGCTCGGCTGCGTGGCGAGACAGACCGCGCTCGGACGTTGTTCGATCAGGCTCGCGAGCACTACCTCGCGAGCCAGTTGCAGGCTGGGGTGGGGGCGATGGAAGAGCGCGTGCAAAGCCTCGCCAAGGATCGGCAAAGAGCGCGCAAAGGAGCGGGAGGTAGGACTGCTTCTACAGCGACAAGAAAACGGAGGCAGTCATGAGTTCAACATTCGCCCCGGTGCTCGGGGAGGCGACGGTGCAGGAGTTGCGCGAGGCAATTCACGGCAGCGTGCTGCGCGCAGACGACGAGGGCTATGCGGAGGCGTGCCGGATCTGGAATGGCGCGTTCGACGAGCGGCGCCCGGCGGTGATCGTCGGCGCGAGCGGCGCGGCGGACGTAATCGCGGCGGTGGGCTTCGCGCGCAGCAACGACCTCGCGATCGCGGTGCGCGGCGGCGGCCACAGCATCGCGGGATTCTCCAGTTGCGATGACGGGATCGTGATCGACCTCTCGGCGATGCGCTCGGTGCGCGTGGACCCGGGCGCGCGTCGCGCGTATGTCGGCCCGGGCGCGGTATGGGGCGACGTCGACCACGAGACCCAGGCGCACGGGCTTGCGACGACGGGCGGGCTGGTCTCGACGACGGGCGTCGCCGGCTTCACGCTCGGCGGGGGCATCGGCTGGCTGATGCGCAAGCACGGCCTCGCCTGCGACACGCTGGTGGGGGCGGACGTGGTCACGGCCGACGGAGCCCTCGTGCACGCGAGTGAGACGGAGAACGCCGACCTGCTCTGGGGCCTGCGCGGCGGCGGCGGCAACTTCGGCGTGGTCACCCAGTTCGAGTTCTCGCTGCAGCCGGTCGGACCGACGGTCTACGCGGGGCTGATCTTCTTCGCGGCCGAGCACGACGCCGAGCTGCTGCGCCTGTTCCGCGAGTGGGCACCGGGCGTACCGGAGGAGATCACGGCGGCGCTCAACCTGACGACGGCGCCGCCGCTGCCGGTCGTGCCGGAGGAGTGGCACGGCAAGAAGGTGATCGCGCTGATCGCCGTATCAGCGGGGCCGCTCGAGGAGGCCGAGCCGCACTTCCGCGCTTTCCGCGAAATGGCCGAGCCGGTCGCCGATCTGCTCGGGCCGATGCCGTACACGGCGATGCAGACGCTGATCGACCCGCTCTGGCCGAAGGGGATCCACGCGTACTTCAAGGCGACGAACCTCGCGCGGCTGGACGACGAGCTGATTCAGCGGCTTTGCCGGCTGCACCAGGAGGCGCCGGGCGCGCAGTGCGAGATCCACGTGCACCAGATGGGTGGTGCGCTGGCGCGCGTGGGCGAGGGCGAGACGGCCTTCTCGGAGCGCTCGATGCCGTTCGTGCTGAACGCCGTGACGGGCTGGCACGAGGACGTCGAAGCGGCGGCGCACACACAGTGGGCGCGCGCGGTGATCGACGCTGCGGCGGATGCGTCGACGGGTCGGGCGTATGTCAACTTCCTCGGCGACGCCGACGCTGCGCGCTCGTCCTACGGCGAGGAGACCTACGCGCGGCTGCTCGCGCTCAAGCGCGAATACGACCCGACGAACGTGTTCCGGCTGAATCAGAACATCGCGCCGGACGAGGCGGCTTAGTCCGAGCGCGAGGACGGATGCGGCGGGTGCGGCTGTGCTGCCGACGGGCGACGCAGCCGCACGCGGCGTTGTGATGCGATGGAGCTAGCCCGATTCGAACCGGCGTCCTCGTTGGCAATGCCGCTTTACGCAAGCACTCCGGTGGGGAGTGCTTGCACGAATCGTGAGCAAGCGAGCTAGCCGCGTGCATCCGCGGACGGCACCTTGAGTCTGCAGGATTGAACTTTCGGCACACACCTCTGAGCTACAGCGCGCGGATCGAAAATTAACCGTAGTAGAGTGCCGGCCGCAACTAGAGCGCTGATCGGGGGAACGGTGGCGACGGTTCCGGTAGGGCCCATAGTCTCGGCCACAGGAAAGCTCGTCGTGTGGCTCAGCGAGGAACGGTCGCGCAGCAAAGAACTGCAGGGTGTTATCCGAAGAGCGCTTCGCGCCTCCGTGTGTCGCTATGACCCTTGCGCCCCGTTTGTTGACGCCAGAGTAGACGAACTGGAAGCCCAGATGTGGGAGAACGCGAAGCAGGCCGCAAACATCGGCGGCTGGAAAAAGCGACTTGGACCGACGATCCGCAAGTTGTTCCGGAGCGGGCCGAGACTTGACTTGCCTGACTGGGAAGACGACCTGGAAAAATGGCTGACAGGGGCAGCCGACCAAATCGGATGGGACCAGCAGAAGGAACTCGGGTGTCTCAACTTCCCCAGGGAAGTGGTGCTTGCCGCGCGCTTTCCCGCGATGTTTCGCAGAGAGGTGGTTGCCACACCCTCAGAGAGCGAACGATTGCTCAAGGCTCTCAAGGAAGCAGAAAACCTTTCGGCCATCGACCGCCGCGATCCTAGCGCCGAATGGGGGGCGGGCACCGCTGCTCTCGTAGGAATGGCGGCCGGTCTCGGTGTTGACGAACTGCTCGGCTTGGGCGGGGGAGGCTTGCAGTTTGCTGCAGGGGCGGCGGGCGGGATCCTCGCACTCGCGATCCGACAGCTCGCCGGCATCAGAGTTGGATTCACGGAGTCGCAGGGACGCGTACGTGAGGAAGCGCGGGTTTGGGTGGCTCGGTTCCTAATTGCTCATACCGGTCGCGTGAGATTCGACCCAGTACCCGAGATGTTCCACGATTGGATTCTGCGTGGGAGTGCGACGAATAGAAAGGAGATGGACCGGGACGAGGCGCGCGAGCTGGACGGTGTCTATGCCGGCCCACGAGCGAGTGGCCGTGTTCTGACAGCTATCGAAGAATCAGAGCTGCTGGCCGCGCTGGATGACCTGGTGAAGTCAGCCAAGAGATTCCGCGAGCGGAGATTCCGCGCAGTTGGAACGGAACTTCGGGATGAGCTCGCCCGAGATCCACACGGCGAGTGCGCCCGCCTGAAGATGCACAGGCTTATATGGGAGCTCTGGGGTCCACCCGCCGGAACTGTTGACAAGCCGACGTAAGCCCTAGCCTAGGCGAGCTATGCAGATCCCGCGCGTCCAGGTCATTGTCGCTGCGGCATTTACCTCATGTCATGTCGGCTCACCCGCGTCAGCTGAGTCACTGAGCGAGCCCGATATGCGCGACGAATGGCGTCCAGATCCGTCTTTGAATCAAGGAATCGGGATGTCGCCTGGGCAATTAGAGAGGCGTCGTCGCTCGTCAAAGTGGCATCGTAATATCGGGCAAGCCGATCAAGATAGACGTTGACTGCCGCCAGCAAAGCACCATGGGCCGATGCCCACGAGCGTGGGGTCTCGAGCCCAGACAGGGCTTCACGAGCTTCACATAGGGGCTGCTCCGTAAGCTTTCTCGTGCGCTGCGCCAATGCGCGTTGACGTTGGACATACTCCAATAGTGTCGCTGCGTACATATCGCTTGGGTCACGAGCGGCCGCCACTTCTATCTCGCGGAAGGCGCGGCGAGACCGAACGAGCTGCATCGAACGATCTGTCAAGGATGACGCGTCGTCCCTCTCTGCGCCTCGGGCTAGTGCGCTCACTATTTCCCGATGCTCCCCTTCGAGCCCGGGCGAAGGCGTCAGAGAGCTAATTCTAACGTGCATATCTGCGATCTCTTCGGCCTGGCTCTTGCTTGCTTGTTCCGCCGCCGCAAAGCCCCTCGCCAACATGCGTTCCGCTGTAGCCCCATAGGCGTCGGCGCTACCCGGAATCATCCATAGCATCGCGAGCCACGCAAGCGCGACTGCGGCGAAGAGGAGAAGAATCCCGGTGGCGACGTCGTCTTCTACGAGCATCGCTACGCCACCAGCAGCGGCGAACGGCACCAACCACGGGCCAATGCCGCCAAGCCGCGTGCGCCAAACGTCACGCAGCTTGAAGAGAAGTGTCGGTATGTTCGCGATTCGCCACCCTTTCCGAGACGTACATTATGCGAAGGCGGGCTCTGGAGAAGGCACGAAGGTCGGCTGGAAGTCCCAGCCCGGTGCACCGGGAGGAGATATTCCTGGGCCTGCGGGAACAGGCACCTCCTCCCACAATTCACCGCCAGCCCCTCGACAGTACGCCGGGCCACCAGCAATAAACTGCCCTTCAAGGCAATTCACAAGCCCCGATTCACTGCTCTTGACTCTCAGATATCCGGTTGTCTTCCCTGCGCGGCCACCATGCTTGCCACAGATCTGAATATACGTATATCCGGCCCGCGAAAAGACTGTTGGGTTGAGGTTTCTGTCGAATGGACACGTACCAGCCGGATCACTGTCATTTCCGGGATTGTCGGCGTCCAAGACGTAGCCGCCGCCGCCCGGATCGCCCTGCGTCCACGCCCCAAGCGCTGGCTCAGCGTAGCGTGCGCCGAAATGTACAAGCCCGCCGGGGAGCCGTAGCCCGCCGCCATATCCAAACGTTGTAGCTGCGGTGCCTATCGGAGCTCCATAGGAGTCGTACTGATACAGGCCACTCGCCGGAGCCGTCTGCGCCCCACTCGAGCTCGTCATCATCGCCACCGACCCAAACGGGTCGGACAGGAAGTATTCGGTTTCGCTCGGTTTGCCTTTCGCCGTGCGCTTCGCAAAGAGCGTCCCTTCACTCCCTCGCGTGTAGTACTTGGCGCTTTCGCCGCTTCCCGTGACGCCGACGCCGAGCACGTTCGTGATCACTTCTTCCGAGCCGATCGCGGCGAGATCGGCCTGCCCGGTCCCGTGGCTGACGATCTGTTTCGCGCCTTCGCCGTGCGGCGTGATGTTCGAGAGCTGGTTGCGGATCGTGTAGGCGAACTTGTTAGGGCCGCTCAGCAAGCCATCGCTCGTCATGTTGCCGCCTTCGTCATAGGTCGGCTGGCCGGAGATGCCGGGTTCGCTCGGTTTCGCACATTCGCTGGGCGTAGTCGTCGCAATTGCGCAGATCTCATTGGCCGCGTTGTACTTCATGCGCTCGTTGGTGTAGGTAGTTTCGCCGGCGTAGGTGTGATTGAGTTCCATATTGCCCGCGTTGTCGTATTTGTATTCGGAGACGCGTGCTGGCGAGCCCGTCAGCGTCGCCTTCAGCAGGCGGTCGAGTGTGTCGTATTCATAGGACGTTTCCTTGGACGCCTTGAGATCCTTGAGGAGCTGTAGGTCCGGCGTGTCGATCGCGACTTCCGTTTCGCCAACTTTTTCTTTGAAGGTGTACTTAAGTTCGTAGTCCTCGAGTGTGGCACTCGGCGTAATCGTGCTGGTGCAGTTCTGTTCGCCTGTCGGTTTGAAGACAAGGAAGCTCGTCAAGCGCCCCGCTCGATCGGTCTTCGCGCACTGCAGGAGACCGTTGGGGTATGTCGTCGATTCGCGGTTGTCAGTTTGGGCCTGGTAGCCGAATTTGAACGGTTTCGCCGAGTTTTCTGGCTCGGTTAGACTCGTCAGCACATCATCTGAGCCGTAGGCGTAAGTGACCGCTTTGCCGGCGTCTTCGAGGCTCGTCAGGTTGCTGTCGTAGTCATAGCCGTAGCGCGTGCTCTTCGCCGTCGGCGTCGTCTCAAGCGTGGGGCGGTTGAGCTTGTCGTATTCGTAGAGCGTGAGTCCTGTGTAGGGTTCGCCGAAGCCTTTGGCATCGGTGCGTTCTATCGTGTTGCCGTCGGCGTCGAATTTGAAGCTAACGTATGAGCCGTCGGAGTATTCGACCTTCGTCACGCGGTCCTCGCCATCGTAGGTGTAGGTGGCGATGTTGCCACGGCCATCCTTGACAGTTTTGACGCGGTCGAGCGAGTCGTAGGTGAATTCGGTCACGCCCAGTGGCGCCGGCGGTTTGATTTTGCTCAGGTCGTGGGTCGTGAGGTTGTATTCGTATTTCGTGACGTTGCCGTCAGGGTCCGTGCTCGATTCGACCTGGCCTTTGGTAGTGGCGTAAGTGAGTTTGACCGTCGGTTCCCCAGTTGCTTTGTCCTGGTTGACGCTCGTCAGGTTGCCGTTTGCGTCATAGCCGTAGAACGTCTTGTGCGGTCCTTCGGTTTCCGATTCTGTAGCCGGTTTCTGACCGGGTGCTGAGTAGGGCGTGAGGATTGAGCTCGGCTGGACCTGGCCGCCGTTACCCGTGCCGCCGCCGTATTTGAGCGTGGTCTTGATGGAAGTGCTCGACGTCACGCCGGTGGTTATTTCGGTCGGCGCGCCGCTTCCGTTGTAGGCGATCGTGTTCGTAGCGCCGCTGCCCGCGCCTTCAGCAGTGTCGCCGGGGTTTTGGTAGTGCAGCAGGCTTCCGGTGCCGGAGTCGTAGCCGGCCGTCGATTCGTTGCCACGTTGGTCGATCGTCTTCGTGACCTGGTCCTGGTTGTTGAAGCAGTAGTAGGTCGTGTGTCCTGAGGCATTGCTGTTGGGTTTGCCTTCCGGGCTACCATTGGGACTGACGACTTCGGTGTCGCCGATCGTTTCAGGAGCCGGGCAGCCTAGGCTCGATTTCGCGGGGCGTTCGTAGTTAAACGTCGTTATCACGTCTTTAGTGCCGGCTGTTGTCGCGGTCCCGTTGACGACGTGGCGGATCTTCGTCAGTTGGAAGCGCGAGTTGTAGCTCAACTCGATCAAGTGGCCGTCGGGGTCTTCGATCTGGGTGAGGTTGTCCGCCGTGTAGGTGTATTTCGATTTGTGCAGGTCCGGGTCCTTGACCGATTCGAGCTGGCCTTCGGTGTTACGGACGAATTCCCATTTACGACCGAGCGCGTCTTTGATCGAGGAGATCCGTTCGCCCGCGGTTTTTTCGTGCGTGAAGGTGATCGAGTGCCCGTGAGTGTCTTCGATCGAGGAAATGCCTTCGGAGTTGTAGTGGAGCGTCTCGGTGTTTTTGTTGGCATCTTCGATTTTCTGCAGGTAGGACGGGTATTTGTTTGAGTCGAAGTAGTACTTCACCCGAGCCGTGACGTATTCGAGCACAAGCGAGCCGCTCGCTTCCTCGGTCAGCTTCGCGTTTAGCCCAGAAGGCACCAGGAAGGCCTTTTTGCCTTCTTTGTCGTTCGCTGGATCGCGATCGAAGCGCCACCAGGCGCCGCTCGGGTCAGAGTACGCCCAGGAGCCGTCGAGCGAGTCGTATTCCATGCGGATGTCCTGACCTGTGGAGAGGATCGCGCCCATCCCCACCGAGCGCCAGGCGAACTCGAGGTTGTTGTAGCTCTGGGTCAGCGAGAGGTCGAAGCCGATCCCGGGCAGCTCGAGCACGTGGTTCTGCACGAGCACGTTGCCGTCGGCGACGTTGACCGACAGATCCTGGCGGTCGCCGAGCGCCTGGCTCGTGAACGTCGAGTCGCTCGGCGTACCGATCTTTGGCGTCCAGATCACTTCGATGAACGGGTGGTAGCTTTCGCTCGCGTCATCGGCGAATTCGGTCTCGAGCGAAGTCTCGGCGTGCGCCTTGATCAGCAGGCCGTGGTTGCTCGAGGGCGTGCGCGCCCATTTTTCGACGAGCTTGGTGATCGGGAAGTTCTTCTGCTGGTGCAGGTCGGTGCTGGCGACAGTGAGCTTGCTCGTCGGCAATTCTTCGCGGTCTCCGCCGGCTTTGCCTTCGCCGGCGCCCGGCACTTTCCAGGCGTTGGTGCCGTTGTACTTATTCCAGGTCGCGCTGTTGGTCGGCGTTTTTTCGAGGCCGTAGAGTTCGAGTTCCTGCGCGCTCGCCGGGGCGCTTTCGACGTGCAGGGCAAGACGCGAGGAGAGAATCTCCGCATCTTCGGGGATCGCTGTGCCGAGGTTGAAGCGCAGCAGGTCGCGCCCGATCGAGGAGCCCGAGGTGTGCCAACCCACGGCGAGCACCGAACCACACAGCGAAGTGTTTTCATAGGTCGAACCGCTGCCGATCGTGCAGTCGACTTCATCGCCCCAGAATTCGATCGTCGGGTCGAGCTCGACCGGGAAGACGCGCTGCGGGCTCTGGAGCCAAGCGCTGTCGATCAAGACGCTCAGCACCGATCCGTCTTCGCTGAGCTCATAGTGGACGTCGAGGCTGTTCGGGCGCGCGCTCGCGCCAGAGTCGGCGATCGAGGGGGCGGGCATCACGTAGCGTGGGTGGCCCTCGGCGTCGAGGAAGACGACGCTGCCGGAGATCAGCCTCGCGCTGAGGCCGCCGGTTGTGCTCAGGCGGTAGCGATAGGTGGTTGGGGCAGCCGCACTCTGCAGGCTGAGCGTCTCCTTCAGGCGTGCGGCCTGCTCTTCATAGAGTGCGCTGAGGTTCGGTAGAGCTTCGGCGTAGGAGGCGCTCGAGCCGCTGGCGCTCACCGAGCCACCGGCTCCTTCCAGGGCGAAGGAGACGGTCGCGCCTTCGCCGCCGACCGTGACCGGCGAGGAGAGCGAGGAAGGCAGCGTGACGGGCAGCTTCGTGGCGGAGGTCTGCAGGTCACCGTTTGCGCTGGGCTGAAGCGTCGTTGAGATCGGCTGCCAGTTGCCCTCGCTGTCGCGGTAGTTGATCGGATCGCGCGAGATCTTCGTCGCGCGGGTGCCGTCGGAGCGCACGTAGGTGTCCGAGGCCTCGGTGCGCAGTTCGGGCAGTTCGCGGACGTCGCTCGGAGCTTCTGCGGTCGGCGTCTGCCCCGCGCTCGCGCCGCTGCCGGCGGCCGGCACCAGCGCGAGCCCAATCAGGCCGACCGACATGCAAGCCACCAGCGAGCCGAGCCACACCCGCGTGCTTCCCCCAACGCTCTTTGCCGCAGAACGACGTCCCCACCCGATCCGCGCGAAACTCCGCCACGCAGCACGCATAATCCTGCCTCCGAGATATAGGCGGGCCAAGTAGCCGGCCCTATGTTGTCCTCCCTCAAGACCTCGAGGGGTTGCCCTGTCCGAGCGCAGGGTGGTTTAAACGAGATGGATTTGCTCGTCAAGTCCCCTCAACGGGTATTTGACGAAATCCACGCAAATTGCATGAAAATCGTCTGCTCGAATCCGCCCGTTTAGGAGGAACGCGGCCATGGGTAGCAGTCCAGAGGCACCCGGCCGAGAACGGTCGCGCGAGCGCGACAAATGAGGTCACTACCGGACAGGGCATGAGACCCCCGGCTCGGCCGGGTGCTTACAGATCGTAAAGGGAAGCCGTCGATCTTGCTGCGCATCGTTTCTGCGGTGCGGGCTGACAATCAGCGACTATCGGGTTCACCAGTAGCACGAACATGACGACGGTTGAAACCACCCGGACCTAGCCTTTCCAGGCGAGACGCCGATGGTTGCATTCTCCGGGTAGCCGGTTTATCGTCCGGTCCATGGCTGGGGAAGAGCGCGACAACGGCTCTTCAGTGTGGCGAGTCATCCGAGAACTCTGGCGAGGGCTGCCGGGCTGGTTGCAACTCCTGATACCGCTGATCGTCGGGGGCGGCGTCGCAGGCGTAGCGACGTTGCCCAAATCTTCTCCAAAGCCAAAGCCGATTCCACATACTACGACCTCGCCTTCCCCGAGGTTTCTCGAACGCGTGGGGGCGACCGAAAGTAATCCCTCTAGTTCGCAGGACTACGGCACCGGGCTTGCGGCGATTAGCGGCGCTACCTTCGGGCACAGCGTGCGGCAGCTATATGGGCTGAGTTGTTGCTCCGAACAACGGTCACAAACCTTCTCCGTTGGCGAAGGCTATCGCCAGTTCTCGGCATGGATCGGCGTAGCCACGGGTGAGGGAAACAACGACGCTAGTCATACACCAGCAATGACCTTCGAAGTGGATGTTGGAGGTGCGACCAACCGCGTCTACACGCGAAAGCTGAGCTACGGCGATGCGCCGCAGCGAATAACGGTCTCCGTGCGAGACCAGGCCGACATCACGTTGGGCACGATGACAGACGACTCCACTTGCTACACGTGCGAGGGAGAAGCCGTGTGGGGGAACGCGCGGCTCGCTCCCTGAACCCGCGACGTCCATCGTTGATTGTGCGACCCACGCTCTTGGGCGTCGCGCTACCCGACTACCGACTGTATCGTCGCGCTGCAAGGCGAATCCCTTTGCCTGCGAGCTCCCCCCCTATGCGAGCGCTCCGAGGAAGGCTGTCCCTTGCGAAGGTAGCCGTGGGAGGCGCGAGAGCGGCGAGCAGGCTCGTCGTCTCGCTTTGAAGCTCAGCGAAGATCTCTGGGCGCGGGCGTCTTGCTCCTACTGCCTCGTCCGGAAGATCGCGAGCGTCCTCCTCGCCTACGCCTTCGACGTATCCGACTGCACCCTTTCCTCCTAGCTCAGCTACGAGCACTCGAAGCCGATTGACGTGTCCCTTGTAGCGCTCTTGCTCTGTCCCGGGCAAAGACCGCCATAGCTTGAACGCCTTCCTGACATTACGGAGCAGCCGGACCACGCGGAAAACCTACAAGGCGCACGAGCTCAAACGAACACGCGTCTACAACACCGCGACCGCGATAGTTTCGAGCGCGTGATCACCGACGACGTGCCTGATTCCGACTACTTGATACGGTCCGCTCCGTGGTCGAACTCAAGCACGATCCTGACGTCCGCGAGGCTCTTGAGGGGGGCGTCGCGTCGATCGTAGATCCGACTGAGCGCGAGCGAGTCTCGAACTTCCTGAACGCCGTAAATACTGCTCGGTCCGAAGTGCGTGTCGAGCACCTAGAGGCTGTTGCTGCTGCGGGTCAGGAGGCGTATGAAAGTCGGACGCCGGAGCTTCACCTCGGCTGGCAAAAGGTCATCTTGGTCGAGACCGGACTCGCAGGAGAACAGCTTGAGCACCACAGCGAGCAACGAAGCTACGAAGTCATGAAATGGTCCTATGACCATTGCAAGAAGCATGGTTACACGATCGACGATGTTGATAAGGGCACGCCGATGGGCGAGTACATGTACAACATCAACTTGGCGATCATTGCGAACATGCCACTACCCACCCCGCCTGTCGGTGCCGCCAGTGGCGCCGCGGCGTCGGGGTCGGGATGCTTGATCGCGACCCTAGGCGTCGTGCTGGCTCTCTATGTCGTGGCTAAGCGTTCATCCAGCCAATAATCAGGCAATCCTACCCAGCTACTGAGTGAGGAGAAGATGGCAACGAGTGTCTATCGAACTAACAACCAGCTAATGGCCGATGAAACAGTGCATGTCACGACTAACTCGCTTATGGCCGATGAGCATGTCTACTTTGTTGATAATCCGGCTGTCGCAGAGCGAACGGTCTACGTTACGGACAATTCGTTGATGGCCGACAAGACGGTCTACGCGGCATCCAGCCAGTTCGGGTGAGCCGTCGATGGCTGGACTCACCAAAGGCTCGTGCGTCCCCATCACGTAGCCGCAGCAGGGTACTTGGTGATCGACGGAAGAGGATGAAGAGTGGACGCGGACGAACTACGCCTTAACATGCCAGTCGTGCTTGAGCAGACACTCGCAGGTCAATATGACGCTCCGATGAGCGTCAGCGATGGCTTGATCTGGATTCTTCGTCCCGAGAACACTCTTGGTGCACTTCTTGTGCGGGAAAAGTGGCGTCCACATGTCTTGCTCAAGGCGGGCGTAATGATTGATGCACCGTTCACACCTGCCTTGTGCTACCACGCCGCCCACTTCAACCGCAATCTTTGGACCGGGCGGCTTTACCTACGGCACAACCCGCGGGAGAACGTCGGTCTTGCGCTCCTCGAGGACATCGTCTTCGGTGATGCACTTGATACTGCCCAGGTATCCGGTATCGAAGACCTTGCGTGGCGGATCGACTGGCTTATGAAAATTGCAGGCGCGCTTTCACAGGACACGATCGCGGAGCATGGTGGCCGACCGTTTGGAGCTGACGATGCCATCTTCCTTGATATCGAGTCACCCTAGGTCTCTCTACATCACTGGTGGCCGCTGGAGTCACACCATGCCGCTTATGCGATGTGGCCGCCCGTAGGCGAGCTCAAGACGGGAGTGGGCATCCGTGCCCAGCCGTAGCATCACGGCATTAATCGCATCGTCCTCCTTCTCGGGTCGGGCATATCTATTGACGCAGGGAAGCCTTCCGTAACCGACATAACGGCTCGATCCGAATCGTTTCGTGGAGCTGCCGGCTCAAGGCCAGAGGGATTCGTAGGACCGCACGCGGCCTCTTGGCGAGCCGGTAGGCCGCTTAATGTAGGTACTCCTCGTTCTTCGCGACGATCAGCACACCGTCTTGCTCGCGCACCCAGCGACGCCCGTTACGATCAGTAAACGTCACGGCGGGGTACAGGATGAGCTCCGGCGTCCACTCAACTGTTCGTGTTGGGATGTGCAGCCGTTCTTTCGGTGGGAGCGTGTCGACGATGTCGCTCACCTCCAATAGCTGCTCTCCGTCGTAGAACGACACAGCGCAGCCATACGCCGGCTCGTCGCTTGCATTGCTGAGCAGGCCGTAGGGCATGCCGCCGTATGACCGACCAGGAACCGACTCTTCCATCCAGACGCTGATCTTCGATGCATGGCTACGCCGGACATCATTCTGCTCTCGTCTATAGGTCTGCGCCACGAAAAGGAGCGCTCCTGCGGTACCCAGCCCACCGATCGCCGCAGCAATGGCTTGCACCGTGGGCTGCCAGCCGGCCGTTTGGTTCACTATGGGCGCGATTGCGGTCAAGTCGTCATGTTGAACGATGCCACACTCTGGCCGGGCGGGTGCAATCATTATGCTCGCATACCCGACTGGGACCGGGCTGGCGCGACACTAGTCAGATCCGCCTCGGCTCGCCGTCGCACTACGCCGCTTTGTGCGACGAACACCGAGCTGGTCATCGCACGCCACCTATTTCTAATCCGTTGGAATGACCAACACTCGATTTACTTGCATGAACATCCCGTTAGCACTCTGCTGAGCCGCTACGCCGTCCCAAATCTCCTGGATCAGCCTGCCAGGATCGGCCTCGGTCGGAAACAGCCTGCGGAACTCCTCGAGCAAGTCGTAGGCGGTCGAGAGAGGGACGTTCCACCGTACTGAAAACTCTTTGGCCGTCGGGGTCCGCTGAATCTCATCTGCCAGGACTTCCCATTCATCGATAAAGGCCAGCATTCGGATTCGCGCGCGTCGGTCGCTCCCTATGCGTGATTCGACGTACTCAGAGAAGGGCGTGCCGCTCTCCCCATTGCGCGCATGACGGAACGGGAGAGGAGCTGGTCGATATTTTGGCGGGGCGGACAATTGAAGAACCCGTCCGAAATCATGGAAGCTTTACGAGGTTTCGGAATACTAGCACAGGGCTTGAGCGCACCCGCGCGCCACCCATGCGGCCCGCCCACTGGGATCGAGCGGTTCGGCCTTCTTCAAGATGGTCGGCGTTGTCAGGGGTGAACCACGCGCGGCGCGCGGGACCTCGCCGCCGCCGCGCCTTCCCGCCCGGCCGGTTTCATCTACTTTCAAGCAGCCGCTCCAGGCTCAGGCTGGGTTCGCATGTGTCCCTATCCCCCGGACAGTGGGACGCGAACCCACGTCCGATTCCCACCGTCTGCCGGTGCGCTAACGAGGCGCGTCCAGGAGGGCTTCAATCAGACATTGAACGGCGCGCTTCGCCCCCATGAACGCCGAAGGCCCAGCCCCCTGGGGGACTGGGCCGGTTCGACCTTCGTCAAGATGGTGGAGCCAACCGGGATCGAACCGGTGACCTCCTGCTTGCAAAGCAGGCGCTCTCCCAGCTGAGCTATGGCCCCCAGGGCGCCGAGTTTAGGGTACGCGCGGAGGCAGGGAGAAGGCGCGCGGCGTCCGCGGAGAGCTACTTGTCGAAGTCGAAGTCGCGCGGCGGGCGCTGCTCGAACCACAACCGGTCCTGCTCGGGAGTGTCGCGAAGGAAGTCGGGTGTCTCCTCGAGCACGTCCTCGTCGGGCTCCTCTGCTGCGACCTCCCGTGCAGCCACGTCCACCGGCATCTCCCATTCGAGCGACTCGCCCGCGTCGGCAGGCTCAGAGGTCGTGCCTTCTGCGGGCGGGTGCTCCGCGTCACCCAGCACGCTGCTCATGTCCAACTCGGCCGTCTCGCCTGCGCTGGCGCCTCCCGCCGGCTCGGCCGGTACGGCAGCCTTGACGGGCTCTGCCGACCCGGCGCCCGGCGACGCATTGCCGACCGCCGTCGGCTCGGGCTGCGCGTCCGTGGGCCGGTCGACCAGCGGTGCGCCGGACACGGCGGGTGGGCCCGAAGCGTCCTGCGCGGTCCCAGTACCTTCAGCCGGAGCCTGGCCGCCGATCGTGTCCAGTGCCTCTTGCTGCTCGCGGGCAACCTCTCCTGGATCGGCGCCTCGGCGGCGCTTCAGCTCCAGGTGCTCGCGGATGGCGTCATCGAGCAATCCCATTCGCCTCAACACCATACCTAGCCCAGCCGCTGCCTAACCTGACGCCCACCTCGGGCTAAACTTGCCTGAGCTCGCGCCCCAGAGGCGTGCGCACGGGGCTATAGCTCAGTTGGGAGAGCGCCTGGATCGCACCCAGGAGGTCGCCGGTTCGAGTCCGGCTAGCTCCACCATAGGAAGCAAGGTCGAACCGGCCCAGTCCCCCAAGGGGCTGGGCCCTCGACGTTCAGCCGTCGGGTGCATCAACTTATCGGCCCGAGGACGATCTCGCCGCGGTCGAGCGCTGCACCGGGTCGCCGACGCCTAGGCGCGCCGTCGGTCCGCTCTATGGCCCGCGGCTCATATCCCGGTCGTGGATGGTCGATGACGGGCCGTGCCCCAGAGGAGAGGAACCCCATTGCCCGCCCCCACCCGCCTCGTCCCGCCAGCCGTTCGCCGTGCCGTTCTCGCGCTGACCGCGCTGCTTGCCCTCCTCGCGATCGCGGCCGCCCCGGCAGGCGCCGCCCCCTGGAGCGCGCCGGAAGAAGTTTCGATCCCGGGCGGTAGCGCCAGCTGGAGCAAGGTCGGGATCGACGGCGCCGGCAACGCGACGGCGGTCTGGACCCGCAGCGACGGGTCCCATTTCTTGGCGCAGGCGGCACAACGCCCGGTCAGCGGCAGCTGGGGGGCGCCGATCGACCTCTCGCCGCCGAGCGGCAACGCGGAAAGCCCTACGCTGGCGGTCGATCCCGCGGGCGACGTCATCGTCGCTTGGAAGCAGCGGATGGCCGGCTCCGAAGCGATCGAAGTCAGCTACAAGCCGGCCGGAGGCGCCTGGGAAGGGCCGACAGCGCTCGAATTCGGCTCCGCGGTGGTCGAGACCCCCGCCGTCGCGATCGACGACGCCGGCGATGCGGTTGTCATCTGGCGACAGGGAGTCGGCGGCAACCATGTGATCTTGGCCGCGTCGATGCCCGCGGGCGGCACCTGGGCGAGCCCGGTCGCGATCTCGAGCAGCGCCCTCAACGCCGAAGCGCCGGACCTGGCGATGAGCGCGAGCGGGACCGCGGCGGCCGTCTGGCAGTCCTCGTCCGGAGCCACGTCCGTGGTCGAATCGAACGAGCTGCCGCTCGGTGGCAGCTGGAGCGGTGAAGAAGCGATCTCCGCTCCCGCGACCGTCACCGAACCTCCTCACGTCGTCGCCGATCCCGCCACGGGGGCCTTCACCGCGATCTGGTCGCGCAGCGGCACAGGGCTCGTCGCCGAAGTCGCCTCGCGACCCGCCTCCGGCGGCTGGAACGCGCCCGAATCGATCTCCACCCCCGCACTCGAAGCGCACGCGCCTGTAGTCGCCGTCGATTCGGCGGGCGACGCCGTCGCCGCCTGGTACCGGTTCGATGGCTCGGTCGGCTCGGTCGAAGGGGTCGAGCGCGCAGCTGGGGGGGCCTGGGCCTCGCCGGTGCGCATCTCCCCGGTTGGCGCCGAAGCCGAAGCTCCACAGGTCGCGATGTCGCCCGCGGGTGCCGCACAGGTGGTCTGGTCCGGCTGGGTTGAAAGCACCCACAACTACGCGCTGCGCACCACCAGCCTGCTTCCGAACGGCACCTGGCAAGCCTCGAACCAGATCAGCCTCGAAGGGGAAGAAGCCTACGGGCCGCACGTCGCGCTCGACCACAGCGGCCATTCGGTGGTCGTCTGGAACGGTGAAGTTCCCCTCGGCGCCGAGATCAAGAGCTCTTTCCGCGAAATCACGACGTCGCTGGTCGTCACCAGGGCGGGTTCGGGCTCGGGCACCGTGACCAGCATGCCCGCCGGCATCGACTGCGGGGCCACCTGCACCGCCGCGTTCCGGGAAGAAAGCACCGTGAGCCTGACCTCCGAAGCCGCCGCAGGCTCGAGCTTCGCGGGCTGGTCCGGTGCCTGCTCCGGAACTGGGGCCTGCATGGTCACGATCGGCGAAGCCCAGTCCTCCGTCGGCGCCGAATTCGTCTTGACCACGGCGGGCGGCGGCGGCACCGACGCACGGGGTGGCGGCGGTGTCCCCGTGCCGGGGACCGGTGACGCCGGGACCACCACGACTCCGACCACGAGCACCACCCCGGCCCTGAAGATCGTCCCGGCCTGCACCAGCAGGCGTGTCGAGGTCATTCACTGGCGCGTTCGCAAGGGCATACGCCTGCGCACCGTCGCCGTCCGCCTCGACGGCGTCATCTACAAGAGCCTGTCCGGAGGGGCCCGCTCGACGAAGATCAGCCTCCTCGGCAGGCCGCAGGGCGCCGTCGCGGTCAGGATCGAAGGGGTCGGCGCGCACGGTCGGCGCTACGCCGCCCAGCGCAACTACCACCCCTGCGCCTCCGACCGCTCGCATCACACGCTGGGGAACAACGCGCTGAAGCGGTAGGCGAGGGTCTCAGCGGCCGGCGGGGCGACGGCTCGTGGGAACTGCTGCCCCGGTGGGCGGCCTGCGGCCGCGGCCGCTCCGTAGAAACGACCGATCTTCGCCGAGCAAGAGAGCCCCGCCTAGGCGGGGCTCTCTGTAATAACTTTGGATCGTTACTGGATCGAGCAACCCGAGGCGGTCGCGTTCTCCTTGATTTTTTCTGCGACTTCCTTGTCCTGTCCCGAGTACGCCGTTTCACCTTTGATGAACTCCTGCCGCGACAGTTCGGTCCAGTTCGTGTACGAGATCTGGGCGTTCCCGCAGGTGTTCATCCACTGCCGTTTTTTGCCAACAGTTTTCTGGTAGGTGTGGTTGTTCTTGTCGGCGTGCGAGACCGCCGGCGCGATCGTCGCGGTACCGAAGCTGAACGCTGCGACGAGCGTGATGAGCATGGCGCGGATCTTGGTGCTGAGCATTTCGGGTGCCTCCTCGGGCTGGTTGGTTTGTAGGACCATGCTCGCCGGGGATGGAGCCACCCGAAAGGCACCCTAGGGGTGGCGCTCGCTTACCCGGGCGGGACCCGCGGCCGATGCGGTCGCCCCGGGGTACGAGATGCTGCTTCGGTGCTCGCCGGGGGAACGCAGCCGACAGCGCTGGTGTCTCCTCACCGAAGCCCCTGAGCTCCACCATCGCCAGACGCCGACGCGGCCAACTGCACGAGTCTTCATTTTCTCGGCACCCCATCTGGAGATCGGGATCCTTCCCGCCGGTGCAACCAACTCGCAAGATCTCCCCGGCGTCGGGGAGACCTCGCACGAGACGATGGCCAACTTGAAATCCGCCTACGTCGCGGCGCTCTCCGCAGCCAAGGCGAAGGCGGCGGCCGTCAAGGCAAAACAGCGGGCGCGCAAAGTCGCGAAGCGCTCACACCGGCACTAGCTGGCGCGGCCGCCGCGGCGCGCGCGGACGGCCGTGGCAAGCGTGCGCAACGTCTCGACGGACGTCTCCCACGACATGCAGGCATCCGTGATCGACTGCCCGTAGGTCGGCGTCGCGCCGTCCTTCAGATCCTGGCGACCGGCGACGATGAACGACTCGAGCATCACCCCGACGAGCGCGTGCTGGCCCCCGGCAAGCTGCGCAGCGATGTCGTCGACCACGACCGGCTGGCATTCGTGGTCCTTGCCGCTGTTGTCGTGCGAGGCATCGATCACGACGCGCTCGGGCAGTCCGACCGCCCGCAGTCGCTCGATCACGTCCGCGACGGCCTCGGCCCCGTAGTTGGGAGCGCCGCGACCGCCACGCAGGATCACATGGCAGTCGGGGTTACCGCGCGTGTTCAGCACAGCCGACGTGCCTGCCAAGTCGATCCCGGCGAACGTGTGCGGGACGGCCGCCGCGCGAACGGCGTCGACCGCCACCGCGACGTTGCCGTCGGTGCGGTTCTTGAAGCCGACCGGCATCGACAGCCCCGAGGCGAGCTGGCGGTGGATCTGGCTCTCGGTCGTGCGCGCGCCGATCGCCCCCCAACCGACGGCGTCGGCGATGTACTGCGGCGTGATCGGGTCAAGGAACTCGCAGCCGACGGGCAGGTCGAGCTCGAGCACCTGCAGCAGCAGCTTGCGCGCGAGCCGCAATCCCTCGTTGACGTCGCCCGTGTCGTCTAGGTGGGGGTCGTTGATCAGACCCTTCCAGCCGGTCGTTGTGCGCGGCTTCTCGAAGTACACGCGCATCACCACGAGCAGGTCGTCCTTCAGCTCGCGCGCTGTCGCGCTGAGGCGGTGGGCGTAGTCGAGCGCCGCCTCGGGGTCGTGGACGCTGCACGGCCCGACGACTACGAGCAGCCTGCCATCGACCCTGTTGAGCACATCCGCGACCGCCGCGCGCCCGCGCAGCACGAACTCCTCCGCACTTGGGGCAAGCGGCTGCTCGTCCATCAGGACGCCCGGTGAGATCAGGCCCGTGACCCACGCAATCCGCTGGTCCCGAACGTGATCCAGCTGCTCGGAGGGACCAGCCGACATCGTTGCGATCGTACCAACCGGCTGTGTGATCGCCCGGGCGCGGACAACGTTCGCCGGCTCGGGCGGTCCGCTGGCCGAAACCACGGCCACGCCTCACAGCATGCTCGTCTCTGTCTTGACGCCGTCGCGGCTAACTTAGCTCCGTGCGAATCGCGACGTGGAACGTCAACTCGGTCAAGCAGCGCCTGCCACGCCTGTTGCCCTGGCTCGACGAGCGCCGACCTGACGTCCTCTGCCTGCAGGAGACCAAGCTCGCCGACGATGCCTTCGAAGCGCTGCTCGGCGAGGAGCTCGAGCAGCGCGGCTACGCGCTTGCGCTGAGCGGCGAGGTGCAGTGGAACGGCGTCGCCATCCTCTCGCGCGTCGGCCTGGAGGATGTCGTGCGCGGCCTGCCCGACGGTCCCGGCTTCCCCCACCCCGAGGCGCGTGCCGTCTCGGCGCGCTGCAACGGAGTCCGCGTGCACTCCGTCTACGTGCCGAACGGGCGCGAGCCCGACTCCGAGCACTACCGCTACAAGCTCGCCTGGCTTGCTGCACTGCGCGAGCTCGTCGCCGCCGAGGCAAACGACGCGCTGGTCTGCGGCGACATGAACATCGCCCCAACTGACGTCGACGTGTTCGACCCGCAGGCCTACGTCGGCCACACGCACGTCACCGCGCCCGAGCGTGCCGCTCTGGCCGAGTTGCAGGCGCTCGGGCTGCACGATGTCATCCGCGATCGCTGGCCCGATGAGCGCGTCTTTACCTACTGGGACTACCGCGCCGGGATGTTCCACCAGGACCTCGGCATGCGGATCGACCTGATCCTCGCCGGCGACACCGTCGCCGATCGGGTAAAGGCCGCCTGGGTCGACCGCCAGGCGCGCAAGGGCAAGGGCCCGAGCGACCACGCTCCCGTGATCGTCGACCTCGACGAGGCTCCCGACGGCGACATCGGGCCGGTCGTGCCACCGCCCTCGGCACCCGTGCTCAAGCGTGGCGCAGGCAAGCTGCCCCAGTCGCGCTGAGTCGCCTGCACCGATGACTCTCGACGGCGCAGGCGGTCTCATCAGATAGACCGCAACCAGTGCAGAGGGAGTCAGATATGCCTGACAGCGAGCGCCTGCAGTTGGCGCGAGACGCCTACCGCGCCTACCAGACCAACGACCGCGCGCTGATTGATCGGCTAATGAGCAACGAGCTGGCGTTCTACAGCCCCGCCGACCCCGGCATCGACCGTGCCTCCTACTTCGAGCGCTGCTGGCCCAACGCCGAGCTGATCGAGTCCTTCGACTTCAAGCGGCTGATCGAGTCAGGCGATGAGGTCGTCGTCACCTACGAGATCACCAAGGCTGACGGCCGGCGCTTTCGCAACACCGAGGTGCTCACGTTCGACGGCATGAAGATCCGCCAGGTCGAGGTCTACTTCGGTTGGGACGTGCCCTGATCGCGCCGGCAAGCGCCAGAAGGTTCGGGCATGTCCGCGCCCTCGCCTACCGGCCGAAACTCTCCTGCCCAGGCAGAACCGAATCGCCAACGCTCGTGCGTCATCCTTGGGTGCTTGGAGCAGCCCCTGAAACGAGAGATCCGCTCCTGGCTGATGGACATGGACGGCGTGCTCGTCCGTGAGGAGCAGGCGATCCCCGGCGCCGATCGCTTCCTTGCGCGGCTGCGCGAGCTGGGCAGGCCGTTCCTCGTCCTGACCAACAACTCGATCTACACGCCGCGAGACCTCGTCGCACGCCTCGCCGCCAGCGGTCTGGAGGTGCCCGAGGAGGCGACCTGGACCTCTGCGCTCGCCACCGCGCGGCTGCTCGAGGATCAGCGGCCGGGTGGCTCGGCGTTCGTGATCGGCGAGTCGGGCGTGACGACCGCCCTGCACAACGCCGGCTACACGCTCACCGACCGCGAGCCCGACTACGTCGTGCTCGGCGAGACGCGCACTTACTCCTTCGAGCGGATCACACGCGCCATCAGGCTGATCGCCTCAGGCGCCCGATTCATCGCGACAAACCCCGACCCGACCGGTCCGAGCGCCGCCGGGCCGCTGCCCGCGACGGGCTCGGTGGCGGCCTTGATCAGCCGCGCAACAGGCGTCGACCCCTACTTCGTCGGCAAGCCCAACCCGCTGATGATGCGCTCCGCGCTGAACGCGATCGACGCCCACTCCGAGACTGCGGCGATGATCGGCGACCGGATGGACACCGACATCGTCTCCGGCCTGGAGGCCGGCATGGAAACGATCCTCGTGCTGAGCGGCGTAACGACGCTCGCGGACGCTGAGCGCTTCCCCTATCGAGCGTCGAAGATCGTCGACACCATCGCAGACCTGACCGACGAACTCGGTTAATCCCTGCAGCTGCGCACGGCTACGCGGGGTCGGCCCAGGTGAGCGCGGCTGGACTTGTTCTGAGAATGCGTCATCCAATGCCCGCCGGAGCACCTAGTACGGTCACGGCGGCGCTTTATGGGCGGAAACCGCTAGCTATCGGGCTGCTCGTTCTTTATTGTTTGACATAACGCATGCAACGAAGACGGATGCTCCAGATCTCCCGAACCAACGGTCGCCTATGTCTGAGAGCGTTTGCCTTGGCGATTCTTGCCGTGCTGCTGCTCGCCGCCGGCGCGCAGGCAGATGCCCCGTCCGCTGGGGGCGAAACGCCTGAAGCCCAGGAATCGGGGACCGGCGGAGCGACCGAACAGCAGCCAGGCGAAGGCGGTTGGGAAGGCAGTCCCCAGGAAGCGCCGCAGGGCACGGGTGCAGAAGGGGAAGTCGCACCGGAAACGCCCGTAGGCGAAACGCCTGGAGGAACGGCCGGCGAAATCGTCGTCGTCGAAACGCCCGTGGAAACGCAGCCGCCCCCGCCGATCGAACCTGTCGAAGAAGCGACGGCGCCGCCGAGTGAACCCGTGCAAGAAACGCCGGTCGCGACGCTGCCGTTGGAAAGCTCCGAAAAAGCACCTGCCACCGCGGCCGAAGAACCGCTGAGCAAAGAATCCAGCGAAGAAGGGGCAAGCGGCGGTTCGCCTGCCCATTCCTCGACGCTGCTGGCAACTGCCAGCCCGTCCGACCCCGGCCGTACAGACGCGCTCGGCGAACAGGCTCCAAGCGGCCCACCGGCGACCGCTGCTGCGATCACGGCCCAAATAGCCGAAGTTTCAGGTCAAGCAGAAGGCTCGGCAAAGGTGATCCCGGTGCGTAGCGCAGGCAGCCAGGCCGGTCGCTTCAAGTGCGAGCTCTCGTCGCTGGGCGGGAACATGACCGACAACTGCACTGCCGGCTGGCTCGGTGGCCCACGCGAAGCCAGCTCGGCGCCGACGAGCGCCGCCGTCACCGCAGTCTCCTCGCTGGCCGCAGCCGCCACCGCGAATTCGCCGTCGGGCGGCGGGCATGACGGGTCGGGGCTCGGCGGCCCCCCGCTGACATCCGCGCCCGGTTCCGCGCCGGGTGGCTCATCGGGCGCCGCCACCGGCGCCGGCGGCGGTGGCTCTGGCGCTGGCGTGTCGACCTTCCTCACTCTTGCCGGGCTCCTGCTGCTGGGAGCCCCCCGCGCCCTGCGGCGCCTGCGGCTCTCCTTTGAGCCGTGGCTCGCGGGCTGCTTCGTGTTGATCGCAGAGCGCCCGGACTAGCTCCTTCCGGTCACTCCACTCCGCGCCGCATCGACCGATCCGGCGCGTCGGTATTCAACTCGAGGCTTCTGGAAGGGAGCTGGACTGGATGGAGCGCCATCACATGAGGATGGCTGTAGGCGTCATTACAAGGACCGACGACGCGCTGAGCGACGTCGCCGATCCCGCGCCAACGGCCTTCAACAACGAACGAGACCCACCAGCACCACTGCGTGAGGTCGAATTCACCCCGACGAGCGTGGCTCGCCGGACGCACACGCTGGTACTTACCGGCTCACTTGACCGTGGCTCGGTGCGCCAGCTCGAAATGGAGATCGAACGGCTGTGCGAGGACGGCGTGACGGGGATCACGCTCGACTTGCGCGAGCTGACCTACATCGAAGCGATCGGCGTCGCCGTGGTCGCATTCCGCTGCGGGCTGTGCCTGCGGCGTGGCTATGACTTCGCCCTGATCCGCGGTCCGCGGATCGTTCAGCGCGCCTTCGAACAGGCCGGGCTGAGCGAGCTGCTGCCGTTCACCGACGAGCGAGCACTGCTCGAGGAGCAGCCTTCGCTCACCGAGGAGCTGCCCGCGAGCGATCTCGTCGCGGTTCCGCCCTCGCTCGTGCTCGCCCCGCGACTCGAGCCCGTGGCAAGTGGTGAGTTGAGTTGATCGCCCTACGGCCGAGGCGGTGAGGCGGCCGGGCACGGGGCGTTGCCTTCGTGCCCGGTCCGCCTCCCGCGTCCGGCGGCGAGTCGCTCAGCCGAGATCGACGCGCAACAGCGACTGCGTTCGGCACCCGTGCGGGTCGGTGCTCTGCTCGAACTCCGCAAGCGCATCGACCGATAACGCCTCGAAGCCGGCGCGAACGCGCTCTAGGTAGGACTCGTCCACGACTGCTCGCGCTGCGTGCAGGCCGGCGGCGAAGCGCTGACACGCCTCGGGCTTGCCGAAGTAGCTCCACACCCGACCTCCGGCGGCCTGCTCGATCGACGTCGTCACCTCGCGCCGCGTGTAATTGCGCTCGCGACGGTCGAGCTCGACCAACTCCTGCGCGCTGACGTGGACGAGCATCCCGTTGACGCGATGGCCCGGCGCGGCTACGAGGTTGAGGAACGTCACGAACACGTCCGGGCGCGAGCGGTCCTTGGCGTCGAGGTAGTACTTGTAGCCCGGCAGCGAAACCGAGTTGTCCATCGCGACGGTCCAGGCCCGGCGGTGGTCGCGGAGGTGCGCCTCGTGCCGCGCGAGCTGATCGCCGTCAGCCAGATCGCGCACGAGCGAGCCGTAGGCAAAGACGTACTCGGTGGGGTTTGAAGCGGGCATCGGAGAGAGGATCGCTGTCGGCGCCGTCGGCAACCTAGCGGGCTCGGCTTCGGTTAGTCTGAGCCAATGAGCGAGCAGCTCGCGCTCGGACCCGCAACCACGCTGCGTGTGCTCTCCCACGACGAGCAGGCGCTCGTGCTCGAGGCGACCTACGCCGGTGGCTCCTCGCCGCCGCCCGCGCACCTTCATCCCGCACAGGACGAGCGCTTCGAGGTCCGCGCCGGCGAGATGCACGCGCTGCTCGGCGCCGAGCGGCACACGATCGCCGCCGGCGAGGTGCTCGAGATCCCGCGTGGCACGGTCCATCAGATGTGGAACGAGGGCGCCGAGCAGGCCGTCGTCATCTGGCGCACGGCCCCGCCGGGGCGCACGCTCGACTGGTTTCGCGAGCTCGCCGCGACGATGCGCGGAGAGGGCCGCGAGGATCCCTCGACGCTGCTCAGCGACTACGCCGACGTGTTCGTGCTCGTTCAGCAGTGACCTCGCCGAGCCGCTCGCGCAGGGCGCAGACGCATCACTTGCGTAATCTGTTGCACGTGTGCTAGGTTCGCCCGCGGAGGGGGGCGGGAAACCGGACGAGGGCTGTCCGTCCCCGAAATATCGCTCATCACCCAGGGGGGATCAGCATGCAACGGGAAGCTCTGCGCCTGCGCAGAGCGGGATCGTTCGCGGCCTTGTGCGCCGTGATCGCCGCTCTGCTCGCGCTCGCATCACCAGCTTTCGGCGCGTATGAAAACGTGCCGACGCCGACGGTTGAAGGACCGATTCCGGTCACCGAAACGTCACATCCGTTCTTGGCGACGGACATACCGCTCGCGAGCTACGGCTACAGCGAAGAGGAGTACTTCATCTCCGGGACCGGCTCGACGTATAACACGTCGGGCGCGATCAACGTCACCGGCACCAAACTGACGACCGGCGGACCCAACGGCAACGGCACCTATCCCTTCAAGACGCGGATCGTCGTGCGACGCCCGACCAACCCGGCGAACTTCAACGGCAAGGTCATCGTCGAGTGGAACAACGTCACCGCCGGCTATGACCTGGAAGCCAACTGGTTCGGCGACCCGTACTACCTGATCAAACACGGCTACGCATACGTGACGGTCTCGGCGCAGAACGTCGGCGTCAACTACCTGAAGACCAAATTCAACGCCGAACGCTACGGCAGCCTGGAAGTCGGCCCGAGCGGCGACGCTCTCTCCTTTGACGTGTTCGGCGCCGCGGTCAAGGCCGTGCGCGGTCTTGGTGTCGGCCCCGAACCGTTGGGCAACCTAACGCCGAGCATCAGCAAAGTGACCGCCTCCGGCGAGTCGCAGTCGTGCGGGCGTCTGGTCACCTACTTCAACAAGATCGCGCCGATCCACCAGATCGTCGACGACTACCTGATGACGGTCTGCACGACCGAAATTCGCTCTGACCGTCCGGAAAAGGCCCTGCGGATCATCACGGAGTTCGAAAACAAAGAAGAACAGAAAGAGGCAGAGGCGCCGACCAACCCGAGCCTGCGCCACTGGGAGGCGGCGGGTGGATCGCACGTGCCGTTCCTGGCGGTCGCCAACTGGACGGTTCCAGTCGATCGTGACACGGGCGTGCAGACGGCGATCTGCACCAACCCACCGCTGTCGCGCGTGTCCTGGCCATACCTGGTCAACGTGGGCATCAAGGAGCTCAACGAATGGCAGGAAGGCGGCTCGCCGCCGCCGCTGGCGCCGCGTGGCGAATACGAAAGCCCGAAAGTGCTCAAGCGCGACAGCTTGGGCATCGCCAAAGGCGGCATCCGCCTGCCGGAGATGGCCGTGCCGACGGGCGTCAACCGTGGTGACAACACCGCGGCGCCGCCGCCGAACCCGGGCAACGCCTCGGCGTTCTGCACGCTGCTCGGGCAGTACAAACCGTTCAGCGAAGAAACGTTGCAGAGCCTGTACACCGACTACGGCGACTACGTCGACAAGGTCAAAGCCGACTCCGAAAAACTCCTCGGCGAAGGCTTCCTGCTGCCCGAAGACGCGCTGCGCCTGGTGGCTTCGGCGGCAGAGTACCCGCGGCTGCGCCCGACGGTGCCCGTGCTGAGTGTCGGCAGCTCGCCGAACAAAGGCTCCTTCCAGCTGAGCTGGCGCGGTCCGGTGCCGTCGCACGCCCAGTCCGAAGTGGCCAACACGATCAAAACGAAACCGACGTTCGAAGTGCAGCGCCGCTCCTCCGCGGGTGGGGAATGGACGACGGTCGCAACCGGTCTCGAAAGCCCGTCCTACTCGCCGGGCGTAGAGCAGGAGGGCACGTGGAACTATCGCGTGCGCAGCCGGACCGTCATACCGGCGTTCAAGGCCGAACCTGAAGTGGTCGTGGTGACGCCGTACTCCGACGAAATCACGAACATCAAGGTTGACCAGAGCGCACCCAACCCCCCAAGCGCCAGCGCTGACCGCGCCCCCGACTACGCGGGTGGCGGTGGCTGGTACAAGGACACGGTCACCGTCTCCTTCACCGACGACGGCGATCCGCTGCTCTCAGACGGGAGCGCCGGCTCAGGCGTTGACCTGGGGACGCTGCCTGGCTCGCAGACGTTCAACACCGACGGCTCGCACACCGCGAGCGGAACGGTGGCCGACAACGTCGGCAACGTCTCAGCGTCCGGCGAACTGACGGTGCAGGTTGACGCCTCGGCGCCGATCCTCGAAATCAGCTGCCCGGCGAGCACTCCGGTCGGCTCGAGCGCCAGCGCGAGCGTCACGGCCTCAGACGCTCAGTCCGGTCTCGCAAGTGACCCGAGCGCCACGGTGCCGATCGACACGAGCAAAGCAGGGACGCAGACGATTGAACGCACGGCGCTCGACAACGTCGGTCACTCCACCACCGCATCGTGCACCACGCAGGTGGTCAACACCAACGTGATCTCAGGCCATGTCAAGAAGAAGATCGTCGTCAAATCCGGCGAAGCCGTCGAATTGACCTCGACGGCGCTCGTCAACCAGATCGAAGTGCAGCCGGGTGGCTCGCTTGACATAGAGGGGGCCACGAGCAAAGGCATCAAAGCCTCAGGCGCCGGCGTGCTGCGCATCTGCGGCGCCAAAGTCGGCGCGGTCACAGCCACCGGGGGCACCGGTCCGGTCGTGCTTGGCGACTCCGAAGGCTGCGCTGCAAGCAGCTACTCGGCGGGTGCCACGCTGCAGGGCAACACCGGCGGGGTGAGCGTGATTGCCAACACGTTCAAAGGCAGCGTCAAAGTCAGCGGCAACTCCGGTGGCGTGACAGTGACCGGCAACACGATCGCCAAGAACCTCACGGTGAGCGGCAACTCGGGCACCGTCGTTGACAGCCCGAACACGGTCGGCGGGAAAACGAAAGCGCAGGCGCGCCGAGGCTAGGGAGTCGGCAATAGGGTCTCGGCGAGCAACGGGCAGCGGCTCCGATCGTGGAGCCGTTGCCCGCCCCGCCGTTCAGCGCAGCAGCATTCGCAGGATCGGCTCGGCGCGCCGCGCCTCCGGCTGTTCGCCGGCGATCGGGAACAGGTAGACGTAGGACTCGACCAGCTGCTCGAGCACGTAGGCGACCTCGTGCACGTCGGCGGGCAGGTCGAGGCGGCCGCCGTTGACCTCTTCCCGCAGCAGCTCCTCCAGCCGGCCGGCCAGGCGCGGCTGAAAGCCGTTCTGATGGCGCGTCAGCAGGCGCATCGCAGACTCGCCCTCGTTGCCGAGCCACCTCTGCATGCCGCCATGGGAGATCGCCTTGTCGATGAAGCGGGTGACGATCTGGATGATGCGCTCGGCACCGCTTGCGCCGGACGCGTTGACCGCTTCGGCGGCGTCTGTCAGGTTATGGTTGGTCAGGTTCCAGATCACGTCTACCAGCAGCTGATCGCGTGAGCCGACCCAGCGGTAGAGCGTCACCCGGTTCACTCCCAGCTCGCGCGCAAGCGCGCTCATGTCGACGCGTTCCCCGGCGCGCCACTTGCGGCGCGCCAAACGGAAAGCATCGCGCGGACCCGGTCGCGCGGACCCGGTCGCCGTGTTGTGCGCAGCCTCTGCCTGCGTAGCAGAGGGCTCGCTGGACGCTGCGGTCTTTGACGTCAGGCTCGCCATCGCAAGGGCACCGTGGCAGGCCGCTTGTCACACGGCGCGACCGCTGCTTTGCAGGCTAACTGATGGAAGGCATCTCGACGCTCGAAATCCGCGTCACGGGCTGAGCGGCCGTGCCGCGGCCACCTGCCAGGCGAACGCCAACGGCGAGGATGCACTCAGGTCAATCGCCGGCTCGACAGTCGTATAGGACTGCACGTCGTCCTTGAAGACGGCCTTCGCATCAAAGCGTGCGAGCCCCTTGCCGCCGGTCGGTGGACATCGGCGCATGCCGGGCACCCGACCCTTGCTCGCCGCGTCGCTCGGGCCCTCCACGACGGCGCCCGCGAGCACCGGTGGCGAGCCGTCGAGCGAGCCGGCGAGGTTGGCGAGCTGATCGGATGGGCACGCCGGAAAGGTCGAGCCGTCGCCGAGGATGAACGACGAACCCCAGGCGTTCGCGCCGAGCACGTTGCCGAGCCAGCGCGTGGAGAGGGCGCGGTAGGTGGCCGTGCCCGTCAGCGCGTCGTACTCGGCGGCCATCGCCGACAGCCCGCTGCCGTGCGAGGCCGTGTCGGCTTCGGCCCAGGGAAAGCCGAAGCCGAAGGGATCGTCGCCCGACTGTTTCGCGGCCTGATCGAGCTGCTCCTTCAGCTGGGCGATCAGCTCGGCTTCGCCGCTCGCCATCCCCGGCGGGTCTCCAGCAAGGCGCAGCGCGCGGACGAGCTCGAAGTGCGCGAGCCCGCTCACGTCGTACAGGTTCAGCGGTTCGCTCTCACCTGCGTGTTCGCCGTAGGAGCGCGCCCAGCTGGCTGCGCGTTCGAGGTAGAACGAGGGCTGGGAGTGCGCGAGCCCGGCCGGTGCGCTGCCCGAGGAGAGCGCGATCGCCAGCTCGCTCGCGCCGAGCTCGAGGTCGTCGCGCCATTCGCTCTCCGGATAGAAATCGAACGGGATCGCTGTCAGCAGCGGTCCGTGCGGGTCAGTGTTGGCGAGGTCGTAGATGTGCTCGCCCGCGCTCAGGCAATGTGCCGCGAGCGCCGGGTCGCTTTCGCCGAAGACCTGCGCGCACAGCGCGAATGCCGCCGCGTCGCGACCGGCCAGGTTGGGGCTGATCGGCGAGCCGGGCGGCCCGGCGCGGAACACCGGACGATGGCGGATGTAGCGCGCGCTCGGATCTTCCCCGCCGTAGCCATCGTCGGCCTGGGGCAGGCGCCAGATGTCGTGGTCGCCGAGCGTCTTTGAGTTGCCCTCGCCGATCCCCACCTGGTAGTAGAGCGTGCGAGTGGAGTCGTTCCACATGCGCAGCAGCCATTCCACGCCGAAGCGCGCCTCAGCCGTGAAGTCCGCCGACTCCGCGCTCAAGCCCATCTGTGCCGGGAAGTCGCGTACGCCGGCTAGCTGCAGTGCGACCGTGTAGCCGGTCGTCTGCACGAACTTCAGGTAATCCCCCGCGTCCCACCAGCCGCCCGAGGCGTCCACCGTTTCGCCTGTCGGCACTAGGTCCCCTTTGAAGGCGCCGTTGCGATTGACTGCCGGCGTCTCATAGACGCTCGCGTGGACGTCGTTGAGGTGTCCCGCGGCCGTGCGCAGCGGCGAGCGGATGAAGTCCGGACCGTCGCGCTCGTTCTCGTAGAACGACAGCGCGTTGGCGAGCGGCTGCGCGTAGAGCGCTGGAGCCTGCGAGATCTCGAACGCCGGCGAGGTCGCCGTTACGCGACCAGCGAGCGAGATCGCGTACCTACCTGGCGTCTGCAGCGAGTCGAAGTCGAGCGCGTCGACGTGTGGGAAGCGCTTGCTCCACGCACCCGTTGACGGGCCGACGACTCCGCTGAAGGCGACTTCATCCTCCGGTAGTCGCAGCACCGAGAACGGCTCACCGGCTTGTTCGCGGTGAGACATCAGATAGGCGCGCTTGGGCGCCGTCGTTGCGTAACCCGCCTGGTTGACGCGCACGAACGCCGACCCCGTTGAGGCATCGGCCGCACCCGGCTGCACCAGCAGCACCGACGCCGGCACGAGCGTGAGCGCGAGCGCGAGCAGCGCCCCGCACGCGTGAGCGAGCCGCACGAGCCCCTTGCCCTCGAGCACTATCCGCTGCGCCGCCCCCATCCCGTTCAGGCTAACGCGCCCGCGCTCAGCGGCCGCGCAGTTATCGGCGGTGCACGGTCAGCGAGCGCGAGTGCAGTTGCTCCTCGGCCTCCGGTTCCAGCGGCGGAGCCGGGGGGCGACGGAACGACTTCGGCCGCCAGCGCTCGGGCGTGCTCGGTCCAGGACGGCAACGCCGCGAGCGCAGGCCGATCACCAGCGCGAAAACGTTGAGCAGACCGACGCCGGTGACGATCGCCGCGACGATGCCCGCCAGCAGCAGCGCGAGGACTGTAAGTGCGATCAGCGCGATCGCGAGCAGCAGCGCCAACATTCCCCTGGGTTCTACGCAGTCGAGAAGTCTCCTCCGGCTGCCGAGATCGCTGCGTCTCGGCCCTGGGCGATGCCCGCCTCGACTACCCGATCGCGCCGGCGGACGTCCATCAGGTTGGTACCCATCGCGCCTGCGCTGGCGGCATCAGGGTTAATCGTGCGCACGCGCGCTCCGCGCCTGCGCAGTGCAAGTCCCTCGCTCGCCGCGATCCCGCGCGAGAGCGGACCGAACGCTCCAGCCGGCGTGCCTACGCTTGGACGCAGCGATCCGGTCGGGTTCAGGCAGAGCACGCGGTCGCCACGGGACACTTCGACGGCGTCCATGTTCGTCGGGCTCCAGGCGCCGCCGTCGACGTAGCGACGGCCGTTGACTTCCAGCGGCCGGAACACTCCCGGGATCGCGCACGAGGCCTGCACGGCCTGCGCCACCGAGACCTCGGGCGCGTGCGGGGAGCCGAACACCACCCGCCGGCCGCTCGCGAGATCCACGGCGGCGATGCGCAGGCGCCCGTCCCAGCTCACGCCGGCGTGCTCGACCATGCGCCCGAGCTGTGCCAGCGAACGGCGCCCGGTGGGAATCCGACCGAGCAGCGTGCGTCGCAGGACGGCACCTCCGGGCGCGCTCGAGACGAGCGCGAGCGAGGCCAGTGGAGCGCCCGCAGCGCTTGCCAGCTCGCCTACCGCTGAGACCGCCCGCCGCGCGATCGAGAAGCCGTTGGAGCTGGGCTGCGCAGCGTCGCGAGCGCCTGTCGCAGTCCGCTGCCCGAGCCGCTCGGACGGATCGAGGCCCGCGACCAGCGACGCCGCCACGATCGAGCCGGCCGACGTGCCGAGGTAGCCGCGACAGGCGTGTGCGTCAAAGGAGCCGTGGCCCTCCAGGCCTGCCAGCACGGCGCTCATCCACGCCTCGCCGAGCGTGCCGCCGCCGCCGAGCACGAGTACGTCGGGCGTCTGCATCTCTCCCACGCTAGCCGGGCGCGTGATCGAGCAGGTCGAGCACGGCGGTCTCGACCTTCCGGCGCACGCGCGCGTCGGCCAGGTCGGGGCCATCCCCCGAGAGCTCTTCCAAGGCGGGCGCGATCGTCTCTCCATCGCGATAGCGGTCGAGCACGCGTGGGTCCACGTAGGAGGCCCGGCAGACGGCCGGCGTATTGCCGAGGTAGGCCGCGACAGTCTTGATCGCCGCTCCGACTTGGCGCTCGCGCGCCGTGCGGGTCTGCGCAGCGGCGTCGGGCGCCGCGAGCGCCACGGCTGCGAGCACGGTCGCGTTCCACGTGCGGAAGTCCTTAGCCGTGAAGCTGCCGCTGTGGCGCTTGATGTAGTCGTTGACCTCCTCCGCATCCACCTCGCGCCAATGCCCGTCCTCGCGGTAGGCCAACAGCTGCTTGCCGCTGCGCCGGCGCTTCAGCTCGCCCACGAGCTCGAGCGCATCGCCGTCGGCGATCGCCTGAACGCGGCGCTGACCTGACTTCGCCGGGAAATCGAACACAAGCTGCTCGCCCTCGACCGTCACGTGCTTGCGCAGCATCGTCGTCAGGCCGAACGATTCGTTGCGCTCGGCGTAGTCCTCGGAGCCGATGCGAAAGAAGCCGACGTCGAGCAGGCGCACCGCGCACGCCAGCACGCGCTCACGCGAGAGCCGCTGGTTGACCGATCCCACCTGCACACGCCGCGGGAGGCGCAGATCGCGCTTGACCCGCGCGCGCAATCCGCGCAGCGCATGGCCGAAGGCGATCATCGAATCGAACTTTTGGCGGTCTCGATGGGCACGCCAGCGCTCGTGATACAGGTACTGCTTGCGCCCCGCCGCGTCGAAGCCGGTCGCCTGGAGATGCCCGCGCGGGTCCATGCAGATCCATACATCGCGCCACGCCGGCGGGATCGCCAGCGCGTGGATCCGTTCGAGCACCTCCGGATCGTCGATCCGCTCGCCGCCGGGATCGAGGTACTCGTGCCCGCGTCCGCGTCCGCGCCTGGAGACGCCCGGGGTGGCACAGTCCGATCGGCGCAGTCGCGGCACCGGCCTACTAATAGCGGGACCCGAGCCGGCCGCCGTATCGAGCTGGCGCTTGCGTGGCACCTTCGGGACCCAACCCGGAGTGCCATTCGATTGGCGGGCTCGGCGCTAGGGTAGAAAAACGAGCGTCCCCTTCGCACGATCCCCCATCGGCCTCACCTTCGACGACGGCCCCGACGAGCGCTGGACGCTGCGCGTGCTCGGGGAGCTCGAGCGCTGCCGCGCACGGGCCACGTTCTTCGTGCTCGGCGAGCGGGTCGAGGCTACGCCCGGCGTCGTGCGCGCCGCGGTCGATGCCGGGCACGAGGTCCAGCTGCACGGATACCGCCACCTTCGCCACAGCCAGCTCACCGAGGAGGAGATCGAGCTCGACACGTGCGCCGCGCTCGACGCGCTCGCGCAGGTCGGGGTGCGCCCCACCCGCTGGCGGACTCCGTGGGGGATCACGACGCCGGCCAGCGAGCGCGTCGCCTCGCGCCACGGCCTCGCGCTCGCGCACTGGACGATCGACACCCACGACTGGCGCGGCGATCCCGCTCTCGCGATGCTCGCGTGCGCCCGCAAGCAGCTCGCTCCAGGCGCGCTCGTGCTGATGCACGACGGACTCGGTCCGGGCGCGATGCGCAGCGGCTGTGAGAACACGGTCGAGCTGCTGGCGGCGCTGATCGCCGCGGCGCGTGCTCGTGGCCTGGCGCCTGACGCAGCCGTGCCGGCGATCAGTGACAGAAGCCTTCAGAGCGCCTCGGCGGCGCGGTCGGGCTCAGGCGAGCACGGCGCTCCGCAGCCGCTCGGAGCGCCGCGGTGAGCGTTCCGCGCCTCGGGGCGTACCCCGCCGCCGCGCTCGCCCCGGGCGCGCTTGCCCCGGCTCTCGCGCAGATCGCGCTGCGGGCCGGGGAGCTCGACGCCCATCCGCGCTTCCCCGAGGAGAACTTCGACGTGCTGAGGGCAGCCGGCGTCGTGCAGCTGGCCGGCGAGCGCACCCGCTGCGACCTCAGCACCGAGGCCGCGCTGATTCGGCTGCTCGCGGCCGCCGACGCCTCGACGGCGCGCATCCTCGACGGACACTTCAACGGAGCCGAGCGACTCGCGCTGCTCGCCCAGGAGCCGCTGCGCGGTGAGGAGCTGGCGCGGATCGCACGCGGCGAGCTGCTGCTCGGCGTGTGGGGCGCCGACCCCGCGCCCGGCGAGGGTCCTCCCGCGCGCGTGCTCGAGAACGCCGACGGCGGGCTCATGCTGACGGGGGTCAAGACGTTCTGCTCAGGCGCCGGTGGGGTGCAGCGCGCGCTGATCGTCGCGCGCGGCGCGCACGACGCCAAGCGGATCGCCTACGTCGATGCGACGCGCGGGCTGAGACTGGACCGCGACTGGTATCGCGCCTCTGGCCTGCGTGCCTCCGAGAGCCATCGCGTCGAGTTCGACCAGGCTCCCGTGCTCGCGCTGCTCGGCGGTCCCGACGAGATCGTGCGCGAGCCCTGGTTCTCGCGCGACGCCGTGCGCACATCGGCCACTTGGGCGGGGATCGCCGACAGCATCCTCGCCGCCACGCTCGAGCTCGTCGGCGAGCGCGCTCTCGCGGACGATCTCAGGCTGCACGCGATCGGGCGCATGCGCGTCGCGCAGTCCTCAATCGACCGCTGGCTCGAGCACGCAGTGGGCGTGCTCGACGGGGCCGAGCCGGCCCACGCACGGCACGCGGGCGATGGTGCTCTGATCGACGGAGCGATCGCCGGGAACGGTGAGAGTGCGACCGACCGCGCTCGCCCGCACGGGACGGACGAGCGGGCGCTGGCAGCCGAATGTCGTCTCGCCCTGTCCGACGCGGGGCGCCTGATCGCCGCCGAGGCGGCTCGTGTGTGTGGCTCGCGCGCGCTGATCGGCGGCAGCGCGCTCGACCGCGCGCGCCGCGACCTCGATCTGTTCCTGCTGCAGCATCGACTCGACCCAAAGCTCGTCGAGCTCGGCGCCGAGCTGCTCACCGGGCGCGCGCGGTGAGCGTCGTGGGTCCGCCGCGAGTCAACGCAGAGCGCTTCGAGCGCCATTACGAGGCGAGCGCCGACCCGTGGAATTACCGCGACAGCGCCTACGAGCGCGAGAAGTACGCCGCCACGCTCGCAGCCCTCCCGCCGCGCAGCTTCGACAGGGCGCTGGAGGTCGGCTGCTCGATCGGGGTGTTCTCGGGGCTGCTTGCCGCGCGCTGCCGGCGGCTCGTGGCGATCGACTTCTCCGCGCGCGCCGTCGCGCTCGCGCGCGAGCGCCTGGCGACACAGGAGAACGTCGAGGTCGTGCAGGCGAGCTTTCCCGAGCAGGTGCCCGGCGGCGATTGGGATCTGATCGTCTGCTCGGAGGTCCTCTACTACCTCGACGAGCCCACCCTGGAGAGCGCGCTCGAATGGCTGCAGGCACAGCTGAGCTCAGGCACCGTAGTCGTCGCTGTCAGCTGGCGCGGCAGCGGCGCCGAGGAGCCGCTGCTCGGCGATGACGTGCACGATCTGCTCGAGCGCAGATTCGCCAGCTGGCACGCGCTCGACGCGCGTCATCCCGGATACCGCCTGGATCGCTTCGACGGCCATGGCCGCTGAACGCATCGCGATCGTCGGCGCCGGTCCGGCTGGTCTCGCCACGGCTCGCGCCTACCGTGAGCACGGCGGCGTCGGCGAGGTGATCCTGATCGGCTCCGAGCCGCGGCTGCCCCACAGGCGACCGCCGCTGACCAAGGAGTTCCTGCGCGGCGAGCTCGACGCGCGCGAGCTGCCGATCGAGCAGCGCGAGTGGTTCGACGAGCAGGACGTGCAGCTGCTCCTGGGTCGGCGCGTAAGTGCGATCGACCCTCGGCGGGGTACGCTCGAGCTCGCCGACGAGGTCGACAGCGCCGCGCACGCGACCGAGCTGCGCGCCGACGCGATCGTGCTGGCGACCGGCTCCGAGCCGCTGCGCCCGAACATCCCCGGCCTCGACGACGACACGGTGATGACGATGCGGACCGTCCCCGACAGTGTCGAGCTCGCCGTGAGAGCGCGTGCGGTCGCCGAGCACGTGACGGATGGGCGGCGTGCGTCGGCCAAGCCGCTGCTCGTGATCGGCACAGGCTTCATCGGCTGCGAGATCGCCGCTTCGCTGGCGCTCATGGGATCCCCCGTGACGATGATCGGGCAGGAACTGCACCCGCAGCAGGCGCGTCTGGGAGAGCGGGTCGGCGAGCGGATCGCCGGCTGGCTAGCCGAGCTCGGCGTCAAGCTGATCGTCGGCGCTGAGGTCGGGGCCGTGCATGAGGGACGCACGGTCGAGCTCGAGGACGGGAGACGGATTGAGGCCGCATCGATCGTGCTCGGGATGGGCGTCTCACCGCGCGCCGAACTCGCGCAGGCCGCCGGCCTACCGCTGCACGAGGGGGCGGTCATCGTCGACGGGTCGATGCGCGCAGAGCAGGCGTCGCGTGCCGGCGATGTGCAGTGCGCGGTCTTCGCGGTCGGCGACGTTGCATATGCCTACAACGCCCGAGCAGGGCGCCACCTGCGCGTCGAACACTGGGGCGACGCGCTCGGCCAGGGCGAGGTTGCCGGCAGCGTGCTCGCCGGAGAGACCACCGCGTGGGACAGCGTCCCGGGCTTCTGGTCGACGATCGGCGAGCACACGCTGAAGTACGCGGCCTGGGGAGACGGCCACGACGACGCCCACTTCGAGCAGCACGGCGACGATGCATTCACCGTCTGGTACTCCCGCGAGGGGGCGCTCGTCGGCGTGCTGGCGCACGAGCGCGACGAGGACTACGAACGCGGGCGCGAGCTGATCAGCGCCGGGGCGGCCGTCGCATGAGCATCTCGGACGCGACATGCCTGCTGCCCCCGGCACCCTCGCTGTGCGCAGCGGTCGTCGTCCCCGCCCGCGACGAGGCCGAGCGCATCGAGCGCTGCCTACAGGCGCTGGCCGGCCAGCGCGGCGTCGCGCGCGAGCGCTACGAGCTGATCGTCGTGCTCGACGGCTGCCGCGATGAGACGCCCGCGCGCGTGCGGGAGTTCGCCGCCGCCCACCCCTCGCTGCGGCTGCACACCGTCGAGCTCGCGCAGTCGCGTGGCGTCGGGCGCGCACGCCGGCACGGTATGGATCTCGCCTGCGAGCGACTGCTGGCACTCGGGCGCGCCGACGGGTTGATCGCGAGCACCGACGCCGACAGCGTCGTCGCCGAGGACTGGCTGGCCTGTCAGCTCGAGCTGACAGGGCGCGGGGCGCATGCGATCGGCGGTCGCATCGAGCTGCTTGCCGACGAGTTGCAAGGGCTCTCCCAGCAGGCCGTGGGCGAGCGCGAGCAACGCAGTGTCGAGCGGCTGCGCTCCGTGCGCTCGACCGCGGCGCAGGAGGCCGCGTCCGATCACCATCAGTTCAGCGGCGCCTCGATGGCAATCACGGCGGCCACGTATCGCCGCTGCGGCGGGCTGCCGGTGAGGGCGGCGCTCGAGGACGAGGCGCTCGAGCGCGAGCTGCTCGCGCGCGGCGTCGCGATCCACCGCAGCGCACAGGTCCGCGTCAGCACCTCCGCGCGCACCGGCGGTCGTGCTCCGCGCGGTCTCGCCCAGGACTTGGCGCGCTCGAACTGGCGCGCCACGCGTTCCTATCGCGCCGAGCAGTTCCCGCTGGCGCGGCTGCTCGAGCACAAGCGCTGCTCGATCGCGCTCGTGCTGCCGGCGCGCGAAGTGGCCGGCACGATAGGAGCCATCGCCGCTCGCGCGGCGCACCTGCGCGACGTGGGCCTGCTCGACGAGGTACTCGTTGTCGACGCTGGGTCGCGTGATGGCAGCGCCGCGATCGCCGAGCGCGCCGGCCTCGAGGTCGCGCAGGAGGACGAGCTCTCGCCCGAGCTCGGCCCGGCGCGTGGCAAGGGCGATGCGATGTGGCGCGCGCTACGGGCCGTGCGCAGCGAGATCGTCGCCTTCGCCGACACCGACACAGAGGACTTCGCCGAGCACTTCCTGCTCGGTCTGCTCGGACCGCTCGTGTGCGAGCCGGACGTGCAGTTGGTCAAGGGCTGCTTCCGCCGTCCGTTCCGCGCCGCCGGGGGCCTCGAACCGCACGGCGGCGGGCGCGTGACCGAGCTGATGGCGCGACCGCTGCTCAACCTGCACGCGCCCGAGCTGGCTGTGTTCGGACAGCCGCTGGCCGGCGAGACGGCAGGGCGCCGCGAGCTGCTCGAGCAGCTCCCCTTCAGCGTCGGCTACGGCGTGGAGATCGCGATGCTGATCGACGCCTGGAGGATCGCCGGGCTCGACGGGCTCGCGCAGGTCGATCTCGGCGTGCGCCAGAACTGCCATCAATCGCTGCGCGAGCTCTCGGCGATGGCCTACGCCGTGCTGCTCGCCGCGCAGACGCGCTTCCTCGGACAGGACTTCGCCGACGCGCACGCCTGCGGCTCGATCGCGCTACCCGCGCTCGACGGCGGCCCCGCGATGGAGTCGCGCCAAGTGGCGCTTGAGGAGCGCCCGGCGCTGGCGAGCCTGCGCGGCACCGCCGCGCTAGAAGTCTCTGCTTAGATCCGCTGCCGCTGGGCGTCGCCACCGGGCGTCGCCACCGCGGCTGCTCAGCGCGGGATGCAGCTGATCCGCCCGCCGTCCTCGAGGATCGCCCAGCGTAGGTCGGCTACAGAGGCGATCTGCGCTTGGCGGGCCTCCTCCTGGATGTCTTCGAGCGTGATCCGCTCGCGGCGCATGTTGCGCTCGATCGGGCGCCCTTCTTGTACGAGCACGATCGGCTCTCCCTCGGTGATCACGCGGACTCGGCGCGAGCGAAAGGAGACCCAGCTCACAGCGATCGAGAGCAGCGCGATCGTGGCGATCACGATCAGCGCGCCCGTGACCGACTCGTCGCTCTGCGTCACGCCCTGCTGAACCAGATCGCCGACGACGACGAGCAGGATCAGGTCGAACGGCTCGAGCTGGCTGAGCTCTCGGCGGCCCACGACCCGCGTCACGAGGAACACGAAGAAGAACACGACTGTGGCGCGGATCACGAGGTCCATGCGTAGCCCCTGCTCATGGGAAGATCGTCAGCGAACGGTGCACGTGCGCAAGCTGCTGTGCGCCGTCCAGCAGTGCGACGTTCTCACGACGCTTGCCGACGTTGGTCGGGTTGGCCTGGAAGTAGATCCAGAGGACCAGTGCTTTGCCGGCGGGCAGGTCGCCGTAGGAGAGCACCACCTGCCCATCGTGCGAGGTCTCGCTGCTCGGTTCGGGAACGATCGAGTTGACGCTCATCGATTCCCACCAGCCTTCGTCGAAGTCGAGCTGCAGCTGCTTGATCTCGCGGCGGGCGAGCACTTCCACGCGCACCTGGAAGATCAGGCCGCTGCGCAGTCGCGTGGGCGCCGTGACGCTCAGGCTCGCCTGCGGCGAGGCAGCAGTGCTCGTCGAGGGGTGCTGGCCGAAAACGCCAAGCAGGGCGAGCAGCGGGAGCGCGGCCATGCACGTCAGCAGTGCCCGGCGCACCCATGGGCCAACCGTGCGTCCCGCCATGTCGCGATTGCGCTCGAGCGCGATCCCCTCCGGAAGCTGGCTCATCAATAGGCAGTTCGGCTTCCTCCGGTGCGCTCCTGCCGCTGCAGGCGCGCGCGGCAGACGTCGCTTCGCGCGGCAGACGTCGCCTCGCGGTGTGGGCGCTCGCACGCCGCCTCAGCGCAGGATCTCGACGAGCAGCACCCAGGCGTTCACCGACGCGCACAGCAGCGCGCCGACGATGCCGCCGACGATCCAGTAGAGGCCGCCGCCGCTCTGCGCCAGCAGGCTCACGGCGCCGACGATCAGTGGCACCGTCCCGGGGACCACGAGGCCGAAGTGGAACAGGGGCCGCACGTACTCGCGCGTCGGCTCGAGCGCCCGTGCGGCCAGCGTTAAGATCCACCCCCCGAACGCCAGCTCGACCCCCAATAGCTCGGCGCCGAGGGCCGTCGTGCTCTGACCGGGGATCAGGCCAACCAGCGAGACGACCACGGCGCTTAGCAGCAATAGCAGCGTCTGCAGTGCGCGCGCGGGTAGCCCTTCGTATTTGAGGATGTCTTGGATGTTCACCGAGACGGCCACGAACAAGAGCCCGGTGAGCGCGGCCGAGGCGCCGGCGCTCGCGACGAACAGGTCGGTCCAGTCGGCAGCCGTGTAGGCGGTTCCCACGCGCGCATACTCCCAACTCCGGAAGCGGCCCGGCGAGCGGCCACAATGCTTCCATGGCATCGCAGCTGCACGACGCGCCGCACGTCGCCCGAGACGATCTCGAAGGTCCGGCGCAGCTCAGTGCGCACAAGGTCCGCACGCGGCTGCTGTTCCTGCTCGCGCTCGTGCTCGCCGTCGTGGCCGCCGTCACACTGCTGCCCGGTCTGGGCGAGCTGCGCCACAGGCTCGCGCACGCCAATCCCGGCTGGCTCGTGCTCGGCGTCGCGCTGAAGCTCCTCTCGGGATTCGGCTACGTGGCCGTCTTTCGGATGATCTTCTGTCGCCTGATGTCCTGGCGGGTGAGCTTTCAGATCGGCATGTCCGAGCTCGGCGCCAACGCGCTGATCCCGACCGGCGGCGCCGGCGGTCTCGCGCTCGGCGCGTGGGCGCTCAAACGCGGGGGGATGGATGGGGAGGAGATCGCCAAGCGAACGGTCGCCTTCTTCCTGCTCACGAGCCTGCCCAACGTGCTCGGCGTGATCGTGCTCGGTGCGGCCCTCGCGCTAGGTGTAATCGGCGGAGAGGGCAACCTGCTGCTGACGCTGCTGCCGGCCGTGATCGCGGCCGGCGCGATCGTGCTGGCGATCTCTGCCGGGCGCATAGCTAAGCGGCTGAGCGAGCGCTTGGAGAGCCGCCGGGACGGCGAGCCCTCCAAGCGCGAGCTGTTCGTCGTAAAGACGCTCGGCGCGATCGGCGATGGCGTCACCGAGGCACTCATGCTGCTGCGCGAGGGCAACGCCGTGCTGATCCTCGGCCTGGTCGCCTATCTCGCATTCGACGTGATGATCGTGTGGGCGACGTTCCACTCGCTCGGTCCCGCGCCGCCGCTCGCGCTCCTCTGGATCGCCTACCTGATCGGCGAGCTCGGCGGCCTGATCCCGGTGCCCGGCGGGATCGGCGGTGTCGACGCCGGCCTCGTCGGCACGCTTGCGCTGTACGGCGTGTCACTGGCCTCGGCGACCGGCGCCGTGCTCGCCTACCGCGCGATCGCGCTGTGGGTGCCCGCTGTCGTCGGCGGCCTCGCGTTCATCGCGCTGCGGCGCACGCTGCGCGACGAGGCCGACCAGATTGCCATCTGCGCGCCGCAGGATGAGATCGAGGTGATCGGGCTCGGGCGCGTGAGGATCAACGACGGGTCGTGAGCGCGTAGGAGCCCCAGCTAGCCGGTCGAGCTACTGCTCAGCGGTTCGGCGGGCGCTCGCCCTCGTAGTAGTCAACGGCGTCACACGAGCGAAACATCGCGCGCAGGCCGCCGCCGTCGGGCAGCCGCTCGAAGGCGCCGAGCTTGCCCGAGTCGGGGTAGACGACGAGGTCGGGATCGCCGCTCGTGCTGAATGCGAGGAAACGAACCGTCTCGCCCGTCTCGTTGACGAGCTGGTGGCCGCCGCCCTCTCCGCGCAGGAAGGCGACGACCTCGCCTGGCGCGAGCTCGCGCCGGCCCTCAGGCGTGCGCAGGCTCGGGCGCCCCTCGAGCACCACCACCAGCTCCTCCTCGCCGAGATGGTGGTGGTAGGGGTAGGCGGCTTCGCCCGGCGGTACCTCCCACACGCTCAACCCGAGGCGCTCGCTGCCTGCCTGGCGACTGACCCGCGCGCGCTGCGCGAGAAAGCCCGGCTGCTCGCGCGGCTCGTCGAACTCGGGGTCGTACAGGTTGGGCATCGCCCGCTGTGCCGCGGCGCCTCCTACTGGCCCGGCGTCCCGCGTTTCTGCGGAACCGCGAACTTCAGCATCAGCGTCGCGCCCTTGGGAATCGACTGCACCGCGTTGAGCGTCACGTTGTAGACCGACCCTCCGAGCGAGTAGCTGCCTTTGGAGAGGCTGTAGGCGCCCTTCACTTCCTTGGGCTTGACCGAGCGCCCGACGAGCTTCAGGTTGGTGTCGCTCAGCTCGATCCTCAGCTTCTTGTTGCTCGCGCCGCCGGCGAGGCCGATCGTGGCGCTGCACGAGCTACTGCCGCCGCGGCATTTGATCGTCACGGTCTTGGCGCTCGCGCCGGGCGCCGCGATTGCCGCGAGCACGCCGCCCGCGAGCACGGCGGCCGCGAGTCGTCGAGACGCGCCCGCGCGGGCGCCCGAACGGAAGCGGCCCTCGGGCCGAGCTGCGGAGAGCTGTGCAGTCATATGGAGTCCCCCTGTTGCTGTTCTGAACGTGGAAGTTGTGCCGAGACGCGTCCCGGCGCTCGCGGCCGCCGAGACGATAGCGCCGGCGTGGGATGATGCTTCACGGATCGTTCAACGATCAGGGCGGGGCAACACACGAGCAAAAGGACGAGAGATGTCGATCTCCAAGTACGAGTCGGAGCAGATCGAGAAAGCCAACGCGACGGGCAAGACGCCCGTGGTCTTTATCCACGGCCTGTGGCTGCTGCCGAGCAGCTGGGATCGCTGGGCGACGGTCTTCGAGGAGGATGGCTACACGCCGCTCACACCCGGCTGGCCGGACGACCCGCAGACGGTCGAGCAGGCCAACGCCACACCGGAGGTGTTCGCGCACAAGTCGGTCGGCCAGGTCGCAGACCACTTCGGCGAGGTGATCGGCCAGCTCGCCAAGAAGCCGGCCGTGATCGGCCACTCCTTCGGCGGCCTGCTGACGCAGATCGTTGCCGGCAGGGGACTCTCGGCGGTGAGCGTGGCGATCGACCCGGCGCCGTTTCGCGGCGTGCTGCCACTGCCGATCTCGGCGCTGAAGTCGGGCAGTCCGGTGCTCGGCAACCCGGCCAACCGCAACCGCGCGGTCCCGCTGACCTACGAGCAGTTTCGTTACAGCTTCGCCAACGCGGTCTCCGAGGAAGAGGCCAAGGAGCTGTTCTCGACCTTCGCGGTGCCCGCCGCCGGGCTGCCGCTGTTCCAGGCGGCGACGGCCAACCTCAACCCGTGGACGGAGGCCAAGGTCAACAGCAAGAACCCGGAGCGCGGGCCGCTGCTGATCATCAACGGCGAGAAGGACCACACGATCCCATTGTCGATCGCCAAAGCGTCGTTCAAGAAGCAGAAGCGCAACGAGGGCGTCACCGAGTTCGCCGAGATGCCCAATCGCGGGCACGCGCTGACGATCGACAGCGGCTGGCGCGAGGTCGCCGACACGGCGCTCGCATTCGTTAAGCGCTTCGCGTGAGGCGCGCGGGCAGGCGAGCGAGCGCGTGACCGGCAAGCCGCGGATCGAGCTCGTGCTGGCGGACGTCGACGGCACGCTCGTCACCGATGACAAGGAGCTGACCGATCGCGCGATCGCGGCCGTGCGCTCGCTCAAACAGGCGGGCGTGAAGTTCGCCGTGACGAGCGGGCGCCCGCCGCGCGGGATGGAGATGCTCGTCGAGCCGTTGGCGCTTGAGCTTCCACTCGCGGCGTTCAACGGCGGCCTGTTCGCGCGGCCGGACATGTCGGTGATCGAGGAACGCTCGATCGACTCTGGGCTCGTCGCGCAGATCGTCGAGTTGATCGACGATCATGGGCTCGACACCTGGATGTACCGGGGCTCGGACTGGCTGCTGCGCGACACGCACGTCGCGCACGTGCGCAAAGAGGCGGACACAGTTCGCTTCGAGCCGACGGTCATCGAGAGCTTCGAGGGGGTCACCGAGCGGATCGCGAAGATCGTCGGCGTCAGCGACGACCTCGACGCCGTCGCCAAGGCCGAGGCGGACGCGCGCGCGAAGTTCGGCGAGCACGTCTCGGCTGCTCGCTCGCAGCCGTACTACCTGGACGTGACCCACCCCGAGGCGAACAAGGGCGCCGTGCTGCACTACTTCTCGCGCGAATACGAGATCCCGCTGGAGCGGATCGCGACGCTCGGCGACCAGCCCAACGACATGCTGATGTTCGAGGGCGCGGGCCTGAGCGTCGCGATGGGTAACGCCGGCGAGGACGTCAAACGCGCGGCTAAGCGCGTTACCGAGTCCAACGAGCACGAGGGCTTCGCGCTCGCGATTGAGCGTTTCGTGCTCGGCGAGGACGGCTAGCGCGGCATGGCTCAGGCCGGCGCCGCGCGGCGATGAAGGCAATTCGCCAAAGCGAGCTCGGCCCGCCCGAGGTGCTGCAGCTCGTCGAGCTCCCAGACCCCGAGCCGAGCCCGACTGAGGTGCTCGTGCGCGTGGCCGCGGCCGGCGTCAACCCGGTTGACTGGAAGACGCGCGCCAAAGGCGGCTTCCTCGGCGAGCCGCCGTTCACGGTCGGCTGGGACGTGGCAGGCACGGTCGAGCGGATCGGCTTCGGCGTGACCCGCTTTGCGCCGGGCGACCGCGTCTTGGGCATGCCGCGCTTCCCGGGGGAGGCGGCCGCCTACGCAGAGCTCGTGACGGCGCCGTCGCGGCAGTTCGCGCTGATGCCCGACGAGCTGTCGTGGAGCGAGGCGGCGGCGCTGCCGCTCGGCGCGCTGACGGCATGGCAGACGCTCGTCGACACGGCCGGACTGAGCGCAGGGCAGCGCGTGCTGATCCACGCCGCGGCAGGCGGTGTCGGGCACCTGGCCGTGCAGATCGCCAAGGCGCGCGGGGCATATGTGATCGGCACGGCGCGCGCCGCCCACCACGACTTCCTGCGCGAGCTCGGCGCGGACGAGACGATCGACTACACCGAGACCGAGGTCGCAGAGGCGGTCGCCGAGGTCGATCTCGTGCTCGACCTCGTCGGCGGCGAGACCGGCGTGAAGTCGGTCCCGACGCTGCGCGACGGCGGGCTGATCGTCACGGTTCCCTCCGCGTCGGACTTCGGGCCGCTGCACGAGGCGGCCGGGGAGCGCGTGCGCGTCAGCGCGTTCCTCGTCGAGCCCGATCGCGAGGGCATCGAGGCGATCGCGGCGCTTGTCGAAGAAGGCAAGCTGCGCGTGAAGGTCTCGCAGACGCTGCCGTTGGCGCAGGTCGCCGAGGCGCACGAGCTCGGCGAAGCCGGCCGGATCGGCGGGGGGAAGCTCGTACTCGACGTGGCGGCTGAAGGCTGAGCGGCAAGGAGGGTCTATCGAAACGACTGGCGAAACTCGCCACGCCTACTCCTCCAGCCCCAAAGCCACGAGGGCTTCGGCAGGCTCGGTGAAGTAGCGAAGTTCGGTCACCGCCCCGTCGCGGACCGCAAGGACACAGGCCCGCGGAGAGTCAACCTCGACGCCGCTAACGCGCCCGCGTCCGCGCTGTCTGCCCATGATCAGCACGTGTTGATCAAGATCACGCGCCCGTTCGACCTCGAATCCCCAGTCTGCCCAGCTCTCGCCCATGTCGCGGAAGAACTGGAACACGCCGTCTGCTCCCACGTAGCTCACAGGCTCGCCAACGGCACCCACGAGGCGCATCTCGAATCGAGCATCGCACAGCGCATTGAAGGCCTCTGGGTCTCCCCGATTCATCGCGGCGACGCCACGGAGCACGATCTCAACGTTCTCCTGCGACATCGCCTGAGTATCCCGCAGCGCGCTAAGCCGCGAGCGGCACGGCTCGCGCTCGGGCGAGCGCACAAGACAGCTTGGCGAGGATCTTCAGGGGACGCAGCTGCGCGCCGAGCCGCTGCGCGCACCGTGCTCGAGCGCGCCCAGCGCGCGCAGGTGTCGCCTCAGCGCCGCCCCCGACACGGGACCGGCAGGCAGCTCGACGACGAGCGACGTCGTCCCCGCAAAGGAGTGGTTCGACCACGCCGACTCGGTGCCGGGCAGGAACGGCAGGCACGTCGCTCGCAGCCCTGCCAGCTCGGCGTAGCGGCGCGCCAGGCCACGGTCGCCGCCGGCCATGTCGACGAGGTCCTCGTGCTGGTGGTAGACGACGGTCGCGTCGGGGCGCACGCGCCCGATCAGGCGCATCGCGGCGCGCGTCTCGGGCTCGGAGCGCGGGCGCGGGCCGGAGTAGTACGTCGGTCCTGGCACCGCTCGCCAGCGGTAGGGGAAGTTGCGGTTGAGATCGACGCCGTGCGCGTTCTGCCGGGTGCCCGCGGCCTCGCCGTCGGGGTTCAGCGTCGGCACGAGCCACAGCTGCACATTCGCCGGGACCGCCCGGCGCTCGGCTGCCACGAGGATCGCCCGCCCGGCGCACTCATCGCCGTGGATGCAGCCGACGAGCACGATCTTGCGCGGAGCCGTGCTCGGCCCGAGCACGCGCGCGACGAGCGCCCGCCCCTGCACCGATCGCCCGAACACGACCGTTCTCCCGCGCGCTGCACCGGCCGGCAGCGCCGCGGCGGCCGCCACGCAGCAGGCGAGCGCACAGAGCGCGGAGGCGCGTACGAGTGCGTGGCCGAGCCGCTTGGCGCGTCTGCGCGAGATCGGCGAAGGGGCAGCGTCGTGGTCGAGTCGCACGAGCCGCATTCTCACTCGTCCGATCGCCTAGGCTTGGACCATTCGCTATTGTTAACCACATGGCTAACAACGCAACGCTCGATCGCGCGTTCGCCGCCTGCGCGCACCCGATCCGCCGGGGCATCGTCGAACGCCTCGCCGCGCTTGAGCAGGCGCACAAGGACGAAGCGGGAGACGGCATGACGGTCGGCGAAGCGACGCGCGACTTCGCCGTGTCGAAGCCGGCGATCAGCCGCCACCTGCGGGTGCTCGAGGAAGCCGGCGCGATCGTGCGCGTGGTCGACGGGCGCACGCATCGCCTGCACCTGGCCGAGCAGCCGTTCGACGATGCGGCCGATTGGATCGGGCAGCTACAGAAGATGTGGCAGCGCAAGTTCGACGTCGTCGAGCAGTTCATTGCCGAGAACCGCGAAGACGCCGGCGCAGGGACGGACCGTGGCGGCTCGGGATGAGCACTAGCGAGGTCGCCGCGTTCCGCATGGAACGGACGTTCGCGGCGACGCCGGAGGAGGTGTTCGACGCGTGGACCAACCCGGTCGTGCTCGAGCGCTGGTGGGCGGCGGCGCCGACGTGGAGCTCGCCCGGCTGCGATGTCGACCTGCGCGTCGGCGGGCGCTACACGCTGCGCATGCTCGGCGACGATGGCGAGCTGCACGTGGTCGCCGGCGAGTACCGCGAGGTCACCCGCCCGCAGCCGGCTCGTGTTCACGTGGTGCTGGCAGGACGAGGGCGGACCGCATCCGGGCCACGTCAGCCTTGTCGCAATCGACTTCCACGGCGATGGCGGGCGCACGACCGTCGTGCTCGAACACAGCGGCCTCGCCTCGCAGCAGTCGCGCGAAGGCCACGGCGAAGGATGGAACGCGTGCTTCGACAGCCTCGCCCGGCGGGTATTCGATTCCGATTAATTTTATCTATTAATGATTAATATAAATAACGAAGAACAGGAGACTGGTGAATATGGGTAAGTATTTGTTTGCGTATCAGGGTGGCATGATGGCCGACACCGACGAGCAGCGCCAGGCCGCGATGCAGGCGTGGGGCGCGTGGTTCGGCAAGCTCGGCCCGGCGATCGTCGATCCGGGTAACCCGTTTGCCGGCTCAGCTTCGGTCAACGGCAACGGCGCCGGTGGCGAGGTCGCCTCGAAGTTGACCGGCTACACGGTGGTCAACGCCGACAGTCTCGACGCCGCGAGCGCGCTGGCCGAGGGCTGCCCCGTGTTCGAGGGCGGCGGCAGCGTCGACGTGTACGAGACGATCGAGGTGTCGATGTAGGGCGCGGCGGCGGAGCCGGAACGCGATGGCCTACGACGAGGATCTCGCCAACCGCGTCCGCGAGCTGCTCGCGGGCGAGGAAGGCGTCAGCGAGATGCCGATGTTCGGCGGCCTCGCGTTCCTGCTGCACGGGAACATGGCCGTCGCCGTGTCTTCGAAGGGCGGTCTGATGCTGCGCTGCGATCCCGATGAGCTCGACGCCGCGCTGGCGCGTCCGCACACCGGCCCGATGATCATGCGCGGCCGTCCCGCTAAGGGGTGGCTGCGCGTCGATGCCGACGGCGTGCGCACGAAGCGGACGCTCGAACCCTGGGTGCGGCGCGGCGCCACCTTTGCCCGCTCGTTGCCGCAGAAGGGCTGAGGTGCGCTCAGGAGTAGGACAGCTGCAGCCCGATCAGCGCCGCGATCGAGGCGAAGCAGAAGACGTGCTCGGCGAAGATCTCCCAGGCCAAGGCGCTTTGGCGCGGCAACGTGTCGTAGCGCAAGCCGAGGCGAACGGCCGCCGGCACCGTGCGCACGGCGACGAGCCCGATCGGCGCCGCCGCGAGTCGCCAGCGAGACCCACGCCACCGTCGAGGGCACGCCGCCGCCGTCTGCGATCTCCACGACGACTGCCGTGAGCGTTCCCAGCATGACCGCAGCGACGAGCAGGCTCATCGGACGTGCCTCCGTCGTCACGCGCGCGTAGTAGGCCGCGATCGACGGCAGGCGCCGCTCCCAGAATTTCCGCCCGTCCCGTGCCAGGACCTGCACGTCGAACATCAGGTCGAACCACAGCACCGCCAGCAGGAAGCCTGCCCCGGCCGCGACGAACGCGCTCATCGCGCCGGCTCGCTCGGGCCGCTCACGCGATCACGACCTTGACGCGCTCGCCCTGCGGGTCGAACAGCGGCTCGCGCACGATCTCGCCGGAGACCCACCGCCCGAAGATGTCGATCTCCACGGCCGCGCCGAAGTCGAGCTCGGCCGGCACGTAGGCGTAGGCGATCGAGCGCTGCACCGTGTAGCCGTAGCCGCCGCTCGTCACGCGGCCCGACGACCTCTTCGCCGACGCGCACCGGCTCGTTGCCGAGCGCCACCGAGCGCCGATCCTCGAGCACGATGCAGCGCAGGCGCCTGCTCGGCGGCGGCGCCGTGCGCTCGCCGTCCGGTGTGATCCCCAGCGCCTCCGCGCCGTTGAACTTTCCCGTCGTCTTCTTCACGCAGAAGCCGAGCCCCGCCTCGAACGGGTTCTCATCGGCCGTGATGTCCGCCGCCCACACGCGATAGCCCTTCTCCAGGCGCATCGAGTCGATCGCGCGGTAGCCGCCCGCGATGAGGCCGTGCTCGCGGCCCGACCGCCACAGCGCGCGCCACAGCCCGGCGCCGTACTCGCTCGGGCAGTACAGCTCCCAGCCGAGCTCGCCGACGAACGTCACCCGCAGTGCGCGCACCGGCACGTCGCCGACGGCCAGCTCGCGCATGTGCATGTAGGCGAAGTCGAGCTCATCGTCCGTCAGCGGCGCCAGCACGTCGAGCGCGCGCGGGCCCCACAGCCCGAAGCACGACCAGCGCGAGGTGACGTCCGACAGGCGCACGCTGCCGTCCTGCGGCGCATGCCTGCGGATCCAGCTGAGGTCGTGGTTGCCGAAGGCCGTGCCCGTGACGATCGAGAACAGCTCCTGCTCCACGCGCGTGACCGTGAAGTCGCACTCGATCCCGCCGCGCGCGTTGAGCATCTGCGTGTAGGTGATCGCGCCGACCTCGCCCGCCACCTCGTTGTCGCACAGCTGTTCGAGGAATGCCGGCGCCCCCGGCCCTGAGATCTCGAGCTTGGCGAACGAGGACTCGTCGAACAGCCCAGCGCGCTCGCGCGTGCCGCGGTGCTCCGCGCCGATCGCCGGCGACCAGTGCATCCCCGCCCAGCCGCGCGGGCGCAACGACTCCTCGCCCTCGGTCGCGTTCGACTCGTACCAGTTGACGCGCTCCCAGCCCGACTTCTCGCCGAACGCCGCGCCGTGCTCGGCGTGCCAGCCGTACGCGCTCGAGACGCGCAGCGGGCGCCCCGCCTCGCGCTCGTGGCCGGGGTAGCGGATGTCGTAGTAGGTCTCGTACACCTCCTTTGCGCGCTTCAGCGTGTAGCTCGGCGAGCGGAAGTGCGCGCCGAAGCGGCGGATGTCCATCTCCCATACGTCGCTCGTCGGCTCGCCCGCGAGGATCCACTCGGCCATCACACGGCCCAGACCGCCCGCGCCGGCCAGGCCGTGCGCGCAGAAGCCGGCCGCCACGAAGAAGCCCGCGACCTCGCTCTCGCCGAGGCAGAACTCGTTGTCCGGCGTGAACGCCTCCGGGCCGTTGATCAGCTTGGTCACCGTGATCTCATCCATCGCCGGCACGCGCTTAGACGAGTTCTTCGCGATCTCCTCGAAGCGCGGCCAGTCCTCCTCGAGCAGACGGCCGTTGAAGTCCTGCGGGATCGCGTCGCGCAGGTGCTCGTCCAGAGCCCACGGCGCCGAGTCGCGCTCGTAACCGCCCATCACCAGGCCCGCTCCCTCCTCGCGGAAGTAGATCAGCAGGTCCGGGTCGCGCAGCGTCGGCAGGTGCTCGCCCGGCGTGCGCTCGCGAAACGGCTGCGTCACGAGGTACTCGTGTGCGAACGGCACGATCGGCACGCGCACGCCCGCCATCCGTCCGATCTCGGCCGCGAACATGCCGCCCGCGTTGACCACGACCTCGGCCTCGATCGGCCCCCACTCGGTCTGCACGCCGCGCACGCGCGGGCGTCCCGTCGCGCCGTGCTCGACGTCGATGCCCGTCACGCGCGTGTGCGTGAACACGCGGCAGCCGCCCTCGCGCGCGCCGTCGACGAGCGCCGTCGTCAATAGCGACGGGTCGAGGTATCCGTCGCTCGCCAGGTAGGAGCCGCAGCGCACGCCCTCCGTGCTCATCAACGGGAACAGCTCCTGCGCCTCCTCGCGCAGAGACGAGCTCAAGCGGCAGCCCGAACGTCTTCGCCCACGCAACCTGGCGCAGCACCTCCTCTTCGCGCTCTGGCGTGCATGCCAGGCGCACGCCACCGCACTCCACCCAGCCGCAGTCGAGCGTGCGGTACAGCTCGACCGAGTCCACCATCATGCTGCGTCAGCGAGACACTCGAGCGCAGCTGCCCGACGAGCCCCGCCGAGTGGAACGTCGAGCCGCTCGTCAGCTCGTTGCGATCGAGCAGCACCACGTCGCGCTCGCCCAGTTTCGCCAGGTGGTGTGCCACCGCCGCGCCGCCGACGCCGCCGCCGACGATCACGATCCGCGCCCGCGCCGGCAGCTCACGCGGCCTGACCATCGGCCCCCTTCTCCGCATCCGTTGACGCATCCGCCGCCGTCGTGGCCAGCCAGTCGTCGAACTCCGGGCGCTCGGCCACCGTGCGCAGCCGCTCGAAGTGCTCTTCGGCGTAGCCGGCGAAGTCGAAGTCGAGCGCCGAGATCGCGCCCTGCACGACGCCCCACGCGCCCTCGCGCGCGTCCGAGAGCACGCGCATCAGCTTCAGCGCCGCGCGCTGCGCATCGGAGGGCGGCTCGTCGTGGTAGGCGCGCAGCAGGCGCTCGTCGGCCGACTCCTCGAACTCGTTGTTGACCGACAGGTTGCCGAGATCGAAGCGCGGATCGCCCATCCCTGCGTACTCCCAGTCGACGAGCAGCGTGCGCCCGTCGTCGTTCGCGCGGATCAGGTTGCCTGCGAGCAGGTCGTTGTGGCACGGGCGCGGCTCGTTCAGTGGCAGCGCGTCGGCGATCCGGGCCGCGACATCGCGGGCCGCGTCGTAGCCGTCAGGCAGTCGCGCGCCGCGGGCCTCGGCGATCGCCGCGTAGTCCTCGAGCAGCTCGGGCACCCAGAAGCGCGTCGGCAGTTGCACGCCCGAGTCGTGGAAGGCGCGCAGGGCACGTGCGATCTGCTCGACCGCGTTGACCAGCTCGCTCTGCTCGAGCGCTCGGCACGCGACGAAGCTCGTCACCAGACAGCCGTCGACGATCGTCGCCACCGCCGGCGCGATGCCGAGCGCGGCCGCCGTCTCGTTCGCGAGCAGCTCGGCCGAGCGGTCGATCCCGAGCAGCTCCGTGTCCTTGCCGGGGAGGCGCACGACGTAGTCGGCGCCGCCCAGCGTCACGCGGAAGTTGCGATTGGTGATCCCGCCGTCGAGCTCGCGCGGCTCGCCTTGCAGCGGCGCCAGCTCGGTCTCGAGGCGCTCGCGGATGTCGTTAAGCTCGCCGACCATCCCCGCGGTAGCCTCTGCTGAGCATAAGGATCACAACCTATACCTTCATCGCCAAGTGACGTGAGGAGCGGCGCCGAGTCGCGTGAGGAGCGGACCTGAATGAACCTCGATGAGCTGCGCGCGGAGGTCGATGCCGGCTCGATCGACACCGTCCTTTTGGCGCTGACCGACATGCAGGGGCGGCTGCAGGGCAAGCGGCTGACCGCGCGTCACTTCCTCGCCGAGGTCGCCGAACACGGTGCCGAGGCGTGCAATTACCTGCTCGGCGTCGACGTCGACATGGCGACCGTGTCCGGCTATGAGCTGTTCTCCTGGGAGCGCGGCTACGGCGACTTCGTGCTGCGTCCCGACCTCGACACGCTGCGTCCTGTGCCGTGGCAGGAGGGGACCGCGATCTGCCTCGCCGACGTCGCCGCGCAGGACGGCAGCGACGTGAGCGTCTCGCCGCGCCAGGTCCTGCGCCGCCAGCTCGCGCGGCTGGCCGAGCGTGGCTGGAGCGCCAACGCCGGCACCGAGCTCGAGTTCATCGTCTTCCGCGACACCTACGAGGACGCCTGGGCCAAGGGCTACCGCGAGCTACAGCCGGCCAACCAGTACAACGTCGACTACTCGCTGCTCGGCACGGCCCGTGTCGAGCCGCTCTTGCGCCGCATCCGCAACAGCATGGAAGCGGCCGGGATGGTCTGCGAGGACTCCAAGGGCGAGTGCAACTTCGGCCAGCACGAGGTCAACTTCCGCTACGCCGACGCCCTGCGCACGGCCGACGAGCACTCGATCTACAAGAACGGCGTGAAGGAGATCGCGGCGCTCGAGGGCATGGCCGTCACGTTCATGGCCAAGTTCGACGAGCGCGAGGGCAGCTCGTGCCACATCCACTTCTCCCTGGCTGACCGGGAGGGTCCGCTGTTCGAGCGCGACCGCGCGCTGTTCGACTCCTTCCTCGCCGGGCAGCTCGCGGCGCTGCGCGAGCTGACGCTGCTGCTCGCGCCCAACGTCAACTCCTACAAGCGCTTCGCCGCGGCCACGTTCGCGCCCACGGCCGTCGCATGGGGCAACGACAACCGCACGTGCGCGCTGCGCGTCGTCGGGCACGGCCCGTCGCTGCGCTTCGAGAACCGCGTCGGCGGCGCCGACCTGAACCCGTACATGGCGCTGAGCGCCGTGATCGCGGCCGGCCTGCACGGCGTCGAGCACGGCCTGCAGCTGGAGCCGGTGTTCGAGGGCAACGCGTATGAGGCGAGCGAGAAGCCGCGCGTGCCCGACACGCTGCGCGAGGCACGCGACCTGTTCGCGCAGAGCGCGCTCGCACGTGCAGCGTTCGGCGACGACGTCGTCGACCACTACGTCAACGCCGCCGACGTCGAGCTTGCGGCGTTCGGCGGCGCGGTCACCGACTGGGAGCGTTTCCGGGGGTTCGAGCGACTTTGAGACCCGGGGCGGTCCTGTCCGGAGAGACGGTGTTCGCACCCGTGCGCTCGCAGACCGCCTTCGAGGAGACCGTCGAACGCCTCGGCACCGCGATCAAGCTCGGCCTGCTGGCGCCCGGCGCGCGGCTGCCGGCCGAGCGCGAGCTGTGCGCGCGCCTGGGGATCGCGCGCTCGACGCTGCGCCAGGCGCTGACTGCGCTCAGTCAGAGCGGGCACGTGCACGCCACGCGCGGGCGCGGCGGCGGCACGTTCGTCGCCGACCCGCTCCCGCCCGCCGAGCCGCCCTCGGCCGAGGTGCTCGCGCTATGGCGCGAGACCTGCGATGAACGCTTGGCCGTCGAGCTCGGCGTGGCCGTGCTCGCTGCCGAGCGCGCCGAGCCGGCGGCGGTGCAGGCGCTCGATGAGCTCGTCGCCGAGCTTGAGGACTCGCTCGAGGACTTCCCGGCCTACCGTCAGGCCGACATCCGCCTGCACGTCGGGCTGGCCGAAGCGACGCGCTCGCCGCGCCTCGTGCGCGCGATGACCGACGCGCAGGGGGCGATGACCGACCTGATCGCCTACATCGCCCATCCGCCCGAGGTGCTCGCCTCCTCCAACGACCAGCACCGCAGGATCCTCGCCGCTGTGCGCACCGGCGACGCGGTGCGCACAGCGGGCGCGATGACCGAGCACCTGCAGGGCACCGAGCGCGTGCTCGCCGGGCTGCTGCCCGGGGGCTGAAGCGCTCCCTGGCCAGCTACCCCAGCCGCCCACCTGCAATTTGGCAAGTTGCTATTGACACCGATCTCCGATCGCGCGTATTGTCACGATCGAAGGGCCGACGAGCAAACCTTTACTCCAAAATGGGGGCGAGCGAATGAGCACTGAGACCTTGACCGGTGACGAGCAACGCCTTGCGGAGCTTGGCTACAAACAGGACCTCAGTCGTTCGTGGAGCGGGTTTCAGAACTTCGCGATCTCGTTCACGATCATCTCGATCCTGGCCGGCTGCTTTACGACCTACGGCCAGGCTTGGAACAACGGCGGCCCGGTCGCGATCTCGTGGGGCTGGCCGCTGATCTCGATCCCGATCCTGATCATCGGCTTCTGCATGTCCGAACTCGTCTCGGCCTACCCGACGGCGGGCGGGATCTACTGGTGGGCCTCAAAGCTCGGCGGCGCCGGCTGGGGCTGGTTCACGGGCTGGTTCAACCTGATCGGCCTGATCGCAGTGACGGCGTCGGTCGACTACGGCGCATCGCTGTTCCTCAACACGGTGCTCGGCCTCTACGAAGTCGGCTGGTTCAACGGCACCTCCGCGGACGCGACCGCGTTCCTGCACGGCACCTTCTTCCTGTTCCTGATCGTGCTCGCCCTGCACGCCGTCGTGAACATCGCCGGCAGCCACCTCGTCGCGCGGATCAACGGCATCTCGGTCTGGTGGCACGTCGCGGGCGTGCTCACGATCCTGGTCGTGCTGATCGCCGTCCCGGCCCATCACCAGAGCCTCGACTTCGTCTTCACCAAGCGCTTCAACAACTCGGGCTTCGGCATCCACATGTACTGGTTCTACATCCTGCCGCTCGGCTTCCTTTTGACCCAGTACACGATCACCGGGTTCGACTCGTGCGCGCACATCTCCGAGGAGACGCACGGCGCCTCGACGACGGCCGCGAAGGGCGTCTGGCGATCGATCCTGTACTCGGCGATCTTCGGCTGGGTCCTGCTGCTCGCGCTGACGTTCGCCGCGACCCACGTCGGCGAAATCAACAAGCAGGCGGCGGGCGGGCAGTACGTCTCGATCGCGATCCTCAACACCGCGATGAGCACGGCCTGGGTCAAGCTCGTGCTGATCATCTCCACCGTCGGGCAGCTTTTCTGCGGCGCCGCCTGCCTGACCAGCGCCTCGCGCATGTGCTACGCGTTCAGCCGCGACGGCGCGATCCCCGGCTGGCGCATCTGGAGCAAAGTGAACAGCAAACGCGTGCCGACCCGTGCGGTGATCTTCATGGCGGTGCTCGCGGGGCTGATCACCGTGCCCGCCTACTTCCCGAGCAAGAAGGGCGAAGCGATCGAACCGGTCGCCTTCTACGCGGTCGTCTCGATCGCCGTGATCGGCCTGTACGTCGCCTACGTGATCCCGATCTACCTGCGCTGGCGGATGGGCGACAAGTTCGAACCGGGCCCGTGGAACAACGGCAGGAAGTACAAATGGATGAACCCGTTCGCGACGGTCTGGGTGGGGCTGATCACGATCATCTTCATCTTGCCGCTCTCGCCGGGCGGCGTACCGTGGCGCAAGGAGTTCGACTGGAGCCTCGTCAACTACGCGCCGATCATCACCGGCGGCTTGACGCTGATTGTCGGCATCTGGTGGCTGCTCAGCGCGAAACGCACGTTCACCGGACCGCGTCACACGATCTCCGAGATCGACGCCGAGCTCGGCGGCGTCGCGCCCGCCCAAGCCCCGTAGCGAGCGATCATGAGCGCCACGCTGTCGGTGATCGAGCCCGCCACGGAGGGCGTGCTCGCGGAGCTCGAGCGCGCCGGGCCGGCTGAGGTCGATGCGGCGGTCAGCGCGGCCAAGGCGGCACTGCCGGCCTGGCGCGCGCTCGACCCCAGCTCCCGCGCACGCTCGCTGCGCGACCTCGCTGAGGCGCTCCAGGCGCGCCTGGAGGAGCTCGCTGTGCTCGAGGCGCGCAACGCAGGCAAGCCGATCGCCGACGCGCGCGGCGAGATGGCAATGGTCTGCGACACGTTCCGCTACTACGCCGGCGCGCCCGAGCGGCTGCTCGGCGACACGATCCCGGTCGCCGGCGGTCAGGCATGGACCGTGCGCGAGCCGCTCGGCGTCGTCGGCCTGATCACCCCGTGGAACTTCCCGCTGGCGATCGCTTCGTGGAAGCTCGCGCCGGCGCTCGCGGCGGGCAACACGGTCGTGCTCAAGCCCGCCGAGCTGACGCCGCTCACCGCGCTGCGCTTCGCCGAGATCGCGCTGCAGGCCGGTATCCCGCCGGGCGTCGTCAACGTCGTCGTCGGCCCAGGCAGCGTCTGCGGCGCGCGGCTGGTCGAGCACCCCGGCGTCGCCAAGATCGCCTTCACCGGCTCGACCGAGGTCGGGCGCACGATCGCCGCCGGCGCGGCGCAGACGATCAAGCGCGTGACGCTCGAGCTCGGGGGCAAGTCGGCCAACGTGATCTTCGCCGACGCGGATCTGGAGGCCGCCGCCGCGGCGGCACCGATGGCCGTGTTCGGCAACTCCGGCCAGGATTGCTGCGCGCGCTCGCGCATCCTCGTGCAGGAGGGTGCGGTCGATCGATTCATGGAGCTGCTCGGCGAGGCGGTGCGCGCGATCGTCGTCGGCCAGCCGCTGGCGGAGGAGACGCAGATGGGACCGCTGATCTCGGCCGCCCAGCGCGAGACCGTGCAGTCGTTCCTCGATGGGCCAGAGCCGGTCGCCGTGCGCGGCTCGGCGCCGGAGGGACCGGGCTTCTGGTTCGCGCCGACCGTGCTCGCTCCCGTCGATCCCGACTCGCGTGTCGCGCGCGAGGAGGTCTTCGGCCCGATCGCCGCCGTGATTCCGTTCGTCGACGAGGCCGACGCGGTGCGCCTCGCCAACGACACGATCTACGGGCTCTCGGGGTCGGTGTGGACGCGCGACGGCGCGCGCGCGCTGCGCATGACGCGAGCGATCGAGACGGGCGTGATCTCGGTCAACTCGAACAACTCGGTGCGGGTGAGCACCCCGTTCGGCGGCTTCAAGCAGTCGGGCTACGGCCGCGAGCTGGGACCGCACGCGCTCGACGCCTATACCGAGGTCAAGTCGATCTACTACGCGACGGGGTGAGGGCATGAGGCTCGAGGACAAGGTCTGTGTGATCACCGGCGCGCGCGGCGGCATCGGCACGGCGTCGGCCGCCGTGTTCGCGCGCGAGGGCGCGCGCGTCGTCGGCGTCGACGTCGTCGACGGGGCGCCCGGAGAGCTCTCGCTGCGCGTCGACGTAACCGACGAGCAGCAGGTGATCGAGATGTACGCGCGCGTGCGCGAGCAGTTCGGGCGGATCGACGTGCTGTTCAACAACGCCGGGATCTCGCCGCCAGAGGACGCCTCGGTGCTCGACACGCCGCTCGACGCCTGGGAACGCGTGCAGGAGGTGAACCTGCGCAGCGTGTTCCTCTGCTGCAAGCACGGGATCCCTCACCTGCTGGCGGCCGGCGGCGGCTCGGTGATCAACACGGCCTCGTTCGTCGCCGTGATGGGCGCGGCGACCTCGCAGATCTCCTACACGGCCTCCAAGGGCGGCGTGCTCGCGCTCTCACGCGAGCTCGGCGTCGAGTTCGCGCGCCGCGGGGTGCGCGTCAACGCGCTCTGCCCGGGCCCGGTCGACACGCCGCTGTTGCAGGAGCTCTACGCCTCCGACCCCGAGCAGGCCGCGCGGCGGCTCGTGCACGTGCCGATCGGGCGCTTCGCGCGCGCCGAGGAGATCGCCAACGGAGCGCTGTTCCTCGCGTCGGATGAGTCGAGCTTCGTCACGGCCTCGACGTTCCTCGTCGACGGTGGGCTGAGCGGCGCCTACACCACGCCGCTGTAGCGTGGGGACCGCATGCGGGCGGTCTGGGACAGAGAGGGCGCGAACGAGGACGGGCACGGCTTCGCCGAGCTGAGCGCGCGCGTCGACCTCGAGGCGGCGCAACGTGCGATCGCACGCGGCGCGATCGCGACGCCGGTGATCGCGAGCGCCGACCTGAGCGAGCTCGCGGGCGGTCCGGTCGTGCTGAAGGCCGAGTCGCTGCAGGTCTCGGGCTCGTTCAAGCTGCGCGGCGCGCTGTCCAAGCTGGCCGCGCTCGGCGCCGATGCGAACAGCGGCCTGATCGCGGCGAGCGCCGGCAACCACGCGCGCGCGGTCGCCCAGGCGGCGCGGATAGCGGGCGTCGGCTGCGAGGTGTTCATGCCGCGCGACGCGCCCGTCTCGAAGGTCGCCGCGGTCGAGCGCCTCGGCGCGAGCGTGCGCCTCAGCGGCGGCTCGGTCGAGGAGGCCGTCGAGCTCGCCACGGCGCGCGCCGCGGAGACGGGTGCCGCGCTGATCCACCCGTTCGACGACCTCGACGTGATCGCCGGGCAGGGCACGCTTGGCTTGGAGCTGGCACGCCAGGTGCCCGACTTCGCGCGCGTCGTCGTCCCCGTCGGCGGCGGCGGGCTCGCGAGCGGGATCGGCATCGCGCTGCGCCGCGAGCGCCCGGAGGTGGAGCTGATCGGCGTGCAGGCGAGCGCGTGCGCGACGCTGCCGCAGGCGCTGCGCGACGCTGCAGCCGACGCCGGCATCCCCGACGTCCCGGCGGCAGCGACGATCGCCGACGGGATCGCACTGAAGCGACCAGGCAAGTTGACGCTGCCGCTGCTGCGCGAGCTCTTGCACTCGGTGCAGACGGTCAGCGAGGAGCAGATCGCCGACGCGATGGTGCTGCTCGCCGAACGCGCCAAGCTCGTCGCCGAGGGCGCCGGCGCCGTCTCGGTCGCGGCCGTGCTCGGCGGGCGCCTGGCGCCGATCGAGGGCACGACGGTGGCGATCGTCTCCGGCGGCAACGTCGACAACGGGTTGCTCGCCTCGCTGCTGCGCCGCCACGAAACGGCGGCCGGGAGGCGCGTGCGCGTGTTCACGCGCGTGCCCGACCGCCCGGGCGCGCTGGCCGAGCTGCTCAACCTGATCGCCGCCCAGCGCGTCAACCTCGTCAGCCTCGAGCACGTGCGCGAGGCGATTTCGCTGCACGTGCGCGAGACGGGGGTCGAGCTGACGCTGGAAACACGCGGGCCGGAGCACACCGAGCAGCTGCGCGACGCGCTGCAGGACGCCGGCTATGAGGTGACGTTCGAGTAGCGCCGCGCGGCCTGCGTCGAGCACCGCGGTCGGTGCGCACCACTAGAGCGATCAATCTATTATTAATAATGACGACCCACGAAAGGAGCGCACGATGGCCAGAGGCATGCGTGAGGACCAATCGGGGAGGGTGGCGCTGCTGGCGGCCGGAGCGCTCGGCGCGGTCGCGTTCCGCCGCTTGTTCGCGGCGGCGCTGCTGCTGAAGCTACGACGCGACGTGCGCGCGCTGAACGCCGGCGATTACGGCCCGGTACTGGCCGGCTACGCCGAGGACGCCGTGCTCGTGTTCAACGAGGGCACACACCGCTGGGCGGGCGAGCACCGCGGCAAGGCGGCAATCGAGCGCTTCTTCCAGGACTTCGTCGCGGCCGGCATCGAAGGCGAAGTGCTCGAGGCGTTCTTCGGCGGCCCACCGTGGCGGCTGACGCTGGCGATTCGCTTCGACGACGAAGCGCACGCCCCCGACGGCGAGCGGATCTACCGCAATCGCACGTTCCTGCTCGCGCGTGCGCGCTGGGGCAAGATCGTCTACCAGCAGGACTTCTACGAGGACACCGAGCGGATCGAGGCACTCGACGCGCGGCTGCGCGAGCTCGGCATGGCGCCGGTCGGCGTAGGCTCTGCGGCGTGAGCGCCTCGCACAAGGTCCATCACCTCGCCTGCGGCACGATGTGCCCGCACGGGGGACGGCTGATCAGCGGCGAGGGCAGCGCGCTCGGCAAGGCGCGGATCATCTGCCACTGCCTGCTCGTCGAGGGCAGCGACGGCCTCGTGCTGATCGACACCGGCTTCGGCCTCGACGACATGCGCAACACGCGCCAGCTCGGCGCGATCTTCGCCACGCTGTTTCGCCCGCAGGCGTGCGAGGCGGACACGGCGATCGAACAGGTGCGGGCGCTCGGGCATTCACCGGAGGACGTGCGCCACATCGTCGCGACACACCTCGACGTCGATCACGCCGGCGGGCTGCCCGACTTCCCGGACGCGCAGGTGCACGTGGTCGGACGCGAGCTGAAGGCTGCGCTGAAGCCGAGCTTGCGCGAACGCGAGCGCTATGTCGCGGTGCACTGGGCGCACGGGCCGAAGTGGGTCGAGCACGGCACCGAAGGCGATCACTGGTTCGGCTTTCAGAGCGTGCGCGTGCTGCCCGGCGTCGAGCCCGAGATCGTGCTCGTGCCGCTGTTCGGCCACACGCGCGGGCACACCGGCGTGGCCGTCAGGCAGGGCGACCGCTGGCTGTTGCACTGCGGCGACGCCTTCTTCCACCGCGGCGAGATGCAGACGCCGCCGAGCTGCCCGCCCGTGCTGAAGGGCTTTCAGAACCTCAACTCGGTCGACAACGCCGCGCGGCGGCAGAACAGCGAGCGCCTGCGCGAGCTGGCGCTGCGCGAGGCCGGCCAAGTCGAGCTGTTCTGCGCGCACGACCCCGTGATGCTCGAGCGCCTGCAGGCAGGCAGCTAGCCGCTCAGGCGTACATCGCGTCGATCGCGCCCGCATACTTCTCGGCGATCGGCTTGCGCTTGAGCTTCATCGTCGGCGTCAGCTCGTCGCCCGAGGGCAGCCAGTCCCCCTCGACGATGTGGAACTTCTTCACCTGTTCCACTTTCGCGAGCTTCGCGTTGGCCGTATCGATGCCCTCCTGCACGGCCGCGCGCACGCGCTCGTCGCCGGCGAGCTGCTCGAGCGTTGCGTCCTCGATTCCCTGACCCTGCGCCCACATTGGCGCGAAGTCCGGGTCGAGCACGATCAGCGCCGTGTTGTAGGGGCGCATGTCGCCGATGCAGCAGGCCTGGCCGATCAGCGGTGAGGCCGTCTTCAGCGTCGCCTCGATGTTCGCCGGCGACATGTTCTTGCCGGCGGCGCTGATAATCAGCTCCTTCTTGCGGTCGACGATCTTCAGGTAGCCGTCCTCGTCGAACTCGCCGATGTCGCCGGTGCGCAGGAAGCCGTCCTCGGTGAACGCCTCGGCGGTCTTCTCCGGCAGGTTGCGGTAGCCGAGCATCACCACGTCGGACTTGATCAGCACCTCGCCGTCCTCGTCGAGCTTCAGCTCGACTCCCGGCGCGGCCGGGCCGACCGTGCCGATCTTGATCTTCTGCGTCGGGTTGACCGAGCCAGCGCCGCACGTCTCGCTCATTCCCCACAGCTCGGCCAGCGGTAGGCCGATCGCGTGGAAGAACTCGAGCACTTCAACCGGCGTCGGTGCGGCGCCGACGTTGATCGCCTCGACCTCGTCGAGCCCGAGCATCGTGCGCAGTCCGGCGAAGATCGCCGCGTCGGCCTGCGCGACCTGCTCGACGAGCTCGTCCGGCACCGGCTCGCCTGCCTGCTCCAGGCGCACCTTGCGCAGGCTCGCCTCGATCGCCGCCTGCACCTTCGCGCGCTGCTCCTCGGGCTGCGCGGCGAGCATCGTCTCGAGGCCCGCCTTCAGCTTCTCCCAGATGCGCGGCACGGCGAAGAACCAGCTCGGTTTGACCTCGGGCAGGTAGGAGAGCACCTGGCGCGGATCGTCGCAGCAGGTGATCTGCAGGCCGAACACGATCGGCAGGTAGTGGTGGGCGTTTCGCTCGGCCACGTGCGCCGCCGGCAGCCACGAGATCACGCGGCCGTTCTCGGGGAATTCGATCAGCTGATCGAGCCCCTCGACGGCGGCGAGCAGGTTGCGGTGGATCAGCTGCACGCCCTTCGGCGGCCCGGTCGTGCCGGAGGTGTAGATCAGCGTGAGCACGTCCGAGCCCTGCAGCCGCGCGACCGACGCGTCGACGTCGAAGTCCGGGTCCGCGCCCTCGACGTCGGTGAGCGCGAGCGTGCCCTGCGGCGCCTCGCCGTCGATCACGATCAGGTGCTCCAGCCCGGGCACTCCCTCGCGCGCCTGCAGCACCTGCGGCAGGTACTGCTGCTCGCAGATCAGCACCTTCGCTTCGGCGTCTGTGAGCAGGTAGCGGATCTGCTCGGGCGAGTAGGTGTTGTAGATCGAGAACGGCGTCGCCCCGAGCATCATCGCGGCGAGGTCGCAGAGGTGGAACTCGGGGCGGTTGGAGAGCATCAGCGCAACCGTGTCGCCGCGCCCGACGCCGAGCTTGGCCAGTCCGCCGGCGAGCGCGTCGACGCGCTCGCGCAGCTCACCCCAGGTGATCGTGAAGGCGTCTTCCTTTGTGCGGATCGCGACCTCCGCGGCGCGTTCGGCGGCAGTGATGCGAAACGCCTCGGCCACCGTGCTCGCGTCGGCCGCCGGCGGGCGTGCCGCGCTCCCCATCTGTGTGACAGCCCCCTCCATATTGCTCTCCTCCTCGCGCTGCTGGCCCCAATACTTGCGCGCCCTAGGATACGCCTAGATGAGCTCCGCGTTCGTAACCGGTGGGTCGGGCTTCGTCGGCGGTCGCCTGATCGAGCGGCTGCGAGCAGAGGGGCACGACGTGCGCGCGCTCGCGCGCTCCGATGCCTCGGCCGAGCGCGTGCGCTCGCTCGGCGCCGAGCCGGTGGCGGGGGAGCTGGCCGACCGCCCCGCGCTGCGCGCCGGCGCCGAGGGCTGCGATCTCGCCTTCCACGCCGCCGCGACGCTCGGCGACTGGGGCTCGCGCGAGGAGTTCGAGCGCGGCAACGTGCAGGGGACCGAGAACGTTCTGCGCGCCTGCGCCGAGGCCGGCGTGCGTCGCCTCGTCCACGTCAGCACCGAGGCCGTCCTGTTCGCGGGCAGGCCGCTCGTGCAGGTGGACGAGTCGGCGCCGCTGCAGCCAGGCTCGCGGGCGCTCTACAGCGCGACCAAGGCGCGCGCCGAGCAGGCCGTGATCGCCGCCAACGACGAGCGCCTGCAGACGGTCGTCATGCGCCCTCGCTTCGTCTGGGGCGCCGGTGACACGACGCTCCTGCCGCGCATGGTCGAGCTCGTGCGCAGCGGGCGCTTCGCCTGGATCGGCGGCGGCAATCACCTGACCTCGACGACGCACATCGACAACACCGTCGAGGGGCTGATGCTCGGCGTCGAGCGCGGACGGCCGGGCAACGTCTACTTCGTCACCGACGGCGAGCCCGTCGTGTTCCGCGAGTTCGTCGGCGAGCTGCTCGCCACGCAGGGAGTCGCCGCGCCTACGCGCAGCATCCCGACGCCGGTGGCCCACGCGCTGATGAGCGTCGGCGAGGGCATCGCACGGCTGCTGCCCGGAGAGCATCCGCCGCCGCTCACACGCTTCGCCTACTGGGTCTCCTCGCAGGAGTGCACGATCAGGATCGAGAAGGCCCGCGAGCAGCTCGGCTATGCGCCGGTGCGCACGATCCGCGACGGGCTGGCCGAGTTGAGCGAGGCGTCGCGCTCGGAGTGAGCCGGTGCCGGGCGAGGCGCCCGGACCTGACTGCAGCACACAGCGATCAGACATCGCTGGACATGCGCACAACCCCCCGAATGAGAATTCTGGACACGTGCACGATCGACGCGCTCGGTCAACGTGGCAGGGTGCTGCGCACAACACCGATAGGGGCATGGAGTGTGCCGCGAGGGAAGCATCTCGGCCTCGGCGAGGGGCCTGGGCTGAGAGTGCTAGTACGCCGTTCCCATTGCGTGACGTAGCTAAGTCCTAGCTATTCAAATCCACTGGAAGGAAGCACGTGATGACCCATTCTCTGCGGCAACGCCTGGCGTTGCTGCTCACCGCGTTCGGGCTGCTCGTCTCATGCGGGATGCTCGACAGCGTTTCGGCGAGTGCAAAGACACTGAACCTCGAAACGCTCACTGCAACAGAAGCCGAGAAGATGCTGGAAAAGGGCCAGATCACCTCGGTAGAACTCGTCAAGGAATACTACGCGCGGATCGCGGCGCTCAACAAGGCGGGGCCGGGTCTCAACGCCGTCACGCAGCTCAATCCGCTGGCGCTCGAAGAAGCCAAAAAGACTGACCAATACCGCAAGAAAGGGATCATCCTCGGACCCCTGATGGGTGTACCGATCGGGCTCAAGGACATCATCGACGCCACGCCGATGTACACATCCGCCGGCGACTGGGCGCTGCGCGAATCCTTCCCGGAAAAGGACTCGGGCGTGGCGCGCAACCTGCGCGAACACGGTGTCGTGATCCTCGGCAAGCTGGGGCTGTCCGAGTGGGCTAACAGCTTCGGCAGCCAGCCGTCCGGCTTTAGCAACCTCACCGGTCAGGTGCTGAACGCAAACGACGCCGCGGCGGGACCGAGCGGTTCCTCCTCCGGCTCTGGAGCCGCCGAGGCCGCCGGGCTCGTGCCGCTGACGATCGGCACTGAAACGGGCGGCTCGATCATCAGCCCGTCCACCGCCGAGGAGATCGTCGGGCTGAAACCGACACTCGGCCTGGTGCCCGGCTTCGGCATTGCGCCAATTGACGTCTCGCGCGACACGGCCGGCCCGATGGAGAAAACGGTCGCCGACGCCGCGAAGACGCTCCAGTCCCTGGCCGAGATCCCGGGGACCGATCAGGAAGAGGACGAAGAGTTCGAAGGCATGGAGGGCCCCAACTTCCTCAAAAACGGCGATGTCTTGCCAGCACCGTTTGCGACGGTGCCCAACTACTCCGAAGCGCTGACGACGAGCTTTGTCAGCGGCAAGCGCATCGGCTACAACAACAACACGTGCACGCCGGTTCCACCGGCGACCACGTGCACGCCGACGCCGACGCAGGAAGCGATCCAGAAAGCAGTCACGGCGCTTGAAGGCGCGGGCGCGATCATGGTGCCCGACGCGCAAACGACCGCGGAAAAAACGCGGAGCCTGCCGAGCGGTTATGAGGCGCACGCGACGATCGACGAGTACTACGCGCACCTCGGCTCGAAAGTGCCGGTGCACAGCCTCGTGGAAGAGGTCGCGGTCGACAACACCAACCCGCAGGAGGCCGAGAAGGACGGCAACTCGGCGCACGCCAAAGAGTCCGAAGCCGAAGACGTATTCGGTGGAAAAAACCAGAAAGAATTCGAAGAAATCCTCCCCGAACAGAAGAAAGCCACGCAGGCGGCAATCGAAAAGATGATGAATGAACCAAGCGGCGGCGGCGGACCCGTGATCGCCGTGGTCGGCTCGGTACCGAGTGCACCGCAGGCCGGCATGCCGTTGATGGTCGTGCCGGGTGGCTACACGCCCACCCAGCGGCGCCCGATCGGTATCGGCATTGCGGGCGGCGCCTACGACGAGTTCAACATGATCGGCGTGGGCTATGACGTCGAACAGCTGTTGAAACTGCAGCAGTCGCCGGCGAATGTCGATCCGTCCTTCTACCGCTGTGCGCACACGGTGCCCGCCGAGCCGTTTGCGAGCAGGCAGCACTGCAACCCGGACTACGTCTCGGTCACGAATCAGATCGGCAAGCCCCCGAAGCTCCTGGCGTCCCCGCTGGAAACGACTTCGGCGGCAACGCTCGAGGCGATGATGAACGCCAAAGAACTCACCGCAAAGGAACTGGTGAAGGCGGAGCTGTACCGCATCGCGCTTACCAACGCCAACGGTCCGGCGGTCCAAGCGGTCCGCAACGTCAACGAAAACGCACTCAAAGAAGCGGAAGAAAGCGACAAGCTACGGGCCACGAAGAAACGGCCCCCGCTTGGAGTTCTCGCGGGCATCCCGGTGGTCGTGGACGACTCGATCAACGTCTTCGGCCTACCGACGAGCGCGGGTTCGATAGCGCTGCAGGACACGTCACCGTCCGCCGACTCGATGATCGTCGCCAAGCTGAAGGCGGCCGGCGCGATCATCCTCGGTGACACGAACACGACGGAGCTCGGTGGTGCGTTCGAAGGTTCGCTCATGCCGCAGGGCTACTCCTCGCTGAGTGGGCAGGTGCTGCTCGCGTCCGACACCAACAAGAACGTCGGCGGCTCCTCGGGCGGCTCGGCGGACTCGGTGGAGACCGGCTATGCGCCTCTTGCCATCGGCATGGAGACATCGACCGAAGCGGCCCAGCTGATCGCGCCGGCGGGTAATGCCGGCGTGGTGGGGCTGAAGCCGACGGTAGGTCGCATCAGCCGGACCGGCGTCCTGCCGGTCGCCAAGTCGCAGGACTCGCCGGGCCCGATCGGTCAGACGGTCACCGACGTGGCGACCGCGCTGGGAGTGCTCGCGGGTCCGGACCCGAGTGACCCGCCAACGTTGGGCCAGCCCGTGCCGAATTATCTGACGGGCCTGTCCCCGACGGCACTCAGCGGTAAGAAAGTCGCGGTGATCGAAGGTGCGACGACCGCTCCCTATCCGGAAGCGGTGGCTGAGCTGGCCACGCTCGGGGCATCGACCAACGCAGTGACGCCCGGCACCGGTACGACCGCGCCGAGCGTGATCCCGTACGAGTTCCACAGGGATCTGGACGCCTTCCTCTCGACTCCGAAAGGATTCACCAAAAAGAGCAAAGGCGCCAAATCACTGCAGGAAATCATCGAATACAACAACGCAAATCCTGTCGAGGCGTTGAAATACGGACAGGCTGGTCTGCTCGCCGCCGAGGCGGCGGAAACCGCCAACCCGACGACGAAAGCCACGTATGAAGAAAACCTCGCGAAAGGGAAGAAAGAAGACCAAGAAGTGATCGACGGCATCCTCAAATCAGGCGAAGACTCGGTGATCATGGTTCCGAGTGGAAGCCCGCTGGTGGGAATTGCCGATCGAGCCGGCTACCCGGTGCTGAGTGTTCCGGCCGGGTTCGGCGCCCAAAACAGCTCCACGGGCGGCGACCCGATCGGTGTCGATTTCATCGGCACCGCATTCAGCGAGGCCGGGCTTCTGGATGACGGCTATGCGTTCGAACAGGGGACGAAAGCTCGCCAGAAAGGTCCCGCCTACATGGTGTCCTCGACGTACCCGAACCCCGCTCTGTCCGGGGCGCCGAGCGAGACCAACCAGAGCATGTTCCGCTGCGTGCTCGGGAGCGCGTTCCTGAAGCCGTATGACTGCAACCCTGGAGAACTGGAGAACCAGCTCCCCGGGGCTGAACATATGCCGTTCTAGAACGCGACCGTCGGTCGAGTGCAAACCCGACCGGCACGTACTGACGATCGGAGCGACCCCTATCGATGGGGTCGCTCCGGTGTCGTCGTGCTCCGCATCGGCGCGGCGCTTGCCCAGATTGCGATCTGGGCGTCAGGGTCCTCGCTTCGGGTACACCTCGAATGAGCAACTGACGACGTCTGACCCCGCTTCCTGACTGCGTCCTTCGTGCGGATCGTTGGCCACCAGAACCGCTTCGAAGTTGCCGGGACTGCTCTGCACTTCATGCAGAAGCCTGGCTTCGTCGGCCACGCCGAGCTTTTCGCTGACCGCCACGAGCTCAAACGGCTTCCCCCGCGTGAACGACACGACGTCCACATAGGATCCTGGGCCTCCGCTCCAATCGAAGGCCAGATGCATGTGCCGCAGGTTCCTGATGGTGAACGGCCTGGTCTGACGATGCCAGCCACGCTTTTTGATGCACGAGATCAGGCGGGAGGGGCTCCCGGGTTGGGAGTCGGCGGCTACAAGCGCGATCAAGCCGCCGACGGCGATGACGCAGCTTGTCGCAACCACAATACGTTTGCTCATCCTTGGCCGATTCACTCCATTGCGATTCACTGCGAGGGCACGAGCGCGAGACTGTACCGCCAAATGGAACGGCGCCAACCCATTGCATCGCAATGCAATGTTGGCGGGATCAGGGCCAGGAAGTAGCGTCGCTCAGAGCGAGCGCAGCGCGGGCAGCAGCTCGCGCTCGGCCCACGCGATGAACGGCGCCTGCTGCTCGGCGCCGATCTGCACGAGTGCGATCTCGGTGAAGCCGGCCTCGATGAACGGCTTGATCTTCTCTACGTGCTCCTCGACGTCCGGGCCGCACGCGAGCTGATCTGCGACCTGCTCGGGCGTGATGAACTGGGTGGCGCCTTCGAAGCCGTCGGGATTGGGCAGGTCGGCGTTCACCTTCCAGCCGAGGCCGAACCAGCGAAACTGCTCGTGGGCACGGCTGACGGCCGCCTCGCGGTCCGCGTCGTAGGCGAGTGCGATCTGCCCGACTCGTGGCTTGCCGGCGCCGCCGGCCGCGTCGAACATCTCGCCGAGCTCGGCCTTGGGCTCGACAGCGATCATCACATCCGCCTTGGCGCCCGCCAGTGTGCAGGACTCGGCGCCGGAGACGGCCACGCCGATCGGCACGCGCTCGTCGGGCAGGTCCCACAGCCGCGCCGTCTCCACGTCGAAATGCTTGCCGCGATGGTTGATCGCGCCGTCGCCGTCGAACAGCGCCGCGATCACGTCGATCGCCTCCGAGAGCATCTCGTGACGCACGCCGACCGCCGGCCAGCGCTTGCCGACGACGTGCTCGTTGAGGTTCTCGCCAGCGCCGAGCCCGAGCCTGAAGCGGTTGTGAGAGAGGATCTGCACGGTCGCCGCCTTCTGCGCGACCACCGCCGGGTGGTAGCGCAGGATCGGGCACGTCACGTAGGTCATCAGCGGGATCCGCTCGGTCGCCTGCGCCGCCGCGCCGAGCACCGACCAGGCGTACGGCGAATGACCCTGGGACTCCAGCCACGGCTGGTAGTGGTCGGAGATGACCGAGAAGTCGAAGCCCGCCTGCTCGGCCGCACGCACGTCGGCGACGAGCTGGTCGGCCCGCGACTGCTCGCACATCATCGTGTAGCCGAACTCGGTCACTCCTATGGGCTACCCAGGGCGCGGCGGCGGAAACGGCGGCGGGCTACACGCGATAGCGCGCGAGCGCTTCGCGCCGCGCCTGCGCGTGGTCGACGATCGGCTGCGGGTAGTGCTCGCCGATCACGCAGCCGGCCGCGCGCTGGACCTCGTCGGGCATCGTCCACGGCTCGCGCAGGTACTTATCCGGAACCTCCGCTAGCTGGGGAACGTAGCGGCGCACGTAGCGCCCGCTGGGATCGTGCGTCTCCATCTGGCGCGCCGGGTTGTAGATCCTGCGGAAGACAGGCGCAGGGTCGGTGCCGACTGAGGCGATCCACTGCCAGTTGCCGTTGTTATTGGCCTCGTCGCCGTCGACGAGCAGGCGCATGAACCAACGCTCGCCCCAGCGCCAGTCGATGCCGAGGTCCTTCGTCAAAAACGAGCCGACGACCAGGCGCGCGCGGTTGTGCATCCAGCCCTCCAGGCGCAGTTGGCGCATGCCGGCGTCGACGAGCGGATACCCCGTCTGCCCCTCGCACCAGCGCTCGAAGCGCCCGCGCGCGCGGCTCCACGAGAGCTTGCCGCGGTAGCGCTCCTGGAACTCCGAGTGCGCGTTGCGCGGGAAGTGCAGCAGCACGTGATGGTGGAAGTCGCGCCAGCAGAGCTGGCGGCGAAACGCCTCGGGCCCCGCGCCGCCAGGCAAGCGCTGCTCGATCTCACGCGGCGAGATACAGCCGAAGTGAAGGTACGGCGAGAGGCGCGAGGTCGAGTCCTCGCCGAGCGCGTCGCGTCCCTGCCCGTATCCGCGCACGCCGCCTGCGAGGAAGCGCGACAGCCGCTCACGCGCCGCGCGCTCGCCTCCGGGCGGCGGGCTGGCCACCTCCTGCTCCAGGCCGAGCGCGCGCAACGTGGGGATGCGGCCCTTTGCCAAGCGCGACGGCAGGGCCGGCAGCTTGCGCGGCGCACCGTGCACCTCGCGTCGCGGTTCTCGCTCCCACGTGCGATGGAACGGCGTGAAGATCGTGTAAGGCTTGCCCCCCTGCGTGCGCGGCGCGGCGAGCTCGTCGATCGTGCCGAGGCCCGGATGCCCGTGCAGCTCGATCCCACTGGCCTTCAGCGCGCTTCGCACCCGCTCGCCGCGCGCTCGCGCGAACGGCGTGACGTCGCTCGAGAAGTGAAGCGTCCGCGCGTTCGTCTGGCGCACGAGCTCGGCCAGCTCGCGCTCGGGTGGGCCCTGGCGCAGCACCAGCCCACTGCCACGCTCGCGCAGCGCGCCGTCGAGCTCGGCGAGGCACTCCAGCAGGAACTGCGTGCGCGGGCCCGATGCGTGGCGGCCGTGGAGCAGCGCCTCGTCGAGGCAGAAGACTGGCACGACGAGATCGTCCTGTGCCAGTGCTGCGCGCAGCGCCGGGTGATCGTGCGCGCGCAGGTCGCGGCGAAACCAGACGATCGCCGTCAAGCGGCGCCCGCCTCGGACTCGCTACCGGGCGCGGTGCCTTGGTCAGCGAGCCAGGCCTTGGCCGTCAGGCGGTAGAGCACGTGGCGGCGCAGATGCGCCGGGCGTGCGAGCGGGTGCACGAAGTCATCGGCCGGGTCGCGGCTCATGCCGATTCGCTCCATCACCGCTTGCGAGCGGATGTTGATCTCGGTCGTCATCGAGACGATCTCTCCCAGCTCGGCCTGCTCGAAGCCAACGCGCAGCGCCACGCGTGCCGCCTCGCTGGCGTAGCCCTGGCCCCAAGCTGAGCGCGCCAGGCGCCAGCCGATCTCGACGGCCGGCGTGAAGTGCGCCGCGAAGGCGACCGTGTTCAGGCCCGTCAGCCCGATCAGCTTGCCGCCGTCGCGCAACTGCAGTGCCCACAGCCCGTAGCCGTGCTCGTCGAAGTGCGCCTCGATGCTGTCGATGTAGGCGTCGCTTTCAGCGCGCGTGAGCGTGCTCGGCAGCAACTCCATCACGCGCTCGTCGGCGTTGATCGCCGCGAACGGCTCGCAGTCGCGCGAGCGCCAACGGCGCATCAGCAGTCGCTCAGTCTGCAGCTCCTGCGCGCCGTACATCCGGCTCAGCCGGCGAGCAAGGAATTGCGGCGCAGGAAGTCGATCTGATCTGCCGCGACAAGCTCCGGTCCGTCGCCGAGGAACGCGCCGAAGTGGTCATATGGATAGCGATGGAGCTCACCGCCCGGCGCGCGCCCGGCGAGCCGTTCGACGGCCTTGCTCGAGACCGACACGTCGCGCTCGCCGAGCCCTACCCAGAGAGGAGCGCGCAAGCGCTGGGCCTTCCTCACGGGCCTGATCGCTGCGATCGACAGGAACAGTCCCGGCGAGATCTCGTTGCGCCACGGCGAGTCCTCGGGCACGCTTGCCGCGAAGCCGTCGGCCTCTCCCGGCAGTGTCATCGCTCCGTGCGCTCCCGGCTGAGCGGTGACGGGCACAAGGTTGTGCCGCCCGAGCTGGTCGGCCAGCGCGCGCGGAACCAGCCACGCTGATGATCGCGGCGGCGTGCCGAGCGCGCGGGGGAGCCCGTCGACCATCGGGCACAGCGTGAGCACCGCCGCAATGCGCGAGTCGGCCAACGCGGTCTCCACGACGTGACTGCCGCTGAAGGAGAAGCCCCACAGCACGATCCGCTTCGGATCGACGAGCTCGAGGCCGCGTGCGAAGCGCACCGCCGCGCGCCAGTCCTCCCGCTGTGCACTTGTGCGAACACGTTGGCGAGGCTCGCCGCCGGAGTCGCCCAGGTAGCGGTGGTCGAACACGAGCACCGCGGCGCCCGCAGCCGCCAGGCGTTCGGCGTATGGCGGCAGGCCGTCATGGCGGGTCAGCGAGAAGCCATGCGCCATCACCACGCAGCAGCCCGGCTCTCTGGCCGGCTGGTACAGCCAGGCCGCGCAATGCGAATCGCCAGACGGGAATGTCAGCTCGCGGCGCTCGATCCGCGAAGCCTAACCCCCAGCGGGCGCTGGGGATAGAGTCCCGCGCGTGATCGTCGTCACCGGCCGCATGCGCATCGCCCCCGAGAACCGCGAGCGCTTCGCCGAGGTCGCCACCGAGATGTGCCGGCGCTCGCGCGAGGAGGCCGGCTGTCACGGCTACCGCGTCTACGCCGACCTCGAGCAGGACGACCGCTACGTGATCGTCGAGGAGTGGGCCGACGACGAGGCGCTGCAGAGCCACTTCGCGGAGCCCTACACGCGCGAGTTCCTCGCCGGCCTGTTCCCGCTACTCGCCGAGCCGGCCGATGCGCTGTTCCACACGGTCGCCTCGACGCGCCGGCTCGATCCCGAGCGCGGCCTCGTTCCGCTCGACTGACTACGGCGCGATCGCCGCCACGCCGTTGACGTCGTCCCCGGCGATCAGCAAGAACTCGTTGCGCGCGCCCGCCCGGCGCGCTTCCCGGTAGCTGAGGTATTCGTCTGATTCATAAAAATCGTTTGCCGCCTGGCGGGACGGCCACTCGATGATCAGCAGTACCTGCGGCGGAGTGCGCTCGCCCTCGATCCGCTCGATCTGAGCCGTACGCGCCAGGTAGCGCCCGCCGCGGCGCTCCACCATCGGCGTCACGTCGCTCACATAGTCGGCGACCCAGCTCGGGTCGGTGACGTCCAGCTCGGCGACTGCGTAGTACTTCATATCCGCCCCTTCCGCTCGCTCGCTCCGATCGCCGATACTAAGCCGACCGTGACGATCGTTCTGCGCCCGCTGCGCGATGCCGACGAGGCCGAGCTGCGGCGGATCCACGAGACGCCCGACGTCGCGCGCTGGTGGGGCATGCCCGAGCCAGGCTTTCCCTGGAGCGATGACCCCGACTCGACGCGCTTGGCGATCGAGCTCGACGGCGCGCTCGCCGGGATGATCCAGTTCTGGGAGGAGCCCGCCCCGCGCTATCGCTATGCCTCGATCGACCTGTTTCTCGATCCCGCCGTGCGCGGTCGCGGCATCGGCGGCGAGGCCGTCGCGCAGCTTGCGCAGAAGCTGTTCGCAGAGTGTGGCCATCACCGGGTCACGATCGACCCGTCGGTCGAGAACGTCGCCGCGATCCGCGCCTATGAGAAGGTCGGCTTCCGCCGCGTCGGCGTGATGCGCCGCTACGAGCGCGCCCCCGACGGGAGCGGCTGGCGCGACGGCCTGCTGATGGAGCTGCTCGCCGACGGCGCGCACACATAGACTGCCGCCATGGAGTTCCAGACGATCGAAAGCGCCGGACAGCCCTTCGTCGTCTCCCAGCAGGGCGAGGGACCCGACATCGTGCTCGTGCACGGCTTTCCCGACACGCCGCACTCCTACCAGGCGCTGCAGGACGAGCTTGTCAAGGCCGGCTGGCGCGTGACCGTGCCGTGGCTGCGCGGGTACCACCCCGCGACGATCGTGCCCGGTCGCCCGTATGACTTCGAGACGATCGGCCGCGACGGCCTCGCGCTGCTCGACGCGATCGGAGCGCAGCAGGCCGTGTTCGTCGGTCACGACTGGGGCGCGCTGATGTCGTTCGTCGTCGCCACTCTCGCCCCCGAACGCGTGCGCGCGATCGTCACGATCGCGATCCCGCACCCGAGCCTGCTCGAGCGCAGCCCTTCGTCGCTGTATCGCGCTCGTCACTTCCTCGCGCTGAAGCTGCCGTGGGCCGAGGCGAGCACACGCCGTGGCGACTTCGCCTACCTCGAGCGGCTGTACACGCGCTGGGCGCCCAACTGGTCAGGGCCCGCGCGCGAGGAGAGCCTCGCGCAGGTCAAGCGCGCCCTCTCCGATCCGGCCACGCTGAAGGGTGCGATCGACTACTACCGCGCGCTGCCGCTCGGCGGCTCCAAGCTGCTCGAACACGCGCCCGCCGTGCCCAACCTCGCCGTCGGCGGCACCGCCGACATCGTTCCCGCCGAGCTCTACCACGCCTCCGCCGAGCTGTTCCCGGCGCCGAGCCGTGCGTTGATCGTCGAGGGCGCCGGGCACTGGCCGCACCGCGAGGACGAGGCCGCCGTCGTGCCCGAGATCGTGCGCTTCGTCTCCGAGCTCTGACGCGGCGAACGCGCACGAGGTCTCTCACTCTTGGCCCGCGCTCGTACATGCAAGCCAAGCGTGCTTAGATTATGCCTCGCGGCAGCACGAAGTCGCGACGACATACCCAGCACGCGCCCGTAGCTCAGTGGTCAACGGTTCTCTTCGGGGAGCCAAAGAGCAGCGGTCTTTCAAGCCGCAGGCCGCGGGTTCGATTCCCGCCGGGCGCACTCCTCCTTCGCTTTCGCGATTCGTGCAAGATGCCCGCGCACAGCGCCCGTTCGATACATCGGGTCGTGTGTTGACATTCTGCGTAAAACATGATTTATATGGAGCAGCGGGAGCAGCGGTTCCGCCCACTCGGAGACATTGCAGATGAGAGTGGTGTGAGGGGTTAGACGACAAGGGGCCTTCAGTGGGTCTTGTTTCAGGTAGGCGGCAGCACCGGGGAGAGGGAGAACGGCCGTGAGGCTGTCCGGTTGCCAAGAGCAGCGGATGCTGCGCGCGCTGCACGGTCGCTGGCCCTACCGCCGCTCACACTGCCGGCACGACCTGCATTGGCTCGTGCGTGTTCGGGCGCAGTCGGGGTCGTGGTGCTCGACGGGACGCGCACACTCGATGGCGGGACTGCCGGCGCATCGCCGGCGACCCCACGGCGATTGAGGGACGCCGCGGGGCGCTTACCCGGTCAGCCCTGAGAGGGGGGCCCGGGAGGCATGCAGGGGCGGGTGGCGATCCGGGGAGCCACCCGCCCTCGCCGCGTTCTCGGCGATCGCGTCGATCAGCTCGTCCACAGATCGCGCGCGGTAGGTCGTGGCCCATGCCGGGCACCTTCATCAGCTTCGCACCTTTGATCGCGCGCGCTGTCGCGCGCCCGCCCGAGGGTCGCACGAGCGGGTCGGCCGTGCCGTGCACGACGAGCGTCGGCGCCGTGATCCGTCGCAGTTCGGAGGTGCGGTCGCCCGAGGCGATGATCGCGGCGAGCTGGCGCCCCGGGCCGGCCGGATCGTGGTCGCGTTCGTAACTCAGCTTCGCCAGCTCGCGGATCTCCTCTGGGTCCCGCGGCAGGCCGCGCGAGCCGATCGCGTTGAACAGGCGCTCGAAGTGGGTCGACGTAGGCCTCGCGACCGCCCACCGGGCGGCGCAGGAAGAACGGGTAGAGCTTGAGCGCCGGCTGTCCGTTGAGCAGGGCGCCCGTGTTGGACATGATCGAGACCAGCGAGCGCACGCGCTTGGGGTGTCGCGCAGCGAGCGTCTGCGCGATCATCCCGCCCATCGAGGCGCCGATCACGTGCGCCGGGGAGAGGTCGAGCTCGACGCAGCAGGCCCGCCGCGTCCTCCGCCATGTCAGACAGCTTGTAGTGAGCGGCGCGCCGGGAGCGCGTCAGCAGCTGCGGGATCGTCGGCGGCGCCGGCCCTCGAGGTGCGTCGAGTGGCCGATGTCGCGGTTGTCGAAGCGCACCACGTGAAAGCCGCGTTCGGCCAAGCTGCACGGCAGAAGTCCTCGTGCCAGGCGATCATCTGCGTGCCGAGGCCCATGATCAGCAGCGCCGTCGGGTCGCGAGCGCTCGCCGAACGTCTCGTAGCAGAGGTTATGTCGTCGCCGACGTCGCAGAACTGCTCGTCCATGGTCCCGCAGATGCTAGCGGCCGATGCGTCGCTAGGATCGCTGCTAATGGACGAGCGCGAGATCCGCGAGCTGTCGATCGACACGATCCGCGGCCTGGCGATGGACTCCGTGCAGAAGGCCAACGCGGGGCATCCGGGCACGGCGATGGCGCTCGCGCCGCTCGGCTACACGCTGTTCGAGCGCTTCCTGCACGTCAACCCGCAGGACACCGAGTGGCCCGACCGCGACCGCTTCGTGCTCAGCTCCGGCCACGCCTGCGTGCTGCAGTACTCGCTGCTGCACCTGTGCGGCTACGACCTCGGCGCTCGAGGACCTCGAGCAGTTCCGCCAGTGGGGCTCGCGCACGCCCGGGCCACCCCGAGCGCGGACACACGCCGGGCATCGAGGTGACGACCGGCCCGCTCGGGCAGGGCGTCGGCAACGCCGTCGGCATGGCGATGGCCGAGCGCTTCCTCGCCGAGCGCTTCAACCGCCCCGGGCACGAGATCGTCGACCACCGCACGTATGCGATCTGCTCCGACGGCGACCTGATGGAGGGCGATCAGCCAGGAAGCGGCGTCGATCGCCGGGCACTTCGGCCTCGGCAAGCTGACGCTCTGCTACGACGACAACCGCATCACGATCGACGGCACGACCGCGCTCTCCTTCGACTCCGAGAGCCACGCTCGGACGCTTCGCCGCCGAGGGCTGGCACGTGCAGCGCGTCGAGGACTCCGAGGACGTCGACGCGCTGACGCACGCGCTGCAGGCGGCGCGCGAGGAACGAGGAGCGCCCGTCGTTCATCTCGATTCGCTCGCACATCGCCTACCCGGCGCCGAACGCCGTCGACACCGCCAAGTCGCACGGCTCGGCGCTCGGCGAAGACGAGGTGCGCGCGACCAAGGAAGTGATGGGCTTCGACCCCGACAAGAAGTTCTGGGTCGACGAGCGCGTGTACGAGCACATGTCGCTCGCGCGAGAGCGGCGCCGCCGCGCAGGGCGAGTGGGAGCAGCGGCTCTATCGCCCGTGGCGCGAGGCCTTCCCGGAGATGGCCGCCGACTGGGACCTCGCCTGGCAGGGCAAGCTGCGCGACGGCTGGCGCGAGGCGCTGCCGAAGTTCGCCGCCGGCGAGGAGATCGCCTCGCGCTCGGCCGGGCAGAAGACGATGGCCGCGTTCGCCGAGTTCGGCCCGACGATGATCGGCGGCGCCGCCGACCTGGTCGAGTCGACCAAGACCGTGTTCGACGGCGGCGGCGAGTTCTCGCGCCGTGCACGCCGGGCGCAACGTGCCGTTCGGCATCCGCGAGCACGGGATGGGCGCGATCGTCAACGGCGCCGCCGCGCACGGCGGCATCGTCAAGCCGTACGGCTCGACGTTCCTGATGTTCTCCGACTACATGCGCGGCAGCGTCAGGCTGTCGGCGCTGATGGGGCTGCCCGTCGTGTGGGTCTGGACGCACGACTCCGTCGGCCTCGGCGAGGACGGCCCGACGCACCAGCCGATCGAGCACTACGCCTCGCTGCGCGCGATCCCCGAGCTGTGGGTGATCCGCCCGGGCGACGCCAACGAGACGGCCGTCGCCTGGCAGCTCGCGCTCGAGCGCGAGGACGGCCCGGTCGCGCTGCTGCTCTCGCGCCAGAACATCCCCACGCTCGACCGCGAGCGAGGTCGCCGGCGCCGAGGGCGTCGCGCGCGGCGGCTACGTGCTGTGGGACTCGGCCGAGGGCGAGGCGCCCGAGCTGATCCTGATCTCGACCGGCGCCGAGGTGCCGACGACGCTGCACGCCGCGCAGGCGCTCGCCAAGGACGGCGTCAAGGTCCGCGTCGTCTCGATGCCGTGCATGGAGCTGTTCGAAGCCCAGAGCGAGCAGTACCGCGACGAGGTGCTGCCGCCCGCCGTGCGCGCCCGCCTCGCCGTCGAGCCCGGCGCGAGCATCAGCTGGTGGCAAGTGGGTCGGCCTCGACGGCGACGTGCTCGGCCTCGACCGCTTCGGCGCATCCGCGCCGGGTACGACCGTGCTCGAGAAGCTCGGGCTTCACCGACGAGAACATCGCCGCCCGCGCCCGCGCGCTGCTTCAGCGCGAGCCAGCCAAGATCGAGCTGACAAGGAGCCGATCATGTCCTCCGCGAGCACCTCACCCCGCTGCGACTGCTCTCCGCGCTCGGCCAGAGCGTGTGGATCGACTTCCTCTCGCGCGAGTCGATCCGCGACGGGCACCTGCAGAGCCTGATCGACGACGACTCCGTCGTCGGCGCCACCTCGAACCCGTCGATCTTCCAGAAGGCGATGGCCGCCGGCGACGCCTACGACGAGCAGCTGCGCGAACTCGACGCCGAGCTCGACGATCAAGGACGTCTTCTGGACGCTCGCCGAGCAGGACATCAGCGATGCCTGCGACCTGTTCCGCCCCGTCTGGGACGGCGGCGGCGGGCGCGACGGCTACGTCTCGCTCGAGGTCGACCCTGGTCTTGCCTACGACACGCTCGCGACGTTCCGCGAAGCGATGCGCCTGCACGAGATCGTCGACGCGCCCGAACCTGATGGTCAAGATCCCCGCGACCAAGCCCGGACTCGCCGCGATCGAGGACGTGATCGCCAAGGGCAAGTCGATCAACGTCACGCTGATCTTCTCGCTGCGACCGCTACGAAGAGGTCGCCGAGTCCTACGTGCGCGGGCTCGAGCGGCTCGTCGCCGAGGGCGGCGACCCGACCAAGGTCGCGTCCGTCGCGAGCTTCTTCGTCTCGCGCATCGACACCGAGGCCGACAGACGGCTCGACGAGCTCGGCGCCCACGACGAGCTCAAGGGCAAGCTCGCCGTCGCCAACGCCAAGCTCGCCTACCAGCGCTACAAGGAGATCTTCGCGGGCCGCGCTGGGAGTACCTGCAGTCCAAGGGCGCCACGCCCCAGCGCGTGCTGTGGGCCTCGACGTCGGTCAAGAACCCCGACTACCGCGACACGATGTACGTCGAGGAGCTGATCGGGCCCGACACCGTCAACACCATGCCCGAGGAGACGATCCGGACTTCCAGGACCACGGCAAGCCGCGCGCGCGCCTGGAGGCCGACCTCGAGCAGGCGCGCAAGCGTGTTCGACGACCTCGCTGCCGTCGGCGTCGACTACAAGGACGTCACCGACACGCTCGAGCGCGAGGGCGTCGAGAAATTCGCCGACGCCTTCGACGAGCTGCTCGCCGCGCTGCAGCAGAAGCGCTCGGCGCTCGTCGCCGTCTGAGGGCGCCACGCGCGAGCGTTGACCCTGACGCCGTACGCGGCGCCGGTGCTCAGGAGTAGGGCGTCGGGATCAGCACGCGTGATCCGCAGCGGCCCCGACGGGAACGCCTCGGCACGGAACGTGTAGGCGCGGAAGCTGCGCCTGTGCAATGTGACCGCGCCGCTCGCCGGGACCGGGCCGGGCGAGTAGCCGACGCGTGCTCTTGACGAGCTTGTTGCCCATGTACATCAGCACGTCCAGCCCAGCCAGCCGGTTGGCCAGGCGCTTGTAGCCCTCGTCGTCCTGGATCGAGAGCGTGAAGCTGCCGATCGTGCGACCGCCCTGGCGCAGCGGCGCCGTCACCGGCGCCAGCACGTAGGGCCCGCCGACGTCTGCGAGCAGCCGTGCCGCCGGCGCTCACGCGCAGGCGCACGATGTGCTGGTGCAGCAGCGCTTCGATCGCGCTGCGCGTGGCCTTCGGATCGCGCCGCGCGACTGCTCGCAACAGCGCGCCTGTTTTCCTGCACGCGGTGGATCTGCTTGACCGTGCGCCGGCCTGCCTCGCCGTCGTAGATCAGGTGGGCGATGCGACTGAGCGTGTTGACGACCGTGTCCTCGTCGCTTGCGCCGCACAGCGGTTTCACCGATTCGATCGTGCGCAGCAGGTAGACGCGCAGCGGGGCGCCGTCGGGGTAGGCCTTCGCCGCGTAGCGAGCTGAACTGGTAGGCGACGCCGTCGTTGCGTCAGCGTGCCCTCGGTCGGCAGCTGGCTCGCCGGCAGCGGGAACGTGCCCGCCACGGTACGTGTGTCGTTCGCCGTGCGCGCCGAGCGGATCACCGTCGTCGCCTCCGCGATCCCGTTCGTCTCGGCGACGATTCCACCCGCCGCCCACACGCTCGTGACGTAGTCGGCGATCGGCTTCCTGTTTGCTCCCAGCAGCGTGCCGTGCAGCGGCGCCAGCGCCGGGCCGCCGAGTTCGACGAGCACCTTGCCGCTGCGCACGACGCGCAGGTTGGTCAGGTGGCCGGTGGCGATCAACGCCTTTGCCGCCGCCCGCGCCGAGCCTGCGTCGCCGGCTTCGACCGCTGAGCGAAGCGCGGCCGAGCCCTCGATCATGTGCGCCGCGCTCGCCGTCCGTTCGCTGTCGATGCCCTCGCTGTAGACGCGCTTAGCGACGTGGCCGAGCGCGCCGAGCACGCTCGCGCCGCACGATCCGGGCGTCGCCGCGTCGACGTCCGCGCTGGCCTCCTCGTCCGCATGCGGCAGGCTCGCGCCGCAGCCGCCAGCGCGAGCGCGCGCCGTGAGCGTCGCCAGTGCGGCGAGCGCGAGCACGATCCGCGCCGTCTTGCCGCGGCTGCCGTTCTTGCGCACGTGCACGAGTGGAACCATCGAGGCAGATCCTAAGTCGTGGCTAACGACGCGGTGAGATAGCTTTCAGCGATGCCGACGCGCGCTGATCACGGGGGCCTCGACCGGGATCGGCGAGGCGACTGCGCTGCGGCTCGCCGGGCGCCGGCTGGACCGTGCTCGCCGGGCGTGCGCAGCGAGCAGGACGGCGCGCGGCTCGTCCGCGAAGGACTCCGTCTGGGCGGATCGAGCCGCTCATACTCGACGTCACCGACTTCGAGCAGATCCGCAAGGCGGCAGGCCACGTCAGCGAGCTCGGCCGTGGCGAGGGCTCGCCCGGCCGGCTCGACGCGCTCGTCAACAACGCCGGCATCGGCTATCGGCGGGCCGCTCGAGCTGCTGCACCCCGACGACCTGCGCAAGCAGTTCGACGTCAACGTGCTCGGACAGGTCGCCGTCACGCAGGCGCTGCTGCCGGCGCTGCGCGCCGCGCACGGACGGATCGTGTTCATGTCCTCCGTCGGCGGGCGCGTGGCGATGGCCTTCACCGCTCCCTACGCCGCCTCCAAGCACGCGATCGAGGCGCTCGGCGACGCGCTGCGCGTCGAGCTGCGCGAGCTCGAACGTGCAGGTCGCGCTCGTCGAGCCCGGCTCCGTCGCCACGCCGATCTGGGACAAGGCGCGCGAGACCGGCGATCAGGTGGTCGTGCCGCCGCAGCTGCAGAAGGAGTACGGGAAGGTGCCCGCCGCGATGGACAAGGCGCTCAAGGACACCGCCAAGCGCGGCGTTCCCGCCGAGCAGGTCGCGCAGACGATCGAACGTGCGCTGACGCGCGCGGCGGATGAAGCTCGCGCTACGTCGTCGGGCGCGACGCGCGCGCGATGATCCTCGCCCGAGCGCCTGCTGCCCGACCACGTCTTCGATCGCGTGGCCAAACGGGTGCTCGGGGTCTAGCCACGCTCACGCCGGGCGGCGGGTACACGGCCAGCCACGCGAACAGGCTGGTCGTGGCGGCGTGCGTCTGCAGCATGCCCGGCCGCGCGTTCTGCGGCGCGATCGTTTCGCCGTTCCAGGCCAGCAGGTAGAGCCCTTCGCCGTTGCGGGCGCGTGCCTCGACGTTGCGTGCGTTGTCGGCGGCGATCGCGTACAGCGTGCGATCGTGGTGCAGCCCGTAGAGGGCGAGCAGCCACTGCAGGTAGATCGCGTCGTACTGCGGCGAGAAGTCGAGCAGGTAGCCGAAGCGCTTGAGCGAGTTCTTCCTGCTGTTCGTCCGATCGCTGGCAGTCGGCCGCCGTGCCGGTCAGTTCGCAGAGCACCGCCTGCGCGTAGATCAGCGGTCCCTCGGCGTAGTCGATCGGCGTCGGGTTCAGGCTGCTGCCCGCTGTACAGCCCGTCGGCTTGCGCTGAAGCCGCTCGTGTTTCGCCCACGCGAGGAACCGGCGCGCCTGGCCGAGCGCGAAGCTCGACTTGGTCTGCTGGTAGAGCAGCGTCGCGAGCAGCGTGTCCGAGGCCAGCGCCGCGCCGGCCTTGTATGGGTGGGTCGTGTTCCACCAGAGTCCGCCCGCGCGCGCGTCCCAGCCGGCTGCTGCGACGTACTTCAGCGCGCGGTCGGCGTCGTTCAGCCAGCGCTTGGATGCCGGTCGCGCGGTAGGCGTTGACGAAGGCGATGCCCCACCAGCCGTTGTCGTCGAACCACGTCTCCGTGCTCGCGGTGCGATCGCCCGGGTAGGGCGAGTAGCCGGGCAGCGGTCGCAGCCCGCGGTTGAGATAGCGCTCGGCGCCCTTGGCGAAGCGGGTGACGGCGGCGCGGTTGGCCGGCGTCGGCTGCGCGATCGCGATCGCGTCGAGCGACTGAAACAGCGGCACGATGTCCCAGATCGTCGCCAGCGGATAGCGGTCGTGGTCGCCCAGGCGCGAGTCGTACCAGCCGAGGCGGTGGTCGGACCAGCGGGCTTTGGCGCTGCGCCACGCCGTGCTGCGCGAGCGTGAGGTAGTGCTGCTGGGCGGGCGCGAGCGGCTGCAGCGAGGTTGCCGGTGCAGCGGACGCCGTGCCGACGCCCAACGCGCCCCAGACGAGGGCCGCGAGGGCGAGCAGTGTCGCGAGCGCGGTGACGGCAGGGTGCGGCGTGAGCTTTCGCATGGGAGCTGGAACACGCACGCCGCACGATTGTCGCGTGTGAGGGCGATGCAGATGGAACAATGGACACGTGTCAGCTCGACGACGGGGAGTCTTCGCAGGCGCACGGCTCGCCGTGACCGACGTTTGCCGCGATCTCGGCCTTGTCTTCTCCTGAGCACCACGGCAGCGACGGGAACGTCCCCTCGCCGGAACAAGAGCTTGGCCCCTGGCTGCTGGCGAGCGCGTTGGCGCTGCTCGGCGTCGGCGTGCTGGCGGCGGCGCTGCTGCTAGGCGGTGGATCGGGGTCAAGCGAGCGCGCGAGCGCGCCGCCGGCGGTGCCCGTGATGGCGACGACTCCTGCACCCAGCCCCGCGGCGTCGGCGAGCGTCTTAGCCAAGGTAGGCGCCCCTTCCGATCATGTGAGGCGGCGTGGAAAGGCGACTCGCCGCGGGCACACAGCGGCGGCATCGTCGCGCGCCCGACGGCCCGCCAGCAGCAGCTCGACGCGGCTCGCTTCGTCGATCAGACGCAGACGCACATAGCGACGCGCTGGATGGAAGGCTTCTACCCGATCTACGCCGTCGCGCAGCGCACGTTCGGCGTCAACTGGCTGCTGATCGCCTCGATCCATCGTCAGGAGTCGGCCTTCTCGACGGCGCCGGGCATCTACGCGGGGCTCAACTTCGCTGGATGCTGCGGCGGGCCGATGCAGTTCAACGTGACCAACGGACCGGTGCCGACGTGGCGGCTGGTCAGCGACTCGTTCCGCTATGGCCGGCGCCCGTCGAGCTACGACCATCGCACGGCCAGGCACCCCTCGATCTACGACGACTTCGACTCGATCATGGCCGCCGCGCACCTGCTCTCAGCCGACGGCGCGAGCTACTCACTCGACGCCGGCGGCGTGGAGCGCGGCCTATTCCTACTACGGGCACGACGCGACCGGCGTGACGTATGCCGACCAGGTGCTGGCGCGTGCGATCGGCTGGTCCCAGCACGGGTTCTGCATCAACTGCGGAGTAGATCCGCGGCTGGTTGAAGCGGTGCATGCGGCGTATGGTGCGCCTGTGCTGGCGGCGCTGGTAAACGCCAGCGCGGCCAGTGTGCGTAGATAGCTCGCTAAGACAAAGGCGCGGCAGGGACTAGGCCAGGAGGGACGATGGCTTCGATAAAGCCAGCCCCCTGCGCAAACGCCGCGTCGAACGGCCGGCCGTCCTGTATTAGCCGCGCTACCTCAGTGCTGGGAAGACTGGTCTCTCGTTCGACGATCTCCTGCAGTTCCCGAGTCTCGCGGTGCACTTGTACGATCTGTGCGCCGTACTTGGCTGTCTGTTCCAGGTTGCCGCTTTCTTTGTGGCGCATCAGCGTGCGTTCCAAGGCGGGTAGGTCGAGATATATGCGGTCGTGGCTTGCAAGTTCGTGCTCGACCTGAAGCGGGTGCAGCAGAAACGTCGAGCTTGCTACGGCGAAGCGCTTGTTACCGGCCAGCAGCAGAAGATTCGCCATCGACTGCACTTCGCCCACATTTCGCGTGATGAGCTCAAACGGCGTAGAGCGCAGTTCCTCATAGAGAAGTTTCGCCGGTGCGACCGCACCACCTGAGGAGGACACATCCAACACGACCCGTTCCACGCCACGGTGGGCATGCTCGGCCATCTTGGCGAGCAGAGCTTCGCTGTTCTCGGCGCGGATTTCGCCCGAGAACAACTCGCAAGCTTCATATGGAACAGTTTCCATAATCCGATTATACCGCCAGCGCTTGCATTCTCAACGACACGCTCATGTCAGACGAAGCGGTGGCGTTGGGCTATGAACTAGGCGGCGTCAGCCTGCGCCATCAGCTCGCCGGCGACGCGGTCGGTCGCGCCGTTGGTGCCGCCGAGCAGCCGCCGCGAGAGCTGTGCGCGGCGGAAGTACAGCGGGGCGTCGTGCTCCCAGGTGGCGCCGGTGCCGCCGTGCACGGAGATCATCGTGCGCGAGGCGGTGTCGAGCGCGCGACCGGCGACCGAGCGCGCGGCGCTTGCGGCGAGTGGGAACTCGCCGGGCGCACCGCCGCGGGCCCAGCCGGCGTAGTAGAGCAGCGAGCGGCCGTTGTCGAGCTGGCGCAGGACCTCGGTGAGCGAGTGCTTGACGGCCTGGTAGGAGCCGATCGCGCGACCGAACGTGTGCCGCTCCTTGGCGTATTCAACGGACACGTCGAGCGCCGTTTCGACGCTGCCGAGCGACTCGGCGGCGATCAGCGACTGCGCGAGGTACCAGGCCGAGGCGAGCGACTCCTCGGGTGCGTCGAGCACGAGCGCGGGCGCGTTCTCGAGCGTCACGTGCCCGAGCGAGCGGCTCGCGTCGTAGCGCGTCGTCGCCTCGACGGTGACGCCGGAGGCATCGCCCTCGATGGCCACGCCGACGGGCTTGCCGTCGAGCAAGCGCGACGCCGACGAGCACGTCGGCACCGGGCGCGTCGGGCACGAACGAGAGCACTCCGCTGACGCGTGCGCCGTCGCCGTCGGCGCTTGGCCGTCGGCGCGCCGGGACGCTTCAGCCCGCTGCGCGGGTCGACGGTCCACGAGCCGGAAAGGTCGTCGGGCGGGCTGACAGGGAGGTAGGCGGCGCGGCGCTCGCCGGTCGCGAGGTCCTCGAGCAGCGAAGCGCCGGCGGGCGAGTCGTTGAGGATCGAGCTCGCGGGCAGGTGCCCGAGCAGCCCGATCGGCGCGATCACGCGACCGCACTCGCCGAGCACGAGCATCGCGTCGAACGCGTCGAGCCCGGCGCCGCCGTGCTGCTCGTCGATCAACAGGCCGGGCCAGCCGGCCTCCTTGGCAGTCGGCCACAGGTCGGGGATCGCGTCGGTCTTGCCGTCGAGCGCCTCGCGCACGGCCTCGAAGGTCTTGAAGCGCGACAGCGCTCCGCGCGCGGCCTCGCGCAGGAACACCTGCTCGTCTGAGAGTGAGAGATTCATGCCGCCGCCGTTTCCTTGGAGCGCAGCTCGGAGAAGGGGATGCCCTTGTCCAGACGCGGCGCAGGGGGCAGACCGAGCACACGCTCGCCGATCGTGTTGCGCAGGATCTCTTCGGTGCCGCCGGCCGACTTCAGGCCGGGCAGGAAGGAGATCATGTACGCCCACTCGCCGTCCTCGTCGAGCGCGTCGGGGCCGAGCACGTCGGCGATCAGGTCGCCGGCTTTGATCGCGCCGCTGACGATCGTGATCTTCGCGAGGCCCGACTCGGGGCCGGGAACCTGACCCTTCTGCAGCGCCGAGAGCGTGCGGTAGCCGGTGAAGCGCACAGCGAGCAGTTCGCTTGCGATCTCGCCGAGCGTGTGGCGCACCTCGGGGTCGCGGCGAGCGTCGGCGTCGGCGGCGATGCGCCTGCGCGAAGCGGTTGGAGTTGTAGCCCATGCCCTCGCTGCCGAGCCCGATCGTGACGCGCTCGAACATCAGCGTGGTCAGCGCCGTGCCCCAGCCGTTGCCGACGCCGCCGACGACCGCGTCGGCGTCGATCGCGACGTCGTCGAAGAAGACCTCGTTGAACTCGGCCTCGCCGGAGATCTGGCGCAGCCCGCGCACGGTCACGCCCTCGGCGTCCATCGGCACGATGAACATCGTCAGGCCCTTGTGCTTGGGCACGTCGGCGTCGGTGCGCGCGAGCAGCAGGCCGTAGGAGGCGAACTGCGCGTTGGTCGTCCACACCTTCTGCCCGGAGAGCTTCCAGCTGCCGTCGTCCTGCTGGCGCGCGCGCGCCTGCACGGCGGCCAGGTCAGAGCCGGCGGCGGGCTCGGAGAACAGCTGGCACCAGACCTCGTCGCCGTGCAGCATCGGGCCGAGGTAGCGCGACTTCTGCTCGTCGGTCCCGTGCGCGATGATCGTCGGGCCGAGCATGCCCACGCCGATCGCGTCGAGGATGCCCGGCACTTTGGCCTTGGCGATCTCCTGGTTGCAGATGACCTGCTCGATCGGACCGAGGCCCTGCCCGCCGAACTCCTTCGGCCAGGTCACGCCGGCCAGCCCGCCCTCGGCGAGCTTGCCCTGCCAGGTGCGCCGGGCGGCGATTATCTCCGACTCGTCCTGGATCGCGTCCGGGCCGCTCACGATCGGCGCTTCGGACTTGTGCTCATCGAGCCAAGCGCGTACCTGGGCGCGGTACGCGGCCTGGTCTTGTGTGTCGTCGAGATCCACGGCGTTCTCCTTTGGCTGACTGACCAGTCAATCTAGAGCAAGAACGGTACTCCTCCAGGGCTTGTCGTGAACGGAGGGCTCAGCGGCGCGGGAGCTTCGAAGGCCGGCTCCGAGCGTCCGCCCACTGAACGAGGCGCCGGCGGCCGCATTCCGCTCGAGCGCCCAGCCTGGATGAAACGCACGTTCTGCGGGATAGCCTTGCTCGGTAAACCACAACTCTCGGATGGAGGGGAAAGCACATGCTAGGACGGTGGAGAACACGCTCAGCGGTGATCGGCGCAGCGATCGCGGCGGTTCTGATCTGCGCGGGTGTCGCGTTTGCGCTCACGAGCGCTGACTTCGAACCACGCGCGGCCCAGTGGCAGGAAACGACATGCACCGGCAGTCTGCTGACGGCTAAAGCATCAGCCGCGACCAATCAAAAGATCGCTACGTGCTTTGCCGTGGCGAAGGTCAAAGAGCAGCAGACGACGATCTCGAGCCTGCAGGCCTCCATCGCCAAACTCGAAGCGAGTCAAACGCCGGCCCCACTGGACTTCACGTTCTTCCAGGGCGCGGCAGTCGGCAAAAGCCCCTTGGTATCGCCGGTGCTCGATGCGGGCAAATACAAGACGATCACGATCACGTCGGGTCATTCGGGGGGCGTGAGCAACGTCACCCTGGAAGTGAGCAACAACCAGGAATTCTGGCTCCCGGCCCGCTCAGTGCCCTCGTCGCAGAGCGAAGCGCTGTCCGTTACGGGCAGGTACTACCGGATCACGGCGAGTGGCGAAGCGGGGTCGGGTTCGGTGAGCGCCGTCGCGCATCTGACCGGCTGAGCCCTACGGCTCGCCGCAGGCGCTCGGTGCCTGCGGCGAGCAGCAGCTCGTTTACTCGCCTTCCGTTAGAGGCGAATGAGCGAGCCGAGGGGCCTCGCCGAGCCTCGGCTCTCGCGCCGGCGATACGTGGTCGCGATTGCGGGCAGTGTTCGGTTGTGCGAGGCCACTTTGCCAGTGCGATCGCGTGGATTCGCATCGAGCTCGTTGGTAGGTGGTGGGTTCTGGTGATCGCGGTTGCGCTCGTCCTGGCGATCGGGTGGTGGATTGTGCTGGCCAGCCTGCCTCACCATGTGCTGAACACCTACTTGAAGTACGACACGAAAACGGGCATCCGTGAATTTCCGCGCGGTGTGCCGGAAGAGCAGCGATAGGCCCGATGCCAGCGATCACGACGGCGCACTTCGCCGGTCTGCTGGGGGTCCTCTTCCTCTGGCTCGTCCCGGCGCTGCTCGTGGCACGATTGGCGCAGCGAAAGGGACGGCCGTTCGCGCTCTACCTGATCGCGTCGCTGATCGTCCCCTGGCCGCTCACGCTGCTGGCGGCGCTGATCGTCCGTCCCCGCGCGGAGCCCTGAGGGCTTACTCCCGCGCTTCGCGCGCGGCCTCGTCGCTCAACCGCGCGAGCTCCTCATCGGAGAAGGGAGGCTGATCGACGGCGAGCACGGTGCGGGCGCGCTCGAGGTCGGCGGCCTGCACGTAGATGTAGCGTCCGCCGGAGCCGCCGAATTCGGGATTGCCGCTGGCCCGCTGTTCGATCGCGCTGATACCGGCCTGCGCCAAGCGGGCGACGATCAGCTCGCCCTCGGCCTGGTTGGCGGCGGTGGCGATGACCTTCAACTCACTGGGCTTGCTCATCTGGCTCACGCTCCTGCGGGCATCGGCGGCTCGAGGACGGGGGCTTGATGGTAGACCCCCTGAAAGGCGCGGTCGAGCAGCTGGCGCGCCTGCGTGCCTGGGTTGCGCGAATTCAGCAAGACGACGCCGAGGCGCACGCCGCCACGCTCGGCAGTGGCCACGAGGCAGCGTCCGGCGGCGTCGGTGAAGCCGGTCTTCAGCCCGGTGGCGCCGGGATAGTGGTAGATCAGCAAGGGGTTGTTGTTGTAGAGGTAGACCTTGCCGCCCTTGATCGGAAGCGGCAGTTGCCTGCTGTATGTGCGCACGATCCTGGCGAGGCGCGGCTGCTGCTCGTCGACGCGGGCGAGCACGGCGAGGTCGGCGGCGCAGGAGAAGTTGGCTGCGTTGACGTAGCCGGAGGGGGAGGAGTAGCGCGTGCAGCCCATGCCGAGCTGCGCGGCGCGCTCGTTCATGCGCTTGACGAAGCCGGCGATGCTGCGAGCGACGTGCTGTGCGAGCGCGATGGCGGCGTCGTTGCCGGAGGGCAGCAGCAGGCCGTAGAGCATCGTCTCCAGGCGCACGTGCCTGCCGAGCGGCAGCACGCCGACCTTGGAGCCGGCTGAGTTGACGGCGGCCTTGGTCACGAGCACGCGCGCGCTGGGCGGTTCGGCTTCGACCGTCAACAGCGCGGTCATCATCTTGGTCAGGCTGGCGATACGCAGGCGCGTGTCGGGGTTGTGCTGCCACAGCACCTGTCCGCTTGACAGGTCAAACAGGATGCCGGCGTGTGGTGGGTGGTGGAAGGCGATGTGCACGGAGTCCTCTTGCGGCAGGCCGAGTCCGCGCAGTGACAGAGCGGGCTTGCCGAGCGGCAGGCCGATGGCTGAGAGCGTCGGCTTAACGACGGGCTTGGGGCGGGCGCGCTTGGCGGTCGCCGTCGAGGCTTGGCCGCCGCGATCGCCACCGCCGGACTTGGAGAGCACGACGACGAGCCCGATAGCGAGCACGACGAGCAGGGCGAACGCACCGAGCCCGATCGCTCGGCGGCGCTGGCGGCGCCTGCGCGCGAGTTCGCGCCGCCGCAGGCTTTCCTCGAAGGTCATGAAGGGTGGGCTCACGATGCTCAGCGGGGAGGATTACGCAGCGCGCCGACGATCCCGACGGCGAGCAGCACGAGGATCAGGATGGAGATCAGGCTGGCGATCGTGAAGCCCTGTTCGATCGCGGCGGCGACGGTGAGGAAGGCGAAGCCGGCGATGAAGACGAGCACGGCGCCGAGCACGAGGATGCGCCTCATGCGGTGACTCGACTTCGCGCGGGGAGCATGGCTCGGGCAAGCAGCGCCCCGGCAACCGCGCCGAAGGCCAGCGCCCCGCAGGTGGCGCCGCGGTCGTAGGCAAGAGGCGTGTCGATTCCGCCAATGGCGAACCACACCTGCAGGCCGAGCCACAGCACGAGGTAGAGCACGGCGGGCACCTCGACGATTGTGGCGAAGAAGGGCAGCGGTACGAGCGAGACGACGCGGGCATGCGGGCGCAGGGTCAGGTAGGCGCCGAGCACGACAGCGACGGCGGGGACGGCGCCAAAAGCGGGAGCTATGGAGTCGGGCGCCAGGAGCAGACGCAGGCCGAGGGCGAGGCAGCCGCCGAGCAGGTAGAAGGCGAGGAAGCGGGCACGCCCGAGCACGTCCTCGACGGGAGGGGCGAAGACGGCGAGGGCGAGCAGGTCGGCGAGCAGTGCGGGGAAGCTGCCGTGCAGGAACAGCGAGCGCAGGAACTCGCCTGGCCGGGGTGCGACGGGAAGTACGCCGTATTCGATTGCCGTCAAGGCGGATGGTCCGCGGAAGAAGCTGCCGCCGTGCAGCACGGCAAGCACGTACACGACCAGCAGGGCGAGGATCAGGGTGATGCTGAGCAGCGGCGCCCGCCGCAGGGGCATGTTGTCGCGGAAGGGGACGATCGGGCGAGACTATCCGCGCGAGGGGGCGGCGAGCCGCAGCGGGCTACGGGGCGCTTGCAGCGGCGAGCGGCCCTACGCCGTCACGCGCCTGCGGCACGTGCTGGTCGGCGTGGTAGGAGGAGCGCACGAGCGGGCCGGCGGCGACGTGCTCGAAGCCGAGCTCATATGCAGCCTTCTCCAACGCGGCGAACTCGTCGGGGTGCCAGTAGCGCACGATCGGCAGGTGGCGCTCGGAGGGACGCAGGTACTGCCCGACGGTGAGTACGCCGACGCCGTTCTCACGCAGCGCTGCGAAGGTCTCGACGAGCTCGTCGTGGGTCTCGCCGAGCCCGACCATCAAGCCGGACTTGGTGACGACTTCACCTTCACCCATCTCGCCGGCCATGCGTAGCACGCGGCAGGAGCGCTGGAACTCGGAGCCGCGCCTGGCGATGGGGTAGAGCCGCGGGACGACCTCGACGTTGTGGTTGAACACGTCGGGTCGCTCGGCGATGACCTTGGCGAGCGGCATCTCCTGGCCCTGGAAGTCGGGCGTGAGCACCTCGACCTGGCAGTTGGGCGCCTGGCGGCGCACCTGGCGGATCACGCCGACGAAGGCGGAGGCGCCCTTGTCGGGCAGGTCGTCCCGGTCGACTGAGGTGATCACGGCGTGGCGCAGTCCCATGCGGGCGATCGAGCGCGCTACGCGGGCAGGCTCGAGCGGGTCGTTCCAGGTGGGCTTGCCGGTCTTGACGTTGCAGAAGCCACAGCGCCGCGTGCAAGTGTCGCCGAGGATCATGAAGGTGGCGGTGCCGCGCTCCCAGCACTCGCCGACGTTGGGGCAGGCGGCCTCCTGGCAGACGGTGTGCAGGTTCTCGTCGCGAATCAGCTCGGTCAGCTCGCGGTAGCGCTGCCCGCCGGGAGCGGGCACCTTGAACCAGGGCGGCTTGCGCTCGCGCAGCGGGCGAACGTCGGACCCGAGGACCTTGAGCACGTCGGCGCCGCCGGGGTTGGCACGCGAGCGGGTGGCAACCGGGTTGACGCCGTCGCTCATACTCCGACCGCCTGCGGCGTCTCGGGGGCGATCGATTCGATGGGCTCCGCCCCTGTCGGGGCTGCGCATATGGCCGGCAGGGGCGCGATGCCGAGGCGGGCAGCGGAGACGAGCCGCTGGCGCCTGCCGTGGGCCTGGCAGAAGCGGTAGGCCATCTCCTTGCGAAAGCAGGAGAGACCGGGAGCGCGGGCGCCGAGCTCGTGCGCGACGGAGGTCATCTGCACGTCGGGCAGCCCGCAGGCGAGCACCCAGGAGAACGGCTTGAGGTCGTTGTCGACGTTGACGGCGAAGCCGTGCGTGGTGACGCCGCGCGAGACGTGCACGCCGATCGAGGCGATCTTGCGGTCCTGCACCCAGACGCCGGTGTAGTCGATCCCCTCGTCATGCCGGGAGCGAGCCTCGATGCCCTCGACAGCGAGGGCGTCGACGATGGCGCCTTCCATCGTGCGCAGGTAGCGGCCGACGTCGTGGATGCCCATGATCGGGTAGCCGACGAGCTGGCCGGGGCCGTGGTAGGTGAGCTGGCCGCCGCGGTCGGTGTCTGCCACGTCGATCCCTTTGGCGCGGTAGAAGCTCTCGGGCAAGGGCAGATCGTCAGCGCCCGCGCGGCGCCCGCGCGTGTATGTAGGCGGGTGCTCCAGCATCAGCATCACGTCGGGCAGCTCGCCGGCGAGGCGACGCTGGCGCAGTGTTCCTTGCAGGGCGACGCCGTCGCAGTAGGGCACATGGCCCAGGTGGCAGACCCAGAGCTCGTCGGCGTTCATCGCTCCCTCAGCCTAGCGCCAGAGCGAGTATGCATCATGATAGCAACTTAACTGATGTTATGATGCCTCGATGCGCACGACGGTCACACTCGACCCCGACGTGGAGGCCAAATTGAAAGCGACGATGCGCGAGCGCGGCGTCTCGTTCAAGGCTGCGCTGAACGACGCGGTGCGAGCGGGTCTCGACGCGTCCGCACCTGTCTCGCGCCCCTTCAAGGTGAAAACGGCTCCGCTGGGGGTTCGCATCAACATCGTCAAGGCGAACCAGATCGCAGGAGAAATGGAGGACGAGGAAATCCTCCGCAAGATGGAAGAAGGCAAGTGAAGCTGCTCGACGTCAACCTGCTGATCTACGTGGTGGACGAGCAGGCGCGAGATCACGAGGCGACGTTGAGATGGTTCGAGGAAGTCCTGTCGGGAACCGAGACCGTTGCCTTTGCGTGGTTTGCACTCCTCGGTTTCCTTCGCATCACAACACGGTCGCAGGGTGCGCGCGACCCGTGGCCGATCGAGTCCGCCCTGGATGAGATCCAGCGCTGGCTCGCCCAGCCGGTCGCCACGGTCATCCATCCCACCGACCGTCATGCAGCAGTGCTGCGCGACCTGCTCGCCCCGCTCGGCGCGGGCGGCAACCTGACGAGCGACGCCCACCTGGCAGCTCTGGCGATCGAGCACGGCGCGACGCTGTGCTCGCACGACAACGACTTCTCACGTTTCGCCGGCCTGCGTTGGGAAGACCCGCTGCGCGACTGACTCGATCGGTTTGGAAGCCCGAAACCGCGGGGTACCTGGAGATCAGGCAGCGCCTGGAGCGGCAGGCTGCAGGCGAGATCACGAATCACGGAGGCGGATCGGTGACACCCATCAGGACGTTGCGCTCTGTTTCGTTGTTGTTGGCGGTGTCGGCTGTAGCGCTGGCGGGACCGGTGACAGGCGCCTCGGCCAGCAAGGCGACCATCAAGACGGCATTGAACAAAGGCTTTCCGCGGGTGCGCTCGACGGAAAAAGCCGCGGTTGAAGCGATCCGCGCTTACAAAACAACGCACGAACCGGCGGCGGTCAACGCGGCGCTGGCCAAGGCGATCACGGCATTGAAGGCGGTGAGGTCGAAAGTCGCGGCACAGTCGGCCGCTCGCCCTGCGGTGAAGCTCGCCAAGTCGAAGCTGCTCAAAGGCATCTCGACGATCGTGCTCGCCTACGAACACCTCGGGACGGCGTTTGAAGAGAAGGGCACTGATCCGTCGGCGGCCGAAGCAGAAGCGAGCACTGCGGTGACGAAGATCAAGGCCGGCAACAAGCAGGTCAGAGAGGCGGTGAAACTGCTCAGCTGAGCGTGTCCGCCTCAGAGGCGAGCAGGGAATAGACGGCGTCGTCGCTGTAGCGCTCAGCGGCGACGCGGTAGGACTCGCGCAGGACGCCCTCCAGGCGGAAGCCGAGCCGCTCGGCGACGGCGCGGCTCGCACGATTCTGCACGTCGGTGCGGATTTCGATGCGCCGCAGCGCGAGCGCCGTGAAGCCGTGGCGCACGAGTGCGCGCACGGCGACGCCGACGAGGCCCCGTCCTCGGTGGTCGCGGTCGAGCCAGTAGCCGATCCCCCCGGCGTCGTTGTCGCGGTCGACGTCGAGTCCGACGTCGCCGATGATGGCGCCGTCGATCACGATCGCCCGCCGCACACCGTGGCCTTCGCGTTCCGCGGCGAGTCCGCGCGCGAGGTGCCCGCGGGTGTTCTCGAGGCTCGGCTCTTGCGCCCATCTCAGCCACTTGCCCAGCTCGTCGCGGTTGCGCTCGATTCGCTCGTGCAACTCGTGCAGATCGGACTCGCGCATCGAGCGCAGCGAGTACCCCTCAGGTAGCTCGCACGCGAGCTCGACGGTGGAGCGGGGAACTGGGCTCACAACGTCAGCGAGGCGGGCGTCTGCAGCAGCTCGCGGATGCGCGCGAGGAACTCGGCGGCGTCGGCGCCGTAGAGGATGCGGTGGTCGCAGACGAGCGAGAGCGTCATCGTGTGCCGCGCGACGATCTGCTCGTCGCGCACGACGGCGCGCGCCTCGACGGAGCCGACGGAGAGGATCGCGGCCTGGGGCGGGTTGATGATGGCGTTGAAGCTCTTGATCCCGTACATGCCGAGGTTGGACACGGTGAACGTGCCGCCGCCGAGCTCGGGCGGCGTGACGGTGCCGTCGCGCACGCGCCCGGCCAGCGCACGCGCCTCGCGGGCGATCTCGCCGAGCGCCTTGGAGTCGGCGTCGAACACGGTGGGCACGACGAGCGCGTCCTGCGCGGCCACGGCGACGCCGACGTTGACGCGCGAGTGCAGCTGAAGCGTGCCGTCCTTATAGCTGCCGTTGGCGCGCGGGTACTCGCGCAGGGCAAGCGCGGCGGCCTTGACGACCATGTCGTTGTACGTGGGCGCGTCATGCGAGGAGATCCGCTTGAGCTCGGTGCGCAGCGCGACGCAGGCCTCCATGTCAACGTCGCTCTGCAGCGTGAAGTCGGGGATCGTGGCCTTCGACTCGGCCATCCGCCGCGCGATCGTCTGCTGCATGCGCGAGAGCTCGTGCGTGGTCGTCTGCCCCTTGGCCGTGGCGACGTCCTTGCGTGCGGCGCTCGCGGGCGGCCCAGTGCCCGCGGCGGCCGGGGCCTGCGTGGCGCTCTCGGCGTCGGCACCGGGAACGGCGGCGGCCTCGACGTCTGCCTTGACGATCCGCCCGCCGGGACCGCTGCCGCTGAGCGAGGCGAGATCGATGCCCTGATCGCGCGCGATGCGGCGGGCCAGCGGAGAGGCCTTCAGGCGCCCTCCCTGCGCGCCGGAGGGCGCGTCCTGGGCGCCAGCGCTCGGCGTGTCACCGACCGACGACTGTGTCGTCGGTGCCACGGTCTCGGCGACGGATTCGACGATCTGCCCCTCAGGCTGCTTGCGGGCGCCGTTGGCGGACGGAACCTCGCCGTCGGGGGCGGCCTCGGCCGGCGTCTCGCCGGCGTCGGATGCGGCGCCCGCGTCATCTTGGCCGCCGGCGGCGTTGCCGACGCGTGCGATGACCTGCCCGACGGGCAACGTGTCGCCCTCGGCGGCAAGCCGCTTCAGCGTTCCGTCCTGGTCTGACTCGTAGACCATGGCGGCCTTGTCGGTCTCGATCTCGACGAGCTCCTCGCCGCGGGCGACGTGCTCGCCGTCCTGCTTGAGCCAGCGCAGGATCGTGCCCTCCTCCATCGTGTCGGATAGGCGGGGCATCACGATCTCGGCCATCAGCGCCTCACCTCCGTGGCATTTGCCATGGCGCCGGCCGGGCCGATGCCGAGCGTGTCGAGCACGGCGCTGACGATCTGCGGCTCGTGCGGGTAGGCGATGTCCTCGAGCGGCTTGGAGTAGGGCATCGGCACGTCGGCGCCGGAGACGCGCCGCACGGGGGCGTCGAGGTCGTCGAAGGCCTGCTCTGAGATCAGCGCGGCGAGGTTGGCGCCGACGCCGCCGTGCGGCCAGCCCTCCTCGACGATCACGCAGCGATTGGTCTTGTGCACGGAGGCGAGGATCGTGTCGAGGTCGAGCGGGCGCAGCGTGCGCGGGTCGATCACCTCGGCGCTGACGCCGTGCTGCTCGGCGAGCGTGGCGGCGGCGCGCTCGGCGGTCAGCGCCATGCGCGAGACGCCGACGACGGTCACGTCAGTGCCCTCGCGCGCGACCCGCGCTTTGCCGAAAGCGACGAGCTCGTCCTCGCCGTCGGGCACCTCGCCGCGCACGCCGTAGAGCGACTCGTGCTCGATGAAGATCACGGGATTCTCGTCGCGGATGGCGCTCTTCAACAGGCCCTTGGCGTCGGCGGCGGTGGCGGGCACGGCGACGAGCAGGCCGGGGATGTGCAGGAACAGCGCCTCGAAGCAGTGCGAGTGGGTGGGCCCGAGCTGGTGCCCTGCGCCCTGGGGCATGCGCACGACGAGCGGCACGCGCGCCTGCCCGGCGAACATGTAGTGGATGTGCGCGGCGTGGTTGACGATCTGGTCGAAGGCGAGCAGCGCGAAATTGATCGTCATCAGCTCGACGACGGGCCGCAGCCCGGCCATGGCAGAGCCGACGCCGACGCCGACGATCGTGTTCTCGGAGATCGGCGTGTCGCGCACGCGCTTCTCGCCGAACTCCTCGAGCAATCCATCGGTGACCTTGAAGGCGCCGCCGAACACGCCGATGTCCTCGCCCATCAGGAAGACGCGCTCGTCGCGGCGAAGCTCCTCGCGCAGCGCGGCTCCGAGCGCCTCGCGGTAGCGCAGCTCGGCCATCAGGCGCGGTCCTCGCCGTGCGCGAGCGCGTCTGACATCTGCTGCGGGATCTCGTCGTTGCCGTGAGCCTGGGAGAACTCGCCCGACGGCGCGCCGTCTGGAGCGGCGTCCTCGGGCTCGGTCGTGCGCACGGAGTACCAGCCGCGCGAGGCGTCGCCGAGCACGTAGACGTCGTCGTACAGCGTCTCCGGTGCGGGGAAGGGCGAGGCCTCGGCGAACTCGACTGCGGCATCGACGCGCGCGATCGCCTGCTCGTCGATCCGGCGGCGCTCGTCCTCGTCGATCACGCCCTCGCGCTCCAGCCGCTCGCCGAAGGCGGGGATCGGGTCGCGTTCGCGCCAGTGGGCGACCTCCTCCTTGGAGCGGTACTGCTCGGGGTCGGCCATCGAGTGGCCGCGGAAGCGGTACGTGACGGCCTCGACGAGCAGCGGGCGGCGCTCCTCGCGCACGCGCGCGACGGCCTCGCAGAGCACGGCGTAGGTGTCGAGCACGTCCATCCCGTCGCAGCGCATTCCGGGCACGCCGAGGCTCTCGCCCTTGCGCCGCAGGTCGGTCACGGCAGAGTGGCGGCTCAAGGAGGTGCCCATGCCGAACTGGTTGTTGGTGACCATGAACACGACGGGCAGCTTCCACAGCGCGGCGATGTTGAGCGTCTCGCCGAAGGTCCCCTGGTTGGAGGCGCCGTCGCCGAAGGTGCACAGCGTGACGTCGTCGGTGCCCTCGTAGTCGGAGGCGAGCGCGAGCCCGGCGGCGATCGGCAGGTTGCCGCCGACGATCCCGTAGCCGCCCATGAAGCGCCGGGCGGCGTCGAACATGTGCATCGAGCCGCCGCGTCCGCCTGAGCAGCCGTCGGCGCGCCCGAACAGCTCGGCCATCACGTTCTCGGGCGGCGTTCCGCGCACGAGCGCGTGCCCGTGGGAGCGGTAGGTGGAGATCAGGTAGTCGCGCTCGCGCAGGGCGCGGGCGCTGCCGACGATCGTCGCCTCCTCGCCGATCGAGAGGTGCAGGAAGCCGCCGACCTTTGCGCGCGCGTACATCTCCCCGGCGCGCTCCTCGAAGCGGCGGATCAGCGTCATCGTCTGCAGCCACTCGCGCGCGATGGAGGGCTCGGGCAGGTCGCGGGGCGACTCGGGCGAGTCTCCGATCGGCTCCTGCGTGCTTCCCATCAATCCACGGTACTCCAGCGCGCGAGAAACTCCGGTGCCTCGAGCTGGGCGAGGTCCTCGCGCAGCTCGCGCGCCATGCGCGAGGCGGCCTGCGGCGGGAGGTCCCAGAACAGCGCGACTTCGCCGTCGTCGATGTCGACGAGCTCGATGTGGTCGACGCGCTCGGCGTCGGCGAGCAGCGCCGGCGTGCGCCCGCCGCGCGTCACGATCAGCCGGTAGGCGGCCTTGGCCTTCACGGCGCGGCACCGACGAGCTCGAGCATGCGGACGGCGGCCTGCTCGACGGCGCGCTCCCCTTCGAACACGTCCTCGGCGACGGCGATCGCGGGGATCTCGATGATTCCAAGATCGGCCGCTTGGCTCGTGGCGGCGGCGAGCTGCGCGGCGACCGAGCCGAGCTCGGCGCCGCGCGTCACGGCGGCCGGGTGCATCTCGCAGGCGGCGGCCGCGATCAGCACGTTGTCGAGCTGGGACAGGTCGCGCCCGCCGGCGAAGGCCTGGCGAAAGGCGGCCTGGGCGAAGGGCACGGCGCGCCCGATCGACTTGGCGTACGTGGCGGCGCGCATCGCCAGGGCGCTGTCGAAGGGGAACGGCTCGGGCCAGCGCAGCGGCTGCAGGCCAAGCTGCGCGGCGCGGCGGGCGACATCCTCGCGGAAAGCCTCGCGCTCGCTCTCGCAGCGCCAGGTCGTCGAGCGCTCGCCTCCAGGCAGCTCGCTTGCGAGCACGGGCCGCCACTCGGCGGGGCCGGGCAGCGCGTGCAGGATGCGCTCGGCGGCGAGGTAGGCCAGCGGGCTTGCGAGGTCGAAGTAGAAGGCGGCGTCGACGCTCACGGCTCAGCCGTGAATCAACCAGCCGTCGGCTGCGCGTCCGGCTTCCATCACGGCCTCGGACAGCGTCGGGTGGCCGTGGATGATGCGCCCGACCTCGGCGTAGCCGCCCTCGAGCAGGCGCACGTTGACGAGCTCCTGGATCAGCTCGGTGGCGCGCGTGCCGACGATGTGCCCGCCGAGCAGCTCGCCGTACTTGGACTCGCCGACGAGCTTGATCATGCCGCCGGTGTCGCCGTAGACGACGCCGCCGCCGACGGCGCCGTACTGCACTTTGCCGACGACCACGTCATAGCCCTGCTCGCGAGCCTGCTCCTCGGTCAGCCCGAAGGAGCCGACGTTGGGCGTGCAGAAGGTCGCGCGCGGGATGTCGGCGTAGGCGATCGGGTGGGTCTGCGAGGCCGGCCGAGTCCTCGACGGCGATGATGCCCTCGTCAGAGGCCTTGTGCGCGAGCGCCGGGCCGGGGACGAGGTCGCCGATCGCGTAGATCGCCGGCGCGGCTCGTGCGCAGCGCGCCGTCGACTTCGACGAGACCGCGCTCGTCGAGCTCGACGCCGGCCTCGGCCAGGCCGAGCCCGCCGACGTCGGCGCCGCGGCCGGCGCAGATCACGAGGTAGTCGACCTCGAGCCCGGCGTCCTCGCCGTGCGTGAAGGTCACGCTGCTCTCGCCTGCCTGCACGTCGGCTGATCGGCGTCGCCCGTGCTGCACGTTGATCCCCTGGCGCTTGAAGCCGCGCTCGACGCAGCCGCGAGATGTCGGCGTCCTCGGTCGGCAGCAGGCGGTCGAGCGCCTCGATCAAGCGCACCTCCGAGCCGAGGCGCGCGTAGCCCGAGGCGATCTCGGCGCCTGACGCGCCGGCGCCGACGACGGCCAGCCGCGCGGGCAGCTCGCGGCAGCGCCCAGGCCTGCTCGGTGCCGATGACGCGCGCGCCGAACTCGACGCCCGGGATCGGGCGCGGTGTCGAGCCGGTGGCGAGGATCACGGTGGCGGCGGCGTAGACGTTCTCGCCGACGACGACGTGCCCGTCGGCGTTCAGCGCGGCGTCGCCCTCGATCACGTCGATCTTGTCTTTCTTGAACAGCCCGCCGACGCCGGAGGTCAGCGTGTTGACGACTTTCTCGCGGCGCGCCTGCACGCCGGCGAAGTCGACGCTGACGTCTGACGACCTTCAGCCCGTACTCGCCGGCCTCGCGGATCTCGGTCAGCAGGTCGGCCGAGCGCAGCACGGCCTTGGCCGGGATGCAGGCGTAGTTCAGGCAGCGCCCGCCGAGCTTGTCGCGCTCGACGACGGCCGTCTTCTTGCCGAGCTGCGCGGCGCGGATCGCGGCCACGTAGCCGCCCGGCCCGGAGCCGATGACGATGCAGTCGTAGGTGTTCTCAGCCATCCGGCCTGAGCCTATCGAAGCCAACGACGCTGTCGGGAGTGCCGAGAGGCAAGCGTGAGAAGGACGCAGGGAGCGCTGCGTGCGAGTAGCACGTGAGCGACCGAGGACGCAGTCACGCGCCGCCTATCGGTGCTCCCCGGCCTGCACCCGTCCCATCACGCGGACGAGCTTCCAGAACAGCCAGCCGCCGAGCAGCACGCTGAGCAGGCAGATCGCGGCGGCGAGCATCGTCGAGGCGACGACGAGCGCGAGCGAGGTGACGATGATCTGGAAGGCGAGCAGCGCCTCGAAGCGCGAGCACGGCCCAGTAGCGCCGCCTGTACATGCCCTGCGCGAGCAGCACGAGCACGACGGCGAGCAACGCGCGCGCCGGGCAGCGAGCCGCCGTGCGGCTGAGGTCGTGGACGCTGGCGGCGCCGGCGATCACGCCGACTGCGAGCACGAGGCACACGCCGATCGCGATCCGCAGCGACGTCGGCCACTCGTGCTCGCCGAGCGGGCTGAGCGCTGCGCGGGCGAGCTCGTCGCGCTCGCCGCGCGGCACGCGCGGCGGCTTCTCGCTTTCGCCTGGAGCCGACACGTCGCCGCGCCTAAGAGCGCTCGTCGAGCTGCGGGCGCAGCGCTTCGGCCGCCGCCTGCGGATCCTCGGCGTCGGCGATCGCGCGCAGCACGACGACGCGCGTGGCGCCGGCGTCGAGCACGTCGCCGAGGTTTACGGCGTCCAGGCCGCCGATCGCGAAGAACGGCACGGTGGCGTGCTCGGCGGCGTAGCGCACGAGCTCGGTGCCGACTGCCGGGCGGCCGGGCTTGGTCGGCGTCTCGTGCACGGGGCCGACGCCGATGTAGTCGACGAGCGGCGTGCCGTCGTCGGCCGCCGCCGCGGCGGCGTCGATCTCGCCTGGCGCGTGCGTGGACAGGCCGATCAGCAGGTCGGGGCCGACGATCGCGCGCACCTCGGCGACGGGCATGTCGTCCTGGCCGACGTGCACGCCCGTCGGCGCCGGCCTCGCGCGCGACGAGCGGCCGGTCGTTGACGATCAAGCAGCGCGCCGAGACGCTCGCACAGGGCGCGCGCGGCGTTGGCCACGGCGACGAGCTCTTCGTCGCCGAGCTGCTTGTCGCGCAGCTGCACGACGTCGACGCCGCCGGCGATCGCCGGGCGGATCACCTCGGGCAGCGCGCGCCCGCCGGGGTTGGCGTCGCACACGAGATAGAGCCGCGCGGCGGCCAGTCGCTCGCGGCGCTCGGAGCCGATGTCTGACTGCTGGCATCGCGACGCAGTCTCGCAGGCGCGCCCTCGCGCGTGGCTCGCAAACGCCCCGCCCGCCGGGGATTGCGTGGCGCGGATCGAGGCTAGCATCAACGTATGGCCAATTTCAGCGGCTCGGACGACGTGCTCGTGATCGGCGGCGGCGTGATCGGGCTGTCGCTTGCGTGGCGAGCGCGCGAGCGCGGGATGTCGGTGACCGTGCTCGAGCGCGACACGCTCGGCGGCGGCACCTCGCAGGTCGCCGCCGGGATGCTCGCGCCGGTCGCCGAGGCCGAGTTCGGCGAGGCAGGACGGCGCGTGCTCGAGCTCGGCCTGCGCTCGGCCGAGCTGTGGCCGGCTTTCGCCGAGCAGCTGCAGGCGGCCTCCGGTATCGACGTCGGCCTGTTGCGCGACGGGCACGCTGATGCTGGCGCGCGACGAGGACGAGGCGCGCGAGCTCGAGCGCCAGGTCGCCTTCCGCGACTCGCTCGGCCTGACGACAAGCAGGCTGCGCGCGCAGCGAGGCGCGCGAGCGCGAGCCGGCGCTCGCGCCGAGCACGCGCCTTGCGCTGGAAGCGCCAGACGACCACTCGGTCGATCCGCGAGCCGTGCTGGCAGCGCTGCGCGCCGCATGTGAATCGGCGGGCGTGCGAGTTGCGCGAGCACGCGCGCGTCGAGCGCGTGCAGGCCGACGCGGGGCGCGTGGCAGGGGTCGCGCTCGCCGACGGGCAGTCGCTTGCCGCCGGGCAGGTCGTGCTCGCGGCCGGAGCGTGGAGCGCGCAGGTCGCCGGCGCCGAGCTCGACGCCACTCGCCCGGGCGCCACAGTTCCGGTGCGCCCGGTGCGCGGCCAGCTGCTGCGCCTGCGCGATCCGGCCGGCCCGGGTCTCTTGAGCAGCGTGATCCGCTTCGAGGGCGGCTACGTCGTGCCGCGTGCGGACGGGCGCTACGTGCTCGGCGCGACCGTCGAGGAGCGCGGCTTCGACGTCGAGCCCGACGTCGGTGGCGTGTACGAGCTGCTGCGCGAGGCGCATGAGATCGTGCCCGGGATCAGCGAGCTGAAGATCGAGGAGCTGTGCGTGGGGCTGCGCCCGGGCACGCCCGACAACGCCCCCGCGATCGGTGCCGGCTCGCCGGAGGGGCTGCTGCTGGGCGACGGGCCATCACCGCAACGGCATCCTGCTGGCGCCGCTGACGGCGCAGCTCGGCGCGAAGCTGCTCTGCGGCGAGCAGATCGACGCGGGCGAGCGCGCGCTGCTGGACGCATGCGACCCGCGGCGCTTCGCCGGTGCCTCCGCCGAGCAGCCGGCCGTGGCCGAGGCGGTGCACGCGTGATCATGCTCAACGGTGAGGACTGCGACGTGTCCCCCGGCGAGACCGTCGCGGCGGTGCTCGCGCGGCTCGAGCTCTCACCGGAGGCGCGCGGCGTCGCCGTGGCCGTCGACGGCGAGGTCGTGCCGCGCGCGCGAGTGGCGCTCGTTCGCGCTCCCCGAGCACGCGCGCGTAGAGGTGCTGACGGCGATGCAGGGAGGATGATGCGCGGCATGCACGAGGCGATCGACACGGCGATCGAAGGAGCTGACGATCGCGGGACGCACGCTGCGCTCGCGTCTGCTTGCTCGGCACGGGCGGCTTCCCTTCGCTGGCGATGCATGGCCGAGGCGATCGCGGCGAGCGGCTGGAGCTCGTCACCGTGGCTCTGCGGCGCGTCGACCCGGCTTCGCGCGGCTCGCTGATCGACGTGCTCGCGGAGGCGGGCGTCGAGCTGCTGCCGAACACGGCCGGCTGCCACACGGCGCGCGACGCCGTGCTCACGGCGCGCCTGGCGCGCGAGGCTTTCCAGACGGACTGGATCAAGCTCGAGGTGATCGGCGACGAGGACACGCTGCTGCCCGACGCGCCCGAGCTGCTTGCACGCCGCCGAGCAGCTCGTAGACGAGGGCTTCGTCGTGCTCCCGTACACGACCGACGACCCCGTGCTCGCACGGCGGCTGGTCGACGTTGGCTGCGCCGCCGTGATGCCGCTCGGCTCGCCGATCGGCAGCGGCATGGGCATTCGCAACCCGTACAACCTCGACGCTGATCCGCGAAGCCGTCGACGTGCCGCGTCGTGCTCGACGCCGGCATCGGCACGGCCTCTGACGCGGCGCTCGCGATGGAGCTCGGCTGCGACGCCGTGATGGCCGCCTCGGCGATCTCCCGCGCAGAGGACCCCGTGCGCATGGCGCGCGCGATGCGCGCCGCCGTCGAGGCCGGCCGCCTAGCCCGCGGCCGCCGGGCGCATCCCGCGCCGCACCTACGCCACGGCCTCGACTCCCGAGCAGGGCCTGCCCGACTTCGGCTAGCTGACGACTTCGATCGTCCCGTTCATCGAGGCCGGGTGGATCGTGCAGTGGTAGTGGATCACGCCGGGCTTGAGCGCCTTGATCTTGAACGTGCCGCCTTCACCGAAGTCCTTGGAGGCGAACTTCTGCGGGCCGCCCTCGCTGGTCACGTTGTGCGCGACCGAGTCGAAGTTCGTCCACTCGATCGTGCTGCCGACCTTCACCCTGAGCGTGTCGGGGGCGATCGTGATGTTGCGGTAGGCGATCGGCACGGTGCCGCTCTTGACGGGACCCGTCGCGGGAGCGAACTTGGGCGTCGTAGTCACTTTCAGGCTGCCCTTGTTGGTCGTGCTCTGCGCGGCGTGCTCGACGTGGTTGCCGAGGAGGACGAGCTGCTCGATGACGAGCTGCCGCAGCCGCAGAGCAGGGCAAACGCCGTGCACGCTGCCGGGATCGCTAGGCGTCTGCGCATCTGGCCGAGCACCCTAGCCTAGACTGGCTCGTCCATGCCGCAGCACTTCCTCACAGGCGCCGAGCTCTCGGCGGGCGAGCTCGACGCGCTGCTGAACCGCGCGCTGCGAGCTGAAGGCCGACCCGCTCGGCTCGCGCGCGCTCGAGGGCGCCAGCGTGGCGCTCGTCTTCCAGAAGCCCTCGACGCGCACGCGGCTGTCGTTCGACGTCGGCGTGCACGAGCTCGGCGGCCACCCCGTCGTGCTGCGTACCGACGAGCTGCAGCTCTCGCGCGGGGAGCCGCGTGCGCGACACGGCGCTCGTGCTCTCGCGCCACGTCGCCGCCGTCGGCGTGCGCACGGGCCCGCACGAGCTGCTCGAGCAGCTCGCCGAGCACGCCACGATCCCGGTGATCAACATGCTCACGGCCGAGCACCACCCGTGCCAGGCGCTCGCCGACCTGCTCACGCTGCGCGAGGCGCACGACTCGCTCGCACGGTCTGCGGCTGGCCTATGTCGGCGACGGCAACAACGTCGCACGCTCGCTCGCGATCCTCGGCACGCTCGCCGGGCTCGACGTCGCCGTCGCATCGCCGCCCGGCTACACGCTCGAGCGGGACCTCGCGCTGCCCGACGACGCGACCGGCACGCTCACGCTGCTCGAGGATCCGCGCGACGCGGTCGCCGGCGCGTGTGCCGTATACACAGACGTGTGGGTCAGCATGGGCGACGAGCAGACCGCCGAGCACCGCCGCCAGGCGCTCGCTGGCTACCGCGTCGACGACGCACTGCTCGACGCCGCCGCGCCGGACGCCTTCGCGCTGCACGACCTCCCGGCGCACGCCGGCGAGGAGATCACCGCCGAGGTTCTCTACGGCGCGCGGCAGCGCATCTGGGACCAGGCCGAGAACCGCCGTCACGCCCAGAAGGCGCTGCTCGAGCTGCTCGCCGGGACGAAGCCATGAGCTCGCTGGATCTCTCTCAATCAATTAATAAGAATGAGAACCCCGCCGAGGACTTCGTGCGTCCACAGCGGGGCGACGAGCTCGAGCTGAGCATCGAGTCGCTCGCGTTCGGCGGCGAGGGAGTGGCGCGGATCGGCGACGGCGGCTACGTCGTGTTCGTCGCCGACGCCGTTCCCGGCGATCGCGTGCGCGCGGTCGTGCACAAGCGCAAGCGCAGCTACGCGCATGCGCGAACGCTCGAGGTGCTCGAGCCGAGCCCCGAGCGGATCGCGCCGCTGGCCAAGCACCCGGGTGTGCCGTGGCAGGTGCTCCCTTACGAGCGCCAGCTGCAGATCAAGCACGAGCAGGTCGGCGAGGCGCTCACGCGGATCGGCCATCTCGAGGGCTTCGAGCTGGACGAGATCGTCCCGGCTGTCGAACAGTGGCGCTACCGCAACAAGCTCGAGTACTCCTTCGGCGAAGACGCGCCCGAGGACGGCTCCGCCGGGGAGGGGCTCGTGTGCGGCTTTCATGCCCCCGCCGGCGCCAACAGGGTGCTGGCGATGGACGACTGCCTGCTCGCCTCCGAGCGTGGCAACCTCGCGCGCAAGCTCGCGCTCGATTGGTGCCGCGCCGAGGGGCTGACCGCGTGGGATCGCGGCCGGCGCTCCGGGGCCGGGCCGGCCGGGCGTCGTGGCGGGCACCGCCGCGAGGAGCGCATCGGACCGGCCGCCGACGGACGCGCCCGCCTGCGCAACCTCGTCGTGCGCGAAGGCCGCCACAGCGGCAAGCTGCAGGTCCGCGTCGTGACCAGCGAAGGCGAGCTCGAGGCCGGCTCGCTCGCCGCCGCGCTTCATCAGGGGCTCGGCGACAAGCTCTCGGGCGTGCTCTGGTCGCGCTCGGGCAGCCTCGCCGAGACGACCGCCGGCGGCGAGACCGAGCTCGTCTGGGGCGAGGCCAAGCTGCCCGAGCGCCTCGGCGAGCTTGACCTGCAGATCTCAGCCGAGGCCTTCTTCCAGACCAACACCGAGATGGCCGAGCGCCTGTATCGGCTCGTCGTCGAGTTCGCCGCGCTCGAGGGCTGGGAGCGCGTGTATGACCTGTACAGCGGGATCGGCTCGATCGCGCTCACGCTCGCCCCGCGCGCCGGTGAGCTGTGGGGCATCGAGCTGATCGAAGCGGCCGTCGCCGACGCGATCGCAGGCGCCCGCGCCAACGAGGTCACCAAGGCCAACTTCTTCGCCGGCGACGTGCGCCTCGCGCTGCCCGAGCTGTTGGCGCGCGCCGGGCGCCCCGACGTGCTCGTCGTCGACCCGCCCCGCGCCGGGCTCTCCAAGAAAGTCGTGCACCGGATCATCGACGCCTCGCCCAAGCGGATCGTCTACGTCTCGTGCAACCCCACCACGCTCGCCCCCAACGCCGCCGAACTCGTCGAGGCCGGCTGGGTGCTGCGCAGGGTCACTCCTGTGGACATGTTTCCGCAGACTCACCACATCGAGTGCGTCGCGCTGCTCGAGCGGAACGATGGCCGGCGCATCTCTGCGTCCTCAGTCGCTCGCGTGCAATGAGCACGCCACGCGAACTGCCTGTGCCCCGAAGGGGTGCGTCCTTGATCTGCTTGACCCTCGTCCCGCTCTACCCGGGATAGGCTGCACGCGATGCGCGCCGCAACCATCAGGGACAAGGAGATCGTGATCGAGCAGCACCCCGATCCCGAGCCGGGGTCCGAAGAGGTGCTCGTGCGCGTGCGCGCCGCAGGGCTGAACGGCGCCGACATGATGCAGCGGCGCGGGCTCTACCCGGCGCCGCCCGGCTCGCCGCAGGACATCCCCGGGATGGAGTTTGCCGGCGAGGTCGCAGCGCTTGGCCCCGGTGCCGAACGCTTCGAGCTCGGCGAGCGCGTGATGGCGATCGTCGGCGGCGGCGCGCAGGCCGAGCTGTGCACCGTGCACGAGCGCGTGCTGATGGCGAGTGCCAGAGGGTCTCGACTGGCCCGCCGCCGGAGGCCTGCCCGAGGTGTTCGCCACCGCGCACGACGCCGTCTTCACCCAGGGCGAACTGCGCAGCGGCGAGCGCCTGCTCGTGCACGGCGGCGCCGGCGGCGTCGGCACCGCCGCGATCCAGCTCGCGCGGGCCGCCGGCGCGAGCGTCACGGCGACCGTGCGCAACGAGCAACTGCGCCCGCAGGTGGTCGAGCTCGGCGCCGAGGTGATCGCGCCCGATGGCTTCGCCGAGTACGGGCCCTTCGACGTGATCCTCGAGCTTGTCGGCGCGCCCAACATGCCCGAGAACCTAAACGCGCTCGCCACCGGCGGGCGGATCGCCGTGATCGGCGTCTCAGCCGGTGCCAAGTCCGAGGTCAACCTGCTCGCGCTGATGGGCAAGCGCGCGCGCATCCACGGCTCCACGCTGCGCGCCCGACCGCTCGAGCAGAAAGCGCAGGTCGCCAGGCTCGTCGAGCACGAGGTGCTGCCGCTGTTCGATGCTGGCGCGCTGAGGGTGCCGATCGCCGAGACCTTCCCGCTCGAGCAGGCAGCCGCCGCCTACGAGCGCTTCGCCGCCGGCGGCAAGCTCGGCAAGATCGTCGTCACGATCGGAGGCTGAATGTCAGAACGCGAAGGTCGGTCCCTCTCACGTCGCGCCTTCCTCGGCCGCGCCGGAGCGGCCGCCGGTGGCGCATTGCTCGGCAGCGACCTGCTCGATGCCGTCGACGCGCGCGCGGCGTACGCCCGGCCGTCCACCCCCGACGCCGCGCTGAAAGCGCTCGTCGAAGGCAACCGGCGCTATCGCCGCGGGCGCTGGGAACGACGTGACTACTCGCCCGTCGGCGAACGCCGCGCCGTCGAACAGCAGCCGTTCGCGGCGATCCTCGCCTGCGCCGACTCGCGCGTCGCGCCGCCGCTCGTGTTCGACGTCGAACGCGGCAACCTGTTCGCCGCCCACGTCGCCGGCAACAGCATCGACACCGGCTCGCTCGGCAGCCTCGAGTACAGCGTCGCCGTGCTCGGTGTGCACGTGATCGTCGTGCTCGGCCACAGTGACTGCGGCGCTGTGAAGTCCGCGATCGAGGTCGTCGAGGGCCGCAAGTCCTTTCCGGCTTCCAAATACGGAGCGATCGGCGATGTAGTCGGTGCCGTCGTCCCCGCGATCGAAGGGCTCGACCCGAAGGTCCGCACGCTCGACGCCTCGATCGTCGCCAACGCCCGCCGCCAGGCAGCCATTGTCGCGAACAGCGGGCCGATCATCCCCCCCGCCATCGGGGCGGGAACGCTGAAGGTCGTCTCCGCCGTCTACGAAATCGCCAGCGGCGTAACCAGGATCGTCTAGTACGGCGGCAGCGCCGCGTACCACTCACCGAGCACGCGAAACGAATCCCAGAAGTCGCGCTTGGCGTCGGTCTCGTCGAGTGAGTCGTCGATGTTCGGCACGCACAGCGCGTCGATCGTCGGCGTCAGCTGCTGGACCTCCCCGAGGCGTTCGTCGAGCGGGTGCGCCAGCGGGATCTCCATCTCGTTCAGCGCCACGAGCGCCTCGGGGCCCATCACGACGACGATCTTCGGCTGCACGATCGCCAGCTCGGCGACGACGCGCGCCATGCACGCCGGGTCGGCCAGCGAGGCGTCGCTCAGCGGGCACTTCACGCAGAGCGTGCCGTACACAGCCAGCGGGTCGATCTGCAGCCGCTTGAGCGACTTCATCAGCGCGCCGCCCGCGCGGCCGTAGAAGGCGACGCCCTCCTCGATCTCCGACGGCAGCGGCGCGTACTTGAGCAGCATGATGTCTGCCTGCGGGTGGCCCGAGCCGAGCACCGGCATCAGGTTGCCGCGCGGGCAGTGCGGGCACGACTGCAGCTCGCGCGTGAGCGTGTTCAGCTCACGGATCGCGCGCTCGAGGTACTTCTCACGGATCTCGTCATCGGTCACGGGCATCGACTCCGAGGGATTTGACGACGCCGATGGTTGTCCTTGAGCGTGCATCAGTACTTGCGTTCAGCCTAGCCCGCTGGCGCCGACACTTCAGCTCTGATGAGGACGCCCTCGCGGGCGCCGGCTAGTCCCTGCCGTACCCGCGCGTCGCGCGGCGCACGCGCCTGACGCGCCGCGCGCGGCTGGCCCGCTGGGCCGCCGGCGGCGTCGCGCGCGTCTGCAGGAACTTCAACGCCTGTACGTACAGGAGCGACGAGCGCCCCATCACGATCTCTGCTTCGCGCAGCGACTGCACGAACTCCTGCGGCCCGTCGAAGTCGTGCATGCGGATGCGCGCCGAGCCCAGGCCCTGTGCCACGTGCGAGTCAGAGCCCGCCCCCGCCGGCAGCCGGTACTTGGCCGCGAAGCGCACCGCCTCGTCGTTGAACGCGCCGATTGCCACGCGCGGGTTGAACACCTCGATCGCGTCCACGTCGTCGAGGATCGTCAGCAGGTGCTCGTAGTCCGGCACCGAGTGCATGCGATCGAACGGGTGTGGCACGTAGACGACGCCGCCCTGGCGCTTGATCTCGGCGACCGTTTCCTGCAGCGTCAGCCCGCGCGGGATCTTCTCCTCGATGAACAGGCCGATCACCTCGCCCTGCTCGGCCGTCTTGACCTCCTCGCCGACGATCACCTTGATGCCGGCCGCCTCTGCCTGCGCGCGTGCCTCCAGCGCCCCCGAGATCTCGTTGTGATCGGTCACGGCGATCGCGCCAAGACCCTGCGCGCGCGCGGTTGCCAACAGCACCTCGACGGGCGTCGCGCAGTCGTGGGAGTGGTCGGTGTGCATGTGCAGGTCGACGTCGATTAGCGGCCGCTCGGCGAGCCTCGCTGCGAGCTGCGGATCGCCCTCGCGTGAGTGCCTGCGCGCCGCCAGCTGCTCGTAGATCCGCTCGTACTGCGCCGCCGCGCCGTCGTCGTCGGGCACGAGCTCGTACTCGGCTGGAAAATGCTTGGCCATCAGCTCCGCCGTCTCCGCCAGGCTCGCCGTGCGCGCGTCCAGGCGCCCGTAGAAGCTCTCGACGAAGCGGCGCGCAAGGATCGTCGAGAGCAGCCGCTCCGTCGAGGAGTGAAACGAGCCGACGTTGAGCGCGCGCGAGTGGCGCAGCGCCGCATTCGACGTGCTCGGCGCGAACGGCTCGTGCACGTGCACGAAGTCGAGCTCGACCGTGCTCAGCAGTTCCTCGATCGTGCGCGCTACGTCGATCGACAGCGCCGACGGACGCCGACGCGCGCCGCCCGTGACGTCGAGCACCTCGCCGACTGCGATCACGCGCGGCTCGCCGGGCTCAGCGCCCGTCATCAGCTGTGTCAGATCACCACGTGCCGCGCGGATCGCCTTGCGCGACTCGCGCACGCGCTCCTGCGAGTGCGACGGCGCCAGCACCAGCACGCGGTGCCCGCGCCGCGCCAGCGCCGCGCACACCTCACGTACGTGTCCGTTGACCTCGTTGTCCTGCGCCTCCCACGGATACGGAGTTACGTGGGCGACGGAGAACTGCTCGGCCATCGGCTCTGCGCTCATGCGCGCGCTTTGGCCTTCGCTTTCGCCGTGGCTTTGGCTTTGGCTTTGGCTTTGCGCGGCGGGCGCCCGCCTGTCGCCTGCGGAAGACCCCCGTACTTGGCGATGAACTTCTCCGTGTCTGCCCGCGCCTGGTCGTCCGGGCGTTGGTTGTGCGGCGACTTCATCAGGTAGGAGGACGGGCCGTCGAGCTGGCCGCCGACACCGTGGTTGAGCGCCAGCTTGCAGCAGCGCACCGCGTCGATCACGATGCCCGCCGAGTTCGGCGAGTCCCATACCTCGAGCTTCAGCTCGACGTTGAGCGGCACGTCGCCGAAAGCCTGGCCCTCGACGCGGATGTGCGCCCACTTGCGGTCGGTCAGCCACGGCACGTAGTCCGACGGGCCGATGTAGACGTCCTCGGCCGGCAACTTGTCGTCCATGATCGAGGTGACCGCGTTGGTCTTGGAGATCTTCTTCGACTCCAGACGCTCGCGCTCGAGCATGTTGTAGAAGTCCATGTTGCCGCCGACGTTCAGCTGCGAGGTGCGCAGCATCTTCACGCCGCGGTCCGCGAACAGGCGCGCCAGCGTGCGGTGCACGATCGTCGCGCCGACCTGGGACTTGATGTCGTCGCCGACGATCGGCAGCTTGGCCGCCTTGAAGCGCTTGTCCCAGTAGGGCTCGCGCGCGATGAACACCGGGATGCAGTTGACGAAGCCGCAGCCCGCCTCGAGCACCTGCTCGACGTACCACTTGGTCGCCTGCTCGGAGCCCACCGGCAGATAGGAAACGACCACGTCGGTGTGCGTGTCCTTGAGGATCTGCACGATGTCCGCCGTCTCACCCGGCGCCTTGACGATCTTCTCCTTGAGGTACTTGCCGAGGCCGTCGTGGGTCATCCCGCGGTAGACCGGGACGCCGAGCTTCTTCGGCACCTTGGCGAACTTCATCGTGTTGTTCTGGCCCGCCCAGATCGCTTCGCCGAGGTCCTTGCCGACCTTCTTGGAGTCGATGTCGAAGGCCGCCGTGAATTCGATGTCGCGCACGTGGTAGCCGCCGAGGTCGACGTGCATCAGGCCGGGGACCCGCTGGTCGGGGTCGGCGTCGCGGTAGTAGTTGACGCCCTGCACGAATGCGGAGGCGCAGTTGCCGACGCCGACGATCGCGACGCGGACCTTCTCAGATTGGTAGCGCGCGGCGCCGTTGCTCGCTGCGCCGTTGCGGGAGGCTGCGCCATTGCTTGAGGCGCGCCCGTTGGACTGCTTGATCACGAGAGAGATTCCTTTGTGAGGGCTCGGCGCTAGGGGCCGAGGCGCGGTTCGGTTCGGGGAGCTTTTTGAGCTTTGCGGAGACTACCCCGCCTGCCGCGCTAGGTCACACCGACGAGCTCGCGGCGCACGTGCCAGATGCGCTGCCCGACCGTCACCAGGCTGAGCACCGCCAGCACGTAGACCGCCGGCTCCAGCAACTGGAAGTCGCCGAGCGAAGCGCCGCGCGCGAATACCAGCCCGATCGAGAGGATCACCACGCGCACCGGCCGCGTCGCGATGCCCACCTTGCACTCCACCCCGAGCGCCTCGGCGCGCGCGCGTGTGTAGCTGACCATCAGCGACGCCAGTACCGCCACGACGACCGCCGCCGCCGCGACCTGTTTGCCCGTCAGCGCGAAGTAGCCCGCGACCGACGTCAGCACGATCCCCTCCTCGATGCGGTCGAGCGTCGAGTCCAGGAACGCGCCGAACGGCGTGCCCTTGCCTGACATGCGCGAATAGCGCCCGTCGAGCGTGTCCATGATCGAGCCGACGATAAACGCCACGCCGCCGAGGAAGAACAGCCTTTCCCACACGAGCACCGCCGCCACGAGGTTGAGCGCGAGCCCCGTCAGCGAGATCGCGTTCGGCGTCAGGCGCGACTCGATCAGCCGGTTGCGCACCAGCTCGCGCCGCTCGCCCGAGCCGATCGGCGCACGGGTGCCGCGCGGCTTGCGCCCGGCGCGAGAGCCGGCGCGCCGCGCGCGCCGTGGCGAGCTGTGCTGTCTAGGGGCCATCTGCCGCTCGTGCCGTCCGGCTCAGCCGCTCGCCCGCATAGGTGGCGCGGCCGAAAAGCGCCACGCGCCCGGGCGCGCGCGGGCCAGCCAGCGCGCGCCGTACGCCGACGCTCCCGCCGTCAGCGCACCGAGCAGCGCATCCACGATGAAGTGGTTGGCCGTGACGACGATTACGAACGTCATCAGGAACGGGTAGAAGAGCCAAATCGCCCGCACGACCCTGTGCCTGCACAGGCGCGACAGCGGCCAGCCGATCATCAGCGCGAAGGCGACGTGCATCGAGGGCACCGCCGCATACGGGTTGAACAGCGCCGTCGCAGTCGCGCTCGTGTGCGAGACCTTCACGCCGGTGATGTCCGAGACGCTGTCGATGAAGCCCCACTCCGGCATGAAACGCGGCGGCGCCGTCGGGAACACGATGTAGCCGATCAGCGCGATGCCCATTGCGATCATGAACATGTTGCGCACGAAGTAGAACGACTTGTTGTGGCGTAGGTACAGGAACGCGAGCGCGCTCAGCGTGATCGTCGTCTGTGCGTTGACGTACAGCCAGCTCGCGCAGACCATCACGACGTGGCTGCCCGACGCCCACGCCTGTACGCTCGGCTCGACGAACACGTGCAGGCTACTCTCGATCGAGATCAAGTCACGCGCGTGCGCAAAGGCTGCGTTGGCATCGCCCTCAACGAGACCGCGCACGAGCCGGTAGGCGAAGTACGCGGCGGCGAAGAGCGAGATTTGCCGGAGCGCATCGAGCCAGCCTTGGGGCAGGACGCGCGCCTGCAGCAGGCGGGCGCGAGCGACCATCAGTTGTGAAGCCTAGACGACGGCTCTCGCTGGCGACTCGGTGAAAGCCCGCGCCGGGCGTGCGAGCGAGCCACTGCCGTCGCTCGCCCGACGCGCGATCAGCGACAGCGTGGGCCGCGATCGAACACGCGCACGAGCGAGAAGCCGATGCCGACGCGAAGGGTGCCCGGCGCGCGCGCCTGCACCTGCGTCCAGCCTTCCGCGCCACGCCGCACGCAGCCGCGCCCGGCAAGCAGCGTCCAGTAGGGCGTGAAGCGCACGCGCACGAGGAACGTTCCCGGCCGCGGCGCGCGCAGGGCGAAGGAGTCGCGGCCGAGCCGCAGCAGCGTGCTCGGCGGCTGCGCAAGCGGTGGCGTCGGCAGCACCGCGAACAAGCGCCAGTGCCGCGAGCGCCACAGCTCGTGCAGGTAGCTCTGCCCGGCCCGTACGAGTTGCGCCTCAGCGCGCGCCGAGTAGTCCAGCGGCGCGTCCGGAAGGGCGACGTAGGCGATCGCGTTGTGAGCCAGCCATCGCTCGTAGCTCGCCGGGTCGAGCGCGCCTGCGCCGCCGTCCCGCGAATCCGCGCTCCGATAGAAGATGCCGTCGTAGTGGCGGTCGAGCTGGCGCTCCCAGCCACGCGCCAGCGGCACCTGCGCCGCGAGGAAGCGCGCCTCGCCGTGGTTGCGCGTCGGCAGCGCCTCGACGCGCGCCGGGCGTCCTGAGTAGCCGAGCCCCAGACGCTTCAGCTCGCTCAGCAACGGCCGGTAGTAGGAGGCCGACGCCGACCGTTCACCGGCCGCCGAGGCGTAATCGGCGATCGGCGCTCGTAGCTGCCAGTACAGCAGCAGCGGCGCCAGCGCGAGCAGCGCCGGGGCGCGCCAGCCGCGCGGCAGCCACGTGCGCCATCCGGCCATTCTGTGCCTGCGCTCTACGTATGTTCCCGGCGGCTGCGCGATTAGCGCGCACGCCAGTAGCGGACCCGCCAGCAGCGCGCCCAGCCGATCGATGTTTCCGCCGACCGGCGTCGAGACGACGAAGCACGTGACGAGCGCCAGCGCGTAGAGCAACGTGCCCGCTCGCAGTGCCCGTCGTCGCCGCGGGATCGCCACGGCGAGCGCCAGCGTCGCCGCCAGCGCCGGGTAGAAGGCCGACGGGACGAACGGCTCCGTGCCGCCTTCCGGGAAGGCGATCGCCAGCAGCGCGATCGGCGCGAGCGCCGCGCACAGCAGTGCCGCCGGCAACAGCGCGCGGCGCACGCTGCGAGCGCGGTTGCCCGGCGGCGGTTCGTGCTCGTCGGCGAAGCGAGCCTGCCCGAGTCGCCCGCCGAGCGCCCACGCGAGCGCCGCGAGCGCCAGGAACGCCCCCGCCACCGGGCTCGCCAGCGGGCACAGGAGCGCCAGGGCCAGCGCAAGGCAGGCAAGCGCTACGCGACGGAGCCGTCCGGCTGCGCGCGTCGCGCGCGCAGCCAACAGCGCGCCGATCCCGACCATCACCCCCAGCTCGAACGGGATCCGGTTGGTGAACAGCTCGACGCCCGCGCCGAACGCGAACCAGAGCGCCGCTGCGCGCTCCGCGCGCGGGGTGAAGCCGCCGCGCACGAGCACCGCGAACAAGCCCGCCGCGGCCGTCATCGCCACCGCGCCGAGCAGCGCCGGCCCGAGCAGCGCGCCGAGCGGCGGTGCCAGCAGCGAGTACGCCGGCAGGTGATGGCCGCCGTACCAGCCGTTGTCCCACAGCGTGAAGCCGACGCGCGCGAACAGGTCGCTGCGGTAGCCGGCCGCCGCCAGGTCGCTGCTCGCCGGAGCCGCCAGCAGGTACAGCAGCGCCAAGGCCGCCGTCAGCGTCCACGCCGGTAGCGTCGACACGGGCGCTGCCCAGCGTCGCCACGCCGGTCGCTCCGTCCGCGTCTGCTCCGTCGCCGGCGCTGCGCTCGGCTGTGCGAGCGCCGGCGGCGCCGGCGAGCTCACCCCGATGCGCCGCCGAGGAACTCGACCACGCGGTCGATCATGTCCGGCCGGTCGAGCCACGCCCAGTGGCCGGCGTCTCCCAGCTCAAGCAGCTCCGCCCCAAGCACGTCCGCGTAGGCCTTGGCGAAGCGCCCCGGGATGTACGGGTCGCGCATCCCCCACACGACCAGCGACGGGACGCCGAGCTCGCCCAGGTGCTCCCCTGCCGCCGCCAGGCGCTCCGGCGGCGAGCTGCGATACAGACGCAGGATCGCGCGCTGCGTGCCCTGGTCGAAGTGGGCAAGCACGCTGTCGATCCAGCTGTCAGGCATCGGTCCCGGCGTCGCGTTGGCCTCGCGCGAGAGCAGGCGCAGCAGTGGCCGGTTGATACTGCCCATCGACAGCTCGCCCAGCACCGGCGTGCGCCACATGCGCGCCGTGCGATGCCAACGGTAGCCCGCCAGGAACGGCACCGCGTTGATCACGACCAACCGCTCGATGCGCTCCGGGTGGCGCTGCGCGAAGGCCAGCCCGACCGCTCCCCAGTCGTGCACGACCAGCTGCACACGCTCGACTTCGACCAGCGCCAGGAACGACTCGATGAAGTCGGCGTACTCCTCGATCGTGAAGCTCAGCGACCCCGGCTTGCCCGAGCGCCCGAAGCCGGGCAGATCCGGCGCGAGCCCGCCGCTGCGGGCGAGGAAGTCGAGCCACGCGTCCGAGCTTTCCGGCACGCCGTGCAGGTACAGCGGTACCGCGTCCTCGCCCGGCATCGCTTGCGCCGCCGCGGCAGATGCGCCGTTGACGCCGCGCTCCGGCGAGGCGCTGCGCCAGAACACCGGCCGCCCCTCGATCTCGCCGTTGTGATCGCTCACCTCGGGCACCGCGCGAGGATATACGCGTCTGGGCGCGGCGGATACGGTGGGCGCGTGTCTGCAGCAGCAAGCCGCTCCGTGCCGGCCAAGCGCAAGCGCGCGGCCGTCGCGTGGAAGCCGCCGGCGCGAGCGCGCGTGCTTCGCGTGCGCGACCGTCTGCGTGAGGTCTACGGCATCCCGCTGATGGCGCCCCACGGCCATCCGATTGCCGAGCTTGTGCTGACCGTGCTCTCGCAGTCGACCAACGATCGCAACCGCGACGTCGCCTTTCTGCGCCTGCGCACGCGCTTCCCCTCCTGGGAGGCCGTGCGCGACGCGCCCGTCGCTGAGATCGAGGAGGCGATCCGCCCCGGCGGCATCTCCAACGTCAAGTCCGTGCGCATCCAGGCGATCCTGCGCGCGATCACAGAGGACCCGCGAGACCCAGAGCACGACCTTTCGCTCGACTGGCTGCCGCGCGTCGAGCTGCCCGAGGCGCGCGACTACCTCACCGCGCTGCCCGGCGTCGGGCGCAAGACGGCCGCCTGCGTGCTGCTGTTCGCCTACGGCCTGCGCGACGTGCCCGTCGACACGCACGTCTCGCGCGTCGGCGGGCGCCTGCACCTGCTGCAGGACGGCGCCCCGTTCGAGCGCATGCACGACCAGATGCTCGCGCTGACGCCCCCCGGACAGGAGCTCGAGCTGCACGTCAACCTGCTGCGCCACGGACGGCGAACCTGCCACGCGCGCTCGCCTGAATGCGAGGACTGTGCGCTCGCCCGGATGTGCCCTAGCCGCGCTCTGTTCGTCTGAAGCGACCGACGGGATGTAGGCTTGACCGATGACGCAGAGCGATCGGGCGATCCCCGAGAAGGACCGATGCGCGACCTGCTCCGGTGCCGGCTGGACTCTGTTCGAGGCCGAGCCCGAGAACAGGTGGATCGTCTGTCGCGACTGCATCGGCACCGGCAGAATCGATCAAAAAGGGCGCAAGCGCATAAGGCCCGACGAGGTCGCCGGCGCCTAGCCGATCGGCTCAGCCGTGCGGCAGCACGGCGAAGGCGATCACCGCGTAGTGCAGCCCCGCCGCCGCTAGCACGAGCGCGTGGAAGATCTCGTGGTAGCCGAACACCTTTGGCCACGGGTTCGGCTTCTCGCTCGCGTAGATCACTGCTCCCGTCAGGTACAGGAGCCCGCCGAGCGCGATGCCGATCGCGCCGAGCCAGCCGATCGCCGCCGGCAGCTCGCCGAAGATTGCCGCCGTGACGAGGCCGAGCAGCACGTAGACGATCGCGAACAGCCACTTCGGCGCGTCGATCCAGGCGAGCTTGAAAATCACCCCGCCCAGCGCCCCCGCCCACAGCACGACCAGGATCGTGCTGGCCAGCGAGCCCTTCAGCGCGAGCAGCGCCACCGGCGTGTACGTGCCCGCGATCAGCACGAAGATCATCGAGTGATCGAGGCGGCGCATCCAGCGCCGCGCCTTCGGCCGCCACGTGACGCGGTGGTACAGCGCGCTCGTGCCCAAGAGCGCCGAGACCGCCACCGCGTAGATGCTCGCCGCCAGCCGCGCGCGCCCGTCCGACGCCGCCAGGATCAGCCCCACGCCACAGGCCAGCGAGACGAAGAACGCGTACTGGTGCGAGACGCCCCGCAGGCGCGGCTTGATCGGCAGCGATGGTGCCAGTGCGGCCGCGCGGGCGGTCACCGAGTCCACATGCTCAAGGTAGCGTCTGCGCGGGCGCTTGTCACGCGTAAAGCGCCCCGTATTTCTGGGCGCCAAACGACCCGCGGCGGCTCCATGTGGCGCCAGAATGCATAGCCCGCTTAGGCAATTTTTAGGTTGAATCCTCTCATAAAATCTGTCACAATACGACTCAGATTTATTCCGCAGACTCGAAGGAGCAATCCCACATGGCCAAGACCATAGGCATCGACCTCGGCACGACGAACTCGTGCATGGCCGTGCTCGAGGGCGGCGAGCCAACCGTGATCGAGAACTCCGAGGGCGGTCGCACGACTCCCTCCGTTGTCGCTTTCACGAGTTCCGGCGAGCGCCTCGTCGGCACGGTCGCCAAGCGCCAGGCAGTGACCAACCCGCAGAACACCGTCTTCTCGATCAAGCGCTTCATGGGGCGCAAGGAGGGCGAAGTCAAGGAGGAGGAGTCGATCGTCCCCTACAAGGTCGTCTCCGGCCCCAACGGCGACGCGCGCGTCGAAGTGACTCAGGGCGACAAAGGAGCCGAGCAGTTCTCTCCGCCGGAGGTCTCCGCGATGATCCTGCAGAAGCTGAAGACCGACGCCGAAGCCTATTTGGGCGAGGCCGTCGACTCGGCAGTGATCACCGTCCCCGCCTACTTCAACGACGACCAGCGCCAGGCCACTAAGGACGCCGGCAAGATCGCCGGCCTCGACGTCAAGCGCATCATCAACGAGCCCACCGCCGCTTCGCTGGCCTACGGCCTCGACAAGGAGTCAGACCAGACGATCCTCGTCTTCGACCTCGGCGGCGGCACCTTCGACGTGTCCGTGCTCGAGATCGGCGACGGCGTGTTCGAGGTCAAGTCCACCGCCGGTGACAACCACCTCGGCGGCGACAACTTCGACAAGGCGATCGTCGACTGGCTCGTGACGGAGTTCAAGAAGTCCCAGGGCATCGACCTGAGCGCCGACCCGATGGCGCTGCAGCGTCTCTACGAGGCTTCCGAGAAGGCCAAGATCGAGCTCTCCACCACGCAGGAGACGCAGATCAACCTGCCCTTCATCACCGCCGACGCCTCCGGGCCCAAGCACCTCGACACGCGCCTCACGCGCGCCAAGATGGCCGAGCTGACCTCCGCGCTGCTCGACCGCGTCGTCGCCCCTGTGCGTCAGGCGATCGACGACGCCAAAGACAAGGGCGTCAAGGAGATCGAGCACGTCGTGCTCGTCGGCGGCATGACGCGCATGCCCGCCGTGCAGGAGAAGGTCAAGGAGCTGACCAAGAAGGAGCCCCACCGCGGCGTCAACCCCGATGAGGTCGTCGCCGTCGGCGCCGCCATCCAGGCCGGCGTGCTCGCCGGCGACGTCAAGGACGTGCTGCTGCTCGACGTCACCCCGCTGACCCTCGGCATCGAGACCAAGGGTGGCGTGATGACCAAGCTGATCGAGCGCAACACGACGATCCCCACGCGCAAGGGCGAGGTCTTCTCGACCGCCGAGGACAACCAGCCGAGCGTCGAGATCCACGTGCTGCAGGGCGAGCGCGAGATGGCGCAGTACAACAAGTCGCTCGGCAAGTTCCAGCTGACCGGCATCCCGCCGGCCCCGCGAGGGATCCCGCAGGTCGAGGTCGCCTTCGACATCGACGCCAACGGCATCCTCAACGTCTCCGCCAAGGATCTCGGCACCGGCAAGGAGCAGAAGATCGAGATCAAGGCTGGCTCCGGGCTCTCCGACGATGAGATCAAGAACATGGTCTCCGACGCCGAGTCCCACGCCGAGGAGGACCGCCGCGCGCGTGAGCTCGCCGAGGCACGCAACAACGGCGAGAACGCCGCCTACCAGGCCGAGAAGCAGCTCGGCGAGCTCGGCGAGCAGGTAGACGCCGACTCCAAGCAGCGGATCGAGGACGCCATCAAGGAGGTCCGCGAGTCGCTCGAGGCCGAGGACCCAGCCGCGATCAACGCCAAGACCGAGGCTCTGCAGACCGCCTTCCACGCGATCTCCGAGGCGATGTACCAGCGCGCCCAGGAGTCCGCTGCGGCTGCCGGAAACGGCAACGGTTCAGCGCCCTCCGGCGACGGCTCATCCTCCGATGAGGAAGACGTCGTCGACGCCGAGGTCGTCGACGAGCCGAAGGCGTAGGAGCGCGCATGAGCGAGTCCAAGCAGACGATCCCCGTCAACGGGAAGGCCGACGCCGCGGAGGAGCAGTCCTCCGCGGCCGATGCCGCACGCTCGAGTGGTGCCGCCGCCGCCGGCGGCGTGGGCGGGCAGCCCCAGGCTGTCCCTGGTGCCGGTGCTCCCGCGAAGGACGCCGCGCCCGAGGCCGAGCTTCAGGGTGACCTCGACGAGCTCGGCAAGCTCGCTGCCAAGCGCGACGAGTACCTCGCGCTCGCGCAGCGCACGCAGGCCGACTTTGAGAACTACAGAAAGCGCGTCGCGCGCGAGTCCGCGCTCGCGCAGGAGCGCGGCGTGGCCAAGCTCGCCAAGGAGCTCCTGCCCGCGATCGACAACCTCGAACGCGCGATCGTCGAGATCGCCCTCACCACCGGCGAGACCGACAAGGACCCGCTGCTCGGCGGCGTGCGCCTCGTGCTCTCCGAGCTGACCGCAGCGCTCGCCCGCGTCGGCGTCGAGTCCTTCTCACCCGCCGGCGAGGCGTTCGACCCCTCGCTGCACGAGGCGATGGCCACTGTGCCCCAGCCGCCCGAGGGCGGCGCACAGAGCGGCGCGGTCGTCGAGGTCTACCAGCCCGGCTACCGGCTCGGCGAGAGCATCATCCGCCCCGCGCGCGTGGTCGTCGCGGCTTAGGAGAGACGCACAGATGGCGACGCGTCCCGACTACTACAAGACGCTCGGGGTCGACAAGAAGGCGACGCCCGAGGAGATCAAGAAGGCCTACCGCAAGCTCGCGCGGAAGTACCACCCCGACGCGAACCCCGACGACAAGGACGCCGAGGCGCGCTTCAAGGAGATCTCCCAGGCCCACGACGTGCTCGGAGACCCCGAGAAGCGCAAGCAGTACGACTCAGGCTCCGGGCCCTTCGCGACCGGCGCAGGCCCCGGCGGCGGCTTCGGCGGCTTCGGCAACTTCGACTTCGACGCCTCCTCGATGGGCGACATCCTCTCCAACCTGTTCGGCGGCGCCGGCGGGGGCGCTGGCGCGGGTGCCCGCAGCGGCCGCCAGCGCGCCCGCCCCGAGCGCGGCGCCGACCTCGAGGCGCAGGTCTCGATCTCCTTCGACCAGGCCGTGCGCGGCGCGCAGGTGCCGCTGCAGGTACCGATGCAGGCCACCTGCGACACCTGCCACGGCACCGGCGCCAAGCCCGGCACGACGCCGAGCGTGTGCCCGCGCTGCGAAGGCCGCGGGATCGAGAACCAGGGCCAGGGGATGTTCTCGATCTCCCAGCCCTGTTCGCGCTGCGGCGGCTCCGGCACGATCATCGAGGACCCTTGCCCGACCTGCCACGGCTCCGGCGCCGTGCGTACCGTCAAGCGCCTGCGCGTGAACATCCCCGCCGGCGTACGCGACGGCAGTCGCATTCGCCTCGCCGGCAAGGGCGAGGCGGGCCGCCGCGGCGGGCCGCCCGGCGACCTGTACCTGATCACGCATGTCTCGCCCTCGCCCGTGTTCAAGCGCAAGGGAGACAATTTCGAGGTCGAGGTGCCGCTGACCGTGCCCGAGGCGCTCGGCGGCGCCGAAGTGAAGGTGCCGACGCTCGACGGGACCAAGACGCTGCGCGTGAAGCCTGGCACCGCGCACGGCACCGTCCAACGCCTGCGCGGCGAGGGCCCACCCAAGCTGAACAGCGGCTCGCCGCCCGCCAAAGGCGACCTGCACTACCGCTTCGTGATCGACGTGCCCAAGGACATGAGCAAGGAGCAGCAGGACGCCGTCGCCGCGATGTCCAAGGCCTTCAACGGCTCAGACCCGCGTGCCGGGCTGTTCGCCGGTGCGCCCGGCTCCGCCAGCGGTGCCGGCGGCTCGGCCGACGAGGCGAAGGAGGCCGGCGATGGCTCGTCCTGACGCCACGCCCGAGCCAGCGCGGCGCCGTGGCGTAACGCACCTCACGCGCGTCTCGGTCGAGTCCGGCCGTGGCGTGTTCATGATCTCCGTCGCCGCCGAGCTTGCCGAGATGCACCCGCAGACGCTGCGCATGTACGAGGCGCGCGGGCTGATCGAGCCCAAGCGCTCGCCCAAGGGCACGCGCCTGTACTCGCACGAGGACGTCGAGCGGTTGCGGCGCATCCAGGAGATGACGAGCGATCTCGGGCTCAACCTCGCCGGCGTCGAGCGCGTGCTCGCGCTCGAGTCCCAGCTCGAGCAGATGAACACGCGGATCGAGCAGCTCGAGGTGCAGGCCCTGCACGCCGAGGTCCAGCTCGCCGAAGAGCTCGAGCAGGTGCGCCGTTCGTTCCGCGCCGAGCTCGTCCCCCACCGCGCAGGCCAGCTCGTGCGAGCGGCCGATGCGCGCTCGCCGTTCCCGCGCGCCGGACAGCGACCGGCTCCGCCGCAAAGTCCCACCCAGAGGAGGTCCGATGGCAGCTAATCCAGCTAACCCCGCCGCGCCGGCCCCCGAGGAGGAGCAGAGCCCGCTCGAGCGCTTCGGGCGCGACCTGACCGAGATCGCAGAGCTTGGAAAGCTCGACCCCGTGATCGGGCGCGACGAGGAGATCCGCCGCGTGATCCAGGTGCTCTCGCGGCGCACCAAGAACAACCCCGTGCTGATCGGCGAGCCAGGCGTCGGCAAGACGGCGATCGTCGAGGGCCTCGCCCAGCGGATCGTCTCCAAGGACGTGCCCGAGTCGCTGCGCGACCGGCGCGTGATCGCGCTCGACATGGGCGCGCTGATCGCCGGCGCCGCCTATCGCGGCGAGTTCGAGGAACGTCTCAAGGGCGTGCTCAAAGAGGTCTCCGACGCCCAGGGCACGATCATCCTGTTCCTCGACGAGCTGCACACGATCGTCGGCGCAGGCGCCGCTCAGGGCTCCGTCGACGCCTCCAACCTGCTCAAGCCGATGCTCGCGCGTGGCGAACTGCGCGCCGTCGGCGCGACCACGCTCGACGAGTACACCAAGTACATCGAGAAGGACGCCGCGCTCGAGCGCCGCTTCCAGCCCGTCACCGTCGGCGAGCCGACCGTGCAGGACACGATCGCGATTCTGCGCGGGCTGAAGGAGCGCTACGAGGTCCACCACCACGTCTCGATTCAGGACTCTGCGCTCGTCGCCGCCGCTACGCTCTCCAACCGCTACATCGCCGACCGCTTCCTGCCCGACAAGGCGATCGATCTCGTCGACGAGGCCGCCTCGAAGATCCGCATCGAGATCGACTCGCTGCCGACCGAGATCGACGAGGTCAAAAGGCGCGAGATGCAGCTGAAGATAGAGCTCGAGTCGCTGCGCAAGGAGAAGGACGATGCAGCCAAGCAACGGCGCGAGGCGATCGAGGCCGAGCTCGCCGAACTCGAGACGCGCTCGAGCGAGATGATGCGCCAGTGGGAGCAGGAGAAGCAGGCAATCGCCGGCATCTCCGAGACCAAGGAACGGCTCGACGCCGCGCGCGTGGAGATGGAGCGCGCCGAACGCGAGTCCGACCTGCAGCGCGCTGCCGAGCTGCGCTACGGCGAGATCCCCGAGCTCGAACGCAAGGTCGCCGAATACGAATCGGCCGAGCGCGAGCGCGGCGACTCTCAGGCGCCGGTGTTCCTCAAAGAGGAGGTCGATGCCGACGACATCGCCGAGGTCGTGGCACGCTGGACGGGCATTCCCGTCAGTCGCCTGATGGAGGGCGAAAGCGAGAAGCTCGTGCAGATGGAGGCGCGCCTGCACGAGCGCGTCGTCGGCCAGGACGCCGCGATCGAGGCCGTCGCCAGCGCGCTGCGCCGCTCGCGCGCCGGGCTGCAGGACCCCGATCGCCCGATCGGCTCCTTCCTCTTCCTCGGTCCCACCGGCGTCGGCAAGACCGAGCTCGCCCGCGCCCTGGCCGAGTTCATGTTCGACTCCCAGGAGGCCATGATCCGGATCGACATGAGCGAGTACATGGAGAAACATTCGGTCTCGCGGCTCGTCGGCGCACCCCCTGGCTACGTCGGCTACGAAGAGGGCGGCCAGCTGACCGAGGCCGTGCGCCGCCGCCCCTACGCCGTCGTGCTGCTCGACGAGATCGAGAAGGCCCACGCCGACGTGTTCAACACGCTCTTGCAGGTGATGGACGACGGGCGACTGACCGACGGACAGGGCCGCACCGTCGACTTCAAGAACACCGTGCTGATCATGACCTCGAACATCCCCGTCGCAGCCGACGTGCCCGACGCCGACAGCGAGCCCGACCCGCACGCGGCCGCCGCCGCCGATGCGCGCGTGCGCTCAGAACTGCTCGACTACTTCAAGCCCGAGTTCATCAACCGGCTCGACGACATCGTCCGCTTCAAGGCGCTCACGCGCGAGCAGATCTCAGAGATCGTCGAGCTGCAGGTCGATCTCGTGATCGCCCGCGTCGCCGAGCGCGGCGTGAACGTGACGCTCACCGACGACGCCAAGCAATTGCTCGGCGACATGGGTTATGACCCCACCTACGGCGCGCGCCCGTTGCGACGCGTGATCCAGAAGCAGCTGACCGACCGGCTCGCGCTCGCGCTGCTCGAAGGGAAGTTGCGCGAAGGGGATGACGTGACCGTGGACGTGCACGACGGAGAACTCGCGCTCGAGCCGGCCGACCACGCGGCAGTCGCGAACTGAGCCACGCCCGCGCGGGCGCGCCACGCTGCGCCCGCGGCGAGCTGCTGTTGACCCGCCCCAACCCGGCTGCGACGATGCGCGCCGACGCACTGAAATCCGGGGGGCGGATTCGCCGACGCGTGCATCAGCGCGTGTGCGGGCGCGGCATGTCGCGTGGCTGCGGCCGAGCCACCCACGAATACGGAGGATCGACCAATGTCAAGACGAATCACACGACGGACAATCACCCTGCTCGCCGCCGCCGGCGCGCTGCTGACCGTCGCCTTTGCCGCAGTTCCGCAGGCCGACGCGGCGACGCTGTACGCCTGTGTCAAGAAGGAAGGCGGCTCTATGCGCCTGGTCGGTGAAAAAACGAAATGCCACCGCCGAAGCGAGCGCAAGGTATCATGGAACACCATCGGTCCCGGCGGCAAAAACGGCGCCAACGGCGCCAATGGCGCCAATGGGACGAACGGGACGAACGGGACGAACCTGACGACGCAGACCCCGCTCGCCTCAGGGCAGTCGGAGTCGGGCTGGTTTGCCGTGGGGGATGGCGACTCCACGAAAGGCTTCGTTGGCACGGGCATCACGTTCAGCCAGCCCCTGTCGGCGCCGCTCCCCGAAGGGAGAGTCATCTTCAACACCGTCGGCGGGACGTCGCCGACCTGTCCCGGCCTCGGTCAGGCCGCGCGTGGATTCGTGTGTCTCTATCCGGCCGAGGGCGAAAATATGACCTTCAACGGCACGTTCGACTTCAAACTCACCCCCAATGCCGCCGACAGGTTCGGCTTCGCCTTGTACTTCAACGCGGTCCTGGCTGAAGGGTTCATCGACGGGTCCTGGACGGTGACGGCGCCGTAGGCGCTCGCGCGAAGCCTCCTTGGCTGCTGTCGGAGTCCGATCCATGCGCACGGCGCCCGTCAACTGGCTACAACCAGATCGGCGGGCGCCGAGCGCGAGCAGACGGCGGCCTAGCCGGGCCGCCGTCCCCTCGCGGATCGCTATTTGGCGAAGACTTCTCCGGTGACGGCTGCTGTCGCGCAGATCGCCCACACGTTGAACGTGTCGGTTTTGGTCGGGCTGCTGTTGTTGACGTCCACGAAGTAGGTGTCGTTTTTCGACGTCGCCGAAGAGTCTTCTATGAACATCTCGTTGACGGTCTGCTCTCTACCGCCACTGTCGACGACACCGCCTCCGATCGCATGCATGCCGGTAGGACAGACCGCTTCGCCGTCGCTCTGCGTTTCGGGCGGGTTTTCTTCTTTTTTCCCGGCGACGATCTGAATCCCGTTCAGCGAGTTCGCGGCGGCTGCCGTCGTGGCGGTCGTCGCACTCCCCGCAGTCGTGGCACTGCCGGCCGTGGTCGCGCTGCCGGCGGTCGTGGCGTGGGTCGCGTTGGCCGCGTTGGTCGCGTTGGTGGCTGTCGTCGCCGTGGTCGCGCTGCTGACCGTCACGGATTTCGAGAGCTTCTTGAACAGCGCCGTGTTCGAGCTCGCGAACGACTTCAGCACCTTCGGGCTGATCTGATTGGTCTTCGTCACCAAATAGTGCTTCGCCGCCAGCGCGCCGCCGCTCATCGCGAAGACGAGCGCCAGCGTTGCTACGACGTTTGCGTAGGTGAGATGTTTGCGCATTCCTGCCCCCAGTCTGTGATTTAGGAACGGAAAGCTACAGATGCCGCACATGAGATGCGGGAGGGGGAACTGGTGCTGGAGGGCGCGGGCGATCTAGCTGCAGTTCCCAAGCACGCGACGTAGTCGCTCGGAGGGTCCGCGCGCCGGCGCGGCCCCTCCGAGCCCCTCGACAGGCGTGCATCTTCGTCGGCGCTAAGGCACGACGACCGTGAAGTCGGAGTCCTTGCTCGTTTCGTTTTTCGTGCCGCCGCTGACGGTGACCTGGCGCATCAAGACCTCGATTTCGCCGGCTGCGCACGTGGCCGGCTGGGTCTCCACGTAGGCGTTCATACCTTCCACGAACCCGTCCGCGCCGCCGGCGTCGGGGGTGGCAACCGGCGCGGTCGAATTGCTGTCGGTGCCGGCGGCAGCGCTCAGCTTGATGCAGTAGATACCCGCGCTTTCCAGTTTCACGCTTTCGATGTTCTTGCTACGCGCCGTATCGAGCACGCCGTTGCTCGAGATCGCACCGAACGCGCGTGCACTACCCGGTTTACCCGGAGATCCTTCCAGGCCGGGGTTGCCATCTTTGCCCGCAGGCCCCTCTTTGCCGGTGGCGCCGATTGCTCCCGCCGCTCCCTGAGACCCGGTCCTCCCGGAATTGCCCTTCAGCTTCTTGAGGACCTTCGGATTGATCTGGCCGGTCGAGTTGATCATGTAGTGCTTCGCCGCCAAGGCCCCACCGCTCATCGCGAAGACGAGCGCGAGGGTGGCGACGACGTTTGCATAGCTGAGACGTCGGCGCATTGCTGCCCTCCCAGTCGTTTTTTACGGAATCCCGCGCAGGCTACGCGGCCTCTCGTCGAAGCGGAGGCCGGCTGGCAGATTGGTCGCCGTCGACGGAAGCTTCAGGATCGGGTAGAAGGAGAGGTACACGCCGTGACGCCCGTCCACCCCGACCACCGGAGGAGCCCCAATGCCGACCTACATCATGCTCTCGACCCTGACCCCCGAGGGCGTCCAGACGGTCAAGAACAATCCCGAGCGAATCCGCGAGGTCAACAAGGAGGTCGAGCAGCTCGGCGCGACAGTCAAGGCGCAGTGGGCGACGCTCGGGCACGTCGACTTCATCTCGGTCGTCGAGGCGCCCGACGAGGCGACGATGGCACGCGTCTCGCTCGAGCTCGGCTCGCGCGGCACAGGGCGCTACGAGACGCTCGCGGCGATCGGGATCGAGGAGTTCATCAACTCGCTGTGAGGCTCCGCTCGGCAGGTGCGCTCGGGCGAGCGAGTGAAACCGCCCGTAGCTCGTCGTATGCTGCGGCTCTGATGAACGAGCACGAGCAGCCCGACCCAGCCGAGCAGGCCCGCGCCGAGGGCGAGTCGGGCACGCCCGGCCTGTCGCTGGCGCCCGAGCCGATGCAGGAGGCCGAAGTGCAGGCCCAGCTCGACGACATCGACGTCGACGCGCCGCGCGTCGGCATCGTGATGGGCTCCAAGAGCGACATGGAGGCGATGGAGAAGGCCGCCAAGGAGCTCGAAGAGCGCGGCATCCTGCACGAGATCCGCGTGATGTCGGCCCACCGCGAACCGGACGTCGTCGCCGACTACGCCAAGAACGCGCACATGCGCGGCCTGCGCGTGATCATCGCCGGCGCCGGCATCTCGGCGGCGCTGCCGGGCGCCGTCGCGGCGCACACAGACCTGCCGGTGATCGGCGTGCCGCTGTCGGGACGGCTGACGGCGGCGGGCGGGCTCGACGCGATCCTCTCGATCGTGCAGATGCCGCCGGGCGTGCCGGTCGCGTGCGTCGGCCTGGACAACGCGCGCAACGCAGCTGTCCTGGCGGCGCAGATCCTCGGCGCATGACGCGGGGCGCGAGGCCCGCCCGGTGATCCCCCGCTACACACGCGCCGAGCTTGGCGCGCCTGTGGACGGACGAGGCGCGGATGGAGGGCTGGCGCCGCGTCGAGATCGCCGCCTGCGAGGAGCTTCCCGGGCTGCTCGGTGCCGGAGGAGGCCCGAGCGGTGCAGAGCTCGAGGCGATCCGCGGAGCGAGCTTCACGGTCGAGGCGGTCAACGAGCGCGAGCGCACGACCGACCACGACGTGGCTGCGTTCGTTGACGTGCTCGGCACCTCGGCGGGGCAGGCGGGTCGCTGGATCCACTACGGCCTGACCTCCTCGGATGTGCTCGACACGGCGCTCGCGCTGCAGCTGCAGGCGGTTGGCGAGGTGATCGTGCCGGGCGCCCACGACCTCGTGGCGGCGCTGCACGCTCGCGCGCGCGAGCACGTCCCAGACGCTGTGCGTCGGGCGCACGCACGGCGTGCACGCCGAGCCGACGACGTTCGGCGTGAAGCTGGCCGGCTTCGCCTTCGAGGCCCAGCGCAACGCGCTGCGGCTGCAGCGCGCCTTCGAGCAGGTCGCGGTCGGCGCGGTCTCGGGCGCGGTCGGCACTTACGCGGCGACGAGCCCCGAGTTCGAGGCGCGCGTGCTGGCGCGGCTCGGCCTGGCGCGCGAGGACGTCTCGACGCAGGTCGTCGCGCGCGACCGCCACGCGCAGCTGCTTTCGGCGATCGCGCTGGCCGGCGCCGGGATGGAGCGCCTGGCGACGGAGATCCGCCACCTGCAGCGCACCGAGGTGAGAGAGGTGCAGGAGCCGTTCCGCGCCGGTCAGAAGGGCTCCTCGGCGATGCCGCACAAGCGCAACCCGATCAAGGCCGAGCAGATCTCGGGCCTCGCGCGCGTGCTGCGAGCCAACGCGCAGGCCGGGCTCGAGGACGTCGCGCTGTGGCACGAGCGCGACATCAGCCACTCCTCGGTCGAGCGCGTGATCCTGCCGGACTCGACGATCCTGCTCGACTACCTGCAGCACCGAACGACGGCGCTCGTCGAGGGGATGACGGTCGACTCCGAGCGCATGCGCGAGAACCTCGAGCTGACCCACGGAGCGCTGTTCTCCCAGCGCGTGCTGCTCGCGCTTGTCTCGACAGGAATGTCGCGCGACGACGCCTACCGCGTCACGCAGGAGCTGGCGCAACGCGCCTGGGACGAGGGCATTCCCGCTGCGCGAGCTGCTCGCCGAGGACGAGCGCGTGCGCCCGCTCGGACTCGATCTCGATGCGATCTTCGACTACGCCCACTACGTGCGCTACGCCGAGGAGATCGTCGGACGCCTCGACGACGTGCTCGCACGGGTCGATGTACGCGCGCTACGGCACGATCGACCGGACAACGGTGGTCGGGCGCGAGGTCCGCTCGCCAGTGACGTGCGCAAGAGGCGGCGCAGGGCGATGGCGTGCGCATGGGCACGCGATCTCGAGGGCGATCGCGTCGTCGCCGATGGGTGGGGCGGTTGAGCGACAGCCGCCGCGACGGCATCGCACCGCAGCCGCTGGTAGCATCGCGCCAAGTGACGACGCCGCTCGCCGACCTGCCCCTAATCGCCAGCGGCAAGGTCCGCGAGATGTACGACCTGGCGCATGTCTCGGAGCTCGAGCCGGCGCCGCTCTTGATGGTCGCAAGCGACCGCATCTCGACGTACGACGCGGTCCACCCGACGCCGATCCCGGACAAGGGCAAGGTGCTGACGGGGCTGTCGGTGTTCTGGTTCGAGAAGACGAAGCAGATCGTCGCGAACCACCTGATCTCGGCGACGGAGGGCGTGCCGGATGAGGTGCGCGGGCGGGCGCTGGTCGTGCGGCGCCTGTTCGATGCTGCCGGTGGAGTGCATCGTGCGTGGCTACATCACGGGCTCGGGCTGGAAGGACTACCAGGCGACGGGCTCGGTCTCGGGCATCCCGCTGCCCGACGGGGCTGCAGGAGTCAGAGCAGCTGCCGCAGCCGATCTTCACGCCGAGCACGAAGGCGGAGGAGGGCCACGACGAGGCGATCGACTTCGAGCAGGCGGCGGAACTGGTGGGAGACATCGCGCTGATGGAGCAGGTGCGCGATCGTCTCGGTGGCGCTGTACTGCGTTCGCGGCCGAGCACGCCCGCGCGCGCGGCGTGATCCTGGCGGACACGAAGTTCGAGTTCGGCCTGGACGAGGACGGCGAGCTGGTGCTCGGCGACGAGGTGCTGACACCGGACTCCTCGCGCTACTGGCCGGTAGAGGGCTTTCAGGTCGGCAAGCGGCCAGCCGAGCTTCGACAAGCAGTACGTGCGCGACTGGGCGTCGCAGAGTGGCTGGGACAAGAAGCCGCCGGCGCCGGCGATCCCAGAGGACGTGGTCGCGGGCACCCGCGCGCGCTACGTCGAAGCGTACGAGCTGATCACGGGCGAGTCGTTCGATCAGTGGCTGAAGCGCGCGGGCGCCGAGGCCGAGGGCGCGCCCGGGACGAGCGCTTGAGGGCACGCGTCCTGATCCGCCCGAAGCAGGGCATCCTCGATCCGCAGGGCGTGGCGGTCGAGCGTGCGCTGCCGGCGCTCGGCTTCGCGGGAGTCGCCAACGTCCACGTCGGGCGTCTGGTCGAGCTCGACGTCGAGGATGCAGGCGCAGCTTCAGCCGATGTGCGAGAAGCTGCTTGGCGAACCCGCTGGTCGAGGACTACGAGGTGCAGTTGCTCGACGGCGGCGCCTGACGCACTGTGAAGTTCGGCGTCCTGCAATTTCCGGGAAGCTGCGACGAGGTCGACGCGCTCGAAGCGGCCCGGCGCGTGGGCGAGGCAGAGCTGATCTGGCACGGCGAGCGCGACCTGAAGGGCGCCGATGCGATCGTCGTCCCGGGTGGGTTCTCCTACGGCGACTACCTGCGCGCGGGGGCAATCGCGCGCTTTGCGCCGGCGATGGAGTCGGTGATCGAGTTCGCCCGCGAAGGCGGTCCGGTGCTGGGCATCTGCAACGGCTTTCAGGTTCTCTGCGAGGCGCGCCTGTTGCCGGGAGCGCTGCTGCCGAACAGGAACCTGCGCTTCACGTTCAGGCAGGTCGAGCTGGAGGTGCTGAGCAGCGGCGGCACGTTCACGCGCGCATGCGCGCTGGGCGAGCGGCTGAGCATCCCGGCGAAGCACGCGTGGGGGCGCTACTACGCCGACGAGCAGACGCTGGCGGCGATGGACGACTCGGGCCAGATCGTGCTGCGCTACGCGCCGGGCGAGAACTTCAACGGCTCGCTGCACGACATCGCGGGCGTGTGCAACGAGGCGGGCAACGTGTTCGGTCTGATGCCGCACCCGGAGCACGCCGTGGATGATCTGACGGGTGGCTCGACGGACGGGCTGAAGATTTTCAATTCGATCAAGATGACGATCGAAGCGTGATGGCGGTGGCCTCGCTGCCGACCGTGGACGACGCGCTCGCGCTCGGGCTGACGCGCGAGGAGTACGAGCTGGTCTGCGAGAAGCAGGGCGGGCCGCCGAACCTGCTCGAGCTGGCGATGTACTCGCTGCTGTGGAGCGAGCACTGCGCGTACAAGCACTCGAAGAAGCTCCTGCGCACGCTGCCGACGGAGGGGCCGCACGTGGTAATGGGGCCGGGCGAGAACGCGGGCGCGGTCGACGTCGGCGGCGGCCTTGCCTGCGCGTTCAAGGTCGAGTCGCACAACCACCCGAGCGCGGTCGAGCCGTTCCAGGGGGCGGCGACGGGCGTCGGCGGGATCCTGCGCGACATCTTCGCGATCGGCGCGCGCCCGATCGCGGTGCTCGACTCGCTGCGCTTCGGCGAGCCGGAGGGCGATGGGGGCACGCGCACGCGCTACCTGCTCGATGGCGCCGTCTCGGGGATCGGCCACTACGGCAACTCGATCGGCGTGCCGACGGTCGGCGGCGAGGTCTACTTCGAGGGACCGTACGAGCACAACTGCCTGGTCAACGCGATGGCGCTGGGGCTGGCCGAGCGCGAGGCGCTCGTGCGCAGCGCGGCGGCGGGGACGGGCAACGTGCTCGTGCTGTTCGGCGCCTCGACGGGGCGCGACGGGATCGGGGGCGCCTCGGTGCTCGCCTCGGCGGAGCTCGACGCGGACGACACGGGCGCGGGCGGGGACTCGGCCAAGCGCCCGACCGTGCAGGTGGGCGACCCGTTCGAGGAGAAGAAGCTGCTCGAGTGCTCGCTGGAGCTGCTCGAGCGGGGGCTGCTCGTCTCGCTGCAGGACCTCGGCGCGGCGGGGCTGACGAGCTCGGCGGCGGAGATGGCCTCAAAGGGCGAGGTCGGGATCGAGATCGACGTCGCACGCGTGCCGCTGCGCGAGGCCGACATGGAGCCGTTCGAGGTGATGGTCTCGTGAGTCCCAGGAGCGGATGCTGTGCGTGGTCGAGCCGGAGCGGCTCGAGGCGGTGCTTGCGCTGTGCGAGAAGTGGGAGGTCGAGGGCGCGGCGATCGGCACGGTTACGGACACCGGCCGCGTGCACGTCACGGCGGGCGGTGAGCTGGTCGGCGACATGCCAGTGCGGGCGCTGGTCGACGACTGCCCGCTGTATGACCTGCAGCCGCAGAAGCCGGCACAGCCGGTGTACGAGCCGCCACGGCGTTCGCCGGCGCTGGCGCCGAACGCGACGATTGAGCAGACGCTACTGGCGCTGCTCGGCTCGCCCAACATCGCCTCGCGCCGTCCGCTATTCGAGCAGTACGACGCGATCGTGCAGTCGCGCACGGTGCGCCGGCCCGAGCAGGCCGACGCAGCGGTGCTGGCGTTGCCGCCGGACACGGCGGGCGTCCAGCGCGCGCTGGCGGTCAGCATCGACTGCAACGGCCGGCGCGTGGCGGCTGACCCCTATCGCGGCGCGATCGAGAGCGTGCTCGAGTGCGCGGCCAACCTTGCCTGCGTCGGCGCGCAGCCGCTGGGCACGACGAACAACCTCAACTTCGGCAACCCAGAGAAGCCGCACATCGCTTGGCAGCTGAGCGAAGCGGTACGTGGCCTCGGCGAGGCCTGCCGGGCGCTTGAGGCTCCGATCGTCGGGGGCAACGTCTCGCTCTACAACGAGGGCGCGACGGGCCCGATCTACCCGACGCCGGTGATCGGCATGGTCGGCCTGCTGCCCGACGCGCACCGCGCTGGGGGCCTCGGCTTCGCACAGCGCGGGAGACGAGATCGCGCTCGTCGGCCCGTTCGCACCGGCGCTGGCGGCGAGCGAGCTGGCCAAGCTGCGCGGCGAGGCGTTGCCGGACGGGCTGGCCGAGATCGACGTCGACGCCGTGCGCGCGGCGCAGGCAGCCGTGCGCGAGGCGGTGCGCGACGGAGCGCTGTCGAGCGCGCACGACATCGCCGAGGGCGGGCTGGCGGTGGCGCTGGCCGAGTGCTGTCTGGCGGGCGGGCTCGGCGCGGAGATCGCGCTGGACGCCGACGTCGCCGAGGCGCTCGGCGCGGCGGACGACGCTGAGACGGTCCTGTTCGGCGAGGGCCCGGGCGGCTTCCTCGTCAGCGGCGCAGCGGCCTCGCTCGACGAGCTGGCGACGCGCGCGCCGCTGCACAGGCTGGGAACGGTCGCCGGCGATTCACTGGCGATCGAGGCGGCCGGCGAAGGCGCGATCCTCGCCTCGCTCGAGGATCTTGAGCGAGCGCACGGCAAGCTCGCGGAGCTGTTCGGATGACGGCTGCTAGCTTGTGAACACGATGCGTGAGGGACCGCGCGATGAGTGCGGAGTGTTCGGCTTGTACGCGCCCGGTCACGAGGTGTCGCGTCTGTCGTACTTCGCTCTGTACGCCCTGCAGCACCGCGGCCAGGAGTCGGCGGGGATCGCGGCGGCCGACCGCGACGGGCACATCATCACGCGCCGCGAGCTTGGGCTCGTCAACCAGGTGTTCTCAGAGAACGACCTGCGCACGCTGGCCGGCGAGCTGGCGATCGGGCATGTGCGCTACTCGACGACCGGCTCGAACGCCTGGGAGAACTCGCAGCCGGTGCAGCGCTCGGAGGGCACGAACGGCTCGCGCCGCGAGCTGGCGCTGGCGCACAACGGCAACCTGATCAACGCGGTGCAGCTGCACAACGAGATGCTCGAGGCGGGCGTCACGTTCAGCTCGACATCTGACTCGGAGATCATCGCGGCGCTGATCGCGACGCACCCGGCCGAGCGCGTCGAGGACGCGATCGCCGAGGTGATGCCGCGCCTGCAGGGCGCCTTCTCGACGGTCGTGATGACGAAGGACCGCGTCGTCGCCTTCCGCGACCCGCACGGGCTGCGCCCGCTGTCGATCGGTGCGCTCCCGGACGACGGCACGGCCGAGTCCGACGGCGAGCCGCGCTACTGCGTGGCGAGCGAGTCGTGCGCGTTCGACATCATCGGCGCGCGGCTGCTGCGCGACGTCGAGCCGGGCGAGATGGTCACGCTCGGCGAGGAGGGCCTGCAGAGCCGCATGGTCTCGCCGGGCGGGCGGCGCGCGTTCTGCGTGTTCGAGTACATCTACTTCGCGCGCCCGGACTCGCGCATGAGCGACCAGGTGCTGCAGGTCGCGCGCGGGCGCATGGGCGAGATCCTCTGGCGCGAGGCGCCGGTCGAGGCGGACCTCGTGATCGCGGTACCCGACTCGGGCAACCCGGCGGCGCGCGGGCTGGCGCGCGCTGCGGGCCTGCCCCAGGACGACGGCTTCGTCAAGAACCGCTACGTCGCGCGCACGTTCATCCAGCCCGGCCAGGAGCTGCGCAAGCACGGCCTGCGGCTGAAGTTCAACCCGCTGCCGGAGGTGATCGAGGGCAAGCGCCTGGTCGTCGTCGACGACTCGATCGTGCGCGGCAACACGACGCGGCAGATCGTGCAGATGCTGAAGGATGCGGGCGCGGCGGAGGTGCACATGCGCATCTCGGCGCCGCCGATCAAGCACCCGTGCCACTACGGCATCGACATGTCCACGCGCGAGGAGATGATCGCGCACGGGCGCAGCACCGAGGAGGTCGCCGCCGAGCTCGGCTGCGACTCGCTGCACTACCTCTCGCTCGAGGGCGTCTACGAGGCGGTGCGCGGCGAACGGGCCACGCACTGCGACGCATGCTTCAGCGGTGAGTACCCGCTGACGGGCAGCGAAGACGCGGCGGGCAAGTACTCGCTGGAGGACGACCAGATCCTCCCGCTCGTGAAGGCCTGAGCGGCCTCGCCGCACGCGGGAGCCGCCGAACCAGGCGACTCCCTGTGATGCGCCGCGCTACTTGGTCTTCGCCGTGAAGCTCGTGCTCCCGTCGCACTTCTGCAGTTCTTTGGCGGCGCTTGGGCTGACGAGCCCGAATTCGGAGCGTGCGGTGCCTTTGACGCTCTTGCCGGAGAACTTGCCGCTGAAGTACAGCTTGGTCGTCTTCTTGCGGGTGGGCACGAATTCGTAGACGATCGTGCCCTTGAAGCTGCCGTCTTTGGCGATCGTCGCGGGCTTGGTTATCTGGCGCTCGCCGGCTCCACCGCCTTCGCAGTACAGCGGCGCCGACAGGAGGGCGACGGTCACGGCCTTGCCGCTCCCAGACACCTTCAACGTGATCGGCTCTTTGTTCTGAACCGTCGTGCCGGTGTAGGTGGCGCCCTTCTTCGGTCCGGCAGCGAACGCCACTGCGGCGAGCGCGAGCGCGAGCAGGCCGACGAGACCGAGCGCACGGCAGAGCTGTGAGACCATCGAAGCCCCCTTCGCAGCGATCCTCCGGGGACGGGAGGATCTGTCGAGGCAAAATCTAGCTGAGCGGATTGAACCACGTATCGGCCGACGCGCTGTGGGGGCGCGCCGGCCGAGGCGCGGGGTCGTTGCTAGCCGAGGTGGTCGCGGCGGGCGGCGGGAGCGTCGTTGTAACGATTGGCGTAGGGGCGGCGCAGGATTGCGCTCTCGCCGCGACCCGAGCGCAGCGCGGAGCCGAGGGCCGCTACGACGATCAGGGTGATGAGGATGGCTGTGAGCATTGGAGTGTCCTTCGTTTGCGGGGGCGGGCACCGCTCTCCAACCTCTGCACGCAATTCAAGCGCCTTCGCGTAGATCCTCTGTGAGGTTGGTCACAGTATTCCGTTCTTCGGAATCTTTCTGGACAGATGTCCGGCCGGGCGGACGGCGCGGGCCACGCATCGCAGCTCGCGGATATCGTGCGGCGCGTGAGCGAGCGGCTACCGATCGCAGTGCTCGTGTCGGGCGCGGGCACGAACCTGCAGGCGCTGCTCGACACGGTGCACGGGCGCGAGGCGCAGGTCGTGGCGGTGGGCTCGAGCGTGGCCGGCGCAAAGGCGCTGGAGCGCGCCGAGCAGCGCGGCGTGCGGGCGGCCGTGTTCGCGCGTGCTGACTACGACGATCGCGCGGCGCGCGACGAGGCACTGGCTGACTGGCTGACCGAGCGCGGCGCGAGCCTGATCGTGCTTGCCGGCTACATGGAGCTGCTGAGCGGCAACTTCCTCAGCCGCTTTCCGGGTGCCGTGATCAACGTGCACCCCTCGCTGCTGCCGGCCTTTCCCGGCCTGAACGCGATCGGCCAGGCACTGGCCTACGGCGTGCAGGTGTTCGGTGTGACCGTGCACTTCGTCGATGAGGGCGTCGACACGGGGCCGGTGATCCTGCAGCGCGCCCTCGAGTTGCCGCGGGCTCGCAGCGAGGAGCAGGTGCTGGGCGCGCTGCGCCCGCTCGAGCACGCGCTGCTGCCGGAGGCCGTGCGCTTGTTCGCGCGCGGCGAGCTCGCGCTCGACCCGGACGATCCGCGGCGAGCGCTGAGGGCGCAGGCGACGGCGAGCGCGAACGACCCAAGCGAGGGATAGGCTCTGAAGATGGCCTCCGCACGCCAGTCGATAACGGGTCGCGAGACGGGAATCGAGCGTGCCGCACCCGGCGAGGTGCGCGTGCGCCGCGCGCTCTTGTCGGTCTCCGACAAGGCCGGCATCGTCGACTTCGCGCGGGGCCTGCAGGAGCTCGGTGTGGAGATCGTCTCGACCGGTGGGACGGCGCGCGAGCTCGCCGGCGCGGGCATCCAGGCACGCGAGATTGAGGACTTCACGGGCTTCCCGGAGATGATGGACGGGCGCCTGAAGACGCTTCACCCGCGCCTGTATGCCGGCCTGTTGGCGCTGCGCGACAACGAGGGGCACCTGGCGGCGGCGGCGGAGCACGAGATCGAGCAGGTCGACCTCGTATGCGTGAACCTGTACCCGTTCGAGCAGACCGTCGCGCGGGGCGACGCGAGCGATGCGGAGATCGTCGAGAACATCGACATCGGCGGCCCGACGATGATCCGCGCGACGGCGAAGAACGCGGTGTTCGCGGCCGTCGTCGTGGATCCGGCGACTACGAGGGTGTGCTCGAGGAGCTGCGCGCGTCCGATGGGCGGCTCGCGCTCGACACGCGCCGGCGCCTGCAGGCGAAGGCGTTCGCCTGCACGGCGCGTTATGACGCGGCGATCTCCTCGTGGTTCGCGGCGCGCACCTACGAGGGCTTCCCGCCGACGTGGAACGATTCATACGAGAAGGTCGCAGATCTACGCTACGGCGAGAACCCGCACCAGGCGGCGGCGTTCTACTCGCGCACGAGCGCGCCGACGCACCTGCTCGACGGCGTGCGCCAGCTGCACGGCAAGGAGCTCTCGTTCAACAACCTGCTTGACCTCAGCTCGGCGCGCGAGCTGGTCGAGGACTTCGACGGAGCGGCGTGCGCGATCGTCAAGCACAATAATCCGTGTGGCTGCGCAGTTGGGGCGAGCGCGCAGCTCGCCTACGAGCGTGCCTTCGCGTGTGATCCGCAGAGCGCCTACGGCGGTGTTATCGCACTCAACCGACGGATCGACCGGGCATGCGCAGCGCAGCTCTCCCAGCAGTTCATCGAGGTGCTGCTCGCCCCCGGCTTCGACGAGGACGCGCTCGAGCTGCTCGGCGAGAAGAAGAACGTGCGCCTGCTCGAGCTCGCGCATTGGCCGGCTTCCTCAGGCGAGGTCGAAGCCAAGCCGGTGATCGGCGGCCAGCTCGTGCAGACCCGCGACATCGTCTCCGAGACGCGTGAGCAGATGCGCGTGCTGAGCGAGCGCCAGCCGAGCGAGCGCGAGTGGCAGGCGATGCTGTTTGCCTGGAGGGTGTGTCGCCACGTGCGCTCCAACGCAATCGTGATCGCGACGAGCGACGGCGAGCAGACGCCGGGCGCGGACGCTGTGCCGGCGAGCGCGACGATCGGCATCGGCGCCGGGCAGATGAGCAGGGTCGACGCCGTGCGCATCGCCGTCGAGAAGGCCCAGGGCTTTCAACCGCAGCTGCTGGCCGGCTCGGCGCTCGCCTCGGACGCCTTCTTCCCGTTCGCCGACGGTCCGCAGCTGGCGATCGAGGCGGGCGTGAGCGCAGTGATCCAGCCGGCCGGTTCGGTGCGTGACGACGACGTGATCGCGGCGGCGAACGAGGCGGGCATCGCGATGGTCGCGACCGGCGTTCGCCACTTCCGCCACTGAGTTCCGGCGCAACCCGTCCCCATCTGGGCTTCCCCCCGCCGCGGCGGCCTGCGTCGTTCTCGTAGCTGTCGTGGGGCGACTTGGCGTGCCCGTCGTGGCAGGCGGGCGCCGAACAGAGCGCCGGCCCGACCTGGCGCGCCGTGGCTAAGGGGGACTTGATTAAATATGTATTCCGATATATCGTGAGCGTACTTTGATATCTCACGATAGGAAGAACATAATGTGTAGCGATTCAACTCACACAACCGGCGAGGGGCCTTTCGGCCACGCCGGCGCACATGGCGGTGACTACCGCGACGTCGGGGTGCTGCGGATGGCGATGAGCCACCGCGGGCCAGGAAGGCATGGCCCCGGACGCGGACGTCATCGCAGGGGCTTCGGCGGCGGTCCCGAGGGCGGCTTCGGCGGCTTCGGTTTCGGGCCAGGTGGCCCTGGCGGCGGGCGCGGGCGCGGACGCAAGGCGCGTCGCGGCGACATCCGCACGGCTGCGCTGCTGCTGCTCGCCGAGGAGCCGCGCAACGGCTACCAGATCATGCAGGAGGTCGAGCAGCGCTCAGACGGCGTATGGCGTCCGAGCCCCGGCTCGGTCTACCCGGCGCTGCAGCAGCTCGAGGACGAGGGCCTGATCCGCTCGCAGGAGAGCGACGGGCGCAAGCTGTTCGCGCTGACCGACGCCGGGCAGACCTACGTGCAGGAGCGCGGCAGCGACAAGCCCGCGCCCTGGGAGCAGATGAGCGGCGACGTCTCAGATGAGGCCCACCAGCTCGGCAGACTGATGCGCGAGCTCGCGATCGCCTTCGGGCAGGTCATGCACAGCGGCGGCCCGGCCCAGCTCGCCCAGGCGCGCGAGGTGCTGAGCACGGCCCGGCGCGACCTCTACCGGATCCTCGCCGACGGCGAGCCCGAGTCCGAGGGCTAGGGGCGTCTGGAGTCGGTGGGACGCTCGGCCGCGGCTAGCGGTCGAGCGCCTTGCCGGCGACGCCGAGCAGCTCGTCCTGGCCGGCCGCCTCGTTCGACTCGGCCGCGATCCGCATCGCCTCGACGAGCTCCGCTTCCTGGGAGCTTCCGCCACGTTCGATCAGCGGTTGCAACAGCCCCCGCGCGACGAGCATCGGCCCGAGCCAACGCGGCGCCCACACGCGCGGCGAGCGCCGTTCGACGCCGCGCTCGATCGCGTCGATCGCCTTCGATAGTGGCGCCGGGTTGCGGATGAAGCCCGGCGTGCGGCCCGTCATCGCTTCGGCCGACGGTTCTGCGTAGGCCGCTTTGACGAGGTCAGTGTCGAGGAAGCCGAAGTAAGCGCAGCCCACGGCCACGCCGCTCGGCGCGCTCTCCACGCGCAGCGCATCCGACAGCGCCTCCACGCCGGCCTTCGCCGTCGCGTACGCAGCGATCATCGGCGGGCGCAGGATCGCCGTGAGCGAGGAGATGTTCAGCAGATAGCCGCTGCGCTTGGTCAGCTCCTCGATCACGGCCCGGTCCGTGCGCCACACGCCGAGCAGGTTGACCTCCAGCGTGCGCTCCACACGCGCGACAGGCGCCGCCATCAGCGGCCCCGTGAAGGCGATGCCCGCGTTGGCGATCGCCACGTCGATGCCGCCGAAGCGCGCCACCGTGCCCTCGACCGCGCGCTCGAGCGCACCGAGGTCCGTCACGTCAGCCTCAATCGCGACCGCCCGCTCGCCGAGCTGCGTGGCGTTCTGCTCGAGCAGCTCCGGCTCCAGGCCGACCAGCGCCACGTTCGCACCCTTCGCGTGTAGCCGCTGCGCCGTCGCCTTACCAATCCCGCGCGCCGCGCCCGTGATGAACACCGTGCGGCCGTTGACGTCGTATCTGGCCCCCGCCATCGCTGCAGCCTATCGGCAGCTCAGTGTTAAAGAACTTGGCGGCAGAAGACGAAGAAGGACACATGTGCGCAATCGCGCGTCGCGTCGTGGGGATTGCGATCGGGCTCGGACTCCTGTGCCTGCCTGGCTCGGCGCTGGCCGCTGCCACGATCACCGAGTACACCGTGCCCACGCACAACCGCCAGCCGCTCGGCATCGCGGCAGGCCCTGACGGCAATGTCTGGTTCACGCAAAGCGTCAGTCCCGGGGGCATCGGGCGCAGCAGCGTGAGCGGCTCGATCAGCGAATTCTCCTCGGGCATAAGCAGCGGCGCGCAGGGAATCACGGCCGGCCCCGACGGTAACCTCTGGTTCGTCGAGCCCGCGGCCGACAAGGTCGCCAAGATCACGACGAGTGGCACCGTCCAGACCTACTCCGCCGCCAACGGCAGCGAACCATCGATGATCGCCCCGGGCGCCGACGGCAACCTGTGGTTTACCGAGTCCGGCGGCAAAGGGGCGATCGGCCGGATCACGACGAGCGGGACGATCACCTCTTTCACCTCCGGGCTCACGCAGAACAGCCAGCCCGAAGACATCGCCCCCGGCCCCGACGGCAACCTCTGGTTCACCGAGGGTGCCAATCCCGGCCGGATCGGCCGGATCACGACGAGCGGCACGATCACCGAGTTCACCACCGGACTCACCAAAGACAGCCATCCAGAGGGCATCGCCGCCGGCCCCGACGGCAACCTGTGGTTCACCGAGGCCACCAACCCGGGACGGATCGGGCGGATCACGACGAGCGGCGTCGTCACCGAGTTCGCGAGCGGGCTGACGCAGAACGTCGGCCCGCGTGCGATCACGGCCGGCAACGACGGCAACCTGTACTTCACCGAGCCCTTCAACTTCGGCAAAATCGGCGAGATCACGCCGGCCGGCGTGATCTCCGAGCACGCTACGCCGACCACCTTCAGCGCGCCCGAGGACATCGCCACCGGGCCGGACGGGAACCTCTGGTTCACCGAGGCCACCAACCCCGGCCACATCGCGATGATGACGGTCGCGCCGAAGGTCTCCGCGCCCGCCGCCTCCAGCATCTCCGAGCAGACGGCCACGCTCGGGGCCAGCGTCGGGCCGAACTCGCAGGCCACGACATACCGCTTCGAATATGGGACGACCACGGGCTACGGTTCGCAGACGTCCTCGAGCTCGGCCGGAAGCGGTGCGGCAAGCGTGCCCGTGTCCGCCCCGGTCAGCGGGTTGGTGCCCTCGACGACCTACCACTTCCGCGCCTTCGCCACGAACGCGACAGGCACCACCTACGGCGCCGATCAGACGTTCACGACGACCTCGCCGCCGACCGCGCTCACGCAGCCGGCTACGTCGGTCGGGCTCACGAGCGCCACGCTGGCGGGTGGCGTCAACCCCAAGGGCCAGGCCACCACGTACCACTTCGAATGGGGCACGAGCACCGCCTACGGCAGCAATGCGCCGGCCAGCGACGCGAGCGTCGGCTCGGACTCGGCCAAACACCCACTTGAACAGGCGCTCACCGGGCTGGCGCCCGACCAGACCTACCACTTCCGCATCGTCGCGAGCAACTGCGGCGGTTGCGCTGAAGGCACGTCCTACGGCGCCGACGAAACCTTCACGAGCGCCTCGCCGCCGACGGCGACGACCGAAGACGCCGAAGCTATTTCGCTTACCGGCGCAACGCTCACCGGCCTGGTCAACCCGCGCGGTGCGAGCACGACCTACCACTTCGACTGGGGGACGAGCACCGCCTACGGCAACCAGTCGCCGGTCCCCGACGGCGCGGTCGGCTCGGACGGGGTCGCACACGAAGTCCAAGGCTTGCTCAGCTCGCTCGGCCCCGGCACGACCTACCACTACCGGATCGTCGCCAGCAACTGCGAAGGCTGCGTCGCGGGAACCGTCTACGGCGGCGACCAGACGTTCACGACCGTCGCCGCCCCCGCCGTGACGGCCGGACCTGCCGAATCGATCGGCCTGACCGGCGCAACCCTCACCGGCACGGTGAACCCGCGCGGCAGCGCCGCCACCTATCACTTCGAATGGGGAGCGAGCACCGCCTACGGCAACCAGGCGCCGGCAGCCGACGAAGAAGCCGGGAGCGACAGTGTCGATCACGCCGCCAGCCAGAGTCTCTCCGGCCTGGCCCCCGGGGCGACCTACCACTACCGGCTCGTGGCAAGCAACTGCGGCGGCTGCGTGGCCGGCACGACCTACGGTGCCGACGGCAGCTTCGCGACGGTCGCGCCGCCGTCGGCGACGACGCTCCCGGCCACGATCGACGGCCCCGACAGCGCGACGATCGCCGGCTCGGTCAACCCACACGGCAGCGCGAGCACGTACCACTTCGACTGGGGTGAGACCTCGGGCTACGGCGAGCAGTCGCCGGCGAGCGAGCAAGCCGTTGGCGCCGACGCGAGCGAGCACGAGCTGACCCAGAGCATCGCCGGCCTCCTCGCCGACACGACCTACCACTACCGGGTGGTCGCCAGCGACTGCGGCGGTTGCGCCGAGGGCACGACCTACGGCGCGGACACGACCGTGACGATCACGAGCGCACCGGTGCGCCTCAGTGGCTTCGAAGAGCCGCGCCTGGACGCGAGGCCTGACATACCCGGACACCATGCGCCACCGCCAGGCATCGCGCCGGGCGTCGTAGCGCTACCGCAGCTCGGACGGACCGCCGTGGTCCACGCGCTCGCCGGCACCGTGCTCGTCCGCCTCCCAGGGGGCGGGGCGGCCGAGCCGATCGGGCAGGGAGACATCCCCGTCGGCGCGCTCGTCAACGCGAGCAAGGGGCGGGTGATGCTGACGACCGCCGTCAACACACACGGCGCGACGCAGTCGGCGACCGTCTGGGGTGGCGCCTTCGTCGTCCGCCAGACGGCCACCGGGCACGGGATGACCACTTTCGCGCTCGCCGGCGCCCGACCGAGCGGGTGTCGTGCGCACGCCAGCCAGTCGAGCTCAGCCGTGGCGAGCGCCGCCAAGAGTGGCAAGGGCGCGCACACACTTTGGGCGAGCGATCACAACGGCCACTTCAGCACGCGCGGGCAGAACAGCGTGGCGACCGTCCGCGGAACCTACTGGGGGACCGTCGAGCGCTGCGACGGGACGCTGACGATCGTGCGCAAGGGCGCAGTGAGCGTCCGCGCCCTGCACGGTCACCGCACCGTGCTCGTTCGCGCTGGCCACAGCTATCTCGCGCGCGGCTAGCGGCGCTGGTGGGAGCTCGACGGCTTGAGGCGTCGTCTGACATCGAACCCGAAGGCGCTCGCAGCCGCGATCGCCGCACTCGCCGCGATCGGGGCAGGCGTCGGCGCATACGCCACCGACGCCTGGCCGCGCCTGGAGAACGAAACGCTCGATCTGCGCTTCGACCTGCGCAAGCCCGCACGGGCGGGCGACGTCGTGGTCGTCGCAATCGACGATAAGACCTTCTCTGAGCTCGGTCTGCAGTGGCCGTTCCCTCGCTCGCTGCACGGAGCTCTGGTCAGGCGCTTGCACGCGGACGGCGCGAAGGCGATCGCCTACGACATCCAGTTCACCGAGCCGACCGAGCAGCGCGAGGATCTCGCGCTGTATCGGGCAGCCGCCCGCGCCGGTCGTGTCGCGTTCGCGACGACCGAAGTCGATGCGCACGGACACGCGAACGTGCTCGGCGGCGACGCCAACCTGCGCCGGATCGGAGCCGTCGCCGCCGCCAGCAATCTCCCGGCCGACCCCGGCGGGATCATCCGTCGCTACCGCTACTCCCAACTCGGGCTGAGGAGCCTCGCCGCCGCCGCCGCGCAGCTCGACGGACGCCCGGTCTCCAAGGCGCGCTTCGGGGGCAGCGGGGCGCTGATCGACTTCCGCGGTCCCCCCGGCACGATCCGCACTGTCTCCTTCGCGGACGTGCTGCACGGCCGGCTCCCGGCGCGCACGTTTGCCGGCAAGGTCGTCGTCGTCGGCGTGTCCGCGCCGACCTTGCAGGACGTGCACCAGACCTCGACCGCCACCGCCAACCCGATGTCGGGCCCCGAGATCCAGGCGAACGCGATCTGGACGGCGCTGCACGGTAACCCGCTGCAGCCGGCCCCGGTCTGGCTCGACGTGCTCGCGATCCTGCTACTCGGGGCGATCGCTCCGCTCGCCTCGCTGCGCCTGTCGGTGCCGCTTGCGGCCGCTGTCTCGCTGCTGCTCGCGGGCATCTACGTCGTCGCGGCCCAGCTCGCATTCGACTCGGGCACGGTTCTGCTCGTCAGCTACCCGCTCGCCGCGTGGGCGCTCGGGCTCGTCGGCATGGTCGCGGCCAACTACGTCGCCGCGCTGATCGAGCGCGACAGCTTCTCGCGCAGGCTCAGCGAGAGCCAGCTCGAGCTGATCCAGCGGCTCGCCCACGCCGTCGAGTTCCGCGACAGCGAGACCGGCGAGCACATCCAGCGGATCGGCTTCCTCTGCGAGCGCGTGGCGCTTGCGATCGGCTGGCAGCCGGCGCAGGCCGAGATGCTGCGACATGCGAGCGCGATGCACGACATCGGCAAGGTCGGCATTCCCGATCGCGTGCTGCTCAAGCCAGGCAAGCTCGACGAGCAGGAGTGGGAGGTGATCCGCACGCATCCGGTCACCGGCGGGGAGATCCTCGCCGGCTCCGACAGCCCGCTGCTGCAGATGGCCGAGCAGATCGCGCGCACCCATCACGAGCGCTGGGACGGCAGCGGCTACCCGGCGGGCTTGGAGGGCGAGCAGATCCCGCTCGTTGGGCGCATCTGCGCCGTATGCGACGTGTACGACGCGCTGCTCTCCAAGCGCTCCTACAAGGAGTCGTGGACGAGCGAGGACGCGCTCGCTGAGATCGCACGCGGCGCCGGCAGCCACTTCGACCCCGCGCTGACGCGCGCCTTCCTCGAACTCGCGCCGAAGCTCACCGATGAGCTGGACGCGGGGGTAGCAGCCGCACTCGGCCAACCCGCGTCGATCGAGCCGGCCACCGCCTGACGGACGCTCACGGGCCGCTCTGCTGCGAGCACGCACCGAGCGCGTCCTCGACGGTCTCGTGGATCGCCACCGCGCTCGGCAGCGCCACGATCTGCGCCAGGCGCGTGAGCTGCGAGCTCTGCGGGATCACGAGCAGCAGCGTCGCTCGGCGTTGGCGCAGCAACTCGTTCAGGCGGAACAGCATGTCGATGCCGGCGCTGTCGACGTAGCGCGTCGCGCCGAGGTCGAGCACGAGCGTGTCGGCGCCCTGCAGGCAAGCGGCCAGTTCGTCGCGCAGCACGCGCACGTTGGCCGCGTCGATGTCTTCGCTTGGGCGCGCCACGGGCACGCCGTTGACGCGCTCGAGCGCGAGCCGGCTCACGTGGCGCTCCCCGGCAGTCGCTTGCTGAGCGTGACCGTCGTGCCCTGCTCGCCGCGCTCGATCTCGGCCGAGTCCACGAGCGCGCGCATGATGCCGAGTCCGCGACCGCGTCCGTAGGGGCGCGACTCGCGCCAGCTGCCTTCGTCGCGGACGATCACGCGCACCTCCTTATCGTCGCGTTCGCAGATGACGGTGAAAGTTGCCTCATGGGCGCCGTAGGCGTGCTCGATCGCATTTCCCGCTGCCTCCGAGGCGGCCAGCGTCATGCCGAACAGATCTTCCTCCTGAACCCCCTGCCCGGCAAGCCAGCGGCCGAGCGTGCGCCGCAGCCCGGCGAGCTCGCCCGTGTCCGCCTCGAGCGTCAACTGCATCGTGCGCTGCAGCGGCAGCGACTCGATCGCGAGCAGCGCGACGTCGTCCTCGAGCGTCCTCTCGTCCAGCAGGCCGTGGTAGACGCGGTCCGCGAACGACTCATCCTCCGCAATGCCCGACCCTTCGGCGGCCGTGCGCAGCCGCGTGAGGCCCTCCTCGATCGACTCGCCGCGTCGCTCGATCAGCCCGTCGGTGTAGAGCAGCAGGGCGCTGCCGACAGGGAACGAGTAGAGCTGGGGGATGTACTCCTGGCCGATGCTGATTCCCAGCGGCAGGCCCTGGAGCTGTTCGAGGAAGCCCGCATCGCCGTCCGGCGTCATCAGCAGTGCCGGTAGATGTCCCGCGCTGACCGCCTCGAGCTCGCCGCGTTCGAGGTCGAACTCGAAGATCGTCGCCGTCGCGCTGCGGTTGCGTCCCATCGAGACGAGCAGGTCGTTGAGCAGTGCCATCACGTGGCTGAGCTCGTGACCCTCGGCGAGGTAGGCGCGCAGGGCCGTGCGGATCTCAGACATCACCGCCGCCGCCAGCACGCCCCGCCCGACGACGTCGCCGATCACGAACGCCAGCCGCCCGTTGGCGAGCTGCAGCACGTCGTACCAGTCGCCGCCGATCTTCACGCCCGAGCCGGCCGGCAGGTACTTGGCGCTGAAGCGTACGCCCGGGACTTCGGGAAGCGCGTACGGCAGCAGCGTGCGCTGCATGATCTCGGTGACCGCGCGCTGCTCGGAGAGCTGTGCGTGCTCGATCGCCACCGCCGCGCGGTCCGCCGCGAGCTGCATCACAGAGATCTCCTCCTCGCCGAACTCGCGCCGCTGCAACGTGCCGACGTGCATCACGGCGATCACGCGCCCCTCAACCTGCACCGGCACGCCCAGCAGCGAGCGGATGCCACGCTGGCGCAAGATCGGGTTGACGACCTCCGCGTGGCTGAGGTCCTCGATCACGATCGGGCGACCCTGTGCCGCCACGCGCCCCGCAAAGCCGCGCGCGAGCGGCACCTGCACGCCCTGGCGCACCTCCTCCTCGAGTCCCCGCGCCGCTCGCGCCACGAGCACGCCGCGATCGGCGTCGAGCAATAGCACCGCCGCCGTGTCCGCTTGCAGGCTCGAGCGGATTCGCTCGAGCAGCTCCGAGAGCATCTCCTCGAGCGAGACGTAACCGAGCGCCGTGTCCGTCACGCTCTGCGCTCGATTGGGGTGTCCACTACCCAAAGCTATACCCTCGGGCCGCCACTTCGACGCGTCTGCGCGCTCGTACGACTCCGGCGGGCTCAGCCGCCGGCTTGACATCTTGACCAGGGCCGTGGCTTCTGCGAATATGACGACTGCGAGCTAGGGAGATTGCTCGCCTAAAGCCATGGATGGCACGTGAGACGCTCGCCCTCTCGGGGCTCCGGCGTCGATCGATCCGACCTACGGAGGGGGAGAGATAGCGCACATGAGACGTCTCGGGATACTCGGTCTCGGCGTGCTCGTCGCGCTTGCGCTCGGTGCTGCCAGTGCGTCGGCGACCCTCCCCACCTGGTTCGAATGCGGAAAAGCCGTCAAAAACGGCAAAGCCTTCACCGGTCATTACACGGGCAAAGCGTGCGAATCGGCCACCGAAGTCGGCACGGGCGGCAAATACGAACTCCGAGACGGCATCGGCAAAGGCAAAGAATTCAAGGGCAAAGGCGGCAAAACGGTGCTGCACGTCAAGACCTGGCTGGGCGATGCCACGGTCGAATGCGCCTCGAGCAAGGACAGCGGTACGCCGGCGCTGCCGAATCTCGAGACCGGTGTCGTCGTCACCTACAAAGGCTGCAAGGCGCTCGGCAGCAAAAAATGCAGCACCTCCGGGGAGCGCCCCGGCGAAATCGAGATCGAAGGGCTGCAGGGCGAACTCGGCTTGATCGAGGAATCGCCCACTCAGGTCGTCGGCTTGAAGCTCGAAAGCGAAGCCAACCCCGGCCCGGACGGTGAAATCGTGACGTTCTACTGCGAAGGCCTCGAAGTAACCGTGACGGGTGGGCTGATCGGCGTGCAGAGCAAAGACATCAACGTGATCAGCAAAGAATCCGAAACCACCGATCTGGCCGGCGAATACATTGGCGAACGCCACCACGAAGCGAGCAAATACAAGCCGCTCGTCAACATCGTCGGCTGGGCCGGCGAACAGGCGGCGATCTCCGCGGAAGTCCACGCCGACGAAAAAGGCGAAATCGGCAAACTCGAGCGCCCGATCCTGAAGACCGTGCTGTGCGGCGAATACGCGCAGCAACTCGTCGGTGCGCAATGCACGCCGGAAATCTACGCCGGGCAGGACCAGAAGATCGTCAACAAGGGCGAAGCGCTGATGATCAAAACGATCAAAAAAGCGGGCGAAGAATCGGCGAAATCACTGCTGATCGGGGAATTCGTCGAACACGAAAACGCCGGTGATGCCAAGCGGGAAGAAATCACTCCCTTGCTGTTCGTCGCGCAGAAATCGGGGACCGTCGAAGAACTCTGCTTCGAAACGGGCGGCTATTTCTTCTCAGAAGAACCTGTGGAGACGTCGCTGGTGCTCGGCATCCAGGAACAGGTCGGCGGCAAACCCGGAAAAGTGCTCGGCGAAGGAACGATTACCGGCAAACTGGGGCTCAACACGGTCGGCAAAGTGACCGGCCTGCACGTCCCGATCGTCAAAGGCAAAACGTACTACCTGACCTTCCTGCCGCTCGGCGGCGCCGTGACCTACTGGTACAGCAAAGCCGAAACCGTGATCTACTCCGTGCACCACAAAAAACTCACCGAAGGCCCGCCCGAAAACTACGTGTGGGAAGAAGAAGCCGAAGAGGCACCGATCGGCATGTGGGCCAACGGGTCCTAGCGGTCGCTCAGCTCAGCGGCTGCACGAGGTTTGGTTCAGCCACTCGCTCCGCCGAGTCAGTCGATCGATCCAGGCTCAGCCACCCACACGCTCTCAATCCCAAGTACCCGACAGAGTGGATCGAAGTGGCGGTCGTAGTGCAGAACGCCCGCGCCGCGGCCAGCGGCCGCTGCGGCGATCAGGTAATCGGCCGCGGGGACGCGTCGCTCGCCTCGCAACTCGCGTGAGGCACCGAGGGCCGCCGCGCCGGCGGTGCGTGTGACATGGGCCGCAGGAAGAGCGCTCAGCGTTCGATCTAGATCGGCGAACTTGTACTCGTCGCGAGCGCTCGCAAGCAGCTCGAGCGCGACCACCGGACACACGGCGAGCAGGTCGGATTCTGCGGTTGCCAGCCAGCGTGGAAGCACGACCGGATCGCGCTGACGGTTCCACGCCGAGGTATCGAACACAAGCAGTCCGCCAGAGCCGAAGGGCTCAACGGGAGGCATGAAGCTGCGCTGAGACGGCGAGGTCGTAGCCGTCATCGTCACCTGCTGCGATTCGCAGCAGGTGCTCAAGGGCCTTGCGTTTGTCGGCACGCTCCGCACGGATCGCCTCTGCGCCACGCAGCGCCAAGTCACGAACGGCGCGCGACCGCGGCTCCGTACCGCCGAACTCAGCGACGGCAGCGGCCAACTCGGGATCGAGCGTGACCTGTATGCGCGGCTTCGTGGGCGGCACGCCAACAGTGTACCGCGCGGCTGGTACACCATTTTTCATGCCGGCCGAGCCGTTTGACTGGCCGGTCGCCGAGTCGGATACTCCTTGGATGCGATCCTGCCTATCGGAATGCGCGGCGACTTGAGCCCGAGCGATCCATCCATGAGCCCAGTGGTGGGACAGTACTTTGGGTTCTTCAACGGAGTCCTCAGGCAGCACTACGACGAAATCGTGGCGAAGGCTCCGTTCGAGGCCTGCAATCTGCTCATCCTCGCGTTCGTTCGCGCTGTCCCGAAGGATGACGGCTACGTGGCGGCGTTCACAAACTGGCGCGACAACCAGCAGCCTCCGAGCGAGGGAGACCGCGACGAAGATCGCGTGAAGCTCGTCGTGGAACGGGCGCGCGCCAGGAACCCGTCCGCGAAGATCCTGATCTCACTTGGCTGGGGGACCAACGATGTCGGGAACGCTGCGAGGACTCCTCAGCAGTTCGCGGAGAGCTTCGCTTCCATCGTGCAGGCGTACGGCCTCGATGGCATCGACATCGACTACGAGTCCACCGAAGTGGATACCGACGCGATGCTGGTGCTCGCCGAGCAGATCGAGCAGGCTCTGGCCAAGGCGGTTCCGCAACGCGAGACGATCATGACGATCACGCCTGCCCAAACCGAAGGCCTCGACAAGCGCGTGCTGCAGATCTTCACTTACACGATGCCTCAAACCTATGACCACGGTGGCAACGGCACCACGGTCACGTGGTACGAGGAAACGCTCGGATCGTTCGACCGCATCGTCTACGGATTGAACTCCGAGGGTTCCGAAGGGATGTCGGACGACCCGGCGAGCTTCGCGAGAGAAGCGAAGGAGAACGATGCGACAGGGATCTTCGCCTGGAGACTCGACAACGACTCTCTGAACTCGCAAGGGTTCCCGACGTTCCACACGGGGATCGAGATGTGGAAGCTGATGCGCACACAGGCGTCCTGACCGGCTCGCTCGCGAGCCACTGCCAGGAGGGCTGCGAACGCGACGACGGCCAGCGTTTGCCGAGCCGTGGCGGGCCCTGGGCTCCCCAAGGACCAAATGATGCCCCGTGCGAGACTCGAACTCGCCCCACCGGATTAAAAGTCCGGCGCTCTACCAGATGAGCTAACGGGGCCCAGCGGCGCTCAGTCTGGCACATTCGCGCGCCGCCCGGGAGGGGCTCGGGCGCGAGAGCGGGCGGCTGCGCCGGTGCCGCGGCACGCGCCGAGCGTCGTCGCGCGCCCTACCCGAGTACTACGGTCGCCGCCGCCGCGGAGACGGCCCCAAGGCTCGGCGTAAAAGAAGCCTGCAGTTTGATCTTCACGCGGCGGTGGCTGCGCACGGATGCGGCCACGGCGCTCGTCGCGTGCAGTTCGATCGTGATCCGCCGGGCGCCGGTGTTCGTGTGTCTGACCGTGCGCAGACCTTTGCCGCGCAGCACGAGCGTGCCCGTCGAGGGCACGGTCAGCACGAGCTTGAGCGTCGCGCCCTTTGCCCGGCTGCTGAGGATCTTCACGCGCGCGAGTGTCGCCGGCGCCGCAGGAGCCGGGCTCGAGGGAACGCTTTCCGGAGTGCTCGAGGCCGCCGTGGCGAGCGGGGCCTGGTCGGCGGGCGTCGTCGGTGTGCCGCCGCCGCTCGAGCCGCCGGGCGCTCCACCGCCGGGCATGCCCGGTTCGCCGGGAGGCGGCGTGCCGCCGCCGTGTTCGCCTTCTTCAAGCCCTCCGCCTTCTTCTCCGCCCGCTTCTTCTCCGCCTTCTTCGCCCGGTTCTTCTTCGTGCGCCGGCGGCGGCCCGAAGGCGGCGAACGAAAGTCCTTTGCCGCCGACGAACACGCCCAACCAGCGGCCGTCGCTCAACGGCGCGAGCAGCACCCGCGCACCTTCCGGCAGTTCGCTTGTCGTCTGACCGAGCGCTTGCGCAAGTTCGGCCGGCGTCAGTTCGACGGCGGCCGCCGTTTCGGCGACGTCGGCGAGCGTGAACGGTTCGCCGCTGAGTTCTGCTTCGGCGAGGTCTTCGACTTCGGTCGAGTCGACTGCCGCGAACAGCGCTCCCATAAGCGCAGCCGGATCAGCCGCTTCGCCCAGCCACACGCTGAGCAGTTCGCCGAGGCTTAGCCCCGTGCCTTCCTCGATCAATTCGTCTGGCGTGCGGCCGAGTTCCTGTTCGACCAGTTCTTCGAGCGTTTCCGGCGCCCCGGGCTGTTCGGCGGCTTCCGATTCTTCGTAGGCCGCTTCGAGCTGTTCTTCGAGGTCGGTCGCCAGTTCCCAGGGCCCCACCAGTTCTTCGACGGGCAGCCCGTCGTCTTCGAGCTGTTCGATCGCGCGCGTCAACGCTTGTTCGACGCCTTCATGCCCACCGAGGGCGCTGAGTCCGGCGAGGTCCGAGATCCCGGGTCGCGCGATGAAGAAGCCCACGAGCACCGGTGCTTCGAGTGCGCTCGAGGGGATGCCCGAGCCGAGTTCGGCGTCGCCGAGCACGGCGACGCCTTCGCTGCTCGACAGCTCCGTGACGCCGCCCGGCGGCAGCGAGACGGCCGCGGCTGCCGGCGCAGGCGAGGCGGCGAGCGCGGCCGAGACGAAGCCGAGAACTATGAGGGATGCCCCAGAGCGGCTCACGCGGCCCATGACTCCAGTGACGTGCGTGGTCACAAAACGTCTATCGGCGTGACCGGCGCGACGCTTGAACGAGCGCCACGCCGGTCTCGCCGGCTTCAGCCGTGAGCTTCAGGCTCCGCTCAGTGCGCGAACCCGACGGTCGCGTTGGCCGAGGAGCTCGCTCCGCCGGTCTGCGCGAAGGCGACCGTGAGCTTGACGCGAACGCCGTGCGCTCCCCGCCTCGCACGTGTGGCCTTCGTCAGACGCGTGCGCAGCGTGACCCGACCGGCCTTGGGGGCCTGGCCGTGAACGGACCGTACGCCGGCGCCGCTCAGCGTGACCCGCCCTGCCGCGGGCACCTGTACGACGATCGTCGCCACGCCGTGTTTGACCTTGTGGCTGATGATCTTGACCTTGGCGGCCGCGCGCGCTGCGCTCGCCGCCGGTGGGCTGCCGGACGGCGGGTAGTTGACGAGCACCGTCGTGCCGCTCGCGCTGCCCGTGGAACCCGCGGGACTACCCGAGCCGGAGCCTGTGCCGCCAGAGCCTCCTGAGCCGCTGCTTCCGCCGGAGCCGCCGCTGCCACTGCCGCTGCCGCCCGATCCACCGCTTCCGCCCGAGCCGCCTTCGCCCGGTTCTTCGCCGCCCGGCTGTTCGTGCGTCGAGGTGAACAGGCCGAAGCTGATGCCTTCGAGCCCGTCGAGCACACCGAGCGTCGTACCGCTCGGCAGCGCGCCCGTCAGCGCGAGCGACACCGGCGGAAGCGTGAGCGGTCCAACGCCGAGTTCTTCGGCCAGCGCTTCACTGGTCATGCCGAGTTCTCCGGCCAACGCGCCGACAGTCGAAGGCACGAACGAGGCCCCTCCCAGCGGCGAGCCGAGCAACGCTTCCAGTTCACCCGCATCGAGTGCCGCCAGCACTTCGCCAAGGAGCTGTTCCGGTTCGCTCGAGTTGCCGAGCAGCGTGCCGACCAGTTCACTTGACGTGAGCGTGCCGAGCGCGGATGTGAGCAGTGTCGTCAGATTCTGGCCTTTGAGCAGGTTGAGTAGTTCGAGCGGACTCAGCAAGCCTTCGAGCTGCGCTTTCAAGCCCGACACGACATCGGCGGGCGTCAGCAGCTGTTCGAGCGACTTGCCTTCACCGCCCAGCGTTTCGACGACGTGCGAGACGGCTTCTTCGACCTTGCCGCTCGGCAGCAGGCCGAGACCGGGAAGTTCTGCCACCGCCTTGGCCACTTCGCCCGCGTCGAGTTCTGCAAGTGGCAGACCGTCGAGCAGCGCTTCGAGTTGGCCGGCGGGCACGGCCGAGATCGAGACCGGCAGTTCGATGTTCGGTGAGGGCGGTGTGCTTGCCCTTGCCGGCGCCACCGGCAGCGCAGCCAGCAGGGCCATCATCGCCACGAGTACGGCGGCACTGCCTGCCGCACGGGCGTGGCGCCGCGCGGCTGTCGGGAACGGTTGGGACGGGTGCATTGCAGGTACTCCTCCGTAGGGAATGCGTTGCCTGCCCTTCGGGGTAGAGACCCTGATAGTTCATTTAATGGAATTTCTCCAACAGACGTTTAGTCCATATGTCAGAATTTTTCCGTTCTGTTCAACGTCCCGGCACAAGGTGTAGGGCATCGAACAGAGGACATCGAACGGCACCGGACAGGCCCGCCGCCGCCCGTGTTCCGATCGGTAGGCGCCGGACTCTTTTATGGCTCTTCGGAGGCGGCCACGCGCAGCATCTGCTCGATGCTCGTGAGCTTCACGCGGGGGCGCCCCGACTGCTCACCGAGCGCTCGCTCGTGGCGATCGATCTCACTCCAGCCCTCGTACGTGACGACGTCGGGCTGGCGCTCGCGCAGCAGGCGCTCGAGCGCCTCGGCGTCGGGCGTCGACGGGTGCAGCGTGCCGGAGGAGCCGTTCGAGGACGCGCTGGCGCCATCCGCTCCGGCGCTCGCGTCGGGTCCGGCGCCCGCGTCGAGGTCGGCGAGGATCGCGTCGACGGTCTCCTGCGCGTCCTTCTTGTTCGTGCCGATCACGCCGGACGGGCCGCGCTTGATCCAGCCGACGACATACTCGCCGGCCTGGCGCTCGCCGCTGTCGGCGTGCACGATGCGACCGCCCTCGTTGGGGATCACGCCGCGACGCTCGTCGAAGGGCACGCCGGGCAGCGGGATGCCGCGATAGCCGATCGCGCGGAACACGAGCCCGGCGGGGATCGTCTCGCGTTCGTCGGTCGCGCGCGCTCGCAGCGCGCCGCTGTCGTCGGCGACGAGCTCGTTGCGCACGAGCTCGACGGCGGCCAGCGCGCCGTCCTCGCCAGCGACGAGCGCGCTCGGCGAGAGCAGGAAGCGCAGCACGACCCGCTTGCGCCCGGGCGTCGGCGTGCGCTGGGCGTACTCGCGCAGGATCTCGACGTTGCGTCGCGATGTCACGTCCTGCTCGGCGGCCTCGTCGTACACGACGAGCGCGCGCTCGAGTTCGTCGGCGTCGACGATGATGTCGGCATCGGTCAGCTCGCCGAGCTCGAGCAGCTCGGGGTTGGTGAAGGCCGCCTGCGCTGGTCCGCGGCGACCGACGACGACAACCTCCTGCACGCGGCTGCGCGCGAGCACCTCGAGCGCGTGGTCGGCCGTGTCGGTTGGCGCGAGCTCCTCGGGAGTGAGCACGAGCATGCGCGCGACGTCGATCGCGACGTTTCCGTTTCCGATGACGACGGCGCGCTCGGCCGAGACGAGGTTGACCTCGAGGCCGGTGTGGTCGGGGTGGCCGTTGTACCAGCCGACGAACTCGGTCGCGGCGTGCGAGCCGGGGAGGTCTTCGCCGGGGATGCCGAGCGGGCGGTCGAGCGGCGAGCCCGTGGCGTAGACGATCGCGTGGTAGTGCTCGAGCAGGTCCTCGCGCGAGACGTGCTCGCCGAAGGTGACGTTGCCGAAGTAGCGGAAGCGTGGGTGCGCGGCCGTCTTCTCATACACGCGCGTGACCGACTTGATCTTGGGGTGGTCAGGCGCGACGCCCGAGCGCACGAGCCCCCACGGCGTGGGCAGGCGCTCGAGCATGTCGACTTCGACAGCATCCTCGCCGCCCTTCAGCAGGTGCCCGGCGGCGTAGAAGCCGGCAGGGCCCGAGCCGATCACGGCGATCCGTATGGGGGATTCGTCACTCATGTCGATTCTGCGCGCCGCTGAGGCGCTGATGGGCGCGGCCCGACTCGAACGGGCGACCCCCTCGGTGTAAACGAGGTGCTCTGGCCAACTGAGCTACGCGCCCCCGTTCTGGGGAAGCCTAGGCTAGCGACCCTCGATCCTCAGCACCGGCGAGTACTCGGGCGTGCGTGGGCATCCGCCGAATGGGTAGAGCAAAGGGGAACCACTTGTACGGGTGGGTTAGGATGGCCGCACCCGGCCGGGTAACTCTCCTTGAAGACCGCAGACACCGCCCATAACGAGGGGTCATCAGCGTTCGCGAAGGCAGCCGAGCAGGAGTCAAGGGCGGCCGAGCTCGAGTTGCGCAACGTGAGCAAGCGCTACCCCGGTCAGCGCGAGCCGGCGATTGCCGATCTTTCGTTCACGGTGCCTGCGGGCGAGGTCTGCGTGCTCGTCGGCCCTTCGGGATCGGGCAAGACGACGGCGATGCGGCTGATCAACCGGATGATCTCGATCTCGGGCGGCGACATTCTGCTTGGCGGGCACAGCGTGCTGCAGCGCGACGCGCGCGAGCTGCGCCGTGAGATCGGCTACGTGATCCAGCAAATCGGCCTGTTCCCGCACCAGACGGTCGGTGAGAACATCGCGACCGTGCCCGGCCTGCTCGGCTGGTCGAAGGAGCGGATCGCGGCGCGCGTGAAGGAGCTACTCGAGCTGATCGATCTCGACCCGGAGGAAATGTCAGGGCGCTACCCGGCGCAGCTATCGGGCGGGCAGCGCCAGCGCGTGGGCGTGGCGCGCGCGCTCGCGGCCGACCCACCGCTGATGCTGATGGACGAGCCGTTTGGCGCGATCGACCCGATCAACCGCATGCGCCTGCAGGACGAGTTCCTCGCGCTGCAGGAGAAAGTGAGAAAGACGGTCGTGTTCGTCACGCACGACATCGACGAGGCGATCAAGATGGGCGACCGCATCGCGATCCTGCGCGAGGGGGGGCACCTGGCGCAGTACGACACGCCGCGCGAGATCCTCACGCACCCGGCCGACGATTTCGTGGCCGAGTTCGTCGGCGCCGACCGCGGCATCAAGCGCCTCTCGCTGACGACGCTCGGCGAGCTCAAGCTGGCCGAGCCGAACGGCCTTCAACCGGGGGCGCTGCGCGCGCCTCCGCAGACGAGCGTGCGCGACGCGCTGTCGATGATCCTCACGGCCAACGGCGAGCCGCTGGCGGTCGTCGACGGCGAGGATCGGGTGCAGGGTCTGTTGACGCTGTCGCTGATCGAGCAGTTGCTCTCGGAGGAGGCGTCGGCGAATGGCGGCGCACCTGGCAACGGTGCCGCGGACGATGGCGCCCCGGGCGACGGCACGACGGCGCGCGAGGTCTCGTGAGCGGGTACGCAGCGACGCTCGCGGCGACGGGCCCGGTGATCCCGAACTTCGGCGCGCACAGCTCGAAGTGCGTCGTCGAAAACCGCTTCTTCTGTGGTGACTGGGTCAGCCGCAACTGGGACAGCGTGCTGTGGCCGGCGCTGCGCCAGCACGTAATGCTGACGGCAATCGCGGTCGGGATCGGCTTCTTGATCTCGATCGCGCTTGCGCTCGCGGCGCACCGCTACGGCTGGTTGGAGCGCCCGACGCTGCTGATCACGACGATCCTCTACACGATCCCGTCGCTGGCGCTGTTCGAGTTGCTCGTGGCGCCGGTCGGGGCGAACATCTACGCGGCCGAGATCGCATTGGTCTCCTACACGCTGTTGATCCTGTTCCGCAACATCCTCACGGGCCTGCGCGAGGTGCCGGACGAGGTGCTCGACGCGGCCGAAGGGATGGGCATGACGCGCGGGCAGGCGCTGTTGAAGGTCGAGCTGCCGCTGGCGCTGCCGGCGATCGTCGCTGGACTGCGGATCGCGGTGGTGACGATCATCGCGCTGGCGACGATCGTCTACACGATCTACGACAAGGGCCTCGGCGTGCCGATCCACACGGCGCTCGGCGAGGGGCCGTTCAAGACGGAGCTGCTCGTGGCGGGCGGGCTGACGGTGCTGCTGGCGCTGGTCGCCGACGGGCTGCTGGTGCTGCTGCAGCGCGTGCTCACGCCGTGGACGCGGGCGAGGGCGACTTAGCCGATGCACCAGTTCATCGAAGCCTTCGAATTCATCGCCAACAATGGCGCGATCGACGGGCAGTCTGGACTGCCGAGCCTGTCGCACTTGGCGCTCGAGACGCTCAAGGTGGGCGCGATCGGCGTGGCCATCTCGATCGTGATCGCCGTGCCGGTCGGCGTGTGGCTCGGGCACGTGCACCGCGGCTCGTTCGTGGCGATCAACCTCGGCAACATCGGCCGCGCGCTGCCGAGCCTCGCGGTGCTGGCGATCGGCGACGCGTTCCTCGGCCTCGGCCTGACGGTCGTCGAGGCGGCGCTTGTGATCCTCGCGGTTCCACCGATCATCACGAACGCGTACCTCGGCGTGGACGGCGTCGACCGCGACCTGGTCGACGCGGCGCGCGGGATGGGCATGTCGGAGGGGGAGATCCTCAGGCGCGTAGAGCTGCCGCTGGCGGTGCCACTGATCTTCGCGGGCATTCGCACGGCGGCGGTGTTCGTGATCTCGACGACGACGATCGCCTCGCTGGCGGGTTTCAGCGGCACGCTCGGTGACCCGATCGCGAATGAGACGAGCTACCACTTCTCGGGCGTGCTCGGGGCGGCGATCTGCGTGGCCGCGCTCGCGCTCGTCGTCGAGGGTGTGCTGACGCTGCTCCAGCGAGGCCTCACCCCGCGCGGTGTGCGCGTCGAACGCGACGTCGAGATCGGGATGGGCGCGCCGGCTCCGGGTCTGACCTAGTCGGGACGAAAGGCCTGTGGGTGATATTTATTTTTATTCAGATCAAGAAAATGAACAACTTCACGACAACCAAAGCCAGGAGGCGGTACATGAGGAGTCGGCTGATGCCAGATAGCCGTTCGCGTAGTTTCAGGGAGATTGGGCGGGGGATCGTCGCGCTGCTGAGCGTCGGCGCGGTCGTGCTCGGCTTGGCGGCGTGCGGGAGCAGCAGCTCGTCGTCGAGCAGCTCGAGCACTTCGTCGAGCACGGCCTCGACGGCGGCGTCGGGTGGTCCGGGTGCGGGCAAGCCGGCGGTGACGATCGGCGACAAGAACTTCCCGGAGGAGAACATCCTCGGCGAGCTCTATGCGCAGGCGCTCAAAGCGAAGGGCTACAAGGTCACGCTGAAGCCGAACGTCGGCTCTTCGGAGATCATCTACAAGGCGTTCACGTCGGGGCAGATTCAGATGTACCCGGAGTACACCGGCGTGTTCCTCTCGGCGGTGGCCGAACAGACGAAGCTGCCGACGAGCGCGGCCGAAGCGTATAAGCAGGCCAAGGCGTTTGCCGAAACGAAGGGCGCGACGATGCTCGCGTACACGCCGTTCTACGACTCCGACGCGCTCGCCACGCTGCCGGCATACGCGAGTGAAAACAAACTGAAGAGCGTGGCCGACCTGAAGCCGCTCGGCAAGAAGGTGATCCTCGGTGGTGCGCCGGAATTCGCGACGCGCTTTCAGGGTGTGAAGGGCCTTGAACAGGAATACGGCCTGAAGATGACGTTCAAGCCGATCGCGATCGAACTCTCCTACAAGGCGCTCGAAAGCAAACAGGTCGACGTGCAGGACGTGTTCACGACTGACGGGCAACTGCTCGGCGGCAAGTTCAAGGTGCTCGAAGACCCGAAGAAGGTGTTCGGCTTCCAGAACGTGGCGCCGATCGTCAAGCAGAGCGTGCTCAGCGAAGAGGGCCCTGAATTCGAAGCGACGATCAACAAGGTCTCGGCGCTGCTGACGATCCCGGCGATCCAGCAGATGAACAAGGCCGTGACGATCGACAAGCAGTCGGCCACGAGCGTGGCCGCGCAGTTCCTCAAAGCCAACGGGATCGTCTAGCCCGCCGGCTCGTTCGGCCCAGCGCCGCGCGCCGCGTCTCCTGGCAAGCTTCTCGGAGATGCGGCGCGGTGGCGGTGGCAGCAAAGCGGTACGCGTCGCGCTGTGGTCGATCGGCGTGCTCGTCGTGCTGCTCGGCCTCGCGCAGGTGTTCCTGCCGAAGATCGCCGCCAGCAGGATCTCTGAGCGGATCGGCAAGTACGGCAGTGTCGACAGCGTCCATGTCAGCGCCTGGCCGGCGGTCGAGCTGTTGTGGAAGCACGCTGACTCGGTCAAGGTGAACGCCACGCGGCTGCGCGTGAGCCCGGCGCAGACAAGCAAGCTGCTGCAGGAAGCCAGCGGCGTCGATCGGATGGATGTGTCGGTGGCGAGCGTGCAGGAGGGCCCGTTGCGGCTGCGCGGCGTGAGCTTCCACAAGCATGGCGAGCACATGAGCGCGTATGCGCACCTCGGCAACGCCGACGTCGCGGTGGCGCTGCCACCGGGAATCGGCGTGCAGTTGCTCGGCAGCGGCGACGGGAAGGTCGAAGTGCGCGCCTCGGGCGGGCTGTTCGGCGTCGGTGCGTCGGTCGACGCCGTGGCCGAAGCCGAAGGCGGCAAGCTCGTCGTGCATCCGCGCGGGTTCTTGCTCGAAGCAATCAAGCTGACGCTGTTCTCCGACTCGCGCGTGTATGTGACGGGCGTCTCGGCGAGCCACGCGACGGGCCCCGGCGGCGTGGCCGGGTACCTGCTCGGAATCGAAGCGACGCTGCGGTAGGGCGGGGGCCGGCGCTGGTGCTCAGACGGCGGCGACGGGCTCGGCCGCAGTAGAGGCGCTTGCGCGCGCGTGCACGTACATCGGCAGCCCGCCGTCGGGGCTGATCGTCGGCATCTGGCGGATCTTCAGCGCGAAGTCATCGGGCAGCGAGAAGCTGAAGCGCGAGAGCAGCAGCGTGGCGATCGTGCGTACCTCGAGCTGACCGAAGCGCATGCCAATGCACGTGCGTGAGCCCCCGCCGAAGGGGACGTAGGCGCCCTTGGGCATGGTCGCCTTGGCCTCCGGCGTGAAGCGCTCGGGGCGGAACTGCTCGGGCGAGTCGAACACGTCGGGCAGGTGGTGGCTGGCCCACGAGGAGTAGTTGACGAAGGCGCGCGCCGGGATCGTGTGGCCGCCGAGCTCGAAGGACTCGACGGCGCGGCGCGGCCCGACCCAGGCCGGTGGGTACTTGCGCAGCGTCTCGTCGAGCACCATCTCCAGCTGGGCGAGCTCGCCGGAGGTGAGCTGCTCGGCGGTCGGGGCGGCGGTGCCGTCGGGACGGTGCGCGAGGAGCGCGTCCTGCTCGGCGAGCAGGCGCTCGGCGACGTGCGGGTTGCGCGCGAGCTCGTAGAACATGAACGAGACGGTCGATGTCGTCGTGTCGTGCCCGGCGAACAGCAGCGTCATCACCTCGTCGCGGATCTGCAGCTCGCTGAGCTGGTTGCCGTCCTCGTCGGATGCGTCGAGCAGCAGGCTGAGGATGTCCTCGCCGCGCCGGCCGCTGGCACGGCGCTCGGCGATCTCGGAGTAGATCAGCGTGTCGAGCTCGCGCGCGGCCTGCTGCATCCGCCCCCACGGCGAGCGGCGCGTGCGAAAGACGCGCAGCAGGTAATCGGAGGCGTAGAAGGCGAGCGCCTCCTCGAACAACCCGGCGGCGTCGATCGCGCGGGCACGCTTGCCGTCGGGGTCGACGCCAAACAGCGCGCGCATGGCCACGCGCATCGCCAGGCGCCGCGTCCATGCGTACAGGTCGATCCGCGTGCCCGGCGCGATCGTCTCGAGCGCGCGCTCGGTCTCGCCGAGGATCGCGCCGAGCGAGGCGGCGACGTGGTCGTGATGGAAGACGGGCAGCATGATCCGCCGCGACTGGCGGTGGAAGTCGCCGTCGATCGTCAACAGGCCGTCGCCCATCAGCCCGATCAGGTCGCGGAAGTGCCCGTCGCGCCAGGTGAAGTTGGAAGCGTTCGAGACAAGGATGTAGTGGTTGGCCTCGGGCCCGAGCATGAAGACGACGTTCGAGTGGAACAGGCGCAGCGTGAAGACGGGGCCAAAGCGCTCGTAGTACTCGAGCAGCATCTCGAGCGGTTCGCCCGCGAAGCGGCGCGTGCGCGGCAGCGAGAAGCTGGTCTCACCCGGGGGGAAGGGCACGCCCGAGCGCTCGCTGCGGATGTCTTCGAGCATGACCTTGAACGGGTTGACCTCGAGCATCGGGGGTGGGCCGACGAGCGCCATCGCGCAAGCGTACCGGAGGGGCTGGCTGGGTAGCCAGTTTGGGCCGCCGAGCTAGCGCACGATTGTGAAAGGCACCCGTACGGAAGGTGAGTGTCCGGCGGCGTTGGTGGCGGTGAGCACGGCGGTGTACTTGCCGGGGCGGAGGGCGAGAGCTTCGTTGCCAACACGCCCGTCGAAGCCCAAGCTAGTTGTGCCGGGGCTGTAGGGAAAAGCTGGGCTGAGTGCGAGCGGTAGCCGTGTGCAGCGCTCAGCTTTTCCACGGGAGATGCGGGGGTGGGAGGTGCGGCCTCGGGCGATCGGAGTGACGGGTGCCCTGCATGCCGCGCGACGACGAACGCTCGCCTTGGGGCTCGTTATGACGATCGACAGCTTGGCCCAGACGGAGAGGGTCAAGCCCAGCTGCGCGCCTAGCGGCGCTCCCGCGGAACTTACCCGGACACGTCGCCGGGGGGCCACGCGAAACCGGTCGTGGTCGAATCGGACGCTTGAGATCGTGGGTCGTTCGGTCGCCTGTGCCGGGATCGAGCTGTCGTTGAATGCGATCGCCGAGATGCCGCCGGGGGCTTCCTGCCAGGCGACGATGGCGTCGCCGCGCGCGTTCATGGCGAGTTGCGAGAGGTACGGCATCTCTCGTCCCGTGGAGAGGCTGACGGGCGCGAACCAGGCGACCGTCGCTTGCGCCCGGAACGCGGCGCGCACGGCTTCCCCGGAATCCCAGACTGCGATCGCATTGCCGAGGGCGTCAGCAGCGACATGCGGGGTGCTGTTCACCCGTTCACCCGGCGCGGAAAGCTCGACTGGCTCTTGCCAGGAGCCTTCCGCGCCGATCCGCATCGCTGCTTGAGCGGAGGAGTCACCACCTACGGAGTGTTGCCATGCGACGATCGCATTGCCCCACTGGTCAAGCTCGGTCTGAGGGCTGAAGTCGCCAAGCGTCGCGAAACGACCGGGTGGCAGAGCGGGCGGCGGCGTGCTCGGGACCGGGGACGACAGTTGCGCAGGAGTGCTCCATGCGCCGCTCGAGGAGCCGGTGGCTGCGTAGACGGTGCTGACCCGTTGCCTATCAGGCCGTTCTACGACGCTTCCCCACGCGACGAGGGTTTCACCACGGGGACCGATGGCGACGGCCGGATCTCCCAGCCTCGCGCCGCGGACCTGGGTGGCGCTGAAAAGCACGACCGGAGGCTGCCAGTTCGCACCGGCCCGGCTAGCCGCAACTTCGATAGCGTCTCCCGAGCTCCAGGCGGCGATGGCGTCACCTTGCGCGTCGACTGCAACGTTCGCCCGCTCTGCGCTACGACCGGCGGGCGAGATGGCGACCGGCGGGAGCCAACGTCCATCCTTGGCACGGCGCACGGCCGCTATGACCCTCGACCCGCCAGGATCAAGACGCTGCCAGACGACGAAAAGATCTCCCTGCTCGTCGAACGCCGCCCGCGCATAGGCGGCTGCTTCCCCGGGAGCAGAGATCGCCGCGGCAGGGCCCCAGACCCCGGTTGCGGCGGGACGGAATGCAGCCTCAATGATCCCGGCCGGGAGTTCGTTCATGCGCCACAGCGAGACGGCATCGCCTTGTACATCGACGGCGACAGCGGAGTTCGATCGCTGAGTCGGAGGCAGCACCGGCGCCGATACGAGGGCAGGGCTCTGCCAAGCTCCCTGCGCCGAGCCAATCGCCGACTGCAGCCGGTAGCCCCAGTCGGCACTTCCCGGAAGTCCCATCTGGATTGCTTCCGTCCACGTCACGAGTGCCGGTCCGTTCGCGCCGAGCGCGACCTGGGGCGCGCGGCCGTCTTGCTCGGATGGAGAGAGCTCCATCGGCGCCGGCGACGTCGCGCCCGCCGCAGCAGGCCGTGCTCCCCCAGAGACGAGCGCGCAGCAGCTGAGGATTGTCGTGATGATGACGCCGCGCGTTCTCATAACGGTCCCTCCCGATCGGGAGAATATCGGCCAGCGCCTAGTATGTGGAATTCTTAAGGGGCGGTTTGCCACGCGGCGATGCCCACGATTGACCGCGGCCTATTGTCTGCTGCGATTGGGAGCAAAGGGAGAGTTCTCCACTCTCGTATCACTCTGCTACACTTCGTATCAGTTTCTACCAAGGAGTTTCTCATGGCTACCGCCGCCGATCGGCCAACGCGAGTTCCATCCGACCTATTCGACAGTGCAGTCGTCGAGGGCGCCAAAGAGAACCGTTCGGCCAAGCAGCAGCTTGAGCACTGGGTGCGAGTCGGGATGTCGGTTTGCGCGCGCCAGACAGCTTCCAGGCATCGGGTAGAAGCTGCCTTGGCAGGGACTCTCCCAGTCGAGCATCTCTCCGATGAGGAGGGAATTGTGTTTGATTCCGAGGTGCAATCGCGGCTAGAGGCGCGTCTGCGAAGGACCAACCTTGGCGCCGTCCTTGCCGCGCGCGGGGTTACGACCGTTGCGCTGAACGAGCAAGGCGAACTGACCGAGTATCGGCCTGACGGAACGAGCGCGTCCATTTGAAGCAACTGCATTTGGTCATTGGACCGAATGGCTCGGGCAAGACCACGTTCTTCGAAGAGTTTCTCGCGCTGGAGCTGCCGGGCTACGTGTATGTCAACGCGGACGAAATCGCCAAGGCCAGGTGGCCCGCCGACTCCGATGCGCATGCCTACGAGGCCGCTCAGGTAGCTGCCGAGACTCGCGCGCACCTAATCGCCAGCGGCCGGTCCTTCATTGCCGAGACGGTCTTCTCTCATCCGTCGAAGCTCGACCTGATTCGTTCTGCGCAAGGGGTGGGCTATCAGGTTGTGCTGCATGTGATGCTCGTGCCAGAGGAGCTGGCGGTCAGGCGCGTCGCGTACCGTGTGCAGGCCGGCGGCCACGACGTACCGGAACGCAAGATTCTTGAGCGCTACCACCGCTTGTGGCCGCTCGTTGCGCAAGCTATCTCTCTGGCGGACAGGGCTGTCTTGTATGACAACTCGCGGCGCACTGGGCCAGTCAAGATCGCGGAGTTCTTCGGTGGACTGCCAATCGGCGCTGTCACTTGGCCAGAATGGGCACCCGAGCCAATCGTCTCCCGCTGGGGTGAATAAGCAGCGCACGCGCGAAGGCCTCATCGAGCGTCGAGCGCTTTCTCAGCATGGCAAGTGGCCCCAGCCTTCGCTCCCGGTCCTTCAGCCTGTGAGCGTCTCATCGACGCGACGGGCGGCGACCGCGCTCCGCAGCTGCGCAGTTCAGGCACATGACGCTGTCGGGCATCGCCTGGAGTCGGGCGCAAGCTATGGGCTTCCCACAGACATCGCAATCACCGTAGGTGCCCTCGTCGAGCTTGCTCAGTGCCCGTTCGATCCGGGCCAGCGTGCTCTCCAGCGACTGACCCACCCCAATCTCGGTGAGCCGGCTGATCGCCTCGGTCGTCCCGTCGCCGATTCGCTTACCGAATCCCTGCGCACTACCCAGCTCAGGTCGCTGGGCCAAGTGTGCCACGCGCTCCCGCGTGTCGTCTCGCCGCCCTTCGAGGGTCCGACGAATCTCATCTAGATTGGAATGCTCGGCGGGTTTGGGCACACCTGAGTCTAGCCCCGAACGACCAGGCTGTGACGTTTCGCCCGGCGCGACCTATCGCGCGCAACCAAGTTGACTCGTTCGAGCAGCTCTCGCGCGAGCTCCGTCAGATCGCCATCGGCCATCTGCATTCACCACACGCCACCCCTGCGACGCTTCCGGCAAGACGCGACGGCTACCCGAGGCTTTCCTGCCTCGAGAGCCCGTCGCGCGCTTGCCAGATGACGAGCTAGCTAGACAAAGATGTTGAGCTCGAGCGGTTCTTCGCCTTTGACAGTTGACGTGATCGTCTGACCGGACTGTTCGTACCCGAGGTTTTCGAAGTTGCTTTCGAGGAACGTTTCGGGGTTGGGGCCTTCCCATTTGACCGGTTTCTGAACGCCTTTGGTCGCTTTGTACTTCAGCGATTCAGTCGCGGTCATCTTGTCGTTTTTGATGTTGACAAGAATCCCAGCGCCGGCTTCTTCGCCCTTGCCGCGCACTTTGACTTCCAGGCCTACGCATTTGAATTCGATAAATTTACCTTTAGCAGACGGCGCCGGGTACAGCTTCAGAGCCGTCTTTTTTTTCGCGGCGTTTTCGAAGCCGACTTCGCCGAGCAATTCGTTCGTGACGAGTTCGCCTGACGCCTTGCCTGTCGTCGTGCAGGCGAAGCCGTTAGATTTGCAGCCGGCGAATTCGACGATTGTCTGCTCGTGTTTGTTGTCCGTGCCGACGACGAATTCGCCCGAGCTTTTCTCGCTCGTGCAGGTCACGGTCTTGCCGCCTTTGGTCGCCAGCGTTGCGGCACCGCCGGTGCTCGTAAAGCCGTTTTTCGCCCCCGGTCCCGGCAGCCAGTCGTACTTGCCTTTGGTTTCTTTTTCAGCAGGCGCGACAGCTTTCGTGCATTTCGAGTCGCTGTAGCCGCCGCTGTATTTTTTTTCGACCGGTACGTTTTTCACGCACCTGCCCAATTCGGGGGCCGTCGCCATTGCCGTAGCCGTCATGGCGACGCTCGCCACGAGCGCGGCCACGAGGCAGAGCCCCGCAATCCTGATACGTCGCATCTAACCTTCTCCCTTTCCCCGTTTGATCTAGACGGCACCCGAGCCCCGCCTCCTCGGCGAAATCCCCGAAGCCAGTCAAATGCCGCAGCCCTATTACCCGGCCGGCGGCCCCTCCAACCGTGAACCCGCCAAATCAACGTTCACGGGGTGGCGATCTTGCTCAGGGCATGCCTGTCCACCCGTCCCGCGGGGCAACGGTCAGCCGAAGTAATGCCCCTGCTCAAGGTCGGCAATCAGCCTGGGATGCGTGGGCTGCCATCCGAGCAACTCCTGCGTCAGCGCGCTCGAGGCCGGGCTGTCGGCCCCGATGAAGCCGGCCAGCCAAGTGAAGTGCTCGACTGCATCCTCAGCAGAGATCGACACCACTGGGACGTCGAGGTGGCGACCGATCACCTCGGCGACGTCGCGGATCGACACTCCCTCCTCCGCGGACGCGTGCAGCGTCGACCCCGCCGGCGCGTTCTCCACAGCGAGGCGGAAGAGCTGCGCGGAGTCGAGCCGGTGCACGGCCGGCCAGCGGTTGGCTCCGTCGCCGATGTAGCCCGATACGCCCCTCTCGCGGGCGATGCCGACGAGCGTCGCGATGAAGCCGTTGTCCCCGTCGCCGTGGTTTGTCGGCGGGAGTCGCACGATCGACGAGCGCACTCCACGCTCGGCCATCGAGAGCACCAACTCGGAGGTTTCCCACCGGGTTTGCGGGCCGCCGCCGAAGCCGGCAATAGCCGAGGCCTCTCCATGTCCGTCCTGCTCGTTCACCACGCGTCCCGGCGCGAGCCCGAGCGTGCCGGCGGCGATCACGAGCGGTCGATTGGAACCGGCCAACGCCTCGCCGAATGTCGCAACGGCGCGGCGATCGGCGTCGGCCGCGCCCTGGAAGTCCCCCGAGAAGGCGAGCTCGTGCTTGAACGCGAGGTGCACCACGCCGTCTGCTGCTGTAGTCGCCTCGCGCAGGCTGTCGAGGTCATCAAGCGTGCCGCGGTGCACCCCTGCCCCGGCGTTCGTGAGCGATTCGGCCGAGGCATCCGAGCGAGCAAGCCCGATGACCTGATGGCCGGCCCCGATCAGTTCCGGGACGACGGCCGAGCCGATCCAACCGGACGCACCGGTGACGAATATGCGCATGAGAAACCTCCAGGTCGTTGACCGTCCCGGCCGCCAGCAATTCGCCCGGAACGGGTGATGTCAGTTACTGCCATCAACGTAGCACGTATGACGTCAGCGACTGTCGTCAGCTACGATCGGAGGATGGGTCGCTGGGAGCCAAACGCGCGTGGGCGGCTCGTCGAGGCAGCCTTCGCGCTCTATGGCGAGCGCGGGTTCGAGCAGACCACAGTGGCTGAGATCGCCAAGCGGGCGGGCCTGACGGAGCGAACGTTCTTCCGCCACTTCGCTGACAAGCGCGAGGTTCTGTTCGCCGGCGCCGACGCGTTGCGCGAGCTGATGCTTAGCACGGTCGCCCAAGCGCCCGAGTCCCTGGCGCCGATCGATGCGGCGGCAGCGGGCCTCGAGGCCGCCGGTGCCCTGATCCAAGAGGGCGGGGAGCTTCCCCAGCAACGTCAGGCAATCATCGATGCAAGCACGGAGCTCCAAGAGCGCGAGTTGATCAAGCTCGCGACGCTCGCATCCGCGCTCACCGATGCGCTACGCCGACGTGGCGTCGAGGACCCAGCCGCGAGTCTGGCCGCCGAGGCAGGCATCGCCGTCTTCAAGATCGCCTTCGAACGCTGGATCGACGCGAACGATCAGCCGGACCTGCCAGGAGTCATCAGAGAGTCATTCGATCAGCTGAAGACGATGACGTCAGCTGGAGCGCTTACCAACTAGACCGCGCTCGAGCAGGCTCTGGGCGGTGTCAGCGATCGAATCGTCGATCGGGCGCGGCTCCCAGCCGAGCGTCGTCTTCGCCTTATCGGCCGTGTAGCTGGGCGACTCTCCGAGGTCGCTGACGATCGTGCGGATGCTCGGGTCAAACAGGCCCATCGCGCGGATCAGCAGGTCGGGCGCGACGCGGGTTGGAACCTTGCCCGCCCCGGCGCCGAGGCGCTCGCGCAGGATTTGTGCGACGTCCTTCATCCAGAGAAAGCGATCGACAGCGAGGAAGCGCTCGCCGCCGGCTGCCGGCGCTGTCATTGCGCGGATGTGCAGGTCGGCAACGTCGCGCACGTCAACGAGCACGAAGCCGAGCCGGGGCATCGCCGGCATGCCGTTGAGCAGCCGTTCGATCACCTGCAGCGAGAACGACCGGTCGTGGCTGAGCACCGGACCGATGATTGCGCCCGGGTTCACCACCGCCAGCCGGCTCTCGGCGCCTCGCGCCCGTACGTGCTCCCATGCGGCGCGCTCGGCGATCGTCTTCGAGCGAACGTACGGCGTGCGTTGAAGATCGTTCGGGTCAGTCCAGTCCGCCTCGTTATACGGCTCGGCCGACGGGGCGCGCCCATGACGGACTGCCGCCACCGACGAGGTCATCACGACCCGCTTCACGCCGGCGTCGAGGCTGGCGCCGAGTACCCGCAGCGCCCCGTCGCGCGCCGGCACGATCAGCTCATCCGGGTCCTTCGGCTGCGCCGGCGGAAATGGAGAGGCGACGTGCAGCACGTAGTCGCACCCCGCCACGGCCTCAGCCCAGCCGTCGTCCTTGTTGAGGTCGGCCGCCGCGAACGACAACCGGTCGCCTGCCTCGACGCCGGCCGCCGCGAACGATGCACGGACGTCATCGGCGCGTCCTAGGTCGCGGACGGTCGTGCGCACCTCGTACCCGCGACGGACGAGCTCGCCGCCGCACCAAGCGCCGAGGAAGCCCGTCCCCCCGGTGACCAGCACCGTTCCGCCTGGCTCAGCCATGCGCGGAGTCTAGTTCCGGGGAGCCGCCGAGGAGTCCGTGTCTAGCGCAGCAGTCACCGAGCGGCGATTCTGGCGCGGTAGCCGCGCGCTCGCGCGAGCGGCGCGAGGGTCGCCGCGAGTGCGCGCAGCAGCGGCCAAGGCGGGCTCAGCGGGCGGATCTCATCGGCGAACTCCGGGACCATCACAGCGAGCTGGAGTGGGCGCGGCATCCCCTTCGCGTCGAGCTTGTCTTCGCCGGCGAGCGAAGAGCGTCTCGAAGAACTCGGCCGACGCGAGCGCCGGGCGAAAGTAGCCGCTCCAGTGGGCGTCCTGCTTGCCGTCGTTCCAGAACCGGTGAGGGGTGTCAGCCGGGATCGAGATGGAGTCGCCAGGCTCGAGCCTGCGCTGTGCTCTGTCAACTTCGAACACGAGCGAGCCCGACAGCAGCTCTGCGCCGCTCTCCTGCCTGGGGTGGACATGCAGCGGCTCACGCTCGCTCGACGCCGGGCTGACGCTGTCGATCCGCAGCAGGCCAGGCTCGAGCTCGACGAACGTCATCCGCTGGCCCGTGCGGGGGTTGCTGATCTCCTGTCCAACATGCGCCATCGCTGCCTCCTAATTACAACGGGTTCCGAAGCTTCGGTTACCGTAGCATAATTGGGCAATGGCTAGAACGAAGCAGCCGGCGCGCTTGCCACTCGGCCAGTTGCTCGGCAACCTGCTCCGCCTGTTTCGGGCCGAGCTCGCCGAGCGCGGCGAGGGGACTGTGAGTGTCAGCGGCATTCGCCCGGCGCACCTCCAGGTGTTCGGCACGATCAAGGCCGACGGCACGCGTCTGACCGAGCTCGCGAGCTCGGCCGGGCTGTCGCTGTCGGCGATGGCCGAACTCGTCGACGGGCTCGAGCACCTGGGCTACCTCGAGCGCCGAGCCGACCCGAGCGACGGGCGGGCAAAGCTCGTCTGCCTCACAGAGCGCGGGTGGGACGCGATTCGCGAGGGACGGCGGCTGATCGCCGCGATCGAGCGCGACTGGGCCACGGCGCTCGGCGAGGACAGCTTCGAGGGGCTTTGCCGGGAGCTCCAGCGCCTGCTCGACGTGCTCGACCCCGACGTCCGCGAGCAGTACGCCGGGCCGCCCGAGGGGCCGCGCATCGAGTAGCTCGGTAGCAGCGGGTTTGGCGCTCGCAGTAGCTTGGACTCGATGATCGTCCTGTACGACGCCGACTGCGGTTTCTGCCGCTGGGCGATGGCCTGGGCGCTCGCGCATGATCACCAACGCTCGCTCGTCGCGGTGCCAATCCAGTCGCAGCTCGGCTCGCAGCTACTCGCCGATCTCAGCCCGAGCGAGCGTCTGGACGCGGCTCACATCGTCCGCGACGACGGCAGCCGCGACTCCGGTGGGGTTGCCGCGACTGAAGTGCTCGGTGTGTTGCCGCAGACGCGCGCGCTCGGCCGGCTCGCTCGACGCCTACCGATCCCAACGGCTGCCCTCTACGACCTCGTCGCGGCGCACCGTCATGGCGTCGGCCGCCTCGTCGGCGGCCAGGCCAGGCACCGCGCCGATCGACTGCTGCAGGCCGAGCGTGTCACGAGCGCGGCCGAGCTCGACGAGCGAGTCGGACGCCAGAACTACTGAGCGGCGGCCGGCGCCTGCCCGCCTGTCGCCTGCTCTCGCTGTGATCTCGCATCCCACGTTTTCGCGATCTGGCGCATCAGCGCCGGGTAGACGATCGCGTGCCGGAACGGCTTGATAAATGCCATGTACGCCTTGCCGAGCGCGCCGCGCGGCTTCACGTAGACCGCCATTTGGCCCTGGAAGCTGCCGTCGCCGAGCTCGACCCACGCCAGGTGCATCGCGCCGTGCACCGTCTTGTTGGAGATCTCCGCCGCGAACTCGCGGTCGGTGCGATAGACCGGCGTGAACGGCAGGCGCTCGAATTCCAGGTCGGCGACCGTGCCGCGCAGATCCTCGGGCAGTCGCTCGCTCAACGAGGCGATCTGTGTCCCCGGGATCGGCAGCGCCTCGACTGGCTCGTCCAAGCCGAACACCCTGCCGAGTAGCCAGCGCAGCTGCCAGAGCAAACGCGTCGCCAGCGAGGGCCCGTCCTCGGGGTCGCCCGAGGCCATCAGCTCCAGCAGCGCGTCGAAGTCCTCGGCGCGCCCGTACGCCGGGAGCGCCCACACATCCTCCAGTGTGAAGTCGCGCGCGATCTCGCGGATGCGCCAGGGACGAGATTCGTGCTCGTCGTTCGAGAGCCTCATGCCAACCTCCGATCGACCGTGCCGGAAAGTTTCGCGGTCTCTGGACGATAACATACATACATGCATGTACGTATAGGCGAGGCGAGGCGAACTCGAGCTGGAGTCCACCCGACCCAGGCGGACCGCAGCGCGCGCACGCGCGCGGCGTTGCTCGAATCAGCCGCGCGGGGCCTCTCGCGCTACGGCTACGGCAACCTCGTGCTCGAGCGCGTCGCCGCCGACGCCGGCTACACGCGCGGAGCGCTCTATCACCAGTTCAAGGACAAGCAGGAGCTCGCGCTGGCCGTGATCGACTGGGTCGATCAGACCTGGGGGGAGGAGGTCGGGCGGCGCGTCGAGCACGAGCCCGATCCGGTCGCCGCGCTGATCGCCCTCGCGCGCGGCCACGCCGTCTTCTGCCGGCGAGACATCGCCCGTGTGGCGATGGCGCTGCGACTCGAGTTCAGCGGTCAGGATCACCCCGTCGGACGGCACCTCGAGCGGGTATCCGAGAGCCTCGTCAACCGCTGCGCGCGGCTGATCGGCGCTGGGCGCCGCGCCGGGGCGATCCCGCCCGGGCCGCCCGCGAGGGTCGTTGCGCTCGCCTACGTCGGCGCCCTCGAGGGCGCCGTGATCGAGCTCGTCGGGCAGGCCCCGCACGACGAGCTGCTCGCCGCCCGCGTCGCCGCCGGCGCACTCGGGTTGAGCGGGGTTCCGGGCGAGCTCGGTTAGTCGGAGCCCTCTTCCGCTTTGGCTTCGCCCAGCGCGTGCACAAGCGCCGCGCGCCCGTCATGCATCACGGGCTCGCCGTGAGAGACGAGCACACGCTCGATCGGAAGCTCGACTAGTCCGCGCAGCAGCTCAACGAGCCCCGGGCGGTTCACGTGGACCTGGGAGAGCCAACTCTGCGGGCACACGCGAAGGCCGCCGCCGGGGGCGCCGAGCAGGCGGTCGCCCGGAACGAGCGTCGCCACGTCTCCCAGCCAGTACATCGTCTCGCCGGCACCACGCAACGGCTCTGGCTTCACTCCGGGAGGCACGAAGTTCCATGCGCGAGAGGTGTTCGCGGCGTAGCGCTCGGCCAGCTCGTCGCGATCGCGGCGGTGCCAGCGGATCGTCGTGAGGATGCTCACTGCACGACCCGCCACCCGCTCGTCCAGCCAGCCCAGGAAGCCCGAGCGATCGTCGCTCGGCAGCAGCGGGTCGATCAGCACGACCGTGTCCGCAGCGGCTGCGTCCGAAGCTTCGTAGAGCACCGAGCCGACGTCTCGCTCCCAGTCGTCGGAGCCGCCCGGAGCCGCGTTCGCCCGCCAGTCGGGGTGCGGCGCCGTCCAGCGCAGCAGGCCGGGCACGATCTCGACCGGGGGCACCGCTCGATCCTAACGACGACTCACCGCCCGGGCCTCGTCCGCTTGGGCCACTCTGCTACGTCAGGCGCAAAGTCAGCGCGCGAGTGCCGCGTCGATCCGCCGCGCGAGCGCCTGGCGCGCGCGGCGACGAGGTCTACGACGTGGCGATCCTCGGCGCCGGGCCCGCCGGGCTCTCGGCCGCCGTCTACGCCGCCTCCGAAGGGCTCTCGACGATCGTGCTCGAGCGCAAGATCTCAGGCGGCCAGGCCGGATCGAGCTCGCGCATCCGCAACGTGCCCGGCTTCACTTGGGGGATCGGCGGGCATGATCTGACGCGCCACGCCTGCGAGCAGGCGTGGCTGTTCGGGGCCAACATGGTCTTCGTCCAGCAGGCCAGCGCGCTACGTCCCGGCGCCGGTCAACACATCGTCGAGGTCGGCGACGGGCGCGAGATCGCCGCGCGCGCCGTCGTGCTCGCGATCGGCGTCTCCTGGCGGCTGCTCGGGATCGAGAAGATCGAAGCGCTGATCGGCGCCGGCGTGTTCTACGGCGCCGCCGCCAGCGAGGCGCGCGCGATGAGCGGCAGACACGTGTGCGTCGTCGGCGCCGGCAACTCCGCCGGGCAGGCCGCCGCGCACCTGGCCAAGTACGCCGAGCACGTGACCATGCTCGTGCGCGGCCCCGCGCTCGAGCTGAGCATGTCCGAGTACCTGATCACCGAGCTCAGCGCCACCGCCAACGTGTCCGTCCGCCTCGGCGTGGAGGTCGTCGACGGCGAGGGCGACGAACACCTCGAGGCCGTGCTCGTGCGCGAGCGCGCCACCGGCTCGGTAGAGCGGATCGAGACGACTGGGCTGTTCGTGATGATCGGCGCCGAGCCGCACACCGAGTGGCTCGGCGGGGCCGTCGAGCTCGACGAGGGCGGCTTCGTGCTGACCGGCGGCGATCGTCAGGCGGGCGAGCAGCTCGACGGCGGTAACGGCCACGCAGGCGGTTGGCCACTCGACCGCGCGCCGGCGCTGTTCGAGACGAGCGCCCCCGGCGTGTTCGCCGCCGGCGACGTGCGCCACGGGTCGGTCAAGCGCGTGACCACCGCCATGGGCGAGGGCGCCACCGTTATCCAACTCGTCAACCACTACCTCGCCGAGCACGAGCAGCCCGTCGGACAGCCGCAGTCCGTCGGGCGGCCTGCGCTGGTCGGCGCCTCATAACGCGCCACGGGCGCGGCGCTACGGCAAGCGACTCAGGGCAGGCGCACCTCGGGGATCGGCTGGTCCCGGCGTGCTGCCTCGCTCTTCAGGCGCGGCGTCAGCGTGCGACCCTTGCGCAGGAACCCGAGCGAGCTCTGCAGGCGGTTGCCCGTCAGGCTCCAGTCGGCCAGGGCACGCTCGACGCGCAGGCTCGGGCCGTCCGCGCCGAGCACGAGCGAGCCGATCAGCGTGTGGTTCTCCTGCGTCGTGAAGCGCTCATCGTGCCCGTGCACCGTCAGGCAGGCCGGGCCCGCGCGCAGCTCCGGCGCGCCCGCACCGATCTTCAGCCGCACGTCATCGCCGGCCAGCTCGCTGGCCTCGACCGGCAGGCACACGGGGTAGCCGTCGCCGTTGACGTAGGTCAGGTCGGCAAGCGGGAGCTCGCGCAGCGCGCGCGCCGCGATCGCCCGCCAGTCGCTCGGCGGGGTCAGCCACGCCGACGGTGCGCGCCCGCTCGGCGCCGGGTCGGACTCCGGCAGCGCCGTGCCCGGGGCGGCCTGCCACGTCTGCGGAGCGTCCGCGAGCGTCCGGTCGCTCCACCAGCTGATGCGCTGCGGCGCGATCTCGATCCAGATCCGCGCGTAGTAGAACTTCATCCGCTTGAGCAGGAACTTGGGCTGGCCTTTGGTCGCTCCCGGCAGCTTGGCCATCGTCACGCGCGCGTAGCGGTCGGTGTTGGCCTGCAGGTCAGCGTCGCGCACGGCCGCGTGGCCCTGCACGAGCACGACCGGCAGCGCGCTCGTCCCGGCGCCGATCGGGTCGGCGAACAGCAGTGCCACCTTCGGGTTGCGCCGCGCGCGTTCGGCTTTGGCCGGGTAGGTGAGGCCCGTCGAAACGTCGAGCGTGCCGTTGCCGACGTATGGCGTGCTCGGCAACGTAATCGGCGAGCCCGATCGCGTGAGGCTCGCGTACTCGCACGTGAGCTGCCGCTCGAACACCTCGCCGAGCTCCGCCGGCCAACTCGTCGCGGAATCGGCCTCGCCGATCGCCGGCCCCTGCTCGTGCGTTGTCATGTTCTCTCCCGGTGACGTTCTCTTGACGGACCCGTGCATCATCGCCGATGGCTCAATAGAGTCGCCGCCAAGATGCGCATCCACGCGATCAGCACCGGCTCGGTCCGTCTCAAGCGCTCCTTCCTCTTCCCGAGCACCGGCCCGCGCCGCCAACTCGACCTGTTCCTGCCCGGCCCTTGGTCTGACCCGGTGCCGATCCACTGCTGGGTGGTCGAGCACGGCGACCGGGTCCTGCTCGTCGACACCGGCGAGAGCGCGGCCGTGCGCAACATCCCCTTCGCCCACTTTGAGGTGACGCCCGAGCAGGAGCTGCCGGGTGCGATCGCCGCCGCCGGTCTGTCGCTGGATGATGTCTCGCAGGTCGTGCTCACCCACCACCACGGAGATCACGTTGACGGCTTGGTCCACGTGCATGCGCCCGCGCTGATCAACGAGGCTGAGCTCGAGTTCCTGCGCACACCGTTCCCGCGCGTGATGCGCCGCGTCCTGCGCCAGCCGCTTCCGCCGGGGTTCGACCCACAGCCGTTCACGCTCGACGGCGGGCCGTTCGGTGTCTTCGCCAAGAGCCATGCGCTCAGCGACGACGGACGGATCGTGGCTGTGGCGACGCCCGGGCACACGCCGGGTCACATCTCCGTGATCTGCGTCGATGATGACGGGCGGCACGTAATGCTGGCCGGCGACGCGACCGACACGCTCGAGCAGTTGCACGCGCGCCGCGCCGATGCCGTCGGGCCAGACCCCAAGGTCCACCGCGCGACGCTCGAGACGATCTTGGCCCACTGTGCGCGGCACCCGACGGTCTACCTCCCTTCGCACGACCCCGAGTCGGCGTCGCGGCTGGCCGGCGGCACGACAGTCGCCTGACCCAGCCGCCGTCGGCCGGACTTGACCGGGGCGGCGCCCGTTCGCTCAGGCAGCAGCGACCAGCGAGCGCATCAGCGCCACCGCTTCTGAATCGCTGAGCCCCTGCTCGCGCACGAGCGACTTCCACGTCGTGAACGCAAGCGCGTGTCCGATCGCCGCCCGCGTACGGCGCTTGGCGGCGCCGCGCAGCCTTCGCCCGGCGACGAGCGTGTCGCGGGCGGCATCGAAGTAGAGGTGAAAGGCGGCGAAGCGCTCAGCGACGATCGGCACGGTCGCCTCGTCGCGGCTCAGGTTCTCGAGCATCCGCTCAGTCCCCCCGAAGTACGCATACAGCTCACTTAGCGCGACCGACAGCCGCTCGTCCGCGTCGGCGATCGCCGCCCACGCCTGCAAGTCGGGCGGCGGGTTGTCGATCGCCCAGTGTGCCGTGCACGCGTCGAACAGCGCTGACTCGTCCGGGAAGTGCCGGTAGAGCGTCGAGCGCCGCACGCCGGCGTGCGCCGCGACAGCGCTCATCGTCGTCCGCGCAGGGCCGATCGTCCCGTGGAGCGCGACGGCGCTCTCGGTGATCCGCTGGCGGGTCTCGAGCTGGGACTCCGCGCGGCGCTTCATGCGGTAAGGGCGAGGTTGATCGGTCATGCGTGTTCGATCAAGTTTGACACGCACCGCGGCGTCTGTGTATGGTTCGCGCGACACTACTGTCTGACGAAATGGAGAACGATGCACGGCACCACGACTCGGGTGATCGGACCCACCGACGGCAAGGCCGGCTTTCTCGGCAGCATCGGCGTGCGCTTCATGCTCGACGGGCCTGTGAGCGACGGCGGCTTCTCGCTGGTCGAACACCCGATGTCCGCACGTGCGCTCGCTGCACCGCTGCACAGACACACGCGCGAGGACGAGTACAGCTACGTGCTCGAGGGCCGCATGGGCGCGCTGCTCGGCGACGACGTGCTCGAGGCCGGGCCCGGCGATCTGGTGCTCAAGCCGCGAGGCGAGTGGCACACGTTCTGGAACGCCGGAGATGATCCCTGCCGGATCCTCGAGATCATTGCCCCCGCCGGCTTCGAGGGCTTCTTCGCCGAGATGGTCGATCTCGTCGGCGGCGCGCAGGCCGACCCGGAGACGCTCGGCGAGCTGTGCGGACGCTACGCCCTGGAGATGGATCCGTCGAGCGTTCCCGGTCTGCTCGAGCGCTTCGGGCTGCGCATTCCGGCCGGGCCGGACGACCTCTAGGGCGAGTCGCTTGTGGCGGTTGCTGCTACCGTTGGCGGCTCAAGTTGGGCATTTGCCCATAAAGCAGTGCCAGCGCTCGTAGCCTTTGCTCAGCAATCTCCGCGTTCGCAGCACTATGACGCCGGAGGAAACAATGGCTACAGGAACAGTTAAGTGGTTCAGCGACGACAAGGGTTTCGGGTTCATCACGCCCGACGACCAGTCCAAGGACCTATTCGCCCATCACTCGGCGATCATCGGCGAGGGCTATCGCTCACTCGCCGAGGGTGCCAAGGTCTCCTACGAGGCTGAGGCCGGCGACAAGGGCCCCAAGGCCGTCAACATCCAGCCGATTTAGCAATCGGCACGCGCCTGCGTCGGTCCCAGCGACCCGCGGGCGCCAGCCGGATGTGAATCGCCGTCGGTCGGGCTTCGGCTCGACCGACGCAGTACATTCGCCTCACGCTTTCAACACCCTCTCGACAGGCGACACGAGAGGCTGCAGGCAGCCGGCGCCGGTCGAGCAGCTCACGACGATCAGGCTTCGCGTCACCTCACCCGATGAAGCCGGCGGTGGGGACGCGCTCGGAACTCCACGAGAGGACGGACAGACATGGCCTCAAGCGGCAAGAAGAAGACCACGATGGCGAAGTTGATGCGTGAAACCAAGTTGCGCGAGAAACGCCTTGACAAGCAAGCGAGGAAGGATGCGCGCAAGCTTGCAGCGGCGAACGGCTCATCAGACTGGCTCGCCGACGGGCCGAACCCGATGGGCGCCGAAGCAGCTGAACCGGAGACCGCTCAGTCCGACGACCACGAGCCGCTCACGCAGGTTCCCGCAGACGCTTGAGTGGAGGCGGCGTTGTCGGGCGCCGGGGTCCGCATCGCAGTGAGAGCGGTACGGGAGCAGCCTTGACGTGAGGCCGCCCGCTCAAGCGGTACCGTTGCGCGGTGCAGCACATGGGGCGCATCGCGAAGCGCTCGGTGCTGGCCTTCTACGAGGACCAGGGCACGCACCACGCGGCGGCGCTCACCTACTACGCGCTGATGTCGCTCTTCCCGACGTTGCTGCTCGCCGTCTCGCTGCTGGGCATTCTCGGCGAGTACCCCAACACCTACAACGCGATCGTCGATCACCTTCGCGGTGTCGTACCGGCGACGACGCTGGCGCCGCTCAACGAAGCCGTGCGAGCTGCCCTGAAGGACAAAGGGACGGCGACGGTGAGCCTCGTGATCGCGGCCGTCACGGCGCTGTACGGGGCGACGGGCTACCTCGAGGCCGCGCGGCGGGCGCTGAACGTCGTCTTCGAGACCGATGCGGGCCGCAGCTTCGTGCGGCGCAAGCTGACCGATATCGTCTCGACGCTCGCGTTGCTGGCATTAGTGCTGGCGACGCTGCTGCTGATGTTCGCCGGCGGCGGTATCGCCGAAGAAGTGCTCGGCAGCACGGCCGCCTCGGTGTGGCGCGTCGTGCGCTGGCCCGGTGCGTTTGCGATCGCGTTGCTCGTGTTCTCGTTGATCTACTACGTAACGCCGGACGTTCAGCAGCGCGCGTTTCGCTGGATCACGCCTGGAGCGGTCGTCGGCGTCGGCGTGTGGCTCGCCGCGTCCGCTGCGTTCTCCACCTACCTCGCAAACTTCAAGAGCTTCAACGTCACCTACGGATCGTTCGCGGCCGCGATCATCCTGCTGGTCTGGCTATGGCTCACCAACGTCGCGCTGCTCTTCGGCGGAGAGGTGAACGCCGAGATCGAGCGCGTCAAGGAGATCGACGAGGGAATCCCGGAGCCGGACACGCTGAAGCTGCCACCGTCGGCGTGATCGGATAGAACGGTCAGCTTGGCCGACCGCGGGGACATCGACTTCACTACTCGCTGACCGACCGCGTGTTTCGCCTGAGCATGGGCGAGTTGGCCGACTTCAGCGGCGCCAAGTACGACAGCGATTTCTCCTTGACCCTCGAGCAGGCCCAGCGGCGCAAGCACGAGTACGTGGCCGAGCAGGTCCGCATCGAGCCGGGCAGCCGGGTGCTCGACGTCGGCTGCGGCTGGGGCGCGCTGCTCGACTTCATCCGTCGCCGCGGTGGCGTAGGCGTTGGCGTGACGCTCTCCTCGGCGCAGCTCGCAGCGTGCCAGCGCCATGGCCTCGACGTGCATCTGCTCGATGGCCGCCGGCTCGAGCGCGAGCGCTTCGGTACGTTCGATGCCGTCGTGAGCCTCGGCGCCTTCGAGCACTTCTGCTCGCCCGAGGACTACCGCGCCGGACGTCAGGATGAGGTCTATGAGTCGTTCTTTGTACGGATGGCAGATCTGCTGCCGGCCGGCGGGCGCATGTACCTGCAGACGATGGTCTACGGGCGCAACATGATCCCGGTGCAAGACGCGATTGCAGCGCTCGACTCGCTGCCGCCGGCACACACCGACGCCTGGTACCTGGCTTTGCTCTCGCGCCAATTCCCCGGCTCGTGGCTTCCGTTCGGGCAGGAGCAGGTGGTTCGCTGCGCCGAGCCGCACTTCGGGCTCGTCTCGAGCGAGAGCGGACGCGTCGACTACATCGAGACGATCAAGCAGTGGAACGCACGAATCGGCAGGCGCAGTTTGCGCAAGTCACTGCTGAAGCTGCGGCTCGTGCCCCGCTGGCTGACGAGCGTCGACTTCCGCGTGGCCTTCGCCTCGGGCGTCAGCGCCAACAAGATCTGCTTCGAGCGCGAGTTGCTCGACCACTACCGACTGACCTTCGAGAAGCGCGCCGCGTGAACGAGCCACGCGGCGCGTCTCTGGGGTGCTTCAGACGCGCGCCGGGCGGCCCTTGCGAGGCCTGCCCGAGTCGCGCCGGCGACCGTTGCGGCTCGTACCATTGCGCGCTGCGCCGTTGCGGTTGGCGCCGTTGTGCGGGGCACCCCCGCCGAGACCGTGGTCGATCCGCAGCCGATCGGCGATCTGACGCGCCTCGTTGCGGTCCTGCGGCGATACGAGCGTGATTCCTACGCCTTGGCGCCCGGCGCGGCCGGTGCGCCCGATGCGGTGCACGTAGACGTCGTGGTCGCCGGGCAGGTCGAAGTTGATCACGTGCGAGATGTCCTGCACGTCGATGCCACGAGCCGCGACGTCGGTCGCCACGAGCGTGTCGACGCGCCCGGAGCGGAACTGCGAGAGCGCCTGCTCGCGCTGTTTCTGCGAGCGGTTGCCGTGGACGGCAGCGGCCCTCACGCCGCTGCCGGCGAGGCGCTTGACGAGGCGGTCGGCGCCGCGCTTGGTGCGCACGAACACAAGCGCGAGCTCGCGCTCCTTGGAGAGCTCGCCGACGAGCGCCCCCACTCGGTCTTCGCCGCCGATCGCGACGAAGCGGTGCTCGACGTCTGTCGTAGCGCGCGATCCCGACGGCCCGTGCTCGTGTGAGATCGCCTCGCGCGTGTACTTCGCGGCGATCCGTCCGACGGCACCTTCGAGCGTGGCGGAGAAGAACAGCGTCTGGCGCTCGCGCGGACACGCCTCGACGATCCGGTCGACGGCCGGGCGGAAGCCCATGTCGAGCATCCGGTCGGCCTCGTCGAGCACGAGCACACGGATCGCGTCGAGCTTGAAGGCGCCGCGCTCGAGCAGATCCTCGAGCCGGCCCGGCGTTGCCACGACGATGTGGGACTTCGCGGCGGCTGCCGCTTGCTTGGTGAGCCCGACGCCGCCGTACACGGCTGTCACGCGCAGCGCGCGAGCGTGGGCGATGTCGCGGATCTCCTCGACGATCTGGCTGGCCAGCTCACGCGTCGGCGCGAGCACGAGCGCGGCCGGGCGGGGTCCGTCGGCGTTCAGGCGCTCGACGATCGGGATGCCGAAAGCGAGCGTCTTGCCCGATCCCGTAGGCGACTTGACGAGCACGTCGTGGCCCTCGAGCACGTCGCTCACGACGAGGCTCTGCACCGGGAAGGGTGCGGTCACGCCGCGGCGCGCGAGCACGTTGACGACCGCGCGAGATACGCCGAGATCGGCGAATGACTTCATAGACAATTTGACTCCTTTGAGCGGCTCGGAGCGCCGCGTCGATTCGGGAGGCTGATGCTGACCCGAACCGCCACAAGCGGTACTCAAGCGAGCTGCCTCGCGGCTGACAGTTGTCGACCGCTGCCAGCAACGTAGCAGAGCCGAGGACGCCGGCCGTGAGCTGCAGCGTCGTCTTGCAGTCCCAGGCGTGCAGTTTCTGCGCCGCTCGCGAGACCCGGTAGTGTGCTCAGGAGCGCCGTCGTCCGTACCGGTCCTGCCGACTCTTCCTACGCACGACGCCTGCGTCTTTCAGAGCGGCAGAGAGGGCTGGCGATGTCCGGCACCACCCATGAGGAGACGCCTCGTGATCGTGTGACGGCGAAGATCTCCGATGAGATCGTCAGGCTGCTTGCCGCCGAGACGGGACACGGTGCAACACGCGCCTGGACGACGCTCGGAGACGATCTGATCGTCTGTGTCCTGCAGGGCGTGCTGAGCAAGGGCGAGCAGAACCTCGTCCGCAACGGCACGCGCGAGGTCGTGATGAGGACACGACACGCCTACCAGGAGATGATGGAGCGCGACGCCGTCGCAGCCGTCGAGCAGATCAGCGGCCGAACGGTCCGGGCGTTCACGAGCGCCAACCATCTCGATGAGGACATCGCCGTCGAGATCTTCGTGCTCGAGCCGCTCGAGAATGACTTGGCTAAGACACCGCGCGAGCGTCCGCGAGCCACGCGCTCCGCGCCCCCGGTGCCGCGCCGCCGCGGCGACTAAACCCGGCCAGCTCCTGGGCGCTCAGCCGGCGTGCGCCCGGCGCGCCTGCGCGAAGGAGACGAGTCGCTTCTGATCCTCGTCCCACAGCTTCAAGCGCACGGCACGCATTCCGTCCCACAGCGTCAGCGTCGGCACCTTGTGGAACATCGGATTCTCTTCGTGCGCACGCTGCAGGTGGTAATTGGGAATCCGCGCACTGAGGTGATGCACGTGGTGGAAGCCGATGTTGCCGCTGGCGAACTGCAGCACCCGCGGCAGCTTCAGGTAGGAGCTGCCGCGCAGCGCCGCCTCGTCATAGCTCCAGTCGGCACCGCTCTCCCAGTAGGCATCCTCGAATTGATGCTGGACGTAGAACAGCCAGATCCCGGCCGAGCCGGCGAGCAGCGCGGGCACGCCGACGACGAGCAGGTAGTCGCGCCAGCCGATCAGCAGACACAGCCCGCCGATCAGCGCTGCTAGCGCCACATTGGTCACGATCACGCTGTTGCGCATGCGCGGGCGCGCGCCGCGGGCGACGATCCGCGGGCCGATTACCATCGCGACGATTGGCCCGATGCCGAACATCACGAGCGGGTTGCGCATCAGACGGTAGGCCAAGCGCGCGCGTGGCGCGAGCGCCTCGTATTCGCTCGTCGTGAGCGTGTGGACGTCGCCGACGCCGCGACGCTCGAGGTCGCCCGAAGTGGCGTGATGGACCGCGTGGTCGTGCTTCCAGCGCACGAACGGCATGAACAGCAGCACGCCCGTGAACATCCCGAGCCAGGCGTTGCCCCGCTTGGACGTGAGAAACGAACCGTGCGAGCAGTCGTGGAAGACGATGAACGTGCGCACGAGGAACGCCGCCGTCGGCACGGCGAGCGCGAGCGTGATCAGGACGGACACGCCGAGCGCGAAGTACATCGCGACGGACAGCGCGATGTAAGGGAGGACCGACGTCGCGATGCCGAGTGTGGCCAGGCCGTCGTGGGCCTTGGCATAGCGCGCGAGGATCTCGCGCGTCTGTCTGCTGGGGCGATCCCGCGGGGTCTGCTGCGCTGACGCCGCTGCAAACTCCGGTGTGCCGGGTGCAGCAGGCTCGGCGAGCGAGGTCCCTGCGCTGGCGATGGGGATCATCGGGATCCCCCTTTCCTGGAGACGCAAGCGGCCGGTCCGACCGAGGCACCCCCACATGGGTGGCGGCGAGCATACCGCGCGCGCTTGCGGCAAGTGTCACATCGAGGACGCATATCGCGCTAACCTGGTTGTGTGCCAACTCAGGCAGACCGTGCTGCGGAGCGCCGCCGCGCGAAGCTGGAGGAAATCCAGCGGCAGGTAAAGGATGGCTCGCTCAAGATTCGGAAGATGACTCCGGAAGAGCGCAAGCGCTATCCGACGCAGCCTGCCAAGCAGCGTCGGCGATGACCGCCTTCTTCGTCGGCGGCCTCAAGCGCGGAGAACCTCTAGCCGAGGAGGCCTACGGCGATCTGCGCGAGCTCTCAAGCGATCTGGCCGGTTGCCCTGCGCGCCTGCGTCGCATCCACAAGCTCCGCTGCCGCCTCGACGGCTCCGACCAGGAGATTGAGGTCGGCAAGCCCGAGCCGCGCGGCGAGGGCGTGGTGGCCGCGATCATCGACCATGGGCGCCACGAGGCGTTCATCGTGCACACGACTCCCTCCAGCGGCGGCATCGGCACGCCGCTGCGTGTGAGCAATCCCGTGTACGGCGTGACCGAGTTCTCCTCGGCTGACTGACCGACGCTCGCCGCCCCGTCGGAGCCCGCGCGAAGCTCAGGCGATCGTCGCCGCGTCGATCACGAAGCGGTAGCGCACGTCGCTGTTGACGACCCGGTCGTAGGCGCCGTCGACATCGTCGGCCGAGATCAGCTCGATCGCCGGTCTGACGCCGTGCTCGGCGCAGAAGTCGAGCATCTCCTGCGTGTCAGGTAGGCCGCCGATCGACGAGCCGGCGAGACTTCGCCTGCTGATGATCAGCGAGAACGCGTGAACCTTGTCCTGCTCGGATGGCGCGCCGACCGTGACCATCGTCCCGTCCACGCGCAGCAGCCGCAGGTAAGCGTCCAGCGGCAGGTTGGCCGAGACCGTGTTGAGGATCAGGTCGAAGCTGCCCTGCAGTTGCTTGAACGTCTCGCGATCGGACGTCGCGTAGTAGTGCTTGGCGCCGAAGCGAAGACCGTCCTCCTTCTTGTTGAGCGACTGGCTCAGCACCGTCACCTCTGCGCCCATCGCCGCCGCGATTTGCACGCCGACGTGCCCGAGCCCGCCCATGCCGATCACCGCGACCTTCGTGCCCTCGCCGACATGCCAGTGCTTCAGCGGCACGTATGTCGTGATCCCGGCGCACAGCAGCGGAGCCGCGTCCTGCAACTCGATGCTGTCGGGAATGTGCACGACGAAGTGGTCCTTGACCGTGATCTGGCGGCTGTAGCCGCCATATGTAACCTCGCCGTCGTAGTCGCGCGCGTTATAGGTCTGCACGTTGCCCTTGACGCAGAACTGCTCCTCGCCCGCCAGGCAGTACTCGCACTCGCCGCAGGAGTCGACCATGCAGCCGACGCCGACGCGGTCACCGACCGCGAAGTCATCCACGTCGGAGCCGACCGCGGCGACGACGCCCGCGATCTCATGTCCGGGGACGATCGGGAAGATCGATCCGCCCCACTCGTCGCGGACCTGATGGATGTCGCTGTGGCAGATGCCGCAATAGGCGACGTCGATCTGCACGTCCCGAGGGCGCAGCTCGCGGCGCTCGATCGTCGTCTGCTCGAACGGGGCGCCCGCCGAGGGCGCGCTTAGGGCTGGCGTTGCGGGCATGCGGTCTCCTCGGGAAGGGCCGCTTGGACGGCCGGGTTCGGTTTCGCTCTCAACCTAACAGCGCCCGGCGATTCCCCTTCTGCGCGGCCCGCGCGTGGGCGCCGCCCGGGCGCCCGGCTTCGCCGTAGGCGCGTCGCTCAGCTGATCGGCGGCGGCACGCCCTCGCCGCTGCTCGCGAGCGTCGCGTCCCAGCCGCACACCGAGCAGGCGTGCCGGTAGGCCGAGCGCGCGAACTGCAGCGCGAAGGCGTGCGGATCCTCGGCCGCGCGCACGTCATCCCAGTCGAGCACGTACTCGCCGAGCTCGGCCTCCCAGCGCGCCGCCGCGGGCTCGAGCTCCCGCTCGGCGAAGCCGGACGGCGCCGGGTGCGCGTAGGCGTAGAAGGCGGCGCGACCGTAGCGCGGGTCGCCGGGCCACCAGCCGACAGCGATCTCCTGCGCGTCCATCGCGTTGCGCATGATGAAGTCGTCCGAGGGTGGGTCGGCCGGACGGCCCGAGAACAGGTTGACCGCGAGGTCGAACGAGCCCCACCAGGCGTTCACGGGCGTCGAGCGTCCGCGGTAGGGGGCGCGGAACGCGCCGAGCACGAGCGCCGCCTGCGTCGCGGCGGCGAAGTACTGCTCGACCTGCGCTGTGTCGTAGCGCGCGTGCTCGTAGTCCTCGTCGAGTGCCACGCTCCAAGGGACCTCCTGCGGCACGAGCGCGAGCTGCAGCTCGCCGGCGAGCTCGCGCACGGCATCGAGCACCGCGCGCGTCACCTCCGCGACGGGTCGATCGGGCGTCAGCGGCACGCGCCTAGTCTCGCCGCCGCTGCTGTGCTCGATGACGGCCTCGTGCGCATGCAGGTCGAGCGCCGCCACGAACGTCCCCGACCCGTCGGGCGCCGGCAGCGACGCCGTTTCCCAGCCGCGGGCGCTCAGGCGCAGCGCTGCGTGCTGCAATTGCGGCTCGGGCGGCGCGGCCGCTGCGGCGATTTTGCCGAGTACCTGCGTGTGCGCGTGCAGCGTGTCGCACGTCTCGCTCCAGCGCTCGTAGGAAACCTCTGGCCAGGCCGATCGCACCATGCCAGCGTACTCAGCTGGGTGAGCACCGGCCCCGCAGCTCGGTCTGAGCCACGGGGCCGGATAGGACCTCCCTCGCGCGTCGCTCCCGGCGCGCCGCCTTACTTCTCCCTCTGCCCGGTCGTCGGGTTGAGGAACAGCTTGCCGTTTTTCTTGCCTTCGAATTCGAACAGCCCGGCGAGGTCGAACGGGATCGACTCGCTCGCGTCCTTGCCGGCGAGCGCCTGGTCGAAGGACCCGGCGATGCCCGGGACGCCCCAGTTGTACTCGATGAAGTTGATCATCGAGGACTGGTCTGAGAGGTTGTGATCGACCGCGTTCTTCTTCGCGTACGGCGAGATCACCATCATCGGCAGGCGCGAGCTGAAGCCGCAACGCCCCTGCTCGCCGGCGAGCGGCGTCGGCGTTTCGGCGGTGCCCTGCGGGCTGCCGCCGCACTGGCCGGAGGTACCTTCGCCGGCCACGTTGAGGTGCGTGTTGGTGAGGTTGTCGGCAGGCGACAGTGACGGGTTGGTGACGCCGCTGTAGACGTGGTCGTACCAGCCGTCGGAATCGTCGTAGTTGACCATCACGACCGTGTTCTTCCAGTCCGGTGAGCGCATCAGGGCATTGATCTGCGTCGTGATGAACTGTTGCTCGTCGGCCGGCTCGGAGTACGCGGCGTGGCCGTCCTGGTAGCCGGGCGCCTTCAGGAAGCTGACCGCCGGAAGCGCGCTCGCCGGCAGTTCGTGCCGGTTGATCGCTTCGACGAGCTGGCTGAAGTCGCCCGTGTCGTAGTTGTGGTTTGGCGTGTTGAACTGCGGCACGCCGCTGACGTATGACTGCGTGTCCTTGCCGATCGATTCCAGGCCGGTCAGCGTGTCCTGGCCGCTGGTCGCCGCGACCGTCAGGTGGTGCGGATTGGCGGTCGAGGCGTAGTACTGGAACGGCTCGTGGTGGGGGATGTAGTCGTCCTTGTAGCCCCACTGACCGGTGCCGGCGAGTGCGACCCCAACTGGGTGCACCGAGCTGCACAGGTTCTGGTTGCTCGAGTGCGCCGGCCGGTTGGCGGCGTTCGAGAAGTACGTCGAGAACTCGTCCGGTTCGAACGTTCGCGTCGGCTGGCCCGTTTTGCCTGTAGCGGCGAGCGCTTCCTGGTAGCTCGTGCTCGGACGCACGCCACCCTCGAACCAGCCCCACGAGAGGCCGGCGGAGTTCAGCTCGTCGCCGATGTTCACGCCCTTCAGCGCGACCGCATCGCGGGTCGAGCAGTCATCCCAATAGGGCTGCGCGTCGCCCGTCAGCGAGTAGCCGCCTTTGCCGTCGGCCGTGAGGTCGGCGTTGGGCGCGGTCGACGTCGCGATCGACGGTTTGTTGGCGAGGTGTTCGGCGTCGACTTCGCCGGTGTTGCCGGAGACGAGGTTGATCGCGCCCGGAGCCGAAGGGCCGAACGTCGTGTCGAACGAGTTGTCGCTCATCGAGTAGTGCTGCGCGTAGTTCCACAGCGCCGGTACGGTGTTGCCGTCGTAGTAGTCCATCACCGTGTTCGCGTTGCACGGTGTCCCGAACGGCGTGTTGCCGCCGCCCTGGCCGACGCTCTGCACGAAGCGGTCCATCGCGCCACCGTCGAAGGACTGCTGCTCGTCTGAGTAGTTGTGGTCCTGATCGCATGTCAGCTGGCCGCCGGCATTGCCCGGAAGGCCGGTCGCGCTGCTGTCGAGACGTACCGGCTGCGAGGCGTTGGGGTTGCTGAACAGCAGGTTCGTGCTGTGCTGCAGGCTCGGCGGAAGCGACGGGTCGGTGGCCGGCGTCAGCCCGTTAACGGCCGGCGTGCTCTTGGCTGCTTTGAACGGCTGGCCGTCGCTGTTGGCCGCGTGCGGGTAGGTGCCGAAGTAGTGATCGAAGGAGACGTTCTCCTGGAAGATCACGACGACATGCTTGATCGGCGTGGTCGCGGTTGGTTCATTGCTCTTGGCATGGGCTTGCGGCGGGGCGCCGCGGTCAGGCAGCCGCGCCGTCGAGGTCGTGGCAGAGATCACGCTTCCAGCTGAGACTGCCAACGCTGCCAGGAGCGCCGAAACGGCGCGCTTGTGTCGCATGCGTTCTCCTTGAATTGTTCTGATTGCACGGCCCGGGCACAAATGGGCGCCGAGGTGTCCCAAGCCTCGCCCGGACCCGGGGCGCGTTCGTTGTCACCGTGTAATCGAGCTGTTGCCAGTTGGTGACCAGCGCGACGGCCTGACCGCTCTGCACTGATTTGTTTGCAAATGGGTCACCCTGGGTAGAAAGCGGACGCTCGAGTTGAGCAAGCGAGCGCAGCAGGCAGGTACAGCGGGCAAGCGGGCAAAAGGGGTCACACGTGAACGGTCGCAATGTGGGCGCGAGCGCCGATGGGCGGGAACTGCCGGGCGTGGTGGAGCCGGTGGACAGGCCGAGGCGGCTGGCGCGGTTGCTTCGCGCCACAGTCCCTCTCGCGCTGTTGCTCGCCGCGTTCACCGCCGCCGACGCGCGGGCCACGGTGAGCATGTGCAACGTGCCGATCACGATGAGTGACGGCACTGTCCTGCGCGCGAACGTCTACCTGCCATCGAGCACCGGCCGCTATCCGACGGTGCTCACGGCGACGGGCTACAACAAGGACGCCGCCAACCCGACCGGACAGGATTGCAGCGGCTCCCAGGGGATCTCGAGCGCCGACCCGTCACTGACCGAAAAGGGCCTTGCCGTGATGGCGCTCGACGACCGCGGCACCGGCGCCAGCGGCGGCAAGTGGGAATCGTGGGGCCAGCGCACGCAAGACGATTACAAGGAGGTGCTCGACTGGATCCAGGCACAGCCGTGGTCGAATCAGGGCGTCGCCACGACCGGCGAGTCCTACATGGGCATCACTTCGCTGCTGATCGCCGAGGCCGACGTCGCGCGCATCGCCGAAGGCAAGCCGCGCGCCGTGCAGGCCGTGTGGGCGGATATCCCGATGGCCGACGCCTACCGCGACGTGACCTTCCAGGGCGGGGCGCTGGACTCGGGCTTCATGCCGCTGTGGCTCGGGCTCGTGACCGGGCTCTCCGACCTACCACCGTCCTCGCTCAGCGCCAACCCGCAGGAAGCGGCGACGATCTACCTCGAACACCTCTTCGGCAACGCCGAATTCAGTGTCGGCAAGCTGCTCGGCGCGACGCTCGGCGAAGAAGCGTCCTACGACGGGCCGTTCTACCGACTGCGCTCGCCCGTCGTGCGCGCCTCGCAGATCACCGTGCCCGTCGTGATCCAGGGCGGCTGGTGGGACCTGTTCCAGCGCGGCGAGCCGCTCTTGTGGGAAACGCTGAAGAACTCGCGCGACCGCGTGCTGATCATGTCGCCGCACTACCACGTGACCGAAGGGCCGGCGCTCGAAGACCCGAACCTCAAGCCGGAGTGGTTCGGCCACTGGCTGCTCAAAGAAAAGAACGGTGTGCAGAAGACGCCGAAGGTGAACCTGTACTCGATCAACGGCGAACGCTGGGAACACTTCAACCGTTTCCCGCTGCCCAAGACCAAGTACCAGCGGATGTACCTAAACGGCGCCGCCTCCGGCTCCTCGCCGGTCTCGCTGCACGACGGATCGCTCGTGAGCGCGACGCCGCCGACGGGTCAAGCAGGCGATACCGAGCCGCTTCTGCCGGCCTCGAGCCCATGCTCGCGGATGACCGCGCAGTGGACCGCCGGCGCCGGGTCGAATCCGTTCTGCGACACCAACAACCAGACCTACGATGCGACATCGCTGACCTACACGAGCGCGCCGATGCAGACGGCCACGAAGATCACCGGCCAGATCACGGCGAACCTGTGGGCGAAGCTGAGCACGACCGACGCCACGCTGATCGCCGTGCTGAGCGAAGTCGAACCGTCGGGCGCCTCGAACCAGATCACGGCCGGCTACCTGCTGGCGAGCCAGCGCGAAGTTGACCCGGCGCTTTCCACTTATGGACCGAAACACGTGCTGATCCGCCCCTGGCATCCGTTCACGAAGGAAAGCCAGCACGCCGTCACGCCGAACGAAGCGACCGAATACAACGTCGAGATCTATCCGACGTCGGCGATCGTCAAGCCCGGCAACAGAGTGCGGCTGACGATCGGCACGGCCAACACGTTCACGACGCTCACGCCGTTGCCGAGCCTCGGTCAGGAGTTGGGCGGCACGTTGACGGTGCTGCACGACTCACAGCACCCATCCAACGTGCTGCTGCCGTTCACCCCGGCTCCCTAGACGCCTGCCTCACGCTGTAGCTGCTCGACGAAGGTGCCGAGCGCGCGGGTTGCGTCGGCCAGCTCGGCGAGCTGTGCTGGCTCGAGTCCTTCGAGATCGCCGCGAAGCGCCGCCGCGAAGCGTGCGCGAAACGAATCAACGGCCGCCAGTCCCGAGCGGGTGATCGCGACGAGCACGACGCGTCCGTCGTGCGGCACGCCGTCGCGACTGACGAGTCCGCGCCGCTCCAGCCTTCTCACCAGCAGCGTCATCGTCGGCTGCGCGAGCCCGACCAGCTCGGCCAGCTCGGTCACCCGCCGCGGCCCCTCGTCGAGGATCGCGAGCACTTCGCCCTCGCTGCGCGATAGCTCCGAGCTGTCGACCTGCCTGACGAGCAGCCGCACGAGCAGGGCAGCGCGCGAGAGTAGATTGCCGGCCACGAAGTCGAGCCGTCGCGAGCGCTCACGGCTGCTGACGGTCACCTTTGCCGATGGAGACACATTGCGAACTATATATTATTTGATATAAATAGATAAAAGATCACAGGTCCTCAGCTCGAGAGAAGAGAAGGGAGCGGACCATGTTCCACAGCATCCTCGTCGCCGTCGATGGCTCACCCGACGCCGAGCAAGCGCTGGCCGAGGCGATCGACTTGGCCTCGTGCGAGCACGCGCGGCTGACGCTGTTCAGCGCCGTGCAGACGCCGCCGGCGATCGCCTACAACGGCATTGGCGGCGACGTTGTCACGAAGCTTGTGCGCGAATCCGAGCAGGAGGCGCAGATGCTGCTGCGCGACGCCGTGCGGCGCGTGCCCGAGGACGTCTCGGTGACCAGCGCGCTCAGCACCGAGCCCGTACGCACGGCGCTCGTAAGTCAGATCGAAAAGGGCGAGCACGACCTCGTCGTGATGGGCTCGCGCGGACGCGGCGCCCTGCGCTCGGCACTGCTCGGCAGCGTCAGCCACTACGTGCTTCACCACAGCCCCGTGCCCGTGCTGATCGTGCACGCCGAGGACGGTGCGCATCGCCGCTCTGAAGACGCTACGGCCGCGGCGGCTAGCCCATGATGTAGGCGAGCGAGACCTGCGCCGTCAGCTTGCAGCCCGGCGCCGTCGCCTTCTTCGCGACGGGGCGCTTGTGCTTCTTGTGCCGCTTCGAGGACGTGCGCTTGACCGCGCTCAATGATTCTTTGGAGGGTGAGCTCGCTGCGGTTGGCGAGGCCGTCGAGGAGAGAACCTGGCCCGCGTTGCGCGCGCTGCCGAAGTCGGGCTGTTCGCCTTTGTACGATTCCCATCCTTCTTCGCCGCCCGAGCTGCATTCGATTTCGCCGCCGTCCTCAGTGATCGTCTGGGCTGCGCCGAGCGTGGCGCTGACCTTGCCCGTGAGGAATTCGGCCTTTGCTTGGCCATCGGCGACGGCTGCCGCCATCGCCTGGCGGTAGACCCCGGTGGCAGTTGCCGCATCTGCGTTCTGCGCGATCGGCTGCGTGCCGACGCCCTCGACGCTGACCGTGCGCAGCGTCGTCGTTGTGGGCGCTTCGGCCACGGCCGTGCCGATCATGTTGGCGATCACCAGTGCCGCCACCGCGGCGAGCACCGCTGTGAGCGTGAGCTTCACCTGACCTCCAGCGCCGTAGCGGCCGTGAGGGGCATGTCCCGAGTCTACCCGCGGCCCCGGGTTGCGTAACGTTCGGAGCGTGAGCGATCCCTTTTCGCTGAGCCGCTTCGAGAGCGCCCAGGCCGAGTCGGGGACCTACGAGCGCGCTGTGCTCGAGCTGCGCGCCGGTAGGAAGCGAAGCCATTGGATGTGGTTCGTCTTCCCGCAGCTTCACGGGCTCGGCCGCAGTCCGATGTCACAGACCTATGCGATCTCCTCGCTGGCCGAGGCGCGCGCCTACCTCGAGCACCCTGTGCTCGGTGTGCGGCTGATCGAGTGCACGCGGATCCTCGCCGAGCTGCCCGGGACGAGCGCGCAGGATGTGTTCGGCGTGACCGACGCGACCAAGCTGCGCTCGTCGATGACGCTGTTCGCCCGCGTTTGCTCCGAGGACTCGGTCTTCCACGTCGTGCTCGCGCGCTACTTCGACGGACAGCTCGACGTCAACACGCAGGTCCGGCTCGAGTCGGCCGGCGAATAGGGCGGCGTGGCGTCAGCGGCGCAAGGACGGGCCGACGGGACGGTGGTACGCGACGCGCGCGCCGGCGACGCCGCGGCCTGCGCGGCGATCTACGCCCCTTACGTGACCGGTACGGCGATCACGTTTGAGACCGAGCCGCCGTCGGAGGGCGAGATGGCCGCGCGAATCGAGACCGCGTCGAGCGGATACGCCTGGCTCGTGCTCGAGCACGAGGGCCGTGTTGTCGGCTACGCCTACGGGGGACGCTTCCACGCGCGCCCGGCCTACCGTTGGGCGTGTGAAGTAAGCGTCTACCTCGAGACCGGCCGCCGTCGCACCGGTGGCGGCAGAGCACTGTACGAGGCGCTCTTGGCGCGCCTGCGCGAGCGCGGCTTTCGCATCGCGATCGCCGGCATGACGCTACCCAACGAGGCCAGCGTGGGGCTGCACGAGGCGCTCGGCTTTGAGCCGGTCGGCACCTATCGGCGGATCGGCTACAAGCTCGGCGGCTGGCACGACGTCGCCTGGATGCAATGCCGCCTGCTCGACGAGGGCGGGGAGCCGCCCGAGCCGTCCTGAGCGCAGCACCGGGACGACCAACGCAGGCGCTGCATACCTCGCTACCGCGTCGCTGCACCCACCAGCAGCTCGCACGGCCCGGAAAAGCCATCCGCGTCCTCGAACTCGCCGAGCGCATCTCCGACCTCCTGCCATGCCTGCTCCCGACCGGCCTCGTCTAGTCCCGCCAGCATCTGGTGAAGGGCGCCGAAGGACTCGCGCTCGAAACGCAGGCACTCGACGGCCGAAGTCATCCGCAGCGGTGACAGCACAGCCTGGACCTGAACGTCGCGAAAGCCGGCTTGCTCGTAGGCGGCGGCGAGGATCCCCTCGCCGCCCAGGCTGAACGGTCCCGGCTGGCCGGGCAGCGGTGGGCCCAGCTCGGCCCGCCGCCGGATGATCCCGACCGGCACCGAGAAGAATCGGTTGCGCTCGGGCGTGGAGTAGACGACCGCTGCGACCCGCCCGCCGGGGCGCAGCACGCGCCGTACCTCAGCCAACGCACCCTGTTGGTCGGGGAAGTAGATCAGCCCCACGCGCGAGATGACCGCATCGAAGGACGCGTCCTCCACGCCGGCGAGGCTCTCGCCGTCCAGCTCCCGGGTCTCCACGTTGGCCAGGCCGGCGTCGCGCGCGGAGGCGGCGGCGTACTCGAGGATGGCGGGTGAGATGTCGGTGGCCAGCACATGCCCATCCGGCCCCACGCGGCGCGCCGCGGCCAGCGTCTGACCTCCGGCGCCCGCTGCCACGTCAAGTACCCGCGCGCCGGGCCGAACGCCGGCGGCGTCGAGCATCGCCTCGGTTGCAGGGCCTAGCCAGTTCTCCAGTGTCGGGCCCCAGCGGTCCCAGGCAGCAGCCGCCTCCTGCCACTGCTCACGCGTGGTCGCCTTGAACTTGTCCGGATCGAACGTCGGTGCCGCCACGCGGCCCGAGTCTATTCGAATAGGTAGGCGCCTTCAGCGCACGCGTACCGTCGTCTTCGGACCGATGTTCCCCGCCTCGTCGCTCGCCTGGATCGTCACCGTGCGCGCGCCCGCCGGGAGCGTCACTTCCGCGCTGAAGGCGCTGCCGCCGGGCGCCGGCGAGCCAAGCCCCAGCGAGGCCGGTTTGCCGTTCACGCGCATCAAATACGACGCCGGCGTGCCGCACGAGCCGTCGTCGCCCGGAGCCGTGAACGCCAGCCGGTATTTGCCGCCGCCGAGCGCCGTCAGGCTCGCGTTGCCCGGCGCGTTTGGCGGCGTGCCGTCGTGGTCGTAGTTGCCGCTGTCCTGCTGATCGTGGCGGAAGCTCGGCCACTGCGGCTGGCACGCCGGCGCCTGCGTCTGCCACTCGAACAGGTAGCCCTCGCGGGTCATGTCGGCGATACGCCCATCGGCCGCGAGCGACGGCGGCGCGTACAGCCAGCCGCCCGTCTGCTTGGGAAAGCCGCTGACGTCTTTTCCGGTCGCCCCATCGAAGGCGTGCAGCAAGCCAAGGCCGCTGCCGCCGACGATCTGGTTGGTCGGCAGCGTCGGATCGACTTTGGCGACGTTGTTCGAGGACAGCAGTTGGTAGTCGTCGGTGACGGTCGGGTAGGCCGGCAACGGCAGCCCCGTCGATCCGTCGAACGCGCCGATCAGGTGGTTGTAGGGGAAGTTCTGCCCGACCAGCAGCAGGTTCGCCGCCTGGCTGAGCGAGATCTCGTACTTGACGACGTCCGGCGTGCCCGTGCCGAGCAGGTCGCCGACCGAGGCCGACTCGAACAGGTTCAGCGCGGCGCTGCGGTCGGTCGCATCCGAGGCCGCGCCGAACGCCTGCGGGCCGACCTGCTGCAGCGTGCGCACGACCGCTCCGGTTGGGCTCAGCTCCTCCAGTGATCCGCCCGTCGAGGAGGCGACGATCGTCGTCTGGCCGCCGATCTTCACGATCGACGCGTCCTGGCCGGGACCGATGAACGGCAGCGTGTCCTGGATGATCCCCGGCATCGCCACCGGCCAGCCCGGCAGCGGTTTGCCGCTGGCGCCGTCGATCGCGTAGAGGCGCCCGCTCGTGCCGGCCGCCGCCGAGGTAACTCCGGCGAAGCTCACGTCGCCGCCGTTTTTGACGGCTCCGTAGACCTCGTTGCTGGCGACCACGACGTCGTCGTGTCCGGAGCCCGTCAGGTCGGCGATCGCCGGCTCGTTGATCGACTCGGCGATCATCTGCGTGCCGGCCGCGAGCTGGGCCGGGTTGACCAGCGCGATCGGGTAGCCCTTGACGGGCTTACCGTTGGTCTTCCACGCATACAGGTGACCGTCGAGGCCGGGCTCGACGATGTCCGGCTTCTTCGCGAAGCCTTCCAGGTGGGCCAGCGCCGGCGAGGCGAGGAAGCCGCACTTCGGGTGGCTCTGGAAGCTCTCCAACGACGGCGCGCAGAACGCCGGGTTCTCCGACACCGGGAACCCGGCCACCGGCTTGCCGTTGGCCTTCCACGCATAGACGTGTGTCCCGGCTGCCGTGATCACATCGGCGCTGCCGTTGCCCGCAAGATCCCCGATCACCGGCGCGCGCGGCGCCTCACGCGGCAGGCCGAGCGCGCCGAGGCCCGGCGAGCCAGAATGCCCGAGCGCCGAGGACTGCGTTCCGGTCTGCACCGGCCAGCCCTTCAGCTCCGATCCGTTCGGCTCGTACGCGTGGATCGTGCCGTCCTCAGTCGGCACGATCAGCTCCTGCACGTTGTCGCCGTTGAGGTCGGCGTAGCGCGTTGCTGCCTCGCCGCCGGCACCCAGACGCTTGGGGAAGCCCGCGACGAGCGAGGGGTCCGTGAACGTCTCGAACACGCGCCGGTCGATGCCCGTCAGCGGGATGCCCTGGCCGCTGACCTCGAGCTGGACCGTGAACTGCTTCTGGAACGGGTTCGGCTCGCCGGCGCCGAACGTCGGCCCGCCCGCGTCCGGCGGCGGGACGTAGCTCGCGAGCGCCTGGCGCACCGTTTCGAGGTTGAGCGAGCCGAAGTCGGTGACCGTGCCGCTGGAGTCGCCTTCGCGCAGCGTGCTCCAGCTCGACGGCGCCTCGCCGGCGCCCCAGATCAGCTTCCAGTGAAACTGCCCGCCGGTCGCGAAGCGAGCGCGGGCGAGGCCGCCGAGCTCGACGCTCTGGCCTGTCAGCGGGGCGTACCAGTCGGGCGAGTCGATCGCCGCCTCCGGCGGGATGTTGCCGTGTACGACGGCGCCGACGGCCGCGCCCACGTCGGCGCGTCCCCAGCCGAAGTGCGTCGTCCACTGCTCGTCGGGCGGGAGCGTCGGTTCGGCGCCCGGGTCCGCGACGCCCGCGCCTTCGGTGTTGGCGGCGACGACGCGCTCGGCCGTCTGCTCGAGCAGCTCGCGCGTCTCATCCGGGCGCAGCGCGACGCCGTGGTCGAGGCCCGCGCTGACGACGAGGCCGGCGGCGCCCGAGGCCTTGCTCGTGTTGACCGAGCCCGTCGGCCCCTCCATCGCGATTGAGCTCTTGCCGCCGTACTGCGTCGTGTTGGCGCCGCGGAAGAACGTGCTCACCGGCAGGTTCGAGCCGAGGCACGCCTGCAGGCCGGCGACGCCGCACAGTTTCTGCGCCTGCACGAACTGGCTCGATTCTTCGCCGAGGCCGACCGTGTCGGGCACGGTTCCCTGGATCAGCATCGCGTGGCCGTAGTTGGCCGGGTAGTTGTGATCACCCGTGTTCAGGTCGTCGCCCGAGAACGTCTGCACGACGCCGTGGTCGTATGCGTACTGCGAGGCCGCCTCGGCGAAGCTCGAGTGGTACAGACTGCCGTTGGCGCCCTCGAGCACCTTCGCGCCGTTGTCGGTCGCGTAGACCATCCCCAGCGCGAAGTCGTTGGCGTCGGAGACGAACGTGTCCCACGTGCGCACGGGCATGATCTGACAGTGCGGGCACACGCCGATCGAGCCCTGGCTGTCGTTGCCTTGCTCGGCCGCGTCGAGCGCGCGGTCGGTGCCGTGGCCGCGTGCGGCGAAGTAGCTCGAGGTGTCCGCCGGTTCGTTGTCGTTGTCGAAGAAGTTCCAGCCCGCGATGTCATCGACGTAGCCGTTGCCGTCCGTGTCGGCGCCGTCCGAGAACGCGTGAATCAGGTCCTGGCCGGTGATCAGCCCGCTCGGACCGCTGCGCCCGGCCCAGGAGAGCGAGACGCGCGGGTCCTGTGCCCAGTCCTCGACGTTGACGACGCCGTCGCCGTTGCAGTCATACGCGCCGCACGAGGAGCCGTCGGCGTGCTCGGGGTAGGGGAGCTCGCCGGTGTTCAGGTGAATCTGATCGCGCAGCCCGCGCTCGCTCCAGTTGATGCCGTCGTCGAGGATCGCGATCACCGCGTCCGTGCGCCCGCGCTCGGCCTTCCACGCGCCGGCCGCGTTGAAGCCCGCGACCATCGGTTTGCCGGCGTTCGGACCCACTTTGTAGATCGCGTTCGGCGTGAGCTGGGAGGGGAAGCCGAACAGGTCGAAGCGCTCGGCGAAGAGGTTCGACGAGCGGTTGGCTTCGGGCTGCTGCGTGTCCGGCTCGGCCTGGTCGTAGCTCGGGTCGTTCGGCGTGTCCTGGCGCTGCACACTGCCGGGAGAGAACTGCTGCGCCGTTTCGTTCGAGCACGGGTTCTCGAAGCCGCCGCATTCGGCTGCGCCGGCGCCGGGCGCGAGCACCGCTGCAGTGGTCGCGAACAACACGGTGAGCGCCGCGAGCACGACCAGGCGCAAGCCCGTCCGCACGCCTGCGCGCATACCCGGCTGCCTGCCCGACTTACTACGGCTCGATCGTTCTCTCTCCATTAAAAGATCCCCCTCCTCACCCGCGCACCCTCACGGCGGCGGTCTCGCCCGATATCCCCACGGGCCATCGCTTTACCCTCCGTTTAGCGTTTTCAACCGTGGGGTACTTCCATCGCCGCAGCCTGAGCTGGTGGGGCACGGGCGGGAACCACGGAGGGACGTATGGCTGGGAGCGGGTCGTCGTTGGCAGTGAAGGTGCGCGTCGCCGTGCGCGAGAGTGTGAGCGTGCGCGCAGCTGCTGCTGCGTGCGTAAGCCTGGCGGCGACATTCGCGCTCGGCGCCGGCGTGCTCGTGGCGCCGGCCGCGGCGCAGGCCCCCGTCCAGCCATACGCCACCAACGACGCCGGCGGCTTTCGCAACGTGCTGCCCTCGGGTGAGAACGGGCTCGACAACGCGCAGCAGCTCGCCGAATTCCAGCTCACAAAAAAATACCCGCCGCACTACACCGACCAGCTGCCGCTGTACGCCAACCTGCTGCACGGCTCGCCGACGCTGACCCAGGCGCAGATCGCCGACTACTTCAAGGACGCCACGTTCGGCGTCAAGGAAGGCGACCTCGCCTCGAGCGTCAGCCCGCGCACCGACGTGACGATCGAGCGCGACAGCGGCTACGGCGTGCCGCACGTGTACGGCTCGACGCGCGGCGGGGTGATGTTCGGCGCGGGCTACGCCGGCGCCCAGGACCGCTTGTTCCTGATGGACGTGCTGCGCCACACGGCCAAAGCCGAACTGTCCTCGTTCGTCGGCGGCTCTGCCGGCAACCGCGCGATGGACCAGGTGCAGTGGACGATCGCGCCCTACACCGAAGCCGACCTGCAGTCCCAGCTCGACAACGCACCCGTGCTGTACGGCGCCAAGGGGAGCCAGGTCGTCGAAGACGTCAAAGAATTCTGCGCCGGCATCAACGCCTACATCGCCGAAGCGCGGATCGACCCGAACAAGCTGCCCGCCGAGTACGCCGCGCTCGGCAAGCTCCCCGAAGAATGGAAGCCGACCGACGTGATCGCCGAGGCCTCGCTGATCGGCGGCATCTTCGGCAAGGGCGGTGGCGCCGAGGTCCGCTCGGCACTCACGCTCGAGGCCTTCGAAGCCAAGTTCGGCAAGAGCGCCGGGCGCAAGGCGTGGAAGGGCTTTCGCGAGCAGAACGACCCCGAGGCGCCCGTCACCGTCGCCAAGGCCTTCCCGTACGAGACCGGCTCGCCGTTCTCCAAGACCGGCCTCGCGATGCCCGACCCCGGCTCGGTCAGCTTCGTGCAGGACGGCTCCAGCGCGCTGCCGGCCGACGCACCTGCCGCGAGCGCTGCTCCGGCCACGACGCAGCACACCGACACGCCCGACCCGGTGGCGATCCCCTCCGACGGCTCGCTCGGCTCCAAGCTGCTGCACGACGCGCTCGCCGGCCCGGCGCTGATGTCCAACTGGGAGCTCGTCAACGCCAAGCACTCGACCAACGGTCACGCGATCGCCGTGATGGGCCCGCAGGTCGGCTACTACAACCCGCAGATCCTGATGGAGGAGGACCTGCACGGCCCCGGCATCGACGCGCGCGGCGCGTCGTTCCCCGGCGTGAACCTGTACGTCGAGCTCGGCCACGGACGTGACTACGCGTGGAGCGCGACGACGGCGACGGCCGACAACGTCGACACGTTCGCCGAGGTGCTCTGCCAGGACGAATTCCACTATCTCTACAAGGGCGAATGCCTGCCGATGGAAAAGCTCGAACGGACGAACACGTGGACGCCGAACGCGTCCGATCAGACGCCGCCGGGCACTGAAACGCTGACCGTCTACCGCACGGTGCACGGGATCGTCTACGCGCGTGGCAAGGTCAAAGGTCAGGACGTCGCCTTCGCCAGCGCGCGCACGACCTACTTCCACGAGGCCGACTCGGCGATCGGTTTCGCCGAGTTCAACGAACCCGGCTTCGTCACGAGCCCGCAGCAGTTCCAGCTCGCCGCCTCCGACGTCAACTTCGGCTTCAACTGGTCCTATGTTGACGCCAACCACATCGCCTACTACCTGTCCGGCGCCTACCCGCAGCGCGCGGCCAAGACCTCCCCGGACTTCCCGATCCTCGGCACCGGCGAATACGACTGGCAGGGCTATGACCCGACACTGCACACGAGCGAACTAATCCCCTTTGCGGCGCACCCCAACGCGATCGACCCGACCTTCCTCGTCTCGTGGAACAACAAGCAGGCGCCGCGCTTCTCCTCGGCCGACGACAAGTACGCGTTCGGCTCGATCTACCGCATGCAGCTGATCCGCAACTTCATCGAAAAAGATCTCGCCGGCGGCAAAAAGATGGAACCGGCACAGCTCGTCAGCGCGATGGACGAGGCCGCGACGCAGGACATCCGCAGCGTGCAGCTGTGGCCGATCCTCAAGCAGGCGCTCGGCAGCCCCAGCGACCCGCAACTACAGAGCGCGATCTCAGAGCTCGAGGACTGGTACGCCGACGGCGGGCATCGCCGCGACCTGACCAACGCGAGCATCTCCGAACCCGGCAGCTACCAGCACAACGAAGCGATCACGCTGATGGACGCCTGGTGGCCGAAATTGCTCGAAGCCGAGTTCCGTCCGGCGCTCGGCGAAACGGCATTCGGCGAACTGCACGGGATGCTCGAATTCGGCCAGCCCAACCCGGGCGGCGAACCGACGGCCCCCGACTTCGCCGACGGTTGGTATGGCTACGTCAGCAAGGACCTGCGCGATCTGCTCGCCGCGAACGGTGAAGGCGCCAAGCCGAAAGGGGCCTACTCCCAGCTCTACTGCGGCGGCGGCTCGTTGCAAGCCTGCCGCCAGGCGCTGCAGCAGTCGCTCACCGAAGCGCTGTCGGTCACTCCGCAGCAGATCTACGGTCACGGCGAATGCGCCGAAGACCCGCAGGCGAGCTGCTTCGACATGAACCGCTTCACGAGCGCCAGCGGGGTCTCGGTGCCGCCGTTCCCGTTCCAGAACAGGCCCACCTTCCAGCAGGTCGTCGAGCTGACGAAAACGCTGCCGCGCTGAGCGGCGCAGGTGAGGCCAGCCGGCTCGCGCGCGATCGTGCGGGCCGGCCGTGGCTAGCGGTGCTGCTCGGGCAGCAGGTGGCTGAGGCCGTTCCAGGCGAACGAGACCTGCAGCTCGACGACCTGCTTGCGCGTGAGCTTTGGGTTTGCGCGCCACCACTTGGCAACCTGCTCGGAGGAGCCTGAGATCGCATGTGCGTAGGCGTCGATCGTCACCGCGTCGGCGTCGGGCGCGATCGCCGCGATCAGGTCACGGATGCGGTTGACCGTCGCAAAGCGCAGCTCGGCGATCTCCTCGGAGGCGCCGCCGGCGAGCTCGACGCCGCCGAACAGCACCGCCCAGCGCTGGCCGCGGCGCTCGACGAACTCGAAGTAGGCGTCGGTACCGCGCTCGACCATCTCACGCGCCGTGCTCGCGCCGGCCACGGCCGCGAGGATCATCTCCTCAAGCTCGCCACGCGCGCGGCGAAGGCAGGCGAGGTAGACGCCCTCCTTGTCGCCGAAGTGGTCATACACGATCGGCCGCGACACGCCCGCGATCCGCGCGATCACCTCGATCGAGGCGCCGCCGTAGCCGTGCAGCGCGAACTGCTCCTCGGCCACGTCGAGTAGCTGCTGCTCGCGCACCTGTCGCGGCACCTGCCCGTGCCGGTAGCCGCTGACGAGAGCCGGGGAATCTGTGGCGTCGCGAGTGCTCAGAAATCTGAGTTTACAAGCCGTAGCTTACGGGAAGTAAGGCTACGCACTGTAAACCTACACCGTGTCAACCGGGGATCTGGCGGGACGGGACCAGCAGGGAATGGGGATGGGGATGAACGGAGAGGGCAGGCGGGCAGGACGAGGGAATGCTTCGGAGGCGGGACCGAAGGTGGCGGGGGGTGGGCGTGTCGACGCCCGCCCCCAGCCTCGTGATGCGCGATGCGCACGAGGCGTCCTCGCTCCCGCTGGCCCACGGGGCGCGCTGCTCGCGCTGGCGCTGACCGTCGCCATGCTGGCGATCGGCGTCTCCTCGGCGTTCGCGGCCTTTCCCTACACCGGCAGCGGCAATGCGAACGACCCGACTAGCTGGAAGCTCGCGCCGGGACAGTTGCCGAGCAACGTCGGCGGCCTCGCCTGGAAGTTCGCCGCGACGCCCGCCACACCGCCGGCGACCAACCCGGTCGAAGCGGTCACGGTGCAGAAAAACAACTCGCAGGCGGACGAGCTGTGCGGCGTCACGGGGATGAGCCTGGTCGACGCCAACGCGACGATGCCGGCCGGTACGGGATCGTGCATCGCCGCCGGCACGCCGATCCACACGGCCTTCGCCGTCAGCGTCGGGCGACCGGACGTCTCGATCGGCGAGCTCGACTCGGGCATCGAGTGGAACAACGCGGGCGACATGTCCCAGCTGCGCGCCAAGGTGATGCTCAACGTCGGCGAGCTGCCGGCGCCGAAAGCCGACCTCGCCACGACGTTTGACCCCTCGACCCACGTCAGCTGCGCCACGGCGCGCGCGGCCACCGGCGGCGACTACGACGCCGACGGCGGCATGCCGGGAGGCAAACCGGGCGGCAGCGGGGCGATCCCCTACGACGTGCTCGAACAGGGCGTCTTCAACGTGCTCGACTACGCGTGCGACTCGCGCGTGGCGCACGTCGTTCAGAGCTTCCCGCAGTGCGCCAACCCGCCGACCACGGACGAATGCCGCAACGGCCCGGCCGGCATGCTCACGCCGGAGGATCTGATCATCGCCTTCTCCGACGGCGCCGACCACGACAACAACGGCTACGCCGGCGACATCGCGGGCTGGAACTTCGTCGATAACAACAACGACGCTTACGACGAGGTGCAGTACGGCCACGGCACGGGCGAGGACGAGGACTCCACAGCAGAAGCGAACAACAGCGCCGGCGAGATCGGCACGTGCCCGAACTGCGAGGTGCTGCCGCTGCGCGTCGGCGAGTCGTTCGTGGCCGAGGCCAACCGCTTCGGCGAGGCGACGATCTACGCGACCGACCGCGGGGTCGACGTCGTGCAGGAGGCGCTCGGCAGCCTCAACGATCCGGTGTTCGCGCGCGAAGCGATCGACTACGCCTACAACCACGGCGTCGCCGTGATCGCCTCGGCGGCGGATGAGGCGGCCGAGCACCACAACCAGCCCGGCGCGCTGCCGCACACGATCGTCGTCAACGCGATGCAAGGGCCGGCGGACCTCGGCGGCGTTCCGGTGACGAACGTGCCGCCCTCCTACCTGCAGCTAGACGGCTGCACGAACTTCGGCACGCGGATCGACCTCTCCGTGCCGGCCACTTCGTGCTCCTCGGAGGCGACCGGCAAGAGCTCGGGCGTGGTCGGGCTGATCTACAGCGCGGCGCTCAACGCATGCGGCGCGAGCCTCTACGGCGAATGCTCGAACGCTGCCAAAGCGAAACTGAAACCGGCGCATGACTGCACGCGCGTCGACGGCTCGCCGTGTCCGATTACGGCCGATGAGGTGCGCCAGCTAATGGCCTCGGGCAACATCGAAGGCACGCCGGTCAACGGTTCCTCGACGCTCGGATCAAACGCGCCGAGCGCGGGCAAAACGGCAGCCGACCGCGGCGAAGGCGGCCAGGCCGACGACGTGAACACGGCGGCGACGTCGGAAACGGCGTGCAGCGTGGGGATGGCGCCGACGTGCACCGATCCCAACCTCAACTCGACGTTTGCGACCGACGAGAACGGTGGCGTGATCGGCCCGCTGCCCGACACCTCGCGCTATCCGTCGCGCAAGGGCTGGGACGAGTTCTTCGGCTACGGGCGGATCGATGCCTACAAGTCGGTCGAAGCCGCGGCCCAGGGCTGGATCCCGCCCGAGGCCGACATAACCTCGCCCGAATGGTTCCAGCAGATGGACCCAGGCCAGGAATCGTTTGCGCTCGATGGCTCGGTCAGCTCGCGCGGCAAATACACCTGCCGCGTGGAAATCGCGCCAGGGGCGCAGCCGAACAACGCGCCGAGCGCCTCGAGCGGAGACTTCGCGAGCGTGCCGTCGAACTACTGCGACGGCAGCACGGTGCACGCGAAATCGTTCTCGGGATTGCTCGCGAACGTCAGCACGGCGACGCTCGCGGCGATGTTCCCCAAAGGCGCGCCGACGTCGTTCACGGGCAACGAGAACGGCGGCACCACGCAGAGCTCCAACGGACGGCCCAACACGCTGCCCTACGCGTTCACCGTGCGCGTCGTCGTCGCGACTGCTGCCGGCGCGCCTGGCCCGGCGATGACAGGCCAGGATCGCCGCCAGCTGTTCCTGCACCGCGACGCGGACATGCTCAGGGGCTTCCCGCTGGAGATGAAAGGCGACGGCGACGCCAGCCCGGTGCTCGCCGACCTCGCCGGCAGCGACTCCAACCAGCTGATCGTGGCGAACTCGGACGGCTGGATCCACGCCTACCAGTACGACCCGAGCGGTGGGACGCTGAAAGACCTCCCCGGCTGGCCGGTGCACACCGAACCGCTACCGCTACACGGCGAGGAGCACGCGTTTAGTGGCGGTGGCTTGACGACGGCGCACTACGACCCGGTAATCGAGGCGCCGGCGGTCGGGGACCTCTCGGGAGACGGCGAGCTGGCGGTCGTCGCCGACGACGTGCAGGGCAACGTCTACGCCTGGAACGCCAAGGGCGAGGAGATCTTCCACGAGACCTCCAACCCGGCCTACTCGGGCGCGCCGCTGCCCGGCGACCCGGCGTGGGAGGCGCAGCGCGCCGGCGTGCGTGAGCGCACCGAGGGCGGCTTCATTACCTCGCCGGTGCTCGCTGACCTAGAAGGAGAAAAAGGCCGCGGGCTCGACATCATCGCGGCGGGCGAGGACCGTCACGTATACGCATGGCACGCGGGCGGCGAAGCGGTCAAAGGATTCCCGGTGCTCGTCGAGGACCCCGAAAAGCTGGCGTCGATCGACGCGACGAGCAACCAGCCGCGCTTCAACGCGAATGTGCCGGCCAACCAGGACAAATCGGAAGACCAGGGCAAGATCGTCGACACGCCGGCTGTGGCGCAGCTCGACGGCCCGGGCAAACCGCCGAGCATCATCGTGGGCACGAACGAGGAGTACCTCGCCGGCGCGGGCAACGAAGGCGAACTGAACGCCAGCGGCGTGAACACGGCTTCGCTCGGCGTCGTCGGCGCGTCCGGCCTGTTGACGTTCGCCAACGGGCGCGTGTACGCGATCAAGGCCGGCGGCTGCTCCTCGGAGGAGTCCTCGTGCGCAACCGGCGGGTTCAAATGCGAAGGCGCGAAATGCAGTTCGACGGTGTTCCGCGAAGGCTGGCCGGCGAAGGTCGGCATCATCGACGCGGGCCTCCTACCGGATGTCGGCGAGGGCATCAACGGCTCGCCGGTCGTCGCCCCCGTGCTCTGTCCCGAAGGCGGCGAAGGCCTGAAGATCGGGGTCACGCCGGACGCCGGTCCGGGGTACGTGTTCAACAGCAACGGAACGTCGTGCTACGGCTCCTCCAACGGGCAGGACAACGCGTTGCAGACGGACGCGAGCGCGAGCTCGAGCAAAGTCGACACGCCGCCCTTCCCGACCGTCGGCGAGCCGGCGTTCGGCACGCTCGATGGGACGACGACGAGCATGTTCGCGCCGGCGGCGGGCCTCGTGCGCGCGCTGGACGTGGTCGCGCCTGACTACCAGAAAGGCGGCCAGGACTTCATCGCGGGCTGGAACGCGAACAGCGGCCAGTTCTCACCGGGCTTCCCGGCGCAGGACAACGACCTCTCGTTCATCACGGGCGAGACAATCGGCGACGTGACCGGCGAAGCGCCCAAACAGGAGGTGCTGGCGGGCACGGCGTCGCAGGACCTGCAGGCCTACAACAGCGCGGGCGCCGCAGCGAGCTCGGCCTGGCCGAAGCTCACGGGCGGCTGGTCGGTGGCGACGCCGACGCTCGGCTCACTCGGCACGATCGACACGGCCTCCAGCGCGAAGAAGGACGTCGTCTCGATCACGCGCGAAGGCACGGTGTCGGTCTACACGACGCCGGCCGCAGCCTGCTCGCCGAGCTCGTGGCCGAACTTCCATCACGACATCGCCAACTCGGGCGACTACACGCGCGACGCGGTTACGCCGGGAGTGCCGCTGCAGGCGTCGGTCGCCGAAGGCACGCTGACGTGGACGGCGCCGGGCGACGACCTGATGTGCGGCACGGCGAGCAGCTACGAAGTGGTCACATCGGCGAGCCCGATCACGGCGCAGAACTTCGCCGCGGCGACGCCTGTGCCCGGCGCTCCAGCGCCGGCGGCGGCGGGGACGTCGCAGACGTTCGCGCTGCCGGCCGGCACCCAGCAGTACGTGGCGATCCGCGCGGTCGACGAGCAGGGCAACGTGGGCCTGCCGGCGGTCGCGGAATACACGGCGGGACCGGCGCTCCCGGCGCTCGGCCGCTGCGTGAAGGTGGCGCGCAAAACGGGCGAATACGCGGGCGCCAAGTGCCTCACCGAAAGACATGGCCTGGGCAACTACGACTTCCTCCCCGGTCCTGGCGCGGCGAAGAAATTCACCGGGCAGCTCGGCGCGGCGACGCTCGAAACGACGGGCGCGAAGAAGATCACGTGCTCAGCGGGCTCGGCGAGCGGCGAATACACGGGCGCCAAGACGGAGACGGTCACGCTGACGCTGAGCGGCTGCGAACGGCCGGCCACACATTCGGCCTGCCAGAGCGTGGCGGCGGCTTCGGGGCAGATCGTCACGAATCAGCTCGAAGGCCGGCTCGGCTTCATCCGCGCGGGCAGCAAAGCGATCGTCGGACTCGACCTCTCGCGCGAAGGAGCGCTGGCGAGCTTCGAATGCGCGAGCTCGGCGCCGGGCGGCAAAGAAGTGGTGACGCTCGAAGGCTCCGCGATCGGGATGGTCAAGCCGATCGACAGGATGGCCTCGCAATTCACAGATACCTACACGCAGAAAGCCGGCCACCAGAGCCCCGAACAGTTCGAAGGCGGGCTGAAAGACACGCTGGTCTCCTCGATCGTCGCGGGACTCGAAAAAAGCTCAGAACAGACGGGGCTCGCGGCGACGCTGACGGTGACGGGCGAAGAACCGCTGGAGATCAAAGCCAAGCCGTGAGGCGTGAGGGTCCGCGCAGGCCCGATGTGCTTGGCTTGCGCGGTGCCCGCCGCCGCCGGCTCGCCCGACCCACCGGAGCTCCCGAGCGAGCTGGCCTCGCTCGGTGGCGCCGCGATCGAAGCGGAGGCGAGCTTCCTCGAGCTCGAGCTGGGCGGCGACTCGTGGCCGGGTGTGGAGGCGAAGGACGTCTCGTTCAAAGCGAGCAGGCTCGTGAACGTCAACCTCTCGGGGGCCGTACTCGAGCGACTATGGCTGAGCCACTGTGAGCTGAGGGGCTGCAATCTCGCGAACCTCCAGGCGACGGCTGCGCGGGTGCAGAAGACGCGGATCGCGGACAGCAGGCTGACGGGCGTCGCCTTTGCCGAGGCGACGCTCAGCGACGTGACGTTCAGCGGCTGTCGTGTCGACCTCGCCGCGTTCGGCTTCGCGCAGCTCGAGCGCGTCACGTTCGCGGACTGCGTGCTCACGCAGAGCGATTTCCTCGAGTCGACGCTGCAGCACGTCCGCTTCCACGACTGCGACCTGACCGGCGCCGACTTCCGCGGCGCGCGCCTTCAGGCGTGCGAGTTCCGCCGCAGCAACCTCAATGGGATCGAGCACGTCAGCGGTCTGCGCGGCGCCTCGCTCGAATGGCCGTACATCGTCGAGCTCGCCGGAGTGTGGGCGGCGGAGCTGGGCATCGGCGTGCTCGATCAGGACGAGGCCGGCGAGCAGCCGGAGGCCCAGAGCAGGGGCGAGAGGTGACGATCGGCCTCGCCACTCTGATCTCCGTTGATCGACCATCCATATTGTCTACCAAATATATGATGAACGGATCGTGACGTTCGATATTTCGGTCGATGTTCTTTTTGGACGCTTGCGAGTAGGTTGCAGTTCGTGCAGGGAGCCGAGCGACACGCACCGAGGGGGGAAGGGCACGCAGAGCATCGTCGTGGGCAGGCATACGCGCTCGCCGCGGCGCTCGCCTGGTCGACTGGCGGCATCTTGCAGCGCCAGGTCGCAGCCGGCGCGGCCGACCAGATCGTCGGCCGCGCGATGTTCGCCTTCCTCGCGGTGCTCGCGTTCGTCCGCTTCGGCGAAGGCACCGGGTTGCGCGAGGCGGCGCGCTCGGTGGCCAACGTCGCGGGCCTGCTCGTCGCGGCCGGCATCGCGGCGGCCTCGGCGACTTTCATCGTCGCGCTCAACCACACGAGCGTCGCGCACGTGCTCGTGATCCAGGCGATCACGCCGATCCTCGCCGGGCTGTTCGCGTTCTGGGCGCTGCGCGAGCCGCTGTCTGCGCGCACATGGGGAGCGATGCTGCTGGCTGTGCTCGGCATCGCCGTGATGGTCGGCGTGCCGCACGGAGGCAACGCTTTGGGCGAGCTGATGGCCTTCCTCTCGCCGCTCTCCTTCGCCGTCGTGATCGTCGTCGCCCGCCGCCAGCGGCACGTGTCGATGACCCCGGCGACGGCGCTCGCGCAGTTGATGCTGATCGTGTTCGTGCTGCCGTTCGTGCACGCCGGTCAGCTGCACGGCTCCGACGTCGGCTGGCTCGCCTTGCTCGGCCTCGGCCAGCAGGGCTTCGGCCTCGTCTTCTTCACGATGGGCGCGCGCCTGATACCGGCTGCCGCGATGGGTCTGATCCTGCTGCTCGAGTCCGTGCTCGGCGCCGTATGGGGCTGGCTCGGCACGTCTGAAAAGCCAACCGTCTCGACCGTGCTCGGTGGCCTGATCGTGCTCGGCGCCGTCGCGATCAAGCTGCGCGAGGACAACGCGCGCGCCGCGCGCGAGCAGGCCGCCGTGGTGGCTACAGTCCCGTGAGATGAACCGCTTGCACGGCGTGATCTGCTCGTCGCGATGGTGGGGGCGCACCGTCGAGCGTGAGCTGCTGCCTTGGGGTTTGTCGCGCCTCGATCTCGGCGATGACGTGCTAGAGATCGGCCCCGGCTTCGGCGCGACGACGAAGGTGCTCGCCGAGCGCCCGGGCGAGCTGACCGTGCTCGAGCTCGACCCCGGCTACTGCGAGCGGCTGCGCCGCGAATTGCCCAAGCGCGTGCGGATCTTCCAGGGCGACGCGACCGCGATGCCCTTCTCCGACGGGCGCTTCTCGGCTGTCGTCTGCTTCACGATGTTGCACCACCTGCCCTCGCCCGCCGCGCAGGATCTGCTGCTCGGCGAGGCCGCGCGCGTGCTGCGCCCCGGCGGCGTGTTCGCCGGCACCGACAGCATCGGCACGAGCCGCTTCTTTCGCCTGCTGCACGTCGGCGACACGCTCGTCCCGGTCGCGCCCGACGAGTTGCCGGCGCGCCTGCATGCGGCCGGGCTCGTCGAGCAGGAGATCGCCAAGACCGACAGTTCCTTTCGCTTCCGCGCACGCAAGCCGTGAGCGAGCTGCAGTTCCTCGGCGCGCTCGAGCTCGAGCTGCTGCGCCACCGCGAGCTGCACGCCGAGCGCCCGGCACACGAGCTGTTTCAGACCTCGACCGTCCAGGCTCTGCTCGCGGGTGACTACGACGGCGACGTCACACTCGGCGAGATTCTCGAGCACGGCGACCTCGGGCTCGGCACGCTCGACGGGCTCGACGGCGAGCTGATCGTGCTCGACGGTCAGGCCTGGAAGGCGCGTCTGGACTGCACGCTAGAGCGCCCGGCGCTGTCGGCAAAGTCGCCGTATGCGGTCGTCGTGCCGTTCACGGCCGGCGAGCCGATCGCGCTGGGCGGCCCGTTCAGCGAGGCCGAGCTCGAAGCGCACCTCGGGGAGCGCGTCACCCGCGCCACGCGGCCAACGGCGGTCCGCATCGACGGGCGCTTCGCCGATCTGCATGTGCGCTCGGTCCCGCGCCAGCATCCGCCCTATCGGCCGCTGGCTGAGGCGATCGAGCAGCAGCAGGTCACCGTGCTGGGGGAGGCCTCGGGCACGATGATCGGCTTCTGCTTCCCCGACGCGCTCGACGGCATCGAGATGGTCGGCGCGCACCTGCACTTCATCGACGACGCGCGCGAGCGCGGCGGGCACGTGCTCAGCTACACGCTGCTGCAGGCGACGGCGTTGCTCGACGGCGCGACGGCGCTGCACGTCGAGCTACCCGGTGACGTTGCCGCTCCGGATCACGGCGCGCGCATCGACCAGGCGGCACTGCACCGCCTGGAGAGCGATCGCTGAGCGCGGCGAGCTGCGCGGAACGGGCGATACCCGTCGAGTTCATTCGCGCGCGCGTCGTGCGACGAGCGCGGCGAGCTCGGCGCGGTTGCGTACGTCGAGCTTGGCGTAGACGTGCGAGAGGTGGATCTTGACGGTCCCGCGCAAGATGAACATGCGCTCGCCGATCTCCGGGTTGGTCAGGCCGTCGGCGGCGAATTCGACGACGGTCTGCTCGGTCGGCGTGAGTGACTCCCAGCCGGCGGCCGGGCGCTTGCGCGAGCCGCGCGCGCGGCGCAGCCAGGCGAGCGCCTGCTCGGTGCCCATCGCCTCGCCCTCGGCGATGGCCTCGCCAAGCGCATGCTCGCCGAGCTGCGCGTCGAGCGCCTCGCGCAGGCGCTCGATCGCCTCCTGCTCGCTCGCCCAGCGGACGTGTCCCAGCTCGGCGCGCGCTCGCTCGGCGGCGCCGAGGATGCGCGCCGACTCCTCGTAGCTCTCGAGCGCAGCTGCGACGCCGGCGAGCACATCGAGCGCCGGCGGCAGCTGCGTGCGGTAGTCGCCCTCGACGGCAGCGGCGAGCGCCTCGTGCGCCAGCTGCTCGGCCTCACTCGGCTCGCCGCTTGCAAGCGAGCCGGCGGCCATCAGCGTCGCCGCGCTGGCGGCGAGCAGCGGGTTGGCGAGCGCTCCCCCGGCGATCTCCCGCGCCGCCACGGCGTGCCCACGCGCCTCGGCGGCTTCCTCGCGTGCGAGCTCCATGCGCGCCAGCACGCTGAGCGCCAGTGCCATACCCATCAGGCTGTCGTCGGCCCCCTGCGCGACGTACTCGGCGATCCCGTCACGCGCATCGTCTAGCTGTCCGACGCTGCCCTGCGCGAGCAACGCGGCGATCTGCAGCGTTGGGATCGCCATCCCGGCGGCCGCCGCCACGGCGCGCTCGAGCGCCGGGCCGAGCTCGCCGAGCGCGCGCTTGCCCTCGCCGCGTTCGGCGAGCACGATCGCCCGGTAGCCGCACGCGATGCCCGCGCTGACGGGCTCGCCGACCGCGTCGGCGACCTCGATCGCGCGTGCGAACAGCTCGAGCGCCTGCTCGTCGAGGCCATGGTTCTGGCGCACCATCCCGACCCCCGCCCAGTGCCAAGCCGCGAACTCGGCGTAGTTCGTGCGCTCGATCGTCTCGAGCGCCTCTTCGAGCACCTGCTCGGCACGCGGGTCGCTCTGCATCAACAGCCCGTAGCCGAGGATCTGGGTGGCATCGACGAAGCACCACTCATCGCCGCTGGCGCGCGCCAGCTCGCGCGAGCGCTCGAGTCCCTCGCGCGCGCCGACCGGGTCGGGCCAGATCTGCATCGTGCCGAGCACGTCGAGAGCGCGGGCCGCGGTCGAGTCCTCGCCGAGCGCTTCGGCGAGCTCGAGCGCGGCCAGCTCGCAGGCGACGGCCTCCTCGAAGCGCCCGCTGTAGGTCAGCAGGTAGCCGCGCGCCCACAGCACGCGCGCACGAAGCGCTGAGGGCTGCTCGCCGGCCGCCTCGAGCGCGCGCACGTAATCGGCGTCGGCGAGCGCGAAGCGCCCGCGCAGCTTCGCCCACACTGTCAGCGCGACGCACAGGCGCAGGGCGCGCTCTGCGTCGGTGTCGGTCGCGTGCAGCAGCGCCGCCGACATGTTCGCGCTCTCGACGTCGAGCGCGTCGAGCCAGACCGCCTGCCCGGCGGCCTCCAGGTGCGGCGCGATCTGCTCGGCGCGCGCGAGGTAGGCGTCGCGGTGGCGGTCGCGCACGTCGGCTAGCTCGCCGGCCTGCTTGAGGCGGTCGTTCGCGTACTGGCGGACCGTCTCGAGCAGCCGGTAGCGCACGCTCGTCCCGTGCTCCTCGACGACGACGAGCGACTTGTCGAGCAGCGAGGTGAGCAGGTCGAGGATCGCCAGCCGGTCGAGCCGCTCGTCGGCACAGACCTCCTCGACGGCGTCGAGCGTCCAGCCGCCGGCGAACACAGCGAGCCGCCGCAGGAGCGTCTGTTCCTCGACGCTCAGCAGCTCATGGCTCCAGTCGACCGAGGCGCGCAGCGTCTGCTGGCGCGGCATCGCCGAACGCGCCCCGCCGGTCAACAGGCGAAAGCGGTCGCCGAGGCCGGCGGCGATCTGCTCGACGCCGAGCACGCGCACGCGCGCCGCGGCCAGCTCAATCGCCAGCGGGATGCCGTCGAGGTCGTGGCAGATCTGCGCGATCGCCGGGGCGTTGGCGGCGTCGACGGCGAAGTTCGGGCGCACCTTCAGCGCGCGCTCGATGAACAGACGCACGGCGTCCGACTGGGCGACCGCCTCGACCGGCTCGGTGTGCAGCTCGGAGGGCAGCGAGAGCGAGGGCACGCGCCAGTGCGTCTCGCCGGCGACGGCGAGCGGCGCCCGGCTCGTCGCGAGCACGCTCACGCCAGGGCAGCCGCGCAGCAGCGCGTCGGCGCTCGCCGCACAGGCATCGAGCAGGTGCTCGCAGTTGTCGAGCACGACCAGCGCCTGTGCCCCGGCGAGGTGCGCGACGGACGCCTCCAGCGAGGACTGACCGGGCAGCGGCTTGACGCCGAGCGCCTCGCCGAGCGTCGGTCCGACGGCATCGGGGTCGGCGAGCGGCGCGAGCTCGACCCACCAGACCCCGCCGGGGAAGCGCTCGAGCGCGTCGGCCGCCGCCTGCGCGGCCAAGCGCGTCTTGCCGCAGCCGCCGGCGCCGGTCAGCGTCAGCAGGCGCGTCTGCTCGAGCGCCTCGCCGATGTCGCTCAGCTCGCCGCTGCGACCGACGAAGCTCGTCAGCTGCTCGGGCAGGTTGTTCGGCAGCGCATCGAGCGAGCGCAGCGGCTCGGCGCTCTGCGGCAGGTCGGGATGGCTGAGCAGGAAGACGTGCTCGGGACGCCCGAGATCGCGCAGCCTGTGCGAGCCGAGGTCGAGCAGCTCGGCCCCGTCGGGCAGCCGCTCGACGACGAGGTCGTGCACGGCGCGCGAGAGCAGCGTCTGCCCGCCGTGCGCGATCGCGCGCAGACGCGCGCAGCGGCTGAGGGCGACGCCGAAGTAGTTGCCCTCGTCGCGCAACTGCGCCTCGGCCGTGTGCAGCGCGATCCGCACACGCAGGTCGAGCTCCCCTGGCCACGCCTGCGCGGCGAGCGCGCGCTGGGCGTCGAGCGCCGCCGACAGCGCGTCGGAGGCGCGCGAGAAGGCGGCGACGATGGAGTCCCCCTCGCCCTGCTCGACCGGCCGCACGCCGCCGTGGCGCCCGACGGCGGCCGACAGCAGCGCATAGTGCGCCGGAACGGCCTGCGCCATCTCCTCCGGGTGGGCCTCCCACTGGCGCGTCGACTGCTCGATGTCGGTCAGCAGGAAGGTGACCGTCCCGGCTGGCAGCGCGAACGTCGTCTCACTGTTCTCGGCGATGCCCGGCAATCCACCACCCCATACGTTCGGCCGGGCGAGCGCCAGGCCGTCTGCGAATCCTCCCATCAGTGGCCCGCGCTCGTTGAGAACTGGGCGCTTGCCTCGCCACTCAGGCGCGCGGCGGGCGCCGCCCGGCGCAGCAGCGTTACGCCAACGCACGCCATCAGGACCGCGAAGGCAGGTGGCGCCACAAGCGCGATGCCGCTCGGCGAGAGCATGCCGGAGCGAGCGAAGGACACGGCCGCGATCGCGTGCAGCACGGCGACGGCGACAGCTACCGCAGGCACGACGATCCCGAGCGCGCCGCTACGCCGCGCGCAGATCGCCAGCGCCAGCACGCACGGCACGGTCGGCCAGGCCGAGATGTTCGTCGCCACACCGAGACCGTCGCCGAGTATCTTCGCCAGTTCGCCGCCGAGGCTCGGTGCGGCGTAGGCGGCGAGTGCGCCGAATGTCAGCGCGACGCCGATCAGCGCGGCCTCGACGCCGGCGCAGATCAGCGCGACCGTCGCCGCTGTCCTGGCGCTGCCCTCGCGTTCGCCGAGCAGCACGCGCAGGCCGGCGAACGCGGCCGGCATCAACGCGCACCATGCGACCCCGTTGAGCACGAGCGCCACGAGCAGGCCGTCGCGGTGATCGCTGAAGAAGCGCAGGACCTCGGCGCCCGAGGCGTCGCTCGCCGGCAGGCTCGCGAGCGAGCCGACCGGCACGCTGATCAGGTACAGCAGCGCGACGCCGAGCGCCGCCGCCGCTGTCAGTCGAGTTGTGCGTACATCTGCTGTGGACACGAGCCACCTCCGTTAGCGGGCCGGCCCTCGCGGCCGGCGTCGATGGCCAGCTTCCAGGTATGCGCCGCTCAGTACATCTGCCAGGTGGCATATATCGACGCCGACCGTGGCCAGGTCGGCCGCGATCGGGTTTCCCGCCGGGTTTCTGCGCGCCGTTCCGGTGGAATACTCAATGCGTGCCGTACAACGCAGAGCTCGGCCCGACCCGCTACCTCGCCGCCGAGGACCGCTACGAGGCGATGCCCTACCGCCGCAGCGGCCGCAGCGGGTTGCAACTACCGGCGATCTCGCTTGGACTGTGGCAGAACTTCGGCGATGACTGGCCGCTACGCGACAGCCGCGCGATCCTCAGACGCGCGTTCGATCTCGGCATCACGCACTTCGACCTGGCCAACAACTACGGCCCGCCCTACGGCAGCGCCGAGCTGAACTTCGGACGCGTATTCGCCGAAGATCTGCGCCCCTACCGCGACGAGCTGGTGATCTCGACAAAGGCCGGCTACGACATGTGGCCGGGTCCCTACGGCGAGTGGGGCTCGCGCAAGTACCTGCTCGGCAGCCTCGACCAGAGCTTGTCGCGGATGGGCCTCGAGTACGTCGACATCTTCTACTCGCACCGCTTCGACCCGCAGACGCCGCTCGAGGAGACGATGAGCGCGCTCGACGCGGCCGTGCGCGCGGGTAAGGCGCGCTACGCCGGCATCTCCTCCTACGGCCCCGAGCGCACCGAGCAGGCGGCGAAGCTGCTGCGCGAGCTGGGCACGCCGCTGCTGATCCATCAGCCGTCCTACTCGATGCTCAATCGCTGGATCGAGCGCGGGCTGCTCGACGTGCTCGAGCGCGAGGGCGCCGGCGCGATCGTCTTCTCGCCGCTCGCCCAGGGCCTGTTGACCGACAAGTACCTGCATGGAGTGCAAGACGATTCGCGCGTGCGGCGAGGCAACTACTTCTCGGCCGAGATGATCACCGACGAGGTCCTTCAGCGTGTTGCTGCGCTCAACGAGATCGCCAAGCGCCGTGGCCAGACGCTCGCGCAGCTCGCGATCTCCTGGGCACTTCGCGACGAGCGCGTCACCTCGGCGCTGCTCGGCGCCAGCAGCGTCTCCCAGCTCGAGCAGAACGTCGCGGCGCTGCAGCGTCTGGAGTTCGACGAAGACGAGCTGGCCGAGATCGACCGCCACGCGGTCGACGCGGGCATCAACCTGTGGGCTGCATCGAGCGACGCATGAGCCGCGCTACGCTGCGCGCGTGAGCACGCCGGAGTTCATCGCCAGCCGCTCGACGCCCACCGCGCCGGTCGCCGCCGGGACGCTGATCGCCGGCTACGCCGTCGCTGCCGGCAGCGGCTCACGCCCGCTCGGCGGTGTCGTGCTGCTCGCCGGAGGGTTGTGGTGCGTGCGCGCGTGGACGCTGCGCAACGGCCGGCGCACGGCGCTCGCGCTCGCCTGTGTCGGACTCGCCGCGTTCGTCCTCTCGCACGTGCTCGCACGCGCAATCGGAGCGTGGCCGGCCGTGCTGCTCGTCGCCGCTGCGACAGGCGCGGCGGCGTGGGTGTACGCCGACACGCGCGCCTGACGCACACGCCTCGTGTGACGCGCCCAACTGCTCGACCCCGGCGCGGTGGAGGCGTGAGTCCGCGCCGGAGCCGAGGTCGCGGGAGTCAGCGCACGGTCACGCGCAGCGCGCGCGAGCCGAGGCTCGCCCGCCCGCTGTCGCCCGCCCACTGAGCCACGAACACCGACGAGCTGCTCGCGTGCCAGGTCGTCGTGAAGCTGCCGCCGTTGGCACCGGCCGTGGCGGTTTGGTGCTGCCAGGATCCGCCGGACAGGCTACGCCGGGAGACGACGATCTGCTCGCCACCCTGCGCGCCCTTGAGCACGCCGTCGATGCGGACCACGCCGTGTGCGCGCCTGAGCTTGCGCTTGCGTAGGTGCGTGCTCTTGGTCGCGATCGTCAGCGACGAGGCCGCGCCCGCGTCGCCGCCAGTGTTCGTGAAGAACAGCAGCCGTTCGTCGCCGGTTCCAGGCTCGGTCGCGCCGTTGACGAGTGCGAACGCGTTGCTCGCCCCTTCGGCGACGAGCCCGGTCGAGGGGATCGTGCCGGCAGCGATCAGCTGCGGGTGCCACGTCGCGCCGCCGTCGGCGGTGTGCAGCACGTAGGCGTCGTGCGTGTCCGCGCCGAACGCACTGACCGTGAGGAATGCGTGCAGCGAGTCCGCGAAGGACACGCTCGTCGCGCTGCTCGTGCCGGTGGCGAGCTGCTCGGACCAGCTGCGCCCGCCGTTGGCCGTGCGCCACAGTCGTCCATTCGTGTCGAGCAGCATGCCGCTGCTCGCATTCACGAATGAGACGTCGCGAATCGCGATCCGCGACTTGCCCTTCTTGTTCGTCAGTGGCAGCTTCACCGCGCTCCAGCTGCCGCCGCCGTTAGTGGACCGGATCAGCGAGCGCAAGCCGTAGGTGAACGTCGCTGAACCGGCGATGTTGACTTCGGCCACGCGTGCCTTGGACACGACGCGGCCGCCGACCGGGTTGAAGCGCCCGCCGGCGACCGAGCGGTAGATGCCGACCGGTCCGACGAGCAGCACCGAGTTGCCGGCGACCGCTGCCACCGAGTTGGCCGGCCTGCTCGTGCCGGGGTCGAGCGTGCGCCAGCTCGCGCCGCCGTTGTTCGTCAGTTGCAGACCGCCCGTTTCGTCGAGCGCATAGCCGATGCTCGTCGAGGCGAACGATGCGTCGCGCAGCCTCGCCGAGGTTTGCGTGGCAAGCGTGCTCCACGTGGCGCCCCCGTCTCTGGAGAGTGCCAGTGTCCCGTTGGCCCCGGCCGCGTAGACGAGCCCGGCCGGTCCACTGCGCAGCCGCGAGTACTGTCCACCGACGTCGTGGCTCGCGCTTGCGAACGTCGCGCCGCCGTCGCCCGAGACCACCGTCGTGCCGCCGACGCCGACGCCGACTACGCGCGTCGGTGAGGAGTAGGCGGCGCCGAAGATAGGCGCGCTCGAAGGCGTGATCGTCGAGGCTGTCGCGCCGCCGTCGGTCGTGCGCACGAGGTGGTCACCACCGGCCACGTTCAGCACGCACGTCATCGCGTCGGTGCAATCGATCGCGGTGAAGTTGTTGGCCGCTCCGATCGCGTCGGTCGTCCACGTCGCCCCGCCGTCGGGGCTGCTGAGGAGCGTTTTCGGACCGATCGCGAGGACGTGCGCCGGGTCGACGAAGTGCAGCGCCGTGATGTTCGCCGAGGGCAGCGTGACCGGCGTCCACGAGACGCCACCGTCGCTGGTCTTGAACTCCGTGCTCTGTCCGCCGCTCGGCGCTCCCGCGATCACGATGCCGCTCGTTGGGCTCGTGAAGTGGATGTCGATTCCCGCGTTGCCGCCCCCGCCGCTGGAGGCCGGCGTGCCGGGTACGCCGGTCTCACGCGAGAAGGTGCTCCCGCCGTCTTGGGTCATCAGCACCGAGCCGCTGCGCAGAAGCAAGAATCCGACCTGGGCCGAGACGAAGCTGAAGGCTTGCACCTGGTCGTGGCAGTTGGCTTCGGCGACCGTGAAGATCCTCGTGAACACGGTGCCGCCGTCCGTCGAGATGCGCAGGACGCAGCCGTTGGCGCTGCCCACGATGACCGTGTTCGAGTTGACGATCTGCAGACGCGTTAGTTCGCTCGAGGTGCCCGTCGCGAGGCCCGACCACGTCGCGCCGCCGTCGAGCGTCTTCAGCGCCGTCCCGTTGTCGCCGACCGCATATCCGAGCGGGCCGGCGAACGAGATCGCGTTCAGCGTGTTGCCCTGCGGCGAGGGGTTGCCCCACGCCCAGCCCGACTGACTAACGGTGACCGACGCGAACGCGCCGCTCGCCGTGCACAGCGCGAGTATCGCCGCCAATCCAGCGATCGCCAATCTGAAGCGCGTCTTGCTCACAACGTGCATGCCGTCCTCCCCAATCCAGTTCTTGGAATCAGCCTGCCCGCACGACGCGCGAGCAAAGGGGTAAACCCAGGACGCCGCCCGAAGTCGCGCAGCGGGTCGGCGAGCGTAAGAAAGCTCTGAGGTTCTGCACAGGAAGGGCTAACAGTCGCGCTCGATACTGCCGCCAATGAGCGCACAACTGACCGGCATATCGGCAACCGCCGTCGGCCCGCACCTCTACTGGCTTGCCAGTCGTGCAGCCGGCAGCGCGGCGCTGCTGCTGTCGAGCGCCTCGGTATGCGTCGGTCTGGCCAGCAGCATGCGCATGCTCAAGCGGCGCACCGCCGACCTGCGCGTGACCCACGAGGCGCTCTCACTCGCGACGATCGCCGCGCTGCTCGTGCACGTGCTGACACTGCTCGGCGACGGCTTCCTTCACCTCAGCCCAGCCGAATTGACGGTGCCGTTTCTCAGCGGCTACCAAACACTGTGGACCACCGCCGGGATCGTCGGCTTCTGGATGCTGCTCGCGCTCGGTCTTTCCTACTACGCTCGCGCAAGGATCGGCGTGCAGCGCTGGCGCGTGCTTCACCGCTTCACAGCGCTCGCCTGGGTGCTCGGCCTCGCGCACTCGCTCGGCGAGGGCACCGACGCCGGCGAGGCGTGGTTCCTGGCGATGATCGCAATCGTCGTGCTTCCCGCACTTGCGCTGCTCGCGACGCGTGGTGCAAAAGCCTCCATGACAAGGTCCGCCGCCGCGCGCGCTCACCGGGGTGCCGAGGGCAGCTTCGGTGCCGCCGGCCCGACCGGAGCGGCGCGATGAGCCCCCGCGAGGCAAAGGCGCTCGCCGCCGGGCGCCGCGCTGAGCTGCTCAGGCGCGCGCGGAGGATCAGGCGCGCCATCGCCGCCAGTGCCGCGGCGTTGTTCGTCGCGTTGTTCCTCGTCGTCTACGTCCAGCTCGCCTCCGGCCACGACCCGGCGCTGTCGGCGTCCTCCAAGGCTCGCACGACGACGACGTCCGGCTCCGAAGCGAGCTCGAGCGGCTCGGAATCGAGCGCTTCCGGAACCGAATCGGGCGAAGCTGAATCGAGCGAAGCCGAATCGAGCGGCAGCGAATCCGGCACGAGCGAATCGAGCGGTGAAGAATCGCAGTCGAGCGAATCGACCAGCCCGATGACGACCTCACAGTCGTGAGCGAGCTGCTCGACACGGGCGAGCAGCTCGAGCGCTTCGACTGCTTCGGCGGGACGTGCTCGGTGCTCGTGAGCGGCGATCATGGTCCGCGCCCGGCGCGCGAAGCCGTGACTGCGGCACGCCGCTCAATGCTCGCGTGGCACGAGCGCTTCACGCGCTTCGAGCCCGACAGCGAGCTCTCGCTGCTCAACGAGGACCCACGCGGGGAGATGCCGGCGAGCGAGCTGCTCGTGCGGCTCGCCACGGCTGTGCGCACTGCCGGTGAGCTTTCCGGCGGGCTCGTCGACGCGACGCTCGCCGAGGAGATCGAGATCGCCGGCTACGCGGAGGATCTCGGCGAGCCGCTCTCGCCCGCGCTGGCACTCGCGCTCGCCCCGCCGCGCAGATCGGCGCGGCCGGCTGCGGCTACCGGGCGCCCGGAGCGCTGGCGCGAAGTGGAAGGCGATGCTGCGGCCGGCCTCGTGCGCCGTCCGCCCGGCGTGCGCATCGACGGCGGCGGTCTCGCCAAGGGCATCTTCGCCGACGTGCTCGCCGAGCGGCTCGCGGGACACGCTGCCTTCGCCGTCGACTGCTCGGGCGACCTGGCCGTTGGCGGAGCCGCTCACCTCGCGAGGGAGATCCACGTTGAATGTCCACTGAGCGGCCGCGCGCTTCACACCTTCGAGCTGATCGACGGCTGCGTCGCCACGAGCGGGATCACGCGGCGCAGCTGGCTGGCCGGCGAGGGACGCCCGGCGCACCACCTGCTGGACCCCTCCACCGGCGCGCCGGCATTCACCGGGATCGTGCAGGCGACGGCACTTGCGCCGAGCGCGCTCGAGGCCGAGATCAGGGCCAAGGCGGCCCTTCTCGCCGGGCCACGCCGGGCTGCCGCGCAGCTGCCGCACGGCGGCGTAGTCGTGCTCGACGACGGCTCCCATCGCGTGATCGAGCCGCCGGTCATCGTCACGCTCGGGCAGCTCGCGCGCTACGCCGGCGCACGCGCGAGCGCCTGACAGGTAGACGCGCTGGCGTGCTTCCTGGGCTTGACGCCTGCGCTGCGGCCGTTTCGGACATAATGCTCGCCGCATGCGCGCGATCCAGATCGTCGAGGAAACGGGACCCGACACGGCATTGCGCCTGGTCGAGCTCGACGAGCCTGAGCCGTCGCACATGCTCACCCCCGGCGCGGGCGTCGTCGTCGAGGTCCACGCCGCCGGCGTGTCCTTCCCCGAGGTGCTGCAGACGCGCGGGATGTACCAGGTCAAACCGCCGCTGCCGTTCGTACCCGGCAGCGAGGTCGCCGGCATCGTGCGCAGCGCTCCCGATGGCGCGCAGGTCAAAGCCGGCGATCGCGTCGCCGCCTTCTGCGCGCTCGGTGGCTTCGCCGAGACGGCCGTCGCGCCCGAGTACTTCTCCTTCCCGCTACCCGACGCGCTCGACTTCGCGCAGGGTGCGAGCCTGATCCTCAACTACCACACCGCCTACTTTTGCCTGCTCACGCGCGGGCGGCTGAAGGCCGGCGAGACTGTGCTCGTGCACGGTGCCGCCGGCGGCGTCGGCACCGCCGTGCTACAGGTCGCCAAGGCACTCGGCGCGAGCACGATCGCGCTTGTCTCGAGCGAGGAGAAGGCGGCCGTCGCGAAGGATGCCGGCGCCGACCAGGTCGTGCTGCTGCACGACGGCTGGAAGGACGAGGTCAAGGAGCTCTCCGGTGGCGGCGTCGAGATGGTGCTCGACCCCGTCGGGGGCGATCGCTTCACCGACAGTTTGCGCTCGCTGCGCGCGGGCGGGCGGCTCGTCGTCGTCGGCTTCACCGGTGGCTCAATCCCCGAAGTCAAAGTGAACAGGCTGCTGCTCGGCAACACCGAGGTGATCGGCGCCGGCTGGGGGGCGTACGTGATGGGCAAGCCGGAGATCAACCGCGAGATCGGCGCGGCGATCGAGAAGATGATCGACGACGGCTTCGTGCGCCCGATCGTCGGTGCGCGTTTTCCGCTCGAGCAGGCCGCCGAGGCGTTGCACGCGATCGACGAGCGCCGCGCCACGGGCAAGGTCGTGCTCGACGTGCGCCCCAGCTGAGCCAAGTTTCCGCGCCTGCTGAGCGGCGCGCCGCGCGTGGCGACCGCTAGTGCGGGTCGAGCAGCTCGCGCCAGCGTTCGGCGTCGAGCGTCGCTGGCTCGGTCGACTCGACGAAGTCGACCAGCACGTCGATCAGGCGCTGCGGCTCGTCAAGCTGCGGGAAGTGCCCCGAGTCGGCGAACAGCTCCAGCCGGCTACCCGGGATCTGCGCGTGCGTGGCCTCGCCGTGTGCGGCCGGGATGATCGAGTCGTGCTCTCCCCACACGAGCAGGAACGGGATGTGTGCCGAGAGGTACAGGCGGTTGGCGGCCTCCACGCGCTGGCCGCCGGGCTCGACAACGGCGCGCAACGTATGCACGAAGGCCGCCCGCGCCGCCGCGTCGGACAGCGTCGCGTGCCCGTGCGCGATCTCCTCGACGTCCGTGCGCGCGCGCAGCCCGAGTCGCCCGAGCACGCCGCCAACCAGTCGGCCTGCATCGAGCAGCCGCGTCGCCGCCAGCAGCGGCAGCACGAACTCGGCGCCCGGCAGCGTGGCCGCGCGCAGCAGCACGTTGACCTCGCGCCCGAGGCCGCCCGAGTCGATCAGCGCTAGCCGTTCGCAGCGCTCGGGGAACTGGTAGGCGAACTGCATCGCGATGCCGCCGCCGAGCGAGTGTCCGACGACGCTCGCGCGCTCGTGGCCGAGCACGAGCAGCAGGTCGCGGATGTTGCTCGCGTGGGCGCCCAACGAGTAGTCACCGCGCGGCGCCTCCGAGGAGCCGTGTCCGATCAGATCGGGCGCGATCACCGTGTAGTGGCGCGCCAGGTAGGGCATCACGCGCTCCCATGTAGCCGAGCTCGACGTGATCCCGTGGATCAGGACCAGCACTGGGCCGCTGCCGGCCTGGCGATAGGCGATGCGGTGGCCGTGCAGGGTCAGCTTGCGCAGGCGCAGCTCGTCGGGCGCCGGAAGCGGCGCCCTCGCGCCCGGAGCGGGCTTTCGCGGAGCTTCTGCTGTTGTTGCTGCGCTCATCGTCGCCTCCTTACAGTGGACGGAGCATCGGACGGCCGGATTATGCGCTGCCGCCCGTAAGAGCATCGTAGGAGTCTCCGCGCGTAGGCCGCGGAGTGCGGACGATGCGCAACAATCGAGGCATGAAGGTTCTCGTGGTTGACGACGATCGCGCCGTGCGGGACGCGCTGCGGCGCGTGCTCACGCTCGGCGGCTATGAGGTGCAGACCGCCGAGGGCGGCGCCGAGGCGATCGAGGCCGTCGTTCAGTCCGTGCCCGACGCCGTCGTGCTCGACGTCGGCATGCCCGAGATCGACGGGCTCGAAGTCTGCGAGCGCCTGCGCCGGCTCGGCAACCGCGTGCCGATCCTGATGCTGACCGCGCGGGTGGAGGTCTCCGACCGCGTCGCCGGCCTAGACGCGGGCGCCGATGACTACCTCGTCAAGCCATTCGACAACGACGAGCTGAAGGCGCGCCTGCGCGCCTTGCTTCGCCGCTCCGGCCCGGACGGCGACCCCGACGAGCTGTCCTTCGCCGAGGTCTCACTCGACCGCTCGCGCCACGGCGCCGCCGTCGACGGGCAAGTCGCCGAGCTCACGCGCACCGAGTATCAGCTGCTCGAGCTGTTCCTGCGAAACCCGCGCCAGGTGCTGCCGCACAGCGTGATCTACGACCGCGTCTGGGGCTATGACTTCGGCGCTGCCTCCAACGCGCTACGCGTCTACATCGGCTACCTGCGGCGTAAGCTGCAGGAGATCGGCGCGCGCGAGCTGATCCACACCGTGCGCGGCGTCGGCTATGTGATGCGCGAGCCTTGATCGTGCAGTTGGCGTAAGCGCTAAGGAGCCGAGCCTTCAGCTCCAGGGGGAGGCGTGCCGCCGCTCGGCGGTGCCCCAGGCGGGGTGCCGCCAGGCCGGGTGCCGCCCGGCGCACCGCCGGGGAAGACGCCTTTCAACTCGCTCTGGCACTTTTTCTCGGCGGCCTTGAACTTGCTGCTCGAGGTGTCGATCCCTTTGGTGTCAAAGACGGGGCCGTTGCCGGTCGTGTTGGGCGCCGGTAAGTTGACGCCGTTCTGGCGCAGGCACGCTGCGTACTTGGCAAGCCCGGCCCGAGCCGAGGCGCTGTTGAGGCCGCCGGCTCCGCCGCGCGGGAAGTTGCCGCCGCCGCATTTCTTCAGCGCGGCCTGGAACTTGGCTTGGGTGACGCCTTTGGGCAGCTGCAGCCCGCGCCCGGAGCCACCTGGCGCTCTGGCTCCTGGTGTGCCCGGCTGGCGGCTCGCGCCGGACGATGGTGCGGGCAGCGTGATGCCCTGTTTCTGCAGGCACGAGCGCAGTGCGGTGAACCGGCCCGAATCTCGCCCGCCGGCTTTGCTCGTGGAGCTACTCGAGCTGTTGGCTGCAGAGCTCGAGCCGCTGCCCGAGCTTCCGCACGCCGCGAGCGCCAGGCACGCGCCAAGGATGCACAGAGCGAGCAGTGCCCGTATGCACTTGCGCCTGGCTGGTCGAGCGACGGGACGTGGGGAGGTGGACATTTTCATTCCTTGTCGTTGGTGGTTGTCGCGCTAGCCAGGGCCGAACAGCGTGGTTGGGCCGGCGCTCGCCCCGGTGCCGGACGAGCTCGCGCCGGGGCTCGTCGCGCCAGCAGAGGTGGTGGAGCTGACCGTGATCGAGGTCGCGCTGATGGCGCCGTTCTTGGCCTTGCTGCCGAGCACGACGACCGTTGAGCCGGGGTGGATGCTCTGTGCTTTGGTGCTGACGGTCTTGGACACTTTCGCTGCGGCGGAGGCGGTGACCTTGACCGTGTTGCCCTGGCTGTCGGTGACGTACAGCGTGTCGCCGCGAACGTAGGCCACTTCACCGGTGGTGACGCCGCCGCCGGTCGATCCGCCGAGGCCTGGGAACCCGCCAGCGCTGCCCCTCGATGGCGACCCGCCGGCTGAGCTTGCGCCGCCGGCTGCGCCGCCAGCGCCGGGCCCAGCCCCTTTCAGAGCGGCGAGCCGTGAGCCGAGGCCGCTGCTCGCGCCGCTTGCCGAGCCCGTGCCACCTTGCCCCTTCTGCACGAGCACGCCGCCGATGAAGCCACATGCGATGAGCAGCGTGGCGAGCAGCGCCAGCGGCACGGGTGTCAGCAGACGCCGGCGCGGGCGGCGCGGCAGCTCCTCTGGGTGATCCAGCCACTCATCCTGGAGCTCGGCAGGCTCGTAGTCGAGCTCGCTCGTCTCTGGCGCTGTGGACTCGTGGCTCGACATGGTCGACTCCTTATTGGGGGAAGGCGGGTTACTCAAAGCGCAGCGCTTCAATCGGCCTGAGCGACGCGGCGCGCGCTGCCGGGTAGGTGCCGAAGAACAGCCCCGATAGGGCCGCTGCGCCGAACGCCACGAAGATCGAGTACGTGGCGATCTGCGGCTGCACGCCGGCGATCTTGAACTGGCTGCCGAGCACGCCGAGGAGCACGCCGGTGAGGCCGCCGATCAGCGACACGAGCACGGCCTCGGTGAGGAACTGCGTGAGGATGTCTGAGCGTCGGGCTCCGATCGCCTTGCGGATGCCGATCTCGCGCGTTCGCTCGGTGACGCTGACGAGCATGATGTTCATCACGCCGATTCCGCCGACGAGCAGGGAGATTGCCGCCACCTCGCCGAGCAGCGTCGTGAAGACGCCGCTGGTCGAGCTCGAGGTTGACAGCAGCGAGCCCTGGTTGAGCACCTCAAACCCCGGTTCTTCGGTGTTCGTGATCTTGTGTCGTTCCTCGAGGATCTGCTTGACCTCGCCTTCGGCGGCGTTCAAGGCCGATTCGGACTTCGCCTCGACCGTGATCGAGGAGATCGAGCCGTAGCCGCTCAGCGAGTCCTGCACGGTCGAGATCGGCGCCATCACGACGTCGTCCTGGTTGCTTGCGCCGTTTGAGCCCTTGGCGGCCAGCACGCCGACGACTTCGAAGTTCGAGCCGTTGACCTTCATGTTCTGGCCTACCGCGCTCTGACCAGCGAACAGTTCTTCGGCCACCGTCTGGCCGATCACCGCGACGCGCCGGTGGCTGCTGACGTCGGCGTTCGTGAAGGAGCTTCCTTCCGCGAGCTTGTAGTTGTGCGCCCTCAAGTAGGACGGGGTCGTCCCGGTGAACGTCGAGGGTTCGTAGCTCGTGCTGGCGAAGACCAGTTTCACGCCTGTGGCGTTGACGACCGGCGAGGCACTCTTGACGTCCGGGGCGTTGCCGGGTGCCTCCAGCGCTTCGGCGTCCTTCTTGGTCAGAGAGACGCTGCTCGAGCCAGAGGCGCCCGAACCGCCGCGTCCGGCGCCCGACTGGACCAGCAGCACGTTCGTGCCGAGGCTCTGGATCTGTGACTTGACCGCCTGGGAGGAGCCGTTGCCCACGGCGATCAGCACGATCACTGAGGCCACGCCGATCGTCATGCCGAGGATCGTCAGGCCCGAACGCAGCTTGTTGGCGGCGATCCCGCCCCAGGCGATCCTCAATGTCTCGACGCCGATCACGAGCCGACGTCCGCGACGCCGGCGCCCGGTGGGCGGTGGGCTGACTTCTGGCGCCGCGGCACAGGCGGCGCCTCGTACACGCCCGCGATGCGGCGATCCTCGAGCACCCTGCCGTCGCTCAGGCTGATCACCCGCTTGGCCTGTTCGGCGACGTCGGGCTCGTGCGTGATCAGCACGACCGTTCGCCCTTCGCCGTTCAGGCGCGCGAAGATCGCGAGCACGTCCTCGGTGGAGTGCGAGTCGAGGTTGCCCGTCGGCTCGTCGGCGAGGATCAGCGTCGGGTTGGTGACGATCGCCCGCGCGACGGCCACGCGCTGCTGCTGGCCGCCGGAGAGCTCGGAGGACTGGTGGTGCAGGCGATTGGCCATGCCGACGGCGCCGAGCGCGTCCGCGGCACGCTGCCGGCGTGCGCGGCGCTCGACGCCGGCATAGGCGAGCGGCAGTTCGACGTTGGCGACCGCGCTCGTGCGCGCCACGAGGTTGAAGCTCTGAAAGACGAAGCCGATCTTGCGGCTGCGCAGGTCTGAGAGGTCGTCCTCGTCCAGGCTGCGCACGTCCACGCCGTCGATCCGATAGCTGCCGGCGCTGGGCATGTCGAGGCAGCCGAGGATGTTCATCAGCGTGCTCTTGCCGCTGCCCGAGCTGCCCATGATCGCGACGAAGTCGCCACGGTCGATGTGCAGCGATACCTCGCGCAGGGCGCGCACCTTGATCTGCCCGAGCTCGTAGGTCTTGGTGACGTCACGCACGAGGATCGCCGGGGGTCGCGGACGCTTGTTATGTCGGCCTCGGAGCTCCAGCGTCGAGCGTGTCCGTTCGACCACCGGTCGCTCGCGGTGGGCTCGCACGCCCGATCGCGGGTTGGGGATTCGTGGGGTCCGCATCAGCCGCCGGGGGGTCCGCCGGCGCGAAATGCGCCACCTCCGCCGAGGCCGCTGAGGCCGCCGACGCGGGCGCCGCTCGCTTTGCTCGAGGAGCTCGTGGTCGTCGTGACACTCGGCAGGACGACTTCTTCTCCGGTCTTCAGCCCGCTGAGGATGATCGTCGAGCTGTCGCCCGCCAGCCCGGTGCTCACCGGTTGGCTGACATGCTTGCCGCCGCGAACGACCGTCACCGAGCCGCGGGATATCGCCGTGGTGGGCACGTTCACGCCTTCGGCTTGCTTGACGACGACTTCGGCCGACGCGCTCATGCCGACTTTCACGCCGGATTCGTGCTGGTCGAGCTGGAAGGTGACGTCATAGGAGACGACGCCGCTGTTGCTCGTGGCCAGCGCGTCCACTTTGAGAACGTGCGCCGCGACCTTGCGGCTGCCGAGCGCTTCGACCGTCACGGTGGCGGTCTGGCCGACCTTTACGTTGCCGATTTCAGACTCACTGAGGGGTACGACGAGCTGCATCGAGCTGAGGTTGCTGAGCACGGCGAAGGAGGAGCTCGAGGAACTGCTGGAGGAGCTGGACGATCCGCTCGCGCTGCTCGGGGAGGAGGTGCTCCCGCTCGCGCCCGTCGAGGAGCCGCTCGAGGAGCTGCTTGCGCTTGAAGCCTTGGTCGTCCCCGTCGCCGAAACGGTTTCGCCCACTTCGCCTGACAGCGAGACGATCGTGCCGTCCTGCGGCGCATAGAGCTTGGTGTTCTGAACGGCCTGTTCGTCGCTCTGGACGGTCAACTTGTCGCTCTTGACAGCCGCTTTCGCGGAGGCGAGGTTGGCCTCACGTGTGGCCGCGCTGACCGTCGAGGCGGACGAGGACGAGCTGGAGCTCTGGCTTGAGCCGCCCGAGGACGATCCCGATTTCGGGGTCGTCGTCTCACTTTTCTGCGGCGAGGCGGTATTGGTCTGAGCCGCCGTGCTGGCGGTCGTGCCTTGCCCCGAGGAGCTTTCCCCTTGGTCTTCTTCCTCGGCCAAGAGGCCGGCTTCGGCGGACTGCAGGTTGGCCTTGGCCTGTTCGAGGGTCACTTCGGCGCTCTGCGGGTCGAGCGTCGCCAGCAGCTCGCTCTTGCTGACATGCTCTCCTTCGCTCACGTAGATGTGAGTTACGGTGCCGCTCGTCTTGAAGCCGAGGTTGAGCTGGCTCGCGGCCTGGATGTTGCCGCTGCCGGAGACCGTCGACTGAACCACGCCCGTCTGCACGGTCGTGGTTCTCGTGCTTTGCGCAGAGCTCTGCGACGCCGCTCCGACGCTCGTGTAGGCGACCGCGACGGCTGCGATGCAGAGCGCTCCGAGCGCGATGTTGAGCAGCGGGCTTCGATCGGCGGTGCCATTGGCCACGAGGCGAGCATCGAGCCGGCGCACAAGAGCCGCCTAAGGCCTCCGTAGGAACAACGTAGGAGTCCCGTTGGGGGCTCATCCGGTGAGGCACAATCAGGCGATGAGGATTCGCAAGCCGTGAGCCTGCGCCTGCGCATCGCAGCCGTCGGCGGCGTGGCCGTCGCGCTAGCCGTGCTCGCCGCGGCAGTCGGCATCTACCTCGCCGTCCGCTCCGACCTGCGCGGGCAGATCGACCAGTCGCTCACGCAGCGCGCACAGGAGTTCGTCAGCGCGCCGCTGCTGCACGATCAGGCTGGGCCGTCCGACGATCTGCCCCTCGGTGGCAAAGGGTCCACGAGCGGTACGGGCGCCGGCGCTGCTCCGCCGGCGCTGCGTGCCCGCTTGGGCGAGCACGGCCCATTGCCCAACTTCGTCCAGCCTGGGCGCTTCGGCGGCGCCGCCGGCTACGTGCAGTTCGTCAGCGCCAAGGGCGCCGTCGAAGCGCCCGGCGGCCAGGGCTCGACGCCGGAGATCCCGCCCAGCGCGCGCGATAAGCAGATCGCCGCCTCCGGGCGCGGTAGCGCGCTGAGCGACCGCACCGTCAAAGGCACGCACCTGCGTGTGCTCACGCTCGGCACGCCCGCGGCGAGCGCCGGCCAGGGCGCCACGGCCACGGCCGGCGGCGCCGTGATGATCGCCCGCCCGCTCTCAGAGGTGGACCACGAGCTGCACCGGATTCTGCTGATCTTGCTGATCATCGGCGTCGCCGGGATCGCGCTGGGCGCCGTGCTCGGCGCACTCGTCGCACGGACCGCGCTCGCCCCGATCGCGCGCTTCACGCGTCGCACGGAGTCGCTCGCCGGCGAGCTCGACCTTTCACAGCGCCTCGACGTGAGCGGCGGCGAGGAGCTCGAGCGGCTGGCCACGAGCTTCAACACGACGCTCGATGCGCTCGAGCGCTCTTTGCTCGCCCAGCGCCAGCTGATCGCCGACGCCAGCCACGAGCTGCGCACGCCGATCGCCTCGCTGCGCGCGAACATCCAGACGCTCGAGGACGCCCACCGCCTGGCGCCGGCCGAGCAGCAGCGCCTGCGCGCCGACATCATCGACGAGCTCGACGAGCTGACGACGCTCGTCGGCGACGTCGTCGAGCTCGCGCGTGGCTCGCGCGCGCCGTCCGAGCGCGGCGAGGTGCGCCTGGACGAGCTCGTCGACGAGGCCGTCGCGCGCACGCGCCGTCGCGGCGAGCTGCGCTTCGCGCTCGACCTGCAGCCGACCGTCGTGCGCGGCGAAGCCGACCGCATCAACCGCGCCATCTCGAACCTGCTGGACAACGCGCGCAAGTGGAGCCCGTCCGGTGGCGTCGTCGAGGTCTCGCTGCGCGGCGGCGTGCTGGTCGTACGCGACCACGGCCCGGGCTTCGGTGAGCACGAGCTCGGCAAGGTGTTCGAGCGCTTCTACCGCTCCGAGCGCGCGCGCAAGCTGCCCGGCTCCGGGCTCGGCCTCGCGATCGTGCGCCAGGCCGCCGAGGCTCACGGGGGATATGCGCGAGCAGCGAACGCCGACGGCGGCGGCGCGCTGATGGAGGTCTCCTTCGGGCCCGCGCTCGAGCTCCCCGCCGAGGACGGACCGCTGGCGACGACGACGGCGACAACGGGGGAGTAGTCGGCGCAGAGCCGTTGCGGTAGTGTCGGCGAGATGGACAAAGAACGCGCTGTCGGCCTGCTGGCCGGCCTGAGATTGGTCGTCGGGGTTGCCTCCTGGAGCACCCCACGATTCGCCGGCAAGCTGTTCGGGCTGGACGCCGAGGCCAACCCACAGTCGCCGTACCTGGCTCGTCTGTTCGGTGCGCGCGACGTCGCGCTCGCCTGGGGCGCGATCGGCACCGAGGGCGAGGCACGCAAGCAGTGGCTGATCGCTGGGCTCGCGTGCGACGCGGCGGACGTGCTGGCGGGGATCGCCGGTGGCCGTAGTGGATACCTGCCGAAGCTGACGAGCGTGCTCGTCACCGGCACCGCCGTATCCGCCGTAGCACTCGGCGTGGCTGCGCTTAGCGACGAGTGAGCTGAACCGCAGCTAGCTCGCCGAGGCTGCCGGCCTGCGCGCCGTCTCGGCCGCCGGCTCGGGCCCGATGAACGGGTTGAGCGTCAGGTAGACGAGCTGTGGGGAGGCGTCGCACAGTTCGTGCAGGCGCTTGTGCTCGATGTAGTGGTGCAGCACCTGCCAGATCCCGCCGGCGACGGCCTCGGCCGCGATCTCGGGCACTTCGACGTCGTCCGGCGCGTGCTCGAAGCCGGGGCTCAGGTAGGCCGTGAACGACTCAAGCGCGCTGCGGCGGATCTCGATCGCCTGCGGGCTCGCGCCGAACGTGTCGACCAGCGTCAGGTGCGCGTGGGAGGGCTCAGAGCAGACGAAGTCCATCAGCGCGTTGAGCCCCGCCGCGACGCCGTCCGGCCAGTCGGCGAGCTGCGCATCGTAGGCCTCGACGGTCGTGCGCAGCGCCTGGTGCAGGCCGACCTTCTGCGCGCCCAGGAAGGCGTCGTGCTTGGTCGGGTACATCTCGTAGAACGTCTCGTGCGAGACGTTCGCGCGCGAGGCGATCTCCGGGATCGTCAATCCCGCGAAGCCCTTCTCGGCGACGATCTCTGCCGTCGCGTCGACGATCCGTTCGCGTTGGCTCTTGACGACCTCCTCGCGTGCCAGGTCGTGGCGGCCGCTAGGCAGCCGCCGCTCTGCCAGCGGGCGCTCGCCACGAATCTGCGAAGCGGTCGGCTCGTCCGCCGCACGCCGGCGCACGCGGCGCGGTCCGTCGAGCCCGAGCGGCAGCGAGGGTGGGTAGGCCAGTGCCCATGCGCCCAGTTCGTCGGCCAGCTCTGGCAGCTCATTCGCACGTCCGCGCATCAGGCGCGTCGCGGCGACCTCGCGGATGCCGCCGATCAGGAACTTCGCCGTCAAGTCGCGCGGCTGCTCGCTCCAGGCGTGCTCGCGCCCGGCGCTGACCATCCGCTCGAGCGCCGTCGTCGTGCGGTTGCGCCGTTCCAGCGCCCGCGGCCCCGCGCCGAACGTGCCGAGCAGCGCGAGCGTCATCGCCTCTGGCTCCGCCGCCGCCAGCTCGGCGAATGCGCGTAGCGCCAGCTGCAGGCTCTGATCGGGCGTGGCGCCCTCGTCGTAAGCAGCCGCCACGTGCGCCGTCGTGCGCCCCGCGATGTCCTCGTAGGCGCTCAGCAGCAGCTCTTCCTTGTCCGCGTAGAGGTTGTAGAAGGTCGGACGCGAGACGTGCGCGAGCTGCGTCAGGTCGAGGATCCGCACGGCCGGGTAGCCACGCTCGGCGATCAGCTCGATCATCGCCGAGCGAAGCCTCTCGCGCTGGTCGTGCTCGACCTCCTCGCGCGTCAGCCCATGCGCGCCGGTCGGCAGGCGCCGGTAGCGCCCCGTCCGCGGCTGTCCGTCCGCGCCCGAGACTCCGTCGTCGGCTGAAGACGCGCCTGCGGTCGTTGTCGCGGCCCCCCCGTCCTTGCCGTCAGACGAATCCTTCGACTTGGCGGTTTGGGCGCCAGGGGGTTTCGTATTGGCCTTGCGCGCCGTCATATCCGCATCCCCACCGGCTGAAAACCCCTCTTTGACGCCAAACGAGCCAAGCGTACCAGCCTCGCTCGGGGGCGTCCGTGCGGCCTCTGACCGGGTTCGCTCAATCGCGAATCGCGCGCGAGCTGCCGAGCACCGCGCCGGAGGCGTCGAGTGCCTGAACGGCGATGTACGGCGCCGTGCGTGGCGTCACGATCGCCGTCTCGAACCCGCTGCGCGAGGCGCTCGCAACCGGCGCGAGCGTTTGAGTCGAGCTGCCTGCAAGTACACGCCAGCTGGCGGTACGCGTATCGCCGTTCCAGCTTGCGAAGACCTTCACGCGACCACCCGAGACCTTGCTTGCCGCAATCTGTGGCACGCTTGCCGGGGCGCCCGTCCAGGGGAAGCGGTAGGCGCGGTAGGACTCGTAGGAGCCGTGCATGTGCGCGTCGAACAGGAGCTGGCCGCCCGCGCTGTACTCCGAGAAATATGGCTCCGATCCCCATCCGACGAACATGTCCTGGTTGGCCAGCTGTTGGATGTTGCCCTGGCTGTCGGACGTCAGCGCCGGGCTGTGCTCGTACTGTACGACGACGCTCGCCGAGTCGCTCTGCGCGTCGAGCGCGAGCACGAGCCCGCGCGACTGCGGGTGGACCTTCGGCACCGAGCCGTTGTCGAACACGCTGATCGTGCCGTCGGGCAGCGTGTTGGCGTCGTGCTGGTAGGCCGTGTGCGTGCCCGCGCCGAGCTTCACACCCGAATGGTGGCCGCCGATCGTGCTCGCGATACGCCCGCTCGTCGTGCTCAGCTCGTACATCGCCCACGTGTTGCGCGCCGAGATCAGCGTGGTGCCGTCGGCGCGCTGGTCGATCGAGTTGACGTGAAAGTAGTCGAACGGCCACTTCTTGCTCGCGTGCGTGGCGAGGCTGTAGGAGTCGCCCATCGGCACGTGGTCGAGGCTGTGCCACTCGCGCCGCACGAGCCCCGTGCGCAGGTCGATTTCCTGGAAAACGCTATCCGTGACGGCGCCGCCGCTGGGGCCGCCGACGACCGAGAGGTTGCAGTCGATCGGGTTGAACACCGTCAACAGTCCCGTGCCCTGCGGCGTGATTTTGAAGTCGTGCAGGTCGGCCGAATAGCCGTTGCCCGCGCGCACGTGGCCGATCTGCTGGTAGGAGGAGTTGGCGATGATCTCTTCGCCCTGACCGAAGCCCTGGGGCGGGATGTAGCCCTGCCACCAGGTCAGCACAGGCTGGCCGCCGAGCTGCTGCACCTGCAGGTTGGTTGCCGCCGAGGCGTTCTTCGGCAGCGCGTGGAACCACACGAGGTTGCCGGCTTCGTCGAAGATCATCGTCCCCGGCGGTCCCGGTCCGGAGTAGGGCGCCGCGAAGATGTCGCCCGGCTGGCTCTGTCCCGGCGTGCGCGTGGTCACGACCACGCCCGGCGGTTCGAGCGTGGGCTCGGAGCGGAAGTGCTGCTTCTCGTTGTAGTCCCTGCCCGACGGCTGCGAGGGCTTCGAGTAGGGCAGCACGTCCTGCGTGGCGACCGTGAAGTGGAACGCGAAGGCATGCGTGCTCGAGCCGCTGCGCAGCTTGCCGCGCACCGTCACCGTCTCGCCCTGGGTCAGCGGGTCGGCAAGCACGAAGCTCGCGCCGTCGCCCTGGGAGTAGGGGTGCAGGCGCCCCTTGTGCGTGCCGCTGTCGCTGCCCTTCACCCTGATCGAGGAGAGCGCGGCGGCGGGCACGCCGGCGAGGCTGATCTGCGTTCGCGCGTTGGCGTCGTAGGAGTCGGGCAGCGGCGAGACGCTGAGCGTCGTGCCGGGCAACGTGGCCGAGACGTTGAACGTACTCGGCATGCAGCGCGCAGCCGCCGGCGCCTTGAAAGCGGCCTCCTCGGCTTTGATCCGATGCGCGGCCAGCGCAATCGTCGCTGCGCAGCCAAGCGCGACGACGAGCCCGCCGATCACGAGTCCCCTGCGCAGCTTGCTGTGCCTCACGAAGCTTCGAACACGCTCAGAACACCGGCGTCTCGGTGTAGTCGCCGAACACCTGCTGCAGGGACTCGATGATCTCGCCCTCCGAGGCGTGCGCGCGGGCGCATGTCAGCAGTGGCTCCATCAGGTTGCGCTCGGGGTGCGCCGCGTGCTCGCGCAGTACGGCAAGCGAGGCCTCGACGGCGGCGCCATCGCGCCCCGCGCGGGCTCCCTGCAGGCGGTCGAGCTGCTTGCGCTCGAGCGCCGGGTCGATCCGCAGCGTCGGGATCGGCTCTTCGTCCTCGGCCACGTAGCGGTTGACGCCGACGACGACGCGCTCGCCGGCGTCGATCTCCTGCTGCAGCGTGAACGAGGCATCGGCGATCTCGCGCTGCGGGTAGTTGCGCTTGACCGACTCGACCATCCCGCCGAGCTCGTCGATCTTGGCGAAGTACTCGTAGGCGCGCTGCTCCATCTCGTCGGTCAGCGCCTCGACGAAGTAGGAGCCGCCGAGCGGGTCGGCCGTGTTGGCGACGCCGGTCTCGTGCGCGATCACCTGCTGCGTGCGCAGCGCGATCGTCACGGCCTCCTCGGTCGGCAGCGCGAGCGCCTCGTCGTAGGAGTTGGTGTGCAGCGACTGGGTGCCGCCGAGCACGCCCGCGAGCGCCTCGATCGCGGTGCGGACGATGTTGTTGAGCGGCTGCTGCGCCGTCAGCGAGACGCCGGCCGTCTGCGTGTGGAAGCGCATCTGCCACGACTTCGGGTTCTTCGCGCCGAAGGTCTCTTTCAGCTCGCGCGCCCAGATGCGCCGCGCGGCCCGGTACTTGGCGATCTCCTCGAAGAAGTCGATCTGCGCGTTGAAGAAGAACGACAGGCGCGGCGCGAACTCGTCGACGTCGAGGCCCCGCTCGACGGCCTGCTCGACGTAGGTCAGCCCGTCCTTCAGCGTAAACGCGAGCTCCTGCTGGGCCGTCGAGCCGGCCTCGCGGATGTGGTAGCCGGAGATCGAGATCGGGTGCCAGCGTGGCATCCGCCGCGTGCACCACTCGATCATGTCGCCGCACAGGCGCATCGCCGGATCGATCGGGAAGCACCACTCCTTCTGCGCGATGTACTCCTTCAGGATGTCGGCCTGGATCGTGCCCGAGAGGCGCTCGGCGGCGACGGGCCCGGCGGCGCTCGTGCCGGCCTCGGCGGCAGCGACGTAGAAGGCGAGCATGATCGCGGCGGGGGCGTTGATCGTCATCGAGACAGACACCTCGCCGAGGTCGATGCCGCCAAACAGCGTCTGCATGTCGTCGAGCGTGTCAACGGCGACGCCCTCGCGGCCGACCTCGCCGAGCGAGCGCTCATGGTCTGAGTCGTGGCCCATCAGCGAGGGCATGTCGAACGCCGTCGAGAGTCCCGTCTGCCCGTGCGAGAGCAGGTAGAGGAAGCGCTCGTTGGTCTCCTCGCTGGTGCCGAAGCCGGCGAACTGGCGCATCGTCCACAGCCGCCCGCGGTACATCGACTCGTAGATCCCGCGCGTGAACGGGTAGGCGCCGGGGCGGCCGACGGGGTCCTGCTCGGAGCCGATCCCCGGCGGCAGGTCGGCGTGCGTGTAGAGCTCACGCACGGGCTTGCCCGAGAGCGTCTTGAACTCGGCCGCCGCCTCCTGGGAGGGGGGCTTGGCACTAACCGCCATGCACGAATGCTACCGGCGCGCTCGCCATCTCCGGCGCGGATGCGGGCGAACGGGCGCCTAGCGCCGGCGCCTCAGAGCAGCGAGACGGCGCCGGCGGCGGTGAGCTTCATCGTCCAGCTGTGCTGCGCGACGATCGCGCCATCGGCGAGCACGACGACGCCGACGCGCACCTGCATTCGCCCTCGCCGCTTCAGCAGCGTCCGTGCGTGGCGCGTGAGCGGGATGCGCACGTGGGCGCCCTGGCCGCTGCGCAGGCGGGCAGTCGCGGAGCCGAGCACGGCCGGGGTCTGGCCGAAGCCGCTGACCGAGCCGCGCGGCGAGCCGGCCGGCACGACGAAGCTCAGCGTTTCGCAGTCCCTCGCGGCGACTGGGCACTGCACGTCGGCGCCGGGGTCGAGCGTGGCGTGGCCGAGCAGGCTGTAGAGGCGGGGTGCGCGCGCGGCGGAGAGCGCCTGCGGCGGCGTCGGCGCCTGACCGGCGTCGGGCACGGTCGCGGCGGCCGGTGCGGGCGGCGGGACGGGCGTGACCGGCGCGGGGGTGCTCACGAGCGGCGTCGCCAGCGACGGATCTGCTTCGTCGGCACCGGGCACGCCGATGCCGTCGATCCCGGCGACGTTGATCGCGGGGGTGTTCGTGATGAACAGCATCGCCGCGCTCTTCTCGCCGAGCGTCGTCGGCTGAAAGCCGACGGTCACGGCGCACGATTCGCTCGGGGCGAGGATCCGCCCGCTGCAGGAGTCAGCGCGTATGGGGAACATCAGCGGCGTGCCGGTGACGAGGAAGGAGCGCTGTATGTACAGCAGGTAGTCGCCGGTGTTGGTCACGGTGAAGGTGTGCTGCGCGGAGTGACCGAGCGCGACGCTGCCGAGCAGCGCCTGGGTAGTGTCGAGCGTCATCTGCGGGCCGTGCAGGCCTTCGCCTGACAGCGGGACGACGATCGGCCCGGCGGCGGAGTCGCTCTGCACTACGAGCGAGGCCGTGCGCACGCCGGGCGCGCTCGGGCGGAAGCGGATGCCCATGCCGCAGCTGTTGTTCGGCCCCATCAGGTTGTTTTCGCAGTTGCCCCATTCGACGGCGAAGTCGGCGGCGTCGGGGCCGGTGATCGAGACCGATTCGAGCTGCGTACCGAAGTCGGAGCTGTTCTGGATGTTCAGCGATTCGCTCTCGCGGTTTTCGCCTTCGAAGGATTCGGGCGGGTTGTAGGGGATCGGCGAGAAGGTCAGCTGGCTCGGGCTTGGCGACGGTGTGCCGGTGGCGGCGCTCGCGGAGATCGGCACTTCGGCGGAGACTTCCCCGGCCGATTCGTCGAGCGTTAGGAGCACGAGCGTCGCGGCGTAGGTGCCGCGCGCGGTGGGCTTGAAGACGACTTCGAGCGAGCAGTTTTCACCGGAGCCGACGAAGTTGCCGGTGCAGCCGTCGTTGACGATCTGAAAGCTCGATGGGTCGGCGCCGGAGAGTTCGGCGGCCGTGACTTGCAGCGTTCCGGGGGTGTTGTTGGTGAACTTCACGTTCTGCTGCGGATTGCCGCCGAAGTGCAGGTCGACGGCGCCGTATTCGAGCTGCGCGGGGGCGGCTTCGATGAACGGCTGCGCCGACGCCGGCGCGGCGACGAGCAGCAAGGCAAAGGACACGAGTGCTGCGAGCGGAACGCTTCGCTTGAACATCTACTACCCCCGGATTGTTTGGCCGGCATTGCCCCGGCTCGATGAGGGGGTTTCGGCGTGTGCGCAGGTTTGCTGAGCGCTGCACGGAACTGCCCGCGGGCGGTGTGGTGTGATGTGGCGGGTGTTGTGCAGATGACGTCCGACGGCTCGCTCCACGCCGCGCTGGCCCGGCTGATCGGAGCCGAGCACGTGCTCGACGCGCCGCCGGCGAGCTCGCCGTACAACAACGACATGACGCGCCGGCGCGGCCTGCAGGGACGGGCGGACGCAGTGGCGCTTCCGGGCAGCGCGCAGGAGGTGGCCGACGTGGTGGCGTGGTGTTACGCATATGACGTGCCGGTCATTCCGCGCGGCGGCGGCACGGGACTGCTCGGCGGAGCGGTGCCGAGCGCGGGCGGCGTGGTGATATCGCTGGAGCGCCTGCGCACGGTGCGCGAGCTCGAGCCGGCGCTGTGGCGGATGCTCCCGGAGGCGGGCGTGCGCACGAGCGACGTACAGCGCCTGGCGCGCGAGAACGGGCTGTTCTTCGGTCCGGATCCGGGCGCGGCGGAGCAGTCGCAGATCGGCGGCAACGTGGCGACGAACGCGGGCGGCCCGCACGCGCTGAAGTACGGCGTGACGGGCTCGTGGGTGGCGGGCGTGGAGGCAGTGCTGGCGCCGGGCGAGCTCGTGCAGCTCGGCGGCTGGGCGCGCAAGGACGTGGCGGGCTATGACCTGAAGAGCCTCTTGATCGGCTCGGAGGGGACGCTGGGGGTGATCACGGCCGTGCGCCTGCGACTGCGCCCGGCGCCGCAGGCGCGGCTCGCGCTGGTCGCGATGCTGCCGTCGTCGGGCGAGGGCGCGGGCGCAGCGGCGAAGGACACGGCGGCGGGCTGTGAGGCGATGCAGGACGTGACGGCGGCGGGGATCGAGCCAGCGGCGATGGAGTTCATCGACGGGGCGACGCTGGCGCTCGTGGCCGGCGGCTACCCGGGCGAGCTGCCGGCGCAGGCAGGCTTCGCACTGCTGATCGAGCTGGACGGCTGGCAGGCGGACGTGGAGCGCGACAGGGCATCGCTGCTCGAGCTGCTCGGCGCGGGCGCGGCTGGCGACGCGGCCCGGACTGGCGACGTGCCGGCGATCGAGCAGTTCGCGCAGGAGGCTGAGGCTGCGGCGCTGTGGCGCTGGCGCGACGGCTTCAACGGCGTCGTCACGAGCGCGCGCGGGGGCAAGGTGAGCGAGGACGTGGCGTTCCCGCCGGAGCGGCTGGGCGAGGGACTGGTGCGCTTCGCGGAGATCGCGGCCAGCCACGGCCTGCGCTCGTGCGCGTGGGGCCACGGCGGCGAGGGCAACGTGCATGCGACGGTGCTCGTGGACCGGGCACAGGAGGCGGAGCTGGACGCAGCGGAGGCGGTCGGGGCGGAGCTGTTCGAGCTGGTCTGGGAGCTCGGCGGCTCGATCGCGGCGGAGCATGGCGTGGGTGAGCTGAAGTCAGGCCTGCTGACGGGGCAGTGGGGGGCGCGGGCGGTGGCGCTGCACGAGCAGATCAAGCGCGCGTTCGATCCAAAGGGGCTGCTCAACCCGGGCAAGAAGCTGGCGCGCCCGGCGCAGGCCCACGGGCCGGCCGGCAACTGAGAGGATGGCCTTGAGATGACGTTGGTGAGCGAGCTGGAGCTGCCGAGCTTCGACCACACGGACCCGGAGATGCGTGGCGAGCGCTTCCATCAGGCGATGGCAGCGGTGCGCGACCCGGCGGGAGCGGACGAGCGCGCGGTGGCGGGGGGCGGGGTGTGGCTGGCGCAGGTCCCATTCGGCTACATGACGCTCGACAGGGAGGGCGGCGAGTTCTTCCTGCGCACGCGCAAGGCGATCTTCCCGGGGATGAAGATCGCGGAGATCTTCGGGGTCAGCGAGGGGCCGCTGTATGAGCAGATGCGGCGCAACATCCTGCACGTCAACGGCGCCGACCACACGCGCCTGCGCAGCCTCGTCAACCCGGCGCTGTCGCCGCGCGCGGTGGAGCGCTACAGGCCGGTCATGCGCGAGTTCCTCGAGCAGCTGCTGGCGCAGGCGACGGCGGGCGCGAGCGAGGGCGAGGAGGTGCGCTGCGATTTCGTCGAGGCGTTCGCCAAGCCGTACCCGTCACTGGCGATCGCGACGGTGATGGGGGCGCCGCTCCAGGATGCGCCGCGCCTGCACCACTGGTCGAACGTGATCCAGCGCCAGTTCGACGCGGTCAGCATGGCGAGCGAGATCGAGGTGATCGACGAGGCGGTGCGCGGGTTCTACGAGTACGCGCAGGCGCTCGTGCTGGCGCGTCGCGAGGACCCGAGCGATGACCTGATCTCGAAGCTGATCGCGGCGACGGCGCCGGGCGAGGATGGCGAGCTGGAGCGGCTGTCGGACGTGGAGTGCATCAACCTCGTGTTCAACGTGCTCGTGGGCGGCGTCGACACGAGCCAGAGCCAGCTGGCGCACGCGATCCGACTGCTGGCCCAGCACCCGGAGCAGCTGGCGCTGCTGGCTGCCGACCGGTCGCTGGCGGACGCGGCGGTCGAGGAGGCGCTGCGCTACGAGCCGATCACGCCGTTCACTGCGCGGATCGTGGTCGAGGACGTGGAGCACCGCGGGGTCGAGTTCCCGGAGGGCACGGTCGTGATGGTGTGCGCGTTCACGGGTAACCGCGACCTGGAGCCGGAGGCGGCGGGCGAGCACGGGGCGAACGCGTTCGACATCACGGTCGACCGCGGCCGCGCGCGGCCATTGACGTTCGGCGCGGGTGTGCACTACTGCCTCGGCGCGAACCTGGCGCGCGTGGAGCTGCAGGAGGGCCTGGCGTTCCTCTCGCAGCGCCTGCACGGCCTGCGCCTCGACGGCGAGCCGGTGTTCGAGGGCGTCTCGGGCATCTACGGCCTGGCTGAGCTGCCGATCGCCTTCACCGCCTGACGGCGCCCGACGCCGGCCGTGTGCGCGGCAACAGTCGTCCCCGCTCGGCCGTCCATTTTTATTAATTAATGGGAGACACGCACGCGCGCTCCGCCCCACGTTTCTCGGCGTTTGTCACCGAAGCCGTCGCCCGCGCCGGAGCGGTGAGAAATTGGGGAGGGGGTCACGAGGGCCCCGGCACCGACACAGGGTGAGATGCGCATACGGACTTTCATGGGGGCGGTGGGAGCGAGCTTGGCCGTCGGCCTGCTCGGCGGTGTCGCACGGGCCGGCGAGTACCACGTGTACTCGTGCCGGATGCCCGACGGGGAGAGCGCGCCGGTTGATGGGTGGAGCGGGTCGAAGACCGGGACTTACAGTTACGCGGAAGACGGGTGTGGGCAGCCTTACGGGGGACTCGTCGCGGCTCTCGGGGACGAGCCGGTTCGTACGGCAAATGCCGACATTGCAACATGGGGTTTCGCTAGTCCTTCTTTTGCCACCATCACTGGAGCGACCGTTTGGCGTACCGCCGGTGCTGCTGGGGGAGGTGGGATCAACGCGACATACGAGGTCTGGTTTGCCGCGCCGAATAACTCCACCGATCTCGCAGATGCCTTTGGCTGGTGTGTCAGTGGGCGCGAATGCCCGCTTGGTGTCGGAGACCCGACAGACCCACTTGGGCCGAGTAACCGCTTGGTCGTGCCGAGTTCCAATCTGGGCACGAAGCTCTTCTTCAATGCATCTTGCCTTGGCGAAACGGCCTTCCAATGCCCAGCGAACACCGGCGACGCCAACGGCTACGCGGCCGCCCTCTACGTCTACGCAGCCGACATCACGCTCGAGCAGTCCGAAGGCCCGCACGCGAGTGGCGTGGGCGGCGAACTGACGAGCGCGCCGACGCTGCGCGGGGCGATCCCCGTCTCGTTCGACGCCACCGATCCCGGTTCCGGTGTGTGGCAGGCCGTGTTCGGCGTCGACGGGCTGGTGGTGCAGCGCACCCTCGTCAATGACAACGGAGGGCGCTGCCGCGATGTCGGGCAGACCTCTGACGGGCTGCCCGCGTTCTTGTACGTGCAGCCGTGCGCGCAGTCGGTCAGCGCCGACGTCGCCTTCGACTCGACCAAGGCCGGCAACGGTGCGCACCGCCTGACCGTCAGCGTGATCGACGCCGCCGGCAACGCCGCGCCCGTGCTCGACAGGGCCGTAACGATCGACAACCCGCCGCCGCCCGGCGCGCCGAACGGAGCGAACGCCTCGGCGCAGGCGAGGCTGGCGGTGCGCTGGGCCGGTACCGCCAAGACGAGCGTGCGTGGTCGCTTCTCCCATGCGCGCTTGCTGTCCGGTCGTCTGACGACGGTCGGCGGGCAGCCGATCTCAGGTGCCGCGATCGACGTGCACGCGACGCCCGCCTACGCCGGTGCCAAGCCGCTGACGATGACCAGCCCGCGGACCGACGCCACGGGACGCTTCAGCGTGAGCGTGCCCGCCGGAGCATCGTCGCGCACACTGCGCTTCGCCTACCGCGCCCACCTCGACGATGCGCACCCTGCCGCGACCGGCGCGCTGCGGCTCGTCACGCGCGCCGGGATCGTGCTGCGCGTCTCCCCGCATACGGTCAGCGCCGGCAGCAGCATCCACTTCCGCGGCCGCCTGCGCGGCGGCCCCATCCCGCGCGGCGGCAAGCAGCTCGTGCTCGAGGCGCGCTCGCCCGGCAGCGCCTGGATTCAGTTCAAGGTCGTCCGCACCGATGCCCGCGGGCGCTACCGCGCGTCCTACCGCTTCAAGTTCCCCGGCCCCGCCAACTACCGCTTCCGCGTGCGCTCCGAAGCCGAGTCCGACTACCCCTTCGCCGCCGGGTCCTCCAACGTAGTCGGCGTGCACGAGGGATAAGAGGCGCCACCAGCGCCCAGCCCTGACACTGCTGCGCCGCGCTACCCGACGCTCCGTCTAGGGTTATCGCCTTCGTGAGGGCGAGAGGTTCATCGGGAGGCGGACGGGCGCGCGACAGGTGCGTGCTCGTGCCGATCCTCGCCCTGGTGCTCTCGGGCACGCTGCTGGCGGTCACGGCTGCGGCCGCCTCGGCCGTGACGATCTCGCCCCTGAACGGCACGCCCGATGCGTCGCCCGGCACGCAGATCAGCTTCCTCGGTGCCCCCGCCAAGCAGATCTCCCACGTCTCGGTCGTCGGCTCGCGCAGCGGAAGCCACAGCGGCTCGCTGCGCTCCTACGCGAGCGCCGCCGGAGCGAGCTTCATCCCGGCCCGCGGCTTCGTCGAAGGCGAGCGTGTCACGGCGAGCGCGACGGTCGGGCGTGCGCACGTGGGCACGACGTTCTACATCGCCCGGCTCGTGCGCTATCCGCTCGGCCCGAGCCGCACGCCGCCCCCGGCCAAGGCCGGCGCCAACCAGAGCTTCGTCACGCAGCCGACAGCTGCAGCCGCCGACCGTCCGCATCTCGGCGAGCTCGCCGGCGGCCGCCCCCGGCGACATCTTCCTCACGACCAACTCCGGACGTGGTCAGAACGGCGCGCTGATCGTCAACGGCGGCGGAGCGCTCGTGTGGTTCAAGCCAGCAGCCAAGGGCAACTCGATGACCAACCTGCAGGTGACCAGCTACGAAGGCAAACCCGTGCTGGCCTACTGGGAAGGGCACATCGACCTCGGCGTCGGCTTCGGCAGCGACACGCTGCTCGGCACCGACTACAAGCCCGTTGCCACGATCCACGCCGGCAACGGCTACTACGCCGATCTGCACGAGCTGCAGGTGACCCCGCAGGGCTCCGCCTACCTGACCGCCTACACGCTCGTGCGCGCCGACCTCTCCTCCGTGCACGGGTCCAACAACGGCGCGCTGCAGGATGCCGTCGTGCAGCAGATCGACATCAAGACCGGCCTCGTGATGTTCGAGTGGCACACCTACGGTCACGTCGCGCTCGATGACTCCTACGCCAACGACCCGCGCGATCCCAATCGCCCGTGGGACTTCTTCCACCTCAACTCGATCGCGCCCGACCCGTGGGGTGATGGCAACTTCCTGATTTCCTCGCGCAACACCTGGGCCGCCTATGAGGTCAATCACTCGAGCGGCGCCGTCGAGTGGCGCATCGGCGGCAAGAAGCCGAGCTTCCGCATGGGCTCCGGCACGGGCACCGCCTACCAGCACGACGCGCGCTGGCAGCCCGACCACACGATCACGATCTTCGACAACGGCGCCGTGCCGAAAGCGCACTGCCTACTCGCGTGCGATCCACGAGCAGATCGACTTCAAGCACCGCACCGTCAAGCTGCTCAGCCGCGACGTGCGCACGCCGGCGATCCTCTCCGGCAGCCAGGGCAACAACCAGGTGCTCGCCAACGGCGACTGGTTCGTCGGCTGGGGCGAATCGCCGTACTTCACCGAGTTCAATGCCGCCGGCCAGACCGTGTTCGACGCGCCACCTGCCCTATCCGGCGCAGGTGTACCGCTCCTATCGCTTCGAATGGAACGCCGTCCCTGCCGCCGTGCCCTCGATCGCGCTGAAGGCCGCCGGGGCGGCGACGACCGTCTACGCGAGCTGGAACGGGGCGACCGGCGTTAGCAGCTGGCGCGTGCTCGCCGGCGCCACCCCGGCCGCGCTCGCGACCGTCGGCGAAGCGCCTTCCGGCGGATTCGAGACTGCCGTCACCGTGCCGAGCGCGGCGCCCGTGTTCGCCGTGCAGGCGCTCGGCGCCGGCGGCGAAGTGCTCGGCGGCTCGCACGCGATCAGCCGTTGAGCGCCGGCGCCGCGCGCACGGCGCCTATGCGCGCTCGTCAATAGGCTGCGCGCCGTGAAGGCCGTGATCCTTGCCGGCGGCTTCGGCTCGCGACTGAGCGAGGAGACCGCCGTGCGCCCCAAGCCGATGGTCGAGATCGGCGGCAAGCCGATGCTGTGGCACATCATGAAGATCTACGCCGCGCACGGCATCGAGGACTTCGTGATCTGCCTCGGCTACAAGGGCTACCTGATCAAGGAGTACTTCGCCAACTACCACCTGCACACGGGCGACGTCTCCTTCGACCTGGCCACCGGTGCGATGGAGCTGCACCGCTCGGCGCCCGAGCCGTGGCGCGTAACGCTCGTCGAGACCGGCGAGCGGACGATGACCGGCGGGCGTCTACGCCGCGTGCTGCCCTACCTCGGCGACGAGGACTTCTGCTTCACCTACGGCGACGGAGTCTCCGACGTCGACGTCCGCGAGCTCGATCGCCTTCCACCGCGAGCAGGGCAGACGTGCGACCGTGACCGCCGTGCAGCCCCCCGGGCGCTTCGGGGCGCTCGATCTCGACGGCGAGCGGGTGCGCGACTTCGAGGAGAAGCCGCACGGCGAAGGCGGCTGGATGAACGGCGGCTTCTTCGTGCTCTCGCCCGAGGTCGCGCGCTACCTCGAGGATGACGAGACGGTCTGGGAGCAGGAGCCGATGCGCGCGCTTGCGCGCGAGGGCGAGCTCGCCTGCTACCGCCACGAGGGCTTCTGGCACACGATGGACACGCTGCGCGAGCGCCACGAGCTCGAGGAGCTGTGGCAGTCGGGCGCGCCGTGGCGAACTGGACGTGGCGGCAGTGACGTCGACCCCGGGTTCTGGCGCGATCGCCGCGTGCTCGTGACCGGGCACACCGGCTTCAAGGGCGTCTGGCTGACGCTCTGGCTGCAGCTGCTCGGCGCTCGCGTCAGCGGCTTCTCCGGGCCGCCGCCGAGCGTCCCCTCGTTGCATGCGCTCGCGCGAGCCGGCGAGGATGTCGAGAGCTTCGAGGGCGACGTGCGCGACGCGCGAGGCGCTCGCGCGGGCAGTCGCCGCCGCCCGCCCCGAAGTGATCGTGCACATGGCCGCGCAGGCGCTCGTGCGCCGCTCCTTCGAGGATCCGCGCGAGACGTATGAGACCAACGTGATGGGCACCGTCAACCTGCTCGACGCCGTTCGCCGCGCCGGCGAGGACGTGCGCGCGGTCGTCGTCGTGACCTCCGACAAGTGCTACGAGAACCGCGAGTGGGAGTGGGGCTATCGCGAGGACGAGCCGATGGGCGGGCACGACCCGTACTCGAGCTCCAAGGGCTGCGCCGAGCTCGTCACGAGCGCCTTTCGCAGCTCCTTCTTCTCCGACTCTGACGGGCCGCGCGTCGCCTCGGCCCGCGCTGGCAACGTGATCGGCGGCGGCGACTGGGGCGCCGATCGGCTTGTGCCCGACTGATGCGCGCCGCGCTCGCCGGCGAGCCAGCTGCGCGTGCGCAACCCCAACTCGATCCGCCCCTGGCAGCACGTGCTCAACCCGCTCAGCGGCTACCTGCTGCTCGCCCAAGCGCTGTGCGAGGACGCCGAGTGCGCCACCGCCTGGAACTTCGGCCCGGCCGAGGCAGGACGCGCGTCCGGTCGGCTGGCTGGTCGAGCGCTTGGCCGAGCTGTGGCCCGGAGGGCTCGCGCTGGAGCTCGGACGACGGTCCCCATCCGCATGAGGCGCGCTACCTCAAGCTCGACTCCTCGCGCGCGCGCTCGCGTCTGGGCTGGCGCCCGCCCGTCGACCTGGCTGATGCGGTTGCCAGCATTGTCGAGTGGTATCGCGCGTTGCAGCAGGAGCGGGACATGCGCGCCGTGACGATCGGGCAGATCGAGACGCTGCAAGCGTGAGCGCAGCCGCAGTCAATGTGCCCGGCACGAGTCTGGCTCTACCCCCTCGCATCGGGCTCAACGCCATCTTTCTCGAGCCCCGCATGGGTGGCCTAGAGACTTACGTGCGAGACCTCTTGCCTCAGCTCGTACGGCTCGCTCCGCAGAGTCGCTTCAGCCTGTTCTGCAGCCCTGGCGGGCACGACTATCTGCGCGGCGAGAGCTGGGCAGCTGACGTCGAGCTGATCGTGCACCCGCTGATCGGCAGGCGTGGGCTGAAGGCGCTCACCGAGCTGACGCTGCTCGGTCCGGTCGCCGGCCGACGCGTAGACCTGCTGCACAGCGTCGCGATGACTGCGCCGCTGCGCACTCGCGCTGTCAACGTGGTCACGCTTGCAGACATCATCTGGCTCGTGGCGCCCGATCCAGGCGAGGTGGCGACGACACGGCTGTGGCGCGCGATCGTGCCACCTGTCGCCCGGCGTGCCGACAGGGTGATCACCTTGTCACGGTCAAGTGCGGAGGACATTGTGGATCGGCTCGGCGTGGCACGCGAGCGGATCGATGTCGTGGCGCTGGCAGCGGGTGGCAGCGATCGCGTGAGTCCTACGCCGGAGCGTGAGCTCCGCGCACAGCTCGGGCTCGGCGAGGGTCCTGTAGTGCTTACCGTCGCGGCGAAGAAGGTGCACAAAAACCTCGCGAGGCTACTGCGCGCGATGCTCGCGGTCGTCGAGCGCTGGCCGTCGGCGGTGTTGGTGATGCCGGGCAACCCGACGCCGTATGAGCAGGAGCTGCGTGCGCTCGCAGCCGAGCTCTCGCTGGAGGCCAACGTGGTCTTCCCCCCGTACGTTTCGGCGCCCGACCTCGAGGGTCTGTACGCGCTGGCGAGCTGCTTCGTCTTCGCTTCGCTGCACGAGGGCTTCGGCATCCCGATCCTCGAGGCGATGCGCCGCGGCGTCCCGGTCGCCTGCTCGCGCGCCTCGGCCCTGCCCGAGGTGGCGGGTGAGGCGGCGCGCTACTTCGACCCGTGGGAGGTCGGCGATATCGCTGCCGCGATCCTCGAAATACTGGAGGATCGAGCGCTCGCCAGACACCTCTCTGCGGCTGGTGTCGCGCGTGAGGCGCAGTTCACGTGGGAGCAGACTGCGCGCGGCACGCTGGCGAGCTACGAACGGGCTTGGTCGCAACGTGGCTAAACGTCAGTCGTCGGTTCGCTCGCCGTATCCTCTGGTCGAGCGGTGAGTGTCCTGAAGGCAAGATGCGTCGATGGTCTTCGCAAGCTCGGAGCTCATCCGCTGCTGCTGCCGTTCGTCGCGCTTCTGTTGCGTGCTCGTACGGTGCGTTCGCCGGCAGCATTCTTCGCTCGCGAGGTGCTGAGAGAGCGCAGCCCGCGCACTTACCGTCTGCGTGAGAACGGGCTGCGGGTGCGCATACGCCACGGCAGCGGCGACGTGGTGACGCTCGGCGAGGTGTTCCACGACGACCACTACGTACCGACGGCCGAGGTCGAGCAGGCGCTTGGTCCGGTGCATCGCGTACTCGACTTGGGAGCAAACGTCGGCCTGTTTGGGGCATTTGCAGCTGGGCGCTGGCCAGAGGCCGAGATAGAGGCATTCGAGCCCGACCCGGCCAACGTTGAGCTGCACGCACAGACGATCGCGCTGAACGGCCTCGGGGATCGCTGGCGGCTGACGGAGGCAGCGGCCGGCGCCGCGGCGGGGCGTGTCCAGTTCGCCGCGGGCGGCGTTGCGCTGTCGCATCTCGTGGCCGTGGGCGGCAACGACGCAGTCAGCTCCGAAGAGAACATCGAGGTCAAGCTGTGCGACGTGCTGGCGCAGGTTGCCCAGACGGATCTGCTGAAGATGGACATCGAGGGAGGCGAGTGGGCAATCCTGGGCGATTCGCGCTTCCGCGACTCGCCCCCGCGAGCGCTGGTACTCGAGTACCACCCGCGCTTCTGTCCTTCTGACGATCCTGCGGCGGCGGTGGATGCCGCACTGAGCGGCGCGGGTCTACGGGTGCAGCCAATCTGGCGACGCGCCGACGGTCACGGGATGCTGTGGGCATGGCGTCCCTGAAAGTGGAGGCGAGCTCCCCGCAGGACGGCAGTGACGTGCTGGACACCAGTGAGGCCGGCGGGCGCTTCCTGCGCGGTGGCGCGTTGCGTTTGTTCAGCTACGTGGGGACCGTTGCTCTGTCGGTGCTCTCTGCGGCATTGCTGACCCGCCATCTGCAGGTAGCTCGCTTCGGCGAGTACACGACCGTGCTGTCACTCGTGGCGGTTGTAAGCGCGATCACCGACGCCGGCATGTCGAGCGTCGGCACGCGTGAGTTCGCTGTGCGCAGGGGTGCGGAGCGCGACGCGCTGATGCGCGATCTGCTCGGCCTGCGAGTGGCGCTTACGCTCGTGGGCGTTTTGCTCGCAGCGGCGTTCGCGCTGGCGGCCGGCTACGACACCGCGCTGTTCGCGGGAATGGCGCTCGCCAGTCTGGGCACCGTCGCGCTCGTCGCTCAGCACACTTACACGATCCCGCTCGCCGCCGAACTGCGGCTCGGCACGCTCGCCGGACTCGACTTCGCCCGCCAGGTCCTAAGCGTCGCGGCGATCGTCATGCTGATCGCGCTCGGTGCCGGCGTGCTGCCGCTGCTCGCCGTCGTGCTTGCCGTCAACCTGGTGCTGATCGCGCCGACGGCGGCGCTCGCGCGCCATGCCGTCTCGCTGCGGCTGGCGCTGAACCCACGGCGCTGGTCTGAGCTGCTGCGACTCACTGTGTCCTTCTCGCTCGCAACCGCCGTCGGCACGCTCTACGTCTATGCCGCGCAGATCATCACGAGCCTCGCCGCGAGCAGCCACCAAAGCGGCCTGTTCGCCGCCTCCTTCCGCGTCTTTATCGTCGCCGCCGCGATCCCCGGGTTGCTCGTAGGCAGCGCGCTGCCGCTGCTCGCGCGCGCTGCCCGCGATGACCGCGAGCGGTTCGGCTACGCGCTGCAGCGGATCTTCGAGGTCTCTCTGATCCTCGGTATTGCGATGGCGTTGGGGACGCTCGGCGGAGCGCAGTTCGTGATCGAAGTCGTGGCCGGCCCCTCCTACGCAGGGGCCGCGGAGGTCCTGCGCATCCAAGGGCTGGCGATGATCGCTTCGTTCATGTTGACCGGGTGGAGCTTCGCGCTCTTGGCCCTGCAGCTTCACCGGGGCATCCTGCTCGCGAACGCGGCGGCCTTCGTGGTCAGCTGCGTGCTGACGCTGCTGCTAGCGAGCACCCACGGCGCAACGGGTGCGGCGGTGGCGACGCTGTGCGCCGAGACGGTGCTCGCCGCGGGCCTGTTGACGGCGCTGATGCATGAGCATCCAGAGATGCGCCCGCGACTGGGTGTCCTCTTGAAGGCAGCGCTGGCAGCGGCGCCGGCGGCCGTCGTGGCGCTCGTGCCGGATCTGCCCTCGCTCGTGCGTGCGCTGCTGGCACTGGTGGTCTACTGTGCGCTGCTGCTGATCACCCGTGCCGTCCCGGCGGAGCTCTTTGAGCTGGTCTACCGGCGACGCGTCCCGGGGCTTTGAGCGGATCTACCCACCCGAGCGGTCCCAGCGCCGTTGCACAGCAGCGACCCCTCCGTGTCGGGCTGAACCTCGTGTTCCTCGGCGAGCGCGCGGGCGGCGCAGGTCGCTACGCGAGCGAGCTGCCGGCAGCTCTGCTGGCGGCAGAGCCGGGAACACAGGTGCACGTGTTCGTCTCGCGCGATGCGCCCGCCTCCCTGCTCGAATCGGACTGGTCGGAGCGCGTTGAGTGGGTCACGTTGCCTGTGGGCCTGTCCGGGCCGCCGCTACATGTGCTCGCGCAGTTCGCCGCGCTGCCGCCGCTGGCCCGCTTGCGTGGCCTGGACGTCCTGCACAGCCCCGCCAATACGGGGCCTGCAATCGCACCGGGCCTGGCAAGCGTGGTCTCGCTGCTCGACCTGATCTGGCTGCACCGCGGCGAGGAATGGGAGTCGAGCGCGCAGGTGCAACGACGCATGGGCACGATGGTGCGCCACTGTCTGCGCCACGTCAACCGCGTGTTCGCGATCTCGCATGCAGCGGCTGAGGACTTTGTCAACACGCTGGGCATCGCGCGCGAGCGCATCGACGTGACACCGCTTGGCGTCAGTCCGCCGACGGTCGCGGCGAGCCCCGAGCGAGACCTGCGCGAACGATTGCAGCTCGGCGGGTCACGGATCCTGCTCTGCGTAGCGCAGAAGCGCCCATACAAGAACCTGCACACGCTCGTCCAGGCGTTGCCGGAGTTGTCCGAGGACGTGGTGCTGGTGCTGCCCGGATCGCCGACCGATTACGAGCGCGAGATGCGCGAGCAGGCTGCACGCCTGGGAGTGGGCGAGCGGGTGCGCTTCCCGGACTGGCTGAGCGACGAGGACTTGGAGGGGCTCTACGCGCTCGCCGACGCATTCGTGCTGCCGTCGCTGATCGAGGGCTTCGGCATTCCAGTGCTGGAGGCGATGATCCGGGGCGTGCCGGTCGCCTGCGCGAACCTCGCAGCCCTGCCCGAGGTGGCGGGCGATGCGGCTCTGCTATTCGACCCCAGCGAGCAGGCTGAGATCACGCAGGCCGCCCGACGCCTGCTTGAGGACCGGGGGCTCGCGCGCCAGTTGATCGAGCGGGGCCACGAGCGCGCTCGCGAGTTCACCTGGCGGCGAACCGGGGAGGCGAGTCTGGCCGGCTACCGCCGCGCAATATCGCTACGCCGGTAGAGCACGTCGAGTGGCGAGAGCAGCTCGTGCTCGACGTATCGCTCGCCCAGCACTGAGCCGACCTCGGCGCGCCCGGCGTCGAGGTCATGCATCTCGACGAGGATCCAGGCCGGGGCGTGACGGGAAAGGTCCAGTCCACTGAGCACATGTACCTCGTGGCCCTCGACATCAAGCGACAGCAGATCAATCTCGTTGAGACCAGCCTCGTCGAGCACACTGCTGAGTGTTCGCGCGGGAACGGCTTCGACTCGGTGGTCGCGCCACCCGAGCACCAGGCCGTTGCGCACCCAGCCGTTGTCGGCTTCGGCACGCACCTTCGAGAACAGGTCGCCGAACTCCATCTCGACCTTGCCGCCTTCATCATGAGGCCCGACGAGGGCGCACTGGAACAGGCGCGAACCGGGGCGGTTGCGTCTGGCCTGCTCGGCCATCTCGGGCATCGGCTCGACGAGTACGCCGTGCCAGTTGCGGAAGCGCTCCAGGTAATAGGTGTTGGACTGGGTATGGCCGTCGTGGCCACCCGCTTCGACGAAGCATCCACCCTCGAGGCCGATGATCTGCTCGAGCTTGCGGTCCATCCCGTGCAGCGCCGGCCGCGAGTAGCGGGTCGCGCCAAAGCGCTCGAAAGCCTGGCGCCGAGCCCTGAGCGCGGCATAGCGCGCGCGGATGAAGCTCTCACGTAGCCCGAGCGTCTTGAGTGCGCGCGTCAGCAGGCGCGTCAGCGCGAACTGGATGCGCATACGTAGCGGCAGGCCTTCTGGCATCGGCAGAGAGTATGGGGGCCGTACCGGCATCTATGCGAACGGAATGCGTGCGCGAGGGGCCCTGCCGCGTGCAATAACCTGCGCGCCCGTGCCTCGAGTGCTGATTGTCCGTGGCCACCTGGTTACGCCGTGGGAGCTGCGACCGTGGCTCCATCTGCCAGACCGCTTCGAGGTCTCCTACCTGCTGACAGGATCCAATCGCTTCGAGAAGCCGGAGGGGTTGCACGCGATCAAGGCGAGGGCGCTGCGCGATCTGCTTCCGCGCGGGCCGCTGGGGGAGTTGTCCGCCGGCGTGCTCGGCGACCGTTACCTCTCGGCCCAGAGGGCCTTCTCGAAGGCCGACATCGTTCACGCCGAGGAGCTCTCGTTCTGGTTCGCAGCCGACGCGGCGAGGCGCAGAAGGTCAGGCCAATCTCGTCTGGTGCAGACGGTCTGGGAGACGCTGCCGATGCTGCGGGCCTACCGCAACCGACATGCGCGCGCCTTTCGCGAGCAGGTGATCGAACAGACCGACCTGTTTCTGCCTGCGACTGAGCGGGCCGCCGACGGGCTTCGGCTCGAGGGCGTGCCAGACGAGCGCATGATGGTGTGCGCGCCGGGCATCGAGACTGAGCGTTTCTCGCTCCCGGCGCCCATCCCGCCACCCGGCGAGCACACGATCCTCTCGCCGGGTCGGCTGGTGTGGGAGAAGGGTCATCACGACGTGCTGCGTGCGGTGGCTGCGCTGCACCGCGGCATCGTGACGCTGCCCGGCGGTCGGACGGCCCGTCCGCGACTGCTGATTGTCGGCTCTGGCCCGGAGGAGAAAAGGCTGCGCGAGCACGCCGATGAGCTTGGCCTCGGCGATTTCGTCGAGATTCGAGGCATGCCCTACGACGAGATGCCCATGGTGTTCGCGTCATCCTCGGTGATGGTGCTGGCGAGTCAGGCGTCGGCTTCGGCAGCACTGCATCCCTTCGACGTGCCGCACGCCTTCTGGGAGGAGCAGTTTGGCTTGGTGCTGGCCGAGGCGATGGCCGCCGGCTTGGCGATCGTAGCCAGCAGCAGCGGCGCGATACCGGAGGTCCTGGCCGGAACCCCGGCAAAGCTGTTCAGGGCGGGCGATTGGATGGAGATTGCCCGGCTACTGGCTGCCGGCCCGCTGCTCGCGCGCCCCGCCGAACGCGTCGAGTACCCAGCCGAGCTGGTCGCGCACTATTCGACGCATGCGGCCGCGCAACGACTGGCCGACGCCTACGATCGCGTGCTTTCGACGTGAGCCCGCCGGCGAAGTGCGCGATTGTTCCGTGCACGTAGGGCTCAACCTTCTCTTCCTCGTCCCCGGCGAGACGGGCGGTATGGAGGTGGCCGCGCGCGAGCTGATTCCCGCCCTGCTCGCCGAGGCGCCCGCCGGGACGCGCTTCACGGCCTTCGTCAACCGCGAGGCCGCCGCTGCAGGCGGCCCGTGGGGCGAGCTGCTGCCGGCCGTGACCGTGCCCGTGTCGGCGCGCAACCGCGTGCAGTGGGTGCTCGGCGAGCAGCTGCTGCTCCCGCGCCTCGGCGCACGGGCGGGGGTCGAGCTGATGCACAGCCTCGGCAGCACCGCGCCGATGCGCGGGCGCTTCGCGCGCGTCGTGACCATCCATGACCTGATCTACGCGCGCTTTCCCGATGCGCACGCCGGCATGCGCGATCGCGGCATGCGCGTGCTCGTGCCCGGCGGCGCGCGCCGCGCCGATCGCGTGATCGCCGACTCGCAGAGCACGCGCGACGGATCTGATCGAGCTCGCCGGCCTGCCCGGCGAGAAGATCGATGTCGTCCCGCTCGGCCTCGGCGCCGTGCGCCGCGTGCAGCCGATGCCCGAGCGCGAGCTGCGCGAGCACTTCGGGCTCGGCCACCGCGACGTCCTGCTGACCCTGTCGGCCAAGCGCCCGCACAAGAACCTGCGCGCGCTGCTCGACGCGCTCGCCAAGGTCGACGCTGCCGGGCGGCCCGTGCTCGTGCTTCCCGGCTATCCCACCGCGCACGAGGCCGAGCTGCGCGAGCACGCACGCGAACGCGGGCTCGAGGACGACGTGCGCTTTCCCGCCTGGTTGTCCCGCGCACGAGCTCGAGGGCCTCTGGGCAGCTGGCGCGCGCCTTCGTGTTCCCGTCGCTGTATGAGGGCTTCGGCCTGCCCGTGCTCGAGGCGATGGCGCGCGGCGTGCCAGTGGCCTGCTCGGACGCGTCCTCGCTACCCGAGGTCGCCGGCGAGGCTGCGCTGCTGTTCGATCCGCACCGCCCCGCGCAGATCGCTGCCGCGCTGGGGCGCTTGCTGACCGACGCTGCCCTATGCGAGCGCCTCGGCGAGCTGGGGCGCGAGCGCGCGCAGCACTTCACCTGGGAGCGCACCGCGCGCCTGACGCTCGACAGCTACGCCCGCGCGCTCGGCCGCTCGTAGCCCGCCAGCACCGTTCGCAGCGAGGACTCGACCGACAGGCTCTGCGCGTTGCGCGCGTACCACTGCTTCGTGCCCTCGCGCATCGACGCACCCGCTTCGTGCACGCGCACGATCGCCTCGGCGATCGCCTGCGGGTCCGAGCGCGGCGCCACCGTGCCGTTGACGCCCTCCTCGATCAGCTCCGTCGCCGCGTTGTCCTCGCCTGCCACGACCACTGACGGCGTGCCTCGCGCCGCCGCCTCCACGACGACCAGCCCGTAGCCCTCCCGGCGCGAGGGCAGCAGCACGCACATCGCACGGCGCATCTCGACGCTCGACAGTCTCCGCGTCGGCGAAGCCCGGCGCGGTGACCGTCTGCCGCAGGCCGTGATCGACGATCGCCTGCTGCAGCGCCGCGCGCTCGGGGCCGTCGCCGAGGAACTCGCCGCGCAGGCCCTTGATCCGGGCGCTCGCCAGCGCGATCGCCGATACGCCGAGCGTTGCCTGCTTCTCCGCGATCAAGCGGCCTGCGAACAGCACCAGAGGCTCCGGTGGCGACGCCGGCTCGGCGGAGGGCGTCGGCGCAGACGGGGGGAGCGGCTCGGCCGAGGACGCCGGCGGGGACTCCGCATACAGGCCCCGAAGCACGGTCACCGAGCCGTTGAGCCCCTCCTCGCGCAGCCGCTCGGCGTGCAGCTCGGAGAAGCAGAAGGCGCGCTGCGCCACGCGTGCGCAGAGCCGCTGCACGAGCCCGCCGATGCGGCCCGCCCAGCCCGCCCAGGTAGTCGCGCCAGTAGCGCTCGCTCCACACCTCGAACCAGTCGACCTCAAGCGCGTAGCGGCGCAGCGGGCGCACCAGCGCGGCGGCGAGCAGCGAGAAGTAAGGGAACGCACAGGCGTGCACGACCTCGTAACGGCGCCCGTGGCGCAGCAGATGCCAGAGCACGCCGGCACCGAACACGAGCGGCGGCAGGATGCGCCGCCGCCCGCCCGATCGTGTACAGCGCCATCCGCGGACCGGCCGTGACCACGCGCACGCGCTCGTCGAGGTTGAGACGCTCGCCCCGCGGCCACTGGCGCAGAGTCAGGTAGGTGACCTCGTGGCCGGCCTCCGCCAGGTGCTCGGCGAGGTTGCGATACCAGCGCTCGCCGCCGCCGATCGTGTACGGGTAGAGGCAGTCGTAGACGATGCAGATGCGCATAGCGGGTAGCATCATCCGGGAATCCGCCACTTTCCGCCCGCCCGGGCGTTATAACCGCGTAACCGCCCGGCGACGATCGAAGCGCACGGCGTCGAGCGACCGCTCATGAGCACAGTCGTCCAGACAAAACCCCCCGCCCCGGCGGACGTCGAGGATCGCTCGGCCCCGCTCGTCTCCGTGGTGATCCCCTGCCTGAACGAGGCCGAGAACATCGAGCAGTGCGTGGAAGCGGCGCTGGTGGCGTTGCACGAGATGGACGTGCCCGGAGAGGTCGTCGTCGCCGACAACGACTCCGAGGACGACTCGGCGCGCCTGGCCGAGCGCGCGGGCGCGCGCGTGGTCGTCGAGCGCCGCCGCGGCTACGGCAGCGCCTACCTCGCCGGCTTCGCGGCATCGCGGGGGCGCTACATCGTGATGGCCGACGCCGACCTCACCTACGACTTCAACGAGATTCCGCGCTTCGTCGCCGAGCTCGACAAAGGCGCCGAGATGGTGATCGGCGATCGCATGGACAACATCCAGCCGGGGGCGATGCCGTGGCTGCACCGCTACATCGGCAACCCGATCCTGACGGGCCTGCTCAACCTCTTCTTCCGCACCGGCATCAGCGACGCCCACTGCGGCATGCGCGCGCTGCGCCGCGACGTGCTGCCGCGCCTTGACCTGCGCACGACCGGCATGGAGTTCGCCTCGGAGATGGTGATCAGGGCCTCCAAGGAGAAGCTCAAGATCGCCGAGTTCCCGATCGAATACCACCCGCGCGGCGGCGAGAGCAAGCTGTCGAGCTTCCGCGATGGCTGGCGGCATCTGCGCTTCCTGCTCGTGCACAGCCCGAACCACCTGTTCATCGTCCCGGGAGCCGTGCTTGCCGGGCTCGGCACGCTGATCATCCTGATCACCGAGACCGAACTGAACCTGTTCGGGCGCGCTTGGGGCGTGCACACGATCATCGGCGGGGCGCTGCTGATGATCGTCGGCACCCAGGTTCTCGCGCTGGGGTTGTGTGCGCATGCCTACGGCACGTACTTCATGGGCGAGAAGGACCCCTGGTTCGATCGCATGCGCTCGCGCTTCCGCCTCGAGCACGGCTTGCTTCTGGGCGGTCTGTTCGTGCTGATCGGGATCGTGCTCGGTGGCGTGATCCTCGCGAGCTGGATCGCGCACGGCTTCGGCTCGCTGTCCTATGAACGGCTCGCGGTCGTAGCGGCCTCGCTGGTGATCGTGGGCATCCAGATCTTCTTCTCCTCGTTTCTCCTCTCGATCCTCGGTCTGCGCCGCAATTCATAGGCAGACGAGAGCGCCGGAGCCACCGTGCGTTACGACCTAATGGCCGTAATCGGGGCGCTGGCGGTGATGTGGCTGAGCAGCCTCGGCTGTGGCCTCGCGCTGGAGCGCGTGCTGCGCCTGCGCCTGAGCAACGCGCTGCTGCTGCCGGCAGGGCTGTGCGTCTCGCTCGTGCTCGTGCTGCCCGGCTATGCGGCCGGTGCGGGGGACGTGCTGGCGATCGTGCTGCTGGTGCTCGTGGCGCTGCTCGGCCTGATCTTTGCCCGTGACGGCCTGATCGCTCGCCTGAACCCGGGCTGGCCCGGGGCTGCGGGCCTCGCCGTGTACGTGCTCTACATGCTGCCCGTGATCGCACACGGCCACTGGACGTGGTCGGGCTATGACTTCGTCAATGACTCCGGCTTCGAGATGCTGCTGGCTGAGCATGTCAAGGGCTACGGCACAACGCTCGGCTCGATCCCCGAGACGAGCGCGCGCGAGTTCCTTAGCTCCTACCTCGCCTCCGGCTATCCGATGGGCACGCAGGCGCTGCTCGGGACGTTCAGCGGGCTCACTGGCACGCCCGTGGCGGTGCTCTACCAGGGCTTCATCTCAGGACTCGCTGCCACCGCGGGCATCGCCCTGGCGAGCGCCACCTCCCGCCTGCTCGGCGGCTGGCGCGCCGCCTCGGTCGCTTTCGTCGCCGTAGGTGCGAATCTCACCTTCCAATACGCGTTGCAGGGGGGGATCAAGGAGATCGGGCTGCTCGCAACGCTGTGCGCGACGGTCGCGCTCGCCGAGGAGGCGAGTTCGCTGCGACGGCCCTACGCCGGTGCAGCGCTCGTTGCGGTCGGCGCGGCCGCCGCGCTGGCGACATACAACGCCGTCGCGGTCCCGTATCTCGGCTCGATCGCGCTGTTCCTGGCGCTTGGCCTGCTGTTCGTACGGCGTGTGCGCCTCGGCCGAAATTGGCTCGGACCGGCGGCGTTCGGTCTCGCCCTCACAGCGCTGCTCGCGATTCCCACGTTGATCACGCTGCGCACCTTCTTCAACGTCGCGCAGACAGGGCAGAGCGCGGCCGGCGTGGGCGCCACGCAGCTCGGCCAGCTGCTGCGGCCGCTTCCGCTCAGCCAGATCAGTGGCGTGTGGCTGGCCGGCGAATACCGCTTCCCGGTGATTCCCGAGCCCGCCGCGACGCTGACGATTATCGCGACGGTGGCGATCTTTGTGCTGCTGCTCCCGGGTGTATGGCAAGGGCTGCGACGCCGAAGCCTCGCTCCGCTGCTGCTGCTTGGGACGGTCGCGCTCGTACTGCTGATCGTCTATCCGCGCGTCAGCCCGTACGCGAAGGGCAAGCTGCTCGCGATCGGCGGTCCGGCGGTGCTGCTGGCGGCGCTCGTCGCGCTCGCGGCGGTGCGCGGTCGACTCGCGCCGCTTGCCATGCTCGTCGCCGGCGCGCTGTCGGTTGGCGTGCTCGCCTCCGACCTGCTCGCCTACAGCTGGGACCACGTCGCTCCGGCGCGGCGAATGGAAGCAATCCAGCGCACCGGCGATCACTTCAAGGGCGAAGGCCTCGTGCTGTGGAACGAGTTCGAGGAGTACGCCAAGTACTTCGGTCGCGCCGCGAGGATCAGCGTCCCGTTCGAGGCGCTCACGCCCCAGCAGGTGCAGCTGCGCAACCCAACCTACTTCTATGGGCACTACTTCGACCTCGACGAAGAGCTGCTGTCGTTCGTCGAGGGCTACCCGCTGATCGTAACGCGGCGCTCGCCCTCGGCCAGCCGCCCGCCGGCGAACTACACGCTGGCCTACGAAAACCAGTTCTACATCGGCTGGCGCCGCAAGGCCACCCCGAGCGTGCTCCGCCACTTGCCGCTGCAGGGCCTGTATTCCCCTTCCGCGACGGTCCAATGCCGCGTGCTTGCGAAGACCATCGCGGCTGCGCCGGTCGGCAGCGAGCTGGTCGCCGCGGTCCCGCCAGAACTGAGCTACTTCGAACCGCTGTACTCACGCGATCGCTCCTACGGGTGGGGCCTGGACCCAGCCGAGGCCGGCGCCGTGCTACCGAACACGCCGGGCCACGCCAGCGGCACGCTGCATGTCGCCGGAGGCAGCTACGGCGTGTGGGTGCAGGGCGACTTTCCACGGCGCGTGTACGTCGCCGTGGACGGTCGCATCGTCGGCTCGGTGTCCGGGGCAAATACGCCACGCCAGTGGCTGAAGGCTGCTCGAATCGAGCTCTCGCCGGGTGCCCACCACGTGAGGATCTTCCGCAAGGCTGGCAGAAACCACCTCGGGCCGGGCGAATGGGGAATCGGCGAGATCGGTGCCACCGCGCTGCAGCGCGAAGCGCCCGAGCGCCTACGCACGCTGGCGGTGGGCGACTGGCGCAAGCTGTGCGGCCGGCGACTGGATTGGGTGGAGCTCGTCCGCCCGTGAGCGCTGGCGAGCGAGCAGTTCCCGACGACGCACGCGCTTCGTGGTCGCGGTGGGCCGTCACGCCGGTTCGCCTGGTCGTGGCGGTCGGGCTGCTGGCGATCGTGCTCGCTGGCGTCGCGATCCTCGCGCAGAGCGCACCGCGCCGCGCCGCGACGAACCTGACCGCGAACACTGGCTACGTGATCAAGCTGCCGCCCGGCGGCCAGCTGTGCGAGCCGGGCGAGCTCGTGCCCGGCGACACCGGCGCGCTGCGGCTGAGCGCCGACAGCGGCCCGCGCCCGGGTCCCCGGCTGCAGCTGACGATGGCCGACGCGCGCGGGCAGATCGCGGCCGGCGGCGTGGCCGGCGGGTGGCGCTCGGGGACGTTGACGATCCCCGTCTCGCGGGTGCGCGAGACCAAGCAGGGCGTGCAGATCTGCCTGGTCAACCGTGGCACCGAGCAGGTCGCCTTCGGCGGCTCGGTGCCCGACGCCAACTTCTACGTTGTGCTCGCCGGCAAGCCGCTGAACGGGCGCATGCGGATCGAATACATGCGCCCGGGCAGCGAATCGTGGCTCTCGCTGCTGCCGACGCTCGCCCACCGCTTCTCATTGGCTAAGGGCGACATCGTGCGCCACTGGGCCGCCGGCGCGGCGATCGTGCTGATGCTGCTCGCGATCGTGCTCGCCTTGCGCACGGTGCTGAGGGAGGAGCTACGTCAATGACCGCTGGCGGCATCGTCGGTCGGCTACGGCGTGTCATCGCCGCCGTTCCTTGCGCGGCCTGGGTCTGTGCGCTCGTCGCGCTGGCCAACGGGCTCGCCTGGTCGCTGATCGTGCCGCCCTTCCAGGTGCCCGACGAGAACGCGCACTACGCATACGTGCAGCAACTCGCCGAACGCGGCACGCTCCCGCGCCAGCTCCCGGTCGGCTCCGGGCTCTCGCCGCGCGAGGACCAGACAATCGACGCGCTGCTCACGTTCGGGATCGTCGGCCACCGCGCCAACCCCGCGCCCGGCACCGAGGTCCAACAGCAGGTGATCGAGCAGATCGCTGCCGAGAACCTCTCGGCGAAGGGCAGCGGCGACGCGCTCGCGGCGACGCCCAATCCGCCCCTGTACTACGCGCTGCAGGCGATCCCCTACCGCCTCGCAGGCGGCAACGTGCTCGACAAACTCACTGCGATGCGCTGCCTCTCGGCGCTGATGGGCGCGCTGACGGTGCTGCTCGTGTTCATGTTCTTGCGCGAGCTCTTGCCGGCCTCGCGCTGGGCTTGGCCGGCCGGCGCGCTGCTCGTCGCCTTCGAGCCGCTGTTCGGCTTCATGTCGGGCGGCGTCAACAACGACGACCTGCTCTATCTAACCGGCGCGGGGGTGCTGTGGGCGATCGCGAGGGCCTTCCGGCGAGGGCTGACGCCGGCGGGCGGCGCACTGATCGGTGGCTTTCTCGGGGCTGGGCTGATCTCCAAGTTCACGCTACTCGGCTTCATTCCGGCGGCGGCGCTGGCGGTCGTGCTGCTGGCGTGGCGCGCTCCCGCAGAGCACCGCCGCCGCGCGCTGGCCGGCCTGGTCTGGGCGGTGGGGCTGGCTGCGGCGCCGGCCCTGATCTATGTGTTGCTCAACCACTTCGTGTGGTCGCGCAGTGCGATTCCGGGCGGCGTAGGTAGCGTGGCCGGCGCTGGTGGGCGGGCGTTCCATCTCAACGAAGAGATCAGCCACGTGTGGCAGTTGTTCCTGCCGCACCTCTGGCTGAACCGGGCGTTCAGCTACTCGCCGTTCTGGGAAACGTGGTTCAAGGGCTTCGTCGGGCGCTTCGGCTGGCTCGACTACGACTTCCCTGGGTGGGTTTACGGAGTCGCCGAGGGCGTCTCGCTGCTCGTCGGCGGGCTCGCGATCGCCGAGCTCGTACGCCGGCGGGACGCGCTGCGCCGGCGCCTGGGCGAGCTGTCGGTCTACGTGCTCGCGCTCGCCGGCGTGTGCGTGGTGATCGGGGTGCAGTCCTACCGCTACCTCGTCGCCAACGGCGGCGTGTTCGAGCAGGCCCGCTATCTGCTGCCGCTGCTTTGCCTTTATGGAGCCGTCGTCGCGCTCGCCGTGCGCGTTGGCGGGCGCCGTTGGGGGCCTGTGATTGGCGCCGCACTCGTCGTCTTCGCGATCGGCCACGACCTGTTCGCGCAGGCGATCACGATCTCGAGGTACTACGCGTGAGCGTTACGGTCGCGATCCCCGTGCGTGACGGCGGCACGTTGCTGGCCGGCACGCTGCGCGCGCTGGCTCGCCAGACGGTCGCCCACGAGCTGCTCGTATGCGACTCGGGCTCGCGCGACGGATCGCTCGAGCTCGCGCGTGAGCACGGCGCGCGCGTGCTTCAGATCGCGCCCGAGCGCTTCAGCCACGGCGGCACGCGGAACCTGCTGATGCGCGAGTCGACGAGCGCGCACGTGGCGCTGCTGACTCAGGACGCGGAGCCGGCCGACGAGCGCTGGCTCGAGCGCCTGCTGGCGGGCTTCTCGTTGGGCGAGGACGTCGGCCTCGTGTTCGGCCCGTACTTGCCCCGCCCGGATGTGGCGTTCGCGGTGCGCGTCGAACTGGAGCGGTTCTTCGCCTCGCTGGCACGCGAAGGCGACCCGTCGGTCGAGCGGCTGACCTTCGAGGAGCGTCAGAGACTGCCGGCGCAGGCATTCCTCGGCACGCGTGGCTTCTTCACAGACGCGAACGCCTGTCTGTCGCGCGCGGCGTGGGAGCGGGTGCCTTATCGCGAGGTGCCCTACGCGGAGGACCGCGTGCTGGCGCTGGAGATGTTGCGCGCGGGCTACGCGAAGGCGTTCGTGCCGGGCGCGGGCGTGCTGCACTCGCACGACTATGGCGCGCTTGCCGAGCTGCGGCGATGCTTTGACGAGTGGCGCGGGCTGCTGGAGGTGTACGGCTGGCGTGAGCCGCTTGCGCCACGGCGGCTGCTGGGGAAGCTACGCGGCGAGCTGTCGGCGGACCGTGAGGCCGCCACCGCCGCGGGCCTGAGCGGGTCGGAGCGCCGCGCTAGGCTGCTCGCGGCGAGCGCCCATCATGTGCTCCGGCTCGCGGGGGCGCTGGTGGGCTCGCGAGCGGACATGCTGCCGGCGACGCTTCGCCGCGGGCTGTCGTTGGATCGTCGCGGGGGCTTTGACCCGCTGGACCTCTGAGCAGAAGAACCGAATGGAAAAGCAACAGCAACCCGAGCCCAGACCACCGATTGCGCCGCGCGAGAAGATCGCGCAGCGCGCGCTCGACGGCGAGTTCAGCGGCCCGCTGGCGGGCATCCGTCGTCGCATCTACCTGACCTACCGCTATCTAGGCTGGCGCACGCTGTTGATCCGCGCGCTGACGTTCCCGTTGCGCTACACGCCTTTGAAGCGCCACCTACAGCTGCGCTCGCGCATGGGCCACGACTCCTACCGGCGGGCGCTGGCGTGGTACCGCGAGCACGGCGAGCCGGTCGACATCGTGATCCCCAGCTATCGCGATGCCGCGCTCGTCGAGGCGCTGGTGAAGAGCATCCGCGCGACGGTGCCGGCGGGGATGGCGCGGATCATCGTGGCTGACGACGCCAGCGGCGAGGAGGGTCTGGCTGCGTTGCGGGCAATCGAGGGCATCGAGCTGATCGCGGGCGAGGAGAACCGCGGCTTCGCGGCGAACGTCAACCGCGGCCTGCGCGCGACCAGCTCAGATCGCGACGTGGTCGTCCTGAACTCCGACGTCGAGACCCGCCCGGGCTGGCTGGCTTGTCTGCAGTTCGCGGCTTCCCAGGAGGACGACGTGGGTGTCGTGGGCGGCCGGCTGCTCTACCCCGACGGGCGCATCCAGTTCGCGGGTACGGTGCGCAACCTGGGCGCGCGCGAGTGGTTCGACCACCGCTACCGCTTCAAGCCCGGCGACTGGGGGCCAGCGGCGATTCCGAGCCCGGCCCTGGCGGTGACGGGAGCATGCATGTACATCGGGCGGCAGGCCTTGGAGCGCGTGGGCCTGATGGACGAGCGCTACCCGATGGCCTACGAGGACGTCGACTGGTGCCTGCGCTGCTGGCAGGCCGGGCTGCGGGTGATGTACTTCCCGGCGGCGAGCCTCTACCACCAAGAGTCGGTCACGCGCGGTGCGGACGTCGGCGCGCGCGAGGCCGCCTCGCAGCAGCTGTTCTGGGAGCTGTGGGGGGACTTTTTCGACGCGCGCGCGGTGCGGACGGAAGACGGGCGCCTGCGGATCGCCTACGTAACGGAGGACACCGGCGTCGGCGGCGGCCACCGCGACATCTTCGAGCACCTCAACCGCCTGTCAGAGCGCGGCCACGAGGTGGCGCTCTACACGCTCGGCGCTGCGCCGGACTGGTTCGACTTGCGCGTGCCAGTGCACAGCTTCGAGTTCTATGACGAACTAATCCAGGCGCTGGCTCCGATCGACGCGATCAAGGTGGCGACCTGGTGGAACACGGCGGCGCCGGTCTGGTACGCGAGCGTGCTGCACGGCATCCCGGTCTACTTCGTACAGGACATCGAGACCTCCTACTACCCCGACGACGAGGCGGCACGGCACGCGGTGCTCGACTCCTACCGCCCCGAGTTCCACTACATGACGATCTCGGAGTGGAACCGAGAGCGCCTGCGCGAGCTGGGCCTGGAGGCGGAGCTGATCCCGCCCGGCATCGACCTGGAGACCTTCCGGGCGCTGCCGCAGCGACGCCGGCGCGAGGACATGGTGCTTGCGCTGGGCCGCAGCAACCCGCTGAAGAATCTGCCACTGACGATCACGGCGTGGCGGCAGCTGCGGGGCGTGGTACCGGCGGCGGAGCTGTGTCTGTTCGGCCACGAGGCTGAGCTCGCGGACGGGCCCGGCATGCGCCACGTCGAGTCCCCGAGCGATCAGGGGGTGAACGAGCTGTTCAACGAGGCGACGGTGTTCGTGCAGACCTCGACGCACGAGGGCTTCGCGCTGCCGCCGCTGGAGGCGATGGCGACGGGCTGCGCGGTTGTCACGACCGACGCGCACGGCAACCGCGACTTCTGCGTGGACGGTGAGAACTGCCTGATGCCCGAGGCGACGCCAGAGGCCGTAGGCGAGGCGCTCACGCGCTTGTTCGCGGACCCGGAGCTGCGCGAGCGCCTCGGCCGGGCGGGAATCGAGACGGCGCAGCCGTATGCGTGGGAGCGACGGATCGACGCACTGGTGGCGTTTTTCGAGGATGTCGCGCAGCCGCGCCGGCTCGCGCTAGACGCGGGCTTGGCGGCGCCCCAGGAGCGCGTGGGCTAGCGCCACGAGATGAAGCGCGAGTTCGTAGGTTCGTTGCGCTGCCCGGCTTGTCTGCGCGAGGGCAGCCTGCAGGTGCACGCGACGGCAAGCGACGAGCGTGAGGTGCGCGAGGGCTCGCTGCGCTGCGGTGCCTGCGGCCGCGAGTTCGCGATCCATCGCGGCGTTCCGGATCTGCTGTACGACCCGCCGGAGCACGTGCGCAAGGAGGCCGCGGGGCTGGAGCGCTTCGCGGAGCAGATGCGCCTGGAGGGTTGGAGTCGTGAGATGGTGCTGAAGCTGCCGGACCTCGAGCACGGCTACTGGTACGTGCAGGCGCGCTCGATGCATCAGCTGCTGACGACGGTGCCGTTTCTGCCGGGGCAGAGCGTGCTCGACATCGGCTCGAACACGTGCTGGGCGACTAACCACTTCGCGGAGCGGGCCCTGCGCGCGATCGCGCTGGACATCGCGACGCCGGAGCTACAGGGCCTATACACGGCGGACTGGTTCATCGAGGGCGGGCAGGTGTTCTTCGAGCGGGTGCTTGGCTCGATGGACGCGATCCCGCTAGCGTCGAGCAGCATCGATTACGTGTACTGCTGCCAGGTGCTGCACCACAACGACCTGGCGAGCCTGCGGCGGACGTTCGAGGAGATCTTTCGCGTGCTGCGCCCGGGCGGGCGGCTGCTGGTGGTAAACGAGACGCTGAAGACGCTTAGAGACCCCGACGGCGTGCATGACGAGGGGGTCGAGCAGTTCGAGGGCTACGAGCATGCCCACTGGGCGTTGCGCTATCGCTGGGAGGCGGCACGGGCGGGCTTCTTGACGAGCGTGACTGAGCCCCATTACCTGCCGTACTTCGGCGATGCGGAGCCGCCGCACGACGAGCGCTCGGGGGCGAAGGCGCTCGCGCGCCGGGTCGGCTTCGCCACGCGTCGGCTGGGGATCGCGCGGCGCGCCTACCTCGGCTGGCTCGACCACGTCTCGGGCGGTGTATCGCTGAACATGATCGCGACGAAGCCGCAGCGCTACGTCGGCCGGCACGAGCGGATCGGCACCCCACAGCGACTGATGCGCAGCGCCGCGGCGGGGGCGCGACTGCCGGTCGATCGACTGCGGGGTCGGGCGACGGCGCGCCTGCCGCGTACGCCCGAGCAGGCGGCGAAGGCCGCGGCGGGAGTGGCTTTGCGCGAGGGTCGCCCGGGCTAGGCCGAGTCGCTGCGCACAGGGCGTACCCCGCGAGCTAGAGGTTCTCGGCGACGAGCGGGGCGGAGCGATTGAAGACCCAGAAGCCGAGCGCGAACACCGCGAGCACGATCGCGAGCGGACCGAGTAGCGCAAGCCAGCCACCGAGCGCATCACCGACGCTGAGTGTCCCGTGCGTGATCATTGCGTAGCGGAACTGCTGGAACACGGTCGCCAGCGGATTCAGCATGTACAGGTGGAGCAGCGCGTGGCTGAACTTTTCCCGCACGGTCTCCACGGAGATGATCACGGGCGAGGCGTAGAACAGGATCTGGCTGACGACGTCCCAGATCGGCTGGATGTCGCGCAGCGTCACGAACAGCGCTGAGAGCAGCATCGCGATGCCCGTCGCGAACAGGGCGAGCACCCCGACGATCAGAGGCAGCTCCAGCCAGCTCAGCATCGGCTCGACGCCTTCGATCAAGGCGAAGCCGAGCACGACGAGCAGGTTGAGCGCGAGGTTGAAGAGCGCGAGCAGCACGACCGAGAGCGGGATCACCATCCGCGGAAACTGGATCTTGCGCACGAGATTCTCGCGCTCGACGACGCTGCGCACGGCGCCGGTCGTGGCTTCGGAGAAGAAGGTGAACAGCACGATCGAGCCGAGCAGCTGCGCTCCGTAGTGTTCCTGCCCAGGCGTGTCAGAGCTGTTGACGTGGGCGACCTTCGTGAAGAACACGTACAGCACCCCGAACAGCAGCAGCGGGCGCACGAGCTGCCACAGGTAGCCGAGCACCGAGCCGAAGAAGCGCAGCTTGAACTCGTTGCGCGCGATGTTGTACGTGAGATGCCAGAAGCGCGACCAGTCGTCGGTCAGCGCGCGTGGCCCCTTGATCGGCCGCCCGGCGCCGCTGTAGGTGAGTGTCTCGGTGCTCATGCGCGTTGGTGCTGAGGGGTGGGGGCAAGCGCGCCAGCTCCGGGCTCATCCGCGCGCGTCAAGCCCACCTCGACGGGCAGGTCGATCACCCCGCCCATCGCTTCGGGGCCGGTGACGACGAACGAGAAGGCGCCCTCGAGTCGGTCCATGAGGTCGAGCCCCGTGCCACGATGGGCAAGCGTGAACAGCGGGTTGTAGCGGCCGGGGGCAAGCACGTTCTGGAAGGCAAAGGAGCACAGCACGACCTCGCCCGCGGCGTAGTTGCCGCTGCGCTCGTTCTCGCGCTGGCTGGTGGCGACGACGATTGCGACGTGCTCCTCGTTGAGCACGTAGACGCTCGCGACGGGGTCCTCGACCTCGACCTCGAACTTGACGAGCGCCTTCAGCGTGACCCGCTCGCCCTGCGCAAGCGAGGCCTGGCGCTCGCCGCGCGAGTCCTCGATCCAGGCCTCGAGCACGCGCGCCTCGCCATCGCCCCCGCGCCCGTCCACACCCGCGCCGCCGCCGGCGGCCTGCGGGTCGCGTCCGAAGTTGATCTCCAGGTAGCGGTCGGCGACTTCGTGCGGCTCGCCGAGGTGCACGACCTCGCCGCGCTCGAGCAGCAGCGCACGGTGGCAGAAGCGGTTGAGCGATCCCATGTCATGAGTCACGAACACGATCGTTCGTCCTTCGTCGCGCATCTCGTGGAAGACGTCGAAACACTTCTGCTGGAAGGCGGCATCTCCGACGGCGAGCACCTCGTCGACGAGCAGCACCTCGGCGTCGACTTGGATCGCGACGGCAAACGCCAGCCGCACGTGCATCCCGGAGGAGTAGTTCTTCAGCTTCAGCTCCTCGAACTCGCGCAGTTCGGCGAAGTCGATCACGGCGTCGTAGCGGGCGCGCGCCTCGCGCGGCGAGAGGCCCATCATGATCCCGTTGAGCACGACGTTGTCGCGCGCGGCGAGGTCCTGGTTGAAGCCGACCCCCAGCTCGATGAAGGTCGAGAGGCGGCCCTCCATCCAGATGCGGCCGCTGTCGACGCCGTAGATCCCGGCGAGGCACTTCAGCAGCGTGCTCTTGCCGCTGCCGTTGCGCCCGGCGATGCCGAAGAACTCCCCTTGGCGCACGTCGAAGGAGACCTCGTGCAGCGCCTGGAAGGTCTCGTGGCGGGTTCGCCGCAGCGGGTGAAGGGCGCGCTCCTTCAACGTGTGGGTCCGCTCCTCTGGCACGCGGAACGTCTTCGTCACCGAATCGACGACGATCGGCGACCGCGCACTGCTTCCCGCTCCGGGCATCGCTGAGAAGCGTATCGTGGCGCTCCGGCCCCGCCCGGGTGACTGGACCCGGCGCTAACATGGCCCGGCCGTGAACGAGAGCCCAAGCGCCATCCAAGCGCGCTCGCAGGTGCGGAGCGAAGGCGCCTCCAGCGAGCTGATCTCCTCGCGGTTGCGGCAGAATGCCGAACGCGATCGTCCCGCGCTCGAGAGCCGCCTCCCTTCGTTCGCGCTGGAGCACGCGGTGCACGGCGACCTCGGCCACCTGCATGCGACGCACGACCTGCGGGCGCTGCAGGTCGGTTCGCATCGACGCTTGCTTGGGAAGCTGACGACGCGCGCCAAGCGCGCGCTGGTACGCGGGCTGCACCCGATTCCCGAAGCGCAGTCGGTGTGGAACGGGGCGAACGCTCGCGTGATCACATTCCTGCTGCGGCAGCTCGCGGCGCAAGGCCGCGCGATCGAGTCGCTGGAGCGGCAGGTCGCCAACCTCCACGACGAGCTGCGCCGTTGACCGCGCGCAAGCGCAGGCGCGGGCGCGCGACAGCGGCGCGGTGAGGGTTCTTATCGCCAGTACGTACGTGCCCTTCATCGAGGGTGGCGGGCGCATGATCGTGCGCGACCTCGCGCGCGCGGTTCGCGCGCGCGGGCACGAGGTTGACACGGTTGAGATCCCGTTCCTCTCGACGTGGGACACGATGCTCGAGCAGATGCTCGCAATCCGGCTGATGGACGTCAGCGAGGCGGCCGACGTGCTGGTGGCGATCCGCACGCCGAGCTACCTGCTGCGCCACCCGAACAAGCGCCTGTGGTTCATCCACCACCACCGCGGTGCCTATGACCTTTGGGGAACTCCCTACCAGGATGTTCCCTCCACGCCCGAGGGCCTTGGCACGCGTGAGGCGATCATTGCTGCGGACAACCTCTACCTGCGCGAGTCGCAGCGGATCTTCACGAACTCGCAGATCGTCGCCGATCGGCTGCGCGACTACAACGAGCTGGCGGCGGACGTACTTTATCCGCCGCTGTGGGAACCCGAGCGCTTCACGCACGCGCCTGCCGAGGACTACGTCTTCTATCCCTGCCGGATAACCGGCCACAAGCGCCAGCACCTCGCGGTCGAGGCCGCGCGCCATCTTGCGACGGACGTGCGCGTCGTGATCGCGGGTGCCCCCGACAGCCCCGAGCAGCTCGCGCCACTGCAACGCACGATCGAGGAGCACAAATTGCAGGAGCGCGTCGAGCTGATCCCGCGCTGGATCAGCGAGGAGGAGAAGGCGGAGCTGATCGCGCGCAGCGCGGGCGTGCTCTACATCCCGTTCCTCGAGGACTCCTACGGCTATGTGACGCTGGAGGCCTTCCAAGCGCACAAGCCCGTGATCACGTGCTCGGACTCCGGCGGCACGCTGGAGATCATCGAGGACGGCACCAACGGGCTGATCGTTGCGCCCGAGCCCGAGGCGCTCGCGGGTGCGATCGACCGGTTGCGCGCAGACCCGCGGGCCGCGGCGGAGATGGGAAAGCGCGGTTTCGAGACGCTGGCGCGCAAGCGGATCGACTGGGAGCACGTCGTCGGGAGCCTCTTGGGATGAAGGTCGCGATCGTCAACAACCAGGCGCCGTTCGTGCGGGGCGGGGCCGAGCTGCTGGCCGACTGGCTGCACGACAAGCTGGAGCAGTACGGGCACGAGAGCGAGGTCGTGCGCCTACCGTTCCAATGGAACCCGCCGGAGCGGATCATCGACCACATGCTGGCGGCGCGGCTGGTACGGATCGCGAACGTCGACCGGGTCGTCGCGCTGAAGTTCCCTGCCTATTACGTGCCGCACGAGAACAAGGTGCTGTGGCTGCTGCACCAGTTTCGTCAGGCCTACGATCTGTGGGGGACGCCTTATCAGGACCTGCCCGACACGCCGGCGGGACACAGTATTCGCGAGGCGATCTTCGCAGCGGACGAACGCCACCTGGCCGAGGCGAAGCGGATCTACACGAACTCCGAGATCGTCGGCCACCGCCTGTCCTACTACAGCGGCCTGCCGTCGCAGGTGCTGTTCCCGCCCTTGCCCGACGCGAGCGCGTATCGCTGCGAGGACTACGGGGACTATTTCTTCCTGCCGAGCCGCATCACGGCGGGCAAGCGCCAGCACGTCGCGGCGGAGGCGATGGCCCACGTCGCGAGCTCGGCGCGGCTGGTGATTGCCGGTCAGCCTGAATCGCAGGCGGACCGAGAGCGCCTGGCGGCGGTGATCCGCGAGCATGACCTGCAGGATCGCGTCGAGGTGATCGACCGCTGGATCGAGGAGGAGGAGAAGCTGCGCCTGCTGGCGGGCGCGCGCGGCGTGGTTTACCTGCCCTTCGGCGAGGACTCCTACGGCTACGTGACGCTGGAAGCGTTCCACGCACGCAAGCCGGTGATCACGTTCACGGACTCCGGCGGCACGCTCGAACTCGTGCAGGACAGGCGCAACGGGCGCGTGGTTGACGGGGTGCGGGAGCTGGCGCAGGCGCTGGACGAGCTGACCGAAGACCGCGCGCTGGCGGAAAGCATGGGCGCCGCGGCGCTGCAGACGATCGACGAGCTGGAGATCTCGTGGGACAGGGTGATCGCGTGCCTGACGGGGTGATGCTTCGGTGAGGATCGCGTGGTTCACCCCGTTCTCGACGCGCAGCGCGATCGGCGAGTTCAGCACGCACGTGACCCGTGTGCTGGCCCGGCACGCGGAAGTGGAGATCTGGACCTCGGACGAGCCGCCCTACTGGGACACCGAGCTGCGCGTGATTGGCTTCTCGCAGGAGTCGAAGGAACTCGCGCTCCTGGAGCAGCGCGAGGCGGTGGTCTACAACATGGGCGACTACTTGCCGTTTCACCGCAAGATCCACGCGGTGGCGCAGCGCTATCCGGGCGTGGTGATCCTGCACGATCGGGTACTGCACCACCTGTTCGCGGGCATGTGGTTGATGGGGCCGGAACCCTCGCCGCAGACGTATGTCGCGCGGATGGCGAGCTTCTACGGCGAGGCGGGGGGTGAGATCGCACGCGCGTCGCTCGAGGGCCTGCGCCGGCCGGTGTGGGAGTCCGACGAGGAGGTCCTGCGTTTCCCGCTCTTCGAGGAGGCGATCGCGCTCGCGCGGGGCGTCGTGACGCACTCCGCGCGGCAGGCGGAAGACGTCCGTGGGCGCTGGGCGGGGCCGGTCAGCGCACTGCATCTGCCCTGCTACGGCGAGGTGCTCGGCGGCTTGGCCGATCGTGGCGAGGGCGGTGGCGGGCCGGGAGGAGCGGCTGACGGACGGCTGCGCTTGTTGACGGTGGGTCATCTCAACCCGAACAAGCAGGTGCATCGCGTGGTGGCGATGCTCGCTGCGGACCCGGTGCTCGCCGAGCGCGTGCGCTACACGGTGGTCGGCCCCGACGACGGCTTCGCCGACTACGCAAAGGAGGTGCGCGAGGCGATCGAGCGTCAGGACGGGCGCCTGCAAGTCAACGTCCTCGGATGGCGACCGCAGGAGGAGCTGGACCGCTTGATGGCGGAGGCGGACGTATTCGTGAACCTGCGCCACCCCGTGATGGAGGGCGGCTCGGCTTCGCTAATGCGCCAGCTGGCTTATGGACGGCCTGTGTTGTGCTTTGCGTCGGGCTTCTTCGGAGAGCTGCCGGAGGGCAGCGTGATGCGCGTCCCGCCGGGCGACTTCCGCGCCGCATGCGAGGCTCTGGGGCGGCTGGTGACGGACGCCGAACTGCGGCGGCGGCTGGGCGCGAGCGCTCGAGCGCTGGCGGCCTCCTACGACGAGCAGAGTTACGTGGAGGGACTACTCGAGCTGATCGAGCGGAGCCGGTGGGCGACGCCGGCGCTCGCGTGCCTCGACGCCGCGGCGCGCGAGCTGGGCTTCATGAAGGTGGACGCTCGGCTACCGATATACGATGAGATTGCGAGCGATTTTGCCCGTATCTTCGGAATCTGACGTGGGCGCCAAGGGCGCCGAGGAGGGCGTCGTGCGCTTCGTGGCGCTCGGACCCGACCATGCCGACGCGCTGGCAGCGCTATTCGAGCGCAACGCGGTGACGAGTGTGCCGGCGACATTCGACCCGTTTGCGCTCGACGTCGAGCAGGCGCACCAGATCGCGCTGAAGCCGGGCAGGGACCTGTACTTCGCGGCACTCGCGGGCGAGGAGCTGGTCGGCTTCTCGATGCTGCGCGGCTTCGAGGAGGGCTACGCCGTGCCGAGCTTCGGGATCTTCGTCGACGAGGCTCACCAGGGCCGCGGCCTCGGGCGTCGACTGACGGAGTGGACCGTCGATCGGGCTCGCGAGCGGGGATGCCCCGCGGTCCGTCTGTCGGTCTACACCTCGAACCCGACCGCGCACGCGCTTTATGAGTCGCTCGGCTTCGCCGAGCGTGAGCGAAGCAAGCTGCTGCGCGACGGACGGACCGACGAGAAGATCGTGATGTCGCTGGAGCTGGCGAGCTGATGGCAGACCGGCGCATCCCGGTCGCGGCGCCGGCGCTTGTGGGCCGCGAGCGCGAGTACGTACTCGACTGCATCGACTCGACCTGGATCTCCTCGACCGGTAAGTACATCGAGCGCTTCGAGTCGGAGTTCGCGGAGTTTTGCGGCGTGCGCCACGCGATCTCTTGCTGCAACGGCACCGTCGCTGTGCACCTGGCGCTGCTGGCGCACGGCGTTGGTCCGGGCGACGAGGTGATCGTGCCGACGCTCACCTACGTCGCGACGGCAAACCCGGTGGTCTATTGCGGTGGGCAGCCGGTGTTCGTGGACTCAGAGCCGCGAACCTGGAACATGGACCCGGAGCTCATTGCCGAGGCGATCACGCCACGCACGCGCGGGATCGTGGTCGTCCATCTGTACGGCCATCCCGTCAACATGGATCCGATTCTCGAGCTGGCGGAGCGTCACGGGCTATGGGTGATCGAGGACGCGGCCGAGGCCCACGGCGCGACCTACCGCGGGCGCAAGGTGGGCTCGCTCGGAGACTCGGCGACGTTCTCCTTCTACGGCAACAAGGTGATTACGACGGGCGAGGGCGGCATGGTTGTCTGCGACGACGAGGCCTGCGCCACGCTCGTGCGTCAGTTGCATGGGCAGGGTCAGGACCCGGAGCGCCGCTACTGGTTCCCAATGGTCGGCTTCAACTACCGCATGACGAACATCGAGGCGGCGATTGGGCTGGCTCAACTCGAGCAAATCGACTGGCACCTCGGCCGCCGCCGTGAGATCGCGGGCTGGTATCGCGAGGAGCTGGGCGACCAAGAGGGAATCGTGCTCTCACCGGAGGAGAGCTGGGCAGAGAGCGCCTTCTGGATCAACTGCGCAGTGTTCGAGGAGCAGTGCTTCGGCCCACGCGACGAGCTGATGGAGAAGCTGGCGCATGCGGGGATCGAGACGCGCCCGTTCTTCTACCCGCTGCACACGTTGCCGATGTACCGAGAGGCGAATGAGGGCAAGCTCTTTCCCGTGGCGGAAGACCTCGGACGGCGTGGCGTGAACCTGCCCTCCTCGGCGTCGCTCACGCGGGAGGAGGTCGCCTACGTGAGCCAGCGAATCCGCGAGCTGGCGCGTTGAGCGAGCGCACGCCGGGCGTCGAGCTCGCGGGCTACCTCAGCGCGGCGGTAGGGGTTGGCGAGGCGGCCCGTCGCTACTTGGCCGCGCTGCGCAGCGCGGAAGTTCCGACGCGCGCGCGAGATGTGTCGCTGCCCGGCAGGGACACGGTGGGCTTTGCTCACGTCGCCGGCCCGGCGTGCGACCCGGTGGTCAACCTGCTGTGCCTGAACCCCGAACAGATGATCCCGTACCTCGACTCTCCCGATGCGCCGCCGGTCGCCGGTCGGAGCTCGATTGGCGTCTGGAGTTGGGAGGTCGATGTGCTGCCTGCGGGGTGGCGCGAGGCGAGCCACAGGGTCACCGAGGTGTGGACGTACTCACGCTTCGCGGCGGAGCGGATCGCAGTGGGGATCGAGGCGCCGGTGTACGCGGTGGCACCTCCGGTCTTGCCGCCGGCGAAGCCGGCCGCGCCCAGCGTCGAGCTGCCAGCGGGATTTCGCGTGCTCGTGATGTTCGACTATCTCTCGACGCTCGAGCGTAAGAACCCCCTCGGGGCGATCGAGGCCTTCCGCAAGGCGTTCGTCCCGGGCGACGGTGCGGTGCTGATCGTGAAGTCGATCAACGGACGGCATCGCCCCGACCGTCAGGCCGAGCTCGTGGCGGCGGCCGACGGGCGCGAGGACATCACGATCCTCGACGGGACTATGTCCGGCCCCGAGCGCGACGCGCTGGTCGCGGCGTGCGACTGCCTGGTCTCGCTGCACCGCAGCGAGGGCCACGGGCTGCCGCTCGCCGAAGCGATGGCCCTCGGTAAGCCCGTACTGGCGACAGGTTACGGCGGCAGCACGGAGTTCATGAACGACGAGAACTCATACCTCGTGAAGTGGCGCTCCGTGCGCGTCGGGGAGGGCGTCGAGCACTACCCCTCTGACGCGACCTGGGCCGAGCCTGATCTCGAGCACGCAGCGCAGCTGCTGCGCTCGATTCGCGACGCTCCCGACGTCGCGGCGCGCCGCGGCGGCCGGGCTCGGGCAGACGTGGCACGCATGCTCTCGCCAGCCGCAGTGGGGGAGCAGATGCGCGAGCGTCTGCGCCAGGCCTCTCCGTCGAGTGCGAGCCGCGGCGGCACGGCGAGCTGGAGCGTCCGTCTCAGGCGAGCGGTGCGGGGGATCGAGCGCAGGCATAGAGGTAGGGCTGCTTGAGCACGCGCGTGGCACGTTCTCGCGAGCCGGCGCGGGGAGACGCGCTGCACGGTGAGCCGCCGCGGCGAGGCGCGCGGGGAGCTCGGGGGGCGTCGCCGGCGGTGGTTGCGCACGTGCTCGCCTCGCTGCCGACGTGGCTGCGCGCATTGGCCTTCTACGTGCTGTTCGCGATGCTCACGATTGGCTGGCACGCGATCTCGGCGCCGTCCCATGTGTGCGCCTGCGTGGGCAGCCAGGACCCCGCGGCCTACATGTGGGGGCTCGCCTGGTGGCCGCACGCGATCGTCCACGGGCTGAACCCGTTCGTCAGCCACGTGATCTGGTATCCGACGGGTGTGAACATCGCCCGTGCGGCGATGATTCCGACGGCGGCGATCGCGATGGCGCCGGTGACGGCGCTGGCCGGCCCACTCGTCTCCTACAACGTCCTCACGATCGCGAGCCCGGCGCTGGCCGCGTTCACGGCCTATCTGCTGTGCCGACGGATCGTGCGGCGCGAGCCGGCGGCGTTCGTCGGCGGCTATCTCTTCGGCTTCGGGGCCTACCAGTTCGCCCAATTGACAGGGCACCCGAACCTCACGCTGGTTTTCCTGATCCCCGTGATCGTGCACGTGGCCGTGCGACGGATCGAGCGCTCGACCTCGCGCAGGACGTACGTGATCGTGCTCGCGCTGCTGTTCGTGCTCCAGGCGGGACTCTCGACCGAACTGCTCGCGGAGACGGCGGCGTTCGGCCTGCTGGCGCTCGCGGCGGCGCGCCTGATCGCGCCGGCGCCCTATCGCGGCAGAGTGCTCGGGCTGATCGGCGAGTCGGTCCTCGCGGGGGTGATCGCGCTGGCGCTGGCCTCGCCATTCTTCTACTACGCGCTGTTCAGCGGGTCGTTCCCGGAAGGGGCGCCGAACCTCTCCGACGTCTACGGCCTCGATCTACTGAACCCGTTCTTCCCGACGTACTCGACATGGCTCGGCCACCACGACTTCCTCACGCTCGGGTTGAGCTACGAGATGCAGAACGTGTCCGAGGCCGACGGCTATATCAGCATCCCGATCGTGGTCGCTTTCCTCGCGTGGGCGCTGCCCGCGTGGCGTCGTCGCCCACTGGCGCGATTGCTGACAGTGGTTGCGGCCGTCACGCTGCTGGCGGCACTCGGTTCGCACCTGCACGTCGCCGGCAACCAGACGGTGGCTCTGCCGTTCAACTGGGTCAGGCACCTGCCGGTGCTGGACAATATCGTGCCGTCGCGGATCGTCCTGTTCACGGCGCTCGCGATCTCGATCGGGGTCGCGGCGTGGCTCGCCACGCCCGGGCCTGGAGCGCTGACGCGTTGGCTGATCGTGCTGCTCGGGGTCGTGCTGGTCTTCCCGAACCTGATCAAGCCGCTGTACGGGGCAGAACCCCGCAACCCGCGCTTCTTCTCCACGGACATGCACCGTTCATACCTCACTCGTGGCGAGCCGGTCCTGGTGCTGCCGTTCGGCGTAAACGACGTCTCGATGCTGTGGCAGGCGGAGTCCGGCTTCTACTTCAACATGCCAGAGGGTTACGTCTCGGGCGAAGTGCCGGTGCCGTTCAACTCCGACCCTACGGCGGCCAGCCTCGTGGTCAACGCGACTCCGCCGGCGCCGGAACTCGGGTCGTTCATCCGCGCGCACCACGTGCGTCACATCGTGGTGGACCCGATGGTGCCCGGCCCGTGGGCCGGCCTGCTCGACCAGCTCGGCCTCCACGCTCGCTCGGTCGGTGGCATCCTGCTCTACGAGGTGCCGGGCGAATAGCGATGGAGCTGCGATCGGTCGACGGAGGGGCGCTCGTGTCCGGTGTGGGTTCGGTGACGGTGTGTGTGCCGGTCGTGACGGTGGACGCCGCGACGCTCGCGGGTATCCGCCGCATTGCAGAAGCCACGCCCGCGCCGGCGACGCTCGTGCTGGCGGTGGCTCGTGAGTACGCACAGGCTGTCCGCCGCGAGCTGGCGATGTCGCCGCTCGATGCGCCGGCGGCGCTACTGGAGCTGGAGGAGCGATCTTCGGCAGGCCTGTGCGCCGCCGCTCTGGCCGCGACAGCGCCCGCCGACGCGGTGCTGGTCGCCCCGGGCGTGGAGGTGGCGAGCGGCTGGCTCGAGCGCCTGCACGAGGCGGCAAGCAGCGATTCGACGGTAGCGAGCGCGACGCCGCTGAGCATCGGTGCGGCGGGGGTGGAGCTGTTCGCGGGGGAGGTCACGCCGGATTTGCCGTTCCTCGACGCGGCGCGTCGAGTCGAGCAGGCCTCCCTGAGGCTGCGCCCGAAGATCGCGACGGTCGGTCCAGCATGCTGCTACCTACGGCGGCGGGCGCTGACGCTCGCGGGGTCGTTAGGCGAGGCTCCGCTGGCGGAGGCGCTACTGGGACTGGGCGTTCGGTTCAGCTCGCTCGGCATGGTCAACGTGCTTGCAGACGATGTTCTCGTCGCGGGCGCTGAGGTACTCGAGCTCGGCGGCTCCTCTGAGCGCGAGCGGCTGATCGACGCGACGCTTGCGGATGACGCCCAGGGAGCGCTCCGCCGCTCGCTGAATTGGACGCGGGCGCAACTGCGCGGTTTGTCGGTGACGATCGACGGTCGCTCGCTGGACGCGGCGGCGGGTGGCACGCAGACCTACGTCGTCGAGCTGGTCCTCGCCCTCGCACGTGAGCCGGGCGTGGCGCTTCGCGTGCTCGTCCCAGACCAGCTCTCCGAGCGGGCGGAGCTCGCGCTGTCGGGCGTTCCGGGGATCGAGCGGCTGACATACGCGCAGGCGCTCGAGCGTCCGCTGCTCACTGACGTGGTTCACCGACCGCAGCAGGTGTTCACGGCGGGTGATCTCGAGCTGTTGAGGTTGCTCGGCAGGCGTGTCGTGGTCGGTCAGCAGGACATGATCGCCTACCACAACCACTCCTACCACGCCGACGTCGAGACATGGCGTGCGTACCGCCGCGCGACGCGACTTGCGCTCGCCGGCTCCGATCAGGTGGTGTTCTTCTCCGAGCACGCCAAGCGCGATGCGCTGGCGGAGGATCTGCTCCCCAACGCCCGCGCGCACGTCGCCGGGCTCGGTGCGGAGACGCTTCAGGCCGAGGCAGGGGGCATCCGTCCGCCGGAGCTCAGGGACGGCCCATTCCTGCTCTGCCTAGGCGCGGACTATGCGCACAAGAACCGTCTGTTCGCGATCGAGCTAGTCGGTGCCCTGCACGATCTGGGCTGGCGCGGCAGGCTCGTGCTGGCGGGACCGCATGTGCCGCACGGATCCAGCCGCGAGGACGAGCTGACGCTGCTCCGCCGCCGGCCGAACCTGGCCGAGCTGACGATCGACCTGGGTCTCGTGGGCGAGGCGGAGCGTCGCTGGCTGTTCGCTAACGCTTGCGCGCTCGCCTACCCAACGATGTACGAGGGCTTCGGACTGCTGCCGCTCGAGGCGGCTCGCGTGGGCTTGCCGTGCCTGTTCGCGGCCCAGGCGTCGTTGGCTGAGCTGGCGGGCGCGGCGGCGACGCTGTCGCCGTGGGACGCGGAGCTGAGCGCCCGTGCCGCGCTCCCACTGCTGAGTGAGGGTCAGGCGCGCGAGCAGCACCTGCAACAGCTGCGGTCGCTGTTTCCCTCGTGGCGCGAGGTGTTCCAGCGCCTGTTGAGCATCTATGGGACAGCGCTCTCCGAGCCACTTGCAGAGGCTGCACCGCGCGTCTGGCAGGAGCTCGACCGCGAGCGTCACATCGTGGATCTGCATGAGGACGTCCAGAAGCTCAAGGTCCTCGCCGAGGAGTACCAGGTGGCCTACAACTCGCTGGAGTCGAGGACCGCGCTGGGGCTGCCGCTGATCGACGAAGGCGGCCTGCTAAGCGCGGACGAGCAGCGCGGGCTGATGCGGATCGCCTCGCGACGGGTCGGCACGATCGTGCTCCGCCCACTGGCGCTGTTGGGCCGGCTAGCTCAGAAAAGCTGACCGGGACATCGCCTCCGCTTCCGGCCGCTTCTGCTTGACGAATGGCCAAGCAGAAGAACTAGATGTCAAATACGGGCGTCGGACCCAACCAAACGTCCGTCGAGCCGGTGTTTTCTCACGAGATCTCAGGGCAAGCCGTAAGCATGAACATGCACAGACTCCAATCGCTGCCCAAACGCCTCCGCTCGTACGCGTTGCTTACCGGCGCCGTGCTCGCGCTCGTTCTGCTGAATGCGGCGCCGAGCGGTGCCGACGTGACGACGTTCGGCAGCTCGCTGTCGGTGCCCGCGACACTCGATACGGCCTACAACCTCGATTACCGAGGTGTGGACACGAACGTTCCCGCTTCGCCGGAAGCCCCGAACGGGGTCGTCCACACCTATCACTTCGGTGCCGACGCGGCGCTCTGGAACACGGTGCTCGCCAACGGCGCCCCGCGCTCGCCGGCGACCGGGCAGGCGCTCAAGGTCGCGCTCGAGGGATGTGCGGTACCCACCGCGGACGGCACTCCCCCGCTGACGCAGATCCACTTCCAGGATCTGACCCCGCTGGCGAGCGGGGGCGCAAAGATCAACATCACCTCGCAGGCCTTCGACATCCCGGTTTGCGGTCGGGGCGGCGCCGGTGGCTCGACGGTCACGAACTACGAACCGATCAACCTCTGCGTGAGCGCTGGCGACTACGTGGCGCTCGCTGAGGAGGGGGGCTTCGTCGAGCACAGTTATCAGAGCGGCGTGGCATATCGCGTGATGGGCGAGGTCTCGGGCTCGACCACGGCGTCCTTCATCAGGGGCGGCGGCATCAACAACGGCGACTCGCTGCCCTCCTCGGACAGCTCGAGCATGGACGGCTACGCGAACAACCCGGGCCGAGAGCTGATGCTGCGGGTCACGCTTGGTACCGGCAAGGACGCCACGCACATCTGCCCTGGCGGGAAGGCGGGCCTGCCCCCGGCGCTCGCCCCGATCCGCGTCAGCCCGCAGACCGACGGTGTCAACCACAGCCGGATCGTCGCCGTCGCGATGTTCTGCCGGGTCAGTCCATGCAACGGCGTCGCCACGCTGACCGTGCCCGGCGAGAGCACCTACGCCGGGCCAGCCACATACGGCCGCGTCGGCTTCAGCCTACGGCCGAACAAGACCGTCCACGTGCCGATCCGTATCCAGAATGCCCTAGTGAAGAAAATCCGTGCCAAACACGGCGTCTCCGCTGTGCTCGCGGCAGCCGTCAACGGCAAGACGATCACTCAGCGAATCACGCTGAAGATCTTCTAGCACTCGTCTTTCTCGGTCAGCTGAACTCCCACATCCGCAGTGCGCTCGCGACCTGCTCGCCGGCGAGCGCCGCCGCAGCCCCCGCGCCGAGGTCGAGCTCGACGATCCACGCCGACTCCTCAACGCCGCTCGCGCTGGTGGCGCTCGCGTCTGGACCGGCGCCGATGCCTCGCCCGACGTGCTTCAACGCGGCCTCGTGGCGAGTCCACAGGCGCAGGAACTCGCGTTCGCGCGCCGCCGGTGCGAGCGCTTGCAGGCGTCTCGCCTCATCCTCGCCGACAACGCGGCGCGCCAGCGCGACGTGATCGCGTCGCCGGTCCTGCTCCGCGACGCGCGCCATCTCCACGTCGATGCCAACGGGCCAGGAGCTCGAGAACGCATACAGCGCGAGCTCGCCGGAGTGCGTCAGGTTGAATTGGAGCGCCTGCGCTCCGTCGGCCTCCCGGCGATCATCGTGCGCCTGCCGTAGGCACGGCTTTCCGTTCGCGCCGACCACGAGAGGCACCTGCTCGGGAGGCATATCGAGGTATCGCGCCAGCAGCACGCGCAGCACACTCCGCGAGCGCCCCCAGCGTTGCCGATCGAGCTCGCTCACGATCTGGCATTTGCGCTCGTGCTCGGCCTCGCTCAGCAGCCCGTTCCGATCGCCGAGGCGATCGAGCTGTGCGAGCCAGACGTGGACTTCGCCGGGGGAGATGCGCGGTCGCAGCGGCCCGCGACTCCACGCGAGCGCCTCGTCGTGTGACCTCCGTTGGGGCTGGAATGCGCTCGCGCTCACCCCGCCGAATATAGGCGCGCAGCGCGAGGTGGATACGCTCTTGCGCCAATGCAGGTCGTTCCGACACAGCTCCCCGGCCTCGTCGCGATCGAGCCGGTGGCGCACGGCGACGAGCGCGGCTTCTTCTGCGAGACCTATCGCGGCGAGTGGAGCGCCGAGCTGGGCATCGCCGACGATCTTCGCTTCGTCCAGGACAACCACTCGCGCTCGGCCCGGGGCGTGCTGCGCGGCATGCACTTCCAGGTCGGTGACGGCTTGGCAAAGCTCGTGCGCTGCGCGCGCGGGCGGATCCTCGATGTGGCCGTCGACCTGCGCCGCGGTTCGCCGACGTACGGTCGATGGGACGGCGTCGAGCTCGATGACGAGAGCATGCGCGAGCTGTTCGTACCGGTCGGCTTCGCGCACGGGTTCTGCGTGCTCAGTGACGTTGCCGACGTGATCTACAAGCAGACCGCCTACTACGACCCCTCACTCGAGCGCGGGATCGCCTGGGACGATCCAGACATCGCGATCGAGTGGCCGCTGCCGAGGAGCGAGCTGACGATCTCAGAGCGCGACACCACTGCGCCGCCGCTGCGCGAGCTGGCGGACGAGCTTCCATTCGAGTTCGACGGCTGAGCCGGCGAGCTTTGCTGGCTTTGGTGGCACGATGCCGACGGCGATAGTCACGGGCTCGGGTGGGCTGATCGGCTCCGAGTCGGTCGCGCGCTTCGTCGGGCTCGGCTTCGACGTGGTCGGCCTGGAGAACGACATGCGCGCGCGCTTCTTCGGTGCCGAGGCATCGACGGCGCACATGACCGGCACGCTGCGCGAGACCTACGCCGACTCGTTCCGCTCGCTCGACGTCGACATTCGCGACCGTGATGGCGTCGAGCAGGTGTTCGCCGAGCATGCGAGCGCGATCGAGCTCGTCATCCATACCGCGGCGCAGCCCTCGCACGACTGGGCCGCGTTGGACCCGCATACTGACTTCGAGGTCAATGCGCTCGGCACGCTAAACCTGCTCGAGGCCACGCGCAAGCATGCCGACGGCGCGACGTTCGTGTATTGCTCGACGAACAAGGTCTACGGCGACACGCCGAACGAGTTGCCGCTGCTCGAGCTGCCCGACCGGCTCGAGCTGCCCGAGGAGCACCGCTACTTCGACGGGGTCGACACGTCGATGTCGATCGATCGCAGTACCCATTCCCTGTTCGGCGTCTCAAAGGCCGCGGCCGACCTGCTCGTGCAGGAGTACGGGCGCTACTTCGGCATGCCGACGGTCTGCTTCCGCGGCGGCTGTCTCACCGGTCCCAACCATGCGGGAACCCAACTTCACGGCTTTCTCTCCTACCTGATGCGCGCGACCGTCACCGGTGAGCCGTACACCGTGTTCGGCTACGGCGGCAAGCAGGTACGCGACAACATCCACTCTGCCGATCTCGTCGCGGCGTTTGAGCACTTCCATCTCGGCGCGCGCGCCGGCGGAGCCGTCTATAACATCGGCGGCGGGCGCTTCAGCAACTGCTCGATGCTCGAGGCCATCGAACTGTGCCAGCGCGTCGCCGGCCGCGAGCTGAACTGGACGCTGAGCGAGCAGAATCGGATCGGCGATCATCGCTGGTGGATCAGCGACGTGCGCCCCTTCGCGCAGGATTTTCCGGGCTGGGAGCTGACCCGTAGCCTCGAGGACATCGTGCGCGAGCTGCACGACGAGAATGCTGAGCGCTGGCTGGCCGGGCGTTGAACGGCGCCGGCTCGGCGCGATCCCCCGACTTGGCAGACTTACGACGATGAGCTCACGCCTCGAGCGTCTGCGCGCCCGCACCAATGGCTATACGGTCACCCCGCGCCAGTACGCCTACGTCGCCTACGCAGCGCTCATCGCGCTCACGCTGATCGTGCTCAGCGGCGCGGCCGTGCGCCTGACTGGGTCCGGCCTCGGCTGTCCGGATTGGCCGCGCTGCTATGGCCATGCCTACCCGCCGCTGAACACACACGCCGTGATCGAGTTCTCAAACCGCCTGATCACCGGTCCCGTGGCGATCGCTGCAGGCGCTGCGTGGCTGCTCGCGCTGCGCCGGCGCCCATACCGGCGCGACCTGATGTGGCTCGGCGCGCTGCTGCCGCTCGGCGTCGTTGGGCAGGCCGTGCTCGGCGGCTTCACCGTGCGCGGGGCGCTCGACTATGGCTGGGTGATGGGGCACTTCGCGCTGTCCATGCTGATCCTGCTCGCCGCCGCGATCCTTGCCTGGCGGGCCGGGCACGAATCGGCGCTGCTTGAAATCGAGGACGCGGAGACGCGCGGTGAACGCGGTGGTGCCGTTGCGCAGGCCGAGCGCACATCGCTCAACGGCTCGGCGGCCTCCGCCAATGGTGTGCCGGCCTCCGCCAATGGCGCCACGGCCCCGCTCGCGACAGGCTCGACCGCAGTCGCCGCCGGGCACGGTCCGACCGATCCCGCCCCGGACGACCCCGCCAAGGAGCGCTCGCTGACCGTTTCGCTGAGGAGCCTCGTCGCACTCGGTGCGCTGACGATCTTCGCCGGCACGGCCGCCACCGCCGCCGGCCCGCACGCGGGCGGCTCGCCGGGGCAGCGGATCAACCGCCTCGACTTCGACGGTCACGGGACGATGGACTTCGTGATCCACCGCCATGGCGAGATCGCGCTGCTCTTCGGCCTGGTCTCGGTCGCCGTGTGGTGGTTCGCGCGCCGCCGCTGGCAGGCGCGTCCGACCGTGCAGCGCTCGCTGACCGTGCTTTGCGTGCTGCTTGCCCTGCAGGGCGTCGTCGGCCTCGATCAGTACAAGACCCACCTGCCGACGCAGCTCGTCTGGGTCCACGTCGGCCTGGCCTGCGGGGCCTGGCTGGCCGCCATCTGGGCCGCCTGCGCAGCCGGTGCGCTGGCGCCCCGCCGTAGCGCGATCAGCCCCGAGCGGACGGCGAGCACGCCGATCGCCGCTCCACGGCCGGTCAAGTTCCCCGGAAATTAGGGGCTTCCGCGGGCCGATGTCCCGTGTTTATTGGTTTCGTCGTCCTCCCGAGCGGTTAGCCTGCTCGCAGTAACGACACCCATGAAGGGAGTGGTATGACCAAGAACGAGCTGGCCGAGCAGGTCGCCAGTCGAAACGGACTGGCAGCCAGTCAGGCCCGACAGGTGGTGGAGAGCGTCATCGACGTCGTCTCCGACGAGCTTGCCGCTGGGGGTGAGGTCGCTCTTGCCGGCTTTGGCAAGTTCAGCGTCAGCCAACGCGCTGCGCGGCAAGGACGCAACCCGTCGACCGGCGAGACGATCAACATCGCGGCGAGCAAGGCTGCGAAGTTCTCGGCGGCGAGCGCGCTGAAGAAGCGCCTCAACGGCTGATCGCCCGCTTGGCGCGATCCCCAGAGGTCGCCTGGCCCGTAGCAAGGACCGGCGACCTCTGGGTGCGGCAGCGCCGCGCCCAGCCAAGCACGCAGCGCTCGGCGGTCCTGAGCGCTCGGCACTTGGCCGTAGCGAGCGCGAAACTCTTCTCGCCCGCTAAGCCGACGTTTAGGCCGGCGCGGGAGGCTGTGCGCGACAGCTTCCCTTCCAACTCCCGGACGGTGCCGCATGAGACAGACAGACCGCAGGCGCAGGGCCCCAGCCGCGCGCTACGACTCCCTGCAGAGCTTCTACACGGCCGATCAGCGTCGCGTGCACTCACGCGAGTGCGACGTCGGGCTGTGGTGGCGCGAGTCGGCCGACGGCCCGCTGCACCGCGCCGCCTGGGTGCGCGACACGGGTGAGCTGTACCTCGTGCGGCTCGGGCCGCACGAGCAGGGCGGCGGTCGCGTCGAGGTGCTCGCGATCGTCGAGGAGCACGAGCGGCTCGAGCAGGCGCTCGAGGGATGGCGCAGGCGCTGCGGCGAGCCGCAGTCGCTGGCGTGGCTGCGCGAGCGCACGAAGGCGATCGGTGGTCGCGTCCGTGCCAAGCGGGCCGAGGTGACGGCTGCCGTGGCCGGCGCCGGCGCGGTGCTCGCCGCCGGCATGTCGATGGCCGTCGAGCTCGTCTAGCGCCGGGCTAGCCGCGCGGGCCGTCGTAGCGCTCGAGGCCATCCTGCGGGATCGGCTCCCACGGGGCGGCCGAGGCGACGTGCTGGCGATGGCTCGGGCGGATGCCCGGGTCGCTGTCGAGCGTGCCGAGGCGGATCGCGACCTGCTCGTCCGAGAGCGGTTCGCCGCTGAACACGGCCGAGCCGCAGCGCGAGCAGAACAGCTTCGGCTTGCCGTCGGGTGGCGTGAACGTGGCGAGCACGTCCTCTCCCTGCAACAGCTCGAAGCCGTGCTGCGGCACGCGTCCGTTGGCCGAGGAGCCGGTGCCCGTGCGGCGCTGACAGCGGGTGCAGTGGCAGTAGCCGGCCGAGAGCAGCGGCGCCGTCAGCTCGAAGCGCACGGCACCGCACAGGCAGCCGCCCTGGAGCGGCGACTCAGGGGAGGGAGGCCGGGCGTCCGTCATCGGTCGCGATCCTACGCGTCCAGGCCGAGCGCCTGCGCGACCGCCGCGTCGCCGAGGCTGTCGGCCTGCATGCTCGCGCCGGCGACCTCGGTGCCGGCGAAGTAGGGCACGGCGATCACGAACATGCCGGCCGCCGCGGCCGAGGCGACGCCGATCGGCGAGTCCTCGAGCGCGACCGCCGCAGCCGCGCTCACGCCGAGCAGGCGACACGCCTCCAGGTAGATGTCGGGCGCCGGCTTGGGGTGCTCGACGTCGTTGGCCGAGACGACCGCCGCGAACGGTCCGTCCGGGAACAGGCCGGCGCTCCCCAGCGTGCGCTTCACGAACTCTCGCTCGGAGTTCGAGGCGAGGGCAAGCGGGATGCCGGCATCGCTCAGGCGCTCGAGTAGCCGCCGCGCCCCCGGTCGCGGCTCCACGCCCGCGAGCGCCTCCTCCATCACGAGCGCCAGTAGCTCGTCCATCAGCGCCTCGCCCTCGCCGGCGCGCTCGAGTAGCACTTCGAGCTTGGCGGCGGCCATCGTGCGCGAGGAGCCGATCAGGATTCGCTTGTGCTCGATCGTGAACGTGCGCCCGAGGCCGGCGAACAGCTTCTGCTCGGCGCGCGTCCACGCCTCCTCGGTGTCGAGCAGCAGGCCGTCGTTGTCGAACACCACCGCCTCGGGAGCCGCCTTCACGCCAGACATCATCTCTTCAATAAATAAAAAAGAGGACGGCAAAGCGGGCGGGGCTACCGAACATGCTGTTGGGCACCGCCGGAAAACTTTTGTCCAGCCGCGTGAAGTTCGTGCATGACCCCGTGTCTCAAGGGCATCCAAACACCATCCAACCGACCGCCCTTCGGTCGAAGGAGGCTCTACTGATGAGACGGATGATCATGACCGCCGTGGCGACCGTATCGCTGGCTGCGCCGAGCGCCGCTCTCGCCCACAACGGCGAGCATCACCGCGCCGGCGAGCGCCAGCACCACCACCGTGGCCACCATCGCCACGCCCACGTGCTCGCGTTCCACGCGCAGGCGCCCGCGAGCTCGAACAGCACGACTTCGCCCAGCGCCACGCCGCCCGTCTCGGGCGACAGTGCCGGCACGATCGCGTCGTTCACGAACGGCGTGCTCACGATTACGCTGAACGACGGCTCGAGTGTCAGCGGCAAAGTCACCGAAAGGACCGAGATCGAGTGCCCCGCGCCGAGCGCGAGCGCAGCCGATTTCTCAGGTCACGACAGTGGCGATGACAACGGCTTCGACGGTCGCGGCAATGACAGCAGCAGCGGACCCGGCCCCTCCGACGGCCAGCACGGCGACTGCCCTGGCCACGACGACAACGGCCACGACGCGGCCGAGCACTGCACGAGCGCCGCGCTCGTCCCCGGTGCGAGCGTCAAGGAGGCCTTCCTCAGCGTCAGCAGCGATGGCGCCACGTGGGTCAAGGTCGAGCTGTAGGCAGCACTCGAGATTCTCGGGCTCGTAAGGATCGGGCGATTCCGGCGTCTTCACAGACGAAGGCGATGCGAATCCAACGATGAGCCCGAGAATCTCGATCCGCCTGCTGGCGGCCCAATCCGACCAGCGCCTGGTTGCGCTCGCCCGCGAGGGCCACGAGCGCGCCTTCGAGGCGCTCGTGCACCGCTACAGGCGCCCGCTGCTGCGCTACGCGCGGCGCATGCGCCTGTCCGAGGCACGCGCCGAGGACGTGCTGCAGCAGGCGTTCATGCAGTCGTGGATCGCGCTCTCAGGCGGAGCGGCCGTAAACGACGTGCGCAGCTGGCTCTACCGGATCGTGCACAACGTCGCCGTCAACGCCATGCGCGGCCCCGCCGGCGAGGCGCACGGCGAGCTGACGCAGGCCGTGCAGGACCGGGCCGGGCTCGCCGGCGTGTCGAATCTAGAGCGCACGATCGCGATGCGCGACGCGCTCAGCGACGTTGCCGCGTTGCCCCGGATGCAGCAGCAGGCGATCTTCCTCACGGCCGTCGACGGTCAGAGCCACGACGAGGTCGCCGGCGTGCTCGGGATCTCAGAAGGAGCCCTGCGCGGGCTGCTCTACCGGGCCAGGAGCTCCCTGCGCAGCGCAGCCGCCGCGCTGACTCCCCCGCCGATCCTCGCCTGGGCATCCGCAGGAGCGGGCTCCGGCGGCCCGACTGCCGAGCGACTCGCCGAGCTGAGCGCCGGCGGCGGCGCGGCCGGGATGGCCGGACTGCTCTTGAAGGGGGCCGTCGTCGCGGTCACCGCCGGGGCGCTCGCAACAGGCGCGAATGTGCTGAGCGTGCATCATCGCGGCGCCCGTCCTCACCCAGCCGGCACGCAGGCCGCGCAGGACGCGAGCGCTGGACCCACCGCCGCAGGCTCGTTTGCGTTCGCCTCCGACGCGCAGATCGCGCGTGGACTCGCGAGCACACGCCGACCTGCCGGCCGGCACGATCGCGCGGGCACGGGCCGGCACGGCCGTCACGGGTCATCGCGCGAGGCGCACCGGCACGGCAGCGGCTCGGGTAAGCACAGCGGCGCGCCGGCACAGGGAGGCGCAGACGATCTGCTCGCCTCTGACGACGGTGGTCGCGGCTCATCCGGTTCTGCAGGCCGTGAGCGCTCGGGCTCCGGTGACGTTGGCAGCGGCACGGAAGGCGGTGACTCGAGCACCGGCGGTGCGCGCAGCGGCGACCGGCAGGGCTCGGGCAGCAGCCGGTCCGGCTCGGGCCAGGGCGGCTCGAGTGACGGCGGCTCGGGTCAGGGCGGCTCCGGTAGCACCGGCGCATTGCTCGCCGACTCGAGCGGCTCGGCGTCGGACTCCCCCACCGCACTCGCCACTGACCAGGCGAGCGGTGAGGCGCAATCTCCTCTCGCCGGCGCAGAAGGCGAAGTTGCCACTGCCTCCGGCGATCGTCAGAGCGGCAACGGCGGCGGCGACTGAGGACCAGCTGAGTACTCCGGCCCTCTTTCGTCTGTCCGCTAACGCCCCTGACGGTCGAGGGGCAAGCAGATCAAGGACGCACCGAACGTGGCGTGCGGATGCACGCGAGTGAGGGAGGACGCCGAGATGCGCCGTCCCTCGACCGTCAGCCGCAGCCGGTGTTGTTGCCGCAGGAGCTGCACGTGTAGCAAGAGCCCGTCCGCTGCATCATCCCCCCGCACTGGCTGCACGCCGGGCCCAGGTCGAGTCCCTGCAGCCGCGCGGGTACGACCGGCGGAGTGTCGGTGAAGGACGCCGCCGGGGCGCTGGAGCCGCCGTTGCCGCCCCCGCCGTTGCCGCCATTTCCGCCTGAGGCCTGAGGTGTGCTCTCGGTCTCGTCGGACGACGCAGTCGGACCGGCGGTGTCGGATGAGCTAACCGACTGCACCGCCTCCTGCGCCGCTGCTTTCGCACGGACCGCCGGTGTGAGGATGCCGAGCTCCTCCTGCGCGTCCGCGTCGAGGAAGCGCGAGGCCAGCCAGCGCATGATGTAGTCCGGCATCGACTTGGCGAACGGGATCTCCGTGTTCTGTGTGATCCCCTCCGGCTCGAAGCGCATGTAGCTGAACTTCTGCACCAGCGTCTCCAGCGGCACGCCGTACTGCAGCGCGATTGAGATCGCCGTCGCGAACGAGTTCATCATCCCGCGCAGCGTTGAGCCCTCCTTGCCGATGTCGGTGAGGAAGATCTCGCCGACCGTGCCGTCCTCGTACATGCCCGCCGTGATGTAGCCCTCGTGGCCGGCGATCGAGAACTTGTGCGTGATCGACTGGCGCTCGACCGGCATGCGCTTGCGCTTGGGACCTGCATCGGCGAGCGCTTTATCGACCGCCAGCGCGACGATTGCATCGACGTCGGCAGGCGCCTCGACGCCCTGCTGCGCGTCCGTGCGCAGCGCCTGTGCCGTCTTCGAGCCGTCGCGGTAGATCGCGAGCGCCTTGATGCCCAAGCGCCAGGCCTGCGTGTAGGCGTCGGCGATGTCCTCGACCGTCGCCTCCTGGGGCAGGTTGACCGTCTTTGAGATCGCGCCCGAGATGAACGGCTGCACGGCGCCCATCATCTTGATGTGCCCCATGTGCGAGATCGCGCGCTCGCCGACCGCCACGTCGAACACAGGAAAATGATCCTCGGCGAGGCCGGGTGCGCCGACGATCGTGCCGTGCTCGGCCAGGTGCGCCTCGATCTGCTCGACCTGGGTCTCCGAGTAGCCGAGCGTCTGCAGCGCCAGCGGCACCGTGCCGTTGACGATCGTCATCTGCCCGCCGCCGACGAGCTCCTTGAACTTGACCAGCGAGAAGTCGGGCTCGACGCCGGTCGTGTCGCAGTCCATCAGGAACGAGATCGTGCCGGTCGGGGCGAGCACGGTCGCCTGCGCGTTGCGGTAGCCGTGCACCTCGCCCAGCTCGACGGCCTCCTCCCAGGAGCGGCGCGCCGCGGCCAAGAGCTCCGCGTCGGCGCTGTCGTGCTCGGGGATCACGTAGGAGGCGTCGCGGTGCATGCGCATCACTTCGTTGTGCGCGTCGCGGTTCTCCTCGTAGCGGTCGTAGGGACCGAGCGCCCCGGCCACCTCGGCTGAGCGGCGGTAGGCGCGGCCGGTCATCAGCGCCGTGATCGCCGCCGCCGTCTCACGCCCGGAGTCCGAGTCATACGGCATGCCGTTGCTCATCAGGTAGGCGCCGAGGTTGGCGTAGCCGAGGCCGAGCTGCCGGAAGGCGCGTGCGTTGGCGCCGATCTCCTCGGTCGGGTAGCTCGAGGGCCCGACGATGATCTCCTGCGCCAGCAGCACGACGTCGACCGCGTGCTCGAAGGACTCCACGTCGAGCGTGCCGTCGGCGCGACGGAACTTCATCAGGTTCAGCGAGGCCAGGTTGCAGGCCGAGTCATCGACGTGCATGTACTCGCTGCACGGGTTCGAAGCGTTGATCCGGCCCGAGTTGGGGCTCGTGTGCCAGCGGTTGATCGTCGTGTCGTACTGCACGCCCGGGTCCGCACAGCGGTAGGCGGCCTCGGCGATCTCGCGCATCAGCTCACGCGCGCTCACAGGCTCGCCGACAGGCTTGCCGGTCGAGCGGGCGATCAGGTTCCACTCGCGGTCCTCCTCGACGGCCTGCATGAACTCGTCGGTCACGCGCACCGAGTTGTTCGCGTTCTGGTACTGGATCGAGAAGAAGCCGTCGCCGTCGATCGACATGTCGAAGCCCGCGTCGCGCAGGGCCGCCGCCTTGTCCTCCTCCTTGGCCTTGCACCAGATGAACTCGCGGATGTCGGGGTGGTCGACGTCGAGCACGACCATCTTCGCCGCACGGCGCGTCTTGCCGCCGGACTTGATCGTGCCCGCCCACGAGTCGGCGCCACGCATGAACGAGACCGGGCCGGAGGCGGTGCCGCCCTTGGCCAGCGGCTCCATCGAGCCACGGATTTTCGAGAGGTTGATGCCCGAGCCGGAGCCCCCGCGGAAGATGTTCCCCTCCTTGGTGTTCCAGGCGAGGATCGACTCCATCGTGTCCTCGACGGAGAGGATGAAGCAGGCGCTGCACTGCGGACGCTCCTCGAAGCCGACGTTGAACCACACGGGCGAGTTGAACGCGGCCATCTGGTTCAGCAGGATGTGCGTCAGCTCGTGCTCGAAGACCTCAGCGTCCTCGTTGGAGGCGAAGTAGCCGCGTTCCGCGCCCCAGCCCGCGATCGTGCCGGCGACGCGACCGATCATCTGCTTGACCGAGTGCTCGCGCGCGGGGTTGCCGATCTGCCCGCGGAAGTACTTCTGGCTGACGATGTTCGTCGCGTTCTGCGACCAGCTCTTGGGGAACTCGACGTTCAGCTGCTCGAAGGCAACGCGGTCGCCATGACCGATGCGTGCATCGCGCCGCTCCCAATCCACGGCATCGAACGGATGCGTTCCGGGTGTCGTGAAGAAGCGCTTGATCTCAAGCGCGCTACCGGACGCTGTCGCGTGCGAGACGGTGGGGTGGGGAGCTTCGTTCATCGGACCTTCCTCCTCTGCTGCGCCGACGATGCGGCGGCCATTCGAGCTGTTGATCGGGGGTCAAGCATCGTGGCGCGCCGACCGGACGGAACCAGGTCGCGAAACGAGGCTCAGCGCAGCGTCGGAAGTACCTTCATTTTACTACCAACGGGGCCTCGACCCAGACCAAAATGCCCCGCAAAGTCAGGCTTTTCAGGCTCAGCGTCCGAGCCTGACCCAGTCCGCAAATTCCGACCACGTCGCGGATGCGCGGAACCCGGCCTCGGCCATCGCGTGGCGCAGCGACAGCAGCCAATGCGGCTCGAACGCGCGCCGCCTGGCGAGCGCCCAGGCGATGCAGGCGAGCACGAGCAGCGCGGCCAGCGCGATGATTGCGATCGCCGCGCCCGACAGGCCGCGGTCACCCTTGGCCGTGTTGCTCTTGACGCCGCCGCTCGCCGCCGGCGTCGTCGTCGTCGTCGCGGGTGTCGTGCTCTGCGGTCTGGCCGTTGCCGGGACGCCGATCGTCGGCGTGCTCGTCGCGGGCGTGGTCGTGGCGCCGGGGGTCGGCGTCGCCCCGGGCGTCGTGACCGCCCCCGGCGGCACATAGGTCGTCGTCGGCGTCGGCGTGGACGTCGCGGCAGCGGTCGTCGCGGGGGCGCTCGCGCCGCCGGTCGCCGCGGCGGCGCTGCCCGCGCCGAGCCCGGCGACGGCCAGGGCGATCAGCAGTGTGCGTGTCACGCGAGGAATGCTAGTCACGCGCTGCCGGGCCGGGCGCGAGCAGGTCACCGAGCGCGGACAGCGCGTCGGCGAGCACGGTGGCCGGCGTGAAGCTGGCGTCGAGCACGCGGATGCGCTGTGGCTCGGCGGTGGCGAGCTCGTCGTAGGCGGCGGCGATGCAGGCGAAGAAGGTCTCGTCCTCGCGCTCGAGGCGGTCGGGCGGCTCGTCGCGCCCGGCTTGTCGCGCGCGACCGGCGGCGGGGGCGATGCGCAGCAGCAGCGTACGGTCGGGCTGCAGGCCGCCGGTGGCGAAGTCGTTGATCTGGCGCACGTGCTCGACGCCGAGCTCGCGCGCGGCGCCCTGGTAGGCGAGCGAGGAGTCGACGTAGCGGTCGAGCAGCAAAAGGGCGCCTTCGTCGAGTAGCGGCTGCACACGCTGCTCTACGAGCTGCGCGCGGGCGGCGGCGTAGAGCAGGGCCTCGGCGCGCGCGGAGACCTCGAGCGCGGGATCCTTGACGAGCGCGCGGATGCGCTCTGAGAGCTCGACACCGCCGGGCTCACGCAACAGCTCGACGCGCTGGCCGTGCGCGGCGATCGTCTCGGCGAGGGTGCGCGCGAGCGTCGACTTGCCGGCGCCGTCGATGCCCTCGATCGTGATCAGCTTGCCGCGCGCCACGCGGGGGACGGTAACGACCGCGCGCGACGCGCGGGGATCGCATCTACGATGGCGCCGTGCAGGAGGATTGCGATGGGCAGCGCTGAGCCGGCCGAGGAGCTACCGGGGATCGACGCGCACCCGCATGCGCGCGCCGTGCTCGCTCCGGCGCTGGGCGCCGGCGGCGCTCCGTCGCACGCATATCTCTTCCACGGCCCGCCGGGCACTGGCAAGCGCACGATCGCACGCGCCTTCGCGGCGGCGCTGCTGGCGGACGAGGGGCACGACGCGCACAGCGTGCAGGAGCGGATCGCACGCGACTCCCACCCGGACCTGACGTGGGTGCGCCCGTCGGGGGCGGCGGAGATGCTCGTGTCGGACATCGAGGAGCCGGTCGTGGCGGCGGCGACGCGCACGCCGTTTGAGTCGGCGCGGCGCGTGTTCGTGATCGAGGGGGTCGAGACGATGAACGACCAGGCTGCCAACAGGATGCTGAAGACGCTCGAGGAACCGGCCGAGTTTGTCCATTTGCTGCTGCTGACGGACCGCCGCGAGGACGTGCTGGCGACGATCGCCTCGCGCTGTCAGCCGGTGCGCTTTGACCCCTTGCCGCCGCAGCGCATCGCGCAGGGAATCGCCGACGTCGAGCCCGAGGTGGCGCAGGCGTGCGCGCGCTTGTCGCTCGGCGATGCGCGGCTGGCGGAGCGCCTGGCGAGCGCGCCTGGAGCGGCGCTGCGGGCGAGCGCCGAGGGCTTCGCGCGCGCCGTGCTGGCGGGCCGCAGCGGCGAGCGTCCGTGGACGGCGATGCTCGAGGCGGCCAAGGCCGCGGGCGCGCAAGCGGGCGAGGCGGCCGAGGGGCGGCTGGCCGAGGAGCTCGAGCTGCTGCCGAAGAAGGAGCGCAAAAAACACGAACGTGAGGCCGGCGAGGCGCGCCGGCGGGGGGAGCGGCGCTCGCGCACGCAGGCGCTCGACCTCACGCTGCGCCTGGCCGAGCTGTGGCTGCGCGACGTGCTGTGCATGTGCGAGGACGCTGCCGCGCTCGTCTACGCCGTCGACCGGCTGGCAGAGCTTCAAGAGGACGCGGACGGGCGCGCGAGCGGTTCGCTGCGCGAGGCGATCGAGCTCGTGCAGGACACGCGCCTGCGCATGCAGGTCAACGTCTCCGAGGAGCTGGCGCTCGAGGCGCTCGCCTACCGCCTGGAGGCGTTGCTCGCGCAGCCTGCGGCCGTCTGAGGGTGGCGCCCGGGAGCGCAGCCCGCTACGGGTCGTCTTCTAATTAATTAATAAAAGAGAAAGCCGGGTCAGTCGGCGATCGGCCCGAGGTTGGGCTCGAGGTCAAAGGTGTCGAACGCCATGAACTGGGAGAAGAGGCGGTTGTCGGGGCCGTGGTAGTCGGCCGAGCCGGTGCTCAGCAGGCCATCCGCTTCGCAGCGCGCCGCGAGCAGGCGCGTCTGGCGCTCGTCGTGGGTGATGTAGAAGGCCTCGATGCCGTCGATCTGCAGCGCGCGGAAGCGCTCGATGCTGTCGAGCACTTCGCCGTCGTCCTCGATGTCCCAAAACGGATGCGCCCAGATCGCCACGCCCCCTGCGTCGTGGATCGCCTCGATCGCCTCCGCCACGGTCGGCGTCTCGCGCAGACGGAAGGCCGGCTTGCCCTCGATCAAGTAGCCGCGGATCAACGAGCCGACGTCGTCGATTTCCTCGTCCTGCAGGCGCTGCGCATTGGCCGGCGCGCCGAGCACGGCCGCCGCCAGGTGCGGGCGGCCGATCGGTTTGCCTTCGGCGATGCGCTGCTCGAGCTCCGCTTCGTCGAGCTCGAAGCCGACTTCGCGCAGCGCGTCGCGCATCCGCAGCGTGCGCTTCTCGCGGTCCGCCAGAAAGTCAACCAGGCGGTCGGTCATCGGCGGCCCCGTGTGGTCGATCTTGTAGCCGAGGATGTGCAGTTCGCGCGGCACCGGCGAATCGGCGTCGACCGCCGAGATCTCCACGGCCGAGACGACGCGCACGCCGTAGCGCTCGCCCGCCTCGATCGCCTCGGCGACGCCGCTGATCGTGTCGTGATCTGACAGCGCCAGCAGCTCGACGCCGGCCTCGGAGGCAAGCTTGACGACCTCCGCCGCCGCCAAGGCGCCGTCGGAGTGGGTCGAGTGCGATTGCAGGTCAAAGCGCGGCGCCACGGGCCGGGAGCCTATGCGATCTGCTCAGGAGCCAGCCGGGCGCTGGCCCAGGTGCCTGAGCTGGCGGCGCTCGGCGGGGGCGTCGCCGGGCAGCTCCCCGGGCACCGCCAAGAGGCGGCAGACGCGCAGTTCGATCGCGTCACGCAGCCGGCGCACGGCCGCGTGGTAGCGGTGCGCCTTTGCCACGAGCCCCTGATCGGTGCTGCCGAGCGCGTCGAGCTCGACGCGCGCCGACTCGGTCTCCCGGGCGCGCGCGCAGGCCTCGATCCACATCACCTCGAGGTAGGCCAGCGCCGTGGCCATCTGCTGATCGGAGATCGACTCGCGCCGCTCGACCTCGCGCAGCACCGGCGCCAGCTCGTTGCTCAGCCAGCGCGACTCGGCGTGCGCGCGCAGCAGCAGGCACACGTCTGAGGCCGGCGATTCTCTGGGATTGCGTGGACTGTTGGGATCTGGTGCCATTGCGAGTTGGGCGCGATCGTCGCGGCTGCGAGGGTCGCCGGCTGGCCTGTGGGGGCTGGTTTGGCTTCGACGCGCCGTCGGCGCTGCTTTAGGAGATCGCCTTGTGCTCCACGCTTTTTGGGGAAATTTCCACCCGGTGCGGTTCCGCGCGGCTTTACGGCCCGCTGGACGCGCATGCCTCACGCAGCGCCCGCTTTCGGCCGATGATGAACCCAGTTAGCGATTTGCGAGAGGAGGGAAGGTAGGTGCAGGGATGCATGTAGTCGGAGATGTCACGACGCGGACCGCCGGACAGCACGCGCGGGCGGCTGTCGTGCGTCTGCGCCTGCGCGCGCTGCTGACGCTCGGCGTGCTCGCCGTGGCGACCGCCGCGCTTGGGCGCGCCTTCGGCCTGCAGGACCTGCGCTTCCTGTTCGCCGAGCTCGCGCTGCTCGCGAGCATGTTCGTGATCTCGCGCTACGTGCTGCCGCTCGTCGATCGACGCGACCGCGGCGCGAGCGCCGAGGAGCACGTCGGCAGCCTGCTCGACGAGCTCGACATGGGCGAGTGGCGCGTGATCCACGACGCCAGCCTCGGACACGGAAACGTCGACCACATCCTGATCGGCCCGGCCGGAGCGTTCACGGTCGAGACCAAGAGCCATCCCGGCCCGGTGCGCGTAGCCCGTGTGCACGGCGCCACGATCCGCCAGGCCCAGGCACAGCGCAAGGCGATCGAACGCGTCACCGGCCTGAAGGTCGAAGCGCTGCTCGTCTACAGCCGCGCCTGGGTCGATCGTCCACTTGCGCGGCGCAAGGGTGTGCGCGTGCTGCCCGCGCGGATGCTGATCGGACATCTGCAGCGGGGCTCAAAGACGCTCTCGCGCAGCGACGTAGAGGGGGCGCGGGGCCGCCTGGAGACGGCGCTGCTCGAGCAGGCGCGCGCCGAGCGCCTGGCGCGCTCGCGGCGGATCCTGCCGCGCTGAGCGCGCGGCCGATCGGCCTACTCGACTCGCCGCGCGGTAGCGTGTGCCGATGGCCGCGACCGCGCTTGCGCCGAGCACGACGCCTCGTGCAGTTACGACCGGGCTGCCGCCCGGTCCGCGCGCGCCGGCCTTCTTGCAGACGCTCGCCTGGGCGCTCGCGCCGACGTGGGTGATGGATCGCTGCGCGCGGCAACTCGGTGAGGCGTTCACGCTGACGTTCTCGCCGAGCGGGATGAAGCTCGTGCTGATCAGCGACCCCCAGGACGTCAAGACGCTGTTCACCGCGCCGCCCGAGATCGCGCCGTCGGGCACCGGCAACTCGCCGATTCGGCCCGTCATGGGCGAGCGCTCGGTGCTCGTGCTGACCGGGCCCGAGCACCTGCGCCAGCGCAAGCTCCTGTTGCCGCCGTTCCACGGCGAGCGGATGCGCGAGTACGAGCAGACGATCGTGCAGGCCACGCGCGCCGACATGGCCGGCTGGCCGCTCGGCGAGCCGATGCGCCTGCAGGAGCGTACGCGCGCGATCACGCTCGAGGTGATCTTGCGCGCCGTGTTCGGCGTCGAAGCCGGGCGGATGGACTCGATGCGCGACGCGATCGCCGGGCTGCTCGCGCCGATGAACTCGCTGCGGATGGTCTGGCTCGCGCTGCGCCGCATGAGCCTCGAGCGCCCGACCGGCGCGATCGGCCGCGCCCTGGACCAGCTCGACGAGACGATCTACGGCGAGCTCGCGCGCCGGCGCGTGCAGCAGGACCTGGCAGAGCGCACCGACATCCTCTCGCTGCTGATGCAGGCGCGCGACGAGGACGGCGAGCCGATGACCGACGAGGAGCTGCGCGACGAGCTCGTGACGCTGTTGCTCGCCGGGCACGAGACGACGGCCACGTCGGTCGCGTGGGCGATAGAGCGGCTCGTGCGCCATCCGCAAAAGCTGGCGCGCCTCGTCGCCGAGATCGATGCCGGCCCGGAGGGCGGCGAACGCTACGCGACGGCCGTCGTCAACGAGACGCTGCGCGTCAGGCCGGTCGTGCCGATCGTCGCGCGCATGCTGACTGAGGACTTCGAGCTCGCCGGCCGGCGGCTGCCTGCGGGCACGCGCGTGATGCCGTCGATCTATCTGACCAACCGTAACCCGCGCGTGTACGAGGCGCCGGGTGAGTTCCGTCCCGAGCGATTCCTCGAGGACTCGCCCGACACGTTCTCGTGGATCCCCTTCGGCGGTGGTATCCGACGCTGCATCGGCGCGTCCTTCGCCCAGCTCGAGATGAAGCTGATGCTGCAAACGATGCTGAGCGAGCTCGCGCCGAGCCTGCCGCCGGCGCGCTCGCCTCTGCGCAGGCGGTTGCGAGGCGGCGAGGCGGCTGGCGAGGCAGCGCCCGGCGGCGAGTGGATCAGGCGCCGCGCGATCACGCTCGTGCCGGGGCACGGCGCGCGCGTCGTTTGGCGCAAGCGCGTCTAGCGCGCCGTGCAAGCGGCCATGCGTCGCAGCCGCAGCGAGGGGTAGCGTGGAGAGCGTGAATCTGGTGACGCCCACCGCGCCATCCGAGGCCGGCGCTCTGCCGACGCCCGAGGCTCTGCTGCAGCGCTTTGGCCTTGACGCCTTTCGCCCAGGTCAGCGCGAGGCTGTACAGGCCGCGCTCGACGGCCGCGACAGCCTCGTCGTGATGCCGACGGGCGGCGGCAAGTCGCTCTGCTACCAGCTCCCTGCGCTTGCCGGCGGCGGCCTCGTCGTCGTCGTCAGCCCGTTGATCGCGCTGATGGCCGACCAATGGCGGCGCCTGCAGGATGCGGGCGTGAGCGCGACGATGCTCGCGTCGGGCATGGAGGAGGGCCACAACGCGCAGGCGTTGCGCGAGATCGAGTCGGGCGAGGTAAAGCTCGTGCTCGCCGCGCCCGAGCGCTTCGCCTCGGGCGCCTTCCGCGCGGCGCTCGCGCGGCGCGAGGTCGCGCTGTTCGTCGTCGACGAGGCGCACTGCGTGGCGGAGTGGGGCCATGACTTCCGCCCCGACTACCTGCGCCTGCACGATGCGATCAACTCGCTGCGCGGACCTGCCGGCGGCCGCCCGGCCGTGATGGCCGCGACTGCGACCGCGACGCCGCGCGTTGCCGAGGAGATCGCCTCGCGCCTGGAGCTACGCGAGTGGGAGTCCGTGCGCTCGGGCTTTGACCGCCCGAACGTGACGTTCGACGTCGTCAGCGTCGAGGGCAAGGGCGCCGTCGCGCGCAAGTGGGCCGCGCTGCTGCATGTGCTCGCCGACGAGCGCGCGCGCCCGGCGATCGTCTACTGCGGCACGCGCAAGGACACCGACGCCGTCGCGGCGCGGCTTTGCGAGGAGGGGCTCGCGGCTGTCACCTACCACGCCGGCATGAGTCCTGAGAACCGGCGCGCGAGCCAGGCGGCGTTCATGGAGGACCGCGCCGAGGTCGTCGTCGCGACGAACGCGTTCGGCATGGGCGTCGACAAGGCCGACGTGCGCACCGTCGCGCACTGGGCGCTGCCGACGAGCCTCGAGGCCTACTACCAGGAGGCCGGCAGGGGCGGGCGCGACGGCGAGCCGGCGCGAGCGCTGCTGCTCGGCGCGCGGATGGACCTCGGACGGCTGATCCGCTTCATCAAAGAACGCGAGACGAGCGTCGAGGCGGTCAAGTCATATGTCGCGCGGCTGCGCCGTGGCGCCGAGTTGACGCCGGACGGCGAGATCGCGATCGTCGGCCACGGCGAGCTCGGCGAGCGCGACCGCGTGCTGCTGTCGATCGCCGAGCGCGCCGGCGCCGTCGAGCTCGAACCGGCCGGTGCCGACGGTCTCGCCGTGAGGCTGACCGGCCAAGGCAGCCCGCGCAAGGCCGCCGCCGCGATCCAGGCCTCGCGCAACCGCGGCTGGGAGGCGTATCGCTCGATCGAGCAGTACATGACGAGCGGCGCGAAGTGCCGCCGCCGGCAGATCCTCGACCACTTCGGCGACGCCGAGCCGGGCCGCCCGACGGTGCGCTGCTGTGACGTGTGCGACGCCGACGAGGCGCTCGTCGCGGCCGTCGAGGCGCCGATCAAAGCCTCGCGCGGTCGCTCCGGCGGGCGCGGGGGAGGATCGGGCGCACGCGGCAGCCGTGGCGCCGGCGCGGCTGAGCCTTCCGGCCCACCCGTTGACGAAGGGCAGTTCGAGCGCTTGCGCGAGTGGCGCTTCGAGCGCGCCGAGGGCAAGCCGGCGTATACGGTCGCATCGAACGCGGTGCTCGAGGACGTGCTGCGCACAAGCCCGCAGAGCACCGCCGCGCTGCTCGAGATCCGCGGCATCGGCCCGGCCTTCTGCGAGAAGCACGGCGAGTCGCTGCTGGGCGAGCTGGCGGCGATTGAGGCGCAGGTCGCTAACGGGGAGGACGCGGTCAGCCCGGCGCATCCCGGGACGCCCGATCAGGTCGCGGCGTCGCTAGCATCTGGGATCGCGCCGACGTAGCTCAGCTGGTAGAGCACTTCACTCGTAATGAAGGGGTCCGGGGTTCGAGTCCCCGCGTCGGCTTAGGTGAAAGGAGGGCTAGGCCTGCTGGGCAGAGCGCTGTGTTGGTCGCATACGATCACCGTCGTGCTGAGGGCGCTCGCAACGCTTGCCGCGCTCTCGCTCATGCTCAACGCCTGCGGCGGGTCAAGCTCGGAGACCGAGCGCGCTCGCTCGGTCGTGCAGCGCTTTCGCGCCGCGCTTGCGGCCCACGACGGCCCTGAGATGTGCTCGCTGCTGAGCAACGAGTCAAAGCGCGAGGTCGCCAAGTTCACAGCGGCTATCACACCCGCAGCGAATGGGAAGAAGGTCCAGGGATGCATCGCCCTCGGCAACCTCCTGCGCACGGCCGCCCACAACTCGAATGCTTCGTTGCGCATCCGGGACGCGAGGATCGGCACCCCGAAGTTGTCAGGAGGCAGGGCGACCGTGCTCGTGCGGGAACCGGGCGAAGCTCCACGCGAACTCACGCTGATCAAGACGCCGAAGGGCTGGAAGATAACCCTCACGCCACCCGCGAGCAGCCCGACATTTGACCTGCGCGGCGAGACCGCGATCACGGTGGAACCCCCGCCGAGCGTGGCGCACACCGGCGGCACGAAGCTCTCGCAGTTCTACACCGGACGCTCCGTGACTGCGCAGTCGGGCTGCCTCGCCTGCCATCGGATTGGCGAAGCGGGCAACGCGGGGCCAGGCCCCGACCTGACGGAAGTCGGCGCCAGGCTCCCTCCGGCCGGTATCGAACGCACCATCACCAAGGCCACGGCACCGATGCCGTCGTTCCGAAACCTGCCGAAGGCGAAGCTAAAGGCACTTGTCACGTTCCTGTCGCTGTTGCGGGAATAGCGGGCCTGGTCGGGCGGGTGTCTGTGGACGAGTGTTCCCAGGTATTTGACTTCTGCGCAGCTTGGATCCGCGCTCAAGACTCGACGAAGGTCCAGTGTGCAACCAGTTCGGCTGCTCCAAACTTGCACTCATAACCCACACTGAAAGGGCAAACTCGCCGCGAGGCGGGGGCGCAAAGTCTGGATCTCGCACGAGACGGCCGGCTGCCAGTGGATGCCATGGAGGGCAATCGTGTTTGCAGATCCATCACAGCTCGTGCGGCGGGACACGCCGGCGGCCGGGCGGCCGGCGCGGGTACGCGACGAGAGCGGCTTCACGCTCATCGAGTTGCTCGTCGTCGTGCTCGTCATCGGCATCCTCGCGGCGATCGCGATCCCGATGTTCCTGAGCGACAGCGGCAGGGCGAAGGACGCGCAGGCGAAGGAGCTCGCGCGGACGGCGCAGACGAGCGCCGAGACGATCGGCACCGAAGGCAACGGCAGCTACGCGCTGGTCAGCCCGACTGAACTGAACAGGGTCGAGCAGACGATCCCGATCGTCGCCAGCACGAGCGAGGCGTACCTGAGCGCGGCTACCGGTACGCAGGACGAATACTCGGTCACCGCCACTGCATCCAACGGCGACGAACTGACGATCAAGAAGAACTCATCTGGCGAAGTGACGCGCGAATGCGCAAGCCCGGTTGAAAAAACAGGCTGCTCGGGCGGGGAAAGCGGGAGCTGGTAGGGGATCTGGACTTGTCCTCATCGAGAGGGCGGGAGCGAGTCGCCAGTCTGATGGCGGCTCGCTTCTTGTCATGCATCTATGTGATCACACGGTGCTAATGTGACCACATGCGCGAGATCGGGGTACGTGAGTTGAAACGCTCGCTGAGCGAGACGCTGAGAGCTGTCGGCCGCGGTCAGCAGGTGCGCGTCACGCTACGCGGGCGAGCGATCGCCGACATTGTGCCCGCTGGAGCCTCGGCTGTTGACGATGAGGTTCGGCAGCTGATCGGTGAAGGGCGCATCGCCGCTCCTTCGCGGGCACGACCCACGCGCCGGCCACGTCTGGCCAAGGGCCGTCGCAGCGCATCCTCGCTCGTCCTATCCGAGCGGGACGAAGAGCGCTGAACCTTTACGTAGACGCCAGCGCGCTCGTCAAGCGCTACGTGGCCGAGCCGGGTTCTGAGCTCGTTCGGGACGCGATGGACGAGGCCGATGGAGGATGTTTCATTTGCCGGGTCGGCTATGTCGAGACCGCTCGTGCGATCGGCCTTACGGGGGGCGAGACCGCCGTAAGGGCCCTTCGCGTGGAGTGGCCGGCGTTCTCTGTAGTCGAGGTGAGCCCGGACTTGGCCGATGCGGCGAGCAATCTTTCGCTCGAGCACGAGCTGCGAAGCCTCGATGCCCTCCACCTCGCCGCCGCGCTGACCCTTCCGCGGAGCGACCTGCTGGTGGCAACTTGGGACAAGCGCCTACATGCCGCCAGTGGTTCGGTCGGTCTCGCGCTGCTGCCGACCGAGCTGGACTGACGGGCACTAAACGCAGCGAGGCCGCACCCCCGATTCGGGTGCGGCCCCCACGCGCGTCATAACTGTCCGGGCGGGACCGCAGTTCTCGGTGCGCTCCCTCAGGCGATTCGTGCGGCGACTAGACCGGTTCGCCTTCTTTTTCTTTTTCGCGTTCTTCTTTCTTTTTCGCCCGTTCTTCTTCACGCAGTTTTTTGTTGGCTGCTTTTTCTTCTTCCTGCAGTTTCTTCTTTTCGGCTTTTTCTTTTTCCTTCACTTCTGTTTCTGCGGCCTTTTCGAGACGCGTTTCGTTCTGTTCCTTGGTGCGTTCGATTCGCGCTTTGCTGTGTTCGCGCGCTCGTTCGTTGGCTTCCTGAGCCTTTTCACGAGCTTTTTCGACGCGTTCCTTGTTCTTTTCGCGCGCCTCTTCGAGCTTTTCCTTGTTGATCGCTTCGATCGCTTCAGCTTCGGCTTCGCTGCCTTCGCTGAGGCGTCCTTCGTTTGCTGCCTTTGTGCGTTCGATTCGTTCTTTGCCGCGTTCACGCACCCCTTCGGCAGCTTCCCGGTTCTTTTCGTGAACTTTTTCGGCGTGTTCCTTGTTCTTTTCGCGTGCTTCTTCGAGCTTTTCCTTGTTGACTGCTTCAGCTTCTTCGACGCGCGGGCCCACCGTCTTGGCGGCCTGCGCCGACGCTGCCACCGCGCTGAACGCGAACGCCGCGACGAGCACGAGCAACAGGCTCCTGATGCGGGTCATTGATTCAATCCTTTCTCTACCGTCTGGCTGCCGTCCCGGCAGCCATCCTCGTCTCCGCCCAAACGATCCCCTCCTGCCCGCGGCACGCGCCTGGGCAGGTGCTCCCGCATCAGGTCAGCTCCTCGTCGAGGTGCGGAACGTAAGGCGAGAACCGAATGTTTCTACCACACAAACCTGAGCTAGTCCAACGCTTGGAGGCGAGCTCTGGGGGTTCGGGGCGCAGCTAGAGCAGGTAACAGAGCTCGCGCGCCCGGGTCGCCAGCTCCTCGCGGAAGTTCGGATGCGCAATTGCGATTAGCCGTTTCGTGCGCTCGGCGATCGAACTGCCGCGCAGCTCGGCCACGCCGTACTCGGTCACGACCTTGTTGACGATGTTCTTAAACGTCGTCACCGCTGCTCCCGGATGCAACTGCGGCACGATCCGCGAAACGGTGTCATCGGCCGTGCTCGAATGCAGCACGATGAACGCTTGGCCGTGTTCGGCCATCACCGCGCCGCGGGCGTAGTCGGGCTGGCCGCCCGAGGAGGACCAATACTCGCTGCCGAGCGACTCCGAGGCGCACTGGCCGAGGAAGTTGACCTCGAGCGTTGCATTGATTGCCGTCATCTGCGGCTCGCGCGCGATCACGGTCGGGTCGTTGGTGTAGTTGACCGGGTGGAACTCGACGCCCGGGTTGTCGGCGATGAACTCGTACAGTCGCCCCGAGCCGAGCGCGCTCGTCGTCACGATCTTGTTGCGGTGCGTCGCCTTGCGTGTGCCCGTCAGCGCCCCGCACTCGACGAGGTTGACGAAGCCGTCGCCGAGCAGCTCCGTGTGCACGCCGAGCTCACGGTGCTCCTCGAGCATTCCCAGCACGAGGTCGGGTGCCGCGCCGATTCCCGCCTGCAGCGTCGCGCCGTCCGGGATCCGTTCGGCCACGAGCGAGGCGATCTTGCGGTCGCGCTCACTCGCGCTGGCCGGCGGAAGCTCGACGAGTGGCGTGTCCGCTTCGCACCAGCCGACGACGTCGGAGACGTGCAGCTGGTTGCCGCCGAACGTGCGCGGCACGCTCGGGTTGACCTCGACGAAGAACGGCACCTCGCCGATGAACGAGGCCGTGTACTCAGCATGGGGCCCAAGCGAGAAGTAGCCATGACGATCGGGCGGTGAGACGGCCGTGAGCACAAGCCGCGGCGAGAGCGTCTGGCGCATCAGGCGTGGCACGTCGCTGAACGAGTTCGGCACCAGGTCGCAGTCGCCGCGGTGAAAGGCCGCGCGGCTGTGCGGCGAGAGGAACCACGCTACGTGACGCAGTCCTGGCAGCTCGCCCTCGATGTAGCGGCGCGGGCGCATCGGCATCATCTGGTGCAGGCGCACATCGGTGAGAGAGCCGGCCTCAGCGGCGGCCTCGAGCGCGTCGATCGTGCGCACCGGCTCGGCGTTGGCCAGTCCCACGATCACATCCATGTTCGGCTCGACCGATTCGAGCACGGCCTGTGGCTCTCGCATGCGAGCGGCCAGTGCGTCGCTGATTGGCTGTGGGCTCACTGGGGCCGGAGGATAGGCGAGCGCTGCCGCGGACCTGGCGATTGAGGGGGCTCGCTCGTCACGCTGAGAGGATCTTGTGAGCTAAACCTCATAAATCGCGTTGAAATTATGGAGATTTAGGCTAGCGTGATCTTCCCGGGCCGCGCGCAAGGCCCGGCATCCCCATGAAAACCGCACCCGAGCAGGAAGAAAGGAATCGAGCCGATGCCCGAGACCCCCAACCCCAACCCACCGAGCAAGGCGGCGCAGCGATGGCGTCGCTCAAGCGCCGCAGTGGTCGCGACGTTCGTCGCGGCGCTCGCTTCGAGCGCTCTGTCAACGGCCCCCGCGCTCGCCGATCCCCCGACCACGCCGCCGCCGGTGGCGATCCTCACGGAGGGCAACGTCGGCCAAGGCGACTTCTTCATCTCGCCGTTCGGCGGCACCGACAAATACGCCAACGGCCCCGAGATTCTCGACCAGCAGGGCAACGTCGTGTGGTTCCAGGCAGTCCCTGCCGGCCAGGAGGCGGCCGACTTCCGCACACAGACCTACCACGGGCAGCCCGTGCTGACCTGGTGGCAGGGCACCGGGCTCGGCGGTCTCGCGAAAGGCACCGACTACATCTACAACAGCCACTACCAGCAGATCGCGACCGTCAACGCGGGCAACGGCTTCAGCGCGGATGGACACGAGTTCCTGATCACGCCGCAGAACACGGCGTTGATCCTTGCCTACACGACGGAGACCGCTGACCTCACTTCGATCGGCGGGCCGTCGAACCAGACGGTGATCGACGGTGTCGTGCAGGAGATCGACATCCCGACCGGCAAAGTCCTGTTCCAGTGGAAGGCCTCCGACCACGTGCCCTACTCACAGAGCGAGCAGCCGCTGCCCGCCTCTGCGAGCAGTCCGTGGGACTGGTTCCACGTGAACGCCGTGCACGTTGACACCGACGGCAACCTGCTGATCGATGCGCGCGACACGTGGACGACGTACAAGGTCGCTCGCCACAGCGGCAACGTCATCTGGCAGCTCGGCGGCAAGGCGAGTAGCTTCACGCTGCAGGCTGCGCCCGGCCAGAAGCTCAACAACGCCGGCGAGATCTTCGCCTGGCAGCACGACCCCGTGGCAGTCGGCAACGACGTCTACACCGTGTTCGACAACGAGGCGGCAGGCGTCGCCAACACAGGGATCGACCCGACGGCCGAGTTCGGTCTCAGCCGTGCGGTGCGCTTCAAGCTCGACGAGCGTGCCCACACGGCGACGCTGCTGAAGTCCTACAACCAGCCGGACGCGCTGACCGCACCCTCGCAGGGCAACGCGCAGACGACCGTCGATGGCAATCTGCTCGTCGGCTGGGGCTCGCTGCCGTATTTCTCCGAGTACGACACGGCCGGCGACCTGCTGTTCAACGCCAAGTTCCCAACGGGCGTCAACAGCTATCGCGCCTACCTGCAGCCGTGGAGCCCGGGCAGCGGAGAGTTGGGCGGGTACGGCAGTCACGGGCATGGCCACGGCGGCCACTGGCCCGGTCGGCAGGCGTCTCGCGGACACGGCCATCGCAGCTCCCAGAAGACCTCGTCGCACGCCGCCGCAGGCGACGACACGCGCGGTGGCCGAGGGCGCGCCCGCCGATGAACGCCGATGCTCGGTGACTGACGCCGAGCGTCAGGCGCGCCCGAGCGGACGTCTGAAGGACGGACACGGCATCGCCCGGTTTGTGCTGATGCGCAAGCTGGGCGATGCCGGACCGGCCGGGTTGCTGGTTGGCTCGCGCTCGAGGCTGAGGTAGCCTGTTTCGCCCGCCCCGGCCGGCTGCTCGCGCCGCGAGCGGGTATCAGAGATGAGATGAAGCGATTGCCGAAAGATGGCGCAGCGTCTGCGCGAGCCGCGCACCCGTTGTGCACCCGTCGCCTGCTGGGACTCCTGATCGCATGCACGGCGCTCGGGAGCGTGCTTGGGGCGAGCGCCCCCGCGGGTGCCCTTGCAGCCGGGACGGGCGCGATCAAGGGTCTCGTGACTGCGTCCGAAACGAAAGCTGCGATCACCGGCATCGAAGTGTGCGCACAGGCAAGCGCGGAACCGGTCGCCGAGCAATGTGCGCAAACGAACGCAAGCGGCGAATACGAAATAGCCGCACTCTCGGCAGGACAGTACGAGGTCCGCTTCGCCGCCCCCGAAGCTTCCGAGCTGAACTACCTCACGCAGTTCTACAACGGGAAGTCGAGCAAAGCCGAAGCCGATCCGGTGACGGTCGTCGAAGGCGAAGTCACGCTGAGCATTGATGCGACGTTGGAACCGGGCGCGGCGATCAGCGGCACCGTCACCTCGGCCGCGACCAAAGCAGCGCTCGAAGGCGTGCGCGTATGTGCGCACAGCGCGGATCGTGAAGCCGAACGCTGCGCTGATACGGACGCCGCAGGCCAATACACGATCGGCGCGTTGCCGACCGGCCTCTATCAGGTTCATTTCGACCCGGCTGCGGCGGGCAGCAGCTACGAGGGCCAGTACTACGAAGGGCAGGCAACGGCGGAAGCAGCCCAGTCTGTCGCGGGGACGGCGGGAGCTACGGCGACGGGGATCGACGCCGTGCTCCAGGGCGTTCCCGTGGCGCTGCTTAAACCGGCGATCGTCGGCCGGGCGATCGAAGGGCAGGCACTCTCGTTCGTCGCCGGGACGTGGACCAACTCGCCGACGAGCCTGATCGACGAGTGGGGTCGCTGTGACGGCACGGTGATCGAAACCTGTCACACGATCGCCACGACGCCGACCTACACGTTGACCTCCGCCGACGTCGGGCACACGATCAGGATCAGGGAGCAGGCGTCCAACGAATACGGCGTCGGTGTCCCGGAATACCTGTTCTCGCCGCCGACAGCGATCGTCGTGGCCCCCGCCCAGGCGGGTGCTCCGCCCGCGACGGCGCCCCCGACGACGACGGGGCCCGGCTCGGGCGTGCTCTCCACGACGGCGAGCGTGGCGACGGCTGCGCAGCTCAAGGCACTGCTCGCGAGCCTGCTCGTTCCACACGGCAAGAGCGCCAAGATCGGCGCGCTGCTGAAGCATCGCGGCTACGCCGTCTCGTTCGTCTCGCTGACCGCCGGCAGGCTGTCGATCGCGTGGTATCTCGTGCCCAAGGGCGCACGCGTGTCCGCCGCCAAGCCGGTGCTCGCGGCCATCGGCAAGATCAGCACGCCGGCGAGCGGCGCGAGCAAGTTGACGGTCAAGCTGACTGCCAAGGGACGCAGCCTGCTCGCGGCGGGCAAGCCGCTGAAGCTGACCGCGAAGGGGGTGCTGGCGGCGAGCGGTCGTCCGTCGCTCGTCGCGACGCGCTCGTTCACGCTGAAGCGCTGATCCGCGGGGCGATCCGCCACCGACCGTATCGTGCGGGGATGGCTCACACGAGGCTCTACCGCGGCGGCAAGCTCGAGCTCGAGGACTTCCCAGTCAAGGACATCTCTGAGTACATCAAGGACCCGGAGGCATGCGTCTGGCTCGACTACTGCGAACCGACGCAGGCCGAGCTGGCGACGATCAGCGAAGAGCTCCAGTTGCACCCGCTGGCGGTCGAGGACGCGGTCACCGAGCACCAGCGCCCGAAGATGGATCGCTACGACTCGCACCTGTTCGTAAGCGCCTACTCCCTGCACCTCGACACTGCGTCAGGCGAGCTGCAGACGAGCGAGATCGGCGTGTTCGTCACGGCCAAAGCGCTCGTCACCGTGCGCAAGGACGAGGGCGTCGACATCAAGGGCATGCTCGCCCGCTGGGACGAATCGAAGGACCTGGCCGAGCATGGGGTCTCGTTCCTGCTGTGGGGCCTGCTCGACGACATCGTCGACGGTCACTTCGAAGCCGTGCAGTCGCTCGACACGGAGATCGAGTCGCTCGAGGACCTGCTGTTCGACGAGCGTCCCCAGGAACGTGAGGTGCAGCGACGCTCCTTCGAGCTGCGCAAGAGCCTCGTGCTGTTGCGCCGGCTGGTCGTGCCGATGCGCGAGGTCGTCAACTCGCTGATGCGCCGAGACCTGCACGTGGTCGACCAGGGGATGGCGCCCTACTACCAGGACGTCTACGACCACGTGATGCGCGCGACCGACTGGACGGAGTCGTTGCGCGACCTGGTGACGACGATCCTCGAGACCAACATCGCGATCCAGGGCAACCGCATGAACTTGGCGATGAAGAAGGTCACGAGTTGGGCAGCGATCATCGCCGTGCCCACGGCGATCACCGGCTTCTACGGCCAGAACCTTCCCTACCCGGGCTTCGCCGCGCACTGGGGCTTCTGGTTCTCCTCAGCGCTGATCGTCGTGATCTCGCTGAGCCTGTATTGGTCGTTTCGCCGTCGCGACTGGCTGTAGCTCGAGGCTCGCGCACGCTTGACCTCCGGCGCGGCGCGTGCCAGGTGCGATCATGCGTTGCTGGTGCAACGTCCATGACCAACCGAGGAGTGCACGGTGTCTGACCGCAGCGGCCGCGAGGTGCTCGAGGAGTGGCGCGGGCTTATGGAGTCAGCCGTCTCCTCGGCGGCGTCCGCCGCTGGTCGTCCCGATCTCCCGCGCGAGTTGCTGGGGGCGATGCAGAATCAGATGGCCCAGATGCAGCGCGTCGTCGACCGCGAGCGCCTGCAGGGCAGCGAGCTCGCCGCCCGCATCCTCGCCCCGATCGACGCCGTCCTCGGTCTGCTCGAAGAGGGTGGCGCCACCCTGCGCAGGGAGGCTGAAGCGCTGGAGACAGCGGGGCGGGCGCTGCAGGAAACCGCCGGGCTGATGAAGCGCCAGGCCGAGCTTTTCGAGCAGACGATTGGCGCGTTGCGAGAGCCGGCCGAGCTGGCCAAGGCCGCTGCCGGACTCGACCGCCGCTCGCGTGAGGCGCGCCGCGGCCCAGCCGAGAAGCGCCGCGGCGCAGACGAGCGCTCCAGCGGCGCGGCCAAACCGAGACGCAGCGCGCCCAAACAGGCGAGCGGGAAGAAACAGGCGGGTGGCGCCAGCAAACGGAAAGACGCTGCTACGCGGCAGCCTTCCGGCGCTCCAGCCAAACGCCGGCAAGCCACAAAACGCTAGGCCTCGCTGGGCGCCGGCCGTTCGCGTCGGTGCCGCCGCAGACCGCGGCGACCTAATCGCCGCGAGCGCCCTCGACGAGCCGCTTCAGCTCCCCGGGGCGGCCGTTGACGAAGATTGCCCGCGTGGCCGCCTCGACGGGCCCTTTGATCAGCATGCCGAGCAGCCGGCCGGGGTCGGCGTCGAGGTTGTACGTCGCGCGCGTGCGACCGCCGCCGAGGTCCTCGAGCTCCCACGAGCCCTCGACCGACTTCATCTCGCCCTGCTCCTGGGTCCACGACAGGCGCGTCGGTCCGTCGTAGCTGAAGCGCACGCGCGCCTTGATCCGCCGGACCTTGATGTCGTTCTCGGTTTCCACGAGCACTGGACGGCCGGCGTCGTCGTGCTCGAGCGCGCTGATCGCGTCGAGGCCGCCCTGCCAGTCCGGTGCCGAGAGCACGTCCTCCACGATCGCCCACACATCGTTCAAGGACGCGTCGATCTCGCTGCTCGCAGTGCCGCCCAGATGTGCCATCGCGATCCTCTCGGCCGGGAGCATTCGATGCTAGCGCGAGGCCGGCTGCACCGGTCCTGCCCATCGCGGCTCGGGTGCGATCGCCATCAGGCGTCCAGGCCGCTCGCGCGAGGATCGCCGCATCGGCGAGAATGTCGGAGTGAGCGAACCCCCGATTCCGCTCGGCCCCGAGGACCGTGCGATCCTCGAGCTCGAGTGCCGCACGATCGCAGGACATACGTGCAAGGTGGTCCGGCTCGCGGCCTCCGAGCAGGGCGAGCTCGAGCTCGAGCGGCTGCGCGAGCGCATGGCCGAGCGCATCGCGCTGGCACCGGCGCTCACGCGCAAGCTGGGCGGCAGCGCGCACGAGCCGGCATGGGTCGCCGACGACGGCTTCGACATGAACGACCACGTCGTGGCTGCGCCGGTCGAGCAGGCGCTCACGCAGCCCGAGCTGCGCGCGCTCGTCGCGCAGCTGTTCGAGCAGCGCCTGGACCGCTCGCGCCCTCTGTGGCGGATCGACGTCGCGCCGCTGCGTGACGGCGGCACGGCGCTGATCTGGCGAATCCACCACGCGCTCGCCGACGGAACGGCGTCGGTCCGCTTTGCCCGGGCGCTGCTGTGGGACGACAGCCCCGAGTCGGCGATGACGAGGGCGCAGGCGCACGCCGCGCATGCCGCAGACGAGGTGCGCCGCCGCGCGCACCTCGCGGGCTTCCTGCGCCGTGAGTACGCTCGCGGCGAGTGTCGCTCGCCGTTCGATGGCACGATCGGCACGCGCCGTGAGGTCGCCTTCGCGGTCGTGCCGCTGAGCGCGCTACATGAGGCGGCGAAGGTGCTCGATGGCGCGACCGTCAACGACGCCGTGCTGAGCATCGTCGCCGGCGCCGTCGGGCGCTGGGTGAGGCTGCGCCACGGGGACCTGGGAACGATCCGCGTGCAGGTGCCCGTGAGCCTCCATCACGAGGGCGACGCGCTCGCCAATCACGACTCGTTCTTCTCGGTCGGCCTGCCGCTGAACGAGCCGGACCCGGTCGCGCGGCTGCGCGCGACGCACGCCGCCACTAGCGAGCGCAAGCTCGACCATGACGCCCAGTACCGCGAGCACCTGCTGCACGAGCTCTCGGGCGTGCCGCCGCTTGAGCACCTGCTCACGCGGATCGAGCGCAACCCGCGACGCTTCGCGCTGAGTGTCTCGAATGTGCCCGGGCCGCGCGAGCCGGTCAGCGTGCTCGACGCGCCCGTGGCGCACCTGCACTCGATCGCCGAGATCGGCGAACGCCACGCGCTGCGCATCTCGGCGACCTCGCTCGCCGGGCTCTTGTGCATCGGCCTGTGCGCCGACCCACACCTCGTCGATCAGCTGCACCTGATGGCCGAGGGGATCGAGGCCGAGGCGCAGGAGCTGCTCGACGCCGCCGGCGTCGTCGCTTAGGCACCCGTGTCCAGCGGCAAAGCCCGTGGCATCGGGCGTCTGAGGCTCAGGTAACGGCAGGAGTTCGCCGATCTAGGCTGAACGTGTAGGCGAATTCAACCGACCGCGCGGACGCACAGCTTCGCGCCGACGATTCGGGGGTCGAAGGTGGACAGGAAGAAACTGGTTCTGACGGCGATGATCTTCGCCGTCGCGATGCTGTTCATCGATCAGACGATCGTGGCCCTCGCGATCCCGAATCTGCAGCACGAGCTGCACCTGTCGGCGACCGGCTCGCAGTGGATCGTCAACGGCTACCTGCTCTCGCTCTCGGCGCTGTTCGCGCTGGGCGGCAAGGTCGCCGATGTCTATGGCCCGCGACGTATGGTCACGATCGGAGTGATCGCCTTCGCGCTGTGCTCGGCGTTGTGCGGAGCGACACCGACGGGCTCGATCGCCGAGACCTGGATGATCGTCTTCCGCGTGCTCCAGGGCGCGGCCGCCGCGATCCTGTTCCCAGCGGCGCTCGCGATCGTCGTCGCGAGCTACCCCGTGCAGGAACGTGGAAAGGCGCTCGCCGTGTTCTTCTCAATCACCGGCGCGCTCACCGCCGTGGGGCCGATCACGGGCGGCTACCTGACCGAATGGACGTGGCGCTCGATCTTCTGGATCAACATCCCCGTCGCGATCGTCGCACTCGTGCTGATCGCCAGGTCCAAACCGCACGAGGAGCGCAGCCCTTCGCGGATCGACGTGCGTGGCGCGCTGCTCGTCAGCGCCGGCATGGGCATCGCCGTGCTCGGTCTGCAGCAAGCCGGCGTGTGGGGCTGGGACAGCGTCGCGACCTGGTTGTGCCTGATCGCCGGGCTCGCGCTGCTGGCGGCGTTCGTGCGCTTCGAGTTGCGCGTCGCCGACCCGCTCGTGCCGATGCGGCTGTTCGCCGATCGCGCGTTCGCAGTCGACAACGTCGTGCTCTTCCTGCTGTCGATCTGCTTCGTGCCGCTGTTCTTCTTCGCCAGCCTCTATGCGCAGATCGCGCTGGGCGAAAACGCCGGCGAGGCCGGCCTGTACATCCTCGTGTTCTTCATCGGCTTCACGATCGGCGCGCAGCGCGGCGGGCGCCTGCTGGATAGCCAGGGCGCGCGCCCTGCGGTCGTGCCTGGCTGTGCGATCGCCGCTGTCGGCTTCTACCTGTGGGGAGAAGCGCTCGACGACCTGTCATTCAACGAACAATGGTGGCGTCTGGCGATCGCCGGGCTCGGCGTCGGCATGGTGCTCGGCCCGGTCAGCACGGACGCCCTCAACCGCGCCGCGCACGCGACGTACGGCGCCGTCACCGGCCTCACGCAGACCGTGCGCAACTTTGGCGGCAGCCTCGGCCTGGCTGTGCTCGGCTCGATTCTGATTACCGAAAACGTCTCGCGCGTGGAGAAGACGCTCGGCAGGGTGGGCGTGCCCAAGTCGCGGGCCGACGAAGTCGCGCACGCGATCTCCGGCGCGGCGGGCGGCGCGGGCAGCGGCGCGCCGGGGGGAGGGCGCGCATCGCATGCGATCACCCATCAGATCCAGCTCGACTTCGCCCACTCGACGCAGACCGTCGTCTACGGCATGGCCGGGGCGATGGTGCTCGCCTTCGTCGTCGCGCTGCGCGCGATGCCGGGCGGCAAGGCCGAGCAGGAGGAGGTCCTCAGCGGCGCGGATTCGGCACCGGGGATTGGGCCCGCGCAGGCCGGCAGCGCGTAGACGTCGACGCCCTCGCTCCGCGCTCAGCGACCGTCGCTGCCGACGGCGACCAGCGCGGGCTCGTCGTCGGACCCCTCGGCCACGGGCTCGGCCTGACCCATGCGAGGGACGAGCAGGCCGGCGAACAGGCACACCACGAGGAAGCCCGTCGCCATTAGGAAAGTCAGCGTGAAGCCGGTCACCGACGGCCTGCCTTTGGCCATGTGGGCGGCGATGAAGGTCGCCGAGAGCTGACCGCCGAGCGCGCCGCCGAGCGTGCGCATGACCGTGTTCATGCCACTGGCCACGCCGGTCTGGTGGCTTGAGACCGACTGCACGATCAGGTTGCCGAGCGCCGCGAACGCGAGCCCGATGCCGACGCCAAGAAGCCCGGCGGCGACGAGCAGATCGTAGGGATGGTCGTGCGTGATCGACAACAGCGCGAACGATGCTGTCGTAAACGCCGTGCCCGCGAGCAGTGCCGCGCGTGAGCCGAAGCGCGCCGAGATTTTCCCGGCGTAGATGCCGAGGATCGTCATGCCGATCGTCAACGGCAGCAGGTACAGGCCCGAGACGACGACCGACGCGCCGAAGCCGAAGCCCGTGCTCTTCGGCAGCTGCGCGAACTGCGGCAGCACGATGAACGATGAGTACATGCCCGCGCCGAGTAGGAACGCCGCGAGGTTCGTCGTCCAAACGCCGCGGATGCGCATCATCGCCATGTCGATCAGTGGGTTGGCGCTGCGCACCTCGACGGCGATCCACAGCAGCGTCACGGCGAGGCCGGCCGCGATCAGGCCGAGCGTCTTCGGCGAGCCCCAGCCCCACGCGGTCGTCTGCGAGATCGCCAGTAGCACCACCGAGATACCGATCGTCATCAGCGCCGCAGCGAGCCAGTTGATGCGACCAGGCATGCGCACGGGGGACTCGGGGATGAAGCGCCACGTGGCCACGATCGCGACGAGCGTCGCCGCCAGCGGGATCCAGAACAGCCAGTGGTAGTTGAGGTGCTCGACGATCACGCCCGAGAGGACGATTCCGATGCCCGCGCCGACGCCGAGGATCGCCGACAGCAGCCCGATGCTGCCTGCGACCTTCTCGCGCGGGAACTCGTCGCGCACGATGCCGAAGGCGAGTGGGAAAATGCCCCCGCTCGCCCCCTGGATGAAGCGCGCGAGGATGATCACGCCAAGCGAGCTCGAGACCGCAGCCAGCAGCGTCCCGGCGGCGAGGATCACGAGCGTCACGAGCAGCAGGCGCTCCTTGCCGTACATGTCGCCGAGACGGCCGAGGATCGCCGTGCCAACCGAGGCCGAGAGTAGATAGGCGGTCAGCAGCCACGTGATTCCGTCCTCGCTCGTGTGCAGCGCGCGCTGCATCGTCGGCAGCGCCGGTACGACTGAAGAGCTGAGCATCGCGTAGGCGATGCCGGCCAGCGACAGGACAACCAGGATCACCGTTGGGTGGGTGCGCTGTGTTGTCGGCGAGCTCATGCGGGAACAACGCGCGCGTCGCATCGGCGACCCCAGCTCGCCGTTCGCCCCGCGGCGTGCTCTCACAGTAGCGAGGCACCTGTGTGCCACTCCTGCTGGCGCGCGCAGGAGCTGCTGTCAAGCGTGTGGCAGAATCGGCTCGATGACGCGTCCCTTCCTGCTCGGTGCGTGCAGCGCGCTAGCGCTGGCCGCGGTCGGGTGCAGTGGAGCGGGCCAAGACTCGGTGTCGTCCACGAGCCCGCCGAGTGGCGGCGTCTACCTGGCGGCGATCGCGAAGGCTGCGGACGTCACTGGCCAGGTCCCGGGTTACAAGTTCGAGTTGACCAGCAGCACGAGCTTCGGCGGACAGAGCTTCAGCGTTCACGGCACCGGTGCGATCGACGAACGTGGCAGGCAGGGCTCGATGACCCTGCAGGTCGAGGGCAAGACGCTCTCGGAGATCATCAGCAGGCCGTACGTCTATGTCGAGGTGCCGAGCGGCAGCGGCGGCTCGGTGCCCGGCGGCAAGCCGTGGTTGCGCACCGCCATCAGCACGTTCACCCAATCCTTCGGCAGCAGCTCGCTAGGCTCGAGCTCGGCCGATCCGACGCAGACGCTGAGTTTCCTCAAAGCCGCTGGCACGGTCGCCAAGCTGGGCGTCGAGACCGTGCGCGGCGTGCCCGCCACGCGCTACCACGCGACCGTCGAGCTCGCCCGCTACCCGGCGACGGTCAAGCCGAGCGAGCGCATTGCGGCGCGCACGTACGCGCAGACGGTCAAGCGCATCACGGGTAGCGGCACGCTGCCGATCGACGTCTGGATCGACGGCCAGAGCCACGTGCGGCGAATCGCACTCAGCCTGAAGCTGTGCAGTCCGCAGGGCAAGATCGACGAGTCGCTTGACATGACGCTGTACGACTACGGTCCCCAGCCCGCGGTCGAGCCGCCACCGGCGTCCAAGGTGGCCGACATCGGCGACCGACTCGGCGCCGAAGCCGAGAACCTGCAGAAACTGCACTGCTGAGCCGCGGCCTGGCGGGTGCGCGCTCAGGCGGGCCGTTCAGGCAGGCGCGACGGCAACAGCGTGGTTGGAGCGGATCAGCCCGTCGGGGTCCCAGCGGTGCTTGACCTCGCCCAGGCGTTCGCACACGGCCGCCGGCAGGATCGTGTCGACGCCGCACTCGCGCTCGGCGAAGTTGAAGTAGCCGCCGTCGGCCGACCACGGCGCCATCGTTTGCTCGAGGTGATCGAGCGACTGATCGATCGCCTGGCCCAGCTCGGGCGTCATCGGTATTCCGATCCCGAACATCAGGTAGTCGGCGTCGAGCTTGGCGAGCGCGCCCGCGTGCTCGTTCTCCCGCCCGAGCGCACCGCCGATGTGGCGCAGCTCGGCGAGCAGTAGCGGCGACCCCGCCTCGGGTCCGACGGCGCCGACGAAAGCCTCGATCGCCTCGTCGGGAAGCTGCTTGATCAGGGCGTGGTGACCCAGGCCCGGCACCGGCTGCTCGGGATCCATGTGGATTTTCGAGAGCGCCTCGGCCGGGATCTGCGCGAAGGTGTCCATGATCGGCTCGCCGATCTCACGCAGTGGCGCGATTAGCTCTTCGCCCTCGGCCTGACTGCCGATGAAGGCGGCGTCGATCGTGATCAGCGGCCGGTCGCGCAGCGGCTCGGGTACGTCGGGCAGCGGCGGCGGGCGCAGGAAGCGCACGATCGAGGTGACCTCCTCGGGGACCGTCTTCGTCCAGTCGCGGTAGGCGCGAATCGCGTCGACGCCGAGCTCGGCGGGCAGGATCGTGATGCCCGCGTACAGCTCCGGGATCGGCAGCAGCGCGACGTGCAGCGCCGTGACGATTGCGTAGCAGCCGCCGCCCCCGCGCATCGCCCAGAAGAGGTCGGCGTCGTTCTCGGCGTTGACCCGCCGGATCTCGCCGGCGGCCGTCACCAGCTCGATCGCGATCACGCGGTTGCAGGCAAAGCCGTAGCGGCGGCCGAGCCAGCTCAGGCCGCCTCCGAGCGTGTAGCCGACCACGCCGACGTCCGGTGCCGAGCCGGGCAATGAGCAGAGCCCCTTCGCCTGGCTGGCCGCGCCGAGCTCCATCGCTAGCACGCCGGCCTCGACGCGCGCCGTCTGCGCCTCGCCGTCGACCTCGACGCCGCGCATCCGCTCGGTCTTGACGAGCAGTGTGTTCTCGAGCGAGCCGAGCGCGACGGCTCCGTGGCCGGTGCCCTGCGCCGCGACTTTCAATCCGTGCTCGGCCGCGAAACTCACCGCCTTGGCGATGTCATCGGCGCTCTCGACGAGCACGACCGCCTCCGGACGCTGGTCGGCCGCGAGGTTCCACGCCAGGCGCGCCGTGTCCCAATCGGCGTCGCCGGGGCGCACTACGGAACCGGAAATCGACAGCTCCCCCAAGCTCATGGCCGGGCACTCTACAAAAAAGCGAGCGCGGCGTGTCCATCTCGGCGACCACCGTTCGTCGTAGCTACGAAACTGTTCTGAAACTCCCCGAAGGAGGAAGTCCATGACCTACCTGCTGCAGATCTACTCATCGACCGCGATGTCCGACTACGAAGCAGTCTCCGAGCAGGAGAAAAGCGCGCTCACGGGCGAGTACATGGCGATTGCCCAGTCGCCGGGCGTGCTCGGCGGCCACCAGCTGCAGGGGCCTGAGACGGCGACGACCGTGCGCGTGCAGGACGGGCAGACGCTCACGACCGACGGTCCCTTCGCCGAGACCAAGGAGGCCGTCGGCGGCTACTACCTGTACGAGGCCGACGACCTCGACGCGGCGATCGAGCTGGCCGCGCGCATCCCAGCGGCGCGCATGGGCGGCGCGATCGAGGTGCGCCCGGTCGTGGAGCGCTGAGCATTCGCGGGCGAGCGAGTCCCGCCGCGCCCGGCGGCGGCTTCGAGCTTCACTTCCGCGAGGAGTGGGGCCGCGTGTTGGCGACCCTGATCGGCTTTCTCGGCGACTTCGACCGCGCCGAGGAAGCCGCCCAGGAGGCCTTCGTGATCGCCGCCGAGCGTTGGCCGCGCGAAGGTCAGCCGGCCAACCCGGGCGCATGGCTGACGACGACGGCGCGCAACCGCGCGATCGACCGCATCCGCCGCGAGCGCACGCTCGCGGCCAAGACGCGAATGCTCGACGTGCCCGAGACGACGGAGGAGGAGATGGAGCAGAGCGAGGAAAGCGTGTTCGCCGACGAGCGCCTGGAGCTGCTGTTCACGTGCTGTCACCCGGCGCTCGCGACCGATGCGCAGGTGGCGCTGACGCTGCGCACGCTCGGCGGGCTGAGCACGGAGCAGATCGCGCGTGCCTTCATCGTGCCCGAGGCGACGCTCGCGAAGCGGCTCGTGCGCGCCAAGCACAAGATCCGTGTGGCCGGGATCCCCTTCCGCGTGCCCCCCGATCACCTGCTGCCGGACCGGCTCGTGGCCGTGCTCGCCGTCGTCTACCTGATCTTCAACGAGGGCTACGGTGGGCGCGGCGAGCTCGCCGGCGAGGCGATCCGCCTAGGCCGGGCGCTGGCCGAGCTGATGCCCGACGAAGCCGAGGTGCACGCGCTGCTCGCGCTGATGTTGCTGCACGACGCGCGGCGTGAGGCGCGCTTCGACGGTGATTCGGTCGTGCTGCTCGCCGAGCAGGATCGCTCGTTGTGGGACGACGCGCAGATCGTACAGGGGCGCGTCTCGCTGCAGCGCGCCGTCGCGCTCGGCGGCGGCCGTGGTCCCTATGCGCTGCAGGCGCAGATCGCTGCGCTGCACGCCGAGCGATCGCGCGATTGGTCTGAGATCGCCGCGCTGTACGGACGGCTGGCGGCGCTGACCGGCTCGCCGGTGGTCGAGCTGAACAGGGCCGTCGCGCTGGCCGAGGCGGGCGATCCGTCGGGCGCGCTCGCGCTGGTCGAAGGGCTTGAGCTGGACGGCTACCACTACCTGCACGCCACGCGTGCCGAGCTGCTGCGCCGGCTCGGGCGCGGCGAGGACGCGCGCGCCGCCTACATGCGTGCGCTCGAGCTCGTCCACGCCGACTCCGAGCGGCGCTTCCTTCAGCGCAAGCTCGCCGAGCTGGACGCGCCGCCCGGCTGAGCACCGGGCGTGAGCGCGCGGTGCGCGACTAACCTCGCCGGATGCGCACGGGCGAGCTCGGCTTCTGGTGGCGCTCGCTCGGCGGGCAGCCCGACGGGCGCGAGCCGCTGCCGGGCCCGGCCGAGGCCGACGTGGTGATCGTCGGCGCCGGCTACACGGGCCTGTGGACGGCCTATTACCTCAAGCGGGCGCAACCGTCGCTGCGCATTGTCGTGCTCGAGGCGAAGCACATCGGCTACGGCGCCTCGGGCCGCAACGGCGGCTGGGCGACGGGCTTCTTCTCCGGTCCGCCGCGCGCGTACGGGGCGGGGTTCATCGCGCTGCAGCGCGAGATGTTCGACACGGTCGAGGAGATCGCGCGCGTGCTGAGTGACGAGCAGATCGACGCCGACTGGGTCAAGGCAGGCCATCTGACGGTTGCGCTCGACGCGGCTCAGGCGCAACGGCTGCGCGCTCACGTGCGCGAGCTGCACACGCTCGGTCTCGACGAAGCCGACGTTCGCGAGCTGAGCGGCGAGCAGTTGGGCGAGCGCGTACGCGTGGCAGGCGCGCAACTGGCGACGTTCTCACCGCACGCCGCACGCCTGCATCCGACCAAGCTCGTCGCCGGGCTGGCATTCGCCGTCGAGCGCCTCGGCGTGCCGATCTACGAGCAGACGCCGGTGCGCGAGATCGTTGCTGGCGAGGCACGCACGGCGCGCGGCACGGTGCGCGCGCGTTGGGTCGTGCGCGCGAGCGAGGGATACACGGCCTCGCTGCGTGGGCAGCGCCGCGCACTCGTGCCGATGAACGGCTCGATGATCGTCACCGAGCCGCTCGGCGAGCAGCCATGGGAGGCGATCGGCTGGCGCGGCGCGGAGGTGCTCGAGGACAACGCGCACGTGTTCGCCTATCTACAGCGCACGGCCGACGGGCGGATCGCGATCGGCGGGCGCGGCGTGCCGTATCGCTTCGGCTCGCGCACGGACGGCGACGGTGCCACGGCGCGCGCGACGGTCGAGCAGCTGCGCGAGAAGCTCCACGCGATGTTCCCGGCGACGGCCGGCGTGCCGCTTGAGCACGCCTGGTCGGGCGTGCTCGGCGTGGCGCGCGACTGGTGCGTGTCGGTGCAGGCCGACCCTGCATCGGGCCTCGCCTCGACGGGTGGCTACGTCGGCCAGGGCGTGGCTGCGTCGAACCTCGCGGCGCGCACGCTGCGCGACCTGCTGCTCGGCGAGCGCAGCGAGCTGACGGAGCTGCCGTGGGTTGGGCACCGAGCACGCAAATGGGAGCCCGAGCCGCTGCGCTGGGCGGGCATTCGCGGGGTCTACGCGCTGTACCGCCGCGCTGACGCGATCGAGCGGCGACGCGGCCGGCCGTCGACGCTCGCGCGGTTCGTCAACAGAGTCTCTGGGAGGAGCTGACGCGCGCTCAGGCAGGGTCTGAGCCGAGCAGCGCGCGGCTAACGCGCTCGTGCGCTTCCAGCTGCGGCCAGTGGGCGACGTCGCTCAGTGCGAGCAGCGGCACATCAGGCAGGCGCTGTGAGATCCGCTCGGCCATGTGCGCGCCGGAGACGGGGTCGAGCATGCCCCAGATGAACTGCAGCGGCACGTCGGTCTGCTCGAGCGCCTGCACCCAGCGCTGTTCGTGGCGTTCGCGGTCGGTGATGTAGCGGATCAAGAGGTGCCCGATGCGCTGGCCGTCGTCGCGGTGCATCGCGCGCCACATCTCGGCGCTGTCGGACGCGGCGTCGTAGTGATCGGCGAACGTCGGGGCGATGCCGGCGGTGAGCAGCTGCTCATTCATCAACTCGCCGATGCGCGGTCCGTGCTCGGGATGCAAGAGCGCATCCTGCGTCGGCTGGCGGCGGTGGAACTCGGGGTAGAGACCACCGTTGAGCAGGTGCACGGCGTGCAGCTCGACGGCAAGCGCACCATCGGCGCGGCGCGCGAGCAGCTCCTGCGCGACCGAGACGGCGTAATCGTGCACGACGAGGGTCGTCTCGGCGACCCCCTCGCGCTGCCACAGCGCCTGCACGAGATCGGCCTGCTCGTGCAGCGAGTACTCGTGCTCGAAGGGCTTCTCAGAGGCGCCGAAGCCGAGGAAGTCGGGCATCAGCAGCGCGTGGCGCTCGGCCAGCGCAGGCGCGACCTTCGCCCAGTCGTGGGAGGAGCTCGGGAAGCCGTGCAGCAGCGTCATGCTCGCTCCGTCGCCGAGGTGGCGCACGAACACCCGGCGCTCGGCGTCGCCCAGCTCGAGCGTGACGTGCTCGCCGCCCGACCACCACTCAGCGATCGATTCGCTCATGCGGCTCGGCGCGCGCGCCGCTTGGCCATCGCCTCGCGCACGGAGGCCGTGACGGCAACGCCGGCGACTTCGATCGGCTCGGTGCTGCGCAGCGCGCGGGCGAGCACGAAGGCGCCCTCGAGCGCGGCGATCAACTCGAAGGCGAGCGCGCGCGAGCGCTTGCGCGGCAGGCCGCATTCGACGAAGCGCTCGGTGGCACCGTCGAGCCAGCCGTCGAACACGTCGGCGCACGCTTGGCGCATCGGCTCGCTCGTGCTCGAGACCTCGAGCGCGACGGTCGCGATCGGACAGGCGTCGGCGTAGCCTGATTCGCGCACGCTCACGGCGGCGGCGGCGAAGAAGTTGCGCGTCGCCGCAACTGGGTCGGCGCCGGGCCTGAAGAAAGCGTCGATCAGCTGCCCGTAGAGGGCCCCGGAGGTGCGGATTACCTCCTCACCGAGCTGTTCCTTGCCGCCCGGGAAGAAGTGGTAGAGCGAGCCGAACGGCGCGCTCGCCTCGGCGACGATTTGCTTGACGCCGGTTCCGGCGAAGCCTTGGCGGCGGAACAGCTCGGCGCTGTGCTGAACGATCCGCTCCCTCGTCTCCGTTGCCATGCGCGCAATGATACGTTACGTCCACTAGAGCGATCTATCTATTTTAATTTAATGAATAGAAAAGGAGTCGGTGCAGATGCCCGAGATCGAGCTGACGGCGGGGACGATCGAGTACGAGGACACCGGCGGCGACGGCCCGATCCTGGTGCTGCTGGGCGGCGGGCTGATGGATGCGCGCGTGTGGGACCCGGTCGTCGAGGACCTGCGCGCAGATCATCGCTGCATCGTTCCGACGCTCCCGCTCGGCGCCCACCGCAAACCGATGCGCCGCGACGCCGACCTGACGCTCGCGGGCTACGGCGAGATGGTGGGCGAGCTGCTCGCTCGGCTCGACCTGCGCGAGGTGACGCTCGTGCAGAACGACCACGCGGCGGGGCTCGTGCTCGCGGGTGAGAACCCTGAGCGTGTCGCGCGGCTCGTGATCTCCTCCTGCGAGGCGTTCGAGAACTACCCGCCGGGTCTGGCCGGCAAGAACCTGCGGCTGCTGGCGAGCATCCCCGGCGGCCTGCTGCTCGCAGTGCAGGTTCTGCGAGTGCGCACCCTGCGGCGTTTGCCGATCACGTTCGGCTGGATGTCCAAGCGCCCGCTTCCGAACGAGCTGTTCGACGGCTGGTTGCAGCCGCTTCGGACTCAGCGTGGCGTGCGGCGCGATCTGAGCCGCTACGCATCCGGCGCGAGGCGCCGTCAGATGGTCGAGGTGTGCGAGCGCTTGCGCTCCTTCGAGCGTCCGGTGCTCGTCGCGTGGACGCCCGAGGACAAAGTCGCGCGCCCCGAGCACGGGCGGCGGTTCGCACAGATGCTTCCCGACGCGCGCCTCGTCGAGATTGCCGACAGCTACACGTTGATCATGCGCGACCAGCCTGCCGCCTTCGCCCGCGCGATCCGCGAGTTCGTGCGCGAGACGGCTACCACGGCACGCGCCGCATAGCCGCTCCGCACCTGCGGGCCGCCGCTGCCGACCGGACCTGCGCCGGGCCTGCGAGGATGGGGCGGTGGCCATTCGCCTGCTGATCACGTGGTTCTCAAATTGCCTGGCGCTGCTCGTTGCGGCCGCCGTGATTCCGGCGATCGGCTATAGCGAAGACTTCGGCACGCTGCTGCTCGCCGGCGCGATTCTAGGCATCGTCAACTTCATCGTGCGCCCGTGGATCATCCTCTTCACGCTGCCTGCCGTGATCCTCTCGTTCGGACTCGCACTGCTCGCGATCAACGCGCTGATGCTGTGGCTGACGAGCAAGATCGTCGACGGCTTCACCGTCGGGCGCTTCTGGTCAACCATCGGCGGCGCGCTGATCGTGTGGGTTGTTAACGCCACGCTCAAGCGGTTGCAGCGGCGCCCGCAGCGCGAGCAGGATGCGGCCGGGTGGGACCGGTGGTGAGCGGTCCGTGCCGCTGCTGCTTGTCAAGCTGACGCTCGCGCCCGCGCTCGTCGTCGGCTCCTCGCTGGCCGGACGCCGCTGGGGGCATGAGGTGGCAGGTCTGCTGGTCGCGCTGCCGCTCGTGGCCGGGCCGATCCTGTTGATCACCGAGCTCGAGCACGGCCGGCACTTCGCCGCAGGCGCCGCCGCGGCATCGCTGCTTGGGCTGGTTGCGCTCGCGTGCTTCGTCGTCGTCTTCGCGCAGGTCGCGCGCCGCGCCGGTTGGCTTGCGGCCGTACTCGCCGGATGGGCCGCCTTCGTCGCCGTCGCACTTGCCTTCGGGCAGGCATCGATCGCTGCCGGCTTCGGCTTCGCACTCGCCGCCGCTGCCTTCGCCCTAGCGCCGCGGCTCTTGCCGGCCGACGCGCACGAGCAGGACATGCCGCTCGCCGGACTGCCCGGCTGGGACCTGCCGGCGCGCGCCGTGGCGACGGCGCTGCTCGTGCTCGGTCTGACCGGCGCCGCGGCTGGGCTCGGGCCGAGGCTGACGGGCGTGCTCACGCCGTTCCCCGTATCCAACACGGTGCTCGCCGCGTTCGTGCTCGTGCTCGAGGGACCCGTGCAGCTAGACGACTTCTTCCGCGGCTTTCTACGCGGCGCCTACGGCTTCGCGACGTTCTGCTTCCTCGTCGCCTTGCTCGTAATCCCGCTCGGGGCGCTCGCCGCCTTCCTAATCGCGCTGTGCGGGGCGGTGCTCGTGCAGGTGATCGTTCGCACGATCGTGCAAGCACGCGACGTTGGGACCGACGCTGCCCCTTCGGCTACTGGTTCAGCCCGAGCAAATCTATGATTTCGCCGAACGTTTCGACTTCGTGCGCTTCGAATTCGGCGAGCGCTTCTTCGTAGTGGCGCGAGCGCTGCACGAGTGACTTCTGCGAGGACGGCACCAGGCGCGCGAGCTGCTGTGGCATGAAGCCGACGCCGACGTAGTTTTCGTAGAACGTCTGCCTGAAGTGGATCGTGCTGGCGGGCAGCGCCGTATAGCCGCTCGCCTTCCACGCGCGCAGATCGCCGCACACATCGGGCGGCGGCGTGCGCACCTCGGCGAGCCCCTGGCGCGTGTACTTGCGCACGGCGTTCGTCAGCGAAGCGCTGCTCCAACTGAGCTTCGAGACGGCTCGCGAGTACTGCGTAGCTGCCGCCAGGCCCGGCCGATAGCCGGCGATCGTCATCGCGCCGATCAGCTCCCACGTGAGCTTTTCGGAGGCTTCGTTTTGCGGCGAGCCGGCGACGACGCGCGGGCATTCGCTGCGCAGGCGCTCACGCAGCGCCAGGATCCGCGCGTGCGCGGTCGGTATAAGACGATGCCCGGTGCTGACGAGCGCGTAGTTGGCGCGCACGTAGGCTTCCGTCGTCGCCGCGTCAGAGGCCGCGAGCGAGGTGCAAGGCAGCGTCGCCGCGCACGATCCGAGCACGACAAGCGTTGCCGAAAGCGTGAGCACGGCCCCTCTCATCGATGCCGAGCCTACTCGCCCGCCGGGCGATTTGAGCCGTTTCGAACCTCGCTCGGAGGCTTGACAAAGTCAGAACGCGAGGCGCTTTGAAGCAACTCTTACATTCCTCACCGGTGGATGTGGCACGCTTCCGGCCTCGACATCGGCCGGCTGAAGGGGGCGAGCCCGGCTGGATGTCGTGCACTCGCACATGCGCCGTTACGTACTCATCATCCTGGGCGCCGTCGCGCTCGTGTGGGGCGTGCTCGCGCTCGCACTCGGCTCGGCGAGCCTGAAGCTCGGCTCCTCGGACTCGAGTTCGCGCAGTGCGGCCTCGCCGTCGTGCCTGCCTGACACGCTCGCGCATACGGCTTCGCTGGAGGGCACGAGCGTCGAGGTCTCGCCGGCGCCCGACACGGGCACGGCCAACCCGCACGCGCAGGTCAGCTTCCTCGGCGTGCCTGCCGCCCAGATCCATGTGCTCTCGGTCGTCGGCTCGCACAGCGGCAGTCACGCCGGCCACCTACGCGCCTACTCGCAGGGCGACGGTGCGAGCTTCCAGCCGGACGCTCCGTTCACCGCCGGCGAGCAGGTCACCGTGCGCGCGACGATCGGCAGCGGCGCCGGCAAGCCGGTCGCGTTCGGCTTCGGCGTCAACACGCCGTACTCGACGGTGCACACGGGCACGTTCCCCAACGCGCAGCCGCCACCGCAGGACTTCCAGACCTTCTACACGCAACCCGGCGTGCAGGCGCCGGTGATGACCGTCACCGTTCCCGATCGCGATCCCGGTGCAGGCGAGATTCTCACGACCAACGGCCCCGGGCCGGGACAGTACGGGCCGCTGATCTATACACCGCAGGGGCGGCTCGTCTGGTTTCAGAAGCTGGGGGGCGGCGAAACGGCGGAGGACCTAAACGAACAGAGCTACGACGGGCAGCGTGTGCTGACGTGGTGGAAGGGGCGCGTGCTCTCGCTCGGCTTCGGCCAGGGCGAAGGTGTCGTGATGAATTCCCACTACCAAACTATCGCGAGGATCCCCGGCGGCAACGGCCTGAAGGCCGACCTGCACGAGCTGCAGATCGCCCCGCATGACGTCGCCTACATCACGGCATACAACCCGATCCTCTGCGACCTGCGCTCGGTGCACGGATCGGCCGGCGGCACGATCGTCGACACGGCGATCCAGCAGATCGACGTGCACACGGGCCTCGTGCGCTGGGAATGGCACAGCCTCGATCACATCGGCGCCGAAGAGTCCGAAGTCGAAGCGCCGAGCGGGCCCTCGCCGTGGGACTACTTCCATCTCAACTCGATCGACCGTACGCCGGGCGGCGACCTGTTGATCTCCGCGCGCAGCACGTGGGCCGGCTACTTGCTGCAGAGCGGCAGCGGCAAGGTCCTGTGGCGCCTCGGCGGCAACAAGAGCTCGTTCAAGATGGGACCTGGGACGAAGATGGCCTGGCAGCACGACGGGCGCGTGATGGCCGACGGCGAACTGACGTTCTTCGACGACGGCTCGAACCCGCCGATCCACAGCCAGTCGCGTGGCCTGCGCATCGCGCTCGATCTGAAGACCCACCAAGCGCGCCTGAGCAAGTCCTACACGCATGCCAGCCCGCCGCTGCTCGCCGCAAGCCAAGGCAACATGCAGACGCTCGCCAACGACAACGTGCTGCTCGGCTACGGCGGCGTTCCGGCAATCAGCGAGTTCGCGCCCGACGGCTCGCTCGTGTTCGACGCCCATCAGCCGTTTGACATGTCCTTCTACCGGGCCTACCGCCGTCCCTGGAGCGCCCGGCCGGCAACGCCGCCGGCGGTGCTCGCGAGCCTCAACGACACCGAAGAAGAGACGATCGTGCACGCGAGCTGGAACGGCGCCACCGATGTGTCCGCCTGGCGGCTGCTCGCCGGCGAGCAGCCGGGGTCGCTGAAGGCGCAGGCCGTGATCGGAGTGAGCGGCTTTGAGAGCTCGGCGACGCTGCCGCACAAGTACGCCTACGCGGCCGTGCAGGCGCTCGACTCCGCCGGCCACGCGCTCGGCACGTCGAAGACCGCCGCCGTGATCAGCTACGACGCCTCGCTGCGGGACTCCCGATGATCGCGATCCGGCGGGGCCTGCAGCGGCCGCCCCGCGGGCGCCCTAGTAGGCCGGTTTGGACTTGTGCTTCTTGGTCGTCGTCGTGCTCGTCGGCGTCTTTGAGCTCGTCGGCGTCGTGCTCGTCGAGGACGAGGAGGACGAGCTGCTCGAGCCACACCCGGCCACCGCGACGGTGCTCGCCAGCACGGCCAGGGCCGTTAGGATGGCGGTCAGTGGCGTTCTTCTCATGGGGCGGGCTCCAATCGTCGCTCGTGGGCTCGGCGGCCCACCCTACCAAGCACTTGCGACACCTCTCGCCGGTCGTGCCTAGCGGATCGCAGCTCGGCGGGCAGCGCTCGACATGGGGGCGAGGCGCATGAGCGTCGAGGTGACGGCGAGTGCGGTAGCGACCGATCCGCCGGCAGTCGAGAGCAAGCGGGGCTCGGGCTCGGCGTGGCTCCTTGCCGTCTGCTGCGTGGCGCAGTTCATGGTCATCCTCGACCTGAGCATCGTCAACGTGGCGCTGCCATCGATCCAGTCGAGCCTGGGCTTCACCTCGCCGGAACTGCAGTGGGTCGTCGACGCGTACGCGATCACCTTCGCCGGCTTCTTGATGCTCGGCGGTCGCGCGGCCGACCACTACGGGCAGCGACGCATGTTCGTGATCGCACTCGTGCTGTTCGCCGTCACCTCGCTGGTCGGCGGCGCTGCGCCGAGCCAAGGCTGGCTGATCGGCGGTCGTGCGATCCAGGGCATCGCCGGCGCGCTGATGGCGGCGTGCTCGCTGGCGATCATCACGGCGTCGTTTGAGCCGGGGCCGAAGCTGCACCGGGCGATCGGCATCTGGGCGATGATGAACGGACTTGGGGGGGCCTGCGGCGTGCTGTTCGGCGGGATCATCGTCGAAGCGCTGAGCTGGCGCTGGGTGCTCTTGATCAACCCGCCGATCGCGATCGGCGTGGCGATCGTGGCCTGGGCGGTCGTCACCGAGCGTGTGCGCAACCGCGAGCTGACGTTCGACCTGGCCGGTGCGCTGACGCTGACGATCGGGCAGATTATCCTCGTCTACGGCGTCGTCGAAGCGGGTCTGAAGGGCTGGAGCACGTTCGACGCGCTCGGCCCGATCATCCTCGGCATCGCGCTGCTCGGCGTGTTCGGTCTGATCGAGGTGCGCTTCGCGTCGAATCCGCTGATCCCGTTCAAGGCGCTGACGAAGACGCTGCAGGCTTCGAACAACATCGTGCTGCTGTTCAGCGCGGCGCTGTTCCCGATGTGGGTGCTGAGCTCGCTCTACCTGCAGCAGGTGCTCGGGCTCTCGCCACTGCACACAGGGCTGATCTTCCTGCCGATGACGATCGTGCTGATGCTCGTCGCCCAGCGCGCGGGCAAACTCGTCAACCACTTCGGCGTGCGCCCTGTGCTCGGCGCCGGGCTGGTGATGCTGACCGCAGGCCTCCTGCTGCTCAGCTTGATCGGCTCGAGCGGCAGCGGCATCGTCTACATCATGATCCCCGGCCTGCTCGTGGCGGCCGGGATCGCGATGTCGATCGTGCCCTCGACGATCGCGGCGACGACCGGCGCGAAGGAGGGCCAGGCGGGGCTCGCCTCCGGCCTCGTCAACACCTCGCGCCAGGTGGGCGGCGGTCTCGGCCTGGCCGTGCTGATCACGCTGGCCACGCAGCACACGACGCACCAGATCGGGGCCGGCGAGCAGGTGCCGGAAGCACTGACGCAGGGCTTTGCGCTGGCGTACAGGATCGGCGCCGGCTGCGCCGGCGTGGCGGCGCTCTTGACGTTCCTCTCGCTGCCGGCGCCGGACGCGGCGCTTGCCAAGGGCGTGCGGCGCTTCGCGCTCGTGATCGGCCTGGTGCTGGCCCTGTTCGTCGGGCTGACGGCTGCGTTCGCCGGCAACAAAGCGCCCCCGGTCGGCCAGTACACGACACACGGCGCCTACAGCTACGTGTCGGCGCCGACGCTGCACCCGCCCGAAATCCGCATCTCCAAGGACGCACCGGCCGCGCAGCTCGCACCCGGCTACATCTTCACGGCGAACTTCCTCGACCTCAACGAACCGCCGATCATCGGCCAGAGCGGGCCGCTGATCCTCGACCGCCAGCTGCAGCCAGTGTGGTTTCAACCGGTACCTGAAAAGGTGGTCGCCGCCAACCTCAGTCTGCAGAGCTACCACGGCAAGCCGGCGCTCGCGTGGTGGCAGGGCAAGGTCACGAACACGGGCGCGACCGAAAGCGGCGAATACGTGGTTGTCGACCAGCACTACCGGCAAGTGGCGCGGTTGAAGGCGACCGGCGGCTGGGTGCTCACGCTGCACGAGATCGTGATCGACGGCGAGCACGCCTGGGTCACGGCGAACAAGAACATCCCGAAGAACCTCGCGAAGTTCGGTGGCGCCTACAACGGCGCGCTGATCGACTCGGCTGTGCAGGAGTACGACCTGCGCACGGGCAAGCTCGAGCGCAACTGGGACGCGATCGACCACATCCCGCTGAGCCAGTCCCAGGCGTCGCTGCCGACCAACGGCTTCCCCTGGGACGCCTACCACATCAACTCGATCCAGCTGACCGGCGAAGGCAAGTTCCTCGTCTCGATGCGCGACACCTGGGCGGCCTACCTCGTCGACATCTCAAGCGGCAAGATCGAGTGGACGCTCGGCGGCAACGATTCGAGCTACAAGTTCGCTCCAGGCGCTGCCTTTGAATGGCAGCACGACGTTGTGCTGCAGCCGGCCTCCACGGTCAGCGTGTTCGACGACCATTGCTGTCGGCTGACCGGCGGTGGCACCTCAGTTGACCCGACCGGCCCGTCGCGAGGGCTCGTGCTGAAGCTCGACACGCAGGCGCGCAAGGCGACGCTCGTCGCTCAGTATGGCGAGCGCGGCGACTTTCGCTCCGAATACATGGGCGACACGCAGCCGCAGGCGAACGGCAACGTATTCGTCGGCTGGGGCTCGGAACCGTATTTCTCCGAGTACGACAAAGCCGGCAAGCTGCTGTTCGAAGGCGAGCTGCCCGGTCCCAACGTGAGCTACCGGGCCACGCTCGAGCCGTGGGTCGGGGAACCGCTGACGGCACCCGTCGGCGCGGCGCGCCAGTCGGGCGGCAAGACGTTCGTCTACGCGAGCTGGAACGGCGCCACGCGCCTGGCCTACTGGCGGATCCTTGCCGGCTCCGGCGCCGGGTCGCTCGCGCCCGTCGCCACGCACGCGAAGGAGGGCTTTGAGACGGCGATCGAAGTGCCGCAGGGCAACCGCAGCTTCAAGCTGCAGGCGCTCGACGCCAAGGGGCACGTGATCGGCAGCTCGCAGTCGTTCGCGCTCGGCTCCTAGGTTCGGCGGATGCTCGCCCCGATCGGCTTGCCGCTCCGCCGTTGCTCGCGCCACGCCCCTTCCGACCGGCACAGAGCCGCTTACGTGCCCGCTAGGATCACGGCGATGTCGAGCCTGTCAAGCCCGCTCAACCGCCTACTCGGGCGGGTCTAGCGTGCGCGCGCTCCGCTCGGCCGGGCTGGCGCTCGGCTCGCTCTCGATCGCCGTCGGCGTCTGCGCCTGCGGCGGTGCGACGCCCGCGACCTCGGCCACGCTGAGCGCTTCGGTCAGGGCGGCCGCCACCGGCGGCGTCGCCGTCTCGCCGCAGCCGGGTACGCCCGACGCGTCGGCCACGACGCAGATCAGCTTCCTCGGCGCCGCCGGCACGAAAGTATCCGACGTGAAGGTTTCAGGGTCGCAGAGCGGCGCCCACTCCGGCGTGCTGCGCGCGTACTCGACGGGCACCGGCGAAAGCTTCCTGCCGAGCCATCCATTCCGGGCCGGCGAGAAGGTGACCGTCCACGCGCAGGCGGGCGGCGCGCCGGTCAGCACGAGCTTCACGATCGCCCACCAGGCGCCGGTCGGCCAGAAGCAGTTTCCGCTGAACCCGGGCGACGCCAAGGCGGTTCAGCACTACAGCTCGGCGCCGTCGCTGACGCCCTCGACGGTGCGGATCACGACCAAGGCCAAGCTTGGCGCGGCTCCCGGCGACCTGTTCCTCGCGCCCTACCAGGGCAAGGGCACGCCGGGGCCGATGATCGCCGAACAGGACGGCAGCCTCGTGTGGTTCAAACCGCTGCCCGCAGGCGAGACCGCGACGAATCTGCAGGTCCAGCAGTACGAAGGCAAGCCCGTGCTGACGTGGTGGCAAGGGCGCGTGCTCGAGGTCGGCTTCGGCCAGGGGGCGATCGAGGTCTACAACACCTCCTACCAGCACGTGCGAACGATCCGGGCGGGCAACGGCTACCACGCCGACCTGCACGAGATCCACCTGACGCCGGACGGCACGGCGTGGAGCGACGACTTCGACCCGATCAAGATGAACCTGTCGAGCTCGGGCGGCAAATCGGACGGCGTGCTGACCGACTCGATCATCCAGCAGATCGACATCAAGACGGGGCTGGTGATGTGGGAGTGGCACGCGCTAGGGCACATCCCGCTGTCGGAATCGAACAACCCGGTGCCCAAATACAGCTACCCGTGGGACTACGTGCACATCAACTCGATCTCGCCGGGACCGAACGGCGACGTGCTGCTGTCCTCGCGCAACACGTGGGCGCTGTACGACGTTGACATCGCGAGCGGGCAGATCCGCTGGCGCCTAGGCGGCAAGCACTCGAGCCTCAAGCTCGGCGCCGGCACGCGCGAGTACTGGCAGCACGACGCCGAGTGGCAGCCGGGCGGGCTGATCTCGGTGTTCGACAACGGCTCGACGCCGCCGAAGGAGAAGCAGTCGCGCGGCATCCTGCTCAAGCCCGACACGTCCGGTCACACGGTCTCGCTGGTGAAGGCCTTCACGAACCCGTCGCGCACGCTGCTCGCGTCCAGCCAGGGCAACACGCTGAGCCTGCCCGGGGGCAACTGGCTGATGGGCTACGGCGGGCTGCCGAACTTCACCGAGTACGACTCCTCTGGCCACGTATTGCTCGACGGCACGCTCGGCAAGAACGTGCAGGACTTCCGCACCTATCTGGCGCCGTGGAGCGCGACGGCGCCGGGCAGGCCCTCGCTCGCTGCCAAGGCGGCCGGCGGCGCGGCCACCGTCGCGGCGAGCTGGAACGGCGCCACGAGCGTCGCCTCCTGGCGCGTGCTGGCCGGTGCTTCCTCGGGCTCGCTGGCGCCGGTCGCGACGGCCGCCAAGGCGGGCTTTGAGACGACGCTGAAGGCGAGCACGGCGGGGCCGTACTTCGCGGTGCAGGCGCTTGACGGGTCGGGCAACGTGCTCGGCACGTCGGCCACGGTCAAGGGTTGAGCACCCGGCGCTTGCGGCGCCGACACCGCCGGCCGGGCGCCCGGCGACGCGCGGTTTCGACGCAACCGGCTCCTCGGCGCCTAGCCCGCTTGATCGCGATCTCGATCGGGCTGGCGGGCACGGTCGCGCTGGCGACGGGCTGCTCCGGTGGCGCGGGCGCCGATCCACGGGCTTCGGCGAGTAAGTTCCATGAACCGGCGGTCTCGCCGAGCTGTGTGCCACCGAAGCTGAACGTCTCGGCTGCGCTGGCCGGCGGGGGCGTGACCGTCTCGCCGGCGCCCGACTCGCGTGACGCGTCGGTCTCGACGCAGATCAGCATGCTCGGCCCGCCGGCGTCGCAGCTTTCGCATGTGCGCGTCAGCGGCGCGCAAAGCGGCGCGCACGGCGGTCAGTTGAAGGCCTACTCGCGGGGCAACGGCGCGAGCTTCGTGCCGAGCAGGCCGTTCACCCAGGGCGAGCGCGTCAGCGTGCATGGCGAGCTCCGCGACGGGGCGCGCCGGGTCCCGTTCGAGTGGAGCTTCACGGCCGCCGTGCAGGACCACGGCGGCCACGCGGGCGGCAGCCCGCGCCCGGCGCCACAGAAGGCCGTCTACCAGAGCTTTCACTCGCGCCCTGACCTGCAGCCGCCGACGGTCACGGTCACGGCGCACGCGCCCGGGGCGACGCCAGGTGAGATCTTCATCGCCCCCTACTCCGGGCCGGGCCAATACGGGCCGATGATTCTCGACGAAAACGGCGCCATCGTGTGGTTCAAGCCGCTCTCGCCGACGGGCACGCGCGCGGCGGACTTCCGCGTGCAGCAGTACGAGGGCGAGCCGGTGCTGACGTGGTGGCAGGACCCGCTCAGCTATGGCGGCTTGAGCAAGTCGGGCGAGGTGATTCTCGACAGCTCCTACCGCCAGCTCGCCGTCGTGCGTGCGGGCAACGGCTTTCAGCCAGACCTGCACGAATTCCAGATCACGCCGCGGGGCACCGGGCTGATCACTGTCTATGACGGGATCGACTGCGACCTCTCGGCCGTCGGCGGCCCGCGCGACGCGGCCGTGGCGGACACGCTGCTGCAGCAGATCGACCTGAAGACGGGCTTGGTGATGTACGAGTGGCACAGCCTCGACCACGTACCGCTCAGCGACTCCTACGCATCGGCCAGGCACGCGAGCCGTACGACGCCGTTTGACTACTTCCACATCAACTCGATCGACCTCCAGCCCGAAGGCGACCTGCTGATCGACGCGCGCAACACGTGGGCTGCCTACGACGTTGACGCGCACACCGGACAAGTGCGCTGGCGGCTCGGCGGGCGACGCTCGAGCTTCAAGCTGGAGGCGGGGGCGCGCACGGCCTACCAGCACGACGCACGCCACCGAGCCGACGGGACGATCACGTTCTTCGACAATGGCGCCACGCCCGCCGTGCATGCGCAGTCACGCGCAATCGCGGTGCGCCTGGATCAGGTCGCGAAGACGGCGAGCGTCGTGCGCGAAGCGGTGCACCCGGGCAAGGCGCTCGTGGCTGGCAGCCAGGGCAACCTGCAGGCGCTATCGAACGGCAACTGGATGGTCGGCTGGGGCGAGGTGCCCTACGTGTCCGAATTTAGCTCGACGGGGGCGTTGCTGTTCGATGCGCACCTGCCCTCGACGTATGAGTCCTACCGCGCCTATCGCCTGGCGTGGAGTGGGCAGCCGAGCGACTCGCCGTCACTCGCGGTGACTCGTGCGCGCGCCGCCGCGACGGGCAGCGCCTCGGGCGCCGCGACGGTCTACGCGAGCTGGAACGGCGCCACGCAAGTGGCGTCGTGGCGCGTGCTCGCGGGGTCCTCGCCGTCGAACCTCGCGCCGATGGCGAGCGCCGCGAGATCGGGCTTCGAGACGGCCGTAGCTGTGCCGAAGCTGGCGGCCGGCGCCTACGTGGCGGTGCAGGCACTCGACGCTACGGGCGCTGTGATCGGCGCTTCGCGCGCGAAGCGCGCCTAGTGCCGCGGAAGCGCGTTTCGCCTGTCGCCGCGCCGGGTTCCTCGAGACCTTCAAACGGTTTTTCGGCGCGTCGTTCGCGCACGGCGGCGGCATTGAGCGAGGCCGTCTTGGCGACCAGGAAGTAGTCGCTAAAGCCGCGCGCGTGCGGTCCGTTCAGGCGTGCCGGCAGTGGGCCGCGCAGCTCCTTCTCGAGTGCCTGTTCGAAGGTCTGGCTGAGCGCCGGCTGCAGCGCGCTGTGCCCGGTGCTGTTGTGCAGCTCCAGGCGCCCGTCGCCCGTCGAGTAGTCATAGAGCTCGTCTTCCAGCCCCTCGGGGATCACTTCGATCCCGTCGGTCTGCCAGTCGGAGTACGTCGCGTACTTCGCGTCGGGCGTGCGCACAGCGACGACGTGACGCGGCGCGTCTGCGGCATAAGGCTCGACCGCGAACTCGGTGACGGTCTCGTCGGTGGCGTGGACGACGAACGGACGACCGGGGGCCGCCGGGTCGGCGAGCATCGCGGCGAGATCGGGACGTTCGGCGAGGTGGTCGTAGCGGGGTTCGCTGCGCCAGTCATTCGAGCCGGTCGCGAGCGTCAGCAGCAGCGGGGCGATGTTGACGCTCGAGGTGAGCTGCGTGCGGGTCGTTTCCGGTGCCTGCGCCAGCTGCCCGCGGTAGTCCTTGACGAGCAGCGGCACGTGGATCGCCTCCTCGTAGGCGCCGGCCCCCTTGCCGCGCAGCCCGTGCGAGCCGCCGTACTCGCCGTGATCGGAGGTGAACAGGACGACCGTGTTGGCCGCCACATCTGGGTTGCTCTCGAGCGTGTCGAGCACGTGGCCGATGTGGCGGTTGACCTCGCGCTGCAGCTTGGCGTAGAGGTTGAGGAATTCGCTCCACAGCGCGACCACTTCGGGGCCTTCGAAGGGCACCGGGCCAAACGACGCGGCCGCCGTTTCCTGCAGCGAGCGCTGCAGCCGGGGCTTGCCCCGCTCGATCAGCAGCTCGGGCGTCTCAAAGTTGGCGGGCAGGCCTTCGGTCACCCGCGACGCGCTCGCCTCTGCCGCGACGCGGTTGCTCCACACGTACCACCAGGCGATGTCGTGCGGGTTCACGAACGAGACGGTCGTGCACCACGGCTCGGCGCGGCGCTCGTGCTTGAACCACTTGGCGAACTGCTTGGCGATGTGCCCGTCCAGTTGCCAGCCCTGACCGGGTGCGCCGTTGGGCGAAGGGAACGTGCCGCCGGCAAAGCCGTAGCGCGCGAGCGCACGCTCGCCGCGCACCCGCCCCCACTTGCCGTCGTGGTGGGTCAGGTGCCACTTGCCGTACCAGCGCGTGTGGTAGCCACGCTCACGCAGCATCGAGCCCCACGTGGGGAAGCCCGGGTCGAGCGTGCTGCCGCCGGTGATCATGCAGCCTGTCTGGTGTGTGTAGAGGCCGGTGAGCAGCGTCGAGCGCGCCGGCGTGCAGTCGTTGGATGCCGTGTAGTGCCCTGAGAACGAGATCGCCCCCTGGCGCAGCCGGCGCAGGTTGGGCGGCAGCGCGGTGCCGTCGGCCATCGGCGAGAACCACACCGGGTAGCGCAGTTGGTTGACGAGGATCACGAGGATGTTCGGCTGCGCAGGAGTCGGCGGCGGGGGGACACGCGCGGCGGCCGAGCGCGCCGCGTTCTGACCGGAGTCTTCGCTGGCGTCGGCCAGCCGCTCGATGCCGAGCCCGCCGGCGGCAACCAGCCCACCGGCGGTGAGGCCGCCCTTGACGAACGTACGCCGGTTGAACCGCCTGTCGTGCGGTGGGGCCGGGCTCTGCCCCTGCTGGTCCGGGTCGTCGTCGGTGCTCATGGAAGTGATCGTAGGGCTGGTCGCGGCGCTTGCAAGTCGCTATCAGCACACCGCCTGAGCAAGCCCGCCACGGCCCGAGCGGGTGCCGCAACGAGATCTCGCCGCGTCTGCGCGGAGATTGAACAGCCCGTCGTTAAAGATCGGCTCAGGGCGAGCCGGGACGGGGCTAGTAGGGCTCGTTGTAGGGGTCTCGCTCGACCACGCGCTCGCGCACGACACGGCCACCGGGCCGTGCGCTGATCATGTAGAAGAGCGAGATCACCAAGCCGACGGCGCCGACGATCATCAGGATCAGGCCGACCGTGTGGATCGAGATGCCCGACACGCTCGCCGTCACGGCGTAGCGCAGGATCGCGCCGACGGCGATCAGGAAGATGGACGTTCCTAGCGGCATGCCTCTGGGCTACCCAGGTCTCGAAATCCGCAAACTTGGAATCCTCGCGGCCGAACATGCCTCTAGCGGCCTTTGCACAAGCGCTCGGGACAGTTCGCCGAGCGGCGTAGAAACGGAGGGGGAGGGATTCGAACCCCCGAGACGGGGGTTGCCCGTCTAACGGTTTTCAAGACCGTCGCATTCAACCAGCTCTGCCACCCCTCCCGGGACGACTGCCCTCAGGCTAACGACTGCGGGGGGCGGCTTCGAGAGGTCCGCACGCCGTCTTGCATGCGGCCTGATCGAAGGCGGAGCGCTCGCTCGGGCTGTCCGGCAGCCTCTAAACTCTGCCGTTCCCAACCCGGGAGAGGTGGCCGAGAGGCTGAAGGCACTCGCCTGCTAAGCGAGTATGGGGGTCAAACTCCATCGCGGGTTCGAATCCCGCCCTCTCCGTTCCTCATCGAGCTGGGCTCGGTTGCGAGCCGCGCGCCGGCAGCAGAAGCCGTGCGCCGGCGCAGAAGAATCCGATTCGAACAGTTGGACCAGGTGGAATACGCTTGTGCCCATGCCGGAGGTGTTGTTGCTGGCGAGAGCGGGGCTGATGCTTATCCAGAGGACACCGCGCAGGGCGCTGACGATCACGATGAGCCTGCGAATCGCGACTCCGTTGGAATCAGGAGTGGTAAAGACCGTTCGCGTGATCTCAACGATGATCAGCACGATAAGCACCTCGCCGACAGCGGCGATTGCCGTGTGAACGAACGGCCCGGACGCCATTATCAACGTCCACGTCGTTTCGAGCCGCGACGACGACAGCTCCGACGACGATCGCGAGCGTGGCCGCGAGATCGTTTGGGTCCCCGGGATCGGGTAGCAGCAAGGCTTTGCCGGTCGCCTTGCCGGCCGGAACACGCCGCCAGCGTGGGCGGCCACGCGTGACCCAGCGGTGCCCTACGCGCCACTCCTCGCCTGTCGCGTTGACACCGATCTCGTCCCGGTGAGCGTGGGCGGGAGCACTCGCGCATCATGACGCCCGTCGGCGCTCGACATCGAGCAGCGCGAGCCCGCCCGCCGAATCTGTCAGGACTGCAGGAAGGCCAGCAGGTCGGCGTTGATCGTCTCGGCCTGTGTCGTCGGCATCCCGTGCGGGAAGTCCTTGTACGTCTTCAGCGTCCCGTTCTGCAGGAGCTCTGCCGACTTCGGCCCGGCGTCGGCGTAGGGGACGATCTGGTCGTCTTCGCTGTGCATCACGAGCACCGGCACGGTGATCTTCTTCAGGTCCTCGGTGAAGTCGGTCTGCGAGAACGCGACGATGCCGTCGTAGTGCGCCTTCGCTCCGCCCATCATCCCCTGGCGCCACCAGTTCTCGATGATCGCCTCGGAGGACTGGACGCCTGGCCGGTTGTAGCCATAGAACGGTCCGGTCGGCAAAGCGCGGTAGAACTCGGATCGGTTCGCCGCGAGCTGGGCCTGGAGGTCATCGAACACGCTCTGCGGCAGCCCGCCGGGGTTCGCGTCGGTCTGCACCATCAGCGGCGGCACGGCGCTGATGATCGCCGCCTTGGCCACGTTGCTCTCGCCGTGCCGGGCGAGGTAATGCACGACCTCGCCGCCGCCGGTCGAGTGTCCGACGTGGATCGCGTCCTTCAGACCGAGATGCTCGGTCACGGCAGCCAGATCGTCGGCGTAGTGATCCATGTCGTGGCCGCCGCCCGTCTGCGTCGAGCGCCCGTGTCCGCGGCGGTCGTGCGCGATCACGCGGTAGCCGTGCGCCAGGAAGAACAGCATTTGGTTATCCCAGTCGTCGGCCGAGAGCGGCCAGCCGTGACTGAACACGATCGGCTGCCCCGACCCCCAGTCCTTGTAGAAGATCTCCGTCCCGTCGGTGCTCGTAACCGTGCCCATGCTGCTCCTCCGTTGGTCTGGCCGTTGACCCCGCAAAACTACGAGATGCCAGCCTAACAATCCCATCTCCACGGCTCCTCTAGCTATGCTCGGCCGGCCCGATGCACCGCCCCACAGGCATAGCCGCAGACCTGGATATCAGCGGCCTACCGAACGCCCGCCGCGACGTCGAGCTAGCCCCGTACACGACGTTCGGCATCGGTGGTCCCGCCGACCTGTTCGCCGTGCCGCGCAGCGCCGCCGAGCTGGCCGACGCCGTGCGCTGGGCGCAGGCGGCGAACGTCGAGTGGTTCGTGCTCGGCTGCGGCGCCAACATCCTCGTCGGCGACCTCGGCTTTCGCGGGCTCGTGATCAAGAACGAGGCCGACCACATGTCGATCGTTGACGGCGTGATGCACGTCGAGAGCGGCGCCACCGTCGCCGACGCGCTGCGCGCGTCGGTCGCGGAAGGTCTCTCCGGCCTGGAGCACTACATCGAGATCCCTTCGACGATCGGCGGGGCGATGTGGCAGAACCTCCATTTCCTCGCCCCCGATCGCACGCGCACCGTGTTCATCGCTGAGATCGTGCAGGGCGCGACCGTGCTCGGCGACGGCGAGGAGCGCAAGGTCGATCGCGACTACTTCCAGTTCGGCTATGACTTCAGCGTGCTGCACGAGCGTCGCGACGTCGTGCTCGATGTGACGCTCACGCTCGCGCCCACCGACTCCGACGAGCTACAGCGCAGGATCGAGGCCAACGCGGCGTGGCGACACGAGAAGCACCCGCCGGAAGCCGTGCGCATGAGCGCCGGCAGCATCTTCCGCAAGATCGCCGACCTCGGCGCCGGGCGGCTGATCGACGAGTGCGGCTTGAAGGGCGCCCGCGTCGGCGGCGCCGAAGTGTCCCACCGCCATGCCAACTACATCCTCAACGTCGGCGGCGCCACTGCGGCCGACGTGCGCGAGCTGATCTCACTGGTGCAGGCCAAGGTACTAGCCGGCACCGGACAGCAGCTCGAGCCTGAGATCAGCTTCATCGGCGAGTTCGCCGGCGAGAACGCGCCTTAGCGCGCGATCGTAAAGCTCTTCGTCGCCGTAATCGTGCGCTTCGCGTTCGGCGTGAAGCTGCCCCTGGCCAGCAACGCGATCCGCCTGTGGTGGCGCAGCAGCTTGCGGCCCCTGCTCGTCAGGCTCAGGACGATCACGCGGGTGCCAGCCGTGCGGAAGGTGACGCGCCCCGCCGCGAACAGCACTGGCGCTGTGCTGCTCGGAGCTCGAGCGCCGGGCGGCACGTAGTACCAGGCGATCGTGAGCGTTCCCGCCGTCAGCGCCGTGAAGCCGTAGGAGTAGCGCTTGCGTTTGCGCAAGCTCGCGATACGCACCTGACGTCCTTTGATCCCCAACTGCTGGCGCAGGCTCTGGCGGATCTGCGCTTCCGTAAGCGTCGTCGAGAGGAACGCGCGCGTAGGTGCCGCCGCGGCGGTCGTCAGCAGGATTGTCGCGCTCGTCGCGCTCACGCCGAAGACGTCGGTCACTCCCAGCACGACCGCGCTCGTGCCGGGCGCAGCAGGCGTACCCGAGATCTGCCCGCTCGCCGGGTCGATCGAGAGGCCCGGCGGCAGACCTCTGGCGCTCCACGTGTAGCCACCAACTCCGCCGGCCGCCGCCGCGTACGTCGTGTACGGCACGCCGACCTCTGCGAACGGAAGCGAGCTCGAGAGCACCGCCAGGTCGGCCGCCTGCGCCACAGTGAAGTCGGCCGTCGCTCCGCGTGCCACCGTGTCGATCGTCGTGCCCGCCGGCAGCGCGACCGGCGCCGGCGTCGGGTTCGCGCTCGCCGTGCCGCTGCTCGCGCCGCGTCCGAGCTGGCCATCGAGGTTAGAGCCGAACGAGTACAGCTCGCCGCTAGCCGTGATCGCCAGGCTGTCCGCGCTGCCGGCAGCCAGTCCGACCGCCGGGGCGTTCGCCCCTGGCAGCGTCACCGCGATCGGCGTCGCGTTGGCTTTTTCGCTGCCCGTGCCCGCCGCGTTGCCCAGCTGGCCGTTTGTGTTGCGCCCGAACGCGTAGATCAGCCCGCTCGTCGTCAGCGCCAGACTGTGAAAGCCGCCCGCGGCGATCGACCTGACCGGTCCCGCCGCAGGGGGCAGGCTGACCGCTACAGGCGTTGAGTTCGGGACCGGTGTTTCCACATTCGCTGCTCGCCCGAGCTCGCCGTAGCGGTTGCCGCCGAACGCGTAGAGCTGCCCGGTCGAGGTCAACGCGAGGCTGTGTTCGATGCCCGCCGCGATCTGTACGACCTGGCCGCTCGCGTTCGACAGTACGACCGGTGTGGGCGTCGGATTGGGGGTCTGCGTGCCCGCGTTCGTCGCGTTGCCGAGCTCGCCGTAGCGGTTACCGCCAAACGCGTACAGCTGTCCCGTCGAGGTCAGCGCGAGGCTCTGTTCGTAGCCCGCCGCGATCTGCACCACTTGGCCGCTCGCGCCCGCAAGGCTGACCCGTTCGGGTACCCCGTTGGGGGTTTCCGTGCCGCTATTCGCCGCGCGGCCTAGCTGTCCGAACTGATTCTCGCCGAACGTGTACAGCTCGCCCGTTGAGGTCAGCGCGAGGCTGTGCGTCGAGCCCGCCGCGAGCGCTGCGACGCGACCGACCGCGCCTGGCAGGGTGAGCAGCCGCGGCGTTGGGTTGGGCCCCAGCGCGCCGCTGCCCGTCGCCACGCCAAGCTGGCCGTACTGATTGCTGCCGAACGCGTAGAGCTGGTTCGAGGACGTCAGCGCCAGCGTGAAGCGGGAGCCCGCCGCCGTCTGCACGGCCGGTCCGCTCGCGCCCGGCAGCGTCAGCAGCGCCGGCGTCGGGTTCGCCGCTTCGCTGCCGTTGCCCGCCGTGCTCGCGAGCTGGCCGGCCGAGTTTTCGCCGAAGGCGTAGAGCTGGCCGACCGCCGCCGACGCACTTGCAGCCGGCGCCAGGGCGAAACCTCCCAACAGCGCCGCCGCCAGCCTGCCGATGCTCGGAGGTGCTCGCACGAAAACGCGATCTTAACGGCGAGCGCTCAGCGATCAAGCAAGATCCGGTAGGCCGATGGTCGCTCCACGACATCCGTCTCGCACGGCAAGCGCCGGCATGTACGCTTTAGACAGCCATGTGCCCGACGGTCAAGGGGAGGGGTCGGTGAGGCGTCGAGCGCTGCTCGCTCGGGTGCCAGCGCTCACGCGCGGTCGGATGCTGCCCGCGCTCGCCCTGCTCGCGGGCATGTTGCTCCTCGCGGCGATCGGGCCGGCCGTCTCGGCCGCGCAGGCTCGCGCTAATGGCTTTCGCGTCCACCGCGTCTGCCACGTGGCCCGCCCCGGTCGTGCCGCCTGCCTCGGGATGAAGCTGATCCCCGCCTCGCTCACCGGCGCCCAGCTGCACGCCAACGCCGTCAGGCAGGCGCGCGAAGCCGCCGGTGGCGCGCACCCGGCCGTCACCGTCAAAGAACCGTATCCCGGCTACCTCACGCCGCAGCGCCTGCACGACGCCTACGCGCTGCCGAGCGAAACAGACGCCTCGCACGTGCAGACCGTGGCGATCGTCGACGCCTACGACGACCCCACCGCCGAGGCCGATCTCGACGTGTACGACAAACAGTTCGGACTGCCCGCCTGCACGACCACCAACGGCTGTTTTCGCAAGGTCAACCAGTCGGGGAAACCCAGCCCGCTGCCGAAAAAGCAGGGTGAATGGGCGGGCGAGATCTCGATCGACGTGCAGATGGCACGCGCCATCTGCCAGAGCTGCAAGATCCTGCTCGTCGAGGCCTCGAGCGAAGAATTCGGCGACCTCGGCGCGGCCGTGAACGCCGCCGCGGCCGCCGGCGCCGATGAGATCTCAAACTCCTACGGCGGCGGCGAGGAACACTCCTACACGAGCCTCGCCTCGACCTACTACGACCACCCCGGCATCGTCCTCGCCGCCAGTTCCGGCGACTGCGGCTACCTCAACAACGCCTGCCCCGGCGAACCGGTCGTCGCCGACTTCCCGGCCGCCGCGGCGCAGGTCCTGGCCGTCGGGGGCACTTCGCTGAGCGAGAAAAATGGCGAATGGAGCGCGACCGTGTGGGATGAAGGCGGCAGCGGCTGCAGCAAATTCTTCAGCGCCGCCTCGTGGCAGAGCGGAGCCGCCGACTTCGCCGCCACCGGCTGCGGCAGCGGACGCTCCGTGGCCGACGTCTCCGCGATCGGCGATCCCGACACCGGCGTCGACGTGTACGACTCAACGCCCGAAGGCGGCGGCAGCCCGACCGGCTGGGGAGTGTGGGGCGGCACGTCCGTGGCAGCGCCAATCGTTGCCGCCGAGTTCGGTCTGACCGGCGGCGCGCGCGGTGTTGCCTACCCCGCCGCCACGCTCTACTCGCACATCGGCCAGGCCGGTGCGCTGTATGACGTCCTGTCCGGGAAAAACGGCAGCTGCGGAGCCACGATCGAGTGCCAGGCCGCCACTGGCTTCGACGGTCCCACTGGCGTTGGCAGCCCGCTCGGCACCGACGCGTTCTCGATTGCCGGCACGCCCGTGAGCTCCGCGCTGCCGACGATCTCGGGCATCGCCGAACAGGGCCAGACGCTGAGCGCATCCCACGGCACATGGAGCAACGGCCCGACTTCGCTGAGCGATCTGTGGGCGCGCTGCAACTCCGCCGGCTATGGCTGCTCGGCGATCGCAGGCGCCACGGGCACGAGCTACACCGTCACCGCCGCAGACGCCGGCTCGACGATCCGCGCACAGGAGACCGCCGCCAATGGCAGCGGCCAAGGCGCACCTGCCGCGTCGGCGCAGAGCGCGACCGTGGCCTCCAGCGTGCCCGCCATCACAGGCTTTAGCCCGAGCAGCGGGATCACCGGCGCCGCCTTCACGATCGAAGGCGGCGCGCTCGGCTCGGTCAGCCAGGTAAAGCTCGGCAAGCTCTCCGCCGCCTTCACCGTGCTCTCGCCGACGCAGATCGAAGCGATCGTGCCGAACGGGGCCAAGGCCGGCAAGGTCTCGATCAACGCGCCAGGCGGCAATGCCACGACCAAAGCCAAGTTCTCTCCGACCTTCTCGATCGTGTCCTTCTCACCCAAGCACGGGGCGCCGGGCAAGACCGTCAAGCTCAAAGGCCTCGGCTTCACCGCCGGCTCGAGCGTCACCTTCGACGGGGTCGGCTCGAGCCAAGTGACCTACGTCTCGCCGAAGCTCCTCGAAGCCGTTGTTCCCGCCGCCGCCGCCAGCGGCACGATCGCCGTGACCAACACCGCTGCGCCCGCCGGCACAGTCCTCAGCGCCGGCAGCTTTCAGATTCCCTAGTCGCCGCCGGCCCTCACCTCGGCTGGATTATCACCCCACGCGAATCTAGGCCCTGTAGCCTTGAGCATTGTTCAGCGAACTAGTTAAGAATCGCGTGGCCGCTTGCCGCGGGAAAGGAACGAATGGCACGCATCCTGCTTGATCAGAACGAGATCGATGTCGTCGAGGAGGCCGACAAGATCCTCTCCACGATCGTCAACGCCAGGGACGGGCTGCGGCACGGCAGCGGCGCGATCCTCGCTCCGCCGGGCTGGATCAGCCTGACGCAGTCCGGCCTGGAGGAGGCGATCTTCATCCAGGTGTCGCACATCGCCGCAGTGCACGACGATTAGGCCCGGCCGCCGCTTACCGCGAGGCTATTCGGGCGTCTCCGAGGTGGCCACCACGAAGACGATGTGACGGCGCGCGAGCGTGAGGAACTGGTGCAGCTCGCGCGCACCACCCTCCAGCGGTTCCACCGTCGCCTCGGTCAGTGTGATGAAGTCACGCTCGGAGGCGTTTAGTACGTCCGAGACGCGGCTGCGGTAGCCGTCTCGCGCGAGCGTGATGTAACCCTCGATCCGCTGGCGCTCGGTCTCGACCCTGATCCGCTCGCGGCGGTGGTCCATGCTCGGCTGGTCGTCCTTCCAGATCTCCTCGGTCGGCATCTGCCCATTATCGCGTCACGGCGTACGTCCGCGTCGTCGTCGTCCTGCGCCCCGTCGGCCCCGCCGCGACGATTCGCACCCGGGCGGTCATCGCACGCCGCCGGCCGAGCGCTCGCTGCAGGCGGCGAAGCCCCTTGGCGCCCAGCCGCAGTCGCACGTGCCCGGCCTTCGCCCGCGGCAGCGAGCGTGCCGCTGCGACCAGCGCAACCGACCCGCGCCGGCCCACCGGTGAGAGCGTGCCGCTGACGAGCACCTTGCAGCCACGTTCGCAGCTCACGCTGAGCGCGAGCGCGTGACGCGCGAGCACGCCGCTCGAACGCGGTAGGCCGATCCGCAGCACCGGCGCCACGTCGAGTGGCGGCGGCCAGCTGCCAGCCGCCAGACAGCCCGTCGCGACCGGGCTGACCGGGTTGAAGCGCTCGACGCGGTTGTTGTTCGTGTCCGCCACGTACACGCTGCCCGCGCAGTCGATCGCGATCGCCGACGGCTGGGAGAAGTCGCCCAGCCCCGTGCCACGAAAGCCCCACTTGGCGAGGAAGTGCCCGCCCGAGTCGAACTCCTGCACGCGGTTGTTTTCGCCGTCCAGCGCGTACACGTTGCCCGCGCCGTCCACGGCCACCCCGGCCGGCGCGTGGAAGTGGCCGTTGGCCGTACCGCGCGCGCCCCACTCGCGCAGCACGTTGCCGTTGGCATCGAGCTTGACGATGCGGTCGTTGCCCTTGTCCGCCACGTAGACGACTTCTTCCCCCACTGCGACGCTCGAGACGGCCACGCCCGAGGGGTGGTTGAAGGAGCCCGGCGCGTTGCCCGCCACACCGTTGCCGCCGCCGGCGCCCCAACGCGCCAGCACCGTTCCTTCGGATCCGTACACGAGCATGCGGTTGTGCCCCGCGTCGGCCACGTACGTACGCCCCGACCTCGGCGCGACCGCGACCGCCGCCACGCCGTTGAGCTGCGCGCCGCCGATGCCATTCGGTCCGGCCAGTTCTGAGAGGAACGTGCCGTCGCCCCACATGCGCACGATCCGTTCGTTGCCCTGGTCGGCCACGTAGACCGTGCCGCGCGGGTCGATGCCGATCCCCGTCGGTTTGGCGAAGCTCGAGCGGTGACCGCCGGCCACCGTCCACTGCCCCGCGAACGTGTTCGTCAATGGCGCGAACAACTCCACGCGGCTGCCCACCGTGTCTGAGACAAGCAGGCCGCCACTCGGGTCGAGTGCCAGCCCGCGTGGCCCTGTCAGCTCTCCGACCGCGCGCGCCGACGCGCCGATCGTGTGCAGGAAGCGGCCTTCGGGGCCATATACCTCGACGCGGTCGTTGGCCGTGTTGGCCACGTAGTTGTCGCCCGCCGGGTCGCTTGCGATCGCGCGCGGAAACGCCAGCTGGCCCGGTTTCGTGCCGTAGCCGCCCCACGCGCCGAGGAAGCCCAGTTCTGGGTTTAGCTTGACCACGCGGTGGCCGAGGTCGTCGGCCACGTAGACGTTGCCGGCCGCGTCGAGCGCCACGCCGTAGGGGAAGGCGAACTGCCCCGGACCCGTGCCCTGCGAGCCCGCTGCGCTCTGATACGCCCCGTCCGGGTCGAATTTCTCGATCCGGTGGTTGTCGTCGTCGGCGACCAGCACCTCGCTCGCGTTGGCCGCCACGCCGCGCGGGTAGGTGAACTGCCCCGGCCCCGAGCCCTTCGTGCCCCATTCCATGCCTTCGCCGCCTTCCAGGTTGAAGCGCTGGATGCGGTTGTTGCCCGAGTCCGCCACGTAGACGAAATTGCCCGCCACCGCGATGCCGCCCCCGGGGGGCTTCGTGTAGTCCTGTGAGGAGCCGAAGCTGAACTGCCCCGGTTCAGAGCCTTTGTGTCCCCACTGCGTGATGAACGTCCCGTTCGGGTCGAACTTCTCGATCCGGTTGTGGCTCGAGTCGACCACGTAGACGTTGCCCGCCGCATCGGTCGCCAGGCCGCCGATCGGCCCGAACTGGCTGTGGCCGCCGCCGAAGGAGCCCCACTCCGTCTCGAACGCGCCGGCCGCCGTGAACTTCTGCACGACGTAGCTCAGCTGGTCGGCCACGTACACGTTGCCCTGCGTGTCGACCGCGACGGCCTCCGGGAAGCGCAGCACGCCCTCCGCGCGCTGGCCCACGATCGAGGCAGATGCGTATGGGCAAGGCTCGGCGCCGACCCCTGCGCACGCTTCGCCCGCCGCGCCGGCCGGCGCGACTGCGCAGAGCACGCCCAGCAGCGCAAGGGCGATGGCGAGGGTCGCTGGTGCCCGCAGGAGGGCGACGGCCGGGCGCTGGGCGCGAGACTGTTGGCTCATCGCGAGATAACAACACGTCTCGGCGCCCGGTGTCGCGCTATCGCGTCGCGAGTTTGCGGCCGTCTAGCCGACGCGCTGCGTTGCGCGCGCTGCGAGTCCCGCGCGGGCGACCGGCCCCGCCGGAGAGCCGCCGCCAGGCGGCAGCGGCCGGTTGCGCTCCTCGCGCACGATGTACAAAGGCCGGTGCTTGACCTCGTCGTAGATGCGCCCGACGTACTCGCCGATCACGCCGAGCGCGATCAGCTGGATGCCGCCGAGCAGCAAGATCGCGATCGTGATCGCGCCGAAGCCCGGCAGGTATGAGTCGAACGCACGCAGCACGATCACGACGGGGATCGCGATGAATGCGAGGCCCGCCGAGAGCATCCCGATCCATGTCGCCAGCTGCAGCGGCAGGTGTGAGAAGGAGGCGATCGCGTCGAGTGAGAAGCGCAACATCTTGCGCAGCGTGTACTTCGTCTCACCCGCCGTGCGTGCGTCGCGCTCGTAGGAGACTGCAGTCTGGTTGAAGCCCACCCACACTGTCATCCCGCGCAGAAAGCGCGAGCGCTCGGTCATCGCCAGCAATGCATCGAGCGCGCGGCGGTCGAGCAGGCGGAAGTCGCCCGAGTTGGGCTCGAGGTTGACCTGCGCGAGCTTGTCGAACAGCTTGTAGAACCATGAAGCCGTCGCCAGCTTGAACGCCGTCTCGCCTTCGCGCTGGTTGCGCACGGCGTAGACAACGTCCGCGCCCTGGCTCCACTGGGCGATCATGTCCTGGATCAGCTCCGGCGGATCCTGCAGGTCGGCGTCGATCATCGCCACGACGTCGCCGATAGCGTGCTCGAGGCCCGCCGTCAACGCCGCCTGGTGGCCGAAGTTCCGCGACAGGTGAATCACTCGCACGCGGCGATCCTCGGCCGCGATCCGGTCCAGCAGCTCCGGCGTGGCGTCGCTCGAGCCATCGTTGACGAGCACCAGCTCGAACTCGTAGTCGGCCGCCGCCGCGCACGCGCGCGCGACGAACTTCTCGATCAGCTCCTGCTCGTCGTACACCGGCGCGACGATGCTGAGCAGCTTGGGGGTGCGTAGCGCTGTGTCGGGCATCTGCCGGTTCACCGCAATGTGGTCGGGGGACGAGTGCTGCTGTCAATTTTCAGACAGCCGCCTAAGCCCACGATGAATTTATCGTTCATCCTGTCTTGCAATGCCCTCCGACGGCCCCGTACGAAAGAGGACGCCCATCAGACTACCGGGCGCCGCCCGGCACCTGAGCGCACCCGTCGTGGTGCAGTTCGTCAAGTTCGGCATCGTCGGCGTGTCGAACACGCTGCTCACGTTCGTCATCTACACGCTGCTGCTGAAGGTGTTCGGCGTGTGGTACCTCGCGGCATCCGCGATCGGTTTCGTCGTGGGCGCCGTCAACGGCTTCCTGCTCAATCGCCGCTGGACGTTTGCCGACCACGTCGGCGATTCGCTCACGCCCGTGCGTTGGGGCGTCGTGCAGGGTTGCGGACTCGCGCTCAACCTGGGGCTGCTCTATCTGTTCGTCGACGACGCCGACATCGAGAAGCTGCTCAGCCAGGCTTTCGCGACGGTGATCGTCACGGTCCTCACGTTCCTCGTCAACCGCGCATGGACCTTTCGCATGCATCACCGTCCCGTGGCAGCCGCCGACGCCGAGGGCTGAGCGGCCCCCGCCGCGCACTGGCCGCCCGCGGTCATATCGGCCCCGTGAGGGGCCTCATCAAAAAATCGTTCTCGTTTAGACGGCCGGCTATCGGGCGTCTAGCGGAAGACAGCGAGCAGCGAGAGCCCTGCGGGGATGCGACCACCGCGCCCGATCAGCGCCGCCTCGAGTTGCAGCGGTCGCTCGAGCAGCCAGTTCAGCGGCTCCGGCGGTACCCACAGGTCGAGGCTCGACTCCGTCGTCTTGCGGTTGAAGCGGTCGAGTACGCGCAGCAGGATCGCCGCCGGCAGCAGCAGCGAGTTGAAGTACGTCGTGCGTACCTGCTGCCAGCCCGCCTCTTCTCCCGTGCGCTGCAGCGAGCGGCGCGTGTAGCGGCGAAAGTGGTGGTTGATCTCGTCGTGACCGCTCCACAACCATTGATAGGCCGGGACCGTCACGAGCAGCGAACCGCCCGGCGCGACCACGCGACGAAGCTCGCGCAGCGCCGCCAGATCGTCCTCGAGGTGCTCGATCACATCCAGCGACGCCGCCAAGTCGAAGCTGTCGGCTTCGAACGGCATCTCCAGTACCGAGCCCGCGATCACCTCGCCCGCGCCGCGTTCGCGCGCCAGCGACACGCTCGTCTCGGACAGCTCGATGCCCGTTACCGTGCCGTGCCGCGCCAGCTCGATCATGTTGCGCCCGCTGCCGCAGCCCGCGTCGAGGATCCTTGCGCGTGCAGGCAGGCGCAGATCCTCGACCACACGCTCGAGCACTTTGCGCCGTCCCCGGTACCACCAGTGGCGGTCCTCCGCCTGGTGCGTCTGTAGCTCATAGTCGCGATCCATCCGCGCTGCATCCTGTCCTAAAGCCCGGTTGGATGAAAGTCCAGCGCGACCTTGACAGAAATCTTGGCATGCCATAATATTTATTTCATGGCCACAAGAGAGATCACGCGCTCACCCGCCGTCGAGGACTACTGCAAGGCGATCTTCACGCTTGAATCGCGCGCCGAGGAGCCCGTCGCCACGAACGCGCTCGCCGAGCGCCTCAGCCTCACGCCGGGGTCCGTCTCGGCGATGCTCAAGCGTCTCGGCGAGCTGGGGCTGATCGAGCATCACCCCTATCGCGGCGTGCGCCTGACCGAGGAGGGGCGCAGGGTCGCGCTCGAGGTGATCCGCCACCACCGCCTGCTCGAGCTGTTCCTCGCCGAGACGCTCGAAATGCCCTGGGATCGGGTACACGCCGAGGCCGAGGTGCTCGAGCACGTGATCTCCGAGGAGCTCGAGCAGCTGATCGCCGAGGCGCTCGGCCACCCCACGATCGATCCGCACGGCGACCCGATCCCGAGCGCCGAGCTAGAGCTGCACGAGCTCGAGACCTTCCCGCTCGAGCGCCTGCAGGAGGGCGACGGCGGCGTGTTCGTGCGCGTCTCAGATGCCGATCCGGAGATGCTGCGCTACCTCTCCAGCCACGGCATCGCCCCTGGAGACCGCCTCTACGTGCGCGAACGCCAGCCCTTCGGCGGGCCCCTGCTCGTCGCCTTCGGCGAGGGTGAAGGCGCGCGCGAGCACGCCATCGGCGGGCGCCTTGCCGGAGCCATGCGCGTGCAGCTCGACCGCGCCGACGATCGGCGCCCCGTCGCCGAGACGGAGGACCCCGCTTGACGCCCGTGCGGCCTGACCCCGCGCTCGAGGGCGCAGGCGCCTCGATCGGGACAGGCGCCGGCACACCCATTGTCGGCACCGGCGCCGTCGTGCGCAGCACGAGCCAGCTCGAACACCTGCTCGCCAAGGGCCGCCTGCGCGCCACGCTGACGATGCTCGGCCCGGCCTTCGTCGCCGCGATCGCCTATGTCGACCCCGGCAACTTCGCGACCAACATCTCCGGCGGCGCCAAGTTCGGTTATCTGCTGCTGTGGGTCGTCCTCGCCGCCAACCTGATGGCGATGCTGATCCAGTACCTCTCCGCCAAGGTCGGCATCGCCACCGATCGCACCTTCCCCGAGCTGTTTCGCGAGAACTACCCGCGCTCGGCCAGTCGGATCATGTGGCTGCAGGCCGAGATCATGGCCATGTTAACCGACGTCGCCGAGTTTGTCGGCGCCGCGCTCGGCCTGAACCTGCTGTTCGGCGTGCCACTTTTGTGGGCCGGCGTGATGACAGGCTTCATCGCCTTCGGCATCCTCGAGCTGCAGAGGCACGGCGTTCGCCGCTTCGAGCTTGCCATCACCGCGCTGCTCGGGATCATCTTCCTCGGCTTTCTCTATGAGACGCTGAAGATCGGCCCCTCCGTGCACGGCTCGCTGTCCGGGCTCGTTCCGCACCTCGGTGGCACCGAGTCGCTGTACGTCGCCGTCGGCATCATCGGCGCCACCGTGATGCCGCACGCGATCTACCTGCACTCGGCGCTGACCAAGAACCGCATGCCGATGCGCGACGCCTCAGAGCGCCGCCGCGTGCTGCGCTTCGAGCGCCTCGACATCGTGATTGCGCTCGCCTGTGCCGGGCTCGTCAACATGGCGATGCTCGCCGTCGCCGCCAAGCTGTTCCACTCCACCGGGCACACCGGCGTCGACTCGATCCAGGCCGCCTACCACGGCTTCGGCAACCAGGTCGGCGGGCTCGCCGCGCTCGCATTCGCGGTCGCCCTGTTCGCCTCCGGCGCCTCCTCCTCGAGCGTCGGCACCTACGCCGGGCAGGTCGTGATGAGTGGCTTCATCAACGTGCGCATCTCCGTGCTCTTGCGCCGCCTCGTGACGATGGTCCCCGCGCTCATCGTGCTCGCCGTCGGCGTCAATCCCACCGACGCGCTGATCCTCAGCCAGGTCGTGCTCTCCTTCGGCATCCCGCTCGCGCTGATCCCGCTCGTGATGCTGACCATGCGCCGCGACGTGATGGGCGAGCACGTCAACAAGCGCCTCACGACCGCGATCGGCGTGTCGCTCGCCGCGCTGATCACCGCGCTCAACCTGTTCTTGATCTACAAGCAGATCTTCTAGTCAGCGCCCGGCCGGCGTGCGGATCGAGTAGTAGATCCGCTCTCCCGTACCGCGCCACAGCGCGAGCGCTCGGTCGCTGCCCGGATCGAACGCCAGCGTGGCGTCGCTCTTCTGTTCGGCCACCAACGTCGGCACGCCGACCGGCCCCGGCGGCGCCACCTGCTCAGGTCCGCCGAAGATCGTGACCCCCGGGCGCGCGTCGATCCCGCGCGCCGCGACGAGCGCTTGCGTGCCGAAGTCGAGCGTGCCGTCGGCTTTGCTCTGCGGTTCGCCCCACAGCGCGACCGCCTCGCCGTCCGGTCCCGGCTGCAGGTCGCTCAGCAGCGCGTTGGAGGCAGGGTCTGAGATCGTGTTCGCCTTGCGCAAGCCGTGCAGGTTGACAGCCGCCGTGCGCACGACCCAGCGACCGTCCTGCGCCCCCGTCCACGCCAGCATCACGCTCTCCGAGCTGAGCCGCACCAGGCGCGGCGAGGTCTGCGGATAGGGAACGCCCGACGGGTTGGCGAAGCGCTCGAGCAGCTGTGGCTTACCGAAGCGCACGCCGCTTGCCGAGTAGTCGAAGTAGATCGACGTGTGGCCGCTCTGCTCATCCGCCCACGCGACCATCGCGCGGTTGTTGTCGCTGATCAGCGCCGTCACGCGGGGCGCGCGAGCGGCCGCCGCGAGCCGTTGCGTCGGCTGCGTGCGCCCCGAAGCCGGCAGATCGCGCGCCCACAGCGTCCCCGCCTGGCGCCACACGAGGATCGCGTCCGTGCGGAAGTCGAGGCTGACCGTCGGCGATTCGATCGCCCCGCCCTGGCCCGCGACCGTGGTCGTGGGGGAGAGGGCGTGTGCGTAGTAGCGCTCGATGCGCAGCTCCAGACCGTCGTGGTCGAGGCCGCCCGCGATCGGCGTCGCCAAGCCCACGTCGCCGAGGTATGCCGTGAACAGCGAGTTCGCGCCCGCCGCGCCCGCGAGCGCGCCGAGTGGCGAGAACGGGCCGCCGGCTACGCCCTGCACGAGCGCGCCGCCTCCGCGCGCGCCGCCCGAGCCGGCGATCGCGATCTGCCCGTGCGGCGCCGGCGCGAGCGCCAGCGGCGGGCGCAGCGCCAGCTTGCCGCCGCCGCGCGCGAGCGCGTAGGACGGGGTGCCCGGTACGTCGCCCGCGCCGATCGGGGCCACGTACGTGCCCCCGCCCTGCGGGCAACTGCGCGCCGCGCTCCACACGACCGCGCCGTGGCCCGTGCCGTGAGTTGGCTTGTCGCGGGGGAACACAGCTCGCGCAGCGCCGACCGCCGCGCACGTGCCGAGCGGCGCCGGCGCCGACCACGAGGCCGGCGCGGCCGTCGCGAGCGTCGGCGAGCCGCACGCGAGCGCCACGCCGACGAGCGCCAGGCCCGCGAGCGCGCCAGAGCGGAGAGGTTTCAATGCCAGAACGCCGTGACTAGGCCAGCGCCTCGCGCAGGAAGCTGACCGTGCGCTCCCACGAGAGCTTCGCCAGCTCCGCGTCGTACGTGCCCAGGCGGTCGATCTCGTTAAAGAACGCGTGGCCGGCGTCGTCGTAGTAGTGGAACGTGACCTCGACGCCCGCGTCGCTCATCTCCTGCTCGAGCGCTTTTGCCGTGTCCGTCGGGATGAATTCGTCGGCCGTGCCGAAGTGGCCGAGCACCGGGCCTTTGATGTCCGAGAAGTCCGGCTTGCCGTGTGGCATCACGTAGTAGTAGGAGACCGTCGCCGTGACCTTCGGGCACGTCGCCGCCGCCCATACCGACAGTCCGCCGCCGAGGCAGAAGCCGAGCGAGCCGACGCCCGCGCCCTCGAAGCCCTCCTGCGAGCTGAGGAAGTCGGCCGCGCCGCACATCTGCGGCTCGACTTTGTCCATCGACAGCGCCATCATTTTCTGTTCTGCCTCGCTCGGCTGCGTCGTCGTCTCGCCCTCGAACAGATCCGGCGCGAGCGCGAAGAAGCCCTCCGAGGCGAGGCGGTCGCAGACCGAGCGGATGTGCTCTTCAACGCCCCACCACTCCTGCAGGACGATCGTCGCCGGGCCGCTGCCGCCGGCGGGAGTCGCGAGGTAGCCGGACGCCGTACCGGCGCTGGTGGGGAACTCGATGTCGGGCATGTGTGGCTCCTTGGACTGTTCGTGTGTGCAGAGGCCAGCTGCGGCATGCGCTCAATTGGCGGAGCGCACGCGGCATCCTCTCACGAGCGAGCCGGCGCGCGGTGTGGAGGGCCGAGGGGCGCTGGCGGCGAAGACGCCGGCGCGGGGCGCGGTGGCGAGCTAAGGCCGTGAGTGAGCTCGACCGCTCGGTCAGCCCGAAGGAGCGGGCGAGGCAGTCGCCAGCTGTTCCGCGTAGCTCGCGCGCAGCGTGTGAATTCTCAGCCGGTAGCGCTTCAGCCGTTCTCGCTTGCGCGGGCGGTGTTCCAGCCAGCGCCTATCTGAATGGGGCAGTTGGCGCACCCACAGCAGCCCGGCGCGCGTGTCGTGGATCAGTTTGTGCAAGTGTTCGATGCGCGGGACGTAGTTCGGATGCTGCGCCGCGATCGCGGCGTCCAACGGCGCCGCCTGCGCTTCTTCGGCTGCTTCGCTGCTCACTTCCTGCAATTCGCTCGCAGCTTCCTGTGCCGGCGATTCGAGCGCATCGGCACCGGCCATCGCCACCGGCGCCGTCCCGAGCAGGCCGAGCGCGAGACACGTGAGGGTGACTCCTCGGGTCGCGAGCCGTCTGATCTGCATGGCCTCCTTGCTCGGCTCCGGACCGTGCGCGCTGCACGTCGAAGCTCCTTGATGTGACGTGACTGTGATTGAAATGTGACGGAATTGTTCGCGGGGCCCAAGCTGCGTCAGTCCAGCATTCGAGGGCCTGCTTTCGACCTTTGTACAGGAGCGCAGGGGTGCGTGCGCACTCGTCAGGGGGTTCACAGTGCATTCGCGGATCGTTTACAAAGGTCTGCCCCGGGGTAACCAGATCGTCGTGAGGGGATGGCGCGTGGGGTTCAGGGGGCTATGGCCGGCAGCAATCGCTGCGGCGCTGCTGGCGCTGCCCGCGGTGGCCGGCGCGAAGGTGAAAGCCGGCGAATCCGCGCCGTTCGGGCACGCGTGCAAAGCCCAGGACGGCGTGCGCTTCTGCCCGAGCGAAACGCTCGAACAGCGCGTTCCCTCCTTCGACGGCGTGCCGCTTGACACGGACGTCACATTGCCCGCGAGCGGCAGCGGACCGTTCCCGACGATCGTGATGCTGCACGGGTGGGGCGGTTCGAAGGCCTCGTTCGAGTCGAGCTCGGCGGCCGGCGACGGCAACGAGACCTACGACTACAACAACGTCTACTACGCCGAACACGGCTACGCGGTGCTCAACTACTCCGCGCGCGGCTGGGGCAACTCGTGCGGCAACCCGGAATCGCGCACCGCGCCGGCCTGCGACGAAGGCTGGATCCATCTCGCCGACCAACGCTACGAGGCGCGCGACACGCAGTACCTGCTGGGGCTGCTCGCCGACGAAGGCGTCACCAAGCGCAACCGGATCGGCGTCACCGGCATCTCCTACGGCGGCGGTCAGAGCATCGAGCTCGCCGATCTGAAGAACCGCGTCAGGCTGCCCGACGGCTCCTTCCAGCCGTGGACGAGCCCCAAAGGTCAGAAGCTGGAAGTGAAGGCCGCCTTCCCGCGCTGGCCGTGGTCCGACCTCGTCGACGCGCTCGATCCGAGCGGGCGCTTCCAGGATGGTGAAGTGGCGCCGCTTGGGCAGAGCTACGAACCGTTCGGCGTCGAGATACAGAGCTACGTGACTGGCCTGTTCGGCACCGGCCAGGCGACGGGGTACGTCGCGCCGACCGGAGCGGATCCCGAAGCGGACCTGACCAAGTGGTACGCCGCCGTCAACGCCGGTGAGCCATACAACCCCGAAGACGAAGCGATCGCCCACCAGATCTACGACTTCCATCAGGGCTACGGCATGCCGCAGTCGGGCAAGCCCGCGCCGATGTTGCTGGAGAGCGGCTGGACCGACGACCTGTTCCCGGTCTCGCAGTCGCTGCGCGCCTACAACCAGACGCGCGCCGTCAAAGGCTATGCGGTGCTGATGTTCGGCGATCTCGGGCACAGCCCGGCCGCGAACAAGGAAAACACCGACCACGCCTTCAACGACGAGGCGGCCGGCTTCTTCGCCGCCAAGCTTCAGCACTCCGGCAAAGCGCCGAAAAACGGCAGCGTCACGACCTACACGCAGACCTGTCCTACGAATGCGCCGGCAGGCGGTCCCTTCACTGCCCCCAAGTGGTCGAAGATCCACCCGCACACGCTCAGCTTTGGCTCGGCTGCCGCGCAGACGTTCACCTCGGCCGGCGGCAACCCGACGATCGCAGCCGAAATCGACCCGATCGCGAACTCCAACGCCTGCAAGACGGTGAAAGCCGAAGAAGAGCCCGACACAGCCAATTACACGACGCCGAGCTCGGGCTTCACGCTGATGGGCTCTCCCACCGTCAGCGCCCACGCCAACGTCACCGGGCTCTACGGCGAGCTGACGGCGCGGCTTTGGGACGTGCTGCCGAACGGAGAACAGCGCGAGGTCAGCCGCGGCGTCTACCGCCTGCTCGACAACCAGCAGGGGCAAATCACCTTCCAGCTGCACGGCAACGGCTACGAATTCCCGGCCGGCGACACCGTCAAGCTGCAGCTGCTCGGTCGCGACGCGCCCTCCTATCGGGCCAGCAACGGCGCCTTCGCCGTCGAAGTCAGCGGCCTGACCGTCTCGTTGCCGACTCTCTGAGCCGCAGCAGCTCGACTACCCGCCGGCCGCTGCGCGCTTGGCCGCCGCGGGTTTACGCCGTGCGCGCTTGGGCGGTTCGGCCAGCGCGATCAGGTCTTCCATGCCGCGCTCGATCCCGGCGCTAAGCACGTCGACGTCCGGCGCGCCGTCATAGTCGCCGGTGATACCGAAGTACAGCCCGCCGTCGTAGGAGAAGATCGCCACGACGATCCGGATCGAGCCGACGACGGGCACGAACGGGAAGGATTCGAGCATCTTGCGCCCAAGCGTCTGCACGGGCTGCTGCGGGCCGGGCACATTGGTCGTAGCTGTGTGCATGTTCAGCCGTGGCGAGACCGTCACCAGCCGGCTGCCCAACGCGAGCAGTAGCGGCGGCGCGAAACCCGACAGCGAGCTGAGCACGTCACCGGCGACGGCCTGCTTGGACTGCTTGACGCCGTCCATCTCCGCGCGGATCCGCTCGAGCCGCTGCGCCGGATCGTCGAGTCCGACGGGCAAGCCGGCGAAAACGGCCGATACGCGGTTGTTGTAGACGCCGCGCTCGCCGCGGCGGCGGACCGACACGGGCACCATCGTGCGCACGCTGCGCTCGCTCGGAAGCTCCTCGCCGCGCTGGAGCAGCAGCTCGCGAAAGCCGTTCGTGATCACGGTCAGCACGACGTCGTTGACCGTGCCGCCCAGCGCTGTGCGCACCTTCTTCACATCGGCCAGGCGCACCGTCGCCCAGCTCCAGCGCCGGTGGGGTCCGATCGGGCCGGTCAGGGACGAGGCGCCGACCGGGCGCAGACTCGGCCCGGCCGCGAGCGCCGCGCGCGCGACTTCGGCGATCGTGCGCACCGTTTCGCGTGGTGCGCGCAGCGCCTGCTTGAACGTTTCGAGCTGCCCGGCGGGGCTCGCACGGCGCGCGAGCGTACGTGCGAGCACGTCGATCCCCGACGGTTCCGGCGGCGCCGACCAGCGCCCGTTGCGATCGCTGCTCTTCGCCTCGGCGGAGACGGTCTCGTCGGAGAACATCACCGACATCAGGTCGGTCGCGGCGACGCCGTCGACCATGCAGTGGTGGACCTTCGAGAGCAGCGCCCAGCGCCCGCCGGTCATGCCCTCGACCATCCACAGCTCCCACAGCGGCTTGTTGCGGTCGAGGTGCTGGGAGAACACGCGCGCGGCCATCTGGCGCAGCTGCGTGTCCTCGCCGGGGGCCGGGATCGCGGTGCGGCGCAGGTGGTAGTCGATACTGAAGTGCGGGTCATCGATCCACACCGGCGGCCCTGCCGCGAGCGGCACCATGCGTACCTTCTGGCGGTAGCGCGGCACGAGCCGGAGCTTGCCCGCGACCATCGTGCGCAGATCCTCAAACGGCGGCGGCGGTCCCTCGAAGATGCTCACGCCGCCGATGTGCATCGGCGTCGTGTCGTTCTCGATATGCAGGAACGACGAGTCCATCGGGCTCATCCATTCCATGCGCGCTGTTACCCCTCGGCTTCTGTGCGCGCGGCCGCGGAGCGCATCGCTAGGAGGCCGCGTCGAGCGCTTTGTCCAGCACCCGGTAGACGTTCACGTTGACCGACATGCCGCAGTGGCTCGAGTCGACGGCGACCGGCTGGGCGTGGGGGTCCACGCACGCCTGCCAGTCGACGATTCCGTCCGTGTAGGAGTAGATCGCCGTCGCATGCGCGTGGGCCGCCAGCGGCGCCGCCAGCTCGGCGCGGAACTGCTCGCAGCAGGCGCCGTCCTTGCAGCTCGTCGAGAGCATGCCCGGCACGCCGAGGTCGCCGAGCGTGGCGACCAGTCGCGCCGCGCGCAGCACGTGCGAGGAGACGGCCAGCCCGTCGTTGACCGGCGAGCCGAGCATCGCCAGGCCAGCGACGGCGTCGGGCTCGCGCACGGCCAGCGAGCGCGCGAGCACGCCGCCGCGGCTCTGGCCGATCATGAAGACGCGCTCCTCGGTCTCCGAGGCGAGCGCGTGCAGCTGCTCTGCGAGCCGTCCGACGAGCTCCTCGGCGCAGTCGACGTTCGCGCGAATGCCGCTCATGTGCACGCGGTGGCCGCGACGTGAGAGCCACTGCCGCAGCACGGTCAGCGAGGCGTCGCCGGCCATGAAGCCCGGAACGAGCAGCACGGGCGGCGCATCCTCACGGCGCTCGACGGAGCGAAACGACCGGCTCGCGAGCAGCCGCGCCAACTCGCGTCCATAGCGCAGCTCCCCGAGCAGCGGCGCAACGGTGGCCTGCTCGTCCGGGCGCTCCGGCCCGATCACACCAGCCTGTCCCCCCATGACAACATAGAGTACGCCTCGATGGAGCTTTCCGGAAGGCACGTGGTCGTGACGGGCGGTGGCGGGGGCATCGGCAGCGCGCTCGCGCGGGCGCTTTCCGAGCAGGGAACCCGGGCCGTTGTCGTTGCCGACCGCGACCTCGGCAAAGCCAGCGCTGTGGCCGATGAGATCGGCGGCCTCGCCGTCGAGTTCGACGCCGGCCGCGAGAGTGGCGTGCAGTCGCTGATCGAGCAGGCCGTCGCGGCCAACGGGCAGATCGACATCTTCATCTCCAACGCCGGCGTGCCCGGCGGAGGCGGCGGACCGGTCGAGACCTCCGACGAGGACTGGGACGACGCTTGGCGCGTGAACGTGATGGCCCACGTGTGGGCTGCCCGGGCGCTCTTGCCGGAGATGCTCGAGCGTGGCGAGGGCTATCTGATCAACACGGCGTCGGCCGCCGGCCTGTTGACGCAGGTCTCCTCGGTCGGCTACAGCGTGACCAAGCACGGCGCCGTCGCGCTCGCCGAGTGGCTGGCGATCGAGTACGGCGACGCGGGCATTCGCGTCTCGTGCATCTGCCCGCAGGGCGTGCGCACGCCGATGCTCGAACTGGCGATGGACGAGCCGGCGGGCGCCGCCGCGCTGAAGGCCGGGGGTCTGATCGAGCCCGAGCAGGTCGCCGACGCCGTGCTCGCCGGAATCGCCGATGAGCGCCTGCTGATCCTGCCGCACAAGGAGGTCGCGCAGTTCATGGCGCTGAAGGGCAGCGACCCGCCCCGCTGGATTGCCGGCATGCGCAAGCTCGTGCGCAACGCGCGCGCCGGCGCGCAGTAACAACCGCGTCGAGCGTGCGACTTCCTGGGCGCCTGAAGCAGAAGCACCTGAGCGGCGCGCGCTGGCGGGCCTGCCGCTAAGCCGTGCCGAGCGCCACGCGGATCACGGGTGCCGTGGTCGGGTGCAAGCTGCCGCCGGCCGGCTCGCTCGTCACGAGCACTTCCTTGACCCCGTGCAGGTTCGGTACATCGACGGCGCCGCTGCCGTGGTTGGTGACGCTGAACAGCGCGTTCGTGGGTTTCGGTTCGCCGGTGCCGCGTTTGAGCCAGACCTCGTAGATCCGCCCGAGCGCGGGCTGGGGCATGCGCTTGACGACCAGCTCAGAGTGCTCGTCCCGCCGGGTCAGCGAGACCTTGGCTGTGCGTGCAATGCCGAGGCCTTCGCCGGGAACGACCTTTGCGTGGCTCGAGCCACCCGCCGCGATCAGCACCGCGACGAGCGCGGCGACGCCTGCCGAGGCGGCCGCGGCAACGCCGAGCGCGAAGTCGTTGCGCCGGTACCACGGGCGTGCGGCCTTGGCCGGACGATCGGCGCCGATGCCTGCTGCGCCGAGCAGTTCGGCCTCCGAGCGCACCGTGGCGAGGATCCGCTCGCGCATCTCCTTCGGCGCGCTCGCGTGGAGCACACTCGCGGGGAGCTCGTCGACGACCGGCTGCAGCTCGCCCACTTCAGCGCGGCATAGAGCGCACCCGGCGAGGTGCTCGCGGAAACGCTCGTGCTCGTCGTGCTCCAGTGCGCCGAGGACATAGGCCGCGGCGTCGTCGCAGTGCTCGCAGTCGTTCTCTGGTTCGCGCGGGTTCATCCGCCCACCGCCTGCCAACCCTGGAGCTGGCTGCGAAGCTTTTGCAGGCCAAGGCGCATGCGGCCCTTCACCGTGCCGACCGGCGTGTTGAGCATCGACGCGATCTCCGTGTGCGTGAAGCCGCCGAAGTAGGCCAGCTCGATCACCTTGCGCTGATCGGAGGGAAGCTCGCCGAGCGCACCGCGGATTTCGCTCGAGACAGCGTTCTCGACCGCTTGGTCGTCGGTGCGCTCGGGCGCCTCGAGCGTCTCCTCGATGCCCTCGTCGCTGGCACGGCGCCGGTCGTGCGTGCCGCTGCGCCGCAGGGCGTCGATTGCGCGGTTATGCACGATGCCAAGCGTCCACGTGCGGACACTTCCGCGCGCGCGGTCGTAGCGCTCGCCGCTGCGCCATAGCGCGAGGAACGACTCCTGCGCGATGTCCTCGGCGACAGAGCGCCTGCCACAGATGCGGTATGCCAGCGAGAACGCCGCATCGGCATGGCGCTCGAGCACCACCTCGAAGGCATCGGCATCGCAGTCGGCGACGCGTTCCATCAGCTCCTCGTCAGCGAGCTTCCTCAGCTTTTCCTTGGAGTTGACGCTCGAACGGCGAAGGAGGGGCATCTCTGCACTCTACGTGCGGGCGCCGACATCGGATCACCCTTACCGGAAACCCCGTTGCACCTCGGATGCCTTTACCGGTGCGCGACGGGATTCCTGTGTGATGTTTGTGATCCGCGGGACGAGTTCCCCCGTACAGAACCCCCAACGGTCACGCCAGGGAAGCACCGACTCCCGGCACCGTGATCCTGGCAACCGACAAGGAGTAACTATGACTCACGAGATAAATCTCGCCGAGCTCGACACCGACGGCGCGATCCAAGAAGCGGCCCACGAGGTCGCTGGCGACACACGGCTCGGCTTTCTCAAGAAGGCCGGACTGGCCGGCGGTGCTGTGGTGAGTGGCGGCGCGGTGCTTTCTGCACTTGCCCCCAACGCTATGGCCGCATCGCAGTTCGGACGCCCGCCGGCGAAATTCGGCAAGGGTGACATTGGCATTCTCAACTACGCGCTGACCCTCGAGTACCTTGAGGCGGCGTTCTACAACGGTGCGACGGCAGCAAAATTGCCGCTGAGTGCCCAGAGCCAGGTGTTCCTCGAAACCGTTACCAAGGACGAGAACGAACACGTCAAATTCCTCAAGAAGGCGCTCGGCAAGAAGGCCGCCGCCGAACCGAAGTTCGACTTCAAAGGTGCCAACACCAACGCGGAAACCTTCATGGCGACCGCGGAAGTGCTGGAGAACACCGGTGTTCACGCTTACTCCGGTCAGGCGCTGAACATCAAGACAGCCGCCTACGTGAAGGCCGCGCTGTCGATTCTCACGATCGAGGCGCGTCATGCCAGCGTGATCGGTCTGCTCAACGGGTCGAAGGGCATGATCACGCCGGACGGTGCGTTCGACACGCCGTACACCGCGCAGAAGGTGCTGGCGGCGGTCAAGTCGACGGGCTTCATCGTCGGCTGACGGGCCCCGCAGCTTGTGAAGTAACGAGCAGGTGAGCGGCCGCCCGGGGCAGACAGCTCCCGGCGGCCGCGCTCACTCCTGCCGTCATTAACACATTGAATGGAGGTAGTTCAAGATGACCAGTCCTGCGAACGGCACAGAGACGCACGAGCAGACACCGCCTCAGCCGGCCGGGATCGTCGAGCGGCTCGCCCGCGACGACGTCGACCGCAAGCGGTTCTTGAAGATGGCAGGCAGCGCGGGTGCGGCCAGCTTCGGCGCATTCGTGCTCGCGGCGTGTGGGAGCAGCAGTAGCAGCAGCAAGAGCACGACGGCGGCGAGCACCGCGACGAGCGCTTCCTCGAGCGCGGGCGGCGACATCGCGATCCTCAACTACGCGCTCACGCTCGAGTACCTCGAGTCGGAGTTCTACTCCAAGGTGATCGCGGCGAAGCTGTTCAGCGGCAAAGTCGGCGAACTGCTGCAGAGCTTCGGCAGCCAGGAGGACTCGCACGTCGTCGCGCTGAAAGCGGCCGTGTCGAAGCTGGGCGGTACGCCGGCAGAAAACCCGAAAGGTAAATTCCCGATCACCAGTGCGACGCAGGTGGCGCAGCTCGCGTACACCGTCGAGAACCTCGGCGCCGCGGCCTATCTCGGGCAGGCAGCGAAGATTCAGAGTCCCGAGGTACTTGCCTCGGCGCTCGCGATTCACTCGGTCGAGGCGCGCCACGCAGCGACGCTCGCCACGCTCGTGAAGAAGTCCGTCACCCCGCAGGGCGCATTTGCCACGCCGGCTGACATGTCCTCGGTTCTGGCGGCGGTCAAGCCGTTCCTGTCCTAACCGCTCCATCCGGCACGAAAGGAACGAGATACACATGACGACTCAAGAGATCGCAAACCCCGAGCTGGCGGCGACGGAGGTACACGGCATCACGCGCTCGTCGTTCATCCTGCGCGGTGCGCTGGCAGCGGGTGCACTGTACGGGACCGCCTCGGTGGCGCCGTTCGTCTCCCAGGCATTCGCCGAAACGGACGGCGGTGACGTGGAAATCCTCAACTTCGCACTGACGCTCGAGTACTTGGAGGCGGACTTCTACAACGTAAAGGGCCGCCAGGTTGGTCTGAGCGGCGAGGCGCGCAAGTACGCCAGGGTGTTCGGTGCCGAGGAGGCCGCGCACGTCTCAGCGTTGTCGGCTGCGATCAAGCAGCTCGGCGGCAAGCCGGTGGCCAAACCGACGTTCGTGTTCCCGGCGACAGACGAGAAATCGTTCCTCGCGCTGGCCTCTGTGCTCGAGAACACCGGCGTCGGTGCCTACAACGGCGCCGGTCCATCGTTGAAGAGCAAGGAGGTGCTCGCCTCGGCCGGCAGCATCGTGCAGGTCGAGGCCCGGCACGCCGCGGCGATCGACCTGCTGATCGGCAAGAGCCCGACGCCGAACGAAGGGTTCGACAAGCCGCTGACCAAGACCGAAGTGCTCGCGGCGGCCGGTCCGCTGATCAAGAAATAGTCGCAAGCCGGACGAGTGCACGGCGACGCCGGGTGATCCACACCTGGCGTCGCCGCGTAATTAACTAATACACGCCCGTCACCGGGTGAAATCCAAAACTTCGGGAGTGTGAATCAACATGGGCCTCGACAATCCTCTTCACATAGCTTTCCTCTTGATCCTGCTGCTGCTCGTGTTCGGCGCCAAGCGCCTGCCCGAGATGGGGCGCTCGCTCGGCAGCGGCATGCGCGGCTTCAAGGATACGCTGAGCGGCGAGCAGACGCATGAGCCGCACGAGAGCGTGGCCGCGGTACCCGTTCAGGTTCCAGCAGTGCCTGCGGCGAGCCCCGTGTCGGCTACGCAGAGCGAGGCTGCCGTCGCTGCGCGTTCGGTCGGCGAGCGCGTTCCCGTCGCCTAGCTCGGCGACGCGAAAGAGACTGGAAAGGGATCGATGGCGGCCGTCGCTGCAGCTCGAGTAGGGCACGAAGACCGACTGACAGTCGTCGACCACCTGACGGAGCTGCGCGGCCGGCTGATCATCTCGCTGGCCGCGCTGGCCGTCGCCTTCGGTCTGTGCATGTGGCAGAACCACGCGCTGCTGCACGTGATCAACAAGCCGCTGTCGACGCAGACGCAGAAGCAGGTCAAGAAAGGCAACGGCCCGCTCGGCGCGACGTACACGGTGCAGCAGAGCGCGCGTACGGTCGCCAAGCAGTTGCAGACGGTCACGGGCGCGCTCGACCGTCCCGGCAGCGGCGTCTCAGCGGCAACGCGCACGGCGCTCGCCGGCGTCAGCCCGGAGCTCGACAGGGCGATCAAGGGCCTCTCCAAAGCGCCCGAAGGCAACAAGCCGGTGACACTCGGCATCGGCGAGCCGTTCACGACGACGATCGGGATCGCGCTGATCTTCGCCTTCATCCTCGCGCTGCCGATCATCTTGTTCCAGCTCTACGGATTCCTCTTGCCGGCGTTCAGCCCGAAGCAGCAGAAGATCGCCAAATCGGTGACGCTGTCGATCCCCTTCCTGTTCGTGATCGGTGTGCTGTTCGGCTACTTCGTCGTGCTTCCGGCCGCCGTGCGCTTCTTCCAGAACTTCAACAGCGGCGAGTTCAACGTGCTCGTGCAGGCGAACCAGTACTACCACTTCGCCGCCGTCACGCTGCTCGCGATGGGGCTCGTCTTCCAGATCCCCGTGGCGATCCTCGCCGCGACGCGTGCGGAGATCGTGACCCCGACCCAACTACGCCACAATCGCCGCTACGCGCTGCTCGCCTGCGGCGCCGTCGCGGCCTTCCTACCGGGTGACGCGATCACGCTCCTGCTCGAGACAGTGCCGCTGTACCTGCTGTTCGAGGCGAGCCTGCTGCTCGCGAGCATCGTCGAGCGCCGCGAGCGCCGTCGATCGGGTGGAGGAACGGCAGTCAACTCCTAGGCGCGCGCGCTCGATGTGATCCGGATCGTGCCTCGACGCGAACAGATCAGAAGGGGAACTCAAAGGCAGCACATGCGGAGGACAGCGCCGCCCGACGGTGCCCGCACGAAAACCAACCAACGCAGGTCTTTCGAGTAGCCGGCTACACCGGCAGCGAGAGCACGTGCGCCTTGGCCGGGTCGATCTTCCCGTCGAGCAGGTCGAGATAGGCGTGCTCGAGCGCGTCCGGTCCCTCGACGCGAATGACCTCGAGCCAGCTCTCGCACCACTCCACGTACGGACGCCAGGCGTCGGCGATGCGCGTCTCAAAGCCGTCCCGGCCCCACTCAGTGCTGCGCTTGGCCACGCGGTCGGGCGCGAAGAAGAAGGTCGGCGGAGGACCGGGCAGTGAGTCCGGCACGGCGCCCATGCGGTCATGATGGGTCGCGCCGACGACCGCCGAGTGCATCAGCGCATCGCCGTACTGGGTGTGGACGTCGCTGCGGACCTGCGCATCGCCTGACATGTCGACGTACACCGCAGGAGTATCGGCGAGCGATTCGATCTCCCCGTAGGTGAGGACGCGGTCATAGACGCCGAGTGAGTCGGTGAAGGCCGTGCTGCGCTCCGAGGTGAGGCCGACGACCTCGACGCCGTCACGGCGCGAGAGCAGGAAGGCGAGCCCGTTGGCCGTCTTGCTCGACGCGCTCGAGAGCACGACCGTGCGCGCACCGAACAGCGATGCGTCATCGAGGAAGTCGTCGATCAGGAACGAGGTGAAGAACAGCGGTCGCAGGAGCATCTGCAACTCCTCGGTGTCGGCCTCGTAGATCGGGTCGGCATCGACCCGCGCGTAGCCGTTGTACGCGGCAGGCAGGCTCGCGCGATGTGCCGAGGCGTCGAGAAAGCCGCGTGCGTCGATCCGCGCCGGCTGCACGACGAGCTCGCTCGACGGCGGCAGGTAGCCATACACGCGCGTGCCCGGCTCGAGCTGCCCCGCCTCGCTCTCGGCGACCTCGGCAAAGCCCCACACCGGCATCCGCCCCCATCCGTCCTCGGCTGCAAAGAACTTCCAGTAGCTCATCGCCTCGCCGAACATCGCGTAGGTGATGTTGTTGGCGCTGAGGCCGAAGCGCTCGACGCGCAGTCGCGCCTGGCCCGGCTCGAGCTCGGGTGCGGCCTTCTCGGCGAAGCGGCACTTGTGCAGGTCGTCCTTGGCGATCAGGAAGTCCATAAGCGCAAGCCTACGCTGCGAAGCGCCTGAGCATCCGCGTCTGGCGCGGGAGCAGGCCGAGCGCGAGTGCGATCGCCGCGAGCACGGAGCCGCCGAGCAGCACCTCGACCGCCCCCAGCGCGCTCGCCAGCGGCCCGGCCAGCACGTAGCCGAGCGGCAGCAGCGCGAGCGAGACCATCCAGTCATACGAGCTCACGCGCGAGAGCTTGTCCGGCGGGATCCGCTCGGCGAGCGCCGTCATCCACCACACGTCGAACAGCGCGATCCCGGCACCGCCGAGCAGCATCGCGGGCGTGACGACGTACAGCGTGACCCCCGCCGCGTAGAGCACCGCGACGCCCGGCCACAGCAGGATCGCGAGCATCGCCGCGCGCATCGGGAAGCGCGGTCGCCAGCCGATACCGAGCAGCGAGCCGATGATCGTGCCGATCCCGAGCACCGCCGAGACGAGCCCGTACACGCCGATCTCGCCGTACTGCTCGCGCGCGACGACCGGGCCGAGCACGAACCAGGGCGCAAGACCCGTGAACAGCGCCGCGCAGAAGGCCGCGAGCGTCGCCCACACCCAACTGCGCGAGCGCACCTCGCGATAGCCGTCGCGGATCTCGCTCCACACGCCGACGGACTCGCTCGAATGCGCCATTCCCTCCGCTGTGCCCGTGGCGGTCGCGGGGGCGGGAGTCGCGGGGGCGGGCGCGGTAGTCGCGGGGGCCGGGGAGGTAGCGAGTTGCCGGGCCGTCGTCTCACGGCGACGCGGGCGTACACGCGAGAGCAGCGCGGCGCTGATCAGGAAGGTGGCGGCATCGAGCGCGAACGCCCACCCCGCGCCGAGGCCGAGCACGAGCGCGGTCGCCAGCGCCGGGCCGGCGAACTCGCCGATGTTGTTCGACAGCGTGCTCAGGCCGTTGGCCTGCTGGATCTCCTCCTCCGGGACGGTCTGTGGGAGCAGCCCGTTGGCGGCCGGGCGGAAAAACGCCTCGGCGCTGCCGAACAGAGCCTCGATCACGATCAGATGCCAGATCGCGACGGTGTCGGTGAAGATCAGTGTGGCCAGCAGCGCGTGCAGCGCGAAGCGCACGAGATCCGTTACGACCATCACGCGGTGGCGCGGCAGGCGATCGGCCCACACGCCGCCGAGCACCAGGAAGGCGACCAGCGGCAGGCTCGCAGCAGCGAGCACGAAGCCGAGATCGGTCGCGCTGCCGGTCAGTTCGATCACGAACAGCGCGAGCGCGACGATCACGATGCAGTCGCCGATCACGCTCGCCGACTGCGCCAGCCAGAGGTAGCGGAAGTCGCGATGGCGCAGCACGCGAAGCTGGCGGACGAGGTTGCTCATCCGCCAAGCTTGACGCAGGCGAGCGCGCGGCTCGTGGTGGGGCGGAGCGGGTGTCGGTCAGGCTGCGACCGGCGCGCCGCGGCGGCCGGCGAGCCGCTCCTCCGCGTAGCGGCGCCCGTGCTCGGCGTCGCCCGTGGCGAACGTGGCGATGTCGGCGAGCGTGACGATGCCGCCGAGCGCGCCCCACGTGCCGTCGGGAATCTCCGGCGTGAACACCCATACGCGCGCGGGATCGCGGTCGTACGCGCCATCCTCGGCGTCGAGCACGGCCGCCGTGATGTCGGCGACCATCGCCTGACGGCGCTCGGCGTCGTACTGGCCCTCCGGAACGGACGCCACGAAGCGGTAGCGCGGCAGCTCGGCACGCGAGCCCGCCACGTACACGTCGGTCGGGCGGTGCACGAACAGCCACGCGATCGAGCGGACCTGCGCGTTGGTCGGGTCGGCACCCTCGTTGACGATCAGCAGGTCGGTGAGCTTCTCGAGCAGGCGCTCCTCGGCATCCTGCGCGAGCGCTCCCTCGGGGATGTAGGCGTCGAGCATCGGCATCGGGATAAGCCTCCTTCCGGCAGTCGCCGGAGTACTGGTTTGGTGGGTCACTCCTGTAAGGCAAGCGACCCTACACAAGTAACTCTTCTTATGCAAGCGATAGACTCAGGGGAGCATGAAGCGCACCGATCTCGGTCATCACCCCTGCTCGATCGCCCGTACGCTCGACGCCGCCGGCGAGTGGTGGACGCCGCTGATCCTGCGCGACGTGGCCTACGGCGTGCAGCGCTTCGGCGCGATCCAGGAGGATCTGGGAATCTCGGCCAACGTCCTCTCCGACAGGCTCGAGACGCTCGTCGCCGAGGGCATCCTCGAGCGCAGCCTCTACCAAGAGCGACCCGAGCGCTACGAGTACGCGTTGACCGAGAAGGGCACTGACTTGATCCCGGCGCTGCTCGCGCTGATGCAGTGGGGCGATCGCTGGGCTTGGACGGGAGGACACGGGCCCGTGCGCGTGCAGCACGCAGCGTGCGGCCACGACGTGCGCGTCGAGGTGCGCTGCCCGCAGTGTGAGCGCGAGCTAGCCGCGCCGGAGCTGCGAGCCACGGTGCGTGCAGGCGTCGTCGATCTACCCGGCGAGCACGAGCCCGGCGCTGTCTCCGGACGGCGACTTCTGGAGGGCGGCGCTCAGGGCGTCGCGCTCGGCGGCGAGTAGCTAGCGCTCGCCGTCGTAGTAGTCGATGTGGCCGTCGGCGCGGCGCAGCATCACGCGGTCATCGTCATTGCCCGGCCAGACGCCGATCTTGTCGCTGTCGGGATAGACCGCGACGGACGGCTCGTGCGCGCTCGAGAACATCAGCACGCGTGCGGTCTGCTCGCTGCGGTTGCTCACCTTGTGGGCACCCGAGGGCCCGGCTGCGAAGCAGGCCAAGTCGCCGCGCACGAGTTCCTGCTCGCCCTCGGGCGTGCGCAGCACGACATCGCCGTCGAGCACGAGCAGCCACTCCTCGACGTACTCGTAGTGGTACGGGCAGATGCTCTGGCCCGGCGGCATCGCAAATGCCTTGACCGCGAGTTCCCCGCCGCCCGCGGTCTTGCCGACCCGCGCCATCGCGGCGTGAAACCCGTCGGGGTCGGTCTCGTCGAACTCGTACTCGTCGCTGAAGACGTTCGCGGGACGCATCTGGCGGGTCATGATCGCACGACCGCGCGATCACTCGCTGCCGCTCGAGCGCCCCTGGCGCCCGTGCAGCACGCTGAACGCGAGCACGCCGATGCCGAGCACGAGCAGCACGCGCCCGAGCAGCGAGCTGATCTCGCTCCATGCTGCGCCCGCGAGCAGACCGACGAGGATGAAGGCGGCCGCCCACAGCGCGCAGCCGAGCGTCGTCAATGCCACGAACGATCCGAGCGGAACGCCCATGGCGCCGGCGGGCAGCGACACGAACGTGCGCGCCAGCGGCATCAGCCGCGCGCTCAAGACAGCCCGCGTGCCGTGACGCTCGATCAGGCCTTCCCAGCGCCCGAGCACGGAGCCCACGACGGGCACGCCAGCGAGCAGCCCGCTTGCGCCAAGGCCATATGCGAGCAGCGAGCCGACGAGATTTCCTGCCGTCGCCGCGAGCAGCGCCAGCGAGAAGCTCATCCACCCCTGGTGCACGGCGACGCCGGAGAAGATCAACGTGACCTCGCTGGGAATCGGGATGCAGGCGCTCTCGGGCACCATCAAGAGGAAGACGCCGAGCGCGCCAAAGCTCTCGATGAAGGAGGTCACGCGCTCTCACTACCCGCTCCTCGGCCCGGTCTAGCGGAGGTGGCGCCGAACGGTTGAGCGCCGCCGCCCTCTTTGCGCAGCGGAGTCAGCACCGCTCCGAGCGGACGAGCGTGGCTAATCGCAGCCGGTGATGCCGCCGTCGAGCGGGATCACGGTGCCGGTCAGGTAGGCGCCGGCGCGCGAGGCGAGCAGCAGCGTGAGCCCGACCACGTCATCGGGGCGCCCGACGCGTCCGAGCGGCACTTCCGCCTCGATCCGAGCGCGCCACTCGGGATCGTCGAGTACGGACATCATTTTGCTCGGGAAGGGACCGGGCGCGATCGCGTTGACCGTGATCTGCTCGCTTGCCAGGCGCTTGGCGAGGTGGCGCGTGAGCATGTGCACGGCGGCCTTGCTCGCGCTGTAGCTGTAGTTCTCAACCGACGGCGTGCGCAGTCCGTCGATCGATCCGATGTTGATCACGCGCGCCGGATCCTCGGCGTCGGCAGCAGCGCGCAGCGCGCCGAGCAGCGCGACGGTCAGGTGGAAGACACCCTCGACGTTGGTGTGCAGCACCTTGTCCCAGCCGCCGGCCGGGAACTCCTCCAGCGGCGCACCCCACACGGCGCCGGCGTTGTTGACGAGGATGTCGAGTGAGGGGAAGCGCTCCTGCACGGCGCTCGCCAGCGCAGCGGCGCCCTCCGGCGTGGAGATGTCGCCGGGGATCGCTTCGCAGTCGCCGAGCTTGGCCAGCTCCTGTGCGGTCGCGTTGACGTCGTCGGCCTTGCGCGAGGAGACGATCACGCGCGCGCCGCCCTGCACGAGGCCGCGCGCGATCATCAGGCCGATCCCGCGCGAGCCGCCGGTCACAAGCGCGGTCTTGCCGGACACGTCGAACAGGCCGGCGCTCATCGTCGCTCCGCGCTCATTCTCAATCCTCGAAGTCGGCCGGGCGCTTCTCCAGGAAGGCGCCGATCGCCTCGGGCACGCCGTTGCTGAACGTCGCCATGATCTGCTGGCGGTCCTCGTATTCGATCGCGGCCTGCTCGGAGGGGATCTCGAGCGCCGCCCACATGCCGCGCTTAGTCAGGCGCACGCCGAACGGCGCGAGCGCCGCGATCTGCACGGCGGCTTCGACGGCGCGCTCGAGCAGCCGTGGCTGATCGACGACGTCGGCGAGCAGGCCGATGCGCAGCGCCTCCTCGGCGTCGACGCGGCGACCGGTCAGCATCAGCTCGTGCGAACGCGAGGCGCCGATCAACCGCGGCAAGAGCCAGCTGACGCCCATGTCGCAGTTCGACACGCCGATGTTGATGAACGCGGCGCGGAAGACGGCCTCGGGCGCGGCGTAGCGGATGTCGCTGCCGAGCGCGAGGGCCAGGCCGAAGCCGGCCGCAGGGCCGTTGACGGCGGCGATCACCGGCTGCGGCAGCGTGCGCAGCTGCAGGATCAGCCGCGACATGTGCTCCTGGTTGGCTAGGCGGTCGCGTGCCTCGTCGTGGCCTTCGTTGCCCGGCGCCGTGCCATAGCCGTGCAGGTCGAGCCCTGCGCAGAAGCCGCGGCCGGCGCCCGTCAATACGACGGCGCGGCAACTGCGGTCGGCAGCCGTCTGCACGAGCTCGCCGTGCAGCGCCTTGCACAGCTCGGCCGTCATCGCGTTGAGCTCGTCCGGGCGGTTCAGCGTGAGCTGGCGAACGTGCGGAGCGGGCTCGTCGACGAGCAGCAGCGAGGACATCGGAGCGCATCCTACGCCGAGCGCGCGCGCCGAGCACGCGTCCGAGCGAGCAGCCAGGCTCGCGCGTCAGGCTCGCGGGTAGTGAAACACCTGCGTCTGCGTGACCTTCGCCGCCATCGCGCCGTCGGCGCGCACGATCTCGGTCTCGATCACGATCGTCGTGCGCCCCGCGTGCAGCGGACGCGTGCTTGCCGTCACGGCGCCTTCGCGCACGCCGCGCAGGAAGTTCGTCTTGGACTCGATCGTCGCCGTGCCGATCGCGCCGTCGGGCAGGTTGAGGAACGCGCACACGCCGCCGCAGCCGTCGGCCAGCGCCATCAGCGCGCCGCCGTGCAGCAGCCCGCCGGCCGTGCAGCGCTCGGGCGCATAGTCCAGCCGACCGACGACGAGCTCGGGCAAGACCTCGGTCAATTCCACGCCGAGCAGGGCGAAGAGCGGCATCGAGTCGCGGAACTGCTCGGGTGTGGGAAGGTCGCTCATGCGAGCTCCACTGCCAGCTCGCGCGCGGCCGCAGCCTGCTCGAGCCCGCGCAGCTGATCCTCGTGCATCACGCGCAGCACGATGTGCCGCGCCCCGGCGCGCGTGTAGCTCCCGAGCCACTCCGCCAGGCCCTCGGGCGTGCCGGAGTACATCGCCTGGACCGAGCGGATCAGGTCGAGCGGCAGTCCGTAGTAGCGCTCGATGCTCTCGCGCAGCCGCTCGTGCGCGCGCTCGGGTGAGTCGTCGAGCGCGATCGTCGCGTACAGCCCCGGCAGCGGCGCCCGCTCGCGCCCGGCTGCGGCGGCCGCCTCGCGCACGCGCCCCCAGCCCTCCGCGTAGGCCTCGGCTGTCGGCGGATAGGGCAGCCAGCCGTCGGCGACCCGCCCGACCCGCCGCTCGGCCGCCTCGCCGGCGCCGGCCAACCAGACGGGCGGGCCGCCTGGACGGTGCGGCGCCGGCTCGAGCGCCACGTCGTGCAGGCTGAAGTGGCGGCCTTCGATGCTGACCGGCTCTCCGGCGTGCGCCCACAGCAGCCGCAGCGCGGCGATCGTCTCGGTCAGGCGACCAACGCGCCCCTCGTAAGGCACGCCGACGGCCTCGAACTGACGCTCGGTCTCGGGCAGTGGGAAGCCCGCGCCCAGGCCAAGCACGAGCCGTCCCTCGGCGATCTGGTCGAGCGTCGAGCAGGCCTGCGCGAGCAGCAGCGGCGAGCGCAGCGCTGCCAGCAGCACGCCGGTCGCGAGCGCCACGCGCTCGGTGCGGGCGGCGAGCGCGGCGAGCATCAGCAGCGCGTCGTGGCGCGAGCGGGCGAGCGGGCTGTCACCGATCCAGAGCGCGTCGAAACCGAGCGCCTCGGCGCGCTCGCCCAGCTGCAGCAACGGCTTCGCCGCGGGACGTCCAAGCGTCACCGCTTCGCGCGTCGGCAGCAGATAGCCGATCGAGATCGCATCCGGGTCGAGCATCCGCATCGACGGTATGTTTGCACCGCGTGCAGGCAACAGCGCAAGCCGGCCACCCGCGTGTGGCCTCGGTCGGTCACGTCGAGTGGGTTCAGTTCGCGCGCGTCGAGCATGTCCCGCAGGCGGGCGAGGTGGCGCACGCCATCGACCCGTTCGAGGAGCCGGCCGGCGGTGGGGCGGTCGCCGCCGTGCAGCTCGCGCGCCTGGTCGGCGACGCGCGGCTGTTGACGGCGCTCGGCGAGGACGAAGCTGGCCGGCGCGCGCTCGCGCGCCTGGCGCAGCTCGGCGTCGGCGTCGAAGCGGCCAAGCGCGCCGACCCGACGCGGCGCGCGGTGACGCTCGTCGACGATCAGCGCGAGCGCACGATCACGACGTTCGGCGAGCGCCTGGAGCCGGTCGGCGAGGATGCACTGCCCTGGCAGGAGCTAGCGCAAATGGACGCGGTCTACTTCACAGCCGGAGACCTCACCGCGCTGCGCGCCGCGCGCGCGGCGCGAGTGCTCGTGGCAAGCCCGCGCGCGCGGCACGCGCTCGGGCACGGCGTGCGGCTCGACGCGCTCGTGTTGAGCGCCGAGGATGCGATCGAGCGCGAGGAGGCTAAGCGCGCCGAAGGCGAGGCCGACGTGGTCGTGCTGACCGACGGGGCGCGCGGCGGCACCTATCGTGCGCGCGACGGTGTCACCGGAAGCTGGACGGCGGCTGAGCCGCCGGGTGAGCCGGTCGACTCCTACGGCTGCGGCGACTCGTTCGCGGCCGGCTTCGCGTACGGCCTGGGGGTGGGGATGAGCGTGGACGATGCGCTCTCACTCGCCGCTCGCTGCGGCGCCTACTGCCTGACCGGCCGCGGCCCCTACGAACGTCAGCTCACCGGCGCCGAGCTCGCCCAGGGCTAGATCCCCAGCGCTAGACCGACGGCAGCTTCTGCGCGAGCGAGAGCACGGGCGCGAACAGGTCGCCGCGCTCGGCGATCCGCTCCAGCACCTGGCCGGACTCAAAGCGCAAGGCGTCGGGGTCGCCGCCGTCGAGCGCGGCGCGCACCTCGTCCCAATCCAGCGGCGTGGAGACGGTCGGCCGCTCGGCGGCGCGCAGCGAGTAGACGCACACGGTCGTCTTGTTGCGGTCGTTCTGGCTCCAGTCGATCAGCACCTTGCCAGGGCGCTCGATCTTGGTCATGCGCGAGACGATCAGCTCGGGCTCAGCCTCCTCGAGCAGCTCGGCGACGGTCTTGGCAAACGGCTTGGTCTGCGTGAAGGTCACGTCGGGATCGTTCAGCGGCACGTACAGCTGTAGCCCCTTTTTGCCGGACGTCTTGACGAAGCTCTCAAGGCCCAGGTTCTCGAACATCCCGCGCAGCGTGAGCGCGACGCGGCAGCACTCGATCGCCGTCGCGGGTGCGCCGGGGTCGAGGTCGAACACGAGCATCGTCGGGCGCTCGGGCGCCTCGGCGCGCGCGAGCGGCACGTGCAGTTCGAGCGCCGCCAGGTTGGCCAGCCAGACGATCGTCGCGCGGTCCTCTGCGAGCAGGTAGTCGATCGGCTTCTTCTCGCTCGGCAGCGTGACCGTCTGCACCCAGTCGGGCCGGTGCGCGGGCGCCTGCTTCTGGTAGAAGGCCTTGCCGTCGACGCCGTCCGGCCAGCGCTTGACGGTCAGCGCGCGGCCCTCCAGGTGGGCGAGGATCGTCGGCGCGACGGCTGCATAGAACTCGATCACGTGGCGCTTGAGGAAGCCGGCTTGCGCATAGAGCGGCTTGTCGAGGTTCGACAGCTTCAGCTCGCGCCCCTCGACTGTCGTCGTGGCCGCCTTGGCGCTCTGCTCGTGCAGCACGAGCGGCGGGTCCAGCACGCCGCTCGCGTGCTTGCTCGCGCTGTGCTTGCGTGGGGCGCGCCTGGCCGGCGTCTGCTTGCCCGGCGTCCGCTTGCCCGAGGCGCGCTTGGCGGGGGTCGTAGGGGGCGTGTCCTCGCGCACGACTTCGCGCGCGTCCTTGTCCTCGCGTAGCCCCTTGTAGGAGGGGTGGCGCAGGACGCCGGCGGAGGTCCACTCGGTGAACTCGATCTCGGCGACGAGCTCTGGCTCGACGAACACGGCGCCACGCGGGGGGCGCTCGCCGGCGGTGAACGGCGAGTCCCCGCGCCTCAGCGGTTTGAGCAGCTTGCCGAGGCGGTCGAGCTCGGCGTCGTTGAAGCCGGTGCCCACGCGTCCGGCATAGCGGAAGGCGCCGTCGGGGTCGTACACGCCGACGAGCAGCGCGCCGATGCGCCGCTCGCGCCGTCCCTCGCCGGGCAGCCAGCCGCCGAGCACGAGCTCCTGGCGCCCGACGTTCTTGATCTTGATCCACGCCGAGCCGCGCGCGCCGGGTTCGTAAGGCGAATCGAGGCGCTTGGCGACGATGCCCTCGAGCTGCTGCTCGGCGGTCGCCTTGAGCACGTCGCGCCCGCGCCCGGTCAAGTGCTCGGGCGTCTGCCACGACTCTCCGCTCAGCGCGAGCGCGTCGAGCAGCTCGCGTCGCTGCTCGTAGCTCAGCCCCATCAGCGAGTGGCCGTCGAGCCACAGCAGGTCGAAGATCATGTACGTGACCGGCGACTGTTTGGCGAGCCTTTTGGCCTGCGCGGGCGAGCCGACGTGCATGCGCCGCTGCAGCGCGGCGAAGCTCGGGCGCCCGTGCTCATCGAAGGCGACGATCTCGCCGTCGAGGATTGCGCCGTGTGAGCTGAGCGCGCGGTTCAGCCGAGCGAGCTCGGGATAGGAGGCGGTGATCTCTTTCAGGTTGCGGCTCTCCAGGCGCAGCTCGCCGGGCGTGGAATAGGCGAGCGCGCGCACGCCGTCCCACTTGATCTCATATGTCCAGCCGTCGTCCTTGCGCGGCAGCGAACCGGGGCGGGCGAGCATCGGCTTGACGTGCTCCGGCATCGGCTCGCGCGCGGCGTCGGCCGGCGGATCCATGCGGTGGATCATCCACTCCTTCGGGCGCTCGCCCTCGGCGGGCGGCGAGGAGATCGGGAACAGCGCGTAGCGCGCGTCGACGCGCTCGCCGTGCAGCGCGACCTCGATCTTGCGCGGCTCCCACTTGAGTACCTCGTAGGTGCCGTGGTCCCAGATCTTCATCGTGCCGGCGCCGTATTGCCCCTTGGGGATCTCGCCGTGGAAGTCGACGTACTCGAGCGGATGGTCCTCGGTCCACACGGCGAGGTGGTTTTCGTTGGGCGCTGGCGGCAGCCCCTTGGGCACGGCCCACGAGGCGAGCACGCCGTCGCGCTCCAGGCGCAGGTCCCAATGCAGGCGCGTGGCGGAGTGCTCGTGCACGACGAAGCGCGGGGCCTGCTCGGTCCGTTTGCTCGCGGTGCGTTTCTTTGAGGACGCCTTCTTCGCGGCAGGCCTCTTCGCCGGTTGCCCCTTCGGCTTCTCGCCCCCACGGCCGCTCGGCTCGCTGGTCGCGCCGAAGTCGCGTTTGGCGCGGTACTCCTTCAGGCTGGCGCTGCGCGCGGGCTTCGCACCGTCACCGCCGGACTTGCTCGGGCGGCGGGAAGACACCTACCGCTTGGCGGCGGCGCGTTTGCCGGACGCTTTTTTGGCGGGGGCTTTCTTGGCCGGCGGTTTCTTGCCGGAGGCTTTGGCGGCAGCGGCTTTTGCGGCGACCTTCTTGGCGGGCGCTTTTTTGGCGGCTTTGCGCGGTTTGGCGGCGCCGTCGCTCTCGCGCTCGCCGTGCTCGCGCACGGCGGCGAGGCTGGCCTTCAGCGCGCTCATCAGGTCGGGTGCGGGCTCGGGCACCTCATCGGCTTCGGGCTGCACGGCGATCTCCTTGCCCTCGGCCTTGCGCTCGATCAGAGCGAGCACGTCCTCGCGGTAGGTGTCGCGGTACTTGTTGGGCTCAAAGTCGGCGGCGAGTGAGCCGATCAGCTGCTTGGCGACGTTGACCTCGCGCTTGGTCGTTTTGACCTCCTTTGGGTCGGGCAGCTCGTCGAGGCGCTCGGGGTCGGCGACTTCGTCGGCGAACAGCATCGTGGCCATCTCGAGCACGTCGCCGATCGCGCGGATCGCGACGAGCTGCTCCTTGGAGCGGATCACGACGCGCGCGATTGCGACCTTCTCGGTCTCGGCCATCGCCTCGAGCAGCAGGCGGTAGGGCTTGGCGCCGCCCGGGCCTGGCGCGAGGTAGTAGGGGTGGTCATAGAAGATCGGGTCGATCTGCGCGAGCTCGACGAAGTCCTCGATCTCGATCGTCTTGGTCTTCTTCGGCTGCAGCGTGTCGAGCTCGGCGGGCTCGATCACTACGTATCGGTCGGGCGAGAGCTCATAGCCCTTGACGATGTCCTCGTAGGGGACCTCGTCGCCGCTCTGCGGGTCGACGCGCTTCTGCGCGATGCGCACGCCGGTCTTGCCGGAGAGCTGGTGAAAGCGCACCGTCTTGCGGTTGACGGCGCTGTACAGCTTGACCGGCACAGTCACCAGGCCGAAGCTGATCGCGCCCGTCCAGATCGAGCGAGGCATGGCTATTTACTACCACGTGGGAGAAATTCCACCCCCTGCTGCAAGATCTCGGGCGTGCTCAGGCGGCGGCGGGCTGCTGCGGGGAGGCGCAGAAGGCGCACTTTCGCGCTTGGCGCGGGATCTCGGAGAGGCACTCGCTGCAGGGCCGCGTCTCGGACTCGACGTCGCGCCCGGTCTTGCGCCGCTCCATCAGTGTGTTGACTGGCTTGACGACGAAGAAGAACACGGCGGCGGCGATCGAGAGGAAGGCGATCAGCACGTTGATGAAGTCGCCGTAGTGGAAGGTGCTCCCGTTGATCGTGAACATCAGGTTGGAGAAGTCGGGCTTGCCGATGATCGCGGCGACGATCGGCGTGATCAGGTCGCGCACGAGTGCGGTCACGACCGCGCCGAAGGCGGCCCCGATAACGATGCCGACCGCCAGGTCGACGACGTTGCCACGCAGCAGGAACGCCTTGAACTCCTTGGCCATCGGATGCCTCCAGTGCCGCGGGTGGCGGCGGATAGGACGCGATTAGTTGCTCGGTGGCAAGCTACCAGCGGGACACGACAGCCTCGACAGGCGCGTGCGGTAGACGTGCATGTCGGCACTGTTCCAGTCGGAGTGCGTCTGGTGCGCAAAGGCGGGGACGCGCTCGCGGTGGTAGGGCGAGGAGAGGCTCTCGTTGTGGCCGATCACGTTTTTCAGCGCGATCCCGTACGTGCACCGCAGCCAGCGGGTCAAAGCCAGGGAGGCATCAAACTGTTTTCGATTTTTAATGATTTCAAGATCGGAGAAACCGATGTTCTCGATCCCGATCGCGGTCCAGTTGAGACCGACGGTGTGCCGGCAGCGCAGGGTCAGCGGCACGAGCTGATCGATCTTGCCGCTGCGCTCGATGAGGAAGTGCGCGCACGTGTTGGGCAACTCTCCAAACTCGCTGTCGGGCAGGTCGGGCGCGAAGGTGTTGTAGGCCTCTTGCGCAGTCGCCGTCTCGGTGAAGTGCTCGACGATCACATTGGGGTTGCTCAGGGTGTAGGTGTCTTCGCCGTAGTGGCGCAGCGAGTAGGCCGCCATCTGGCGCCTGCGCCCGGCGCCGTATGGGATCGGCCACTGGTGGATCGGCGGCGGGTGCAGCGGGGTGGCTTCGGCGTGCGTGGCGTTGCGCAGTGCGCCGAGCGTGGCGAGCGTGCTCAGCAGCACCAGGGTATGGAGCGCTTGGCGCACGGCGAGGATGCTAGTCGCGCGAATCGCGACGGTGCGCTGGACGTCTGTCGTAAGCGCGCGTGGGGGACGGGGGCGGTGGGTATTGAGAGAGCGGAGGCAAGGCGGTCTTCTCGACGGGCGGCAGCACAGCCGCTCGCGGCCGTCTCGATGGGGTCCGCAGAGGGACTCCGGTAGCTCACCACGACAAGGAGGTCCCATGCTGGGCAGAACCAATACGACGTACCCTGCACGACGACTGCGCGCCCCGCTGGCGATCGCGGCCACGGCGGCTGCGCTTGTGACGGTCGCGCTGTTCCCCGCCGCGGGGCTCGCAACGAACAAGATCGAAGTCGGCGTAAACGGCACGTCGATCGTCGTCAACGGGACGACGATCTCGACGTCGAACCTGACGCTCGCGCAACTGGCCCAGCTGCAGGGCGTGCCGCCGGCGACGGTCAAGGCGGAGCTCGACGGCGTCGCACTGAACACGCCGGCGGCGCCGGCGGTTGAAGCGCTCGTGGCGGGCCTGCCGCTCGAAGCGACGCTGGCAAGCGTGCTCGACGGCATCTCGAGCGCGACCGGCGGGGCGGTCAGCCCGCAGACGGCGCTGCGTCAAGTGATCGGCGACGAAGGCCAGCCGGGCACCGCGGGCGCGAACGGAGCGAACGGCAGCGGCGGTGCGCCGGGAGCAGGCGGGGCCAGCGCCGGCGCCGGTGCGGCGGGCGGTGGCGGGACGGGCGTGGGTAAAGCGGGAGCGAAGAAGCGCTTCACGCTGCGCGCGGCCAAGCGCTCGCTGAAGGGGCGCCCAGGCTCGCGCGTGCGCGTGCGCTTCAACGTCTCCGCCGCGGCGAAGCTCAGCTACAGCGGACACAAGCTCGTCAAGGGCTCGCGCAAGGTGAAGGCGGGCGCGAACGTGTTGAGCTTCATGCTGCCGCGCAAACACGGCAATTACAGGCTCGTGCTGCATGCCGTCAGCACGCCCGACGGGCAGCGCGCGCAGACGACGATCGCGCTGCACGACGCCACGGCAAAGAAGGGCCACTAGCGGGAGCGACACGCCTGGGCGTCGCGCAAGCACGTCCAGGCGTACACGCCTACCTCGCACGCACTTGACCCCACCCCCGCCGGCCTACCCGCGGCCGGCGGCGCGCGCAGGCCCGCAAATCGGCTGTTCGGCAAGGTCAGACTCATCGGAACGTCGAGCGGGATGGTGATACACGTCGAGGAGGAGTACGCTTGGCGGGCAGGACAACACCACGGGGGTGTCTGCCATAACTTCGAGCCGTTCCAGGAAACGGGACACATCCGAGTCACCGCTCGTATGCGTCACAGGGACGCTGGGCGTACCGCCCGAGCTGGCGGACCTGCCACCGCTGCGCCATTACGCCGAGTACGGCCGGCGCTACGCCGCACAGGACCTCGACGGGTTCATCGCGCTCTTCACGAAGGAGTGGAGGCTGATCGACCACAGGTCTGACGGCTGGGGGTCGGCGGTCGGACGTGAGGCGTGTCGCGTGTTGACAGCGTCGGTCTTCGCCGTCTCCCCGGACGTGCGCTTCGCGGTCGACGAGGTGCTCGCGTGCGACGAGCGCGTGGTGGCGATGCGCGCCTCCTACCACGGCAGCGGGATCGGCGGCCGCGGCCGCTTCGCGTTCGAGGCGGGGTTCGTGACGCTCGTTGAAGGTGGGCTCTCGATCAGCTCGGACGCCTACGAGTACGAGGACAACGAGGCGATGCTGGCGCGCTTCGACGAGCTGACGCGCGGCTGAGCGCTCGCCGAAGTGCGCAGCTGTCGCGGAGTGCCTTTGGCGCCGGTGAGCGTACCGGTCGGCTCGCGTGAGGCACGTACGACCGCGTATCGTGCAGCGAGCGATCGGGGGTGTTGTGAGCGAGATGAAGTTCGACGGCGAGATCTTCAGGCGCGGCGAGGACGGCTATGAGCGGGCGCGCAGTGCGGCGGTGTGGAACGCGCGCACGCCCGAGCGCTTCCCCGAGGCGATCGTGGTCGCCGGCAGCGAGCAGGACGCCGTGCGCGCCGTGCGCTGGGCGGCAGCGCGCGAGATGAGGATCGGCGTGCGCTCGGGCGGGCACAGCTGGGCTGGGAACCATGTGCGCGACGGAGGGATGCTGCTCGACCTCTCGCGCCTGCGCGAGGTGGCGGTCAACGCGGCGGCGATGACTGCCTCGGTGCAGCCGGGCTGTCCGGGCAACGAGCTCGTGGCGACGCTCGCCGAGCGCGACCTGTTCTTCCCGGCGGGGCACTGCATCGGCGTCGCCGTCGGCGGCTACCTGCTGCAGGGCGGCTACGGCTGGAACGGGCGCGTGCACGGACCGGCGTGCATGAGCGTTGAGGCGATCGACCTGGTGCTAGCCGACGGGCGGCTCGTGCACGCCTCGGCGGACGAGAACGCCGACCTGTTGTGGGCGGCGCGCGGCTCGGGCCCGGGGTTCTTCGGCGTCGTCACGCGCTTTCACGTGCGCGTGCAGCCGCGGCCGAAGGTCGTGGCCAACGGGCTCGTGCTGTACGGCATCGAGGAGCTCAAGCAGGTCTTTCGCTGGGCGCAGGAACTCGGCCCGCGCGTACCGCGCAACATGGAGCTAATGCTGATCGTGCATCGCGACGAGCAAGGCGAGCTCGAGATCGCGGTCACTGCTCCGGTGCTGGCCGACGACGAGCAGCAGGCGCGCGCGGCGCTCTCGCTGCTGCAGAGCTACCCGGCGCTCGAGCGGGCGAAGCTGTGCGAGCCATACATCCCGGTGGCGCTCGAGGACCTCTACGCGGGTGTGCACGCGGCCTATCCCGACGAGCACCGCTACTCGGCGGACAACATGTGGACGCACGCTCCGATCGAGCGGCTGCTGCCGGGGCTGCAGCGGATCGCACAGACGATGCCCGATGCCCCGTCGCACATGCTGTGGATGAACTGGGGCCCGGGCAGCGAGCCGGCGCCGCCGAGACCGGACATGGCCTACAGCGTCGAGGACGACACGTACATCGCGCTGTACGGCGTGTGGCAGGAGCAGGCGCGCGACGAGGCCAACGTGGCGTGGGCGACGGAGCGGATGCGCGAGATGGAGCACCTCGCCTCGGGCATCCAGCTGGCCGATGAGAACCTCGGCAACCGCCCGGCGCGATTCATCAGCGAGGCGCACATGAGCCGGCTCGATGACCTGCGCGCGATCCACGATCCCGACGAACGCTTCCATCCGTGGATGGGCAGGCCGGCGGAGGCCGAGCGGTGAGCACCGGCAAGGCAGAGAACGTGGCTGAGCCTGACGCCGAGCGCGAGCTGGCGGGCTATCTGCAGCGACCGATGACGCCGCCGCAGCCCGAGGTGATCGAGGCGATCGCACGAGGGCCGATCGAGCCGCGCCAAGCACTCGCGCTGAGCAACGTGGCGCGGCTGCTCGACCCGCGGTCGCTGGAGGTCGAGACGGGCTGGTGCACGCTGGCGGACGGCGTCGGCTTCGTCGCGGTGCGCACGGCGATGCCGCTCGTACGCGGCGAGATGGTCGACTGGTGGTTTGACTGGCATCCGCGCGAGGCGCTGCGCTACCGCGTGTGGCACCCGGCAGCGCATCGCTCGAACTCGCTCGAGCAGCCGCATGGCGAGGTGACGCGCGCGCCCGGTGCGAAGGCGCATTGGGGCGCCGTGCACCATCCGGTCGAGGATGTCGGCATCGGCGTGGTGCACGCGCGGATCGCCTTTCAGCGGCCAAGCGAGATGGGCCTACCGGACGATCAGCTCGAAAACCCGAACGTGGCGAGCATCGTCTGCGGCTACGTCGGCGACGATCGCCGCCACATGCGCCACACGCCGATGTTTCACGTGTTCCTGCGCGAGGACGATGGCGTCGTGCTGCGCAGCGCCTTCTGGCTGGGCGCCGCCGTGCGGCCGTATGGAGCGCTGGGCGGGGTGGGCGAGCGCTTGCTGAACAACCGCCTCACGCGTCGTGCGTCGCTGCCAGCGGCGCTGCCGCGGGCGCTCGCGACGCACTGCGCCGAGGAGTACGCCAACCTGTCGACGCTGCTGCCGGAGCTGTTCGCGCGCTTCCGCTAGAGCGTCGGTTTCAGGCTGCGAGCGCTGCGGTAGTGTCGTTTACATGAGGCAGATGGGAACAGCGCGGGTGCTGCAAATGCCGTCGGTGCGCGGGTCGAGGCGCTCGCGCAGAGCGAGCATCGCGGCGCTGGTGCTCACGCCGCTGGCCGTGCTCGCGCTCGTGCCGGCGACGGCGAGCGCGACGGCGAGCGAAGTAGCCGTGTCGATCGTCTCGCGCGCTTACCAGCCGGCCGAACTGATGGTCGAAGCGGGCCAGACGGTGACGTGGACGAACCGCGGCTTCGGGCCGCATACGGTCACAGCGGCCGGCGGCGAATTCGACTCGGGCCGGATCAACGCGGGCGAAAGCTTCAAAGTCACGTTCACGACGCTGGGCGCGTTCGCCTACGCATGCACGATCCACCCGAGCATGCACGGCAAGGTCAGCGTGCTCGCACCTGGCTCGCTGCCACCGGGGGGCCTGCCGGGCGCGTTGAAGGAGACGCTCGTCAAGGCGCACACGGCGCACGGGCTGCTGACGCTCGTGCGCGTGCAGGCGCCGCGCCCGGGCGCCTCGGTGCTGTTGCAGCTGCGCTCGGCCAAGGGCCGGTGGGGGACGGTGCGCCGCGCGCACCTGAGCTCTCAGGGCAAGGCCACACTGAGCATCTCGGCGAGCGTGCACGGCAAGCTGCGCGTGGTCGTGCAGGACGCCGGCGGCGCGCCGCCGCTGATCGGCAAGACGCTCACGCCCAAGCGCTGAGCTTCGGTCAGCGGAAGTCGCGAGCGCCGCTCAGGTGGTCCGGCGCGCGGCGGGGCGGGGGCGGTGAGATCCCGAGCGCGCGGCACCAGAACAGCAGCGCCCGCACCGACGGCGGGGATACGCTCGAGCCGTAAGCGCCGGAGCTGATCGCCAGGCCACCCTCGCGCACGATCGAGCGCTTCGCTTGGGCCGCCGTCGGTTCGCGCACGACCTGCACCGCGGCCATCATCCCGTGGTCCTCGTGAAAGGTCACGTGACAGTGGAACACGAACTTGCCCGTGAAGTCAGTTGGGTGCATCAACACGACCGTCTGCGACTTGGGCGGCAGCGCGACGTTGTCCGCTTCGAGCACGTACGGGACGGGCTTGCCGGCGACGCTGACGACTTGGAAGTCGTTGATGTGGATGTGGAAGGTGTGCCATTCGCTGGTTTCGTTGACCAGCGTCCACTGCTCGATCGAGCCGAGCTTCATCGTCACGTCGATCCGTTCGGGGTCAAACTTCATCCCGTTGAGCGTGAACGCTGCTGCGCCCGACGGTTCGGTCATTTCGTTGAACACGATCGTGCGCTTGCGGTCGATCGGCTTGCCGCGCAGGTCGACTGGGTGACCGAGCGTCGCGTGCGCCGGGAACGCCATCCGGTGTGGTTTGCCCGAGGAGCGCAGCGTGAGCAGCGTTTCGTTTGGCATCGGGCCGCCGTTGGTCGCCTTGTCCCCGCCCGGGAATGAGGAGAACGGAATCGCCTTCAACTGGTATGCGCCCGGCTTGCCGCCGCGTACGAGCACCTCGCGGCGCGAGCCCGGGGCGATCTGCAGCGTGCTCACGCTGAGCGGCCTGGCCAGCGTGTGCCCATCCTCGGCGAGCAGCTGGAAGCGCTGGCCGTGCGCCAGGCGCAGCACGACGAAACGGTCGGCGTCGGCGTTGAAAATGCGCCAGCGCTGCAGTTCTCCGGGGTGGATTTTGGCCGTCGGGTTTTTGACGCCGTTGACGTACAGCCGGGCGTCGGTTTCCGAGGACTGTTCGGCCGGCACGATCTTGCCGGCCTTGATCTGCGTGTTCTGGATCACGATCCAGCGCTGCGGCACGTGACGCAGCGAGGCCAGCGTGTCGAGCCCGCCCTCCTGCACGATCGCCCCGGCCAACCCGGCGAAGATCTGCGGCTCGACGAACATGTGCAGGTGCGGGTGGTACCAGTAGGCACCGGCCGGCATATCCTGCGGGATGTCGTATTCGTAGGTGAAGCTCTGCCCCGGTTCGATCCGCTCGAAGACGTTGTCGTGGTTGGCTTCAGGCGAGACGTGGAAGCCGTGCGTGTGCAGGTTGGTCGGTTCGGTGAGGTCGTTTTTCATGTGCACCGTGAGGTGATCGCCGGCGCAGATCACGAGCGTGGGGCCGGGGAAGCTGCCGTCATAGCTGAGCGCCGTCACGCGCTTGCCGTCGATCGGCACCTGGCCGAGCGCCGCCGTCAGTCCTACGTCGAGTTGCCCGCCGCGGCTGTAGCGCGTCGGCGGCTCGGGGAAGCCGTCGTGCAGGATCGGCGGCGCGTTCTTGTGGCAGTCCGAGCCGCCCGCTGAGCGTGCGCGCGTGCCCGAGGTCGAGCCCGTCGCAAGCGAGCCGGTGGCCGCGAGCACGGCCAACGCCACGGCGATCGCCGCGAGCAGCGTGCCGAGACTCGAGTTGCGCCCCCTTCGCATCGGCGCATCCTACAAACGGCCGAAGTCGCTATCACGCTGCACAGAATTGGGCTTTCCGCAAATCCCAGATGTGGGAATAGTGTAGGCTGGCGCGCAAGATCGATCAGGCGACGGGTTCGGGGGAATCGTTCGTGGTTGTCGACGGCGAGTGGGCGAAGCGCAACCTGGAATCGACGCGACGGAACCCGTCGGGCGACGCAGCGGAGTCCGATTGCCGGCGCCAGTCCGAAAGTTTTGACGGCGACCCGTCGTATCGCGAGCAGATCCGCCGGCCACTCGTCTCGCTAAGGCGAACGCGCTGTTCGAGGCCGACCGTGAGTCCGTTGACGCTCGAGCAAGCGTCTGCGGCGCGGTCGTCTGCTGGGCGATCGTCGCTGGCCTTTGACGTGAGTTTTCGCCAACCGTGAGGTTTTCGCCAACCAGTTAGGAGAAGTGGAAAATGAGCCCCGCAAAGACACCCAAACGTCGGACGTGCGCGCAGATGGTCGTCCACGAGTTGCTCGTCGAGACCCAGCCCGAATACAGGGAACGCCGTCTCGAGGTCGAGCAGCAGACGCGTCGCAGCATCGAGAGCGGCCAGGCGATGCGCGTGGCGGCCAAGCTCGTGACGATCCCGGTGGTCGTGCACGTCGTGCACCGGGCCGCCGAAGAGAACATCTCAGACGCGCAGGTGCAGAGTCAGATCAAGGCGCTCAACCGCGACTACCGGGCAAAGAACGCGGACAAGCGCAACGTGCCGGCCGACTGGAGGGGGCTCGTGACCGACACGAACATCCAGTTTGCACTGGCCAGCGAGGATCCTAACGGGAAGAAGACGACCGGCATCACCCGCACCGAGACGAAGGTCGCCTCCTTTCGCCCCGATGACAGCGTCAAGGCGAAGAAGACCGGTGGTGTGGACCCGTGGCCGACCGACCGCTACCTGAACCTGTGGGTCTGCAACCTCGGCGAAGGGCTGCTCGGCTACGCCCAGTTCCCGGGCGGACCGGCGGCGAGAGACGGAGTGGTGATCCTTTACACCGCGTTCGGGACGCGGGGCACCGCGAAAGCCCCGTATGACAAAGGCCGCACAGCGACGCACGAGGTCGGGCACTTCTTCAACCTGCGCCACATCTGGGGCGATCGCAACGACTGCACCGGCAACGACTTCGTCGCCGACACGCCACCGGCGCAACAGGCGAACTTCGGCAAACCGGCGTTCCCGCACATCACCTGCAACAACGGCCCCGACGGCGACATGTTCATGAACTACATGGACTACGTTGACGACGACGCAATGGTGATGTTCTCCACGGGCCAGGTCGCGCGCATGAACGCGACGCTGGCCGGTCCACGCAAGAAGCTGGCCGGCCTCTGAGATCATCCTCGCGTGGCCGCACACGTTGAGCATGTGCTTAATCGGCGTTGGGTCCACGCCCATGAGGAGGACGGCGAGGACGCGATGGTGTTTCGTCCGGCGAGCCACCCGCTGCCGCCCTCACGCGGCAGGACATGGTTCGAGCTGCGGCCCGACGGGTCGTTCCTCGAGAGCTCACCCGGACCGGTCGACGTGCCCGAAGCCCGCGACGGACGATGGTCGCTCGATGGAGACCGTCTCGTGCTTCGCGACGCAGGTGGATCTCCCGGCCACGACTGGCGGATCGTGGCGACCGAGGACGATCGGCTGGTCCTCGCCAACGAAGGCTCGGCCGCCAGCAGCGGCTGAGGGCGACTGAGCGACGAGGCCGGCTGGGTGCCGCGGCCGGCTGGGCGCCGCGGCCGCGATGCGGCGTCGGGCGTCCGGCTACGCCGCGGCGGGGACCTGAGCGGTGACGATCCAGGTCGACGCCGGGCCCATCACTGCCCCGTCTGCGGTGACCCACTGGGCCATGTCCTCGCGCAGCGCCGCCGCGACCTCTCCGTGCAGGTGCGCCGCGCGCTCGCCGGCTAGGCGCAGGATCTCGCCGGCCGGGCCGATGCTCATCACGAACTCGACCGCCTCGTCGAGATCGTCGCCGATCCGGATCGGCTTGTCACAGCGCAGCAGCGAGATCTGCTCGAAGCCGGCACTCAGCAGGATGCCGCTCGTCGTGTCGGCGTTACCCATCGAGAAGGGGCCCGGCCCGCACGTCGGCTCGTCGTACTCCTCGGGCTTGGTGACGAACCGCTCGGTGATCTGCTGGCTGCGGTAGAAGCCCTCGTTCTCGACCTTCGAGCGCCACACGACCATCGTCAGGCGCCCCCCCGGCACGAGCGCCTTGCGCACGTTGCGCAGCGCGGCTACGGGGTTGGCAAAGAACATCGTCCCCATCCGCGAGAAGGCGAGGTCGAACTGCTCCTCGAAGGTGTGCGCCTCAACGTCGACGGCCTCGAAGCGGACATTGCGCGCGCCGGCCTGCGCGGCCTCCTCGCGGGCCGTCTCGATGAAGCGCGCAGACGCGTCGACGCCGAGCACGCTGCCGTCTGCGCCGACCAGCTTGGCGAGCTGCTGGGCAGTGTCGCCGAAGCCGCAGCCGATGTCGAGCGCGCGCTCACCCGACGCCGGAGCCACTACACGCAGACCTTCGTCGCCGTGCACACCGAGGCTGTCCACGAGCAAGTGGCGAAACTGGACGAAGCGGTCGAACAGCGGACCGTCCCACGCTTCGATCGCCTCGTCGTTGGCAGTGACGACCTGCGCCATGGCGTTCATGGTAGGCGAATTCGCACGTCCGCTGGTGGAATCGGGGACACTCTTCCTCGTGCCCGAGGACGCGCTGCAAGATCGCCCGCTCGAGCTGCTGCAGCGGCTGCTGCGCTTCGACACGAGCAACCCGCCGGGCAACGAGCGCGAGTGCATCGAGTGGATCAAGGGGCTGCTGGAGGCGCTCGGCTGCGAGGTGCGGATCCTCGCAGAGCAGCCCGAGCGCCCGAACCTGATCGCGCGCATCGCCGGGCGCGGCGAGAGCCCGCCGCTGCTCTTGCAGGGGCACGTCGACGTCGTCGCGGCGCGCGGCGAGTGGCAGCACGGACCGTTCGACGGCGAGCTCGCCGATGGCTACGTGTGGGGGCGCGGCGCACTCGACATGAAGGGCGGCGTCGCGATGATGCTCGCCGCCTTCATGCGTGCCAAGGTGAGCGGCGCGCCGCCGCCGGGCGACTTGATCCTCTGTCTGCTCGCCGACGAGGAGGCCGGCAGCCCGCTCGGCGCCGACTTCCTCGTGCGCGAGCACGCCGAGCTGTTCGACGGCGTGCGCTACTCGATTGGCGAGTTCGGCGGCTTCACGATGGACGTCGCCGGGCGGCGCTTCTACCCGATCATGGTCGCCGAGAAGCAGATCTGCTGGACGCGGGCGACCGTGCGCGGGCCGGCCGGGCACGGTTCGATGCCGATCCGTGGCGGCGCGATGGGCAAGCTCGGGCGGCTGCTGCAGCGCCTTGACAGCCGCCGGCTTCCCGTCCACGTGACGCCTGTCGCGCGCTCGATGATCGAGGCGATCGCCGCCGACGTGCCCGCGACGCTGGCCGTGCCGCTGAAGGGGCTGCTCGTGCCAACGTTGACCGACCGACTGCTCGACGCATTCGGCGAACGCGGGCGCATCTTCGACCCGCTGCTGCACAACACGATCAGCGCCACGATCGTGCAGGGTGGGGAGAAGGTTAACGTGATTCCCGACAGCCTTTCACTCGAGCTCGACTGCCGGCTGCTGCCCGGCTTTACGCCCGAGCAGGTATTCACCGAGCTGCGTGCGCTCTCCGGCGTCGAGCTGGAGTTCGAGATCGCCCAGCACGATCCCGTCTCGGACGAGCCCGACATGGCGCTGTTCGAGACGCTCGCCGGCACCCTGCGCGAGCTCGACGCCGACGCTAAACCGATCCCGATGCTGCTCCCCGGCGTGACCGACGGGCGCTTCTTCTCGCGCCTGGGCATCCAGACGTACGGCTTCCTGCCGATGCAGCTGCCGCCCGAGCTGCCCTTCATGCAGCTGATCCACGCGCCCGACGAGCGGCTGCCAGCCGACACGGTCGAGTTCGGCACGCGCGCGATCGAGCGAGTGCTCGAGCGCTTCTAGCCCCGGCCTCTTCTCGCCGGTGTGATGGATCGGCGGGGCGCGACGTAGTTGGGGTAGTGAGCAGGCAAGTGACGCCAACCGAGCCACCATCGCCCAGCCCCGCTCGCGAGGTCGATCACGCGGAGCTCGACGGCTCGAGCTTCGAGCGGCTGTTCCGCGAGTGCGCGCGCGACGTGCACGGCTACGCGATCGCGCTGCTCGGCGATCGCGCCGGCGCCGAGGACGTGACGGCGCTCGCCTTCGAGCGGCTCTACGGCGCGCGCAAGCGTCTCGACCGCACGCGCGGGACGCCGCGCGCGTGGCTGTTCTCGATCGCCCGCAACGCCGCGCTCGACGAGCTGCGTCGCCGTCGGCGCCACGGCGTCGGCGGACTCGAGCCCGAGCGCGTCGACCTCGAGTCCCTGCACGGCGGGCACCAGCTCGCCGCCGGGCAGACACGCCAGGCCGACCCGGCCGAGGCGATCGAGCAGGCCGAGCGCCGCGCCACCGTGCACGCCGCGCTGCTCGAGCTGCCGTTGCGCGAGCGCGAGGTCGTGCTGCTCAAGTTCCATGGCCAGCTGACCAATGTCGAGCTCGCACGCGTGCTTGGGATCAGCGAGTCGAACGCCGGCACGCGCGTGCACCGCGCGCTGACGCGGCTGCGCGAGACGTGCGCCGAGCTCGCGCGCAAGGAGGTCGCATGAAGATCGTCCCCTTCCCGCAGTCCGAGGGCCCGCCCGACGAGCAGACGCTGGCCGAGATCGAGGCCGCGCTGCGTGGCGAGGCCGTCGGTGCGAGCGCCGAGGGCTGGCGCGAACTGCGCGCTAACGTGCGCACGCTCGCGCCGGCGATGTCGCCTGAGTCCGAGCAGCGACTGCGCGAGCGGATCGAGGCGCGTGCTGCCGAGCCGTCGCGACGCTTCGCGCGGCTGGGCATTCGGTCCGTGCCCTCGCGGTTCGGTGCCTGGCTCAGCTCCGGCGTGCGGGCGCGTGCGCTGGCCTTCGGCGGGATCAGCGCGATGGCCGCGATCGTCACACTCGCGCTCGTCGCTCCTTGGAACGAAGCTGAAACGATCAGTGAGAAGGTCTTCACCCCTCATGCCCTAGTCAGAGGGGTGGGCGAGCATTCGTACGAGGGCTCCGCCGACTCTTCGTCCGGGTCAGCGCCGGCCACGCCCTCCGCGCAGACACCGGAATCGTCGAGCGCTGATGTGCTGAGGAGCGCGACCAGCAGCGAATCTTCCTCCTCGCGCGTCCAGCAGCGCGCCGCCTCGCTCACGCTCGCCCCCAAGCCCGAAGCCGTGCAGTCTGTCGCCGACGAGGTCGCGCAGCTGACCGTGCGCGAAGGCGGCTTCGTGCAGAGCTCGCACGTGAGCCGGCAGAGCGGCGCCGGCGGCAGCGCCGAACTGCGCTTGAGCCTGCCCAGCACACGGCTGACCGCGGCCTTGGCCTCGCTCGGGCGACTCGCGCCGACGCGCGAAGAGAGCCAGTCGCTGCAGGACATCACCGATCAATACGGCGCCGCCCGCCGCAAGCTCGCCGACGCTGTGGCCGAGCGCCAGGCGCTGCTGCGCGCGCTGGGGCGGGCGAGCACGCAGAGTCAGATCGAAAGCTTGCACGCGCGCATCGCGCTCGCCGCCGCCGCCGTCACCCGTGCGCGCACCGCCTTCGGTGCGATCTCGCGGCGCGGCAGCAACTCGACCGTCGAAGTCACCGTGCTCGGCGATGCCCACGCCGGCTCCGAGCGCTCGACGCTGAGCAACGGCCTGCACGACGCGCTCGACGTGCTCAAGGCCGTCGCCGTCGTGCTGCTCATCGCGCTCGCCGTGCTCGTGCCGCTCGCCCTCGTGCTTGCGTTCATCGCGCTCGCCTGGCACGCGTCGCGACGCCGCCTGCGCGAGCGCGCGCTCTCCTAGCTCTGTCCCGCCTGCGTTGCGGCCTCCCCGCGGCGGCTGGGCCCGGCGTGTGTGCCCGCGCACAGACATGCGGGTGGCGTCTTTGGGATCATCTTTAAATACAAAACTGGCTACGCAGCCAGTATGCTGCGCGAGCATTCCGGATCGACGAACTAAGGGGACCCCATGGCAACCGTCGGGCGTGACATCGAGAGCTTGGAACTGACCCAGCGCGAGTTGTGGCTGAACGGCCCGCCGCAGGACGCCTTCAGGGAGATGCGCGGCAAGTGTCCCGTGCACTGGACCGAGAGCTTCGAAGAACTCCCCGACGAGGCCGGCTTCTGGTCGATCACGACCGCTGAGGACGTCCACACCGTCAGTCGCGACTGGGAGACCTACTCCTCCGAACTGGGCGGCGTCGTCGCCGCAGCAGCCGGCTTTCCGATCGAGCTCGCGCGCGCCATGTTCATCGGCATGGACCCGCCCAAGCACGATCGCCTGAAGGCGCTCTTCCAGCGCGGCTTCACGCCGAAGCGGATCGCCGACCACGAGGACGCCATTCGCGCCATCACCGTGCGCGTGCTTGATCGGCTCGACGGCCGTGAGGAGTGCGATCTCGTCGCCGACGTCGCCCAGCCCGTTGTCTCGCGCGTGATCGGCAGCTTCATGGGCATCTCCGAGGAGGAAGACCTGATCTGGGCGCGGTTGATGAACTCGACGCTCGGCGCCGGCGACCCTGACTTGAACCCAGACGGTTTCGAAGGCGCCGTCAACAAGGACATCCCCGAGATCTTCGAGCTCTGCCGCAAGCTGATCGCCGAGCGCCAGGAGCACCCGACCGACGATCTGACATCCGTGCTCGTGCACGCCGAAGTTGACGGGCAGAAGCTCGAGGAACACGAGATCGTGATGGGTTTCTTCCTGTTGATGGCCGCCGGCAACGACAGCACCAAGGCGACCTACTGCAGCGGCATGCGCGCATTGATGGAAGACCCCGAGCAGCGCCAGCTCGTGCTCGACGACCCCTCGCTGATCCCCGACGCCGTCGAGGAGTCGCTGCGCATGTTCCCCGCCTTCGCCCACTTCCGCCGCACCGCCACGCGCGACGCCGAGCTGCACGGGCAGCAGATCAAGGCCGGCGACAAGGTCGTCATGTGGTACGCCTCCTCCAACCGCGACGAGACGCGCTTCGAGGACTCCGAACGCTTCGACCTGCGACGCAAGGAGGAGCACCAGGCCTTCGGTGCCGGTGGGCGGCACTTCTGCCTCGGCACCGCCCTCGCTCGCCTCGAGCTGCGCATCCTGATCGAGGAGACCCTCAAGCGCTTCCCGCAGATCGCCATCGATGAGCAGCCAAAGCACGTCGAATCGCTGTTCCTCAATCAGCTGAAGACGCTGCCCGTGCGGCTCGTTCCGTAGGGCCCGCGCCGGGCGTAGCTTCCCCTACTCGTACCTTGCTCGACTCGCGCTCCGCGGGCTGCTGCGCGCAGGTGGCTACGCTCAGGCCACCCCCGCACGACAGGAGAGCCAGATGCCGGAGATGGATGATTTCAACCGCAAAGTGATCGAGGAGTTCCGCGCCAACGAAGGTAGGGTCGGCGGCCCCTTCGAGGGCGCCCCCGTGCTGCTGCTCACGTCGACCGGCGCCAAGAGCGGCGAGCCGCGCACCACCCCCGTCGTCTATCAGCAGGACGGCGATCGGTTCGTCATCTTCGCCTCCAAGGCCGGTGCTCCCAACAACCCTGCCTGGTACCACAACCTGCGTGCCAACCACACCGCGACCGTCGAGGTCGGCAGCGACACCGTTGACGTAGAGGCCATCGTGACCGAGGGTGAGGAGCGCGACCGCCTGTTTCGCAGGCAGGTCGAGTTGATGCCGACGTTCGGCGAGTACGAGAAGAAGACGACGCGCCAAATCCCCGTCGTCGCACTTCAGCCCAGGCGCTGAGGTCGGTCGCGCGGCGCGGGCCGCAGCTCGTCATCCGAGGCAGATGCGCGAGACGCGCAGGCCCGTAGCGCCGAGGTTCACGTATTGCATCGCAGCTCCAGTCCGAACGGGTTGCCCTCCGAGTCCTTACAGATCGACCAGCGCTCGCCCCGATGCACGACGCTGCCGCCCAACGCCGGCACCTGCCTGAGCGTGCCCCCCATGTCCTGGACCTCGAAGTACGGCAGCGAGAACGAGTCGCCCGGGCCGCGACCTCGCTGATGGACCCCGATCGCCGCCGCTGCCGCAGCGCCCGCTTGATCAGGCGAGTCGTCGCTCTGCCAGCCTTCGCCCTGCGCTACGCCGCGCGGCTCTAGCGCGACGTCGAGCAGGCCGTTCCAGAAGCTGCGCGCGCGCTCGGCGTCGTCCGCCGGGAACTCGATCAGCGCAAGTTTTGCGGGCATCGCCTCACGTTATCTCCTCGCGCACGTTCGACTGCCCAACGTGCAGCCCGGCGCGCCTCGCTGCGCACATCGGTTAACTGAAGGCCAGTAGATGAGAGCTTGCCGTTCAGCCATGGCGCGGGCGAGCGCCGGTGCCCGCCAGCCGCCAGGCACGGCGCTTGCCTTGCTGCTCCTCGCGCTCTGCGTAGCGGCCCTGGCGTTTGCATCATCCGCGACCGCCGCGCCGGGCGCCCGTCCGAAGGCTACGCGCAAGGTTGCAAGGCCCAAGCCACCGCTGCCGAGTGTCACTGTGTCCCTCGACACCGCGCACCCCGGCCCGCCCGTGCCACAGGACTTCCTCGGGCTCTCCTTCGAGATGTCGAGCCTGCCGCAGATGGCAAGGTACGGAAGCAGGGGCAACCTTGTCGCGCTGCTGCGCTCGCTCGGGCCCGGCGTGCTGCGCTTCGGCGGCGTATCCGCCGACACGCGCATCGCCTGGACCGACGCGCGCACTCCCCGCCCAGCATGGGCCTCCGGCGTCGTCGATGCCGACGACTTCCGCCAGCTCGCCGGCCTCGCCGCGCAGAGCGGGTGGCACATCGTGCTGACGCTCGGCATCGTGCACTTCGACCCCAAGGCGGCCGCGCGTGAGGCCGGCGCCGCGAAGGCCGCGCTTGGCCCGTGGCTCGAGGCCTTCGAGTTCGGCAACGAGCCCAACTCCTACGCCCTGCACGGAATGCGCGAAGAACCGTGGGGCCTGGAGCAGTACAACACGCAGGTCGGTGAATACCGCGCCGGCGTCGAAGCCGCCGCGCCCGGCGTCCCCGTGTGGGGACCCGACGTATCCGGGTCAAGCGCCTTCGAAACGTGGGGGCCCGGCGAGGTCGTCGATCAGCGCCCGGTCACGCTCACCGGCCACCACTACCCGCTCGGCTGCGCACAGCGCAAACCCGTGCCGTCCGTCACGAGCCTGCTTAGCTCGCCGATTTGGCGGCGCGAGGTCGGCTCCGTGCGCCGTTACGTCTCGCTCTCTCAGTCCGCCGGGCTGCCCTTTCGGATGGACGAGACCAACTCCGTCTCCTGCGGTGGCGTCGCCGGGATCTCGAACTCCTTCGCCTCCGCGCTGTGGGCCGCCGGCTACCTGCCCAAGCTGATGGGCTCCGGCGCCGTCGGCGTGAACATGCACGGCAACGTCGCCAACTGCAAGGGCTACTCGCCCGTCTGCGCGCCCGGTCCGCAGGAGCTCGCCGGCGGCGAACTGCAGGCGCAGCCCGAGTGGTACTCGCTGCTGATCGCGCGCCAGCTGCTCGGGACGCGACCGCTGCCGACCGCCACCAAGCTGCGCCGGACCAGCGCCAACGTGCACGTCCTCGGCTTCGCCGCGCCCGACGGGAGTCTGCGCATCGTCGCCGTCGACGACGATCCCCTCGGTAAGGCCGGTGTCCTCGTGCGCTTGAAGGTGGGCAGCGCATTCGTCGCCGCAAGCACACTCGCCCTGACCGGGCAGTCGCTGCATGCGCTGTCCGGCGTCGAACTCGGCGAAAGCGAAGTCGCCGCCGACGGAACCTGGACGCCTCGCCGCTATGGACGAGCTACTGCCAGCGGCGGGACGATCGACGTGAAGCTGCCCGCTGCCGGCGCGATGCTGATCAGCGTCGCGCCGGCCTCGAGCTGAGCGCGGCCAAGCAGGGCCCCCCGACGGTGGCCCTGTGAGAAGCCCCGGGCATGAATGCGCGTCGGGCTGCTCAGGCGACGTCGATCTTGACCGGCACCTCGAACATCTCCACAGACACGCGATTGCCCATCCCGCCCGCCACCGGCGGGTCCATTGCACTGAGCGTCTCATGACCCTTGCGCAGGTCCTCCTCCGTCTCGAACAGGCCGATCGCGATGACCTTGCCGTCGTCTGCTTTGTTGAGGATCATCAGGCCCGTCGACGGGACGCCCTCCGGCGGGCCCTCGCCCGAGCGCTCGTTGATCTGGGCGATCGTCTCGCGGACTTTGGCCGGGTCCCCGCCTTCGAATGTCGCCACCCGTGCGTGCATGCCTCGCTCCTTTCGTTGAGCAACAGCTTCACCGACGCTCGGAGCATCTCACAGCCGTGCGCCTGGGCCGCGGGGGACCTGGTCCTCGCCGTGTTGCTCCTCGCCCGTGCAGATCAGCCGCTTGCGGTCGACGGCTCGCCCAGCTCGCGTGCCCGCGCCGCAAGGTGTGCCACGCCGAGCTCGTCGTACTCGCCCGCCGCACGCTCGAGCGAGGCCGTCCCGGCTGCCCGATCGTGTCCCAGCAGCCGCTGGCCGAGCAGCAGCTCACAGCGCGCCGCCTCCAGCGGACGCTGTAGGCGCTGCCATGCTGCACGCGCCTGGCGCAGATCCTCGAGCGCGCCCGGCAGGGCACCGACGACCCCCGTCGCTTCGAGCGCAGCCGCCTGGCCCACCGGGTAGTGCACGCGCTCGGCCACCTCTGCGGCCTGCTCGGCCGCCTCGATCGCCTGCTCTGGAGTGCCGGCGATGCTATGGAGCAACGCGCGTGCCGAGCCGGCCTGGATCGACTGCACGATCAAGCCCGCGCGCTCGCACACGTCGAGCGCCTGCGAGAGCGCGGCCTGGGCGCCAGCGACGTCGCCGCGGTCACGGAGCGTGTTGGACAACCCGAAGAGCGCGTCGAAGCTGACCTCCGACCAGCCGATCTGCTCCGCTAGTTCGTGTGCGCGCTTGTAGGAGTCCTCCGACTCCCGCCATGTTCCCGTACGCCAGTACAGCCGCCCGCGCAAGGCGTAAGGCAGGCAAAGCTTGCCGATCAGGCCCTCGCGCTCAGACAGCTGCGCGCTGGCGTCGCTGGAAGCGCTGACCTGCTCCCAGTCCGCCGCGTAGAGCGCGAGCTGGGCCACGGCCGCGTGCAGCTCGATCTCGGCCGGCACGTCGCCGATCTGCTGCGCCAGCGTCAGGGCATCCCGGTAGGCGTCTCCCGCCGCCGCGTAGTCGCCCTCCGAGCTCTCCAGGTGATGGCCGAGCGCCGTCAGCGCGAGCACCGTCTCGTGCGCATCGGAGCCCCTCGCCAGCTCGACCGCGCGCTCGAGGTTCTCGCGCGCCTTGACGCTGTCGCCGATGCGGCCGAACACACGCCCGAAGATGCCGTGCGCGCGGCTCGCCGCGCGCACCTCGCCGAGCTGCTCGGCGAGCCGCAGCGCCTTCTCAGAGGCGTAGATCGCGAGCATGTTGTCGCCCGTCTGCGTGTACAGCCACGCCGCCTCCTCGTACAGGCGCACGAGTGCAAGCGACGGCTCGCCGTCCTTGATCAGGTTGATGCCGCGTTGGTGGTGTTCGATCGCCTGCTTGCGCTCGCCCTTGTGCGCGAGACCGGCGCCGATCTTGCGGTGCAGCTCGGCCACCCGCTCGAGATCGTCCTGACCGGCGTGGTACTCGAGCGCCTGTTCCCACACGCCGATCGCCGAGTCGACACGCCCCAATCGCAGTGCCACGTCGCCCTGCTTCTCGAGCAGTCGCGCGAGTGCGTCGGCGTCGCCTGATGACTGCTCGCAGGCGGCCTGGTACTGGGAGAAGGCTTCGGCGTTCGAGTAAAAGGCCGTCGCCGCATCGCCCGCGGCCTCCAGGTAGTGCAGCGCCTTGGCGCGGTAGGGATCGAGCTCGGAGGGGGACAGGCGCAGCTCGACGCCGAGCTGCGCCGCCCGCCCGTAGTGCTCGGCCAACAGCGCGACGACCTCCTCGACGCGTTCCCCGGCGCGTTGCTCGATGAACTGCGCGACCTCGAAGTGCTTTTCCGCGCGCACCGCCTTCGGCAGCATCTCGTACGCGGCGTCGCGGATCAGCGCGTGCTTGAACGCCAGCTCAGGCTCGCCCGCGAGCGCGCTCCCCTCGCCCGTGACGACGAGGTCCTTCTCGCGCAGCGCTCGCAGCGCCTCCTGCAGATCCCCGCCCTCGGCCTCGACGACGGGGGCCAGCGCGCCCTCCCAGAACGTCCTGCCGACGACCGCGGCGTGCGCCAGCAGACGGCGCTGGAAGGGCTCGAGCGAGTCCAGCCGCGCCGCCAGCAGCGCCTGCACCGTGGCCGGCAGCTCGGCGGCGCTCGCGCCCTCCTCCTCGGACAGGCGACGAACCATCTCCTCCGCGAACAGCGGATTGCCCTCGGCGCGCGCCGCGACCGTCGCGATCAGGCTCTCGCTCGGCTCGTCGATCGCCAGCAGCGAGGAGATCAGCTCGCGCGTGTGCCGCTCGCCGAGCGGCTCGAGGAAGATCGTCGTGGCGTCACGGCGCACGCCACCCCAACCGACGCGCCGCTCGAGCAACTCTTCGCGCGTCAGGCAGATCTGCAGCACAGGGGCATGCGCCCACTGCACGAGATGCTCGATCAGGTCGAGCATTCCCTCATCGGCCCAGTGGATGTCCTCCCACACGAGCACCAGCGGCCGCTCGCGCGCCAGGCCTTCGACGCACGAGCGCACCGCAGCGAAGAACGCTTCACGCGCGCGCTGGGCGTCGAGCTCCTCCGCGGGCGAGGACTCCTCGGGCGGCTCGATGCCCAGCAGGCGAGCGATCAGCGCGATCCGTGAAGGGGAGGAGCCCGCGTTTTCGCGCCGGGGCTCATCGAACAGCTCGTCCAAACGCGCCGAGAGCTTTGCCCAGGCCGTCGCCGGCGGATCACCGTCGACGATCGCGCACTCCGCGCGGATCACCTCGCCGAGCGGCCAGTACGCGACGCTCGATCCGTAGGGCAGGCAGCGCCCTCGTCGCACGAGCGGCACCGTCTGTCCAAGGCGAAGCTCCCGCTCGAACTCCTGCAGCAGCCGCGACTTGCCCACTCCCGCTTCGCCGATCACCGTCGCCAGGTGCGCTCCGCGCCTCTGCTCGACCCGCTCCACGAGGCTGTGCAGTTGAGCGAGCTCGGCCGCGCGACCGACGAGCGGCGCGCGAGCCGGCTGGGTGACCGACTCGGCCGTCGTCTGCGCAGCGAGCGGCGCGATCGCCTCCCACGCATGCACCGGCTGGGCCTTGCCCTTCAGTGCAAGCGGCTCGTCGAGCGCTCTGTATTCGATCGCTTCGCGGGTCGCATCGTGAGTGCGCTCGCCGACCGTCACCGTCCCTGGGCGAGCTGCGGCCTGCAGACGGGCGGCGACGTTCACGCTGTCCCCGATCACCGTGTAGCTGTCTCCGACGCGACCGGCGAGCACCTCACCGGTGTTGACGCCCACGCACAGCGCGAACGTCACGCCATGCTGCTGTGCCAAGGGCTCGTTGATCTCCTCCATCGCCGCCTGCATGCCCAGCCCCGCCCGCACCGCGCGCTCGGCATCGTCTCCGTGTGCGACAGGAGCGCCGAAGATCGCCATCACGTTGTCACCGATGAACTTGTCGACGTAGCCGCCGTACGCGCGCACCTCGTTGCCGAGTCGCGTCAGGATTCGCTCGAGCAGGCGCTTGACCGACTCCGGATCGAGCGTCTCAGCGATCGCCGTGTAACCGGAGAGGTCGGCGAACAGCACCGTCGCCGTGCGGCGCTCGTCCGGCGCCTGCGAGCCGGGGGCGGGCGCTGCAGACGGCGGCCGATCGTCGAGATCCTTCGCCGCTTCGGACTCTGCGCCCGGCAACTGCGCCCCGCACGTCATGCAGAAACGCGCGCCCTCTGGCGCGGCGGCGCCGCAGGCCGCGCAGCGCCGCTCGAGCGCAGCGCCGCAGCTCATGCAGAAGCGGGCGCCGGCCGGATTCTCAGTCGAGCACTCGGCGCAGCGGTTCATCGCTACTCGAAGCGAACTCTGATGTATTCAATGGCCATCGCCGCGAGTATCCCCGATCTGATTCACGGCGGACCGACCGTCGCGCTCGCCTCGCGGGATACTCACCGAGCGATGTCCGAGCAGGACGCGACTCCAGATCTAGTCGAGCTCACGCGTCGGATCCTCGACGCGGCCGATCGGGCCGACTTCGACGAGATCCTCGGCTTCTACGCGCGCGACGCCGTGTGGGACACACGCGGCACCGGGAGCTTTCAGGGAGTCGATGCCATCCGTCGTTTGTGGGAGGACTACTACGGCGCCTATGGGGAGATCCGTGTGCAGGCTGAGGAGCTGATCGACTTCGGCAACGGGGTCGTGCTCGCGGTGAACAAACAGCAGGCCCGGCCACTGGGCAGCAGCGGAATCGTGCACACGCGCGAAGCCTTCCTGTATGAGTGGGAGGGTGGGTTGATCGTGCGCGTCAGCAACCACGGCGACGTCGAGGAGGCTCGTGCAGCCGCCGCTCGTCTCGTCGAAGCAAAGGCGTAGGAAGATGTCACAGGAAAATGTCGAGCTGCTTCGCGAGATGATCGATCAATGGAACCGCGGTGAGCCGGATATGTCCGCATTTCATCCGAACGTAGAGTGGCTGCCGCGACGAGCAGCCACCGAGGGCGTCTATCGCGGGATCGCCGGCGTCGAACGCTTCTTTGCCGACACCGAGCAGGTCTTCAACATGTTCGAGCTGCGCTGCCAGCTGCTCGATCTGGGCGAGCGGGTGCTCGTGTGGGGGGCGATTCACGTGCGCGCGAGATCGAGCGGCATCGAGACGGATATCCCCACCGGGGGCATCGCCGAGATCCGCGACCGGAAGGTCGTCCGCTGGGAGGACTTCGGCTCTAAGGAGAGCGCCCTGCAGGCCGTGGGGCGAGCGGGTTAGCGATGTCAGAGGCGAACGTGCAGCTCGTAAGGTCGCTGATGGCAGCCGTCGATCGCCGCGACATCGATGCATTCGCGGCCGTGACGACCCCCGACTTCGAGTGGTTCCCGGTGTTCGCCGCGCGCGTCGGTGGAGATGTCTACCAGGGACGCGAGGGCATCGAGGCCTTCCTCGGCGAGGTCGACGAGACCTGGGAGGAGTTTCGCCCGGTGCCCGAGGAGTACCGCGATCTCGGCGACCGTGTGCTCGCGCTGGGCCGGCTGAGGACACGCGGACGGGCCAGCGGTGCGCCCGGCGATTCGCCTTGGGGCGGCGTCTATGACCTGCGCGACGGCAAGGTCTCGCGGATCCGCACGTTCCTCGACCACGGCGAGGCATCGCAGGCGGCTGGGCTGGAGAGGTAGCGATACTCCGCGTGATGTCCGATGGATCTACGACGCCCGATCTGGTCGAGCTCGTTCGCAGAACGACCGAAGCTGCCGATCGACAGGATCTCGATGCGCTGATGAGCATGTGTGCGCCCGACGGGGTGTATGACACCACGCCGAGCGGCTTGGGTACGTACACGGGCCCGGCGGCGATTCGCGCGTTCCTAAGGGAATGGTGGGACGCGTTCGATGAGCTTCACGCCACGCTCGAGGAGGTTCTCGATCTCGGCAACGGTGTGACGTTCTCGGTCGTCCGCCAAGACGCGCGTCCTGCCGGCAGCGCCGGCAGCGTGAGCACGCGCGAAGCGCATGTCATCGAGTGGCGTGCCGGGATAGCTGTTCGGGTGACCGTCTACACCGACCTCGAGCAGGGGCGCGCGGCCGGCTTGCTCCTTGCCGAGGAACGGGCGCAGAGCGATGCCTGAGAGCCTGTGCCATCCAATCGGTGGTCGTGCCGAGCAGACATGTAGGCAATTACTGAGGAGGAAACTGGCATGAAGAAGAGCGGGTCACAGAAAAGCGAGTCTCCCTCTCAGCTGATAGACGCGAGAATCAACGAGTTGGGCGACTGGCGGGGCGAGATGCTCAGTCGGATCCGCGCCTTGGTCAAGGAAGCCGATCCCGAAGTCGTCGAGGACTGGAAATGGCGAGGGGTTCCGGTGTGGTCGCACGACGGATTGATCTGCACGGGCGAGACCTACAAAAACGTCGTGAAGATGACATTCGCCAAGGGGGCCGCCCTGAAGGATCCTTCGGGCCTCTTCAACTCCAGTCTCGACGGGAACACAAGGCGTGCCATCGACTTCCACGAGGGCGAGGAAATAGACGAGGAGGCGTTGAAGGCGCTCGTCAGCGCTGCCGTCACCCTGAACGGGTCCGGGGCCAAAAGCTAATCGACGCAAGCCTTCGCATCACGGCCCTAGACTCGCCGGCCATGCCGTTCACGCTGAGGAACCTCAGAAAGGATCTGCCAGACGTCGGGTCCAACTTCGACGGCGCGCCGGACCTGGAGTTCCGTCTCGCGAGCGAGGCGCTCCAGCTCGAGCAGTCCGGCCTGAGCTATCAACGCATCCCACCCGACTACCGGTTCCCCTACGGCCACACGCACAAGCAGCAGGAGGAGGTGTTCGTGGTGGTGGGCGGGAGCGGGCGGATGAAGCTCGACGAGGAGATCGTCGAGCTCGAGAAGTGGGACGTCGTGCGCGTTCCGCCCGGTACTTGGCGAGGGTACGAGGCCGGGCAGGACGGCCTCGAGATCCTCGTCTTCGGCGCGCCCAAGCTCGGCGAGAACCCGCGGGAGGACGTAGAGGGTCAGCGAGACTGGTGGGCTGACTGAGCGTCGCTCCGCCGCTACGGCTACTCCTCCAGCCCCACGGCCTTTAGGGCCTCATCGCGGTCGAGGAAGATGCGGATGCGACTGATCTTGCCTTCGATGAAGTCGTAGGCGTTCGTGCTCTCAGTGCCGTTCACGATCCCGCTGGTACGTCCAGTCGCGCTGGTCCGCATGAAGGCGATCACGTTGCTCTCGCCTACCGCTTGCACGCGCTCCACCTCGATCCGAAAGTCAGGGCCTACGTCCTCGATGTCGGTGAAGAACCGCCTGATGCCGTCTGACCCCAGGTACTCGCCCCCGACGGCAGCCAACGGGGTCAACAGCTCCACATTCTCGGTACAGCAGGCGAGATAGGCATCTATGTCTCGCGCATTGAGTGCCGTGATCGCGCGCCCGACCGTCTCCACGTTCTTCTGCGACATCGCCTACTGAGTATCCCGCAGCGGGCTGCGCCCGCGAGCGGTACGGCTCGCGCTCGGGCGAGCGAACGGTGCAGGGACTTAGTCCGCCGCTCACCCGGCTTGAGATCCCGAGGTCTTGCTTGACCTGCTCGTGGCCCTCCGCGTGACGGCGCCGAGCGGAGGGACGCCCAGGTCAGGTAAGCGGCGCGGCGGCAGGCTGCTGCGTCTATCGCAGGTTGCAGACGAGCCGTACGTGCAGGGGACGACTCGCCGATACCTGCACGCGGCGAGGACGGCCGCAGCTATGCCCCGGAGTTGCGATCGGAGGCCCGACGCGGGACGTGAGGACATATAGCCCCGGTCGAGCTTTGAGTCCAAAGCGCCCGCCGGCTCGTGTCACGCTTCTTGCCAGCACGTGGCCACCCTGAGCCAGTTCGACCATGATCCCAGCCGTGGGCCGCGGCCCTGGCGCACGATGGCCCGGAGGCTGGCCTACGCTTATGGAAGCCGTCCCGCTAAGGGTCGCCGTGCGGGGCGGTTCCGAATGCCCGAGGGGCGCGCCAGCGGACGATCCGGCACCCAAGCCCAACGTTGCTAGAGCGACTAGAAATGCTGCGATACGGATCATTTTTGAATCCCACTTCCTTCGTGCTCTTACATCTCGATGATAGGGAGGACGCGGCCGGGACACAATCCATCTTGCGGGAATATCTGGCTAATCAGAATCCTGCTCCCGGCGTCCAGCGCCTTGATTCCTCGCATCTCAACGCGACCCGTTCTCGCGTCGAGGACCAAGAACATGACGGGTACTGATGGCGGCTTCGCATTGTTCGGGACGTGTGCTGTGGTGAACGTGAAGTCGCCCGTCACGGTCACGACTACCGCCGTCGCTTCCATGTACTGAGTTTGTCCCGCCGAGGACGGCTTTGTGTTCGGGACAGACTGCGTGTCCACTGTCTGCGCGGCCTGGGCGTAGCTGGCGTCTGTCGCTGATACCGATGCCGGACTCGCATTCCAGCTCGTGCCGCTTCGCTTGTGGCGATCTTCGTCAGAGAGGCGTCCGAGAGCAGGGGTCGTCCGCTTTCTGACGCCAAGGACACGCTGTATGGCGCGCACTCGGGCGACTTTGACCCACTCTTTGGCCCACCGGCTGATTTCGGTCCGTCGGCCGTAGAGCCAACGCCGACAGACTTTGGCTTTAGCACGGGGATGCCGACGATGGGCGCGGCGGGTTTCGAACCTGCGACCTCTCGCGTGAAGCGGTCTGGCGAGGAGCCGAAGAACGGCGAGAAAGGGCTCTGACAAGCCAAACGGGTTCGCGTTACTCCTGCCTCGATCCCGGCGGATACCAGCGGCTACCCGTGGATTTGGCCCACCAACCGGCTCCGGTGGGCCAAATTGAGGGGGCGATCACCTATCGCTCATAAGCTCGGCCACGCGGAAGGATGCGCCGGACAAGCACGGCGTCCGTCTTGCGGTCGTAGTCGAAGATCACGCGCCAGTCGCCGACGCGCAGGCGAAAGTGCTCGCTGCCCGTGAGCCGTCTCACGTCAAGCGAGCGGTCCTCGGCGAGCAGGCGATCGAGGCTGGCGAAAACGCGCTTGCGGATCGGTGGGTCGAGGCGTCGCAGATCCTTCTCGGCGCTGCGCGTGAAGCGCAGCCCGCCGCTCACCCGGCTTGAGATCCGAGGTCTTGCTTGATCTGCTCGTAGGAGATAGTCCGTCCAGCGGCGATGTCGGCGTCGCTCTCGGCGAGCGCGGCTTGGTCCTCGGCGCTCAGCGGCTCGTCGTCCTCGGGGCGAGCGTCAAGCCAGTCGGCGAAGCTCTCCCCACGGGAGGCGATGAAATCGAGGGTGGCCTCGGCCTCCTGTTCGCTCAGGTCCTCGACGCGCGCACGCAGCTTCTCCTTCGCTGTCATGGGATAAATGCTAGCGCCGACGGATGCCGCGTCGGGAGTAACGACAGCAGCGGCTCCGAATGCGCAGTTCAACTAACTGGACCGACGTAGAATGCCAGGATGTTTATCCAGCGTCTCACGCCGCGCCGTTCAAGCCGTCTCATCGCTGACGGTCACGTTCGAGGAGGCGTCGCGTCTCAACATGCCACCAAGTGCTTCTTGATTTCCATCTCAAGGGTGACGGTCGCGAGCGGCGTGGACCGCGAGGCCCTGCAAGGTCTTGTCAGCGGCGAGGACCGCGTTGACGAGTTGCTGATCCCCGAGACGGTTTAGCTCAGCCCGAACGCCCTGAGCAACTCATGAGCAATCGTCTCGGCCGTCGCCGCCTCTCCGAGGGCAAGCGCGCCGCTCGCGATTTTCGTGCTCATGCGACCGAGCCACGCCTGGGCCTCCGAGCCAAGCTCTGTCTCGGGGTCACCGTCGTTGATCAGCGCCGTTTGAAGGTCCGCTAGGTCAGGCGCAGGGACACCGAGCTTCGTAAGACGTTCTGCGAGTTCGGGCCAGACGGTGCTAATGCTTGTCTGGCTAAGTTTCACTTCCGCGTCTCCCGCCGCGGCGGTGATCACGTTCTGGCCTCCGTAGATGGTGTTGTTGAAGACCTGTGTGATTTGGTCTCTTGGGATCGGGGCCTCGCCCGGCTCAGCCTCTCCCGCATCGGCGTCCAGCGCCTCGATGTCGAGCGCGAACTCGACTACGCGATCACGTATGCCGCTTAGCGAGGCGGCGATCTGAGTAGCCGGGATCACCCGGTGAGCCTCCACCACGCTGTAGCCCTCCCAGAAGTTGTTCTGCAACGCCCCCACGACATCCATGGGCCACGGCCTCTGGAACAGTCCGTCGCCGGTAGCCAGAAGCTGTTCGAGCGCCGCCACGCCCTGCCGAGTCTCCGCACTGAAAAGCAGCTCTCGCATTTCCTCGTCCGGCACTCCGGCCGGGCTCAGACCGACGTTGCTCATCTGTGCACCGAAGCCCCCAGAGAGATGAGCGATGACCTGGGTCTGAAACCGCTGTCGATAGGGAGGCAGCGGCACCTCGGACGGATAACCGTCAAGCTCCAGCTTTGCCCAGTCCCGCAACGGCTGGTGGTTCAGCCGTGACGCCAGCACGAGGCATTGGCGCAGCAGGACGGTGACCGGAGTGTCCGTACCGACGGCGCTCTCCTGGATGTCCCGAAGCAGACTCAACCGAACCTCGAATTGGCACTAATTGGCCCTAGGTGGCCAGTCAGCGATGCCCCGAGTGGCCAAATCATCAATGGGCGCGGCGGGTTTCGAACCTGCGACCTCTCGCGTGTGAAGCGAGCGCTCTCCCACTGAGCTACGCGCCCTGGACCCCCGAGTCTATTGAGCTATGCGAGGCCGGGCGGGCCGAGGCGTCGGGCGCCGCGCCGGATGCGGACTCAATGCACGCACTCGCGCGACCGCTCGCAAGACAGAGCATCGCCGCCGATACCTAGAGTGCCCCCATGCCCACCCAGCGCAAGCCCGTTCGGGCCCGTCGCCACGGCGCGATCACGTTGCTCACGCTCGGCCTGCTCGCCGCCGCAGTCACCCTCTCGGCGTGCGCCAACGCCGGCAACGGTGCGGCGGGCACGTTCACGCCGCGCGTCAAGGGCACGTTGACGATCGCAACCGCGCAGATCCCGGATCCGGGCTTCTGGTACGGCACGTTCGCGCACCCGACCGGTGGCTTCGAGTACGGCCTCGCCCAAGCGCTCGCCGAACGCTTCGACTTGAAGCGGATCAGGGTCGTCGAGGTGCCCTTCCACGAACTCGTGCGCGGGCATCTGCGCGGCGCGGACCTGGCGCTGTCGGACATCACGATTACCGACGAACGCGCCGAGCACCTCGACTTCTCCACGTCCTACCTGGAGGCTCCGCCGGCGATCGTCGTGCATCCGGGAACACAGGTGGCCGACGTCAAGGCCGCGCGCGGCCTGCATTGGGCGGTGCAGCACGACACGACCCTGAGGGAAGCGCTGGAAACCCAGATCGAACCGACGAGCAAGCCGCTGGTGTTCGAGCGCCAAAGCGAAAAGCTGGCGGCATTTGAGGACGGGCGCGCCAATGCGATGCTGCTGGACTTGCCGATCGCCCTCGTCTACGCGCGCGAAGCGCCGCGCACGTTCGCCGTGGCGGCGCAACTACCCAGTGAAGCCGAGCTCGGCGTCGCGCTGCCGTCGGGCTCGGACAACGTCGAAGCCGTCGACTCGGCAATCCGCGGATTGCAGGGCGAAGACGAGATCGACCGGCTCGCCCGGCGCTGGCTGCACGCGAACATCGAAGAAGGCTCGGCAGAAGACATCCCCGTGCTGAGGACCGAGGAATGACGGCCGCGCTGATCGAGATCTCCTCGCCCAAAGGCGCGCCGTACGAGTTCCTCGTTGTCTTCGCCGTGCTCCTGCTCGGTCCCGTGCTGTTCCGCCGCGCCGGCATCCCCGGAATCATCGGGCTGCTCGTCGGCGGCTACGCGATCGGCCCGCACGGCCTCTCGCTGATCGGCGCCGGCAACAACACGCTGCCCGACCTCGGCCAGCTCGGTCTGCTCTACCTGATGTTCGCCGCCGGCGTCGAGATCGACCTCAACCTGCTGATGAAGTACCGGCGCTCGGCGATCACGTTCGGCCTGCTCACGTTCATCCTCCCGTTCGCGCTCGGCACGCTCGTCGGCTTCGCGCTCGGCTGGGAAGCGCTCGCGGCGCTGCTGCTCGGCTCGCTGTTGGCCTCGCACACGCTGATCACCTACCCGGCGATCAAAGAGGCCGGGCTCGCCGCCGATCCCGCCGTCGCCACGGCGGTCGGCTCGACGGTGCTGACCGACACGCTCGCGCTCGTCGTGCTCGCCGTCGTCGCCGGTTCGGTCGGCGGGCACAAGTCGAGCGCCGATGTGGCCGTGCAGATTGTCGTCGGCATGGGCGTGCTCACCGTCTTCAGCCTGTACGTGCTGCCAAAGCTCGCCGGCTGGGCCTTTCGCTTCCTCGGCACCGAGCGCTCGGTGCGCTACGTCGTCGCGATCACGGCATTCCTCTCGGCCGCCACCGTCGCTGAGCTGTTCGGCATCGAGGGGATCGTCGGCGCGTTCTTCGCCGGGCTCGGCATGAACCGGCTCGTGCCCAACGAGGGCCAGCTGATGGACCGCATCGAGTTCTTCGGCGGCGCCGTGTTCATCCCGGTGTTCCTCGTCTCGGTCGGCTTGATCCTCAACCCGTCGGTGATGGTCAAGGGCGAAACGCTCGGTCTCGCGGGCCTGTTCATCCTCGCCTGCCTCGGTGGCAAGCAGTTGGCGGCACTGATCTCGGCGCGTCTGTTCGGATTCAGCAGAGCCCAGTCGGGGCTGCTGTTCTCGCTCAGCGCGGCACAGGCCGCGGCCACGCTCGCGGCCACCGTGATCGGCTTCCAGCTCGGCCTGTTCAGCAGCGTTGTCGTCAACGCCGTGCTCGTGCTGATCCTCATCAGCGTGCTTGCCTCGACGCTGGCCGGCACGCGCGCCTCGGCGCGCGCGGCGATGCCCGACGGGCCGCGCCCGCTCGGCAAGCGCGTCGTCGTCGGCGTGCTCGACCCCGAGCACGCGCTCGGCGCGCTGACGATCGCCAGGCGGATCGCGCGCGCCGACGGCGGCGTCGTGCACCCGCTGCTCGTCGTGCCTGAATCGGCGCCGTTCGCGCCCAAGCCCGCGCTACAGCGGCTGAGCGAGGTCGTCGCGGCGGCCGACGTGGACGGTCAGGTGATGACGATCGTCGATCGCTCTGTGCTGCACGGCGCGCTGCGCGTGGGTCGTGCACAGGAAGCGACGCTCGTGCTCGTTGCCGAGCCCGGGCCCGAACCGGCAGGCGAGCAGCGCGGGGAGGGCGGCGAGCAGGGCGACGCGCCAGCCGGGGGCGACGGTGGACGGGCGCGGCGCCCGGTCGCGCCGGGCGTGGGCAGCGAGCGCGAGGAGGCCCCCACGCCGCCGGTTGCGCTCGTGCGCGGCAACGCCACGCGGCTCGGCGCCGTGCGTGTGCGTTTGGACGACGAGGAGCTTGCGCCGGACTCGCTGGCCGGCGAGATGGCGCGGCGCGTCTCCAGCGGAGCGGCGCAGCGCCTCGAGCAGGACCACACCGACTGGGCCGAGCTGCTCGCGCCCGGCGACGTCACGTTCGTGTCGAGCGAGCTCGGCGAGACGCTCGCCCGGCTGCCCGGCGCAGGAGCGGGCCTCGTCGTCAGCACGGTCGCCGAGTGGCTGATCCGCGAGGAGTCGGCCGGCGACGAGGACGTCCCCGACACGCCCGGCGATGTGCGCGCCGTCTGAGCCGACTTGGCTCAGACCTTCACGATCACCTTGCCCGTGTTGCCGCCGGTGAACAGCAGGTTGAGTGCGTCGGGCGCGTGCTCGAGCCCCTCGACGATGTGCTCGGAGGATTTGATCTTGCCTTCGCCGAGCCATCCGGCCATCTCGGTGCGAGCAGCATCGAGCCGGTCGAAATAGTCGAGGATCAAGAAGCCCTCCATGCGCGCCCGCTTGACGATCAGGTTAGACGTGTTGGCGATGCCCTTGGCGCCGCCACGGTCGTTGTAGCTGGCGATCGCGCCGCACAGCACGATCCGCCCGCGCAGCGCGAGCTGCGCGAGGCAGGCGTCGAGGATCTCGCCGCCGACATTGTCGAAGTACAGGTCGATGCCGTCGGGAGCGGCCTCGCGCAGGCGCGCCGCGACGTTCTCGTTCTTGTAGTCGATCGCCTCGTCGAAGCCGAGGTCCTCGACGAGGTGCTTGCACTTATCGGGACCGCCGGCGATGCCGATCACCTTGCCGGCGTTCTTGATCTTCGCGATCTGCCCGACCGTCGAGCCGGTGGCGCCGGCGGCGCCGCTGACGACGACCACGTCACCCTCCTGCACGCGACCGACGTCGAGCAGCCCGAAGTAGGCGGTCATGCCGGTGATCCCGAACAGGCTCAGCGCGAGCGTCGCCGGCACGCCCTCGGGCAGCGCTTGATAGCCGCTCGCCTGGCTCGCGATCACATAGTCCTGCCAACCAGTGAAGCCGAACACGAGCTCGCCCGGCTTGTAGTCCTCGGAGTTGCTCTGCACGATCTCCGCGATCCCGCCGCTGCGGATCAGTTCGTCGATCGCGATCGGGGGCAGGTAGCCCGGGGCGTCGTCCATCCACGTGCGGATCGTCGGGTCGATCGAGATGTAGCGCACGCGTGCCAGTGCCTCGCCCTCGCCGGGCTGCGGCAGTCGGTCTCCTCCAGGCGGACTGTGCCCTCATCGACCATCCCCGTCGGACGCTCTGCCAGGACCATGCGGCGGTTGCGATCGGCCATCTTGCTCCCCCTCTTGTGCTCGCTGTGCGGCGTCGGATGGCGCCTCACCGCTCATCTTATGGCCGTCCTCGCCTATGAGCCGAGCCGTACGCCAACGTGCGGGTGCAGCCGGTCGCTCGCTTCGGAGTAGGCGCCGGCAAGCGCATTGACTTCGGCTTGCGTGAGCGCAGTGCCGAAGTCGCTGGCGCCGCCGAGCTTCTCGTAGCCGGCGAGCAGCTTCTTGCCGATCTGCGCGAGCGTGAAGTGGGCGTCGTAGATGCTCTCGATGTACAAGGGCGCGTTCTTGCGCGCGAAATGCGCGTTGGCGGGCGAGGCCAGACTCGACCTGCGCGAAAGCTGCGTCGAGCAGCTTCCAGCCGCGCGCGCTGAGCAGCGCGTAGCTGCGCACGAGCCCTGAGATCTGCGAGGCGGGCCCGGTCAGCGTGCGCGCCTGCGTTTCGCCGAGCAGAGCTGGCAGGCGCAGCCGCGCGGCGCTCGCCGTTGCCGCCTGCGCCTGCGCGGAGCGCGAGACGGTTGCTGATCTCGGCGGGCAGCCCGCTCGCGATCAGCGGCCATGCCGCTTTGGTAGCGGCGACCTCGCGCGCGATCGGCGCCTGCACTTCCTTCAGCGCGTGGCTGACCGCGATCAGGTCTTCGCGCTGCAGCTTCAGCGCAGCTGGGGTCGTCGACTTGCTCTTGCCGTTGCACGCGGCCATCGTCACGGCGAGCAGGCAAACAAACGCCCCCGCGGCGATCGGTTTCAGCGTGCGCATCGATCGAGCTGGTGGCCCCGAGGCGCCGGCCGCAACTCCAGCGCGAGCGTCTCGGGGTCCAGCTTGCGCCCTAGGAGCCGGTGCCGAGCAGGTCGATCACGAACACGAGCGGCGCGTTCGGCGGGATCGCCGGCGGCGATCCCGTCTTGCCGTAGGCCAGTTCGGCCGGGATCACGAGCTCGCGGCGGCCGCCGACCTTCATGCCCGGAACGCCCTGGTCCCAGCCCTTGATGACCTCGCCCTGCGCCGAGCTTGAACTGGAACGGTTCTTTGCGTTTCCACGACGCGTCGAACACCTTGCCGCCCTTGTAGAGCACGCCGACGTAGTTGACGGTCACCGTTTCGCCCGCTTTGGCTTCCTTGCCGGTGCCGACGATCGAGGTCTTTCTTTTCGAGTGTCGTCGGAGCCGTGCCGGTGGGAGGCGTGACCTTCGGTTCGGTGGCCAGCGGGCCGCTCGTCGGCGTCGTCGCAGCCTTCACTTCGCCCGCTTTGGCGAGCGCTTCGTCGGCCTTGTTCTCGGTGCCGACGCCGATCGAGCTGCTCGATCCGCTGCCGCCGCAGCCGGCGATCAGGCCGGCGGCGCCGAGCGCGGCCAGGCCGAGGAGGGCGCGCGAGCGAGCGCGCATGCAGACGTGGAGGAAGATCATTGATGTAGTTCACGGTCGCGCAGCCTAACGGAGATCCTGCTCGCGCGTGCAAGCTGTTTTTCGGCAGCGGCGCTAGGATCGGCGGCGGACCGTGCTAGGCGGGGAGGTAGCGGTGCCCTGTATCCGCAATCCGCTCTAGCGGGGCTGAATTCCCTTCCGAGGGATTCCGCTCCGGTCGCTCCGTCGTCCGGGGCGTCGATGGTCCGGGTCCCGCGCGGTGTCGGCTTGTGAACCAGGTCAGGTCCGGAAGGAAGCAGCCTTAAGCGATCCCCGGCAGGCGCAGCGGGCGTTCCCGGACCGGAGCCGCGGGCGGCGACAGGCGATCGGCAGGCGGTGTCTCGACGAGGGGTGCACGGTCCACTAAGTGAGCGGCGCTGCCACTACCGGCAGCGCTGGAAGATCAGCCATGTGCGGTTGGCGTGCGCGGCGAGGAAGCCCGGCGGCACGTTCACCGGCCGGTGCGGGTCGTGCGGGTCGAGCACGTAGTCGTCTTCGACCTCTTTGCTCGCCGGGTCGACGTACTGGCCCGATTCGATCGTGCCGTTCTGGGCGCTGACGATGTTCGCGGGGCTTGTTTCCAGGATACAGCGCGAGCAGCGGCACGGGCGCATGGTTGGGCACGCCCGACTGGCCCGCAGCGCAGGTTGATCGTGCGGTCCTCACGAGCGCGACGAGATCGTCCTGGATGCTCTGCTGGCGCGCCAGTTTGTCCATTTCGCGATGCCCGCTTTTCACCTGTGCCGGCGTGAACGCGAGCAGCGCCACGAGCACGAGCGCGCCGCCGGCCATCCACCAGCGTCGGCGCGGGTCGGCGGCGTCCAGGCGCGTCCAGCCGAATGCGCCGGCGCCGCAGAACACGCACAGCACGGCCGCCGTGAGGAACGCGTAGCGCGTGTTGATCGGCAGTCCGGCCGCGGCGATCGACGATGAACACGAGCACCGCGAGCAAGCCCACGCCGGCCGCCGTCAGGGCGCGGCGCCGCAACCACAACAGCGAGAGCACGCCGCCGAGCGCCGCCCCGACGAGCACCGGCGCCCGCAGGATCTCGCCGATCCGTCGCGGCACGTACTCGGGCACGTTGGCGATGCCCGTCACGCGCTCGAGCGTGTGCGCGGTGTGGCGCGTGTTGGTCAGCGACCACAGCGCATCGCCGGTGATCGCGAGGTCGCTGAGGATCCACACGAGCGGCGCCGACGCCGCGAGCAGCGTCAGCCCGGCGAGCGCGCCGCCCCGAGCGCGGCTCGCCTCGGAGCGATCCGCGCGCGCGGCGCGTGTCGAGTACGACGATACAGCCAGTAGAGCCCGGAGAACGCCCACGCCTCGGGGCGCAGCAGTCCGGCGAGCGCGAGCAGCGCGAGCACCGGCGCACCCGCCGGACGCTGCTCGCGCGCCCGCCGGCGCGCCTCGACGAGCACGGCGGCGAGCACGAACAGCAGGTAGGGGATGTCGACGTATGCGCGCACGCCGTAGGAGAGGACCGGCACGCGCGTGAGCAGGATCAGCGCCGCGACGACCCCCGCCGCGCGGCCGAACCACAGCGCTGCCGAGCCTGTATAGCGACCCAGCGCGCAGCCGGCCAGCGCGAGGAAGCCGAGCGCAACCGTGACGTCCTCGATCGTGCGCGGCGAGAGCGGCGAGAGCACCACGCCGAGCGCCTCCACGAGCGGATGCGGCGTCGGGGCGATCGCGACTTCGTAGGCCGGCGTTTCGCCGCGCGCGAGCTGCCCGCCCCAGGCGAGCGCGTAAAGCGTGTCGTAGTTGGCGAAGCCGACGCCGGCGATCAGCCACAGCACGACCGCCCCCGCGGCGACCGACACGAGGGCGCCGAGACTGCTCGCGCGGCGCTCGATCCGGGCTCTCACGAGCGCGCACGCTATCCGCTGCTGCGGGCGCCCCGTCGGGCTCGCGGCCGTGGGTAGACTCAGCCACAGGTGTCAGCCCAGGAGCAGTCACAACCGCAACAGCCCTCGCTGTACCGCAGGCACCGGCCGCGAACGTTCGCCGATGTGGTCGGCCAGGAGCCGGTCGTGCGCACGCTGCGCCATGCCGTGGAACGCGACAAGGTCCACCACGCCTACCTGTTCGTCGGCTCGCGCGGCACGGGCAAGACATCGATGGCGAAGATCCTCGCGGCCTGCCTGAACTGCGAGCGCGGCCCGACGGTCGAGCCGTGCGGCGCAGTGCGAATCGTGCCTGTCGATCGCGCGCGCGACCTCGCTCGACGTGATCGAGATGGACGCGGCCTCGAACAACTCGGTCGACGACATCCGCGAGCTGCGCGACAGCGTCGCCTACGCGCCGGTCAGCGGCAAGCGCAAGGTCTACATCCTCGACGAGGCGCACATGCTCTCGACGGCCGCCTGGAACGCGTTCCTGAAGACGCTCGAGGAGCCGCCGCCGAACACGGTCTTCGTGCTCGCCACGACCGAGGCGCAGAAGGTCCCGGCGACGGTCGTCGACCGCTGCCACCGCTTCGACTTCCACCGCCCGACGGTCGAGCAGATCGCAAGCGTCGTGCGTCGCGCGGCAGAGGCGGAGCAGATCGAGATTCCGCCCGCGGCCGTCTCGGCACTCGCCCGCTCGGCGACGGGCAGCTTCCGCGACGCGCTCGGCACGCTGGAGCAGCTCGTCACCTACAGCGGCAGTGAGATCGTGCTGGAGGACGTGCTCGCCGTGCTCGGCGTCGCCGACGCGCGGCTGCTCGAAGCGACCGTCGACGCGGTCGCCGAGGGGGATGCGCGACGGGCGCTGACCGTGCTTGCCGAGTGCGCCGAGCAGGGGCGCGATGCGGCCTCGTTTGCGGGCGATCTCGAGGTGCCATGCACGTGAGCTGCTGGTCGTGCAGACGCTCGGCGAGGTGCCTGGGGAGCTGTCGCTCACGCCCGAGGCCGACGCCGCGCTGCTCGCGCAGGCCGAGCGCGTCCCGGCGGCCGTCGTCGTGGCGCTGCTCGAGGCGGTCGGCGGAGCGATGGAGGCCGTTCGCGCCGGTGCCGACGCACGCACGCGCCTGGAGCTGGCGCTCGTGAAGGCGGCCAAGCCCGGAGGTCGACTGCTTCGATGCGCGCGCTGCTCTCGCGGATCGAGCGGCTCGAGGGCGGCGGCGCGGTCGACGCGGTTGCGGCGGAGCGTGAAGTTCCGGCACCGGCACCTGCGCCCGCCCGTGGGCCGAGCGCCCCGCTCGCGGACGAGCAGCGCCAGCCAGAAGCGTCGAGCGCCGCACCCGCTGAGGGAGGGGCTACGCCGCAAGCCGAGGCGCACGTCGATGAGGCCGTCGAGATCGCAGAGGCCGCCGTCGAGGTCACGGTCGCCTCGATCGCGACGGCGCCGGCGCGAGGGGAGGCCGAGCTGGCGGGTGAGCCGGGAACGATCGTCGCCACGCCGGCCACGCCGGCAGCCCAGGCGATCGCCGACGACCTCGCGCCGCTGCTCTCGTGGTGGCCGGCGGTGGTGGAGCTCGTGCGCACGGACAACGCGCTGCTCGGGGCGTGCATCGAGGAGGCACGACCGGTCGAGGTGACCGGCGAGGATCTGACCGTGGCGTTCTCGGCGACGGCGCCGTTCCTGAAGAAGAAGGCCGAGAACCCTGACAACCGCGCGGCCGTCACGGCGGCGCTACGCGACGTCACGGGACGCCGCTGGCGGCTGTCCTACGAGTTGCACGACGAGCTCGTGAGCGCGGCGGGCGAAGGGCCGGGAGCGCTCAGCGAGGAGCAGTGGCTGAAGCGCTTCATCGACGAGTTCGATGCCGAGGAGCTGCCGACCGACGACGCCGCCGCCCGAGCGAACGGCGAGGCCGTGACCAACGACCAGGAAGGGGCGTGAGATGCCCAAGCAGCCGCGCATGCCGAACATGCAGCAGATGATGCAGCAGGTGCAGAAGATGCAGCAGGACATGGAGGTCGCCCAGGAGCAGCTAAAGAACGAGGTCGTCGAGGCCTCGGCGGGGGGCGGCATGGTCACGGTCAAGGTCTCGGGAGACCTCGAGCTCAAGTCGATCGAGATCGACCCTCAGGCGGTCGATCCGGAGGACCTCGAGATCCTCTCGGACATGGTGCTGGCGGCCGTCAACGAGGGGCTGCGCATGGCCCAGGACCTGGCGGCGAAGAAGCTCGGCGGGGCATCGGGCGGTCTCGATCTGGGCAATCTCGGCGGCCTCGGCCTGCCGGGTCTGTGAGCAGTGGCGAGCAGGCCCCGGTTGGTACGGAAGTCTGAGGATCTTCTTCTGTGAGCACCTCCTACGCACCGCCTGTGCAGCGCCTGGTCAGCGAGCTGTCGAAGCTCCCGGGTATCGGCAACCGCACGGCACAGCGCCTGGCCTTCCACATCCTGCGCACATCCGGCGAGGACGCCTTCGCGCTGGCCGACGCGATCCGCGAGGTGAAGGAAAAGATCGGGCTGTGCGAGGTCTGCTTCAACCTGACCGACGAACCACGCTGCCGGATCTGCCAGGACACGCGGCGCGATCACGGCGTGATCTGCGTCGTCGAGGAGCCGAGCGACGTGATCCCGATGGAGCGCACGCACGAGTACCAGGGCGTCTACCACGTGCTCGGCGGCGCGCTCTCGCCGATCGAAGGGATCGACCCGGAGGACCTGAAGATCGGAGAGCTGTTCGCGCGGATCATCCCCGGCGCTGGGAGCGCCGACGGCGAGGCCGCTGCGATGACCTCGCCGGGCGGCGCGCCGGCGGACACGCCGGAGGTACGCGAGGTCGTGCTCGCGACTAACCCGACGACGACTGGCGAGGCCACGGCGCTGCACATCGCCGAGGAGCTGCGCTCGCGCGCGCCGCAGCTGACGGTCACGCGCCTGGCGAGCGGCTTGCCAGTGGGCTCGGACCTCGAGTACGCCGACGAGGTGACGCTGGGCAAGGCCTTCGCCGGCCGCCGCTCGCTCTGAGCGGGCGCGGAATACTTTCTTCGATGCCCGTCGCACCCGACCTCGCCGGCAGCGCGCTGGACGCTCGCTACGAGCTGCATGCGCTGATCGGCGAGGGCGCCTTCGGTCGCGTCTATCGCGGGCTCGACCGCCGCCTGATGCGCCCGGTAGCGGTAAAGGTGATCAAGCCGTGGTGGGCGCAGGACAGCGCCTGGGTCGAGCGCTTCGAGCGCGAGGCGCGCCTGCTGGCACGGATCAGCGACCCGGGCATCGTGCAGGTCTTCGACATCGGCGAGAGCGAGCAGGGCCCGTACTACGTGGCCGAGCTCGTCGACGGCGAGAGCCTCGCCGAGCGGATCGCGCGCGGTGCGATCCCCGAGGCGGAGGCGGTTTCGGTCGCCGAGCGCCTCTGTCGCGCCCTGGCCAGCGCCCACGCGCAGGGGATCGTGCACTGTGACGTCAAGCCGGCCAACGTGCTGCTCGCGCGCGACGGCAGGCTCAAGGTCGGCGACTTCGGCGTCGCGCGCCTGGCGGGTGGGGGAACGTCGCAGTCGCTGTCGGCGACAGTCGCCGGGACCCCGCGCTACATGGCCCCTGAGCAGGCACGCGGCCGACGCACAACGGCGGCGACGGACGTCTACAGCACGGGTGTCGTGCTGTACGAGATGCTCGCCGGCGCCCCGCCGTTCGTGCAGGGCTCGGCCGTCGAGCTCGGTCTGCGACACGTGCAGGACGAGCCGCCGCCGCTGCCTGCGCGCGTCTCGCCGTCGCTGCGCGAGATCGTCGTCCGCGCGCTGCGCAAGCGCCCCGAGCAGCGCTTCGCCGATGCCGCCGAGATGGCGGATGCGCTGCGCGCCACCGGGCTCGGCCGAGCGCCGCACGAAGAGGTTGTCGATGCTGTGGCGCCGAGCCCATCCGACGCCGGCTTGGCACCTGCGGCGAACAGCGAGCGCGCGCCGGGCACGGAGGCTTTGACGGCGGGCGGCGGGGCTCCCACGCAGGCTCGCCCGCGCACGCGCTTGATGCCACGGCCGTCTGCGGGCCGAGCGCCGGCAGATCGCGGAGCGGCCGAGCGGGAAGGCATTGCGGGCGCACCGCCCACGCAGGTCGGAGCCGGGGCGAGCGGTCGCGAGCGCAGGCTGCATGGCGGGCGCCGCCGCAGACGGGCGCTGCTCGTGCTCGGCTGTGCGGCGACGCTGCTCGCATTGCTTGGTTGGCTGTTCGCACGCGGAGGTGGTGGGCCTGCACGGGCGCGGGTGCCCGGCGTCGTAGGGCGTCAAGCAGCCTCGGCCTTTGGCTTGCTCTCGCACGCGGGCCTGCGCCATAAGACGACGTACGTAGTCGGCGACGGGGCAAGCGCGGGCACGGTCCTCGCGCAGTCACCGCGCCCGGGCGCGACCGCGAAACGGGGCGCGACGGTCAGGCTTAGCGTCGCCGAGCAGCCGCGCTGGCGGACGCTGACGACGTTCACGGGCGCCGGCGATGGCCACTCGGTCCCGTTCCGTATCGAGGGCAGGCGCTGGCGCGTGAGCTACTCGATGTCCTACGTGGGCACGTGCACGTTCGTGCTCGTCTGCTTCGGCCCGAGCGCGCAGCCGCGCGACCTGCGCACGGGCGCCCGGCTGGAAGCGTTCGATCTCAGCTCGGGCAGCTCGCACGGCCATACCTACGACAGCGGCCCCGGTCTGTATGACGTGGTCGTCTCGAGCGGCGATGACTCGGCGCGCTGGCGGATGAGCGTGCAGGACTACTACTAACGCGCCGGGCCTCGGGGCCCGACGATCGGAAACGACCAGCGCCATCTGCGCGGCGCGCAATATCCTGCGACAGATGTCAAGCGTGATCGTGATGAAGTTCGGCGGCACGTCGGTGGCCGATGCCGAGCGGATCAAGCGTGCGGCCAGGCGCATCGTCGAGAAGCGCGAGCTCGGCCACCGCGTCGTGGCCGTGCTCTCGGCGCGCGGAAAGACGACGGACGAGTTGATCGCGATGGCCGACGAAGTCTCAGACGCGCCGGACCCGCGCGAGATGGACATGCTGCTCTCGACGGGCGAGCGCATCTCGTGCGCACTGTGTGCGATGGCGATCAACGACCTCGGCCATCGCGCGATCTCGCTGACCGGCTCGCAGGCGGGGATCGTCACCGACGAGTCGCACACGAAGGCCCGCATCATCGACGTGCGCGCCGATCGCATTAAGGCGGCGCTCGAGGACAACAACGTGGTGCTCGTGGCCGGCTTTCAGGGCGTCTCGGGCACGGCGCGCAATGTCACGACGCTCGGCCGCGGCGGCTCGGACACGACGGCCGTCGCCGTCGCGGCGGCGCTCAACGCCGAGGTCTGCGAGATCTACACGGACGTCTCGGGCGTCTACACGGCCGACCCGCGGATCGTCCCGGACGCGCGCAAGCTGCCGACGATCTCCTTTGAGGAGATGCTCGAGATGGCGGCCTCCGGCGCGGGTGTACTGCAGCTGCGCTCGGTCGAGTACGCGCGCAACCACGGCGTGCGCATCCACTGCCGCTCCTCATTTGAAGAGGCGCCAGGTACCGTTGTCGTCGCAGAGGGAGAAACGATGGAGCATCCACTGATCACAGCCGTCACGCATTCGACCTCCGAGGCGCGGGTCACGCTGATCGGCGTGCCCGACGAGCTCGGCGCGGCGGCGCGCATCTTCGACGCGCTCGCCGAGGTCAACGTGAACGTCGACATGATCGTGCAGAACGAGCCCTCCTCGGCGGGCGGCAGGGCCGAGATCTCCTTCACCGTCCCACGCGAGGATCTGCGCACCTCGCGCGCGGCGCTCGAGCCGCTGACGGGAGAGTCCTTCCTCGAGCTGATCGCACACGAGGAAATGGGCAAGGTCTCGATCGTCGGCGCCGGCATGCGCTCGCACCCTGGCGTCGCGGCAAAGGTCTTCAGAGTGCTCGCGCACGAGCAGGTCAACATCGAGATGATCTCGACCTCGCCGATCAAGATCTCCTGCGTGATCGACCGCGAGCGCGTGCCGCAGGCGGTGCAGGCGCTGCACAGCGCCTTCGAGCTCTCCGGCCCGGGCACGGTGGGCGAGGAAGAGCCGTTCAAGGCGCGCCAGGCGCTGTAGTTCCCCGTCGGATCTGCGCAAACGTGCGCACAGCTCCGCATAGCGCCCGCGACTTGTGAAAAGTACGCGCTGTTTGCGCAAAACCAGCTCTAGATATGCAAAACTCGTTTGACTCCGAGTCAAGGAAGACGAACGTGTACGTACGCCCTGTAAGACGACCTCGCCGGTATCTGGCCAAGCACTGGATGCTGTTGCTGCGCCCGCTGTTCGGCTACAACTTCACCCGCGATGCCTACGTGATGCGCGGCATCGGACTGCGCTTTGGCCCGGTGTTGCGCGTGGACAGGCGGACCCACCAGGAGCGCCACGCGCGTCCCCGCGCGGGCCGACCTGAGCGCCGCTTGGCCCAGGGCGGCGAAGGCGTCGATTCGCGCCGCACCAGCTTGGCCTAGCGCCGCTAGCGCTGCTCCAACGAGCGCTGTAGACGCTCGAGCACACGCACCACGCGCAGCCCGCTTTGCCCGTCTGAGCGCGGCTGGGTCCCGTTGCGCACGCACTCGATGAAGTGCTCGCACTCCAGATGCAGGGGCTCGGCGTTGGCGATGCGCGGAGAGAAGACATCGCCCGAGCGGGCGATGTACTGGCCCCACGAGCGAGCCTCCTCGTCGATCGCCTTGTCGTAGATCGACAGCTTGCCGTCGATCTGCATGTCGTCGAACGCCGCCATGCGCCGCGCGCCGACGACCGTCAGGCGACGCTCCTTGTGCGGGTCCAGCCAAGACAGATGCAGGTGGGCGACGACTCCGGAGGGGAAGCGTAGGAAGCAGAAGACGACGTCCTCGACGCCGGGCTGTACGTAGCAAGCGCCCTCCGCCGTGCACTCCTCGGGCTCTTCGTCGATCAGGTGCAGGGCGACCGAGACGTCGTGCGCGCCGAGGCTCCACAGCGCGTTCTCGTTCGTGCGCACGACGCCGAAGTTGACGCGGTTGCCGTACAGGTAGTAGAGCGGGCCGAGCTCGTCGGACTCGATCAGCTGCTTCAGGCGCACCACGGCCGGGTGATACTCGAGCAGATGTCCGACCATCAGCAATCGCCCGGCCTGTGCGGCGGCCTCGACGACCGCCTCGGCGTCGGCCACGTTCGTCGCGAGCGGCTTCTCCACGAAGCAGTGCTTGCCGGCACGTGCGACGGCGATCGCGAGCTCGGCGTGCGTCGGCACGGGCGTGGCCAGCACGACTGCATCGAGCTCGTCGTCCTCGAGCAGGTCGCTCAGCTCCCCGGTCGTGCGCGCCGCCGGGAAGGCGCTCGCCTGGCGCGCTCGCGCAGCCTCGTCGGCATCGCATAGCCAGCGCAGCTCGCAGCCATCGAGCGCGCCGAGGTTGCGCGCGATGTTGGGGCCCCAGTAGCCGAGGCCGACGACGCCCACGCGCACCGGCCGGTCGCCGATGGGCTCGATCGCGGGGTCGCTCACAGCGTGCCGATCGCCTGCACGCAGCGCTCGGCAGCGTGCCCGTCGCCGTACAGCTCGAGCTGCTCAGCGGGTGGCTCGGCAGCCAGCGCCGCGAGCGCCGCCACCGGGTCGAGATCTACGAGCGTGTTCCAGCCGGTCTGCACTGTCTCGACCCACTCGGTATTCGCGCGCAGCGTGATGCAGGGCACCCCGGCAAGGTACGCCTCCTTCTGGACGCCGCCGGAGTCGGTCAAGACGGCCCGGGCCTGGCATAGGAGTGCGCTGAACTCGACGTAGCCGAGTGGGTCGCTCAGATGCAGGCCGTCGATCGCGGCGAACCGCTCGCGCAGGTCGAACTCCTGCAGGCGCGCCGCCGTGCGCGGGTGCAGCGGGAAGACGACCGGCGGCGGCAGCGCCTCGATCAGCTCGATCAGCGCGCGCAGGCGCTGCGGGTCATCAACATTGCCCGCGCGATGCGCGGTCAGCAGCAGGTACCGGCCGCTCTGCACGCCGTGGCGCGCGGGCGTCTCAGTGTCGCTGCGAGCCGAGGGCTGGCGGCGCAGGGCCACGTCGACCATCACGTCGCCGACCAGCTCGATGCGCCCGGCGACCGACTCGGCGCGAAGGTTCTCGGCGGCGGTCTCAGAGGAGCACAGCAACAGCTCAGCCAGGTGGTCGCTGAGCACGCGGTTGCGCTCCTCGGGCATGGCGCGGTCGAACGAGCGCATGCCTGCCTCGACGTGCACGACCGGCACGCCGGCCTGCGCCGCGGCGAGCGCGCCGGCGAGCGTCGAGTTGGTGTCGCCATAGACGAGCGCCGCGTGCGGGGAGAGCTCGCCGAGCAGCGGCTCGAGCGCAGCCAGCATGCGTGCCGTCTGCGAGGTGTTCGAGCCGCCGCCGATGCCGAGCTCACGGTCCGGTCGGGGCAGTCCGAGCTCGGCGAAGAAGACACGCGAGAGCGAGTCGTCGTGATGCTGGCCCGTGTGCACGAGGATCTCCTCGTGGTGCTCGCGCAGGGGCCCGGACACAGCGGCTGCCTTGATGAACTGGGGGCGGTTGCCGACGACGGTGAGGATCCGCACCGGCGGAGCCTACGTGCTTGGCCGTGCTACCAGCCGGATGAAGCGCCTGCAGCTGCGCCGACGACCGAGCTCGACCAGTCGATCACCGAGGTCGGGCGCACGACGTGGCGGCTCATGCCGAGCTCCTTCGGCTCCAGGCCCAGCGCGAGGCCGACGAGCTGAGGCAGGTGCAGCACGGGCATCTCGAGATCGCGGCCAACCGTTTTTTCGGCCAGCGGCTGCTGCAGGTCGAGGTTCAGGTGGCATAGCGGGCACGGCGTCACGAGGCAGTCGGCATCGGCGTCGACGGCGTCGCCGAGGTGGCGGCCGGCCTGCTTCAGCGAGGCCTCCTTGTTCATCGTGATGATCGGAAAGCCGCAGCACTTGCGCATCCCGGCGTAGTCGATCACGGTGCCGCCGAGCGCCTCGATCACCTGGTGCAGGTAGTGGTCGCGCGGGCGCTCTGCGTCGATCCCGAGGCGATCGCGCGGGCGCACGATGTAGCAGCCGTAGAACGGGCCCACCTTGAGGTTCGTCAGCGGGCGCTTGACGCGTGAGCGCAGCTCCTCCAGGCCGATCTCCTCGACCAGCAGCCAGAGGAAGTTCTTGTTCGTCAGGCCCTGCTCGTAGGAGAGGCCCTCGCCGGCGAGCGTCTCGTTGACGTGCTCGCGGTACTCGGCATTCGCGTCGAGGCGCTCCTGGCACTCGCTCTGCGCGCCCTGGCAGGTCGAGCAGATGTTCATCATCAGCTCCGCGCCCTGCACCTGCTGGGCGAGCGCGAACGTGCGCGCGTTGAGCGTGTCGGCGAGCTCCTGGTTGTGCTCGGCGATCACGCCCGCGCCGGTGCAGCACGCGCGGTCGAGTTCGACCAGCTCGATGTCCAAGCAGCGGCGCGACCTGCGCCATCGAGCCGTGCAGCTCGGGTGTGAAGCCGCGGCTGACGCAGCCCGGCCAGTAGGCGACCTTCATCTGCCCAGACCCTCCTCGGTGTCGCGCTGCTCGGTCGGCGTGTCGGCGGGCTCGGAGCCCGGATCGGAGTCGGGCTCTTTGCCGCCCGGCTCCGCTGTGACGCCTGCCGCTACCGGGTCGCTGGCACTCGCGGCGCTCGTCTCGCCGCCGCCCTCGCTGCTCTGCTGCGGCGCCTCGTCCTCGCCGGCGATGTACAGGTTCAGCTCGTAGCGCTGCTCGCGTCCCTCGACCTTGTCGAAGATCCCCTGCACGCTCTTCAGGTCCTGCTTGGGGATCTTGTGCGGTTTCAGCGCGCCCATCGGCGTGACCTTGCCGCGCAAGAGCGCCTTGATGATCGCGGGCAGCGAGCTGAGCAGCTCTTTTCCGGCGGGCGGCGCGAATTTGCCAAACCACGAGTTGCCGCCGTAGGAGCGCGGCAAGAGCTCAGCCTCCCACAGCAGGCCGTTGTCCTTGATCAGTGTCGTGAAGGCCGCCTCGTGGCGCTCGCCGTTGTTCTTGTCGACGATGTGGTGATCGTTCGTGGCGATCCGCCGCAGGCGCATGATCTGGCCCATCGGGTTGACGTCCTTCGGACACGCCTCGACGCACTTGAAGCAGTGCGTGCAGTCGAAGATCCCCTCTGGGTCCTGCGCGAGGTCGTTGAGCCGCTCGAACTGCTGGTCATCGCGCGGGTCGCCGACGAAGCGGTAGGACTTGGCGAGCGCCGCCGGGCCGATGAAGCCCGGGTCGACCTCCATCGCCAGGCAGTCCGACACGCACGCGCCGCACTGGATGCAGGCCATCGTCTGCGTGACGTCGATCATGCTCTCGCGCGGCACGATGTACTCGCGCTCGGGCACCGGCTGCTTGGCGATCAGCCACGGCGTGACGCGCTGGATCTTCTTCCAGTGCACCGCGTCCATGTCGACGATCAGGTCCTTCAGCACGGGCATGTTGCCCATCGGCTCGATCTCGATCACGCCGTCGCGTGAGCCGGCGAGCGCGGCGTCGAGATGGGTGTGGCAGGCCAGCGCCGGTTCGCCGTTGACGCGGATGCCGCACGAGCCGCAGATCGCCTGCCGGCAGGAGCAGCGGACGCCGATCGAGCCGTCGAAGCGGTCTTTGGCCTGCAGGATCGCCTCGAGCACCGAGCGGTGCGGCTCGAGCTCGATCGTGTGCTCGTCCCAGTAGGGAGCCTCGCCCGACTCCGGGTTGTAGCGGCGCAGGCGCAGCTTGAACTCTTCCGGAGCTGCCGTGTGCGCCGTTGAGGTTGCTGTTTGCGTCTCAGCCATCAGTACTTCCTCTCCTCGGGCTGCCACTGGGTGATCGTCACAGGCGAATAGCTGACCTGCGGTCCGTCGCCGTCGAGCGTGATGTCGATGTGCTTCAGCCACTCCTCGTCGTTGCGCTCGGGGTAGTCGGTGCGGAACTGCGCGCCACGCGACTCCTTGCGCTCGATCGCGCCGACCACAGTGGCCTCGGCGCAGTCGATCATGTAGCCGAGCTCGATCGCGCCGAGCACGTCCTGGTTGAAGACCGTGCCGCGGTCGTCGATCCACGCCTTGCCGGCCTCCTCCTTCAGCCGCGCAATCGTCTCGCGCGCGCTCTGCAGGCCCTGCTCGTCGCGGAACACGGCGGCGTATTTGTTCATCATCTCGCCGAGCTCGTCCTTGATCTCGGAGACGCGCCGGCCGTCGCGCGGGCGGTTGATGATCGCGTCGATCGCGTCGGAGTCGCGGCGCAGCTGGGCGTGCGTGTCGATCTCGGGCATCGCCATGCTCGCCGCCCGCGCCGCCGCGTGCTCGCCCGAGCGGCGGCCGAAGATCAGCGTGTCCAGCAGCGAGTTGGCGCCGAGGCGGTTGCCGCCGTGAACGGACACGCAGGCGACCTCACCGGCGGCGTACAGGCCCTCGATCGGCGTCTGCCCGTCGATGTCGGTCTTCACGCCGCCCATGATGTAGTGCTGGCCGGGACGGATCGTGATCGGTTCGCGCGTGATGTCAACGCCGGCGAAGTCCTTGCCGAGGTTGACGATCTCGCGCAGCGCCTCGAGCGTGCGCTTGCGCGGCACGACGGTCACGTCGAGGTAGATGCCGCGGCCGCTCGGGGCCGACGCCGCGGCCCTCGTTGATCTCGATCTGCTCGGCGCGCGAGACGACGTCGCGCGAGGCAAGCTCCATCTTGTTCGGCGCCGTCTTCTCCATGAAGCGCTCACCCTCGGAGTTGAGCAGGTGCGCGCCCTCGCCACGGGCGCCCTCGGTGATCAGGATGCCCGTCTCGACGAGGCACGTCGGGTGGTATTGGACCATCTCCATGTCCATCAGCGGCGCGCCGGCGCGGTAGGCCATCGCGATCCCGTCGCCGGTGACGATCAGCCCGTTGGTCGTCGGCTTGTAGGCCTGCCCCGCGCCGCCGCAGGCGAGGATCACGTTCTTCGCCGTGAACGCCTCCATCCGTCCCGTGCGCACGTCGCGCGCGATCACGCCGCAGCAACGGCCCTGCTCGTCCTGCAAGCAGCGAGGTCGTGAACCACTCCTCGTAGCGCTCGACCGTCTCGTGGTGCTTCATCAACTGCTCGTAGAGCACGTGCAGCAGCGCCTGGCCGGTGATGTCGGCGACGTAGGCCGTGCGCTTCATCGAGGCGCCACCGAACGCGCGCAGGTCCATCTCGCCCTTCTCGTTGCGGTGGAAGGTCACGCCGATGTGCTCCAGGTGCAGCACCTCTGCGGGGGCCTCCGAGCACATCACTTCGATCGCGTCCTGGTCGCCGAGGAAGTCCGAGCCCTTGACGGTGTCGTAGGCGTGGGAGTGCCAGTCGTCGTCGACGCTGATCGCCGCGTTGATCCCGCCGGCGGCGGCGACCGAGTGCGAGCGCACGGGGTGGACCTTGCTCATGATCGCCACGCTGGCGCCCTCCCGGGCCGCGGCGAGCGCCGCGCGCTGGCCCGCGAGGCCGGCGCCGATGATCAAGACGTCGTGTGCTGGCATGGCTCTCTGAGGTCGATTTACTTGGGGAAGTGGGGGCGCTGCGGGCGGGACTCTATAACGCTCGGGCGCTCGGACCCTCTCAGAGGCGCTCCCATGCTCAGGTCGCGACTCGCAGCGCTTTGCGCACCTCGGCCAGCGTCACGACCCCCCGGAGCACGCCGTCGTGATCGACCGCGACCATCGCACCGAGGCGTCCGAGACCCTCCGATCCGAGCAGCGATTCGAGCGGTTCGCCCTCGTCGATGCGTACGTGCATGTCCTCTTCGAGCACGTCCACGACCGGCAGCGCCGGGCGCCCGGCCGAGATTTCGGCGTCGACTCGCGCGGCGGCGACGACGCCGAGGAAATGGTGCGCCGGGTCGACGACCGCGAACCACGGCCAGCGGTAGCGCAGGAAGAACTGCTCGTGCGCGTCGAGCAGCGTCGCGCTGGCCGGGATCGTGACGGGCTCGCGGTCCATGATGTCGGCGACGGTGATGCTCTGGATGCGCGTGCCGAGCACGCCCTGGACGACCGCCGCGCCGGCTGCCTGGTAGAGGAAGTAGGCGAGCAGGATGCACCACACGCCGGCCGTGCCGACGCCGTTTGCGAGCCACCACAGCCCGAGCGCGCCGAGCACCAGCGCGAAGCCCTGCCCGGCGCGGCCGGTCGCGCGCGTGGCGCGATTGCGATCGCCGGTACGCCACCAGATCGCGGCGTGCGCGATGCGCCCGCCGTCGAGCGGGAAGGCCGGCACGAGGTTGAACGCGAGCACGAGCACGTTGATCGTGGCCAGCCAGCTAAGCCACACCAGCGCGGGCGTCGCGTGGAGCGTTTCTTCGCCGAGGGCGAGCTTCGAGAAAGTCGTGCCGCTGGTGAGCAGCCGCCCGGCGATCACGCACGCGACGATCACGACGAGTGTCACGAGTGGGCCGGCCGCGGCGACACGGAACTCGGTCTTGGGGTCGTGTGACTCCTCGGTGCGCGTGATGCCGCCGAGCGCCCACAGATCGATGCCGGCCACCTGCAGGCCGCAGCGCCGGGCGGCTAGTGCATGGCCGAGCTCGTGCAGCACGAGCGAGGCGAAGAACGACAGCACCGAGGCGACGGCCACTAGATAGGCGGTCGTGCGCGAGCCGCCGAGCTGGCTGTGGAAGACGGGCGTGACGAAGATGATGAAGACGAACAGCACGACGAACCAGCTGATGCCGACACCCACGCGGATGCCGAAGATACGGGCGAGCTGGAAGTTCGCGCGAGGTTTCATATAGACAATGGTAGGCGCGCCGGGCGCCGCTGCTCAGCGGTCGATGTCGGGCAGGGCGCGCCCGATGATCGCGCCGAAGTCGCTGCCGGCGGGCAGCGTGCCGTACTCGAGGCCGCCGTCGCCGTCCAGGCGCGAGGCGCAGAAGGCGTCGGCGACGGCCGGCGGGGCGTGGCGCACGAGCAGCGAGCCCTGCAGGCACAGCGCCATGTCTTCGACGACGCGGCGGGCGCGGCTCTCGAGCGTGGCCGGGTCGCTGAAGCGCTGCTTGAGCCCGTCGACGCGCGCGTCGAGACGCGCGTCGGCGCCGCCGGCCTGCTCGCACCTCGTGCAGGAACACCTCGAGCGAGCGCGGCGAGCGCGTCAGCGCGCGCAGCACGTCGAGGCTCATCACGTTGCCCGAGCCCTCCCAGATCGAGGCCAGCGGCGCCTCGCGATACAGCCGCGGCATGCCCGACTCCTCGACGTAGCCTGCGCCGCCGAAGCACTCGAGCGACTCGAAGGCGTGGTTAGGGGCGCGCTTGCAGCTCCAGTACTTGCCGACGGCCGTCGCCAGGCGCTTGAACAGCTGCGCGTCGGTCTCGTTCTCGCCGGCGTCGGCGTCTTCCTGCGCTTCGTCGTAGGCGCGCGCGAGGCGCATCGCAAGCGCCGTGGTGGCCTCGGACTCGATGCACAGGTCGGCGAGCACGTTCCGCATCAGCGGCTGGTCGATCAGCGTCTTGCCGAAGGCGCTGCGGTGCGCCGCGTGGTGGGTGGCCGAGGCGACGCCGCTGCGCATCCCGGCGGCGGCGCCGATCACGCAGTCCAGGCGCGTGTGCCCGACCATCTCGATGATCGTCGGCACGCCGCGGCCGGGCTCGCCGACCATGCGCGCCCAGGCGCCGTGGAACTCGACCTCGGAGGAGGCGTTTGAGTGGTTGCCGAGCTTGTCCTTCAGACGCTGGATGTGAAATGCGTTGCGCGAGCCGTCGGGCAGGATGCGCGGCATCAAGAAGCAGGAGAGGCCCTCCTCGGCTTGCGCGAGCACGAGGAACATGTCGGACATCGGCGCCGAGCAGAACCACTTGTGCCCGACGATCTCGTACTCGGCACCGGCGCCGCCGCCGTTCAGCGCGCGGGCGACGGTCGTGTTGGCGCGCACGTCGGAGCCGCCCTGCTTCTCGGTCATCGCCATGCCCGAGATCGCGCTGCCCTTCTCGCTCGCTGCGATCAGGCGTGGGTCATAACTCGTGGACATCAACAGCGGCTCCCACTCGGCTGCCAGCTCGGGCTGGGCGCGTAGCGCAGGAATCACGGCGAAGGTCATCGTGATCGGGCAGCAGAAGCCGGCCTCGGCCTGCATCGCGGTCGCGTAGAGGGCGGCGCGAGCAGTGTGCGGCGCGGGCTCCTCGCTCGTCCACGGCAGCGAATGCAGCTCGTTGGCGACGCCCATCTGCATCAGCTGGTGCCAGGCGGGGTGGAACTCGACCTCGTCGATGCGATTGCCGAAGCGGTCGAACGTGTGCAGCACGGGCTTGTTCTCGTTGGCCAGCCGGCCCCATTCCTGCTGCGGCGCGCCGCCGATCAGGCGGCCGAGGTCGGAGGCGCGCTCGCGCACCCAGCCGGCGCCCTCGCGCTCGGTCGCCTCGACGAGCGGGGTGTTGCTCTCGAATACGTTCACGCCCTCGAGCGGCGTCGCCTGGTTGAAGACGGTGTGCGTCTTCCACGGCGCGTCGCCGACGGCGGCTCGCGGCATCGTGCTGGCCATGCGGACAGTCTCGCAGAGATCACCCGGTCTGTGGCGCTCGCCACCCCCGTGCGGCGGCACGGCCGAGCTGTACCGTCCCAGCTCGCGGATAGCCTGTGCGCATGCTTGCGGGGGTATGCAAATCGTTCGCCGCGCGACGTGCTCGCCGGCGCGTGGCGCTCGTGCCGGTGCTGGCTCTCGCACTCGCGTTCTCACTCGCAACCAGTGCTCTCGCAGCGCCCTCGCTGGCCCCATCGCCGGCGCAACCGCCGACGATCGCCTACGTGACCCAGTCGGGCACCTCGCCGGCGCTCGTCTGGACGATGCGCAGCGACGGCTCGCAGAAGACGAGCCTCGGCGAAGGCTTCTCGCCGCAGATCTCGCCGAACGCTCAGCAGGTGGCGGTCTCGCTGTTCGGCGCCGGCGCTAGCGAAACGGGCCCGGCACTGGGGATCTACTCGACGACAGGCGCACCGCGGCAGACGTACCTGAGTCTGAAGGGCGAAACGGCCCAACCGCTGAGCTGGTCCCCGGACGGGCGCTATCTGGCGGTCGACGTGCAATCGACGGCGTTGAAGCGCGGAGCCCAGCTGTCGGGCCTCGGCATCCTCGACACTCAGTCGGCGAAGCTGAGCATGATCGCCCACGGGCAACTGTTCGGCGCGAGCTTCGCCCCGAACGGCAGTGATGAAGTCGTCTACGGCCTCGCACGCTCGCAGTCGCTGATGGCGCGCGTGAACATCTACCGCGCCAAGCCCGACGGCACGGGCGCGGTCGCGCTGACCCACGACGGGCGCAGCCTGTTCCCACTGTGGGGCCCGGGCGCGATCGTCTACGACCGCGAGCGCTTGCGCCGCGAGGACGCGCCGGTCTACCAGCTCTGGCTACGTCCTTCGAAGGGAAAGACGCGCCGCTTGACGAACGTCCGCGTGCGCTCGCTGGTCTCGGGGCTGATCCCGGTGGCCTTCTCGGCCGACGGGAGCAAGCTACTGGCTCAGTTCGTCGGGCAGGACACGAGCGAAGCGTGGGCGGTCAGCGTGGCTTCGGGCCGCGCTCGGCGCCTGACCCCGAAGGGCGCCCGGCTGTCGTTGCAGGCGGCGGGCCTCTCGACAGACGGCGGCACGGTGCTCGTCAACGAAGGCGGAGTCGACGGCCCTGCGTCCGAAGGCCGTGTCGCGACGCTGCCGTTCGCCGGCGGCCGCTCGACCGTGCTGGTCACGCACGGCTCGCAGGCCAGCTGGAACGGCTGACGGCGCCCAGCGCGCGGGCTGCGCCGCTCGGGCCGGGCCATCCAGTGCGGCAGAGTGCTCTCGCCGTCGCGAGATAGCATCGGCGGCCCCACCCGCAAACGCCCGAGGACGAGACATGGCCAAGATCAAGGTGAAGAACCCAGTCGTTGAGCTGGACGGCGACGAGATGACGCGGATCATCTGGTCGTTCATCAAGGACAAGCTGATCGTCCCCTACCTGGACGTCGAGCTGAAGTACTTCGACCTCGGCATCGAGAGCCGCGATTCGAGCGAAGATCGCATCACGGTGGAAGCGGCGGAGGCGATCAAGCAGTACGGGGTGGGAGTCAAGTGTGCGACGATCACGCCGGACGAGGCGCGCGTGCAGGAGTTCGGCCTGAAGGAGATGTACCGCTCGCCGAACGGGACGATCCGCAACATCCTCGGCGGTGTCATCTTCCGCGAGCCGATCGTGATCAAGAACGTGCCGCGCCTGGTTCCGGGCTGGACGAAGCCGATCGTGATCGGCCGCCACGCCTTCGGCGATCAGTACCGCGCGACCGACATGGTCGTCCCGGGCGAGGGCTCGCTGACGCTTACGTTCACCCCCAAGGACGGCAGCGAGCCGGTCGAGCTCGACGTGTACGACTTCCCGGGGGGCGGCATCGCGTTGGCGATGTACAACCTCGATGACTCGATCCGCGACTTCGCGCGCGCTTCGCTGCGCTACGGCCTAGACCGCGGCTACCCGGTCTACCTGTCGACGAAGAACACGATTCTCAAGCGCTACGACGGGCGTTTCAAAGACCTCTTCGAAGAGGTCTACGAGGCCGAGTTCAAGAGTGATTTCGAGGCTGCGGGGATCACCTACGAACACCGCCTGATCGACGACATGGTGGCGGCGGCGCTGAAGTGGGAAGGCGGCTATGTGTGGGCGTGCAAGAACTACGACGGCGACGTGCAGTCGGACACCGTCGCGCAGGGCTTCGGCTCGCTGGGACTGATGACGAGCGTGCTGATGACAGCCGACGGCAAGACGGTCGAGGCGGAGGCGGCGCACGGCACGGTCACGCGCCACTACCGCCTGCACCAGCAGGGCAAGCCGACCTCGACGAACCCGATCGCCTCGATCTTCGCCTGGACGCGCGGCCTCGAGGCCCGCGGGCGGATGGACGAGACGCCGCTCCTCAGTGAGTTCGCGCAGACGCTCGAGCGCGTCTGCGTGCAGACGGTCGAAGAGGGCAAGATGACCAAGGACCTCGCCCTGCTGATCGGTCCGGACGAGCCTTGGCAGACGACCGAGGAGTTCCTTGCCTCGATCGACGAGAACCTGAAAGCGGCGATGGCGTGAGCTGAGCCGCTCCGCTTCCAAGATCGCCCTGCGATGGCACTGCGAAAGCCATCAATCGATAGATAAGTAATAAAATCCGGCAACGCTGTTGCCCGAGAAACCGCATCAGGAGATGACATGAGCAATCCCGTCAAAGTCACAGTCACCGGCGCCGCCGGGCAGATCGGCTACAGCCTCGTCTTCCGCATCGCCAGCGGCCAGCTGCTCGGCCCGGACCAGCCGGTCGACCTGCGCCTGCTCGAGATCCCGCAGGCGATGGGCGCGCTCGAGGGCGTGGCGATGGAGCTCGTCGATTGCGCTTTCCCGCTGCTGACGGGGCTCGACCTGCACGACAGTGCGGAGGACGCGTTCGACGGTGTCAACGTTGCGCTGCTCGTCGGCTCGCGTCCGCGCACGAAAGGGATGGAGCGCGCCGAGCTGCTCTCAGAGAACGGCAAGATCTTCACGGGCCAGGGCAAGGCGCTGAACGCGAAGGCCGCCGCGGATGTGAAGATCCTAGTGGTCGGCAACCCGGCCAACACGAACTGCCTGATCGCGATGAACAACGCGCCGGAGATCCCGCGCGAGCGCTTCACGTCGATGATGCGCCTCGACCACAACCGCGCGATCGCGCAGCTGGCCAACAAGGTCGAGTGCCCGGTCACGGACGTCAGCCAGATGGGCGTGTGGGGCAACCACTCGCCGACGATGTACCCGGACCTGTTTCACGCGAAGGTGCGCGGTGAGCTGGCGGCGGGCGTCGTCGACGATCAGGCGTGGATCGAAAATGACTTCCTGCCGAACGTCGGCAAACGCGGCGCGGCGATCATCGAGGCGCGCGGCGCCTCGAGCGCGGCGTCGGCGGCGAGCGCGGCGATCGACCACGTCAGCGACTGGGTCAAAGGCACGAACGGCGGCTGGGTCTCGATGGGCATCCCCTCGGACGGCTCCTACGACATCCCGGAGGGTCTGATCAGCGGCTTCCCGTGCACATGCGAGGGGGGCGAGTACAAGATCGTGCAGGGCATCGAGCTCGATGCGTTCTCTCGCGAGAAGATCGACGCTTCGGTGCTCGAGCTGACCGAGGAGCGCGACACGGTCAAACAGCAGGGCCTGATCTAGTCAAAGTCGTGCAAGCGACCGCGGTGATCGTTGCGGGTACAAGCTATTGAGAAACAGAAAGGGCGCGGTCCAAGACCGCGCCCTTTTCTATTCGATTAACCGAAATCCTTTTCGAAAAGCCAGCGCCCGCCTGGGGGCGTTCGGCCTTATGTCAAGTGCAATCCCAGCCCGCCTCGGGAGCGGATTGCGCCTGATTCAGCCCGAAAGGCTAGCCTTTCGGGTGCCAGCCCCTGCCCTGCTTCGAGACCTTGTTTTCCTGCTCGAGCCCAGGCAGTACGCGGTACAGATAGTTCTGCTTGATACCCATCTTGGCGGCGAGCTCGGGGATCGTGATACCCGGCTGGCCCTGCACGAATGACAGCGCCTCGGCGGCACGCGTGCCACTGCCTTTGCGCCGTCCAGCGCGCCGGCCCGCCGGCCTGCCTGCTTTTTTGCGTCCCGCTTTGGCGGGTGCGGCGGCTGCGGCGCCTTTGCGGCTCACCGAGCCACGCGGGCGTCCGGGTCCACGACGACGGGGAGCGGTTGCCGTTGCGGTTACGGTCGCAGCCGTGCCACCGACACCCTCCAGCGCCGAAGCAGCTGCCTCGAGGCGGTTGTACTCATCGACGGCCGGCTTTAGCTCCTTCAGCCGGTCACCGATCTCTTTGCGCTTCTCATCAAGGAAGTCGGTCACGTTGCATCCTCTTCACTAGTTAAAAACGCCCTAAAGCCATCTTGCCGATCCACTCAGGGCAACATTGGGACGAACTCACCTTACTAGTTCCACACAGGTGAGCTGGCTCAATGCTACTTCTCTACATATGAACGTAGGCGCTCGAGCGTGCGCTTGGCCTCGCGTTCGGGCATGCCTCCGACAAGCGCACGGCTGACCAATGCGCCGATCGGGCCAAGTGGTGGACGGAACTCGTTGCGGTAGTCAAAGCGCGTTTTTCCGTCATCGCCACTCAACACATATTCGGTACGCGCACGCGAACGTGCCGGCCCACGGCCCTCCCAGACAGCCTTTGCGCCGGGCTCGCACTCGACCAGGCGCCAGCGAACGTCAAGGCTCACGCCGCGCAGGTGTATCTGCTGCTCCATCTCAAAACCGACGCGCGGAGGACCGCTGTCGGCGTGCACGAGCTTGCGGTGAATCGTCACCCAGTCGCGCAGCCGCTCGGGGTCCATCACGACTTCCCAAACGCGCTCGCGCGGTGCGGCGATCTTCGTGGAGACGGTGACGACGCTCATAAGTGCAGGCCGATCAGCGCGCGGCGAGGCGCTCTGTGGCTTCCCACTCGCCAAGCGCATGTTCGACGGCAGTATCGAAGCTGTGCAAGGGAACGTCGAGTAGCTCGTCGGCGTGATCATTGGTCGGCAGCAGCTCGCCGTGCAGGCTCTCCATCAATGGCACGACGAGGTCTGGATCCTCACTCGCGATCGCCGCGGCCACGCGGCCGGTGAGGCCGCTCGCGCTCACACCGATTCCCAGCGTTGGGCGGTACACCATCATCAACTCGGCGATCCGCTCGATCATCGCGCCGTAGGAGAGCACGTCGGGGCCGCCGACGTCGAGTGAGCGGCCGCCGACCTCGGCGCTCGCCGCCGAGACGAGCATCTCGGCGATGTCGCGCTCGTCGATTGGCTGCGTTCGGTAGCGCCGCCAGGCGGGGAGTGCGAGCACGCGCATGCGCTCGACCAGGTGCACGAGCAGGCGGAAGGAGCGCGAGCGCGCGCCGATCACGATCGACGCGCGCAGCGCGACCGAGTCAGGGACGGCCGCCATCAGCACGTGCTCAACCTCCTTGCGACTTGCCAGATGACGCGAGCGCGTTTGCTCGCGCGAATCGCCGAGCAGGCCGCCGAGGTAGACGATCCTCTGCACGCCGCCATCTGCGGCCGCCGCGGCGAAGTTCTCGGCGGCGAGTCGCTCGCGCTCCTGGAATGGTCCCTGTCCGGCGCCGGCGCGCTCCATCGAGTGGATCAGGTAATAGGCGACCTGCACGCCGGCGAGCGCCTCGGAGAGGCCCTCGCCCGTGATCGCGTCGCCGCGCACGATCGGCACGTCGGCCTGCACGCGCGAAGGGGTACGCGCCAAGGCGCGTACCTCGTATCCGCGAGACTGCAGGCGTGGGGCGAGCAGCGCGCCGATGAAGCCGCTGGCGCCGGTCAGGAGTACGCGCATGCATCCACATAATGGCGAGTGCCCGACCGCGAGCCTGTGATCTACCCTCCGGCGCCCGCGATCGGCCGCAAAGTGCAGGGCGATCTCGGCGATCGTCACATCCAAGCCACGCGATTCCGGCTCTTTCCGGGTAGCAATTTGTTTTGTCTGCGATTTGCGGAGTGGCCGTGTGCTGCCGCACGCCGGCGCTGCTTTGATGCCACCCGACCGTTCAATCAGATGACTGGGAGGCAGTGGGTGGCAACGAGAACACAGGGCAAGCGGGCAGCGCGAAAGGTCAGCTGCGAGGAATGCTTCTTTCGCTGCAACCTGCTCTGCGCGCTCGATCTAGCAGAGCCCTGTGCCACGTTCCGTCCCAACGAGGCGCAGTTGCGCCCGCCCCAGCAGTTGCACTTCGTCTTTCGCCAGGAGCGCCGCTCGCGTGCCGCGTGGTCGTTTCCCTCAGCGCAGGAGCAAGCGGCGCTGCACGCCTAGCGTGCTGACCGACTCACGACGCTAGTCCGGCCGCTCGGCCACCCGGCGTTCGCTGTGTCGGGCGATCCAGTTCGCGCCGGGGGTGTCCGAGATGCCGTGCAGCAGGATCGAGCAGAACACGACGAGCGCCGTTAGGTCGAAGATGCGTACGCCGCCCGGGATGTTCTTGTCGAGCACGATCAGCGCGAAGGTCATCGAGGCGACGCCCTTCGGTCCGAACCAGCCCATGAACAGGCGCGTGGCCGCGTCGGTGGCTGTGCCGGCGAGCGACAGCCATACGGCCAGCGGACGGGCGATCAGGAAGACGATGGCGACGAGCACGACGGCCACCCAACCCTCGCGCGTGAAGGCGTGCACGGTGAGCAGCGAGCCGAACACGAAGAAGATCCCGAGCTTGACGATTTCGACGATCTCTTCGCCATTGCGCTCGAAGTGCGCGCGCGCATCGGGCCGGCGCACGCCGAGCACGATCGCCGCCACGAACACCGCGATGAAGCCGTTGCCTTTCGGCGAGAGCACGGTCACGCCGTAGGTCGCAAAGGCGACGCCGAGCGCGAACAGCGACTTCTGATGCGACGGAATCGAAAGTGACGGTGGTGTGCCCGTCTTGCGCGGCATCACGAGCGAAGCGATCCAGCCGCAGAGGAGCCCGAAGAGCAAGCCGAGGCCGACGTCCTGCAGCACGAACTTCCACCACACGAAGTGGCCAGAGTCGGTGCTCAGGGCCGCGAGGAAGGCGAGCACGGCCGGTAGCGCCAGGCCGTCGTTTAGCCCCGACTCGAGGTTCAGCGAGTGACGCACCAGTCGCGGCACGCGCGGGTTGGTGACGATGCTCGAAGTCAGCACCGGGTCGGTCGGCGCGAGCAGCGCGCCGAGCAGGAACGACTCGGTCCAGGAGAGCCCGATCAAGAGACGCGCCGCCGCCGCCACGATCACCGTCGTCAGCGGCATCGCCAGCACGAGCTTGCGCAGCGGCAGGTGCCATGCGCGCTGAAGCATCTCGCCCTCGACCTCGAGGCCGTCGCGGAACAGGATCACGATCAGCGCCGCGAACGCCAGATCCTGCACGAAGCTCGAGCGCGCGCGGAAGTCGATCCAGTCGAGACCGCCGTTGCCGAGTACGAAGCCGGCGAGCACGAACAGCGCCGCCAGCGAGAGCATCGAGCGCCGTGCCAGCCCAGAAGCGAGTGCCCCGCCCATCAGCAGCAGTCCCAGCACCGTGACTGTCGCCTGGAACGTGGGCATCGACCGCAAGCCTCGCACGTCCGCCCGGCGGTTCCGTCGTAAGCGGCGATCGGCCGCTATCGCTTATCACCATCCGGGGTATATTTGCCACAGACCCAGCAAAGCTTCGGCAGAGACGAGGTTCGGTGATGGCAGCGAAGGACAGGATCAATAAGGCCGGCGAAGCTGCGCGAGCGGCACAGCGCAACCGGTACCTGCAGCGTCTGCTCGAGGACGAGGAGCTGCGTGGCTCCCTGCTCACCGCGTACGGCGCCGCACGCAGCGCATACGGGCGCATGTCAAACGGCAAGCCCGCCACGGAGGCGCTGTTCGAGGACAAGAAGCTCCAGCGTGAGCTCAAGGAGGCGGCGGACGCACTGCGCAACGCCTCGAGCTCACTGCGCGAGCAGCCAAAGCGTCGGCGCAAGGGTGGCATCGGCCGCTCGCTGCTGCTGCTCGCCGTGGCCGGGGTGCTTGCGGTGGCGCTCAGCGAGGGCCTGCGCTCGAAGGTGCTCGACCTGCTGTTCGGGGCCGAGGAGGAGTTCGACTACAGCTCGACGACCGCTCCGGCCGAGCCCGCGCCCGCGAGCGCGCCGGCCGCCTGACCCCGATCCGCCCGCAAGGATGAGCGCAGCGGACGCAGTAACCCTGGAGACCGACGCCGCGGAGCGGGGCTCCGCGGCGGACGGCTCCGGCGAGACAGGCGCCGTCGGAGCCGGCGGGCGCTCGCTCTCCGGCGAGAAGGCGCAGCGCATCGTCGAGGCGATGCGTCGCAGCGTCGCGCGCCGCGGCACGGCCGGCTCGACCTTCGACCACGTCTCGCGCGAGGCCGGCGTCTCGCGCGGTCTTCTGCACTACTACTTCGGCACCAAGGAGCAACTGCTTGTCGAGGCTGCGCGGCGCGACTGCGAGTTGCGCATGGAGCTGCTCGAGCACCAGCTCGCCGGGGCACAGACGGCCGATGACTTCATCGACCTGATGGCACAGAACCTGCAGGAGACCGTGCGCGAGGACCCCGAGTTCGTCACGCTCGTCTTCGAACTGTTCATGCTCTCGCGCCGCAACGAGGACATCGCGACCGAGTACTGCGGGCTGATGCAGCGCATGCGCGGCCAGGTCGCCGCGATGCTCGCGCTCGCCCAGGGCGAGGGCATCCTGCGCCTGCACGCCGAGCCCGAGGCCGTCGCCGACATGCTCTTCTCACTCGGCGATGGACTGGCCCTGCGCATGCTCGCCGACCCGGACCGCGATTTCTCAGCGACCGTCCAGGCTGGGATTGTCGCCGTGCGCGCCCTGCTGACCGACTAGCGACCGACTTGCGCGCGCCGACCGACTAGTTTCAAGGCATGCCCATCTACGAGTACCGCCGTCCCGACGGGACGACGTTCGAGCTCCAGCAGTCCTTCAGCGAAGAGGCGCTGACCGTCGATCCCGACACGGGCGTGCCCGTCGAACGCGTGCTGCATCCGCCCGCCGTGCACTTCAAGGGCAAGGGCTTCTACAACACCGACTACGGCACGCGCAAGCGCCAGCGCGAGACGGCCGCCGCAGCCGAGGGCTCCTCCGGCAAGGACTCATCATCTTCAAAGGACTCCTCTTCGAAGGAGGGTTCGTCGTCCTCGAGCGAGAGCTCATCCTCTTCCTCGGGCGACGGCGCCAAGGGCGAGAAGAGCTCGAGCGCCAAAGAGTCGGGCAAGTCCACGGGCGCCAAGCCCGCCGCTGCCAAGAAGGACTGAGCCTCAGCCGGCCATGAACTGAGCGACCGCCGCGCGGCGCTCGGCTTCGGAGACGCGCAGGCCGACCTCGCCGTCGGGCAGCGTCGCTACCCCTTCTGGCTTGAGCACACGCGTCGGCGGCGTACCCGAGACGGCCATCGCGCCGAACAGCCCGAGCAGCGTCGGCCCGCTCATGTCCGAGATGATCGCCGGCGGCGCGTCCCAGGCGATCCACGGCAGGCGCACGAAGCTCGACGGCGAGAGCAGCCTGCTCTTCATCGCGCTGAACAGCGCCTGCTGGTGTTCTGCGCGCTGCAGGTCGTTCTCGTTGGGCGCGCACAGGTTCTCGCGCGTGCGCGCCAGCGCCAGCGCCTGCTTGCCGTCGATGTGGTGCGTGCCCTTGGGCAGGCGCAGCGTGTAGCCGCCGTTGCGAAAGCCGCCGGCGATCCGCGAGATCACGCAGCCGCCCGTGTAGTCGACGCCGCCCATCGCGTCGATCAGCTGCGGGAAGTCTTCGAAGTTGACTTCGACGATGTGGTTGATCGGGACGTCGAGGTAGCGCTTGATCACCGAGATCGACAGCGCCGGGCCGCCGAAGGCGTAGGCCGCGTTGATCTTCTGCAGCCCATGACCCGCGATTTCGATCACCGTGTCGCGCGGGATCGACAGGCGCGAGTCGTGCCCGCCGCCGATCCGCATCAGCATGATCGAGTCCGAGCGGCTCGGCCCCGACGTGTTGGCGCCCGGTTCCTTGCTCCCCTTCGGGCGGCGATCGGAGCCGAGCACGAGGATGTTGTTGGCTGAGGTCAGCGGGAAGCCCGACGGGTCGAGCACGCCGGCGACGTCCTTCGGCGGCGCCGTGCGCTCGAAGTGCGAGCTGATCAAGAACAGCACGAGCGAGAGCAGTAGCCAGGCGAAGATCAGCCCGATCAGGTAGAGCACGGCTCGTTTGAACGTGAGCCGCCGCCACCAGTCGGCGAAGCGCTGCGCTCTGCTGCGGCCGGGCGCGACGATCTGGTCGGGGCCTCTCGCGCCGCTGCGCGCACGTTTGCCGCCTGCGCCTCGCAGCCCTCGCCGGGCGCCGCGCTCGGCCCGCTCCCCGCGCTCGGGATCTGCACGGTGGCGCGGCGGCTGGGGCTGCTGTGCCTCGCGCTCGCCGAACAGCCGGCGCCGCGCGCGGTAGCGCGTGTACCTGGGCCGGGGCTCGCCGCGCCCAGGATCTTGCTCGGACGGCATCGGGTGGACCCTATATTTGCGGGATGACCCCCGTGGAGGTTGCCGGCGGCCGGCTGCTCGTCTGCCCGACGCCGATCGGCAACCTGCAGGACGTGACCCTGCGGGTGCTCGACGCGCTGGCCGAGGCCGACGCGATCGCCTGTGAGGACACCCGCCACACGCGCTTGCTGCTGCAGCGCCACGGGGTCTCCTCGCCGCTGATCAGCCTGCACGAGCACAACGAACAGGCGCGCGCCCGAGAGCTCGTCGCGCGCATGCGCGGCGGCGAGACGATCGCGCTCGTCTCAGACGCCGGCACGCCGCTCGTGTCCGATCCCGGATTCGCGCTCGTGCGCGAGTGCCTGGCCGCCGATGTGCCCGTCGAGGTGCTGCCCGGGCCGAGCGCCGTGACGACCGCGCTCGTCGCCTCTGGGCTGCCCGCCGAGCGCTGGTGCTTTGTCGGCTTTCTGCCGCGCAAGCGCGCCGAGCTGGCGCGGCTGCTCGCGCAGGCCGGCGAGACGATCGTCGCGTTCGAGTCCCCACGCCGGCTCGCCGCCACGCTCGGCACGCTCGCCGGAGTTGATCCCGATCGCCCGGCGGCAGTCTGCCGCGAGCTGACCAAGTTGCACGAGGAAGTGCGCCGCGGCGGCGCCGCCGAGCTGGCCGCCTATTACGAGGCCGAGGCCGCGCGCGGCGAGATCGTGCTCGTGGTCGGCGCCGCCGAGGCAGGTACGGCCTCGCGCGAGCAGGCGCTTGCGGCGCTGCGCGAGCTCGTCGCCGCCGGGGCGCGGCCGCGTCCGGCAGCAGGCGTCGTCGCTCGCATGAGCGGCGTCGGTGCTAACGAGCTCTATCGCGAGCTGACGCGCGAGCGCGACGGCCAGCGCCGCGAGGTTTGAGCGGCGTGGGCCAGTAGCCTGGGCGCGGCATGTCCTTTTACGTCACGACCCCGATCTACTACGTCAACGCCGCGCCCCATCTGGGCCACGCCTACACGACGATCGCCGCCGATGTGATGGCGCGCCATCACCGCCAGCGCGGCGAGCCGACGTTCTTCCTCACCGGCACCGACGAGCACGGCGAGCCGGTCGCCGATGCCGCCCACGCCCTTGGCGTGACGCCACAGGAGCTCGCCGACAAGAACGCTGAGCGTTTCAAGGCGCTCGCGCCGCAGATCGAGGCAAGTAATGACTTCTTCATCCGCACGACCGACCCCCAGCACATGGTCAAGGTGCAGGAGGTGCTCTCGCGCGTGCGTGAGAACGGCTTCGTCTACGAGGGGACCTACGAGGGCTGGTACTGCCCGCGCTGCGCCGACTTCAAGGCGGAGAACGAAATCGACGAGGGCAACCGCTGCCCGATCCACCACATCGAGCTCACGCGCGAGCAGGAGGACAGCTACTTCTTCAAGCTGTCCGCCTTTCAGCAGCGCTTGGAGGCCCTGTACGCCGAGCGCACCGACTTCGTAGCTGCCGCGCACGCGCTACAACGAGGCGCTCTCGTTCATCCGCTCCGGTCTGCGCGATGTGCCGCTCTCGCGCCACAAGCTGACCTGGGGCGTGCCCGTGCCGTGGGATACCGAGCACGTCTTCTACGTCTGGTTCGACGCGCTGCTCAACTACTACAGCGCGCTCTCATATGCGTCCGCTCCGGCGGGCTTGTCCGAGGAGGACTCGGCCGATCTGGTCAAGACCTTCTGGCCGCCCAGCTACCACCTGATCGGCAAGGACATCCTGCGCTTCCACGCCGTCTACTGGCCAGCGCTGCTGATGGCCGCCGAGCTCGAGCTGCCCGAGCACATGCTCGTCCACGGCTTCCTCTTGATGGACGGCGAGAAGATGAGCAAGTCGCTAGGCAACGTGCTCGACCCGTTCGCCGTGATCGAGCGCTTCGGCGCCGACGCGCTGCGCTTCTACCTGCTGCGCGACGTGCCGCTTGGCCAGGACGGATCGGTCTCGACGGCCTCCTTCGAGCAGCGCTATGAGAGTGAGCTGGCCAACGAGCTCGGCAACCTCGCGAGCCGCACGATCGCGATGATCGGTCGCTACCGCGACGGCACGCTCGTCCCCGGCGAGGTCGACGCGGCGTTGCGCGAGGACTTCCTCGGCCTGTCCGAGCGCGTCTCGGAGTGCCTCGATCGCGCCGAACTGACGCTCGCGCTCGACGAGATCTGGCAGCGCGTGCGGCGGCTGAACCGCTACGTCGAGGAACAGGCTCCGTGGCAGCTATCCAAGGACCAGTCGCAGGCGACGCGGCTCGACGTCGTGCTGCGCACGCTCGCCGAGGGAATTCGCTGCGTGACCGTGTTGCTGTGGCCGTACCTGCCGACAAGCGCCGAGCGGCTGCTCGCGGCGCTCGGCGCCCCCGGCCTGTCGCTCGCGGGCGCGGCGCTGGGCACGGGCGGGATCGAGCAGGTCGAGCCGCTGGAGCCGCTGTTCCCGAAGGACCGCGGCGAGCCCCAGCTCGAATCCGGCGAGGGCACGACCGCGTGATCGACTCACACACGCACCTCGAGCTGTGCGAACCGCCCGACGCCGAGCTCGTCGCGGACGCGACGGCGGCCGGCGTCACGCACATCCTCACGGTCGGCATCGACGGTGCTTCGTGCCGTGCCGCGCTCGCCGCCGCCGAGGCTTTTCCCCAGGTGTATGCGGCGATCGGCCGCCATCCCAACGCGGCCAAGGGCTTCGACGGCGCCGATCTGGCCGAACTGCGCGCGCTCGCCGCGCACGAGCGCTGCCTCGCGATCGGCGAGACCGGCCTCGATTTCTACCGCGAGGGCGCGCCACGCGAGGATCAGGAGCGCGCCTTCGCCGCGCAGATTGCGCTTGCGCGCGAGACGGCCAAGCCGCTCGTGATCCACTCGCGCGCCGCCGAGCAGGCGACGCTCGAGCAGCTCGCCGACGAAGCCGACGGCGTAAGCGTCGTGATGCACTGCTTCTCGATGCCCGAGCGCCTTGATCAGTGCCTGGAGCGCGGATATGCAGATCTCGTTCGCCGGCAATGTCACGTACAAGAGCGCAGCCGAGCTCGCCGAGGCGGCGCGGCTCGTGCCCGAGGATCGCCTGCTCGTCGAGACCGATGCCCCCTACCTCACCCCTCAGGTGGTTCGTAAGGAGCGTAACCAGCCGGCGTTCGTCGCCCACACGCTCGCCTTCATTGCCGAGCAGCGCGGCGTGGCAGTGGCCGAGCTCGATGCCGCCGTCGAGCGCAACGCGGCGCGCGTCTTCGGCTGGTGAGCGGCACCATGGCGCAGTCGCGTCGAAGTTCCGGCGGCGCGGCCGAGCCGGGCGATGGCCCGGCCCAGCCGAGCCTGCGCCGGCTTCGTCAGTTCGGCGTGCGTCCCGACCGCGAGCTCGGACAGAACTTCCTGATCGACTCGAACATCCTCGGCGTGATCGAGCGCGCCGCCGAGCTGGCGGGCGAGGATGTCGTGCTCGAGATCGGCGGTGGCCTCGGGGTGCTCTCTGAGCACCTGGCCGAGCGCGTCGCGCACGTCCACGTCGTCGAGCTCGACGAGCGTCTGCGCGAGGCGCTACTCGACGCTACCGGGGCGCACGCCAACGTGACAGTGCATTGGGGCGATGCGATGAGGATCGAGCTGGCTGCGCTCGACCCCGCACCGAACAAGGTCGTGGCCAACCTGCCGTACGGGATCGCCGCCGGCGCGATCCTGCGCACGATCGAAGAGCTCCCGGGCGTGGAGCTGTGGCTGGCGATGGCGCAGCGCGAGGTGGGCGAGCGCCTCGCAGCCCAGCCCGGCGGCGGCGACTATGGGGTGCCCTCGGTGATCGCACAGCTCGCCTGCGAGGTGCAGGTCGTGCGCGCGATCCCGCGCAGCGTGTTTCACCCGGTGCCCAACGTCGACTCCGTGCTCGTCGGCCTGCGGCGGCGATCGGCGGCGCCCTCGCCTGCGCTGCGCGCGCTCGTCGCCGGGTCCTTCGCGCACCGGCGCAAGACGCTCGCCAGCTCGCTTGCCATCTCCGGGCGCCTCGGCGGCGAGCTCTCGCGCGAGCAGGTGCGCGAGGCGCTGCTCGACGCTCGGCCAACCGGCCGACGCGCGCGCCGAGCGGCTCTCGCCGGAGGACTTCCGCGCGCTGGCGGCGGCACTCGAGCTGTGAGCGCGGGCGCCCGATATCGCGCGCTCGCGCCGGCGAAGATCAACCTCGGCCTGTTCGTCGGTCCAACGCGCGTGAGCGACGGGCGCCACGAGCTCGTCAGCGTGATGCAGTCGATCTCGCTCGCCGACGAGCTGACGCTCGAGCAGGCGCCGCCTGATGCATCGGCGGACGAGCTCGTCTGCCCCGGACTGCCAGGAGCGCCGCAGGAGAATCTGGCGGCGCGTGCGCTTGGCGCCTTCCGCGCGGCGACCGGCTGGGACGCGCCGCCGCTGCGCCTGAGCGTGCGCAAGCGGATCCCCGTCGCCGCTGGGCTCGGCGGTGGCTCGGCCGATGCGGCGGCAGCGCTGCGACTGGCCCGATATGCCTCAGGTCTCGGCGACGAGCAGCTGCTTTACGAGCTGGCCGTCTCGCTCGGCGCCGATGTTCCCGCACAGGTCTCCCCGGGGCGCTGGCTCGCCACGGGCGCCGGCGAGCAACTGCAGGCGCTGCCCGACCCGCTGCCTTCGCTCGAGTTGCTCGTGCTGCCCTCGGCCGCGCAGCTCTCAACGGCCGATGTATACACGGCCGTCGACGCGCTCGGCCTCACGCGCGAGGCCGACGAACTCGAGCACGCGCGCACCCAGCTTGCGCGGGCACTCGAGCTCGGCGCGCCCTTGCCGCCGGCGCGCGAGCTGCTGCACAACGACCTCCAGCAGGCCGCGCTCTCGCTGCTGCCGGCGCTCGGCCGGGGCCTTTCGGCGATCGCCGACGCCGGCGCCGAGCTGGCGCTCGTGAGCGGATCCGGCCCGACCATGCTCGGCCTGTTCGGCCACGCTAATGCCGCCGGGCGCGTTCAGCGTGCGCTGCTCGAACTGTCCGATCGCGATCCGCTGCCGCTCGCTGCCAGCTCGGTCGGCGCGGCGTTCGGCGCCGTCGCAGAGCTGTAACAGCACGTCCATGCGTCACAATCACGGCTTGGCACGCAACGAAGTGAGCATCCCTTGAGCCGCTCGACGATCAACGAGCTCGTCGCGATCGGTGCCGGTACGTTTGGCCTGGTGCTGTATGCCGGGCTGATCCTGGTGCCCGCCTGGACAGCGTACACGCGGGTCTGGCAGCGGGTGGCCGCCACGATCCTGACGCTGTACGTGCTCGCGGTGATCGTCGGCGTTGGCGTCGGCGCGGCGCTCGCGGCCGTCTACTTCTGGGGCTAGCGGTGTCGGATTACGCCGCGCTCGACGCGATCACCGAGGCGGTCGAGTCCGGGGCGGGACTACCCGAGGTCGTGCGCGCCGCCGCCCGCGCGCTCGAAGCGAGCCTCGCTGTGAGCGATGCCTGGGGCGCCACGCTCGCCGTCGCCGCGCGCTCACCCGCCGAGGAGCGAGCGCTGCTGTCCCAGGGTGAGGGGGTTACGAGCATCCCGCTGCGCGTGGCCGACACGGTCGTGGGTGCGCTGCACATGCGTGCCAAGACGGAGCCGAGCGCGTCGATGCGGCGCCTGCTGGCGACGATGATCGCCTCGGAGGTCGAGCGCGTGCGTGCGCCCGAGCGCGCCTCCGAAACGGCGGCCGCCGACTTCCTGCGCGCCGTTCTCGCACGCGAGCTGACCGATCGCGAGGAGCTGCTCACGCGGGCCAAGGACCTCTCGCTCGACGTGCAGGAGGGCGCGAGCATGATCGTCGCGCGTGCCCACCCGCAGGTGCCGACCGACGAGGGCTGGCGTGGGCGCGTGCGAGCCGTCGCCGAGCGCGGCGCTCGCGCCGTGGCGAGCCGCTCGATCGCGGCGCTGTCCGAACGCGACGGGGTGGCGGGCGCCGAGGTGCTGCTGCTCGTGCCCGGCGGCGAGGAGGCGACGGCGGCGCGCGCCGCCGAGGGCATCCTGCGCGAGATGGAGGCCGGACTCTCGGGCTACACCTTCGCGCTCGGGCGCAGCCGCATCGCCGAGGACCCGGCCGACCTGCCGCGCGCGGCCAGCGAGGCGTTGCTGGCAGCCAACGTCGCCCACGGCGCGCCCGACGGCGCGGCGCTTGCGTTCGAGCAGACCGGCGCTTACCGCCTGCTGCTAAGCGCGATGAGCGAGAACCCGATCGAGCTGCAGCGCTTCTACGAGGAGACGGTCGAGCCGCTGGTCGCCTACGACGAGCAGTACGAGACCGACCTCGTGCGCACGCTCGAGGCCTTCCTCGAGGCCGACGGCAACGTCGCCGGCACCGCCCAACGCCTATTCACGCACCGCCACACGATCTACTACCGCCTGGAGCGCGTGCGCGAGCTCTCCGGCCACGACGTCAGCTCGAGCGACGGACGCGAGAAGCTCAGCCTTGGGCTGAAGTCGATGCGCGTGCTCGGCATCTCCTCGGCCGACGGCCCCGCCTCGGAGGCCGGCGCCGAAGGCGGGCGCGTGCCGCGCCGCTCCGGGCGCACGCCGTAGTTAGCGCGAGCGCGTGCCGAACTCGGCGGCGTAGGTGCCGCCGTGCCACTGCCCGCTGAAGCCCGAGGGCACCGAAGGGGAGACGCCGACGCCGGCGTCGCGGTATGCGCCGGTGAGAATGATCGCGCGGTGCGGTGGCGACTCCATCCACGCCTTCACGATCCCGGCTGGTGTCGCCGTGTGCCCGGTGCCCCAGCCGATGTTCTGTGCCGCGTGCAGGCGCAGCTTCGCCTGGTGTGCGACATAGCTTGAGGAGAGGATGCGCGAGAGTGGCGAGCGACCGGAGATGCTCTGATCGCCGAAGTAGTGCCCGCGCACCATGTCCCGCGCCTGCCCCGACGCGATCCGCCCGAGCGAGGCGTTGAAGCGCAGTGCAGGCAGATGGTGGGCGGCGCGGATCTCGTTCATCAGACACAGCGTCGCCGAGTCGATCAGCGCGTCGTTGTGCCCGTTGGGAGAGGAGTCTTCGCCGGTGCACGTCAGCGCCGAGGAGCTTGCGCGAACACCCGCGACGGTGCCCCCGGCGGCGCTTGCGGCGGGCAGCGCAAATGCGCCCAGCACGAGCAACAGCGCCACCACGAGGGGTACGCCGGGATGCCTCCGCGCTCTGCTGGCTCCCCTCGGCAAGTGCAAGAATCGTTGCAGACGCATCAGATCTGCGTGTAACTAACCCGTTTTCGCCCGCTCCAAGCATCGTCTTGCGTGCCCGCAAAGCTCGCGCCGGCATCTATCCTTCAGCGAGCCCTTGGGGGGTCGTCCAATGGCAGGACATCAGGTTTTGGTCCTGAGAATCGGGGTTCGAATCCCTGCCCCCCAGCTTCGATGGAGCTAGCATCCGCGCTGTGACTCCGGCGCCGACGGTTCTGATCCTCGCCGCGGGCCAGGGCACGCGGATGCGCTCGGCGACGCCGAAGGTGCTGCACGAGTTGTGCGGCCTGCCGATGGTGCTGTGGCCGGTGCGCGCGGCGCTCGCCGCCGGGGCGGCACGCGTGCTCGTCGTCGACTCGCCCGCCCGTGCGATCGAGCCGGTACTGCCGGAGGGCGTCGGACTCGCCGTCCAGCCCGAGCCCAATGGCACGGGCGGAGCGGTGGCCGCGGCGATGGAGCATCTGGATGCGTCGGGAGGTCCGGTCGAAGGCACGGTGATCGTGCTCAGCGGCGATGTCCCGCTGATCGACGCCGAGGCTGTGCGCGAGCTGGCCGAAACGCACGAGCACAGCGGGGCTCCAGCCACGATGGCTCACGAGCGTGCTCGCCGACCCGAGCGGCTATGGGCGTGTCGTGCGCGATCCGGCCGGTGACGTGCTGCGCGTGGTCGAGACCAAGAAGGACGGCGACGCCAGCGCCGAGGAGCTCGCCATCCAGGAGGTTAACGCCGGCATCTACGCGTTCGACGCCGCCGCCCTGCGCGAGGCGCTGCCACGTCTGAGCAACGAGAACGCCCAGGGCGAGCTGTACCTGCCGCAGGTGCTCGACCTGCTGCGCGCCGACGGGGGAAAGGTGGCGGCCCACCAGCTCGAGGACCCCACGCTGATGCTCGGCGTCAACGACCGTGTCGCGTTGGCTCGCGCTCGCAGGCTGGCCCAGTACGCGATCAACCATCGGCACCTGCTGGCAGGCGTCGGCATCGTCGACCCCGAGGCGACCGTGATCGACGTTGACGTGCAGATCGGGCGCGACACGATGATCGAGCCGTTCACGACGATCCGGGGCAGCACGCGGATCGGCGAGGGCTGCACGATCAAGCACTCCTACCTGATCGACTGCGTGCTCGAGGACGGCGCGAGCGTCGGGCCGTTCGGCTACCTGCGCCCGGGCGCCGTGCTGCGCGAGGGCGCCAAGGTGGGCACGTTCGTCGAGGTCAAGAACTCCGACATCGGCGCGGCCGCCAAAGTGCCGCACCTCTCCTACGTTGGCGACGCGGACGTGGGCGAGCGCGCGAACCTCGGCGCGGGCACGATCACGGCCAACTACGACGGCCGCGAGAAGCACCGCACGAAGATCGGCAAGCGCGTGAAGGGCGGCGTGGACACCTCGTTCGTCGCGCCCGTGACGGTGGGCGACGATGCGTACACGGCGGCTGGCTCGGTCATCACCGACGACGTGCCGGACGGCGCGCTGGCCGTGGCGCGCGCCAAGCAGAGCAACATCGAGGGATACGCTGAGCGACGGGAAGCCCCTTTACACTCGGAGGAGACATGAGCAGCGCGATCGACACGAGCGCCGCCTCCAGGGCGAGCCTTCCGTTCGATTACAACAAGCGCCTGATGCTGTTCAGCGGGCGGGCCAACCCGCAGCTGGCGGCCGACATCGCCGTCAAGCTCGGCGTCGACCTCGGGCCGATCACGCTGAAGACATTCTCAAGCGGGGAGGTCTACTGCCGCTATGAGGAGTCGATCCGCGGGGCCGACGTGTTCATCGTGCAGTCGATCTGCGGCAACCCGCACACGGGGATCACGGCCAACGACGCGCTGATGGAGCTGCTGTTCATGATCGACGCTGCCGTCGGCGCCTCGGCGCACCGCGTGATCGCCGTGACCCCATGGTTCGGCTACTCGCGCCAGGACAAGAAGTCGGCGCCGCGCGAGCCGATCTCGGCGCGCCTGGTCGCGCGCATGCTTGAGTCCGCCGGCGCCGACCGCGTGCTGACGATGGACCTGCACGCCGGCCAGATCCAGGGCTTCTTCCAGAAGCCGGTGGACCACATGACGGCGCTGTTCATGCTCACGCAGTACTTCGCCGACCTCAGGCTGCCCGACCTCGTCGTCGTCGCCCCTGACGCCGGCCGGGTCAAGCTGAACAAGAACTTCGCCTCCAAGGTCGGCGCCGAGCTGGCGATCCTCGACAAGGAGCGCCCGGCCCAGCAGGTCGCCGAGATCGGCTACGTGATCGGCGACGTCAAAGGCCGCAACGCGGTGATCGTCGACGACATGATCGACACCGCCGGCACGCTCTGCGCGGCGGCGAGGACGGTCAAGGAGGAGGGCGCGGCGACCGTCTACGCAGCCGCCACACACGCTGTCTTCTCGGGCGCCGCCTACGAGAACCTGAGCACCTCGCCGCTCGAGCAGATCGTCGTCACCGACACGATCCCGGTCGGTCCGGGCGCGCCGGACAACGTACGCGTGCTGCCGTGTGCCGAGCTGCTGACAGACTCGATTCGGCGAATCTTCGTCGATGATTCCGTCAGCGAAGTGTTCGGCGGCGAGAACCAGCTGTTCTGAGGGGTGTGCCGCAATCGCGCGGCGTTCTCTGTTGTCAATTGGTTGATAGGTTTTTGTGATGGGGAGTAAGAAGCTCATCACGCTCACAGTGTGCGCCGGAGCCCTGCTGGGGCCCGCCGGCGCGCACGCCACGACGGTGACGCTCGGCGCGCGCGAATTTTCGACTAGCGGCGGTCCCAGCTACTCCTGCAACGTCTTCGGCCCCTGCTCGAGCGGCTACACGGTTGCGCAGCTCTCCGCGCCGGGGCTCGTCAACGTGGCGCCCGCCTCGGGCGTGATCACGAGCTGGCGGATCAAGGGGTCCGGATCGCCGAGCCTGCACGTGCTCAAGCCGACCGCGGAAGAAGGCGAATGGGCGGGAGCCGGTGCCACCGGGGTCGCGAGCGACCAGTCCGGCGGACCGAACGCTGCGCGCCTGCCGATCCAGGCCGGCGATCTGATCGGCGTGGACCTGCCCGAATCGGGCGCTCTCGTCCGGTACGTGGAAACCCCAGGCCCCGAAGTGATCCAGTTCACTCCGATCGTCGAAGAAGGGGTGGGTCAGTTCGAAGAATTCAAAGGCGGGGGCAACGAACTTCTGCTCGTCAGTGCCGACGTCGTGCTCGCGCCGGTCGTGGGGTCGCTCTCGCCGGCGGCCGGAAGCACGGCGGGGGGCAACGCCGTGACGATCACCGGCAAGTACCTGGACGGAGCGACGAGCGTGACCTTCGGCTCCTCCCCCGCATTGAGTTTCAGCGTGGACTCCTCGAGCCAGATCACGGCGATCGCCCCCGCTACCGCCCCCTCTACGGTCAACGTGCGCGTGACCGGCCTGGGCGGCTCCAGTGACGTAGGCCTCGCAGACAGGTACACGTTCGTGGCGCTTACTACGGCGACCGGCACGGGACCACCGAGCAGCCTGCTGGTGACACCGCCCTTCGCTGTCGTGACCAGGCCGGCGGTTAGCGGCTTCGGTCAATCGGCGAGTCGCTGGCGCCGTGGCAAAGGCCTGCCGCACATCGCCGCTGTAGGCGCGACGGTCGGCACGACGTTCAGCTTCACACTCAACGAGCCCGCGAGCGTGAGCTTCACGTTCACCCAGCGCCGGCCGGGTCGGCGCGTGAAAGGGAGGTGCGTGGCGGTCGCGCCCGGCAACGCGACCAAGGCCAGGTGCAAGCGCACGGTGAAGGCGGGTTCGTTCAGCCTGCCCGGTCATCAAGGACTGAACAAGGCCGGCTTCCAGGGTCGCCTCACGAGCTCGAAGGCGCTGAGGCCGGCAACGTACGCAGTCTCGATCGTCGCGAGCGACGCGCAAGGGCTGCGCGCGGTCTCGCCGTCGCTCAGCTTCACGATCGTCGCCGGCTGAGCTCGTAAGACGCGCGACGGCGCCCCTCGGAAGGGGCGGTCAAGGCCAGGGGTCGGACTCCTACCCCTGGGGTGTCTTTCCGCGACGCTCAGACTCGCCGAGCATGGGTGTGCAAGCAGCAATCACCCAGAGGAGGCACATCAAATGCTCAGCAAGATCCGCTCCACCGCAGTCGTGTTCGTTGCTGTATCTAGCTTCGTCGCCACGTCGGCGCTGCCGGTCGCGCAGGCCAAGCCGATCAACCCGCACCGCAGCGTCACGACCAAATACGCCGTCAACAAGCAGGTCGTCAGCGGCCCCTGTCACGAACTGACGGAAATGCTCAACGAATCGCTGCGCGAACTCGACAAAGCGCACAGGGAAGGAAACGACCAGCAGGTCAAAGCCCAGCGCGAACAGGCGAACAACGAGTACCAGACCGGCTACGAAAACGGCTGCGGCTTCGCGTCCTAGCCGAGCGGATGGCCGAGTCTGCGGTGCAGAGAGCCCCCGCCGCGCGGGGGCTCTCGCTCACTCTAGGCTGTGGCCGCGGTGTCAGTCACCCCAGCCACACAGTCCCCCGGACGCAGCGCACCCGGCCGCTGGACGCGGAAACGAATCGTCTTGATCGTGCTCGGCGTGCTGCTGTTTCTGGCGATCAGCGCCGGCCTCGCACGCTTCTTGACGACCGACAACCTCGAACGCGAAAGGGACGTTGCGCTGATCGAGGCCGAGGCGAGGGGGGATGCGGCAAGCATGATCCGCCAGCTGCACGGATGCGCGACCAACCCGGCCTGTGTGACGACGCAGCGCGAAAACGCAGCCGACCCGCGCCTGCGCCGCGCCGGGGAGGTGAAGATCCTCGCGTTCAACTCGGCCACGGCCAACTCGCCCGCCGGCGCGACGGGGAGAACGCGCGTCGCGTGGACGGTGCTCGGCAAGCTGCCCGTCGTTCAGTGCATCGACGTGAGGCGCACGGGCAATGCGCTGAGCGGCGTGCACGTGACGCTGCTCGCGTTGAGCAAGCCGATCGACAACGAAGGCAATTGCTAGCCGATCGATCGCCGGCGGATTGCTAGAGTCCACAAGCTTCCGATGGCCAACGACAGCACAAAACTCGAGGTTCGCAGCCGCGACGCGGAGGGCTCGCGCGCGGCGCGGCGCTTGCGACGCACCGGCCGCGTCCCCGGCGTGCTCTACGGCGGCGGCGGCGATTCGCTCGGCTTCGACGTCGATGCGCGCGAGCTGCGCCTCGCACTGGCCCGCTCGGGCGCCGTACTCGACCTGAGCATCGACGGCGCCAAAGCGACGCCGGTCGTGCTCAAGGAAGCCCAGCGCGACCCGGTCCGTGGTGAGACCGTCCACGTCGATCTGCTGCGCGTGCGCCTCGACCAGGCGATCCACGCCGTCGTGCCGCTCGAACTGACCGGAATCGACGAGTCTCCGGGCGTCAAGGAAGGCGGCATCCTCGAGCAGATCATCCGCGAGCTGAACGTCGAGGCGCTGCCGACGGCGATCCCCGAGGCGATCGTGCACGAGGTTGGCGAGATGCAGATCGGCGACACGATCGGACTCGACGCGATCGCCATGCCAGACGGCGTGGCGCTGCTCGACGAGGTCGAGGAGGCAACCGTCGCCACGCTGTCCCCGCCGAAACTGCAGGCCGAGGCGGAGGAGCTCGAAGCCGAGACGGAGCTTATCGGCGAGGGCGAGGAGGGCGCCGAGGCGGCCGAGGGCGAGGACTCCGGCGGCGGCGAGGACTCCTCCGACGGAGAGTAGTTTCTGCTGCGACGGCCATTCGGTCGCGGCAGCGAGGCGCCCGCTGAGCGGCGCGATGCGGCGTCCTCGCTCGCTCACGTGCCGAGCACGTCACGCTCGCTGCGTCCTTGCCTCGCTTGCCCAGCGAACGCCTCGAAACTTGTTCTCTAAAAGCGGGTCGATCGACTGGCTGATCGTCGGGCTCGGAAACCCCGGGCCAGAGCACGCCAGGACGCGCCACAACATCGGCTTCATGGTGGCCGAGGAGCTCGTCCGCCGCTGGGATCTCGGTCGGGGCAAGGATCGCTTCAAGGGGCGCATCGCCGAGGGACGCGTCGGCGTGCCGAGCGCTGTAGGGCAAAGCGGAGCACGTCCGCGCGTTGCCGTGCTCTGCCCGCAGACGTACATGAACGACGCAGGGCGCTCGGTCGGCCCGGCGCGCGGCTCCTACAAGCTGGCGCTCGAGCGCGTCTTGGTGGTGCACGACGAGATCGACCTGCCGTTCGGCGAGGTGCGTGTGCGCACCGGCGGCGGGCTAGCTGGGCACAACGGCTTGAAGTCGCTCAAGCGTGAGCTCGGCAGCGGCGACTTCACTCGTGTGCGCGTCGGTGTCGGGCGCCCCGACAGCACCGATCCCGAGATCGTCTCCGCGTGGGTGCTCGGCCGCTTCCGCGAGGGCGAGCAGGCTGTTGGCGAGCTGATCGAGCGCGCCGTCGAGGAGGTCGAGAAGCTCGTGCTTGGCGAGGACGAACCCGACTGAGCACCGGCGGTGCGGCTCTATTGTGTGAGCGCCACGCAGATGCCGCTCCGATCGCTCCTCTCCCATCTAGAAGAAGACCCGGCCGCGCAGGCGCTTGCCCGCGAGGGCGGCCGCGCGTTCGTCTCCTCCTCGCTGCGACCGTATGCGATTGCGGCGTTGACCGACGCCGACGCGGCCGCTCGCTCGCGCGGTCATCTGATTGTCGTCGGCGACGACCGCGCGGCGCGCGATCTGGCGGCAGATCTGCGCGCATGGCTGGCGCCGCGCCGCGTGCGCTACTACCCGACGCGCGGGGTCACATATGAGTCGCACCTGACGCCGCCGCCGCACCTCGTGGGGCTGCGCATGGCGGCGCTCGACGCGCTGCTCGGCGAAGGGTCCGGAGCCGAGGCTCATGACGGCGCGCCCGGCGAGATCGCCGGGGCAGAGGATGAGGAGCGGCCGGTCGTCGTCGTCAGCGCCGTGGCGCTGTCAGAGAAGGTGCCCGACCCGGCGCTGCGCCCGCACTCGTTCACGCTGCGCGTCGGCGAGCTGCTCGACCTCGACGAGTGCGCGGCCCAGCTCGTGGGCGCGGGCTACGAGCGCGTCGACCAGGTAGAGGAGCGCGGGCAGTTCGCGATGCGCGGGGGCCTGCTCGACGTCTACCCGGCGACCGAGGAGCGCGCCGTGCGCGTGGACATGTTCGACGTCGAGATCGAGTCGCTGCGCTGGTTCTCGACTTTCACGCAGCGCTCGCTCGGTGAGGTGTCGGAGATCGAGATCGCGCCGGCGGCGGAGCTGGCCGAAGAGCACCGTGCGCTGGCCGAGATCGCGGGTGAGGAACTCGCCGCGGGGGCGGCGAGCGTGCGAAGCGCGGAGGACGGCGACGGCGGCGTCTCGCGCCCGGACATCGCCGAGCTGCTCCCGGTCGAGCGCTTCGGCGCGCTGCTCGAGCTGATCGGCGATGACACGCAGCTGCTGGTGGCCGCGGAGGAGGAGCTGGCGCCGGCGCTGAAGGACCACTGGAGCGACGTCTGTGCGGCGTTCGGCGACGAGGATGCCCACCACCTCTATGTGAGCCCCGAGAGCGTGCAATCGGCGCTGGCCGCGCGGACCCGGATCTGGCTCTCGGCGATCTCGGCCGATCAGCCGATCGAGCTGCGCGCGCAGGCATCGGACACGATGGCGCGCTCGCTGGCCGAGGCCGAGCCGGAGCTCGAGAAGCTCGTGCGCTCGGGCTATCGCACGGTCGTCACGTTCCCCCGCCGCGGCGAGGGTGAGCGCGCGGCCTACAACCTCGCCCGCGTGAAAGCGAGCTGGCTGGGGGAGGGCGTCGATGCGGGGCTGACGCCGCAGGAGCCATCGCTGCGCTTCGCTGCGGCGTCGCTGCGCGAGGGCTTCGTCGCGCCGTCGCTGAAGCTGGCGGTGTTCCCCGAGCACCGCCTGCTGCGCCGGCGCCGCGCCGAGCGCGGTGGGGCCGATCGCGCTGGCACGGGCGGGCGCAGCGGCCCGCGCCGCGGCGCGCTGCGCTCGTTCACGGAGCTGCGCGCGGGCGATGTGGTTGTGCACGAGGACCATGGCGTGGCGCGCTTCGCGGGCTTTGAGACGCGCACGGTGGCGAATGTGACGCGCGACTACCTGTATCTGGAATACCAGGGCGATGACCGCGTGTTCGTGCCGGTCGACCAGCTGGCGAAGATCTCGCGCTACGTCGGTGCCGGCGGCGAGAGCCCGCCGCTTTCGAAGCTCGGCGGTACGCGCTGGGAGACGATGAAGGCGCGTGCGCGCCGCGCGGCGCAGGAGCTCTCGGGAGAGCTGCTCACGCTCTACGCCGAGCGCCGCAGGCGCACGGGTCACGCCTTCGCCGAGGACTCCGACTGGCAACGCGAGTTCGAGCAGGCGTTCGCCTTCACCGAGACGCCCGATCAGCGCGATGCGATCGAACTGACGAAGGCCGACATGGAAGCGCCGCGTCCGATGGACCGGCTGATCTGCGGCGACGTCGGCTACGGCAAGACCGAGGTCGCGCTGCGGGCGGCGTTCAAGGCGGCGCAGGACGGCAAGCAGGTGCTGATGCTCGTGCCGACGACGATCCTCGCGCTGCAGCACTTCGGCACGTTCTCAGAGCGCCTGGCGGACTACCCGATCACGATCGACCACGTCTCGCGCTTCCGCACCGCGGCCGAGCAGAAAGAGGCGATCAAGGGTTTTGCCGACGGGCGCATCGACATCCTGATCGGCACGCACCGCGTGCTCTCGCGCGACGTGCGCGCGAAGGACCTCGGGCTGCTGATCGTCGATGAGGAGCAGCGCTTCGGCGTCAAGCAGAAGGAGCTCTTGCGCCAGTTGAAGCTGCGCGTGGACGTGATCGCTATGTCAGCCACGCCGATTCCCGCGCACGCTGCAGATGTCGCTGGCCGGCCTGCGCGACATCTCGGTGATCGAGACGCCGCCGGAGGGCCGCCGGCCGGTGAAGACCTACGTCGGCGAGTACGAGGAGGAGCTCGTCAAGCGCGCGATCGTACGCGAGCACGAGCGCGGCGGGCAGGCCTTCTTCCTGCACAACCGCGTCGAGTCGATCGACGAGACGGCCGAGCGCCTGCGCGCGCTGTGCCCGGGCGTGCGCTTCGCAGTCGCTCACGGGCAGATGGGCGAGGGCGAGCTCGAGACGGTGATGCTCGACTACCTGCGCGGCGGCGCGGACGTGCTCGTGTGCACCTCGATCATCGAGTCGGGGATCGACATCCCGCACGCCAACACGCTGATCGTCGAGCACGCCGACAGCTTCGGGCTGGCCCAGCTTTACCAGATCCGCGGTCGCGTGGGACGCAGCCGCGAGCGTGCCTACGCCTACCTGCTCTACGACTCCGCGGCGGCGCTGACCGAGGAGGCGGCGCAGCGCCTGTCGGCACTGTCGGACTACACCGAGCTCGGCGCGGGCTTCAAGATCGCGATGCGCGACCTGGAGATTCGTGGTGCGGGCAACCTGCTGGGCGACGAGCAGTCCGGGCACGTGGCGGCACTTGGCTTCGAGCTGTACATGCAGATGCTCGACGAAGCCGTGCGCACCGCCGAGCGCGAGGCGGGCGAAGCGCAGGACGGCGAGGGCGCCGAGCTCGAGCGCCCCGATCCGGTGCGCTTGGACGTGAACGTCGACGCATACGTGCCGGCCGACTACATCCCATACGAGCAGGCCAAGATCGACGTGCACCGTCGGGTCGCCGGCGCGCTTGAGGTGGCCGACGTCGAACAATTGCGTGAGGAGCTAGAAGATCGCTTCGGTCCCGTGCCCGAGCCGCTGGCGAACCTGCTCGCGCTGCAGCGCGCGCGGATCAAGTTCGGTCAGGCCGGCGCGCGCACGGTGAGTTTCCACGGCGACCGGTTGGCGGTGGTGCCGATCGCGCTGGACTCGCGTCGAGCAAAACGCCTGCGCGAGGAGCTGCCTGAGGCGATGTACGAGTCAGGGCGCTCGCAGATGTCGATGCGCGTCGCCAAGGACGCGAGCGAGCGTTTTCCGTCGGTCGTGCGCGCGGCCGACGTGCTGCTCGCCGTGATGCGCGAGGCGGCGTAAGGCGAGACGGCAGGCGCCGACGTGCCTGCGCCTGCGCTCGCGTCTTTCTTTAGCAACTCGTTACGCACGCCTTTGTGCGTTTCCGCTAGAGTGCCCGCGTCGTGCCCAGAGCATTCCGAATCACCGCGGCGCTTGGCGCCGTTTTGTTTGCCATCGTCGGCTTTGCCGCGTGCGGCGGCATTCCCGGCGACGCGGTCGTGTCGGTCGACGGCAAATCGATCACAAAGAACACGTTCAACCACTGGATGAGCGTGGCGGCGGCTTCGAGCGCGACCACGCCTGGCGCGAAACCGACGATCCCCGACCCGCCGAAGTACACCCAGTGCATCGCTCGCACGAAAGCGGCGACGAAACCGGCCAAAGGACAGACGCCGCCCACCGAAGCGGCACTCAAGTCTCAGTGCGAACAGCAGTACAAAACTTTGCAGCAGGAGGTGCTCGGCTTCCTCGTCTCCTCGAGCTGGGTGCTCGGCGAAGCGAGCTCGCTCGGCGTCAAGGTCACCGACAAGGAAGTCAAGAAGCAGTTCGAAAAAATCAAGAGCCAGCAGTTTCCGAAGGCCGCGGAATTTGAAAAATTCCTGAAAACGTCAGGCCAGACGGTGTCGGATCTGCTGCTGCGCGTGAAGCTCAACCTGCTCTCTTCGAAAATCCAGCAGAAGATCGTCAAAGAGAAGTCAAAAGTCAGCCACGCGGAAATCGAAAAGTACTTCAAAAACAACCCGAAACGGTTCGGCGTAGCGGAAAAACGCAACCTGCTGATCATTCTCACGAAGACCGAAGCGCAGGCCAAGAAGGCCAAGCAGGAAATCGAATCGGGCAAGAGCTTTGAAAGCGTCGCCAAGCGCGTCTCGATCGACCCGACGAGCAAGTCCAACGGCGGCAAGCTCCCGGGTGTCGTCAAAGGTCAAGAGGAGAAGTCGCTCGACACGGCGGTGTTCTCGGCCAAGAAGGGCGTGCTTACCGGTCCGGTCAAGACCCCCTTCGGCTACTACATCTTCGAGGTGCAGACGATCACGGCGGGTAGCCAGCAGACGCTCAAGCAGGCCGAACCTTCGATCAAATCGCAGCTGACCGCGACCAAGCAGCAGACGGCGCTGAGCAAGTTCGTAAAAGAATTCAAAAAGAAGTGGACGGCCAAAACGGACTGTCGCGCCGGCTACATGGTGGCCGACTGCAAGGGCTACAAAGCACCGAAGACGACATCCACGGCCTCACCGGGCGCGGCGACGACCCCGCCGGCGACCACCTCGACGCCGGCGACGACGTCGTCCACCAAGACCAAATAGGCACGGCCCGAGCAGTGCCGGTAACGCCGACCGGGGCGGCGCTCCGCGCAGGAAGGGACGGGCGGCGTGAGTGAGATAGAGCGCGTCCACGCGCGCCAGATCCTCGACAGTCGCGGCAACCCGACAGTCGAGGTCGAGATCGGTCTACGCTCTGGAGCGCACGGCCATGCGGCGGTGCCCTCCGGCGCCTCGACGGGCGAGTTCGAGGCGACCGAGCTGCGCGACGGCGGCGAGGCCTGGGGCGGCAAGGGCGTGACGCGCGCTGTGGCTAACGTCAACGGCGAGATCGCGGGCGCAGTGGCCGGTCAAGACGCGGCCGACCAGCAGGGCCTCGACGAGGTGCTGATCGCGCTCGACGGTACGCCGAACAAGTCGCGCCTAGGCGCAAACGCGATCCTCGGCGTTTCGCTGGCGGCAGCGCATGCGCAGGCGGCCGAGGAGGGCATGGCGCTGTGGCGCTATCTGGGCGGGGAGGCGGCGCACGTGCTGCCGGTGCCGATGATGAACGTGCTCAACGGCGGCGCCCACGCCGACAACAAAGTCGACTTCCAGGAGTTCATGATCGTTCCCTGCGGTGCCCCGAGCTTCTCCGAGGGCCTGCGCCTGGGCGCCGAAGTGTTCCACGCGCTGAAGGCGACGCTGCACGAGCGCGGCCTGAGCACGGCCGTCGGCGACGAGGGTGGCTTTGCGCCCGATCTGGCATCCAACGAGGACGCGCTGAAGATGCTCGTCGCGGGCATCGAGGCGGCCGGTCTACACGCCCGGCGAGGATGTGGCGATCGCGCTTGACCCGGCGACGAGCGAGCTCTATCGGGACGGCTCCTACGTGCTCGAGCACGAGGGCCGCACGCTGAGCGCGGACGAACTGGCCGACTACTGGGCCGACCTGTGTGCTCGCTACCCGATCGTCTCGATCGAGGACGGCATGGACGAGGAGGATTGGGCCGGCTGGAAGACGCTCACAGATCGCGTCGGCGCCGGCGTGCAGCTGGTCGGTGACGATCTGTTCGTGACCAACACGAGCGGCTGCGCCGCGGCATCGAGGCCGGCGTGGCCAACTCGATCCTGCTCAAGGTCAACCAGATCGGCACGCTCTCAGAGACGCTTGAGGCGATCGCGATGGCGCGCGAGGCGGGCTACACGGCTGTCATGAGCCACCGCTCGGGCGAGACCGAGGACGTGACGATCGCCGATCTGGCCGTGGCGACGGGCTGCGGGCAGATCAAGACCGGCGCCCCGTCGCGCTCGGATCGCGTTGCCAAGTACAACCAACTGCTGCGCATCGAGGAGCAGTTGGGCGCCGACGCAGAGTTCCCCGGCCGCTCCGTATTCCGCTAGTCCAGGCAGGAGCCCGGTCGCCGGCCGCGAATGCGGTTGATGATGCCTGGAGCCTTTGCCCCATCAGCTCGTGCCGGCGCCGCCGCGCCGTCGCGGACGCGCACGAGCGGCAAGCGATCGACGCGCGCGAGCGCGCAGGGCACGCTGCCGCGTGTGCGCTGGGATCGCGTGGGGCGCCTGGCGATGCTGGTCGTGCTCGCGGTGCTGTTGTATCTCTACCTCAGCGCCGGCATCCGCATGCTCTCGACCTGGCACCAGTCGCGCCACGACAACGCGACGGTCGTCACGATGGAACGTGAACACAAGGCGCTCGTGCGCCAGCGCGAATCGCTCGGCCGGCAGGGAACGATCGAAGCACAGGCTCGCAACCTCGGCATGAAGAAGTCGAACGAGCGCCAGTACATCGCACCGGACCTGCCCTCAAACTGAACGTCGCGCACCGGCGGTCGGGAAGCTCACGCCGAACGCGCGAGGCAGTTCGAAGCCGCTGTGGCGCTGCTAGCCTCGGCCGGTGTCCTTCGAGAACGCCAACTACCAGTGGCAGCAAGGCGAACGGAGGCTGCGGGCCGAGCCCGCGGAGCGTCGACCGCGCCTGGAGCGCGTGACCGAGGCGCTCGTGGCCGAGCTGCGGCGCAGGCTCGGCGGACGCTTCTCCTCGGAGGAGCTGGTGGCGCTGTATGAAGCCGGCACGGCTTGGTGCTTGCCGGTCGCGATGAAGGTCGCGCCGGAGGACCCGGGAGCGTGGGAGGCGGGCGTCGTGGTCGACGCGGCGTTCGCGCGATACCTGCGCGAGGCGGCCGACTATGCCGGCGGGCGCAGGGAGATCCGGGCCTAGCTGGATCGGGCCCGGGGCGGGAGGGTCCTAGTCGTCCTCGGCCGTGCGGCGGATGATGATGCAGTCCTCCTCGACGGCGACCTCGACGGGGCGATGGCCGGCCCAGTGCTCGGCGTAGATCGGGTTGTCCTGGATCGCCGGGTCGAGCCACAGGCCGTAGCCCTCCTCGCCGTGATCGAAGGTCCCCTCGAGCGGGCCCGAGTTGCCGCTGCCGGAGCGCGATCCGAGCACCCTGCGTCCGCGACCGCCGCGCCGGCGACGGGGGCGAGTACGGGGCGCGTCGTCGTCCTCGTCAGCGCCGGAGTCCGGTTCTTGCGCGGCCTTTGCCTCGGCCTCGGCCCTTGCCCGCTCGGCCTCGAGCTCGGCGGCCTCGAGCTCGGCGGCGATCAACGCGTCATCCTCGGCGCGCAGGTCGATCTCATCCGGATAGTCAGATGCCGTGGTGGCCTCTGTCGCGTCCTCCTCGACCAGGTCGTTCTGGCGCTTGAACTGTTCGATGTCGCGCACGCTGACCTCGAGCTGGTGGGCCACCCAGGCGTCCGTTCGGCCCTGGCGCACCCAGGCGCGGATCTGGTTGAGGTTGGGACGTAGCGATTTACGAGGCATCGACGGCCCGGGAGACTAGCGCATGCAGCCAGCGACGAGTCGCATGAGGCGAACCCCCGGCCGACGCCTGCGAGCCTGCGCGCCAACGCTGAGGAGCCGAAAATCGATGCTCGCTTTCCCCCGGTGCTCAGACTATGCTTGGCGCACCGGCGCTCGGGGGTGGCGCCGGGTGAGCGGCCAACAGGAAGGTGCACTGAATGCTGGTTCTGACGCGCAAGTCCAACCAGAGCATCATGATCGGCGACGACGTGGAGATTTCGGTGCTCTCGGTCATGGGCGAGAAGGTGCGTATCGGCATCCAGGCGCCACAGGAGATCCCTGTGTTCCGCAAGGAGATCTACCTGGAGATCCACCGGGAGGACGCCCCGCTCGAGGGGTCCGTGCGCGACGACGCTGCGCGCTCGGAGGTCAACGACGCGCTCAGCGATCTCGGCGAGAGCAGCTAGCCGCCTCGCGCCGCTCAGCGGCGTCGCTAACCGAGCAGCAGGTAGAGCGTGCGGAACATCACGACCGTCACGATCGCGGCGGTCAGGATCAGCGTGAGCACGAGCAGTACGAAGCGCACCGAGCCGCGCTTGTGCCGGCGCTCGACCTCGCGTTTGCGTGTGCGCTGCTCGGCCGTGCGGCGCAGCGAGTCGCGTCGGTGGCGGTCGAGCGAGATCTCGCGAGCCATCGCCCGCTCGAACTCGGCGATGCTCTGTTTCATTTTCATGTCGATCTACTCTCCGCCTGCAGCGGTGCTCACTTGAGCTAGGAAGCTACGGGCGTCTTGCCCTCGGCGCGCTCGTAGACCTTGACGAAGCGCATGAAGTTCTCGGCGATCTTGGCGGCTCCGGCTGAGCGCTCGATCTTGCCGTCGACGTACGCCTTCAGCGGGTCCCACCAGATCGAGCGGCCGATCGCGAAGCCGACGAAGCCGTCGACCGGTGCGGCGGCCTGCAGCCATTCGTCGACCTTGTCGTCGTCGGCGCCGCGGCCGAGCACGACGCAGACGACGCCGTCGCGACCGCCCGAGCGGGCCTGCTCGGCGAGCATCTCGCAGTCGGAGCGCTCGTCGACGCCCTCGATCTTCCAGATGTCGACCTCGATGCCCGAGTCCTGGATCTCGGTGATCGCGCGGCGCATCAGCTGCGGGCGCAGCTCGGCGTCGTAGCGGTCGGTGTCGCCGTCGACCGACTGCAGCTGTGCGTCCTCGGCGGGCACGAGCAGCTCGAAGAGGAACTTGCGATCGTTCTGCTTGAGCCAGTCGCTGAGGCGCTTGAGCTTTTCCAGCTGCACCGCGTTTTCGCCGGCGTCGCCTTCGGGGTTGTAGCGGACGAGCACCTTCGTGAAGTCCGGGTCGAACTTCAGGATGTGCTCGCCGAAGTCGTCTCCGTACTGGAAGTCGAACATGTTCTGACCCGAGCGCTCGGCCGGCATCGCGAGCTTCAGGCCCTTCTCGTGCGCCTCCTCGGGCACGGTCGAGCCGAACTGCTCGTCGACGAGCACGCCCGTCACAGAGGGGTCTGCCCCTGAGCCGACGGCTTGGAGCATGCCCTCGAAGATCAGGTGCTTGGCGTCGGCGATGATCGCCGTCTGCTCGGCGTCGGGTTCTCCCTGGATGCCGAAGAACTTCTTCTGGAAGGAGCCGCGGTGGTCGAAGGCGAGTACGTAGAGCTTTTGGTCGTATCCGAGAGTCATGGCCTGAGTATCGCAAAGGCGCACCGGCCGGGGTCGAGAGCCACTTAGAATGGGCTCGATGGTTGATTCCACGGCCCTGCACCGCCGGAAGGCACGTCTAGCCATCGCCGGCCTTTGTCCTCGGCCTTGGCCTTGGCACCACCAAGGCCTTCGGCCTGCGTCCGCGGCCGGCTCGACTATCCGCACCTCCGGAACTCGGCACACGACCGTGGAAACAACCATCTAGATGTCACCGGGCGCAGATCTGTTCATCGTCTGCAAGCACTGCGGATCGGAGGTGAGCCCGTACATCACCGAGTGCCCCTACTGCGGGCACCGGCTGCGCCGGCGCGCGCCGAAGCTTCCGCGTGAGGGTGCACCGGCTCCGAGCAAGCGTGGCGTGCTCGGCCGGCTCGGCTCGAGATCGGGCGGGGACGGCGAACGCGAGGCGCCGGCGCTGGCGCCCGAGCGTACGCGGCGACGCCGGCGACGCCCGTCCTTGCCGTTCACGGGCGCCGTGGCGGTGCGCCCGTACGCGACGATCGCGCTGATCGCTGTCAGCTGCGTCGCGTGGGTGCTCTTGCGCGCCGATTACATCCGCTTCGATCGCCCGATCATCCTCGGAGCGCTGCACGGCGACTGGTGGAAGCTCCTCAGCACCCAGGTCTCCTACCTCGACGGCTGGTATGCCTTCTTCACGCTGCTCGTGATCGCGATCTTCGGCTGGCTGCTCGAGCAACGCCGTGGCCCGGCCGTCGTGCTCGCGCTGTTCCTCGGCGCCGGCGTCGCCGGAGCGCTTGTCGCACTTGCCGCCTATCCGGCGCCGATCATCGTCGGTGGCAACGCCGGGGCGCTTGCGCTGATTGCCGCCTGGGCTGCCCCCGACCTGCGCGACGCGCGCGGCGGTCACTATTACGAGGGTGACCTGCTCGGCGCCGGCGCGCTTGCGGCGCTGATGCTCGCGATCCCGTTCGCGCGCCCCGAGGCGAGCTGGCTGGCCGGCGTGGTCGGTGGCGCGATCGGCCTGCTCATCGGTCTCGGGCTGCCGCGCGACGAACACGCCCACACGTGACTCGGCTGTGTCGAGCGGCCGAGCGGCTGCGCCGTGAGTCCCGGCAGTCGGGGGTCCTTATGATGAAGCGGTCATGCCGATGACTAACGCCGTTGTGCTGATCGAGGCCGGGCGCGACGCGCTGTCGACGCTCGGCGGCGAACTGGCCGACATCGAGGGCGTCGCCGAGGCGTACTCGGTGACCGGTGAATGGGACTTCGTGGCGATCGTGCGCGTGCCCGACCACGAGCAGCTGGCAGACGTCGTGACCGCCGAGATCGGTGGGCTGGCGGGTGTGACGCGCACGCAGACGATGGTCGCCTTCGCCGCCTTCTCGCGCCACGACCTCGAAACGCTGTTCTCGCTCGGGGAGTAGCCGACCGCCGCGATGGTCGCCGTGCCGATCAAGCCCGAGTACGGGCCCACGCTCGGACGCCTACTCTCACCGCGCTGGCGTGCCGCTTCGCCACTGATGCGCGGCCTCGTGCGTCTCGCGATCGTTGGACTGATCGCGCTGCTCGTCGGTGCCTTCCTAACGCTCGAGAATGCCCACTACTCACAAGGCGGCAGCACGCCGTTCAGCTTCAGCTACCGCGGCCTGTACCGCGTCGCGCCCGAGCCCGGCGAGGACGTGAAGCTCGAGCGCCACAGCTCCGGCGGGCGTCTCGAGGATTCCTATGCCGTCAGGCCGCTCACGCTTGCCCCCTACACGGGCGGTCAGACGGGCGAGCTGGCGCTCTATGCCGCCGGCTACATCGACCGGCTGCGTGCGAGCGATCGTCACTTCGTGCTGCGCGGGGAGGGCAAGACGCGCGTCAACGCCGTCCCGGCCTACCAGGTCGTCTACACGACGCTCGTCGGCGGGCGGGAAATGTACGGGCGTAACGTGCTGCTGCTGCCGCAGCGCCCAGGCGCGCGCCACGGTGTGAGCATCGTGATGCTCACCTCGCCGACGGCCAACGCCCAGGTGACCTCACCGTCGGAAGTGGCCTCAGAGGGCGTGCTGCTGCGCCCGCTGAAGACGTTCACGCTGGGCTAGGCGGGGGGGCGCGGCCGAGCGGAGCTTCAGCGCACGCGGGCGCGCATGCCCCAGTAACGGGCCATCCCGCTGGAATGATGCGCCGGCATGCCGCCCGATGCGCTCGCGCTCTGGGCGATCGGCGCCTGGACCTGCGGCGGCGCGGGGGGTGCCGTCGCGCTGGGAGTGCTGGACACGTTCGTCGTAGGTGCGCTTTCGGTGCTCGGCGTGGCCGGCGGTGCCGGAGGGGTTTCGGTTGTGACCGTCGCAACCGGCGCCGGCGTTTCCGAAGTTGGGGTCGTGATCGCCGGCGCCGGCGGCTCGACGGGGGCCGTCGGGGTGGCCGTCGGCGTGCTCGGCTGGGGCTCTGCCGTGGCCGTGGCCGTGCTCGGCAGCTGCGTCGACTCGGAGGTGACCTGCGTGATCGCCGGTTCGGCCGGAGCGGGCGGAGCCGGCTTGACCGCGGGCACGACGGGGGCCTTGTCGGCGACCGTCGTCTTCGCGGCAGTGCTCTTCGCGAGCGCTAGGCGGCGCGCGCGTGCGGCGTTCACGGCGGCGGAGCGGTGGTGGTGCACGACGCTGATCGGCTGGGCTCGTTCCTGCGCCACGATCGGCTCAGCCGTCGGACGGACGGTCGCGGCGCTGGCCGAGGCCGTGCGCGCGGCGTGACGGTGATAGGAGGACTGATCGGCGGCCACGCCGGCCCCGACGATCGCGGCGGCGGCGAGTCCGGCGACGGCCTTCGTCGCAAGCGCGCCGGCGCCGACCGTAAAGATGCCTCCGGCGCTCGCTCCACCGGCGCCCGCGGCGGCGGCGCTTGCACCGACCGTCGCGCCGGCACCGCCGGCGAGCTGCGCGCTGCCGGCCGAGGCAGAGCCGAGCTTGGCCAGGCCGAGCTTGGCGAGCAGGACCTTTTTGAAGACCAGCAGCGGGCCGACGGGGAGGATCGCGGCGAGCGCGTGGTTGTTCTCCTTGAGCTGCTTCTTGAACGAGCGGCAGCGTTCGCAGCCGCGCACGTGGCGGCGCGCGGGGGCGCTCAGCTTGGCCAGGCCCTCGGCGACCTCGCCGAGCTCGAGGCGGACCTCAGAGCAGCTCAGCTTGCGCGCCTCAGCCGCCTCGGCCAGTGAGATGCGCGCGCGCACGAGCAGCGACTTGACCGACGGCACGGTCGTCTCCATCGCGTGCGCGATCTGCTCGTAGGAGAGCGCGTCGATCTCACGCAGCAGCAGCGCCGTGCGCTGGGTCTCGGGCAGGTCGTGGACGTCGGAGAGCAGCTCGCGGAAGCTCTCGCGGCGGATCGCGCGGTCGCCGGTGGACATGCCGTGGTCGGCGAAGTGGATGTCCATCGAGTCGACGCCCACCGCCGAGGCGCGGCGCAGGTGGTTGAGCGAGCGGTTGCGCGCGATCCGATAGAGCCACGGGCGCACGTTGATCTCGCGCTCGTCGGCTAGCACGGCGTTGAAGGCCGCGGCGAAGACCTCCTGCAGCACGTCCTCGGCGTCCTCGCGCGAGCCGAGCATGTGCCGGCAGAAGGACAAGCAGGCGCGACTGGTAGCGGCTGCAGAGCGCCTCGAAGGCGGCGTGCTGGCCGCGGCGCGTGAGCGCGATCAGGCGCTCATCGGACTGCAGCCGCAGCAGGGGCGTGGGCCCACCGCGCAGGGCAGGGGCGACGCTGGAATGTGAGAGTGCGGAGGCCTCCATACGGATCCATTACCTCATCCAGACCTAAATACACGCTAACAACGCCCGAGTTGCGGCCTTGTGAGAGAGATTGCAGCTCCCATAAACTGGCCTGTGGCAGGCTCGGCAAGGAAGCTGGCCCGGGTGGCGGAACGGTAGACGCAATCGACTTAAAATCGATGGCCATGACGGCACTTGTGGGTTCGACTCCCACCCCGGGCATCTGCAGCACCCTCCGATAGAGTCCGCGCGCATGGCGAGCGAGGGCACGCAGGAGTCGGAGACGGCGCAGGGCGAGAGCTTCCACGGGGGCAGGCTGATCGCGCGGCGCCTGAAGGCGCATGGAGTGAGCAAGCTGTTCACGCTGTCTGGCGGCCATCTCTTCTCCATATATGACGGCTGTCGTGAGGAGGGGATCGAGATCGTTGACGTGCGCCACGAGTCGACGGCAGCCTTCGCGGCGGAGGGCTGGGCGAAGGTCACACGCGAGGTCGGCGTCTGCGCGCTGACGGCCGGCCCGGGCGTGACGAACGGGATGAGCGCGATGGCCTCGGCGCAGGCCAACCACTCGCCGATCGTCGTGCTCGGCGGGCGCGCGCCGGCGCTGCGCTGGGGGCAGGGCTCGCTGCAGGAGATCGACCACGTCCCGTTCGTGCGCCCGCTGAGCAAGCTGGCGGCGACGGCCGGCAGCACGGAGGAGATCGCCGGGCTGACCGATCTCGCCTTCGGAGCGGCGCTCGCGCCGCACGGCGGCGCGGCGTTCCTCGACTTCCCGCTCGACTACGTCTTCATGGAGGCGCCCGAGCACGATGCCGAGCCTGTCGAGGCGAGCGCGCCGCGCGCTTCGGCCGAGGCGATCGAACGGGCCGGCGAGCTGCTGAGCGAGGCCGAGCGCCCGGTGATCATGGCCGGGACAGACCTCTACTGGGGACACGGCGAGCAGGCCCTGCTGGAGCTGGCCGAGACGCTGCGCATCCCGGTGTTTCTCAACGGCCTCGCGCGCGGATGTGTACCTGCCGACCACGAGCTGTTCTTCTCGCGCGCGCGCTCGCAGGGGCTGAAGTGCGCCGACGTGGCGCTCGTGATCGGCGTGCCGATGGACTTCCGCCTGGCCTTCGGCGCTTCGTTCGGTGAGGAGACCGAGATCGTCGTGATCGACAGCGCCGAACCCGAGCGGGCGCACCCGCGGGCGGTCGCCGCCGAGTGCTACGGCTCACTTCCGCACACGCTCGCCGACCTGCGCTCTGCGGCCGGCGCCAAGGCGCTCCCGAGCGAGAGCTGGATCGGCGAGCTGCGCTCGGTCGAGAACGAGCGGCGCGAGGGCGAGCGGGCCGAGCGCGAGGACGATCGCGCGCCGCTTCATCCGATGCGGCTGTACGCCGAGCTCGGCGAAGTGCTCGACCGCGACGCGATCGTGATCGGCGACGGCGGCGACTTCGTCTCCTATGCGGGGCGCGTGATCGACAGCTACCAGCCCGGGTGCTGGCTCGACCCGGGACCGTTCGGCTGCCTCGGCACGGGCCCCGGCTACGCGCTCGCTGCCAAGCTCGCCCACCCCGAGCGCCAGGTCGTCCTGATGATCGGCGACGGCGCCTTCGGCTTCTCCGGAATGGAGTTCGACACGCTTGCGCGCCACGGCGTCAACGTGGTCGCCGTGATGGGCAACAACGGCATCTGGGCGCTGGAGAAGCACCCGATGGAGTTCCTCTACGGGTACTCCGTCGCCGCCGAGCTTCGCCCCGAAACGCGCTACGACGAGGTCGTCGAGGCGCTCGGTGGCTATGGCGAGCTGGTCAAGAGCGCCGAGGAGCTCAAGCCGGCGCTGGCCCGTGCCTTCGAGTCGGGCAAGCCGGCGCTTGTCAACGTGCTGACCGACCCGACCGTCGTCTACCCGCGCAAGTCGAACCTGGCTTAGCCGACGCCGGCGAGGCGCAGGGCGCCACCGTAGAGGATGTCGTGCTCTGAGACCTCGACCTGGTCGAGCTCGAACGCGCGCATGGCTTCGCTCAGCACGATCATCCCGGCGACGATCGTCGGCGCGCGGTCGGGGTGCAGGCCGACGACCTTGCGGCGCCTGCCTTCGTCCATGTCGGCGAGCCGCGCGAGCAGCATTTCGACGGTGCCGAGCGTGAGCGCGTAGCCGTTCACGCGCTCGGGGTCGTAGGGGTCGAGCTCCTGGTCGATCGAGGCGGCCGAGGTCGCCGTGCCGGCTACGGCGATCGCGCGCTCGACTCGCTCGCGCTCCTCCTTCGGGAGGCCGTCCTCGAAGTTCTGGCGTACGTCGGCCGCGAGCTTCTGCAGCTCGTGTGGCTCGGGCGGGTCGGTGTGGATGTGGCGCTCGCTCATGCGCACGACGCCGACGTGCAGCGAGACGTGGAAGCCGGCCGTGCGGCCGCTGCCGATCACGAACTCGGTCGAGCCACCGCCGATGTCGATCACGACGGTCGGAACGGCGCCGGCGCTTTGCCCGCCGTCGGATCCGTCGTCGTCGGGACGTGTGGACATGGCGCCGAGGAACGTCAGCTGCGCCTCTTCGTCGCCGCTCAGCACGCGCGCGTCGAGCCCGTACTCCTCGCGCACGCGCTCGGCGAAGTCGGCGCCGTTGTCGGCGTCGCGCACGGCCGACGTCAGCACGGCGAGGTTGGCCTCGCAGTCGTGCTCTTCGATCTTGGCGTGGTAGTCGGCGAGCACGCTCGTGACGCGCTCGATCGCCGTATCTGAGAGCGATCCTTTGGCATCGACGCCCTCGCCGAGTCTGCGTCACGCGCGAGTCGCGCGCGAGCTCCCGCAGCGAGCGCGCGGCTGTGTCGACCTCGGCGACGAGCAGCCGCGTGGAGTTGCTGCCGATGTCGACGACCGCGACGCGCATGGGCGGGATGCTAGAGATAGGCGTGAGGAAGTGCGATGAGCGAGATTGCCGGGACAGCATTGGTGACGGGCGCGAATCGCGGCATTGGCCGAGAGGTCGCGAGGCAGCTCGCCGTGCGTGGGTACGAGGTACTGCTGAGCGCACGCGACGGCGAGCAGGCGAGCGCGGCGGCGCAGGAGATCGCGGGGGAGACCGGTGCGAGCGTGCGCTCGCTGACGCTCGACGTGTCCAATCCGGCGAGCATCGCGGTGGCAGCCGGGTCGGTCGCCGCAGACCCCGGCGAGCTCGACGTGCTCGTCAACAACGCTGGCGTCGGGCTCGACTTCGGCACGCCCGGCACCGAGCCAGACTTCGACACGATCGAGCGCACGTTGCAGACGAACTTCTACGGCGCCTATCGCCTGACGATCGCGCTGCTTCCGCTGCTGCGAGCGAGCGAGCATCCGCGGATCGTTAACGTTTCAAGCGGCATGGGCGGAGTCGCCGAGATGGGCGGATGGTCGCCCGGCTACCGCGTCTCGAAGGCCGCGCTCAACGCGCTCACGCGGATCCTCTCGACCGAGCTGAAGGACGCAGGCTTCCTCGTCAACTCCGCTTGTCCCGGTTTCGTCAAGACCGACATGGGCGGGCCGATGGGCGCGCAGAAGCCCGTCGAGGACGGGGCCACCGGGATCGTGTGGCTCGCGACGCTCCCCGACGACGGGCCCACCGGTGGGTTCTTCCGCGACGGGAATCCCGTGACGTTCTGAGCGTCTGCGGGCCTCTGCGGCGCCGCTTGCGCGGCTTCATCGGCCGCGCCATCTTTGCTACAACGTAAGGAGCGACGCGGGGTGGAGCAGTCTGGTAGCTCGTCGGGCTCATAACCCGAAGGTCGCGGGTTCGAATCCCGCCCCCGCTATGTCATTAACCCGCGACCGTCCTTCGGGACGGTCGTTTTCGTTGAAGCGCGTCGGGGCCGTCTCAGTGCCCTACCGCTGACGGCCGGACCAAGGCAGCCTCGTCTCGGCCCCGATTTCGTAGCGGGGTCAAGCTCGGTCCCGCGGAGGCCGATGGATGAGTCCACAACTCTTGGAGGAATCCCGTCCATGAAGCTTCCCCGCCCTCGGCTTACCTACGCCAACGTAGTCGCCAGCCTCGCCCTCTTCGTGGCGCTTGGCGGCGTCAGCTATGCGGCTACGAGCCTGCCGAAGGGCAGTGTGGGTCCCAAGCAGATCCGGGCCGAAGCGGTCCGCACCGGCAAGATGGCCGACGGTGCGGTGACCGCCGCGAAGCTGGCTAAGGGAGTCCGCGACCGGCTCGCGCCGGTGGGTGGCGCGCCGGCGGTGACGACGACCACCTCGACCCCGGAGAGCGTCAAACACGCCGAAACCGCCGACAGAGCAGCCACGGCCGGTCACGCCGAAGCCGCCGACAGAGCAGCCACGGCCGGAAGCGCCACGCACGCCGAAACCGCTGACAGAGCAACCACGGCCGGAAGCGCCGACACGGCGGCGTACGCCGACTCGGCCGGGGGAGCCGCCACCGCCGACCTGGCTACCACTTCCAACGACGCCGAAGCTCTTGGCGGTCAGCCCGCCGACCACTACTTGACCGCCGACTCCGTCCTGGGCTCCGGACAGACCGAGGCGGGCGACTACATCGCCGCGGCGCCCAATACGCAGGCCGGCACGGTGCTGGTCCAGTTCTGGCCGCACCTGCCCGAATCGCTGGCGGAAGGACACATCATCGTGCTGGCGGAAGGCGCCTCGACGGTCCAATGCCCTGGTGCCGGCCAGGCTGCGGCCAGCTTCATGTGCGTCTATCAGTCCTTCAACGAAGGCATGACCTTTGAATCCTTCATCTCGACGCTGCCAGGCTCGATCTACGCCGGACCGGTGAGCGGAGTCATGACCTGGCGGAGCAACCAATCCAATGGCCTGCTGCGGGGCACCTGGGCCTACACCGCGCCGTAGCCGTGAGATCGAAACTGTGGTGTGGCGGCCGTGCGCGGGCGGTAGATACGATCAGGTCGTAGGGACTAGCGATGTAGCTCTGCTTGTAGCCGGGTGGCGAGGCGGACGGAGGCCTCGATCTCGACTTGGCGGATCGAGACGCTCTCGACGCTGAGCCCAAATGGAACTCCGACGCGTCGGCAGAATGCGATCAGCTCGACGGCCGTGGCGACGGCTTGATCGTAGGACGCGCCGACGGTGTTGTCCGCGTGGCGCAGCTCGTTCTCGATCCAATGCGGCACATCGACACCAAGCCACTGAACGAACTCCAATGTCTTCAGCGAGCCGCAGACCGAGAACGTGAAGACGATCGGCGCTGGCTTGACGTCACGAGCGGCACACTCGTAGTGATAATCGGAGACCAGGTTCTTCGCGGCATTGACGTCATAGATGATTTGGGTGACAAAGAACGAGCAACCTGCCGCCTGCTTCGCCAGGAGACGGACATGCTCTCCGCGCCCGCGCGTGTGCCGCTCTGGGATCGCGACACCTCCGAGAAGAAGATCCGGGCGCACCTCGGTCCTGAGTTCGTAGGCTCGCAACAGAGAGGTTGCTACCGCCTTCTCACGAGAGGACGCACCGACGAACACCGACAGCGCGTGGGTTGGGGCTTGTTCGCTGAGCCACGAGCGAAGATCTTGCTCTGGATACTTGCTGACAGCGCGGTAAACGATGGCCGGCACTTCCAAGCCGACGAGATCGCGAGCGAGGTAGTCAGCTGGGTCCATCGTGGGTAGGAACGGAAAGGGGCGTTCCTCGGGATTGCGGTCGCTCTCGTCATCAATGTCGTAGAGCACGAGGCCGTCGAGGCCCACAGAGCGCAGGCGCTCGAGCGTTTTCGCGGCTATCTGACTGGCTTGCTCCGGTTTGGTCGTCAGACGCGGTGGGGTCAGCGCGAACAGCAAGAACTCACCCGCCCCCTCCGCAATGCGTTGCTGCAGGTCCACGCGCCGAAGCGTAACTAAACGCCTATGCACGACGGCTAGGCGCTGGCGGTTGTGAGCTGCTGGGCCCTTGGTGGGCCTGACCGATGATTTCTGCGCGCCGCGCTGGTCTAGATCTGTACGCCGAAAACCGACTCACGGGAGACTGACGGCATGCGGAAACTGACCTTTGGCATGAACCTCACCGTGGACGGCTACATCGCCGCGCCCGGCGACGACCTCGGCTGGAGCATGCCCAGCGACGAGCTGTTCCAGTGGTGGTCTGACCGGGTGGCGGCGACTGGCCTGGCGCTGTATGGGCGCAAACTGTGGGAGACGATGAGCTCCCACTGGCCGACCGCCGACCAGCAGCCCGGCGCCACACCGGCGGAGATCGAGTTCGCCCGCCACTGGCAGGAAATGCCGAAGGTGGTGTTCTCCTCGACGACCAGCATGGTCGACTGGAACACCCGCCTGGTCACCGGCGACGCGGTCACCGAGATCACCAGGCTCAAGGCCGACGACGGTGGCCCCATGGGCATCGGCGGTGCCACACTCGCCGCGGCGGCCATGCGGGCCGGGCTGATCGACGAGTACGTGATCGTCACCCATCCGGTCCTGGTGGGCGGCGGCACGCCGTTCTTCACGGTCCTGGACAACTGGGTGAACCTGACCCTGGTCGAGACCCGGACGTTTCCCGACGGCGTGGTGCTGAGCAGGTACGAGACCAGTGTCGCCTCGATCCGTCACCGAGCGCTGTAGCGTGCCGACGCTCGCAAATCGCAATTACTTGGAGGGCGCCGATGCCGGATACCACCTGCCACATGTCGATCTCGCTCGATGGCTTCGTCGCCGGTCCGGACCAGAGTCGGGAGAATCCGCTGGGGAAGCGCGGCAGGGAGGTCCACAGTTGGCACCTCGGCGACGAGCGCGCGAACGACGCCGACGCGACAGCGGAGGGCTGGCTCATGCGACCGCGCGGGGCGTACGTCATGGGCCGCAACATGTTCGGGCCGATCCGCGGCGAGTGGGAGGAGGACTGGGATGGATGGTGGGGTTCCGAGCCGCCTTATCACGCGCCGGTCTTCGTGCTAACACACCACGCCCGCGAGCCGGTTGAGATGGAGGGTGGCACGAGCTTCCACTTCGTCACGCAGGGCTTCGAGACCGCCTATGCGCAGGCCCGTGAGATGGCCGGAGAGGATGGCATCGACATCGCCGGCGGCGCCTCGACCGTTCGTCAGGCGCTCACCGCCGGAGTGATCGACGAACTCGCGCTCGACGTGGTCCCCGTCCTGTTCGGGTCCGGCGAGCGGCTGTTCGATGGGGTCGAGTCCTTCGGGTTCGAGCCGGTCGAGGTGCTCCACTCTCCACTCGCCACGCACATCCGCTACCGGCGGGCGGGGTAAGAATCCGATTCGAGGCAGACCGACACCGGCCGAGTCCGATCATTGGGACGGTTGACACCGCCCGGGGACGGCATCAGTCGCCGAAAAGCCTAAACCCGAGCTGCGAGCAAGGTGGTCTCGGCGCTCAGTCAGCCACGCACACACTCGTTCGTCATCTGCCGTGTGGCATCGCGGCGGGCAACTGCACGGTGACGCAGAGCCCGCCGCCGGCCCGAGCGGTGAGCGCAAGGCTTCCGTCATGCGCCCGCGCGATGCTCTCGACAATCGCCAGCCCGAGCCCGACGCCCGCGTGGTCGGTATGAACGCGTTCGTCGCCGCGAAGAAATGGCTCGGCAAGCGTGGAGACGATCTGGGGCGCGAGCATCTCGCCGGTGTTCTCGACCGTGAGCTCTACGCCCTCGGGGCGAGCGCTGGTCGAGACCCACACTGTGCCTTGGTCAGGCAGGTTGTGGACGACCGCATTGTGGACGAGGTTCGTGCTCAACTGCAGCAGCAACGCGCGCGAGCCGATCGTGGGCGTCGTCTCGAAGGAGGTCTCGATCGTGACTCCGCGTTCTTCTGCGAGGAGGAGGAGTGTTTCGGTGGCTTCCTCCGTCGCGAGGGACAGGTCGACGTCCTCTCGGGTGAACGAGCGCTGGCCGGCGCGGCTGAGCAAGAGCAATGCCTCGGTCAGGTCGATCGCTCCGGTGTTGACGGTGTGGAGGCGCTCGACGAGCTCGCCGTTGTCGTGGTTCGGATCGTTGCGAGCCACGTCGAGGAGGGTCTGCGTGACCGCCAGCGGGGTGCGCAGCTCGTGCGAGGCGTTGGCAGCGAATCGCTGCTGCTCGGCGACGTGCGCTTCGAGCCGCGCGAGCATCGCATCGAAGGCGTCGGCGAGCTCGCGGAACTCGTCTTTGCGGCCTTCCAACTGGATTCGGTGGGAGAGCGATCCGGCCGCGGCTGTGCGTGTGGCGTTCGTGATCCGGGTCAGGGGCGCGAGCATCCGCCCGGCGAGAAACCACCCTCCCACGAGACCGAACACCAGCAGGAACGCCAGCACCGCGGCTGCCCTCGGAGCGAAAACATGCAGGAGCTCGGATCGGATGGGGAAGACCCCATGGGTGAGGGAGTCTCCGCTGCCTCCCGGGACGATCAGCGCTTGTTCGGGGACGTAACGCAGGAGAAACACCCACACGGCGGCGAGCAGCAAGGCGCCTGCGAGCATGAGAAAGGCGGCGTAGCTGAGAGTGAGCTTGAGCCGAACACTCAAGCCAGGGGCTCTATCCACGGCCTCCCCCCTCACGCTCGGCGTCTTGCTGAGTGTCGATGCAGTATCCGACGCCGGCCACGGTGGCGATGAACCACGGTTCGCCGAGGCGTTTGCGCAGTGCCGAGACCGTGATGCGCACCGCGTTGGTGAACGGGTCGGCGTTCTCATCCCATGCCCGTTCCAAGAGTTCCTCGGCGCTGACGACGCCGCCTTCGGCAGCGACGAGAACTTCGAGCACGGCGAACTGCTTGCGGGTGAGCGCAACGTAGCGGCCGTCGCGGTAGACCTCGCGCCGGAACGGATCCAGGCGCAGGCCCGCGATCTCTCGCACGGGTGGCCTGCTGTGAGCGCGCCTGCGATCGAGTGCTCTGAGACGGAGCACGAGCTCCTGCAGCTCGAACGGCTTCGTGAGGTAGTCATCGGCGCCGAGCCCGAACCCGGAGGCCTTGTCGTCTAGTCGGTCGGCTGCCGTGAGCATGAGGATCGGCATGCCGCTGGCGGAGGCGACGATGCGTTTGGCGATCTCGTCGCCGGAGGGCTCGGGGATGTCACGGTCGAGCACGGCGATGTCGTAGGCGTTGACGCTCAGCAGCTGCAGAGCGGTGTCACCGTCACCGGCGATGTCGGCCGCGATCGCTTCCAGGCGTAGGCCATCGCGGATGGCTTCTGCCATGTAGGGCTCGTCCTCGACGAGCAACACACGCATGCTCCGATGCTAGGGCCGGCGCATATCGTCGGCGTATCGGAAACCACATACGTGCCGGCAACGCCACGCTGCCTTGAATGGCGGCGTGACCTACAGCCAACCAGCACGAACGACACCGCGGCGCGCTCGATCCCCCGTGTATGGCCCGCGCCGCCGCCGGCGCGCGTTGCTCGGCACGGTGCTCGCCCTACTCCTGGTCGCCACGGCGTTCGTGGCACCCAGCCACCTGATCAACGACAAGGGTCGAATGCTCAACGAGGGCCGAGCTGAGGGTCGAGCCCGCCCGTCGTCGGTCGCGTGGCCACAGCGCGGACAGGCCGCGTTTGTGCTCGGCGACGGCCGGCCGGCGGCGAGCCCGAACGAGCAGCCGGCCCCGATCGCCAGCCTGGCAAAGGTGATGGCCGCCTACCTGACGCTCGAGCGATATCCGCTGAGCGGCGCGCAGGACGGGTTCACGATCACCGTCACCGAAGAGCAGGCGCAGGCCGAGGCCCAAGGCCAGTCGGTCGTGGCGGTGCGCGCCGGCGAGCAGCTGACCGAGCGCCAGCTGCTCGAGGCGCTGCTGATTCCCTCCGGCAACAACATCGCCCGGATGCTCGCTACGGCCTTGGCGGGCAGCGAGGTGCGCTTCGTCGCCGAGATGAACGCCGAGGCGCGTGCGCTCGGGATGGACCACACGATCTACACCGATCCGAGCGGGTTCGATCCGAGCACGGTCTCCACCGCCGCCGACCAACTGCGCGTCTTCCAGCGCGCCATGCGCTTCCCGGCCTTCCGCCAGATCGTCTCGATGGCCAGCGTCACGCTGCCGGTCGCCGGCACGCTCGCCAACTACAACCCGCTGATCGCCGAGGGCTACGCCGGCAAGACCGGGTCTGACTCCGCGGCCGGGGGGTGCCTGGCCTTCTTCACCCACGTGACCGTCGGCGGGCGCCGACTGACCGCGGTCGGCGTGGTGATGGGACAGGGGGAGGGCAGCGACACGTCGGCGATCCTCGCCGCCGCGGGCGAGGCCGCCACGCGGCTGGTCGAGTCTGTCGCCCCAGCGACCCGTGTGCCAACGATCGCCGCGCCCGCCGTGGGCGGCCTAGGGGGAGGCGCCCGCAGGCACGGTCCTCCGCTGTTACTCGCTCCCGGTCGCGTCTCGGCGCCGGACTGATGTCACGCACTCACTACCCACAGGAGAAGCACATGAATAGAAGGCGACGACCGCTGGCCGCCCTTGCCCTGATCGCCGTGGTCGCCTTGGTCAGCGCGTGCGGTTCGACCGCACCCGCCGGCACCGGCAGTGGCAGCAGCGCCACCAACAACGCCGCCGCCAATGCCCAGAAGGCGGTGAAGTTCGCCAAGTGCATGCGCAGCAACGGGGTCAGCGAGTTCCCGGACCCGCACCCGGATGCGTCGGGCAACTTCACTATTGACGGGATAGTGAACGGTTCGTCGCTAAACCCGGACACCCCCGCGTTCAAGCAGGCGATCGGCGCATGCAAGAACCTGGAGCCGGCGGGGTTCACGGGCAGCAAGCGGAGCCCTCAGCAGATGCAGGCCGCCCTCGAGTTCGCCCAATGCATCCGCGAGAACGGCGTGAAGGACTTTCCGGACCCCGTCGATGGCCAGCCCCTCGTCGACACGAACCGAATCCCATCTGCCGCAACGGACAGTGGCATGAGCATTCTCACCGCCGCGATGCAGAAGTGCCACGGTTTCGTTGCAGCGTTGGTGAAGGGACCTCGGTGAGGCGGAAGACCTGGACGCTGGCGGCAGCAGCCGTCCTGGTGCTCGCCACCGTCACCGCCGGCGTGGCGGTGATATCCAGCACCAAGCAAGCGACCCCGGCCACGCGGCAACTGCCGGTGGGTACCGCGCGGGTGGAGAGAAGGACGCTCTCGGCCATCGTCTCTCAGGCGGGGATCCTGACCTATCGGGCGTGGTCGGATGGGTCGCCGTACTCCGTGATCAACCGGGCTCGCGGGACGTACACCAAGTTGCCCGCGCCCGGCCAGGTGATCCGGCAGGGTCACGTGCTCTACCGGGTCAACGATCGCCCGGTGGTGATGCTGCATGGCTCGACACCCGCCTATCGGACCCTCGCGGCTGGGGCGAGCGGCCCCGACGTGGCCGAGCTCAACGCGGACCTGGTCGCGCTCGGCCATGCCACCCGAGCTCAGCTCGACCCGAAGTCCGCCTCCTTCGGGCCGGCCACGACCGCAGCCGTGATCAAGCTGCAGGCCGCCCTGGGGGTGACCCGCAGCGGCACGCTGACGCTGGGCCAGGTGGTGTTCGAGCCCTCCGCGGTGCGGGTGACGTACGCGTCAGCGCAGCTCGGGGGCAGCGCCCAGCCCGGCGAGACGGTGATGCAGGGCACCTCGACCATTCGCCAGGTGCAGGTGGCGCTGAGCGCCTCCGAACGGACGACGATCGCGGTCGGGGACGGGGTGAGCATCACCCTGCCCGACAACCGGACCACCCCAGGTGTCGTCTCCTCGGTGGGCGCGGTCGCTACCTGCCCGTCGAGCTCCGGGTCGGGCGGGCCGGGGTCCAGCTCCGCCACGGTGGGAACCGACACCTGCTCCTCAGGCGGCTCGGGGAGCAGCGCGCCGACCATCACTGTGGGCGTCACCCCCTCTCACCTGGCCGTCACGCACACGTGGGAGCAGGCCCCGGTGCGGGTCGGTATCACCACCGCCAGCGTGCACAACGCGCTGGTCGTGCCGGTGACCGCGCTGCTGGCCCGGTCCGTCGGAGGCTACGCGGTGGAGGTCCTCAGCGCAGGCGCGCGCAACCATCTCGTGCCGGTCTCGCTTGGACTGTTCGACGACGGCGAGGGACTGGTGCAGGTCACTGCCACGGGGCTGGCCGCCGGCCAAGAGGTGGTGGTCCCGAGGACATGACCCACTCCCGGCTACCCACACCCGACAACGATGAGGTCACGGTCGGCGACGGCTTCGCGATCGGCGATGCCGGCGTGCCGGTGCTCGACGTCGACGACGTGACCAAGAGCTATCACGGCGAGCCGCCCGTCCAGGCCCTGCGCGGGGTGAGCCTCACGATCGGCCCGGGGGAGCTGGTCGGGATCGTCGGCCCGTCGGGGTCGGGCAAGACCACCCTGCTGCAGCTGATGGGCACGCTCGACCGGCCCACCAGCGGCCGGGTGCGGATCACTGGGCTGGAAGTGGCCACGATGGCCGACGAGGACGTGGCGTACCTGAGGGCCACCCGGATCGGGTTCATCTTCCAGCAGTACTTCCTGGCCGAGCACGCCACCGTGTTGGAAAATGTGGCCGACGGTCTCCTCTACGCTGGCGTCCCCCTCAGGCAGCGCCGCCGGCTCGCCTTCAACGCGCTCGACCTGGTCGGCCTGGCCCAACGGCTCGATGCCCGTCCCACCCAGCTCTCGGGCGGACAACGCCAACGGGTCGCGATCGCCCGAGCGCTGGTCGGCCAGCCGTCCATCGTGCTCGCCGACGAGCCGACCGGGAACCTTGACCAGGCGACCGGGCAGTCGATCCTGACCCTGATCGAACAGCTCCACCAGGCCGGCTCGACGATCGTCGTCATCACCCACGACCACGCGATCGCGGAGCGCATGCCTCGCAAATTCGAGATCCTCGACGGTCGCATCGTCGCCGACACCGGCCGCGCTGAGCCGTCGTGATCGCCACCGCCACCTTGACTCGACGAGGGCTATCACTCTCCGACCTGACCCGGCTCTCCACCGTCGGGCTACGCACACGGAAGCTGCGGGCCGGGCTGTCCGCGCTCGGTATCGCCATCGGCGTTGCCGCGATCGTCGCCGTACTCGGTCTCTCGGCCTCCTCCCAGGCCGGTCTGCTGAACGAGATCGATCAGCTCGGCACCAACCTGCTCACCGTCAGCAACGGGCAGGGCCTCACCGGCGGCACCGCTGAGCTGCCGAGCACCGCGCCGGGCATGATCGGTCGTATCGGCGGTGTGCAGCAGGTGCAGAGCACCGGTGCGGTCGGCGGCGCCAACGCCTACCGCACCCCCTACATCCCCTCGGTCGAGACCAACGGCCTGACCGTCCAAGCCGCATCCCTGGATCTGCTCCCGGTCCTCGCCACCAGCGTCGCCCGAGGGCACTACCTCAACGCGGCCACCGCCCAAGAGGCCGTTGTCGTGCTCGGAGCTGCCGCCGCTCAGCTGCTCGGCATCGACAGGATCTACCCCGCCGAGCGCATCTGGATCGGCGGCCAATGGTTCTACCTGGCAGGAATCCTCGAACCGGCCGTGCTCGCCTCCGCCATCGACTCCTCCGTCCTGGTCGGCTACCCCGCGGCGGCGAAGTACCTGGGCTTCGACGGGCATCCCTCCACCGTCTATCTGCGGGCGCAGAACGACCGGGTCACCGCCGTCGACAATCTCCTCGCCGCCACCGCCAACCCCGAGAACCCCGGCGGGGTCAACGTCAGCCAGCCCTCTTCGGCTCTGGTCGCCCAAGCCGACGCCAGGAGTGCCCTCGACGGCCTGTTCCTCGGCCTCGGCGCCGTCGCCCTCCTGGTAGGCGCGGTCGGCGTCGCGAACATCATGATCATCAGCGTCTTGGAGCGCCGCTCCGAGATCGGCCTCAGACGGGCGCTCGGCGCGACGCGCGGACAGATCCGCGGACAATTCTTCTCAGAGGCGATTCTGCTCGGTCTGCTCGGCGGCGCCGTCGGGGTCGCGATCGGGGCCGCGTCGACCGCCGTCTACGCCCAGACGAAGCACTGGGCCACCGTCATCCCGCCCGAAGCCTGGGTCGGCGGCATCGCCGCGTCCGTCATCATCGGCGCGGTCGCCGGGCTCATCCCAGCCTTCCGAGCCGCACGTCTCTCACCGACCCAAGCCCTGTGGTCCGTCTAGCCCATCGACCAGGGATATCCCCCGATGAACCTGCGACGCGGTTCGCGTCGTCGCCTAGGACGCCGGCTGATGCAGGCCGAATGCCGACCCTTGGTCGTCGCGGCAGAAAACGAAGGTGCCTGACGGCCCCGGGCCGGAATGCTCGTTGAATTCGGCCTCGCCGCCGAGCTGTCTCACGCGCTCGGCAGCCGTCTCGGCGTCCTCGACCTCGAAGAAGAGATATGGCCCGGCACCCTGATCGCCTCCGTGAAGACCACCGCGGACGTTCTCGGTCTGGATCTGAAAGCCGTGATCCTCACCCGATGGGCCTGCCGCCATCGTCCATCCGAAGAGCTCGCCGTAGAACTCGCGACCCTTCGCCGGGTTTCCGACCCCGAGCTCGAAGAATGAGACCCCGCCTGCCATCGCTTTCTCCCTTCTCGTGTTGTGTCCGGCGCGCCGTCGAAGTCGTTATCTACCGTTGCGCTCCCGGTGCTTGCACCCCGGCCAGCAGCACGGCCGGCGCTGGCCTTCCTCTAGCTCTTCCCCCGTACGTCGAATGCGGCGCTCGCGGGTTGGCGCCTGCTTGGCGTCCTCGACCCAGCAGATGAACTCGTTGCGGGCCAAGGGCGTGATGTCTTTCCAGGCATCGAGCGCCGTGGCGTTGACGATCAGCGCCTCACGCAGGTCCGCAGGCAGTTTATGTACGACCCCGCCGGGCACTCTTTGGCCGCTCACAGGTTCATGGTATTGAGCGAGGATCCTGCCATCCGCTCATGCCAGAGGCGGCGTGCGGCTGGTCATGGATTTGTGTGGCGCATCTCTGCGTCTCTATGCGCGCCTGATCCCGGCAAGTAGAATCGTGCGCCAATGGCGGGCTCAGACGACGCTTATCTAGCCCGCGAGGCTAGAGCGCGCAAAAAGATCGACGGACAGTTGGCGGCCGCAGGCTGGATCGTCCAAGGCAGGGACGAGATCGACGTCAACGCGGGTCCTGGCGTAGCGGCGCGCGAGTTTTCGCTCGAGAAGCCGCACGGCAGGGTCGACTATCTGCTCTTCGTCGAGGGTCAACCCGCCGGTGTGGTCGAGGCCAAGGCGGAGGGGACAACGCTCGTCGAGGTCGAGCGCCAGTCTGGGAAGTACGTCGAAGGGCTACCTGAATGGATGGAGCCACCGGTGTATCCGCTGCCGTTCATCTACGAGTCCACCGGGAGCGAGACGCGGTTCACGAACGGATATGACCCCGAGGCGCGCAGCCGGCAAGTGTTCGCATTTCATCGCCCGGAGACACTCGCCGAGTGGAGCCGGCAGATCCTCGCCGCCCCAGATGCACCGACGTTTCGTGCGCGGCTGAAATCGATGCCGGAACTGGACTCGACGCGCCTATGGGACGTTCAAGCCAAGGCGATCACGAACCTGGAGGAGTCCTTGCGCGACGATCGCCCGCGGGCGTTGATCCAGATGGCCACGGGTTCGGGAAAGACGTTCACCGCCGCGAACGCCTGTTACCGGTTGATCCGTCACGCGGACGCGAAGCGGATTCTGTTTCTGGTCGATCGCTCGAGCCTGGGCGAACAAACGAAGCTCGAGTTCGACAAGTTCGATGTGCCTGACACGCAGCGCAAGTTTCCCGCCGAATACAACATCCAGCATCTGAAGTCGAACAAGATCGACCTTACTTCGCGGGTCTGCGTATCCACCATTCAGCGGATCTTCTCGATCCTCCGTGGCGATGAGGAGATGGATGAGGAGACCGACGAGCAGTCCGTCTACGAGTTGCCCGTGTCGGAGCCGATTACGGTCGAGTACAACGCCGAGCTTCCACCGGACGCGTTCGACGTGATCATCGTCGACGAGTGCCACCGTTCGATCTATGGGGTGTGGCGACAGGCGCTCGAGTACTTCGATGCCCATTTGATCGGCCTCACGGCAACGCCGACCAAGCAGACGTTCGGATTCTTCCAACAGAACCTCGTGATGGAGTACTCCCATGAGCTGGCCGTAGCCGACGGTGTCAACGTCGACTTCACGATCTACATCATCAAGACGGCGATCACCGAGAGCGGCTCCACGATCGAGACGGGCGAGTTCGCGGGGTATCGCGATCGGATGACCCGAAAGCTCCGTTGGGAAGCGGTGGATGAACCGGTGCAGTACACGGCCAAGCAGCTCGACCGGGCCGTGGTCGCCGAGGATCAGATACGCACGGTACTGAAGACGTTCAACGACAAGCTGTTCACGGAGCTGTTCCCTGGGCGCACCACCGTTCCGAAGACGCTTATCTTCGCCAAGGACGACTCGCACGCCGACGACATCGTGAAGATGGTCCGCGAGGTCTTCGGCAAGGGCAACGAGTTCGCTACGAAGATCACCTACCGAACCCACGATGGCAAGCCCGAGGACTTGCTCCAGGCGTTTCGAAACTCACTGAATCCGCGCATTGTCGTGACGGTCGACATGATCGCGACCGGCACCGACGTCAAGCCATTGGAGTGCCTGCTGTTCATGCGCTCGGTGAAGAGCAGGACCTACTTCGAGCAGATGATCGGGCGTGGGGTGCGCATCATCGACGACACGGATTTCCAGTCAGTCACGGACGATGCCGAACACAAGGACCGTTTCGTGGTGGTCGATGCAGTCGGCGTCACCGAGACGGATCTGGTCGAGACGCTGCTACCGCTCGACCGCAAGCCAACTGCAAGCCTGAAGGACTTGATGAAGATGGTCGGCTTCGGCAACCGCGACCCGGAAGTCGCGTCGACACTCGCCGGCCGTCTCGCGCGCTTGGACAGGCAGTTGCCCCTGGATGACCGCGAGAGGCTTGCACGTCTGGCCGGTGGCGCTTACCTGGGGGACATCGCCCATGGCCTCGTCGAGGCTCTGGACCCGGACACGCAGATCGAGTCTGCGAAGGCGGCGGGCGGCTCTGAGCAGGACGAGGCGGCGATCGCCCAAGCTGCGACGGGCTTGATCACAGAAGCCCTGGAGCCGCTGTCGTCGAACCCGGATCTGAGGGCGGCGATCCTCGACGCCCGCAGAGCCTTCGAGCAGACGATCGACGAGGTCTCCAAGGACACCGTGCTCATGGCAGGGCACTCTGAGGAAGGGCGCGAAAAGGCGGCTGCGATGGTCGGCTCGTTCAAGCAGTACATCGAGGAGCACAAGGACGACATCCGCGCGCTGCAGGTCTTGTATAGCCGCCCGTATAGCGAGCGGCTGACGTTCGACGAGATCAAGGACCTCGCGACGGCGATCCAGAGGCCGCCGCGCCTCTGGACACCGGAGAAGCTCTGGCACGCTTACGAGACGCTTGACCAGTCCAAGGTTCGTGGCTCGGGCGGCGGGATGCTGACGGATATCGTGTCGCTTGTGCGCTACACGCTCGAGCAAGACGACGAGCTGGTGCCGTTTCGGGACCAGGTAGATCTCCGCTTCACCTCTTGGCTCATAACCCAGGAGCAGAACGGGGTCACCTTCACAGACGAGCAGCGTCAGTGGCTCACCTGGATGAAGGAGAACATTGCCGCGGAGATGGGAATTTCATCTGACTCCTTCGAGTACACGCCCTTCGCGGAGCATGGTGGGATCGGCAGGGCCGTTTTGATCTTTGGCGACCGGCTAACCCCAATCACTGACGAACTCGCCGAGGTGCTCGCGGCATGAGCGAGTTGCCGCCAAGCTGGAGTGAGGCAGCGATCGAGGATGTGGCACTGGTGAATCCTCCGTACCGCTCTGATCTTCCCACAGACGTTCCAGTCTCATTCGTGCCAATGGCGGCTGTTGAAGCCGGGACTGGACACGTTGATACGTCCGAGATCCGGTTTGCTGGGGAGCTACAGGGGAAGAGCTATCGGTCGTTTGAGGAGGGCGATGTTCTGTTCGCCAAGATTACTCCGTGCATGGAGAACGGCAAGATGGCAGTAGCCCGCAAGTTGTGCTCTGGCTATGGGTTCGGGTCGACCGAGTTTCATGTGCTTCGCGTCGCCTCTGGGATCAATCCAGACTATCTACTACATTTCGTCTCGCACGAGCGGTTTCGTCGGGACGCGGCTCGCAACATGAAGGGTACGGCTGGTCAACTGCGCGTTCCGAAGAACTACCTAAAGGAACAGCGCATTCCTGTCCCCCCGGCGGCCGAGCAGGAGCGGATTGTTGCGGTCATCGACGAACAGTTTTCCCGGCTTGACGCCGGAGTCGAGGCGTTGGCGCGACTCAGGCGAAACCTTAGTCGGATGCGGGTTGCCGTCCTAGACGCCGCGGTTGCTGGACGGCTGGTAGGCGGAGCAGAACCGACGCCGACACGGCGTATTGGGGAAATAATCAAGTCTCTGGAGCAAGGCTGGAGTCCGCGCTGCGAGCGTATTTCGGCCTCCGACCGCGACTGGGCTGTAATCAAGACATCGGCAGTCCACGCCATGAGATTTGACGACTCCGCAAATAAGCGTCTACCACCAAAGATGGCGCCCAGAGAAGGGCTTGAGATCGTGCCTGGCGATCTGTTGATCACTCGGGCCGGGCCCCGCGCCCGGGCCGGGGTGTGCTGTCTCGTAGGAGATAGCCGTCCTAGGTTGATGATTTGCGACAAGGTCTACCGTTTTCGAGCAGATATTGATGCGGTGCTTCCCGAGTATCTTGAGCTAGCACTAAACGCCCCGGTAAGCATCTCGGCGATTGATCGCATCAAGACTGGGATCTCAGATAGTGGAGTGAATATCACCCAAGCGACATTTCAAGCGCTAGAGATCCCCGTGCCATCAATCAAGCGGCAGGCGGACATTGTTAAGACAGTAGATGGGCAACTCGCGCGTATTGCTGAAGCTGAAAGCGACATTGCCGTAATCGAGGCCCGCGGCCGGCAACTGCGATCGTCAATTCTTTCGGCTGCGTTCTCCGGTGAGCTAGTTTCACAAAATGTCAATGACGAGCCTGCGACGGTGTTGCTCGAGCGAATCGTCGGCCGGCCGCTGCCAAACGGAAGCCAGTCCTCCAACGCGTCTCGGCGATCAAAGGCAACCGCATGAGCGATTCCGCGACTATCGTCCGCAAGCTGTGGAACTACTGCAACGTCCTGCGTGACGACGGCCTGTCGTACCAAGACTACATCGAGCAACTCACGTTTTTGCTGTTCCTGAAGATGGCAGATGAGCAGATGAAGCCCCCGTTTAGTCGGCCGCGGATCGTCCCTGCCAAGTGGGATTGGGAGGCCCTTCATCGTCTAGACGGCGACCGCCTGGATGCCCAATACCGCCATACGCTTGACGAACTCGGCAAGCTGCCCGGAACACTCGGCGTCATCTTTCGCAAGGCGCAGAACAAGATCCAAGACCCAGCAAAGCTCAAGCGTCTTGTCTCAGATCTCATTGAGAACGAGCAGTGGATGACGCTCGACGTGGACGTCAAGGGTGACGCCTACGAGGGCTTGCTTGCCAAGAATGCGGAGGACGTGAAGTCGGGAGCGGGCCAGTACTTCACGCCACGAGTACTGATCCAGGCGATCGTCGAGGTTATGCGTCCTACGGCGAAAACGCGGATCGCCGATCCGGCTGTCGGTACCGGAGGGTTCCTGCTTGCGGCCTACGAGCAGATGAAGTCCAGCCGGCTCGACCGAGACCAGAAGAAGTTCCTGCGCGATGAAGCACTTCGGGGATGGGAGATCGTGGATGCGACGGCGCGGATTTGCGCAATGAATCTGCTGCTGCACGGCATCGGCACGCCCGAAGGCGAGAGCTTGGTCACCGTCGATGATGCTCTGCGGTCAAAACCATCGGAGCATTTCGACATGGTCCTGACCAATCCCCCGTTCGGCAGGAAGTCCTCCTACAAGGTGATCGGTGCCGACGGCGACGCCGAGACGGAAAGCATGAGCTACCTGCGTGAAGACTTCTGGGCGACGACGTCCAACAAGCAGCTCAACTTCCTCCAGCACGTTCGCTCGCTTCTGGAGGCCAAGGGGCGTGCAGCGATCGTCGTGCCCGACAACGTGCTATTCGAGGGCGGCGCTGGGGAGACGATACGGCGCAAGCTTCTCAATGACTGCGATGTCCACACGCTGCTGCGACTACCGACGGGCATTTTCTATGCCGGTGGAGTCAAGGCCAACGTGCTCTTCTTCGACCGCAAGAAAGCAGCGGCGGAGCCATGGACGAAGAAGCTGTGGATCTACGACTTCCGCACCAATCAGAGCTTCACCCTCAAGACACGCCAGCTGGTTCGCTCAGACCTCGATGATTTCGTGTCGTGCTTCAAGCCAAAGCGTCGCCAAGACCGCGTCGAAACCAAGCGATTTCGGCCGTTCACGTATGACGAGCTGATGGCCCGGGATAAGGCTTCGCTGGACATCTTCTGGCTGCGCGACGAGTCGCTGGAGGACACCGACAATCTTCCTCCACCCGAGGTGATTGCTGCCGAGATCGTTGAAGATCTCCAGGCAGCACTGGACCAGTTCAGCGAGATAGCGAGCACCTTGAGCGCCAGCAGCAGCAGCCGCTAATCCGCGCTCGTCGCTGCTAAAGCATCCCAAGCACGACGTAGCTTGCGGCTGATGTTTGGCGACGTCGAAAGCAGGCCGTCCCCGAGACGCAGTGGCTGCCCGGTTGACGATGAGGGTGATGGGCAGGCGTGGGCCAGCCGAGAGACGGTGGTGCACGCGGCTTCATTGAGGGCGGCGATCGTGCAGCTACGGGGCATAGCCAAGGCCAACGCGGGGCGATCCAGCCGGCAAGCGCTCGCGGCGAACCTGATGCTTCTGCGATCCCTTGGCGTGGACGAGGAGTCGCTCGACCTAGTCGTGGCGATGGTGCTTGTCCAGAACGTTGACGAGGAGATGACGGCGGCCGTCAACTACTTGGCTTCGGGATTTCTCCTGGCACTGCTGACCTTGCGGGAGGAGGTTCTATTGGCACGTTCTGCCATGCCTGAGGTCCGAGAGCGCGTTGCGACAAACGCTCTTGTCGTAGGCCAGCAGCCGGTGGTTTTTCGCCCTCCACAGGAGCTACCGTGTCAGAGCATGACCGAGACGGTGCGCTTGACAATCGTCTACGCGGATGGCGGCGAGGGTTGGATTGTCGCGTCGATCCCCGAGGTGCCGGGTGCGCTCAGCCAGGGTCATACCGATAGGAGGCGCGCGAGAATATGATCGATGCGCTCCACGGCCTCCTGCAGCTGCGCTTTGGCGAGCACGCTCTCACGGAGCCCGCTTCCGACAGCGAGTCGTTGGTGCTAACGATGGCGGCGTGAGTCGTATCGACGCCGTTGGCGTCGATAGTTGCCTGCGATGAAGCGGCGCGATCTGGAGCGCCATCTGCGCGAGCACGGCGTGCGCCCTCTGCGCGAGGGCGGCCGGCACAGCTACTGGGGCTTTGACGCCGAGCGCTCCACGGCGCTGCCGTGCCGCCGTGAGATCGCGTGGCCACTCGCACGCCCGATCTGCAAGCAGCTTGGCATTCCGCCACCTCGCGGGTCGCGCTGAGGCCGGCGTTCCTAGTTCCGGGTATTGCAATTATGCTGCCCTCGTGCTCGAGCAAGGACGCCAGCCACCCTCGGAGGAGTCGCTCGAGTCACGCGCACCCACGACCGACGAGCTTCTTCACCCGGTGCTCGAGGTTCTCGCAGATGGCCACACTCGCGACACCCTGACAGTCGCCAAGATGGCTGCCGACCTGCTGGGCCTGGATGCGGCGACACGCGCACTGAAGATCCCTTCCGGAGCCCTTCGAATCGAGCACAGGGTGGGATGGGCACGCACGAGCCTCGTCAGAGCCGGACTGGTTGAGCAGCCCGGACAATCAGCCATGCGGATCACCGATGCTGGATGCGAAGCGCTTGCGTCTGCGAGCACCCGCATTGACGATGTCTACCTTCGCCAGAATTGCCCGGGATATGCCGCGTGGATCGCGGACATGGGCGGCGAGCTGCCCGAGGACGAGCTTGCTGGTGCCGAACAGCCGGTGGTGTGGCTCGTGCGCGCCGGCCGAGGCGGGATCTACGCGCCTGACTTCGTGAAGCTGAAAGCAGTTGTGGTGGGCTGGGGTGATACGCGCGATGTCACCGGGCTCTCGCGGGAAGCCGTCAGGGATCTAGTGAAGGATCACTACCCCAAGATCGGGGGGAGCCAGCTCTCGACGAGCGCAAACGTGCTCTACCGGCTCGCCAACACGATGAAGCCCGGCGACCTCGTGCTCACACCCGAGCCGGCCTCACGTACGCTTCTCATGGGTCGTGTTCGACGGGCCGTATTGCTACCTGGATACGCCTCTTCCGGACGATGTCAGGCATAGTCGTCAGGTTCGGTGGTTCGCGCGTATCAAGCGGGACGAGCTCTCCTACGGCGCAAAGAACGCGACCGGCACGCTCCTGGCCTTTACTCGGCCAAGCTACGAAACTGAGTTCTCGCGGCTAGCGGAGCTGCACTCAGGCGACACTCCGCCGGATCCGCTTCCGCAGCACGTCGCAGCCGCCGCACCTGCAGCCACACTGCAGCGGGTTGCGATTCCGCCCGACGTGTCCGTGCTGCGCCCACAGTTGCGAGACGACTTCCAGACGGTGCCGCGGAAACTGCTGCAACTGCTGGGAGAGCTCGATTCGGGACAGCTCGCGCTCCCCGACTTCCAGCGCAGCTTCGTATGGGCACCCGACGCCACTAGAGAGCTGCTCGTCTCGATCATCCGCTCGTTCCCGGCCGGCGCCCTGCTGCTCCTGCAGGGAGGTGGTGGTGCTTTCAGGGCTCGTGCCGCTGAGCAGGCACCGCCGCTATCGGTTCAGCCGAACACGCTGGTCCTCGACGGACAGCAGCGACTTACCTCCCTATACCAGGCCCTATACGGCGTCGGGCAGTCACGGTTTTTCCTCGACCTGGGCGCGCTGCTGGCCGGCGCCGACGTCAATGAGGCCGTCCGCGTCTTCCCGGCCGAGCGAGCGGCTTCGCTCGAGGCGATCGAGGCGCAGGCCGACGGCCTGATGATGCCGCTGTCGGCAGTCTTGAACGGCGGCGCAGGGCGATGGCGGGACAAGGTCGTCGAGCTTCGCAAAGACGAGGATGAGTCACATACTCGCGAGCTGCTCCGCGGGCTCGAGGAGGCCTACGTTGATCCGCTCGCGCGCTACGCCTTTCCGGTCACGATCCTGCCGCCCGACACTGAGTTGGAGGCCGTCTGCACGATCTTCGAGACGCTCAACCGGACCGGGAAGGCGCTGACGCCTTTCGAGCTGATCAGCGCCCGAGCCTTCGCGGGGGGTCACAGCCTTTATGACTACTGGAGCAAGGCGCTCGAGGAGCACCCGATCCTCAGCGACTACGAAATCGAGCCCTACTACGTGCTGCAGGTAATCGCGCTTCGTCTCGGGCTCCCGTGCAAGCGTGGGACGGTTCTCAGTCTGCCCGCGGACGACATCGCGGCAGAGTGGCCGCAGGCGATCGCCGACACTGCCTCAGCGATGGCGCTGCTACGAGACGAGTGCGGCGTTCTCGCTCCGAAGTGGCTGCCCTATCGTCCGATGTTGATCCCGCTCGCGGCGAGCTGGCGGGAGATCGCAGCCGCCTCCGGGCCCGTTGCGGGTGCGATGAGATCGAAGCTCAAGCGCTGGTTCTGGTGCGCGGCGTTCACGGGCGAGTACGAAAGCTCTTCGGCGACGCTTGCAGAACGCGACACGCCGGTCCTCAAGGCGTGGCTAAGTGAGGGGCCGGAGCCGCCCGTTGTCGCGAACTTCAGCTGGAACCCCCAACGCTGGGAGACGGTCTCACCTCGCCAGCAGGGGCTGTATCGAGCGACCCTCGCGCTGACGCTGACTAACCAGCCTTGCGACTTCCACACAGGCGCTCCGTTGACCCGCGAGCTCATCGAGGCGCAGCGCGTCGATGACCACCACGTCTTCCCTCGCGCCTACCTCGCTGAGGTCGATCTTGGTGGAGGCACGGACTCAGTCCTCAATCACTGTCTGATTGACCGGCAGACGAACCTCAGCATCGGCAAGAAAGCGCCGTCTGTCTACCTCCATGAGATCCGGGAGATGCTCGGAGCCGAGCTCGACCGGGTGCTCGCGAGTCAGATGCTCCCGATCGGGGCCGACAGTCCGCTGGCGGCGGATGACTTCGATGGATTCCGGTCTTGGCGCACCGACCAGCTCTACGATGCGCTCATCGAGAGAGCCGGCTCTCCGAAGACACCCGTCGAGCAACTCGATCCTCAGCGCGCGAAGCTCAACGCCAAGCTGGAGGCTGCAGAGCTGAAGCTGCGGGAGCTCATCCTGGCTCGCCTGGGTCGCGACGCTGACGCGCTTCCGGACCACATCGCAGTAAAGGCGCGCGAACGCCTAGAGGCAGCCGCGCGTAAGGACCCTACGCGGCGGATGGATGGGTCTGCTTCCCTCGTCGAGCAGTTGCCGTACTTCGACTTGCGCGATCTGCAGGAGCTGCTGACCGCGAAGACGACCTGGGAGCGCTTCGAGCCGACCTTCCGCAACAAGGACATGCTCAACATGCGCTTTATGCAACTGGCCGAGCTTCGCAACGCCATCCGCCACAGCCGCACAGTGACCGGCGTGATGATCAAGGACGGCGAGGCGGCGCTTCTCTGGTTCGAGGAAGCGCTGGCGGCTTCGTAACTTGACCCTCGCCTATCGTCGAAGAGTCAGTACGCCGTTTGCAGCGATCGCCGGCTGCCCCGTCGGCGTGAACTGAGCCTGGCTCGCCAGCTTCAGCTTGTTCGCGTGCGCCAGCAAACGGCGCCCGGGACGCGTGAGCCCGATCTTGACTTTGCCCACGCCCGGGCCGGCGAACCTCGCTTCCCCTTGAGCCACGAGCACGGGCTTGGGCTTGCCCTTCTTCGCCAGGTGAGCGCTGGGCGGCACCTGCCACCACTGGATCACGAGTGTCCCAGGCTCGGACGAGCTGAAGGCCAGCGTGAACCCGCCGTGCTTGAGCAGCGCCCCGAGCTTGGGAGCCTTCGCCGTCAGAGCGCCGCGTAGGGCCGACTTGAGCGCTGCCAGCGCTTCTTCTTCGCCGCGCTTCTTGTTTGCCGCTTCGACTTCTTCTTCGTGACGTTTTTTCGCGGCGGCTTCTTCTTGCTGTTTTTTGGCCGCCGCTGCCGCGGCTTTCGCTTCTTCGTCGCGTTGCCGTGCTTCTGCTTCGCGCTGTTTGGCTTCGACTTCCGCCGCCGTGATCGCCCTTATCTCGATCGGTGCATTCGGATGGACCGTGATCGCGCTCGCCACGCCCGTGGTGACCCATCCGGCGCCTTCTCTGTTGCCTTCTGGCGTCGCTTTGAGTTTTTCACCAATCGCGTTTTCGTATTCGTCGGGAGTCTGCAGCGCGTTCGACTCGGTGAGCGTCGCCGTAAACGACGACGCCGCTTCGTTGACCGGCGTGACCGAGGAAAGGAACGGGCCCCGCGCTTCGGTCGATTCGCCTCCGCATTTGAACGTCATATAGATGCCGCCGCCCGGATTCAGCAAGATGCCGACTTCGCGTTTGGCCTGATCCAAGTACACGAGTTCCGCGGCGATTGAACCCGTCCTGATTTCTTCTTTGAGCGCGTTTTCGGATTTGCATTCGGTCGAGCCAGGCTGCGCGACGCAGCCCGTGAACTCGTATTTGGCAACGGCCGTACGCGGCCCCGTGACTTGCCCGTCCCCAGCGGAGGCGGTGCAATGCACGACCTTTGAGAAGCCGGCCAGTTCTGCGATCACGGGTCCGCCTTCCGTGGTAAAGCTGACCGGCAGGCTGCCGCCGTGGGGCACGAATTCGAGCACGGGCGAGGCCGCACTCGCGCCGGCGGGGATGAGCAGTGCCGCAAGAACGATCGTCGCCGAGGCGGCGAGAACAGCCAGACGTACCCTCACGACATAACCCCCGTCCACTCGTGGCCAAGCACGCGACCCTGAAGAGGCGCGGTCAGTCTACGGCGGGGCGATATTAGCGCCGTCTGGTCCGTGGCGCTAGTCCAAGATGTAGACGATCCGACTGAGCCGCGGGTAGCTTGATTTGTCTGGCATCCGAACTACACGCAGGCGATCTGCTGCAAGTCGTCCAACACCCGGCCACCCGCCCCGCAGCTGTGGAATCATGAGCGCACGCTTCCATGCCTGAGTGGGGGTCCCAAGGAATGAGGATGCGGCCGTCTCGACAACGTGGGTTGACTGGTATCGCGATCGCGGTCTCGCTCGTCCTTGCCCTCCTCGCCGCACCCGGCACTTCCGCAGCCCCGATCCTCGGCCTGGAAGTTCTGCCCAAGGTGCACGTCCAGGTCGGCGGCCTGGTCAACGTCGAAGCCGAACCGCTCCCCGCCAAAGTCGAAGTCACTGGGCTGCCGCCGATCGAAACGCCGTCGCTGTCCAAAACGGAACTGCCATCAACTCCGCCCGTCGCAGCGCCCAAAGCGCCCGTCGAAGTCCCGACGCTGCCCACCGGGAGCACGCCGCTGCCGACGCCGACCGGCTCCTCGACCTCGCCGACGCCGACGTCCAGCTCGACCGGCTCGGGGGCGCGAGCGGCCAGCGCCGGCGCCTCGACCGCGAGTGGCGCCGCCACGCCGACCTCCGGCAACACCAGCGGCGCCGCGCCGGCGACCGCGCAGATCGGGAAAGCAGCCCACGCCGCCGCAAGCCGCCACCGACGCGGTGCGGTGAGGTCGGATGTAAACGGAGCGCCCGCTGCGGGCGGCACCGCGACGACCGTCGCAGCGACGGCCGCGCCCGCCGCCTCCTCGACCAGCGCGCCTGCTCGAACCTCCGGAGCACAAGCGACTCACAGCAAGAGCTCCTCGAGCAACCCGCTCGAATCGATTGGCCGCCAGATCCCGTTCCCCGTCCCGGTGCCCGACTGGAGCAAGCCGATCATCCTCGTGTTGCTTCTGCTCGCGATCCTGTTCGCCGTGCGCTCGCGCCTGGCCACGCTGCGCGCGCGGCGTCTGGAGGGCCAGCGCGAGACGATGCTGAGCGACCTTGACGACATGCAGGCCGCGCTCGTCCCCTCGATCCCCGAGCAACTCGGTGGGCTGGCAGTGTCTGTCGCCTATCGGCCCGCCGACGGGCCGGCCGCCGGCGGTGACTTCTACGACCTGTTCGAGCTCGAGCCCGGCAGGGTCGCGATCGTCCTCGGCGACGTCGTCGGCCACGGCCGCCCCGCGCTGACCCAGGCCGCGCTCACGCGCTACACGCTGCGCGCATATCTGCAGGCCGGCCTCGAGCCGCGCGCTGCCCTCGCGCTCGCCGGCTCCGTGCTCGCGACGCCCGGCGAGAAGCGCTTCGCGACCGTCGTCGTCGCGATCCATGACAGCGCCAACGGCCGCCTGACGTATGCCTGCGCCGGTCATCCTCCGCCGATTGCGATCGGCTTCGATGCCCCAGAGCCGATCACCGTGTGCTGCTCGGCACCGATCTGCTGCGACCTGCCGACCGGTCGCCGGCAGACGACTGTCTCGCTCCCCGAGGGGGCAAGGCTGTGCTTCTTCAGCGACGGGCTGCCCGAGGCGCGCGCTGGCGACGACCTGCTCGGCCGCGAGCGCCTCGTCGAGATCACGCGTGAGCTTGGCCCGTCGATCAGTGCGTCCGCGCTGCTCGAGCGGATCCGCAGCGAGGCGTCGGCGACACCCGACGACATGGTCGCCTGCATCGTCTCCGCCGCTGCCGTGGTTCCGGGCGCGGCGTGCAAGGCACCCGCGAGCCGGACCGCCGGCGCTCAGCTCGAGGAGCTCGAAGTCGACCAGCACGAGCTGGCCGAACCGCGCGTGCGCTATTTCCTCGCCGCCTGCGGGTTCGACTCCGCCCGGGTCAGCTCGCTGCTGGCGCAGGCCGGCGAGACAGCCGGCGGCGACGGTACCGCGCTGCTGCGCATCGAGCGCCCTCGCTCGGGCGAGCCGACGGCCACCGTGAGCGCCGGTCGCGCCGTTCCCGAGGCGGGCTCCGTGGGCGCCGAGGCGATCACGGGAGGCGTCGGTCCGGCGCTGACGTTGGCCCACCGCCCGATGAGCGCGCTCTCGGGCTAGCCTCGCGGCGTGTCGATCACCCACGTCTTCCTCGGCATCCCCGTCGTCGATCGCGCCACGGCGATCGATTGGTACACACGCCTGAGCGGCCACCCGCCCGACATGCTCCCCAACGAGCGCGAGGCTGCGTGGCAGCTCGCGGGCGCCGGCTGGCTGTACGTGCTCGTCGACCCGCCACGCGCCGGTTCCTCGCTCAACACGCTGCTCGTCGACGATCTCGACGGCTTCCTCGCCGGTCTGGCCGAGCGCCGGATCGAGGCCGGGCCCGTCGAGACGATCGGCGATGGTGTGCGCCAGGCGATCGTCACCGACTCCGACGGCAACCAGCTCAAAATCGCTCAGCCACCCGGCTGAGGCCCGGCCGTCGCTAAGTTGAGGGCATGATCTTCGCCCTGCGCTACGTGCTCCCGGCGGCCGGCGTGATTGCCGGGCTGATCGTGATGGCGCTCGGCAGCGAAGCCGAGCTCGAGGGCGGCGCCGGCATCGTCGGCGCCTCGCTGGCGATCTACGCCGTCAACTGGCTCTACCGCGCCGGCGTTGAGGGCGATCGCGAGCGCGACCGCGAGGAGGCCGCACGCGACTACCTCGACAAGCACGGCCACTGGCCCGACGAGGCTCCGCGCCCGCAGCAGTCGCCCGGCCCGCAACGCTCGTCCCGTCCGCAACACGCGCCACGCCCGCAGCGCTAGTCGTCGCCCGCCCGCGACTTTCGAGTGGGGAGAACGGGCTAGCATGCGCCGCGTAGCAGCGCGCACCTGAGGAAGGCGGAGGCACGATGCAGCACCCGCTCCAGTGGCTGGCCCAACGCGATCGCGATCTCGCCGCGCTGCGCCGGGCGGGGCGTGCCGCAATCGTGATGCCCGCGATGTTCGCGCTCGGCGACAAGGTGATCGAAAACGCCGCCGTCGCGACGTTCGCCGCGTTTGGCTCGTTTGCGATGCTGCTGCTCGTCGACTTCGGCGGACCGATGCGCGCGCGGCTGCAGGCACAGGTCGCGCTGTCGATGACCGGTTGCGCCTTTGTCTGCCTCGGCACACTCGCCTCGCGTAGCGTGTGGATCTCGGCCGTCGCGATGGCGCTGATCGGCTTCGCCGTGATCTTCTCCGGTGTTGTCAGCTCCGTGCTGGCGAGCGCCTCGACCTCGCTGCTGCTTGCCTTCATCCTGCCCGTGACGCTCGTCGGACCCGTCTCATCGGTGCCCGATCGCGTCGCCGGCTGGGGCATGGCCTCGGGCGCGGCGCTGCTCGCGATCGTCCTGCTCTGGCCGACGCCGACGCGCGGCCCGCTGCGCGCGGCCGCCGCTGGCGCCTGCCGGGCGCTCGCCCTGCGCCTGCGCGCCGACGTCGCCTTCAGGATGAGCGAAGGCGATAAGTCGCTCGCCGCCGACCACGACCACGCCGTCGCCGCTGCCCACGAGGCCGTCGCCGCAATGCGCCGCGTCTTTCTCGCCACGCCCTTCCGCCCGACCGGCCTGAGCACGGACGCGCGGGCCGTCGTGCGGCTCGTCGATGAGATCAACTGGCTCGAAGCGATCGTGATCCATTCGGTCGGCCCCGCAGAGGGGATCCCCGTCAACCATCCGGCATGCGCCGTGAAGATCGCCGCCGCAGCTGCGCTCGAACGCGGCGCCGAGCTGCTCGGCGTGCTCGGCGGCGATCGCCGGGAGCTGCAGGAGGCGATCGATCGGCTCAAGACCGCCATGCGCGAGGTCGAGATGGGCGCGACCAGCGAGCTGCTCGTGCGGCGCACGCCGGTCAGGGACGACGCGACGGGCGCCGGCGAGTTGATCACCGCGCTCGACCCCGCCTTTCGCGCGCAGGAGCTCGGCTACGCCACCACGATCATCGCCGAGAACATCGATCTGACGGCTGCGGCCGAGCGGCGTAACTGGATCGATCGCGTGCTCGGCCGCCAGCCGAAGGGGCTCGCCAGCGCTGCCTCTGCTGCGCAACAGCGCGCCGCCGCGCACATCGACCTCAGCTCGGTCTGGTTGCACAACAGCGTACGCGGCGCGGTCGCCCTCGGCGTCGCCGTGCTCGTGGCCAACGAGACCGGCGTGCAGCACTCCTTCTGGGTCGTGCTCGGCACGCTTTCCGTGCTCCGCTCCAACGCGCTCAGCACGGGTCAGAACATCATTCGTGGCCTGATCGGCACGGTCGTCGGCTTCGTCGTCGGCGGCCTGATTGTCGCGCTCGTCGGCGATGACACAACGCTGCTCTGGTTCCTGCTTCCGGTGGCCGTGCTGCTCGCCGGGGTCGCTCCCGCGGCGATCGGCTTCGCAGCCGGGCAAGCCGCCTTCACGCTGACGCTCGTCTGCCTCTACAACATCATCCAGCCCGCCGGCTGGAAGGTTGGCCTGCTGCGCGTCGAGGACATCACGATCGGCTGTGCCGTGAGCTTGCTCGTCGGGCTACTGTTCTGGCCGCGCGGCGCCGCCGCCGAGCTGCGCCGAGCGCTCTCGCAGGCCTACACCGACAGCGCCCGCTACCTGGCCAGCGCCGTCGACTTCGGCATGCGCCGCTGCGACGCCGACGCCGCAGCGGCCGCCGCCGAGCCCGAGGAAGACGCCGCCCGCGCCGCCGCCTCGGCCCGCCGTCTCGACGACACTTTCCGCAGCTACCTCGCCGAGCGTGGCTCGAAGCCGGCGCCGCTGGCCGAGATCAGCGGCCTCGTCTCGGGCGTCGGCGGGCTGCGCCTCGCCGCAGACGCCGTGCTCGACCTCTGGGAGCGCGAGGACGGCACCGTGCCCGGCGACCGTGCCGCCGCGCGCGAAGAGCTGCTCAAATCGAGCGCGCTCGTTGAGGGCTGGTATGACAACCTCGCCTCGCGGCTCGCCGACGGGCGCCCGCCGAATCCGCCGCTCGCGCACGACGAAGTCGCCGACGGCAGGCTCGTCGACGCCGTCGCCAACGACCTGCGCGCGGCCGACGGCAAGGCGACAGCCACCGCCGTGCGAATGATCTGGACAGGCGATCACCTCGACGCCGTACGCAGGCTGCAGGAAGTCATCGTCGAGCCCGCGCGCACCGTGGCCGGCTGACGCTGTGGGCGACCCCGCCGCCGACGGCTACGACACCGTCGTGATCGAGTCGCCGGGCTCTGAGCTGTGCGCGGCGTTCGTCCCGCGCGCCGGGATGGTCTGCTGCTCGCTGCGCTACCGCGGCGTCGAGCTGCTGGCGCAGCGCTCGGGCGTGCGCGCGTATGCGCAGCGTGGCGCGACGATGGGCATCCCGCTGCTCTATCCGTGGGCCAACCGACTCGCCGGGCTGCGCTACCCGGGACCGCAGGGAGAGGTGCAGCTCGACCCAGCCGATCCGTTGCTGAAGCTCGATCAAAACGGCCTGCCGATCCACGGCGCGATCGCCGGCCTGCTGCCGTGGGAGCTGCTCGAGCAGCCCGCCGCCGAGGCCGCTCGCTCCGCCGCCGATCGTGTGCACGCGCGCTTGGCCTGGCGCAGCGCCGAGCTGCTGGCGATCTTTCCCTATCCCCACACCGTGGAGCTCCGCGCAAGTGTCGTCGGCGCCAGGCTGACGATCGCGACAACCGTGCGAGCCGACGGCGGTTGCGATCTGCCGGTGTCGTTTGGCTTTCACCCCTACCTCACGATCGCCGACACCGATCGCCGCGACTGGCGCATCGAGCTGCCCGTCGCCAGTCGTCTGCTGCTCGACGAGCGCATGATCCCGACCGCCGCCGGTCCACCTCTCGAGCCACGGCACTTCAGGCTCGCCGAGGGCGACTGGGACGATGCGCTCACCGGGCTCGAGCAGCCCGCCGCGTTCTCCGTGTCAGCCGACGCACGCCGCATCGACGTGGAGTTTTGCGACGGCTTCTCACATGCGCAGATCTACGCGCCACCAGATCAGAACTTCATCTGCTTCGAGCCGATGACCGCGCCGACCAATGCGCTGGTCAGCCGCGAGGGGTTGCAGGCCCTCGCGGCCGGCGACACCTTTCACGCGACGTTCGCGATCTCGGTCGCTCACCCGGCGCGATAGACCAGGTGCGTCACCCCCGGCGCCTGCACCGCCTGCACCTGCTCGAGCGACATGCCCGCCCCGGCGCTGCCGTCGAACAGCCGCGTGCCGGACCCGAGCAGCAGCGGCACCACGCTGAGGCGCAGCTCGTCGATCAGCCCCGCCGAGAGGTATTGCTGGGCGACGTCGGCGCCGCCGGCGAGCGCGACGTCCTTGCCGCCCGCCGCCTCGTTTGCCTGCGCCAGCGCTGAGGAGATCCCGTCCGTGACGAAGTGAAACGTCGTGTCCTGCAGCGCGAGCGGCTCGCGCGCGTGGTTGGTCAGTACGAACACGGGCGCGTGGAACGGTGGCTCCTCGCCCCACCAGCCGTCCCACGGGTCATCGCCCCACGGGCCCGGGCCTCCACCGAACATGTTGCGTCCCATCAGGATCGCCCCGACGTTTGCCTGAGAGCCTTCGACGATCGGCGTGCTCTCGTTGACTACGCCGCCCTCCCGCCCATGCGGCTCGCGCCACGCCGCCAGCTCGAACACCCACTCGTGCAACTGCATCCCGCCTTCGCCGAGCGGGTCCTGCTCGCTCGGGTTCGGCCCCGCCACGAAACCGTCCAGTGACATTGTGATGTTGAACTTGAGCATGGTCGTGGCTCCCGTTTCGTTCGTCGCTCAGCTCGTCTGCACGATCAGCAGGCGGTTGCCCTCGGGGTCGTTGAACCAGAACATCGGCGGCACCGGGTCGCCCATGCGCATGACCTCGGCGTCGACGTTGACGCCGCGCTCTTTCAGATCGGCGTGGTCGGCGTCGATGTCCGTCGTCGAGAGCGCGATCCGCGTCTCGATCCCCGTCGCTTCGCCCGGACGCGGCGAGGTCAGCGCGAGCGTCGTCGCCGCGCCAGCCGGCGCCACTTCCACCCAGCGCTCGCTGCCGCCGAAGGGGATGTCCGCGCGCAGCTCGAAGCCGAGCTTCTCCGTGTAGAAGGCGATCGCCTGGTCCTGGTCCTTGACCGGGATCATGCACGTGCCGACCTGCGTCAGGTTGGTCTTGGTCTGCGTGTCGCTCATTCCGAGTCTCCGTTCTGTTCCGGGTTTCGCCGTGCGTGCCGTGCTTGTGGCGGCGTCGCTGGTTTGTACTGCTTTGACGGGGCGGCCCGTCGAAACTCATCGCTCGCCCGCGAGCGCCCGTTCGTCCAGGCGCGCAGGGTTCCCGCGGGGCGGGGCGTAACTTGCAGGGATGGCCGGCCTCCTCGGGATCGTCGTGCCGCTCGCGCTCGCCGCCGCCATCTCGCCAACAACGCTCGCCGTCGAGCTGCTCACGCTCTCACGCAAGACCGATGCGATCACCCGCGCCTGGGCCGTCGCCGCCGGGTCGGCACTCGTGCTCGCCGGCTTCGCCGCGCTCGCGCTGATCCTCGCCGAAAGCACCGGCGGCGCGCACAGCCCCTCCGAAGCCGGGGCGATCGTCAAGCTCGTCGCAGCTGCGCTGCTGCTCGCGCTCGGCGTGCGCACGCTGCGCGCGCCGCCGCGGGCGCCCAAGCCAGAACGCGTCAGCGCGCATCCGCTGCGTAGCGCGCTGCTGCTCGGGATCGCGCTGATGCTGACCAACTTCTCGAGCGTCGTCTTGTTCTTCCCCGCGATGCACGCGATCGGCATCTCCGATGCCGGCCTCGGCGCGCAGATCGTCGCCTTCGTGCTGCTCTATGCGATTACGCTGCTGCCCGCCTACGGGCCGCCGCTGCTCGTCACCCGGCTCGGGCCGCGCGCCGATGAGCTGCTGCAGCGGCTCAACCGGTTCTTCACGACCCATCACAAGGCCATCGGCGCCGGCCTGTCCTTCGCCTTCGCCGTGCTGCTCGCCGTCGCCGGGCTCAAAGTTCTGCTCTAGGCTGGCGCGCGTGAAGCAGATCGTCCTTCTGCGCGGCGTCAACGTCGGCGGGCGCAACAAGGTGGCCATGCCCGCGCTGCGCGACGCGCTGCAGGCGGCCGGCATGGAGAACGTCGTCACCTACGTGCAGAGCGGCAACGTCGTGCTCGACAGCGCCCTCAGGCCAGACGCGCTCGCGCGCGCGTGCGAGGACGTGATCGCCGACGAGTTCAAACTCGACGTCGGCGTCGTCGTGCGTACGAGGACCGAGCTCGCCAAGATCGTCGAGCGCGACCTGCTCGGTGACGTGGCCGAGCAGGAGAAGCTCTACCAGGTGACCTTCTGCTCGCAGAAACCCGCCAAGGACGCGCTCGCCAAGGTCGCCGAGCGGGCCGTCGCGGGCGAGCGGCTGCTCGCCCACGGTCGCGAGATCTACGCCTGGTTCCCGCACGGCGTCGGGCGCTCCAAGCTCGCCGCGCAGCTCGGCAAGCAGGACCTCGGCGTGCTCGCCACCGCGCGCAACTGGACGACTGTCAACAAGCTGCTCGCGCTCGCCCGGGAGTAGTCGCCGATGCCGAGCATGCAGATCGACGGCCGGCGCTTCGCTTGGAGCGAGCTCGGCGACGGACCGCCACTGGTGCTCGTCAACGGCTACGCCGCGAGCTCCGCCGACTGGGACCCGACGTTCACCGCCGCGCTCGCGCGAACGTTCACGCTGATCTGCCCCGACAACCGCGGTACCGGCGACTCCGAGCTCGGCGACCCCGACGCGCTCACCGTCGATGCGATGGTTGACGACGTCGATGCACTGATCGACGAGCTTGGGCTCGCTCGCCCGGCGCTCGCCGGCTGGTCGATGGGCGGCTACGTCGTGCAGTGTCTCGCGCTGTGCTCGCCGGAGCGCGCGAGTTCGATCGCGCTGCTCGCCACCGGCCCCGGCGGCGGCGCCGGTGTGCCCGCCGAGCCGTATGTGTGGGAGCAGCTCACCGCCCACTCCGGCACCCCGCGCGAACAGGCCACGCGACTGATCGCACTGTTGTTCCCGCCCGACGTTGCACCATCGATCGACGCGCAGTTCGGTCAGGTCGTCGCCGAGGCGCGTGCCGACTTCTCGCCGCAGACGCTCGCCGGGCAGGAGCGCGTGCTCGCCGCCTGGCAGGTCGAGCCGCAGCCCGCGCCCGGCGAGGGTGCGCCGGCGGCGCTCGTGATCAGCGGCGAGCTCGACGTGATCGCCCCGCCCGGCAACGCCGATGCGCTCGCTGCGCTGTGGCCCGAGACCACTGTCGAGCGGATCGCCCGCGGCGGGCACGCCTTCATGGCGCAGGAGCCCGAGCGCGTCGCTGCCCTGATCTCCTCGTTCGTGCTCGACCGGCCTTAGCCGCCAGCCTGGCCCGCGCCGAGACCCTCGAGCGTCAGCTCCGTCTCGATCGCCGAGTGCAGGCGCCGCAGCGCATCCGCGCGGGCACGCAGCTTGCTCGCCGCGTGCGCGCGCATGTCGAGCTGCGACAGCGTACGTGCCGTCTCGAGCGCCGCCTCGTGCAGCTGCTCGGCTGGCACTACGCGATCGAGGAAGCCCGCCGTCACCGCTTCCTGCGGGCCGTACATGCGCGCGCTCGTAACCGCCGCGTCGAAGTGCGCCGGCGATAGCCGGTGGCGTGCCAGCTCGATCGCGAACCACGGCACCGTCAGGCCGATCGCGACCTCGTTCAGGCCGATCCGAAACGGCCCGTCGGCGCCGATCCTGGCGTCTGACGAGAGTGCCAGGAACGAGCCCGCCGCGATCGCGTGCCCGCTGCACGCGAGCACGATCGGTGCCGGGAACGACAGCAGCCGCTCCGCAAGCGTCGCGCCGAGCGTGAGCATCTCAAGCACCCGCTCCGCAACGCCTTCGCCGAACACGTTCAGGTCAAAGCCTGCCGAGAGGTAACCGGGACGGCCGCGAAGGATCGTCACCGCTCCGTCCTGCTCTGCCGCATCGAGCGCGCCGTGCAGCGCGCGGAGCGTCTCGATCGAGAACGCGTTGACCTTGCCGTCGTCGAGCGCGATTGTCGCGATGTCGTCGTCCAGCTCGTACGTGACAGGCGTCAACGCCGCGTCGTCCGCGACTATCGCCGTGCTCTGGGTTCGCTCGGTCATCTGCGCCTCCATCTGTCGTGTCCCGTTTCGATGTAAAATGTAACAGTGTTTCGTAACAGCGTTCTGATAGAGAGCTAGAAGGCCGCGTGCCGCGCCCCAAGCAACGCACGCCCGAGCTGCGCGACCACGTGCTCGCCGCCGCGCTCGAGCTGCTCGCCCGCGAGGGCGTCGGCGGTTTCACCGCGCGCCGGCTCGCGCGGGAGGCCGACACCTCGACGCCCGCTGTCTATGAGCTGTTCGGCGACAAGGCCGGCCTCGTGCGCGAGGTGTTCTTCGCCGGCTTCCGGCTGCTGCGCGCGCGCCTGGACGACCTGGGGGAGAGTGATGACCCGCGCGCCGACCTGCTCGCGATGGCCGACTGCTACCGCGCCTTCATCCGCGTGAACCCCGTGCTCGCCGAGGTGATGTTCTCGCGCCCCTTCAGCGACTTCGAGCCGAGCGAGGACGAGCGCCGCGCCGGCGCCTCTGTGCGCCTGTTCGTGCTCGAGCGCGTGCGCCGCTGCATCGCCGCCGGCGAGCTGCAGGGGGAGGAGACCGACATCGCGCACGTGCTCGTCGCGCTCGTGCAGGGGCTCGCGCTGGCCGAGAACGCGCGGCGGCTCGGGCGCAGCCGGGCTTCCGTAGATCGACGCTGGGCGCTCGCGCTCGGCGGGCTGCTCGACGGCCTGCGTGCGCCTCCTCGCGCCGTTGGCTGAAGGCGCGTGGGCTTCAAGCGCAGTGCCCGTTCGTCCGATACGGCCTGCGTAGGAGCACCGGCCAATCATCTGCGGACGAAGTCCGCTTATCAAAAGGATAAAAATGTCTGAGATGGAGAGCGCCCTCGTAGACCCGCCGCGCGAAGGACGGATCGCCCGCTCCTGGCGGCTCACGCGCGCCGCCTGGGACGTCGTGCGCAGCGACCGTTCGCTGCTCGTGCTTGCCGTGATCTCCGCCGTCACCGGCGGGATCGGCCTCGCGCTGATCTTCATCCTCGGCGGCTCCTTCCAGAACGGCCGCCTGCAGGGCGACGAACTCGCCCTGTACGCGCTGATCTTCGCCTACCCGCTGACGTTCATCTCCGTCTTCTTCAACACCGCCATCGCCGCCGCCGCTTCCGCCGCACTCGACGGGCGCCACCTGAGCGTCGGCCAAGCGCTCGCAGTGCCCATGCGCAAGCTTCCCACCGTCGCCCTGTGGTCGCTGATCGCCGCCGTCGTCGGCTTCCTGCTCGAGCAGGCTGCCAGCCGGCTCCCGCTCGGCGGCAGCATCGCCGCGCGGCTCGTCGGCCTCGGCTGGGCGCTCGCCAGCCTGTTCGCCATCCCCATCATCGCGCTCGAAGACTGCTCCGCACCCGAGGCGCTCAAGCGCTCCTCGCACGTTGTCAAGAAGCGCTGGGGCGAGGGCATCGGTGGCAGCCTGATTATCGGCGCCTGGACCGCCATCGCCGTGCTTGCCACCATCGTCCTGTTCGTTGTCGCCGCCGTCGCCACCAACGACGTGCCCGCTGTGCGCGACGCCGTGATCGTGCTCGGCGTGCTCGTGCTCGCCGCGATCGTCGCGCTGCAGCTCGTCGTGCGCCAGACATTCGCCGTCGCGCTGTATCGCTACGCCACTGACGGCAGCGCGCTCGGCCCGTTCTCCAAGGGTGACCTGCAGGCGCCCTTCGCGCGCAAGCGCGGCCGCTCGATCTGAGCCGCCGCGCACCGCGGCTATGTTGCCTGCGTGGCCGACCCGCAGATCGAGATTTGCTGGGCGCGCGACGCCGCGGACATCAGCGGCGCCTTCGCCCTGCGCGAAGCCGTCTTCTACGGCGAGCAGAACGTGCCGCTGCAGGAGGAGCTAGACGAGCTCGATCGCGACGCGCAGCACCTCGTCGCGCTCGACCCCGCCGACCGGCGCCTCGTGATCGGCACGCTGCGGCTGCTGTCCTTCGGCGACGAAGCCAAGATCGGGCGCGTCGCCGTTGCCGCCGAGCTGCGCCGGCGCGGGATCGCCTCGCGGATGCTCCAGATCGCGCTCGACCGCGGCCGCGAGCAGGGCTTTCGCCGGGTGCGCCTCGCCGCGCAGGTCGTCGCCGTCGCGCTGTACGAGCAGGCCGGCTTCGCCGTCGAATCCGAGCCCTTCGAGGAGGCAGGCATCACGCACGTGTGGATGGGGCTTTCGCTCAGTCCGTGAGTTTGCGCTTCTGCGGGTAGACCGTCTCCCCGCGCGCCAGCATCGCCACGAACTTCTCGATCCGCCGTGCGCGCGTGTCGCTGCGCTTGGCGCTGTCGATCCGTAGCAGCACCGAGTAGCGGTTCTGACTCGTGAGAATCTCGAACATCGCCTGCGCCCGCGGCTCGGCCGCGAGCGCCGCCGCCAGGTCGTCCGGCACGGCGATCGTCGCCGGGCCTGCGTACGCCGCCTCCCAGCGTCCATCGCTCTTCGCCTGCTCGATCGCTTGTAGGCCGGCCGGGTGCATGCGCTTCTCCGCCAGCAGCCGCTCGGCGATGCCGACGTTGCGCTTTGACCACGCACTTCGCGCGCGACGCGGCGTGAAGCGCTGGCGGAACGTGCCCTCGTCGCGCCGTCTGAGGAGGCCGTCGATCCAGCCGTGGCAGAGCGCCTCCTGCAGCGCCTCGTCGTAGCTCAGGCTCGTCGGCTCCGTCGTGCCCTTCTTCGCCAGCACCAGCCAGACGCCTGGGCGGACCTCGTGATGCTTGGCCAACCACGCCCGCCAGGCCCGCGCATGGGCGACGATCAGCTCCGGAAGCTCCTCGGCCATGTGCTCAGTCTCGCAGCCATGTACTCGGCCTCACAGCGCCGGGCCAGTTCGCGTGAACACGTAAGAAACACGTACTCGGGTCCGAAAAATGGACGGACGTTTGAGCATCCGCACCGGTGGTAAGGGCGTGGCGCGCGTGCGGCCGAAGCTGGTCGTGAAGAGCGTCAAAAAGCGAGGAGCCGCATGCTTGGCAGCGCAGACACCACGAGTCCCGCGCCCTTCACCGGGGCCTTCGGCATCATCCAGAGCGAACCCGACGAGCAGACCGCTGTGGTCGCGCTCGAAGGAGAGCTTGATCTCGAGCGCGCGCCCTCGCTCAAGTGGGCGCTCGTCGACTCGATCGACGCCGGCAAGCAGCAGCTCGTCGTTGACCTCACGCAGGTCAGGTTCATGGATTCCACGGCGCTCAGTGTGCTCGTCGGCGTCAACCGCAGTCTCAGCGCGGGTTCGCGGATGGCGATCGTCTGCACCAACGTCAACGTGCTGAAGATCTTCGAGCTATCCGGCATGGACGGCGCCTTCGCGATCTTCCCCACGCCCGACGAGGCGATCGGTCACGTCCGCGGGCATACGATGCGGATCGGGTGAGCGTCCCATGTCGCTGACGGGGGGCGACACGAACCGGCGCGCGCGAGCAGCGCGACGCATGCTCGCCGTTGCGCTCGTCGGCTGTAGCGTGTTCGCTTTGCAGTCCCTGCCGACTGCCTCAGCCGCCAAAGGCGGCGCCACGTCCACCGTCACGAGTGCGAGCGAAAGCTCCGCCGCCGCCACGCGCCACGCCGAACGCGTCGCCGCCAAGGCCGAAGGCACGCCGCCGCCCCAGCCGCCTGCGCCGCCCTCAGTTGAAGCGTCCGCGCCTGCCGGCGCCCCGCCGCACGGCCACCACGCTCAGCCCGGACCGCCGCCACCGCCGCCCGCCGGGCTCGGCGCCGGCGCAGGTGCCACGCCGCACAAAAGCGGGGCGGCCGCCGCCGCGCACGCGCAGCGCCGCGAAGAAAGGCGCGAAGAGCGGCGCTCGAGCAGCTCGACCTCGACCTCCACGGCCGCTAGCGGAGCCGGCGCGAAGCCGGCCGTGACGACCGCCAGCGGCGAATCGTCGGCCAACCAGGCCGAAGCGTTCGCGCGCAAACAGAAAAAAGGCGGCGGTGCCGGGAAAGGCAAAAAAGAACACAAAGGCAAAAAAGCTCCGCAGGAAGAAGGTTCGGGCACCGAAGGTGCCGGGTCCGAAGGCGCGAGCAACCCCGGCGCCAAGTCGAAGGGCGAACTGTCTACCGGCGACGCCGCCGCGCAGGCGACCGCCGCTGCCGCTTCGTTCGCGCTGCCCGCCGCCGTCCCGGCCGTAGGCACCGCGCCCGCGTCCGTCAGCTCCGTGCCCCCCGCCGTCAAAGCCGGCGCGAGCGGCGGCGTGAATGCCAAGAACGCCGCTCGTCGCGCCGCGCGGCACGCGCGCAAGGGCTCCTCCGCGACGCTCACCGCCCCCGCCTCGAGCTCGACGCTGCGCGCGACGCAGCCGGCAGTCACCGCCGCTGCCTCACGTCCCGCCAAACACGTCGCCGCCAAGCGCTCCAAGCCGCAGTCCTCTCAGCCGGCGCTCGTGAAGACCTTCACAAAGATCGTCGGCGTCGTGCCCACGCCAGTGTGGATCCTGATCGGCGCCTTGATCCTGCTCGCCCTGATGCTCGGCGTGCGCTCGTTGTTCAGCGGCGTGCGTACACGGAGGCTCGTGCGCCAGCGCGGCCAGCTGCTCGAGGACGTCGGCCTGTTGCAAGCCGCGCTGCTCCCCGAGCCGCCCGCCCGGCTCGGGCCCGTGGCCACGTCGGTCGCCTACCGTCCCGCCGACGGGCCCGGCGCGGGGGGTGACTTCTACGACGTGTTCGCGCTCGAGGACGGCGAGATCGCCGTGATCGTCGGCGACGTCTCCGGTCACGGCCGCGAGGCGCTGCCGCACACAGCGCTGCTGCGCTTCACTGTGCGCGCCTACCTCGAGGCCGGGCTCTCGCCGCGCAAGGCGCTGCAGACGGCCGGCAACGTGCTCGACCGCCAGCTCGCCGGTTCCTTTGCCACGGTCCTCGCCGCGACCTATAACCCGCGCGAGCGCAAGCTGACCTACGCGAGCGCCGGGCACCCGCCGCCGGTGGTGCTCGGCGAGGACCACGACGGCGTCGAGGTGCCGGGCGAGGGCGAACGCGCCGCCCGTGCGCTCGAGCCCGTGACCTCCTGCTCGGCGCCGCCGGTCGGCGCCGGCATGCCCACCGGTACGCGCCAGACGGTCGTCTCGATCGCCGGTCCGACGCGACTCTGCTTCCACACTGACGGTGTCACCGAGGCGCGCATCAACGAGCAGCTGTTCGGTGCCGAGCGGCTCGCCGCCGCACTCGCTGAACTGGACCACGACGCCGACGCAAGCGCGCTGCTCGATCGCATCAGCGAGCTATCCGACGCGCGTCCGGACGACATGGCGGCGTGCCTGCTGCGCGTCCACGACGGCCAAGGCTCGCCCTCGATCGCGCTCGAGCAGCTCGAGCTGAGCCGCGAGCTGCTCGCCGGCGGGCGCGTCGAGCGCTTCCTGCTCGACTGCGGCGTCGAGCTCGGCGAGGCCGAGTCGATCGTGCAGGACGCCTGGCAGCGACTCCAGCGCGTAGACCGCGTGATGCTCGAGCTCGCGCCCGACGCCGATCGGCCGCCGATCATTTCCCTAATCGACGACAACGTGATCCGCACCGCCGCGCTCGCCACGGCAGGTGCTTCCTAGGTGGTGATGACTCGATGAGCCCGAAGCCGACACTCGCCCCCGACGCCGCGATGGTGCTCGGTATCGCCGCGACCGCGATTCCCTTCGCGCGTACGCCCGAGGACGAGGCCGAGCGCTGGCTGCGCGTGCTGCGCCTGCACGGCGAGGTCGGCAACGTGCTGCAGTCGATTGGCGTGAGCGAGGAGGTGATCAGCGTCATCCCTGAAAACGGTCCTGGCGATCCCGGCGTGAGCGGTGCGCACGGCGCGGGCGCGGACGCGGTGGGCACGGATCCCGCCGGCGGTGAGCGCCGCGACGTGATCGCACTGGTGGGCCAGTACGCGGAGCGCATCGCGGCCGCGCGCGGCTCCGCCGGAGTCGCAACGACCGATGTGCTCGTGGCCGTTCTGCAGGTGTACGGGCCGGTGTTCGAGCAGGCTCTGCGCGCGCACGGCACCGACGCCGACGAGGTGCTCGAGCGCCTCGCCGCCTAGCGCACGCCTGCTATTTCTGCTGGCTTGCCAAGCTGGACGATCCGCACCGCGACGCTGCAGGACCTCGACGCCGTGCTGGCGCTGTGGCGGGCTGCCGAGGTGCACCCCGCCACGGGCACGAATCGCGAGGGACTCGAACGGCTGCTGGCGAGCGATGCCGAGGCGCTGCTCGTCGCCGAGCTTCACGCACTGGGCACGAGCGGCACGAGCGCCGACTCGGGCGCAGGCTCGGACCCGGGCTCGTCGAGCGTCGCGCTGCGGATCCCGCTGGTCGGCTCGCTGATCGCCGTGTGGGACGGCTGGCGCGGCAGCTTCTACAGGCTTGCTGTGCACCCCGAGCATCGCCGTGAGGGGCTCGCCACCGAGCTCGTACGCGAGGGCGAGCGGCGTCTGGCCGTGCACGACGCCGAGCGGCTCACGGCGATCGTCGCCGACGAGGACCCCGGTGCGCACGAGTTCTGGACGGCAGCCGGCTATCAGTGCCAGGCGGGCCGCGAGCGCTTCGTGCGCGAGCTCGTCCCGTGACGTCGCGCGCCACTACCCAGGTAGCGGACGAGGCCGTGGTCGCCGAGCGCCTGCGGGCGCAGCTGCTCGCCGGAGCACCCGCGCGCGACGCGCTGTCGGTGACTCAGCGGCTGCTGGCCGTGCAGGCTCAGGATCCGCGCGGCGCGCGCCTGGCGATCCGCGTGCGCAGCAAGGCTCGCTCGGCGGCCGACGTCGACGCGGCGCTGAGCGACGACCGCTCTCTGCTGATCACGTGGCTGAACCGCGGCACGCTGCACCTGATCGCGAGCGAGGATTACGGCTGGCTGCACGCGCTGACGACGCCGCCGCTGCTCACGGGCAACGCCCGCCGGTTGGCGCAGACGGGCGTCTCGCCGGCGATGGCAGATCGTGGCGTGCGCGCGATCGAGCATGCTGTGGCGGCCGACGGCCCGCTAACGCGCCCGCAGCTTCGCGCGCGCCTCGACGCCGCCGGGGTGCCCACCGCCGGGCAGGCGCTCGTGCACGTGCTGATGCTCTCGACGCTGCGCGGCGTGACCGTGCGTGGTCCGATGGTTGGGGGCGAACACGCCTACTCGCTCGTCGCCGACTGGCTGGGCGAGCAGGCGCTGGTGCAGCGCGATCGCGCGCTGGCGGAGCTCGCGCGGCGCTACCTGGCCGGCCACGCGCCAGCCGACGAGCGCGACCTCGCACGTTGGGCCGGCCTGCCGCTGCGCGACGCGCGCGCCGGGCTCGGCGCGATCGCCTCCGAGTTGCGCGAGCGCGACGACGGGCTGCTCGAGCTAGCCACGCGCAGGCGGGGCGCCGTGCCCGCGTTGCCGCCCCCGCGCCTGCTCGGTCCGTTCGACCCGCTGCTGCTCGGATGGTGCTCGCGCGAGCAGCTCGTCGGCGCGAACAAGACGCTCGTCACGACGAACGGAATCTTTCGCCCGTTCGCGCTCGTGCGCGGCAAGGCCGTCGCGAGCTGGCGGCTGGCCGGGGGCAAGGTCACGCTCGAGCCGTTCAGGCGGCTGGCGCGCGGCGAGCGGGAAGCACTCGACGCGGAAGCCGAGGCCGTGCTGCGCTATCTCGCGGGGACGGCGGGGACGGCGGGGACGGCGGGGCCGCTCAGTTGACGAGCATCAGCGTGAAGCCGTCATAGCCCTTCAGGCCAACCGTCTGAATCGTCGTCGCGCTGACGCGTCGCTCGCTCTGGAGCATCTCGTGCAGCCGCCGCGCGGCGAGGCCGCCGGGATCGCCGCTCTGCGGATCGCCGATCGTGCCGCCGCGGATCACGTTGTCGGCGACGATCAGCCCGCCCGAGCGCGTCCGCTCCAGCGCCCAGCTGAAGTACTCGGGCGTGTTGACCTTGTCGGCGTCGATGAACACGAGGTCGAACGGCGCCGGCTGCTCGGCGGCGATCAGCGCGAGCGTGTTGAGCGCGGGGCCGACGCGTATCTCAACCGTGTCGGCGAAGCCGGCGCGTGCGATGTTGGTACGCGCGACCTCGGCGTAGCGCGCGTCGGCCTCGAGCGAGAGGACGTGACCGGCCTCGCCCACGGCGCGCGCCAGCCAGATCGTGCTGTAGCCGCCGAGCGTGCCGATCTCGAGCACCGCACGCGCACCGATCGAGCGGGCGAGCAGGTGCAGCAGCTTGCCCTGCGGCGGTGAGACGGCGATCGCCGGCAGGCCGGCCTCGGCGCTTGCCTTGAGCGCGGCGTCGAGCGCGGCGTCCTCGCCGATCAGCTGCTCGGCGATGTACTCGTCGATGGCCGTCCAGGTCTGCTCGTCGCTCATCGTGGGCTCCTCACAGCTTGTGGGCCTTGGCGCGGGCGAGCAGCGTCGTAAACAGGTGCTGCTGCACTTCCGCTGGGAACGGGCGCAGCAGTCCCGAGCTGAGCAACGTGACCTCGGCCGGTCCGTCGACGAAGCCGAGGAAGTCGAGGTAGATCGGGACCTTAATGCCGCGGATGGTGAAGCTCGCCGTGATCCGCCAGCCGAAGCCGCCGGAGGTGCCGGGGGCGGGGGGGACACCAGTCTGGATCGAGACCGGGCCGGGCGTCGCGCCCTGGACATGCTGGCCAGCGAACAGCAGTTGCAGGTAGTGCGAGAAGCATTTGCGCACGCGAGTGCTGCGGATCGCCTGCAACCCCTTGCGCGCGTCGGCGGCGCTCGGCCGCACCGAGACCCCCGAGCTCACGCTGAAGTCGATCACCCCATGCTTGAGCTCGAAGTCCTTCGAGGACTCGTCGGCAACTGACTTTCCTTCGCCCGGGAAACTCGTTTCGCCCGAGGATAGACCGGTCGCGCCGGTGCACTGGGCCAGTTCGCGCCCGAGCTTCTTTTCGCGCGCGGAGTCCGAGTCGTGCTTGGTTTTCGCCGTGAAGCCCGGCACGTCGTCGGCTGTGAGGTTAACGGCCTGCGCGAAGGCGAGCGCGCGTTCACGCGACGGAGACTTCCCGGCGGGTGGCGTCGCCTGACCGCCCTTGGCGCCGCCGCCCGAGGAGCCGTCGCCCGAACCCCCCGATCCGCTCGAGGAGCCGGTCCCAGGGCCGGAGGCCTCGACGGTCACGGTGCGCGCTCCGCCCTTGCCGCACGAGGCGAGCGCGATGCTGCCGAGGACGAGCAGGAGCAGGAGGGGCGTCCGGGGCATGCCGGTTGATTGTGTCAGAGCGCAAGCGGCGCTCCGGCGGGCACATCGCCGGACTTCGGCTCGCCGGCGATCAGCGCTAGGAGAGCTTGCTCGCGCGCACGGCGGTGCCGTAGGCGCAGATCTCTGTCCAGGTGGTACCGAGCTCGGAGGTGTCGAAGCGGAAGGCGATGATCGCGTCAGCGCCTTTCGCGCCGGCCTCCTCTTCGAGTCGTTCCTGGGCGTGGAGGCGCCCTTCGGCGAGCAACTTGGTCATGCCCTTCAGCTCGCCGCCGACGAGCGACTTCAGCGAAGCGCCGATCTGCGAGCCGAGGTTGCGGGAGCGGACGGTCAGGCCGAACACCTCGCCGAGCACCTCCTCGATCTCGTAGCCGGGAAGGTCGTTCATGGTGGTGATGATCATCGTCGCCTCCTCGCTGGTTGCTCTCGCCCGGGGCGGACCCTACTCCTCGGCGAGCGCGCGGGCGAGGCTCTCGTCGAACGAGGCCGGCACAATGCCGAACGGCTCGGCGCCGCTTGGATCGGTGACGACGGTGTCGCTCGTCAAGCCCTCGACGAGCGGGCGCGCGACGTTCGTGTTGACGGGCGTTACGAGCCCCAGCCACAGGGCAGAGAGCCACGGCGTGATGAACGGGACGGGCAGCTTCGGCCGCGGGCGCAGGCCCATGGCGAGCGCCATGCGGTCGAGCATGTCGGCGTAGGAGAGCACGTCGGGACCGCCGATCTGCACTTCGCGGCCGCTCGACTCGGGCACGTCGGGAGCGCGGCGGAGGTACTCGACGACGTCGTCGATGCCGATCGGCTGTGTGTCCTTGCGCAGCCACGACGGGGCGATCATCACGGGCAGCCTTTTGACGAGGTGGCGCAGCGTGCGGTAGGACTCGCTGCGCGAGCCGACGACCATGGCGGCGCGGAAGTAGGTCAGCGGCGGGCCCTCGCGCGCGAGCGTCAAGGCGGTCTCGTGACGGCTGCGCAGGTGCTCGGAAACGCGCTCGTCGCCGAGGCCGCCGAGGTAGACGACGCGCCCGACGCCCTCGCGCTTGGCCATCCGCGCGAAGTTGACGGCGCCGCGCCGCTCGCGCTCCTCATAGCCGGACCCGCCGGCCATCGCGTGGATCAGGAAGTAGGCGACGTCGATCTCCTCGCCGGCGCCCCGCAGGCTGTCGGCGTCGCTGACGTCGCCGACCCGGATCTCGCAGCCGAGCCGCTGCAGCGCGCCGGCGCGCGCGGGGTCGCGCACTAGGCACCGCACGGTCGCGCCGGACTCGGTAAGCGACTCGGCGAGGCGCCCGCCGATGAAGCCCGTTGCGCCGGTTACGAGAGCACGCGTCGTGACGGCCTCAGTGCTCGGGCGAGGAGCCGTTGCGGCGCTCGGCCAGATCGGGCCCGGTGGTCGTCGTCATCACAGACGCGGCGCCGCCGCCGAGCACGCGTCGCACGAGGCCGGGAGCGATCACGCGCAGCGCGGCGGCGACGCCGTAGGGGCGCGGCACGTAGCGCTCGGGCGTGCGCTCTACGCCGGCCTGGAAGATCGCCTCGGCGGCGTGCTCGGGGGTGGAGACGATCCAGCGCGTCCACGGCTTCTCGGTTAGCTCGGATTGGGGGAAGCCCTCGGTCGAGATGAAGCCGGGCAGCACGAGGCCGACGTGCACGCCGTGCGCGGCCTCCTCGGCCCACAGTGCATCAGACCAACCGGCGAGCGCGAACTTGGAGGCGCTGTAGGCGCCGGAGCCGGCGCGCGCGACGCGTCCGGCGGTGGAGGAGACGTTGACGATCGCGCTCGGCGCGGACTCGCGCAGCAGCGGCAAGAGCGCCTCGGTCAGGCGCACCTGGGCGTCGAAGTTGATCTCCATCGTGCGCCTGACGTTCTCCCAGCCGCCGTCGGCGAAGCGTGCTCGCCAGGCGGCGCCTGCGTTGTTGACGAGCAGGTCGAGCCGGTCGTGGCGCTCGAGCAGGTGATCGCGGATGCGCTGCGGTGCGTCCTCTTCGACGAGGTTGACGGCGAGATATCCGACGCGCTCGAGGCCGAGCTCTGCGGCGAGCGCGTGCAGGCGCTCCTCACGCCGGCCGACCAGCACGAGACGGCTACCCGGATCGCTTGCCAGCCGTCGCGCGGTGGCCTCGCCGATCCCGCTGGAGGCTCCGGTCACGAGTGCGATGCCGACACTGGTGGGCTGGGGCTTCGATTTTTTGATGATTGGAGACTCTTTTCGCTCGTTGCGTAGCGGCGGTGTGTGCGACGGCTGATGGTTAGCCTGTCAGATCGGCGATGGCATGAGCGAACCAGCACCCAACGACGCGGCCGAGGGCCTGCCGGCGCACAAGCGCGAGGCGCTCGAGCTCTTCCGCGGGCTGCCGCGCCGCTACGACTTCCTCTCGGCGGCGCTCAGCTTCGGGCAGGACCCGCGCTGGCGCCGCGCGCTCGTCGACGCGCTCGGGCCGGCGCCGGGTGCGCGCGTGCTCGACGTGGCGACGGGCACGGGGATGGTCACGGCCGAGCTGCTGGCACGCTGCCTCGATTGCACGGTCGTCGGGCTTGACCAGAGCGCGGAGATGCTGGCGGGTGCGCGTGCGCGCTTCGCCGGCGATCGCCGCGTCGAGCTGGTCGAAGGTCAGGCCGAGCGACTGCCGTTTGAGGACCAGAGCTTCGACGCGCTCACGTTCACCTATCTGCTGCGCTACGTCGAGGACCCGGCGGCGACGCTTGTCGAGCTGGCGCGCGTAGTCAAGCCGGGCGGGCGCGTCTCCTCGCTGGAGTTCGGCGTGCCGCCGTGGGCGCCTGCGCGCGTGGCGTGGAGGTTCTACACGGCCGTCGGCCTGCCCGTGCTCGGGCGGCTGGCCTCGCGCGAGTGGGCCGAGGTCGGGCGCTTCCTCGGGCCGAGCATCCGCGGCTACTACACGCGCCATCCGCTCGATCGGATCGTCGGCTACTGGCAGGCAGCCGGCCTGAGCGACGTGCGCGTGCGCCGCATGAGCCTGGGCGGGGGCATCGTCATGTCGGGCGTCAAGGCCGCGAGCCCGGGCGATGCGCGCGGCGCCTGAGCGCCCCGCCTTCTACGCGCTCGGAGGCGGGCGCGTGGGCGATCTGCTGACGCTGCTGCACCCGCCGTACACGGCGTGGCACCTCAGCTACTTCGCGCTCGGCGCGGCATTGGCGCCGCACATGTACGTCAACCGGCTGCTGTGGGGGCTGGCGGCGTTCGCGCTGGCCGTGGGCGTGGCGGCGCACGCGCTGGATGAGCTCAACGACCGCCCGCTGCGCACGGGCCTGAGCGATCGAGCGCTGATCGCGCTTGCCGTCCTCAGCCTGCTCGGCGCGCTCGCGATCGGCGTCGTGGGCGCGATCACGGTCTCGGCGTGGCTCGTAGCGCTGGTCGTGCTCGGTGGGCTGTTCCTGCCGGCGTACAACCTCGAGTGGGTTGGCGGGCGCCTGCATGGCGACATCTGGTTCGCGATCGGCTGGGGTGGCTTCCCGGCGTTCACGGGCTACTTCGTGGAGGCGCTGAGGATCGACCTCGCGGGCGTCTTGATCGCGGTTGCGTGCACCGTGCTGAGCGTCGCCCAACGTCGCCTGAGCTCACCGGCGCGCGAGCTGCGCCGGCGCACGAGCTCGGTGACAGGCGTGCGCGAGCTGGCCGACGGCAGTAGCGAAGAGCTGTCGGTGGCGCGGCTGCTCGCGCCGCTTGACGGGGCGCTGGCAGCGTTCTCACTCGGCGTCGTCGTGACGGCGTGCGCGCTCGTCGCGGCGCGGTTGGCCTAGGCCGCGCACAGTGCGAGAGGCCCTGCGCGGGTGCGGGCGCTCAGTTCGCGAGCAGATGCGCGCCGGCGCCGGGGCGCACCTCGAACGCGTCGGCTGGCGGCTGGGCATCGGGCGCGAACAGCCCGAGCACGCAGCCGCCGAAGCCGCCGCCCATGATCCGCGCGCCCGCTGCGCCGGCTTCGAGCAGCCGGTTGACGGTCGCCTCGACGGCTGGTGTGGAGATCTCGAAGTCATCGCGCAGGCTCGCGTGCGAGGAGCTCAGCAGGGCGCCGAGCTCGGGCATGTCGCCGTCGCGCAGTGCTGAGACGGCGGCGCGCACGCGCTCGTTCTCTGAGAGCACGTGGCGGGCGCGGCGGGCGAGCGGCTTGGGCAGCTGCGCGGCGGCGCTCGCACGAGCTTCGCTGAGCGTCTGCACGCGGAGCAGCTCGCAGGCGCGCGCGCACTCGGCACGACGCTCGTTGTAGCCGCCGCCGGCGTGCTCGTGGCGCTGTCCGGAGTCGAGTACGACCAGGCGCCAGTCGCCGAGCTTCAGCGGAACGGGCTCGAGCTCGAGCGTGGCGAAGTCGATCAGCAACGCCTCATCGGGCTCGCCGTAGAACGAGGCGAGCTGGTCGAGCAGCCCCGTCTGCGCGCCGACCCACTCGTTCTCCACACGCGCGCACACACGCGCGAGCTCGAGCCGGCCGGGTTCGTCGGGGTCGATCCCGGCGAGCGCGAGCAGCGCCAGGCAGAGGGCGACCTCGAGCGCGGCCGAGGAGGAGAGCCCGGCGCCGCGGGGCAGATCGCCGCCGATCTCAAGCGTTGCGCCGCTCACGTCGACGCCGAGCACCTCGAGCTCGGCGGCCATGCCGATCACGAACGCGCGCCAGCCATGCTCGCGCTCGCGCTGGGTCACGGCGAAAGCGAACTGCTCGTCGAGGTCGCGCGCGTGCGCGCGGATCATCAGGTCGTCGACGGCGACGGCATCGACGACCACTCCTTGGGAGATCGCGAAGGGGAGCGCAAGCCCGCCGTTGTAGTCGGTGTGCTCGCCGATCAGGTTGACGCGGCCGGGGCCGAACGCGCGTATGCGTCCTTCAGGCACGGGCGATCGCTCAGGCACGGGCGATCGCGTCGCGCAGTGCGACAGCGGTCTCCTCGGGCAGGGTGTCCGAGATGAACGTGCCCGCGCCTTGCTCGGAGCCGGCCAGGAACTTGAGCTTCTCGGCGGTGCGCAGCGGCGGGTAGAACTCGACGTGCAGGTGGCCGCTGCGCTCGGCGGCGCCCGCCGGCGCGGTGCCGGCATCATCGGCGGTCGGCGCCTGGTGCACGACCATCACGTAGGGGAAGGGGCGCTCGAACAGCGCGTCGTAGCCGCGCGCGAGCGATTGCAGCGACTCGGCCAGCGCGCGCAGCTCGTGCGGCTCGCACTCGAGCAGGCTCGGTCGGTGCGCGCGCATCGCGACGTGCACTTCAAAGGCCCAGCGCGCGGCGTGCGGGACGTAGGCGACGACGTGCTCGCTCGCGAGCAGCACGCGCTCGCCGTCGGCCAGCTCGCGCCGCAACAGCTCGCACGGCGCGCAGCCGCCGAGTCGTTCGTCGGCTGCGCGCTCGGCGGCGGGTACGGGTGGCATGAACGGGTAGCCGTAGATCTGCCCGTGCGGATGGTGCAGCGTCACGCCGACCTCGACGCCGCGGTTCTCAAAGATCATCACGTAGTTGACGTCCTCGCGCGCGCCGAGCTCGGCGTAGCGGTTGCGCCAGACCCACATCAGGTCCTCGGCGCGCTGCGGCGAAAGTGCGCCGAAGGAGCCGTCGTGCTGGTCGGTGTAGACGACCACCTCGGCTGCGCCGCCGGGGGCTTCGAAAGCGGGGAAGCGGTTGTCGAACACGGCGATCTCGAACGACGGGAAGGGGATCTCAGTCTCGGGGCCGCCGGGCTTGGTCGGATCGAGCGGGCAGTGCTCGCGGTCGGGCAGGAACGTGCGGTCCTGGCGGTGGATCGCGTAGACGACCTGCTCGCCGCGCAACTCGTTGAAGCGCAGCTCGCTCACCGCTCGTGCTCCTCGACCGGGTGGCTGAACAGCAGCAGGGCGCGCCCGTCGCCTTTGCGTGTGCGCAGCAGCGAGAGCGGCCCGTAGCGCTCGTGCTGCTCGGGCTCGCGGCGCTCTGCATCGTCCTCCCCCGGCGTGCGTTCGGACACCGCGGCGTCACGCTCGGACGGGGTCTGATCGGCGGCGTCTGAGGTCATCTTGCGAGGGTATAGCGCGCGCCGACATGGCGTCCGCCGTGGCCCCGCGATGCGTTCGTGGAGGACTTTTCGCGTGCCCCCGGAAAGGTCCACGCAAAGTGCTTGACTGAGGAGTAGATTCGCGGGAAGTAATGCGGTGGGCATCGCGCCGGGGAGGCGCAGCCCTCGATCAGAGGAGAGTGCAATGTCAGAGACCGATCAGGCTTCAGAAGCCGTTGAGCACCTTGCCGAGACGGACGCGCCGGTGATCGACCGGCCAGGCTTCGACAGACGCGCGTTCCTTCGCCGCACCGCCATCACGGGCGTCGGCGTCGGCTCGGTCAGCACGCTGCTGGCTGCGTGTGGCTCGAGCGCATCGAGCGGCGGTGGCGGCTCTTCAAGCGTGTTCGGATCGCACCCGAGCTACAAATTCGTGTTCGTCAACCACGTCACGACGAACCCCTTCTTCACACCTACGCAGTACGGCGCGGCGGACGCGTCAAAGCTGCTCGGCTGCAGCTATCAGTGGACGGGCTCGGAAAGCTCGAACGTCAGCCAGATGGTCAACGCACTCAGCAGTGCCGTGACGGCCAAAGCGGACGGGATCGCGGTGGCGCTGATCGACCTGCATGCCTTCAACGCGCCGGTCGAACAGGCGATCAAGGCGGGCATCCCAGTCGTCGCCTACAACGCCGACGCGCCGGGCAACGCGCGCCTCTCCTACATCGGCCAGGACCTCAAAAAGGCCGGCGAAAAGATGGGCGAACGGATCGTCTCAGACGTCGGCTCGGGCGACGTCGCGCTGTTCATCGCGACGCCGGGCTCGGCCAACCTGCAGCCGCGCATCGAAGGCGCGGAAGCGGCCGTCAAGCGATCGGGCAAGCCGATCACGCTGCACACGGTCGCCACCGGCGCATCCGTCCCGGGTGAGCTCTCGGCGATCGACGCCTACTGGGTTGGTCACAAGACGACCAAGGGCATGTACGCGGTTGACGGCGGCTCGACGGAAAGCCTCGCCAAAGTGATGCAGAAGTACAGCCTCGGCGGCAAGGTCAAGGCGGGCGGCTTCGACCTGACCGAACAGACGCAGAACCTGCTCAAAGCGGGCGACATCGAATTCACGATCGATCAGCAGCCGTACCTGCAGGGCTTCTTGCCGGTGCTGCAGCTGTTCATGTACAAGGTCTCGGGCACGCTGTCTGGCATCTACGAAGCCGACACGGGCCTGAAGTTCCTCGACAAGGAAACGATCGAGCCCTACGTCAACAGCAAGTCCCGATACGAGGGCACTTCGACCGCCGTCAAGGTCATCTCCTAAGGGCCAGAAGGGGCGCGGGGGAAAGACATGGCGAGCGTGGCGGGAGGATCGGCCGAGACGCCGCCGGCGGCGCCCAAGGGCCCGGAGAGCTCGCTCCGGGCCCCGTCGGTCGGCAGGCAACTGATCGGTCGCGTGACCGCGCTGCGCGAGGGAAGCATCATCGTCGTGACGATCATCACGGCGATCTACTTCTCCGCGAACACGAGCAGCTTCTTCACCGGCGACAATTTCAAGACGCTGCTGCCGTACTTCGCGCCGTTCGCGATCCTCGCCGCGGGCGAGATCTTCGTGATGATCCTCGGCGAGATCGACCTCTCGATCGCGGGCATGTACCTGTTCGCCCCGATCCTCTTTTACAAGCTCAACACGAGCCTCGGCCTGGGCCTGGTCCCCGGTGTGATCGTGACGCTGCTGGTGTGCATGGCCGTCGGCGCGCTCAACGGCTTCTTCGTCGCCGTCGTCGGGATCAGCTCGTTCGTCGCGACGCTGGCGATGCTGTTTGCGTTCGAGGGGCTCGCGCTGATCATCTCGCACGGCACGCCTGTCGCCACGCCCGGCGGACAGCCACCGCTCGACACGTTCGGCAAGGTCTTCGGCGGCGGCACCTACTCGGAGCTGATCTGGGCAGTGGTGATCGTTGTGATCCTGCAGGTCGTGCTGACGTTCACTCGCTGGGGTCTGTACACGGTGGCGATCGGCTCGAACAAGCTCGGGGCCGCGGAGGCCGGGGTGAAGGTTGCGCTCGTGACGATCCGCAACTTCATGCTCTGCGCCTTCACGGCGGGGCTGGCGGGCATCTTCGAGGCAGTTCGCTCGGCGACGGTGCAGCCCGACCCGGCGGGCCCGAACGAATACCTGTTCCTCGCCGTCGCAGCGGCAGTGATCGGAGGCACGCTGCTCACTGGAGGCTCGGGCACGGTGGTCGGCGCGCTGATCGGCGCCCTGTTCCTCGGCGTTCTGAAGGACGGGCTGATCCTGCAGGGCGTCAACGCCAACTACCTGCTGTTCTACACGGGCTTGGCTATCTTCGTGGCGATGACCGCAAACGTGTTCGTCGGCCGCGCGCGCAGGGGGCACAGCGGAAGTGGCTGACGCGAACCCGAGCTCTGTGGAGCCGGTGGTGCCGCCCACGTCGGCGCCCGACGACGTGCTGCGCGTCGAACACATCGCCAAGCGCTTTGGCCCGGTGACGGCACTGCGCGACGTCAACCTGCACCTGAAAAAAGGCGAGGTCCTCGGGCTGCTCGGCGACAACGGGGCCGGCAAGTCCACACTGATCAAGATCCTCGCGGGCTTTCAGAAACAGGACTCCGGCGAGATGTTCCTGCACGGAAAACCGTACGCGCCGAAAAACGTTGACGATGGGCGCGCGAAAGGGATCGACACTGTCTTTCAGGACCTCGCGCTGATCGACGAACTCTCCGTCTACCACAACCTCTACCTGCGTCGCGAGCGTCTGCTCAAGCCGTTCCCAATACTGGCCAACCGCCAGATGAAGCGCGAAGCGCGCAAGGCGCTGGACGAGATCGGCATCAACATCCCGCGCATCGACGTGGCGGTGGCCCGGCTCTCGGGCGGTCAGCGCCAGGCGATAGCGGTCGCGCGCACAGTCAACGGCGACGCCGACATAATCCTGCTCGACGAGCCGCTCGCGGCGATGGGCGCGAAAGAGGGCGCGCAGATCCTCGACCTCGTCGCGCGCCTGAAGGACGAGGGCAAGGTCTCGATCATCATGATCCTGCACAACTACGTTCACGTGCTGCAGGCGTGCGACCGCGTGAGCATGATCCAGGACGGCGCGATCGCGCTGGACAAGCCGACCTCCGAGACCTCCGTCGAGGAGCTCACCGACATCGTCGTCAACGAGTACCGCCGCGCGCGCGAAGAGACGCACAAGGAAGCTGCGCAACAGCAGACCGGCTGACCTCGCGCCGGCCGCGACGGCGCGAGCGATCTCGCCTGAACGTCCACTTCGCCTGAACGCCCGCTTGCAGGGCGATCCAACGGCCGTGCCGAAACGTACACTCGTCAGCCGGGCTCCGGGCCGGTGCCTGCTTGCGACCATCCGGACCCAACCCGGCGCTCCCGGAGTGCATTTGCCTATCGTCGTATGCAGAACAGCCGTATGCCCAGATGAGCACGTCCACGATCGCACCCCCGCCGGCTACAGCACCGCCCACGCGGCGCGGTCGCTGGCCGCTCGTCGTTGGGATTCTCGCCGGTGTGATCGTGCTGTTGGCGGCGGCGATGTTCATCTACGACCACGCGCGGCGTGACCAGATCGCCAAGGGCGTGACGATCGCCGGCGTGCCGGTCGGCGGCCTGAGCGAAGCGGATGCGCGCGCAAAGATCGAGCGCGAGCTGATCTCGGAGCTGAACAAGCCGGTGAGGATCCACTCTGGCTCGCACCAGTGGACTCTGAGCGCGCGTCGCGCCGGCGTGACGGTTGACGCGGCGAACATGGTCTCCCAGGCGGTCGACGCGAGCCGCCAGGGCTCGATCTTCACGCGCACGGTGCGTGGCCTGACGGGCGGCAGCGTGCACCGCGAGATCCCGCTCGTGGTCAGCTACTCGCACGGCGCGATCCAGAAGCTGACGGCGACGATCCGCGCGACGGTGAACCGTGCGCCGGTGGACGCGACGGTGACGCCGGGCGCCGGCGGCCTGGAACAGGTGCCCTCGAAAGTGGGCCTGACCGTGGAGAACAGGAAACTCGCCGGACGGATCGGGCACGCGCTCACGGCGACGGGCGGCGCGCGGTCGATATCGGTGCCGGCGCGGACGGTCAAGCCAGCGGTCACGACGGCCCAGCTGGCCGAGAAGTATCCGGCCTACATCGTCGTCAACCGCGGCACGTTCAAACTGACTTTCTACGAACACCTGAAACTGGCGAAGACATATGAAGTCGCCGTGGGCATGGAAGGCCTGGAAACGCCTGCCGGCCTGCACCACATCGAATGGGAGCAGGTCGATCCGCCCTGGTATGTGCCGAACAAAGCGTGGGCCGGCAAGCTCGCCGGGACGGTCGTGCCACCCGGCCCTGGCGACCCGCTGAAGGCGCGCTTCATGTCGATCGAAGGCGGCGCCGGCATCCACGGGATCGACCCGAGCGAGTACAGCTCGATCGGCCACGACGCCTCGCACGGCTGCGTGCGCATGCGCATCCCTGACGTGATCGCGCTGTACGACAAGTCCCCCGTCGGGACCCCCGTCTACATCATCTAAGCCGAGCCCTCCCCGGCGGCGAGGTTGAGCTGCCAGGAGACCCCGAAGCGATCCTCCACCCAGCCGAACCTCGGGCTGAAAGGGTATGCCTGAAGTGGCATCAGGACGCTCCCGCCTTCGCTGAGCTTGGCGAAGGCTCCGTCGAGCTGCTCCTCGCTGTCGCAGTTGACGAACAGGGAGATCGCCGGGGTGAAGCCGAACTGGTGCTCTCCGCCGCTGTCCATCGCCACGTACTCTGCGCCGGCGAGCTTGAACCTGGCGCGCTTGACGCCGGGCTCGGCGTCGCCCTGATCGAAGCGCTCGATGTCGAGGATTCGCGACTGCTCGAACAGCGAGACGTAGAGGCGCGTCGCCTCCTCGGCCCTGCCGTACTGCTGGCCGACGAACATCAAAGCTGTGGCGATTCGCTGCATCTATCGCGCCTCAGCGCGCGCAATCCTCGCTAGGAGTCGAGCATCCGCTCGCGGTATGCCTGGTTCTGCTGGCGCTCGCCGCGGATCTGGATGGCGATGTAGACGACGATGATGTTGACGATCACGCCGATGCCGAGAAACGTGGCGCCCAAGCCGATGTCCATGCTGAGCGCTTTGCTCATCGCGAGAACCATGGCGGGGAGCCTAGCAACGGAGGATGGATGCTTGTCGTGGCGCGTGCTCGCGGTACAGGCGCTCGTGTCGTAGCCTTCGTGGCTGCCGCTTGCTGGAGAGGTGCCGGAGTGGTTGAACGGGCGCGACTGGAAATCGCGTAACGGGGGTCAACCTCGTTCGAGGGTTCGAATCCCTCCCTCTCCGTCCAGAAAAAACTGCGGTCGAGCTTCGTTGCGAACCTTCTGCAGCTGCATTCACGAGTTGGCGGCTTCGCGATAGCGCGCGTCTAGGCCTGTCAGGTCGCCCGTAACGGGCCCAGCGCGATGGCGTCACTCGCGCCAGTGAACCTCGTGGTGCCCGATCGGCTCGGCAAATCCCTTCACGACGATCGGTCCGCCGTCGGAGAACCGGATGCCCTTGCCGCGGCACAGATCGTGCACGCCTGACGACACGACGATGCAGCCCGGCTGAGCACAGGCGCATAGCCGCGCTGCCTGCTGCACCGCCGCGCCGAAGAGATCGTCCCGCTCGGTCACCGGTTCCCCCGCTGCCACGCCGATGCGCACGTGTAGTGCATGCTGCTCAACGTCATTGCGCTCATGCAGGTCGCGCTGGATCTGCATTGCAGCCCCGAGTGCCTGGTAGGCGGAAATGAACGCAGCCATGATCCCGTCGCCCGTGTGCTTGACCTCGTTGCCGCCAAATTGAGCGAGGGCGGCGCGCACGATCGAATCATGCTCGCGGAGCACCCGCATCACCGCACGGTCTCCCAGTTCCTGAGTCAGGCGCGTGGACTCGGCAATATCTGTGAAGAGGATCGCGCGAAACGCGCTTTCCGTGTACGGCTCGCCAGGAGGGTGCGTGTTCAGCCGGCCGAAGAAGCCACGCACACCGGCTTGATCGACCTCGATCACTTGAGAGGGGAGCAAGCCGTGAGACGCACGGTGGGCCGCTTCGACAGACTCCGCGTCGGGTCCCTCGACCAGGCAAAAGCCGCTTCCGGCCCCCTCTTCGAACCAGTACGTGATGAAGCGCACCCCGAATTGGTCCTGCACCTCCAGATCGCGCACGTGAGCAGCCGCGAGATCAGCCGCAGTCGCATCGGGAAGATCGTGCCGGTCCATGAACATCGCCATCGTGAGCAAACTGTACTGCCGGCCGGAGGCCCTTGCTCGTGCCGGGCGAGCGCGTGTCAGTACCCTTGACTGAGTCAGTAAGGCTGCCGGCGATCGACTGTTTCAACGCTCCGACTTGCGACCACGCGCTCGAACCGCGATCGGTGGTGCTTCGGCGGTCAGACGCGAACTCGGCGCCCGTTGGGAACGGGCGAAGTTTTAACACCCATCTGCCGCGATTGTGTAGTTTCTCGGGAAAGGGAACATTCGGGCGGGGACACTCGGGAGGGCACATGCGACGGACGGGGCTGTGGTTGTCGTTGTTGACGATGGTCGGGTTCGCGCTGCTCGGCGGCGCGTGCGTCGCGTCGGCCGCTCATCGGGCGGTGGGCTGGGGGAACTACGCCGGCACGGGAGCTTCGCCGTTCGACGTTCCCGCACCGCTCCCGGGACTTGAAGAACCCGTCACCGGTGCTGTGGGCGGCAAGCACAGCCTGGCACTGCTCGCCGACGGCACGGTGATGGGATGGGGGATCAACCTGTCCGGCGATCTCGGCAGCAGTCCGAGCTACGACGAACTTCCGGTGACGATCGTCGAAAGCCTGAGTGGCGTGACGGCGCTTGCCGCTAGCAACCGCACCAGCTACGCGCTGCTGCAGGACGGCACCGTCATGACTTGGGGGCGCGGATCGGAGGGCGAGCTCGGTGACGGAAGCAAAACCATCGAACAGCGGACCCCAGTCGTGGCGCAGGGGCTGGAAGGCGTGACGGCGATCGCGGCGGGTGGTAACCATGCGCTGGCGCTGCTCGAAGACGGCACGGTCATGCAATGGGGCGCGTGGTACTCCTCCGGCGCGCAGACCACGCCCGCCGCGGTGCCGGGCCTGACGAACGTGACCGCGATCGCGGCGGGCTCACACGCCGCCTACGCGCTGCTCGCCGATGGGGCCGTCGAGGCGTGGGGATACAACGAAGCAGGGGCTCTGGGCAGCAGCACGCCGGCGAAAGTCCTGGTGGCGACCCCGACGACCATCGAAGGCCTGACCGGTGTGAAGGCGATCGCGGCCGGCGGGAACTCCGCCATCGCGCTGCGCGAAGACGGGACCGTGCTCGACTGGGGAAGCAACGAAGACGGCAAGCTCGGGAGTGGCACGTATGGCGATAGCCACGTGCCGGTGCATGTCGCGGGTGTGAGTGATGCAAAGGCCGTCGCGATGGGCGGCCAAGCGACATTCGCGCTGCTGAAAGACGGTAGCTTGCTCGGCTGGGGCGGTGGCGGCGTCATAGGCGCCGGTGACTTCGCTCAGCACCTGGCGCCGGTGCCGGTATGCGGCGGTAAAGGAGTCTCGGCGGTGTTCTCGGGTGGTGAAGCCCGCGAAGGAACCGAACCCGGCGAGACGACGGCGTTCGCGATCGGCGCCCCCGGGCCGCTCTGCCCCTTGTTCGATTCGACCAAACCGGCATGGGGGACGGCTGGGACGACGCTGACACTGAAGGGCGTCAACCTCGAAGAAGTGAGCTCGGTGCTAGTGGGCGGTTCTCCCGCGAGCATCACCTTCGTGTCGTCGAAGGAAATCCACGCCCAGGTCCCACCGGGGAGCGGCGACGTCTCGATCACGGGCATCGGTCCGGCGGGGTCGTTCGGCTCCGTGTCGGGTGGCCTGTTCGACTACATCGAAGCGCCTTCGTTCGGCACTTGCGGCCGCACCCTCTGGGGCGAGATCCCAGAAGAATTCTCGGACAACCAGTGCACCACGCACAGTAGCGGCGGTGGCCATGAATGGGAGCCGTTCTACGACGGCGGGCTCGTGAGCGTGTCCAAGAAACCGGTCGTGCTCGAAACCGCCGGCGTGAAGGTGACTTGCAAAACGGAGACCGGCACAGGCGCGCTGACGAGCAACAAAACCGCCGGCTCGCTCGTATGGACGCTGGCCGGCTGCGAACGGCTCACGCAGCCGTGCTCGAGCAGTGGCGCTCCCAGTGGCAGCATCGTCACCGAAGCGCTGCAGGGCTCGATCGCGGTCTACAAGCCGGGAGCGAAAGGCAACAAGCTGAAGGACAAGGCTGGACTAGTGATCTCGCCCGCACACGAAGGACCCGTGGCGCAGTTCAGCTGCGGCGGGACCAGCATCGTCGTCAGCGGATCGGTGATCGGGGCGCTCCCCACGAACAAAGTGAAACCGACGCTGGCGCTGAAACTCGCGGTGAAGAAAGGTGGGCAGGAACCGAGTGGCGTGCCAGGCGGGCCGAGCCATCTCCTGTCGGCCTCGGTCGGCGGCGGGGCCCCACAGGCGACCACGATCACCGGGACGGTCAGCCTGTCGATCAAGAACGCCGGGCCGTTCGCGGTGAATACGATCGCGTACGACTGAGGGGGCGGGCGGGGGGTGGCGCCACCCGCGTTCTAGGCGAACGTGTTCGCGCTGAGCGCCCCACGCAGGGGCTGAGCCAGGAGGCCCTGGCCGACCGCTGCGGCATACATTGGATTTTCCTCGGACAGGTTGAGCGGGGACAGCGCAATCTCAGTCTGCACAACCTGCTCGAGATTGCCGACGGCCCGGTGATTGATCCGGGCAGACTGCTGCGCGGTTGTAGGCGCGGCGGAGTAGCGCGCTGCACAGGCACACTCCGCTCAGCGGTGAGCTGCTGCTGGAAGGCCTGAAGGCGACCGTGCTGCTGCCGTCAGTCGCCGCGCCGACATCGAAACGCTGCGCGCGCAGGCGGGACCTCGTCAACGTCAGCTGACGTGGCGCCGGGATTGCCCCGGCCATCCCGGTGTGCACACTGAAACTCTGCGGGAGACTTGACTCGTGAGTCTGGACTCTAAGTGAGTTCTCACATAAGCTCCGCGGATGAGGTTCCACGAACGGGCAAGGCTTGCGCTGGCGGTTTGTGCTGTGTCGGTGGGAGTCGTGCCGGCGAATGCGTCCGCTGGGGGCATCACGCTCGGGCCGTCCGTGCCGAGCACACCACCGATCACCGGCTTCACGTGCCAAGAAGGCACCTTCTTCTGCAGTACGAGCTCGACCAGCATGACGCTCGTTCAGCGGACGGTCCCGGACGCGGGCGTGACACTCGTTAATCCGGCCGACGGCATGGTGACGAGTTGGCGGGTTGACGGCAAAGGGACCGTGAAGCTCCGCGTGTTGCGCACAGTGAGTGGGGCGCTGACTGGCGCCGGCACGAGCGCCCCGGCGACCGACCTGGCGGCAGGAGCCAACGCGACGAGCCTGCCGGTCCGAGCGGGGGATCGGATCGGTGTTGACCTCGCCCGCAGCCCGAGCAGCCCGAGCAGCACCCTATTCGTGGTCAATGGTGGTAGCGAGAAAACCGCCGCGTTCAGCATCTTTGAACCGGCATTGCCCGACGACGAATCGCAACACATGGCCAAACCATTTGAAGAAGACGAGCTGCTCGTCAACGCCACGATCGCCTTCACGCCGGCGGTCGCGGGCCTCACGCCGCTGTCCGGACAGGCCGCCGGCGGCGAGACGGTGAAGATCTTCGGCAGCGACCTCGACGGCGCGACCGCCGTGCGGTTTGGCAGTACCCCCGCGATCTTCACCGTCGACTCACCAAACCAGATCACCGCCACGGCACCAGCCGTGCCGGCCTCCACGGCCGACGTGCGCGTGATCGGCCCGGGCGGCACGAGCGCGATCAACGATGGCGACAAATACACCTTCACGGCCTCGTCCAGCGGCCCAGGCGCACCCGGCCCGAGCCTGATCTCACCACTGACGGCCGCAGCCAAGCCGACGCTCTCAGCGCTCGCCCAGAGCGCGAGCAAATGGCGCCGCGGTCACCAGCAGGCGAAGATCAGCCGCGCACCGGTGGGCACGACGTTCAGCTTCAACCTGAGCAAGCCCGCGACGGTCAAGCTCGCCTTCACGCAAAAGGCTTCGGGCCGCAAGGTGCGTGGCGCCTGCAAGCCACCAAACCCGAGCAATGCGAGCAAGCGCAAGTGCACGCGTACGATCCTCGCCGGCTCACTGAGCCTCCCCGCCCATGCCGGCCTGAACAAGCTGCGCTTCCAAGGCCTCCTACCGAACGGCAAGAGCTTGAAGCTCGGCAGCTACAACGTCTCGCTGAGCGCTCGTGACTCCGGTGGCCTGCAGTCGGCGGCGCAGTCGCTGAGCTTCTCGATCGTCGGCTGAGCGGCATGCGGACGAAGCTCTTCGCTGCTCTCTGCTTGGCGATCGCGGCGTTGATCCCGACGAGTGCCTCGGCCACGACCATCAAACTCGGGCCGTCGCTGCCGAGCTCGACGCTCTTCGATGTTCACTGCGGATTCGCTGCGCCTGCGTGCAGCATGACGTTGGTTCAGCGCACGTTGCCGGACCCGAGCGTCGCACTCGTTGCGCCGGCGGACGGTACGGTGATCAGTTGGAGTGTGCTTGGCCTCGGAAGTCTGAAGCTCCGCGTGCTGCGTCCAGTTGGGGGGGAATCGGTGATCGCCGAAGGGACGAGCGCCGTCCCCACGAACTTGAAAGGAGGAGCGAACCCGATCGGCCTTCCAATCAGGGCGGGGGACGTTGTTGGGGTTGATCTTCCCAATAACTCCGAAATAGAAGTCATGGAAACGGCAGGCGCCGTCTCCAGCGTCTTCGAACCTCCGGTCCTGGAAGACGGGCTGGCCGATGCCCCGGGCAGAACGCTCAAAGCCACCGAACTCCTCTTCAACGCCACCGTCGTCCTCGCCCCGTCGATCGCCGGCCTGCTGCCAACCTCCGGCAGCACCACCGGCGGCGAGACGGTGAAGATCGTCGGCAGCAACCTCGACGGCGCTACGGGCGTGAGCTTCGGCAGCAAGCCGGCAACATTCACAGTCGACTCGCCCAACCAGATCACCGCCACGGCGCCGGCCGTGCCGGCCTCGACAGTCGACGTTCGCGTGATCGGCCCGGGGGGCACGAGCGCGATCAACGACGGCGACAAATACACGTTCACGGCTGCGGGCCCAGGCGCGCCTGGGCCGACCGGCCCCAGCCTGATCTCCCCGCTGACCGCCGCGAGCAAGCCGACCCTGACAGCGCTCGGCCAGTCGGCAAGCAGATGGCGTCGCGGCCACCAGCAGGCAAAGATCAGCCGCGCGCCTGTGGGAACCACGTTCAGCTTCAACCTGAGCAAGCCGGCGACGGTCAAGCTCGCGTTCACCCAGAAAGCCTCCGGACGCAAGGTCCGCGGCGTCTGCAAGCCACCAAACCCGAGCAATGCGAGCAAGCGCAAGTGCACGCGCACGATCACCGCCGGCACACTGAGCCTTCCCGGGCATGCGGGTCTGAACAAGCTGCGCTTCCAAGGGCTCCTACCCAACGGCAAGAGCCTGAAGCTCGGCAGCTACAACGTCTCGCTGACGGCTCGCGACAGCGCCGGCCTGCAGTCTGCGGCGCAGTCGCTGAGCTTCTCGATCGTCGGCTGAGCGCGATGCGGATGAAGCTCCTCATCACCGTGTGCCTGGCGATCGCAGTCCTCACGTCGGCGAGCGCCTCGGCTACGACGGTCAGATTGGGGCCGGCGCTGCCGGAATCCGCGAGTGCCTTCTTGGCCTGCGGCGGCAAAGGAGGGCCCGGTTGCGTCTCTCTGACGGTCCTCCAGCGGACGCTGCCGGATTCCGGCGTCGCGCTCGCTGCTTCTGCGGACGGCACGGTGACAAGCTGGAGCGTACTTGGCGTCGGCACGCTCGAGCTCCGTGTGCTCCGTCCGGTCGGAGAATCGGTCATCTCCGAGGGCGCGAGCGCCGTGGCCGCCGATCTGCACGGGGCCCCCGACGCGACGAGTCTCCCGATCCGCGCCGGTGACGTCATCGCTGTCGACATCCCCGCGGGAAGCTCAGTAGGGCTCGTCGCCCAAGGCGCAGCGACTGCGAGCACGTTCAACCCTGCGGTCCCTGAAGACGCGCTGGCGGACGCTCCGAGCGGCAGTTTCAACGGCAGTGAACTCCTCTTCAACGCCACCGTCGTCCTCGCCCCGTCGATCGCCGGCCTGCTGCCAACCTCCGGCAGCACCACCGGCGGCGAGACGGTGAAGATCGTCGGCAGCAACCTCGACGGCGCTACGGGCGTGAGCTTCGGCAGCAAGCCGGCAACATTCACAGTCGACTCGCCCAACCAGATCACCGCCACGGCGCCGGCCGTGCCGGCCTCGACAGTTGACGTTCGCGTGATCGGCCCGGGGGGCACGAGCGCGATCAACGACGGCGACAAATACACGTTCACGGCTGCGGGCCCAGGCGCGCCTGGGCCGACCGGCCCCAGCCTGATCTCCCCGCTGACCGCCGCGAGCAAGCCGACCCTGACAGCGCTCGGCCAGTCGGCAAGCAGATGGCGTCGCGGCCACCAGCAGGCAAAGATCAGCCGCGCGCCTGTGGGAACCACGTTCAGCTTCAACCTGAGCAAGCCGGCGACGGTCAAGCTCGCGTTCACCCAGAAAGCCTCCGGACGCAAGGTCCGCGGCGTCTGCAAGCCACCAAACCCGAGCAATGCGAGCAAGCGCAAGTGCACGCGCACGATCACCGCCGGCACACTGAGCCTTCCCGGGCATGCGGGTCTGAACAAGCTGCGCTTCCAAGGGCTCCTACCCAACGGCAAGAGCCTGAAGCTCGGCAGCTACAACGTCTCGCTGACGGCTCGCGACAGCGCCGGCCTGCAGTCTGCGGCGCAGTCGCTGAGCTTCTCGATCGTCGGCTGAGCAGCCTACGCAGGCTCGCGCGGCGAGCAGGTGAACCAACCATGCGCCGAGAGGTCATTTTCACGCCCGGCGTGGTCGTATCCTTCTCTCGATGGCGTCGGAATCAGCGGTTGCCCATGTGGAAACGCATTCACATGCTCGAATGCGCTGGCTGCTGTGGGCGCTCGCGGGCGTGCTCTCACTGCTGGCGGTCGCGGCGGTCGTGATCCTGCTGTGGTCGGGGGCATCGCTGAAGGGCGATGCGACGGCGCTGGCACGCATCAGCGTGCAGCCGTTCGGCGGCAGCGTGGCGAGCGTGGAGGCGTTCGGTGCGGGCGGGCGGCGCATCCCAATCGCGGTGCAAGACGGGCGCCTGACGCCGCTGCGGCGGCTGAAGCCGGGCGAGCAAGTATCGGTCACGGTGCAGGTCCGCCGCCCGGGATGGCTCAGCTGGGCGCTGGGCAGCGAGCGCACGGAGCACCTGACGCTGCGAGCACCGGTTGCGCATGTGAAGCAGCGCTGGCTGACGGTCCGACCTGGCGCGCCTGTGCGGGTGGGCTTCGACCAGCCGGTGAGCGCGGTGGCACCAGGGACGAGCAAGCTCTCGAGGGCACATCCGCTGGCGCACGCGCAGAGCACGATCTCGCTGGGACGCCGGCCGGTCACGGGGGCAGTGCAGATCGCTGTCGCACCGCGGCCGTGGGAGACGGTGGGAGCGTCGACGCAGGTCAGCTGGTTCCCGCCGTCGCACTCGCCGGTGATGGTCACGCTGCCGGCGGCCGGCTCGAGCGTGGGCCCTGCGACGAAGCTCTACTTGACGTTCTCAAAGCCGGTTGACGAGGTGCTCGGGCTCAGGCGCCCACAGCTCTCACCGGCGACGCCGGGGCACTGGCACAAGGCCAACAGCCACGCGTTGGTGTTCGTGCCGTCGGGGATGGGCGCGGCGCTCGGCTCGCACCTGCGCGTGCAGCTGCCGCACTCGGTCTCGGTCACGGCCGGCGCCGGCGGAGCGGCGGGCACATCTGGCGCCTCGGGCGCGGGCTCGGGCACTTCGGGTTCAGCGGGCTCGGGTCACGGTGCATCGGGCGGTGCGCTGCGAACGACGAGCGAGGTCGAATGGACGGTGCCGCCGGGCTCGATGCTGCGCCTGCAGCAGCTGCTCGCGCAGGAGGGCTACCTGCCGCTGAGGTGGCACGCGTCGGGCAGGGACGTGGCGCGCACGCCGAGCGCAGAGGCGCAGGCGGCGGTGGAGGCCCCGGAGGGCGACTTCAGCTGGCGCTACGGCAACACCCCGCATCAGCTGCAGGCGCTGTGGAGCGCGGGGCACGAAAACACGATCACGCGCGGTGCGCTGATGAAGTTCGAGGACGAAAACGGCTTGACGGTGGACGGCTTGCCGGGGGCGGCGGTGTGGCACAAGCTGGTCGAGAACGCGATCGCGGGGAAGCGGCTGAAGAGCGGCTACAGCTACGTGTATGTGCACCGAGCGGTCCCGCAGACGCTGACGCTGTGGCACAACGGGCACACGGTCCTGAACGCGCCGGCGAACACGGGCATCTCGGGGGCGGAAACGGAACCGGGCACGTTCCCGGTGTTCGAGCACCTGCCGGAAACGACGATGAGCGGAACTAACCCGGACGGCTCGCACTACGAAGACCCGGGCATCAAATGGGTCAGCTACTTCAACGGGGGCGACGCTCTGCACAACTTCGATCGCGCCTCGTTCGGCACGCCGCAGAGCCTCGGCTGCGTGGAGCTTCCGCTGGCGGCGTCAGCGCAGATCTATCCCTATACGCCGATCGGTACGCTCGTCACAATCGAAAGCTAGGGGGTCGTCGATGGGCTTCAAGCTGGCGCATCGTGCGGAGTGCGAGACGGTGGGTAACTGGCAGCTGGTTCGCCGCACGCTCGAGCTCGGCTCGTTCGGGATCAACATCGTGCAGATCGAGCCGGGCGAGCAGATCCCTGAACACGACGAGCTGGATCGTGACCAGGAGGAGATCTTCTACGTGCTTAGCGGCGAGCCGACGCTGGTGATCGACGGCGAGGATCACCCGACGCCGGCGGGCACATTCGCGCGCCTGGACCCGGAGCACAAGCGCACGATGCGAAACGACGCGGGCGATCAGGCGGAAGTGATGATCGTCTCGGCGCCGACTACGAGCGGCTATGAGCCGATGGGGTGGGCATGATGGAGGCGAGCGTGAGCGTCGTGCCGGGGACGGAGCAACTGCGCGAGACGATCGATGCATACAACGACGCGTGGAACGCACACGACGTGGAGCGGATCGGCTCGATGCATGCGCCGGACATGGTTTTCGAGAACCACACGGCGGGCGAGCGCGCGCAGGGGGCGCAGGCGCTCGAGCACATCGCGGGCATCTTCGCGTCGTGGCCTGACATCGAGTTCACGACACGTAGGTTGTACGTGCGCGAGGACCTGGTCGTGCAGGAGTGGACGGCGAGCGCGACGCACGTTAAGCAGCTGAGTCGCGGCGAGATCGTGGCGGAGCCGTCGGGCAAGCGGATCGAGTGGTCGGGAATGGACGTGATCCCGTTCGAGGGAGGCAAGGTCAAGCGCAAGGACGTCTACTCGGACTCGGTCTCGATCCTGCGCCAGGTGGGCCTGCTCTAGCGCGCGGCGGGCCTGCTGGCGCGCAGCGACACGGCGGTGCCGGCGGCGAGCACGAGCAGCACTGCGGCGAGGCTGGCGAGCGGGCCGACCTCGACGGCCTCGGCGGCGAGCAGCTTGACGCCGACGAGCGCGAGCAGCACGGCGATCGTCTGGTCCATGTAGCGCAGACGCTCGCGCGCGATCTCGACGAGCTTGAACAGCGCGCGCAGGCCGAGCAAAGCGAGCAGGTTGGCGGTCAGCAGTAGCACGGTGTCGCTGCTGATGGCAAGCGCAGCGGGAATGGAGTCGACGGCGAAGGCGAGATCGGCGAACACGATCGCGATTAGGCAGAGCAGCATGGGCGTGACTTCGCGGCGACCGTCGCGCACGACGATCCAGCGCCGCGGCACATGCTCTGAGACGGGCAGGCGTCGCTGCAGCCAGCCGACGAGGCGGCTCGGCCCGGGACTCTCGTTGTGGCTGGAGCGTGCGGTCTGCCAGGCGAGCACGAGCAGCAGGGCACCGAGTACGTAGCTGACGACATGGGAGGCGTTGAAGATGGCGACGCCGAGCAGGATGGCGGGCACGCGTAGGGCGAAGGCAGAGAGGGCGCCGAAGGAGACGAGCCGCTCACGATCTGAGAGCGGCACCTCGAAGGTGGCGATCAGCACGGCGAAGACGAACACGTTGTCGAGCGAGAGGGCGCGCTCGATCAGGTAGACGGCGGCGTAGGAGCTGGCGGCATGCGGACTGTCGAACAGGCCGAACCAGAGCGTCGGCAGCAGCCCGAGCGCGAGCCAGGCAATGCTCCACGCGACGGCGCGCTGGGTGCTGCCGACGGGAGCGCGGCTCTCGCGCCAGAAGGCGTAGGCGACGACGGCGATCTGCGCGCCGAGAGCGATGTAGAGCATCGCGGGGACTCTAGATCGCGCGCTCCCCGGTGCGTGCTACTGTCGCGCAAGAGGGGTTCGGGAGGCAGTGAGGGAGGGAGGGAGGATGCACACGCCTACGTTGTTGCGCGACCGGCCGCGACCGGTGCAGATCGTGCTCGGCGGCCTCGTGCCGCTGGCCTTCGGCGCGGTGGTGGGCGTCGTGCTGGGCGTCTCGGCAGGGGTCTACTGGGCGCTTGCTGTACTGGCGGGCATCGGGGCGGTGCTGGCGGGCTTCGAGCACCAGGATGGCTGGGGCGGGGCGGATCGTGGCCTGGTGGGCGGCGTGCTGTTCGGCCTCGGCGTGCTGCTGGCGCACTGGATCGCGGGCACGCACGCGAAGGTCTCGCTCGGCAGCTTCCCACCGCTGTTGATCGTGGTCGATGCGATCGCGGGCATGCTGCTCGGCGCGCTGAGCGGTCGCGTGGCGCGCGGGATGCGCGAACGCGAGCAGGAGCAGGCGGTCGCAAAAGCAACATAGCTCGCGGGTGGCGCTCCCGGGGCGAGCAGCCGTAGCCAGGTCGTTCTCTTTCTTGATGGTCGCTTCGCGACAGATGCCGGCGTCGAGCGGCCGAGATCGGGCGTTTCGTTTCGCGGCCTCGATCCTCGATCGAGAGCGGCCGACTAGACTTGGCGGCTCTGCGCCCGTAGCTCAGCTGGATAGAGCGTCGGTCTACGGAACCGAAGGTCAGAGGTTCGAATCCTCTCGGGCGCGCTCGAAACCGGCTGGTAATCATCGCTTTTCGGCGTCAATGGAGCGTGGGTCGGTAGATCAGCTCTTGGGTGCGACCGTCGAGCGTCCGGTTCTCGACCAGGTCGAGGTCGAAGTCGGCCGCACCCTGGAAGATCGGGTCGAGCCCGGTCTGACCGGTGATGACAGGGAAGAGCGTCACCTGCACGCGGTTGACTAGGCCGGCGGCCATCAGCGCCCGGTTCAACGCCAGGCTGCCGTGCGAGCGCAACGGCACCTCGGACTCCTCCTTCAGCCGGGCGACGACGTCGACGGCGTCACCGCTCACGAGGGTCGCATCCGGCCAGTCGAGAGGTCCTTCCAGCGTCCTCGACACCACTGTCGCCGGCAGGCTCCTCATCCGAGTGACCCATGGGTCACGCACGTCGGAGTCCTCGGTGCTCGAGGCCAGCATCCGCGCGAACAATCGATACGTGTTTGCCCCGAAGACCATCCGCTGCTGCGGCCCGTACAAGGCGAGGCGGTGGTCGAGCAACTCGTGGCCTTGCTTGCCCCAGTAGCCGGCCCACTCGGCGCTGGCGCCGCCGTAGCCGTCCAGGCTGGAAAAGACGTCGAATGTGTAGGTAGCGGTCATGTCGTTCTCCTCGAGTGCGGTCGATCTGTGTAGTACAGACCGGGAATCACTGCGAGACTCATCGCGGTCGGCCCGACCACAGCTGGGCAGGCGATCCTTCTTCCAGGAGTTGGCGCTGGGAAACGGCGCGCCGCTCGGTGACGCCCAGCTCTAGCCGACGGACATATCATGGGCGGCGGCCATGGCGCAGGTCGGTGGCACACGGAGACTCGCAATACGGATCGAAGGTGGGATGGTCGGCAGCGGCATCAGACGTATCGGCAGGTACGGCGCGGGAGCATGCGCTGCGCTCGTCGTGCTCGCGCTCGCGCCGGCGGCCGCGCAGGCGGACCCGCCGAACTTGACGATCACGGCGCCCAGCCCGGGGGCGCTGACCAAGGACAGCTCACTGACGCTCTCGGGCACCACGAGCGACTCGCTCGACTCGGTCACGGTGGACATCTACCAGGGCACCGGCACGGGCGGCACGCGCATACGCGAAGAACTCGCCGTTCCGACGGGCAGCGAATGGAGCACGAAAGCGCAGTCCCTGCCAGACGGCACCTACACAGCCGTTGCCCAGCAGGGGGCCGTCGAAGTTGGCTTCAGCGAAGAAGTCACGTTCACGGTGGACGCGACTGCGCCGGCGGTGACGCTCGACGCCGTCGCGCCGGCGACGAACACGTCGAAACCGAGCTTCGAAGGGTCGGCAGGGACAGTGGAAGGCGACGCGGGAACGGTCTCGGTGACCGTCTTCGCGGGAGCGTCCGTCGGCGGGCAGCAAGCAGCGTCGGGCATCGCGACCGTTCACAGCGGCCGCTGGTCGTTCACCTCCCCGGCACTGTCGGACGGCACCTACACGGTGCAGGCCTCTCAGGGCGATGACGCGGGCAATGTCGGTACGAGTGCCGCCGGGACGTTTCGTGTCGACACCACTGTCCCGGCACCCCTCTCGCTCAACGCGATCCCTGCGGTGCTCGCCACCGCGACCCCTTCATTCGGTGGCGGCGGTGGCCAGGAACCGGGTGACGGCGCGGTGCGCGTGCTGGTCGACGGCAAACTCATCGGCGAAGCCGCTGTGAGCAACGGAAGCTGGGCGCTCACCTCGTCGCAGCTGAGCGACGGTGGCCACACGGTGCGCGCCGAACAGGTCGACGAGGCGGGCAATGTCAGTACGACGAGTACCGCCTCGTTTCGCGTCGACACGTCCGCCCCGGGGCCGACGATCGCCGGCCCGAAATCCGGCGAAGTGCTCAAATCGTCGCTTGTGGAATTCCACGGAGGGGCGGGCAGCGCGACTGGCGACTCCTCGGAAGTCACGGTCGAAGTCTTCAGTGGAGAATCGACGGCGGTCGAAAATCTCGAACAGAGCTTCACGGCATCGCGCAGCGGGTCGAGCTGGAGCAGTGGGAGCAGCGGTCCACGGTTGTCCAACGGGACATACACGGTGCGCGTCAAACAGCTCGATTCGGTCGGCAACACGGGTGTCAGCGCTGCGGTCACGTTCGCAGTTGACAGCCCGGCGCCGAGCGTGACGCTGAACGAACTGCCGCGGTTCACGGCGGATGCCACGCCGAGCTTCAGCGGTTTGGCCGATGCCACGGCTGAAGCCAAGCCCGAAGTGACGGTGAGGGTCTGGCGCGGCACGTCCGCATCGGGCAGTCTCGCCGAGTCTGGTTCGGGACCTGCCAGCGCGGGCGCGTGGTCGCTCGGCCTGGCCGAACCCTTGGCCGATGGCACCTACACAGCGCAGGCCGAACAGCCGCCGGTCGCGAAAAATCAGGCGGGCGTCAGTGAAACGACGACGTTCACGGTCGACACCCAGGCGCCGCAGCCGACGCTCTCGGGTCCGGGCGAAAGCACGGGCCTCGAGACGGTCTCCGGATTGGCGGGCACGGCGCCGGGGGACCGGCGCCAGGTGACGGCCGAACTGTTCCCCGGGGGATCGGCCGAAGGGGGCGCGATCGAGACGATTACGGTGCTCGACAGTCCCGACGGGACTTGGAGCGCGACGTTCGCGGGTCTCGGCGGCGGGCAGTACACGGTAGTCGCGAGGCAGTCCGACGAAGCCGGCAATACGGGCTCGAGCGCGGCGCAGAGCTTCACGGTCAACGCGCCAACGCCGCCGGCCGGACCGAGCGCGCCGGTGGCGTCGTTCACGTGGGTGCCGCAGACGCCGACGGTCGGCCAGAGCGTCTCGTTGGTCTCGAAATCGACAGACGCGTCGAGCGCGATCACGGGGTATAGCTGGGACCTGGCCGGCAGCGGGCCGTTCGCGGCAGGTGGGCCGGTGATGACGACAACGTTCGCGACGGCCGGAGCGCACACGGTGCGCCTGCAGGTGATTGACGCCAACGGGCTGTCGAGCACGACGGCCGAGGCGATCCAGGTTGCTCCGCAGGCGCTGACGTTGATGCAGCCGTTCCCGATCGTGAGGATCGCCGGTGCCGAGACCTCGGGCGGCGCGAGGATCAAGCTGCTGACCGTGCAGGCCCCAACGGGGGCGAAGGTCGCCGTCTCGTGCAAGGGACGGGGCTGCAAGACGAAGAACGAAACCCGCCTTGCGACGGCATCGAGCAAGAGCAAGGGCAAGAGCCGCGCAGGCGCGATCACACTCGCCTTCCCCCGCTTCCAACGCACGCTCAGGGCCGGTGCGATGCTCCAGATCCGCATCACCAAGAGCGGTCAGATCGGCAAGTTCACGAGCTTCAAGATCAGGCGCAGGAAGCTGCCGGTGCGCGTCGATGCGTGCCTGCGTCCGCCGAGCACCGCCCCGAGCCCATGCCCGAGCCAATGAGCACGGTGCGCAACACGCTGAACGTCGTGCGCTACGACTGGCTCGGCGTTCGCATCGGCGGGCCCGGGGCGAGCATGCGCGGCCTGTGGCCGGTGCTGATCGTCGCCCTGCTGGTCGTGTTCGGCTGCTTCTTCGCGATCGGCCGGCTGTTCGCGGGCGGCGGCTCGCCGCTTGAAGGCTCCTCGGCAGCGCCCGTTGCGCATGCGGCGATCCCGAGCGCCCTGCACGGCGGCTCGCCGATCGCGGGCGAGGTCCCGAACTCGATCGCCGAACCGCCGCCGCAGCGCCGGGCGAAGCCGGCGCGCGGCGCCGAAGTGCTGCGTGCGACGGCGCCGAGCCAGGCGTTTGCGGGCGAAACGGCGAGCACCCAAGCGAGTTCCGAAACGCGACTCGAAAGCGCGCCTGCGCAAGCTCCTGAACCGTCTCGGGCGAGCCCCGGCACAGGCACAGGCTCCTCCGCAGGCAAGCCCTCCGCGGCCCGAGCGAGCGGTGGGGCCGCGTCGGGTAGCGGTGGTTCGTTTGACAGCTCGGAATAGGGCAGTGGCTCCGCGCCGCTCCTTGCGTCGGGCGAGAGCTTCGCGCCACGCCGGCGGCCGGCCGGCGCCCAGGCGCAGGCCGATACTCCCGGTCGAGGTCGTGCCCGTGCTGATCGCCGTCGCGATCCTCGGCTACGTGGCGGGGCATTCCAGCGGGGAAAGCGGCTCCCCCGAAAACCAGGCCCAGAAAGGGGCCGACGTGGCGCTCGGCTATCCGGCGGGATGGCGCATGGCGAGGATCGCGCCCGGGATCCCGCAGCTCCCGGTCGCCAATGTGATCGTGGTGGCGCCGAAGGGCAACGCCGAAAAGGTCGGCCTGATGTTCGGCGGGTTGCCCTCCGGCGAACTGGCTCCGCTACCGAAGCGCTTCGTGGCCACGCTGCGCCAGCTGCCAGCCCCGCAGATCGTCAACTTGGTTGAAACGCAGGCGTACAAGTACTCACAACTGAGCGTTCCTGGCTACGACAGGCGACTGACGCTGTTCGTGATCCCCAACCCAGGCGGACGGCCGATGCTGTTTGCCTGCTACGCCTCGCCGGGCAGCTTGGCCGAGATGCGCGAGTGCGAACAGTCCGTGGCGACGGTCACGGCGGTCGGCGAGCCCCAGGCCTACGAGCTGACGCCCGAGCCGAAGTACGCAAACGCGATCAGCGCGACGGTCTCCACGCTGGACACTCTGCGCGCTGCGCTCAAGCGCGAACTGAGCCCCGACGTGACTGTCGCGACTGCGCGACGGCTCGCCACGGAGTTGGCCGAAGGGTTCTCTACGGCGACAGGTGCGCTCGATCGACTGCACCCGTCGGTCGTCGCCGAGCCCGTGCACGCCGCCCTGACCGACGCGACGCGCCGCGCGCACGACGGCTACGTGAAGCTCGCCGCGGCGATCGGCGAACGGGACGTGACGCGGTACGAGGCAGCGCAGAAGGATGTCGCGGGCGCCGAAGCGGACGTCGACGCGGCGCTCGGAAGCTTCGTGCTGCTCGGCTACAGCGCGGCGGTGCAGCCCGCCGCCGGCACCGTCTCGGGCGCCGGCTCCTAGCCGGTCTCGGGACTCCGGAATCGCCCGTAGAGCCTGGCTCCACGGCCAATTTGCGCAAATGAGAAATATAGGTTTTGTTGTCGGAAATCGTGGTAGGCTACGCGGTCACGAACACCGGGATCGGCTGGGAGGGGATGGTATTCAGCTCCCCAAGGGATGATGAACAGGGCTGCGTCGAACCGGCCCTCAACGAGACGAATGTGGCGGAAGGGAGACGTAGGAGACATGAGACACGTCAGGCTTTTGGGGGTTGTGAGCGCAGTTTGTGCGTTCGCGATCGCCGCAACGCCGGCGCTGGCGCACGAATTCACGGCCAGCAAGACCGGTAAGACGTCGGGCAAAATGGAATCCGAACAGAAATTCAAATTCGGCCCATTCAAAATTACGTGCGAAAAGGTCAAAGCAAAAGGGGCGCAGGCGGCTGGCTCCTCTGAAACGCTGACCGTCGCGCTGCGCTTCGCAAGCTGCACGGACGAAGTCAAATTCGGCACCAAGCCGGCCTTCGTGCCGACGAAGTTCCTCACGCCGCTGGCGGTCACCTACCACGCCAACGGCTACGTCGAAACGGGTTCTGAAACTGAAGAATTCGAAGGCTCGGCGGTGCTCGCAGGCGGTGAAGCCGAAATCAAGGTCTACACGGGTGTGATCCCGGGGACGCCCAGAGAACGGTCGCACTGCATGATTCACTGGCCCGAACAGACGCTCCCGCTGAAAGCGGTCAAAAAACCAGAAGGCGAATACTCGGCGGCGACTTACTCCAACGAAGTCATCCCGAAGACGCCGAACAAAATGTTCCCCGACGGCTTCCAGCACTTCGTCAACGTGTCGAACTCCTTCAAAGGGATCAAGTTCGAATTCGAAGGCGAACCGTGCGAAGAATGGGGCAGGGAAGAAGGCGCTGAAGGCATCGGCGGTACGTACTTCGGCTCCTTCCCGGTGCTGCTCACAGGGGGCAACCTGGAATTCAGCTAGTCAGCTAGTCCGGCGACGGATCGGCTAGACCGCGAGGGCGGGCGGCGGGCGCAAAAGCGTCTCGCCTCCCGCCCTTTGGTCGTTCCAGGGACCGCTCAGCGCCCGGCGGCGAGCTCGGCCATCGCCTGAAAGGCGGCGAGCGGTGCAGGCGGCTCGTCGCCGTCGAGCTCGGCGTAGATGTTGGCGACGTTGACGACGAGGCGCTCGTCCTCTTTCCAGTCCGCCCAGCGGTCAAGCGCGAGCGAGCGAGCGGCCTGCAGCGCGCTCATGCCCTCGTCGTGGCGCAGGCGCGCCTGCTCATAGAGGTACTCGAAGTAGTCGCGCAGCTCGCGCACCTGCTCGACCGTGCTCAGTGGACCGTGTCCGGGCACGATCGCCTGCGGGTCGAGCGCGAGGATCCGCTCGCAGGCGGCGATCCAGTTCGACACGGGGCCGGCCCACGCGATCGGATGCGCCCCGGCGAACAGCACATCGCCGCTGTAGAGCACGCGCTCGGCCGGGAGGTGGACGAGCGTGTCACCGCGCGTGTGTGCCGGGCCGACCTCGATCAGCTGCAGCTCGCGCTCGCCGACACGCAGGCTCAGCTCGCCGCTGAAGGTTCGCTTCGGCAGCACCGGCTCGATCCCGTCGAACTCGAAGGCGCCGAAGCAGCGCAGGAAGAACTCGCCGAGCACGCCCATCTGCGGCGCCTGCTGCACGAGCATGGCCATCGCCGCCGGGGGCAGCTCGGTCATCTCCTCGGCAGTCCGCGCAGAGGCGACGATCAGCGCATCGCCGACGAGCTGGTTGCCGTAGCAGTGATCGCCGTTGGCGTGCGTGTTGACGAGCGTGTCGATCTGGGCGGCGCTCGGCACCGCGCGGCGCATAGCCTGCAGCATCTCCTCGGTCAGGCGCAAATCGAACAGCGTGTCGATCAGCAGCGTGCTCTCGCCGCCGACGACGAGGCCGGCGTTGCTCCAGCCCCAGCCGCCGTCGGGTTGCAGGTAGGCAAACAGGCCATCGCCGACTTCGTGCAGACCCTTCGTGTAGGCCCTGGCGGCCATCAGTCGCCAAACGGGGCGATCGGCACGCCGTGGTCGCGCTCGCGCATTCCCAGCTCATAGACGCCGCCATGCGCACTGCGCAGCGAGCGTGACTCTTCGCTGGCCGGGCCGGGCTCGAGGTCCAGCTCGAGAGCGGCGATCGAGCAGTTGATGACGTCGTGCCCGCTCTCGCCGTCGGGGTCGCCGTAGCGCCAGCCGGCGGCCGTTCCGGCCGGCACCGACGCACGCACCGCAAGCGTCCTGCCGCCCTCGGCAGGAAGGCGCAGCGTGCAGCCGTCGACCCCCTCGCGCACCTGCAGCCTGCGTGCACCGAGGCCGCCGAGAGGGATCCTGCGACCGTCGAGCGAGAGCGCGCCGTTGGCGACCCATGGCGTCAGCCGGCCGGCGAGCATCACGCGCCCGAGCGCTACGTCCAGCCACGCGTCGGCAGCGCCGTCGAAGCCGACGCCGTGCAGCCAGATCCAGCGCTCGGCGTGCTCGGCGCCCCAGTTGTGGCCGATCATCCCGTGCCAGGAGTCGAGCTCGATCTCGGGCCGCCCGGCGACGCGCATCTGCCCCGAGAAGGCCGCGCTCGGCGCAGGGCTCGTCAGCTTCGTGCGCGGCAGCGGCGCGCGGTAGAGCCACTCGCGCGGCAGGTGTCGTAGCTGCGCCTCGAGCGCCTGCGAGCGAAGCGACCAGCTCGCCTCGCCGCATGTGCCGTGGGCTGCCTCCGGGCCGAACGAACCGCCCTGATCGCCGGCGTCGCCGACTTCGATCCAGCCGCCGTCGGGGACGAGCAGCCGCTCGCTCGTCAGCTTGTACTGGAACGGCGCGCCGCGGGCCCCGTCGAACACGGTGCACCAGAGCGAGCCGTGCGCGCGCTTGCCGGGCGGCTTCTGCACGGTGTGGCGAATCCATATGCCGAGCGGCTCGTGCGGGGAGACGGCGCGCAGGTAGAACGACTCGTACATGCCCGACCGCGCTCGGGCTTTGGGGAACATCGCGGCCGTGCTCGCGCTCGTGCCCATGGGCCACGATCCTAGCCCGCGCGCGATTTCGTGGCAGGATCACGCGATGCAACGTGATCCGCTCGTCAAACTGCCGCCGGCGCTCGCCACCCCGGGCACGCGCTCGTCCGGGCGCTACCTGCTCGGTATCGACGGCGGGGCGACGAAGACGCTGGCCGCCGTGCTCGACCTCGAGCGGCGCACGATCCATCTCGCGTACGCCGGCCCGAGCAACGAGGACGCCGTCGGCTCGCGTGCGGCCGTGGCCGCGCTCGTCGATGTCGCCGAGGAGGCGATGGGGCGCGCCGGCATCGCTGCCGAGCAGCTCGCCGCCGCCGTGCTCGCCGTTGCCGGCACGGACACCGAGGCGATCGTGAGGCAGGTGCGCGCTGTGCAGGGCAAGGACTGGATCGTCGTCAACGACGTCGTCGGCGCGTGGGCCGCCGCGACCGGCGCGCAGCCCGGCATCGGCGCGATCTCGGGCACCGGCTCAAACGTCTTCGGCGTCGGGCCCGACGGCCGCTCGTGGCGCGTGGGAGGGTGGGGGCACCTGCTCGGCGACGAGGGCAGCGGCTACTGGCTCGGCGTCGAATCGATCCGCGCCGCATTGCACGATCGCGACGGCTCCGGGCCCGAGACGGACCTGAGCGAGGCCGTCGTCGAGTTCTTCGGCGCGCCCAGCGTCGAGGCGGTCGCCTCGCTCGTCTACTCGAGGCCGCTGAGCAAGAGCGAGATCGCCGCGTTCACGGTCGAAACGTGCAGGCTCGCCGAGCAGGGGGACGCCGTCGCGCGCGGGCTCTACCGGCGGGGCGCCGAGCAGCTCGCCGGGCAGGTCGCAGTCGTCGCCCGCGAGACGGGGCTCGCGCAGGCCGACTCGTTCCCGCTCGGGCTGATCGGCAGCGTGTTCAAAGCCGGTCCGCTGTTCGCCGAGCCGCTCACCGCCGCCGTGCGCGAGTCGGTGCCCGGCGCGCAGGTCGCCGTCGTCGAGATGGCGCCGGTCGGCGGCAGCTTGCAACTCGCCCTGCGCGCGTGTGGCTGTGGCGATGCGCTCGACGCCGAGGAGTTGCGGCAGCTGATCGACGACGCGCTCGCGCACGCTTCCTGAGCGCAGACGTCAGCCAGAGGCGCCCATGCGTGCCTCGATCGCGGCGAGGTCGCCGACCGCGCCCGGCCCAAAGCCCGACAGGCGCACGGCGGCCGCGGCATTGGCGAAGACGGTCGCCGAGCGTGCGTCCTCGCCGTCGGCCAGTGCGATGAAGAAGGCCGCCGCGAACACGTCGCCGGCACCCATGTCGTCGAGCAGCTGCTCCACGGGCGGAACTTCGAGCATCAGCGGTTCGCCATCCGGCACGAGCAGCTCCGTCGGCTCGTCCTCGTTGGTCACGGCGACTACCGCGCGGCCGTCGAGCAGCGCCGTGCAGAAGGGGCGCTCGGTGGCGCTGAGCACGGCCGCATCGAGACGCTCAGGCAGCTGTGCCGGCTCCAGCGCGCGCAGCACAACAGCGTCCTGCGGTGAGGACCACGTGCGCAAGAGCCCCTGCGGGGTTAGCCCGACGAGGCCTGCCTGGCCTCGCCAGCGTGACGGGGTCTCCCGCGCCACCGGCGCGAGGTGCAGCACGGCGCTGTCCACGCGCACGTCGGGCTCGATCGGTCCGGCCCACGCCAGCACACGCTGACCGCGCTCGCGACCTTTGCCGCTCGTCTGCAGCGCCGTCGTGCACGGCGCCTTGGCCAGCTCGAGCTCGAGCTCGCCGGCGTAGGGGGCGAGCAGCTCTTCGACCTCGTCGCGATCGCCGCGCGTGAGGATCAGTGCGCGCCTGCCCAGGCGCGCCGCCTGCAGCGCGCTGTAGAACGCGCTGCCCCCCGGCTGTCGGCTGCCGTCGGCCATCACGTCGGCCGTGACGTGGCCGACTGTCGTGTAATCGAAGCGCACCCGACCCTGCGTATACCAAATCGAATGACCGCCTCGTCTGTTGTCGTTCCTATCGGAATGCGAAGCCCCCGCGCGAAAATCAGCCGCACGCTCGCCGTCGCCTGCCTGACGCTGTCCGCAGCCGCCGCGCTCGCGCTCGCGCTCGGCGCGCTCGCGCCGTCGGCGCTCGCTGCCAAGCACCCCTCCGGGCACGGTGTCAAGCGCCCGCCCGTGCGCGGTGGGGCCAGTGCGCACGGGCGGGCGGTCTCGGCCTACCCCGCGGGCGCGTCGCGCCCGCGCCTCCACGGTGGCTCGGCCCCCCGCGCGGGCAGCGCCGCCGCCGCCAAGAAGACTCCAAAGAAGCCGAGCAAGCCCAAGCTGACCGGCAATCCGGCGCGCGCGCTGCTGGCCTTCGAAGCGATGCAGCGCTACTACTACGTGCGCGGCTCCGGGCTGTACGCCGGCGAACCCTTCTCCTACCTGTGGCCCTTCTCGCAGGCGCTCGCCGCGACGGTCAGCATGGCCAACGTGCCCAAGCTGCCGGTCTCGCTGTCCGGCGAACTGCATGCGCGGCTGATCGGGCTACGCACGTATCTCGACCTGAACAACTCGGGCGCGCCCGAAGGGATCTACACGAGCACGCTCGCCGCCTTCGACGGCACCGTCGCCCCGCCCGTCGGACCGGGCGGCGCGAAGTACTACGACGACAACGACTGGATCGGGATCGAGCTGGCGCGGCACTACGAGAAAAGCCGCAACGCCGGCGCGCTTGGCTACGCCGAGGGGATCATGGCCTTCGAGATCGCCGGATTCTCGACCGACCCCGCCCTCGCGTGCCCCGGTGGCATCCCGTTTTCCAACGGCATCGACAACACCGATCGCAACACGATCACGACGGCGCCGGCCGCCGAGCTCGCCGTGCAGCTGTACAAAATCACGGGCAACGTGCAGTACCTGCAGTTCGCCGAAACGGCCTACAACTGGGTGCGCTCGTGCCTGCTGCGGCCGGGCAACCTGTACGCCGACCACATCCGCCCGCACGGCGTCGTCGACAGCACCTTCTGGAGCTACAACCAGGGCGTGATGATCGGTGCCGGCACGCTGCTTTACCAGGCCACCGGCAACAGCGGCTACCTCTACCAGGCGCGCCAGACCGCGCAGGCCGCCCGCGCCTACTTCACGCCGCAGCGCCTCGGCGAAGAGAACCCGTTCTTCCCGTCGGTGTATTTCCGCAACCTGATGTACATGGACTCGATCACGCACGATCCGCCCGGTCCGAAGATCGCGCAGGCCTACGTCGACTACGCGTGGCAGCACCTGCGCCTCAGCAACAACCTGTTCGTCGCCGGCTCACCGGCCTCAGCGCAGCTGCTCTATCAGGCCGCGATCGTGCAGATCTACGCGCTGCTCTCCTCGCCGCCGAGCACCTACTTCTGAGCCCGCCCTCGCGCAACCGCTAGGCTCCACTGAGATGCCGGAGGCTGCCAACATGATCACCACCGAGGGACTGGCCGAGCTGCAGGGCGAGCTAGCCGCGCTCGAGGGCGAGGGTCGCCGCGAGATCGCCGAGCGCATCAAAACGGCGCGCGAGTGGGGTGATCTGAAGGAGAACAGCGAGTACCACGACGCCAAGAACGACCAGGCGCACCTCGAGACCAAGATCGCGAGGCTGCGCGAGCGGATCAGCGCTGCCGTGATCGTCGAGGATGCCCCGGCCGGCTCCGGCGGAGCGGTCAGCTTCGGCTCCTCCGTGCACGTGCGCGATCAGAACGGCGTCGAGCAGACATGGAAGATCGTCAGCTCCCATGACGCCAGCCCAGCCGACGGTCGCCTCTCGGCCGAATCGCCTGTCGCCACCGCGCTGCTCGGGCGCAGCGCCGGCGACAAGACGTCAGTCGCGCTGCCCAAAGGCTCGCGCGAGCTGACCATCCTCAGCGTCGACTAACGGCGCGCTTGCGTACGCGCCGCACGAAGCGCGCTGGCTTGCGGGCGTAGAGGCGGCGGCCGTCGCGCAGCGCCCGCTTGCGCAGCTTCCTGCGCCGTCTGGCGATCAACTTCAGCAGCAGCTTGCGCGAGCGCCGGCCCCGGGCGCCCGAGGCTCGTCCGGCCTTTGCCTCGCGCTTGACCCGCTGCGCCAGCACCGCCAGGTCGTGCTCTTCCCCGAGCAGTTCGCCGAGGTCGTCCGCGCGCTTGGCCACCTTACGCACGCCCAGCATTTCCGCGGCGTAGCGCAGGTCCTTGACGCGTTTGCGCCATTCGTGCAGCGTGCGCATGCGACGGCTGTCGCCCTCGGCCTTGGCCGCGCGGCGCATGCGCTTGCGGCCTTTGCCGTACAGACGCTCGAGCGCCGGTTCGACCGCTTCGATCTCGCCCGGCTCGGCCAGTCGCCAGTCGCTCACGCGTGCGCGCAGCGCGCGTAGTTCAGCCAGCGTCCCCGCATGCGTGGCGCTGTCTGCCAGCGCCAGCTCCGCCGCGCCGTCGCGCTCCTGTTGTAGGCGCGCCCGCAGGCGCAGTACCCCACGACGGCTTGCCAGCTTCCCTGGGTGGCGCGCGATCAGATCCTCGAGCGTGCTCAGCAGCACCTCCGCGTCGCGGGCGCGCGCGAGGCGCCGGCCGGCGTCGCGCAGCAGCGCGCTCTCGCGCTCGTAGGTCTGCTCGCCGAGCTCGTCGCGCAGCAGCCGCACCAACGCGCGCAGGCGCTTGAGCGCCTTGCGTGCCTCGTGCACGCGCTCTTTCGGCGAGGCCTTCGCTGCGCCGTCCTCGAGCGCCTCGATCGCGATGTCGAGCTGCCCGAGCGCCATGCGCCGATGGCCGCTGCCCAGCGGCTCCTGCTTCAGCGGCGCGAACTGACGTCGCTCGCGCTTGCGCTTGCGCAGCGCGCGTCGCTCGCGCTCGGTGCGTGCCAGTGCGACGCCCACTCCCAGCGCCAGCGTCATCGCCACCGTTGCCGCGAGCGGCGCCACAATGGAGCCATGTCCAGCCTTCCACACGCCCCGTGGTGGACGGTGCGCCCTGCGGCCAATCGCAAGCCTGCGACGTATCGCTGTCCGCTCTGTGGTCATCATCTGCCCGCGCTCAGCGAGCATATGCTGATCGCCCCCGAAGGTGACACCCGCAGGCGTCGTCACGCACACACGGCCTGCGTGCTTGCGGCACGCAAGCGAGGTCGCCTGCCGCTGCGCGAGGAGTGGCAGCGAACGCAGCCCCGACCGCCGTCGCTGTGGCGGCGGGTGCTGCGACGCTCGTGAGGGCGGGGTGCGCCCGGGCTCGGCTCAGCCGCCGAAGACCTTCGCGAACTCGGGCTCTACGCGGATGATTACGCGCTGTTCGCCCGGCTTGCGCAGCGGATAACTGTCCGCGTCCATGTACTTCTTCGCCAGGAAGTCGATGTGCTCGTCCGCGCCGTCGTGCGTGCGCTCGGCGACAGTCCCGCGGATTTCGACGTACTCGTACGGGTTCTCGAGGTTCTGCACAGTCAGCGTCACGCGCGGGTCGCGTTCCAGGTTGCGCGGCCACGCGCGGCCCTCGGCCGTGTTCAACACCGGGCGGCCGTCCTGCACGTCCACCCAGACCGGAGCCGCGTGCACCGAGCCGTCCTCCCTCAGCGTCGATACGTGTGCGAAGTTCTTCGCCTTCAGCAGCTCCTCGGCGTGTCCCTCGATCGTCGCACTCATGGCGCTCCCTTCCTCGCGATTGATAAAAGTCGTTCGCGCTCACGATAGGACGATGCGGACTCCGGTCCGAGGCTTCGAGCCTCGCCTGCCGCCCGAGCCCTACTGCCGGCTGAGACCCGTGTTCGACGCTGCCGGCGGGATCTTCTGTAGCGCCACCAGCTTGCCGTTGTTCAGCTGAAACGTCACGTGCGCTTCGCCGCCGCTCGGGTTGACCAGCGCGTCGCCCTTGCGGTACAGCGCGTAGCCCAGCGTCACTTCCGTGTCGGCTTGGCTAATCACCTTGACCGTCGCGCTCGGCAGCTTCGTGTCCGTCCCCAGGTAGCGCCCGTCGATGAAGAAGAACGCCTGCTGGGCGTAGCCGTCGGCCGAGCCCGTGCGCGTACCGACGAGCACGCGCAGCGTTTGATCTGAGTGGTACTGCGACGTGTCGTTCGGCGTGTAGCCCCGCGCGCGCACGACCGCAGCCGCGCCGCTCGTCCCTTCCGCTTTCGTTTCGCCCTGCGTGAACGCCGGCTCCGGTGCCGAGCGTGTTGTTGACGTGCCCGTCGTTGTACCCGTTGAGCTGCTCGTAGAGCTCGTCTGCGCCGGCGTGCTCTGCGTGCCCTGGGTCGTGCTCGGCGTCGCCGTCGAGCTCGTCGGCGTCAGCGGAGCGCCCGAGACCGTCACAGTCTTCGTGCCTCCGCCGCATGCCGCCAGTAGCGCCGTCGCGCTTGCCAGCAGCGCCGCAACGCTCGCGCGCAGCGCGGTCGATCTCGTTCTCGAGCCGGTTCCCTGCATTCTCCGCATGGTATTCGCCACTCGCCCGGGCCCTCCTCGCTTGTTGGGCGCTTCGCCCGGAGATAACACCGCAGCCTCGCGCAAGCTGCGTCATTGGCGAATCATCGCGGCCGCAAGGCCGCCATTAGAATAATTATTAGCGACTGCTAATATCTACGCCAGACCTTCGAACCACCTCCCCAAAGGAGCAACCATGAGCGGCATCTCACGCAGGAACGGCTGGACACTCGGGATCGTCTCCGTGGCGCTCTTCATGGTCGTGCTCGACAACCTCGTCGTCAGCGTCGCCCTGCCCACGATCCACCGCGAGCTCGGCGCCTCGATCCAGCAGCTCGAGTGGACCGTCAACGCCTACGTGCTCACCTATGCCGTGCTGCTGCTCACCGGCGCCGCGCTCGGCGATCGCTTCGGGCGCAAGCGGATGTTCCTCCTCGGCCTCGGCCTGTTCACCGCCGCCTCCGCCGGCGCCGCGCTCGCGCGCAGCACCGACCTCTTGATCGCCGCGCGCGCCCTGCAAGGGGCCGGCGCCGCGATTGTCACACCGCTCACGCTCACGCTGCTCGCCGAGGCCTTCCCCAAGGAGCGACGCGGGCTGGCTATCGGCGTCTGGTCTGGCATCTCAGGCATCGCCGTCGCGCTCGGACCGCTCGTCGGCGGTGCCGTCGTGCAGAGCATCTCCTGGCACTGGATCTTCTGGATCAACGTCCCCATCGGTCTCGTCGTGATCCCGCTCGCCGCTCGCTGGCTGAGCGAGAGCCGCGGCCCCTACGGCAAGCTCGACCTGCCCGGTCTCGTGCTCGCCTCCGGCGGCCTGTTCGGGATCGTCTTCGGCCTCGTGCGCGCCCAGTCGCTCGGCTGGACGAGCTCGACGATTCTCGCCACGCTGATCGCCGGCGTCGTGCTGCTCGGCGCCTTCGTCCTCTGGGAGCGGCGCACGCCTGAGCCGATGCTGCCGATGTCCTTCTTCGCCAAGCGCTCTTTCGCCGTCACCAACGTCGCCTCGCTGACCATGTACTTCGGCATGTTCGGCTCGATCTTCTTCCTCTCGCAGTACATGCAGAACGTGCTCGGAAACACGCCCTTCCAGGCCGGGCTGAAGCTGCTCGTGTGGACCGGTGGCACGATGGTCGTCGCCCCGCTCGCCGGGATCTTCTCCGAGCGCTTCGGCAGCCGTCCGTTCATGTTCGCCGGGCTCTCGCTGCAGGCCGGCGCGCTCGCCTGGCTCAACCTGATCACCTCTACGCACCTCGCCTACTCGAGCATGCTCGTGCCCTTCGTCATGGCCGGCGCCGGCATGGCGCTCGTGTTCGCTCCTTCCGCCAACGCGATCCTCTCCTCCGTACGCGACGAGCAGGCCGGCCAGGCCTCCGGCGCCAACAACGCCATCCGCGAGGTCGGTGGCGTGCTCGGCGTCGCCGTGCTCGCCTCTGTCTTCACCAGCGCCGGCGGCTACGGCTCCCCGCAGGCCTTCGTCGACGGGCTGATCCCCGCCATCTGGGTCGGCGTCGCCGTGCTCGGCGCAGGCGCGCTAGTCGTGCTGCTGCTGCCCTTCAACAAGACCGCCAAGGCACCAGCGCCACGGCCGGCCGCAGCCGCCGCCCCTGGCGCCCGGGAGCTGGCCGTGGTAGGAAGGGATGCGTGAATGCTCCCGTCAAGCCCGCGCGCAGGCGCGTCCCAGCCGCCGAGCGGCGTGAGGAGCTGATCGCCGCCGCCGTGCACGAGTTCGCCCACGGCGGGCTGCACGGCACCCCCGTCGAGCGGATCGCCCGCCGCGTCGGCGTCGCCCAGCCCTACGTCTTCAGCCTGTTCCCCAGCAAGCGCGACCTGTTCCTCGCCGCGCTCGAGCGCGGCTTCGAGCGTGTCGCCGAGACCTTTCGCCTGGCCGCCGCCGAGTACGCCGACGGCCGCGCTCCCGCCGACTGCGAGGATGCGCTCGAGGCGATGGGCCTTGCATACAAGGGCCTGCTCGCCTCAGACCGCGACTACCTGATGCTCCAGCACCAGTCCTACGCCGCCTGCGACGACGAGCTCGTGCGCGCCTGCGTGCGCCGCCGCTATGCCGAGCTCGTCGAGCTCGCGCAGGAGCTCTCCGGCGCCGACGAAGAACGGATCGACGACTTCTTCCGCCACGGCATGGCGCTCAACGTGGCCGCCGCGCTAGGCGTCGAGGATCTGTCCGTCGGCTGCGCCTGGGTCGCCGCCGAGCTGCGCGGCGCGCGCTAGCCGCTGCGCCGAGCCTGGCTTCGGTCGGTTCGCCCGCGGCGCCAGGGGGTAGGATCGCTCGTAGAGCATGTCCGCATCCGCACAGAAACCCGGCGGCTCATCCGCCGCCAAGGCTTCGCACGGCCACACCGGGCCCGGCAAGCTCGACAAGCGCAGCCGTCGCGAGCTCGCCCGCACGAGCGCGCTCGTCGTCCTCGCCATCCTGATCACGCTGTTCGCCGTCTTCAACCTCAAAGAGGTCAAGGTCAGCTACGTCTTCGGCACCGGCAAGGCGCCGCTGATCATCGTGATCGTCATCTCCGTGCTTGTAGGCATCGTGCTCGCCTACTTCGCCGAGCGCATTCCGCGCAAACGACGCTAGCCGCCGCGCGCGAGCACGGCGAGGCCTAAGCCTCTTCTTCGACCAACATCGTCGCAGCCTGCTCCGCGCCGAGGAACGGCGTCAGCGCGATATACGTGAGGTAGTCCGAGAGCACCGAGAGCAGCTGGATCTGCCCGCTTGCCACCTGGCAGCGGACCGTGTGCGACAGCGCTCCTGCCACGCCCTGCACGACAAGCACGCTGCGCGCTTCGTCCGGTGCACCCTCCGTCAGGCGCGCCGCGATGCCGTACGCCAGGCGCAGGTTGCGCGCCGCCGCCTCCGGCCCCGCCGCGAAGGCACCTTCCGCGATCGTGTGCGCGTAGATCGGGTTCTCCGCCAGGTAGCTCATCAGCGCACGGATCGTGCGGCGGACCGCCTGCGGCCATTCCGCACCGCGCAGCGCCGGGTCGCTGGCAACCGTCTTCAGCTGCTCACCGAGCATGTCCAGAGCCGCCAGGAAGCACTCGTCCTTGCCCGCGAACAGCTCGAAGAAGGCGTCGATTGGAACGTTCGCCGCGTCCGCGATCTGCGGCGCGCTCAGCTCCCGGTAGCCCTCCAGCACGGCCAGCCGTAGCGCCTGCTCGAGCAGGCGCTCGCGCTCGTCGCGCTCTGCCTGAGCCGTGCCGTTCGCGCTTGCGCCGTTCGGCGCCTTGCGTCCCTGCACGAGCGCCAGCCGCGCGCGCTCGGACAGTCGCTCCGCGAGCTGCTTCGCCGCCGGCGTCTGGAACAGCAGCGTCCACTGGAACATCTCCTGTGCCAACTGCGGTGCCTTCTCCGCTGAGCCCTCGCGTAGGCACTTCGACATCGCCGCATGCAGCCCGCCCGCGATCCCGCGGATCACCGGCGCCGGCAGCGGGCTCCCCGTCGAAGAATGCTCGAACGTGGACGAGAGCATCTGCTCGAACGTCTGTGAGGCGCGGCGCAGGCGCAGCAGCGCCGGCGCGCCCACCTTCGGCGCCTCGAGGATTACCAGGTTCGCGCTGTTCCAGTTCGTGCCGATCGCCTGCCCGAGCTCGCCAAAGGCCGCCTGCAGGCGATCCTCCGCCCCGCCGCGCGCCGCGCGGTAGGCCGCGCTGACGCGGCCGGCACCGCGCGTCGCGATCACGTCATACGTCGCCAGGAAACACTCCTGCTTGTTCGCGAACTGCTCGTAGAACGAGCGTCGCGATACGCCCGCCAGGCTGACCACCTGCTTCACGCTCGTGTGCTCGTATCCGTTCGCTGCGACGGCCTCGATCATCGCTCCATGCATGCGCGAGCGCTGGTTGCGGATGACCTCCTCCGTGCCGAGGCGATGCGGTCCGTGCGGTAGGCGTTGGTACAGCGGGGCAAGCGTGGACTTGCTTGCGCCGACGCTCGCCGCCTTGCTCTCCGTCCTTGACATTCGATCCCCCAGAATTGATCGCTGCCGTTGATCATGCCACAGAGTTCGGCAGTCAGGATCGTCTCACTTCAGCGATCCTTTGTCTACAGTGAACCGTACAGAGCGTATCCCACGAGTGGGAACAAATCGTCTCTTTTAGTCATCCCCCTTGGGACGCACAGAGGGGTGGATCGAGTGGGTTCGGCGTACTAGGCGTGCCCGGCTGGTCGATCCCGAGCGCACGCCTCGAGCGCACTCAGCGCAGGATGCCCTTGACCGCGAGGATTGCGATCCCCATCGTCACGCCTACGCCCGCCTTCAGCAGCAGTTCGCCCGGCGTCGACTTGGCGCGGATGCCCGCCAGCACCTCGAACACGACGACCGTCACGACTGCCGTGCGTAGCGCCGCCGTCACACCCGATTCCTGGTTCGCGCCGACGATCCACGCGATCACCAGCGCCAGCAGCGGGATCGCCGCGCCGCGGACGATCGCCCAGTCATGCGCCAGCTCGCGTGCCAGCACCTTCATCGTCAACGGCTCGCCCGTGCTCAGTCTGTCGCCGAGTAGGTCCGAGTAGGAGTGCGCGAGCCAGTAGAGCAGCGTCGCGATCAACGATGACGCGAACGCGTCGATGTAGCTCTCGTGTCGGCCGCTCTCCGCCGCCATCAGCGCGCCGACCGTGATCACGCCGTACACGACGCCCGCCGGGTTATCCGCCGGCAAGAGCAGCCTGCTCAGCCAATCCGCGGTCGATCCGCCAGCTTTACGTACCATTCAAGGGACGGGCAGTAGGTCTTTAGGGAAGCGAGGGAACATTGTCCAAATTGCGACGGAGCGCTAGACAGAAGGTATTCGCCGCAGCGGCCGTAGCCGTCGTGATTGCCGGCGGCGCCTTCGCCGCTGTCTCCGCGACCGGCCAGGGCAACGGGCAGCGGCGTATCCACGCCCGCCACGGCGTGCATCGACTGCATCAGCGGGACCTCACCGTCGCCGCCGGCTATCTCGGGATCTCGACCGAGCAGCTCGAACACGAGCTCAACTCCTTGGGCTCGCTCGCGCAAGTGGCCCAAGCGCACGGCAAGTCCACGCAGGGACTGATCGACGCGATCGTCGGCGCGCGCAGGGCACGCTTGGCCGAGGTCGCAGCCCGCCTGCCCAGCCGTGTCGGCACCGAGGTCAGCGGCCCCGCGCGGCTCCCCCGCGCAGCCGCCGCCGGCAGTCCCCGGCTCGCCGCCGGCGCCTATCTCGGCATCACGCCTGCGCAGCTGCGTGACGAGCTGCGCTCCGGCAAAACGCTCGCGCAGATCGCCGACGCCACGCCCGGCAAGTCGAGCGCCGGCCTGCGCGACGCGCTCGTCGCGGCCAGGAAAGTCCGCCTGGCCCAGGACGTTGCCGCGGGCAACGTCACGCGGGCGCGCGCCACTCGCCGGGAAAAGCGCCTGGACAAGCGTATGAGCGCGCTTCTGCAGCGCAAGTTCCTGCGCGCCGGCAAGCCGTAGCTAAAGGCGCCCGGCGCAGTTGCCGACAGTTGCTGCGGAAGGCCACAGGTCATCCGGGTAGAGGGCGACCGCGGGGCTAGTGTCTCGGCCCCCGGTCGCTCCATAACCCCGTAGGCTCTCCGGCCGTGCGCGACGCCGTCATCTGCGAGCCCCTGAGAACGCCCGTCGGCGGCTTCGGCGGAGTATTCCGCGATGTGCCGCCCGCATATCTAGCCGCGACCGTGATCGAAGCGCTCGTGCAGCGAACCTCGCTCCCGGCCGGCGAGATCGACGACGTGATCCTGGGCCAGGGCTACCCCAACGGGGAGGCTCCCGCGATCGGGCGCGTCGCCGCGCTCGACGCCGGGCTCGGGATCGAGGTGCCCGGACTGCAGATCGATCGCCGTTGCGGGGCTGGGCTGCAGGCGATCATGCTTGGCTGCATGCAGGTTCAGACGGGTGCCTCTGAGCTCGTGCTCGCCGGCGGCGCCGAGAGCATGAGCCAGGCCGAGTTCTACGCGATGGGGATCCGCTGGGGCGTGAGGGGCGGCGTCGAGCTCGCCGACCGCCTCGCCCGCCCGCGCGTGACCGCCGGCGGGCAGCGCCACGTCGTCGAGGGCGGCATGATCGAAACCGCCGAGAACGTGCGTCGCGAGTACGGCATCTCGCGCGCCGACCAGGACGAGCTCGCGCTGCGCTCGCACAAGCGCGCCGTTGCCGCGCAAGAGGACGGCACGTTCGCCGAGGAGATCGTGCCCGTGACCGTGCACGCGCGCAAACAGGAGCTCGTGATCGAGCGCGACGAGCACCCGCGCGCTGACACCACGCTCGAGAAGCTCGCCGCGTTGAAGCCGATCATGGGTCGCAGCGACCCCGAGGCGACCGTCACCGCCGGCAACGCCAGCGGCCAGAACGACGGCGCCGCCGTGTGCATCGTCACTCACCCCGAGAAGGCCGCCGAGCTCGGGCTCAAGCCGCTCGCGCGGCTCGTCTCGTGGTCCGTCGCCGGTGTGCCGCCCGAGACGATGGGCATCGGTCCGATCCCCGCCACGCGCAAGGCGCTGCAGCGTGCCGGCCTGACGTTGGCCGACCTCGATCTGATCGAGCTCAACGAGGCCTTTGCTGCGCAGGCGCTCGCCGTGATCGACGAGTGGGACCTGTCCGATGGGCTCGAGCGCGTCAACGTACACGGCTCCGGCATCTCGCTCGGACATCCGATCGGCGCGACCGGTGGGCGGATCATGACAACGCTGTTGCGCGAGCTACGCCGGCGCGGCGGGCGCTACGGGCTCGAGACGATGTGCATCGGCGGCGGGCAGGGGATGGCGGCCGTGTTCGAGAACCTCGACAAGTAAGGTTCCCCGCCAGCGGGGAAGCGATCAAGGGGGAAGTGACCGTCCATGACAGGGGTTCTCTATCGGCTGGCGCATTTCAGCGTCCGGCATCGGCTCGCCGTGCTCGCCGTCTGGCTGCTCGCCGTGATCGCGCTCGTCGCCGTCTCACACCGGCTCGGCGAAAACACGAACGACAACCTCTCGCTGCCAGGCACCGACAGCCAGCGCGCGACCGACGCCCTCGCCAGCTCCTTCCCCGACCAGGCCAACGGCTCGAGCCCGATCGTGCTGCACGCGAGCGGCGGAAAGCTGACCGATGCAAAGAACGCCGAAGCAGTCGAAAAGTCGGCCAAGCAGATCGCCAAAGAGCCGAACGTCGCCTCCGTCGTCAGCCCGCTCTCGCCGCAAGGCGCCGGGGCGCTGAGCAAGGATAAGCAGACGGGCTATTTCTCGGTCACGCTCGGCGTCAGCCCCGGCGAACTGTCCGTCAGTGAAGCCGAAGAAATCATCGAAGGCGCCGATCCGGCGAAGGCCGCCGGACTCGAGGTCGAGACGGGCGGCCAGCTCGGGCAGAAGGTGTCCAAGCCTGCCACCGAGTCGAGCGAGCTGATCGGGATCATCGCCGCGATGGTGATCCTCACGCTGACGTTCGGCACCGTCGTCTCGATGCTCTTGCCGATCCTCAACGCGATCGTCGGCCTGCTCGGGACGCTCGCGATCATCCGCATCCTCGGCCACGCCGCCACCGTGCCCTCCGTCGCGCCGACGCTCGCCACGATGATCGGGCTCGGCGTCGGAATCGACTATGCGCTGTTCATCGTCACGCGACATTTCCGCGGCATCAAAGACGGGCTATCGATCGACGAGTCGATCGCACGCGCCGCTGCCACCTCCGGCGGAGCCGTGTTCTTCGCCGGCGGCACCGTCACAATCGCGCTCGTCTCACTCGCCGTCGCCGGCATCCCGCTGATCTCGACGCTCGGCTTCATGGCAGCGATCGCCGTCGTCATCGCCGTGCTCGCCGCGCTCACACTGCTGCCCGCGACGCTCGCGATTGCCGGGCGGCACATCAACTCCCTGCGCGTGCGCCACCCGCCGACCGAGGAGCAGGTGCACAAAGGCCTGTGGGCCAAATGGGCCAACGAGATCGCGCGCTATCCATGGATCGCCGGCATCGTCGCGCTCGCGATCCTGATCCCGCTGACGATCCCACTGCTGTCGCTGAATCTCGGTCAGCAGGACACCGCCGCGCTGTCCAGCTCGACGACTGCGCGCAAAGCCTATGACCTGCTCGCGAAGAACTTCGGCCCTGGCATCAACGGCCCGCTGCTCGTCGCCGTCTCGCTCGGCTCGCCCGCCAAGGCACCGTCCTCGACGCCTACCTCCACGAGCGGCTCCGCTGCCAAGGGCTCCTCGAGCAAGGGCACGCCGTCGCCCGCCCCGAGCGGCGCCGGCGGTGGAGGCGGCTCCGGCAATTCCGGCGCCAGCCAGTCGAAGTCCGCCACCGGCGACCCGCGCGCGGCAGACCAGCGCCTGGCGGCGCTGCAGAAGGACGTCTCCACGACACCCGGCGTCGTCGCCGTTACGCCGATGCAGATCGACAAAGCCGGCACGACCGCGTACTTCAACGCCATCTCGGCCAAGGGGCCCGCGGAAGAAGCGACCACCGATCTCGTGGAAAAGCTGCGCTCGAGCGTGATCCCGAACGCCGACAAGGGCACAGATATGAAGGCCGATGTCGGCGGCAGCACGGCCGGCTACATCGACCTCGCCTCGCGCATCTCCGAAAAGCTGCCGCTGCAGATTCTCGTCGTGATCGCATTGAGCTTCGTGCTGCTGATCCTCGCCTTCCGCACCGCCGTGATCCCGGCGCAGGCGGCCGTGATGAACCTGCTCTCGATCGGCGCCTCCTACGGCGTGCTGACGGCGATCTTCCAATACGGCTGGCTGGCCGACGTGATCGGACTGAACGGACCCGTGCCGATCGTCTCCTACGTGCCGCTGTTCATGTTCGCCGTGCTGTTCGGCCTCTCGATGGATTACGAGGTGTTCCTCGTGAGCCAGATCGAGGAGCACGTGCATGCAGGCGAGGACAACCGCAGCTCGGTCGTCTCCGGCCTCGTCACGAGCGCGCGCGTGATCACCGCCGCCGCAGCGATCATGGTGTTCGTGTTCGGCAGCTTCGTGCTCAACGGCGACCCGACGATCAAGCAGTTCGGCATCGGCCTGGCCGTCGCCGTCGTGCTCGACGCGACCGTCGTGCGCTGCCTGCTCGTGCCCGCGCTGATGTTGCTGATGGGCCGCTTCAACTGGTGGATGCCCAAGTGGCTGGAACGGATCGTCCCGCACGTGAGCATCGAGGGCGCCGAGTTCTTCAAGGCACGCGACGCCGCCGCGCTCGGCACTGGCCCTGCCCACCCCGCCGGTGCGGCCGCCGGACCCGAGACCTAGATCACGATCTGCGTGCAGAGGAAGTTCGCGGCGAGTCGCTCGCCGCGAAACACCTGAACCTCCCACACGTGCGTGCGCGAGCCCGTGTGCAGCGCCTTGCCTAGCGCCGTCAGCTCATCACCCTCCTGGGCCGAGGCGAGCACGTTGATCTTCAGCTCGACCGTCGTGAAGCCGCGCCCCTCGGGCAGGTGGCGCATCGTGCCCCACGCGGCGACCGTGTCGGCAAATGCGACCCACGCGCCGCCGTGGACGTAGCCCATCGGGTGCAGGTGGCGCTTGTCGACGAGCATCCGCCCGCGCACGTGCTCGTCGGTGATCTCCGTCAGTTCGATGTCGAGGTTGCCCGGGAACGTGCCCGGCAGCATCTGCTTGCTGAGCTCCGGCGTGATCGCCGGGTTGCTCGGGTACTCGGGGTCGTGCGCGGCCATCGTCGGGCTCAGCCACCACGCCCGGCGGCGCCGATCGATGCCAGCGCGATCGCCAGGCCATCCTCGGCGAACGCGCCGATCGGGCTCGCGATCGCCGAGCGGGCGCGGTTGCCGGCCACGGCACTTGCCAGCGCGGCGAGCGCCGCCGTGGCTGCGCCCGTAGGCCCGGCGAGCGATCCTCCCGTTGCGCTGCTGCTGAGCAGCCGGCCGGTCAGGCCTCGGCGCGCGAGCCTGCTCGGCATCGAGGGCAGCTTGTCGGCCGCCAGCTCGACGAGCGCCGCCAGCAGCACGACGCGACGTGGGGCGTTTAGTGGACGCTTGCGCAGGGCAAGGGCGGCCGGGGCGCTGAATGTGCGCAGCCCGCAGGCCAGGCCGAGCAGCGTCGCTGAGCGAAGCTGTTGGTTGCTCGCGGAGGGCACGGCCGAGAGACTAAAGGACCGAAAAAAGCAGGGAGGCGCGGCTTGAGCCGCGCCTCCCTGCTGCTTGCCGGCGACCGAGCCGCCGGCTCGAAACCGTCTTGCTAGAAGATGACTTCGAAGTTGCTGCTTTCGTTGTTCAGCACCGTCGCGTCGCTCGCGAACACGCTTTTCTTGAGCGTGAACTTGCCGGGGATGTCAGTCGGCGCTTTGTCCGACGCGACCCTCAGGGCCGCCCCGGTCATGCCTTCGATCTTCGTACTCGAAGCACTCGACTGCGAGGACATCGTCTGACCTTCGTACTGCTGGATTTCGATGCCGACCTCGCCCGGGCCGGTGATCGTGTTGCCCTTCAACGAGGCGTTGCCCTGGTCGAGCACGATGCCCTCGTAGCGATTGGCCGAGAAGGCGTCTTTGCTCAGCACCAGCTCCGGCGATGCAGGCTGCGTTTCGCTTTCTGAGACGTAGTAGGCGCCGATGTCGTTACCGCTCGACGTCGAGCTCGTGACGCTCGATCCTGGCGCGGCGCCGATGAATAGCAGTCCCGTTGACTGGCTCTGGGAGAAGCCTTCCGGGCCGCAGGAGCCGTTGTCGCACTCGTTACCCGAGACTTTCGAGGCTTTGATCTTCGCCTGCGCACCCGAGCTCACCTGGATGCCGTTTTGGGCGATTTCCGGCGTGACACCGGCGCCGATTACCGTGGTCGTGGCGATGTTGGCCGTCGATCCTTCGGCCGCGATCGTGATGCCGTTCTTCTGGTAGCCGCTGACCGTAACGCCCTTGAGTTTCAGGCTGCCACTTTCGGTTGGCGTCGTGCGCGTCGTTCCCGCCTGGATGCCCACACCGGTCTGGCAGCCGTTGATCGGCGTGGCGCCCGCGCCGTCTACCGTCACGTTCGTCGCCTGCAACGTGGCGCCACCTGCGACGCGGATGCCGTACATGCTGGTCGCGCATGTGCCGCTCGGCCAGTGCGCTTCGACCTTCAGTCCCGTGATGCTGACGGTGCCGGTGCCGCAGATCGAGATCTCATCCTGATCGGGCGTGAAGCCGGCTTCAGCAGCGGCTTTGTCGCAAGGCGTGTTGTTGTTGACCGGGGACGCAGGAAGCGCGATCTTGGCCGATCCCGCCGTTCCGGCGACAGTCAGCTTGACCGGATGTGTGATCGTCAGCTGTTCGGGATAGGTGCCCGGGCACACGTTGACAGTGCTGTTCGGAAGCGATTTGAGTGCGTCGATCGCGCCCTGGATCGTGTTGTAGTTGGGCTGCGTGCAGCTTTTGCCGCCCGTCACGACCGGCGCCGAGTTCGAGACGTACAGGCTCGCGGCGCTGGCGGTTGCCGGTATGACCAAGCCGCCCAGCACCGCGCAGGTGGCGATGAGCGAGCGAATCCTTGCTTTATTCACGTTTCTCCTCGTACTCGTTGACTGTGCTGCTCTCGTCCACTATCTGCATCGCGCCTTTCAGCGAGTACTCGATGCGCGCGCCTGGGCACGCGTGCCACCACCCTCCAGTGGTCCCCCCCAAGGAGCGATTCCGAAGACCCTAACTTGTCGCGTCAATCGAAGCAAGGCGCTTTACACGGCGTTCACCGCTCGGGGGCCCGCTGCTTAGGGATCGGGCTGCGCTGCTTAGGGATCGGACTGCGCGAGCATAGGCTGAGATAGATGCTGCGATTCCTGCTGACACGCACGCCCGTCAAACGTCTCGCGCGCGGCGTTCCGGTGGTCGCGCTGCTTTCGGCCGCGGAGGTCGCCAAACTGGCGAAGGACCATCTGGCGCGGCTGCGGCCGGCTGAGCGGCGCAGGCTGCTGGCGCTGATCGCCCGGGCTCGGGGAGGCACCGGCGCGTTGAGCGAGCGCGAGCGAACAGAGCTCGGCTCGCTTGTGGCGAAGCTAGAGCCGCGCGCCTTTGTCGGTTCGGCGGCCGATCACTTTAGCCCCGTGCCGGTGCCGAAGCGGCTGCTGTATGGGCCCCGCGGGAGCCGCGCTCGCGAGGCGGCGCGCAACGATCAGGCCGACGAGAGCTCCTGAGCGCTCCGTCTAACCGTCGACAACGAGGCTGTCGAGCGGGCCGAGCAGCGCCATCGAACGACGAGACACGCCGGGCAGCTCGCGCAGCCGGTGTGTCAGCGCCGCGCCGCGCTCGAGTCGCCGCCGCTGCTCGACGGCCGTCGAGCGCCACAGCCGGTCGATCACGTCGGCCGGCTCGCCCGAGACCTCCTCGATCGGGCGCTCGAGGTGCTCCGACCACAGGCGCAGGCGCGTATGGCGTGCGACCGCGGCGTCGCACGTGACGAGGTTCATCTCGGTGTCGTTGAACAGCGAGTGCTCGTTGAGGTTGGCTGAGCCGAGCGTCAGCCACTGATCGTCGATGATCGCGATCTTCGCGTGCACGTAAGCGGGACCGCTGAGTTCGCCTGTGCGTGCCGAGATCGTCGTCGCGAGGAAGCGTTCGCCGCCGTCGTCGGCGCGCACGAGCGCGGCGAGCTGCCCGCGCGTGGTGTCGGCGCCGTTGTTCGGCTTGGCCGGGAGCAGGACGAGCACGCGGAAGTCATCGCGCGGCGGTTCGCGCAGTTTGGCAGCGAGCAGCTCGACGATCTGCGCTGACCAGAGGAACTGGCTCTCGAGGTAGACGAACCGCCGCGCCGCACGAAGGGCACGCGTGTAGGCCTCGAGGATGCGGAAGTCGCCGCGTGGAACGGCGTCGTAGATCTTCTCAGGCACCGTGCGCACGATCTGCAGCTCGACCTCGCCGGCGACCGGACCGACGGGGCACTCGGGCAGGCACTCGCCGCTCGTGGCCTGCCAGCGCATCGCGAAGTGCCGGGCCACATCGTTGACGGCCGGTCCGACGATCCGGCTGGCCGCGTCGTGCCAGCCCAGTCGGCTGTGCATCGGGTGCTCGTTGCTGTCGAAGCGATCGCCGCCGAGCGAGGTCAGGTCGATCCCACCGACGAAGGCGAGCTCGTCATCGATGATCACGAGCTTCTCGTGATGACAGTGCATCGGGCGCTCGTGCACGTCGAGCTCGCAGCGCACGCGCGAACCGCGGATCAGCTCCTCGCGCACCTTGCGCACGGCCGCGCGATCGGGCGTGAACAGCGGCAGCGGCGAGCCGCCCCACAGCAGCACCCTGACCTCGACGCGCTCGGCCAGCTCGGCGAGCAGGTCGCGCAGGCGGGCCGCTTGTGGGCCGCGCGTCAGGCCGAACTGCGGCGTCACGTGCCAGCCGGCGATGTGCACATGCGAGCGCGCGCCCTCCAGCGCCTCGGCGATGCGCGGGAGCGCCTGCTCGCCGTCGATCAGCAGCTCGAGCGAGTTGCCTGCACGCGGTGGCGGGTCGCCGGCGGCCCACGGCGAGCCGTCAGCCGGTGGCGCGAGCTGGTCGAGTCGCCCTGCGCGCTTGAGTCGCAGGCGGTGGTGTGCGCCGACGGCGCGATCGACGGCCTGCCCCGTCCACCCGTCGATCAGCTCGCTCGGCCCTCTACCCATCAGGCGAGACTATTCCCAAGTCACGACCTCGCCGCGCCGCGGGCTAGAGCTCCTCGTCGAGACCGATCGCGCGCTCGAGCATTGGGTCGGCCCGCTGGCCCTCGTTGCGGATCGCCTCGAGCATGCCCGTCGCAAGCGCGTCGAGCTTGTGCTGAATCGCGGCCTCCGAGCGGAGCTCGGCGTTCTTCAGCAGAGCTACGAGCAGCAGCGTGACGGCCGTCAGCGCTGTACCGATCGCCTGCTCGTATGCGTCGCCCGCCCCGAACACGTATCCAGCGATCCAGGCCAGCACGAGCGCGACACAGAGGATGAAGAAGAGGGGCGAGCTCGAGAAGTACGACGCTCGCTGTGCGAGGCGGTCGAAAAAGCCGCGCCGGCCGCTCTCGCCTCGCTCGGTGGGGTGCTTGAGGGACATCGGTCAACCTTGGCACACGAGGGCGGACGCGTCTGCCGGCGATCGCGTAACCGTCGAGCTCGTCAGCGCTAGGATTCGGGCTCGCGCGCCGACGTAGCTCAGCTGGTAGAGCACCTCCATGGTAAGGAGGGGGTCTCGGGTTCGAGTCCCGACGTCGGCTTCGACTGAATAGCCTGCAATCAGGCGGTTCGTGTCTTAGGAGTCGATCGCGTCGCTGGGGTTCAGCCCCCGAGCAAGGCAGGGACGATTGGCGCACGATCAGCCGCTACGCCGCCGCCGTAGCCATTGCAGCGTGGATTCGTTAGGCGGGTGCAACGGCCGCCGTGAAGGCGGGAAGAAGTGGTAGCGGGCGATCAACAGCAGGAAGTAAGCGCCCCAGATGACTCCGACCCACCAATGCCGATCAAGAATGGCAAGGGCGGCGACGGTGAGGACGATGAACCCACCGACCGCGATGTTGTGACGGGACAGCCAGGGCATCAGGGCGAGCCTTGACCCGACGCTCGCGAACTGCGAGACGCGCTAGTCCTCTGGTGTGACCGTCGTGACGGGCAGCCCCATGCCGGTGATCTTGCTCGGCAGGTCGAGCTTGAGCCAGTGGGAGATTTTTGAGGGCAGCGTGGAGATGATGACCTCGTCGAAGCCGCGCAGGTTGATCGCATCTTCGATGGCCGCGATCGGATCGCTCGAGCCGACGATTCCCTCGACTGGCGCCCCGCCGGCGGCGTCGCTCAGCGCGGGCACGGCCCGCTCGACCACGGCTGTCGCCTCGCCGGCGCCTTGATCCTCAGGGTCGACGACCTTGTGCAGACCGGGCGCCGGGTTCGGCACGAGCAGCGTGAACGTCGCCTTGCCTCGCTGCGCTCGCTCGCGTACGGCATCGAGCAGCGGCTGCGTCGCGGCCGTCCTGTAGGCGACGACGAGCACCCTCGCGGCAACCTCGGAAGACGACTCCATCTTGGGCTCCTTTTTCGATCATTGACGACGACTGCCGAGAAGGGCGGCATCCGACACGGATCGGCGAGTCGGATGCCGCCTTCCTCCTGCTACCCCGATCGTGGCATCTATCCCTTCGCAAGGTCGCCTACTAGGGTCTCGCACGTGGATGTGCGCGTGACCGATAGCTCGATCGAGGTGCACCTCGCCCGCTGGGAGAAGATCGTGGGGCTGATGAAAGACATCAGTGTTCCCCTCGTCGACGTGGCCGATGTGCGAGTCGTTGAGAGCCCGATGCGCGAGGCGAGGGGCACTGGGCTGAAAGCCGGGCTGAGGTTGCCCGGCGTGTACTTCGTCGCGCGCACGATCCGTCTCGATCAGGCGATCATCCTCAAGCGCGGCCTCCCGGGTCTGTCCTTCTCCGTGCGCAATCACCCGCCACTCGAGCGCGTGCTCGTGAGCACGGCTGACGCGAAGGAGCTGGCACGCCGGATCGGCTCACGGTGAGGAGATGATCGACTTCACGATCGATATGGCTGATGCTCGCGCCCTCAAGCGCCAGTTCCGCGATGCGCAACGCTCAAGCGCCTGCTCGAAGCAGCCCGCTGGCGCCGTCGGCCGCTAAAAGGCCTCAGCGTTTGAGTATGAACCGCCGCACGGCGCGGATCGGGCGTTCGTTCGGCGGCGTGAACACGGCTTCGACGACGAGTGGCGCATGGTTGCGGTGTCGCAGCAGCGCGGCCCCGCTCCTGGTTAGAGCGAGTTGGACGAGGCCTGTGGCGCCCGCCGAGAATGTGCCTTGGCCGTGTGCGATGGTCAACCCTGCGCCGCCGTGGTTGCCTTTGCCTTTGCGCTTGTGCCGAGGCGAGAGCGACCAGCGGATGCGGACGCTGCCAGCTGAGGGAGCGTTGAAGGAGCCCGCGAAAGCCCTGGTGCGGAGCAGCGCGCCGATTCGGGATGCCCTGCCGCGCGGCGTGAGCTCGGCTCGCACCAGCGATTGAACCGCGGCCCGCCCGAGTGGCTGGGCACGCCCGACGACCACATGCCCGCCCTGATCGTCTGCGACGCAGAGCAAGTCAGACGGGCAAGAGAGGCCGTTGAGGCCTGCACTGCAAAGAAAAGGCGTGCAGGCGGCGGCACTGTCGTTGGCAACTTGCGTCCAGGGCCCGCCGGTAAGCGGGCTTTCGGTGAGGTAGATCTCGCTCGCGTTTTCGTTCAGCCCGATGCAGCGCAGAGTCGAGGGGCACGCCAGATCGGTCAGCCGTCCGATGGATTGCGGCAGGGCGCGGGTCGCCGTCCACGCTGACGGGCGGGCAGTGGGATCTTGCGAGGCAAGCACTTCACCGATCGCGTCGCTGGCGATGCACTCGGTTACCGACGGGCAGGCGACGCTTCGGATCTCTGCCGGGACCTCCCGACCGGTCCCGCCATACGTCATGTTGTGATCGACGAAGGCCACGCTCCACGCGCCGGCGCCTGCAGCCGGGTCTGCCGAGCTCAGCACATTCCCGTTCCAATCGCCGGCCACGCATAGCGATGTAGAGGGGCACGAGATCGCTTCCATCAGCGGGAACGTTCCCTCTCCCCGGCTCTGACACTCAGCGGCCGGGCACGGGCCGGTATCGACGGTCGCGGTGTGCCAGGCGGCGGCACCGCCGGTGGGATCGGTTGACGCGATTAGATCCCCTTCGATCCCAACCGCAACGCAAAGCGACACGGACGGACAGGACACTGCCTTGAGTCCGTATTCGCCGCTGATCTTGGCGGTGCTCCAGGCGGCGCCACCGCTCGGTTCCGTGCTCCAGAAGACATACCCGGCGGTGTCCAGCGCCACGCAAAGGCTCGTGGCCGGACACGAGATCGCAGTGAACGATGCGGGACACATCGACCTTTCGCAAGTTCTGTTGCTGTCAACGTGCGTCACCTGCCACGCCCCGGCGCCGTCGCCCGGATGCTTGGAGGTCACAATGTCACCCGGACCGTCTGTCGCCACGCAGAGCGATTCAGATGGACATGAGATCGCTCCGAGGCTCGGATTCGTGCTCGGTTCCGGATGAGGCGGATCGACCAGTACAGGCGACTGCCACGCGAGCGGCCCGACGATCTGGGCAGTCGCCGCCGAGGGCCACGAGCCCAGCGAGAGCGCCAAGGCAAGGGTGACACAGCACCCACTCACCAACGCACGCGTTCCTGCTGTCATCGCTCTGGTTCCAGCACGCGAACTCCCTGTCGTGTCCGGCCAACAAACACTTCGCGGTGCCGCCGAGTTGCGCCCCAAGTGCAACTGCGAGCGTCGCCTGGATTCATTCATACGTTTGTATGATACGATCGTTTGTATGACCAAAGATACAAAGGCAGCCCTGCTGCAGGCCGCCAAAGAGCTGGTGCTGGAGCGCGGCTATGCAGGCGCGAGCGTGCGCGAGCTGGCGGCTGCTGCAGGAACGAACCTGGGGGCTGTCAACTATCACTTCGGCAGCCGCGAGAAGCTGCTCGACCAAGCAATCCTGGAGTTCTTCCTGGAATGGGGAGAGCAGGTCGGCGAGGTGGAGGTCGCGTCCGATGCGGGGCCGCTCGAGCAGCTCGCCGCCCGCGCTCGGCCGATGGTCAACGGTATCGCCGGGGCGCAGCCACAGTTCGTGATGTTCCTCGAGGCGCTGCTTCAGGCGAGGCGTTCTCCGGATCTGCTCCGCGAGCTCACCGGGCATTACGCGCGGCAGCGCGAGCGCGCCGCCGAGTACATACGCGCGAGCCCCGGTGGCCGAGAACTGCCCGCACGGATGGTTGACGTGATCGCGTCTTACATGCTGGCGGTCGCCGACGGTCTGCAACTGCAAACGCTGCTCGATCCCGAGGCCGTTCCCACCGGCGAGGAGCTTGCGGCGCTCTACGAAGGGCTTGCCGCCGCGGCCAGGGCCGGCTCGCCTTCGACAACGCCAGGCAACGAGCTTTAGTCCAAAACAAAGGAGAACCTGATGTTACGTTCGCATCTCATCAAGGCGCCACAGGCGTTATCGCCGGCGGAATCCTCAGTGGAGCCCGAACAAGGAGAGCGCTGGACATGGCTGCACCCTGGTCGATCCTCTCGCAGAAGGGCGTTGGACGCGAAGGTGAAGCGAACAGTCGGGGTGCTTCTCGCGCTGCTGGCGCTTGGCCTTGCCTCCGCGGCCACCGCACAGGCGGCATCGACTGACAATCTCGGCTGGAAGGTAAACGGGAAAGCGCTCGGCGAAAGCGACACCGCCACGATCACGGCGCAGGCCGAAGGCACCCAAGTGTTCAAAGGGAACCCCACAGTGCTCATCGAATGTTCGAAACTCGAACTGCAGGGCGGGAAACTCGTGGGCTCGAAATCTCCGGCCCCGGGGAAGGCCGAAGGCAAAATCGCCTACAGCGGGTGCGTCCTGCAGCCCTACGAATGCCTCGTCACTGGGGTCAGCAAGCCGCTGGTCGCGACCAACGTCTACCTGACGAAAGCCGCAGCGGAAAAAGAAGAAATCGCTGCGGGCCTGAACGGGATGCTGCTGGCGCCGAAGGAAGGCGAAGTGTTCGTCGAATTCGTCGTGAGCAAACCGAAATCCGGGTTCTGTCCCCCCGAAAAACCCATAACCCTCCCGTTCACGGGCAACGTGCTCGCCAGGGTCGCGAAAGGCTCGAAAGAAACGGTGTACAACGAAGAAGCGCAGACGCACGTGATTGAAGGTTCGACGCAGAAAACCTACTTCGAGAACGAAGGCGGGAAAACGGTCGAACACTCCGGAGTCGGGCTCAAAACCGGAGCGATGGAAGCCTCCTGGTCCGGCAAAGTGGGCCTGTCCGTGGCTGCCGGGTCCAAATTCAACCTGGCTCTCTAGAAGCTCCGGCTGAGCTGTCGGCGGTATCGCCAGCAGGCGATGCCGCCGGCGGGGCTCCCAGCGCGCGCGTGGTGCCGCGTTAGTGACGAGGCGGTAGCGGCCGCGCTCGGGGCACGATCGATCTACCGCCCGAGGTGCGCACCGATGGGCATGGCGGGGGGAGGATTCGAACCTCCGAAGGCAGAGCCAATGCGTTTACAGCGCATCCCCTTTGACCGCTCGGGAACCCCGCCAGGGGCGATGAGGATAGCGATCAGGGGCGTTTGGAGACAAGCGGGCGTCCAGGCTCTACCTCATACTCGGCATACTTCGGACCGCCGAGAACCATCTTCGCCCCCGCCGTTACCGCCTTGGCAGGAACAAACCAGCGTCGTCCGTCGGCCACGAGGACGAACAAACTGTCGCAACGGGACGAGCTGAAGTACTTCACGAGCCCGTTCCAGCTCCGGTTCCCTCCGCGCGTGCAGAGCGTGACCTCCCAGCGGCGGTTGCGCCGCTGGGTTGTCGTCTTTACTTGGACACGCTGAAGCGTGCACCCGTCGTCGACGATCAGGTCGGTATCGGGGCTGTGCCCAATCGGATAGAAGACGGCGTACCCCTGCGAGCCAAGCCACTCCATCGCGGAGAGCTCGCCGAGATCGCCCTGCCTTCGTGGCGACATGCGGTCCATGACCGCAACCTACGTCCTACTTGGGACACAACTCTCGGCCGTTCGAGGGCGCGATTAGCGGGCGTCTGGGCGCCCGAATGATGAGGCTAAGACGCCTCGCGCAGCTGCTGCGCTTCGGGCAGCGTCTGCAGCTTCTTGAGCGTGCGGTTCTCGATCTGGCGCACGCGCTCGCGCGTGATGTTGAAGGCGCGCCCGACCTCCTCGAGCGTGCGGGCGCGGCCGCCGACGATGCCGTAGCGCAGCTCGAGCACCTCGCGCTCGCGGCGCGGCAGCGAGGCGAGCACACGCCCGATGTTCTCGCGGCGCAGCGCCTCGGAGGCGATCTCGAAGGGCGACTCGGCAGAGACGTCCTCGACGAAGTCGGCGAGCGCCGAGTCGTCCTCCTCGCCCATCGGCTTCTCCAGCGACACGGGCTGCTGGGCGAGGCGCAAGACGTCGCGCACCTCGCGTACCTCGCACTCGAGCTCCTTGGCGATCTCCTCGTTCGTCGGTTCGCGCCCGAGCTGCTGGATCAACTGGCGCTCGGCGCTGATCAGTTTGTTCAGGCGCTCGACCATGTGCACGGGAATGCGAATCGTGCGCGCCTTGTCGGCGAGCGCGCGACTGACGGCCTGGCGGATCCACCAGGTCGCGTACGTCGAGAACTTGTAGCCGCGGCGATGGTCGAACTTCTCGACCGCGCGGATCAGTCCGAGCGAGCCCTCCTGGATCAGGTCGAGGAAGGTCAGCCCGCGTCCGACGTAGCCCTTGGCGATCGAGACGACGAGGCGCAGGTTGGCCTCGACCATGTGCTGCTTGGCCGACATGTCGCCGCGCTCGATGCGCTTGGCCAGCGAGACCTCCTCGGCGGCGTTGAGCAGCGGCACGCGGCCGATCGAGCGCAGGTACAGGCGCAGCGAGTCGAGGCTCGGGTTGACGCTGAGGTCGGCTTCGGCCTGCTTGAGCTCGCGCAGCCGCACGCGCACGTCACCGGCTTCCTCGTCCTCGCGCTCCTCCTCGTCGAGCTCGTCGGACTCCGGCAGCGCCGCGCCTGCGCCGCCGGCCTCGCCGGCGTCGGCGCCGACGACGTGCAGCTCGACGTTGGCCTCCTCGGCCTCGACGACTTCGATGCTGTGCTCCTCGAGGTAGCTGAACAGGTCTTGCGCCTGGGCGCTTGAGAGCTCGGCCTCCTCGATCGCGCTGCGCAGGCTCGCGGCGGTCACGAGTCCCCTCTCACGACCGGCCGCGAGAATGCCCTGCAGCTCCTCCATCTCGACCACGGTGTCCGTGGTGATCACTGCACCCTCTGACTTCTCCCTCAACCTGGACCCCCAGACCACCGGCTCCCGCCGTTTGATCGTCCGTTTGGCCGAGTGCGGATTGATACCAGAATCGACGGGGGATGCGTGCCGCTGTGTCGAACAAGTCCTCTAAGCGACCCAAGGACGGTCCGCTCAGAGGCCTCTCGAAGGCCGACCTCTGGACGATTGTCGTGATGTGGAGCACCGCGCGCTGCCAGTGCGCCGGCGCGCCGAGAGACATTCGAGCGATCGTCTCCAGCCTGTCTCCGACCCGTCGGTGCGCCGTCTCCAGCTCCCCTCGCGCTACGCTGGCGGGCGTGCAGGCGATCGGTTCGAGCACTGCGCTTCCGGCCCTCGACGGTCGCGGCGATGACGTTCAAGCGCGTGCGCCGCGCATCCAGGTGGGACTCTCGCGCGTCGGCGTGACGGGCGTCGAGAAGGTCATCCACATTCGCGACGAGCTGTTCTTCGCGCGCCTGGAGTGCTTCGTCGATCTCAGCCGTGAGCAAAAGGGCGCGCACATGTCGCGTTTCGAGGAGGTCGTCAACGAGGCGATCGGCGAGGTCGTGCTGAGCGAGTCGCCGTTTCGCGCCGAGACGCTCGCGCAGCAGATCGCCGAGCTCGTGCGCACTCGCCAGCAGGCCGAGCGTGCCGAGGTGACGATCGCGGCGCGCTACCCCGAGCACAAGCCGGCGCCCGTCTCGGGCATTCAGACGCAGGAGATCTACACACTGCACGGGCGCGCCGTGGCATACGCGCACGGCACGCGCCGCACGGTCGGCGTCTCGGCGACCGGCATGACGGCCTGCCCGTGTGCGCAGGAGCTGATCGCCGGCCGCGCGCGCGAGCGCCTGCTCGCCGACGGCTTCGACGAGCAGCAAATCGAGCGCATCTTCGACCGCGTGCCCGTCGCCACGCACAACCAGCGCGGCCTGGCGACGCTGCAGATCGGCTGCATCGAGGAGTGTGTCGAGCAGATCGATGCCGCCACGCTGCTGGCGATCGCCGAGTCGAGCATGTCCTCTGAGATCTACGAGCTGATGAAGCGCACCGACGAGGTCGCCGTCGTCGAAAAGGCACATCGGCGTCCGCGCTTCGTTGAGGACTGCGTGCGCGAGATGGTCGCCGGCGTCGTGCGCGAGTTCCCGCAGCTCGACGGTCGCAACTTCGTCTCCGCGCGCCAGGAGAACCTCGAGACGATCCACCAGCACAACGTCGTCGCCGAACGCCACGGCACGCTGGCCGAGCTGCGCAACGAGATCGACACGGGCGAGCTGCCGCCGCGCCAGACGAGCCTCGAGCAGTGGCTCGACGCGGGGCGGCTGGGCTGAGTCAGCCGTCGATGCTCGGAGCGCGCGTACGCGCCTGGGCCTGCGCTTGGGCGATCTGCCGGCGCAGCCCGAAGAAGTAGTCAAGGCCCGAGAGCACGGTCACGGCGACCGTCACGTACAAGAGCGTCGTGACCCACACGGGGCTGCCATGCACGGCGATCACGGCGAGGATTGCCGCGATCTGCAGACATGTCTTGATCTTGCCGAGCATGTTCGCGCCGGCGACGACACCGAACTGGGTGGCGCCCATGCGCAGCACCGTGACGGCGAGCTCGCGCGTGATGATCACCATCGCGATCCACGCCGCTAGCCTCTGCTGGGAGACGAGCGCGATCAGCGCGGCGACGATCAGGAGCTTGTCGGCGAGCGGGTCCATCAGCTTGCCGAAGTTCGTGATCGAGCCGCGAGCGCGCGCGAGGTAGCCGTCGACGAAGTCCGTCAGCGAGGCCAGCGCGAAGACGATTGCCGCGAGCACGTCGCCGGCCGGCGTGTTGCCGAGCAGCGCCACGACGAGCACCGGCACGAGCATGATCCGGAGCACCGTCAGGACATTGGGTAGGTTCAACGGGAACACTGAAAAGCGCACGATATCCGCGCAAACGCGGAGACGGTCGAAAGGGCAGCGCGATGGCAAACGAGCGGACACGGCGAGCAGGGGAGGGGACAGCACGATGAGGACCCGCACGCTCGGCCCCGGCGGTCCGGAGGTCTCGGAGATCGGCCTCGGCTGCATGGGCATGTCGGCCTTCTACGGCAGCACCGACGAGGCGCAGGCGCGCGCGACGATCGCTCGTGCGCTGGAGCTCGGCTGCAACTTCCTCGACACCTCGGACATGTACGGGCCGTACACCAACGAGGAACTGATCGCGGGCGCGATTGCCGGCAAGCGCGACGAAGTCTTCCTGGCGAGCAAGTTCGGCATCAAGCTCGTCGAAGAGGGCAACCTGATCGACCGCGTGATCGACGGCAGCGCGCAATACGTACGCGGCGCGTGCGAGGCGTCGCTGAAGCGCCTCGGCACTGACCACATCGACCTCTACTACCAGCACCGCGTCGATCCGGACACGCCGATCGAGGAGACCGTCGGCGCGATGGCCGAGCTCGTGGCGGCGGGCAAGGTTCGCCACATCGGCCTCTCTGAGGCGAGCGCCGCGACGATTCGCCGCGCGCACGCCGTGCACCCGATCACGGCCGTGCAGACCGAGTACTCGCTGTGGACGCGCGAGGTCGAGGCCGAGATCCTGCCGACGTTGAACGAGCTCGGCATCGCGCTCGTCGCCTACTCGCCGCTCGGCCGCGGCTTCCTCTCAGGCCGCTTCAGCTCCGAGGAGGAGCTTGAGGCGGGCGACTACCGCCTGGTCGGCCCGCGCTTCACGGGCGAGAACCTCAAGCAGAACCTGGCCCTTGCCGCGCTCGTGCGCGAGCTCGCCGAGGAGCGCGGGATCACTCCCGGACAGCTCGCGATCGCGTGGGTGCTGAGCCGCGGCGAGCACGTCGTGCCGATCCCGGGCACCAAGCGCGTGGCCTACCTTGAGGAGAATCTCGCCGCGGCCGACGTCGAGCTGAGCGACGCCGAGGCCGAGGCGATCGCGCAGGCGCTGCCGCCGGCCGCCGGCGAGCGCTACCCGGAGGCCGTGATGCGCTCGGTCAACCTCTGACGCGGACGGGCGCCGGCGTCGCCCCAGCCCACGCCGCGCGCGTCAGTAGCCGACGGAGTAGAAGCTGATCCGCTTGCAGCCGTTGAGCTTGTAGTGCGGCTTAGCGTGGTGGCTCGTGAACACGATGATGCGCGGGTTTTCGCAGTGGATCACGCCGGAGCCCTCGTGCGCGTGCACGACGGTTGCCGGGTTCGTGCCCGTCCAGACGTAGTTGACGGTGTCGTTGGAGTAGATGAAGTTCTTGCCGTTGCCCGCGTGAATCACGGCCGTCTGGTGGTCGGGCCAGCCGGAGGGGTGGTAATCGCCCCAGATCACGTCGCCCGAGTCGCCGCCGTAGATCGTGTCGTCGCCGTAGCCGCCGAGCAGGTAGTTGTGCTTGCCGTTGACGCCATAGAGCGTGTTGCTGCGTCCGGCCGGGCCATGGTCCATCACGAGGTGCTCGTTGCGCGGCCAGCCGGCGTGGCTGGTCATCGCGGCGGCCGACTGGGCGAGCACGCCGACGAGCACCAGTACGAGCAAGTCGAGCACGGCGAGCAGCGCTACGGGGCGCACGCCGGACAGGAGACGTGGAAGGTGCAAGCGCCGCTGCACGGGTGCGGCGTCGCACACGGGAACGGTGGCTCCCGCGAGCGAGGGCATCTGGGCGTAGCGGAGGGTTGTGGTCATTTGGGGGGTGGGGTTGGTTGAGGGCTCAGTTGTGGTCATCGTCGTTTCAGGGGTTACCCGAGAGAACACACGAGGACACTCGGATATGCGGCCAGCGGCTGAGGCGCCCGGGGCGGCGGCTGTGCTAGCCGGGCGCAGCGCGGGCCTTCCGTGCGCGGTGACGCTAGGGTGGCTTGCCATGCCTCTGGTCCCGATGGTCATCGAGCGTACGGCGCGCGGCGAGCGTGAGTTCGACATCTACTCGCGCCTGCTCAACGAGCGGATCATCTTCCTGGGCACGCCGATCGACGACCAGGTCGCGAACCTCGTCGTGGCGCAGCTCCTTCACCTGGAGAGCCAGGACCCGGACAAGGACATCTCGATCTACATCAACTCGCCCGGCGGCTCGATTTACTCGGGCCTGGCGATCTACGACACGATGAACTTCGTCAAGCCCGACATCGCCACGATGGTCGTCGGCGTGGCGATGTCGATGGGCTCGCTGCTCTTGGCCGGAGGCACGAAGGGCAAGCGCGCGTCGCTACCGAACTCGCGGATCCTGATTCACCAGCCCTCGGCCGGTTTCCAGGGCCAGTCGACCGACATCGAGATCCACGCACGCGAGATCCTCAAGGTGCGCGAGCGGATCGACGAGATCTACGCCGAGGCGACGGGTAAACCGACGGCGGAGGTCCGCGCGGACATGGAGCGCGACCGCTTCTTCACGGCTGATCAGGCCAAGGACTACGGCCTGATCGACCGCGTGCTCGAGAGCCACTGACCCCGCCCAGCGGACGATGTCTGCGCTGAGCACACGGGAGCGGATGGCGCTCCTGTCGGTCGCGCTGTTCACGGCGCTCGCTGGCATCGCTGATTACGGCAAGTGGGCGGCGATCCCGCGCTTTGCGATCGCGACCGTCGCGCTCGCCGGGCTCGCGTGGGTCGTGTCGTTCGCCACCGAGCAGCTCGGCGAGCGCTTCGGCCCGGGCGTCACGGGGGTGCTGCAGTCGACGCTCGGCAACCTGCCCGAGCTGTTCGTCGTGATCTTCGCGCTGCAGAAGGGCGAGCTCGTCGTCGCGCAGACGGCGATCGTCGGCTCGGTGCTCGCCAATGCGCTGCTCGTGCTCGGGCTCGTGATCGTCGTCGGCGCGCGCCGCTCGCCGGACGGGATCATGCGCTTTCACAAGAAGCTCCCGCGCGACACGGCGACGCTGCTGCAGGTCACGGTCTTCATCATCGTGCTGCTCGGGCTGTCGCTCGCGGCGCACGATCCGGCGAGCCACCACGTCAAGGCGATCTCGGCCGTCGGCGCCGTCTGCCTGCTCGTCGTCTACCTCGCCTGGGTCGTGCCCTACTTGCGCTCCGACAAGGCACCGGGAGCCAAGGGGGCGGCCGAGCCCGACGAACCGGAGGAGTCGGCCGAGCCCGTCGTAACGGAGGAGTCGGCCGAGCCGGATGAGGCCGGGCACGGCCCGCGCCTGCCGCTCGGCGTGACGCTTGGCTTGCTGCTGTGCGCCGGCGTGGCCTCGGCGTTCGTTTCGGACTGGTTCGTCAACGGCCTGAGGCCGGCGATCGAGCAGCTGCACGTCTCCCAGGCCTTCGCCGGCCTTGTGATCGTCGCGATCGCAGGCAACGCCGTCGAGAATGTCGCCGGGCTCGTGCTCGCCTGGAAGGGTCGCTCCGATCTGGCGATCTCGGTCGTGAAGAACTCGGTCGCACAGATCGCGGCCTTCCTGTTCCCGCTGCTCGTGCTGATCTCCTTCGCGCTGAGCACGGCGCTGACGTTCTCGCTCGCGCCCGTCTACATCGGCGCGCTGCTACTGACGACGCTCGCGCTCGCGCAGGTCACCGGCGACGGCGAGGCGGCTGAGTTCGAGGGCTGGGCGCTCGTCGCCCTCTACGTCATTCTCGGCACGCTCACGTTGTACGAGTAGCTGGCCGTCCTCTCTCATTAGTTTAATAAAGAGATCGAAAGCCGCGGTCGGGGCGTCCGCCGAGGCCGTCGCGGGGGGTCAAGAGAAACAGCTCGCGCGCCGCTCGGCAAGCCTCTTGGCAGCGCCTCGGAGAAGGTCGCACCCCCCGGCCTCGTAAGCGCGCTAAACTCACTCCTACCTCGCGTCTGGGCGGGGTTTTTCTTCGTCCGGACCCGGAATGCAAACCTATTACGCAGGGATTAGACATGGCCCGCGGAGACGTTCGGATCGCTATCACCCTCGCCTGCGAGGAGTGCAAGCGCCGCAACTACCAGACGAATAAGAGCAAGCGCAACAACCCCGATCGCATCGGGCTGCGCAAGTACTGCCGTTGGTGTCGCAAGCACACCAGCCATCGGGAGACTCGCTAGCGCGGGAGCGCAGCTCGTGGCCCGTGACCGCAAACGTGCAAAGCAGCGTCGCCAAAGGCGCGCCCCTGGCTCGCGCCATTCTCCGGCCACGCAGCCGACCCGCTCGGACGTGCCCGGCGCGCTCGACCACGCCTCCGGCGAGGCCGACGAGTTCGAGGCCGCGCTCGTCGCGGGTGCCGGCGGCGTTCCAGTCGACCCCGATGCCCCGACCGGCGACTACGTCGACGCCAGCATCGCCTCCGACGGCGACGTCGACACCGAGCATCTCTCCGAGGGCGAAGTCGAGGCCGAGGCTCTCTCCGAGGGAGACATCGGCGCCGACGAGCTGCAGGAACCTGCCGGTAGCCCCGCGCGCCGCGCGCCCGGCGGCGGCGCCGGTAGCGGCGTCACGCCCGAGCAGGCCTCCGGTGCCCCGATCCGCGGCGGCAACCGCGTGCTCGCCTTCTTCCGCGCCAGCTGGGCAGAGCTTCAGCGCGTCCAGTGGCCCGATCGCCGGCAGGTCACGCAGGCCACGGCCGTCGTGCTCGGCTTCGTCGCAATCGCCGGCGCATACCTCGGCCTGGCGGATTTCGTCGCAAAGGAAATCGTCGAATTCATCCTCTGACGCCCGTCGTCAGCTCGTAACGCAGCTCAGGAGCCTCTGAATGTTTCGTTGGTACGTCGTGAACACTTACTCGGGTCACGAGAACAAGGTCAAGCACAATCTCGAGCACCGCGTCGTCTCGCTCGGTCAGCAGCGCGCCGTGCGCAACGTCGTCGTGCCGACCGAGTCCGTGTCCGAGATGAAGGACAACCAGAAGGTGACCGTCGAGAAGCGCACGATGCCCGGCTACGTGCTCGTCAACATGGAGCTCAACGAGGACTCGTGGGGCGTCGTCAAGGGCACCCCCGGTGTGACCGGCTTCGTTGGCGCCTCCCAGGAGCCCGTGCCGCTGACGCAGGTCGAGGTCGACCGGCTGCTGCACAAGGAGGTCGCCACCGCCACCCGCACGCGTGCCCAGTTCACGATCGGCGAGTCCGTCAAGGTCGTCTCCGGGCCGCTGTCCGACTTCTCCGGCGAGATCTCAGAGATCAACGACGACGCCGCCAAGCTCAAGGTGCTGGTATCAATCTTCGGTCGCGAGACTCCCGTCGAAGTGTCCTTCGATCAAGTGAAGAAGCTCTAGACATGGCAAAGAAGGTCCTCACAACGATCAAGCTGCAAGCCAACGCCGGCCAGGCCAGCCCTGCGCCGCCCGTCGGCCCTGCGCTCGGCCAGCACGGGATCAACATCATGGAGTTCTGCAAGGCGTTCAACGCGCAGACCCAGAGCGAAACGGGAACGGTCATCCCCGTCGTCATCACCGTCTACGAGGACCGCTCGTTCACGTTCATCACAAAGACGCCGCCCGCCGCCGTGCTGATCCGCCAGGCGATCAAAATCAACAAGGGCTCGGGTGAGCCCAACCGCGTCAAGGTCGGCACGATCACACAGGCTCAGCTGCGCGAGATCGCCGAGCGAAAGCTCCAGGACCTCAACGCCCACGACGTTGACCAGGCCGCCAAGATCATCGCCGGCACCGCCCGCAGCATGGGCGTGGATGTGGCCTCATGAGCGCGCACGGCAAGCGCTACGCCGAGGACCTCGGCAAAGTCGAGCGCGAGCGCGAGTACGAGCCGGCCGAGGCCGTCTCGCTCGTGCGCAGTCTCGCCAATGCCAAGTTCGACGAGTCGATCGAGGTCCACGTGCGCACCGGCCTGAACGTGCGCCACGCCGATGAGCAGCTGCGCGGCACGATCGCGCTGCCCAACGGCATCGGCAAGGACGTCAAGGTCGCCGTCTTTGCCCAGGGCCCGAAGGTTGCCGAGGCCGAAGGCGCCGGCGCCGATGTCGTCGGCGGCGATGACCTGGCCAAACGAATCGAGGAGGGCTTCGACGAGTTCGACGTCGCCATTGCCACGCCCGACATGATGTCCGTCGTCGGTCGCCTCGGGCGCATCCTCGGCCCATCCGGCAAGATGCCCAACCCGAAAGTCGGCACCGTCACGATGGACGTCGCCAAGGCCGTCGAGGAGTCCAAGTCCGGCAAGGTCGAGTACCGCACCGACCGCACAGCGATCGTGCACCTCGTGATCGGCAAGGCCAGCTTCGACGAGCAGCAGCTGCTCGAGAACTACGCCGCCGTCGTCGAAGAGCTCGTACGCGCCAAGCCGGCCGTCGCCAAAGGCCGCTACCTGCGCTCGATCACGATCACCTCGACGATGGGTCCCGGCGTCAAGGTCGACCCGAGCCGCACGAAAGACGTCGTCGGAGACGCAGCCGCCGTGGCCGCCGCGTAGGCGCACGCGACTCTTCTCGCCAGCTACACTTCCTCACAACACGCACCGCCCGAGACCCTCGGCGCCGCGATCGATTCGATCGACGGAGAAGACCGAGGCAGGTTGGAGCGAGCAGCAGCCGCGGTTCGAGCCGCGCTCTCTCGTCTGCCTGCATGGGCAAACCGAAACTTCGAGAGCGACGGAAATCAATGAACCGAGAGCAGAAGGCTGTGGCGATCGAGGAGATCGCGACCCACATCGACGAGTCGCACGCGATCTTCGCCGTCGACTACCGCGGCATCTCCGTGCCGCAGGTCGCCGAGCTGCGCGCCAAGCTGCGCGACGCCGACGCGACGTTCAAGGTCGTCAAGAACTCCCTCACCGAACGCGCCGCCGACCAGGCCGGCGCCGAGACGCTGAAGGAGTACCTCGCCGGTCCGACAGCGCTGACCTTCGTACGCGGCGACGTCGCAACAGCCGCCAAGGCGATCGCCGACTACGCCAAAGCCACCCAGCTGCTGCCGTTCAAGGGCGGCCTGATGGACGGCGCCGTGCTCGACGTCGATCAGCTCCGCTCGCTCTCGCGCCTGCCTTCGCGCGACGTCCTCTACGGCCAGCTTGTCGGCGTCGTTGCATCGCCCGTCGGTGGGCTCGTGCGTAGCCTCGCCGCGCTCGTCGGCGGCCTCGCCTCCGCACTCGGCCAGGTGCAACAGAAGAAGGAGTCCGGCGAGCTTCCCGCCGGTGAGGCGCCCGCCGCCGCTGCCGAGGCGCCCGCTGCCGAGGCTGAGGCTCCTGGTGCAGAGGAGCCCGCTGCTAAGGCTGAGGCTCCGGCGGGCGAGGACGCCCCTGCGGCAGAGGAGCCCACTGCCGGGGCGGCCACAGAGACCGAGGCTGCGCCCGACGAGGCACCCGCCGAGGAGCCTGCGGCCGAGGCGCTCGCCGAGGCCACCGAGGCCGAGGACAAGACTGAGCCGGCGAACGAGCCGGCGCAAGAGAACGAAAACCAGGCGGACGCATCGGCGCAGGCCGAGCAGGACCCCGCCGATGCGAATCCCACCAAGGAGGACTGAAGAAGATGGCAACCAGCACCCAAGATTGGATTGAGGAGCTCAAGGGCATCTCCGTGCTCGAGCTCGCCGAGCGGATCAAGGCGCTCGAGGAGGAGTTCGGCGTCTCCGCAGCAGCCGTGGCCGCACCCGTCGCAGCTGCCGGCGGCGGTGGCGGCGGCGACGCTGCCGCCGAGGAAGAAGGCGGCACCGTCGACGTGATCCTTGCCGGCGCAGGCGACAAGAAGATCCAGGTGATCAAGGTCGTCCGCGCCGCCACCGGGCTCGGCCTGAAAGAGGCCAAGGCGCTCGTCGACGAGGCTCCCAAGCCCGTCAAGGAGGGCCTCGAAAAAGAGGAGGCCGACAAGCTCAAGCAGGAACTTGAGGAGGCCGGGGCTTCGGTCGAGGTTAAGTAGCGCCGGTGGAGCCGATCGTCGGCCGCCCGCGGCTTCGCGGGCAGGCGGACGACGATCCGCTCCCCCACTTCGCTCGGCCGGCGCAGGGGAATGCGCTACCAGGCCGACAGCGAGCACTGAGCTAGAGGGCCCCGTACACGCGGGGCCCTTTGTTTGCTGGTAGCGCCAGCCCTCCCGTAGTTGCAGCAGCGCCCTTGGCCGGAGCGCAAGCCGGCCTGGATGGCCGGCCAGGTAACTGCCGTGGCGGGCGGAGCGGTCTCAGGTTTCAATCAAGAAGCGGAGCCCGGCTCGGCTTAGAAGGCAGGATGCCGTCAAATCGGGAAGCGGGACGCGCGAGGGCGGGATGCCGCCGACGTGCTCGGCGTGGGATCGCGTCACGGTGGTTCGCGGCGGACGGGTGCTCGACCTACCCTGTCCAACCGAAGCCCCTCTCTTTATCCACGTTTAACAAAACCGCCATTTTTCCGGTAAAGTCCCTGCCGCTGACCAATAGCCGCAGCCGCCCAGAGGCACGACGCCGCGCCACATACGCGGAAGTCGAGGGCGGGGTCCGTGAGCGTCGGCAGCCCACTTCAGGGCGCCGATGGTCTGTGCTATCTTTACGAGTCGCGCTTCGCCGCGCTCCTCTGCCCGTTTCTCGCCCTCCGAAGGAGTCGTTTCTTGGCCGCTGCAGATGCTCTCCGGACGCGCCGTACTTTCGCGCGCCTCAACAAGACAGTTGATGTACCCAACCTGATCGACATCCAGCGCCGCTCGTTTTCGTGGCTGACCGACCCCGAGAAGGGCGGTCTGCGTGAGACGATCGACGACATCTCGCCAATCGAGGACTACACGGGCAATCTCGCCGTGCAGTTCGGCGAGTTTGTCTTCGACGAGCCTGTCGCCTCGCTTGAGCAGTGCCGCGAGAAGGACCTCACCTACGCGCGTCCGCTCACCGTGACGGTCGCCTTCATCAACCGTGAGACCGGAGAGATCCGTGAGCAGTCCGTCTTCATGGGCGACTTCCCGTGGATGACCGAGCGCGGGACGTTCGTGATCAACGGCACCGAGCGCGTCGTCGTGACGCAGCTCGTGCGCTCGCCGGGTGCCTACCTGATGGAGCCCAAGGACCGCGAGAAGCAGGTCTTCATCGCCAACCTGATGCCCGCTCGTGGCTCCTGGCTCGAGCTCGAGATCGACAAGAAGGGCAAGGTCTTCGTCCGCATCGACCGCAAGCGCAAGCTCCCGGTGACGGTGCTGCTGCGCGCGATGGGCTACGCGACCGATGAGGAGATCCTGCGGCTGTTCGAGAACTCGCTGTACATCCGTAACACGATCGACGCCGACACCGAGGTCACGCGCACCGAAGACGGCGCGCTGATCGAGCTGTTCAAGAAGCAGCGTCCGGGCGAGCCGCCGAGCGTCGACAACGCCAAGGCGCTGCTCAACCAGCTGTTCTTCGACCCCAAGCGCTATGACCTGACCCGCGTCGGGCGCTACAAGCTCAACTCGCGTCTGAAGCAGTCGACCGATCTCGACGTGCGCACGCTGACCAAGGACGACATCGTCGCCCTGATCCAGGAGCTGGTGCGCCTGCCGAAGATCCTCGGCATCCCCGAGGACGGCGAGCTCGAGATCAAGGACTACGCGGCCGAGGCGATGAGCATGCCGCGCGAGCCCGTCGCCGAGCACCTCGACGAGTACGAGCACTTCGGCAACCGCCGCCTGCGCACCGTCGGCGAGCTGATCCAGGAGGCCTTCCGCATCGGCCTCTACCGGATGGAGCGCGTCGTGCGCGAGCGCCTGACGACTGAGGATGCCGACACGATCACGCCGCAGACGATCATCAACATCCGTCCCGTCGTGGCCGCGCTGAAGGAGTTCTTCGGCTCCTCGCAGCTCTCGCAGTTCATGGACCAGACGAACTCGCTGGCCGGGCTCACGCACCGCCGCCGCCTCTCGGCGCTTGGCGCCGGAGGGCTCACGCGCGAGCGCGCACCGATCGAGGTGCGCGACGTGCACCCGACCCACTACGGGCGCATGTGCCCGATCGAGACGCCCGAGGGACCGAACATCGGCCTGATCGGCTCGCTGTCCTCGTTCGCCGAGGTCTCCGAGTACGGCTTCGTCACGACCCCCTACCGAGTGGTCAAGGACGGCGTCGTGACCGAGGAGGTCGTGCGCCTGGATGCAACCCAGGAAGAGGAGCTGCTGATCGCGCAGGCGAACACGCCCGTGGACCCCAAGACGGGCAAGCTGAAGGGCACCGAGATCCTCTGCCGCACGCAGGCCGGCCAGTACGTCACGGTCGGCCCGAAAGACGTCCACCTCGTCGACGTCTCGCCCGAGCAGATCTGGTCGGTCGCCACAGCGATGATCCCGTTCCTCGAGCACGACGACGCCAACCGCGCGCTGATGGGCTCGAACATGCAGCGCCAGGCCGTGCCGCTGTTGAAGACCGATGCCCCGCTGGTCGGTACCGGCATGGAGCGCCGCGCGGCGCTCGACACGGGCGACGTGCTGCTGTCTAAGACGACCGGCACGGTCGAGTACGTCGATGCCGACCAGATCGTGGTCCAGGGCTCTGACGGCAAGCAGGAGTATGAGCTGCAGAAGTTCATGCGCTCAAACCAGGGCACGCTGATCCACCACAAGCCGCGGGTCTCCAGTGGCCAGAAGGTCAAGGCCGGCGACGTGCTCGCCGACGGCTCCTCGACCGACCGTGGCGAGATGGCGCTCGGCAAGAACCTGATGGTCGCCTTCATGTCCTGGGAGGGCTACAACTTCGAGGACGCGATCATCCTCTCCAAGCGCCTCGTGCAGGACGACGAGCTCACCTCGATCCACATTGAGGAGTACGAGATCGACGCTCGCACGACGAAGCTCGGCGAGGAGGAGATTACGCGCGACATTCCGAACCGCTCGGAGGAGTCGCTGCGCAACCTCGACGACCGCGGCATCGTCCGCGTCGGCGCCGAGGTGATCTCCGGCGACCTGCTCGTGGGTAAGGTCACGCCAAAGGGCGAGACCGAGCTGACGGCCGAGGAGAAGCTGATCCGCGCGATCTTCAAGGAGAAGGCGCGCGAGGTACGCGACACCTCGCTGAAGGTGCCCCACGGCGAGGGTGGCGTCGTGATCGACGTGAAGACCTTCAGCCGCGACGCCGGCGACGACTTGCCGCCGGGCGTCAACGACCTCGTACGCGTGTTCGTCGCCAAGAAGCGCAAGATCTCCGAGGGCGACAAGCTCGCGGGCCGTCACGGCAACAAGGGTGTGATCTCGAAGATCGTCGACCAGCAGGACATGCCGTTCCTCGAGGACGGCACGCCGGTTGACGTGATCCTCAACCCGCTGGGCGTGCCCTCGCGCATGAACGTTGGGCAGATCCTCGAGACCCACCTCGGCTGGGCGGCGGCGCAGGGCTGGTACGACGACGGCACCGAGGCCTACAAGGAAGCCCACGAGAACGGCGGCAACGGCAAGGTCTACGTTGCCACGCCGGTATTCGACGGCGCGACCGTCGCAGACGTCGACACGGCGCTGGTCAAGTGGCAGGACGCGCACACCGGCCGGATCCGCATGGACGTCGATAAGTCCCGCCGCGACGGGGAGCAGGCGTCGGGCAAGATGACGCTGTTCAACGGCCGCAGCGGCGAGCCGTTCGAGGAGCAGGTGACGGTGGGCTACATGTACATCCTCAAGCTCCTGCACCTCGTCGATGACAAGATCCACGCTCGCTCGACTGGCCCCTACTCGCTCGTCACCCAGCAGCCGCTGGGCGGCAAGGCGCAGTTCGGCGGTCAGCGCTTCGGCGAGATGGAGGTCTGGGCGCTCGAGGCATTCGGCGCTGCCTACACGCTGCAGGAGATGCTCACGATCAAGTCCGACGACACTGTCGGGCGCGTCAAGGCATACGAGGCGATCGTCAAGGGCGAGAACATCGCCGAGCCGTCGATCCCCGAGTCGTTCAAGGTCCTGCTCAAGGAGATGCAGTCGCTCGCGCTCGACGTGAACGTCGTCTCCGAGGAGGGTCAGCGCGCGGAGATCCGCGACGAAGACGACGACCTCCTGCGTGCCGCGGAGGAGCTCGGCATCGACCTCTCGGGCGTGCGCGCCCTGAGCGGCGACGCGGCCGACGAGGCAGTCGAGGGCGAGGATGCCACCGACGCCGAGCCGTCCGCCAACGGCTCCAACGGCTCCGACCCCGAGGCAGTGGCCGAGGAGGACGGCGCCGAGGCGCCGCTCGATCTCGAGGCGCTCGAGGAGATCGCCGAGGACGCACCAGAGGTGGCAGAGACGTAGTCGATGGCGCCGGCGCCGCGCGATGCGCGACGCACGGGGCCAAGGCCCCGGAAGGCGGTTCTCAGCAGCCCCGCAGCAGCACCCGCAGCACCGACTAGATCCGATTCACCCGCGAGCGAAAGCTAGAGCCACATGATCGACATCAACAACTTCGACGCCATCGAGATCAGCCTCGCCTCCTCCAAGCAGATCCGCAGCTGGAGCTCCGGCGAGGTGATCAAGCCCGAGACGATCAACTACCGCACGCTCAAGCCCGAGAAGGACGGGCTCTTCTGCGAGCGCATCTTCGGCCCCACGAAGGACTGGGAGTGCTACTGCGGCAAGTACAAGCGCGTCCGCTACAAGGGCATCGTCTGCGAGCGCTGCGGCGTGGAGGTCACGCGCTCGAAGGTTCGCCGCGAGCGCATGGGCCACGTCGACCTGGCCGCCCCTGTCAGCCACATCTGGTTCTTCAAGGGCGTCCCCAGCCGGATCGGCTACTTGCTCGACATGGCGCCCAAGGAACTGGAGAAGGTCCTGTACTTCGCCGCATCGATCGTCACGTGGGTGGACGACGAGGCGCGCACGAAGGACATCGACTCCTTGGAGAAGGAGGTCAACAAGGTCCTCGACGCCTACGCTGCCGAGCGCGAGGAGCGCGTGCTGGAGCTGCAGGAGTCGCTCAAGCGCCGTGAGAAGTACCTCCAGAACGGCAAACAGACCCACTTCAACGACGAAGACCACATGTGGGCGGACTCGCTCGACGTCAACCTCTCGAAGATCTCCGACGAGGAGCGCGAGAAGCTGACCAAGGAGCTGACCAAGGCCTTCGAGGCCGACATCTCCGACACCGAGGCCTACATCGAGGACGCCGCCGAGCGCATGCGCAACGTGTGGGAGCTGTTCAAGACGATGGAGCCCAAGCAGATCGAGCACGACGAGGCGACCTTCCGCGAGCTGAAGGAGCGCTTCGGCTCCTCCTACGGCTTCGGCGAGTACTTCCGCGGCGGCATGGGCGCCGAAGCGGTCCGCGACCTGCTCCAGCAGGTCGACCTCGAGGCCGAAAGGGTCGAACTCGAGGACCAGGTCAAGACGGGCAAAGGCCAGAAGCAGGCCCGCGCGGTCAAGCGCCTGAAGGTCGTCTCGGCGTTCATCCAGTCGGGCAACAAGCCCGAGATGATGGTGCTCGACGCGGTGCCCGTGATCCCGCCCGAGCTGCGCCCGATGGTGCAGCTCGACGGTGGGCGCTTCGCGACGTCTGACCTCAACGACCTCTACCGCCGCGTGATCAACCGCAACAACCGCCTCAAGCGGCTGCTCGACCTCGGCGCGCCGGAGATCATCGTCAACAACGAGAAGCGCATGCTGCAGGAGGCCGTCGACGCGCTGTTCGACAACGGCCGCCGCGGCCGTCCCGTCACCGGGCCGGGCAACCGCCCGCTGAAGAGCCTCTCGGACATGCTCAAGGGCAAGCAGGGGCGCTTCCGCCAGAACTTGCTCGGCAAGCGCGTGGACTACTCCGGTCGCTCGGTGATCGTCGCTGGCCCGTACCTGAAACTGCACCAGTGCGGGCTGCCGAAGATCATGGCGCTCGAGCTGTTCAAGCCGTTCATCATGGCCCGCTTGGTCGAGCGCAAGTCCGCGCAGAACATCAAGGCCGCCAAGAAGATGGTCGACTCGATGATCGGCGAGGTGTGGGACGTGCTCGAGGAGGTCATCCACGAGCACCCGGTGCTGCTCAACCGCGCGCCGACCCTGCACCGTCTGGGGATCCAGGCGTTCGAGCCGCTGCTCGTCGAGGGCAAGGCGATCCAGGTCCACCCGCTCGTCTGTCACGCGTTCAACGCCGACTTCGACGGCGACCAGATGGCCGTGCACCTTCCGCTGTCAGCGGAGGCGCAGGCCGAGGCGCGCATCCTGATGCTGTCCTCCAACAACATCCTCAGCCCGGCCCATGGGGCCCCGCTGGCGACGCCGACGCAGGACATGATCCTCGGCGCCTACTACCTGACCTACGGCCCGGAAGCGGACGAGCTGTCGAAGATCGACCGTACGACGCACGAGCCGCGCCCGCACGTGTTCCGCACTGCGCAGGAGGCCGAGCTCTCCTACGAGGGTCGCGTGGTCAAGCTGCACGACCTCGCAGAGTTCCGTCCGTATGGGCGCGAGGGCGGCCACGTGCTGACGACGATCGGGCGGATTATCTACAACGACCGCATCGAGCGTGCGCTGGCGGAGGCGCTCGGCGACGAGTTCGACGCCTCCAAGTACACGTTCGTCAACCAGTCGATGAAGAAGCGCGACACGACGCGGTTGATCGACATGCTCGTGCAGACCTACGGCGCGACAACGATCTCGCTCGTGCTCGACGCGTTCAAGGACCTCGGCTTCAAGTACGCCACACAGGCGGGGATCACGATCTCCAAGAACGACGTGGTCGTGCCGCCGAGCAAGCAGAAAATCCTCGACAGCTACGAGGCGCAGGTCGGCGAGATCTCAGACCAGTACGACATGGGCCTGATCACGCAGGAGGAGCGCCACGAGGCGGTCGTCGAGAAGTGGAACGCGGCGACCGACGAGGTCGCCGAGGCGATGGTCGCGAACCTCGAGACGCTCAACCCGATCTTCATGATGGCCAACTCGGGTGCGCGTGGCTCGTTCAAGCAGATCCGCCAGCTGGCGGGCATGCGTGGCCTGATGGCCAACCCGAAGGGTGAAATCATCGAGCGTCCGATCAAGGCCAACTTCATGGAGGGCCTGTCGGTGCTCGAGTACTTCATCTCCACGCACGGCGCGCGAAAGGGTCTCGCCGACACGGCGCTGCGTACGGCCGACTCGGGCTATCTGACCCGCCGTCTGGTCGACGTCGCGCAGGACGTGATCATCCGTGAGCCCGACTGCGGTACCGAGGACCACATCGAGATGCCCGTGTTCAAGGACGGCGGTGAGCCCAACGACGGTCTCGTCGGGCGCGTCGCGGCGCTGGACATCACAACCAAGCGCAACCGCATGCTCGCCGAGCAGGGCTCGGAGATCGGTCGCGCGCAGCTCGCGGACATGGTCGAGGCGTTCACCGACGATCACGAGAAGGGCAACCAGACCACGGTGCCCGTGCGCTCGGTGCTGAAGTGCGAGGCGCAGAGCGGCGTGTGCCAGGCCTGCTACGGCCGGGCGATGGCGACCGGCGCGCTTGCGCAAATCGGCGACGCCGTCGGCATCATCGCGGCCCAGTCGATCGGCGAGCCGGGCACGCAGCTGACGATGCGTACGTTCCACACCGGCGGCGTCGCCGGTGCGGACATCACGCACGGTCTGCCGCGTGTGGTCGAGCTGTTCGAGGCGCGCAAGCCGAAGGGCCTGGCGAAGATCGCCGAGCAGGACGGCGTCGTCTCGGTCGAGGAGACCGACAAGGCGCTGACCGTCGTGATCACCGACGAGGCGGGCGAGGAGCACCGTCACGCCTTTCCCCGCCGCACGCGTCTGTTCGTTGGCCAGGGCGAGAAGATCAACGCCGGCAAGCAGCTCAACGAGGGGTCGGTCTACCCGCACGAGCTGCTCGCGATCCGCGGACGGACCGACACCGAGGTCTACCTCGTCAAAGAGGTCCAGGAGGTCTACAAGTCCCAGGGCGTCGACATCAACGACAAGCACATCGAGCTGATCGTTCGTCAGATGCTGAAGAAGGTGCGCGTCGACCAGAAGGGCGACACCGACTACCTGCCTGGGCAGTTCGTCGACCGCTTCGAATTCGCCAAGGTCAACGATGAGATCGTCAACAAAAAGGGCGAGGCTGCGCAGTTCGAGGACATCATCCTCGGCATTACCAAGGCATCGCTGAACACGGACTCGTTCCTCTCGGCGGCCTCCTTCCAGGAGACCACCAAGGTGCTGACCGACGCGGCGCTCGAGGGCAAGACGGATCGCCTCAACGGCCTCAAGGAGAACGTGATCATCGGCAAGCTGATCCCGGCGGCGACCGGACTGAAGCGCTATCGGCGGATCGAGATCGAACCGTCCGAACCGTTGCCCCGCGCGATCGACGATGTCGGCCTGCTCGACCAGGACGAGATCGCGGCTGAGCTCGGGCTCTCCGGCGGCGAGGGTTTCGGCGGCGGCTACGGCCAAGAGTTCGACGCCGACCTGGCATCGCTCGAGAAGATCGGCGCCGGCGACACCGATCCCGGCTTCGTCGAGGAGCTCGCTGAGCTCGAGGTTCCTGAGGAGCCGAGCGGGGAGTAGTTAACGGCGGGATACCGGCTGGCTGGGGGCGCTCAGCCAGCCGGAAGCCATCTCGCTAGCCGGCTGCGCGCAGCTCCCGTGCCCAAGCGCCGAGCAGCTGCGCCTCACGCTCGGTCAGCCCGTACTCGGGCTCGGTCTGCACGAGCAGCGTCGGCGCCGCGCGTGCCGCTGCCCACTCGTGACAGGCAGGATTGAGCGCGTCGTCGATCCAGGCCAGCGCCCGAACGCCTGCGAACTCGTCGATCGCCGCGAGCTTCCAGTGCGCGTTGGCGCGTCCGACGCTTCGCTCAAAGCGCATGAACGGGAGCCCTGCAGGCAGGCCGAGCAGGTGGGGGAGGTGCTCGTTGGCCTTCTCCTCCCAGCCGCTGCACCAGGCGAGCTCGAAATGGCGTTGCAAGTCGAGCAGGTGAGCGGCGGCCGTGGACGAAAGAAAATGGGGCATGCCGTCGATCGAATGGAACGAGCCGGTCCGCCCGGCGAACGGGGGCCCCGATGAGAGCTCCACGCCGCCGAACAGCGAGATCACACCGTCGATGTCGACCAGCAGCAGGGGCCTGTCCGTCGTCGGCTCAGGCTCCAGGCTGCGCAGCGCTCGATCGACCGCGCCCTTGTGCGGATCCGCGCTTGAGAAACCTGAGATTTCTTTATCTATCTCTTTAGTTTCCACGAAGGTAATGGGGGGTACTCTCCAGCGACGGCCGATATGCCGAACGTTGGGGGCAGGCAGTAAAGCAGCCGGTCAAGACCGTCGATCCCCACTCACGCAGCGCCTGAACTCCCCAACTTCCTCATGACCCTAGACCTCGGCATCCTCCTAGCGCTCGCCTGCGCTTTCGTCGCGAACCTCGGCTTCTTCTACAAGCATCGGGGCGCCAACTCGGTGGCCAAGGTCGACGTTCGCCATCCCTTCCGCTCCGCGCGCCAGCTGTACTCCTCGAAGTGGTTCACGATCGGCATGATCACGGCCACGATCAGCTGGGGCCTGCACGTGGCGGCCCTCGCGCTCGCACCGATGTCCGTGATCCAGGTCGCGCTCGCCGCCGGTGTCGTCTTCATCGCCGTGATGGCTGACCGCCTGTTCGGCTTCGAGGTCGGGCGTCGCCAGTGGATCGGTCTCTCGCTGATGGCCGTAGGCCTCGCTGTGCTCGGCATCACCGCACCGGCAATGCACGGCGCGCACTCGCAGTTCTCCACGGCCGCGATGATCGCTTTTGAGGCCGGTCTATTCGGCCTCGGCGGTCTCTTGATCATGGGTCCCCGCATGGGCGGCCCCGTCGAGCACCACGGCGTCATGCTCGGCGCCGCCGCCGGCATCCTCTTCGGTGTCTCCGACACCGCGATCAAGGCGCTCACCGGCATCACCGGGGCGCACGGCTTCCTCGGCCTGCTGCTCAGCCCCTGGCTGATCGTCGCCGTCGCCGCCTCGATCGTCGCTTTCTACGCCTCAGCGCGTGGCTTGCAGGATGGAGACGCGGTCCCCGTGATCGCCGTCACCGGCACGGCCGCCAACATCGCCGGCATCACCGGCGGCATCCTCGTATTCGGCGACCCAATGGCCGGCAGCCCGCTCGGAATCACGCTGCAGGCGATCGCCTTCGTCGCCGTGATCGTCGCCGCCGCGATGATGCCCGCTCCGGTGCGCGCAGCCGGCGCAGCCGCAAGCGCTTAGCGCTGCTAGCATCCCGGGCCGAATGCCGACCACCTCTCAGCTCGTGCGCAAGGGCCGTGTAGCCCCGAAGAAGAAGCTCGCCACCCCTGGCCTGAAGTCAGGTGCCGGGCGTAAGAAGAAGGTCGCCGCCCCGCAGCGCCGCGGCGTTTGTACGCGCGTCTACACGACGACCCCGAAGAAGCCTAACTCCGCGCTGCGCAAGGTCGCGCGTGTGCGTATCTCCGGCTCGATCGAGGTCACCGCATACATCCCCGGTGAGGGGCACAATCTGCAGGAGCACTCCGTCGTGCTCGTCCGCGGCGGTCGCGTCAAGGACCTGCCTGGCGTCCGCTACAAGGTCGTGCGCGGCACGCTCGACGCGGCCGGCGTGAGCGATCGCAAGCAGGGCCGCTCGCAGTACGGCGTGAAGAAGAAATAGATGCCCCGCCGCGCAGCTGCCCAGATCCGGCCGGTGGAGCCGGACCCCGTTCACCGCTCGAAGCTCGTCCAGCAGGTCATCAATAAGGTGATGCTCGACGGCAAGAAGTCGACGGCCGAGCGAATCGTCTACGACGCCCTCGCGCTGATCGGCGAGCGCTCTGACAAAGACCCGATCGAGTCGCTCGAGGCGTCGATCCGCTCGCTGACGCCGACGCTCGAGGTCAAATCGCGCCGCGTCGGTGGAGCCACCTACCAGGTGCCCGTCGAGGTCGCCTCGCGACGCGCGCGTACGCTCGCCGTACGCTGGCTCGTCGAGTTCGCCCGCCAGCGCCGCGAGAAGACGATGGCGCAGCGGCTCGCCAACGAGTTGATGGATGCTCAGTCCCAGCAGGGTGGCGCTTACAAGCGCAAGGACGACATTTATCGCATGGCCCAAGCGAACAAGGCGTTCGCTCACTACCGCTGGTAGCTAGGGCTTAGCCCACGCCAGCACACTCGCGTGCCCGGCCTGCGTAGGTGCGCTGCCGTCGCCCGCGCGCAGCTCGCGCTCCAGCCGCTCCAGGCCGGCGCGCAGCTCTTCGGCGTGGTCGCGCTGCATGCGCTCGAAGTAGCTGGTCTGCGCGCGACGCTTGGGGTCGAGCAGCAGCTCGGGATGGCCGAGCATTGCCGCCATCGATCCGTCGTTGACGTCCTCATAGACGACCGGCGTGCGCCGGGCGCCCGGCAGCTCGGCGAACAGCTCGGCCACCGGCATGTGCGTCTGCTCCATCCATGGCCGCGAGCTGGGGAAGTAGTCCAGGCACCACGCGTCGGCGATGTCCTCGCGCGTGAACACCATCACGGCCAGGCGACCGCCGGAGCGCAGAACGCGCTTTGCCTCGGCAAGCGCACGAGCGAACGAATCGACATGGTGCAGCATCGACACGAGCATGGCCGCGTCGAAGGTCTCCTCGGCGAACGGCAGGCGCGTGGCATTCGCGCGCACCGTCTTCAGCCCCTTGGCGCTCGCCTGCGCGAGCATCTGTACAGAGCGGTCGACGACGGTCGACTGCCAGCCCTCGCCGGCGAGCGCGAGCGCGTAGTTGCCCGTGCCTCCGCCGATGTCCGCGAGCTCGTGCCCCGGCGCCCCTGCGAGTGCGCGGCGCAGGGGGACGAGCACCGACGGGCTCGCGCCGCGCGTGGAGTCGTAGGCGCGTGCCTGTCGCGAGTAGTCAGAGAGCAAGCCCATGGCCTACGAAGTTACTTGCCAACACCCGTCCATAGGACTTGAAGAAATAAGCTTTGGTACCTAAACTTAAGGTACCGAATGACTTCCACGGAGACAACGGACCTCAGCACCTCGCCCGGCTCGGGCCCGGCGACGACGGCGGCGACGCCAGCCCCCGCCACGGCCGCCCTCGACCAGGGCCCGGAGTTGCACGACCGCATCGAGCCGTACGTCTGGAAGATCGCGGGCGTCGTGATCCTCGGGATGATCATGTCGATCCTCGACACGACGATCGTCAACGTCGCGCTACGCACGCTCGGCCACGACTTGCACAGCTCGATCTCGCAGATCCAGTGGGTCGTTACGGGCTACCTGCTCTCGCTGGCCGCCGTCATCCCGGTGACTGGGTGGGCGGCCCGCCGCTTCGGCGCCAAGCGCGTGTACATGACCTCGCTCGTGCTGTTCACGGTCGGCTCGGGGCTGTGCGCGGTCGCCGCTTCGACGACCTCGCTCGTTGTCTTTCGCGTGCTGCAGGGAGCGGGCGGCGGCATGATCATGCCGGTCGGGCAGCTGATCATGGCGCAGGTCGCCGGGCCGAAGCGGATGGGGCGCGTGATGGGCATCGTCTCGATGCCGGCGATGCTCGCGCCGATCCTCGGGCCGGTCGTTGGCGGCACGATCCTGCAGAACCTGCACTGGTCGTGGATCTTCCTCGTCAACCTGCCGATCGGCGCGATCGCCTTCGTGCTGGCCTGGCGGATGCTTCCGCACACGGACTCCGGCGAGGCTGGTCCGTTGGACGTGTTCGGGTTGGCGCTGCTCTCGACGGCTTCGACGGCACTCGTCTACGGCCTCAGCCAGCTCGGCACGCACAGCAGCCTGACTGCGCCGGTCGTCGTCTGGCCGATCGCGATAGCGCTCGTGCTCTCGGGCGTGTTCATCTGGCATGCGCTGCGTGTCGAGCGCCCGCTGCTCGACGTGCGCCTGTATATGAACCGCGTGTTCGGAGCGGCCTCGCTGACGACGTTTGGCCTCGGCGCGGCGCTGTTCGGCGCGATGATCCTCGTGCCGCTCTACTACCAAGAAGTCCGCCACGAGAGCGTGATCGTGACCGGCCTGCTCGTCGGTCCGCAGGGACTGGGAATGCTGCTCGTGATGCCACTCACGAGCCGCCTGACGCAGCGCTTCGGGGGTGGGCGCGTGGCGCTCGGCGGCGTGCTGCTGCTCTCGCTCAGCTCGATCCCGCTGGCGTTCGTAGGGGCGAGCACGTCGATCGCCTACATCTCCGTAGTGCTGCTGCTGCGCGGCGTGGGCATAGGCTTCTCCTTCATGCCGGCGATGACGGCCGCCTTCTCGGCGCTGCGACCCGACCAGCTCTCGGACGCCACACCGCAGCTGAACGTGCTGCAGCGGATCGGCGGCGCGATCGGCACGGCCGTGCTCGCCGTCGTTTTGCAGCGCGCCACGGGGCACGCCCTGACCAAGCCGGCGAGCGCCTTCCAGGATGCTTACTGGTGGTCGGTCGGGATCTGCGTGCTCTCGCTGATCCCGTGCGTCTTCTTGCTGCGGGCCGAGAACCCGCGCGCCCGGTTGAGCAAGGCGGCGGCCAACGCCGAGGCGAGCGCCGAGCCGCTCGGGGTCTAGCGATGAGCACCACGACAGCCGCAAAGCGAACTTCCGAGCAGAGCGTGAAGGGCAAGCAGTCCGCCGCGAGCTCGACAAACGAGCTGAGCCCGGCGCTCAGCGAGTTCGGCCAGGCCTTCCGCCACGTGTTCCGCGCGGTCAGCCGCCTGCGCGGGCGTGACACGCACCTGGTTGGCTCGGAGCTCAGCCATGCACAGTTCGAGCTCTTGATCGAGCTCGACGAGCGCGGCGAGCTACCGGCGGGCGAGCTGGCGGCGGCGGCCCGGCTGACACCGGCGACGGTCACGCAGATGCTCGACCACCTCGCCGACTGCGGGCACGTCGAACGCGTGCGCTCGGAGACCGACCGGCGCGTGGTCGTCTCGCGCCTGACCGAGCAGGGCCGCGGCAAGATCGAGGCCAAGCGGGCCGTCTGGCAGAGTCGCTGGCAGGCCGCCCTCGGCGGGGTCTCAGAGCGTGATCTGCAGGCCGCGACGGAGGTGCTCGAAAAGCTCGGCGCGATGTTCGAAGAGACCCCCGCTGACGCCCCGTGCGAGCGTCCCGAGGAGGGTCTGCAAGGTGCCTCGCAGACGCCGAGATAGCCCGTAGAAAAGCGGAATTGCTCTGCTATAGTCGGCCTCGCGTCGCGCGTGTGCGCAGGCAGTTTGTTGCGCCCCCGGAGTCGCAAATCAAGATGGAGACCTCGATCAGATAGCGAAGCGGACGGTCCACCCAAGACCAGTAGCGCGCGTGGACCCGAGGGGTCCATTTTTTTCGCCCAAAGCGCCCGTCGCCCGACCCCCCACTTACTGATGCCACGCAAGTACACACTCGAAAAGACCCGCAACATCGGGATCATGGCGCACATCGACGCCGGTAAGACGACGACGACCGAGCGCATCCTCTATTACACCGGTCGCACGTACAAGATCGGCGAGGTCCACGAGGGTGCGGCCGTGATGGACTGGATGGAGCAGGAGCAGGAGCGCGGCATCACGATCACCTCGGCGGCCACCACGGCAGAGTGGAAAGGCCACCGAATCAACATCATCGACACGCCGGGCCACGTCGACTTCACGGTCGAGGTCGAGCGCTCGCTGCGCGTGCTCGACGGTGCGATCGCGCTGTTTGACTCGGTCGCCGGCGTGGAGCCCCAGTCGGAGACCGTCTGGCGCCAGGCCGACAAGTACCACGTCCCGCGGATCGCCTACATCAACAAGATGGACCGCATCGGCGCGGACTTCGACCGTGGCGTACAGACGATGATCGATCGCCTCGGCGCGCACCCGGTGCCGATCCAGCTGCCGATCGGCAACGAGGCCGACTTCCTCGGCATCGTTGACCTCGTGAAGATGAAGGCGATGGTCTACAAGGACGAGCTCGGCACCGAACAGGAAGAAAACGAGATCCCGGCCGAGCTGCTCGAAGCGGCCGAGGCCGCGCGCGAACACCTGCTCGAGGAGGTCTCCCACTACGACGACAACCTGCTCGAGCTGATCCTCGAAGAATCGGAGGTTCCCGAGGACGTGCTGAAGGCGGCGATTCGCAAGGCGACGCTGTCGACAAAACTGACGCCGGTGTTGTGCGGCTCGTCGTTCAAGAACAAGGGCGTGCAGCCACTGCTGGACGCGGTGATCGACTACCTGCCCTCGCCGCTGGACGTCCCGCCGGTCGTCGGCACCGAGCTGATCAAAGGGGAGGAGGAGGAGCGCCAGGTCGTGCGCAAGGCGGATGACTCAGAGCCCTTCTCGGCGCTCGCCTTCAAGATCGCGGCCGATCCCTACGTCGGCAAGCTGACCTACTTCCGCGTCTACTCCGGAAAGCTCCAGGCAGGCTCGCGCGTGCTCAACGTCGGCAGCGGGCGGACCGAGCGGATCGGGCGCATCCTGATGATGCATGCCAACGATCGCGAGGAGGTCGAAGAGGTCTACGCGGGCGACATCGCCGCGGCGGTGGGCATCAAGCAGGTGATCACGGGCGACACGCTCGCGGCGCCGGACGCTCCCGTGCACCTCGAGAAAATCGTCTTCCCGGAGCCCGTGATCAAGGTCGCGGTCGAGCCGAAGACGAAGGCCGACCAGGAGAAGATGTCGATCGCGCTTGGCCGTCTGGCCGAGGAGGACCCGACCTTCCAGGTGCGCACCAACGAGGAGACCGGCCAGACCGAGATCTCGGGCATGGGCGAGCTGCACCTCGAGGTGCTCGTCGACCGCATGAAGCGCGAGTTCGGCGTCGAGGCCAACGTCGGGCGCCCGCAGGTCTCCTACCGCGAGACGGTGCGTGCCACGGTCGAGAAGATCGAAGGCAAGTTCGTCCGCCAGACGGGTGGCTCGGGTCAGTTCGGCGTCGTCTACATCACCTTGGAGCCGGCGCCCGGCGAGGGCTTTGAGTTCGTCAACAAGATCAAGGGCGGAAACATCCCCTCCGAATACATTCCGGCCGTCAAGCAGGGTGTCGAAGAGGCGCTGGAGAACGGCGTCAAGGCGGGCTACCCGATGGTCGACATGAAGGTGACGCTGACCGACGGCAAGTACCACGACGTGGATTCGTCGGAGATCGCCTTCAAGGTCGCCGGCTCGATCGCCTTCAAGGAGGCCGCCAAGCGCGCCAAGCCGGTCCTGCTGGAGCCGATCTTCGCGGTCGAGGTGATCACGCCGGAGGACTTCCTCGGCGAGGTCATCGGCGACCTCAGCCGCCGGCGCGGACGCGTCGAGGGCAATGAGCGTCGGGGCAACGCGTTGGTAGTTACCGCGCGTGTGCCGCTGAGCGAGATGTTCGGCTACGCGACCGACCTGCGCTCCAACACGCAGGGCCGCGCGAACTACACGATGCAGTTCGAGGCCTACGAGGAGGTTCCGGCGAACATCGCGGAGCAGATCGTGGAACAGCGAACTGGGGAGCCGGTCCCGGCCTAGACGGCTTGGGGTGAGGCTTCGGAGATTGCAGGACTGAGCTTTAGGCAACAGGCGGCAGTCACAGACGGCCGCAGTTAGATAGATTTCTCAGGTTCGCCCTCACGGGCGGACATTCAAGTCGATACCAGGAGCGAACCAAAAGTGGCGAAGGAGAAGTTCGAGCGCGACAAGCCGCACGTCAACGTCGGCACCATTGGTCACATCGACCACGGCAAGACGACGCTGACCGCTGCCATCACGACGGTGCTGGCCGAGCACGGAGGAGCGGAGGCTCGTACCTTCGCGGAGATCGACAACGCTCCCGAGGAGAAGGAACGCGGGATCACGATTGCGACTTCGCACGTCGAGTACCAGACGGAGAACCGTCACTACGCCCACGTCGACTGTCCGGGTCACGCCGACTACGTGAAGAACATGATCACGGGTGCGGCGCAGATGGACGGCGCGATCCTCGTGGTCTCGGCCGCCGACGGTCCGATGCCGCAGACGCGTGAGCACATCCTGCTGGCGCGCCAGGTCGGCGTCCCCTACATCGTCGTGTTCCTCAACAAGGCCGACATGGTCGACGACGACGAGTTGCTCGAACTGGTCGAGGTCGAGGTTCGCGAGCTCCTCTCCGAATACGACTTCCCGGGCGACGACATCCCCTTCATCACCGGCTCAGCGCTGAAGGCGCTCGAAGGTGACGAGGCCTACAAGGGCAAGATCCTTGAGCTCGCGGAGGCGCTGGACACCTACATCCCGGAGCCGGTACGCGAGCTCGACAAGCCATTCCTGATGCCGGTCGAGGACGTCTTCTCGATCACCGGCCGTGGCACGGTCGCCACGGGCCGCGTCGAGCAGGGCATCGTAAACACGGGGGACACGGTGGAAATCGTCGGCGTCCACGACTCGACCTCGACGGTCGTCACGGGCGTCGAGATGTTCCGCAAGATCCTCGACCAGGGTCAGGCGGGCGACAACGTCGGCTGTCTGCTGCGCGGTACCAAGCGCGAGGAGATCGAGCGCGGCCAGGTGCTGTGCAAGCCGGGCTCGATCACGCCGCACACCAAGTACAAGGCTGAGGTCTACGTGCTGAAGAAGGAGGAGGGTGGCCGTCACACCCCGTTCTTCACGGGCTACCGGCCGCAGTTCTACTTCCGCACGACCGACGTCACCGGCGTGGCCAAGCTGCCCGACGGCGTCGAGATGGTCATGCCTGGGGACAACGTCCAGATGGAGATCGAACTGATCCAGCCGATCGCCATGGACCAGGGCCTGCGTTTCGCCATCCGAGAGGGCGGTCGCACGGTCGGCTCTGGCGTAGTCACAGAGATCATCGAGTAGCACCCACCGCCCCGGAAGCTCGGGGCGGTGCTCATATTGCAGTCCGATACGACTAGAAGGCCCCCGGAAGGCGCGGTGGCGAGAGGTGGAGGCGGATTCCACGACACGGAGTCCGCCCTTTCTCTGACCACCCCGGGGTAATCACCGGCGCCGGAACGACAACGAATCAGAGACAAGAGAGCAGACTCGAGACACCAATGGCATCGGCCACGCAAAACAAGATTCGCATCCGCCTGAAGGCTTATGACACCTCGGCGATCGAGTCCGCGGCGAAGGAGATCGTCGAGACGGCCACGCGCACCGGCGCGACGGTGTCGGGTCCCGTGCCGCTGCCGACTGAGAAGAACGTCTACTGCGTGATCCGCTCGCCGTTCAAGGACAAGGACTCGCGCGAGCACTTCGAGATCCGCACGCACAAGCGTCTGATCGACATCCACCAGCCGACGCCGAAGACGGTCGACTCGCTGCAGCGCCTCGACCACCTGCCGGCGGGCGTGGACATCGAGATCCGCCTGGCCACCTGACCGACGAGATGTCCGCGATCCTCGCCAAGAAGCTCGGCATGACCCAACTGTTCCAGGAGGACGGCAGCGTCGCGCGCGTGACCGTGCTGCAGGCCGGCCCGTGCCCGGTCACGGCAATCCGCACGCCCGACCGCGACGGCTACGAAGCGGTCCAGCTGGCCTTCGGGCAGGCCAAGGAGAAGCACCTGACCAAAGCCGAGCTCGGCCACCTGAAAAAGGTCGACGCGCCGCCGATGCGCCACGTGGTCGAGTTCCGCGACGAGGCAGGCGAGCTGCAGCTCGGCGAGAGCGTGACGGTCGAGGCCTTCGAGGTCGGCGGGCGCGTGAAGATCTCGGGCACGTCCAAGGGCAAGGGCTTTCAGGGCACGATCAAGCGCCACAACTTCGCCTCAGGCCCTAAGTCGCACGGCTCGCACAACAAGCGCGCCCCCGGCTCGATTGGCGCCTCGGCGTGGCCGGCGCGCGTGATGAAGGGCATCCGCGGCCCCGGGCAGATGGGCAACAAGCGCGTCACGCAGAAGGGTCTTGAGATCGTCGCCCTCGACGCTAAGGAGAACCTGCTGATGGTGCGCGGCTCGGTGCCGGGTCCGCGCGGCGGCGTGGTGGAGGTGCGCAGCGATGCCTGACGCTCCGGTGCTCGGTCAGTCAAAGAAAGTCAAACTTGATGAAGGCGCCTTCGGCGCACGATTCCATGGGCCGCTAGTCCATCAGAGCGTGCGTGCGGAGCAGGCAGCGCGTAGGCGCGGGACGGCGGCGACGAAGACGCGCGCGATGGTCTCGGGCGGCGGCGCCAAGCCGTGGCGCCAGAAGGGCACGGGCCGGGCCCGCGCGGGCTCCAACCGCTCGCCGATCTGGACGGGCGGCGGCGTCGTGTTCGGCCCGCAGCCGCGCTCCTACACGTTCAAGGTCAACCGCAAGGAGCAGCGCGCTGCGCTGCGCAGCGCGCTGTCGCTGCACGCCGAGCGCGGCTCGTTGGCGATCCTCGACGCGGCCGCGTTCACGGCGCCGAAGACGCGCCAGGCGCTCGACCTGCTCGAAGACTGGGGCCAGGATTCGCCGACGCTCGTCGTGCTCGGCCCCGAGCAGTCAGACGTGGCGCTGTCGTTTCGCAACCTCAAGCGCGTGGCTGTGCTGAGCGCGACCGACGTCGGCGTGACCGAAGTCGTGGGCGCCGCCTCGCTGCTCGTCACCGAGGCCGCGCTCGACGAGCTGACGGAGCGCGCCGCCAAGCCGCGCGCGGGTGCCGTCGAGCAGGAGGAGGCGGCCTGATGGATCACTCACAGGTGATCATCCGCCCGGTCGTCTCGGAGAAGAGCTACGTGCTCTCGGCGGCCAACCGCTACACCTTCCGCGTCCACGACGACGCGCACAAGACGCAGATCCGCCAGGCGATCGAGGCGCTGTTCGAGGTGCACGTCGTCGAGGTGCGCACGGCGAGCGTCAAGTCCAAGCCCAAGCGCCGCGGCACGACGAACGGTCGCACGCGCAGCTGGAAGAAGGCGATCGTGCAGGTGCGCGACGGTGAATCGATCCCCGTCTTCCAAGGCCTGCAGGGTCTCGAGGGGTCATAGGCAATGCCGATTCGCAAGCCAAAGCCGACGAGCCCGGGGATGCGCTTCGTGTCCTACCCGGACTTCGCGGAGATCACGAAGTCAAAGCCGGAGAAGACGCTCGTCGAAGGGCTGAAGAAGAGCGGCGGGCGCAACGCGCACGGACGCAAGACCTCGCGCCACCGCGGCGGCGGTGCCAAGCGCGCCTACCGGCGGATCGACTTCAAGCGCCGCAAGGACGGCGTCGAGGCGAAGGTCGCCGCGATTGAGTACGACCCCAACCGCTCGGCCTACATCGCGCTGTTGCACTACCTCGACGGCGAGAAGCGCTACATCCTCGCGCCGCAGCGCCTGACGGTGGGCATGACGGTCTCCTCGGGCGAGGGTGCTGACATCGCGGTGGGCAACTGCATGGCGCTTACGCGCATGCCGGTCGGCACGGTCGTCCACAACGTCGAGCTACAGCCTGGCCGCGGCGGGCAGATGGCACGCTCGGCGGGTGCCGCCGTTCAGCTGATGGCCAAGGACGGCGAGATGGCGACGCTGCGCCTGCCCTCAGGTGAGATGCGCATGGTCCGCGCCGAGTGCCGCGCGACGGTCGGCGCGCTGGGCAACACCGACCACCAGAACGTGAAGATCGGCAAGGCGGGACGCAAGCGCCACATGGGCGTGCGCCCGCAGACGCGCGGCACGGCGATGAATCCGGTCGACCACCCGCACGGCGGCGGCGAGGGCTCGACGACGGCCGGCCGGCACCCGGTCACGCCGTGGGGCGTGCCAACGCTCGGCTACCGCACGCGCAAAAAGAACAAGACCTCAAGCAAGTACATCGTGCGCGGCAGGCGTCGCGGGAAGGGTAAGCAGCGATGAGCCGCTCCAGCAAGAAGGGCCCGTGGGTCGAAGAGCGCCTGATGAATCGCATCGAAGCGCTGAACACGGCGAACAACAAGAAAATGCTGCGTACGTGGTCGCGCGCGTCGACGATCTTTCCGGAGATGGTCGGCCACACGATCGCGGTGCACGACGGCAAGAAACACGTCCCGGTGTTTGTCAGTGAGTCGATGGTCGGGCACAAGCTCGGCGAGTTCGCGCCGACGCGTGTGTTCCGCGGCCACGCGGGCTCGGGAAGGGTTCGCTAGATGAGCGCCGAGCAGGAGACGGACGACGTGAGCGCGCCGGACACGCCCGAGGCGAAAAAACCGGCTGCCAAAAAAGCCGCGAAAAAACCGGCCAAAGCGGCCAAAGGCGCGGAAGCCAAAGCGGCGAAAGACGCTGAGGCGAAAGCCGACGAGGGCGCCAAACCGGCCGCCAAAAAAGCTTCCAAAAAACCTGGCGCGAAAAACGCTGCGAGCAAAGCTCCGGCGGCGAAAGAGCCCGTTGCGAGCGAGCCGAAAAAAGCGAGCCGCGGCAAAGCCGTCCCGGCCAAACCGCGACGCAAAGTCGTCCGCGCGCACGCGCGCTACGTGCGCACCTCGGCGCGCAAGGCGCGGATGGTCTGCGGGCACCTGCGCGGCAAGTCGGTGCAGGAGGCACGCGCTATCCTCGAATTCACCCCTCGTGAGGTGGCGCGCGATTGGAGCAAGCTGCTCGAGTCTGCGGTGGCCAACGCCGAGAGCAATCACGAACTGGTCGAGGAAGACCTGATCGTCCGTGAGGCGTTTGCCGACGAGGGGCCGACGATCAAGCGCTTCAGGCCGCGCGCGATGGGACGCGCGACGCCGATCCGCAAGCGCACGAGCCACCTGACGATCGCGCTGACCCCGGACCCGGCGCCCCGGACCACCAAGAGAGACGGCTAGAGAGAGAAGAATGGGACAAAAGGTTCATCCAGAGGCTATGCGCGTGGGTTACATCCACGACTGGAAGTCGAACTGGTTCAACGAAAAGCACTTCGCGGAGTACCTCGCCGAGGACGTCCGCATCCGTGAGCACATCACGAACAAGCTCGCGCACGCGGGCCTCTCGAGCATCACGATCCGCAAGGACTCCCAGGAACTCGAGGTCAACATCCACACGGCGCGCCCGGGCATCGTGATTGGCAAGTCGGGCAGCGAAGTGGACGCACTGCGCCGCGACCTGCACAAGATGACGAACAAGCAGATCAAGGTGAACATCCTCGAGATCAAGCGCCCCGAGCTCGACGCGTCGCTGGTGGCGCAGTCGATCGCCGAGCAGCTGCAGAACCGCGTGGCCTTCCGCCGCGCGATGAAGCGCGCTTTGACAAGCGCGATGCGCTCGGGCGCCAAGGGCGTCAAGGTGCAGGTGGCCGGGCGCTTGGGCGGCGCGGAGATGGCCCGCACCGAAAGTTACTCAGACGGTCGCGTGCCGCTGCACACGATGAGAGCTGACATCGACTACGGCTTCTACGAGTCGCGCACCACGTTCGGGCGGATCGGTGTGAAGTGCTGGATCAACAAGGGCGAGATCATGCCCGAGGGCTACACGGGCGCCGACCTGACCGACATCACGGCGCCGGCGCCGTCGAGCAACGACCGCGATGGCCGTGGCGGTCGCGACGGTCGTGACGGACGCGGTCGTGGACGCGGCGGTGGCGGTCCGGGCGGTGGCGGCGGGCGCGGGCGTCCGGGCGGCGGCGGCCCCGGCGGCGGTGGCGGACGTGGACCTGGCGGCGGTGGCTTCGGTGGCGGTCGTGGCGGCGGAGGCGGCGGCGGACGCGGCCCCGGCGGTGGCGGTCGTGGCGGCTCGCGTCCGGGCGGCGGAGGTGGGCGCTGATGCTCTCTCCCAAGCGTGTGAAGCATCGCAAGCAGCACCGTGGGCGCCGTGCCGGGATGTCGCGCGGGCAGGTCAAGGTGCAGTTCGGCGAGTACGGATTGAAGGCGCTCGAGGGCGGCTGGTTGACCAACCGCCAGATCGAGGCCGCCCGTGTCGCGATGACGCGCAAGATCAAGCGTGGCGGCAAGGTTTGGATCAACGTGTTCCCGGACAAGCCGGTGACGAAGAAGCCGGCCGAGACGCGCATGGGCTCGGGCAAGGGCTCGCCCGAAGGCTGGGTCGCCGTGGTCAAGCCGGGGCGCGTCATGTTCGAGCTGGCCGGTGTATCCGAGCCGCTGGCGCGCGACGCAATTCGTCTGGCGGCGCACAAGCTGCCGGTGAAGTCCAAGTTCGTGCTGCGTGAGGACTGAAGCTGATGAAGGCCAAGGAGATGCGCGACATGGAGCCCGGCGAGCTGTCCAAGCGGATCGCGGTGCTGCGCAAAGAGGTGTTCGGCCTGCGTTTCTCAAACGCCACGGGCGAACTAGACAACACTGCCGGCATGGGGCGCGCCAAGCGCGACCTGGCCCGGGCCCTGACCGTCGCGCGCGAGCAAGAGCTGCGCGGCGAGAGCAACTGACACCCAACTGCTGAGACGAAACGGAAGACATGGCTGACGAGCAAGAGAACGAGACGCCCGAGACCCCCGAGGACGCGCCGCAGGCCGCCGAGGCGCCTGAGGCTGCCACGGCTGAGGCTCCGCAAGAGGATGCCCCGGAGGCCGTCGAGGAGGCCCCGGCCGAGGACGCCGGCGAGGCGCCCGCGCAAGCCGAGCCGAGCGAGCCGGCCGAGGTGCTCTCGCCGAAGGAGCGCCGCCGCCGCGCGCGCTCCAAGCACGAGGGCAAGGCCAACCCGTCACGCACGCCGGAGGAGCGCCAAGCCGAGCGCGTGGCTGAGCGCAAGCGCAAGGCCGTGCGCCGTCGCGCGCGCCGCCTGCAGGAACGCGCCAAAGCGTCCGAGCGCCGCGCAGCGGCTCCGGCGGCTGAGCCGCTCGCGCCGGTGCACGCGCCGGTAGAGGGCGCGCGCAGGGTGCGCCAGGGGGTCGTCGTCTCGGACAAGGCGGAGAAGACGATCACGGTGCGCATCGACACCGCCCGCCGCCACCGCCGCTACGAGAAGATCGTGCGCAGCTCGAGCACGCTGCACGCGCACGACGAGAACAACGACGCGCACGAGGGCGACACGGTGCGCGTGATCGAGAGCCGCCCGCTGTCGCGCACCAAGCGCTGGGCGCTCGTAGACGTGTTGGAGCGCGCCCGATGATCCAGAACGAGACGCGACTCCGTGTCGCAGACAACACGGGCGCGCGCGAGATCCTCTGCATCCGCGTCAAGGGCGGCTCGCAGCGGCGCTACGCATTCGTCGGCGACGTGATCACGGCGACCGTCAAGCAGGCCAACCCGCAGGGCGCGGTGAAAAAGGGCGAGGTCGTCACGGCGGTAATCGTGCGCACGAAGAAGCCGATCGGCCGCGACGACGGCACCTACATCGCCTTCGACGAGAACGCGGCGGTAATCATCGACGACCAGAACAACCCGCGTGGCACGCGCGTGTTCGGACCGGTCGCGCGAGAACTGCGCGAGCGCAACTTCATGAAGATCGTCTCGCTAGCGCCGGAGGTCCTGTGATGGCCAGCAAGACCGGCAAGCGAGGCTCGATGAAGATCCGCTCGAACGACCACGTGAAGATCACGGCGGGCAAGGACCGCGGCAAGACGGGCAAGGTGCTGCGCGTGGAGCCGACCAAGGAACGCCTCTACGTGGAGGGCCTGAACATGGTCAAGCGAGCGGTGCGCCCGCAGCAGAACCAGAGCACCTCGCCGTTGCCCAACGCGGCAGGTCAGCTCGGCGGGATCATCGAGCGCGAGGGCCCGATCCACATCTCCAACGTGATGCTGCTCGACGCCAAAGGAAACCCGACGCGCGTGCGCATCCAACGCGACGGCGGCTCGCGCGTGCGCGTGGCCAAGAGCACCGGAGCGGAGCTCGACTGATGGCTGCGACGGATACGACAGACGCCCCGCCGGCACGGCTGAAGGCACGCTACTTCGAGGAGGTTCGCCCCTCGCTGATCGAGCGCTTCGAGTTCTCCTCGAACATGCAGGCGCCGCGGCTGGAGAAGATCACGCTGAACATGGGCGTCGGCCTGGCCAAGCAGGACTCTAAAGTGCTGAAGGCGGCGACCGAACAGCTCGCGACGATCGCCGGCCAACAGCCGAGCGTGCGCCGCGCGCGCAAGTCGATCGCGGCGTTCAAACTGCGCGAGGGCATGCCGGTCGGCGTCTCCGTCACGCTGCGGGGCGAGCGCGCGTATGAGTTCCTCGACCGGCTCGTGTCGATTGCGATCCCGCGGATCCGCGACTTTCGTGGCCTGAACCCTCGCTCGTTCGACGGCCGCGGCAACTACACGATGGGCGTGCGCGAGCAGATCATCTTCCCGGAGATCGACTACGACGCGATCGACCAGGTACGCGGCCTGGACATCACGATCACGACGAGCGCGAAGAGCGACATCGAAGCGTTCGCGCTGCTGCGGGCGTTCGGCATGCCGTTCGCCGCCCAGGGCCGCCCGAAGGGTTATGACCCGGCAGCGGACGAGGCCGAGGCCAAGGCGCACGCCGAGGCCGAGGCCGCCAAGGCGGCGGAAGCGGCAGCGGCGCCAGCGCCGAAAGCCAAAGCGGCGAAAAAAGCAGCACCGCTGGCCGAGCAGCCCGCCGAGCCTGAGGCCGAGGCCGAGGCGGCCGAGCAGCCCACAGCTGAGGAGCCGCCGGCCGACGAGGCCGAGGCACCCGCAGCCGAGCAGCCAGCCGTCGAGGAGCCGGTAGCGCAGGAGCCCGAGGCGGAGGAGCAGGCCGCCGAGCAGCCAGCGGCCGAGGAGTCCGAGGCAGCCGTCGAGGCGAGCGAGCCGCAGGCAAACGCCGAGGAGGCGTCAGACTCAGATCAACAGCAGGGCGACAGCAGCGACGAGAAAGAGAGCGGCGACTGATGGCCAAGACATCGCAGCGCGTCAAGCAGGCGCGCACACCGAAGTTCAAAACGCGCGCCTATACTCGCTGCAACCGCTGCGGGCGTCCGCGCGCGGTCTATCGCAAGTTCGGGCTCTGCCGCATCTGTTTGCGTGAGCTCGCCCACAACGGCCACATCCCGGGGATGACGAAGTCCTCCTGGTAACGGGCCAGACAATCCTTTCGACCTTCCACTGAACGAGTAGCCATGTCCATGACCGATCCGATAGCCGACTTCCTCACGCGCGTGCGCAATGCGATCCACGCTGCCCACGAGACGGTCGACATCCCGGCGTCGAAGCTGAAGAGCGAGCTCGCGCGGATCCTCGCCGAGCAGGGCTACATCGACTCCTTCGAGGTCGCGCCCGACCCCGACGGTGGCCCCGGGCAGCTGCTGCAGATCCGCTTGAAGTACACCGAGGACCGCCGCTCGGCGATCACGGGGCTGCGGCGCGTCTCGCGCCCGGGTCGACGCACATACGTCGATGCCAAGCACATCCCGAAGGTGCTCGGCGGCATGGGCACGGCGATCGTCTCGACCTCGCACGGCGTGATGACCGGCCACGACGCTCGCGCAGAGGGTGTCGGCGGCGAGGTCCTGGCGCAGGTCTGGTGAGCTGAGCGATGTCTCGAATCGGCAGACAGCCCATCCCGGTGCCAAGCGGCGTGACGGTCGCGATAGAGCCTGGCGAGGTCCGTGTCAACGGTCCCAAAGGCGAACTGGCGGAGCGCATCCACCGCGACATCGAGGTCAAGCAGGACGGCGAGCAGTTGCTCGTCTCGCGCCCGACCGACCGCGGCGAACACCGCGCGCTGCACGGGCTGACGCGCTCGCTCGTGGCCAACATGGTCCAGGGCGTGACGGCGGGCTACGAGAAGCGCCTGGAGATCCAGGGCGTCGGCTACCGCGCGGCGCTGAAGGGTAAGAACCTCGAGCTCGCCGTGGGCTACTCGCACCCGGTGCCGATCCCGGCGCCGGACGGGATCGAGTTCGAAGTGCCCCAGCCGACGCGCGTCGTCGTCAAGGGCATCTCCAAGCAGCTTGTCGGCGAGACGGCGGCGATCATCCGCAAGCAGCGCCCGCCGGAGCCGTACAAGGGCAAGGGCATTCGCTACGAGGGCGAGTACGTCCAGCGCAAGGTCGGCAAGCGCGCATGAGCCCGTATGCCTGCGCCATCCTTCGTCCTCGCTCGCTCGCGTGCTATCGCACGCCACGCTCGCTGCGTCCTTGCCTGGCTTGGCCTACGAGCTCATGCGTGGGCGGTTGCGTAATCACCGAGGTCTCGCGATGACCGTCATCACGAAGCGCCAGAGTCGGCTCAAACGCCGCCGCCGCGTGCGCGCGAAGATCACGGGCACGGCCGAGCGTCCGCGCATCTCGGTGTTCCGCTCAAACCAGGGCATCTCGGCGCAGCTGATCGACGACGGCGCCGGCCGCACGCTGGCGGCGGTCAACTGGTACGAGCCGGACCTGCGCAAGCTGAAGAAGCCCGAGCGCACCAAGCGCGCCGGCGAGGCGTTCGCCGAGCGAGCCAAGGCGGCGGGCATCTCCGAGGCGGTGTTCGACCGTGGCGGCTACCGCTACCACGGTCATGTGCGTGCATTTGCCGAGGCAATCCGCGAGGCCGGGATCACCGTCTAGCCGTCGGCTGCTGCGCGACCGCTACCCTCTCACTCCCTCTTATGTCGATCACCGTAGACAGATCAGTCAGCCCGGCCGGCCTGGACCTCCAGGAGCGCGTCGTCGAGATCAACCGCGTCGCCAAGGTCGTCAAGGGCGGCCGGCGCTTCTCGTTCACGGCGCTCGTGGTCGTCGGCGACGAGCGCGAAATCGTCGGCGTCGGCTACGGCAAGGCCAACGAGGTTCCGCTGGCAATCCAGAAGGGCGTCGAGCGCGCCAAGAAGGACCTCTTCCGCGTGCCCAAGCACGGCAGCACGATCACCCACCAGACGACGGGCGTCTTCGGTGCGGGCCGCGTCTTCCTCAAGCCGGCCTCGCCCGGAACGGGCGTGATCGCCGGCGGCGGTGTGCGCGCGGTGCTCGAGCTCGCCGGTATCCACGACATCCTTTCCAAGAGTCTCGGCACGCAGAACCCGATCAACCTGGTCAAGGCGACCGTCGCCGGCCTGCGCGGCCTGCGCACGCCCGAGGAGGTCGGCGAGCTGCGCGGCCTGTCGATCGACAAGGTGCTCGGGCTCGGCGGCAAGAGCGCAAACGGCGCCGCGACGGCGACACTCTCGGCTGAGGACGCGAGCGCCGAGACTCCCACTGACGCTGCACCCACTGACGCACCTGCCCCGGCCGACGCTGACGCCGGCGCTCCCGCGGAGCCCGCGGCAACCGACGAGGCCCAGCCCGAGGCGGCGAGCGCTCCGAGCGAGGAGGCCTCGTCCTGATGGCTGCCCTCACGGTGACCCAGCGCAAGTCGCGTAACGGCGCGAACAAGAAACAGCTCGACACGCTCCGCTCGCTCGGACTGCGCCGAATCGGACACACGGTCGAGGTCAAGGACTGCGATCAGGCGCGCGGGATGCTGCACGCGGTGCGCCACCTCGTCGAGGTCAAGGAGGGCAAGTCGTGAGCCCGGCGGACGAGCAGAAGCCGACGCGCATCGGCCTGCACAGCTTGGCTCCGGCGCCGGGCAGCCGCCGCCCGCGCAAGCGCATCGGCCGTGGCGAAGGCTCGGGCACGGGCAAGACCTCGGGCCGTGGCCAGAAGGGCGCGGGCTCGCGCTCGGGCTCCAAGCGCCGGGCGCGCTTCGAGGGCGGCCAGATGCCGATTCACATGCGCATGCGAAAGCTGCGCGGGCCGCACATGAAGAAGTCGATGCCGTTTGAGCCCTTCCGCACGCACACCCAACCGGTCAACATCGACGCGCTGCAGGAGCGTTTCGAGGCCGGGGCCGAGGTTACGGTCGAGGCGATGAAGGCGAAGGGTCTCGGCTCGCGTAAGGACGTCCCGATCAAGGTGCTCGCCAAGGGCGAGATCTCCAAGGCGCTGACGGTGCACGCGCACGCGTTCAGTGCCGGCGCGCGCGAGCGCATCGAGGCGGCCGGCGGCACCTGCAAGCTCGTCGAGCTCTAGCCGGGCTGCCCGGCAGTGCAACCGCCGGCACACAAACACGCATCGACTAGAATCCGCCGCTCCGCGGGAGGGAGTGCAGCGGCGCTCTAGGCCGCGGAGCGAAGCCCATGCTCTCAACGATCCTCAACGCCTTCCAGGTCGCGGACATCCGCAAGAAGATCGCCTTCACGGCGGCGATGCTGCTGATCTACCGCTTCGGCTCGCACATCCCCGTGCCGGGCGTCAACCTGACGGCGGTCAACAACATCCAGAAGGAGTTCGGCGGCTCCAACATCCTCGGGCTGCTCAACCTCTTCTCGGGCGGCGGCCTGTCGCGGATCGCGCTGTTCGCGCTGGGCATCATGCCCTACATCACGGCCTCGATCATCCTGCAGCTGCTGCAGGTCGCGGTGCCGTCGCTGGAAAAGCTCTCCAAGGAAGGCGAGGTCGGGCAGGCGCGGATCACGCAGTACACGCGTTACCTGACGGTCGGCCTGGCCTTCGCCCAGTCGATCGGCTACGTCTTCCTGTTCCACACGCTGCAGGCCAAAGCGGGCGAATCGGTCGTCACGCACTTCGACGCGCCGCACATCTTCCTGATCGTGATTTGCCTGACGACGGGCTGCGTGCTGTTGATGTGGATCGGCGAGCTGATCACCCAGCGCGGCATCGGCAACGGCATCTCGCTGCTGATCTTCGCCTCAATCGTGGCGCGCCTGCCGAGCGGCATCCAGACCTGGTGGACCTCCCAAGACCAGGTCTTCAAGGTGATGATGCCGTTCCTCGTGCTCGCCGTGGTGGCTGGCATTGTGTTCGTGCAGGAAGGCCAGCGGCGGATCCCGGTGCAGTACGCCAAGCGCGTGATCGGGCGACGTATGACCGAAGGGGGGCAGACCTACCTGCCGCTGCGCGTGAACATGGCGGGTGTGATCCCGGTGATCTTCGCGGCCAGCATCATGGCCTTCCCGCCGACGGTCGGCCAGCTCGTGAAAACCCACTGGGGGCAGTCGATCTCGGACTTCTTCTCGCCCAACGGCTGGCACTACGTGGTCGGCGAGTCGATCTTCATCTTGCTGTTCACGTACTTCTACACCGCCGTGACGTTCAACCCGGTCGACCAGGCGGACAACCTGAAGAAGTACGGCGGCTTCATCCCTGGGGTGAGGCCGGGACGCCCGACGGCGGAATTCCTCGATCGGATCCTCGCGCGACTGACGTTCCCAGGCGCGCTGTTCCTCGCGGCGGTGGCTGCGCTGCCGACGATCCTGATCGCGCGCACGCATCAGAACATCCCGCTCGGGGGGACCTCGATCCTGATCGTGATCGGCGTGGCGCTCGAAACGATGAAGCAGCTCGAGGCACAGCTGATGATGCGAAGTTACGAGGGGTTCCTGAAGTAATTCTGGGGGAGTCGGCGGGGCAGCGCAACGGATAGGCTGCCTCGGACTTGTCCGAATTGAACCTGATACTGCTCGGCCCGCCGGGCGCCGGCAAGGGGACTCAGGCTGAGCGGCTGCGCGAGGACTTCGCACTGCCGCACATCTCGACGGGCGACATGCTGCGCGCGGAGGTCGCCGCGGGCAGTGATCTGGGCTTGGCGGCGAAGCGCTACATGGACGCCGGCGATCTGGTGCCGGACGAGGTGATCGTCGGCATGATCTCAAAGCGCGTGCGCGAGCCGGACGCGAACGAGGGCTTCCTGCTCGACGGCTTCCCGCGCAACGCCAAGCAGGCCGATGCGCTGGCGAAAGCGCTGGAGGGTCTCGGCCGGCGGCTGTCGGCGGCGCTGTTGATCGAGGTGCCCGACGATGAGCTCGTCAGGCGCCTGGCGGGCAGGCGCGTGTGCGTGAAGAACCCGAGCCACATCTACCACGTCGAGTTCGACCCGCCCAAGCACGAGGGCGTCTGCGACCAGGATGGCTCGCGGCTGATGCAGCGCGACGACGACAAGGAGGAGACGATCCGCCGGCGCCTGGAGGTCTACCACTCCCAGACGGAGCCGCTGATCGAGCACTACGACGAGGCGGGCATGCTGCGCCGCTTCGACGGCACGCGCCCTCCGGATGAGGTCCACGCGCGGGTCAGGGCGACGGTCGCGACGGTGCGCCTGGAGAAGAAGCTGTAGCTAAGCTGCCGGGGTGATCATCAAGAAGTCAGCAGAGGAGATCGAGAAGATGGAGCGCGCCGGCGAAATCCTCGTCGCGACGCTCGCAGAGCTGGAGTCGCGCGTCGCGCCGGACGTCAGCACGGAGGAGCTCGACGAGGTGGCCGAGCGCTTCATTCGCTCGCGCGGGGCGGTGCCGACGTTCAAGGGCTATCGCGGCTTCCCGGGATCGATCTGCGCCTCGCCGAACGCGATGGTCGTGCACGGCATCCCCGGGCCGTACCGTCTGAAGACGGGCGACATCATCTCGATCGACGTCGGCGTGACGTTCGACGGCTGGGTCGCCGACGCGGCGCGCACGCTGCCGGTCGGTGAGATCGGCGCGGTCGAGCGCAACCTGCTGAGCGCCACCGAGGCCTCGCTGCTGGCGGGCGTCGCCGAGTGTCGTCCGGGCAACCGCATGGGCGACATGTCGAGCGCGATCCAACGGGTCGCCGAGGACGCCGGGCTGTCGGTCGTGCGCTCGCTCGTGGGACACGGCGTGGGGCGCAACATGCACGAGGATCCGCAGGTGCCCAACTACGGCAAGCCCGGCAAGGGACCGCTGCTGGAGGAGGGCATGGTGCTGGCGGTCGAGCCGATGATGACGGCCGGGCGCGCCGCCGTGCGCGTGGGCGGCGACGGCTGGGCGATCTTCTCCCAAGACGGCTCGCCGGCCGCCCATTTCGAGTTCACGGTCGCGATCACGGGTGACGGGCCGAAGGTACTCACGCCGTGGCATCTGACGCCGGCAGCGGGGCCGAACGGGCACGCGCCGCAGCCGGCCGCAAGCACTTAGACTTGCTACTATCCGGAGTCCTGCTCGAACGGGGACGTCGATCCTCGCGAGAGCAATCTCCACGACCAGGTAGCGGCAGCCGCAACGGCAGCCAGAGCCGGGTCGCCGGAACAAGTCGCCGAAAGGGATCATGAAGGTACGACCGTCGGTCAAGCCGATGTGCGAGAAATGCAAGATCATCCGCCGCCACGGGGTGGTGCTGGTGATCTGCCAGAACAAGCGCCACAAGCAGCGACAGGGCTAGGGGCGAATGGCACGCATCGCGGGCATCAACCTGCCCTTGAACAAGCGCTCGGAGATCGGGCTGACCTACATCTTCGGGATTGGTCGCGCGACCTCGAACAAGATCCTCGCGGAAGTGGGCGTCAGCCCGGACACGTACATCCGCGACCTGACCGAGGACGAGGTCGCCAAGCTGCGCGACGCGATCGACGAGAACCTCACAGTCGAGGGCGATCTGCGGCGCGAGCGCTCGCAGGACATCAAACGACTTCAGGAGATCGCCTGTTACCGCGGCCTGCGCCACCGGCGCGGTCTGCCGGTGCGCGGGCAGAAGACGAAGACCAACGCGCGTACGCGCAAGGGCCCAAAGCGCATGCAGGTGGCCGGCAAGAAGAAGGCAAGGTAAATGCCGGCTGCCCCCAAACGCGCCCGCGGCCGGCGCAAGCCGAAAAAGAACATCCCGATCGGCCAGGCCCACATCAAGACTTCGTTCAACAACACGATCGTCTCGCTGACGGACACCTCGGGCAACGTGATCGCGTGGGAGTCGGCCGGCGGAGCGGGCTTCAAGGGTTCGCGCAAGTTGACCCCGTTCGCGGCGCAGGTGACGGCGGACGCGGCGGCGCGCAAGGGCCTCGAGCAGGGGCTGCAGAAGGTCGAGGTCTACGTCAAGGGCCCGGGCTCGGGCCGCGAGACGGCGATCCGCTCGCTGCAGGCCGCCGGCCTCGAGGTCACAGGCGTCAAGGACGTCACGCCGCAGGCCCACAACGGTTGCCGCCCCCGCAAGCGGCGGAGGGTCTAGCAAATGGCGAGAGACACAGGTCCGCAGTGCAAGCAATGCCGCCGCGAGGGACAGAAGCTGTTCCTCAAGGGCGAGCGCTGCCTGACGGACAAGTGCGGCGTCGAGCGCCGCTCCTACCCGCCGGGCGAGCACGGCCGCGGGCGCATGAAACAGAGCGAGTACCGCGTGCAGCTGCGTGAGAAGCAGAAGGCAAAGCGCTACTACGGCGTACTCGAGCGCCAGTTCGCGGGCTACTACGTGAAGGCCTCGCGCCAGCCGGGGATCACCGGCGAGAATCTGCTGGCGCTCTTGGAGTGCCGTCTTGACAACGTCCTCGTGCGTCTGGGCTTCGCCGCGTCGCGGCGCCAGGCGCGACAGCTGATCCGCCATGGCCACTGGACGGTCAATGGTCGGCGGGTGAACATCCCGAGCTACCAGGTGCGCGAAAACGACGTGATCGCGATCAAGGCGGAGACGCCGGCCACGCAGGTCGTCAGAGACGCAACCGAGCTCACCGGACAGATTCCCGCGTGGCTCCAGGCCGACCATGAGTCACTCACGGCCAAGGTGCTGCGCAAGCCGGAGCGGCGTGAGGTCGCCGCGCCGGTGCAGGAGCAGCTCATCGTCGAGCTGTACTCGAAGTAGGTAGCAACTTTCCAAGCGCGCGCCCGATCCCGGGCGGCGCCCCGAGCCGGCCGTCGTGATCGACGCCGGTGAGACACCAAACGACGTTAGGACCTTGATGCTCGACTTCCAAATCCCCCGGATCACAAGCGAGTCCGTGGAGCAGAACCGCGGTACGTTCACGATTGAGCCGCTCGATCGCGGGTTCGGCTACACGTTCGGCAACTCTCTGCGCCGCGTACTGCTGTCGTCGCTCTCGGGCGCGGCGGTCACGAGCGTGCGCATCGAGGGCGTTGCGCACGAGTTCTCGACGATCAACGGCGTCAAGGAGGACGTGACGGACATTGTCCTGAACCTGAAGGGCGTCGTCTGCCGCATGCACTCGGATGCGAGCGAGGTCGAGGCGCCGCTGGTCGTCACGGGCCCGGGCGAGATCACGGCCAAGGACATCGACCTGCCGGCGGGCGTGGAGATCCTCAACCCGGACATCCACATCGCGACGCTCGAGAAAAAAACAAAGCTCGAGCTTTACATGACGATCGGCCGCGGCCGCGGCTACCGCCCGGCGGAGGAGAACAAGTCGGCGGACCAGCCGATCGGCGTGATCCCGATCGACTCGATCTTCTCGCCGGTGCGCCGCGTGGCCTACGCGGTCGAGCAGGCGCGTGTCGGTCAGAAGACAGACTTCGACAAGCTCACGCTGGACATCGAGACGGACGGCTCGATCGACCCGCAGGCTGCACTGCGCGAGGCGGCGGAGCTCTTGATCAGCCAGCTGGCGATCTTTACGGACGCGGACCGCATCCAGGAGCTGCGTGCGACGCCGGGAGGCCAGCTCGACGGCCACGGCCTGGCGGTCGGCGGCGGCGGCGCTGCGCCGGCGCTGCAGGGCGAGGAGTACAGCATCCTGATCGAGGAGCTCGAGCTCGGCGTGCGCTCGTACAACTGCCTCAAGCGCGCGGGCATCCAGACGGTGGGCGACCTGATCTCCAAGTCAGAGGCCGAGCTGAACGCGATCCCGAACTTCGGCAAGAAGTCGATCGATGAGGTAATCGAGACGCTCCACGCGCGCGGCCTGGACCTCCGTCAAGATTAACAAAGGGCCGCTCCGCGGCCTAGAGATAACTACACTTCGATCCGCTCATGAGACACCAGCGCAAAAGACATCAGCTCAGCCGCGACAGCGCACACCGCAAGTCGCTGTTGATGAATCTGAGCAAGGAGATCATCGAGCACGAGCGGATCGAAACGACGCAGGCCAAGGCCAAGGCGGTCAAGCCGCACGTGGAGAAACTGATCACGCTGGCCAAGCGGGGCGATTTGCACGCGCGCCGGCAGGCGCTCTCGACGCTCTCCCAGGACAAGTTCGCAGTGCACAAGCTGTTCGAGGACCTGGCGCCGCGCTACGCGGAGCGCCCGGGCGGCTACACGCGCATCCTCAAGCTCGGTCCGCGTAAAAGCGACTCGACCGAGATGGTCTTCATCGAGCTCGTCTGAGGTAGCCGGCCGCGGTTCGGGCGGCGCGGGCGGGGAAGTGGATCGGGCGCAGGCATGGTCACGAAGCTGACGCTCGAGTACGACGGCGCGGGCTTCGCCGGTTGGGGGCGCCAGCCGCAGCTGCGCACGGTGCAGGACGTGCTCGAGCGGGCGCTTCAGACAGTGCTCGGCGATACGGGCAGCGATGGCGGGCCACTGAGGCTGACGGTCGCCGGGCGCACTGACCGCGGCGTACACGCGTGGGGACAGGTGGCGAGCTATCGCCACGAGGCGGTCGACCCGCTGCGCCTGAACGGGCTGCTCGACGACGACGTGGCGGTGCTCGCGGCGGAGCCGATGCACGAGGGCTTCGACGCGCGCCGCGACGCGCGCAGCCGCACGTACTGCTACCGCGTGCTCGCGCGCCGCTCGCGCAGCGTGTTCGAGCGCAACACCTCCTTCTGGGTCACGGGCGAGCTGGACCGCGACCTGCTCGCGCAGTGCGCGCAGCTGGTGCACGGCAGGCACGACTTCACGGCGTTCACGCCGAGCGAGACCGAGCACAGCTGGTTTCAGTGCGAGGTCAGCCGCGCCGAATGGCTCGCCGACGGCGATCTGCTGTCGTTCTGGATCGAGGCGGACATGTTCCTGCGTCACATGAACCGCGCGCTTGTCGGCACGATGCTCGATGTAGCCTCAGGGCGCATCGGGCTCGAGCACTTCGCGGGGCTGCTAGCGGGCCGCCCGCGCGAGGAGGCGGGGCGCACGGCGCCGGCGCACGGGCTGGCGCTAGCGTCTGTTCGCTACGCCGATCGAGCCTGAGCTGGTCGATTCGCCTGGCTTGGGGACGCGGCAGCGTAGGTCCCTGGCAATCGCAATCACGCCCATCCGCCGGTCGTGTTCGTCGAGCTCGACCAGTGAGACGGGCCTGGCAGACGAATGCGGCAGCGCTTGGTAGTAGAAGCCGAGTGGACCGCCATCGGCAGCCGAGATCGAGAGCGCGGGCGAGACAATGGTATGCCCGTTTGCGAGCTTCAACGCGACCGATCGCACGCTTGGCGGGAGCGGCGCATGGATCGTCAGGTTGCCTTCGTTGCAACCCGTGCTTGCGTACGTCGCGCGCGTGGAACGCGAAAGGCATTCGTCGAAGAAGGTCTGGTTGCCGTTGCCGGTTACTTCAGCGAGAGTCAGGCTGATCGGGCAATCCTTGGCTGGGCCGGCCTTGGTGATCGTGTAGGTCGTGCCGGCGGCTGTCGTGCCGTGACCGATCACGTCGCCGGTCGGTGGCTCTTCGGTCGTCATGGGCATCTTGGCGCCGAGCGTGGCGAGCAGGCCGTCGGCTGCGTGCAGCGCATGTTCGAGCTGGCGGCGCAAGCTCCTCAGCACGCGCTTGCGCCGCCGGACGAGCGGCTTCAGGGCAGGGATCTCGAGCTGTGCGATCGACTCTGCCAGCGATGGTCCTTCGTTGTTACCTGGGAAGCCGTTGCTCGCGGCAAGTGTCCCCGGCGGTAGCGTCTGATATCCGCTGCCCACCCATGCCTGCATGTCTGCGCAGACATCGGGTGGAGCGGTGAGGAGCGCTGCGAATTCGGCGAGTTCGGCCCGCACGAGCCGCGCGATTCGCGCCTCGTGCCAGCGCAGCGGACGAACGGTACGCGCAAAGCTCTGAAAGGAGTCGAGGCTGGGCGAGAACCACGTGCCGAGCACCGCCACGAGCACCTCGGCCTCGAGTGCGGCCTCCTGTTCGAGCGCTTTGACGTGTTCCGGCTCGACATGCCCACCGACGAGCTTGACGCTCGGCGCGTTTGCGAGCACGCCAGGGCATTCGTCGCCGAGCCGCTTTGCGTATGCGACGACCGCCGCTTCGGAGCCGGCGTGGTTGGCGACGAGGTCGCGGTCGAACTCGTAGCTCGCGCGCAGGTAGGCGCCAGTTGCTCGCGCGTCGCGCGTCGCGGTGGCCTCCGATGGCGACGGCAGCACGGCGAGTGTGCTCGCCACTGCGGTGGCCACGAGCGCCGCGCGCGCGTATTTGCCCATTTGGGACGCTGCGTTCACGCGCCGAGCATAACTGGACCGCGACGGCCCCTATGCTGGACACCGGACAGATGCTCAATGTGCTGCTGACAAACGACGACGGGATCGAAGCGGACGGGCTGCAGGCAATGCGCCAGGCGCTGGTCGCGCTCGACGGCGTCAACCTGGCGGTGATCGCGCCCGACGGCAACCGGTCGGCGATGGCGCGCTCGATCACGACGCGTAGGCCGCTGTGGGTACAGGAGACGCCGTTCGCCGACGGCACGGTGGGCTATGCGACGGACGGCACGCCAGTTGACTGCGTGCGCCTTGCGAGCCTCGGTCTGGTCGAGGACTTCCAAGCGGAGCTGGTCGTGGCCGGGATCAACCACGGCGCGAACCTGGGCGATGACATCACCTACTCGGGCACCGTCGCGGCGGCGCTCGAGGGCGTCGTGCTCGGGCTGCCGTCGATCGCCGTCTCCCAGCAGTCGGGGGCGCGTGCGCTCGACTACCGCTTCGATGGCGGCTTTGGCTTCGAGGTGGCGGCCGACTTCGTGGCGCGCCTGGTGGCGCGGATCGAGGACGTGCCGCTGCCGGCGACCACGCTGCTCAACGTCAACGTGCCGGCGGGCGAGCCGAGCGGCGTCGAAGTGACGAGCCTCGGCAAGCGCATCTACCGCGACGAGCTGAAGCTCGAGCGCGAGGAGGAGCACCGCCGCCGTTACTGGATCTACGGCTCGGACCCGGGCTTCCACGACGAGCCGGGCACCGACCTGGCGGCGGTCGCGGCGGGCAAGGTGGCGGTCACGCCGATCCACTTCGACCTGACCGACCGCTCGGGCCTGGAGGCATTGCGGGGCTTTGACCTGAACGAGCTGCTCGCAGCACCGATCGGGGATCGGCCGGCGCCCGAGGCGCAGTGAGCGGGAAGACGGGCGCAGAGGACGCGCGGTCGGCTGAGGGCGCGACCGACCCCGAGCAGCGCGCGGCGGAGTTGCGCGAGCAGCTCGAATATCACTCGCGTCGCTATTACGTTCTCGACGATCCGGAGATCGGCGACGACCAGTACGACGCGCTGCTCGATGAGCTGCGCGCGATCGAGCGCGAGCACCCGGAGCTAGTCACGCCCGACTCGCCGACACAGCGCGTCGGCGGCGAACCGGTTAGTCGGCTGGAGAAGGTGCATCACCTCGAGCCGATGCTCTCGCTCGGCAACGTGCGCTCGGAGCAGGAGCTGCGCGCGTGGGTCGAGCGGATGCGCAACCACCTCGCGCGCGAGGGCATCACCGAGCCGAGCTTCAGCTATGTGGTCGAGCCGAAGATCGATGGCCTCGCGATGAGCCTCGTCTACCGCGACGGCGCCTTCGAGCGCGGGGCGACGCGCGGCAACGGCGAGATCGGCGAGGACGTCACGCACAACCTGCGCACGATCGCCTCGATCCCGGCGAAGCTCGACGATGCGCCACCGCTCGTCGAGGTGCGCGGCGAGGTCTACATGGCGCTGGCCGACTTCACGGCGCTCAACGAGCGCCGCGCCGAAGCCGGCGAGTCGACGTTCATGAACCCGCGCAACTCGGCGGCCGGAACGATCCGCCAGCTCGACCCGGCCGACGCCGCCAAGCGCCCGTTGTCGTTCTGGGCCTACCAGGTCGGCGTCGCCGAGGGTTTGTCGTTCAAGCTCCACTCAGAAGCACTCGACTGGCTGCGCGCGCGCGACTTTCCGGTCAACCCCGACATCAAGCTGCTCGGCTCCGAGGAGGAAGTGATCGCGCAGTGCCTCTCCTGGCAGCAGCGCCGCGGCGAGCTCGACTTCGAGATCGACGGCGTCGTGATCAAGGTCGACGACCTTGCGCTGCAGCACAGGCTCGGCTCGGTCGGGCGCGACCCGCGCTGGGCGGTTGCCTGGAAGTTCCCGCCGACGACGGCCGTCACGCGCCTGGAAAAGGTGATGTGGAACGTCGGCAAGTTCGGCGACATGCGCCCTTACGGCGTGCTCTCGCCGGTCACGGTCGGTGGCGTCACGATCGGCATGGCGACGCTGCACAACGAGGAGGACCTCGCGCGCAAGGACATCAGGGCGGGCGAGGACGTGATCATCCTGCGTGCCGGCGACGTGATCCCGCAGGTCGTCTCGCCGGCGCCGCACGTGGTCGAGCAGAAAGGCCGTCCGCGCCGGCCGAAGCCGCCCGTGAAATGCCCGTTCTGCGGCACACCGACGATCAAGCCGGAGGGCGCGGTCTTCACGAAGTGCCCGAATCCGGTCTGTCCCGGTCGCGCGTGGCAACTGCTCAAGCACTTCGTCTCGCGCGGCGCGATGGACATCGACGGGCTCGGCGAGAAGCAGGTCGCCTTGCTGCAGGAGAAGGGGCTCGTGACGACGGCCGGGGACTTCTATCGCCTGACCGAAGAGCAGCTCGTCGAGCTCGAGGGCTTTGGCGAGATCTCCGCAAGGCGCCTGCTCGCGGCGCTCGACGCCTCGAAGGAGCGCCCGTTCGCGCGCGTGCTGTTCGCGCTCGGGATCGAGGAGGTCGGCGAGGTCACCGGGCGCAACCTCGCCCAGCGCTTCCGCGAGATCGACGCGCTGCTCGCCGCGACTCCCGAGCAGATCGCCGAGACGGCCGGCGTCGGCGAGAAGATGGCCGCGCTGATCTCCACGCAGCTCGCCGACGACCGGATGCGACAGCTGATCAAAGATCTGCGTAAAGAAGGCCTGCAGTTCGCCGAGCATGGCCCGGCGCCGTCGGAGGGGCCGCTCAACGACAAGACGCTTGTGCTCACCGGGACGCTGCCCGAGTGGTCGCGCGAGCAGGCGACCGAGCAGATCATGGCCGCCGGCGGGCGCGTGACGGGCTCGGTCTCGAAGAAGACTGACTACCTCGTCGCCGGCGAGAGTGCCGGCTCGAAGCTGGCGAAGGCCGAGCGCCTGGAGGTGCCGGTGCTCGACGAAGCCGGGCTGCGCAAGCTGCTCGGCCAGTAGGCCCCGATTTCGCTAAAGCAGCGGCGCCGTTGGTGCGATGAGCTCCTATGCGCGCAACCGCCGCCACAGTCGCCGAGTGCTTCGTGATCGCCGCGTTCGTCGCCGCAGCTGCGCTGGTCGCGGTCGCGGCGGCGATCACGCCGGTTGAACTCGACTAGCTCGCCGTCTTCTCTCTCAATTAATAGAAAAGACGTCCCAGCCGCCCGCCGGGAACGCGCTATCGTGATAGTTGAGTAGACAACTAGTGCGGGGAGTTTCCGATGAACTCACATATCGCCGCAGTGATTGGCGCCGAGCGCAGATACGACATCCAGGAAGACGTCGGACGCGGCAAGGCGTGCGAGCTGCACGAGCGTCAGCCGTCGCTTCGCGAGCGCTTGTCGGCGCGCTGGTCCGCTAAGCGCTAGCGCGACTTCGCGCTCGCCTTGCGAGCCCGGGCAACTTCGGCCGAGCTGTACTTGGCGTTGGCGAGCGAGATCGTCATGTGGTCCTGGATCACGTGCGCCGTCGTCGTCGAGATGCCGTCGTTGAAGAAGGCGAACGCGAGCAGGTGGCCGTTGGCAGCCTGGCAGTAGCCGACGAGGTTGGAGTAGCCCGTGAGCGTGCCCGTCTTGCCTTGGCAGCGCCCCGCCGCGCCGGTGCCGCGCATCCGTTTGGCAAGCGTGCCCGTGCGCCCCGCCACGGCCATGCTGCCGCGCAGGATCGCCCCGACCGGCGTCGGCTGCAGCTCGGCGAGCATGTCCGTCACTTCGTACACCGACGTGCGATCGGCTTCGGACAGGCCCGAGCCGTCGACCACGTGAGGGTGGATGCCGAGCAGTTCGGTGATCGTCTTCGCCACGACAGCGGCGCCGGCTGAGGTCGTGCCGGCGCCACCGGCCGCAGCGCCGAGGTCCTTGACGAGCGTCTCGGCGAAGAAGTTGTCAGACGGCGGCAGCATCAGCGCGAGCAACTGCGCGATCGTCGGCGAGCTGACCTGTGCGAGCTGGGTCGAGCCGGCCGGCGTCGTCGCCGCGGCCGAGGCGCCGCGGATGCTCACGCCGACGTTCTTCAGCGCCGCCCACAGCTTGCGCGCGGCATAGGCCGCGGGGGCGTGGGCGACCTTTTCGCTGCCGCTCGCGCCGCGGTCGAATGCCAGGCCGCTGAGCGTGCCTTCGAGGAATGGGTCCTGGCGGTAGCCGCTCGAGGGCTCGCCGCGCTGGGCGTCGAACACCGACTCATCGCCGTAGACCGAGCCGCGCACGGCGCGGATGCCGTCCGTGCGCACGAGCTGGTTGACGAGCGTCGAGACGCTCGCGCCGATGCCCGAGTAGTGGCTACGGATGTAGGCGCTGTCGCCGAACGTCGGGTCGCCGCCGCCCTTCAGATAGAGGTCGCCTTCCCACACGCCGTTCGCGCCGAGCTGCCCTGTGCCGAAGACCGTTGTCGAGAGGCGCGTCGTCGGTCCCAGGCGCTGCAGCGCGGCCGTCGCCGTGAACAGCTTCTCCACCGACGCCGGCGGGCGTGGCGTCGTCGGGCGCGCCGAGTAAAGCGCCTGTTTGGTCGAGATGTCGTAGACGTACGCGCTCGAGCGCGAGCCCGAGATCGCCATCTGGTGAGCCAGATCGCTCTGCAGTGCCGTCAGCGTGCCCTGCACGGCGGCGCTCGCCGGAGCCAGGAACACGAGCGCCTGAGCGAAGAGCGCCGCTAGCACGAGCGCGGCCGCCAGCGTTCCGTAGGCTGTACGGAGGAGCGAAATATCGGGCTTCCGATGCATCTGTGCCTTAGACTTGATTAAGGATGGGCAACGTTGTCAAGCTGGAACCGACGGATGAGGCCAAGGTTGCGGCCAAGAAGCGTAGGGCGCAAAAGCAGGCCGCGGCTGCGCGCGGGGTAGGACGTCAGTCCTCCGTCGACCGCCGTCGCCGTCCGCGCCGGCATAAGACGGCGCTCGTGCTCGGTGGCGGCGGCTTCACCGGCGGGGTGTACGAGATCGGCGCGTTGCGCGCGCTCGACCTGCTCACCGTCAACTCGAGCGTCAACCAGTTCGACGTCTACGTCGGCACCTCCGCCGGCGCGTTCATCGCCGCTCTCTCCGCCAACGGCGTCACGCCCGAGGAGATGATGCGCGTCGTCACGCGCCAGGGCCAGGCACCGTTCAAAGACGTCAACCTCAACGACCTGCTGCGTCCCAACCTCGTGGAGTTTGCGCGCAAGGGTGCCTTGCTGCCATGGCGCGCCGTCGGCATCGCCCGCCAGATCGTCTCCCAGCGCGGCGCCGTCTCGCTGCTCGACGTGCTGCTCGGCTTCGCCGAGGGGCTGCCCTCGGGCGCCTACACCGGCGAGGGGATCGAGCGCTACCTGCACGACGTGCTGAGCGAGCCCGAGCGCACCGACGACTTCCGCGAGCTCGCCTGCGAGCTGTACCTCACCGCGACCGACCTCGACACGTGCGAGCGCGTCGTGTTCGGCGTCGACGGCACCGACGATGTGCCGATCTCCAAGGCCGTACGCGCCTCCGGCGCGCTGCCGATGGTCTACGCGCCGGTGAAGATCGGCGAGCGCGAGTTGATCGACGGCGGCATGGTCTCGACGACCAACCTCGACATCGCCGTCGAGGCCGGCGCCAAGCTCGTGATCGTGATCAACCCGATCGTGCCGTTCGTCAACGACTTCGCCGACACCGTCAAGACGCTGCGTGGCTCGCGCCCGCGGCGCGTCTCGGACATGGGCTTCCCGCAGATCGGCTACCAGGCGTTCAAGCTCGTTGCCCACCAGCGCTTGCACGAACTGGCCAAGACCTGGGAGAAACGCTACCCCGGCGTCGACATCGTGCTGATCGAGCCCGAACCGACCGACGAGCTGATGTTCCAGACGTCGATGATGAACTTCACCTCACGCGTCGAGATCGCCCGCCACGGCTTCGAGTCCGTCACCAAGCACCTCGCCGGCGAATACGACCACTACGAGGAAATCGCCCACGAGCACGGGATCGACATCTCCGGCAAGCGCCTGCGCCGCGTCGTCGAGCACTTCGACGCCGAGCCCGAGCAGGTCAGCGCATGGCGGAAGATCTTGGAAGGAACCACCAGCACTCTCTTGCGCCAGTCTGACTCTGCCGGTTAATTAGGTAGGCCGCCTGTGGCGGCAGGGCCAAGCAGATCAAGGACGCAGGGAGCGTGGCGTGCGAATAGCACGCGAGCGACCGAGGACGCCGAGATGCGCCGGCCATGGCGTCACAGGGCTACAGCGCTTTGTCGATCGCCGCGAGCAGACGGGCGGTGCCGGCGGGGTTGCGGATCGCGATGCGGGCGTGCTGGGGCTCGCCGAGGGCGTCGCCTTCGGCGATCAGGATGCCCGCTTGCTCCAGGCGCGCTGCGAGCTCGCCGCCGGTGATCTCCGGGTGCGCTGCCCAGACGAAGTTGGCCTGGCTGTCTGAGACGTCGAAGCCGCGCTCGCGCAGTGCCGCGATCAGCCGTGGGCGCTCCTCGCGGATCGTCTCGACGTGACGGTCGCGCAGCTGCGAGCACGTGCGTAGCGCCTCGAGTGCGCCGGCCTGGGAGACCTCGGAGACGCCGAGGTCGGGCTCGAGCTCTGACAGCAGCGCTTGCGAGCGCGGGCCGCCGATCGCATAGCCGACGCGCAGGCCGGCCAGGCCCCAGGCCTTGGAGAAGCTGCGAAAGACGAGCAGGTTCTGGTGATGCTCGAGCAGCTCGAGCGAGTCGCCCACGGGCTGGGCGTCGACGAACTCGACGAGCGACTCGTCGAGCAGCACCGCGACGCCCTCGGGCAGGCCCCTCAGCAGGCGATCGAGCTCGGCCGTGGCGATCAGCTCGCCGGTCGGGTCGTTGGGGTTGGCCAGTGCGATCACGCGCACGCTCGGGTCGCTCTTGGCCTCCGCGAGCAGCTCGTCCAGGCCACCCGTCACGGGCGTGGCCTGTCCGTGCGCGCGGCGCGCCATGATCGGGTAGAGCGGGTAGGACGGCCACAGTGTGAGCAGGCGCTGGCCGGGCTCGATCAGTGCGCGCGTGGCCGAGCTCAGCAGCTCGGCCGAGCCGTTGCCGAGGATCAGCCGTCCCGAGTCGAGCCCGAGGCTCGCGGCGAGCTCGTCGCGCAGCTCGGTGCCGCGTACGTGCGGGTAGCGGTGCAACCCGCGGCGGGCGACGAACGTGATCGCGTTGACGATCCGTGGGTTGGGCAACTCCGGCCAGGTCGTCTGCGAGAGGTCGAGCGTGTCGACACGCGTGAGCGCTTTGCGGCGGCGCTCTTCGGCTTCTATGCGCAGGCCGCGGTTGACCTCCTCCTCGGACATCCCCTCGAACTGCTTGTAGTAATCGAGCAGACCCATGGCCTGATCGGCTTAGCCTTTGCCGTTGCCTGGCATCGTCATCGAGCCTGGGCCGTGGATGACGACGAACCAGAAGGCGAAGACCGCGGCGCAGACGATCGCGGTCGCGCCGAATATGCGGCCGAGTGCGCCCGTGCGCTGGTCGTGGCCGGCCGCGCGGCGTACGAGGATCCACGCGTGGTCCAGGCGCCGCAGCAGTGAGAGCGCGCCGAAGAGGAACACGAACAGCGCGACGAAAGCGGCGAGGATGCCGAGGCCGACGCTGCCCGTGACGTAGTTGATCTGCGAGCCGACCCACAGGCAGCCGATCGGGATCGGACCCCAGCAGAGCAGGCTCAGCGCGACCATACCGGCGAGCATCGAGTTGGCCAGCGAGCCGTCCACGCGCTGGCGCGCGTCGCTGCCGCGCTGGGGCAGGGCGCGGAAGCGGATCGGCGCCGTGCCGGGGCGACGCCCGACGAACAGCCCCCCGTTATCGCTCGGATCCGTGCGCATCAGTACCTATGTTCGCAGCTAATGCGCCGGGTACCAGCGTCAGCCCGCATAGAGCGCGTCGAACAGCTCCGCGTATTTCTCGTTGACGATGTTGCGCTTGACCTTCAGCGTCGGCGTCAGCTCGCCCGTGGCCTGTGAGAGATCGTGGTCGAGGATCGTGAACTTCTTGACCTGCTCGACCTGTGCGTATTTGGTGTTGGCGCGGTCGACTTCGGTCTGGATCAGCTCGCGCACCTCGGCCGCGCCGGCGGCCGTCGCGACGTCGCAGTCGCTCGGCAGGCCGACTTGGGCGGCGAGCTGCGGTATCTCCTCCTCGTCGAGCGTGATCAGCACGACGGGGTAGGGACGCTGGTCGCCGTGCATCACCGCTTGGGAGATCCAGCGGCATTGCTTGAGGTCGTTCTCCATGTTGGCCGGCGTGAGGTTCTTGCCGCCCGCGGTGATGATGATGTCCTTCTTGCGGCCCGTGATCGAGAGGTAGCCGTCGTCGTCGATCGAGCCGAGGTCGCCGGTTTGCAGCCAGCCGTTCTCGACAGCGCCGAAGCTGGCGTCGGCGCGGTTGTGGTAGCCGTCGAAGATGTTCGGGCCTTTGACGAGGATCTCGCCGTCCTCGGCGATCTTCAGCTCGACGCCCGGCAGCGCGCGGCCGACGGTGCCGAAGCGGTGGTTCTCGACGGTCGAGGTCGTCGCGGCCGTGGCCGTCTCGGTCATGCCGTAGCCCTCGAGCACCGGCACGCCGCAGGCCCAGAAGAATTCGAGGATCTCTTTGGCGATCGGCGCGGCGCCGCTGGTCGCGTGGCGCACGTTGCCGCCGAAGATCGCGCGCACGTTCTTGTACAGCTCCTCGTCGGCCGCTTCGAAGGGTTTGCGCAACTCGTCGGGCACGTCTTCGCCGTTGTTGATCATGTCGCGCACCTTCACGCCGAGCGCGATCGCGGCCTTGGCCTGAGCCTGCTCCTCCGCCGGCTTGGCCTGGATCGCGGCCTGGGCGAGCGTGTAGATCTTCTCGAACACGCGCGGCACGGAAGGGAGATAGGTCGGTTTGACCTCCTGCAGCTCGCCGATGATCTGCTTCGTGTCGCCGCCGAAGTAGGCCAGCGTGCCGCCGAGGTCGAACACGGCGAGCTGGATCAGCAGCGCGAAGGAGTGCGCGAGCGGGAGGTAGAGGTAGATCGTCTCATCGCCCTGGATCTCGCCGGCCTCGCCGACCATGTCGATGATCGCGCGGTAGTTGCCGTGCGTGAGCACGCAGCCCTTCGGCGGACCGGTCGTGCCGGAGGTGTAGATGAACGTGAACGGGTCCTCCAGGCGCACGGCGCCGCGGCGCGCTTCGAGCTCCTCGACGTTGCGCGAGCGGCCGCGCTCACGGACCTCATCGAGCGGGATCGCGTTCAGCGCTTGCACGGCCTCTGAGGAGCCGCCCGCGATCGAGCCGTCCTCGGGCGGGTCGATCACGATGATCGTGCGCAGGTTCGGGACCTGCTCGCGGATCGCCGCGATCTTCGCGAGCTGCTCGGCGTCCTCGCAGACGATCGCGCATGCGTCGGAGTCGGAGATCACCCAGAGGCACTCCTCGGGGGAGTTGGTCTGGTAGATCGGCACGACCGTCGCGCCGGCCGAGGTGGCGCCCATGTCGGCGTAGGACCACTCGGGGCGCGTGTTGCCGAGGATGCAGATGCGCTCGCCCGGTTGCAGGCCGACATCGATCAGGCCGAGCCCGATCTCCTGAGTGATCTCGGCGAGCTTCGAGTAGCTGACGTCGTGCCAGGCGCCGTCGCGCTTGTAGCGGATCGCCGTGTTCTCGCCGTGCGCCGCCGCGGCACACGGAATCAGGTCAGCAATGGTCTGCGAACCCGTTGCCGACCCAGTGGTCGACGCCGTCGCGGTGGCCTCCATCAGGACTCTCCTCCTGTCGAACAATCAAGCTTTCCGCCGGCAAGAGGCCGACCAGCTCATGTTAGAGCGAGGGAGCGCACTTTGCGAGGGGGCGGAGGCCGGGTGGGCGCTGCGGCTGCCACGGCCCCGAGCGGGTGCGCGCGAGGGGCGGGGTAACCTCAGATCGGGTTGGGGACGTCGAGGAAGACGTGGCGTACGCCGAAGCGCTGGGCGACGTGCTCGCCGAGCGCCCTGACGCCGAAGGTCTCGGTGGCGTAGTGGCCGGCGGCGATGAAGTGGATGCCGGCCTCGCGCGCCGTGGACATGACGCGCTCGACGGGTTCGCCGGTGAGCAGGGCGTCGGCACCAGCCGCGACCGCGTCGGCGATGTAGTCCGCGCCGCCGCCCGAGACGATCGCGAGGCGGCGGATGTTGGGTGGGCCGGCGTCGAAGACGAGCGGGTCGCGGGCGGTCAGCTCGCGCACGCGTGTAAAGAGGGCTTGGGCCGGGATGCCGCCGTCCTCACCTGCGCGGTCGCCGGGGAGCGTCGCGATGAAGCCGATCGTCTGGCCGTGGTGCAGGGCGAAGGGCTCGAGCGACTCGGCTCCGAGGGCTTTGGCGATCAGCGCGTTGTTGCCGAGCTCGGGGTGGGCGTCGAGGGGGAGGTGGTACGCGGCCAGGGCGATGTCCGCGTCGAACAGGATCTTCAGGCGGCGCTTGAGGGCGGGGTCGATTGGGCCTGGGCTCGTGCCCCAGAAGAGACCGTGGTGGACGATGAGCAGTTGGGCACTCTCGGTCACGGCGCGCTCGAACAGCTCTAGGTTGGCTGAGACACCCGTGGCGACCGTGTCGACTTGGGCTGCGCCCGGAACCTGGAGGCCGTTCGGGCCGTAGTCCTCGAAGAGGGCCGGGTCGAGCAGGCTGTCTAGCTCGGCGAGGATGTCGGCGGTGGAGGCGGGCACGCCGCGACCATAGCGGTGTGGAATACTGACCGCGCATCGGGGCGTGGCGCAGCCTGGTAGCGCGCACCGTTCGGGTCGGTGAGGTCCCGAGTTCGAATCTCGGCGCCCCGATTGGTTTAGCAACCCGCGAATACGGGCGAGAATCCCCGAACGCTGAGCCCTGCGGGCCGGCATTTCGTGGATGTTCGCGGGATCGTATAGGGACCGCAGCAGGCTCCTTGCGGTCCCTTGCGATGAGAGGGACCGCTACCGGATGGGGCGGGGCGTCACAAAGGGGCGCCGGCCTCCAGTGCCGCGCAGCACATCCCCGCCAACCCACATTCGGCACGTAGGCCAGCTAGCCGGTGTCAGGGACTGCCGTAGGTAGATCTGGGACCAGGCTACGCATGTGCGCACGGCGCTGTGAGTACCAACTGAGCAAAGAAGCTTCGCCCCCCGCCTGAGCAAGCGAGAGCGCCGCTCGGCGGCTCCCCGACCCCGTCGGTGCGCCGAGGTCTCATGCTGGACCGCATCTGACCAGCTCCACCGACTGCATAAAGTACACTATCTGGCCATTATAGCCTAGATGCTATGATGCCGATAAAGTCGTGCAAGGCTTTCGGATGGACATTTGCGACTATCTGCACTACACTTGAGCTTCCAATGAAAGGAATAGTCATGCCCGAGGCAACCATCCCCGCACTTCTCGGCGTGCGTAGCGCCGCCAAGCAGCTCGGCGTACACGAGAACACACTGCGTCGCTGGGAGAAGGAGGGCCTCATCGATGCCTGCCGCCTGCCTAGTGGTGTGCGCAGGTTCCGTGTCGATGAGATCGCCCAGCTTCAACGGGAGATCTACGGGCGCGGCGACGACCGCGCGATCAGCACTGCGGCTAGAAGCTTGCGTACGACAGCTCGCGCCTAGACGTTCCCTAATAGTCAGACCACTAGAAAGATTCCCGTCTTTGCGGCTAAGATCGCCCACGCGCATCTCGATGCGTGTCTATGAGCTTTGACGAGATCGACTCTGATGCCTATGCGCTCTCCCTGGGAGAGGGGGTGCGCGTCGGGGACATCTGCGAGGCAGTTGCCCTACCGGACTTGGCCGAGCCGCAGCTATTCAGGACCGACGAGCAACCGTACCGCCCGCTGATCGCTGGGCGTATGGGCTACGCACTGGTAGTCGCCGTCTATGAGGAGTACGTAACCGTCGTTCCGATAATGGTCGCTGAGGGCGTCGAGGACCGCGCTGCCTTCGACGCTCTAGTCAGGACAGCCGAAAACGCTTCACGCTGGATGCGTGTACCGCCACCCGCAGAGCATTGGGAGCAGGACGGGATTGCCCTCTTCTTCATGCCCCATACGCTCTCTGCCGAGGGACTGGTGAATCGGCGGGTGGCCCGCATGGATCCACCCGCCCGCGAGATCGTGGCCGCACGGTTCGCGCATGCGCTCTCAAGCGATGGCGACTAGCCCGCCCGCGCCCCCTAAGCCGACGGCCCTGGTCGTCGAACCACGCTACTCCGGAGCGATGCCGTGGATTCTGGTCCTTGCGGCGGTCGCCGTCGCTGTCGTGGCGCTTGTGATTCGCCCGCAGTTGCATCGCGACTCAGTAGTTTTGATACAGACTCCCGCTAAGCCCCAGGCGAGCACCCTGCACCCCAAGAAAGCAACAAAGACGAAGGCCGACAAGCACAACGGTGGGGGGCACCACGCAAAGTCCTATCACCACGCCAAGAACAGCACAAAGCATCCTGGCCTGGGGAAACCTCGCGGCTCTGGCGCTCACACGCACAACCAGTCCTCCTCGGCCAAAGCAAAAGCACCGCCAGCCAAGCCGAGCGCCCCGACCGAGGAACCCCTGGTCACTGAAAAGAAGACCACGACCGACAAGCCAACCTCAGACAGCACCTTCTCAACGCTGTTTGGCATCGCCGCAGTGCTACTGCTACTCGGGGCCTTCTATACACGCGTAAGTAAGATCACCGTCGCCGGCAACTCGTTGGAGCTGATTGGCGCTACTGCTGTGGCAGCCCAGGACAGCGAGGCTGTCGCCGGTGCGGTTGGAAAGCAGGTCGCCCAGCGGGCGCGAAAAGCCACAGCCGGGAAAGCGGCCCTCACACCTGAGCAAACTGCCAAACTCGTCGAAGCAGGCGCTGCCGCTGCCGCGAGGGTACAGTCACAGGCCATAAGGCTGCGACTGGCCGCAAGCGTGATGCCAACGGTCGCTCATACTGAGGCCGTGCCAGTCAGTCCCGGTGAGCTTCACGCACTCAGCTCGGGCGGACCACTGCCTGATTCGCTGCTCAAAAAGCTAGCTGCGCAGGCGTTGAAGGATGTCGGAGAGTCGGAGTAGGCCGGTAGCGAAGGCGGCGGCCAGTCGTCGGTTGACGCGACCAGCGACGGCAGATGCTCGCCTGTGCGGCGCGCACGCTGCTCTCGAGGGCCGGGTTGTTGACGCACGGCAAATGTACGGTCGGCGAAGACCGAACGTCGGCGCCTAATCGGCTCAGCGCCTCCGTCTTACGCGCTTATACTCATCCGCATCCGGTCCTTGCAAGTTAATTGTGCTTCCCCCGTGACGAACCCAAAACTGCTGATCTTCCGTGAATCTTCCCTTGTCATCGAGGCGGTGCAGGTAGTACCACTGGTCGTCGGGCCTGTTAACGACGATCCGCGCCAAGTGTCGATGCTCGATCTGTTCGAAGTCGATCATGATCCAAGTCGTCGCCAGCGGCTCGATGTGCTTCTTGATCAGGTCGGAAAGATGCCGCTGATAACTATCCCAGCCGGCTCCTTTTCCAGTACCCCAGTCGTTTTCGATGCCCACGCAGGCATACTCGCCGCGTCGCGGTGTCCCGTTCAGCATCTTCTCGACGTCTACGAACCGGTTGGGCTCGAGCGCGCCAATAACTAGGGTGCCTCCATCGGTGTTCAGCAGGCCCGTGACGGCCTTTAGGACACTGTGCGTGATATTTTGATTCTTGACACGCTGCCCGTTCTTGACGAAGAACACCTTATAGTCGATGAAGGCCGAGCCCTTCACCTCGACGCGCTCGTACTCGGGCCGTGAGAGCGCCTCTTCGATGCCGATCTCTTCGTCGCTGAGCTCGCGGGCCAGTGGTAGTTCGTCGCGGAAGGCGAGGAACTCCCAGCTCGCGACGATCATCGTGTACGTACGTGCGCCGATCCATCCGGTGCCAATCTCTTTAGCGATCGGATCGGCGAGTTGGTCACGGATGGCATCGAAGTTACGGTACGCGACTCGTCCAAGGATCAAGAAGGCGCCAAACCCATGCCCGTGATATAGCGAACGCTCTTCAACGTCCGCTGCTCGGTCGACGATTTCCTTCAGAGTAGATTGAGCTCGCGGTCTCTGGTCAAGTGGAAGGTCGTTAACGGGTGCGGTCACGATCATGGCGAACTTGATGCCGTCGGATCGCCGCACCTCTCTCACTAGGTTTTCGCTCGATAGCTTCGTCACGAGCTCGCGGCACGGATGCCCCTCGTTGACCTCCGTGATCTGGCGATCGGGGGGAGGGGCGTGACGCATCCGGTCGTCTGACGGTGATGCTGGCTCACTCTCACCCCAGACCCAGTGCCGCAGCACGCTGTCGACCTCGAAGCTGTCGTCGTGACTGAGGTTAAAGCGCCCGAGGCGCTCAGCGAGGAGGTTCTTGAAGTCCTGCGCACCTAGTGTCGCGGGAAGCCATAGCCTGACAAGCAAATCCCAGTCGCCAAACGTCTCATAGACCGTGTACGACCCGATCCGCTCCTCGGTAAAGAGTGTATGCAACTCGCGCTCGACATCCGCGCGCGGATATGTGGGCCGGAACCGTAGACGCCAGAAGTACAAACGCTCCTTGCCCCAGTCCTTATGGGTGCGGCTGTGCCAGTGAACGCGCTTCTCGTGAACGCGCCGTGTCGGCCGCGCTTTCCCATCTGATGCCCCCAAAGGACTCCCCCCTTATCTCGTATGCACTTGTCGTCTCGGCCTGCAGCGCACAACGGATGGCGCCATGAGTTGCACACGGTCTCTTGTGTGCCGATGCCGACTGGAACAGTACCGATAGCCGGAATAGCTTGTAGTAGTAACAACTAACGTCAATACAAGGGATTTTTTTGCGGCTTGGCCACGAAGCCGTCGTCTCCGTCGCCGCGCGTGGCGTGAGTCGCACGCCCGAGGAGCTGACGGCGCGAGAAGAGCGAGGGCGTCGGCTGGGCGTTGCCCGGCCGCTTTCTCCGCAACGCCTAAGCCGAGGCGTTGCGTGCGCGCGGCGTCGTGGACCGGTCGAGGAATCGGATAGTTGGCCGCGACGCCCGCGGCCGTGGGGTCAGTCTCCCAGGACCGCGCCGACGCCTCAATCTCCCGGCCGCCCCTCCGCCATTCCCCGCCAATCCGCCAGGATGAACTCCCCATGCCCGCCCCCCGCAACCTAGTCAACCTCAACGCCGTAGCCAAGTCCTACGGCAGCCGCGCCGTCCTCCACGACATCACGCTCGGCATCTCCTCCGCCGAGCGCATCGGCCTTGTAGGCCAAAACGGCGGCGGCAAGTCAACGCTCCTACGCCTGATCACCGGCATCGAGCAGCCGGACGCAGGCGCGCTCATCCGCGCCGGCGATGTCGGCGTCGCCCTGCTCGGCCAGCGCGACGATCTCGACGAGGCCCGCACGATCCGTGAGCTGCTCGTGGGCGAGCGCGCCGAGCACGAGTGGGCCGGCGACAGCGCCTTCCGCAATGTGCTCGACGGTCTGCTCGGCGGCGTCGAGCTGCGCCTCTTCGCCAACGGGATGGAAACGCCGATCGCCGGTCTTTCGGGGGGCGAGCGCAGGCGGATCGCGCTGGCGCGCCTGCTGCTCGACCCGCCCGAGCTGCTGCTGCTCGACGAGCCGACCAACCACCTCGACGTGGAAGGCGTCGACTGGCTCGCCCACCACCTCGCCGCGCGCCGCGGCTCGATGCTCGTTGTCACGCACGATCGCTGGTTCCTCGACGCTGTCTGCACGGACACGTGGGAGCTCGCTGACGGCGAGGTGCACCAGTACGAGGGCGGCTACGCGGCGTACGTGCTCGCGCGCGCCGAGCGCGAACGCCAGGAGGCCTCCGCCGCGAGCCGCCGCCGGCAGCTGCTGCGCAAGGAGCTCGCTTGGCTGCGCCGTGGCCCCCCGGCGCGCACGAGCAAGCCGAAGTTCCGCATCGATGCCGCCAACGCGCTGATCGCCGACGAGCCGCAGGCGCGCGACCGCGCCGAGCTGCTGCGCTTCGCTGGCGCGCGCCTGGGCAACAAGGTGCTCGAGGCGGTCGACGTGTCGCTCACGCTGGGCAGCAAGCAGGTGCTGCACGACGTGACCTGGCGGCTCGGCCCGGGCGATCGCGTGGCCGTCGTCGGCGTCAACGGATCGGGCAAGACTTCGCTCGTGCGGCTGCTCGCGGGCGAGCTAGAGCCGAGCTCGGGCCGGATCGAACGCGGCTCGACCGTGCGGATCGCCTACCTCTCCCAGGACGCCGTCGAGATCCCGGGCCAGCTCAACGTGCTCGAATCGCTCGAGGAGGTGCGCGGCCACGCGACGCTCAGCAGCGGCGAGGAGATCACGGCGGCGATGCTGTGCGAGCGCTTCGGCTTTCGCGGTGAGAAGGCGCGCACGCTCGTCAACGACCTCTCCGGCGGCGAGCGCCGGCGCCTGGCGCTGATGCGACTGCTGATGGCCGAGCCCAACGTGCTGCTGCTCGACGAGCCCACCAACGACCTCGACATCGACACGCTGACGGCGCTCGAGGACCTGCTCGACGGTTGGCCCGGCACGCTCGTCGTCGTCAGCCACGATCGCTACTTCGTCGAGCGCGTCTGCGACGACGTCCACGCGCTCACCTCGAGCGGCGGGATTCGCCACCTCCCGGGCGGGATCGACCAATACCTCGAGCAGCGGCGCGACGCCGAGCAGCACCGCTCTACGTCGTCGGCTCCGCGCAAGGACGGCGAAGCGCCAGGGGCGAGGCTGCGCGCCGAGCGCAAGGAGACCCAGCGCGCCGAACGCGAGGTCAAACGGATGGAAAGCGCGATCGAGCGCCTGACTGAGCGCGAGGCGGCGCTCAACGAGCAGATGACGGTCGTCGCCACCGATCACGCAAAGCTCGCCGAGCTGCAGACCGAGCTCGGGCAGCTGACCGCCGAGCGCGAGCAGTTGGAGGTGTCGTGGCTGGAGGCGTCGGAGTCGCTTGAGGGCTGAGCGCTTGCGCTCAGGCTGCCGCGCCGGCTGTGGCCTCCGCGACCAGGCGCTGTACATACGGACCGAGCAGCGAAGCGACCGCCTCGGCCGTCTCGGCCGGCTCCCCTTTGGGCAGCGCGGCGTAACTGATCGCCAGCCGCACGAGGCATTCGCCGAGCAGCTCAGCATCGCGGGACGCCACGACGGGCCAGCTCGCGAGCAGCACCTCGGTCAGCCGCGCGGCGGCCGTCTCGACGAGCGTCTCGCCGCGCGTCGTGAACAGCGCGATCAGCTCGTCGGCGCCGTCGCCAGAGACGATCGTGCTGACGAGCGGGTTCTCGGCGGCGACGGTCAGGAACAGCTCGAACGTGGCCTGCAGAGCGACACGCGGATCCTCGGCGTTCGCCGCGATCGTGCTCTGCACAGCGTCGATGAAGTGTCCGGCTTCGCGCAGCACGAGCTCCTGCGCGAACTCGGCGCGCGAGCCGAACTCGTTGTAGAGCGTCTGCCTGCTGACGCCGGCGGCGCGCGCGATGTCGCTCATCGTGATCTCCGACCACGGGCGCGCGCCCAGCTCGCGGTTGGCACCGTCGAGCAGCGTGTTGCGCAACAGCTCACGCGCGGCCACGGCGTAGGGGACCTGCGGCTCTGCGCCGCCCGCGCTCGTGCCCGCGCCGCCCCCGGCAGGCTCGCCGCCGGCGCTCACGGTGAGGGCTCCTCGACCGGTTCGACGGGCTCGAAGTCGACCTTGTCGCGCACGCCGCAGTCGGGACAAGCCCAGTCGTCGGGCACCTCGCTCCACGGCGTGCCCGGCGGAAAGCCCTCGCGCGGATGCCCGGCGTCCTCGTCGTAGACGTAGCCGCAGCCGGTGCAGCGGTAGGCGCTCATGCGACCCGCGCCAGGCGTCGCCGCGCGCGTGCGCTCACGCGGGGGTGCAGGTTGGCGCGCTCCAGCTCGCCGTCGTAGTGCTCGAGCACGCGGTGGTCCATGATCCGCCGCCACAGCGGCGGGAAAGCGGCCACCAGGATCATCCCGGCGTAGCCGGTGGGCAGCTGCGGGGCCTGCTCGACGTGGCGCAGCGCCTGGTAGCGACGGACCGGGTTGGCGTGGTGGTCGGAGTGGCGCTGCAGGTGGTAGAGCAAGACGTTGGAGGCGGTGTTGTTCGAGTTCCAGCTGTGCTCGGGCTGGGTGCGCTCATAGCGCCCGTCTTCGCGGCGCTGGCGCAGCAGTCCGTAGTGCTCGAGGTAGTTGACAACCTCGAGCAGCGAGAAGCCGAGCACGGCCTGGATCACGAGGTAGGGGAGCACGACGACGCCGAACACGGCGACAAGTGCGCCGAACAGCACGATTGTCATCGCCCAGGCACTGAGGATGTCGTTGCGCGGCGTCAACATCGAGCTTTCAAGACGTGTCAGGCGGACGCGCTCGAGCTCCCAAGCGGAGCGCAGGCTGCCGGCGACGGTCCGCGGCCAGAAGCGGTAGAAGCTCTCGCCGAGGCGCGAGCTGGCGGGGTCCTCGGGCGTGGCCACGCGCACGTGATGGCCGCGGTTGTGCTCGATGAAGAAATGCCCGTAGCCGCTCTGCGCAAGCGCGACCTTGCTCAGCCAGCGCTCGAGGCTGGCGCGCTTGTGGCCGAGCTCGTGCGCGGTATTGATCGCGATCCCGGAGACCATCGCGACGGTCAGCGCCAGGCCGATCGACTCGATCACGGAGAGGTCGCCGTAGGACCACTCCCAGCAGGCGAAGATCAGCCCGGCGTACTGCACGGGGATGTAGGCGTATGTGCACCAGCGGTAGTAGCGGTCTTGCTCGAGCGTCTTGATCACCGACTCGGGCGGGTTGCGCGCGTCGAGGCCGACGGCGAGGTCGAGCAGCGGGAAGATGCCGAACACGAGCACGGGCCCGTAGAACCAGAACACGCCGAGACCGGTCAGCTCGACGAGTCCCCACGCCAGGAACGGCAGCGTGGGCACGACGAGCCCGAGCAGCCAGTAGTAGCGCTTCGGGTCTCGCCAGGACACGGACTCATCGGTGCCGGGGTCGTCAACTCTTGCCTCTGCGATCGGCGCAGTCGTTGCTGCAGGCGCTGACATCGGGTGGCTTCCTCCTGCGGGTAGGGTGCCGTCCGCGCTACTTTACACGATACGGCCTTGCTGTCAAGAAGAGCGACATCAATATTTAATTTGACAAGATGGCCGGCGGCTTATGGGCCCTCAACAGCCGGTCGTGGCGCAACGCCGGCTGGCATCGTTCAAGACAGGACCCGTAACAAAGCCACGGCCGATCAGATACGGTCCAAATTCCAATTCACGGAATTGCGCGAAAGTAGTAGTAAGCAGAGGCGCTCTCCTTGCCGCCAGATCCGCCCGACCCACCGATCCCGCCCGTCGCTGGGCGCGTCCCAGCTGGGCGCTATGCCCTCGTCGTCGGCGACCCGGTTGGCATCGCGATTGAGCGTGCCGCGGGCGAGGGCACTTTGCCTTCACTTGCAGAGGCGGTCACCGAGGCGCCCCGTGAGACCAAACGGCCGGCCGGTAGGGCCGCGGCGTTCGGAGACGCTGTAGACGACGTCTCACAGGCGATGAGTCAGGTCGAACGGACGCTCAGGCGCGCCACCGAGCTGATGCAAACGCGCACCGATCCGGCCGCGCTAAGCGACGAGATCGGCGTGCTGCTCGATCTGCTCGCGCGACTCGACCACGATGAACACTGGGCCGAGGCGCTGCGCGTCGCGCGCTCGCTCGCCATGCTGCTGGCGTTGCTCGGGCGCTGGCTCGACCTGCTGGAGTCGCTGCAGACGGCGCTCGGCGCGGCTGAGCGTCTCGGCGACGCGGGGGGGCAGGCCTGGGCCGTGCACGAACAGGGCACCCTGCGCCTTGCCGCCCGGGAGCACGCCGGCGCCAGCCGCCTGCTCGGCCGCGCACAGGAGCTCCGCGGACAGATCGGAGACCAGTACGCACTCGCCGTGACGAACGGCAACCTGCAGGTCCTCTGTCACGCGCTGCGAGCGGAACTCGATAACAAGCCGAGTCTGCTCGAGCGGATCCTGCGCAAGCCAATCGCGGCTGCCGCACTTGCGACCGCGTTGCTGCTGCTCGGAGGCGCCGCCGGGGCTCTGATCCACGGCGCCGGCGACTCTCCCGTGACCGTCATCGACGCGGCCGCGACGGTAAGGGTCGCGATCACCAAAACCGGGCCCGGTCCTGCCAGAACTAACACCGTCACGACCGTACGCCCGACCACCGACACCGAACCGACGCCGCCATCGACCAGCAAACTGTCTGTCTCCAGAACCGGACCCGGCACGATTACGAGCGGCGATGGGGAGATCGACTGCGGCGAAATCTGCTCGCACGCCTACCGTGCCGGCACAGTAGTAAAGCTCACCGCGACGCCTACGGAAGAAGGTGGGACGTTCGTCGAATGGGGCGGCGCCTGCACCGGCGTCGGTACCTGCGATCCGACGCTCAGCCGAGCCAAGTCGGTGACGGCAACGTTTGCACCGGCCCCTGCGACGCTGACAGTCACGACGACGGGCGATGGTCGCGGCGCCGTCAAGAGCTCCGACGGACTGATCAACTGTGGCGAGGAGTGCTCCCACGCCTATCCCCATGGAACCGCCGTCAAGCTGACCGCCGAACCGGTGCGCGGCTTCGCGTTCGAAGGCTGGAGCGGTCCGGGCGCCAGTGAGTGCGGCGCTGACGTCTCGTGCACCGTGACGATCGACGAAGACACGTCGGTCTCCGCTGAATTCGTGAACCCCGGCTGAGTGGCGATTGAGCGCCGCGCAGGAGCGGTCCACCGGAGATGAGGCGCTTGTAGCGAGAGTGAATTCGACTCTCCGGTATGGTGGATTGCACCCCCCTGACTCGGCCGCGAAACCGCGTCAAAGCTCTCTGGACGCGTGCAGCATTGGAGAACTGACGCAGTAGCTTCCACCGCAGCTCACGCATACGCTCCTCGATCCTCACGCAGGGGAGCGTCATGCGTTCAGGCCAGAGCATCCTCTTCGCGTTCGCTGCGGCACACTGCACGGATGCGCTGCTTCGGTCCCTTTAGAGAGCTCTCGGCGCGGTCCGGATGAGCGCCGCCCAGGAGCTCGATCCAGCCGCCTTCCCCGCGCTGAGCGCGGCGGAGCTCGCCGAAATTGCCGCCTTCGGCAGCGAGCGCCAGACCGCCGCAGGGGAGCTGCTGTTTGAGGCTGGCGAGGCCTCCTACGATCTGTTCGTCGTCCTCGAGGGCGAAGTCGAGGTCGTCCGCCTGGACGGCGCCGAGGCGATCGTGATCGTCACCTATGGCCGCGGCGGCTTCGTCGGCGAGCTGAACTTGCTGACCGGCCAGCGCCGCACGCTGAGCTGCCGCGTGCGCAAGGCCGGTCGCGTGCTGGTGGTTGCCGAGCCCGAGCTGCGCCGCCTGATGAGCGGGCGTCCGGCGCTCGCCGACAGGATCTTCAATGCGCTGCTCGCCCGGCGCGAGGTGCTGCGCACGGGCGAGGGGGCGCAGGCGATTCGCATCGTCGGCTCGCGCTACTCGCCCGAGGCGATGAGCCTGCGCGCTTTCGCCGAGCACTCCCACCTTGCGCATGCATGGATCGACCTCGAGGACGCCAAGGACCTCGACAGCCTGCTCGCGAGCCTCGGGCTCGGGCGCGAGGACGTACCGGCCGTGATCACCACCACGGAGACGCTGCGCCAGCCCTCGCCGGCCGTGTTCGCCGAGCACCTCGGACTGACCTTCCAGCAGACGCCGGGCTACATCTTCGACCTAGTCGTCGTCGGCAGCGGTCCGGCTGGCCTCGCCGCAGCCGTCTACGGCGCCTCGGAGGGTCTGCGCACGGTCTCGCTCGACGCGGTCACGATCGGCGGCCAGGCCGGCTCGAGCTCGCGCATCGAGAACTACGCGGGCTTCCCTAACGGCATCTCCGGCGAAGACCTCACCGGCAGGGCCGCCGTCCAAGCAATGCGCCTGGGCGCGCGGCTGAACGCTCCCTGCGAGGTTGCATCGCTGCGCACGGAGGCCGGCTTTCACGTGATCGTGCTCGGCGACGGCAGCGAGATCCCGACGCGCGCGGTGATCGTCGCCTCCGGCGCGCGTTACAGGCGGCTGGCTGTCGAGGGCCTCGAGTGCTTCGAGGGCGCCGGCGTCTACTACGCGGCCACCGACCTCGAGGCGCGCGTCTGCGACGGCAGCTCGGTGCTCGTGATCGGCGGTGGCAACTCGGCCGGCCAGGCGGCGCTCTACCTCGCGCAAAGCAACTGCGCCGTGACGCTCGCGATCCGCCGCGGCGATCTCACCGAGAGCATGTCGCGCTATCTGATCGCGCGGATCGACGCCGACCCGAAGATCGAGCTACTCACAGGCGTCGAAGTCGACGCGCTCGCCGGCGAGAGCCGTCTGGAAGAGGTCACGCTGAGAGATCTGGGTGACGAGCGCCGGCGCACCGTGCCTTGCGCGGGGCTGTTCTGCTTCATCGGCGCGAGCCCGGCGACAGGCTGGCTCGGGGAGGGGGTGCTGCTCGACGAGGACGGCTTCGTGCTGACCGACCGCCAGCTGACCGCACCGCCGAACGACGGTCCGGTCGAGCGACTCCCGTTCGAGACGTCCGTCGCGGGCATCTTTGCCGCGGGCGACGTTCGCCACGGCTCAATGAAGCGCGTCGCGGCGGCTGTCGGCGAGGGATCGAGCGCGGTGCGCTCGGTCCACGAGCGCCTCGCCACGCTCCTCTAGCGCCGCGTCAGCGCGCGGCCGTGAACACGTCGGCGCCGAACGTCGAAGGCACCGTCGCGGCGTCCGCCAGCCGAGGCACGCCGAGCAGCGACTCCCAGCTGGCGAGCGAGGAGTAGTGGTTGTAGGGAGTCGTTGAGACCGTGCCGGGTTTGATGAAGGGCGAAAGCAGCACGGCGCCGATCCGCCCGCCGCCGGGGCCGGTGATCCCCGGAAGCGGCGAGCCCGGCCCGGGCTGCTCTTCGCAGCAGGCCGTGGAGTCCGACTGCGGCCCGTCGGACTCGTCGAAGGTGATCTCGAGCAGGCCGTTGCGCTGGAAGGCCGGCGAGGATGTGATCTTCGGCACCCACGTTTCGAGGAAGCGGTCGATGTCGGCCAGAGCCGAGGCGCCGCCTTCCTGGTTCACGCACGGGTAGTCGTGACCGTCTTCGCACAGGTTGGGCGTGACGAAGGAGAAGCGCGGCGTGTGCGCGACCTTGCCGAGATCGCTCGCAAGGCCCGTCTCGTGGCGCAGCGCGCCTGCAGGCATCGTCCCGTCGGGCGCGCCGAGCGCGACGACGTGTTCGTTGCAGTAGGCCTGATCGTCGATCACCGAATGGAAGTAGACGAACGGGTCGTGCCGCGTGGCGTAGCCGTCGCCGGACTCGGCTTTCTGCGTGCCGTCGGCGGCGTTCAGCGCGGGGTGCCCGCAGGCGGCGCTCTCGCGCGCCTGGTCGTTGCCCATGTCCTGCTGGTAGCCCTTCCACTTGGCGCGAGTCGCCGATAGCTGCGTGCCGATGTTCTGCACGCTCGCCGGGTACACGCAGCCCTCTCCGCCCTCGATCCCGCCTGGCAGTTCGAGCGCGCCGACGAACTCGCTGAACACCTGGCAGTCGGCCTGCGTGTCGGCGTTCGGCGGCTGCCCGGAGACGAGCGAGATGTAGTTGTCGTTGCTCTCGTGACCCGTGCCGTAGTAGTTCTGCAGCAGCGCGCCCTGCGCGGGCAGCGTCTGCGCGAGGTACGGATCGGCGCTCGGGTCGCCGAAGGTCGAGGCGTAGTCCTCGTTCTCGAGCACGATCACCCACACGTGGCGCACGCGCGGCTGCTTGTACGGACGCGCCGCGGCGAACGGAGCCGTGGTGACGGCCGTGTCGTCGGCGAACGGGATCGTCGTACCTGGCGCGAAGGCGGCACCGGCCGGCGACGCTGCGACGACGAGCGCCGTAGCCGCGAGCGTGGCCGCGCTGAGCCAGACCGCGCTCGTACGGCGCACGTTCAATTCGGCGACGGACCGGTCGGCGCGGGCGGTTCGGCGATCGTCGGCGGTTCGAGCAGTGCCGGCGGCGACTTCAGGTCGAGGAAGTCGGCGACGGTGCGCGCGTTGGCGTCGCGGTAGGTCAGCGCCGGCAGGTTCCACTTGGCCTCGATCGTGGCGAGCACCGAGGTGTGGTCGTGCAGCACGTTGGTGACCCCGTTCGGCTTGGAGTAGGGCGAGGCGACGATGCCGGGCACGCGCGGACCGTACAGGTCATAGCCGCCCTGGTAGTCGCCCGCTTGCAGGCGTGGCGGGATCGAGTCGGGCGCGATCGCGGCGGGCGGTTTGACGTGGTCGTAGTAGCCGCCGTGCTCATCGTAGGTGTAGATCAAGAGTGTGCGCGGCCAGGCGGGCGAGTTGAGCACGGCGTCGACGACTTGGTAGGCCCAGTACTCGCCATAGGACATGTCCTGTTCTGACTCCTCGTCGCCGCCGGTCGTGTTCAACGGGCCGGTGATCGCCGAGACGAGCGGCAGTGCCGACAGCGGTCCGCCGATGTCGGTGAGCGCGCCGAACTCAGGATCGACGAAGCTGACCTGGGGCAGCGTGCCCGTTTTGCAGTCGGCGAAGAACTGCGCGATGTTCGACAGATTGGCCGGGTATTTCTCGATCACCGACGGGATGATCCCGGTCTGCGGCAGGTCGGTGAAGTAGTTGCGCCAGCTCACGCCGTAGGTGCTCAGACGATCGAAGATCGTGCCGTTTGGCGGCGGTGGGTCGAGCAGGCTTTCGTTGTCGGTGGCGATGTCGCCGTAGGCCGTCGCCGCCATCAGGAAGCGGCGGTTCGGATAGGTCTGGCACGGCGTCGAGCAGAACCAGCGGTTGTTGAGCGTGAACGAGCGCGCGAAGGAGTAGGCGAATGGCAGCACGTCCTCGGTCCAGTAGCCCATCGGCTCGTTGTTGCCGACCGATTTGACGAACCCGTTCATCTTGCCGCCGTTGATCTGCTCGTGGGTGGCGTTCCACGTCTGCGTGACGCTCGGCGCTTGTGCGGTGGTGGGCAGCGGGAAGGAGCGGACGCGGCCGTGACCGTCGGCGGCCGGGTTGCTGTTGCGAGCGTTGCCGGCCGAGTCGAAGCGCAGGCCGTGCGCCTTCGGCTGCCCGGAGATCGCCAGCGCGCCGAGCAGGTTGTCGAAGGAGTGGTTCTCCATCATCACGACGACGATGTGGTCGAACGGCAGCGCCTCCGTGGCCACGCCCGCCGCGCGCTTTGGATCGGGCAGGCTGTCGGGCGCCCGCATGGTCGCGCCGAGCGCGGCCGCCGCGCGCCACAGCGGGCCGCCGGCCGAGAGCGCGGCCATCGTTGAGCCGCCGTAGCGGACGAAGTCGCGCCGCGTTAGCGGCAGCTCGAGCGGTTTGCGGCGACGAGGAGCGTGCACGGGTTGACCCTTACCCGCTTTGCGCTCCTGTCAGTGAAGATTTTGTGTCCTGCGCCGGATCGGGGTCCGGCAGGGTCCTCAGTGGACCTCGCGCAGCACCCCGTCCTTGATGCTAGGCGGCCTTGCGCGACTGCGGCTCGAGAAAAGGCACCTGCTCGCCGGCGGGCGGCGGCTGCTCGGGCGGCGGTTTGCGCGGCGGCTGCTCGCGCTCGGCGCTGGCGACGACGCGGTTGCGCCCAGCGCGCTTGGCTTCATACATCGCGTCGTCGGCGGCCTTGAACAGCGACTCGTAGTTCATCTGCTCGCCGCCGGCGGCGCTGACGCCGATCGAGACGGTGATCGCCACGCCGGCGGGCGTCGCCTGCTCGAGCTCGCCGCGCAGGCGCTCGGCGACGCTGCAGCCGGCGGCGCTGTCGACGCCGGGCAGCACGACGAGGAACTCCTCGCCGCCGAGCCGGTAGACGAGCTCGAAAGAGTGCAGGCGCTTGCGCAGCTCATAGGCCGTGTCGCGCAGCACGGCGTCGCCGCGGTCGTGGCCGTACTCGTCGTTGACGGCCTTAAAGTTGTCGATGTCGAACAGCAGCAGGCAGACGGGCTGGCGGGTCATGCGCGCCTGGTGGCTCAGCTCGGCGAAGCGCGGGATCAGCGCGTTGCGGTTGAACAGTCCCGTCAGCGGGTCGATGATCGCCTCGTCGCGGTGGTGCAGCTCGGCGGCCTGCAGCGCCCAGACGATCGAGACGATGCCGGCGAGCAGCGCGAGTGTGGCGACGAGTGTGGCCGGATCATCAATCGTCCACTGCGGATGTGCGCCGAACGTGCTCGCGAGCACGATCGCGACGGTCAGCGCGAGCGCAGCGAACACGACCTGCAGGCGAAAGCGGGCGGCGACCATCGCGACGGGCAGCGCCATCCACGGCAGCACCGGACTGCGTGGACCACCGCTGAGCGCAACGCCGACGCCGAGCAGCAGCATCGTGATCACGATTGCCCACGCGCTGATCAGCTCCGGGTGCGCGCTCGTGTCGATCCGGCGCTCGACGTTGAGGAAGTTCAGCCCCGACAGGCCAAACAGGATCAGCGGCCACCAGCCGACCCACGGAGCAGCGATCAGTAGCGCGGCGCCGACGGCGCCCGAGCCGATCAGGCGGATCCGGCGCACGCGCTCGCTCGCGTCGACGACGCGACTGCGGTCGAGCTCGGTGGGGCAGAGCCAGGAGGACCGTGCCATGCCACGCGCTTCGGCTGTCCGCTCATGGGCCTTTAGGACTTATCTGCATAGAAGACATTTGTCCTCAGAAAAACCGATTTTCGGAATTTGCCCGCGAATCGGCCGAGTGACGAAAACGCTTGATCCGGGGCCGCGCCCTGCGCTCTCGTACGCTTAGGACATGTACAAGTCGACCCCGCCGGGTATCGGCGAGCTGCTGCAGTCGCGCGCCGGCGAGGAGATGTCGCTCAACGACAGCTACCTGAACCCGCAGATGGGACGCATCCTGCGCACGCTCGGCTTCGACAAGTCCTGGCGCGGTGGCGAGGGTGCGCACTTGATCGACGAGCACGGCGAGCGCTACCTCGATCTGTTCGGCGGCTACGGCGTGTTCGCAATCGGCCGCAACCACCCCGAGGCGATCGCGGCCGTTCAAGAGACGATGGCGGCGGGCACGGCAAACCTGCCCCAGCTCGGCGTGACGCTGCTGAGCGGCGTGCTTGCCGAGCAGCTGCTCGCGCGCGCTCCGGGGAGCGTCGCGGCGATGGTTCCCGCCAACAGCGGCACTGAGGCCGTCGAGGCGGCGATCAAGGTCTCGCGCGCGGCGACAGAACGCCCGCGCATCCTCTACGCCGACCACGCCTTCCACGGGCTCACGCTTGGTTCGCTGTCGATCAACGGCAACGCTGAGTTCCGCGAGGGCTTCGGGCCGCTCTTGCCTGGGTGCGACCCGGTCGCGTTCGGCGATCTCGACGCGCTCGAGCACGAGCTCGCGCGCGGCGACGTGGCGGCGCTGATCGTTGAGCCGGTGCAGGGCAAGGGCGTCAACCTGCCCCCGCCCGACTACCTGCAGCGCGCGCAGGCGCTGTGCCGGGCGGCGGAGACGCTGTTCGTGTGCGACGAGGTGCAGACTGGCATCGGACGCACGGGGCGCTTCCTTGCGCTCGAGCACTGGGGCCTGGAACCGGACATGGTCTGCCTGGCCAAGGCGCTCTCGGGCGGGCTTGTGCCGATCGGCGCCGTGCTCGTCTCACGTCGCGCGTTCGACAGGGTGTTCGACGGGATGGAGCGCGCCGTACGCCACGGCTCGACGTTCGGCGGCAACGACCTCGCGGCGGCGGCCGCGCTGGCGACGTTGCGCGTGCTCGACGACGAGCAGCTCGTGCAGCGCAGCGAGCGCATGGGCGCGCTGCTGCTGGAGCTGACGCGCCCGCTGGTCGATCGCTACGAGGTCGTCAGCGAGGTGCGCGGGCTCGGCCTGATGTGGGCGATCGAGTTCGGTCCGCCGTCGGGACGCGTGGGACGCGCATTGTGGGAAACGGTCGAGCGCCGGCAGGCGGGCCTGTTCAGCCAGCTGATCACGGTTCCCTTGTTCCATGAGCACCGCATCCTCTGCCAGGTGGCGGGACACCGCATGAACACGATCAAGGCGCTACCGGCGCTGGTAGTTGAGGAGCAGGAGATTCGCCGCTTTGCGGCCGCCCTCGAGCAGACCGTGGCGGCGGCCGAGCGCTACCCCGCTGCGCTCGCCCGCTTCGGCGCGCGCACAGGCCTCAGGGCCGCGCGCGTACGCCGCTAGCCTTACCCGCCGTGCCTACAGCCAGAGATGACATCCGCAATGTGGCGATCGTCGCCCACGTCGACCACGGCAAGACGACGCTGGTCGACGCGATGCTGTGGCAGTCGGGGGCCTTCCGCGTCGGCCAGGACGTGGCCACGCGCGTGCTCGACTCGATGGACCTTGAGCGCGAGAAGGGGATCACGATCCTCGCCAAGAACACCTCGCTGCGCTACCGCGACGTCAAGCTGAACATCATCGACACGCCCGGCCACGCCGACTTTGGTGGTGAGGTCGAGCGCGGGCTGACGATGGTTGACGGCGTGCTACTGCTCGTCGATGCCTCCGAGGGGCCGCTGCCGCAGACGCGCTTCGTACTGCGCAAGGCACTCGAGTCCAAGCTGCCGGTGATCCTCGTCGTCAACAAGGTCGACCGCCCGGACGCGCGCGTGGCCGAGGTAGTCGACGAGGTCTATGAGCTGTTCCTCGACCTCGACGCCGACGAGCAGCAGATCGACTTCCCGATCGTCTACTGCAACGCCAAGGCCGGCGTGGCCTCGCTGCACTACGACCCGGGAAAGGAGCTCGAGGGCAAAACGCTGGCGCCGCTGCTCGACCTGCTGCTCGAGCACATCCCGGCGCCGACGTATGAGCCTGAGCACCCGCTGCAGGCGCTCGTGACGAACCTCGACGCCTCGCCGTATGTCGGGCGCCTGGCGATCTGCCGCGTGCGCAACGGCACGATCAAGAAGGGCCAGCAGATCGCCTGGTGCCGAGCCGACGGGTCGATCCGCAAAGTGACGGTGGCCGAGCTGTACGTGACCGACGCGCTCGATCGCGTCGACGCGCCGGAGGCAGGGCCGGGGGAGATCATCGCCGTGGCGGGGATTGCCGAGGTGACGATCGGCGAGACGCTGGCCGATCTGGACGATCCGCGCCCGCTGCCCGTGATCAGCGTTGACGAGCCGGCGATGTCGATCACGCTTGGCGTCAACACCTCGCCGCTGGCGGGCAAAGGTGGCGACAAGCTGACAGCGCGCCAGATCGAGGCGCGCCTGGAGCAGGAGCTCGTCGGCAACGTCTCGCTGCGCGTCGCGCCGACGGCGCGACCGGACACCTACGAGGTGCAGGGACGCGGCGAGCTGCAGCTGGCGATCCTCGTCGAGATGATGCGCCGCGAGGGCTTCGAGCTGACGGTCGGCCAGCCGCACGTGGTTGAGCGCGAGATCGACGGCGTGCGCCACGAGCCGGTCGAGCTGCTCTCGGTCGACGTGCCCGAGGAGCACGTCGGCACGGTCACGCAGCTGTTGGCGGCGCGCAAGGGGCGGATGGAGCACATGACCAACCACGGCACAGGTTGGGTGCGGATGGACTACCTCGTGCCGGCGCGCGGGCTGATCGGCTTTCGCACGGAGTTCCTCACCGAGACGCGCGGCACGGGAATTATGCACCACGTGTTCGATCGCTGGGAGCCGTGGGCGGGGGAGCTCTTGACGCGCAACTCGGGCGTGCTCGTGGCCGACCGCAACGGCGCCACGGTGACCTTCTCGCTGTTCACGCTGCAGGAGCGTGGATCTTTGTTTGTTGGGCCCGGCGAGGAGGTATATGAAGGGATGATCATCGGTGAGAACTCGCGTTCGGAGGATCTCGATGTCAACCCGGTCAAGGAGAAGCACCTAACGAACATGCGCTCCTCGACATCAGACGTACTCGTGCGCCTGGATGCGCACCGCAAATTGACGCTCGACGAAGCGCTCGAGTTCGTGCGCGAGGATGAGGCCGTCGAGGTCACGCCTGACTCGGTGCGCATGCGCAAGGTCGTGCTCTCGAAGGTCGACCGGCTGAAGACGGCGAGGCAAGCGCGCAAATGAGCGTGCCGCCTGGCGCCGGCGCCGGGGCGGAAGGGCAGGCGCGCGAGATCCGCCTGCAGGGGCTGGTCAAGTCGTTCAAGGGCCCGAACGGCCCGATCGAAGCGGTGCGCGGCGTGGACATCGAGATCGCGATCGGCGAGACGGTTGCGCTGCTCGGCCCCAACGGCGCGGGCAAGTCGACGACGATCGACATGCTGCTTGGCCTGCTCGCACCGGATGCCGGCAGCGTGACGGTGTTCGGGCGCTCGCCCTCCGACGCCGTGGCGGCGGGCGCGGTCGGCGCGATGCTGCAGACGGGCTCGCTGATCCGCGACCTGACCGTGCGCGAGCTGGTCAGCATGATGGCCGCGCTGTATCCCGACCCACTGGGCATCGAGGAGGTGCTCGCGCTGACGGGCACGGGCGAGTTCGCCAGTCAGCGCACGCAGAAGCTCTCGGGCGGGCAGACCCAGCGCGTGCGCGCGGCGGTGGCGCTCGTCTCGAACCCGGAGCTGCTCGTGCTCGACGAGCCGACGGTCGCGCTCGACGTCGAGGGCCGCAACGCGTTCTGGCGCGTGATGCGCGAGTTCGCGGCGCGCGGCAAGACGATCCTGTTCGCGACGCACTACCTCGAGGAGGCCGACGCCTACGCCGACCGCGCCGTGCTGATGGCGCACGGCCGGCTCGTCGCGGACGGCCCGACGAACGAGATCAAGGCGATGGTCGGCTCGCGCACGATCCGCGCGACGCTGCCGGGGATCGAGCTGGACGCGCTCGCGCAACTGCCCGGCGTGAGCGGCGCGGAGCGTCGTGGCGAGGCGGTCGTGCTGGCGTGCGCCAACTCCGACCAGGCGATCCGTGCGCTACTTGAGGCCTACCCGCAGGCGCGCGACATCGAGATCAACGCTGCCGGCCTGGAGGAGGCGTTCCTCGAGCTGACGGGCGACGAGGTGGCGGCATGAGCGGCGCGCTCACATACACGCGCTATGAGCTGCTGCGCACGTTTCGCAACCGCCGCTTCTTCCTGCTCTCGCTCGGCTTCCCGCTGATCCTTTACTTCGTGATCGCGGGCCCGAACCGCGACGTGCGCAACCTCAGCAACAGCGGTGTGTCGCTGCCGCTGTACTTCATGGTCGGGCTGGCCTCGTTCGGCACGATGAGCGCGATGCTCTCCTGCGGCGCGCGGATCGCGGCGGAGCGCGCGGTCGGCTGGAACCGCCAGCTGCGGATCAGCCCGCTCTCGCCGCGCGCTTACTTCCGCGCGAAGGTGATCACGGCGTATGCGATGGCGCTGCTCAGCATCGCGCTGCTCTACGCGGCGGGTGTATCCCTCGGCGTCAGCCTGCCGGCAAGCGATTGGCTCGAGATGACGGGGTTGATGCTCGTCGGGCTGATCCCGTTCGCGGCGCTCGGCATCACGCTCGGGCACATGCTCACGCCGGACTCGATCGGGCCGGCGATGGGCGGCGGTGTCTCGCTGTTCGCGCTGCTCGGCGGCACGTGGTTCCCGCTTCCCGTCCACGGCTTCCTGCACGACCTGGCGCAGTACATCCCGTCCTACTGGCTCGTGCAGGCCAGCCACGTGGCGCTCGGCGGCGCGGCATGGGGCGGTATGGGCTGGGCGGTGATCGCCGCCTGGACGGCGGTATTTAGTGCGTTGGCGGTGCGCGCCTACAGGCGCGACACGGGCCGCGTGTAGCGGCCGCACACGGCGTGGCTTGACAGCAGGAGACCGAGCTGAACGGCGATGCGACACGTGCGCCGCTCAGGTACTAGGGTACGCGCCGGTGATCGGAGGAACGACAGCCCTGACGCGCGCCGCGTCGGCCCTGCTGCTGGCTTTGAGCTTCGCCCTCTGCGGGCTGCTCGGCGGCGTCGCGGCGGCAGCTGAAGAAAGCGCGATCGTCTACACGCACGAGAGCGAAGCAGACTTCGCTAAGCAGCTGGCGGGCAAGGAAGTCAAGTCGGTGATCATCAACAAGCGCCTGCGCACGATGCGCGTGACGCTCGCCGATGGCCGGCACGTGCTCGCGAGATACCCGAAGAAGCAGGAGCCGCAGACCGAGTCGCGCCTGCGGGCGCGCGGCGTGACGGTGACGGTGCTCTCCAAACACGACGCCGAAAAGGAAGCGGGGCCGAAGAAGTCACACCACAAAATCCGCTACATCGTCGGCGGCGCGGTGATCCTCGTGATCGTGATCGCCGGCGCGGTGCTGCTCTTCAATCGGCGCCGTCGCCGCGACTGAGTAGGGCCTTCAGCAGGGCAGCCGGCGGATCGGCTCAGTACAGCGGCCGCTTCGGCGCGCGCCGCGCCTGCGCTGAGGGTCCGTGGGCGAGCACGTGCGCGGAGGCGGCGACGTCGTGCGCCAGCAGATCGACCATGTCGCGCGAGAAGTTCTCCTTGATGACCATGCGCAGGACCGTGATGTGCTCGGCATCGGGCGGCAGCGTGTAGGCGGGGACGATCCAGCCGCGCTCGCGCAGCAGATGCGAGAGCAGCACGAGGTCCAGCGGCTCACGGCTGCCGTCCGCGCTGGCGCGCACGACGACGATCGGAAACTGCGCGCCGTCGTTGAGCACCTCCAGGCCGTCGATCGCCGCGAGCTTGCCGGCCAGCGCCTGCGCGTTGGCGAGCACGGTGGCGATGATCTGCTCGAAGCCCTCGCGCCCCAGGCGCAGCAGGCTGAAGTACTGCAGGATCACCGAGTTGGAGGCGCGCGAGAAGTTCAGCGTGTAGTTGGGCATGTCGCCGCCGAGGTAGTTGATGTGGAACACGAGCTCCTCGGGCAGATCTGACTGCTCGCGGAAGACGACCGTGCCCATGCCCGGGTAGACCATCCCGAACTTGTGGTTTGAGACGTTGATCGAGCGCACGCGGGGCAGACGGAAGTCCCACTCCAGGTCGGGTTCAGAGAAGGGGGTGATAAAGCCGCCACTGGCCGCGTCGACGTGCAGCGGTATGCGCCATCCCTGCTCGGCTTCGACACGTGCAAGCAGGGCGTCGATCGAGGCGAGGTCGTCCATCTGGCCGGTGAAGGTCGTTCCGAGCACGCCCGCCACGCCGATCGTGCGTTCATCCAGCAGCGGCTCGACCTGCTCGGCGCCGACGGTGTAGCGCCCCTCCTGCATCGGCACGACGCGGGGCTCGACCTCGAAGTAGCGGGTGAACTTCTCCCAGCAGGTGTGCACGTCGGCGCCCATCACCATGTTGGGGCGGCCGGCGGCCTTGCCTTCGGCCGCCCGCCGCAGTTGCCAGGAGCGCTTGTGCGCGAGCATCGCCAGCATGATCGCCTCGGATGAGCCGATCGTCGCGGTTCCGGTTGACCCGGAGCCGGCGGGCGCATGGAACAGGCGGCCGATGATCGAAACGACGCGCTGGTGCACGATCTCGCTCTGCGGATACTCGTCCTGATCGATCAGGTTCTTGGCGAGCGTCTCGGCCGCGAGCACGTTGGCTTGCGGCTCCATCCAGTTGGTCACGAACGAGGCCAAGTTGAGCGCTGGATTGCCGTCGAGGTTGAGCTCGTCGTGCACGAGCTGGTAGGCGGCGTTGGCGCTCATGCCCTGTGCGGGCAGGCGGTACTTGGGGATCTCGTGCGAGAACGAACGCGCGGCGTAGGTCGGGGAGACGACCTCCTCGGAGTCGAGCTCGAGCTTGTGCATTGACCCCTGTATTCGGGGCAGGCGCGGAGGGTCATCTTTATTTTTAATAGAATCAATAACGAGAATCAGTCTTGCTATTGTCGTGGCGATGAACGGAGCCCCAGCGCTGGCGCTCGACGGCGCGGCAGTGCGCCTCGGGCGCAGGACGATCTGGAGCGGGCTGTCGATGTCGATCCGCGACGGCGAGTTCGTCGCGCTGCTCGGCGCCAACGGCTCGGGCAAGTCGACGCTGCTGAAGGCCGTGCTCGGCGCGCTGCCGCTCGCGGAAGGGCAGATCTCGGTGCTCGGCGGACCGCCCGGCGCGGCGGGCGCAGCGATCGGCTACCTGCCCCAGCGCCGCTCGTTCTCGGCGGGCACGCGCCTGCGCGGTGTCGATGTCGTGCGCCTCGGGCTCGACGGCGACCGCTGGGGGCTGCCGTTGCCGGGGCTGTGGGGCGGGCCGCTGGCGCGCAGGGACGCGGCTCGCGTGCGGGTGGCGGAGACGATCGAGCTGGTCGGCGCGAGCGCCTATGCGGAGCGGCCGATAGGCGAGCTCTCGGGCGGCGAGCAGCAGCGCCTGTTGATCGCCCAGGCGCTCGTGCGCCGCCCGCGCCTGTTGCTGCTCGACGAGCCGCTCGACAGCCTCGATCTGCCCAACCAGGCCTCGGTGGCAGCGCTCGTGGCCGACGTCTGCCGCACGGCGGGCGTGGCGACGCTGCTCGTCGCGCACGACGTCAACCCGCTGCTCGGCTATCTCGACCGCGTCGTCTACCTGGCTGCGGGACACGCCGTCGAGGGACCCGTGGCGGAGGTGATCACGACGCAGACGCTGAGCGGGCTGTACGGCGTGCCAGTCGAGGTGCTGCGCGCCTCCGACGGGCGGCTCGTCGTGGTCGGGCAGCCGGAGGCGCCGGCGCACCACCACGATCGCCACGAGCACGACCACGTCCATGGCTGACGCGCTCAACCCGACGCTGAGCTGGAACGTCGTGCACGACGTTGGCGAGCTGCTCGAATACCACTTCATGATCAACGCGCTGCTGGCGGGCAGCGTGGTGGCGGTGATGGCGGGCGTGATCGGCTGGGTGATGGTGCTGCGCGGCGAGGCATTCGCGGGGCACACGCTCTCGATGATGGCTTTCCCGGGCGCCGCGGCTGCCGCGTTGGCGGGTGTACCGGGCGCGTGGGGCTACTTCGTCTTCTGCGGCGCCGGGGCGGGCGCGATCGCGCGCATCTCCGGCTCTGAGCGCTTCTCCTGGAGCGAGCAGTCGGCGGGGATCGGCGCGGTGCAGGCGCTCGCGCTGGCGCTCGGCTTCCTCTTCGTCAGCCTCTACGGCGGCGTGCTCGGCGACCTCGAGAGCCTGTTGTTCGGGGATCTGCTTGGGCGTGAGCGATGGCCAGGTGCTGGTGCTGGCAGTCGTCGCCGTCGTCGCGCTGGCGGCGTTGGCGGCGCTGGCGCGTCCACTGCTGTTCGCCTCGGTCGACCCCGGCGTGGCGGCGGCGCGGGGCGTGCCGGTGCGGCTGCTGTCGCTGGCCTTCCTGCTGCTGCTCGGACTGGCGGTCGGCGCGACAAGCCAGATCACGGGCGTGCTGCTCGTGTTCGCGCTGCTCGTCGCCCCGGCGGCGAGCGCGCAGGCGCTGACGGCGCGCCCACTGGCGAGCTTGATCCTGACGGTCGCGCTCGGGCTGCTCGTCGTCTGGCTCGGCCTCGGGATCGCGTACTTCTCGATCTACCCAGCCGGTTTCTTCATCGCGACGGTCGCCTTCGCCGTGTACGTGCTGGCACGCCTGGTCGCCGCGGCCCGCGCCCGGGTGCTCGCCTGATGCTCGGCCAGGAGTTCATGCGCAACGCGCTGCTGGCGGGCACGTTCGTGGCGCTGGCGTGCGGCGTGAGCGGCTGGTTCGTCGTGCTGCGCAGTCAGGTCTTCGCGGGCGACGCGCTCAGCCACGTGGCCTTCCCGGGCGCGCTGGCTGCTGCCGCGGCGGGAGTCGATCAGCGGATCGGGCTGTTCGTGGCGACGATCGCGGCGGGCGCGGCGATCGGCATGCTCGGGCGCGGGGTGCTCGGCGGCGGGCGCGGGGGAGGCGCTCACGGCGGGGGCGCTGGCGCGGGGGCAGCGGCCGGCGCAGCGCAGGACACGGCGATCGGCATCGCATTCACGTTTATCCTCGGCCTCGGCGTGTTCTTCCTGGCGCTCGCCGGCACGAGCGCGGCGGGCGCATCTGGCATCGCGGGTGCGCACACGCTGTTCGGCTCGATCTTCGGCCTCAGCGCGGGCGAAGCGCGCCTGGCGGCGGCGATCGGGCTCGGCGCGGTGCTGGCGACGGCGGCGATCGCGCGTCCGCTGCTGTTCTGCACGGTCTCCCCCGATGTGGCGGCGGCGCGTGGCGTGCCGACGCGTCTGCTGGCGATCGCGTTCGTCGCGCTGCTCGGCGTGGTCGCGGCCGAGGCGACGCAGGCGGTCGGGGCGCTCTTGCTGCTCGGACTGCTGGCGGCGCCGGCAGCGGCAGCGCATCGCCTCACGGGCAAGCCGTTCGCGGGCGTCGCGCTTGCGGGGCTGCTGGCCGTGGCGGCGACGTGGGGCGGGCTCGTGCTCGCCTACGAGATCCCGTCGCTGCCGCCGTCGACGGCAATCGTGGCGCTGGCGGTGGGCGCGTATGGCGTCTCGGCGCTGCTGAGCGGCCGGCCCCATAGGTAAGCGCAGAGGCAGCCGAGCGCGAACACGGCGACGACGAGCAGCACGGGGCCGGAATCCTCGCTGAGCGTGCCGACGACGCCGGCCGTTAGCCCGCCGCCGAGCGCCGGCCACCCAGGCGGGATCGCCGCCGACGGGCGCGAGCAGCCGCTCTCGCATGCGCACGCCTGCCACGGCGCAGGCGAGCGCGAGCGCCGTGGCGAAGGGCATCGCGTGGTTCTTCAGCTCGCGCCAGGCGGCGGTGTAGCGGCGCACGAGCACGTCGCGCAGGTCGCCGGCGGAGCGGGCGTGCAGGATGCTGCCGGTGTAGTGGCCGGAGCCGTGCGCCGTGAGCAGGTCGATCGCGGCGAGCAATACGAGCGCGAGCAGGGGGGCGCAGACGACGAGCAGCACGCGTCGGCGCGAGAAGCCGCCGGGCAGCAGCACGATCGTGGCGACGGCGGCGCCGGCGGCGACGAGGATCACGCCACCGACGCCGGCGCCGATCCGCGCGGAGCCCTCGATCGCGGCGAGCACGATGCCGGCGCCGGCCATCGCGAGGGCGGCGCGCCGCGAGCGCACGGCGGGGTACAGCGACGGCGGCGACGGCGCCCAGCACGAGCACGGCGAGGCCCGACTTCAGCTCGTTGCCGAAGCCGTAGAAGCGCGCGCCGAGGATCGGGTTGGGCCCGAGCAGCGAGCGGATCAAGAGCTGCGTCCCGGCGAGTGCGTCGATCACAAGCGCGAGTACAGACACGACGGCCGGCGCAAGCGGTGCACGCGGCCACGGCAGCAGCACGTCGCTTAGCGCGCCGAGCCCGAGACAGAGCAGCGCGATCGCGGCGTACTCGACGCCTGCGCTGGGTTCGACGGCGGCGGTGACGAGCACGGCTGTGGGCGCCCACAACACGGCGAGGGCGCCCACGCGCATGGCCCACGCTCGCGCCGGCCGGTTGCGCCGCTCGCCGCGTCCCGCCATGCCGTCACGCGATGCTCCAAGAATGCTGTCGAGCAGCGCGGCGGCGAGCAGCAGCGCGGCCCACGCGCACAGCAGCACGCCAAAGGCCTTCAGGCGCCGCCCGCCAACGACGTGCAGCCGCGCCATCAGCGAGCGCAGGACGGCCGAGTCGAGCGGCCCGTGCGTTTCGATCGGCTCGCCGCGCATTTCGTTAGGGACCCGTAGCCCGAGGTAGTCGAGGATCGTCGGAGCGATGTCGATCGCCGAGAGCAGCCCGCGCTGGTTGGTCGTACGCGAGGTCAGCTCGCGCCCGCCGCCGCCTGGTAGCCCGGCGACGCCAGCCCACAGCAGCTCGTGGCCGTGGCTGTCGGGGGCACGCTGCACGGCAATCAGCAGCTCGCCAGCGGGGCGCTCGGCGGCGAGCGCATGCAGCTCGGCGATGCCAGCGGCGCCGCCTGGCAGGTCGGCCACGACGAGGCGCTGCCGGGCACGCAGGGCGGCGATCCGCGCGAGCAGCGTCGCGGAGCTGCCGAGCGAGACGGAGGCGATGTGGCCTCGGCGGTCAGCAGCGGCGAGCGCGCCGAGGCCGTTGGCGCCCGCCACCCCGGCATATCCGACTCCGCCAGCGAGCGAGCTCGCGAGCAGGCCCGGTTGTAGTAGCTGAGGAGCGTCGTCGGCTCGGTGAAGTGCTGCCTGCCAGCCGGAGATCTGCGCGGCACCGCCTTGCGCAAGCAGCGAGAGCACCGGCGGGTACGACGGCTTGTAGGCCGAGGAGGCGATCCGCGCGCCCTGGCCGATGTCGAGCAGCATCTGCTCGCGCACGAAGGCACCCTGCGTAGCGGAGAGGATCCCGATGGACATGCCCGGGGTGCCGGCTAGTGCGCGCTCTTCGAAGGGCACGAAGGCGAGCACGACCGAGCTGCCTGTCCTCGCCTGCGCGCCAGTCGCTCCCGGGCGAGTGTTCGGAGTGGGCGCAGGTTTCGCCACGCCCATCGCGAGCGCGCCTGCTGGCGCAGCGGCGAACTGCCCTGCCACGCACGCGGCGGCGGCTAGGCACACGGCGGGCAAGCCGGCGAGCAGCCTGCCCGGTGCGTTTGCCCTCAGCCCTCGGCTCCTTCTGTCGCGACCTCGGGCCTGCGGCGCACGGAGGGGGTGCCGGTCGAGGAACCTCCCTCGGCGGCGTTCTGTGCCGGCAGCACCGTGCCCTCGACGTTCAGATGGGGCAGGATCCGGTCGAGCCACGCCGGAATCGACCACGTGCGCCGGCCGATCAGGTGCAGCACGGCGGGCAGCAGCAGGCAGCGGATCACGAGCGCGTCGAGCAGCACGGCGCTCGCCAGGCTGAGGCCGAACTCCTTGATCACGCGATCTTCGCCGAGCATGAAGGAAAGGAATACGCAGACCATGATCGCCGCCGCGGCGGTTACCACGCGTCCGGTCAGCGCGAGCCCTTCGGCGACGGCGCGCGGGTTGTCGCGCGTGTGCGCCCAGCGCTCATGGATGCGCGAGACGAGGAACACCTCGTAGTCCATCGATAGACCGAAGACGATCGCGAACAGCATCACGGGGATGAACGACTCGATCGGTCCGTCGCTGACGCCGATCAGACCTCCGAGCCAGCCCCACTGGAAGATCGCGACGATCACACCGAGCGCCGCGCCGATGCTGAGCAGGTTCATCACGGCCGCTTGCAGCGGGATCACGAGCGAACGGAACACGACCAGCAGCAAGAGCGCCGAGAGCAGCACGACGACGCCGATGAACAGCGGCAGCTTCTGTCCGAGCACTTTCGCGAAGTCGACCGAACCGGCCGTGACGCCGCCGACGTAAACGCGCGATCCAGTGGCCGCCGCCACGGGTGGCACCACGTGATCTCGCAGCCGTTCGACGAGTTGCGTCGTGGCGAGCGCCTGCGGTGAGGAGTTCGGATAGACCGTGATCGTCGCGACGCTGCCCGTCGGGTTGAGCTTCGCCGGCGCGACCGACGCGACGCCGTGTGCGGTGGCGATCGCGGATGCGATGCGGTCGGCCGACGCCTGCCCGCCGGGAACCTTCGCGGCGACGAGCAGCGGTCCGTTGAAGCCTTCGCCGAAGCCTTCGGCGAGCAAGCCGTATGCACGGTGCGTCGTCTGGTTGGGGGGATCGTTGGAGGCGTCGCTCGAGCCGAGCCGCAGCGCCGTGGCGGGCGCGGCGATCGCCAGCATGACGACGGTCGAGACGACCGCGATCGCGCGTGGACGGCGCTCGACGAACATGCTCCAGCGCAACCATGCGCCACCGCCGACGACGCTCGCGGCTGGAACAGCGCCGGCCGGCGCTGTTCCGTCGGTTCGTTCCTGCTCGACCCGCTTAGCGCGTCGCCGCGCGCGCCTGCTCGGCCGGGTCAGCCGCTTGCCGGCGAACGTCAGCATCGCGGGGAGCAGCGTGAGCGAGGCGGCCATCACAAGCAGCACGCCTATCGAAGCCGAGATCGCGACCCCGTAGAGGAAGTCGACGCCGAGCAGCATCATCCCCAGCAGCGCGATCACGACCGTGCAGCCGGCGAATAGGATCGCGCGCCCGGCCGTGTCCATCGCCTGGATCACCGACTCGCGGGCATCACCGAACGTCGGACCTGGGGTCACGTAGGCCTCGCGGAAGCGCGTGAGGATGAACAGCGCGTAGTCGATGCCGACGCCGAGCCCGATCATCGCGGCGAGCTCGGAGGCAAAGTCCGCCGTGTCGACTACGTGCGTGAACAGTGCGATCGCGCCGAGGCCGGTCCCGAGGCCGAACAGCGCCGTCAAGATCGGCAACCCCATCGCGGTCAGCGAGCCGAACGTCAGCAGCAGCACCACGATCGCCGCGAGCAGGCCGACGGCCGTCGAGATACCGAAGCCGGCCTGCTCGGTCTTCTCGATCGCCTGTCCGCCGAGCTCGATCTGCAGCCCGCTGCGCTGCGCCCCGCGTGCAACGTCGACGACCCGCTGCGCGGCCGTCTTCGACAGGTCGTTGGCTTTTTCGTCGAACACGACCGTGGCGAAAGCGATCCGCCGGTTGGCGGAGACCGACTTGCCCGAGGCGGCGCCGCCGTAGGGGCTGACCACGCCTGCGACGTGGGGTAGCTTGGCGACGCGCTCGAACATCGCGCTCATGCGTGCCTTCACAGTGGGGTTCTCGACCGTGCCGGAGCTGACCTTGTAGACGATCGTGTCGCGGTCGCCGGCCTGTGCAGGGAAGCTGCGCTGCAGCAGATCCGAGGCGCGCTGGGCGTCGGAGTTGGGCAGCGTGAAGTTGTTGGAGTACGACGTGCCGGCTGACTGTGCGAGGGCGTTGACGACGAACAGCACGAGGACCCAGCCGAGCAGCACGTACTTGCGGTGGGTTGTCGTCCAGCGGCCGAGCTTGACCATGCGTATACCTCTGAGATGGACTGCGGGGAGAGCTCGCGGGGGGAAGACGGAGCCTTGGCAAAGACTAGTACGCGGCGGGGAGGCGCCCGCCGGGCGTGCGCGGATGTTCACATGCGCGCTGGATCGGCGAGCGGGCTCGCGCGAAGCTCAGTTGACGCTGGGATCGGTCGGCATCCGCGCGATCAACGCGTAGCTGCCGCCCATCCGCGTCAGCACGCTGCTCCACAGCTGCTCGGGCAGCTCGGTGAAGACGTCTTCGGGCAGTGCGTCGTGTGCGATCCAGTCGCCGTCGGCGATCTCGGACTCCAGCTGGCCCTCGCCCCAGCCGGCAAAGCCGGCGAACACGCGCACGCGACCGGTCGCACGCGAGAGCTCGTCGAGCTCGGCGTCGGGCGCGGGAAAGCCGATCCGCCCGAGCACGAGCACACCGGCGGGCTCGGGGTCGAGGAACTCGGCGAGGAAGACGATCGAGCCCGGCTGCACCGGCCCGCCGACGAACACGAGCTCGGACTCGTCGACGGTCTCCTCGAGCTGGGGTGCGGCCTCGCCGACTGTCACCTCGGAGGGGCGGTTGAGCACGACGCCCATGGCGCCCTCGTCGCTGTGCACGCCGATCAGCACGACGCTGCGCTCGAAGTTGGGGTCGCGCAGGGTGGGCGAGGCGAGCAGCAGCTGACCGACGAGCGATTCCTCCATCGTCGATTGAGGCTAGCGTGCAGCGGATGAGCGAGCCGCGGCAGTTCGACGTGATTGTGCTCGGCGCCGGGCCGGCGGGCGAGGTCTGCGCCGGGCGGCTGGCCGAAGGGGGCCTCACGGTCGCGCTCGTCGAGCGCGAGCTGATTGGAGGCGAATGCTCCTTCTACGCATGCATGCCCTCCAAGGGCCTGCTGCGCCCGGCACAGGCGCTCGCGGAGGCGCGCCGGGTACGCGGCGCAGCAGAGGCGGTGACGGGCGAGCTCGACGTCGCGGCCGTGCTCGAGCGTCGCGACGAGATGATCCATAACCTCGACGACAGCGCCCAGCTGCCGTGGCTGCAAGACCGCGGCATCGAGCTGTTCCGCGGGACCGGCGAGCTGACGGGCGAGCGGCGCATGCGCATCGGCGATCAGGTGCTGAGCGCTCGCCGCGCGGTCGTGTTGGCACCGGGCACGCGCGCGGCGATGCCGCCGATCGCAGGGCTCGAGCAGGCCGAGCCGTGGGGGAATCGCGAGGCGACGACGAGCGAGGTGATCCCCGAGTCGCTGCTCGTGCTCGGCGGGGGGGTCGTGGCGGTCGAGCTGGCGCAGGCCTACGCAACGCTGGGCGCGCGGGTGACGATCGTCGAGGCGCTCGAGCGCCTGATCGCGCGCGAGGAGCCGTTCGCGGCGGAGCTCGTGCAGGAAGCGCTCGAGCGCGACGGCGTTGAGGTCGTGCTCGGCGCGAAGGCGACGGCGGTCAAGCGCGCGTCCGGTGTGACGCTCGAGCTCGAGGACGGGCGCTCGTTCACGGGCGAGCAGCTACTCGTGGCGGTCGGGCGCGAGCCGAACACGGACGGACTCGGCTTGGAGTCGGTTGGCCTGGACGGCGGCGGCTACATCGAGGTCGACGACCAGCTGCGCGTCCCGGGTCTTGACTGGCTTCACGTCGTCGGCGACGCCAACGGGCGCGTGCTGCTAACGCACATGGGCAAGTACCAGTCGCGCTTGGTGGCCGACGCGATCCTCGGACATCCGGGCGAGCTGCGCTCCGACGGCGCGCAGTCTCCGCGCGTGATCTTCACCGAGCCGCAGGTCGCGGCGGTCGGGCACACGCTGGCTAGCGCCCGCTCGGCCGGCCTGAGCGTGAGCGCGGTGGATGAATCGCTCGGTGCCAACGCCGGCGAGACGTTCGTCGGCCACGGCGCGCCGGGCAGCGCGCGGCTCGTGATCGACCTCGAGCGCGGCGTGATCGTGGGGGCGACGCTCGTCGGCGTCGAGGTCGCCGAGTCGCTGCACGCGGCGACGATCGCGGTGATCGGCGAGGTGCCGCTCGAGCGCCTGATGCACGCCGTGCCGGCGTTCCCCACGCGCAGCGAGGTGTGGCTGGGCCTGCTGGCGAAGGCGCTGGCGTAACCTGATGGCCGTGGAGGCGGGCGAGCTGGAGCAGCGGATCGCTGCATTCGCGGCGTGGGGCTACCGCTTCGAGTTCGACGGCGGCGTAACGACCCCGGTCCCGGAGCCGTCGATGGCCAACCGCCAAGAGCAGCGGCGGCGCTACTTCTTCGATGCACTGCTGCGCGCCGCGGGCGGATCGTTGCGGGGGCGCCGCGTGCTCGACCTCGGCTGCAACGCGGGCTTCTGGTCGCTCGCGGCGCTCGAAGCAGGCGCGGATTTCGTGCTGGGCGTCAACGCACGGCAGCTGTACATCGACCAGGCCAACCTCGTGTTCGAGGCCAAGGGAATCGATCCCCAGCGCTACCGCTTCGCGCAGAGCAACGTGTTTTCGCTGCAGCTGGAGGAGCACTTCGACGTGGTGCTGTGCCTCGGGCTGCTCGACCACGTGGCCAAGCCGGTCGAGCTATTCGAGGTGATGAGCGCGAGGAGCCCCGAGCTGATCGTGATCGACACCGAAATCTCACGCTCGCGCACGAGCGTGTTCGAGCTCGACACGCTGTACAACCGCGAGAACGCGGTCGAATACGAGACCGTGCTGATCCCCTCGCGCCTGGCGCTGAGCGAGCTGGCGGCGCAGTTCGGCTTCCAGGCGACGGCGCTGGCGCAGAAAATGACCGACTACGCGGGCCTGCGCGACTACCTGCACCAGCGCCGCCTGGCGTTCATCTGCACGAAGGACGCCTCGGCGCAGGCACTGGAGGCCGAGAGGCGCTCGAGCTTGCCGTGGTGGGTCACGGCGCTGAAGGCGCGCCGCCGCAGCTCCTAGCCGACGGAGAAGAGCTCGAGCGAGCCCGACTGCTCATGGTCGTTGGCGTCGCCCTCGGGCTCGACGATGTTCCCGTCGACGACGATCGGGCTGTTCCAGTGCCCGGGCGAGCCGGGCAGTTTGGCGACCGGATCGGGCGAGCTCGGCCGGTATACGACGATGCCGCCGCCGCCGGGTTCGTAGACGTAGAGCAACCCGCCGGCCATCACGGGGCTTGTGCCTGGCGTATTGGCGATCCAGGCGCGAGAGAGCTTGCCGCGGCGCAGCACATATGCGGCGGTCGCGTGTTCGCCGGCGACGAACACGGTCGTGCGACCGCCCTGTCGCCATACGGCCGGAGCGGTGAACAGCTCGCCGCCGCCCGGCAGGGGAAGGCGCTGCGCTTCGCCGCCGAGCAGCTTCGTGCTCGAGCGCTTGCGCCCGTTCAGCCGCGCGAGCCCCAGCACGCGCATGCTGCCGTCCTTGCCGGCGACAAGCACGCGGCCGTGCCCGAGCAGCGCCGGCGCGCTCGAGCCGAGGTCGGTGTCGCTGGCGTTGAGCTGGGCCTGGTTGGTTGGCGTGAACGCTTGGCGCAGGTTGAGCGAGGGGAGCGTCAGCTCGAGCACGCTGTCGCCGAAGTTCGTGCTGCCGTTCCACGGCGCGTTGCCCGTGTCGATCAGGATCCGATTGCCGCTCGGCTCGACCACGGCGCCGCCGCGCGAGAGGATCGCCGAGTCACTGGCCGCGCAGCTGTTGGGCACGATCAGGCTGTGGCGGTCGGCGCACAGCGTGTTGAAGACCGAGCGGATTCGTCCGCTCGCCTGGTCGATCAGTACGACGTGGCCCTGGTAGGGGGGCGCGTCGCCGATGTAGCCGCTCGTGGCGACGAGGATGTCCGGACCGGCGATGTTGATCGCCGCGCCGAGCTTCTCGTGCGTCGCGTCGCGCGTCACGCTGACCGGCCAGCTTCCTTCGCGCGCCTCGCTTCCGTCGGCGAGCGAGAGCTTGTGGATCAGTCCGTTGGGGGAGGCCGCGTAGACGTAATGTCGAGCGGGGTCGGCGAGTGGGCTGGAGTTGGTGATCTGCGCGCTGCCCGCCCAGCCGCCGTAGCCGGGCGGCGTGAACGTCCACAGCAGTTGCCCGCTGTCGGCGTCGAGCGCGATCGTCTTGCCGTAGGACGTCGTCACGACCACAACGTCGTGGCTACGTCCGGTCACCTGTACGCGATGTAGGTAGATCGGCGAGGAGTCGACGGTTCCTGGCAGCGAGACGCTACGGCGGCGCAGGTGCGGGAGCTGTGCGGCGGAGATGCCGGTCGTGTCGTCGCTGACATCCGAGCGCTGCGGGTCGAGGCCGAACTCGGGCCAGTCGAGCAGACGGCTGTTCGAGGCTTGCGATGCAGTCGGAATCGCGTTGGTGGCGATCGTCGGCGTGGAGCTCTCGGCCTCCGAGTTGCCGCCGCAGGCTGCGATCAGGGCGCTCGCGATGAGTGCCAGCGCGAGGCATGGGCGAACGGCGCGCATCGACAGGGTTCTACCGTATGGCCGGGCCGCAGGCGCCCGTTATGCTGCGCGCACAGCGAGTCGAGCGAGAATGAGGAGAGCCGCGAGATGGCAAAGACCCCGCAGGTCGGCGAGCAGGCGCCGGACTTCGAGTTGCCCGGCACGGACGGGCCGTTCCGCCTCTCCGAGCACCACGGCGAGCGCGTAGTGCTGCTCTTCTATCCAGGCGACAACACACCCTGCCAAATTTCCACAAAGGGTGGGCCAATTGCCTAAGACTCCGCAGGTCGGCGAGCCGGCCCCCGATTTCGAACTCGCGGGCACCGATGGAACCTTCAAGCTCTCAGACCACCTGGGTGAGCGTGTTGTCCTGCTCTTCTATCCAGGGGATGAAACGATGGTCTGCACAAAACAGTTCTGCTCCTATCGCGATCGAGCCGATGACTTCGCCGCGCTCGATGCGACCGTCGTCGGAATCTCAAAGCAGGATCTTGCCTCCCACGAGTCGTTCATCGCCAAGCACGGCCTGACCGTTCCCCTGCTGGCGGACCCCGACGGGAAGGTCGCGCAGTCCTACAGCGCGCACTCCTCACGGCTCGGGACCAAGCGAGCGGTCATCGTGATCGACGAGCAGGGTGTCGTCCGGCATCGACACGATCACCTGCTGGGGCTCGACTTTCAGTCGGTGGACGACTTGAAGCAGGCGCTAGCGGCGACGTAGCGGAGGGCACACTAGCGCGTTGCCGTGGTTGCTCGAAGGAACGTCCGGCTGGGCTTTGGCACTCGCACGCGCATCCGCTTGCCTCGCACGGGATTGCTCTCTAGCAACTCGTCCTCGACGGCGTCGTCGAGGATCGTCGCGAGTATCTGAAGCACACCGCGGATCGATGCCGCCCCGAGCGGCTTGCGACGACGTCCGCGCTCATCGCGGGGGTCGCGCCCGAGATCGCCTCGCGCAGCTCACGGGCGCCGGCGATCAGCGTCGCCTTCAGGCGCAGGCACCGCGCGCGGTCGACCTTCTCGATGAAGCCCGGCGTGTCGGCCGTCTCCGGCGATGCGTTGCGGTGTGCGTTCAAGAGGCATTCCCTGATTGTTCCACCGACCCTGCCTAACGTACGATCCGCCGATCAAACGAGCCTGAGGAGGCGACATGGATCTGATTAGGAGACACGTCAGCTACGCCAACGTAGCTGCGACGCTGGCACTCGTGCTGGCGATGAGCGGCGGTGCGATAGCTGCGTCCGGCGGCTTTACCAGTGGCGGGGCGTTGAAAGCTTGCGTCAACGAAGAAGGACGCCTGAAACTGCTGCAGTCAGGCCAGCGTTGCAGAAAGGGTCAGAAAACAGTCGTTTGGAACCAGACTGGACCTGCTGGCGCCCCGGGCGCAAGAGGAGCGACGGGCGCGACCGGAGCAGCGGGCGGACAAGGCGGACAGGGTAGTCAGGGTCCGCAGGGCACAGCGCTCGCTTATGCCCACGTGACGAAAGGCGCGACCCTCGACACGGCAAACAGCAGCGGAGTTGTTGATGTGCGGCGAAACACGGGGTTCTCCGCTGGCTATTACTGCCTTTACGGGAATTTCACACCACACGTCGCTACGGCCGACATCGACTACGACGAAAACAGTGGGAACGAGTTCGTCCAAGACCTGGGTTTCAGCGGCTCTGCAACCAGCGGATGTCCAACGAGTCCCACGGGCGCGCCGGTTCGTGCAGCCGTTCTTGTTCGGTACTACGTCTCCGGTGTCCAGGGGAATCTAGTGGACGCGGGCTTTTACATCATTTTCAACTGACCGAAGCCACCCCGGCGATCTTAGGGTCGCTGGGGTGACGTGGGACGGGGCATCGAAAACCGGCCCGTGGGGGTGGGGGGCACCGCCCGAGTGAAAAAGCTTCGCTGGGGTTCGAGCTCGCAGAGAACGCTAGGCCGCGCGGGGTTAGCCGCCATTAGTTGGCGGTCTGGCGGCCTGCGTGACTAATTCTGCGGCGGAACCATTTTCAGGGGCAGACCGCCAAGCAGGCTGTCAAGCGTTGGCGGTCTACTACTCCGCCGTAAACACACCCGTCTGCACAAAACAGTTCCGCTCCTACCGCGATCGGGGTGGGGACTTCGCCTCGCTCAACGCAACCGTCGTGGGCATCTCCTCGCAAGACTTGGCCTCGCACGAGGAGTTCATCGCGAAGAACAACCTCAACGTGCCGCTGCTGGCCGACGTGGATCAGGCTGTCGCCAAGACCTACAGCGCTGGCGGACGGCTGGGCGTCAAGCGAGCCGTGATCGTGATCGACGAGCAGGGCATCGTGCGCCACCGCCACGACCATCTGCTTGGGCTCGACTTCCAGTCGGTCGACGATCTCAAGCAGGCGCTCGACGAGCTGCCTGCCCCGCGGCCGCAGTAGCGTGCGGCTTCTCTCATTTTCCCTTTAGAGCCGGGTTCTAGCTTCACGCGTTGAGCCGGTGCCGTCGAGAGCGGCCGACGTGGCCTCACTCGATGGATCTGGCATTCGACAAACCTTCAGGCGTGGGCGCCGACGGCGCCTCCTCAGCGGCCGGTGGGCGGCCGGGACACACTGGCGTGTCGCTGTCGAAGGTCCCGGAAGTCACCGCCTACTTCTGGATCGCCAAGGCGCTGACGACCGGCATGGGGGAGTCGACCTCGGACTTCCTCGTGCACAAGCTCGTTCCCGAGGTCGCTGTCGTGCTCGGCGGGATCGCCCTGGCGATCGCTCTGTGGCTGCAGTTCGCCTCGACTCGGTACGTCGCTTGGCGCTACTGGCTTGCAGTCGCGATGGTCGGGGTCTTTGGCACGATGGCAGCGGACGTGCTGCACGTGGGCCTCGGCGTCCCCTATGTCGCCTCAACGGTGTTCTATGCAGTCGTCCTGGCTGTCGTGTTCCGCGTCTGGTATCTGAGCGAGCGAACGCTCTCGATTCACAGCATCACCAACCGGCGGCGGGAGCTCTTCTACTGGGCGGCGGTGCTTGCGACGTTCGCCCTCGGCACTGCGGCAGGCGACCTGACGGCAGTGACCTTCGGCCTCGGATATGCGGCTTCGGCGGCGCTGTTCGCCGCCGCGATAATGATCCCGGCAATCGGCTACTGGCGCATGTCGATGAACTCGATCTTCGCCTTCTGGGCTGCCTATGTCCTCACGCGCCCGCTGGGCGCGTCAGTCGCCGATTGGCTCGCCGTCACGCACCGGCGCGGAGGTCTCGACCTCGGCACCGGCCGGGTCAGCCTCGCGCTCGCGGCGATGATCGCGGCGATCGTCGCCTACCTGACGGTCTCGCTTAGGGACATCCCGGTCGAGCGGACCTAGCGGACGCAACGTAGCGGCCCGCTCATACTCGAGACATGAGCAGCGCACAGCTCAGCCTGGTCGTCTCGGTGTTCCTTGCGTCGGCCGTCGAGGCTGTCGAGGCACTCACGATCGTGCTCGCGGTTGGCGTCACCCGGCGCTGGTCCTCGACGCTGCTCGGGGTCGGGGCTGGCCTGGCGCTTCTGGCGCTGCTGACGGCCGGTCTCGGGCCGGCGCTCGTGCTGTTGCCGATTGCGACGCTGCGGCTGCTCGTCGGCGCATTGCTGTTGCTGTTCGGGTTGCAGTGGCTGCGCAAGGCGATTCTGCGCGCCTCGGGCCTGCTGGCGCGCCACGACGAGCTCGCGATGTTCGCGTCCGAGTCCCGCTCCGCGGAGGCGATCTCGCTGTCAGCGGAAGGCTTCGACGGATACTCCTTCGCGGTCGCCTTGAAAGGCGTTCTGCTCGAGGGCATCGAGGTCATCTTCATCGTGCTCACGTTCGGTTCGAGCCAGCACCGGGTCACGCTCGCTGCGCTGTCAGCTCTCGCCTCGGCGCTTGTAGTGATAGCGATCGGCGTCGCCGCCCGTGCGCCCCTGGCGCGCGTCCCGGAGAACGCGATGAAGTTCGTGGTCGGCGTTCTGCTGACCTCGTTTGGCACGTTCTGGGGCGTCGAGGGCGCGGGTGCGAGTTGGCCGGGCGGGGAGGCGGCCCTGCCCGTGCTCGTCATTACGATCGGCGCCTGCTCGCTGGCGCTGGTCGGCGAGCTGCGCAACCGCAGCGCGCGGATCGCCGCTCGGGTGATCTGATGGCGCTCGCCTTCGTTCGCGGAGCATGTGAGTTCGTCGTCGGCGACGATTGGCCGACGGCGCTCGGCATCGTTCTCTCGCTCGCAGCGACATCGCTGATCGCTGCCTTCGATGTCGCCGCCTGGTGGCTGACGCCGTTCGCCGTGCTCGCGCTGCTCAGATGGTCGCTGCTACGTCGGGCGCGGTCTCTATCGCGCTGAACGTGCAGCCGCCGATCGCCGAGCGTTGAGGATGGCTCGCCCTCCGTAAGACTCTCATCTGCGGTTAACGCATGCGCCGAATGATCGACGCTTGCATTTTGCACGAGACGTCACTGGAACCCGCCACAGCGACGGTCGCCGCGCGGCGCGCGTGTCGGGATGATCGTCCTCGCGAGCATCTCCAGCAGCATCACCCAATGGATTGCCGCAAACGGCGTCTACGCGGTCTTTGCGCTGATGGCGCTCGACGCGCTGCTTCCGGTCGGCGGCGAGCTCGTGATGCTATTCGCCGGCGTGCTCGCCTCAGGCAGCGTAGCCGGGCACCAGACCACGCTACTCGGCCTTGATATCGCCAGCGGGGCCGAGGCCTACCTCGTGCTCGCGCTGGCGGGCACCGTCGGCTATCTTGCCGGCGCTGTCGTCGGTTGGGCCATAGGGCGCTCGGGAGGTCGTGTGCTGGTGGAGCGGCACGGGCGTCGCGTTCATGTCGGCCCCGACGCGTTGTTGCGCGCCGAGCGCTGGTTCGATCGGTTCGGGCTGTGGGCGGTGCTGCTGGGACGCGTCACGCCGGTGGTCCGATCGTTCATCTCGATCCCGGCAGGTGTGTTCCGCGCCCCGCTGCCCGCTTACGTGCTGTTGAGCTTCGTCGGCTCAGCGATCTGGTGCTTTGCGTTTGCTGCGGCCGGTTGGGCGCTCGGTGGAAGCTGGAAGAGCTTCCACCACAGCTTCGGTTACGTCGATGTCGTGTTCCTCGTGGGGGCTGCTGCAGCGATCGGGCTGTTTACGCTGCGACGCGTCCGCGCGAGGGCGCGCCGGACCGGGTCACCGAAAGCGCTCAGTTGAGAGCCGACGGCAAGATCAGCGACACATCGGCTCCGCCCTCAGGGTTGCTCGCCAGCCGCGTCGTGCCTTGATGCGCACGGGCGATCGAATCGACGATCGCCAGGCCGAGCCCGGAGCCACCGTTTCCGTGACTGGCATCGGCGCGGCTGAAGCGCTCGAACGCCCGGTCGGCGAACTCGGCGGAAAAGCCGGGGCCGCTGTCGATCACGTGGAGCTCAACGAAACCGTCGCTGCCTCGCGCGTGCAACCGCACTGGCCCGTCGCCGTATCGAAGGGCGTTGTTGACGAGATTGCCGAGCGCCTGCTCGACGCGCAGGCGGTCGACCGGCGCGCCGAGCCCAGGCTCGGCGGAGGCTTCGAGTGTGCGTCCGCGGTCGCTCGCGCGCCGCGAGAAGCGGTTGACGACATCGCCGAGAACATCGGCGATGTCGGTCTCGACGAGTGTCACCGGCAGTTTTCCCTGATCGCTTTGAGCGATCACAAGCAGATCCTCGGCGAGCTGGGTGAGGCGGTCGGTCTCCTCGGCGGCCGAAGCGAGCGCGGCCTGTAGTTCCACGCGCGAGCGCCCCCGCGCGAGCGCCAGCTCGAGCTCCATCTTCAGGATCGCCAATGGCGTGCGCAACTCGTGGCTGGCGTCGGCGACGAACCGCCGCTCGTGCGCCAGCGCATCGCCGAGGCGCTGGAGCATCGCGTTCAGCGTGCTGCCGAGGCGTGCCACCTCATCGCCGGTCTGCGGCACGGGTAGGCGCTGGTCGGGCGCGGCCGTTGAGATCTCGGCCGCCCGCGAACGCATCGCCTCGACGGGGCGCAGCGCAGCCGCTGCCACGCCATAAGCAGCCATCGATGCGAGCAGCAGTGCAATCGGACCGCCGATCAGCAGCAACTGCAAGAGGTCGGTACGCGACTCGCTCAGCGGCTCGGTCGAGGTCCCGACGACGACCACCGCCCGGCGAGCGCCGTCCGTTACGGGCGTGGCGAGCAGCCTCGCCTGTCCGTGCAGCCCCGGCAGCGGCCCACGGTCGAGCAGGATCGAGCCGTGCAGGGCCCGGCGCAGCTCAGCTACGGTCAGCAACGCATGTCCGCGTAGCTGCGCGGTGGCGTCGAGCACCGCGCCATTCTTCGCGAGGATCTCGGCGAAGTTCTCGGCCCTGCCGGCAAGCGTGCTTTGGCGCCGCTCGCTCAGCCCCGAGTTGACCTCCTTGACGAGCGTGGCCACGTCCCCGGCGCGCGAGCGCAGCCCATTGTTGATCGCGCTGTCGAGCTCCGAGCTGAAGCGCAGGTACACGAACACTCCGGTTGCGCCCAGCACGACCGTCATCACGGCCGCGAACGCGAGCGTCACCCGCAGGCGGATCGACGCGCGACTCAGCAACCGCCGTCCTTGCGCAGGCGATAGCCGGCGCCGCGAACCGTTTCGAGTGATTCGACGCCGAACGGCTTGTCGATCTTCTGGCGCAGGTAGCGGATGTAGACCTCGACCACGTTCGAGCGGTACTCGAAGTCGTACTCCCACGCATGCTCGAGGATCTGCAAGCGAGAGAGCACGTGACCGGGGCGGTGCATGAACGCCTCGAAGACGGAGTGCTCCCTAGTCGAGAGTGTGATCTCTACATCTCCGCGCCACGCCTGGCGCGATGCCGGATCCAGCCTGAGATTGCCGACCTCGAGCATGGAGGGGCGCGCGGACTCGCCGCGCCGAACGAGCGCGCGCAGCCGCGCGAGCAGCTCGGCGAAGGAGAAGGGCTTGGTCAGGTAGTCGTCGGCGCCGCCGTCGAGCCCGGCGACTCGGTCCTCGATGGCCCCTCGCGCGGTCAGGATCAGCACCGGCGCCCAGACCCCGTCGCGCCGCAAGCGCCGGCACGTCTCAAAGCCGTTGATCCCGGGCAGCATGACGTCGAGCACGATCGCGTCGTAGGAGAGCGCGCCCGCCATCAGGCCGGCCTGCTCGCCGCTCGTCGCGACATCGGCGGTGAGCCCCTGTTCGTGCAGGCCGCGGCGAATCAGCGCCGCCATCTTGAGCTCGTCCTCGACGACGAGGATGTGCATCACCGAGACGATGCCAGAGAAGGTTAAGGCTAAATGAGAGCTGCGCCCGGGGCGACACGACCGCTGCAGCGGTCGCGTTTCGCGTCGGCCGGGCGGGAGCGGCGTCGGCTCAGTGGGTCGCGGGCACCGTCGTTAACGGATACCCGAGGCGGGCGACGCGTTCGGGAAGGTCGACGTGCAGCCAATGCGAGACGTGGCTCGGCAGTGTCTCGAGGATGATCTCGCGGTAGCGGCCGGTGCTCAGCTCCTCGACGATGTCGTCGTAGGCGTTGGGGCTCGAGGCGACGCGCCCCGCAATTTCGCCGCCGGTCGGCTCCTGCAGCAGCGGCAGCGCCTGCGCGAGCACCTCCTTGCCGAGAGGGCCGGCGGGGCCGTTGCGATCGAACCCGACGTGGTCCGGGTTGGGGACGAGCAGGAAGAACTTGGCGGGGCCGGCCGAGGCGCGCTCGCGTACGGCTTCGAGCACAGCCGGGCTCGCGCTGACCTTGTTCGTCACCACGAGCACACGCGATTCATCATCGCCCGCCTGCGCTTTCGCGGCTGCCCGCGCGTCGCCGCCGATCGAGGAGACCGTGATCACGTCGCGCTTGGAGCGCGTGAGGTAGAGGACGAGGGCGAGGATCGTCGAGAGGAAGATCAGGCTGGTCAGGATCGTGCCCAGCCCTAGGCCGCCTTCTTCGGTCGGCTGCGCAAGGTAATCCCCGATCGAGGCGCCGAGCGGGCGGGTCAGGATGTAGGCGATCCAGAAGGCGAGGATCGCGTTCAGCTTGAAGCGGAAGTGAGCAAACGTCACGATCGCGATCAGCGCTGCGAAGATCAGCGCGGCTGCCGAGTAGCCCAAGGCCAGCTTCTCGGCGGCGAGGTCGCCGGCGGAGGTGCCGAGCGCGAAGGTGAAGAGGATCGCCAGCCAGTAGAAGCCCTCGCGGCGGGTCGTGAAGATCGTGTGGATCGAGAGCGTCCGCTCGCTGGCATACCAGCCGGCGAAGACCGCCGCGAGCACGATCGCAAAGCCGATCGTGGTGGTCTGCAGCGGGACGCCGAGGTTGTCGACGAGGTTGTCGCTGAACAGCGTTCCGACGACGCTGATCAAGACGACCGCGAACCAGTAGAGGCCCGGAACGTACCTGCTCGAGCGGAACTGAAACACGAGTGTGACGATCAGCAGAATCGCCATCACGTAGGAGGTGGTCGTGAGGCCGAGTCCGAGGTTTTCGTTCAAGAGGTCGGCCGCCGTCTCGCCAACGGTCGTGCAGAGGATCTTGATGATCCAGAAATAGAGCGTTATCTCCGGGACCTTGTTGAGCATCTTTCGGCCCGGGGACGAGGTGACGCTGTGTGTGACGGCTCTTTGGTCGATCGCAATCTCGTTCATGCGCGAGCACGATGAACGAAATCCCTTAATTGACGATGAGAAGCGCGCGCCGGGCTCGTCTGCGAACCGAGGGCGCTCGGCTGCTGGACTAGCGATCGCGGCTTGGGAGCTGCTCAGTACCGCGCGCGGAGAGCTGCTCGACGGCGCGCCTGGAGTACAGCTCGGCCAGCTCGAGCTGCATGTTGCGCGGCTGCTCGCCGGGGCTCGGCGCGCGCCTCTCCCAGGCGCCGTCGCCGTCGAGCTCCCATGAGTTCTGGTTGTCCTCGAAGGCGCGCTCCAGCGTGTCAAGCAGCTCGGCGCGCAGTTCGGCAGAGACGATCGGCACGGCCAGCTCGACGCGGTGATCGAGGTTGCGCGGCATCAGGTCGGCCGAGGCGATGTAAATCGTGTCCTCGCCGTCGCGGTGGAAGGCGTAGATGCGCGAGTGCTCGAGCAGCCGCCCGACGATCGAGACGACGCGGATGTTCTCCGAGACGCCCGCAACGCCAGGCCGCAGGCAGCAGATGCCGCGCACGTTCAGATCTACCTGCACGCCGGCCTGTGAGGCGCGGTACAGCGCACGGATGCAGCGCCCGTCGACGAGTGAGTTCATCTTCATCGTGATGCGCGCCGGTGCGCCCGCCAAATGGGTCTCGATCGTGCGCTCAATCTGCTCGAGGATGCCGTCGCGCAGCTGGTTGGGTGCCATCAGCACTTTGCGGTAGTGGGTCGGGCGCCCGTAGCCGGTCAGGTAGTTGAACATGTCGCCCACGTCCGCGCCGATCTGCTCGTCGGTCGTGAACAGGCCGAAGTCGGTGTACAGCCGCGCCGTCGCCGAGTGGTAGTTGCCCGTGCCGATGTGCACGTAGTTGCGCACGCCGTCGCCCTCGCGGCGCACGACGAGCACGCACTTGGCGTGTGTCTTCAGCGAGGGCTGGCCGTAGACGACGTGCACGCCGGCCTCCTCCATCGCCTTCGCCCAGTGGATGTTCATGCCCTCGTCGAAGCGCGCCTTCAGCTCGACCAGCGCGACCGCCTGCTTGCCGCGCTCGGTCGCGTCGATCAGCGCCGGCACGAGCGGCGAGTCATCGCTCGTGCGGTAGACGGTCTGCTTGATCGCGAGCACGTTCGGGTCGGCGACGGCCTGCTCGACGAAGCGCTCGACCGACGTGGCGAAGGAGATGTATGGGTGGTGGACGAGCAGGTCGCCTTCGCGCATCGCGCCGAGCACGTCCGGACGCTCGTCCTCGTGGCGCAAGAGGCGCGGATGGGTGATCCCGACGAGCGGCTCTTGGCGCAGCTCGCCATGCCCGGGCAGCCTGACAATCTGCCACAGCGCGCCCATGTCGAGCAGCCCGTTCACGGGGTAGACCTCGTCGTCGTCGACGCCCAAGAGGCCCGAGAGCTCCGAGAGCAGGCGCTCTGAGCAGTCGCCGCCCACCTCCACGCGCACGATCTCGCCGAAGCGCCGGCGGCGCAGCTCGTCCTCGACGGCCTGCAGCAGGTCGGCGGCGTCGTCTGAGACCTCGAGGTCGGCGTCGCGCGTCACGCGGAAGACGTTGTAGTCGGCGATCTCCATCCCCGGGAACAGCGCGTCGAGGTGATGGGCGATCACGTCCTCGAGCGGCACGAGCAGCGTGCCACCGCCAGCGGGCTGCTTCAGTGCGACGAAGCGCGGCAGGATCTCGGTCGGTACCTTCACGCGCGCGAACACCGTCTGGTCGGTGAGCGGGTCGCGCACGAGCACGGCCAGGCTCAGCGAGAGGTTCGAGATGTACGGGAACGGTCGTCCCGGCGCCACGGCCAGCGGCGTCAGTGCCGGGAAGATCTTCTTCTGGAAGTGCGCCGCCAGCTCGGCGCGCTGCTCCTCGTCGAGCTCGCGCACGCCGACGAGGCGGATGTCGTTGTCGGCCAGCGCCGGGCGCAGCTCCCCTTCGAAGCAGTCGGTCAGGCGCCCTCCCAGCTCGAGCACGCGCTCGCGGATCAGCGCGATCGTCTCAGAGGGCGTGCGCCCGTCCTGCCCCGGGTTCTCGACGCCGGCGTCGATCTGATCGCGCAGCCCGGCCACCCGCACCATGTAGAACTCGTCGAGGTTGGTCGTGTAGATCGCGCAGAACTTGACCCGCTCGAGCAATGGGGTGCGCTCGCCCTCGGCGAGCTGCAGCACACGGTCGTTGAAGTCCAGCCACGAGCTCTCGCGGTTGACGTACAGCGAGGGGTCCTCGAGGTCGACAGGCGGCTCGCTGTGCTCGTAGGGCTCGCGCGGCCGTTCGACGGGGGCCGGGCGCTCAGCCAGATCGACCACTACCGGAGAGCGCTCGCCTGAGTTTCGATCGCGAGGGTCGTCCATCTCCATCTCAAGCTACATCCTCGCAGAGGTTCGATGGTGCGACGGGACCGGCCATTCACATCGCCCGTGCCGTTCACATTTCCTTGACGCCGTCCGCGCGGGCAGCGCAGGCGCTAGGGTGAGCCGCGAGGTATGGCTCGTCAGCTCTGGGTACTAAGGCATGCCGAGGCCGAGCCGCACGGAACGCGCTCGGACTCGGCGCGGCGCTTGACGGCACGCGGCGAGCAGCAGTCGCGTGCGGCGGGGGTCGCGCTGGCGCGCCTGCAGACCTCGTTCGAGTCGGTTCTGTTCAGCCCGAAGACGCGTGCCCGCCAGACCGCCGAGCTGGCTGCTGAGGCGTGGCAAGAGCAGCAGCGGAGTCTGCTGCAGGAGCATGCCTCGCTCGCCTCGGGCTTCGACGGTGCCGATGCGCTTCAGGCGCTGTCGGCGATCGGTGCCGACGGGCGGCTGCTGATCGTCGGTCACGAGCCCGATCTCTCGCGCACGATCGCCGACCTCACCGGCGCTCGCGTGGATCTGAAGAAGGGTGGGCTTGCGGTGGTGCGTCTAGAGGGCGTCGGAGGTGAGCTCGTGGTCCTGATGCGTCCCCGCGAGCTTGCCCTGATCGCTGCCGGTGTCCCAGTCGACGGGCACTGAGGGCGGCACGTCGACGTCGACCGTCTCGACGTCCAGCGATTCCGCAGCAAAGCGGTAGCCGATGCCGAAGTGGGTGTGGATATAGCGCCAGCGCGGCGAGGCCTTCTCGAGCTTCTGGCGCAGCTTTCGCACGAACACGTCGACCGAGCGGTCGCCGCGAACCATCGTGTAGCCCCACAGGCGCGAGTAGATCTCCTCGCGCTCGAGCACGCGGCCCTCGGCCGCCGCGAGTAGCTCGATCAGCTCGAACTCGCGCCGGGTCAGGTCGAGGCTCTCTTCGTTGACAAACGCCTGGAAGCGGTCCGAGCGAATCTCGACCTCGCCGGCCATCACCGGCTTTGACTCGGTGCGCCCGCTCGGGCGACGGCGGCGGCGCACGACGCTCTGCACGCGTGCGATCACCTCCTCGGGGTGGCACGGCTTGGTGATCCAGTCGTCAGCGCCGAGACGCAGGCCGCGCACGCGCTGGGCGACCGTCGAGGGGCCGGTGCAGACGACGATGCCGAGATCCGGCAGCGCTCCGCACAGCCGCTCGAGCCACTCCCACGCCTGCGGGCCTAGCACGGCCAGATCGACCACGAGCGCGCTGAGGCGCATCGCGACGACGGCGTCGGCCGGCACCGGGCTCGCGAGCACGCGGTGCTCCCAGCCGAGACGATCCAAACGCTTGCTGAGCACCTGAATAAAGCCGCTGTCGCGGTCGAGGACAGCGATGCGCAACGCTGAGGAAGCGCCCCCCGGGCCCGACGGCGCCGCCACGTCCGAGGCGGTGATGCTCTCCGTCATTGCGGCGAAGTCTAAGCGAGAGTTCCGACCGCGTAGCTCTTGCGAGGAAAATGTCACAGGATGTTCACAACAGGACTTCGCTCTTTGCAGCCGGGCAGTGCCCTGGGGTGTTGCCATGCAACGGCCTTACATTCCAACGATTGTTAGGATGAAAATGATGTCGGAGGATCGCTGCGATCTGCTCTGCCTCGATCTGCCCCGCGCCGAGGAGCTGCGGCGTGCTCGACTGAGCGCGCAAGCCGCCGAGGATGGCGCCGCCGCCGCGAAGGCGCTCGGCGATCCGACGCGCCTGACGCTCGCCGCGGCGCTCCGCGATGGCGGTGAGCTGTGCGTGTGCGACCTCAGCTGGGTGGCCGAGCGCGCGGAGAACCTCGTCTCACATCACGTTCGGGCGCTGCGCACGGCCGGTCTCGTGCGCTCTCGTCGCGACGGCAAGATGGTGATGTACGCGCTCACAGAGCGCGGCCGCGCTCTGGTCGAGGCGGTGCTCGAGGGCCGGGTGGCAGCGTGAGCGCCGCCTCGGGCGAGCTGTCGATCCTGTCGGTCGACCCGTCGAAGCCGGGCCCGTCGCACTCACGAGCACGCCTGCTGCGGCGCGCGAGGCAGCTCGCTTGGGTCGGGATCGGCTGGCACGTGATCGAGGCGAGCGTCGCCGTCACGGCGGGGGTCGTGGCCGGTTCGGTGGCGCTCGTCGGGTTTGGCGCCGACTCGCTGATCGAGGCGATCGCCGGCTTGGTCGTGATCTGGCGCTTGGCGAGCACTCACACGATGTCCGAGCGCAGTGCGCAGCAGATGATCGCGGCGTCCTTCTACGTGCTCGCTGCGTACGTCGCGGTCGAGGCGACCCGATCGCTCGCCGCTGTCGATCGGCCGGGCGTGAGCTGGGTGGGAATCGGGCTGTCGGTCGTCACGCTCGCAACGATGCCCCCGCTTGCCGCGGCCAAGGCGCGAGTGGCCGATGCGCTGGGATCGTCGGCGACGAAGAGCGAGAGTCGCCAGACGATGCTGTGCGCCTATCTGTCGGCGGCGCTGCTCGTCGGCCTTGGCTTGAATGCCTTGCTCGGCTGGTGGTGGGCAGACCCGGTGACGGCGCTTGCGATCGCCGGGGTCGCACTGAAAGAGGGAAGAGAGGCCTGGCGCGGCGAGTCGTGCTGCACCTGCTGATCTTCTACACGGGCTGAGATACCTGACCCGATTGCCCGCGCACGGCCGTACCGGAGGGCAGCAGCACCGACAGAGCACCGGTGACGAGCACGAACGCGGTCGAGGTCCACAGGCACGCTTCAAGCCCGTGCCATTCGTACATGACGCCCGAGAGCACGGTCCCAGCCAGCCGCCCGAGGGCGTTTGCCATGTAATAGAAGCCGACGTTCATCGCGACCTTGTCGTGGTCTGAGTAGGCAAGGATCAGGTAGGAGTGCACGGCGGAGTTCATCGCGAAGACGAGGCCGAAGGGGACGAGCCCGACGATGATCGCGAGCGTCCCGTCGACGCCGGCTTCCAGGGCGATCGCGATTGCGGCGGGACACAGGGCGAGCCCGAGCGTCAGCCACAGCGCTGTTCGTCCGTCGGGCTCCCGCTGGACTCCATCGCCGCGGCGGCGCACCAAGCGGGGCGCGGCCGCCTGCACCGCCCCATAGCCGATCACCCAGGCGGCGAGCAGCGCGCCGGCTTGCCAGAAGGACCAGCCGAGGACCGAGTAGAGGAAGAAGGGCAGGCCGACGACGAACCACACGTCGCGCGCGGCGAACAGGAAGATGCGTGCCGCGGCGAGCACGTTGACGGCACGGTTGTTGGAGAACATCTGCCTGAACTTGGCGGCCCTGTCGGGCTTGCCGAGATGGCCGTGCATCAGCTGCGAACTCAGCACGAGCGCGATCAGCGTGATCGCCGCCAGGATCAGCAGGGCCGTGCGAAAGCCGGTCACGCTCAGCAGCAGCGCCCCGAGGAAGAAGCCGATCCCCTTCAGGGCGTTCTTCGAGCCGGTGAGGATCGCCACCCAGCGGTAGAGCGTCGACTGGCTGCCCTCTGGAACGACGAGCTTGACCGCGCTCTTGGAGCTCATCTTGGTCAGGTCCTTGGCCACGCCCGAGAGCGCTTGCGAGGCCATCACATAGGGGACCACGAGCAGCGACTGCGGCGCGAAGCCGAGCATCAGCAGCGCCAGGATCTGCACGCCGAGACCCATGAACAAGGTGACCTTCAGTCCCCAGCGCGCCGCGAGGAAGCCGCCGACGAGGTTCGTCACGACGCCGGCGAGCTCGTAGAGGATGAACAGCGAGGCGACCTGCAGCGGCGTGTAGCCGAGCTTGTCGAAGTAGAACAGGACGAGCGTGCGCGTCGCGCCGTCGACGAGCGTGTCGGTCCAGTAGGCGCCGGTGACGAGCGCGTAGTTGCGCAGGTCGCCGCGTGGCTGGCGCCAGGCGGCTGTCGGGGCGCTAGCCATTGACCTCGGCGGTGAGCGCGGCGCGCTCGCGGGGCAGGTTTCTGGCGACGATCTCGGCCAGCTCGACCAGCCGGTTGGCGTAGCTCCACTCGTTGTCGTACCAGGCGAGCACCTTCACCTGGGTGCCGTCTGTGACGAGCGTCGAGGGTCCGTCGACGATCGCCGAGCGCGGGTCGTCCTTGAAGTCGACCGACACCAGCGGGCGCTGCTCGTAGCCGAGGATGCCGGCGAGCGGTCCGGCGGCTGCGTCCTGGAGCAGACCGTTGACCTCCTCGACGGTCGTCGGGCGGGACAGCTCGAAGACGCAGTCGGTCAGCGAGGCGTTGAGCAACGGCACGCGCACGGCGAGGCCGTTCAGCTTGCCCTCGAGCTCGGGAAAGATCAGCCCGATCGCCGTGGCCGAGCCGGTCGTGGTCGGGATCAGCGAGATGCTTGCGGCGCGCGCGCGGCGCAGGTCCTTGTGCGGCGCGTCGACGACCGTCTGCGTGTTGGTCATGGCGTGCAGCGTCGTGATCTGCCCGTGCTCGATGCCGATTGCCTCGTGAATCACCTTGACGATCGGCGCGAGGCAGTTGGTCGTGCACGACGCCGCGGTCAGCAGGCGGTGCCGGGCCGGGTCATAGAGGTCGTCGTTGACGCCGACGACGATGTTCAGCGCCTCGTCCTTGACGGGCGCCGCGACGATCACCTTGCGCACGCCCTGCTCGAAGTAGGCCTTGAGTGCCTGCGCCGTGCGGAACTTGCCTGAGCACTCCAGTACGAGCTCGATGCCAAGCTCGCCCCACGGCACCTCGGCGGGCGTGGCCGCCTGGCTGTAGCCGATCGCACTGCCCTGGACGTGGAGCACCGACTGCTCGCCCTGGACATCCTCCGACCAGCGCCCGTGCACCGAGTCGAAGCTCAGCAGGTGGGCGGCGGTCTCTGCATCGCCATGGAGCTCGTTGATGTGCGCGAACTCGAGCTCCGGTCGGCTCCAGGCGGCGCGCAGCGCCAGTCTCCCCATTCGTCCGAAGCCGTTGATGCCGACGCGAGTGCTCATTGTGCGTTCTCGGTCAGCGCGTGTTTGACTCAACCCGCCAGCAGCTCGCAGGTCTCCCGGCGTAGGCATTCCCGCGTCTGGCGGTGGGCGAGGGTCATGATGTGCGAGCGCACGCGCGCGTCCTCAAACGTGCAGAGGACGGCATCGGCGCACGCGCGGATTTCCCCATCGAGCTTGCTGCCCGCGAACTCCGAGGCAAGCATCGGCAGGAGGCGCGTGAGGCGCATCTCGTGCGCGGTGCGGTCGATGCGTATCTCCTCGAGACGATCCGAGAGGAGCTCGTGAATGTGTTCCTGGATGCCGTCGCGGATCGCCCGCACCTCAGGCAGGGGGCGTCCGGCCGGGTCGGGGATGTCCCACGGTTCGACGGTCGTCGCGACGTAGGGACACGCATCGCCGCAGCCCATAGTGATCGCCCAGTCGGCGTGGAGCTGCATCTCGAGCGTCAGTCGTTTGGGCTTGCGCTGCGTCAGGTCTACCCCTATCTCGCGCATCGCCTCGACCACCGGTGGCCACACCTCGCGCGAAGGTGCGGTGCCCGCTGACTCGGCTTTCAGGTCGGGGGGTGCATCGCGTTCGAACAGCGCCTGGGCCACCTGCGAGCGCCCGGCGTTGTGGTTGCAGACAAAGAGCACGTAGCGAACGGCACGCTGGGGAGTTGAAGTCATGTCTTCCGTAGCCATAGCCCGATTCTATTACATCGACGAATGCAATTGTTATTGATATATGTAGTTGTATGCCAATCGAGATGGAGCTGGCCCCCAAGCAGAAGCGCGCAGCCGGCGAGGTCTGCTGCGAGCCGCTGGTTTATCCGGACGTGCGACCTGATCGGGCACTGCGAATGGCCGAGGTCGCAAAGGCGCTCGGCGACCCGATTCGCCTGCAGTTGGTCGATGTGCTGCGCAAGCACGCCGGCAAGGTCTGCGTGTGCGAGCTCGTGCCGCTGTTCGAGATCTCCCAGCCCACGCTCTCCCATCACCTGAAGAAGCTGCGCGACGCCGGCATCGTCGATTCCGAGCGCAAGGGGCTGTGGGCCTACTACTACGTAATCCCCGACGCGATGGACGAGCTGTCCGCATGGCTGAGCTGAGCACCGCCGAGGAGACGACCGATTCTTCCTGCTGCGCTCCCGAGGCACAGCTCACTTGCTGCGAGCCGAGCGCCAAGGCCGACTGCTGTGGCGATAGCCACGGCGAGGGCTGCGGCTGTGGCGCGGGGAAGGCGAGCGAGCCCGTCGCCGGAGACATCCGCGACCAGGTCCGTGAGCGCTACGCCGCTGCGGCGATGCTGGTGACGGGAGCTGACCCCGGGCCGGGCTGCTGTGCACCGTCGGAGGCATTCGACGGAGGCAGCGAGGTGTTCGGCGCCGCGCTGTATGCGCTGGGCGACCTCCAGGAGGTTCCGGATACCGCCGCGCTCTCATCGCTTGGCTGCGGCAACCCAACTGCAGTCGCCGAACTGCACGAGGGCGAGACCGTGCTCGACCTCGGCTCGGGCGGTGGCATCGACGTGCTGCTCTCAGCCAGGCGCGTCGGCTCGACCGGCAAGGCGCATGGTCTTGACATGACCGACGAGATGCTCGCGCTCGCGCGCGAGAACGCTCGCAAGGCTGGAGTCGAGAACGTCGAGTTCCACAAGGGCTACATCGAGCAGATCCCGCTGGCCGACGCGAGCGTCGACGTGGTGATCTCCAACTGCGTGATCAACCTCTCTCACGACAAGAGCGAGGTGCTGCGCGAGGTCGCCCGTGTGCTTCGCCCGGGTGGGCGTTTCGCGGTCTCGGACGTGATCGCCGACGAGGGTATGGACGAGGCGACGCGCGCAGACATGCAGGCCTACACCGGTTGCATTGCCGGCGCGCTGACCGAGCGAGAGTTCCGCGCAGCGCTCGGCGCCGCCGGCCTGACAGAAGTCAAGATCAGTCGGACGCACCGCGTCCACGACCAGGCCGCATCGGCGATCGTGCGGGCGCGAAAGCCGGCCGAGGTCTGAGGACCTCTCGAGGCCCTCACCGACGGCCATTGCCGCTAATCGTGTCTCAGAGATCTTCGGGCGCCGAGTCCGGCGCCGAGTCCGCGCGCCCGCCCGGGTGCGAGGAGTCCGAGAACTCGCGGAACAGCCCGGTAACGACGAACGCGACCTGCTCGCCGATGTCGACCGCGTTGTCGCCGATCCGCTCGAGCGCGCGGGCGACGAGGATCATGTGCATCGCCCACTCGCGCGTGTCCGGGTCATCGCCGACGTCGATCGCCGTGCGGAAGATCTCGCGGTTGAGGCGGTTGATCTCGCGGTCCTGGCGCACGAGATCCTCGGCCAGTTCGACATCGCGCCCGGCGAACGCGGCCTTGCTCTGCACGACCTCCGAGCGCGCGTATGCGCCCATCTTGGCGAGTGTCTCGAGCATCTCCGGGCGCACCGGCGGCTCGTAGCCGGACAGCGGGATCAGCTTGGCGATGTTCACGCACTGGTCGCCCATGCGCTCGATGTGCTTGATCATGTGCAGTAGCGCCGCCACTAGTCGCAGATCGCCGGCCACCGGGGCCTGCAGGGCCAGCAGCGAGAGGATTCCCTGGTGCACCTCTAGATAGCGCCCGTCGACGCGGTCGTCGTCGGCGATCACCATCTGCGCCAGCTCGACGTCCTGATGCCCGAGCGCCTCGAGCACGCGGTCGAGCTGCTCGACGATCAGATCGAGGCCCCCAAGCGCGTTCGTTTCGAGCGAGTGCAACTGCTCCTGGAAGTGCGCGCGACCCTGGGCCGGGCCGCCGACGACCTCCTCCTCGCCCATTGCGCGGCTCGCTCCGGCTGCACCGGTCGCCTCAGCCGCGACGCGCGAGCGCCCGTCGCCGCTAGCCGAACTTGCCGGTGACATATTCCTCGGTGCGGGAGTCGGTTGGGTTGGTGAAGATCTGCTGCGTCGGGCCGACCTCGACGAGCTCGCCGCTGAGCATGAACGCAGTGCGATCGGCCACACGCGCCGCCTGCTGCATGTTGTGCGTGACGATTACGATCGTGACGCGCTGCTTGAGCTCCTCGATCAGCTCCTCGATTTTCAGCGTCGCGATCGGGTCGAGCGCCGAGCAGGGCTCGTCCATCAGGATCACCTCTGGTTCGACCGCCAGCGAGCGTGCGATGCACAGGCGCTGCTGTTGACCGCCGGAAAGGCCCGCGCCGGGCTCGTCGAGCCGGTCGGCCACCTCCTCCCACAGTCCCGCTCCGCGCAGCGCCGCCTCGACCTTCGCGCGCAGGTCGGCCCTGCTGTTCGATCCGCGCCCCGCGCTAAGGCGAAGCCCGGCGGCGACGTTGTCGTACACCGACATCGTCGGGAACGGGTTGGGCTTCTGGAAGACCATGCCGATCGCGCGGCGCACCGCGACCACGTCGACGGCCGGGTCGTAGACGTTCATCGCGTCGAGCATCACGCGGCCCTCTGCATGCGCGCCGGGGATCTCCTCGTGCATGCGGTTGATGCAGCGCACCATCGTCGACTTGCCGCAGCCGGAAGGGCCGATGATCGCCGTCACCTCGTTGGCGTTGAAGTCGAGGTCGATGCCTTTGACCTGCTCGGCCTCGCCGTAGAAAGCGCGCAGACCTTCGAGCTTGACGCTGAGCCCCTGCTTGGGCTCGACCGCCCTGCGGGCAGGGGCCTGCACGGTGCCTTGGTCAGGCGTCGGCTGCACAGACTCCTCCGGTGTCTGGGGGGCGATCCGCTCGCGCTCGCGCTCGGTGTGGCTCTCGGGCTCCACGTTTGCGTCCTGCACGTTAGCTGTCTGCGATGGCATTCCGTCGGCTGTCATGCGAGGCGGCTCCTTCGTGAGACGAGGCGGGCGATCAGGTTGAGCAGCAGGATCATCACGACGAGCGTCAGCGCCGCGCCCCACGCGCGGTTCACGACCGCCGTCGTCGGCGACGTGACGTCCTTATATATCTGCACCGGCAGCGAGTTCATGAACTGACCGAGGTTGAAGCTCGTCTTGTTCGTGGCCGCCGCCGTGAACAGCAGCGGCGCCGTCTCGCCGGCGGCGCGCGCGATTGCGAGCAGTACGCCTGTGACCATCCCCGGCAGCGCAGTCGGCAGCACGATGCTGAAGATCACTCTCCAGCGCGGCGCGCCAAGCGCGAGCGCTGACTCGCGCAGAGCGCCGGGTATCAACAGCAAGATCACCTCGGCCGAGCGGATCACGACGGGCAGCATCAGCAGCGACAGCGCGAGCGATCCCTTGTAGCCGGCGTAGGAGCTGCCCGTCCCGACGATCAGCACGATGTAGATGAACAGGCCAAAGACGATCGACGGGACACCCGTGAGCACGTCGACGAAGAAGCGCACGAGGTTGGCGAACCAGCTCTGGCGGCCGTACTCGACTAGCCACACGGCGACGCCGATGCCGATCGGGATCGAGATCGCCGAGGCCAGCGCGACGATCTCGATCGTGCCGAGGATCGCGCTCTCGATGCCGCCGATGCTCGACGTTTTGAAGAAAGTGTTGCCCGTTGGGTCGGTGCTGAAGAAGTTCCAGCTCCACGACCCGAGGCCCTTGCTGAGCAGGTAGTAGACGACGAGCACGAGCGGGATCAGCGCGATTACGGTGCCGGCCGTGATCAGGCCGCGCGCCGTGCGGTCCTTGCGCCGCCGCGCCGGGCTGACGGCAAAGCGCGCCAGCAGCTCGCCCTGGCTTGCGGCGCGGCCGTGACCCTCGGCCGGGGGGCGCTGTCCTGTCTCGCCGTTCATGCCGCCGCCGCGCCGGCGATCGGCTGCGAGCCGGCCGCCAACCCCTGGGTAGTCGTCTTGCCTTTGCGCGCCGCGCGGTTGACGAGCAGGCGGGCGATCACGTTGACTAGCAGCGTCAGCACGAACAAGACGAGTCCGGCCGCGAACAGGGCCGAGCGGTGCAGGCCCTGCGCCTCGCCGAACTCGTTGGCGATCACCGCCGCCAGGCTGTAGCCCTGGCCGAAGAGATGTTTGCCAAGCTGCGGCGCGTCGCCGATCACGATCGTCACGGCGATCGTCTCGCCGATCGCGCGGCCGAGGCCGAGCATCGCACCGCCGACGATCCCCGCACGGCAGTACGGCAGCACCGCCGTACGAATCATCTCCCAGCGCGTCGCGCCGAGGCCGAGCGCCGCTTCCTTGTGGTCGGCTGGAACGGTTGCCATCACCTCGCGGCTGATCGCCGAGACGATCGGCAGGATCATGATCGCGAGGATCAACCCGGCGACGAAGTAATTGGGGATCGTCACGGTGCCGCCGCCGATGAACGGGATGAACGAGAGCCGGTCGGCGATCCACTGCTCGATCGGCTGTAGCTTCGGCGCGAGGAAGAAGATGCCCCACAGCCCATACACGACCGACGGCACGGCGGCGAGCAGCTCGACCAGGATCGTCAGTGCGCCGCGCAGGCGCAGCGGGCACAGCTCGTTGGCGTAGATCGCCGTGGCGACCGCCACCGGCACGCCGATCAGCAGCGCCAGCGCGGAGGTGATCAGCGTGCCGAGCACGAGCGGCAGCGCGCCGAAGTTTTCGCCGCTCACGTCCCAGTCGTTGTCGAACGTGAAGCCGAGCACGCCGTTGTGCGCGAATGCCGGTTTCGACTGCCCGACCAGGCGCACGAAGAAGTAGACGATCAGCGCCAGGATCAGCCCGGCGAGCACGGTCAGCCCGTACTTGAGCACGCGATCGGGCAGGCGCGCAAGCGGCGACCGCGCGAGAATCGAGCGGTCGCCGCTTGGCATGGCTGCCGTGCTCATGGCCCCTTGTCTATCCGATTCGAGGCCGTCATCGCTTCCCGATCAGCCTTCGATCGGCGAGCCGTTGCACTGAAGGCCCTTGGCCGCTTCCTTGGACTTCGCCAGGATCGCGTCCGGCAGGCCCGCGTAGTCGGCTTCGGCGAGGATGCCCTGGCCTTCGTTGAGGCCATAGTTGATGAACTTGACGACGCCCTTGGCCGCGCTTTCGCCGCCCGGGAGCCCAGCCTTGCAGAGGTCCTTGTTGACGACGATGAACGTCTGCGAGGTGATCGGGTAGGCGCCCGCGCCGGTCGGCTTGGAGATCTTGATGCCGAGATTGGCCGGCACCTTCAGGCCTTCCGCCGCCGCCGTCGTCGAGTCGAGCGTCGGCGAGACGAACTTGCCAGCCTCGTTCTTGACCGCTGCGTAGGTGAATTTGTGCTGCAGCGCGTAGGCCTGCTCGACGTAGCCCACCGAGCCGGCCGTCTGCTGCACGGCGCCCGCGACGCCCGCGTTGCCCTTGGCGCCGGTGCCCGTGGGCCACTGCACGTCCTTGCCTTCGCCGACCTTGCTTTCGAATTCGGGGTCGGCCGCGGCGAGGAAGCCGGTGAAGCCGGCCGTCGTACCTGAGGAGTCAGAGCGGTGGATCACGGTGATCGCCGTGCTCGGCAGCGAGACGCCGGGGTTCAGCGCCTTGATCTCGGCGTCATCCCAGGTCTTGACCTTGCCGAGGTAGATGTCGGCGATCGTCTTGGCGTCGAGCTTCAAGCCGGTCTTCACGCCGGGCACGTTGTAGGAGACGGTGATCGCGCCCAGGAACATCGGGATCTGCACGGCGGGGCTGCCGTTCTTGGCGATCGCTTCTTCGTCTTCGGGCTTCAGCGGCGGGTCCGAGGCGCCGAAGTCGACGGTCTTGGACTCGAGCGAGGTGATTCCCGCGCCGGAGCCGACGGCCTGGTAGTTGACGGTCAAACCCGACTGCGACGAGGCCCACTGTTCATAGACGGGCGCAGCGAACGTCGAACCTGCACCCGAGATCGTCCCGGAGGCGCTGCTCGAGGACGTAGAGCTTGATGAGCTGCTGCTCGAGGAGCTCGAGCTGCTGCCGCAAGCCGCTAGTCCGAGCGTGAGCAACGCCACGCTCGCGAGCGCGCCAATCTTGTTCTTGATCACTACGTCTCCTCTGGCTGGGTTACGTGTATTTGTCCTGGCGAGGTCGAAGCGGACCTCGCCGTCCTGCTGAGCGCAGTCTCTTAACCGCTTGTAGCCGCGGTGTGAACATTTCGTGAAAGGTGCTCGCCGTCGCTTTGGGCGTCGACGGCGCGGACGATCGGCGGCTGGGCAGACTCGCGCGCCGAGGGCTGGGGCTGGAAGCGGTAGCCAAAGCCGGGGTGGGTGTGGATGAAGCTCCGGTCGGGCATTGCCACTTCGAGCTTGCCGCGGAGCTTGCTCACGTACACGTCGACCGAGCGGTCGCCGTGGCGCAGCTCGCCTCCCCAGACAGTTGCGTACAGCTCGTCTCGCGTGGCGATCGCGCCGACCCGGCGGGCCATTGCGACGAGCAGCTCGAACTCGCGCACCGACAGGCGCACGACGCGACCGCTCGCGAGCACGAGGCCGTCCGCGGGCCTGATCTCAAGCTCGCCGGCGTACAGCGTGTCATCGCCCTCGGGAAGGCTCGCCACGCTAACAAGACTCCCACGCGCGAGCGGTGGCCAGGTTGCAAACTCGTAATCGGACCGTGAAAAATTCGTGAAAGATCGTCGCGATCCCCCGCAGCTCAATATCCTCGCGCGATGGCCTTGTTCAGCCGCTCCTTCGATCCCGCGCTGATGTCCCTCGTCGAGGAGGCGGGACGAAACGTGCAGCGTTCGGGCCTGTTGCTGCACGATCTGCTCGTCGACTACCCCGAGCACGCCACCCTCGCTCAGGACATGAAGGTCTGCGAGCAGGAAGGCGACCGCATCACGCACGACATCATCCACCGGCTCGCCGCCGGTCGCGTGCGCGCGCCGTTCGCCGCCGGCGACGGGTATGCGCTGGCGACGGCGCTCGACGACATCGTCGACCACTCCGAGAACGTCGCCGCGCAGCTCGGGCTCTACGCCGTGGAGGCGCCGATGGAGCAGGCCGTCGAGTTCACCGACGTGCTCGTAGGTGCCGCCGAGCAGATCGCCCAGGCGCTGCGCTGTCTGCGCAACGGCTCGGAGCTCGGTCCGCACCTGGTCGAGATCCATCGGCTCGAGAACGAGGGGGACAGGCTGCAGCGCGACGGCGTCGCCTCGCTGTTCGCCGGCGGCATCGACCCGATGGTCGTGATCCGCTGGAAGGACATCTTCGAGTCGCTCGAGGCGGCCGTCGACGCGTGCGAGACCGTTGCGCACGTGCTCGAGGGGATCACGCTCAAGCAGCGCCGTCGGCGGGCGTGAGCGAGTCCTAGCCGAAGCTCGCGGGTGGCGCGGAGACCTGCACGCCGGCACCGTGCGCGTCGCCGACGAGCGAGGCTTGGAACGGAGCGCTGCCTCCGGGTGCGAGTTCCGGGACGACGGCCCTGCCCGCGGCGACGATCTTTCCGGCGCGGCGGGCGAGCGCGAACAGCACGAGCCCGCTCTGTGCGACCTTTGAGCGGTTGGCGATAGTTCCCTCGGCGATCGTGCCGCTCGCGGGGTCTTCGCTCAGCTTCGTGCCGCTGGCGGTGAGCTCGGGTAGTTGCCCGGCTACGGCCCGCGCTTGACCTACGCGGGCGCTCACGCTGGCCGGCGAGCCGCTCGCAGGAAGCTGATCGTCGACCCATACGACTGTCCCGTGTGCAGGGATCGAGGGCACCGACACCAGTGCACGTTCCAGCCCGGGTTCGTTGTTCTGGAACAGCGTCTTACCGTGGGCATCCTTGACTGTGATCGCGATCGGCACCTCGCGCTGCGCGTGAGCGGAATCGTTCTTCAGCGCCACGACGGCCGCAGCCCGTTCGGAGCTGTGCAGTACGGTCGTGTCGACGACCTCGATCGAACTGCTCTCGTGCGCGATCGTGAGCCCCTTCTCCTGCTGCAGCGTGATGCGCTTTGCCTGACGTTCGAGCTTGGCGCTCTTCTCTGCAGTTGTCTCGCATCCGCTCAGCGCCAGGGTGCCGAGCGCGAGCACGAGCGCAACCTCGACCAGTCCGCGACGGCTCACTGCCGAGGGTTTGCAACGCCGGCGGCACTCATCCAAATGCGCCACTTATGTAGTCGCGCGTGCGCTGCTGTGTCGGGTGGTCGAAGACCTGCTCGCTCGGCCCGTACTCGATCAGCTCGCCGAGGTGCATGAAGGCAACATGATCAGCCACGCGGAAGGCCTGTTGCAGGTTGTGCGTGACGATCACGATCGCGACGCTCTCGCGTAGTCCGACGATCAGCTCCTCGATCGTGGCCGTCGAGATCGGGTCGAGCGCTGAGCAGGGCTCGTCGAGCAGCAGCACCTCGGGCTGGACGGCGAGCGCCCGCGCGATGCAGAGCCGCTGCTGCTGGCCGCCGGAGAGCCGCAGCGCCGAGCGCTCGAGGTCCCCGGCCACCTCGTTGTACAGGCCGGCGCGCCGCAGCGCGTCCTCGGCGGCACGCTCGAGCTCGGGGCTCCTGCGCCGCCGCCGTCCTCTCGGCGGTCGCTGCTCTGCGAGGGCGTAGGCCACGTTGTCGTAGATGCTCATCGGGAACGGGTTCGGCTGCTGGAAGACCATCGAGACGCGCCGGCGCAGGTCGTTGACCTCGAGCTCGTGGATCTCCTGTCCGTCGAGCGTGATCTGGCCGGCGCGGGCGCCGCCGGCGGTGATCTCGGTAAGGCGGTTCAGCGAGCGAAGAAGTGTTGTCTTGCCCGAGCCCGAAGCGCCGATCAGCGCGAGCACCTCGCCCTGGCGCACGGGCAGCGTGACGTCGCGCACGACCCAGTTGTCCCCGTACGCGAGCCACACCGACTCGACCTGCATCCGCTCGCGCACGAGCGCCGGCTTCGCGGCCGTAATCCGCCGTCGCGCCTGCGCTGCGTCTCGCTGCATCGGGGGGGCGCCGGCCGGGCGAGCCTGAGGCACGACGACGCGAGGCTCCTCGTCGACGACGATCCTGCGCACCGGCGGGGGCATCAGCGGGTCCATCGATGACCCCATATCCCGAGTTGTGCCAGCAGGATCCTCAGCGGACTTCGCTGCCGGTCGGCCGCCGTGAGCCGCGTCACGAGTGCGTTCAGGCCGAGTACTAGCATCAGCAGCACGAATGCGGCCGCGTAGGCCTTCTGCGGGGCATTGCCCTCGCCCGCGGGTGAGTTGTTGTAGACGTAGCTGGTGAGCGTCGAGCCGGTGCCCCGCAAGGTTCCGATCAGCGGCACGCCGCCGACGGGCTCGGTCGTGAGCGTCGCGCCGAGCAGGATCGTGATGATCGCAGTGTCACCGATGATGCGCCCCATCCCGAGCACGATCCCGCTCGCGATATCGGGACGGATCGCGGGCAGGAGCACCCGCCGGATCGTGGTGGCCTTCGTCTTGCCGAGCGCGTAGGAGGCCTCGCGCGTGCGGTCGGGGACCTGACCGAGTGCCTCGCGTGTCGAGCCCACGATCAGCGGCAACGCGATCAATGACATGACGATTCCCGCCGCGAAGAATGAGCGCCCGTAGACCGAGCCGGAGGCTGCGTTCTGCGAGAGGAAGCCAAGGAAGCTTTGGGTGAAGATGAGCAGGCCGAAAATCGCCAGCACGATGCTCGGCACGCCCGCGATCACGTCGATGCCCGATTCGACCGCGCGTGCGAGCGGGGCGGGGCGGGCGTACTCCGACATCCACGCGGCCAGCGCGATGCCGATTGGCGCCGCGATCACGGTGCCAATCGCGGTGATGATGAGCGTGCCGACGATCGGATCGAGGAAGCCACCGGACTGGCTCTGCTGCAGCGAGGCCGACGGAGATTCGGCGAACATCGCCGGCCTTAGATAGGCGATTCCCTTGACGAACATGAAGACCACGATCCCTGCCACGATCAGGCACAGCGCGACCCCTGTTGCCCAGCAGGCCCAGTAGCCCAAGCGGTCGATCAGCGGCCACGAGCCGGTGCCCTGGCGCTTGGGCCGCACCACTTCCAGATCGACGGGCGCGGGCGCGAGGCCGGCCGCCTCCATCATGCGCGGATCCCGTAGCGCTTGAGCGGCTGCTTCGCGGCCCATCCAGCGAATGAGAGCATCGCCGCCGAGACGAGCAGCACCGCGGCGATCGCGTACATCGTCTGCGCGAGCGCCGGAATCGTGAGCCCCTCGGCGTTGTTGACGATCGTCGCCGCGAGCGGCTTGACTGGCTCGAACAGGAAGGTCAGGCCGTCGAGCGGGTTGGCGGGAAAGCCGCGGCCGCCAGCGACCATCGAGAGCATGATCGCCTCGCCTAGCGCGCGCGCTGTGGCGAGCACCGTTGCGGCGACGATCGCGGGCCGGGCCGTCCGCAGCGAGACACGCACGATCGTGCGCCAGCGGTTCACCCCGAGCGCGACCGATCCCTCGCGCCACGCGGCCGGCACCGAGGAGAGCGCGCCGGCGATCAGCGCGACCATGATCGGCGTGATCATCACGGCGAGGATGATCGTCGCGGTCGTCAGGTCAGCGCCGTTGAGCTGGACGACATATCCGACCGAGTGCTTGCGGGAATTGCTGATCAGGTGCTGGTTGATCACCGGTGCGAGGGCCAAGATCCCGATCAGCCCGTACACCACCGAGGGGACCCCGGCCAGCAGCCTGATCACCGGCTCGAGCGTGCGGCGCACGACGGCGGGCGCGAACTCGGTGAGGAAGATCGCCGCGAAGATCGAGACGATCAGCGCCAGCAGGACAGCAGCAAGCGTTGTTACCAGAGTGCCCCAGATCAGCGGCCAGGCGCGGAAGTAGTCGAGCGAATGCCCGGGAATCGGCACCGACGCCTGCATCGCCCCGATCTGGGCGTCTACATCGCCGCCCGAGCCGAACCAGCGCAGGCCGTTGTGGGAAAACGACGGCCACGCCTTGATGAACACCGTGACGATCATCGCCGCGATCAGCACCAACACAGCGACAGCCAGCGCGCCGAGCATTCGCTCGGCGCGCTGGTCTTCTCTATGTCCGATGCCGTGCAGCACGGGGATCGCGCCGTCCCGGATCGCGCGCTAGTGAATCGCGATCCAGCTGGAGTTGACGATCGCGCGGACCGTCTTGTTGCCGGTCTTGGTTACCCACGCGATGAACTTCGCGGCGTCGCCTTTCGGTGCACCCTTGGTCACCATCCAGAAATTGCGCACGCCGCCGTACTGGCCCGACTTGGCGTTGGCGAGCGTGCAGGGCACGCCCTGGTAGCCGATCGCGTTGACGCCGGCCGTGTAGGCGAAAGACACAAAGCCGATCCCTGCTCCGCCAGGGTCATTCTTCACCGCGTTCTGCTCGAGGCCGTTTGAGGTCTCTTCGGTCGCGCTCGGCGAGATCTTCAAGGTTTCGCCCAGGAAGATGTGCTGGAAGGCATCCTGCGTACCCGACGCGCCGTCGCGGTCGAACAGATCGATCGGGCCGGAGACGTTTGCGCCCGGGACTTGGCTCCAGTCGCGGATCGCGCCGGTGAAGATACCCGTGACGGTCTGCTGGGAGAGGTTCGAGAGTTTGTTCTGCGGGCTCGTGATCACGCAGATGCCGTCCTGGGCGATCTTCGTGAAGACGAGGCCTTTCGGGTCGACGCCCGGGATCGGGTTGCGCGAGGAGTCGCCGATGTCGAAGCGGCCCGAAGCGGCCCCGCTGATGCCGATGTCTGACTGGCCGCCGCCGACCTTCGGCGTGGGCAGCTTCGGATAGGCCTTGTGGTAGGCGCTGGCGAGTTTCTGGGCGAGCGGAAGCACGGACGTCGAGCCGCCGATGATCAGCTGCTTGGCGATCGCGGTGGCCGGGACAGCCATTGCCAGTATGAGGATCAAGCTGAGGATGAGGGTGCGGTGCGCGCGCACGGGCAGGTAGCTCCTTTGCTCTCGGGTTCGAATGGTGCTCATAGGACGTCGATGCACCTTTGCGGTGCTCGACTGAGTGGCGGAAACAACTCGCTCGTGTGATCGATGCGGCTGTGCGAGAACCATTCCCGAGGCGCAAGACTGGCGAGTGCAGGTTTGACCGGTGTTTCGTTTTTGTGAACGTTATTTTGTGAAGTTAATGTCGCTGTTTTGTAAACACCACTGGTGATTCCTGAGTCGTCATGTGTCGTTTTTGTGAACGACATTGCATTTCCGCTTGACGCATGTGACGCTGGCCAAGTTCGACGAAGGCGCTTGCCCGGATGGCCGCGTCGGGCTGCCTTCTGACTGCCTGCCAGACATGACAGACGATCACGACGCCCACGTCCCCGACGGCCCGTCCGCTCCCTCAGACGGACCCGCGGGGCTCCCAATTTCACCGTCCACCAACGGTCACTCGCCGGCTGCCGCCGGGGCCGTGCGCTCGGGGCTCGCCCATCGGCGCAACCCCGTGCTCGCGCGTATCAGCGAGATCGCGCAAGCCACTCGGCGCATCGCGTTGCGCGACCCGCTCTCGCTGTTTTTGCTGCTTGCCTCGATCGGTCTTGCGATCACCTTCGCGATGCTGCTCGGGCAGATCAAGCCGGGGAGCTCCGGCACGCAGGTTCCGCTCAGCAACGTGCAGAAACTGGCCAAGCAGAAGGGCATCGCGAGCGCGACGCTGCTCGACCACGACAGCCGCGTGGTGCTGACGACGACCGGCACGAGCACCGTTGCCAAGCCAAAGGGCGGCAAGAGCGGCGGGACCCGCGAGGTGATCACGCCGATCGGCCCCCCGCAGCATCTGTGGGCGGCCTACCCCTCCTCAGGGGCCCAGACCCAACAACTGGCGGACGAACTGGGTGCAAGCGGCGCGACCGTGTCGATCGACCAGCAGTCGGGCAAGCCGACGAAGGCGATCATCGTCCAGTTCCTGATCCCGATCCTGCTGTTGGTTTGCCTCTTCTCATTCTTCACCCGCATCGGCGGCGAAGGGGCCGCGGGCGGTCTGGCGTCGTTCTCGGAGTTCGCCGGCAAAGGCCGCAAGAAGGGCAAGGGTCGCTCGGAAGCGATCACCTTCGACGACGTCGCCGGCGCCGGCGAGGCGCTGGCCGAGCTCAAGGAGATCCGCGACTATCTGGCCGATCCGAGCAAGTACCTCGCAGTCGGCGCGGCGGCGCCGAAGGGCGTGCTGCTCGTCGGCCCTCCGGGTACCGGCAAGACGCTGCTCGCGAAGTCCGTCGCCGGCGAAGCAGACGCCTCGTTCTTCTCGCTGTCGGGCTCTGACTTCGTCGAGTCGCTCGTCGGCGTCGGCGCGGCGCGCGTGCGTGACCTGTTCCGTAAGGCCCGCAAAGCGGCCCCGGCGATCATCTTCATCGACGAGCTCGACGCCGCCGGGCGCAAGCGCGGCGCCGGCATCGGGCAGGGGAACGACGAGCGCGAGCAGACGCTCAACCAGATCCTCGTCGAGATGGACGGGTTCGCCGGTGATGGCGGGCTCGTCGTGATGGGCGCGACCAACCGTCCGGACATCCTCGACCCCGCGCTGTTGCGCCCAGGGCGCTTTGACCGGCAGATCGTCGTCGACGTCCCCGACGTGCACGGGCGCCTGGAAATCCTGCGGCTGCACGGCGGCAAGCGCCCCCTGGCGCCCGGCGCCTCGCTCGAGGAGGTCGCCAAGCAGACGCCTGGCTTCAGCGGCGCCGAGCTCGCCAACGTGATCAACGAGGCCGCCCTGCTCAGCGTGCGTGACGGCAACGCGCAGATCGACCAGCACACGCTCGAGGAGGCGATCGACCGCGTCGTCGCGGGACCCGCCAAAAAGCACATCCTGACCGAGGAGGAGCGCTGGCTGATCTCGATCCACGAGGCCTCGCACGCGGTTGTCACCGAGGCGCTCGGACATACGAGCTCGACGCGCAAGCTCTCGATCGTCGCGCGCGGGCGCCAACTCGGTACGGCCGCGCACATGCTCTCCGACCGCGACCAGACGATTATGAGCAAGCCCGACCTGCAGAGCCAGCTGATTGTGATCACCGCGGGACTCGCCGGCGAGCGGATCGCCTTCGGACACTCCTCGACGAGCGTCAACGACGACCTGCACGCAGCTACCTCGCTGGCGCGCAGTATGGTCACCTCGTTCGGCATGTCCGAGGCGCTCGGGCTCGTGACGATCGGCGAGAAGAGCGGCGAGGTGTTCCTCGGCGCTTCGCTGCAGGACCTCGGCTCGGTCGGTCCCGAGACGCTCAACCTGATCGACAACGAGATCGAGCGGCTCGTCGGTGATGCCGAGGCGCGCGCGGCAAACATCCTCGACCGCAACTGGAACACCGTCGAGGAGACGGCGGCGGCGCTGATGGAGCAGGAGACGCTCTCGGGCGTCGCGCTCGACGCGATGCTCTCGACCGTGCGCGAGACGACCCTCGAGGAGTTGCACAACGTGCGCCGTGCCGCCCCGCCTCGCTTCACGGCCCGCGACAAGGACGTCACGTGAGCCGGCGCCGTCCGGTGTTCTCCGCTCGCAGACCGCGCAGGACACCCTCGCCTGCACTCGTCATCGCCCTAATCGCATTGGTCTTCTCAACGACGGGCCTGGCCGACGCAGCGCGCCGTGCGGTGGTCAGCGCCGTCGCCGGACATCCGGTCAGCTCAAAGCCGCACGCCGGGGGACTGTTGCTGCTCGGCAAGAACCGGAAATTCCCGGCGGCGGCGATCCCGACTGTGAAGAACGCGAGCCGGATCGCCGGCAAAACCGCCGAACAGCTCTCCGGCACGTGCCCACCGGCGACCGTCGACCTCGGCAGCTGGTGCCTGGACACGGCGCCCTATCCGGTGACCAACGCCCAAGCCGGGCAGAACAACTACATCTTCGCAAGCAAGGCCTGTGTCGCCGAAGGCGGTTGGCTGCCGACGGCGGCACAACTCCTCGGCGCCGCGAGCCGAGTAAAGCTCGAGTTGACGATCCACGACTCGCAGTTGACTGCCACGATCCCGCTGGACCCGAGCCGCGGGCTCAAAGACCAGCGCGAGATGAGCTCGACGCTGGTCACGACCGAAGCGGGGTCGGCCGCGGCTGGATTCGAGGGCGTCAGCGAAGGCTCGACGGGTAACCCGCGCCAGGGTCAGGCCAACCCGACACCGCTGCCCGCCAATCCGCTGCCCGAATCGTTGCAGTACGTAACGGTGTTCAGCAACGGCACCAAAGGCGGCTTCGCGGGCTCAGAGCCGGTGACGACGCCCGAGAACTTCCGTTGCGCCTTCAACAAGACACCCGGCGCCCTGAGCAACGCCAACTCCTGACGTGCCGGATGGCTCGCGAGATGAACGGCAGAACGTCAGCGTCAAGCCGCTCAGCGGTCGATTGGCGCGTGCTGGTTGCCGCCCTCGCGCTCGCTGCCATCCTGCTCACGGTCCGGACTGAGCCGGCGCGCGCCGCGGTGCTGCCGGCGACGACGATCGACGGGCCCAGCGAGGACATCCTCGGGTTCGGCGGAGTCGCTATGGCCGAAGACGGGACCGGCGGGCTGGTCTATCTCAAGCGCGTGGGGGGAGTCGCGCACGTGTTCGTGTCGCGCTATCTCGAAGGCCGTTGGCTCGCGCCAATACGCGTTGACAGCGAACAGCCCTTTGCGGCGAGTTGGCCGCGCATCGGCGCGGCCAACGGGGGTCAGCTCGTGGTCATATGGGCCACCCCGTTCGCAACCGAAGGCGAACTCCCGGTCGATGATCTGCTCGGCGCGACGCTCGGCGCGGGCGCTTCGGCGTTCGGGCCCGCGGCACTGATCGATCCCAACATCCGCGACGGGACGGGCACGAGCCCGGATCTCGCGATGAGCTCGACCGGCCAGGCGGATGTCGTCTACCGGGTCGTGAACCGCTCGTTGCAGAACGTGATCCCGCTGTTGCGCCCCGGCGATGTGATCGAGGACGTGCGCGTGGCGCACTACAACGGGTCGAGGTGGTCGGGTCTCGGTGCGATCAACCGCAATTCGGGAGTCTCGATGCGGCCTCCCACGCAGGCGAACGCTCCGCAGATCGCGATCGGTCCGACGGGCAACGGCGTGGTCGTCTGGCAGGAGCCCGACGTGGAAGGTGTGGCTCGTATCTGGGCCAGGCGCCTGTTCGGCAGCACGCTCGACTTCGTGCTGCCCGTGAGCGCCGCGAGCTTCGCCGGCAAGCCGATCGGCGACGATGCTGACGGGGCGAGCGTCGCCGTCTCACGGTTGGGACAGGCCGAGGTCGCCTATCGCCAGAACGTGGGCCCTGGCTCGCCGCTGCCGGGGCCGCGAATCTTCCTCAACACGCTTCCCGACGGGGAATCGGCGAACGGCTCGCAGTTCAGCGGAGCACTCGTCGCGGACGCTGCTGTAGCGGGCGGTGCGGCTGGGCGCATCGGCCTGCCGAGCATCGACATCGACGACAAGCAGGACATGCGGCTGCTGTACGACGCAAACGGCGAACCGCGAGTCGTCCAGGGAAACAATCGCGGATTGACGGCGGCGTTCTCGCTTGGACCCGCCTTCGCCGGTGCCGAACAGGCGGCCGCGAGCGTGATGAACCCGGCCGGCGGTGGAGTCTCTGCTTGGCCGAGCGCGGACGCGCAGGGCCACCCCGCCGTGGGCGTGCGCGAGGATTTCACGAGCGGCGCCGTGCAAACCGCGCTCGTCGGCGGCGGCGCCGGCGGCGAAGTTGCCGAACTCGCCGTCGGGCGCTCGGGACTGGGAGATGGGCTCGTCGCGTTTCGCCAAGGCCCGCTCGGCAACGCGGCGATCGTCGCGACCCAGGTGACGACGCCCCCGCAGACGTTCATCGTCAACGTCCCGAAAGGCTGGGTGACCCCGGCGCAGGCGGTCGTCAACTGGCTGCCGGCGACGAGCGCCAACGGCCCACTCGGCTATCGCGTGCTGCTCGACGGCCGGGCGCAGGCGACGCGAGCCGGGACCCTCTCGCAGCGGCTTGACCCGCGCGGGCTCGGAAGCGGCCCGCACCGTGTGCAGGTGCTCGCGACCGACATCGACGGCCAGGCTGTGCTCAGCCCGGCGTTGACGCTGCGCATCGACGGATCGCCGCCCACGGTCAAGATCGCCAGTGCCCGGCACGGCTCCCGGGTCATCGTCCGCATTCGCGACAGCGGCTCTGGCCTGAACAAGCGCGCCCTGAGCGTCAGCTTCGGCGACGGGTCGCGTGCGGTTCACCGCGCCCGGGCTGCTCATCGATACGCCCGGGCGGGGATCTACACGATCGTCGTCCACGCACGCGACCGCCTTGGCAACCACGCGATCGTACGGCGCCTGGTGAGCGTGGGATGAGCCCGCTGCCGCGACCCTTGCTTGTCGTGCTTGTGCTCGTCTTGCTCGCGTGCGCCGCGCCGGCGCGGGCCGACGTGTTCGGAGCCAGTTCGCTCGCCTCGGCCAGCGCCGTGCCCGGGGACCCGCACAACCAACAGGCCGATCGCGCCGACGACGCGGCGATCTCGAGCGACGGGCGCTTCGTCGCGTTCGATGGTTCCTTCGGTGGGAGACCGGGAGTGTTCCGGCGGGACCTGCTGAGCGGCGTCGTGGCGACGGTTGCCGAAGGCGAAGCCGTGCAGCCGTCGATCAGCGGAGACGGCCGTTACGTGAGCTTCACGACGACAGCGGCGCTGGATCAGCAGAATGACACGAACTTGGCGCCGGATGTCTACGTGCGCGACATGGGCCGCACCCAATCGACGCCGTGCCCGACCGGCTGGGAAGAATCCGAAGAAGCCAGCCAGGCGTGCGCGTTCACGCTCGTCTCGGCGGTCAGCGGGGGGTCTCGTGGCCTCTCCTACGCCTACGGGTCGAATCCGAGCTTCGAAGAAGCGCACTACGGCTCGGTCGCCAGCGGGCGGTCGGCGATCAGCTCCGACGGCGGGACGGTTGTCTTCGTGACGACAGCCGTCTCGAATCTGGCGAACCCCGCGCGCCCGGCCCCTCCATTGCCACTGGAAGCCGCGGAAACGCCCGCGATGCAAGTCGCCGTCCGTCACCTCGACAGCCGGCAGACAGAACTCGTGAGTGTCCAGCGCGACCCTGCGACCGGCGGAGCGCAGGAGAACGGCTCCGGTCAGCCGCTGCCGGTCCCGGCGGCAATCGAAGGCAGCTCGACGTACGGAGCCGTGTATCCGGCTGGCTCGCCGCCAGGGCTGAGCTTCCCGAGCCCCTGGGCAGGGGCATCGATCAGCGCCGACGGCTCGACGGTCGCCTGGCTCGGGGAGCAGATCGGCCAACAGGCCGCTGTGCTTCCCACCGACGAAGCGAGCAGGGCAAAATACACCGAGCCGCTGTGGCGACGAATCGGCGAAGGGCAGGCCGCGCCGGCGCGACGCGTGACGGGAGGCTCGGATCCGCTCAACCCGGCTTGCGGGGCGAGCGGCGAGACGCAACTGATCTCCCCGGCGACCTTGAGCGATCCGTGCCAGGGGCCATTCGACGCGTTCGGGGGCGCAAATACCGAATCGGGCACATGGACGTTGGGGGCCGCCGAGGACTTCCTGCCGCGGCTGAGCGCCGACGGGATGACGGTGGCATTCCTCGCGTCAGCTCGCGAAGTCGCCAGCGGCGAAGAACTGAAATCTGGAGAATCGTCGAACGACCTGTACGTCGTCGACATGCGCGACGGGCTGACGCGTGTGCAGGCGACGCGCAGGCTGACCGAGCTGGCCGGCGGCAGCCTGAGCGACCAGGCGAGGAGCGCCCCGATCGTCGATCTCGGCGTTTCGCCCGACGGCAGTCAGGTCGCCTTCACTTCGAGGCGCACGATCTTTCCCCTTGGCAGCCCGAGCTATGTGAGCGCGCCCGCTGCTGCGGCCGGGACGGATGAGTTGTACGACGTCGATCTCGCAAACGACACCCTTACGCGAGTCACCGCGGGCTTCGACGGGCATCCGTCCGAAACGTTCGCCGAAGACCCCGGCCTCGCCGACTCGCCCTCGTTCTCCGGCGACGGCAACCTGCTGGCGTTCTCCTCGGACGCCTTCAACCTGGCTTACGGCGACGGCAACAAGGCGCGCGACGCGTTCGTCGTGCCGAGGATTCGCTTCGTTGCGACTCCCGCGCCGCAGGCCATCTCGGCCATGCCGCCGAACCCGGCGGTCGCGCCGGCATGGAAGCTCGGCGTGACGGCGCTCTCGCGGCGGGACGGAGGGGTCGTGCTCGAGGTGCGCGTGCCCGGCGCGGGCACACTGCATGCAGGTGCGCGCGGCACGGTCCGCGTGCGTGCTCGGCGTGCGGGGAGTAAGTCACATGGGCACTCCCGCATGACTGTCGCGACTCGCACTGTCGCCACGCGCGCAGCGCAGCCGAAAGCCGAAGGCTTGGTCGTGCTGACGCTGAAGCTGGCCCCTGCCTACAGCGCGCTCGCCTCGGTGCGGGGCGGCCTGTCCGCAACAGTGGGTCTGACTTTCAGCGCCCGCGGTCAGAAGACGTTGCACGCGAGCGTTCCCGTCACGTTCGTCCACCCCGTGCACAGAAGGACCCGGCGCGCCTCGTCCAAGTCGTCCCACGCATCGCGCGGGGGGCGGAGCCGGTGATCCGCAGGCGCCTTCTCTCGTTGTTGGTCGTTGCCCTAGCGGCGGGTGCGTGCATGCTCGCGATGCCGGGCGGCGCGCTCGCAGAGGCCGCCGGGGCGACCTGGCGCGTCGAACAGCCGCTGCCCCCGGCGCTCGCCGGGGGTTCGCCTTCGGGCACTCCGATCGGCCTCGGCAGGATCGGCGACATAGAGTTCTGGGCGCCGAATCGCGGCCTGCTGATCACGGCCGGAAATCCGCCGACGATCCCGCCCGGCGTTTGGGCTTACGACGGCGTCTCCTGGCACGAGCTCGCGACTGAATGCGGTGCCACCAACGGGCGGATCGCGTGGGCGGGGCCGGATGAGTTCTGGACGGTCTCCGACGGTCGCCCCGGCCAGGCGAACATCGAAGGGACGCCGCCGCTCGCCGACAACACGCTCTGCCACTTCTCGAACGGCGAAATCGTCGGCTCGTTCGCGTCGCTGGCCTTCCGTCCAAACTCCTACCAGGCGATGCACGCTGCGGGATGCGTTGGCGCCGAAGATTGCTGGTTCGGCGGCGACGTGCTCCCGGAAGGTCAGGTCGGCGCCTTCCACCTGCATTGGAACGGCAGCACATTGGAAGCCTCGCCGAGCCCGCAGGGACATGCCGCCGAGTCGATGACTCGCCTCGGCGGCCTCCTGTACGAGGGCGTGCGGATCAAAAGCGACGACCTGCTCGGCGAAGAAGAATCGGCTTCAGAACCATCCGATATCCACGTGATCGAGCCCAACGGGGTGCGACCGAGCTTCGTCTCGCTGTTCCCGGGCTTCCCGCTGTACTCCAGTGAAGAGTTCCCCGAGGCGCTCGACTTCCCGGACCTCAGTGCCGACGCAGACGCGCTTTGGAGCGTGGCTAATCCGGCTGTGCCCACGCCCGCGAGCTCGACCCCGGCCGAGGTGACCGTGCAGCGTTTCTCGGGCGGCTCGTGGAGTCAGCTACTCGGCCCATTCACCGATCCCGAAGGCGAAAACCCCTTCACCAAACATCCAGGTGAAGAAGTGAACTCGCAGTCGAAAAACGAAGCGGTCAGCTCGATCGCGGCCGAGCCTCCCGACGAAGGTGAAGTCGCCGAAAGCTCCGAAAGCGCCTGGCTCGCACTCGCCTCAGGCGAAAACACGGGCAAGGAACCCGTCGCGCGAGCCTCCGTCGCGCGACTGTCGAGCAGCGGCACGGTCGCCGAACGCCAAACGTTGCCAGGTGAACAGGAATCGCTCGAAGGAGTGGGGCCGAAGGGCGCAGCTGACAAGATCGCGTGTCCCGCGCCACACGACTGCTGGCTGGCGACCAGGCAGGGATGGCTCTTTCACCTCGCGCCGGAAGGCCAGCGCCGGCTGCCACAAGACACCGACCCGGCGTTCTCCAAGCTGATCACCTTCCGCCCGCCGGACGCCGGAATTCCCCCGATCGTCCCCGACGCCCCTCCGCTCGACAACTCCGGCCTGCCCGGAGAACTTCAGTCCTCCGGCGGCTCGCTCACCGAAACCTCCTCCGGTCCCGGTGAATCGCTCGTGAAGGCAGCACTGCTGTCGCACGTCCGCACTCGGTTGCTGCATGGCAAGACACTCCAGCTGAGCTTCCATCTTGCAGTACGCGCAAGCGTCCGGCTACTCGCCAAGCGTCGCTCGCGGATCGTGGCGAGCACGCCGACGTTGACGTTCGCCGCCGGCAACCGCAAGTTGCTCCTGCGACTGAACCCCAAGCGCTGGCCGACCAAGCTCGACCTGCAGAGCCACGCGCTCGCTCCTCTGCCGAGCGTTTCCACGCAGGGCGCCGGCAACGACTCGGTCAGCACCGGCTTCGCGACGTTGCCGAAGCCGTCTTCAATTCTCGGCCTGGGACCGCTCGGTTGAGGGGCCGGCGCGCGAAGCGAGTGCCGATGGCCCGAGCTGGAGCGCTGCTCGTGGCCGGGCTGGTCGTTGCATTGCTGGCGTTGCTGCCGACCGGCATCCTGCGCTCGCTCGATTCGGCCAGCCGCGCCACGGCGCAGGCTGCGGGCGAACCAACTGCGCAGACAGACGACTCGGTGCCTGCGCGCAACGTGATCATGCTCGGCTCCTCGCCGGCCGAGGCCGAAGGGGAGACGTGGGGCATCGGCGAAGCCGGGCCGATCTCTTCCAACTCGTGGGCGATCGTTCGCTACAGCTCCGCCGGCGGCTGGACGCAGGCGCCGGCGCCCGTCGACGTCGCCGACCGGCCACTGTCGGAGTTCCAGCCGCTGCACACGCCGCTGACCGGGTCGGTGACCTCCGCCGGCGACGGTGCGCTCGTCGGCACGGTCGGCTCGACCCACCAGGTTCTGCTCGTGCGCAATCCCGGCGGTGCATTCCAGGAACAGCCACTGCCCGAAAGCGGCGAAGCCGCGCTGACGCCCGATGAAAGCCTGTTCAGCGCCAGCCGGGCGCCGCTGCTGGCCTCGCTCGACGAAGGTGGCCACGCGGGCGCGTTTGTCGTGCCCGTCAACCGCACCACGACCGGCGTCGAGCACTCTGTGCTGCATTGGAGCGGCAGCGAATGGACGAGAGAGCCGATCGAACTCCCGACCTCGAGCGAAGAAACGGGCGGCTTCCGTGTGCTCGCGTTGGGAGCGAGCTCTCCCGAAAACGCGTGGCTGCTGGCGCAGCTCTCTTCGAGCTCGCCGGCCGTGGCGCTGTTCCGCCGCGACGAAGCGCATTGGACCGAGGTCGCGCCGGCCCCACTAACGGTTGACGGGGCTCCAGGTGAGGCATTCACCGTGCTGGGCGCGGGCCGCGAGCCGCCGACGTCAACCGCGCAGATCCTCACCGTGACCAGCCAGGGAGTTTGGCTCGACGGCGAACGCTCCGACGCTGCCGTCCCTGTGACGATGTTCTTCAAGCCGGGCGAAGCGCCGGACACGGGCGCGGTGACCGGAAGCTGGTGCGATGCCCCGTCGGGCTTCGCGGAATGCGGGCATACGCTGCCCGACACGCTGCCCACAGCGCACCTGCGCAGCTTTGCCTGGGCCAATCCGTTCGACGCCGTTCGGCGAACGTGTGATCACCGGACTCGGCGAAGGTGTCAGCCTGCGCCTGCAAGCTGAATCGTTCGATCGCGTGCTCGCGCTCGGCGGCTCGGAAGCGCCCAACGACGTGGGCGGGTCGCTCGGGTCGGCCTTCTCCAACCCGCGCGAGGGTTGGCTAGGCAATCAGTCGCTCCCCGTGCACCTCACGCTCAGCCCGGCGCCTGACAAGCTCAGCTCCTATCCGGTTCCGTTCCGTCGCGCGCTGACAGCCGTGGCACCGCAACCGGGAGTCCCTGTCGGCTCGCTTACGAGCCAGGCGCTGGCGGTCGGCGACCAGGGCGAGGTCGCGCGCTTCCAGCCTGGTGAGGGATGGGAGCCGGAGAGCCTCTTCAACGGCGGTGGCCGCGTGGTCGCCCCGCGCCTGCGTGCTGTCGCCTGGCCGATGCCATCGCGCGCTTTTGCGGTCGGTGTCCAGACGCCGGAAGGCGCCCCCGTGATGTGGCTGTGGCGCGGCGAGACGGGGCTCTGGGAACCCGATCCGGCGACGCCGCTGAACTTCCGCGGCAACCTGCTGGGTGTCGCCTTCGATCCTGCCAATCCGGCCCGCGGCTATGCGGTCGGTCAGCAGGGCGTACTGCTCCGCTACGGCAAGACTTGGGCACAGGACGTGCTGCCGCCCGAAGTCGCTGGTGCGAGCTTCACCTCGATCGCGTTCGCGGGCTCCGAAGCGATCGTCGCCTACCGGCTGTTCCACCCGCAGAATGGAGGTGAAGCGGCCCACTACTCCGGCGGCCTGCTTGTCAACGGCGGCTCGGGCTGGCACGTCGATGCAGACGCTGCGCAGGCACTCGCCGGAGAGATACCGTGGGCCGTCGCGGGGCTGTCCGACGGGGGCGCCGCGCTGTCGGCGACGCCGGGCGGAGGTACGGAAAGCCCGCTGCTGCTCGAGCGCAACGGACCGGGCGCGCCGTGGCAGGCGACCGCGCCATATCCCGGCGTCGAAGCCCCAGGGTCGCTGGCGCTGTTCCGCGAAGGAGGGGCGCTTCGTGCGATCGGCTCCGGCGGCATTCCGTCGACGCTGCAGGTCGACGACGAACGTGCGCCCCCCGCCGGCTTTCCACCCAGCCTGAATCGCCCCTATCCGCTGGCGGCCGGCTATGTCGTACGCCAGACGGCTAATGGCTGGAGCGATGAGGAGCACGAACGCAACTCGGTCGAGGATCCGCTCGGCGAATACAAATTCTACGACCTCGTTTACCAGCCAGACCCGACCTCGGCTGTGCTGATCGATCCCAGCGGCGGGCAGGGCTGGGCGGTCGGTGGGATCGTTGACGAAACCAGGGCCGGGAGTCTCGACACCGCCGACGTCGCTCGCTATCCGGCCGATGGAGTCCCTGCGCCCGGATCGGCGACGGCTCCGATCCAGGCGGATCCAGGGCAGGCGGCTTTCGCGATCGGCGGCGGCGCGGCGTGCCTGGCGCCCTGCGCCGACCGGCAAAACGCGCGTCTCGGACCCGACCAATGGCTCTCCTCGGCGCTCGGGCAGGCTCGTCAGATCGCCGGGTTGCGAGGCTTCCTCTACACCGGGCCGCGTGTAACGACGGGCGTCGGACGCGGCGCCGTCCCGGTGCCCTATTCACGTGAGTACGCGCGCTACGCGGAACTCCTTGCCGGCCCGCTGACGTTTCCCGCCGCGGCGCCGAGCGATCGTGGGGCGGGCAATGAGTGTGGCTTGCGGGAAGCGTTCGCGCTGCCCTGGGCGGGGAGCGCCGAAGGAGGATGTCCGACCTATTACGCGTTCGACTCCCCGGGCGCGGTGGGCGTGGTTCGCGTGATCGTGCTGGACGAGTCGGGCGAAGTCGATCCCGCTCAACGGGAATGGCTCGTCGGTCAGCTGCGCGAAGCCAAAGAACTCGGTCGCCCGGCGATCGTCGTCGGCAACGCCGACCTCAACGCGCAGATCGCCGCCGGGCAGGGCGCTGCGGCCGAAGTCGCCCAGATTCTCGTCAGCGGTGGCGCGTCTGCGTACTTCTATGACTCGCCCGAAGAAAACGTCCAGCTCCCGCTGCGCGTAGGGCCTAACTTTATCCGTACCTTCGGGTCGGGCACGCTCGGGTACGTGACCGCCGTAAACGCCCAGAAACAGTCGTTTATCGGGCAGATGGGCTTCTTGCTCGCCCAGGTCGCGGTGGCCGAACGCAACAGCAAAACCAACGTCGCCCCGGTCACGGCGCAGCTGATTCCCAACATCGGCGAGCTGGCGATGGAAGCCAAAGATGGGCTGCTGCTGCACCGCAGCCAGGTCGCGCTGTTCGACGGTCTCGCCCGTCGTCCTCGTGCCGGCGGACGGGCATCGCGCTCCTCGACGATCAATGAATCGGCTTTGTACGTCCCGCTCCCCGTCAACTGTGTGGGGGCCCCGTGCAGCAATGGAATCCTGCCGCAGGTGACGTTCAGCTCGTCGAGGCCCGATATCGGCAACTTCGTCAAGCGCAACCTCGCGGTCTCAGAACCGCGGGCTGTCCTGCTCGAACACGAAGAACCGGTGGCCGATCCGACGTCGGGTCTGTTCTGCGCATACAACGCCGGAAAAACGGTCGTCACGATTACCTCCGGGGGGCTGTCCTCCTCGCTGACAGTGACTGTGCAGGCTGGCAGTGTGCGCCGTCCGTGTGGGACGGTGCCGCTGAAAGAACTGCCGGCCCAGCAACAGGTCGGCGTTCCACCGCCTGCGCCTGCGCCTGCCCCGACACCGGGGGAAACGCCTCCGGCGTCCTCGCCGCCGCCCGTAGTTCCCGTCCCGCCCGCGCCCGCGCCGACGCCCCCGCAGGCACAGGCGCCGGCGCCGAGCCATGCACCGTTCTTCGTCCCGGCAGCAGCCGTCGCGCCGCTGCTGCCGTTCGTCCCCCTGCCCGTGCCGACGCCGGCCCGCCCCACGCCGCCGAGCGGGACCTCGCCGGTCACCTCGCCGATCGAGGCTCCGGAACGCGAAGAAGAGGAGGAGGAGGCGACTGAGTCGGTCGGCAACAACGCCGTCGCCTATCGCGCGGCAGAGCACGAGCCTTCTCCAGCGTACATCCTCGGGATCGTGCTCTTGGCCGCGATCGCCGGCGTTTCGGTGCGACGCAGGCCGCGCGCCGGCCGGAGAGGCGCACAGGTCGCTCCGGCCACGATCTCGACGATTCGCGCGCAACGTCGCATGGGAAGCGGCCGTCGCGAGCGGCCTTGATCCGGCTCTTCACTACTTGGCAACAGAATCGCCGGCGACATGCGGCAGCGTTCAGGGGAGATTCCCAGGAATCGCGGAGGACAACCATCGCGGGCGGATGAGCCATGCCCGTGCGCCGCGGGCTCGCTCAAGCGAGTCGCGGATCAATTGACGAACGCCACCACGCGAACGCCCAAACAGATCGGAGCACGATGACCCACGCCCAGAGCCTCCGTGCGAGGCTGCTTCTCGCACTGACGAGCTGCCTGCTCGCAATCGCGGCTTTGAGCCTTGCGCCAAGCATCGTCCGGGCGGCCGAACCGAACGGCTTCGGTGAGTTGACGCGCTTCGGCGAAACCGGGGCGCTCGGCGAAACGGGCAAACTGGGTGAACTGAACACGCGTGCGATCGGCGTCGATCCGACCGACAACAGCGTCTACCTACTAGACGAAGCGAAAGAAGCGACGGAAACGAAACGCGTTTTCCGCCTGCAGAAGTTCACGGCCTCTTCGGTTACGCACAAATACGCCCTAAGCGCATCTGTGCAGTTCACCGACACCTCGCCGAGCCTGCGCAAACTCGAATCGCAGGCCGAGGGACTCGCGGTCGACCCGGCGTGGGAAAAGGAAGGCGTCAAACACGAAGGTCGGGTGTATCTGCTCGCTGTCGACGCGCGCGAAAAATCGCTCGGCGTTGACGAAGCGATGAACGTGTCGAAAAAAGGCGAAGCGTTGCCGGTCGCATCGACGCTGTACGCGTTCTCGACCAAAGAAGAAGGCTCGCAACTGATCGGGGCCGGCAAAGAAGGCGAACACAACGAAGTGCTCACCGGTCCGGCGGAACTCGAAGCGCAGTCGAAAACCAAAGGCAAGGCGCTGCTCGAACCGCGTGGGATCACGATCGACACCGCCAAGCACGAAGTGATCGTGCTCGGCCACATCGATGAAAAAGGCGAAAAAGAAGACTCGCTCTCCAGTCCCGGAGACCACTACGCGCTACAGCGAATCGAAGCCAGCGGCAAACTCGGCGAACGCTACGTTGACAGCACGGACTTCTTCAAAAACGGATTCAAGCCCCACTCGCCGGTCGTGGTGATCGCGAAAAGCAGCAAAGGCGAAGAAGAATCTCATCTCGATGTCGGGCACGTTGTCGAAGGCGTGGAAAACATCGCCGAAGTGCCGTATGACTTCAAAACGGGCGGTGCTCCGCACACGCTCACGCCGGAGCCCGCAGGTGGTGTCGTGCCCGGTGTGTTCGGCTCGAGCGCCGGTTCGGGCGGCAGGCTGGCTGCCGCGCCCGACGGGACGATCTGGGGTCTCGGCACGATCCGCAACGAAGCGGCCGGGGAAGGGCTCGCCAGCGTAGTCGGCTTCTCCGGTGCGAACGGCGCGGAGATCGGGTGGACGGGCGGAGCGCAGCGTGGCGCGAGCGCGACCTGCTCGCTTGAAGACCCCGAATTCGTGGGGCTGCTGCCACAGTCGCTCTCGACACCCGTCGCCGCGGGTTCGGGCGGCAAGGTCTTCGTGCTGGCTCCCGAATTCCTGCTCCGCCAGGAAGAAGTGATCGAAGAAGTCTTCAATGAAGAAACCGAAGAATTCGAAGAAGTGATCACCTTCGAGCCGCTCCCCGGCCCGTTCTTCCCTGCCGTCGTCGAGCTCGGGCCTGGCGGCACCGGCTGCCCGCCGGCGAGCGTGACGGCGCCGGTCGCGCGCGTGAACGGCATCGAAGTCAAAGGCGAAGAAGCGGTGCGGCCGGGAACCGAAGTGACGCTCTCCTCGCAAATCAAACAGGCCGACGCGCTGAGTGTCGAATGGGACTTCGGCGACGGGGCGAAACAGACGGTCTCGACCGACCAGTTCCAGACCAGCACCGTCAAACACAAATACGACGTCAAAGGCAAATACACGGTCACCGAGAAGCTTCACCTGGACGATCTCGCCGACTCGACCCAGCCGGTCTGGGAAGGCCACCTGATCAGCCCGACCGTGACCAAGACGATGACGATCAACATCAACACGCCGGTGCCTACGGCCAAACTGACTGCGCCCGGCGTCCTCTTGCAGGGCCAGACGGGCACGTTCGACGGCAGCACGTCGACGGACCCGAACAAATCGCCGCTGACGAGCTACGCGTGGAACTTCGGCGATGGAACAGCCGAAGTGACAACGTCCACCGCGTCTACGACGCACGCCTACGCGAGCCCCGGCGCCTACACGGCGGCGCTCGTCGTGACCGACCAATTGGGCCTCAGCAGCCTCCCGAGCAGGGTCGTGGTCGCCGTCGAACTGACTGGCGGAGGTGGGGGTAACGGTGGCGGCACGGACAACGGCGGCGGCAGCGGGGGCGGATCGCCGCCGCCCGCCCCGGGAGGCCCGCCGAGCCCTGGTGGTTCGAACGGAGTGCTCTCCTACAAACTGAGCGTCGCCGGCACCTCGTTGACGGTCAGCTCCGCCGGTGCCGTCGTGCTCAAGCTGAACTGCCAGGGCCAGAGCAGCTGCACGGGCACCGTGACTCTGCGCACGGTCAGCGCGGTCAGCGCGGCCGGCCACAAGAAGTCGATCCTCACGCTTGCAAGCGGCTCGTTCAGCGCCGGCGGCGGTAGCTCGAAGGCCCTCACGCTGCATCTCTCGGCGAAGGCACGCGCGCTGCTCGCTCGCTCGCACACGTTGAAAGCGAAGGCGACGATCGTCGCGCGTGACGCGCAGGGCGTTACCCACACGACGCCGTTGATGCTGACGCTGCGCGCTGCGGCCAAAGCGAAGCACTGAAGCCGGCGTTCTCCTGACCCGCCCCGGCGCTTTTCGCCGGGGCGGTGCCCTGCTCCGGTGCTCTACCAATGGCTCGCGTTCGACGGACGCTCGGAGTAGGTATGTGAAGCGATCGTAAACCCCCAGTAGCTGCTTCGTGAAGCAAACGTGAAAGGGGGTTGTGAAGAACCAGAATGGTAACGATCTATTTGCCTTGGGCTGAGATCGTCTCTGACCGGGAGCGGATGGCTCTCACTTATCAGGAACGGAACCTGCTACCAGGAGGTAGTCACTCAATGATGTCTCGATCCGCACGCCGCATGCTGCTGGCGTGCGCTCTCACTGCGGCCGTCGTGGCCGTTCTCGTGGCGCCCGGCGCCGCGAGTGCATTTACGCTCGTGCAATGCGAAGGGGGACCAATTCACGGCAAAGGCTCCTCCGCGCAGAAGCTCCTTCAGATCAACATCTGGGACCCCCAGTTCAACACGTCCGCAAACGCGGCGGCTTGCAACGGCTCGCAGGGCTCCGGCGGCAAACCGGCCGTCACGTACACCTCGACGGGCAGCGGTGCAGGCCTTGAATCGTGGGGTGTCGAAACGAAACCAGGCGGCGAAATCCGCTTCGGCAAAGAAAACGCCTTCATCGGCTCGGAGATCGCGCCGAACAAAAAACAGGCCGAAGAAATTACGTCGCACGGCGCCGCAGGGACGCTGCTGACGATTCCGGTCGCGCAGCCGGCGATTGCGATTATCATGCACCTGCCGAAAGGCTGTGAAAAAGCGACCGGTGGGCCGACGCCTGGCCGCATCGCGTTGAAAGACTCGACCCTCGAGAAAATCTTCCAGGGCACTGTTCTCACCTGGAACAAAATTCTCAACAAAGCGAAACTCGTGGGCAACGCGGAATGCACCGCTGCTGCTCTCAAAACCGCCCCGATCTCACGCGTAGTGCGTGAAGACGGTTCGGGCACGACCGACGGGTACATGAAATACCTGAACGTCATCTACAAAAAAGAAGTGGCCCCCGGCAAGGTGTGGAACCAGCTTGGCGAAGTGGCCAACAACACGGTCTGGCCGAACGAAGGCGAACACCCCGTGCTCCGCGGTAACGGCGGCGGCGGCGTCGTGAAAAAGGTCGCTGAAACGCCTGGCGCGATTGGTTACGCCAACCTCGCCGACGCACGTGCGAACGCGACGTTCGTCCCGCCCACGGGTGGTTCGGAAAAGGCCACGTTCTGGGCCGAAGTGGAAAACAACAAAGCCAGCTACTCCGACCCGTCGACCAACGGTGAGGTCGCGACCGTAGCCGACTCCAACTGTGCGGAAACGCTGTACACGAACGGGAAAAAGAAGTTCCCGCCGCCGACCACGCAGGAACTGTGGAACGAAGTGACGACGTCGAAGAAGCAGAAAAACTACGACATCTGCTACATCACCTTCGACCTCGCGTTGACCAAATACTCGGCCTTCACCAAAGGAACAACGGTTGAAGAAGCGCCGACCGAAGCAGAGGCAAGGAGCGTCAGCGACTTCCTCGGCTACACGCTCAGCACGGGTGCCGGAGGCGGGCAGCCCGCAGCCGCCGGTAACGACTACGCGGCACTGCCGACCAACGAAAACCCGACTCTGAGCGTCTTGAAAATCGCTCAGGAAGGGACGAAAAAAGTCGGCTTCTAGACGAGTGCGATCGGCGGGGCATTCGAGACGGGTGCCCCGTTGGTTGAGCTAGGACCGAAGCCAGGGCATGGAAGCCCAGCCTGCCGGGCCATTCCGAGGGGACGGCTCGGCAGGTGTCGTTCAGGGGTCTCGCGGGCCGTTCGTTCCACGACCCATGGTGTGGTTGTTGGCGGCCGGTGTCCGGGGTGGGCACGACGCGGCCGGGCAAGACCTCTGTGCGGGCCCCGCGCTCCGTCTCTCGGTGCTCGGGGCGAGGCGGAGCACCGATCGGCGGCCTGCTGGAGCCTCGTCGGGGTGCGCACGGGACGGGTGCTCGCGTAGGCTCGTGGAGGTGTCCGCACTCCGATCGGGTTGTGTTCCGTTGGTACGCAGGCTCTTTTTTCCGCCAAGGCTTGACTTTACGACCGACTTCGGTGCATGATGGGCGAGTTGAGACGCAATCACGAGATCTCGACATTTGTTCGGGGAGGCGTGGCCATCATGTGGGGAGAGCTGGTGGCAAGCACGGAGGCCGGGAGCGCTAAATGAGTGTTGAGACGGGGAAGAGCACGGAGGGAGAGCTACAGTGGCGTGGGCCGTTGGGCTTGAGTGGCCCCGGCGCCGCCACGCGGGCGTCCGGGCGGCTGGGGAGCAAGCCCTTCGCCGACTCCCGCGGCCCCACCGTCAGCCTGCGCCGCGACGCCCTCTTCCGCCGCGCCCTGCTCGCAGCCGACGTGATCGCGATCCTCAGCGCGCTGATCCTGACCGTCACGCTGTCCAGCCGCAAAGTCCCGCTGCATCTGACCTGGGAGAGCCTCGTCGGCGTGCCGCTGCTGCTGATCGCAGCAAAGCTACTCGGCCTCTACGACCGCGACGAGACGCTGCTGCGGAAGACCACGCTCGATGAGGCGCCGAAGCTCTTTCAGCTGGCCACGCTGTGCACGCTCGTGGCGCTGCTCGCCGGGCGCCTCGTGGTCGCGGGCACGCTCGACCGCAAAGAGGCGCTGTTCTTGTGGGTTGCGCTGGCGGCGCTGCTGCTGCTCTGCCGCGCCGGCGCACGCGTGGTCGCGCTGTGGATCGGCCCGACCGAGCGCTGCCTGTTCATCGGCGATGAGCGCTCGGGGGAGATGGTCGCTGCCAAGCTGTCAGGCCACGGCGGGATCAAGGCCAAGATCGTCGCCCAGCTCGAGCTCGGCCAGGTCGCGCCGTGGTCGACCGACGGCTTCTCAGCGCCACGGCTGAAGGAGATCCGCGACCTCGCGCAGACGCTCGACGTGCAGCGCGCGATCATCGCGCCGGGTTGGACGGCGGACGCCGACGCCGCCGAGACGCGTCAACCTGGTGCGCACGCTGAAGGCGGTCGGCGTCCGTGTGAGCGTGCTGCCGCGGATGCTCGAGGTCGTCGGCTCGGCGGTCGAGTTCGACGATCTGCACGGCGTCACCTTGATGGGCGTGCGCCGCTTTGATCTGACGCGCTCCTCGGCGGCGCTCAAGCGCGTCTTCGACCTGCTCGGCGCCTCGCTCGGCCTGCTGGCGATCTCGCCGCTGCTTGATCGCCTTCGCGATCGCGATCAAGCTCGACAGCCGCGGCCCCGTGCTCTTCCGCCAGCTGCGCGTCGGGCGCCACGGACGACGCTTTCAGATGCTCAAGTTCCGCACGATGGTGCCGGAGGCCGACGCGATGAAGGAGCAGTTGCGCGACCGCAACGAGGCCAAGGACGGGCTGTTCAAGATCGCCGAGGACCCGCGCGTGACGCGCATGGGGCGCTTTCTGCGCAGGACCGCGCTCGACGAGCTGCCCCAGCTGCTGAACATCGTCAAAGGCGAGATGAGCCTGGTCGGGCCGCGACCGCTCGTGATCGAGGAGGACGAGCGGATCGAGGGCTGGCACCGCCGGCGCCTTGAACTGATGCCGGGCATGACCGGCCCGTGGCAGATCCTCGGCCCGGCGCGCGTGCCGCTGAAGGAGATGGTCGCGCTGGACTACCTCTACGTCGCCAACTGGTCGCTGTGGACCGACGTGAAGATCCTGCTGCGCACGGTGCCGCACGTGCTGGGCCGGCGGGGGCTTTAGCCGACGCTCAGTGCTGGCGGCCTGCGTGCGCCGTCGCGCGGCGCAGGCGAGTCGACGCGGCCGGTCGCGCAAGTGCTCCGGGTCCGTACGCGCGACGCGTTCGGCTGACGTGCGCCGAGGTGGCTCGCGGGAGCGTCAGCTTCAGGCCGATCTGACCCACGGGCGCCCGCCTCTGCGAAGTCAGCTGGGCATCACCTTCAGCGGCCACGCGGCAGATCGCCACGAGCAGCGATAGGAGGGCGAGCCAGACGATGGGAATGAGGATGAAGAGCATGGATCTATGACCCGCTGCTTGTTTCTCCAGGGCAACGGTCTAGTCCTTCATTCGGACAGCATGGCTTCGACTGCGCATTTCGGCTCGCGGAGCGGACAGATGTCGGGTCGCGGCGCGGCGCGGCGACCGTGGTCGCACCGACAGCGGTGCGAGCTAGACGCGCTCGGCTTGCGCGGGCGGTGCGACGGTCGGCTCGTCGCCCGCGGCCTGCTCGACGAGCCGTTCCAGTGCGTCGGAGATCTGCCCGCAGACGACATCGCGCGCGAAGCGCCGCTCGGCCTCCGCTCGCGCGATGCCGCGCATTCGCGCGGCATCCTCGTTGACGCGCGCGAGCATGCTCTCGATCGCCCTCGCCATCGCTGGCACGTCGCCCACTGCAACCTCGCCGACGACGGCGCGGTCGACGCCCTCGATCGAGCCTACCTCGCTCGTCGCCACGACCGGGACGCCCGCGGCGAGCGCCTCGAGCACCGACATCGGGCACGGGTCGTACTTACTCGCGAGCAGCACCAGATCGGCTGCCGCGAGCTCCGCCGACATCTGCCCCGGCGGAATGCGACCGCCGTATTCCGCGTTCTCACGGGGCAGATCGTCGAGCAGCTTGGTGTAGTCAGACCACGTGCTCGGACCCCCGATCACGCGCACGCGTGCATCGACGCCACGCTCGTGCAGCAGCCTCGAGACCGCGATCACGTCCTCGATGCCCTTGCGCACCGAGACGCGCGTTGGCACGAGCACGAGCGGTGGCTCTCCGGGCGGGCGGTCGGCGACCTCGAAGCGGTCGAGGCGCACCGGATTTGTCACCACGACCGTCTTCTCCAGTGGAAAGTGGTAGTCGTGAACGATGTGATCGCGAAATACGCTGCTGATCGCGATCAGCAGACTGGCGCGTCTTATCCTGATTCTCTGTACCAGCGCGCGAAATGCCATGATCGCCGCCACGACGAAGAAGATGTAACGCGGCTGGGAGCGGAACGCGAGCTTGCGCTCGCGCAGCAGGCAGCGCAGCTCGCCCGCCATGTGACTGTCAGGTCGGATCACGAGCGGAATCGAGCCCACCACGCCGGCGGGAACGCCGAGTGACTCGATCGTCTGGTTCTGGTAGATCAGGTCGTACGGGCGCTCGCGATGGCGACGCGTGATCTCCTGTTGCAGGCGCACCGAGGCGACCGCCCTAGACAGCAGGCCGGTGGCGAACGAAGCGATCTTCGTGCGGCTGTACCAGCGATCCCAGCGCCACTCGCTGGTGCCCCAGATGAAGTTGAGGTTATCCCGCCCCGCCAGGCGGTCGGGAACCTTCATCCCGGCTCCCGGGAAGAAGCAGTCGATCTCATGACCGAGCAGCGAAAGGCCGTCGAGCAGCTCGGTGACGACACCCGGGGCTCCCCCCGTTTCCTGCGGCGCTCCGCCAAGCCACGCGATTCGCAGAGGTCTCTCCCGGCGCACGCGGGGACCCTAGCAGTCAACCCTAGGGCCCAGGCCGTTATCGACGCTCGTCGAGAACGCCCTCGACGTGCGCTGCGAGCCGCCGCTGGAACTCCGCTACCGAGAAGCGCGCGGCGTTCTCGACTGCGTCGGCAGGGTCGAGGGCGAGCGCGTCGAGCGCATCGATCGCGTGCGCGAACGAGTCGACGTCGTCCAAGCGCGCGAAGCTGCCCGTGCGGCCCTCGATGACCGTCTCCAGCGTGCCGCCGGCGGCGGCCGCCACGACCGGACGACCAGCTGCCTGCGCCTCGACGGCCGTGATGCCGAACTCCTCCATGCTCGGGACGACGACGGCGCGCGCGCCGGCGTACAGCTCGGCCAGATCCTCATCGCCGGCGCGGCCGAGGAACTCGGCCTCGGGGAAGGCCTCGCGGAGCGGCGCGAGCTCGCGTCCGGAGCCGACGACGCGGATCGGCACGCCGGCCTGCCGAGCTGCCGCGAGCGCGACGTGCACACGCTTGTGCGCGACGAGCTCCGAGACGACCAGCAGCGCATCGCCCGGCTCGCCGGGGCTGAAGCGATGTGTCTCCACCGGCGGGTGGATGATCGGCGCGTCGCGGCCGTAGAAGGCCTTGATCCGCTCTTGCGTCAGGCGCGAATTGGCGATGTAGGAGTCGACGCGGCGGCTCGCCGCAAGGTCCCACCTGCGCATCCAGCGCAGCTGCGCACGCAGCACTCCTCGCAGCATCGCCGGAACCTCGGCGAGCGCGCGCTCCTGCTCGTACCAGGCGTAGCGAAACGGCGCATGGCAATAGCAAACATGAACGGCTCCGTCGGGCACGCGCAGGCCGTGTGCGAAGGCGCTGCTGCTGCTCACGACCGCGTCGCAGGGCGGCGGGCGCAGGTGTTCGGCGGCGAGCGGGTACAGCGGCAAGAGGCGCCTGAACGTGCGCTGGTCGACTCCCAGGCGCTGCAGCGGCGAGGTCGTGATCGCACGCCGCGCGAAGCGCCCCTGGGTGCCCCGCTCGTCATAGAGCAGCGTGAAAATCGGAGCACTCGAATACAGCTCGGCGATCGCGGCGAACGTGCGCTCGGCACCGCGCATCACGAGCAGATAGTCATGGGCGAGCGCGACGTGCCGACCGCCCGCGAGATCGCCTCCCACGTTCACGGCTGCAGCGTATCGTCGGCTATCTTTCGCCCGTGCGCGAGTCGATGCCGCGGTTGCCTGACAGTGAAAGCGCGCGCCGCGCGGGCCGGCGCGAGACGGCATTCCGGGCGCTGTGATGCGCGTACTCGTAACCGTCCCCTGGGGCGAGCGGCTCGGCGGCGCCGAGGCGATGCTGCAGTCGATCCTCGAGGGCGCGCCGCAAGCCGGCCACGAGTTCGAGCTCGTGTTCTTCGAGGACGGTCCCTGGGTCGATGAGCTGAGGTCGGCAGGCTTCGCCGTCGAGGTGATCGCGGCGGGGCGTCTGCGCGAGCCACACCGCTGGCTTGCGAGCGTCGTGCGCCTGGCCAGGATCATCCGCCGCCGCCGCCCCGACTTCGTGCTCAACTGGTCGGCCAAGACGCAGCTCTACGGCTCGCCCGCCGCAGTGCTCGCCGGGATGCGTGACCGCATCCTCTGGTGGCAGCAGCTGATCCCCTCCGAGCGCGGCTGGCTCGACCGCGTCGCCACGCTGCTGCCGGCACTCGCCGTCGGCTGCTACTCGACGGCCGCCGCGCAGGCCCAGCAGCGGCTGTTCCCCTCGCGGCGCACATTTGTCGTCAGCCCCGGCACACCGGCACCGGCACCAACCGAGGCGGGTGCCGAGCTGCGCGCGGCCATCGCGCCCGGGCTGCCGGTCGTCGGCCTCGTCGGGCGGTTGCAGCCGTGGAAGGGGCAAGACCGGCTGCTCGAAGCCCAGGCATTGCTGCGCGAGCGCGGCCATTCGATCCAGACGCTGATCGTCGGCGGTGACTCCTGGGGTCTGTCGCCCGACTACGCCGCGTCGCTGCCGCGGCTCGCCGAGCGGCTCGGGCTCGGGGACGCCGTAACACTGACCGGCGAGGTACCCGACGCCGGTCCTTACGTCGAGCGGATGGACATCCTCGTCAACGCATCCGACCCCGAGCCGTTCGGCATCGTGCTGCTCGAGGCGATGGCGCGCGGGGTGGCCGTGATGGCCGTCGACTCGGGCGGGCCGGGTGAGTTCATCGACGATGGCCACACCGGTGTGCTCGCACGCTCGGGTGAGCCCCAAGCGCTGGCCGATGCGCTCGAGCCGCTGCTGCGCGACGGCGCGCTGCGCGAGCGGATCGCACATGCCGGGCTCGAGAGCTTTCGCGCGGACTTCACCGAGGCCGCGCTGCAGAGACGCTTCTTCGCAGCTCTGCGGGAGCTGCTGGACGACGCCGCTTAGGCGCGCGCGCCGGGGCCGGGCCGCTCGCCGTCGTCCCGCGTGGCGGCGATCATCAGCGACACTGATGTAAGCGCGGGGTAACGCAGGCGGATGCGCTCCGGCCACACACGCCCTTTGCTGAGCGATATCACATCGGCGCCGGCGAACCGCGGCGGCTCGGGCGCCAGCCCCTCCTCGCGCAGGATGCGCTCGGTGACGTGCGGCAGGGCGGGCGAGATGTGCGGGTCATAGCCCGGCCTGAAACTCGTGAGGTTGCCGCGCAGGGCAAGCTCCAAGCGCGTGCGCAACGTCGCGAGGTTGGGCGTCGAGACGACGAGCCGTCCGCCCGGCGCAACCAGGCGCGCCGCTTTTCGCAGCGCGCTCCACGGGGCCTCGAGGTGCTCGATCACCTCGATCAGCAGCACACGGTCGGCGACCGGCAGCTCGTCGGCGTCCTCGGCTGCGACCGTGTGGAAGTTGACGTCCGCACGCAAGTCCTCGTCGAGCCAGTCGATCGCGTCGATCCCGCCGAGGCTCGCCGGCCGCCACTCATCCCTGATGCGGCGCAGCAAGTCACCCCGACCGCAGCCGATGTCCAGCCAGCGCAGGCCTGGTTGTGGATGGGCAGCGGCGAGCGCAGCCTGCACGATCTCCTCCATCGAGGAGCCGGCCGAGTCGATCTGGTCCGCGTAGGTGCGCATTGCGCCGATCCTAGCCATGCGTCTCAGTGCGCACGACGGCTCAGCCCGCGCCTGATCCGCAGCCGACCGATCCCGTGCACGGGCGCGACGGGCGATCCACGGACAGGCCCTCAGTAATCTGGGCTGCGCGATGCACGCGCGAGCCGAGCCGATTTCAAGCGGCAGCGACGAGCGGGACCCCGTCGTGCGCGCCGTGACGATCGTCGCTCACGACATCGGTTCGGTCGGCGGCATGGAGCGCGTGCTGGCCGAGCTCGTTCTCGGTCTGCGCGAGCGCGGTCACGACGTCACGGTGATCGCGCGCACGTGTGAGCTGCCGCGCGACGCCGGCGTGAGCTTTCACCGCGTCTGGGGCCCGAGCCGCCCGGCGGTGATCGCCTATCCGTGGTTCATGCTCGCCGGCTCGCTCGTGACTGCGCGCTGGCGGCGTGGCGTCGTGCAGAGCACGGGCGCGATCGTGCTCAATCGCGTCGACGTGGTCGCCGTGCACTATTGCCATCAGGTCGGGCCGGCCAACCCCAGCCGCAGGAGCGTGCTGTTTCGCCTGCACGCCGTGCTGGTGGGCCGCATGCTGCGCCTGGCCGAGCGCTATTCCTTTCGCGCGAACGGTGGCGCGGCGTTCGTGGGGGTATCCGAGGGCGTGGCCGCCGAGGTGAGGCAGCACTATCCCGAGCTCGCTCAGCGCACGCTCAGCATTCACAACGGCGTCGACGCGAAGGCCTTCGCGCCTGGCGCCCGCGAGCAGGACGCGCGCGCGCGGCGCGCTCAGCTCGACATCGCGCCGGAGCGACTGATCGCCGTGTTCGTCGGCAGCGAGTGGGAGCGCAAGGGTCTCGAGCCGCTGATCCGCGCGCTCGCCGAGGCGCCCGCCTGGGATCTCGTCGTCGCCGGTGGCGGGGATCGCGTGCGCTACCAGCAGCTCGCCGAATCACTCGGCGTCGGTCACGCTGTCCACTGGCTCGGGGTGACGAGCGACGTGCAGCTCGTCTACTCGCTGGGCGACGCGTTCGTGCTCCCGTCGAACTATGAGACGTTCTCGCTGGTCACGTTCGAGGCCGCCGCGAGCGGGCTGCCGCTCCTGGCGACCCCCGTCAGCGGCGTGCGTGAGCTGATCGAGGACGGGCGCAACGGCTATCTGATCGACCGTGAGCCGCAGACGATCGCTCAACGCCTCAACCAGCTCGGCGCAGATGACGCTCTGCGCACGCGACTGGGCGCGGGCGCGCGCGAGTCTGCGTTGGCCTACAGCTGGGAGTCGATGGTCGCCAAGCACGAGCGCCTGTATGCACGCGTGGCCGCCGCAGCTGGCCGAGCGTGAGAACCTGCCGCCGGGCTACGTGTGCGAGGTGCCGTGCCGCCTCAGCGTGCCGCAGCAACGGGCTCTGCCACCGCCGCCCGCCGCCCGCCCGCTCCGGCGAGCAGGCGCTCGAGCGCGTCGGTCGCCGCCGGCACCGAGAACAGCCGCTCGACGGCGCTCCGGCCCGTCCGTGCCAGGCGCTCGCGCAGCGCCGGCTGCTCGCGCAGCTCCGCAAGCCGCGCGGCGAGCGCCTCGCTATCGCCCTCCGGGTAGATAAGCCCGCCGCCGGTCAACTCGATCAGCCAGGCGATCTCGCCCGAGTCCGAGCCGACCACGGGCACGCCGCACCACAGCGCCTCGACGATCACGCGACCGAACTGCTCCTTCCAGGTGGGCGTCGTGTGCGAGGGCAGCGCGAGCACGTCGAGCTGTGCGTAGCCCGACGCCATCTGATCGTGGGCGAGGTCGTCGAGTACGCGCACATGCGAGCCGGGGATCGGTTGTCCCTCGAGCTCCGCGCGCTGCTCGCCGTCGCCGATCAACAGCAGCTCGACGGGGGCCTGCAGCCGGCGCATCGCGGCGAGCAGGTCGAGCAGCCCCTTGCTCGGCACCAGGCGTCCGGCGTAACCGACCGTGAACGGCCGCTCGTGCCGGGCCGGTGCATCGGGCCAGGAGGGGACGGCGTGCGGCGCCAGCGCGACCTCGCCGCGCGCCCCCCACGCGCGCGCCAGGCGCCCGGCGGTCTCCGAGCGCGTGGCGACGAACGCCGCGTCGCGCAACACGCGCGAGCGCAGCAGGCGGACGGGCAGCGGAAAGCGCCGGTCGATGTTCTCTGCGCACTGCACGCCGAAGGGGATGCCGAGTCGCTTCAGCGTCCATCCCCACTGCGCCGCCGCGAGCGAGAACGGCTCGGCCTCGACGAAGGCGACATCTGGACGTGCGGCCTTCGCCAGCGCGCTGCATCTGGCCAGATAGAAGTAGCGCTGAGGGCGCCCGCGCAGCGCCACTGGCGTGCGTCGCAGCGACGCCGCCATGCCGTCCAGCACCTGGGGCTCGATGTCGCGCAGCGAGTACTCGCTGCGCCAGCGGCTCGGCAGCACGATCGTGACGTCCCAGCCGCGGCGCTGGAGCTCTCCGTAGACCTCCTGGTTGACGCTCACGACCGAGGGGTGGCTGACGACCAGCAGCCGCTGTGCATCGGAGGGCGCGGGCGCGTCCGCATTGCCCTGCAATGGCGTCGCTGCGCGCGCGGAAGGGAGGGTTGACACGGCGACATCGTTGCACGCAGCCTTGCCTGGCGTCGCTTTTGGGCCGGTAGTCTTTAGTCGCTAATTACGCAAGACCGTATGATGCTCCCCACCGGTCCACGGACGGGCCCCGCAGTCGATGAACGAGACCTCCGACGCCACCTCCATCCTGCTTCCGCTCTGGAGGCGCAAGTGGCTGATCCTCGCCGTCGGCATCGTCGTCGGGGTCGCCAGCTACTTCTATTACAAGCACGCCACGCGCGTCTTCCAGTCGACCACGCAGGTGTACCTGGGTGCGAGCAGTGAAGAACAAGCGCCAGGTGAAAAAGCCAACGCCAAAGGCCAGGCGACGGCGATCGCCAACCAGGTGCAGATCATCAACTCGATCGTGATCGAACAGGTCCGCCAGGCCGAGCGCAAGAAGGACAAGGCGCTCGTGCGCGGCAGCAAGATCCGCGCCAAGGCACCCGAAAAAAGCGAGTTCATAACGATCACCGTCGAAGCGCACACGGCGAAAGGCGCGGCGCTGCTCGCCAACGCGACCGCGCGCGCGTTCATCACGCGCCAGCACGCCAGTCGTACGCACGCGACCGAACGCGCGATCGCGATCGCGCGGCGCCAGTTGCACAGGATCGAAGCGGCCAACGCGCCCAAGGCGCTGCCGGGGAAAGCCACCGAAGCCGGCGAAAGCAAGACGACCGAAAGCAAAACGACCGGCGAAGGCACAACGACCAGCGAAGAAAAAAAACCGGCCACGGTGACGCGAGCGCCGAGCACCTCGAGCGTGCTGCAGGAAGCGGCGATCAGCAGCAAGATCAACCAACTCGAAGCGAGCCTCGCCGTCCCCGGCGCGCAGCAGATCCAGCGGGCGACGCCGGCGAAGGCCGTGCTGCTGTCGCCCAAGCCGCGCAAAAACGCGATCTTCGGCTTCGTCATCGGGATCGTGCTGGCTGCAATCGCGGCATATGCGCTCGGTCGCTTTGACCGGCGGCTGCGCTCCCTCTCGGCCCTCGAGTCCGCGTTCGCCCTGCAGACGCTCGCCGGCTTTCCCAAGGTGCGTCGCCCGATCGTCCGTCGCGACGGCGAGCCGACGCCTTCGCGCTTCCTCGTGGAGCCGTTGCGGCGCTTGCACAGCGCACTGCAGATCGCCGTCACACCCGACCCCAGGCGCGCCCGCGCGTCACGCACTGTGCTGTTCGTCAGTGCCGACGCCGGCGACGGCAAGTCCACGCTCGTCGCCGATCTGGCGCTCGCGCAGCGCGACTCCGGAGAGCGAGTCGCCGTCGTGGAGGCGAACTTCCGTCGCCCGATACAGGCACGGCTGCTCGGGCTTGACGGCGCACAAGGCCTCGCGGAGGTGCTCACCGGAAGGCTTGCCGTCGGGCAGGCGATGCAACGTGTTCACCCGATCTCCCCCGCCGAGATGGCGCAGGCACCTGGTGAGTCCGGTGCTCCGGTCGCGACGGTCGTCGAGTCGCGTGAGACGGGCTCGCTGTTCCTGCTCGCAGGCGGTGGCCCTGTCGCCAACCCGCCCGCGCTGCTCGGGCACGGCGCGATGGGCGAGCTGCTGCGCTCGGTCGCCGAAGACTTCGACTACGTGCTGATCGACGCGCCGTCGCCGCTGGAGGTCAGCGACGCGATGCCGCTGCTCAAGCTCGTGGATGCGATCGTCGTCGTTGCGAGGGTCGGTCATACGCGCGAAATGTCCGCGCAGCGGCTCGTGCAGTTGCTCGCGCAGTCAGACGCGCGCGCGATCGGTATCGCCGCAAACTGCCTGCCGCGCAGGGAAATTGATCAATACGGCTTTGCGACGGGCGACGGGCGGCCCTGGACTGGCAAGCTGCTGGGCCGATGACCACGCCGCGCCTGGGGCTGCCGGGCGGAGCCGGCGCGGTGCATCCGGTGGTCCTCAACAGGCGCATCCGCGATCTCGCACTGCTCGGGCTGGCCGGGCTGGTCCCGGCAGTCGCCGCGCTCGGCATCACGGTCGCGCTGCCGCACACGAGCGTCCTTGTGGTGCTCGCCGCGATCGCGGCGGTGCTCGCCGTGGTCGTGCTGATCGTCAACAGCCGTCTGGAGGTCAGCGTCGCCCTGCTCGGTGTCTACCTGGGCTTGCTCGACGGCCCGGTCAAGCTCGGTATCGGGCGAAGCGAAGCGACCGCCGCAGTGCGCAACGTGCTGATCCTGGCGGTCTGCCTGGGGGCGATCCTGCGTCTGCTCGTCCGCCGCGAGCCCGTGCGGCTTCCGCCGCTGTCCGGATGGATATTGGCCTTCGTGGGCGTCGTCGTGCTGATGGCATTCAACCCGAAGACGCACGGCATACTGCACGCGCTCGGCGGCTTCAGACAGCAGTTGCAGTGGGTTCCGTTCTTCTTCTTCGGCTACGTCCTGATCCGCTCGAAGAGGCGCCTACGACAGCTGTTCATCATCGTCGGCGTGATCGGCCTCGCCAACGGTGTCGTTTCTTCCTACCAAACCGCGCTCAGCCCGGGTCAGCTGGCTAGCTGGGGACCCGGCTACCGTGCGCTTGTGCAGCCCTCCACGGTCGGCAAGAAGGCCTCGAGCGCGAGGACCTACACGAGCGAAGGGGAAGCGAAGGTACGTCCTCCGGGGCTCGGTGCGGATAGTGGGTTCAGCGGCGGCGTCGGGGTGATCGCGCTGCCCTTCAGCCTGGCCTTGCTGGCGACCTGGCGGCGTCGCCGACGATGGGTGGCCGCCGTGATGTGCCTGGGCGCGCTGCTCGCGATCGCGACTGGATTGGGCAGGCTGCAGGTGGTCGGCGCCGTCCTTGGCGTCGTCGCCTTCACTGCGCTGGCATCCCTGGCTGGGCGCCGTGTGACCCGGGCGTTCGCGGCCCTGCTTGTGATCGTTGCCCTGGCGGTACCCCTCGGGGCACTGTTCGTATCGGCTGTCGGCGGCGGCACGTTCAGCCGCTACAGCAGCATCGCGCCCGGCCAGGCGGCGTCGACGGTGCCCACCTACAAGTCGGCCGCTTGGACCAAAATCCCGCAGTTCCTGTCCACCTCACCGCTGGGCGTCGGGCTCGGCACAGTGGGCGCGGCCGGCGGGTTCGGCGAACGAATCACCGAACTCGTCGAAGGTCATGGCGTGAGCGCCGAGACGCAGTACAACCTGGTGTCCGACGAACTCGGCATCCCCGGCCTGCTCGTCTGGGTCTCCATGACGCTCTTCGTGATCGCGCTCGTGGCGGCCGGCATGCGTGGGGTCCGAGACGGGGAGCTCGCGATCATGCTCGCCGGTGCGTTCGCGCCGTTCATCGCGCTAGCGCTCGAGGGATTCGCCGGACCGTTCATCACCAGCAGCGCCTCAGGGCCCTACTTCTGGCTGGCGATCGGCATGGCGGCCTACTGGTTCGCCGGCCCCGGACGCCAGCGGCGCGGCGCCGAAACCCCGGCTGTCGATCGCCAGATCGACGCCTCGCACCCGGTGGCCGCATGAGACTTCGACGCAAGCGCGCCGCCGCTGAGGCGCCGGGCGGCTCGATGCGCCGTCGCGTGAGCCTGCTGCTCGGTGAGCGGCGTCGATCGGTGGCCGTGCTGGCCGTCTGCTCGATCTTCTCCGGCTTCTGCGAAGCGGGCACGCTGGCGCTGATCGCGCAGATCGCCTCCTCGCTCGTGACCGGCAAGAAAACGGTGCACTTCAACCACGCGTTCATCCATCTCAATGCATCGCTCTGGACGCTGATCCTGATTGCGTTCGGCCTCACGCTGCTTCGCCTGCTTCTGCAGTTCCCGCTGTCGATCCTGCCGGCGCGGATCGCGGCCAATGTTCAGGGCAATCTGCGAACGGCACTGTTCGACGCCTTCACCCGAGCGTCGTGGTCTGTGCAGTCGCGCGATCGCGAGGGCCAGCTTCAGGAGACGACGACCAGCCAGGTGATGTCGGCGACGGCCGGAGCACTGCAGGCAACCGGCCTGATCACCGCCAGCTTCACCTTCCTGGTGCTGCTCGTCTCAGCCATCGCGCTGAACCCGCTTGCTGCAGTGGTCGTCGCCAGTGTCTCGATCGCGCTGTTCGGCCTGCTGCGCCCGCTGCGCTCACAAGGAGTCGCGAATTCGCGGGCGCTGTCCGCCGCCCAGGTCCGATATGCAAGCGGCATCGCCGAGTCGATCCGCCTCGCCGAAGAGATGCACGTGTTCGGTGTCGTCTCGGCACAACGCGAGCGAATCGCCGGCCTGGTTGCGAACTCCGAACGCTTTTACTACCGGTCTCAGGTGATCACGAGGTTCGTGTCGAACTTCTACCAGAGTCTGATCTACATCCTGCTGGTTGGAGGGGTCGCGGGGCTGACGCTTGCCGGGCGAAGCCATGCCGGGTCGCTTGCCGGGGTGGTGCTCGTGTTGCTGCGTGCGGGGACGGCCGGCCAGCTCGTCCAAGGCGCCTATCAGGGCTTGTCACAGTCGCTGCCCTTCATCGAGCGAACGCAGGAAGCGATCAAGCGCTACAACGACAGCAGCCCGGCGTTCGGCGTGCAGCGGCTCGAGCGCATCGCCGATGTCGCCTTCGAACACGTCACCTTCGGCTACAGCAGCGATCGTCCTGTGCTCTCGGACCTCACATTCGACGTCGCCGGTGGCGAGGTGATCGGAATCATCGGGCCCTCGGGTGCCGGAAAGTCGACGCTCGTGCAGCTGCTGCTGCGGCTGCGCAAGCCTGACACGGGCCGGTACCTCGTAAACCGAGTGTCCGCAGATGAGTTCGCGCAGGAGGACTGGTACCGGCAGGTCTCCTACGTGCCCCAGGAACCGCGCCTGCTGCACGCCTCGGTCGCCGACAACATCCGCTTCTTTCGCGAGATCGACGACGAGTCCGTCGAACGCGCGGCGAAGCTGGCGCGGATCCACGACGACGTGATCGGTTGGGCGCAGGGCTATGACACGATCGTCGGCCCTCGCGCCGACGCCGTCTCCGGTGGCCAGCAGCAGCGGATCTGCCTCGCGCGCGCGCTTGCCGCGCGGCCCGAGGTGCTCGTGCTCGATGAGCCCACGAGCGCGCTCGACCCGCACTCCGAGACGCTGATCGGCGAGTCGCTGACGGCGCTCAAGAGCGAGCTGACGCTGTTCATCATCGCCCACCGCATGTCTACGCTGGACATCTGCGACCGCGTGATGGTGATCGTCGACGGCCGGCTCGTGGGGTTCGACACGAAAGCTCTGCTGCAGACGCAGAACACGTACTACCGAGATGCCTCGCGGCTCGCCGCCGGAGCGACCGCAGAGCCCTGACTGCCGGGCGAGATGTTGACGCCGGACCGATCCGGGAGCGGGGCGCAGAGTGAGCGTACGCAGATGAGCGGCGTGCCTGCGCGCGGCGTACTGCCAGACTTCTTCATCGCCGGGAATGCCAAGAGCGGCACGACCGCGATGTACTCGATGCTGCGCCGCCATCCGCAGATCTTCATGCCGGACGCGAAGGAGCCCTGGTTCTTCGCCGAGGAGCTGCACGAGCGGACTCCGCCTCGTCCGGAAGGAACGCCGAAGACGCTCGCGCAGTACAGCGCCTGGTTTGCCCGTGCCGCTCCAGAACAGCGCGTCGGCGAGGCCACGCCGCTGTACCTGTGGTCGCGGACCGCCGCCGCAGCGATCGCCGAGGTGCGCCCCGATGCGCGGATCATCGCGATCCTGCGCGAGCCGGCTAGCTTCTTGCGCTCGCTTCACATGCAGTTCGTGCAGACGTACGTCGAGACCGAGAACGACTTCGCCAAGGCGCTCGCGCTCGAGCCGCTGCGCCGCGCGGGGCGGGAGATACCGCAATACACCTACTGGCCGCAGGCTCTGCTGTATTCCGAGCACGTGCGCTATGTCGAGCAGCTGCGCCGATACCTAGCAGTGTTCCCGCGCGAGCAGCTGCTAGTTCTCACCTACGACGACTTCCTTGCGGACAACGAGGCGACGGTTCGCCAGGTGCTGCGCTTCCTCGAGGTCGACGACAGCGTGGCGGTCAATTCACTGCAGGCAAACCCGACGGTGTATGTGCGCTCGGCGCGCGTCCACGAGTTGCTGCACGCCGTCTCCGTCGGGCGGGGACCGGTCTCGCTGGCGGTCAAGTCGGCGATCAAGTCGGTCGTTCCGCAGCATCTTCGGCGCGGAGCCGTGGGCGCGATCCGCAGTCGGCTGCTGTACTCCGAGCCACCGCCGGCAGACGAGCTCCTGATGGCGGAATTGCGCCGTCGTTTCAAGCCGGAGGTGGTCGCGCTCGGCGATTTCCTGGAGCGCGACGTCGTTAGACTCTGGGGTTATGACAGCATCGCTTGAGCCGTCTGCGGCAGTCAAGGAACTGGCACACGAGCGCCTGCCCGACTTCTTCATCGTAGGCCACGCGAAGAGTGGCACGACGGCGCTTTACGAGATGCTCAGGCAGCAGTCGCAGATCTACATGCCGGACGTCAAGGAGCCGTGGTATTTCGTGCCCGAGCTGCGTCCTGTCTCGAAGCGGGAAAACGACCGGCATCCACGCACGCTCGAGGGCTACCTCTCGCTGTTCGCAGACGCCACGCGCGAGCAGCGCGCCGGCGAGGCGACGCCCTCCTATCTCTGGTCGCGCGAGGCCGCACGACGGATCGCCGAGGTTCAGCCTGCCGCACGGATAATCGCGATCCTGCGCGAGCCCGCGAGCTTCCTGCGGTCGCTGCACATGCAGTTCCTGCAAACGCATGTCGAGACCGAGCGCGATCTGGGCAAGGCGATCGCACTGGAGGCGAGCCGCCGAGAAGGAAAGAACATCCCCAGCACGTTGACGCGCCCGCAGGGGCTGCTGTACTCCGATCACGTTCGCTACGTCGAGCAGCTGCAGCGCTACCACGCCGTGTTCCCGCCTGAGCAGATCCTCGTGCTCGTCTACGAGGACTTCCGCGCTGACAACGTCGCGACCGTGCGCCGGGTCCTGCGCTTCCTCGACGTGCAGGAGACCGCGCCGATCGAGCAGACCGACGCCAACCCGACGGTCGGCGTGCGTGCCCCACGGATGTCGGCGCTCGTGCGCTCGCTCTATCTCGGCAGGGGTCACGGCGCGCGTGGGACGAAGCGCGCGATCAAAGCTCTCACGCCGCAGCGGCTGCGCCACGAGGCGCTCGCCTTCGAGCGCCGCGCCCAGCTCGGTGCGCCCTTGGACCCCGACGAGCGAGTGATGCGAGAGCTACGCCTGCGCTTCAAGGACGAGGTCGTCGCGTTGAGCGATTACCTCCGGCGCGACATGGTGAAGCTGTGGGGCTATGACCGCATCGGCTGAGCCGGTCACGGTCGCTCGCATGTCCCAGCAGCGGGTGCCGGACTTCTTCATCGTCGGGCATCCCAAGTGTGGCACTACGGCGCTGTACGAGATGCTCCGCTGTCATCCGCAGATCTTCATGCCGGACCTCAAGGAGACACGCTTCTTCGCGTCCGAGCTGCACCCAGGTTCACCCAAATCCCAGCTCCTCCCCGCGACGATCGACGAGTACCTAGCGCTGTTCGAGGGCGCCGACGCGCAGCAACGGATCGGCGAGGCGTCGCCTTCCTACCTTCGCTCGCGCACGGCGGCAGCGCGCATCGCCGAGCTGCAGCCGGACGCGCGGATCATCGCGATCCTGCGCGAGCCGGCGGACTTCCTTCGCTCGCTGCACATGGAGCTGCTGCGCGACCACGTGGAGCCCGAGCCCGATCTCGCCAAGGCAATCGCGCTGGAGCAGCTCAGAAGCACCGAGCAGGCGCGGCGGGAATCCCCGGGTCTGGTCTACTCCGACTACGTTCACTACGTCGAGCAGTTGCGCCGGTATCGCGACGCGTTCGGCGCAGATCAAGTACTCGTGCTGATCTATGACGACTTTCGCGCCGATAACGAGTCGACCGTGCGCCGTGTGCTGCAGTTCCTCGGTGTCGACGCCGAATCGCCCGTGCAGACGACCGAGGCAAACCCGACCGTGCGCGTGCGGTCGCTGCGCATATACGAGCTCGCGCGCTCGTTCTACCTGGGCCGGGGTCCGCTCGCGCGTGTGCTGAAGGCGGTAGTCAAGGCCGTCACGCCGCGGCGCCTTCGCCGCAATGCACTGCATACGTTCCAGCGCAACGTGTTGTACGGAAAGCCTCATCCTGCCGACGAGCAGCTGATGCTGCAGCTGCGCCGCCGTTTCAAAGGTGAGGTGGAGGCGCTGGGCGAGTACCTGAATCGCGACGTTGCAAGACTCTGGGGCTATGACCGCATCGACTGAGGCGGCGGCGTCCGCGCGTGCGCCACAGCAGGGGGTACCCGATTTCTTCATCGTCGGTCATCCCAAGTGCGGCACGACCGCGCTGTACGAGATGCTCAGGCGTGACCCGCAGATCTACATGCCGGAGCTGAAGGAGCCGTGGTACTTCGCCAGCGACATGCTCCCCCGCTTTCAACCTGTGCGATCGGCGCCGCCGCTGACGTCGCTCGAGGAGTATCGCTCGCTGTTTCTCGACGCGAGGCCGAGTCAGCTGATCGGCGAGGCGTCCTCCGCATATCTGCTGTCGCGAACGGCTGCTGCGGGCATCGCCGGGGTGCGCCCGGACGCCCGCATCATCGCGATCCTGCGTGAGCCTGCAAGCTTCCTGCGCTCGCTGCACCTCCAGCTTCTACGGACTCACGTCGAGAGTCAGAAGGACTTCGGGCGAGCGATCGGCCTGGAGGCTGCTCGGCGGGAGGGCAGGAAGGTGCCCAGGCGCTCTCACCGCCCGCAGCTGCTGCTCTATTCAGAGCATGTTCGCTACGTCGAGCAGTTGCGCCGCTACCACGACGTGTTCTCGCCCGAGCAGGTACTCGTACTGATCTACGACGACTTCCGCGCCGACAACGAGGGCACGGTCCGCAGGGTGCGCCGCTTCCTCGGACTCGACGACGGATCTCCTGTGGAAGTGCTCGACGCGAACCGCACGAGCGTGCGCATGCGCTCCCAGCGGATGGACGAACTGCTCAATGTCGTCGCGGTCGGCCGTGGACCGGTCTCGCGGACTGTCAAGGCCGGGCTGAAGGCGGTTGTTCCAAGCCGGCTGCGAAGCCGCGCGATGCTAGCGACCCAGAACCACCTCGTGATGGGCACCCCGCAACCGCCGGACGAGCAGCTGATGCTCGACTTGCGCCGCCGCTTCAAAGGGCAGGTCGAGGCGGCCAGCGAGTATCTGGACCGCGACCTGGTCGCGCTCTGGGGCTATGACCGCCTCGACTGATTCGCGCGTCGAGGTCAGCCGCGAGGAGGGGACGCCGCTGGGGGCGAGCTGGCGCGAGGTCGCCTTACGTGCCCAGCAGGCAGCGCTGCCGGACGAAAGCGTGACCGTCACGTGCTCGGCGCCGCTCGGCGTCGGTGGGCTCGGCCGCCACCTCGGCGAGATATCGGGCGCGCTGGAGCGTGCCGGGCGCCCGAGCAAGGTGATCAGCGGCTCGACCGGGGCCTCTGCGCCGTCGCTCGCTCGCCACGGCGCGGCGACCGAACGGCGAAGGCCGAGCTTGAGCGGCCTGGTCGCGCGTGCTCCTCTGCCGATCTCTCCCGGCGTGCGGACGCGCGCGTCGATGGCCGACTTCGATGCACATGCCGCTGCGCGCCTGCCGCGCGCCGAGCATCTGATCGCGTTCAACGGACAGGCGCTGAGGCAGTTCGGTGCGGCCCAGCGCGCCGGCTACCGCTCGCTGGAGCTCGTCTCGGCCAACTCGCACCTGCGCCAAGTCGCGCGTCGGCACGCCCAAGCGCGCGAGCGCTACCCGCTGGAAGGGTCGTGGACGACGCACCTGCTCGCGCGTAACCTCGCCGAGTACGCGCGTGCCGAGCGCATCTACGTCGCGTCGCGTTACGTGCGCGAGTCCTTCGAAGCCGAGGGCTTTGCAGCGGAGCGGCTGGTTGACTTCCCGTTGACGCCCGATCCTCGCTACAACGCTGACATCTCGCGCGCGTCTGGCGATCACTTCGACGTCGTGTACGTCGGCAGCCTCGCCGTGCACAAGGGCGTGCCGTTGTTGATCGACGCCGTTCGTCGCCTGCAGCACAGCGACATCAGGCTCGTGCTCGTCGGCGGCTGGGGTACCCGCGGCATGCGCCGGTTCGTGCAGGCTGCGTGCGCCAACGATCAGCGGATATTGCTCAGCCCGGGCGATCCGCTGGACTGGCTGCGCAGCGCGAGCGTCTGCGTGCATCCGGCCTATGAGGACGGCTTCGCCTATGCCCCAGCCGAGGCGCTTGCCTGCGGCGTGCCGGTGCTCGTCAGCGAGGACACCGGCATGAAGGAGCTGATCGATGGGCCCGATAGCGGGCTGGTCCTGCCAACGGGCGATCTCGACGCGCTGTGCGAGGCGATCGAGGCCGCCTACCGTGGCGAAGCCTTCGCCGGTAGGAGCCGAGCGGCGGCAGCACCGACCGGCGAGGGATGAGCTCCGTCGATCGCCCGGCGCGCATGGTGCGCGTGGCGTCGGTTGGTGTCTCCACGGCGGAGATCTGCGGCGTGCGCGACCATGGCGCACTGCTCGCCCCGGCGCTGGGGCGCGAGGACTATGACTGCTCGACCCACTGGCTCGAGCGCGACGGCGAGTCGCTGCGCGCGGGACGCGCGCAGATGGGCGAGTGGACGCGCCGGCTGCCCGCAGAGCTCGCCGCCGCGCACGTCGATGCGGCGTTGCTGCACTACTCGGTCTTCGCGTACTCGTTCCGCGGACTGCCGTTGTTCATCCACCCTGTGCTCGCGGCCGTTCGCAAGGCGCAGCTTCCACTCGTCACGATCCTGCACGAGTTCGTCTACCCGTGGCGACGCGATGGGCTGCGTGGGACGGCATGGGCCGTGAGCCAGCGGGCGCTGTTGATCGACGTGATGCGCCTTTCGACAGCGCTCGTCACGACGACCGACTTTCAGGCCGAGTGGCTTTCGTCGCGACGATGGCTGCCAAAGCGTCCCGTCGCTGTGGCCCCGGTGTTTTCCAACCTGCCCTCGCCGGCCCCGTCACGGCGTGCCGGTCACGACGGCGCAACGATCGGGCTGTTCGGCTATGCCTACGGGCGAGCGACCTGCTCGCTGGTGACCGACGCAATGCGGATTCTGCAGGATCGTGGAATGCGCGCCCGTCTGAGGCTGCTCGGCGCGCCTGGTCAGGCGTCGGTCGCAGGTCGAGAATGGGACGTGGCTGCGCGGGCGGCGGGGCTCTCGCAGATGCCGTCGTTCTCGGGCACGCTGTCGTCCCAGCAGCTCTCCGACGAGCTCGCCGCGTGCGACGTGCTGCTGTTCGCCGATCCGCTCGGGCCGAACTCGCGCAAGACGACGCTGGCCGCATCGCTTGCCTCGGGCAGGCCCGTGGTCGCCGTTGACGGACCCCGTCCCTTCGGCAGGCTCGCCGAAGCGCATGCATGCGAGATCGTCACGCCGCGAGCACACGACCTGGCCGATGCGCTCGCGCGGCTGCTCGAGGACGACACTGCGCGTGAGGTGCTCGGCGCACGCGGTCTCAGCTTCGCCGAGCAGAGCATGAGCGCCGCGAGTGCGGCGCACGTGATCGCCAGTCTGCTCGACCTCGCGCGCGAGCGTCGCTGAGTCCCCGGCCCGGGCTCGCACTCGGCAGCTCGCACGTGCCGATCAGAGCCGTCCGGCGGCGCTCTTCCGCACCGTGTGTGAGATTCGCTGTGCGAGACTCTGCGCGTGCCAAGGCCAGCGAAGTCGGACGGTTCGATGCCGCCGCAATCCGCCCGACCGAAGGCCATCTATGTGATGGGCGCTGGACGAAGCGGAAGCACGATCCTCGGGGTCGCGCTCGGAAACGCTCCCGACATCTTCTTTGCCGGCGAGCTCGACAAGTGGTTTGCGCGGTCGGGCGTTCCGCGACGCAGCGACGCTCGCCTCACGTCCTTTTGGTCGCAGGTGCTCGACGAGGTGGGTCCTGTCGAGGATCTGTTCCTCGCCCGAACCGGTTGGCTGGAGCGTTCCTCGGCCCTACTGGATCCGCGCAAGTGGCGCACGCGGCGCCGCTTGCGTGAGCGCTACCGGCAGGTGTCCGAGCAGCTCTATGGCGCGCTTGCACGCGTATCCGGCGCGCGGGCGATAGTCAACACCTCCCACTATCCGCTGCGCGCGCAGCAGCTGCAGCACTGCGAGGGCATCGACCTGCACCTCGTGCTGCTGGTGCGAGACGCGCAAAGCGTCGTAGCCTCGCTGGGGCGACGCGACGTCGTGGAGCGCAGATTCGGACCCTGGGCGAGCAACGCCTACCTTTGGCTGACCTACGTCTTGTCGATCTATGTGTTCCTGCGCCAACCGCGCGAGCGGCGACTGCTCGTTCGCCACGAGGACTTCGTCGCCGATCCCGCCGGGGTCTTGACGCAAATTCTCCAGGACATCGATTCACCCTCGGCACAGGTTGACTTCCAGTCGCTCGACACAGGGCTGCCGTTTCACGGTAATCGACTGTTGAACTCCGCGACAGTCGCATTGAGCACCGCGACAGACAGACCGCCGAGCAGGTCGCGTCTGACGGCGACGCTGCAGCTGCCGCTGGCCCTGGCGCTCTCGTCGCTGCGGCCGAGCTCGGGCCGCGCGGACGGCCGATCCGCCCCACGCCGGTAGGTGTAAGACGAGCGCGAGCGTCGCCGGCGGCTGGCGATCGCGCTCCAGTACACTGCGCGACCCAATGCAGTCGGCATCAAGGGCGAGCCGTCTTCTCGCTGGACGATCTCGGGCGGGCCGCCGTGAGCAGTCTGAGCTCCAGCGCCCACCCACCAAGGTGGTCTACGTGATGGGAGCAGGCCACAGTGGCAGCACGATCCTTGGCGTGGCTCTCGGGAACTTCCCGGGCTTCTTCTACGCCGGTGAGGTCGAGGAGTGGCTCGCGGCGTCGGCGCGGCCGGCCCGGGGCGGCGCGCAGCGAAACGCATTTTGGGCAGCCGTGCGGAAGGAGATGCAGCAAACACCGGCAGATGACGTGTTCGGCACCGAGATAAATCGCCTCGTCGAGCGCTCGTCGGCGCTGCTGCGCGTCGATCGATGGACCGCCCGGCACCGGATGCTCGCTCGTTATAGGACGGTCGCTGAGAACCTCTTCCGCGCGATCGCCCATACCGCCGGCGCAACTCACGTCGTTGACACTTCTCACTTTCCCTTGCGCGCGCGACAACTGCACAAGTCGCGGGGCATCGAGCTGTATCTGGTTCTGCTCGTGCGAGACGCGCAGGATGTCGTAGCGTCGAATCTCCGGCCGATCAGCCGCCGCGACGTGGCTGGGCGGCGGCTGCTCAGCCTGAGCACAAACGCAGGTCTGTGGCTTACTCACCTGCTCTCGATATTCGTGTTCACCATGCATCCGCGAGATCGCCGGGTGTTCGTGCGCTACGAGGACTTCGCCGCCGATCCTCGCGGCGTCCTGCGAGGGATCATCGACTGCGTTGACCCGTCGCTGGAGGTGCCAGATGTGAATGCGCTGCGGACCGGCGAACCGTTCCAGGGCAACAGCCTGATCGATGCGCAGACGATTGCCGTGAAGCGCTCGACGAGTCCGAGCAAACGGCGGTCGTGGCTGACGGCGCTGTGGCAGGCGCCGTGGGAGCCGGTGCTGTCGCGATTGAGGCCCGCGGCACGCGGCTCCGAGGCTCCGCTCCGCTCCACCGATCCGAAGCCCCCGGTTGGCCCCGCTTGACTCACTGACCTGAGTGTCCAAAGCGTCTAAAGCGCGTCATCCGCCGGCGCTCGCGCACTAGCCCTTCTGCTACTCTGCCGGGTCCCGTGGACGAGGCGATATTGGCCAGCGCTGCCCCAAGCACTGGGTCCGGGACGGCGGGCAGCACCGAGAAGCCCAAGGTCGTCTACATCATGGGAGCCGGGCGAAGTGGCAGCACGGTGCTCGGTGTGGCGCTTGGAAATTGCACGAACCATTTCTTCGTCGGTGAGCTGGAGAAGTGGTTTTCGAGGTCGGGCGTTTCTCCGCGCAAGGGCGAGCAGCGGGCCAGCTTCTGGGCGCGGGTGCTCGAGCAGCTGGACGACGACCCGACCGATCTGTTCGGGCGCGAGCACATGGCGCTCGAGCGATCCTCGGCCTTGCTGGACCCGCGTGCGTGGTTCATTCGACGGCGTTTGCGTCAGCGCTACCGGCGCGTAGCTGAGGAGCTGTACGTCGCGATCGGCGATGTCGCGGCGGCGAGCCACATCGTTGACACCTCGCATTATCCTTTGCGCGCGCATGAGCTTCAGACGCTCGACGGAATCGAGCTCTACCTCGTCTATCTGGTGCGGGATCCACAGGGAGTCGTGGCCTCGCTGGACGCGGCGGACCCCACTTCGTTCTCGATGGGCACGCTCGTGGCAAACGCATATCTGTGGCTGACGCACCTGGTGTCGGTGTTCGTCTTCCTTCGTCACCCTCCGCAGCGGCGCATGTTCCTGCGGCACGAGGACTTTCTCGACGATCCCGCGAACGCGCTGCGTCAGATCCTCGATCGCACGGGCTCCTCGGCGCCGGTCCCCGATCTCAGCGCGCTTGCAACCGGTCTGGCGTTTCAGGGCAACCGCTTCCTACGGGCAGAGACGATCGCACTACGAGCGCCGCGTCCTGGCGGTGCGCGAACGTCGCTGATGACCAAGCTGCTCCAGCTTCCCTGGGCTCCCGTGTTCGCCCGTCTGCGGCCCAGGGTCTCGCCGAAGAGTCCATCGCCCAGTCCCACAAGCGGCTGAGTCAAGGGTGAGCATCCTCGACCGCATGCCGGCGCCGGCCCTGCGATGGGTGGGCCGCCAGCAGTTCCGCCCGGTGATCGGCCCGCTCGTCAAGGCGCTCAGCTCGCGCCTGATGCACGGCCCGCGCGTCGTCGCCCGGGGACAGGCCGCGGGGATGCGCATAGATCCGGCAGGCGCCGCCGCCGGCTACGCGCTCGGGACGAGCGAGCCCCTGATCCAGAATGTCTTCGCTGAGCACGTGCCGCGCGGCGGGGTCGTCTGGGACATCGGTGCGAACATCGGCTTCTACAGCCTGATCGCCTCGCGCCTGGTCGGTGATGGGACGGTCGTCGCGTTCGAGCCGCTGCCGCAGAACCAGGAGGCGATCAGACGCAACCTGGCGCTCAACGACGTTACCAACGTCGAGCTCGTGGGCATCGCGCTCAGCGACCGAGAGGGCGAGGCCGAGCTGGAGATCCACGCTTCGCCCACGTGGGCGAAGCTCGACACGAGCAGCCACACGTCGTTCAAGCGCGACAGCGAGCTGTCCGGCCTTGTGCGCGTGGAGGTCTCGACGATCGACGCGCAGCTCGCGCGCGTGGCCCCGCCGGACCTCCTGAAGATGGACATCGAGGGGGCCGAGGTCGCCGCGCTACAGGGCGCCGAGCAGCTTTTTCGCGAGCACCGCCCGACGCTGATCTGCGAGTTGCACGGGACCAACCGTGCGGTCACCGAGCTACTCCGTTCATACGGGTACGACGTGCGCACGATCGAGGCGCCGGACGTGCCGCCCGAGCAGGCCGAGTGGTACGTGCACGTGATCGCCACGCCGCCGCCGCGCCGCTGACGGCGGCGAGCGCGAGCGCCCCGGGCGCCCACTTCACCGACCCTTGCGTCCCTGGGTCCTACCGCCTGGGCGCCGCGCGGGAATCGCCCTGCCGCTGCGCGACGCCGGCGCGCACGACCGCGGTGAACTCCTCGGCCCGCGTGTCGTAGGAGAGCTCTCGCGCCAGCGAACTGCGGTCGAAGGTCAGCGGCTCGCCGGCGAACTTGGCCTGTGCGAGCTCGCCGATCGCCTGGGCCATGCCGCGCTCGTCTCTCGGGTCGAGGAGCCACACGCCGGGCTTGCCCTCGAGGTAGTCCCAGTTCTCGCCGCGCGGTACGGCCGCGAGGATCGGCCGGTCGGTCGCGAGGTACTCGTAGGTCTTCGCCGAGATCCGCCCACCGCGTGAGCCGTCGACCCGCGCCGGCAGCGTGAGGAACAGCAGGTCCGCATCGTTCACGATCTGAGCGACCTCGTCGTGGGGAACGGGACCGCCCACGTTGACGACGTCCTGCACCTCGGCGGCCGCAAGCGCGCGCGCCACCACATCGGCGGGGTAGGGATTGCCGTGGATCGCCAAGCGCACGCGAGCGGCCCAGTCGGGATGCGTCGCGATCGTCTCGATGATCGCTCGGCCGATTACCGCTGGCGAGGACGTGCGCTCATCGAGCTCGATGCGCTCGTGGCGTCCGAGCCGCGACCAGGTCCGATACGCGCGCTTGAAGCCGCGCGGTGGAGCATGGTGCTCGATCAGCGGCCACCAGCCGGACATCGCGCCGACGTAGACGATCTCGAAGCGCTCGGCGTGACTCGGCGCCGGGCGTGGCTGGGCGCGCTCGGCGCCGTAGCGGACGAGATGGAGCTTGCGCCGGATGTGCTCGGGATGACGTTCGGCGACAGTCGCGAGATTGGTCGCGGAGACGTACACGACGGCGTCGGCCGAGCGCACATATGCATCCTCCAGCGCCCGCGCCAGGCGATAATGGAGGCGCGTGGGGAAGCGCGGATGCATGTCGGTGCATGTGGGCGAGTCGTCCAGGTTGAGCACCAGCGGCACTCCGCTCCGCCAGCTGAGTGCGACGCCGGCGAGGCCGCTCGAGTAGGGCATCATGAACACGACGATCGCGCTCGGCCTGCGTTCGCGGATCAGCCGGCGTCCGGCGAGGATTGCCGGTACCAGCCAGAAGATCGAGTCGTCCGGCCAGACGAGCAGCTCCAGCAGCTTGTCCAAATGCAAGCGGCGTAGCGCCGCGAGTGCCCGTGCCGGCCGTTTGGCGCGCACCGATTCGACGCGCACGCCGTCGAGGCCGTGAGCCCCCGTGGCCTCGGTCAGCACTGTGACGTCCCATTGCTCGCCGAGGCGTGCCAGCAACTTGCTCGCGCGAATGCCCGTCGGCGTCGTCTCCGGCGCGAACGACTGCGAGATGCAGAGTAGCGCTGGCTTCACACCGGCGATGGCTCAGCCCGATCGCCGCGGGGGACGCCCTCGCCGGAGCCAGACGCCGAGCGCCAGTCTGCGCGGGCCGCCTCGTAGGCTCCCGTGAGGGCGCTCACGTGACGCTCGACGGTGAAGCGTTCGCTGACCAGACGGCGCCCGGCCTCACCCATCTCCCGCTGTCGCTCCGGATCGGCCAACAGCTCGTTGAGCGCGCTCGCCAACGCGCCGGGATCGCCGGGCGTGACACATAGGCCGCTGACACCGTCCTGTAGCCAGTCACGCACTCCGCCGGTCGCGCTGGCGACGACCGGACGTCCGGCGGCGTGGGCCTCGATCCCGACCAGCCCGAACGGCTCAGGCCACAGCGACGGCACCGCCACGACCGACGCTTCTGCCAGTTCGCGCGCCAGCTCGGCAGGCGCCAGCCAGCCGGCGAAACGCACGCGATCCTGTACGCCCAAGCGCTTCGTCAGCCTGCGCAGCGAAGGCAGTTGCCAGCCGTCGCCGCAGATCACGAACTCGGCATCGACCTCGCGCGCGGCGCGAATCAGCACGGCGACGCCCTTGGGCGCCACGACGCGACCGGCAAAGACGACGCGGCGGCGATCGGCGTGCCCCGAGCCCGCTGCGCTCTTCAGCGTCGAGAAGAGCGGAATCACGGTGCGCGGTGTTACATCGTTCGCGGCGAGGTGACGGTCGATCGCGCTCGAGTAGGAGACCGTCAGGTCGGCGTGGTGCAAAGCGTCAACTTGACGACTGGTTTGCCGATAGTCCGACGGCAGTGAACGGGGGTCGAACGTGTGCGCGCATCCGCGCAACAGCAGGTTGGGCACGCAGCCCGGACCGTGCGCGCGTGTGCACTCCTCGCCGGGACGGAAGTAGTACATCGTTGACGTGCACGCCGTGTAGCCGTGGGCGGAGATGACCACCGGTGCGAGCGTGCGAAGAAAGCTCGAGACGTCGGGGTCCTCGAATTGGTGAAAGTGGATCACCTCTGGACGCCACGGCAGCGCATCGCCCAGCCTGAGCTCCGGTGAAAGCCGCTCGTTGAGGAGCTCCGGGGTGTGGTGCACGGTGATGCCCGCGACCGGCGCATCGGATCCCACTTGGGCCGCGGCGACGCGAACGTCCACGCCGCGACTCGCGAGGGCTGCGGCGCTGGCCATCGCATGTGTGGCTACTCCTCCGTCCCTGGCCCAGCTGAGCGTGACCAGCAGCAGCGAGCTCAGCATCGCCGTGATCTGGGCTCACCGCGGGCCGCCCGCGACCCGCACGGCCGGCGCCGATGCTCGGCTGCCCGCGGATGAGCTCCTGCGATCATGGAGATTCGATGATAGCCGGGGCAGGTGGGCAGTGGACCAGTTCGCCGTGAAGGTAGCGGCTGTGAGCGTCGTGCGTGGGATGTAGTAGCCGCCGAGACAGCGCGTAGGGGCAGTTTCGACGTTGGGCTCATAGGCCGGTGCCGGTCCACGCGGATCGTGCCTGTGCTGGCGGTCGCTCCGACGAAGGCTACGAGCAAGTCGCCCGTGTCAGTCGTGGTGACCGATGACGAAGTGGTCGTGGCAGCGCTCGGCGTGTTGTCGTTCTTCACGATCACGTCGATGACGGTGCCCTCGCCTGTAACTCCGATGATGCGCACGCCCTTGGACCAGGCCTGCGCACTCCCGTGACTTCGGGTTCTGTCCCGCCGGACTGCTTCTTGAAGACGACCGAAGCAGCCATGCGGAGCTCAGCCTGCGGTCAACGTGAAAGTCACCGTCACCGAGTCGCCTGAAGCGCTCAGGGTCGGGCTTGAGCTGAGAGACGTGTACTCCCCCAATGGTCCCGGCCGAGCTGGCGTTGAAGTTCAGATGCCCGGCGGGCTCGGAGACCGTGCTGCCGTCCTCTCCAGGACCTGCATCTGAGGATTCGGGTCGCCGAGCAGAACCGTCGTGGCTTCGCCGGGCATCGACGTTCTCCATTTCAGTAGGATTCTGCTCCCCGGACTCACGTCTAAGGACTACATGCACTGGCTGCGAGCACTCATGCGCTGGTTGAAAGCGACCAAGCGCTACCCCTACGAAGAGTGGCGCTCGGTTGCTCCTCAGCGACCGGATCCCAGCTCGCCTTGGGATGGGCTGCAGACGCACGGGAAGTGGGAGCGACCACGCCGGCACTAAGGTCCGCCGCCCGTACCGACGATTGCGCAGCCATGCTTGCCGTACGCGGGCAAGAGAAGCTTAAGGTCATGTTGCCTCGCTTGCGTCGCGGGCGGAAGGAGGCGCGGGCAGAGGCTCGCCGCGGCTTGGTCCAAAGTGTAAACCCAGAGTGCCTCCGCGCCGCCGGTATTATCGGGCCGTGTGAAATGGCGCAGCTATCGATTCGACCTCTTCCTGGTTCTCACCAATCTGTTGCTGCGCGCTCCCGGTCACCGCTTCCGTCTGGCCGTCCTCAGACGCCTTGCCCACTGCGAGATCGGCGATCACTGCGCGTTCGAGCGCGGTGTTCAGATCACCGCCCGGGGCGGCGTTCGCCTGGGTGACAACTGCAACATCAACGACGGCGTGCTGCTCGACGGCGGTGGCGGGCTGGTGATCGGCTCGTTCGTCAACGTGTCGCCTCGCGCCGAGCTGTTCACGACCGAGCACGATCCCGATTCACCAGTCTTCGAGGGCCGCAGCCGTGAGGTCGTGATCGGCGACCGTGCCTGGATCGCGGCTCGCGCGATCGTGCTTCCGGGGACGACCGTCGGCGAAGGCGCGATCGTCGCTGCCGGTGCCGTGGCGCACGGCGAGGTCGCTCCCTGGTCGATCGTCGCAGGCAACCCCGCCCACGTGGTTCGCTCGCGCTCCAGAGAGGCGCAGGCCGAGCTACCGGTCTACAGGCGCTTCCTGCACTAGCGGTCAGATCCGGCCGCGCTGCAAGTCAGGTCTGCCGGCGAGGTGCGCACGGATTGTTAGGCCGGTGGCTGCGAGGAGCTTTCGGGCGCCCCCGCAGCAGGTGCCTGGGGCGCCGGGGCCCCGGCGATCTGCAGCGTCACGGGTTCACTGGCCGTCGCCTGGTTCTCGACCCCGGCAGGGACCCTGACGCGCATGACCTGGGCGCCGGGGTGGTAGAAGGTGCGAGCGATCGTGTAGCTCAGGTCGGCGCCGACGGTCGCGCTGGCGACGTCGTGGAAGCCGATGCCCGAGGAGTTGCGCCGTTGCAGGTAGACGGGCTTCCCGGCCGCGCTCGGCGCGACGGTTCCGGCGAACGTAACCTGCTGTCCGGTCTGCCATTCGGTCGGCATCGAGGCGAGCGTCAGGGCGTAGCTGACGCCCTCGAACAGGGTCGTTGACGTGTCGCTGGCGTCGCTCACGCGGTAGGAGGTGTTCGCGGACGGCGTCTGTGTAAAGGAGTAGTTGCCGGCCGAGTCGGTCGTGGTCTGCGCGACGGCGGCGAACGCTCCGTGGCCTGTGCGAGCGAGCAGCGTGACCGGCTGGCTGACCGCACCGGCGGCGACGCCGCTGAGCGTCACCGGCTGGCCGGAGGAGATCGGATCGGCCGAGGTCTGCAACGTCAGCAGCGGGTTCTGTGGCTGGGACACTTCGTAGTCGATTGGTTCCGACGCGGCGGGCGTGTTCAGCCGGCCCGGATGCACGACCGTTCGAATCGTCAACTCGCCGGGGGTCCTGAAGCCGTGCGCGATCGAGTAGCTGCCATCGGCGCCGACGTGGCCGATCGCGACCGAGCGCCACTGCTCGCCGTCGGGCGAGTTGGCCACCTGCAGCACGACGGTGGCTCCGGGCTTAGCGGGGCTGACAGTGCCTGTGAAGGTGGCCCTGCGCGAGGCACGAGCCTGCCCGTGCACGGTCGATGTCTGCGCGGCGGCGGTGGGGCTGTCGAGCGTGATCGTCGGGGCGACCCTGACGGTCGTGTGAGCGCCTCGGCGCCCGAAGCGCACACGGAAGATCGCGTTCGTATCGATCGCGGGCGGGGTGAATTCGTAAGTGCCGTCGGCGTTCGCCGTGGCGGTGCCCACGGAGACGAAGCTTGAAGGGCCGGCGCCGAGCGCGCGCTCTTCGACGGTGATCGGCGTCGTGGCCATGGCCGCATTGGCGGTGGTCGGACAGGCGACGCTTCCGAGCAGCCCAACGGTGTCGCCCGCCGTGATGCGATTCGAGCTCGCTTGCAAGCTGATGCGACAGCCGCCGAGCGCGGCGGCAGATCGCCGTGACGGACCCGCACCGGCGCCGGCTTCACCGGTAGGCGGGGTCGCTTCATCGGGCCGTTCGACAGCGTGGCCGTTGTCCCGTCGCGAGGCGCGTTGTTCTGCGCGCGCAGCTCGTTCTTCAGCACGTTGGGCCTGGCGCTGCGAGCGCTGCGCCTGTCGTTCGCGCCTTTGCGCAGCGCGTTCTTCGGCGCGGGCGATCCGTTCCTGTTCCCGCGTGGCGCGTTCTTCGGCGCGCCCCGCGGCGTCGGCCAGCCGCGCGGTTGCGCCCTGCGGCTGCGCGAAGACCGGTGGTGCCAGCGCGGCGCTCGCGGTCACTGTCGCGAGGCAGAGCAATACGGACGAGCGGCGGGAGCGGAAAGGCTGGTTCGGCAACGTTTGGTCCTGACGTCGAGGAGGGAGCCCCGTGGGGGCCTCGTTGGCGCTTCTATCGGCGCTCGCTCGCGGATGCTTGAGATGCGCGCAGCTCGCCTGGACCCCTCGCCGGGGCTGCTTGCGCGAGCGCTCCGATCGCGCCCCCAAGGCCGCACGCCCAGGGTCATGATCTATGTTGCGCAAATGTGCGGGATCGCAGGGAGCACGCAGGATCCGGACGGTCGCGCGGTGCGCGCGATGTGCGCGATGCTGCGCCATCGCGGTCCGGACGACGAGGGCGTGCACACGGACGCCCGCACGGGGTTGACAATTGGCGCACGCCGCCTGTCGATCCTCGACATAGACGGCGGTCACCAGCCCCTCAGCAACGAGGACGGCTCGGTCTGGGTGGCATTCAACGGCGAGATCTACAACCACGCGCGCCTGCGCGCCGATCTGCTGCGGCGCGGTCACCGCTTCTCGACGAACGCCGATACCGAGGTGCTGGTGCATCTATACGAGGAGTACGGCGAGGGGCTCGTGAACGCGCTCGAGGGAATGTTCACGTTCGCGTTGTGGGACGCGCGCTCCGATCGCCTGCTGCTCGCGCGCGATCGCTTCGGCGAGAAGCCGCTGTTCGTGCACGAGCACGACGGGCAGCTGCTGTTCGCATCGGAGCTGACGGCGCTGCTGGAGGTGAAGCCGCACCTGCGCGAGCTCGATACGGCGGCGCTCGACGCCTTCTTCGTGTTCGGCTACGTGCCCGGTCCGGGCACGATCGTGCCGGGCGTGCGCCAGCTGCCGCCGGGGTGCCTGTTGCGCTGGCAGGGCGAGTCGGGGCGCAGCGAGCAGGATCGCTGGTACTCGCCGCCCCAGCAGGGCGTGTCCCGGTGCGAGCCGGTGCGATCGCTGGCGGCCGAGGCGAAGGCGCTGCTGAGGGAGTCCGTGCGCACGCGGATGATCGCCGACGTGCCCGTCGGGGTGTTCCTCAGCGGAGGGATCGACTCGACGCTGGTCGCGTCGGTCGCCGCCGAGGAGTCCTCGCACCAGCTGAAGACGTTCACTGTCGGCTATGACATCGGCACGGTCAGCGAGACGGCGCGCGCCCGCGAGATCGCCGAGCGGCTGCAGAGCGACCATCACGAGGTCACGCTGAGCGAGGCGGACGTCGCTTGGCGGGTGCCGGCGGTGCTCGCCGCGCTCGACCAGCCGCTGGCCGACAGGGCGACGATCCCCCTGCACGCGCTGTCGGAGTTCGCGCGCCCGCGCGTGACGGTCGCGCTCGGCGGCGAGGGCGCAGACGAGCTGTTCGGCGGCTACCCGCGATACCGCTGGCTCGAGCAGGCCAGGCGCGTGCAGGCGACGCTGCCGGATTTCGCGGTCGGCTCGCTCGCGGGCGCGATGCGCCGCTCGGCCCGATGGGCCCCGGCGGCGCGCGTCTCGAAGCGGCTGGCGCCGACGCCGATGCTCGAGCGCAACCTCGACTGGGTCACGAGCGAGCGACGCCACCGGCGCGAGGGTCTGTACGGGCCGCGGCTGGCGCAGCTGGGCGCCGAGCAGGTGCTGGACGGTCTCGCCGCCCATGCGGGCACGCTCGACGGCGGCTCGTGTGCTCGCTGGCTGATGCACCTCGACCAGGTCCACTACCTGCCCGACGACGTGCTCGTCAAGAGCGATCGCGCGAGCATGCTCGTGTCGCTGGAGCTGCGCACGGCCTTCCTGCACGGTGGCCTTGCCGAGCTCGCCGGCTCGATCGACACGGCGATCCATCTCAAGGGCGACGGCAAGGCGCTCGTGCGCGCGATGCTGCCGGCGGGGATGATGGCCAAGAGCGGTCTCGGGCGCTATCGCAAGACGGCATTTCGCGTTCCGGCGGCAGAGTGGCTGCGTGGCCCGCTGGCACCGGTCATGCAGGGTCAGCTCGAGCGGGGGGCGATCTATCGCGAGGGCTACTTCGACGGAGCCGCCGTGGGCGGGCTCGTGCGCGAGCATGCGGCCTCCACCCACGATCACAGCGACGTGCTCTGGCCGTTGCTGTCGCTGGGCCTGTGGGTCGACCGCTTCTACGGGCTCGATGGCCCGTAGGCAGCCGAGCGAGGGGGGGCTGGCGCGGCTGCTGATCCTCACGCCCGACTTCCCTCCGGCGAGGGGCGGCATCCAGCTGGTGGCGCAGCGGCTGGCGAGCGGTCTGCACGGGATGCAGACGCGCGTGCTCACGCTCGACTCGCCGGGCGCCGGCGGGTACGACGAGGCCGCTGGACTCGACGTCAGGCGGATCGGAGCGCGCGCGCTCCCGCGCAGCGCGCGCAACCTGCTGCTCAACGCCGCCGCGCTCGGCGAGGCGCTGCGCTTGCGCCCGCAGGCGATCCTCAGCCTGCACATCGTCGCGAGCCCGGCCGCCTGGGCGATACGCAGGGCGCTCGGCGCACGCACGATCCAGTACTTCTACGGCGACGAGATCGGCGCCAAGCCGAAGCTCGCGGCGTTCGCGGCGCGCCAGGCCGATGTTGCGATCGCGATCAGCGCCTACACGGCTGAGCTGATCGCGGCCACCGGCGCGGTGCGGGCGAACACGACGCTGATCGCGCCTGGTGTCAACATCCCCGGCGAGACGACGCCGCTGCGCGCGGAGCGACCGACGGTCCTGACGATCTCGCGGCTGGACGAGCGCTACAAGGGGCATGACGTGATGCTGCGGGCGTTCTCGCTGGTGCTCAGCAAGGTCCCCGATGCGCAGTGGGTCGTGATCGGCGAGGGCTCGCTGCGCCCGGGGCTCGAACAGCTCGCCCGCTCCTACCGAGTCGACCGCGCGGTCAGCTTCCTCGGTGCCGTCAACGACGAGCAGCGCGATGCCTGGCTGAGGCGCGCCGATGTCTTTGCGATGCCGAGCCGCCTGCCGGCTGGCGGCTTCGCCGGCGAGGGCTTCGGGATCGTCTACCTGGAGGCCGGTGCGTTCGCCAAGCCCGTCGTCGCAGGCAACGTCGGCGGCGCGCTCGACGCGGTGCTCGACGGCGAGACGGGGATGCTCGTCGACCCGCTCGACCCGCTGGCGGTGGCCGAGGCGGTGACGCGCCTGCTGCAGGACGGCGCGCTGGCGCGGCGGTTGGGGGAGGCAGGGCAGGCGCGGGCTCAGCTGTACGCGTGGCCGAAGGTCGTCGAGCGCGTGCAGGCGCTGCTGCTCGAGCAGCTGCACGGCGCCGGCGGGCGAGCAGGCGATCGGGACACGCTCGGCTCGGGACGCACGGCCGCGTGAGGGTCCTGTTCGTCAGCCACACGGCTGTGGTCAGCGGCGCCGAGCGCTCGCTGCTCGATCTGCTCGCCGGCCTGCCCGACACGGTGCAGCCGCTGCTCGCGACGCCGCCGGGCCAGTTGCAGCAGCTCGCTCACGAGCGGGGGGTGGCGACGACGGCGATCAGGGGCACGGCGGGCAGCCTGCGCGTGCACCCCCTGCATACGCCAAAAGCCCTGAGCGAGATGGCGATCGCGGCGTGGCAGGTGCGCGGCGCGGCGGCACGGCATCGCGCGGAGGTCGTGCACGCCAACTCGATTCGCGGGGGGATCGTGCTCGCGCTCGCCGGCCTGCGTGGCAGGGCGAGAATCGTGCACGTGCGCGACTGCCTGCCGCCGGGACGCGTCAGCGCGGCGACACTGCGCCTGCTCGCAGCGACGGCGACGGCGATCGTGGCCAACTCCGAGTACACGGCCGCTTCGGTGCGCTCGCGTGCGCCGCTCGCACGGGTGGAGGTCGTCCACAACGCGGTCGATCTGCGGCGCTTTGATCCGGCGAAGCTCGATCGCGCTGCTGCACGGGCGCGCCTGGGAGAGGCCGGCGGGCGGCGTCTGCTGCTCGGCGTGGTCGCGCAGCTGAGCCCGTGGAAGGGGCAGGACACGGCGATCGAAGCGCTCGGCGCGCTGCGGCGTGAAGGGATCGACGCGCAGTTGCTGCTGATCGGCGCGGCCAAGTTCGTCGCGCGTGCGACGCGCTTCGACAACGAAGCGTATGTGTCGTCGCTGCACGAGCTGGCGACACGCGAAGGCGTCGCCGAGCGCGTCTCGTGGCTGGGCGAGCGCGAGGACGTGCCGGAGTTGATGCGCGCGCTCGACGTGCTGCTGCTGCCGTCCTGGGAGGAGCCGTTCGGGCGCGCTGTGATCGAGGCGATGGCGTTGGGGGTGCCGGTGATCGCAACGGACGTCGGCGGACCGCGCGAGATCGTGCGCGAGGGGCGCGAGGGCCTCTTGCTGCCGCCGCGCGAGCCGGCCCGCTGGGCGAGCGCGATCGCCGGTCTCGCGGGGGATCCAGAGCTGGCGGCGCGGATGGGCCGAGCGGGCCGCGAGCGCGCGCAGGCAGGCTTCACAACCGAGCGCCACGTTCGTGCGACGCTTGACGTCTATGAACGAGCTATCGCAAGGTCGCACGGCCGCGAGGGCTGAGCGCGTGGCGAGCGCCGAGCGCGGGGTCGCCCAGAACCGGCGCAGCCTTGCAAAAGCGCCATTTGCACCCTAATGTTGGAGCCGGGTCGGGGACTTGGCAGCGCGTAAAAACGTGCTGCTTGCAGCTCTGACGTCAATCGAGAACGCAAGGCAACTTCGAGTCAGGGTCAGCTAGCACGGATGCCCACCACCTACCACCTATCCCACCTGCGCACGCTCGAGGCCGAGGCGGTCCAGGTGATGCGCGAGGTCGCGGCCGAGTTCGAGCGTCCGGTGCTGCTGTTCAGCGGCGGCAAGGACTCGATCGTGCTGCTGCGCCTGGCCGAGAAGGCCTTCCGACCGGGGCCGTTCCCGTTTCCGGTGATGCACGTCGACACGGGCCACAACTTCCCGGAGGCGATCGAGTACCGCGACCGCCGCATCGAAGAAGTCGGCGAGCGGCTGATCGTGGCGAACGTGCAGGACTCGATTCGACCAGGGCCGCGTGGTCGAGGAGACGGGTCCGCGCGCATCGCGTAACGGCCTGCAGACGGTGACGCTGCTCGATGCGATCCGCGAGCACGGCTTCGACGCTGCCTTCGGCGGCGCGCGCCGCGACGAGGAGCGCGCGCGGGCAAAGGAGCGCATCCTGTCCTTCCGCGACGAGTTCGGCCAGTGGGAGCCCCAGCGCCAGCGCCCGGAGGTGTGGTCGCTGTACAACGCGCGCATCCGCAAGGGCGAGCACGCGCGCGTGTTCCCGATCTCCAACTGGACGGAGCTCGACGTGTGGCAGTACATCGCCGAGGAGGAGCTCGAGGTGCCGTCGATCTACTTCGCCCACGAGCGCGAGGTGTTCGAGCGCGACGGGATGCTCTACGCGGTCAGCCCGTTCGTGCAGATGATCGAGGGCGAGCAGCCGTTCTCGGCGACGGTGCGCTACCGCACGGTCGGCGACATGAGCTGCACGGGGGCCGTCGAGTCCTCGGCGGCTACGCTCGAGCAGGTGGTCGCGGAGATCGCGGCCACGGAGGTCACGGAGCGGGGGCAGACGCGTGCGGATGACCGCGTCACCGAGGCGGCGATGGAGGATCGCAAGCGTCAGGGCTATTTCTGATGAAGATTTTCATTATTAATATTTATTTGAAGACGATTGCTGGAACGGTGTGTCGATGACCGGCGATCAGAGCGGCAACGGCAGCGTGCCCGGCGCCGCAATTGGGGCAGCGCGGACGGCGACGGCTACGGACAGTGGCGCGGAGGGTGCACGCGAGCTGTTCCGGCGGCTGTCGGAGCGTCCGGCCGACCTCTTGCGCTTCGCCACGGCCGGCTCGGTCGATGACGGCAAGAGCACGCTGATCGGGCGCCTGCTCTACGACTCCAAGCAGGTGCTGACCGATCAGCTCGAGCACGTCGAGCAGACGAGCCAGCGGATGGGGCACGACTTCCTCGACCTCTCGCTGCTGACCGACGGCCTGCGCGCCGAGCGCGAGCAGGGGATCACGATCGACGTCGCCTACCGCTACTTCGCGACGGCGCAGCGGCGCTTCATCATCGCCGACACGCCGGGCCACGAGCAGTACACGCGCAACATGGTCACGGGCGCCTCGACGGCCGATCTGGCGATCGTGCTGGTCGACGCGCGCAAGGGCGTGATCGCGCAGTCCAAGCGCCACGCCTTCATCAGCTCGCTGCTGGCGATCCCGCATGTGGTCGTGTGCGTCAACAAGATGGACCTGGTCGAGTACGACGAGGCCGTGTTCGATGGGATCGTCGAGGAGTTCGACGACTTCGCGGCGCGCCTGGAGATGCCCGACCTGACGTTCATCCCGATCTCGGCGCTGCATCGGCGACAACGTCGTCGATCGCTCCGAGAAGATGCCCTGGTACGAAGGCCCGCCGCTGCTCTACCACCTCGAGCACGTGCACATCGCCTCCGACCGCAACCTGATCGACGTGCGCTTCCCCGTGCAATGGGTGATCCGCCCGCCGGCCTCGAGCGTGGCCGACTACCGCGCCTACGCCGGTCAGGTCGCCGGCGGCGTGATGCGTGCGGGCGACGAGGTCGTCGTGCTGCCCGGCGGGCAGCGCTCGACGATCGCCGGCATCGACACCTTCGACGGTCCCGTGTCGGAGGCGTTCCCGCCGATGTCCGTGGCCGTGCGCCTGGCCGACGACATCGACGTCGGGCGCGGCTCGACGATCGTGCGCCCGCAGAACCAGCCGACCGTCGCGAGCCGCTTCGAGGCGCTGCTCTGCTGGATGTCCGAGCGCCCGCTGGAGAAGCACCGCCGCTACATCGTCAAGCAAACGACGCGCACGGCGATCGTCGGCGGCATCGACGTGCGCTACCGGATCGACGTCGAGACGCTGCACCGCGACGAGCAGCGCCGCGACGCTCGAGCTCAACGACCTCGGTCGCGTGCAGATGGAGCTGAGCGCTCCGCTCGTGTTCGACTCCTACAGGCGCAACCGCACGACTGGCAGCCTGATCGTGATCGACCAGGCGACCAACGAAACGGTCGCTGCCGGCGTGATCCTCGACACCGAGGTCGATGCCGAGGCCGAGGTGAAGACCGAGCGCAGCCCGAACGTGCGCTGGCAGGGCACGCGGATGACGCGCGAACGGCGCTGGTCATCGCTCGGGCACCCGGGCGCGACGCTGTGGTTCACGGGGCTGCCGGGCGCCGGCAAGTCGACGATGGCCTCGGCCGTCGAGGAGCGGCTGATCGGGGCCGGGCAGTCGGCCTTCCTGCTCGACGGCGACAACCTGCGCCACGGCCTCAACGGCGACCTCGGCTTCGACGAGCACGCGCGCCGGGAGAACGTCAGGCGCACGGCGCACGTGGCGCGGCTGTTGGCCGAGTCGGGCACGATCGCGCTCGTCAGCCTCGTCAGCCCCTACCGCGCCGACCGCGAGGCGGCGGCGGCGCTGCATGCGAGCGACGAGCTCGAGTTCCTCGAGATCTTCGTCGACGCACCGCTCGAGCTGTGCGAGAAACGCGACCCGAAGGGTCTGTATGCGCGGGCGCGGGCGGGAGAGCTGAGTGGGCTGACGGGTGTCGGGGCGCCGTACGAGCCGCCGGCCGAACCCGACCTCGTGCTCGGCACGCTCGACGAAACGGTCGAGCGCGGTGTCGAGCGCGTGCTCGAGCTGCTCGCGCAGCGCGGGCTGCTCTCAGAAACCGGCTGAGGCGCAGCGCTCACCGACGCGCAGTGCACGCCCCGGCGTCTTGCTCGCTGCGCTACTTCGAGGCGGAGTGCAGCGTCACGGTCGAGCTTGTGCCGGCAACGAACGGGCCCTTCTTGCTCGGGTCCACGCGCGCCTGGTAGGTGCCGCCCCTGAGCACCTTGACGATTGCGCTGAAGCGCGAGACGGTGCTCGTGCCACGCTTGACCTTCGTCGAGAACTGCGTGGCGAAGCGCGTCGTGCGTTCTTCGGTCTTTTCGGTTTTGCCCGGGCGCACCTTCTTGCGCAGCTGGAAAGAGATCTTCGCGCCGACGGCGGCCGGCGAGACCGTTCCGTACAACCGCACGATCCCTTTGTGACTTGAGCTCTTGACTTTCAGCGTCACGCGGTAGGCGGCATCGACGGTGACGATCGAGCTGTACACGGGGCGCGGGTCGAGCGTGCTGACGCGGTACTGCGTGGTCATCGCCAGACGAGGCACGCGGAAGCTGAAGGCGCCCGTCGGGCCCGTGACGAGCGGCAGGCCGGTCGTCGTGAACTCCGTGAGGAATGGGTACGGGCTTTCCTGCAGCACGATTTTGCGCGCCGCGTTGCCGGCACCGGCGAGCGTGCCGCTGAGCGTGAGCGAGCTGCCGTAGACGATCGCGAGCTGCGGCTTGGTCAGGTTGAACTTCGACCTGCGCGTTGTGCTTGGCGTGAAGGTCCGGTCTTTGCCGGGTTTCGACGGCCCGAACGAGTTGCTCGCGACGAGGCGGTAGTGGTAGCCCGGGAGGATCCCTGGCGCGGCCTGGCCGACCTTGACAGATGCGGTTCCGGCGGGCAGCGCGGCAGGCGTAGTCTGTTTGCCGTAGGCGACGGTCGCGCCGTACTGGAAGAAGTAGGTCGTGGCGGCGCCGCGCGGGTTGACCGATCCGAGCAGCGTCACCGAGGTGCCCTGCACGTGCGTCTGTCCGGTGACGACGCCCGGCGGGCCCACTTTGACGGCGGCCTCGGCGGCCGGCGCGAGCGCGGCGAGCGCACACACGCAGACGCAGGCGAGCAGCATGCGGAGCGGTGTGCGGCGAGCGACTTTCCCTGTCATCTGCGCTTCCCTCCGTTTCCCTTGCTTGCTTCGTCCGGTCGTCATTTCCTCGCGGGCACGGCTTCCGCACCCACGGATGCCATTGAAACACCTCTTGCGGCCGTTCGATGCGGCGCGAGGGGAGTGATCGTAGCCACTATCGACGGGCGCTTGACACCTCGCGCGACAGAGCTTTCACCAAATCGTTACGTCGCCGCGCCCGCAAATGTCGAGCATGGAGCGTGGTCGAGCCTGTTCGGGCTCGCGTATCTGCGATCAGCGCGCCGCGCAGCAACGTATCCCAGTCCACGTGTCCACCGAATCGATCGAGTCGATCGCCAGCCAGGCTCCTGCCGCCGCGCCCGTGGCGGCGTGCGCTGCGTGCGGCTCGCCGCTGGCCGAGGACCAGCGCTACTGCCTGCAGTGCGGCGAGCGCACGATGCCGATGAGCAGCGTGCTGCAGGGAGGCGCGCCGAGCGCCGCGCTTGGTCCGGGCGGCGGATCGCAGGCGGGCGGACCCGGCGCGGCCCCGCCGTCGGCGCCGGGCGCGTCCCCGCCGCCTGCGGGCGGCGAGCCAGCCGGCCGCGGCAACGCGGTGACGGTGATCGCCAGCGTTGGTGTGCTGCTGCTGGCGATGGGGATCGGCGTGTTGATCGGCCGCTCGGGCGCCTCCAAACCAAGTGCGGCCGCGGCGCCCCAGGTGATCACCGTCTCCGCGACGCCCTCTGCCGGGACGACGCCGGCGACGGAATCTTTCACGGGCGACTGGCCGGCCGGATCGAGCGGGTACACGATTCAATTACAGACGCTGCCGACGGCGAGCACGCAGGTAAGCGCCGTGCAGGCGGCCAAGAGCGCGGCCGAAGGCAAGGGAGCCAAGGCGGTCGGGGCGCTGAAGTCCGACGAATTCACGGGCCTGCTGGCGGGCAACTACATCGTCTACTCGGGCAAATACACGAAGAAGAGCGAAGCGGACAAGGCGCTCGGCCCGTTGAAGAAGAGCTTCCCGGGGGCGAAAGTGCTCCAGGTCGGCTCAGGCGCTGGCGCGCCCGGCGGCAAAGGCGCAGGCGGCGCAGGGGCGGGCGGCGGCAAATCGGGCGTCGGCTCGAGCCCAAGCAAACCGGCTCCGCCGAGCACCGTCGAAGCGCTCAAAGGCAAGAGCGGCCAGAGCTATGAGCAGGAATCGAAGAACCTGCCGAACGTCGTCGAAACGGGCTGAGCGATGAGCAGCCTCGGTGACGCGATCGGCAGAGGGACGCGCGGACGCGCGGCTGCGGCGCAGCCTGAGCGCGCCAAGCAGACACCGGCGCCGCCGATGCGCCCGAGCGAGGACGGCCGCAGCGAGCTGCGCCGGCGCCGCGACGCGCTGGCCGAGCAGGTGACCGAACTGCATTGGGATCTCGGCGGCCTGGCGTATGAGATGGCGATCCGCGATCACTTCCGCCTCGACGTGCTCGTACGGCGGGCGGCGATCCTGCAGGAGCACGACGCCGAGCTGGCCGAGGTCGAGCGCCTGCTGGCACTGGAGGAGAGCGCGAGCGTGGGGGCGTGCCCCAACTGCCGTGCTCCCCACAGTCGCGGCGCCGCCTTCTGCTGGCAGTGCGGCTCGGCGTTGATGGAGCGCGCGCAGAGCTCGGTCCTCGAGCCCGCCCGCGAGGGCGAGGAGTCGACGGTCGTGATGCAGGCGCTGCTCGCGCCCGAGGCTGCTCGCTCGTCCGGCGAGGAGTAGGCGGGCATGACGGGCGGCGGTCTTGCGGGCGGCGTCTGCGTCGATTGCGGTGCCCGCTTGGATCGCGGACAGCGCTACTGCCTGCAGTGCGGCGAACGCCTCGGATCGCGCAGCCCGCAGCTGCTGGGCCTGCTGGCGAGCGCACGGACGCGCGGCAGCGACGTGCCCCCGCCGGTTTCCCCGGCGGAGAGTGGGTCCGAGCCGGGGCGAGGGAGAGCTGCCGGGCGCAACGCGCCGAGCGTCGTGCTCGCGCGCGTGGGGGGACTGCGGCTGCCCTCGCGGCGTGTCTCCGCGGTGCTGCTGCTCGCGTTCCTCGGCTTCGGCGTGCTGCTTGGCAATGCCGCCGGCTCGCGGATCAACTACTCAGCGGCGGCAGCGCGCGGGCCGGTCAAGCTCGTGCTGCCGGCCGCGAGCCCGGCAGCGAGCGCCACGGGCGGCGGGGAAGCCGAAGCCGCCGTCGAACCGCCTACGACAATCGAAGAACCGACGCCGGAACCAGCCACGCCGGAACCGGTCGCGAGCGCTCCCGTGGCCCCGCCCAAGCAGAACGGCTCGGGCCAGGCCGGCGGGCAGAAAAAGCATGGCAAAAGCTCCCCTGCACCGGGGGCATCGTCTGCGAAGCTCCCGGCCGTCAAGCACGTGTTCGTGGTAATGCTCTCCGACGAGCCCTACGCATCGGTGTTCGGCCCGGAATCGAAGGCTCCTTACCTCGCGCACACGCTGGAGAAGCGCGGCGAGCTGCTCGTGCGCTATTACGCCGTCGCCCACGAGCAGTTGGCCAACGGAATCGCGCTGATCAGCGGGCAGGGACCGACGCCGGCGACGGCCGCCAACTGCCCCACGTACACGGCGCTCGCGCCGGCCACGATCGGCAAGGACGAACAGGCCGCAGGCGAAGGCTGCGTATATCCGCCGACGACGCCGACGCTGCCCGGCCAGCTCGAAGTCAAGCGCCAGACGTGGCGTGCGTACGTGCAGGGGACCGGCGAAGCGGGCGTGGGCGCCGCGGCATGCGCGCATCCGGCGCTCGGCCAGCCGGACCCGACCTCGGCGCCGTCCTCGACATCGCCGTATGCGACGTTCCGCAACCCGTTCGTCTACTTCGAAGGGCTGAGCGCATCGTCCCTGTGCGCTGCCGACGACGTCGGCTTCGGCGCGTTGTCCGCCGATCTGGCGAGCGCCAAGCACACGCCGAGCCTCTCCTACATCGTGCCCGATCGTTGCCACGACGGAAGTCCCGGGCCGTGTCCCGGCGGTGGCCCGGGCGGCTTGCCGGCTGCCGATGAAATGCTCCACGAGATCGTGCCGAAGATCCTCGCCTCGCCCGCCTACAGGCAGGGCGGCCTACTAGTGATCACGGTCGATAACGCGCCTTCGAGCGGTGAATTCGCTGATTCGAGTTCCTGCTGCGCTCAGCCGGCTTTCCCCAACATGCCCGCGCCAAGCGGCCCGGCCGCCGCGCTCGGACCCGAAGGCGGCGGCCAGGTCGGCGCGCTGCTGCTCTCGCCGTTCGTCAAGGGCAAGAGCACGAGCCAGGAACCGTACAACCACTTCTCGCTGCTGCGCACGATCGAGGATCTATTCGGGCTCAAGCACATCGGCTATGCGGGTGCGGCCAAGGTCGAATCGCTGGCGCCGTCGCTGTTCCTCGCGAAGCCCTCGCAGTGAGGGCGAGTGGTCGCGCTGCTGCAGGTGGCGGCTGTCAAACTTAGAACCAATCCAATCCGTGCAACGCGGGGCGCGCATTTTGCGGCCTTTTAGCGCTCTGGCCCTTGCGGCGAGCAGGCGGCGGGCGAGTAGTGTTTCCCCGAGTCAGCCGGTACGCCCTGTGGGAGCGCCGGCGGCGCCTATACGCGAGTAGGAGGGGGATCCAAATGTCACGACTTTTCGTGAGGTGCGCGGTCTGTGTCGCGCTTCTCGCCGCAACAGCCATCTCGGCGGCGCCTGCGTCGGCGACCGAAATGGGCGCTTACGCGTGGGGCATCCGCGTGTCGGGTGACATCGGCGACGGCAACTTGTTCGGCCCGCCGTGCCTGAACAGCTATCAGTGTGCCCCGGAACCGGTGCCCGTCAGCGGGCTTGGCAATGAAAGCGGCAACTCGGTCGTCGCCGTCGCCGGTGGTGAATTTGACAGCATGGCCCTGCTCAGCGACGGCACAGTCGTCACGTGGGGAGCCGACCTATCTGGACAGCTCGGGAACGGCACTCCGCTCGAAAACAGCCTGGCGCCCGTCGCGGTCAGCGGACTGACGGGGGTGATCGCGATCGCGGCCGGGCGCGCTCACGATCTCGCGTTGCTCGAAAGCGGCAAGGTGATGGCTTGGGGAGCGAACGGACACGGACAGCTCGGCGATGGCACGACGACGAACCGTGCAGCCCCGGTGGAAGTTCAGGGCCTGGAAGGCGTGACCGGTATTGCGGCCGGAGGCGAGCACAGCCTTGCCCTGCTCAGCGACGGCACCGTTCGGGCCTGGGGCGCCAACAAATCTGGACAGCTCGGAGATGCCAAAGCAAGTGGCCTGTACAGCACCTCCCCGGTTCAGGTCCTCGGCAAAAAAGGCAAACCGCTCACCGAAGTGATCGAAGTCGCGGCAGGCGGCTTCGGCAACGACGGTGACGAGGAGGACAGCCTGGCGCTGATCAGTGACCACGGCGTCGATTCGTGGGGCAACAACGAGTACGGCCAGCTCGGCGTCGGCACCAAAGCCAAACACTCCACCGCGGTGGAGATCACTGGGTTGCCGTTCTATGTCAAACAGATCTCGGCCGGCGCGCGTCACAACGTGGCCCTCACGACGATCGGGAAAGTTCTGACCTGGGGCTGGAACGGCAGGTCAGAACTCGGCTACGGCACGCCCGCGGAACACCCGCAGAGCACAGTTCCGATCGAAGTCGCCGGACTTTCTGAAATCACGTCAGTCTCGGCCGGCGAATCGTTCAGCCTCGCCTTGCGCAGCAGCGGCACGGTGGCAGCGTGGGGCTGGAATGCCTACGACGAACTCGGTGCCTTCGATGAAGTCGGCGAACCCGAAGAACGAGCCGTGCCCGTCACGGTCACCGGCCTCGAAGGTGTCGCGGGAGTCGCGGGCGCGGGCGAGCATGCCCTCGCCTTCGGCCCCTGAGCCTCTGTCGGCGGCGCAGGGCCGCAACAGGTCATCAGCGAGCTGGGGCACGAGCTCCAGCTCGCTGTGGGCCGCTTTGGCCAGACGTGCGTGCCCCGGTTCGAGTCCTGTCGCTACCGTCTAGCGCGTGGCGATCCAGCGCATGGAGCACGTGGGCATCGTGGTCGACGACATCGCGGCTGCGACGGCGTTCTTTGTCGAGCTCGGACTGAAGCTGCAGGGCGAGGCGTCGGTCGAGGGCGGTTGGGTAGACCGCGTGGTAGGGCTCGACGACGTCCGCGCGGAGATCGCGATGCTGGAGACCCCGGACGGCAACGGACGGGTCGAGCTGGCGAAGTTTCACTCCCCCCCGGGTACGGGCGACGACGGGGGCGCACCGGCGAACGCCCTGGGCATCCGCCATGTCTCGTTCGCAGTCGACGACATCGACGCCGTCGTCGCCGGCTTGCGAGCCCGCGGCGCGGAGCTCGTTGGCGAGTTGGAACGCTACAGAGATAGCTATCGACTCTGCTACGTCCGCGGCCCGGAGGGGATCATCGTCGAGCTGGCCGAGCGGATCGGCTGAGGCTCTGGTCGGCATCGCGCGTCGGCGTGGCGCTCTCACGGCATCCCATGCGGACTAGGCTCAAGCTGTACCAGCCCTGGGAGTACGCTGCTTCAACGAGTGCCGCTGACTTGAGCGGCCCAGCTCTGTAGAGGTTCGAGCGCGGGGTAGATCGCCCTAACGAGGCGGCGGTCGTCGTCTTCGATCGCATGCTCGGAGCCGCGGATCCCGATCGGCTTATATCCGCGGATTGCGTGGGCGAGCGCCGCGTAATCTCCAGAAAGCTCCTTGAGTGAATGCTCGACGGACTTTCGCGAGGCTTCTGTGAGCGAGATCGGGGCCAGGGCGGTCACCGATCGTGCCGCGTGCTTACTCGCGCTTGCGAGTTCGCTAGCCAGCTTCGCCGCCGAGTGCGGACCCGCGCTTGCGAGCCGGGCGCGAAGTCCGTCACGCTTCGCGGCATAGTCGCTCAGGCGGCTCGCGAGGGCGGATTGGTAAGTCTCAAGGGTCGAGGCCGCGACCGAGACGCTGAGTGGGGGTTCCAGGCGCAGGCCACCGACGAGATGCGAGCAGAGCGCCGAGGGATCGCTTGACACTGATTTGGTGCTCACGCAGACGAGCGTGACGACCGCGTTGTTGACGGGGATGATGTAGGCCGTTAGGTCGTGTCGTCCCTCGGCGTCGATGAGGTAGCCGACGACGCGTACCGAAAGGTAGCGTTGATCCACCCCGAGTCGGAGGATTTGGGGATGACCTATCAACGCGAGTCGATCTCCGTGTGCGAGCTCGCGAAGACGGAAGCCGACGGCTCCGCTGACGGCGAGGGTCATCAGCACGCCACTTGTGGGCAGCACGTAATCGATGGGCGGTTCGTGTGGTGAGACGATCGCTTCGAGATCTCCAGCCATGGTTGCGATCTCTGAGACCTGTCCTCGAGCGGCAAGCGCGGGTTCGGGAAGCGGCACGCTCACCCCCAGCAGTTGGGCCTTCGAAGGGCTCGGGCCCGTGAGCACACCGAGCGTGGTGCCGAGGCCAACGCAGGCGACGACCAAACCGAGCGGAGCGAGGAGCGCGAGACGCGGGCGCCGTCCCGGTTCCGGCAAAGACTGTTCGGTTTCGGCGTGGAGAAGCGTCATTGGTCCTTTGACCCGACGACCTTGTACCAACCCCGCGCCGACGGGTTCGGGGGTGATCGTTCATAGGCCTGATCGAGGACTTTGATCGACTGATCGGGTGTGGGCGGTGTTTCGTGGATGAAAGCCGGCTCTGGTGGCGAGAAGGATGGGGATGAGGGAACGTGGATCCGTGGCTTGATACTCGTTCCTGCGGGCAGCCGGTAGTCCATGAGGCTCGTTGTCGAGGGAGGGGCGAAGGCAGTCGGCGAGACGGGTACGGGCAGATCTGTGGTGACGCTTGCTACCGGACGGAAGTGAGCACCGATCAGATAGCCTGCGCCGATCATCGCGAGCACGCCCGCGATGCCAAGGAGAATCTTTATGGCTGCCACTCCGACGGTGCCAGCGAGCGTTGTTGTCTTGGTGGCGCTCACGCTGGGCACGCCTTCTCGGTCGCGGCCGTGCTCGGGCAGAGTTCGGGACCGAGGATCTGGCGATGGCCCGGGAACCGATACATGTACCCGCGAGTTGCGTACGCTGACCCCCCGACGGTGATCTCGAGGACCGTCCCTTTGTAGAACGGTCGCTTGACGATCCTTTGCGCCGGGCCTTTGGCATAGCTGCTGAGGGTTCGTGGTCTGGAGCTCGCAGAGCGGCCTATGCTCAGGAACTTGCAGGGGTGGCAGCGGAACGCGAGAACGAGATCCTTTGAGCTCGGACGGAAATAGCCGACCCTGTAGCCGTCTGCCGAGGCGGCGTGGCGAGTGCGCAGGAATTCGAAGTGGACGAGCTTGGATTGGAGGGGACTGAACGCCTTGGGCGCGGGTGTCTTCCGCGCTTCGGGTGCGGAGATCGTCGGAGCGGCTTCGATCGGTTTCGGTAGAGGTTTCGAGGGATCGGCGGTCGGGGGGGTGAGTCGCAGCGGCCTCAGAGAAACGGCAGACCAGCCAATCTCTTCCCCGGGCACTCCTGTGGAGTCGTTCGAGGTGACGATCGCGCCCGCAGGCCCGAATTCGGCGACGCCCAGCGAAACCCAGGCAGCTTTGTACTTGGCCTCGTCTACGTGGGAAGTTTTTGACCCCCCGAGTCCCTCGACTGTCATCGAAATTGCAGCTTCGTTGTGTTCCGACGGTACGTAAAGGCTGACTTCATATTCGCCGGGCAGCACGGGTGCGCTCCAGGTCGCGGTATCGAGCGCCGGTCGTTCCGTCCCCTGCGCGTAGACACGCAGCATCTCGCCAGCCCAGCCGACGCCGGCGAAGCGACCGATCGATTCTTCGCTACCGGCGACCTCTGGCTCGTCGATCACCATCGAGCCTTCAATAGTCTCAATATTGCTCGGAAGTGCTGAAACTTGGGTGAAACGTAGATCGGCCCAAGCGAGCTCTTCGTTCGGGTATCCAGCGGCGTCAGTCGAGCGTATTAGGGCCAGCCCGGCGGGGAATTCCCAGGTTCCGAGCGTGACCCATTCACCTCCGAAGTTTGCTTGTCGCAGCCGCACTTCGGTTGTCTCGGCGCCGCGGGTAATCGAGTACCTCGCCCAGGTGTAGCCGAATTCTTTGGGCAACCACACTTCGACTCTGAAGTCACCGGCTGTGAGCGTCGCTTCCCAACGAGCGGCGTTGCGCTCGGCGTGTTCGATGCCCTGGGTTTCGGTCCAGAAGAACGTTTCGTGTTCGCCGAGTCCGACGGCTTGGTGCACTGAACCCGTCAGACCGTCGATCGCCGGTTCGGCGACGACGACGCTTCCAAATGCGCTCGCGGTGTTCACGGCGAAGGCGGCGACCGTGAGCAGCGTGAGCGCGAGCAGCGCGAGATCGGTACACGACGATCGACGCTGGGCGACCTGCTTGCTTGTCGAGTTGGGCGTCACTTGGGCGGCTCCTTGGCAGGGATGGACGCGGGCGTTCGGCAGGGGCGGAGTCAATCGGGCGCTTTCTAAGCAATTGTGAACAAGCAGTGAAGAAAGTTCGTGGAACGGGGTTAGATGATGCCGCCAGCTTGCAAGTTTGTTCTTTGGACCCGGCACGGACTTACCGCATAAGGCCAAGCTATGTTGGCAAAACACGATACGAGTACGAATTCGGACGCACTAGTTATGAAGAAATACCTACCGATATTTATACGAGAAACCATATTTTTCTGTACGACTTCGAGCAACTAATTGAAGCGGAGATAGCTGTCACCTCGGTTTTGGCCTTCATGCGCACGAGTTCACGCATCTTTTTGCATGCTCTTTCGTAGGCACGACGCATACGAGACCGCCGCTTGTGATACTGCCCGCCATGGATCGAGCACGGCTACTTCGCGTCGCGCGCGCCCTTGTCCTCGAGGGCGGCGAAACCCGCGAGAATCAACCCGACCGCGAAGCGATCTTCACTGCTGCCGGCGTGAGCAGCAACAACACGTTTCGCAGCGCCGCCAAGGACATAGGTGGCCACAAGGCAGAAACGGGACTGCGCTTCTTCGACGCTACCAAGGACGGCGTGCTCGCGTTCGGGCCTGGAGCTGGCGTCTGCGTAGGCGTATCGATTGGTGCGCGCAGTGTTCGCGCCGTGCTGGTTGACGCGAATGGCTGGCAGTACGCGAGTAGAGAGATCGACCCCGTGGACGGGCAGCTCGCGGACGAGCCAAGAGTCTTGCTCGCGCGCGTGAGGAAAGCCGTAGTCGAGGTCATCAAAACCGGCATCGACAACCACCCAGAGCTGCTCGTCGGTGATGCTTTGCCGTTGCTTGGATGCTCCGTTGCCTGGCCTACTCCGATCTCGCGGGACAACTACCCGGTCGGGCACGGGCTCGCCCATCCGACCTGGAACAACTCACGACTCGATCGAAGCGTCCAGGTCGCGCTGGGCCTGGGAGAGCTGCCCGTGTTCGTAATGAGCGACGCCCACGCTGCGGCGATCGCCGTTGCGCGTCGTGAGACTCGCGGCGCCGAGCCTTTGCGATGGCCTCACCCTCGTTTGACGGTGGTGCTGCGGCTCGCCGGCAATGTCAGCGGCGCGGTGATCGTGGTCGAGCGCACGAAGCACGATCCCAACAAAGGGCCGATCTCAGGCTTCGAGCGCAGCATCCTCCTGGGCGGGTTCGACAATCTGGCCGGGGAGGTAGGACATGTCCCAGTCTCTTCAGCCACGGTTCAAGGTCTCGACGGCAACAACAAGCTGGGATTGCCCGTGCCGACGCACTGCTCCTGCACGCTCCCGGGCGAACCGCCCCCGGAGCATCTCGAGGCGTACGCCTCCGTGCTCGCGCTCACGCAGCGGCTCTACCCGAACAAAAGCCGCGGCGCCGCACTGAAGGCGGTCCTGAAAAACCCGACTGGCGAACGGCACCAGCGAGCGCTCAAGGACATCGGCACGCTCGTCGGCGAGACAATGTTCGCACCCGTGATGATGCTGAATCCCGGCAGCATCGTTCTCACGGGCTCGCTTGCGCTGCCGCCGCTCGAAGCTGGAATGCGCGAGCACCTGAGCGCCGCGTACAGACTGGGCAGTGAGCCGAGGATCGTCTCGCTTACCGGCGAAGAGAACGACAACATCAGAGCGGTGGGCGCCGCCCTCGCAATGATCCGCGTCCGGGTCTATCGACAGCTCGAGAAGCTACTGACTGGAGGCGGCATGAAGGCGAACGTCGCGGCGCTGACGATACCGGTCAGGCGCCGCGATCTCTAAGCGACGCTCTCGCGTCCGCCTCGAGCGACCAATCGAGTCCGGCGAAACTCGGCTCGGGGTCAAGTTTCACGCCAAAGACGTCGTCCACGCCATGGACGATCTCGACAGCGAGATCGAGGAGCTGGGAAGTGGTCCCAGACCCGCGGTTGGTGAGCGCGAGCGTGTGCTTGCTGGAGACCGCGACTGGTGAGGCGGGGTCTCGGGCCAGCGGGTAGCCCTTTGGGAAGCCGGACTGCTCGATGAGCCAAGCGGCGGCCGGCTTGAATATTCCGTTCCGGTCCTCTTCTGCCTCCACCTGTTTGCCGAGCTCGCGACCACGGCGGCGTAGGCGACCGAAATCGGCCGCAGAGAGCAGCGGGTTCTTGAAGAAGGACCCGACCGACCACGTGTCGTGATTCTTTGTGTTGAGGACCATCCCGCGCTTGCGGCGAATCCCGTGCATCGCGCCGCGGACGCCGGGGAGGGGGGCGGTCTCGCCTCGCTTGATCCCAAGTGCCTCGTAGAGCTCTTTGCGCTCGATCGGTTGTGAGTGCGGGGAGCGCTCGAGTAGGAACGTGACCGTCAGGATGACGTAGCGGTTTGGTTCGGCCTTGAAGACGGAGTCGCGGTAGCGAAAGCCACATTCGGCCGCTGCGAGTTCGACGGTAGCTCGCGTATGGCGGTCGTAGGCGCGGACGAACTCAAGCGTCTGCGCAACGGCCTGGTCGTAGGCCCCAACGTTCTGTATAGGCGTCCCGCCGACCGTACCCGGAATCCAAGAGAGTGCCTCGAGGCCGCTGAGTTCGCGGTGCACGCAGTGCTCGACGAGTGCATCCCAGCTCATCCCGGCGGCGACGCTTAGGCGGACTCGTCCATCTGCGGCTTCGGTCTCTGTGATGCCGCAGGTCGCCACATGGACCGTCAGTCCGGGCACGCCGGCATCAGCTACGACGAGATTGCTCCCGCCCCCGAGTATCAGGACGGGTTCACCCGCTTCGTCGGCGAGCGCGACAGTCGAGATCAGGTCGCTTTCGCTCTCCGCGCGCACGAACCGCTCTGGAGATCCGCCAAGACGGAGAGTGGTCAGTGAGCTGAGCGTCGGCGCCAGCGGTTGAGATGGCCGACCCAAGAAGTCGGCCATCCTACACAGCCGAACTTCGAGAGTGCCTTCTCGCGGTCTGAATTTTGGAACAGAACCGTTTAATGCGAAGAAGCAGAGAGCGAGCTCGAATCGCCTTCCTCCGAAACACGTACGACGAGCCAACGCGACAGCATCGCGCGTCTACGCCGGAGCGTCGCTGTTGGTCGCTGGTACCTGGGACGTCGAAGCTCAGGCTGCGGGCGGCGGGGTAGCCGCACCGGCAGGAGCGCGAGCACCGGACGCCTCATACCGAGCCGGGGCAAATGCCGCCGTCTCTTCGCTTGCCCCCAGTGCTGCGAGCTCGTCGTAGGTGATCGCCTTGCGCCGGCGTCCGGCGCGGTCGAGCACGTGGTCGAGCGCGAGCATCTGGCGTGGGTGCTGCAGGTCGGCCGGGTGCAGGTCGACGCGGAGCGTGCGCCCGCCGAGCATGCCGCCGGCGCGGATCAGCGCCGGCGAGAGAGCGCGCTGCAGCGCGCCGGCGCTGCCCATGCCCCACACGGGGGAGAGCAGCCTAGTGCGCTGCTCGCCGGCCGGCTGCGCGCGGCGGTGCACGCCGAGCGCGCCCGCCCACCAACGGAAGCGGTGTGGCAGCACGCTGCGCAGCTCGGGGGTGTAGGCGTAGGCGGGGGCGACGAAGCCATCCGGCTCGATCCCGGCGAGCTTCAACAGGCGCCAGCCGGCGTTGACGGCACGCTGCGTCTCGGCCTCGTCGAGCCCGACGAACTCGCCCGTACGTCGCGCGGGCTTCATCAGCAGCGATCCCGCGCCGCCGCGGCGCGTGCGCTCATGCTGGAAGCCGTGCTGCGCGATCGAGTCGCCGGCCCGGCGCCGCTCGGCCAGCCAGCTCGTCATCTCGGGCGAGCGCTCGCCCACCGGATGCAGGTCGCGGGCGGGGATCACGAGCAGCGTGACGCGGTCGACGCCGTGATCGTCGAGCCAGTCGCGGATCAGCGCGCAGCGTTCGAACGTTGCCGGCTCGACGTCGTGCAGCGCGACCGCGATCGTGCGCGGCGAGCTCGAGCCATGGCGCGCGACCGAGGAGCGGGGGAAGCTAGGCGGCACGCGCCAGCCTCCCCGGCTCGCGGGCGCCCAGGAGCAGTCGGTAGCCGTCTCCGAGCCGCTGCAGCGCCTGCTCCCAGGTGCGCTCGCGCACGGCGTCCATGCCACCGCGCGCGAGACGGATGCGCAGCTCGGGCGTGCCGGCCAGCTCGAGTACGGCGTCGGCGAGCGCGTGCGCGTCGGCTGCGCAGAGCAGCCCGCTCACACGCTGCTCGATCAGCGACAGCGGACCGCCCTCGGCGACGGCGACGACCGGCAGACCACTCGCCTGCGCCTCGAGCACGACCTGGCCGAACGTGTCGGTGCGGCTGGGGAAGAGGAAGACGTCGGCGCTCGCGTAGGCGCGAGCGAGCCGCTCGCCGTCGAGCCAGCCGCGGAAGTGAGCCGCCTCGCCGACGCGTTCGCGCAGGCGCTCCTGCTCGGGCCCGCCGCCGACGAGCACCAGGCGCAACCGCGGCTCGCGCGCCCTTGCCTGAAGGAACGCATCGGCGAGCAGGTCGGCGCCCTTCTCGCGCGTGATCCGCCCGGCGTAGAGCACGTCGATCGAGTGCTCCGGCTTGGCTTCGCCGCGCGCCGCGAGTTCGCGCAGGCCGTCCTCACGCAGCTCGGGGCCGAAGCGCTCGGTGTCGACGCCGCGGTCCCAACGCGCGACCTTCTCCGGGGCCACGCCGATGCCGGCGAGCGTCGCGTCCGATGCCGGGCTGGGGGAGAGCACCAGATCGCACGCCCCGTAGAACGTGGCCACGCCGAGCGCCATCGCCTGCGCGACGCGCTGCTCGCCAGAGCGCAGGCCGGCATAGGCGGTCAGCTCGGTGTGGTAGCTGCCGAGCAGCGGCACGCCGAGGCCGCGACTGACGAGCGCGCCGACGATGCCGACCGGGCCCGGCGAGCAGACGTGGATCAGGTCGAAGCCGCCGTCGGCGATCGTCTGTACGGCCGCCGAGAGACTCGGCACGCCGATCTCAAGGCCCGGGTAGTAGGGCACCTCGAACTCGGCCACCGCCGAGAGGCGACGGTCGACTTCGGGGTCGGTGCCGAGCACCTCGATCTCGAAGCCGCGTACGCCGCGCGCGCGGATCTCCTCGACCGCGCGCGTGACGCCATGCGTCGAGCCGATGCCATCGGCGAGGATCGCCACGCGCGGGGTCTCGCCGTCCTCGCGGCGCGTGTCGAGCTTGGCGCGCTCGTTGGCGAGGAAGGCCGTGGCCGGGGCGTAGGGGATCGCGGCCGTGCAGCTCTGAAACAGCTCGCCCGCGGCGCCGGCCACGTCGCGCTCGCCCCGCGCGGCGGCGAGCACCTGCTCGATCGCACCGCGCAGCTTGCGCTCGTGTGCACGACAGGCGCGGCGGTAGAGGTCTGAGTGGCTGAAGCCATCCTCCTGCATGTACGCGATCAGACCCGGCTCATCGAGGTGGTCGAGCTCGACGGCGGCGAGCCACGCGCGCAGCAGGCAGCGCGCGTCAGCCGGCGTCACGGCGCCCCCGCCGTCCGTTGTGCCGTGGCGCGCGTCGCCCTCGTCGAGCAGGCGCTTGGCCATGTTCAGCACGGCCGCCGGATCGAGGCTCTGCGGCGGTGCGTCGTTGCCGCCGCGGCCGAGCGCCCTCGCGGCGAGCGCGATCGCTGCGTGCGCCCACTTGGCCGCGCTGCCCTGCGCGCCGCCGGCGGCGACGCGGCCGCCACGCACGTGGGCGAGGAACTCCTGCGGCGTGCGCGCCGGTGGGGTCGCCGTCCAGGTACGGCCGATGTCGACGCCCGCGTGGTCATCGGAGCCGCCGACGCCGGCGCCGTCGAGCGTCGCCACATACGTAGCCGCCGGTCGGTTCAGCTCGCGCGCACGCGCCCCGTTGCGTACCTCCCACACGTCGAACAGCTGGGCCAGGCGACGCCGGTGGCGCGCGCTCAGCGGCGCACCGACGTGGTAGTAGGGGTGCGCCAGTGCGCAGGCGATGTCGCGCTCGTACATGTACGCGGCACACAGCTCGACGTCGCCGCTGTTGGCCTGTAGCCACTCGTGGTCCTCGCCGGTGATGCCGAAGCACAGCACGTGAACGGCCTGTGGCTCGCCGCGGAAGTGGGCCGTCAGCTCCTCGGAGATGAACACGTCGGGGCGGTCGGCGATCTGCAGCACGCCAGAGATAGTGTCGTGATCGGTGATCGTCACGAAATCCATGCCGCGCCGCTTGGCCAGCTCGTAGACCTCCTCGGGCGGCGTCGCGCACTCGGGCAGGCCGGCCGCGCGCTGCACGCCGAGCTTGGACTCCTGCGAGGCCGTCGAGTGGCAGTGAAGGTCTGCTCGGCAAACCTCCGCAAAGCTCTGTGCAGTCCTTCCTTGACCGTTCATACCAGTCAGATTCCCCTGCAAAGCCCGAGCTTTTGTGACCAGAGGGAAATGATTGTGTGAAGTCGCTGTGAAGATCCTCATGCACGTTTCCAACCGCCCAGGCTCTAAGCTTCCGCGCGGATGCCCGCCCTCGTGCTCGCGCCGCTCGCTTCGGCGATCAGCTACTTCCAAGCGATCGTGCTCGGCGTGCTCCAAGGCATCACCGAGCTGTTTCCGATATCGAGCCTCGGCCACACGGTGCTGTTCCCGACGCTGTTCGGCTGGAACGACCTCGTGCACGCCCAGTCCCAGAAGGAGTCCTTCTGGCTGGCCTTCGTCGTACTGCTGCACGTCGGTAGCGCGATCGGCCTGCTGATCTACTACCGCCGCGACTGGGTGCAGATCATCGCGGCGTTCTTCCGCACGCTCGGCAAGCGCCGCGCGGACACGGGCACCGAGCGCCTGGCGTGGCTGATCATCATCGCGAGCCTGCCTGCTGGAGTGATCGGTTTGGCGTTCGAGAAACAGCTGCGCACGCTGACCGCCAAGCCCGAGGTGGCCGCGATCTTTCTGATGGTCAACGGCTTGGTGCTGTTTGGCTTTGAGCGTGTGCGCAAACGCGCTGAGGTGCGCGAACTGGCCGAACGAGAGGGAGTCAAGCCCGACGGCGCGCGTGCGCTCGACACGCTCGAGTATCGCGAGGCGCTCGTCGTAGGCTTCGCGCAGTCGACGGCGCTCGTGGCCGGCATCAGCCGCGACGGCGTGACGATGGGCACGGGCCTGTCGCGCGGCCTGGACCACTCCGACTCGGCCCGCTTCGCCTTCCTGTTGGCGACCCCGATCATTCTCGCGGCGGGCATCTTCAAGATGCCCGATCTACTCGGCCATCTCGGTGACGGAATCCGCGGGCAGGCGATCGTCGCGATGGTCGTGGCGGCGATCACGGCCGTGTTCACGGTCGCCTTCCTCGTCAAATACTTCAAGACGCGCACGCTCGTGCCGTTCGGCGTGTACTGCCTGCTGTTCGGCTTTGCGATGCTGATCTACACCGTCAGCTGAGTCGCGCGACCGCTCCGCTGCGGGGCCGTTGGGAAGGACGATTCAGGCGATCCTTAGGTGGTAGTCCATGATTGACCGGATGCCCGTTCCGCGGACACCTTCGAAGATGTTCGAGACGCGCAGCCAGGCCTGGCGCGAAGTCGGCCTGCTGCGACAGATAAGCCCGCGCGTGGTCAAGCGCGCGCGCTTGGAGGCGCTCGTGCTGGTGCCGCTGTTCGTCGCCTTCGTCGTCCTCTACGACCACCGCGTCGAGCTGTTCGGCCGCGAGACGCACACCTACCGCGACTCCCACGGCGTCCTGCACCCGGCGCACAAATACCTCGAACCGGCGCTCGAAACGCCGATCACGGTGGTCGTCGTGATCGTGCTCGTGATCCTCGGTTGGGCGATCGCGCGCGACATCGGACGCAGTCTCGGGCCGCCGCTGTTCCGCCGCCTCGATCCGGCGACGGCGGGCACGGCGGGCTTTTTGATCCGCCTGCTGACGATCATCCTCGCGCTGCTCGTCGCCTTCCGCGTGGCCGGCATCCAGGCGCGCACGCTCGCGCTCGGCGGCGCCTTCACGGCCGTGATCTTTGGTCTCGCCGCGCAGCAGACGCTAGGCAATGTGATCGCCGGCACCGTACTGCTCAGCGCGCGGCCGTTTCGCGTCGGCGACCGCGTGCGCCTGCAGGGCGGTCCGCTCGCCGGGCAGCTCGAGGGCACCGTGTCCTCGCTCGGGCTGCTGTACACGACGTTCGCCAAAGGCGAAGACTCGATCATGGTGCCCAACAGCGTCGTGCTCAACAGTGCCGTGATCCCATTGCGCGAGCCCGAGGCGGTCAACCTGCGCGCCCGCCTGCGCGCCGGGATGACCCCGGCTGATCTGCAGGAACTGCTCGAGGCCTCGCTACGCACGCCGCTGCGCGACCCGCCGCGGATCACGCTCGAGGAGCTCGACGGCGAGGAGGTCGTCGTGCGGATCGCCGCGACGCCACGGATCGCTGCCGAAGGACGCCAGCTCGCCAGCGAGCTGCTCGGCATCGTCTCGCGCGAGACGCGCGCCGGCGCCGAGACGCGCCCCGATCGCGCCCCGGCACAGAGCGAGAGCGAGAGTGCCACCCCCGGATCGGCTCAGCAGGATGGTGAGGGCGGCGCGGGCAACGGCCACGCACCACCACCCGCTCCACCGCCTGCGCCCCCGGCGAGCGGCGGCTCGGGCGCTGAGCGCTAGCTGCTCGCGCGCGCCGGCGTCTGCTTCACGGCGTAGCGCAGGAACAGGTGCGACTCGTTCTCGAGCACGCCGAGCAGCTCGAGCTCGGCGGGCGCCGCGAAGGCGGCGCCGGCAAGGATCCGGAGCGCCTCGCCCGTCGCGTCCTCGCCGCCGGCGAGCTTGGGCGCGAGTGAGAGGAACAGCTCGTCGACGACGCCCGCGAGCAGCAATTGCGTGTTCAGGTGCGGTCCGCCCTCGCACAACAGCGTTCGTACGTCGAAGCGTTCGCGCAGCTCGCGCATCGCCAGCGGCAGGTCGAGCTCGCCGTCGCGTGCCGCGCGCACGTACTGCACCTGTGCCGCCGTTTGCGGCAGGCCGGCCGAAGAGGACGTGACGATCACCACGTGCGCTTGCGGCTCATCGAGCAGCGGTATGTCGGGCGGCAGCGACAGGCGTCCCGAGACGACGCACGCCAGCGGCTCGGCGCTCAGCCCGAGCTCTACTCGCTCGCGCCTGACGTGCTCGTCGGCGATGATCCGCCCGTAGCGCTCGACGCGCACCGTGCCCGCCCCGGCCATCACCGCGTCGACGCCCGCGCGCAGCGCGTGGAATAGCTCGCGGTCGGCGCGGTTGCCGATCGGCCCCGAGCGCCCACCGACGCTCGCGCGGCCGTCGAGCGTCGAAACCATGTTGAGGATCAGGTAGGGGCGGTCGCGATCGTCCGGGGCGCGCGCCTGTGCACGCTCGGCGAGCTCGAGGCCGTCGACGATCGCCCGTGCGTTGGCGGCGGCCGCGGGCGGGAGCAGCCGCTCGAAGCGGGCAAGGGCCTCGGACGTCGCTCCGGCCGGCTCGGCGGGGCTAGGAGACGCGCTCATCCATCCACCCTAACTGCCTCGCGAGGCGCTCGCCGTCGACGCTGGAAGCCCGGAAAACCTGCGCGCGAGCACGAATATAAATCGATCGTCCGATCTTTAAAAATTGACAACACGGGCGCGCGAGTACGTGCTACGGTCACGCGTGACTGGCCGGCGCATAGACCGGCGAAAGCAGTGCAAGCGCTCGCAGGTCGAAGCTTCATGAAGCATCCTCCGCGTGCAGCACGCACATACCGTGGAGGAGTACCCACATGCCTACTGGCACCGTGAAGTGGTTCAGCGACGACAAGGGGTTCGGTTTCATCACCCCCGACGACGGCGACAAGGACCTGTTCGTTCATCACACCGGGATCAACGGCGAGGGCTACCGCTCGCTGCAGGAGGGCGCCAAGGTGTCCTACGACCCCGAGCAGGGCGACAAGGGCCCGAAGGCCGTCAACGTCACGACGATCTAGTCGCGCACGCTGAACCTGCGGCGGCGTTCGACGCGGCCGCAGCGGTCTAACCTTCAGAGGGCTCGCTTCGGCGGGCCCTCTTTCATGTCGAGCGACGCGAGCACACTCCCCCTGCGCGACACGCACCTCGGCGGCCCGGTGGTGAAGCGCGGGCTGCGCCGCCGCGTGGGCACGCTCACGCGCGCCGGCGAGGCAACCTGGCCCGGCGCCGTGTGCCTCGTCGTGATCGTGCTGTGCGCCGTGATCGTCGTGCTGATGGCCGCCAACCGGCCGAGCGTGCTCTCGGCGACCTCGCACGCCAACTACTTCCCCCACTGGATGACCGGCCCGCTCGGCGGGCTGTTGCCGTGGATGACGCGCAGCACCGTCACGCTCAAGTACCTCTTCTCGGGCGCGATCGTTGCGATGTACGTCAGCTACGTGGTCGCGCTCGCTTACGTTCCGCGGCTGCGCGCGCGCTGGGCGATCGCGACCGTCGTGGCAGTGCACTTCATCTTCTTCCTCTCGCCGCCGCTCGCGCTCACCGACATCTTCAACTACGTCAACTACGGGCGCATGGAGATCGTCCACCACCTCAACCCGTACACGACGATCCCGATCCTCGAGCCGCACAACGACCCGAGCTACGACCTCTCCAACTGGCATCAGCTGCTGAGCCCCTACGGCCCGCTGTTCACGATGCTCACGTTCCTCGTCGTGCCGCTCGGCGTGGCCGCGACCTTCTGGGTGCTGAAGGGCGTGCTCGCGCTCGCCGGCCTCGCCACGCTGCTGCTCGTGTGGAAGTGCGCGCGCCTGCTCGGACGCGACCCCGTCAAAGCGATCGTGCTCGTCGGGCTGAACCCGATCGTGCTCGTGTGGGGCCTTGGCGGCGACCACAACGACTTCATCATGGTGTTCCTCGTCGTGCTCGGCTTCTACCTGCTGCTGCGCGCGCGCCAGCGCGATCACGAGCAGCTCGGCGAGGACGGCGTCGATCGCTCCGACGGGGCCGATGGGCCCTTTGCGCCCGCCCCGCCGCCGACGCTGCCCGCCTCGCTGGCCGACGTGCGCGCCGCCGTGGCTGAGGTCCCGCTGCGCGAGCGCTTGCGCGAGTGGCTGTTGCCGCTGTCCTGGCCCGAGATCGGCGCCGGCGCCGCGTTCGTGGCGGCCGTCGCCGTGAAGGCCTCCGGCGCCGTGCTGATCCCCGTTGTGCTCGCCGGCCTGCTGCGGATGCCGCGACGGCTGACGCAGGTGCTGCTCGGCATGGCCGTGACCACTGCCGTGATCGCCGCCGCGAGCCTGATCGCCTTCGGCCTGCACTTCCCCGACCTGAGCACCCAGAGCCGCCTCGTCACGAGCGTCAGCGTGCCCAACCTGATCGGGCTCGCGCTCGGCCAGGGGGGAGAGACCGACTGGCTGCACACGCTGCTCAGCGCCACGCTGATCGTCGCCGTCGCGCTGTGCTGCGCGCAGGCCTGGCGCCGGCGCTCGGCGCTGACCGCCGCCGGCTGGTCCAGCGTGGCGCTGCTCGTGACGCTCAGCTGGGTGCTGCCTTGGTATGTGTTTTGGGTGCTGCCGATGGCCGCCCTGTCGAGCTCCGTGCGCCTGCGCCGCACCGCGCTCGTGCTCGGCGCTTATCTGATCGTCGCCTGGGCGCCCGCCTCCGGGCAGCTGTGGAACGCGATCCATTTCCACCCCGAGAAGACCTCGCTCGGGCGCCTGCACCAGCGCTACGTCAAGGAGCTGTTGAACTAGTCGCGAGCCGGGCGCGCTATTCGGCGTCGCCCGGCGGTCGCCGCTCGCGCTTGCGCTGCGTGGCGCGACGCTTCGCCGACAGGCGCCGCTCGCGCGAGGCCGCCGTCGGTTTGGTGGCGCGCCGTCGCTTGGGCACGACCAGTGCCTTGGCGATCCGCTCGCCCAGTCGCGCCAGCGCGAGCTCGCGATTGCGCGACTGCGAGCGGGCGTCCTGCGCGACCGCGACCACACGCGGGCCGGCGCGGCTGAGCAATCGCCGCCGTTGCGTCTCGCTGAGGCTCTCCGAGGCGAGCACGTCGAAGCTCGCTTCCACGCGCGAGGCCGTCACGTTCGCGTGCTGGCCGCCCGGTCCCGAGGAGCGGCTTGCGCGGATCGTCACCTCGCTGAGCGGGATCGCCAGGCGCTCGTTGACGCGCAGGCGCCCGGCTGCGGCTGGATCGGTCTCGCTCATCGAATGCTCACCGACCCGCTCGCAGCTCGCCAGACGCAGGCGGCTACTGCGACTGCTCGTTCTTCAGCCCGTGCAACTCGCGCAGGCGCTGCTCCTCGCCCTCCGGCACGCGCCCGTCGCGTCCGACGTAGCCGTTCTTGCCGCCGGCGCATACGTAGACGGCGTCGACGTCGCCGACGTTGCGGACCTTGCGTACCGTCGCCGCGTCGACGCGCGCCATCCCGCCCTCGCCGAGCGTGTGCACAGACCCGTCGCCGAACTCCATCTCGATCGTGCCGCGGTGCACGAAGTAGAGCTCCTCCTGGGTGTCGTGGTAGTGAAAGCCGCTGTCGATCCCCGGCGGCATCACGATTGCGTTGACGCCGAACGCCGTCACGCCGAGGCCCTTGCGGATCTTGCGAAAGCCCGGCGCCTCGCCGAGGTCGTCGAGGTTGCCGACGGCATAGCCCTCGCCTTGGGTCACTGCTGGGTACTCGGTCGAAGCCTCCATCTGCGCCTCCTGTCTGAGAACGGTCTCGTGCTCGACAGAGCTTCGCAGGCTGCGCGCGTCAGTGGTCGGCGACGTAGCCGTCCGCGGGCTCCAATGGGCGCTGCTCCTGCGCCCAGCGCACGAGTCCGCCATCCATCGAGTAGGCCTCGTAGCCGGAGGCGCGCAACGCCTGCGCGGCCATCGTCGAGCGCGCGCCGACGCGGCAGTAGAAGACGACCGGACGCGAGGAGTCGAGGACGGCGGCCTGCTCGCTCAGCTTCGTCAACTCGATATGTCGCGTGCCGGCGATGTGTCCCGCCTCGCGCTCGTGGGGCTCGCGCACGTCGACGACCTGCAGCTCGGCGTCCTCGGCCAGCCACTCGGCCAGTCGCTGCGGCGCGATGCCGATCTCGCTGCTCGGTGCTGGGCTCACCCGATCCAAGCTATCAACGCCCCACGACTTGCCCCTCGGCGGGCGCGAGGCAACGCTCGTCCGCCTGCCGCGCCGTGGGCGGCTCACGATCACTAGGATCAGCGGCGATGGAGGCAGTCGGCGAGGTCTACACGATTCCCCAGGAGAACCTGGACTTCTGCGAGACGATCGGCAAGATCGCGCGCGAGCGGATCGCGCCGCGCTCAGCCGAGATCGACGAGAAGGCCGAGTACCCGTGGGACGTGCGCAAGCTGCTGGCCGAGCAGGACGTACTCGGTCTGCCGTTCGGAACCGAGTACGGCGGCACCGGCACGGGCACGCTGATGCTGAACATGGCGGTCGAGGAGATCGCCAAGGTCGACGCCTCGTGTGCGCTGATCCTGATGGTGCAGGAGCTCGGCACGCTGCCGATTCAACTGTTCGGCTCCGATGAGTTGAAGGAGCGCTTCCTGCCCAGGTGTGCAACCGGCGAGTGGTCGCCCGCCTTCGCGCTGTCAGAGCCCGAAGCGGGCTCGGACCCGGCGGGGATGATCACGACGGCCACCAAGGACGGCTCGGAGTGGGTGATCAACGGGACCAAGAACTGGATCTCGAACCTCGGCGTGGCCGACTTCTACATCGTCTTCGCCGTCAGCGACAAGGAGACACGGCGCCTGAGCGCGTTCGTCGTCGAGGCAGATCGCCCCGGCTTCAGCGTGGGCAAGCTCGAGCACAAGCTCGGCATTCGCGCCTCGCCGACTGGGCAGCCGATCTTCGACGAAGTGCGGGTGCCCGAGGAGAACATGATCGGCGAGGTCGGCAAGGGGCTGTCGGTCGCGCTCGGGACGCTCGAGCGCACGCGCCTGGGCGCGGCGGCGCAGGCCGTCGGGATCGCGCAGGGCGCCACCGACTACGCGGTCGCCTACGCGCGCGAGCGCAAGCAGTTCGGCAAGCCCATTAACGAGTTTCAGGGAATCCAGTTCAAGTTGGCCGACATGGAAACACGCACGGCCGCCGCGCGCGAGCTGCTCTACAAGGCCTGCGCGATGGCAGATCAGTGGCATCCACTGCGCGCCAAGTACTCCTCGATGGCGAAGGTCTTCTGCTCGGACACGGCGATGGCGGTGACGATCGACGCGGTGCAGGTCCTGGGCGGCTACGGTTATGTCAAGGAGTATCCCGTGGAGCGAATGATGCGAGACGCCAAGATCACCCAGATCTACGAGGGCACGAACGAGATTCAGCGGCTCGTGATCGGCCGCACGCTCAAATAGGCAGCGGGATGCGCTCGTCGAGGCCGCCAGCGAGTGCCTCCGGTCACCTTCGCCGCGTCGGCATGGCCGCGCTGGTCGCGCTCTCGCTGGGACTCGTGACGATCGTCGTCGGGCAGGGTTTCAGCACGATCGGCGCCGTGCGAGCGCTCGAGGACATCGCGCTGGGGGTGATCGTGGCGGCCGTGCTGATGGGTGCAGCCGCGTTCGTCGCCGTGCGCATGGCCGGCTGGCGCGACCCTGAGTCTGAGAGCGAGTTCGACGAAATCGTGCGTCACTCCGAGCATCTCGCACGCGAAGGGCTCGTGGTCGACCCCGATGAAAGTGTCTTCATGGAGCTCGACCCGCTCGACGACGAGGACTTCGAGGAGCTCGTGCGCGATGCGCTCGACGACCTGCCTGACCTCTTGCGCAACGCCCTCCAGCACGTCGCCGTTGTGATCTCCGACGGTGGTCGGCGCGCGGGGGCATACGGGCTTTACCAGGGCGACGGCGCGACGCGCGACGACTTCCACGACCGCATCGTCGTGTTCCGCGACACGCTGCGACGCGACTTCGGGCATGACCCGGAGCTGTTGCGCGACCAGGTCACGCGCACGGTGCGCCACGAGCTCGCCCACCACGTCGGCTTCGACGAGCTCGGCGTGAGCAGGCTTGACCTTTAGGCCGCATTAGACTCAGGCGCGATGACGGCGCCGGCAAAGCCATCTTCGCCCGCGGTCACAGCCGCTGGCTCAAGCACGGGCACGGCCGCCGCGGCTGACGCGAGCGCGCCGGGCCCGGTGCCTGACTTCTTCATCGTCGGGCATCAGAAGTGCGGCACGACGGCGCTCTACCTGATGCTCGCCGAGCATCCGCAGATCTTCATGCCGCGCGACGTCAAGGAGCCGTGGTTCTTCGCCCGCGAGCTGCGCCCGCGCTCCCCGCAGGCCGGCACGCGCAGCCGTCCCAACACGCTGGCGCAGTACACGTCGCTGTTCGCCGACGCCGCGCCCGGCCAGCTCATCGGCGAGGCCTCGCCGATGTACATCCGCTCGCGCCTGGCACCGGGCGAAATCGCCGAGCTGCGTCCGGACGCCCGGATCGTGGCGATCCTGCGCGAGCCGGCGAGCTTCCTGCGCTCGCTGCATATGCAACTGGTGGCTGCGCACATCGAGTCCGAGCGGGACTTCGCCCGGGCGATCGCGCTCGAGCCCAAGCGCCGCGAAGGCAAGCGGATCCCGCGCCGCTCGGTCTCCCCGCCGTCGCTGCTCTACTCAGACCACGTCTGCTACGCCGAGCAGTTGCGCCGCCTGCACGAGGCGTTTTCGCCCGAGCAGGTGCTCGTGCTGATCTACGACGACTTCCGCGAGGACAACCTGGGCACGGTCCGCCAGGTGCTGAGTTTCCTCGGTGCCGATCCGAGCGTGCCGCTTGAGCAGGTCGAGACGCAACCGCTGAAGGGCGTGCGCTCGCCGCTGCTGCACCGGCTGCGCCGGCAGATCCGCCGCGCCGGCCTGAACCCGGCAGCGGGGGGAAACCTCGCACGCACGCTCGACGCCGTAGCGCCGAAGCCGCTGCGGCCCGATTCGCTCGCGGCGGCCTTCCGGCGCCTCACCTATGGCCCGCAGCAGCCGGTCGACGAGCAGCTGATGCTCGAGCTGCGCCGTCGCTTCAAGGACGAGGTGCAGGCCGCGGGCGATTACCTGGGGCGCGATCTGGTGGCGCTCTGGGGCTATGACCGCATAAGCTGAGCAGCCAAACCGCACGCAGCGCCCACGACCCAAGGAGAGCTCCCGAGATGCCCGAAGCAGTAATCGTCGACGCCATTCGCACGCCCATCGGCCGCGCCGGGAAGGGGTCGCTGAAGAGCGTTCGAGCCGACGACCTCGCCGCGATCCCGCTGCGCGCGCTGGTCGAGCGCAACCCCGAGCTCGACCCGAGCACGATCGTGGACATCATGATGGGCTGCGGCTTCTGCGAGGGCGAGCAGGGCTACAACATCGGCCGCGTCGCGGGCCTCTTGTCGGGAATCGATCACCACGTGCCGGCGACCACGGTCAACCGCTTCTGCGCATCCTCGCTGCAGACGGCGCGGATGGCCGCACACGCGATCGAGGCAGGCGAGGGGGACACGTACATCGCGGCAGGCGTCGAGGCCGTCTCGCGCGCCGGTGGCGGCGCGCCGTTTGAGTTCAACCACGGGGTCGACGGCTCGGAGGGCTCGGCCTACGACGTCTACATCCCGATGGGGATGACTGCCGAGAACGTCGCCGATCGCTGCAAAGTGAGCCGCGAGTCCCAGGACGAATGGGCCGTGATCTCGCAGAACCGTGCCGTCGAGGCCGTCGCGAGCGGCCACTTCGAGAAGGAGATCGTGCCGGTCACGGTCCCCGCGCACAAGGACGTGGACAAGGAGGGCAGCGAGATCGATGTGCCCGAGACGGTCGTCAAGAACGACGACGGGCCGCGCCCGGGCACGACGATCGAGAAGCTCTCGGCGCTGCAGCCGGTCTTCAAAGAGGGCGGTACCGTCACGGCCGGCAACGCCTGCCCGCTGAACGACGGCGCGGCTGCGCTGTTGATCATGTCGGCCGAGCGTGCCAAGGAGCTCGGGATGAAGCCGCGCGCACGGATCGTCGCCTCCTCGGTCGCAGGCCTGCGCCCGGAGATCATGGGCCTCGGCCCGATCCCGGCGATCGAGAAACTGCTGGCCGCGACGAAAATGACAATGAGCGACATCGACGTCGTCGAGATCAACGAGGCGTTCGCCGCGCAGATCGTGCCGTGCAAGGAAGACCTCGGGATCGACGATGAGAAGCTCAACCCGTTCGGCGGCGCGATCGCGCTCGGGCACCCCTTCGGGATGACCGGCGCGCGGATCATGACGACGCTGCTCAACGACCTCGAGACGCTCGACAAGACCTACGGGATCGAGTCGATGTGCGCGGCCGGTGGGATGGGCATGGCGATGCTCGTCGAGCGCCTGAACTGAGCTCAGGTGCGCGCGTCGTTGCGCGACATCTGATGAGCGAATGCGCCGCTGCTCACGGGCGCGCTCGCAGACGTCGAGGCCAAGTGGATGGGACACCGTCCACTTTGGCCGCGCGGATGGCCGCGGAGCGCGTCGCCCAGGCTCGCGCGTCTGCTGCCTGAGCGCCTGCGCTCGCGCGAGGAGAGCTCTGGGTTCATGTTCGGCCTGCGCATGGTCGTTGCCGTCGCGGTTACCTTGCTGCTGATCGGCGTCAGCGGCTACCTGGCGCTCGAACACGAGCTCGCGAACAAGCAGATCGCCGACTTCGCATCGAGCCAGCGCGCCGACGCAAAGAGCTTCGAAGCGTACGCCGCGCACGCGCCGACGAGCACCGCCGCGATCGCCAACGTCGACAGGCTGCTGGATGCCGTGGCATCTCGGCCGGGCACGCTCGAGGCGACGCTGATCGACCCGCAGAACAGAATCGTGGCATCCGCCGACGACGCCGTCGTGAGCATGCACGACTCGGACCCGCCGATCGAAGCGGCACTCCGAAGCGGCCTGCGCTATGCCGGGCGCGAGAGCGACCCGAAGGCCGACGGCCGTGACTTCGAGTTCATCGTGCCGATCCGCGTGGGGGGGGTCCGTTACGCCTACGAGGTGACCTACGACCACCGTGCCTACGACGCCCAGCTCCAGCGCGTGCGGATGATCATCGCGGTGATCGCGCTGCTCTCCCTGCTCGGCGGCGGGATCGTCTTCTACCTCGTCGGTGGGCGCAGGCTGATGCGCGACCATCGCTCCGTGCTGCGTCGTGCGACGCGCGATGGCCTGACCGATCTCCCCAATCAGCGGGCCTTCCAGGACGAGTTCCCCCAGACGGTCGCCTCCGCGATCCGCTACGGCGACTCGCTCGCGATCGCGCTGCTCGACGTCGACGACTTCAAGCTGATCAACGATCGCCGCGGGCATCCACAGGGCGACACGATCCTCAGGCGCGTGGCCGCGATCCTGCGCGAGTCACGGCCGGGCGATCGCGCGTTCCGGATCGGCGGCGACGAGTTCGCCGTGCTGCTGTCGCACACCGACGCCGACGGTGCTCGTGTACTCGTCCGCCGGATCAGCCGCGAGCTGGCCGACGCCGGCGTGCAGGTGAGCATCGGCGTGAGCGCCCTGCGTCCAGGAGTAGGCGCCGAGATCCTGCGCGCCGAGGCCGACAGCGCGCTGTATGAGGCCAAGCGCAAAGGCGGCAACGGGGCTGCGCACTTCGAGGACATTCGCGCTCATGTCGTGGTCACGACTCCCGAGAAGAAGGAGTCGGTGCTGCGGCTGATCGACGAGGGATGCTTGAGCATCGTCTATCAGCCAATTTGGAACTTCGAGAAGCAGGGCCTGCTCGGCGTCGAGGCGCTGATGCGCCCCGATCTTCGCTACGGGCTGTCGGGCCCGATGGAGGCCTTCGACATCGCCGAGCAGCTCGGTCGCGTTCATCAGCTCGACGCGCTGTGCGTGCAGGCGGCGCTGCGCTCGGCCCCCGAGCTGAAGCCTGGGGAGCTGCTGTTCGTCAACGTCCATCCACTGACGCTCGATCTCGATCCGGACGCCAGCGACTGGCTACGCGCTCCGGTCATGCGCGCCGGTCTCGAGCCCGAGCAGATCGTGGTCGAGGTCACCGAGCGCTTCGGCGGGCGCACGGCATCGGTCGTCAAGTGCCTGCGAGGCCTGCGTCGAGAGGGGTTCCAGATCGCCGTTGACGATGTCGGCACCGGCAACTCGGGCCTCGAGATGCTACGCGAGCTCGAGGCCGAGTACGTGAAGATCGACCGCAGCGTCGTCGCCGCGGCGGCCACCGAGCCGGGGGCACGCGCGGTGTTGATGGCGATGGCCACGTTCGCCAGTCAGACGGGCGCGTTCGTGATCGCCGAGGGCATCGAGGACGAGGAAACGCTGCGCTTCCTACGCGGACTCCACGAACGCGACGTGTTCGATCACGCGATCATCCAGGGAGGTCAGGGCTTCCAGCTCGGGCGGCCCGAGCCGGCGGCTGCCCGTGCGTCTACAGGCGCGCTTGCACGGATTCCTCCCGCGCTCGTGCAGGCAGCTCCGCGCTGAAGCTCAGCGCGGCGGCATCCGCAGCGCGCCGTCCAGGCGGATCGTCTCACCGCTGAGCATCCGGTTCTCGACAGCTGACAGGCGAGCTGCGCGTACTCGGCGGGCAGGCCGAGCCGCTGCGGAAAGGGGGACGGCGTGTCGACGACAGTGCTCACGACCTCGAGATGTTCAATTCACGAGCGTCTTGCGCCGTGCGAGCAGCCTGAGGTATTTTATGGGACAATTCTGTTCTTCAGAAGCTCGACTGGTCAGCCAGACCGGAGCAATGAGTTGGTGGCGGCGGGGACAACGAGTCGGGGGGCTCAGATATGGCAGCCGAGACAGCGGCTAAGCCAGATGCAGCGAAGACCGATAAGGAAAGCGGCGTCCTTAGCCGCCTGGGCGAACTTGCGTGGCAGGCGCTCCCCGCGATCGGCAGCGCGATCGGATTCGCCGGCTTCGTCGCCGTGATCGGAGCGGCGATCGAGTGGATTCGCTTCCATGCCGCAGGGCTGCCCGCGACACAGGCGGTGCTGGCCGTACCTAGGCAGGAACTGGTGATCGTCGGTGCGCTCGCGCTGGCGGTGTTCGTTCTTGGCGGCGTGTTTGCCGTGATCCTGGTCTACCTCATCGACCGGAACGGCGATGCGACGCGTCGGACGGTCCGCACGATCGTATGGGTGGGCGTGCTCGAGATGCTCGCCGCGCTGTTCTACATCGATGCCGGGGCCTGGTGGAACTACGCCGTGTTGATTGCCGGGTTGCTCGTACTGGGGCTCGTCGCAGGAGACCTCGGGGCGGAGGCGATGAGCGACTTCAGAGCACGCACCGCGTTGGAGCGAGCCGCCACGAAGGTCATCGAAGCACGCGAGGCCCTGACCGCGGCCCGCCTGCACGAACGCGCTACGCAAGAAATCGCAAGACGGTTTCCCAAGCCCAAGAGCCTCCGCGCTCGTGAGCAGGCAGATCTCGCGGTGGTGACCACGCTGCGCGAGTGGCAACGATCGGTTCGCGAGTGGGCAGCGGCGATCGATCGGATTCTGATCGGGTTGCCTGCCGAAGCAGCCAAGCAGATCGAAGCGGCAAAGAAGGAGGTCGTCGGTTACGGCGACCAGCCGCCGGACGGGGACGTGCTTACGCGCGAACTCGGCCACGCCGAAGAGGACACAGGCCACGTGTTCCGTGCGATCGACGCTCGCCTGCGGCAGCAGATAATCGGCGCCCTCAAGATCGTCTCCGCTGTCGGCCTTAAGTTGGCGAGCGCACTCCAGGCGGACAAGCGGCGAGCATCCGAGCGCGCTGGGCGGGACGCCTCCCGGAAGCCTGAGAAGCTTGCCGCGAAACCGTCGCTGAGTCGCACGCTCGTCGTGGTCCTGGCACTCGGCATCCTGCTTCTGCTCGCGGCTCTCGCCGGGCTCGTGTACGTGCTGACCACGGATCTGTTCTCTTGGCTGGCGGTCGTGCTCGGCGTCGTTGTGCTGCTCACGACGATGAACGTCTTCATCGCGAGGGTGACCGAAAAATTTGCCTGGTACGGGATCGCGGTGTTCTTCTCGGTGCTGATGTTCGGTGCGACGGTGACGATCGCCAAGGATCTCGACAGGCCCTCAGCCCAACCGATCGCGCTCGTGCGCAAGAGCGACGCCGTCGGCATATGCGGCGTCTTCATCACACAGACGAGCGATCGTGTATATGTCGGCCGTCGCGCGCTGATCGATCCCAAATCGAACGAACTGATCCGACCGGGTCTGATCTTCTGGGTTCCGGCATCCGATGTGGCTCTGATCGACGTGGGCCAGTTCGAGCGCATCGGCGGCCACTTTCATGAGCACGCCGAGCGGATGCTCGCTCAGCTCTACAAGGACCAACCCGAAGCAGCTGGCCCGAGTGTGAAGAACACGACGATCACGCAGGTCGTGAGCGGGGAAGCCAAGCCGGGGGCTAAGCAGGAAGTGCAGACCACGACCACGCGCGAAGTCGCGCCGACGTCGGCACCCTCGGAAAGGCTGACACGGCAGGAACAGAGCGTCACCCGGAAGAGTTGCACGGCGCCGCTCTCGAAGGCCGCCGCGTCGAGCAAGAGTGCCGCGGCCTCGGGCTAGGCAGTCCTCTACCGCGGCGGCATCCGCAGCGCGCCGTCGAGCCGGATCGTCTCGCCGTTGAGCATCCGGTTCTCGACGATCTGACAGGCGAGCTGCGCGTACTCGGCGGGCAGGCCGAGCCGCTGCGGAAAGGGGATGCCGGCGCCGAGCGCTTGGCGCGCCTCCTCGGGGAGGGCGGCGAGCAGCGGCGTGTCGAACAGTCCGGGGGCGACCGTATTGACACGGATTCCGTACTGCGCGAGGTCGCGCGCCGTGGGCAGCGTCATGCCGACGACACCGCCCTTGGAAGCCGAGTAGGCGACCTGTCCGACCTGGCCGTCGAAGGCCGCGATCGAGGCCGTGTTCACGCACACGCCGCGTTCGCCATCCTCGCCGGACTCGGTCGTGATCATCGCAGCGGCGGCGAAGCGCAGCACGTTGAACGTGCCGATCAGGTTGATCTGGATGATCGTCTCGAAGGGCACCAGCGGGTGCGGCCCCTTGGAACCGGCGATCTTCTGCGCCCAGCCGGTGCCGGCGCAGCAGATCGAGATCCGCAGCCCGCCGTCGGTCTCGGCGGCCTTGCTCACGGCGGCCTGCACCTGCTCCTCCTCGCGCACGTCGCAGGAGACGAACTCGAGCCCGAGCTCGCTCGCCAGCTCGTTCCCCTTCTCGGCGTTGACGTCGGCGATCGTCACGACCGCGCCGCGCTCGTGCAGCGCACGTACCGTTGCCTCGCCGAGTCCCGAGGCGCCGCCTGCGACTAGTGCTGAGCTGCCGGCGATCTGCATCGCGGCGGACTCTATCCCAACGCTTCAGGCGCGGTCAGCGTCTGCGCGGCCCCCTCGGGGGCCTAGACGAGGCTCGACGGATTGACGCGCGCGAGCGTCAGCGCGAACAGCTCGTCTGGGTCGGTGAACAGCCGCACGAGCTCTAGGCCGGCCGCCGCCAGGTCGCCTTCGATCCGCTCTGAGGTGAACTTGGCGCTGATCTCCGTGCGCATCTCCTCGCCGGCGTTGAAGTGCACCGGGAGGTCGAGGTCGCGCACGATCGTCGTGTGCTCGCGGCGCGAGCGCAGGCGCATCTCGATCCACTCGTGCTCGGGGTCGAACAGCGCGACGTGCTCGAAGTCCTCCGGCTCGAAGTCGGCGTCGAGCTCGCGGTTCAGCACGCGCAGCACATTGCGGTTGAACTCGGCAGTGACGCCCTGCGTGTCGTCATAGGCGGCCTGCAGCACGACGGGGTCCTTGACGAGGTCGGTGCCGAGCAGCAGGTAGTCCTCCGGGCCGAGCAGGCGCGAGATCTCGCGCAGCACGCGGCGGCGGCTACCGGGTGGGAAGTTGCCGATCGTGCCGCCGAGGAAGGCGACGATGCGAGGTCCGAGCGCCTCGGGCACCTCGCCGAGATGGCGCTCGAAGTCGCCGATCACCCCGTGGACCTGTAGGCCGGGGTACTCCTCGGTCAGCTGCGCCGCGCACTCGCGCACCATGCTCTCGGTCACGTCGACCGGGACGTAGCGGACGAGCGTGCCGGCCTGCTCGAGCGCGTCGAGCAGCACGCGCGTCTTGCTCGCCGTGCCCGAGCCAAGCTCGACTAGCTCGGCCGCCCCGGTGAGTGCTGCGAGCTCGGTCGCGTCGCGCTCGAGGATCGCGCGCTCGGCGCGCGTGGGGTAGTACTCGGGCAGCTCGCAGATCCGGTCGAACAGCTCCGCTCCGCGGGCGTCGTAGAAGTGCTTCGGCGGCAGTTCCTTGAACGGACGCGTGAGCCCGTCGAGCACGTCGTCGGCCAGCGAGCGATCACGCGCGCCGTCGAGATGGGAGTCGATGCGGATCGCCGTCTGCACGGCGGGCTCCGGTGGGGTTTGCGACGCCATCAGAAGGTCCCGAGGAGCCGAACGCTATCGCAGATCATCTCGCCGCCTGGCTCGCGTCCAGCGCTTGCACTCAGCCGCCGTCGCGGGCGAGCCGCACGCCGGCGAAGATCTGCCTGCGCTGGGGGAGGTCCCAGTTGCGAAAGTGCGGATTGGCGACGCGCTCGTCGGTCGCCCACGAGCCGCCGCGCAGCACGCGGTAGTCCTCGCCGAAGAACACCTCCGAGTACTCGCGGTAGGGGTGCGCGACGAAGCCCGGGTAGCCGTCGAACGCGCTCTCGGTCCACTCCCACACCCTGCCGACTCCGTCCAGCGGTGAACCTTCCAGCGTGGCCGCCTTCTCCCACTCGGCCTCGCTCGGCAGACGCGCGTCGTGCGCGCGGGCGAACGCCTGCGCCTCGAACCAGCTCACGTGACTGGCTGGCGCTTGCGGATGCCCCGCGGCGATCGCCGGGTGCATCGCGCCCGCCCGTGGCTGCTCGGCCTCGGCCAGCCACGCCCAGCCATCCTCTGACCACAGCTCCTCCCGCTCGTAGCCTCCGAGCTCTGCAAAGCGCAGCCAGTCGGTGTTCGTCGCCGGGTGGCGGGCGATCTGAAAGCTCGGCGTCTGCCGCTCGTGACGGGGCCGCTCGTTGTCGTAGGCGAAGCCATCGCTAGGCGCGCCCATCGCGAAGGACCCGGCCGCCACTTCGATCCAATCGCCGCCGATGGGCTCGGGGCTCGCGTCGCCGTCTTCTGGATCGCCGGGGAGCGGCCGGCCTCGCGCCGCCGCATCGGCCTCGCCGAGCAGCCCCGCGATGACCATCGCCTGGCGCATCGTCTCGCCGTGCTGCAGCTCGTGGCGGACCACCATCTCGCAGATCACCCCGTCGCCGATGCCTCGCTCAGCGAGCGTCTGCACGGTGCGCGCGCGCACCTCGGCGAGGTAGCCGCGCGCCTGGACCGGGCCGAGCATCTCGAGGTCGCCGCGGATCGCGCGCGGGGTCTCGAAGGCGTCGTAGAGAGCCGCGAGCTCCGGGCGCAGCAGCTCGTGCTCGCCGAGGCGATGGGCGAGCCACAGGTCCTCGTAGGCGGCGATGTGGCCGAGGTCCCACACCAGCGGACTCATGATCGGCGAGTAGACGCGCTCGAGCTGGTCGTCCTCGAGGTGCTCGATCAGCGCAAACGTCCGCCCGCGGGCGTACTCGAGCCCGTCCAAGACTTGCGCCACCCCGGCGGAGGCGCGACTGCTGTCTAGTGCGTCGGTGGCCATCGCTGCGCGCTCCTACTGTAGGCGCTCGCGGCCGCCTCCCGCGCCGCTCAGTCCTCTTGCGAGCGCTGTTTGGGCGGTTCCGGCGAGGCCGCGTCGTCGACGATCACGCTCAAGCGCCCGCGCCGCAGCAGGCTGGCGGGCACGTGGCGGCTCGGCTCGGCCAGCATCGCGTTGACCGCATCGGCCTTGCCGGCGCCCGTAGCGAGCAGCACGCAGCGCTGCGCAGCGCGCAGCACGGGCAGCGTCAGCGTGATCCGCTCGGGCGGTGGCTTGGGTGAGTCGTGCACGCCGAGGCAGAGCTCGGGCGCCTGCACGTCGAGCGTTGGCGAGCCCGGAAACAAAGAGGCCACATGACCGTCCGGTCCGATCCCGAGCACGATCACGTCGAGCGCGGCCACGCCTTGCTCGAGCGGGGCATGCTCGCGCAGTGCCTCCGCGTAGCGCTCGGCGCCGCGCTCGGGGCCGAGCTCGCCCTCCATCCGGTGCACAAGCGTCTCGTCGAGTCCGCCGGCGGCGCCAAGCAGCGTCTCGCGGGCGAGCTTGTAGTTACTTTCGTCGTCCTCCGGCCCGACGCAGCGCTCGTCGGCGAACCACACCGAGATGTCCTGCCAGTCCTCGAGCTCCTGCGCGAGCAGTTCGTAGGCGCGCGCCGGCGTCGTTCCGCCGCTCAGCGCCAGGTGCGCCGTGCCGCGCTCGCGCCGGGCGCTCTGCAGGCGCCTGGCAATCTCGCTCGCCGCGCGCTGTGCGGCCGCCTCGGCGTCAGCGCACGTCGTCAGGCTCGTCACGACGCGTCGGCTCCGGAAACGAGCGTCTGGGCATCGGGGAGCATCTCCTGGGCGGCCGCGAGCGCCGGTCCGTAGGTCTGATCGCGCAGTAGCGCCTGACGGATGCCCTCGCCGAGGATGCCGCTCTCGCCGCGCGAGGCGCCGAGCAGCGTCCACTCGCGCTCCTGGCCGTCGCCGTCGCTGCGGCGCGCGTGCAGGCCCCCCGGGCCGCGGTCGAGGCGCAGGGCAAAGCCCGAGGAGCTGCGCAGGTCCAGCCCGGCGAGCCCCGGAACCTCTAGCTGTGGGTCGGCTCTCAGCTCGAGCTTGATGTCGTGCCCGTCCCCGTGCGCGGTGCCGCCTAGCACGCCCTCGTGCCTGTCGCTGCTGACGATCTCCGAGTGCTCGAGCTTCCAATGCAGGCGCGAGGCCAGCCAGCCGAGCAGCAGCATCGCGGCTACCGTCGAGTCGGGGTGGTGGCGCACGGTGACCACGTTGAGGGCGTCGCAGCTCGGCGCGCATCGCGGGCGGGTCGAACGCCGCCGCGATGCGCTCGCGCCACGGCGTCGAGCGCAGCCACGCGAGGTCGACGACGTACAGCTGCTCGGCGAGCGTGCTCGCGCGGTCGAGCGCATCGCGCCAGACGGGCTCGTCGATCGAGTCGATCAAGCTCGCCTGCGCGAGGCTGAGCAGCGAGTCGACGGCCTCCGGGTGCCCATGCGGCGACCACAACAGCGTCGTCAGGTCTGTCACGACGAGTGGGTCGGCGATCGTATCGAGGTCGTCGAGGTGGCGGTCGCCGAGCCTGACGATCACCGTCTCGCGCAGCAGCGCAAGCTCACCCGGCGTGGGGTCCGCGTCGGAGGCGATGCTTACCCGTGCGTCGAGTCGTTCGCGCTTGGGCTCGTAGGAGAGCACGACCAGGCGCGAGGCCGCGTAGCGCCCCACGCCGCGCAGGCGGTTGGCGATTTCACCGCTCCACTCGTCGTCGACGAACACGATCATGTTGAGCACGCGCGCCGGCACGTAGCTGCCGCTTTCGGCGTGGCGCTCGGCGAGCAGTTCGCGCAGCGCCGCTTCGATCCTGTCCGGCGTCGTGCCCTGCTCGCTCCAGACCGCGTCGCTGGTGCTCATCTCAGCCGCTCACCCGATCAGATCGCGCGCCACTCATGGCCCTCGAGCAGCAGCTCCTGCGCCTCGGCCGGTCCTTGCGAGCCCGCTTCGTACTGCGCCAGCGGCCCCGGCTCCTTCGCCCACGTGCCGACGATCGGGTCGCAGATGCGCCATTGCGCCTCGACCTCGTCGTTACGCGTGAACAGCGTTGCGTCGCCGCGCATCGCGTCGGTGATCAACCGCTCATAGGCCTCGGGCGACTGCGAGAGGAAGGATGTGCCGTAGAGGAACTCCATGTTGACCGGGCGGATGATCATGCGCGTGCCCGGGATCTTCGCGCCGAGGCGCAGCGCAGACGCCCTCGTTGGGCTGCAGCGTCAGCACCAGCTGGTTGGGCTGCACGCCCAGCGAGCCCTCCTGGGAGAAGGCGAGGTGGGGGACCGGCTTCAAAGTGACCGCGATCTCGGTGATCTTGCGCGCCAGGCGCTTGCCCGTGCGGATGTAGAAGGGCACCCCGGCCCAGCGCCAGTTGTCGACTTCCAGGCGCAGCGCGGCGTAGGTCTCGGTTGTCGAGTTCGGCGCGACGCCGTCCTCTTCCAGATATCCCGACGACGTCCTCGCCGCCGGCGTGACCCTTGGCGTACTGGGCGCGCAGCGCGATCTGCGAGATGTCAGCCGGCCGTCGGCTCGGGAATCGACTGCAGCACCTTGACCTTCTCGTTGCGCACCTCTTCGGCCGTGAAGCTGACGGGCGGCTCCATCGCGACGTGGCAGAGCAGCTGCAGCATGTGGTTCTGGATCAGGTCGCGCAGCGCCCCGGCGTGGTCGTAGTAGCCGGCGCGGGTGCCGATGCCGAGATCCTCGGCAGCCGTGATCTGCACGTTGTCGATGTAGTTGCGGTTCCACAGCGGCTCGAACATGCCGTTGGCGAAGCGAAACGCCAGCATGTTCTGCACGGTCTCCTTGCCGAGGTAGTGGTCGATGCGGAAGACCTGCTGCTCCTCGAAGATCGCCGAGCACGCGACGGTTGAGTTCGCGCGCCTCTTCGAGCGTCGTGCCGAACGGCTTCTCGATGATCACGCGCACCTGCGCGCCCTCGTGCTGCGCCAGCTCAGAGCTGCCCAGCCGCTCGACGATCACCGGGAAGAACTCTGGCGCCGTCGAGAGATAGAAGGCCCGATTCAGCGGTTCGCCGGCATGCGTGTCGAAGGCGTCGAGCACCTTGCCAAGCTCGGCGTAGACGGAGTCGTCGTCGAACACGCCCGGGACGTACTTGACCTCATTGAGTAGGGCTTTCAGCACGTCCTCCTTCGGCGGGCGGCGCGAGAAGCGGCGGATCGCTTCCTCGCACTCCGCGCGATAGTCCTCGTGCGCTTTTTCCTGGCGCGAGACGCCGACCAGATGGAAGCGCTCGGGCAGCGCCCCGTCATGGGCGAGGTTGTACAGCGCAGGCAGCAGTTTGCGCCTTGCCAGGTCGCCCGTGGCGCCGAAGATGACGAGCGTCGTCGGCGCGACCGGCAGGCGCTCCAGGCCTGCCGTCAACGGGTTCTCTGGCTGCGGCTCAGCGGTCGGCTGACCGGGGTGGGCCGCCACCGCTCAGCGGCCCCCGCGCTTGCCGGCCTTGGCCGGCGCTTTCGCTTTGCTCGCCCCGACCTTGGCGGTAGCGGCGCCCGCCGGCGCGCTCTTCACCGCGTGCCCGCCGAACTGGTTGCGCAGCGCCGCCAGCACGCGATCGGAGAAGTCGCCGTTGCCGCGGGAGCGAAAGCGGGCATATAGCGAGGCCGTGATCACGGGCGTCGGCACGTCGTGCTCGGTCGCGTCGGCGATCGTCCAGCGCCCCTCGCCCGAGTCCTCGGTGTAGCCCTCGATCGCCTGCAGCTCGTTGCCGTCGGCTTCGAAGGCCCGCGCCGCCAGTTCGCATAGCCACGAGCGCACGACCGAGCCCTGTCCCCAGAGATGCGCGATCTTCGCGTTGTCGAGCTCGTACTCGCACTTGTCGAACAGGTCAAAGCCCTCGGCGTAGGCCTGCATCAGCCCGTACTCGACGCCGTTGTGGACCATCTTCACGTAGTGACCCGCGCCCGACGGGCCCGAAGTGCATCCAGCCACGCGGCCCGATCGCGGCGATGCTCTGCTCGTTGGTCTGCGGCGCCAGCACGTCGAGGATCGGCGCGAGCCGTTTGACCGCTTTCGGCGGCCCGCCGACCATCATGCAGTAGCCGACTTCAAGGCCCCAGACGCCGCCGGAGACGCCCACGTCGACGTATTCGATCCCCTGTGCTTTCAGCTCCTTGGCGCGGTGCTTGTCATCGCTCCAGCGCGAGTTGCCGCCGTCGATGATCGTGTCGCCGCGATCGAGCAGCTTGGCCAGCTTGTCGACCGTCTCCTGCGTCGGCGCGCCGGCGGGCACCATGATCCACACCATCCGCGGCGGCGAGAGCTGCTTGACGAGCTCTTTCAGCGAGCCCGCTCCGGCCGAGCCGTTCTTGACCGCCTGCTTGACGGCCTTCTCGTCGAAGTCGAACGCGACGACCTCGTGCTCGGAGTCGCGGCGGATGCGATGCACCATGTTGCCGCCCATCTTGCCCAGCCCGACGAACCCGATCTGTGTCACAAGGCCTCCTTGATCAGCTTGGTCAATTCGCGCAGCGCGCCCGCCGGATCGGCGCCCTGCAGTCGCACGCGCTCGGCCGGCAGCCCCAGCTCGCGCAAGGTGTCGAAGTCGCCGATCGCCTCGGCGTTCTTGAGCGTCGTGAACGTGTACGGCGCGCCCGGGATCGCGACGTCCTCGGGCCCATCCCACAGGAGCTGCAGGAAGCGACCGACCTTCGGGCCGCCCTTGTGGAACTGGCCAGTCGAGTGCAGGAAGCGCGGGCCATAGCCGAACGTCGTCGTCGCCTTGGCGTGGTCGCGAAGGACTTCGCGCAGCCGCGCGACGGCCGCGTCGAACTCTGCCGAGGGCTGCACGTAGCCCATCAGTGCGACGTAGTTCGGCGGCGCTGCCGGATCGAGCAAGGCCTTCAGTGCGCCGCTGTCGGCGCCGTCCTCGCTCGGCAGCTCGTGCGCGGTCTCGTAGCCCGCGAGCACCTGCTTGGTCGCATCCTTGGCCTGCTGCACGTTGGGCTGGTCGAACGGGTTGATCTGAAGGCCCCAGCCGACGACGGCGACGGCGATCTCCCACAGCATGAACACGCGGCCGAGATCGGCCGGACCGTGCGTCGGTACCTGCAGCAGCGGGTGTCCGGCCTCGGCGAGCGCCTCGACCCGCGCTTGCAACGCTGCGTCGGGAGCATCGAGGTCGCACAGGTAGGCGAACACGCGGTCATCGCCGTAGTCCGAGGGCTCGCCAACCGGCTCCTCGGCGACCGGCAGGATTCCCGTGCCCTGCTTGCCCGTCGACTCGGCCACGAGTTGCTCGAGCCACAACCCCAGGCCGGGCAGCGACTCGTCGATCACGAACGTCAACTTGTCGCGGCCCGACTGCGCGAGCGCGCTCAGCGCCGCGCCGATCCATACGCCGGCCAGCTCGACGCCGCTCGAGAGATCTACGCCCGCCCCACCGGTGGAGGCCCCGGGGCGCAGCGCCGTCTCCCAGGCGTTCTCGGCGCCCTCAAGCAAGCCGCGGATGTCGACGCCGATCAGCGCCGCAGGGACCATGCCGAAGGCCGAGAGAGCGCTGTAGCGCCCGCCAATGTCTGGGTCGCCTGCGAATACCTCCCTGAAGCCGTGCTCGCGCGCGAGCTTCTCCAGGCCCGAGCCCGGGTCTGTGATCGCGGCGAAGTTGGCGCCCTCCGGCACGAGTGACCAGAAATGCGCGAACAGCGAGAGCGGCTCGATCGTGCCGCCCGACTTGGAGGAGACGAGGAACAGCGTGCTGCGCGCCTCGACGGCCTCGCCGACTGCGCGCACCGTCGCCGCGTCGGTCGAGTCGAGCACGTGCAGGCGCGGTCTCCCCGGCTGAGCGTCGAACGAGCGCCGCAGCACCTCCGGCGCCAGCGACGAGCCACCCATCCCGAGCAGCACCACGTCGCGGATGCCGTCGTCGCGCACGCGATCGGCGAACGCGCTGAGCGTGCCGGCCTCGGCGAGCATGCGCTCGGCGATCGTCAGCCAGCCGAGGCGGTTGGCGATCTCCGGCGTGCCCGCCGGACCCCACAGCGTCGCGTCGCCGTCGCGGACTCGCTCGCCCACGCGCGCCGTCGCGGCGAGTTGCAGCTTCGCGGCGATTGCGGCTTTCAAAGCGGCTGGTATGCGGGCCTCGACGGCGAAGGCGGGGTCGCTCACTCCACGATCGTACTGCGGTCATGGCCGCGTTGGCCGCGAGCTATGCGTGGGATACGATCGGCGGGATCATCGTCGCGCACGGGCTCCGGGTTCAGGACGCAAGCGACGGTCAACTCTTGTCGCAAAAGCGGAGGTGGACAGCTTGGAGAAGCTCGGGCTGCTCAGGCAAAGACTGCAAAAGCTGTGGCTGTTCAGCCCGGAAAGACTATGGCTGTTGTCGATAGCCCTGCACCGGCGCGGTCACTGGATCGTCGCCTTCGCGATCAAGCAGCTCAACACGATCCTCTACCACAACTCGCTGGCTCCGGGGGCGACTGTCGGCCGCGGCATCGCCCTTGGCCACTACAGCCACGGCATCGTCGTCAACCGCAACGTGGAGATCGGCGAGCACGTGAAAATCTGGCACAACGTGACGATCATCGCCGGGCGTCCGACCCGCCGCGAAGGGACCAAGTCGATCGGGGAGAAAGCCCGCGTCGTGATCGAAGATCGAGCGAACATCGGCACCAACGCAGTGATCATCGCTCCTCGCGGCGAGTGCCTGCGCATCGGTCGCGGCGCTCGAATCGGAGCGGGCGTCGTCGTCACGCATGACGTTCCGCCCGGAGCGACCGTGGTTGGCCCCGCTCCACGTGTCCTGCTGCGCGAAGGCTCCGGCGAGGACCACGATGATGCAGCTCCTGATGTAGCGTCCGCCGGGGTGGACGACACTTCGCAGGCACCAACGGGCCCGACGCCGGCCCACACGGAGGGCGGCTCCGCAGAGGCTGGTCCCGGCGCGACGCCTCCTCGCTCCGCACAGCCATGAGCCAAGACGGCAGTCCTCAGCAACCCGACAGGAACCTCGCGCTCGAGCTCGTGCGCGTGACCGAGGCGGCCGCGCTCGCGGCCGCGCCGCTCGTTGGGCTCGGCGACAAGGAGGCCGCTGACCAGGCAGCCGTCGACGGCATGCGCTACATGCTCCAGTCAGTGCAGATGGATGGCGTCGTCGTGATCGGCGAGGGCGAGAAGGACGAGGCGCCGATGCTCTACAACGGCGAGCGAATCGGCGACGGCTCGCCGCCCGCGGTCGACATCGCCGTCGATCCGCTGGAGGGCACCACGCTGGCCGCACACGGCATGCCGAGCGCCCTGGCCGTGATCGCGTTGTCCAGCCGCGGGACGATGTTCGACCCAGGGCCGTGCGTGTACATGGAGAAGATGGCCGGCGCTCCCGAACTGGCCGACCTGCTCGACCTCGACCGGCCGCTCGGCGAGACCGTTGCGCTGGTCGCCGAGCGCCGGGGCGTACCGATCGGCGACGTGATCGTCGTCGTGCTCGATCGCCCGCGCCACGAGCAGGGGATCCGCGAGATCCGCGAAGCCGGCGCGCGCGTGCGACTGATCGCGCACGGCGACGTCTCGGCGGCGCTCTTGGCCGTGACCGAGCGCTCGCCGGTCGATCTGCTGTGGGGCATCGGCGGGACGCCCGAGGGCGTGATCTCGGCGGCTGCCGTCAAGTGTCTCGGGGGACAGCTGCTCGGGCGTCTGTGGCCGCGCGATGAGCAGGAGCGCGAGGCCGCGCTCGAGGCCGGCTACGACCTCGAGCAGGTGCTCACGCGCGACGACCTGATCAAAGGCGAGGACGTGTTCTTCTCGGCTACCGGCATTACCGACGGCGACGTCCTGCAGGGTGTCCGCTACCCGAGCGCCGGCGGTGCTACGACCGAGTCGCTGGTCATGCGGACGCGCTCGGGGACGATCAGACGGATCCGCGCAACGCACGACCGCTCGAAGCTGCGCGCGGTCGGCGGCGAGCGCTTCTGAGCGCGAGCTGAGCCGGGAGCACGCGGGCCGGCGGCTGTAACAATGTCGGCATGGTTGACGAGCTTCGCAGCGGCAGCGTGTGAGATGGCTGGGATGCTGAGGCCAGAGCGGCTGTGGCTGCTGTCGATCGCCTTGCAGCAACGGGGTCACCGACGCCTGGCGACGCTCGTGCGCAACGTCAACTCGACGCTCTACCACAACTCCCTGCCGCCGGGCGCATCGGTCAGCCCCGACATCGCGCTCGGCCACCACGGACTCGGCATCGTCGTCCACCCGAACGTCACGATCGGGCGCCGCGTGAAGATCTGGCACAACGTCACGATCGCGACGCGCGCCGAAGCCAAATCGCCATACCGCGTGGTGATTGAGGACGACGTGAAGATCGGCGCCAACTCCGTGATCATCTCGCCCCGCCGCGCAGACCTGCGCATCGGACGTGGCGCGCGGATCGGCGCCGGCTCGGTCGTCAGCCGAGACGTTCCCCCCGGCAGCACGGTGATCAGCGCTCCCGTCCAGGTCATGGCCCCAGGTGAGCCGAGCGACGAGCGCGATCTCATATCCGACCGCGATGCGCCGCCCGTCGTCGAGGCCGGCGCCAATGGGTCCTCGGGCGTGGCGCAGGCATCGGCCACGCCGCGCGCTCCTGTGCCGCCGCGCAAGGCCGAGCCGCTCGCTTAGACGCGGTAGCGCCCGACGCGCGATTCGGCCAGGTCGAGGCGCACGAGCGAACGCAGGAAGCGGTTGGTCACGATCACGTGGATGCGCGACTGCGTCACGTCGTAGAACCTACGCCCGAGGCGTGAGGCCAGCGACGGGTAGAAGTTGGCCACCTCGACGGCGACGTGCAGCCGCGCCTGGCCGTCCTCGCCGGGCTCGCCGCGGCGGACCTCGATCTGCAGATAGCCGCCGCCGTCCCTGCCGCGCTTGGCCACGAGTAGGCCACGCGCGATGCGCCAGCGGACGAGCCCGTGGTCGTGATCCATCTCGTATTCTGGCGCCTGGAAGGTCAGCAGCTTCAACTGCGGTATGAGCAGCACGATCGCGCGGCCCTGATCGGTGTAGGCAACGTGGATCAGCCCAAGCGTGGCGCGTGAGAGAAAGCGCCAGTAGGTGGCCGCCAGGCGCTCGAGGTGCTCCGGCGACCAGAAGCGCTGCAACGCGTCCGCCGGCAGAAACACATCGGCGCTCTGCACAGAGCGCACGGCGCCGGTCTCGTCGTCCAGCGAGGTCAGGCTGTGCGACTCAGCGATCACGGCTCCCGGGACGCCGCGTCCAGGGTGCGAAGCGCGCCACAGGACCGTCAGCAGCACGAGGGCGGAGAGGGCGGCAGCCGCCACCACGACCGCGACGAGGGTGGCGCTCATGCTCGGCAGGCTAGTCAGCGGCTCGCGTCCTCGCCTGCTGATATCCACCATGGCGTGAGCCGCGACCGCCTCGACCCGCCTGTCGCCCGCGCCCGCGCCGTCGCCGATGCGCCGGCCGAGGCGCTTGCAGCGCGCGCCGAGGAGCTCGCGCACAGGTGGACGCTGACGCTGCTCGCAGCGCGTCCGCTTGTCGAGATGGCCGCGATCCCGCTCGAGGACCTTGCTCGCTACGCACCCGCCCTGTGCGCCTCGTTGGCACGTGCGCTGTCCTCGGATGAGGAACTCGCGATCTTCGACATAGACGCCCGCGAGGGGGAAGCTCGCCCTGGAGCGCTCGCCGCCACAGCCGGCCTGAGCGCGCTGGTCGCCGGCTGGGAGGCCTCGGCAGCCGTCGAGCACGTCGAGGCGCTGCGTGGCTTGCTGTGGCAGGCCGCCCTGGAGGAGCTGCGCGACCCCACCGCGCGACAGGTCGCCGACCTCTCCGACCGGCTCGCATCGGTCTGTGCCACTGCGCTCGCCTATGCGCTCGCTGGGCGCAGCGACGCAATCGGCGCGGCTAGCGCTCGCCCGGCATTCCCACCGCCGCGTGAGCAGGTGCTCTACAGCGCGCCCGCGCCATCGCCCGGAGCGCTCGGGGCTGTGCTGATCGACGAACACGACGATGCGCCGCGCCAGGCCCGGCCGCGGGCGGCCGGGGGCCGGGGGGACGGAACTCCTGTGCCCGCCCCGGCACGCGAGCAAGCTCGCCCGGCGGAGCCAATCAGTCCTCACGGCGCGCTCGGGCAGAGCACCCCGCCGACAGCCCCGCGGCCGCTGCCGTGGGACACACCGCTGCAATCTTCGGCCGCCTCGGCGCAGCAGCCAGGGGCGGATCCTGGCAGTCGGAGGATCGACGACCCCGTTATGCGCGTATCGCGCGGTCCGGGTACGCCCGCCGACCGGCGTTCCTAGCGGGGGGACACGGCTCAGGCGGCTGCGGCGGCGCCGCCGGCGCTGGCGGCCGCTGCGGCTTCTTCGGCAGCGCCCGGCGGCAGTCCGAGCGTGGGCGTGTTCGGCACGCTGCCGACCACGCGTGTCTTCAGTCTCGCCGTGTCGCTCATGCCGAGCGCGCTGGCCGCGCCGATCGTTAGGTCCCACTGCGCGCCGTTGTGCGCGTAGGGTCCACGGTCGATCACGGGCACCGTCGCCGTGTGGCCTTTGTAGCTGAACTTGACGAGCGTGCCGCACGGGAGCGTGCGGTTGGCGACGCCCACGACAGCCGGCGTCAGCGTCTGTCCGCACGCGGTCTCCTGGCCGTAGAAGCCGGGGCCGAACCAGGTCGCGAGCGCCGGCTTGTGGCTCGTTGCGACAGGCGCCGTGGTTGCTACAGGCGCGGTCGATCCGCCCGTCGTGGCAGCCGCACCGGCGGTTACGCAGCCGGCACAGATGCCGGCAACGAGCACGGCAATCATCGATATCTTCAAAAACGGTGTTCGCATCAGTGTCTGGGCCTACGGGGTGAGCTGACGGGCTCGCGCCACACTGTCGGCGCTACGACCTAGACGGTCGATTCGCCCCCGCAAGCCGAATGCATCCGGCCTGCAATGGGTCCCCCGTCTCCCATGACCTGAGTCACAGGAGCTCGGCGTGGCCGCAAGTATACAGAAGACCTTTGCCGAACTATGCGCAGCTTCGGCCGGCGCCTGAGGCGGTAGCACCCGGCGTCGCGGGCCGGACGCTCGGCGCCCTCAACCGCCGGGCAGGCGCGAGAAGACGTCCTTGAGCAGGCGCTCGCCCGCCGCGGCGCCTGCTTTGGCGAGCTCGCCGACGAGCTCGGCGGCGCTCGCCACCAGCTCAGGGCCGCCCGGCGGCTGCACCGGTCCGGTCGCGCGTTCCCCCTCGCACTCGAAGCCCTGACGCGGCGCCGGCTCCTCGACCCGCGCCGGCCGGCGCGGGGCGGGCGCGCGTTTGCCCGTTCGCGGGCGTCGCGCGCGAACCGCGCTCGAAGGGCGCGACGAGCTGCCCGCCGACTTGGCCTGGGCTGTGGCGGCAGAGTCTTTGGCCGATTTCGGGCGGGCGCCTGGTGCGGGCGTCGTGCGTTTCGTCTCCGTCTGCGCCGCGCCTTTGGCTGACTTCACTTTGGCTGTCGAGCCTTGGCCGCGAGCCGGTTTCCCCGTGCGTGCCGACGTCGCCGCGCCCGATCGTTTGGCTCGGGCTTTGGCCGGGCTCGAGGGCCGTCCGTTCGTGCTGGCCGACTCACGTGCCGCCGCTCGACGCGCGCTCGAGCGCTGTGGGCGCGTGCGCGGCAGGTTGGCGAGCACGCCGCCGTTGCGCGCCGTGTCCGCCGTGCTCTCGCTGCCGTCCCCATCCACCATCGACACATCATTGCTTAAGGCCGCCGCGAGAACATCGTGGCTCGTCTTGCCAAGAAGTTCCGCTGCGTGCTGCAAGTCGGTGGGCTGGCGTTGAGAAGCACCGGGGCGACGCGTTAGCATGGGCTCCGAACAGAAGTACGACTTGTAACGTTGGGCGGCCCTCAGCCGTATGTCCCACGGAGGTGCTGTCCTAGCCGGCACCGATCCACCGGGATCTGGCGGGGTCGCCGGTTGTCGATCGACGGAAGAAACGGGAGCAGATGTCAGTAGTCGAGCTGCAGGAGCTGGATGAGGTCAAGGGCCTGCTCGCCAAGGGCCAGCAGGTCGGAGTGCTCTCCTTCGCGGAGATAACCAAGGCGATGTCCGAGCTCGACCTCGACGAGTCCGACGTCGAAGAACTTCACGGCTTCCTCGAGAAAGCCGAGATCGAGCTCGTCGAGGAGATCGACCCGGCTTCGACAGCCGCCTCGCAGGTCGAGCGCGCCCCCGACAAACGCGGTCGGCGCAAAGCCAAAGCGGCGCTCGACCTCAAGCCGGACATGACGACCGACTCGCTGCAGCTGTTCCTCAAGGACATCGGCAAGGTGCGGCTGCTGACCGCACAGGAGGAGGTCGACCTCGCCAAGCGCATCGAGCGCGGCGACCTCGACGCCAAGCAGAAGATGGTCGAGTCCAACCTGCGCCTCGTCGTCTCGATCGCCAAGAACTACCGCAACCAGGGGCTGCCGTTCCTCGACCTGATCCAGGAGGGCACGCTCGGTCTCGTGCGCGCCGCCGAGAAGTTCGACTACCGCAAGGGCTTCAAGTTCTCGACCTACGCGACCTGGTGGATCCGCCAGGCGATCGCCCGTGCGCTGGCCGACAAGGCACGCACGATCCGCATCCCCGTGCACGTCGTCGAGAAGCTCAACAAGATCGGCCGTGCCGAGCGCAAGCTCGTGACCGAGCTCGGCCGCGAGCCGACGGCCGACGAGATCGCCGAGGTCACCGGGATCGACCCCGAGGAGGTCGACTCGATCAAGCGATCCGCGCAGGCGCCCGTCTCGCTGGAGAAGCCGGTCGGCGACGAGGAGGAGTCCGAGTTCGGTCAGTTCATCGCCGACGAGCGCGCCGAGTCCCCTTACGAGCGCGCCGCCGAGATCCTCACCAAGGAGGCGCTGCGCGAGGCGCTCGAGAACCTCTCCTACCGCGAACGCCGCGTGCTCGAGCTGCGCTACGGCCTCGGCGGCGAGCACCCGCGCACGCTCGACGAGGTCGGGCGCACGTTCAACGTCACGCGCGAGCGCATCCGCCAGATCGAGAACCAGTCGCTGAAGAAGCTGCAGTGTCTCGCGGAGGCACAGAAGCTCCGCGACGTCGCTTGACCTGACGAGCGCCTAGCTCGTCAGGCTTCTCCCTCATTGCTCGAGCAGCCTGCGGGCAGCCGTCGCGACGTCGTTCTGCAGCCACGGCGGCGGGCCCGCTCCCTCGCGTGCGTGGCGGCGAACCGCTGCGTTGGGCAGGTCGACGACGGCTCGTGTGATGGCGTCCAGCGCACGGGGGTTGGTGCTCGCGCGCAGCGCCTGTGTCAGCTCAAGCAGCTTGGCGAGCAGCGGCTCGTTGATCGCGTCCAAGCGCGCCCGCAGCTCCTCGCCTGGGTCGGCGTCGAGCAGATCGTCGCGGCGTAGCGTCAGCAGCAGCCGCGCGTCCTCGGGCTGCTCGCGCGCGAAGGCCACTTGCGAGACGGCCATCGCGACCGCCGCCGCCAGTGGATCGAGATCAGCGGCGGCCGTCAGTGCGCACCTTTGAAAGCGCTCCAGTGCGCGCAGCCAGGCGGCCGCGAGCACGCCGTCGCGGTTGCCGAAGCGGTGATAGAGCGTCCCAACCGGCGCGCCGCTCTCGCGCGCGATGGCCGCGACCGACGCCGCGCGCGGACCGTCGCGCAGGACAAGCGTACGGGTCGCATCGAGGATGCAGTCGCTGTCGTGCTTGCGGGGTGGAGCCATGATGTAGTACGTTTATTCTATATAGAACGATTGCCTTACATCGATGAGCATTCCACGACGATCGGCGCGACGCCCGAGCAGGCTTGGGACGCCCTGATCGCGGTCGTGCGGGGTCTCGGTCGCGCCGTCCCCGACGCGATTGCCCGGCCGTGGGGGCTCGTGCCGGCACGTGCGCACGGCGATTGGCACAGCACACCCGAGCCCGGCGATTGTGTCCCCGGCTTCGCCGTGGCGCGATCGCAGGCGCCGCAGTGTCTCGAGTTGCGCGGGCGCCATCGCTTCTCGCGCTACGCGCTTGTGTTCGAGATTGACGAGATGGGGGAGGAGGGCTGCAGGCTGACGGCGCGCACGCATGCCCGGTTCCCGGGGCCGGCCGGTCGCGCCTACCGCATGCTCGTGATCGGTAGCGGCGGCCATCGGCTCGTCGTGCGGCGGCTGCTGCGCGATGTTGGCACCCGGGCATGATCGCCGGGGCGAGTTGGGGCGCGACGGCGCCGGAGCGCGCCGTCGCGCTGGCCTGCGACGAGCTACTGCCACGGGCGCCCGTGCGCCTGCACCGCGCCGTGTCGATCGACGCACCGCCGGAGATCGTCTTCCGCTGGCTGTGCCAGCTCAAGCAGGCCCCATATAGCTATGACCTGATCGACAACTTCGCTCGCCGCAGCCCGCGCGAGCTGACGCCTGGCGCCGAGCAGCTCGCCGTCGGGCAGCGTTTCATGACGATCTTCGCGCTCGTCTCCTTCATTCCCGACGAGCAGATCACCTTGCGCAGTCACCGCACGGCCGTGAGCTATGCCGTGATCCCCAGCGGGCGCTCGGCACGTTTGTTCGCGCGGGTGCTGTTCGAGGCACCCGGAGGACGCCTCGGCGCGGCGTCGATCGGCCGCGCCCTCGCGCTCGCTGATCTGCTGATGATGCGCAAGCAACTGCTCACGTTGAAGGCACTCGCCGAGCGAGAAGCCGTCGCGTCGCGCTGAGCGCGTCCATGGCCCGCGCTCGGACTCAAGCCGAGCGCGCGTCCTGCCGATCAGTTGTCCATGTTCGACGTCAAGCAGGCGATGCGCGATCTCGTGGAGCGGGAGGGCTCGGATCTGCACCTGAAGGTGGGCGCTGCGCCGCTGTTCCGCGTAAACGGCGAGCTGGCGCCGGAGGAGGGCGTCGCCAGCTGACCGCCGAGGACACCGAGCACGCGCTCAAACAGCTGCTCGACGACGACGGCAAGCTCGATGAGTTCGAGCGGGAGCACGAGGTCGACTTCTCTTTTGAAATCGAGGGTGTCGCGCGCTACCGCATCAACGCTTTCCAGCAGCGCGGCGTGATCTCGATGGCATGCCGTGCGATCCCGCACAAGATCTCGACGATCGAGGAGCTATCCCTGCCCGAGGTGATCAGCGAACTCGCCGATGAGGAGCGCGGGATCGTGCTGCTGACGGGCACCACCGGCTCCGGCAAGTCGACGACGCTCGCGGCGATGATCGACCACATGAACCACACGATCGAGCAAGCACATCGTGACGATCGAGGACCCGATCGAGTTCGTGCACTCCGACAAGCGCTCGGCGATCAACCAGCGCGAGGTCGGTATGGATACGGCTTCCTTCAAGCGTGCCCTGCGGCGCGTGCTGCGCCAGGACCCCGACGTGATCCTGATCGGAGAGATGCGCGACGAGGAGACTGTGCAGGCGGCGCTGTCCGCTGCCGAGACAGGTCACCTCGTGCTCTCGACGATCCACACCGTCGACGCGACCGAGTCGATCAACCGCATGCTCGACTTCTTCCCGCCCCACCAGCATCAGCAGGCGCGCAGCATGATCGCCGGTACCGTCAAGGGCGTCATCTCCCAGCGGCTCGTTCCTGGTGCCGAAGGCGGCCGCGTCGCCGTCTGCGAGATCCTGCGCACGACTGGCCGCGTGCGCGACATGATCCTCGACCCCACGCAGACCGGCAAGCTCGTCGAAGTGATCGCTTCGGGCGGCTACTACGGCATGCAGACCTTCGATCAGGCGCTGTACGGCCACGTCAAGGCCGGTCGCGTCACCTTCGAGGACGCCATGCGCGTCGCCTCTAGCCCGCACGACTTCAAGCTGCTGATGCAGGCCGAAGGTCGCCAGGGCACGACGATGGATGACGTCGCCTCTGCCGAGGAGCGCCGTGGCGCAGCCGCTCCCGCGCCGGATGCGCCCGCCGGCGGCGGGCGCCCGCCGCTCACCGTCGCCTGAGTCGCCTGCTGTTCGCGGTCACACCCGCGCCTGCAAGCTCACATCACCGCTCGCTTGCTTGTCAGAGCCGACGGCGGTGCCGCTCACACCATGCGCAGCAGTACCGCCATCAGGATCATCGCTCCCACGATCACGATCGCCGGGACGATCAGGCCTGCAGTTGCAAGCACTAGCACGCGGCAGAGGATACGCCAGGCAGGCTGGCGTCGGGTGAGGCGCCCGCGCTGGCATTACTTCAGTTGGTAAAGTAAAGAGCGAAATGGCCGTAGACGAGACATGTCCGGTATGTCGCACAGCTGAGATTGTGTGCGGAAAGTGGACGCTTCTGCTCGTCCGTGAACTGGCCGAGGGCACCTCACGGTTCTGCGAGCTCGAACGCGCCCTCTCGGGCATCAGCCCCCGCACGCTCTCGTTGCGCCTGCGGGCGCTCGAGGAGGAGGCGATCGTCGAGCGCCAGACATTCCCCGAGGTGCCGCCGCGCGTCGAGTACGCCCTGACCGAGAAGGGTCGCGCGCTGCTGCCGATCATCGATGACATGCGCGAGTACGGCGAAGAGTGGCTGTGCCGGCTCGACGGCGCAGAGCCCACTCGCGGCGACGCGCTGGCGCTCGCCTAGCTGCAAGAAGCCCTGCGCCGAGCAGGACCGCCGCCGGGCGGCGCGAAGTCAGCGCGAGATGCGTTCACGACAGCTCGAAGCGTCCCTGACCGAGTACTTCGCCGCGGCAGGCGCCTATCTGCGCGGCGAGCTTGCCGCCGGTGCCGAGGTCCCCTTCGAGGTCGGCGCGCAGCGTGGCCGGCGAGCCTCCTCGACCGCCACCCTGTACTGCTACCGCGCACTCACCGGTGAGTTCATCAGCGAGCGCGAGCCCGCCCTCAAACGTCTTCCCGGTCACGCCGATTCACTCAAGGCGCTCGAGCACTTCGACGGTCTCGAGCGCTACCTGGCAAGCGTCGGCGGCGAGGCCGCGCGGGCCAAGGGCCGCGCACGCGCGCAGCAGGCGCTGAAAGCGCTGCTCGAAGAAGTGTTCGACGATCAGAGCGAGTTCGAGCTCCGCCCCGAGCGCGTGCAGGCAACGCTCGAACGCCTGCAGGACTCGACGCTCGCCAACGCCGGAGAGCTGGCGCTCGTGGCGAGCTTGCACGGCGTGACGATCGCCTCCGAGGAGCTGCCGCTGACCAAGGGTCTGCGCATCGTTCAGCGCGACGCGCTCGCCGAGCTACCCGACGCGGCCGCCATGCAGCTAGACGGCGAGCTGGTCGAGAACCCGCTGATCGTGCTCTATACGACCGAGCCCGACGACCCTGCCGAGGGGCTGCACGCCGGGCGCGCCGTGCTCAAGGACCTGCTCACCTCGCTGCGCCTATTCGGCGACGGGCGTGTCACGCTCGGCGCACTCGCCTGGGCGCGAGTCGGTTCCGGCACCTGGACGCCGCTCGCGTTCGGCACCGGCGGTCGCCCGCACGGAATGCTCGTCGTGACCGAGGAGCACGAGGATGAGCTGCGGGCCTTCTGCAACCTCGTCTCGCGCCGCGCACCACACGACAACGACCTCGCCTGGGCGCTGCGCCGCTTCGAGCTGGCCTGCGAGCGCGAGACCCCGTACGAAGGATTGACCGACAACCTGCTCGCCCTGCGCGCTCTGCTCGAGCCCGAGGGTCCTGCCAGCGGGCGACTCGCCGGCCGGCTTGCGGCACTCTGCGCGACGGCCGAGCAGCGCGGCGAGCTGACCGAGCGGATGGTGCGCGCGGTCGCGCTCGAGCGCTCGCTGATCGCCGGCACTGCGGCCAAGAACGCAGCCAGCCAGGATCTCGCCGAAGACGTCGCCAACCACCTGCGCTCGCTCCTGCGCGACGTGATCTGTGGCCACCTCGACCCCGACCTCGCCGTGATCGCCGATGAGCTGCTCGAACCTGACGAGCTGCTGCACGTCGACGAGGACAGCGAGACCGAGCTCGAGCAGTCGCTGCCCGACGTCTCGGCCGAGCCCGAGCCGGCGTTCGCTGCTTCGGCGCCAGTGCAGGCGCCCCAGCCCGAGCTGAGGGCTCGGCGTGTGCGCGAGTCCCCGCTTCAAGCCCGCGTCGTCGAGCCCTGGCAGGAGGAGTCCGAGGAAGCGGACTTCATCGGTGCCCACGACCTGGCCGTTGAACTGGACCGCGGCGAAGCCGGTGTGTTGACAGAGCACGAGGAGCAGGCAGGGACTGATGTATACGGTCAGGCCGGTGCGATCGAGAATCAGCCTGCCACGGCCGGCTCAGCCTCCGAGCCAGACCTCGATGTCCATGCAGAGCCCGTAGACGACGCTCCACAGACGGAGTTGCCGATCGACGGCGTCGTCTCGACTTTCAGCTGAGCGATCCTGCGCGCAGCGGGCCCGAGTTCCTCGCCGCGGCCTTCGCGCGGCGCTTGACCTCGTCCTGGCCGTCGAACAGATGCGCAGCGAGCTGTCCGAGGCTGACCAGGTCGCGGACCTCTTCGTCGAGATGCGGAACGAGGATCGGATCGGGTTCGGAGAGCTGCTCGGAAAGCCGCGCGATCGTCTCGCGGTCGCGCCGCACGAGCACGTCGAAGTCGGCCAGGTTGCCCGCCACGCGTTGAGCCAGACGCTCGTCGAGATCGCCGGCCAGCAACTCCTGCGACCTGCTCGACCGAGTGCCCGCCGAGCCCGTCGAAGTGGACTCGATTGACGATCAGACCGCCCAGCGGCCATGTGCGTCTCGGCCAGCTGATGCGCGAGAAACGGCGCCTCGCTGGAGGGCTCGGGCTCCGGTGAGGTGACGATCATGAAGCTCGTCGTCGGATCACGCAGCAGCTCGTCGACGCCGCGTGTGCGCTCGCCGAAGGCCTCGAGGATGCCCGACAGCGAGCGGAAGAAAGCAGACAGGTCGCTGAGCATGTCCACGCCAGTCACGCGCGCGAAGATCGCGAAGACGAGCCCCGTCGAGCGACCGAACACACGCGCGGCGAGGCCGCCCGGCGAGAGGAACACGCTGCAGCGCGCGTCCTTCGAGGAAGCCCAGCAGCCGGCGCGGCGTCTCGAGGAAGTCGATCGCGTTGCGCGATGGCGGCGTGTCGAGCACGATCACGTCGAAGTCGTGCTCGTGGCGCAGCTCGTACAGCTTGGCCATCGCGCTCAGCTCCTGCGAGCCCGCGACCGCCGAGGACAGCTCGCGGTAGATCGGGTTCGCCAGGATCTCCTCGCGTTCGGCCTCGTCCTTGCTCAGGCGCGCGACGATTTCGTCGAACGTGCCCTTGCTGTCGAGCATCATCGCCCACAGCTCGCCCTCGCCCTCGACGCCAGCCTCGGCGAGCAGCGCCGGGTCGATCGCCGTGCGGCTCGCCCGAGAGCCGCTCCAGTCCGAGCGCGCTTGCCAGGCGCGCGGCCGGGTCGATCGTGACGACCGCGACCTTCTTGCCGCGGGCCGCCAGGCCGAGCGCGATCGCCGCCGAGGTCGTCGTCTTGCCGACGCCGCCCGCGCCGAGGCAGATGCACACGCGCTTGCCCTGAAGGCGCTCGTAGAGCCCGTTTGCGCGCGCGCGCTTGCCGGTGCGGCTACGCGCCCCGTTGCGCGTTGGCTTGGCGCCGCGCGTGGCCATCCCCCGATCGTAGTTGCCGTGCAGGAATCGCCCGGTTGCATGCGAATACCCACCGGACGGCTTTCCCCCGTAATCGAGTATCGGAGCCCCCCGTGGAAGGCAAGGCCAAGGTCATCGCGTTCGCCAATCAGAAGGGCGGCGTGGCAAAGACGACGACGACGCTGAACCTCGCCGCCGCATTCGCGGAGGAGGGTCACCGCGTGCTGTGCGTCGACATGGACCCGCAGGGCAACCTCACGATGTCCCAGGGCATCGACCCCGACACGCTCGACAAATCGATGTACGACGTGCTCGTGCACAAGGTCTCGATCCGCGAGGTGATCCGCAAGCGCGAGATCGACATCGCCTGCGCATCGATCGACCTCGCCGGCGCCGAGATCGCGATGTCGACGATGATCGGCCGCGAGCGCTCGCTGCAGAAGGCCTTCGAACCGATCCTCGAGGACTACGACTTCATCTGCATCGACACGCCGCCGAGCCTCGGGCTGCTGACGATCAACGCGCTCACGGCTGCTGACAAGGTGATCGTCCCCGTGCAGTGCGAGTATCTGTCGATGCGCGGGCTGATCCAGCTGCAGAACACTCTCGCGATGATCCGCGAGAACCTCAATCCGGGCGTTGACATCGAGGGTATCCTGCCGACGTTGGTGGACTCGCGCACGATCCACGCCAAGGAGGCGATCGAGATCCTCGAGGAAAACTTCGGGGACCGGGTGTTCGCCTCGCGCATCCGCAAGACCGTCCGCTTCGCCGAGGCGCCCGTCAAGGGCATGTCGGTGCTTAAGTACGAGCCAGACGGGGTTGCAGCCCAGTCCTACCGGCAACTCGCGCAGGAGGTTCTCGACCATGGCAAACGCTAAACGCGCGAGCATGCGCGAAGGGCCGCTCGCGGCGCTGTTCCGCAAGACCGAAGGCGCTGAGGATGAGCAGGGCGAGGGCACGCCCGAGCAGCCGGCTGCGCCGGCCGCCGCCGAGCCACGCGCGGCAAGCGCACCGCAGACGCCCGCCGCCGCCCATCCGCGCGAGAGCGGCCTGCCGCACCCTGCGCTTGGCGCCTCCGCACAGGCGCCCGCTGAGCCTGCGCACGTGCCCAGCCCGCAGGAGCGCCTGCGCCACGCCTTCTCCTCGGAGATCCCCGAGAACGTGATGGAGCCCGCGCCGGCGCGGGCAGTGATGGACGACTACTCCCGCCAGCACCCCGAATCAGCCGGCACCTCCGGGCCCGCCGGGCAGCCGGTGATCCGCGTCGTCGGCGTCGGCGGCGCCGGCGTCAACGCCGTCAACCGGATGGTCGAGGCCGAGGTCGAGGGCGTCGAGTTCCTCGCCGTCAACACCGACCTGCAGTCGCTGCAGCAGTCGACCGCCGACCTCACGCTGCACATCGGCGCCGAGCTGACACGCGGGCTGGGAGCCGGCTCGGACGCCAACGTCGGGACGCCAGTCTGCGATGGAGGACTACGACCGGCTGAAGGCGCTGCTGAAGGGCTCGGACATGATCTTCATCACCGCCGGAGCCGGCGGCGGTACGGGCACCGGAGCGGCGCCGATCGTCGCGCGGATCTCGCGCGAAGTCGGCGCGCTGACCGTCGCGATCGTGACCAAGCCGTTCGGCTTCGAGGGCTCGCGGCGCAGCGGCCAGGCCGAGCAGGGCGTCGAGACGCTCGCCGCCGAGGTCGACACGCTGATCGTCGTGCCCAACAACCGGCTGCTCTCGGTGCTCGACAAGCAGACGGCGATGGTCGAGGCCTTCCGCGTCGCCGACGACGTGCTGCGCCAGGGCGTGCAGGGCATCTCCGACCTCGTCACGCTGCCCGGGCTGATCAACCTCGACTTCGCCGACGTGCGCACGATCATGAGCGACGCCGGCAACGCGCTGCTCGGCATCGGCATGGGCGTGGGGGAGAACCGCGCCACCGAGGCCGCCATGCAGGCCGTCTCCTCGCCGCTGCTGGAAACCTCGATGGAGGGCGCGCGCTCGATCCTGCTGTCGATCACCGGCGGCGAGAACCTGTCGCTTGTGGGAGGTCAACGAGGCCGCCAAGGCCGTCTCCGAGGCTGCTCACCCCGACGCCAACATCATCTTCGGCGCGATGGTCGACGAGAAGCTCGACGACCAGGTCTGGGTCACCGTCGTCGCCACCGGCTACGGCGACGAGGGTCGGCGCAAGAGCGTGAACATGATGGGCGAACCCGCCGGCGAGCCCAAGGTGCAGCGCGCCTCGCCGCCCGCGTCCGGCACGTCGGGCGAACTCGCTCGACGATCTAGACGTGCCTGAGTTCATTCCTGCGCGCTGAGCGCATCGCGTGCTGGCTACTGCTCTGCGCATGGCTGAGGGCGAGCATGGGATCGTCGCGGCGGGGCATCCGCTGACGGCAGAGGCGGGAGCGCGTGTGCTGCGCGAAGGGGGCAATGCCGTCGATGCGGCGCTCGGCGCGATGCTGACGTCGTTTGCCGCCGAGCCGCTGCTGACCGGCCTCGGTGCGGGTGGATACATGCTCGTCGCCGGCGGCGAGCGTCGAGCCGACGCTGCTCGACTTCTTCGTGCAGGCTCCGAGCGACCCGCGCGAGCGCGGCGGTGCGCGTGCGGTCGCGGAGCTCGACGCGGTCGACGTCTCCTTCGGCGACGCCGCTCAGGTGTTCTACATCGGCCCTGCCTCGTGCGGTGCCTACGGCGTGCCGGCCGGCGTCTGCGAGGCGGCGAGGCGCTGGGGCACGGTGCCGCTCGCAGAGCTCGCCGCGCCGGCCGCGCGGCTTGCGCGCGAGGGCGTGCCGCTGAACCCCGAGCAGGCCTACGTGGCCGAGATCCTCGGCGATCTGCTGACCTCGACGCCAGAGTGCGCTGCGCTGTGGGCGCCCGAGGGCCGGATCCTGCGCGAGGGCGAGGTGCTGCGCAACCCTGAGCTCGGCGAGATGCTCGAGCGGCTCGGCGCCGAGGGAGCGGCCCCGTTCTACAGCGGCGACGTCGCGGCGCCGCCGTGTCGGAGTGGCTGCATGCGCGCGGCGGCTGGCTCTCGAGCGAGGATCTCGCCGCCTACGAGGCGGTCGAGCGCGAGCCCGTGCGCATCGCCTACCGCGACCGCGAGGTGCTGACCAACCCGCCGCCCTCGGCCGGGGGAACGCTGCTCGCCTACGCGCTTGGGCTGCTCGACCGCGAACCCGCGCCGCCGACGGCTCGCCGGCGTGGTCGCGGCGATGCGCGCGGCCCAGCAGGAGCGCACGCCGCAGTTCCTCGACGGGCTCAGCGAAGCGGGCTTCCTCGAGCGCTTCCTTGGCAGCCGCCTGGGGGCGACGACGCACATCTCGGTGCTCGACGCGTATGGCCGGGCATGCAGCGCGACCTGCACCAACGGCGAGGGCTCCGGCGTCGTCGTGCCCGGCACCGGGATCCATCTGAACAACGTGATGGGCGAGGAGGACCTGAACCCGTTCGGCTTCCACCGCCATCCGGCCGGGCGGCGGATGCCGAGCATGATGGCGCCGTACCGTCGTGATGCGCGACGGCGAGGTCGAGCTCGTGCTCGGCAGTGCCGGCTCCAATCGGATCCGCTCGGCGCTGCTGCAGACGATCGTCGGCGCCGTCGACCACGACCTTGACGCGCGCGCCGCCGTCGACGCCCCGCGCGTGCACTTCGAAGGACGGCGTCCTCTACGCCGAGCCAGGCATCGAGCTCGACGAGCTGCGCCTGACCGGCGAGGACGAGGACATCGAGATCGTGCGCTTCGCCGAGCCCAACCTGTTCTTCGGCGGCGTGCAGGCCGTGCGCAGGCGCGGCGCGCGCCTGACCGGCGCCGGCGATCCCCGGCGCGGCGGCGTTGCGGTGAGCGTGTGAGCAGGCTCGCGCTCGCTCGCCTCGCTGCTGGTGCTCGGCTCGCTGATGGCCTGTGGCGGGGTCACCGCGCCGGACCTGTTCATCGTGCAGCGCAGCGGCAGCGGTCCGGGCGCCAAGCTCACGCTGCTCGTCAACGAAGAAGGCGGCGTGCACTGCAACGGCGTGGGCACTCGCCACGGGCACAAACTCAAACTGAGCGACTCCGGACTGGTGCAGGCGCGGGCGATCCAGGAAGACCTGAAGGAGCCGGCATCCGAACATCTGTCGCTCCCGCCGGCACCTGAATCGGTGCTGAGCTACTCCGTGCGCGACGAAAACGGCACGGTGCACTTCAGCGACAACTCCGGCGGACAGCCGAAGGTCCTGCACGAACTCGCGCTGTTCGTGCTGCAGACGGCGCAGCGTGTCTGCGGCCTGCCCGAGTAGCGATCTCCGCGAGCCGCTCTCCTCGGAGTCGCGGTCGGGCGAAGTCGCTAGCCGAAGCGCACCTTGCCGTTGGACTGCGCGCGCGCCTGCGCACGGTCGATCAGCTCCAGGCGCTTGATCGCGGCACGCAGCAGCAGCGCCAGCAGACGCAGGCGGGCGTTCTCCGAGCGCAGCTCCAGCAGCTCCTGCTTGGCATCGGTGCCGAACTCGACCGTGCCGGCCATCTCGTAGGCGTCCATCGCGCCGAGCTCCCTCGGCGCTGAGCTGCGGTCGGTCGCCTGCTCGACCAGCTCGCCGTACAGCTCGCGTGCGCTCGTGCCGGCGACCTCGTCGGCATCGGCTTGGTGCTCGTGGCCTCGTCGGTGAGGAACTCGACGACCCCCGCCGGATAGGGGAGGTCGTCCTGGCGCTCGAGCAGGCGAAACGGCCGCGTGCCGCGCGCGAGGATGTTCAGGCGCCCGTCGTCCATGCGCTCGAGCACGCGCTCGATCTCGCACGCGCAGCCGACCTCCTTGAGCTCCTCGTCTGAGAGCCAGACGATCCCGAACTCGCGCTCCATCGAGTCTGGATCGGCGCTCAGGCAGCGCTCGATCATGCGCTTGTAGCGGTCCTCGAAGATGTGCAGCGGAACGCTCTCGCTGGGCAGCGCGACGATCCCGAGCGGGAACAGGGGAAATCCCCGTATCACCTGCCCTGGCATGCCCTGATCCGGCATGCCTTGAGTCTAAGCGCCCGCTGCTGGGCCGTTGCGAGCGGGCCCGTGCCGATTGAGCGTAGCTCAGCCGGGGCCTCGTGCCGCCGGGAGCTTCTAGGAGGCAGTGCGCGGCTTGCGCGCGGCGATCAGCAGGTTGTAGAAGATCGCCGGCGGCAGGCGCGACTCGAGCAGCCTGCGGTCGAGGTCCTGCAGCATCAGGTAGCCGCGGTAGGCGTACTGGCGCCAGGCCCACGGCACGTCCTCGGGCTCGGCAGTCGCCTCGAGCGTGCGGTTGGTCCAGCCGAACCAGTTGGCCAGCAGCTCCTCGCCGGTGATGCGCACGTCGGCGAAGCCGGCCGAACGCGCGGCGCGCGCCAGCTCGCTGGGCGCGAAGGCGTGGACGTCCACGAAGCCCTCGAGCGCCGCGTCCGGTACCTGCCTCGTCGTGCGGCGCGCTGCGCGAGCGCCGAGCGCGCGGCGCCACAGCGGCGCGATCGCGCCGGCGGCGCGCTTGGGCACCCGCGCCAGGCGGTCGCCGTAGCGCGAGGGCTCGCCGGCGAACAGCGACCGTGCCGCCCGGGGCGAGCACGCGCGCGAACTCGGCGAAGGCGCGCTCGAGGTCGGGGATGTGGTGCAGCACGGCGTGGCCGAGCACGAGGTCGAAGCTCTCGTCGGCGAACGGCAGGCGCTCGGCATCGACCTGCTCGGTGCGCACCTCCAGGCCGAGCCGCTCGGCGTTCGCTCGCAGCGCCGTGAGCATCCCCGGCGAGATGTCGCTGCAGGTCGCCTCGCGCGATCATCCCGGCGCGCAGCAGGTTCAGCGTGAAGTAGCCCGTCCCGGCGCCGATCTCGAGCGAGCGCCGCCAGCCGTCGGGGCGGTGGCCGACCGCCTTGTCGACCTTCACCAGCACCTGCTCGCGGCCGATCTCGCCGAAGTCGATCCCCCACTTGGAGTCGTAGTGGCCGGCCGCCACGTCGTGATAGCGCGTGTTGACGTCGCGGATCTCCTCGGCGCTCAGGGGGGGCGGCACGGTCGGGCACCATATACTCGCGCGCCGTGCGCTCGCCTTTCAGTCCTGGCTTGATCTTCCTTAATCGGAATATTTCTTGACTTCAGTCCACTACGAGCAGCACGACCAGCCGGCCGGCGTTCCGCCGCTCGCGCTGACCGGGGAGCGCACGCTCCCGGACGTGCCCGAGGAGAACTACTGGTTTCGCCGCCACCTGGTCGTCTACGAGTGGATCGCCGCTCGCGTGGGCGGTCTGCGCGTGATCGACATGGCCTGCGGCGAGGGCTACGGCTGCAGACGTGCTCGCGCGCACAGCGGCGAGCGTCGTCGGCGTCGACGCCAACCCCGAGGCGCACGAGCACGCGCGGCTGCGCTACCGCCGTACCAACCTGCGCTTCGCACGCGAGCTGGTCGAGACCTTCAGCGAGCCGGCCGATGCCGTCGTGTTCCTGCAGACGATCGAGCACCTGAGCGATCCGGGCAGCGCGCTCGATCATTTCGCCTCGCTCGTCGCCGGCGACGGCGATCGCGGGGGCATCCTCATGAGCCCCTGCCTGACGCAGCCACGGCGGCGCGCGCGGCACGGTCTTCGTCTCCACGCCCAACGTGCTGACGCTCGCGCCGAAGGGCGAGTCGCGCTCGGGCAACCCCTGGCACGTCCACGAGTACCGCGTCGAGGAGTTCGATCGCCTGTGCCGCGATCATTTCCGCGAGGTGCGATGTTCGGGCTGTTCCACGCGCGCAAGCTGCGCGCGCACGAGCTCGCGCTGCGCCTCGGCTGGGACGCGTTGCACCCGCGCGTCGGGCTGACGAGCCGCTTCTATGGCTGGTTCACGCCGGCCATCTCCGTCTCGGACTTCGCGATCCGGCCGATCGGCCAGGCGCGGATCGAGGCGGCGCTGGACTTCATCGCCGTGTGTCGGGTGTAGCCGTGCCCGCGGTCGGGGCGCGTCCAGGGCTGGCGGGCAGGCGGACGGCGGTGCGCTGGCGATCGTGCTGCACACGCACATGCCCTACGTCGAGGGCTTCGGCACGTGGCCGTTCGGCGAGGAGTGGCTGTGGGAGGCGATCGTCGGCAGCTACCTGCCGCTGCTCGAGCTGCTCGACGCGCGGCGCGCCGCTGACGCTCTCGCTCACGCCGGTGCTGTGCGACCAGCTCGAGGCGCCCGGCGTGCAGGAGCGCTTCGATCGGCTTCGTCGAGCGAGGTGCGGCGTCACACTCACGAGGAGGATGCCGCCGGCCTGCGCGCCGGCGGGCACGAGCAGCTGGCACGCGAGGTCGAGCGCTCGTGGGGCGACTACGAACGCGCTCTGCGGGCGTTGCCCGGACACGGCGGCGACCTGCTCGATGCGCTCGCGCCGCACGCGCAGTGGACCTCCTCGGCGACCCATGCCGTGCTGCCGCTGCTCGCCACGGACGACGGCGTGCGCCTGCAGGTCCAGGGCGGCATCGACTCGCACCGCGCGCGCTTCGGCGCCGACTGGCGCGGCGGCTTCTGGCTGCCCGAGTGCGCCCACGCAACGGCGCTTGGAGCCGCTGCTCGCCGACGCCGGCGCCCACGCGGCGTGCGTCGAGCTGACCGGGCGCTTCGGTCTCGGCGCACCGCGAGCACCTGCGACCGCTGATCGGCGACGCGGGCATCGTGCTCGTGCCGATCGACCGCGCGACGATGGACCTGGTGTGGAGCGATCGACGGATATCCCGCCGACGGCGCCTACCGCGACTACCACCACCACACCGTCCACCACCACACGCCGTGGAGCAACGACGGCGGCGCCTACGACCACGCGCGAGCGCTGGCCAAGGCGCGCGAGCACGCCGCCGACTTCGTCGCGTCGCACGGCCGCGCGGCTGCGCGACAGCGGGGCGGGCCTGCCTGGCGGCGGACTCGCCGTGTGCGCGCTCGACACCGAGCTGCTCGGCCACTGGTGGTACGAGGGCATCGCGTGGCTTGGAGGCCGTCGTCGAGGAGTGCACGCGCCAGGGTCTCGAGCTGGTGCGCCTCGACGACGCGCTCGAGCGCCTGGAGCCGGTGCCGGCGAGCGAGTGGCGCCGGGATCCTCGCGCGCGGCCGAGGATGCGGGCTTCGACGGGGACGTCGCTAGCTCGTGGGGTGCCAACGGCGACCTGTCGACCTGGTCGGGGCCTGCCGTCGCCGAGCTCGCCTTCGCGCTGCGCCGCGCCGAGCTCGAAGTGATGCGCGGCCGGGCCGCGGGCCGGCCGCACGGCGCTGCGCGAGCTGCTCGCGCTGCAGTCGAGCGACTGGGCGTTCATGCTCTCGCGCGAGCCTCGCCGCGCCCTATGCGCGCGAGCGTGTCGCGCTTCATCGCGACGCCCTCGCGCGGGCGCTGGGCGAAACCGGCGCCGACGATTGCGGTGGCGACTCCACGCTCACGCGTAACCTCGCAGCGCGCATCTGAGATCACTTCCCGGCGAGCCGCGCCTCGCGCACCGGTTGCACGAGCTCGGCGCGTTACTGCCAGCGCATCGTGCGCGGTGCCTCGCGCATGCGGATCAGGCGTGCCGGGACGCCGCCGACGACGGCGTTCTCGGGCACGTCCTTGGTGCAGCACGGAGTTGGTGCCGACGACGCTGTTGTCGCCGACGCTGACCCCGCGCAGCACGCAGGCGCCGTAGCCGATCCACACGTTGTTGCCGACGTGCACGTCGCGCTTGTAGATGCCCTGCAGGCGGATCGGGCGGTCGACCTCGGTGACGCCGTGGTCGAAGTCGATCAGCATCACGCGGTCGGCGAGGATGCACTCGCGGCCGATCGAGACGTGCTGGAAGGCGGAGATCGTGCACTCCTGGCCCATCACCGTCTTCGCGCCGATCTCGACCTCGCCCTCGTGCACGCGGATCTTGCAGCCGTGCCCGATCCACGCCCAGCGGCCGATGCGCAGCGTCGCGTCGCGGCCGATCTCGAGCTTCACGCGCGGGCAGATGAAGCACAGGCCGTCGGTCTGCAGGCGCCCGCGATAGCGCAGCTTGAGCATCACCCAGCGCGCGATCAGGTACGCGTAGCGACGGTTGAGCATGTGGTTGGCGCGCATGAAGCGCAGCAGCGCGAGCGGCCCGCCGTGCAGCGGCTCCGGTGCGCGCCTGATCGCGTCGGCGATCGCCTCGGGTGTGTCGGGCGGTGGGCGCGTCGGCGAGCAGCTCCATGGCGGGAAGATCGTATTGCCCTGCGATGATTGCGCCCCCGATGGCCGACGCGAAGCTCGACTCGACCCTGGCCCAGCGCCTGCTCGACGGCGACCGCCGCGCGCTTGCGCGCGCGATCTCGCTGGTCGAGGACGACCGGCCGGAGGGGTGGGAGCTCGTCAAGCAGGTCTACCCGCACACGGGCGAGGCCGCCGTGGTCGGCTTCACCGGGCCCGCCGGGCGTCGGCAAGTCGACGCTGATCGGCGCGCTGACGAAGGCGCGCCGCGAGGCGGGGCGCACCGTCGGCGTGCTCTCGATCGACCCCTCCTCGCCGTTCACCCAGGGGGCGCTGCTGGGCGACCGCATCCGGCTGTCCGAGCACTTCCTCGACCAGGGCGTGTTCATCCGCTCGATGGCCAACCGCGGCGCGCTCGGCGGGCTCTCCGAGGCCGCGCTGCAGGCGGCGCTGCTGCTCGACGCGGCCGGCCGCCAGGACGTGTTCGTCGAGACCGTCGGCGTCGGGCAGGCCGAGATCGACATCATCGATCACGCCGACACGATCGTGCTCGTGCTGATGCCCGGCTCGGGCGACTCGATCCAGGCGCTGAAGGCCGGCGTGATGGAGATCCCGGACGTGATCGTGATCAACAAGGCCGACCATCCGCTGACGGACACGATGGTGCGCGAGATCCGCGGCGTGCTCTCGCTGGCCAACCTCGACCGCTCGCCCGAGGAGGTGCGCGGGCGCTGGCGCGTGCCGATCGTGAAGACCGAGGCGAGCCGCGGCAAGGGCATCGGACGAGCTGGTCGAGCGCCTCGACGAGCATCGCGCGCACATCCTCGAGCGCGGTCAGCTGGCCGAGCGGCGCGCGCGCAACCTGCGCAACGAGGTGCTCGCGATCGCGACGGCGCGGATGCGCCGGCGACTGGAGGAGGACCTGCGCGAGGACGCCGGGCTTTCAGGAGCTGATCGACCAGGTCGTCGAGCGGCGCCTCGATCCGGCGAGCGCGGCCGCGACGCTGCTCGAGCGCGAGTCGGCCCGGTCCGAATAGGCTCGCACCGATGGACTATCTCGACCTAGCCGACCGCAACTGGCCGCTGCTGGCCGGCTGATGGGCGGTCACACCGCGATCTATCGTGCGACGAACGGCCTGATCGGCCACCGCGTGCCCGGCGCGCCGCCGACGCTGCTGCTCGACCACGTCGGCGCCAAGAGCGGGACGCGGCGCACGAGCCCGCTCGTCTATGGGCGCGACGGCGAGCAACTTCGTGCTCGTCGCCTCTAAGGGCGGCTATCCGAAGAACCCGGCTTGGTTTCACAACCTCAAGGCTCATCCGGACACGAGGATCCAGGTCGGCTCAGAACATCTCGACGTGCATGCCCGGGTTGCCGAGGGCGATGAGCATGCGCGGCTGTGGAAGCTGATGGTCGGCGTCTACTCCGGCTATGAGGGCTACCGCAAGCGCACCGAGCGCGAGATCCCGCTGGTCGTGCTCGAGTCGCGCTAGGCGCCCAGCGCCCGCGCGATCACCATCTGCTGCACCTCGTCGGTGCCCTCGCCGATCGTGAGGATCTTCGCGTCGCGGTAGAAGCGGCAGACGGGGTACTCCTCGATGAAGCCGTAGCCGCCGTGTATCTGCACGGCCTCCTCGGCGCAGCGCACGGCCAGCCGGCCGGTCTTGAGCTTGGCCTGCGCGGCGGTCAGCGTGAAGTTGCGCCCGGCGTCCTTCTCGCGGGCGGCCTTGTAGACGAGCAGTCGCGCGGCCTCGATCTCGGTGGCCATGTCGGCGAGCTTGGCCTGGATCGCCTGGAACTTGGAGATCGGCTTGCCGAAGGCCTTACGTTCTTTGGCGTACTTCAGCGCCTCGTCGAGCGCGCCCTGGGCCAGCCCGACGCCCATCGCGGCGACGCCGATGCGGCCGATGTCGAGGATGTGCAGGAACTGCTTGAAGCCGGCTCCGCGCGGGCCGAGCAGGTTCTCCTCGGGCACGCGGCATTCGTCGAATGAGAGCGGACGCGTGTCGGACGCGTTCCAGCCCATCTTGCGATACGGCTCGCCCTGCTCGTAGCCGGGCGTCCCGTTGGGGACGATGATGTTCGAGATCTCGCGTGTCGCCGGATCGCCCGCGCCGTTGGCGGCGTCGCCGGTCACGGCCGTGATGCAGACGATGCCCGAGATGTCGGTGCCGGCGTTAGTGATGAACTGCTTGGCGCCGTCGATCACCCATTCGCCGTCCTGCAGGCGCGCTCGCGTGCGCGTGTTGCCGGCGTCCGAGCCGGCCTCGGGCTCGGTCAGGCCGAACGCGCCGAGCACCTCGCCGGCGCACAGACGCGGCATCCACTCGCGCTTCTGCTGCTCGTCGCCGAACAGGTAGACGGCTGCGTGCCGAGCGAGGTGTGTGCGCACAGCGTGATCGCCACCGAGGAGTCCACGCGCGTCAGCTCCTCGACGGCGAGCGCGTAGGCGAGCGTGTCGCCGCCGCCGCCCCCGTACTCCTCGGGGAAGGGGATGCCCATCAGGTTGAGCGCGCCGAGCTTGGCGACGATCTCATACGGGAAGGACTTCGTGCGATCGAGCTCCTCGGCCACCGGCGCGACCTCGCCCTCGGCGAATTCGCGCACCGTGCGGCGGATCAGCTCGTGGTCGGGGGAGAGGTCGAAGTCCATCGGCGCGCGCATTCTCACAGCTCGGCGCCGACTACGATGGCCGCGCATGAGCAGAGCTCGCTGGATCCAGCACTACCTCTTCACCCGCGGGCGCACCTATCGCTACGGCTGAGGACCGCTCGCAGTGCGGGGACCTGCATCTGCCGAGAGGCGCAGGACCGCACCCGGTCGATCGTGCTGATCCACGGCGGCTCGTGGCACAAGCGCTACGGGCGCGCCGTGATGCGCGCGCTGGCGGCCGATCTGCTCGAGCGCGGCTTCGCCGTGTGGAACATCGAGTACCGCCGGATCGGCAACGGCGGCGGCTGGCCGGCGACGTTTGCCGACGTCGCAGCGGCGGTCGACCGCCTCGACGGCCTGCATCCTTCGCTCGATCTATCGCGCGTGGACGTGCTCGGTCACTCGGCCGGCGGCCACCTCGCGCTGTGGGCGGCCGGGCGCACGAAGCTGCCGACGGGTGCCCCGGGTGCGGTCGCCGGGCGCCCGCGCGTGCCGATCGCACGGGCGATCTCGCTGGCCGGCGTGTGCGACCTCGCGGGCGCGTATCGCGAGTGGCATGGCGGCGCCGTGCGCGCGCTGATGGGCGGCTCGCCCGAGCGCCTGCCCGAGCGCTACGAGGTCGCCGACCCGCTGCGCCGCATCCCGCTGGCGATGCCCGTGCTGCTCGTGCACGGCGTGCTCGACGAAACCGTCTCGGTTGGGCTGAGCCGCAGCTACGCGAGCGCCGCGCGCGAAGCCGGTGCAGATGTCGAGCTGGTCGAGATCGAGGGCGAGGCGGGACGTCACCGCGCGTTCGTCGATCCGCGAGGAGCGGCCTGGGCGCCGGTCGCGGCGCGCTTGGAACTGCAGGCAGCCGAGAAGAAGACCCGCGCGGCGGCTGCTAGGGGCTGAACGAGCGCGCCAGCTCGACGAGCAGGCGCACGCCGTAGCCGGAGGCGCCCTTGCCGACGTACGGCGCGGCCCAGGTCCCATGCCGAGCCGGCGATGTCGAGGTGCGCCCACGGCGTGTCGCCGACGAAGTTGCGAGAGGAACGTGGCGCCGACGATCGTGCCCGCCTTGCGCGCCTCGGGCGCGTTGTCGAGGTCGCCGTAGGTGCCCTTGATCAGCTCCTCGTACTCCTCGTGCAGCGGCAGGCGCCAGACGATCTCGCCGGTGCGCTCGCCGGCTGCGGAGATCTGCTCGGCGAGCTGGTCGTCGTTGCTCATCAGCCCCGCGTAGGTAGAGCCGAGCGCGACGATCACCGCGCCGGTGAGCGTCGCCAGGTCGACGATCCGCTCGGCGCCCTGGCTCGACGGCGTGACAGAGGCAGTCGGCGAGCACGAGCCGGCCCTCGGCGTCGGTGTTGTTGACCTCGATCGTCTTGCCGTTGGCGGCCGTGACGATGTCGCCGGGCTTGACCGAGCGCCCGCTCGGCAGGTTCTCGGTAGCGCCGACGACCGCGACGAGCTTGACCGGCAGCCGCAGTCGCGCGATCGCGCCGACGGCCTCGATCACGGCGGCGCCGCCGGACATGTCGAACTTCATCTCCGACATTTTCGGGCCCGGCTTCAGCGAGATGCCGCCGCTGTCGAACGTGACGGCCTTGCCGACGAAGCCGAGCACCGGACCGCTCGCGCCGGGGCCCTCGTAGCGCAGCGTGATCAGCGCGGGCTCCTCGTAGGAGCCCTGCGCGACTGCGGCGAAGGCGCCCATGCCGCGGCCCGACGATGCCCTCGCGCCCCTCGATCTCGACGCTCAGCCCCTCGATCTCGCCGGCGAGCGCCTCGGCGTAGGCGGCCAGCGCGCTCGGCGTCAGATCGTTGCCGGGTCGGTTCTGCAGGTCGCGGGCGGCGTTGACGGCGCTCGTCACGAGCGCCGCCTCGGCAACTGTCTCGCTCAGGTCGGCCGAGCTGGCGAGGATCAGTCGCTCAAGCGTCTTCGGCGGTGCGCCGGGGTCCTCCGCGGGAGCGGACTTGTGTTGATCGAAGCGGTAGTCGGCGAGCATCGTGCCCTCGACCAGCGCGCCGGCGATCTCGGCGTCGAGTCCTCGGGCGCCTGCCAGCACAGCGCCACAGTCGACAGCTCGCGTGCGCGTCCGCGCACAGCGGCGGCGACCACGCGTGCGCGCTCGGGCGTGAAGCGCTCGCGCTTGCCGAGCCCGACGAGCAGCCAGCGCTTGCCCTCGGCATGAGCCAGCGCCAGCGACTTGAACGCAGCCACGTGCCTCGCCGCTGGCCAGCAGCGCTGTTGCCTCGGCCGGCGCGGCCTCGGGTGCGCGCTCGTCCTCGAAGACGCGGAAGGGCGACCGTGTCCGCGTCGGTGGAGCCGCCTGGCTGCGTTGTCGCGGAGACCTGCATCGGCCGAGCACGATAGCCGGATCGCTAGCATTGCCGTCCTCCCAAGCGAACTTTTCCCATCGACCACTGGAGAGCCCTGTCCCATGCCCAAGACCGTGATCCTCGGCAGCGCGCGCACCCCGATCGGCAAGATGGGCGGCGGGCTCTCGACGCTCGACGCCACCGAGCTCGGCAGCACCGCGATCGAAGCGGCGCTCGAGCGCTCGGCGGTCGAGCCCGAGCAGGTCCAGCACGTGATCATGGGCCAGGTGCTGCAGGCCGGCCAGGGCCAGATCCCGTCGCGCCAGGCGCAGATCAAGGCGGGGATTCCGAAGGAGGTCTCCTCGGAGACGATCAACAAGGTCTGCGCCTCTGGGCTGCGCGCGTCGGTGCTGCTCGACCAGGCGATTCGCGCCGGGGACGTCGAGGTCGGCGTCGGCGGCGGCATGGAGTCGATGTCCAAGGCGCCCTACCTGCTGCCGCAGGCGCGCTTCGGCTACCGCATGGGCGACGCCAAGATGCTCGACGCGATGGTCCACGACGGCCTGACCAACCCGTTCTCGGGCAAGCAGATGTTCGTCGAGGCGACCGAGGTCGGCGAGGAGCTCGAGATGACGCGCGCCGACCTCGACCGCTGGGCGCTGCGCTCGCACGAGCGCGCGCTGGCGGCGATCGACGACGGGCGGATGGCCGAGGAGACGGTGTCGGTGACTGTCAAGGGCCGCAAGGGAGACACGGTCGTCGAGGTCGACGAGGGTCCTCGCCGCGACAGCTCGCTCGAGGCGCTCGCCAAGCTGCCCGGGCTGGTCGGCAAGGAGGGCTCGCACACCGCGGGCAACTCGCCCGGCGTCAACGACGGCGGCGGCGCGCTCGTGCTCTCCTCCGAGGAGTGGGCGCAGGCCAACGGCAAGGAGGCGCTTGCCGAGATCGTCGCGCACGCGCAGAGCGCCAACGACTTCGCCTACCTCGCGACGACGCCGGCGAGCGCGGCCAAGAAGGCGCTGGAGAAGGCCGGCCTGCAGCCCGGCGACATCGACCTGTGGGAGATCAACGAGGCGTTCGCCTCGGTCACGCTGAACTCGATCCGCATGCTCGGCATCGACGAGGACCGCGTCAACGTCAACGGCGGCGCCGTCGCGCTGGGACACCCGATCGGCGCCTCGGGCGCGCGCATCCTCGGGGCGATCGTGCACGAGCTGCGCAGGCGCGGCGGCGGCTACGGCTGCGCCGCGATCTGCTCCGGCGGGGGTCAGGGCGACGCGGTGATCCTGAAGGTCTAAGTGGCGGGAAGTAACGGCGGGGAGCCGAAGCGGGCGGCGTTCTTCGATCTTGACAAGACGCTGATGGCGGGCTCCTCGGGCGTGTTCTTCGCCCGTGCGGCGTACGAGACGGGAATGATCTCGCGCTCGCGGCTTGCCAAGGATCTCTTCGAAAACCTTCGCTTCCGCCTGCGTGGCTCGACCGACGACCGCGCCGATGACGTGCGCAAGCGCGTGGGGGAGATGATCGCGGGAGTGCCTGTGCGCGACCTGCAGCGACTCTCGCCGCGCGTGCTCGCTGGCGTGCTGCCGCGGCTGTACCCGCAGATGCTCCAGCGCGCCTACGCCCATCAAGACGCAGGCGTGCCCGTGTACATCCTGACGGCGGCCTCGCAGGAGATGGCCGACCTGCTCGCGCATGTGCTTGCCTTCGACGGCGGCCTTGGCTCGCGCTCGGAGATCGTCGACGGGCGCTACACGGGCAGACCGGCCGGCCCGTTCAACTACCGCGAGGGCAAGGTCCTCTCGATGCGCGAGCTGGCCGAGCGCGAGGCGATCGACCTGGAGGCGTCGTTTGCCTACTCGGACTCGGAGTCTGACCTGCCGATGCTGCGCGCAGTGGGTCAGCCGGTCGTCGTCAATCCCGACGCCGAGCTGCGCCGGATCGCGATCGACGAGGGCTGGGAGGTGCTGCACCTCGACCGCCTCGGCCAGCGCCTGAAGGTGCTCGCGGCACTCGGCGCGGTGGCCGCGCTGGGCGGGCTCGGGCGCGCGGTGCGCGCGCCGCGCTCGGGCGCGCGAGCGACACGTGGCAACGCGCGATGGCCCGCACGCATAGGCTGAAGGGGAGAGATGTCCAGCCCGACCCAAGGCAAGATCCGCGTCGTCGTCGCCAAGCCCGGGCTCGACGGGCACGACCGCGGCGCGAAGATCATCGCCCGCGCGCTGCGCGACGCCGGCATGGAGGTGATCTACACCGGTCTGCACCAGACGCCGGAGCAGATCGTCGAGACGGTCATCCAGGAGGACGCCGACGCTGTCGGGCTCTCGATCCTCTCGGGCGCGCACATGACGCTCGTGCCGCGTGTCGTCGAGCTGCTGCGCGAGCAGGACATCGACGACGTCGTGGTGACCGTCGGCGGGACGATCCCGGCGGAGGACATCCCAGAGCTGAAGGATCTGGGCGTGGCGGAGGTCTTCACTCCGGGCGCGCCCACGCAGGCGATCGTGGATTTCATCCGCGAAGCAACCGCCGCCCGCGCCTGATTGACTCGTCAGTCAACCGGGCAACGGAGTAGAATCGCGGCCAACAGACCCCAAGGAGTTACCTGAGAATGAAGATATGCGTCCTGGTGAAGGAGGTCCCGGACGCCGCCGTCGAGAAGAAAATCAATCCCTCGACGGGGCGCATGGACCGCAGCGGGGAGAAGAACCTCAACCCGTATGACACGCACGCCATCGAGGCTGCGATGCAGATCAAGGAGGGCGGAACGGTCCCGGTCGAGGAGATCGTCGCCGTGACGATGGGCCCCGAGAGCGCGGTGCGCGCGCTGCACAAGGCCGTCTCGCTGGGCGCCGACCGCTCGGTGCACCTCGCCGACGAGGTCGTCGCCGGCTCCGACGTGGCCGCGACCGGCTACGCGCTGGCCAAGACGCTTCAGCGCGAGAGCCCGGACCTGGTGCTGCTCGGCCAGCAGTCCGATGACGGCGAGTGCTACACGATCGGCGCCGTCGTGGCCGAGCACCTGGGCATGCCGTCGCTGACGCAGGTGATCAAGATGGATGTCGAGTCCGAGGCGCTGCGCTGCGAGCGCCAGGCCGAGTACGGCTACGACACGGTGCAGATCAAGCTGCCCGCCGTGATCTCGGTCGGCGACGCGATCAACGAGCCGCGCTACCCCTCGCTGAAGGCGATCATGGGCGCGAAGAAGAAGCCGCTGGACAGCGTCAGCGCCGGCGACGTGGAGATCGACGCGAGCAAGGTCGGCGGCGAGAACTCCGCCGCCCAGTGGGTCGCCGCGAAGGCGCCGCCGGCGAAGGCCGCGGGCGAGATCATCGAGGACGAGGACACCAACGAGACCGTCGAGAAGATCGTCGCCTGGCTCGACGAGAGGAAGCTGATCTAGATGGCAAACATCCTGGTTTACGCGCTGCACTACGACGGCGCGATCAACAAGAACTCGCTCGGCGCCGTCTCCGAGGGCGCCAAGCTCGCCGCCGAACTCGGCGGCGAGGCCCACGCGATCCTGCTCGGCGAGAACGTGCCGCAGGACCTGGCGGGCACGCTCGGCAAATACGGCGCCAAGAAGGTGCTCGTGGCCGAGGGTCCCGAGGGACTCGCGCAGCCGCTGGTCGACGCGATGGCCGCGGCGATCTCGGGCGGCGACTACTCCTACGCGCTGTTCGGCGGCGGCCTGCTCGGCTTCGAGATCGGCGCCGGACTCGCCGCGCGTCTGGGCGCCGGCGTGGCGATGGAGGTCACCAACGTGCGCGCCGAGGGCGGCGAGCTGATCGCAGAGCGCCCGATCCTCGGCGACTCGGCGATCTCCGAGATCAAATACCGCTCGGACGTCGGCATCATCATCGGCCGCCTGAACGCGTTCGAGATCAAGCAGAGCGGCGACGCCGACGCACCGGTCGAGCAGCTCAGCTTCGAGCTGAGCCCGCACGCCTCGCAGGCGACGATGGTCACGCGCGGCGAACAGCGCGGCGCCGACGTCGACATCGAGGGCGCCGACATCCTCGTCGCCGGCGGTCGCGGTCTCGGCAAGGCCGAGGGCTTCGAGCTGGCCGAGGACCTGGCCAAGGCGTTCGGCGGCAACAGCGCCGTCGCGGCGACCCGCGCGGTCGTCGACGCCGGCTGGTACCCCTACGCCGCGCAGATCGGCCAGACGGGCAAGACGGTCTCGCCGAAGCTGTACCTCGCGGCGGGCATCTCGGGCGCGATCCAGCACAAGGTCGGGATGCAGTCCTCGGAGAACATCGTCGCGATCAACAAGGACGCCAACGCGCCGATCTTCGAATTCTCCGACCTCGGCATCGTCGGCGACCTGAACAAGATCCTGCCCGAAGCTGACGGAGGCCGTGAAAGCGAAGAAGGGAGTCATAAGCATGTCGGCGCACAACGGCAACGGCAAGGTCGCACCCGACCAGTTCCCGCCGCCGGTGAACTCGCAGAAGGAGTTCATCAAGCACGGGCTGGACGACGAGGACGAGCTGATCGAGGTCGGCGTCGCGATCGTCGGCGGCGGAACGGCCGGGCTGGCGTGCGCCAATCGCCTGCTGCAGCTGCTGGCAGACGACCCGGAGACGATGGAGCGCCTCGGCGAAGTGCCGGTCGCGGTGGTCGAGAAGGCAAAGACGTGCGGCGGGCACAACCTGTCCGGTGCGGTGATGCGCCCGAAGCCGCTGGAAGAGCTGTTCCCGGAGATGACCCGCGAGCAGTGGCGCGAGGAGGGCTTCGCCTTCGGCGAGGTCACCAAGGAGGCGGTCTACATGACGCCGACGGCCAAGACGAAGCTGCGCATCCCGACCGCCGCCGCCGTTCAAGAACCACGGCAACGAGGTCGTCTCGGTCTCGGCGCTGGCGCGCTTTCAGCAGCGCCAGGCCGAGGAGGCGCGGCGCCTACATCCTCACCGAGACCTCCGCGACGCAGCTGGTCGTCGAGGACGGGCGCGTGGTCGGCGTGCGCTCCGGCGACAAGGGCCGCGGCAAGGACGGCGAGCCGCTCGGCAACTTCGAGCCCGGCACCGACATCAAGGCGCAGGCGACGGTGCTCGCCGAGGGCTGCTGGGGGCACCTGACGGGCGCCGCGATCAAGGAGTTCGACCTCGCCGAGGACCGCGAGCCGCAGGTCTGGGAGCTCGGCGTCAAGGAGGTCTGGAAGGTCCCCAAGCCGCTCGACCGCGCTGATCCACACGATCGGCCCGTGGCCGCTGAAGATCTCGGCCAAGTACGGGCAGATCGGCGGCACCTGGATCTACCCGATGAAGGACGAGAAGAGCGGCGACGACCTCGTCTCGATCGGCTTCGTGATCGACCTCGAGTACGCCGACGCGACGACCTCGGCACACGACCTGCTGCAGCAGTTCAAGACCGCACCCGCTGGTCAGGGGCATCCTCGAGGGCGGCGAGCGCGTCGCGTGGGGCGCCAAGGCGCTCCCGGGCGGCGGCTACTGGTCGATGCCGAAGCTGTCGATGCCGGGCGCGCTGCTGGTCGGCGACGCCGGCGGCATGGTCGACACGGTCTGCGCTGAAGGGCGTGCACCACGCGATCAACTCGGGCATGCTCGCGGCCGAGGCGATCTACGCGGCGCTCTCGCGCGGCAGAATCGAGCTTCGAGCCCTACGAGCAGGCGATCGAGGACTCAGTCGACGGGCAAGGAGCTGTATGAGGTGCGCAACACGCGCCAGCCCTTCCAGAACGGCTTCCTGCAGGGCGGTCCGATCGTCAACCTCGCGATCGCGACCAAAGGGCAAGCTGCCCCCGGGGCGCCTGGCCTGGCACCGCAACGACGCCAAGCCGATGTTCATCGGCAAGACCACGGAGTCGCTATCCCAAGCCGGATGGCAAATACATCTTCGACAAGCTCTCGTCGGTCTTCATCACGGGCAACGCGACGCGCGACGACGCGCCGAACCACATCCGGCTGCACAAAACACGTGCCGCGCGAGATCGCCGAGACGTGGCGCTGGATGTGCCCGGCGGGCGTGTATGAGATCCCCGAGGACGCGCCCGAGCACGGCGATGTCGACGTGATCGTCAACTACACCAACTGCGTGCAGTGCGGGGCGATCACGGCCAAGGGCGGACGGCTGACGACGCCCGAGGGCGGCGACGGCCCGCTCTACCAGATCCTCTAGCGGCGCGAGGGGCGGCGCGCTACTGCGTCCTCGGTCGCTCGCCTGCGAAGCAGGCCACGCTCCCTGCGTCCTTGTATCGCTTGCTCCTCGCGCCGCTAGGTCGCGAGGCCGCGAAACATCTGCGCAAGCACGGTGTTAGAGGGTTGTCATGGACAGCCGCTCAGTTCTCTTCCAGCGCGCAAGGCGCACTCCGTTGCGCGTGCTCGCCACGCAGGGCGCACTCGTCTGTGTGCTCGCGTTGCTCGCCGCGCAGGCGCACGCCGCCGGCCAGGGCTCCTCGACGGGTGGCCTTGGCACGCAGCAGCAACAGCAGCTCACCTCACCCGCCGCTCGGCAGCGCGTCGGCGACGCTCGAAGAATGCGTCACGGCGACGGCCCAGGAACAGCGAGCAGTGGCGTTCTCGGCCGAAATGACGGCAGTTCCGGGCACGGCGCGGATGGCGATGCGCATCGACCTCGAGGAGCGCGCTCCGGGCGAACCGGAATTCCACACGGTCACCGCCTCCGGGCTCGGCGTGTGGCGCGCGTCAGACCCCAAGGTGAAGGTCTACAAGTACCTCAAGCAGGTGACCAACCTGTCCGCGCCCGCCTCCTACCGCGGCTTCGTGCGCTTCCGCTGGCTGAACGCCAAGGGCCACGCGATCAAGCGGGCCGAGCGGCTGACGAGCAGGTGCCTGCAGCCGGGCGTCCCGCCGGAACCGACCGAACCCAGCCCCACACCCGGCACGCCGACGACGAACTCGTCGGCCACGACGCCATCCGCCTGAGCCGGCGGCGGCCGAGAGGGAGCCACCGCTTTGCCGCGCGGGCGCCGACCGCTAGAATGAACGGACGATGAAGGCCAAGATCCACCCGACCTACACACGCGCCCACGTGCACTGCACGTGCGGCAACGAGTTCATCACTCGCGCCACGCAGGACGAGTTGCGTGTGGAGGTGTGCTCGAACTGCCACCCGTTCTACACGGGTCGTCAGAAGCTGATGGACAGCGGCGGGCGCGTCGAGCGCTTCCAGCGCCGCGTGGCCAAGGGCCGTTTGGCCCAGACTCGGTCCGCCTAGCAGTCCGATGTCTTCGCGGCCAGCCGGTTCGTTGACGACGCCGGTCGCAACAGACGCCCCGCCGCAGGACGCCGTCGAGTCGACGAGCGGTCTCGTCGGCTACGCCGACGGCGCTGTGCTCGATGGCTCGCCGTCGGTCGACCGCGACAGCGAGGGCCAGCTCAACGCTCAGCGCGACGCTCCGGTCGGCGGTCAGGCCGTGCTGGAGGGCGTGATGATGCGCGGCGTCTCCAACTGGGCGGTGGCCGTGCGCAAGCCGAGCGAGGAGCAGCTTTCCGAGGGCGAGCTCTCGCCCAGAGGAGGCGGCGCTCGGCGAGATCGAGGTCAGCACGTTCCCGCTGGACTCGGCGATGAAGCGCCATCGTCTGCTGCGCCTGCCGATCATCCGTGGCATCGTCGCGCTCGGTGGCTCGCTGGTGATCGGCTTTCGCGCGCTTGAGATCTCAGCCAACGCACAGCTGCCGCCGGAACAGAAGGACGACGCGTCGGTGGAGGACTCGGGCGAGGCCAAGCCTGATGAGATCCCAAAGGCGGTGTGGGCCGGAACGGTTGTTGTCGCGCTCGTCTTCGCGATCGTGCTGTTCTTCCTGATCCCGGTCGGACTGACGAGCCTGATCAAGGACCAGCTCGGCTCCTCGTTCTTGTTCTGGCTGATCGAGGGCATTGTGCGCACGGCGATCTTCCTCGGCTACATGCTGCTGCTCTCGCGCCTGCGCGACCTGCGCCGCGTGTTCGAGTACCACGGCGCCGAGCACAAGACGATCTCCTGCTTCGAGGCGGGCCTGCCGCTGACGCCGGTCAACGCGCAGCGCTTCTCGCGCCTGCACCCCCGCTGCGGCACGAGCTTCCTGCTTGTCGTGATGATCGTCGCGATCTTCGTGTTCGCCCCGATCGGCCTGCCCGCCTGGTACTGGCTCGTTGCCACGCGGATCCTCGGTGTGCCGCTGATCGCCGGCATCTCCTTCGAGCTGATCAAGTTCGCCGGGCGCAACCGCAGCCGCCGTTGGGTGCGCGCTGTGATGTGGCCGGGGCTGAAGCTGCAGCTGCTGACCACGCGCGAGCCCGACCTCGACCAGCTGCCGTCGCGATCGCCGCGCTGGAGGCGGTGCTCGAGCGCGAGACCCCCGGGGCCCTGTCCGCCGAGGATCTCGTCGGCGTCGAGGTCGTCGCTTAACCCGCAGGACCAGGGGCGGCGCCGAGGCGCTGCCAGGACGGCCATAGACTCAGGGCCGCGATGATCGAAGACCTCGTCAAGCAGATCGAAACACGGTTCGCCGAGCTCGGCGAGCAGATGACCGACCCCGAGGTGATCTCCGATCGCGAGCGCTACGCGGAGGTCGGGCGCGCCTACAGCCAGCTCGAGGCAGCGGCGAAGCTGGCCGAGCAGTGGCGCGAGGCGCAGGAAACGGCAGGCGGCGCGGAAGAAATCCTCGCCGAGGAGGAGGACTCCGAGCTGCGCGAGGAGCTGGCGGGGGCACGTGAGCGGATCGAGCAGATCGAGGAGGAGATCCGCATGGCGATGGTCGAGCGCGACCCCAACGACGAGAAGAGCGTGATCGTCGAAATCCAGGGCGGCGCCGGCGGCGACGAGGCCGGGCTGTGGGCCGGCGACCTCTACCGCATGCTGACCAAGTACGCCGAGCGCCGCGGCTGGCAGTCTGAGCCGATGGAGATCGGCGATGGCAAGTACACGTTCGCGATCAAGGGCGACGGCGCCTACTCGGTGTTCAAGTTCGAGGGCGGAACGCACCGCGTGCAGCGCGTCCCGCAGACCGAGTCCCAAGGGCGCGTGCATACCTCGACGGCCACTGTCGCGGTGCTGCCGGAGGCCGAGGACGTTGACATCCAGATCGACCCCAACGACCTGCAGATAGACGTCTACCGCTCCTCGGGCCCCGGCGGGCAGTCGGTCAACACGACCGACTCGGCCGTGCGCGTGACGCACAAGCCCACTGGCGTCGTCGTCTCGATGCAGGATGAGAAGTCCCAGTTGCAGAACCGCGAGCGGGCGCTGCGCGTGCTGCGCGCGCGGCTGTACGAGCGCGCGCTCGCCGAACAGCAGGCCGAGCTCGCCGCCGACCGCCGCTCGCAGGTCGGCACGGGCGATCGAGCCGAGAAGATCCGCACGTACAACTACGGCGAGCGGCGCGTGACCGATCACCGCATCAAGCTGACCGTGCACAACCTCGACGACGTGCTCGAGGGGCAGCTCGACGAGCTGACCAACGCGCTGCAGGCCGACGAGAAGCGCCTGCGCCTGCAAGCGCAGGCTGCGGCGTGAGCACGAGAGCCGATGCTGCGCAGGGCAACGCTTCGCGGGGCGGCGCTGCGGGTGTCGGCGCTACGCGGGCCGACGCTCCCAGGCGCGTGCGCGGCACGAGCGTGCGCGACGCACTCGAGGGCGCGACCACCGCGATCGGCGCGGCCGGCTGCGAGACGCCGCGCCTGGATGCCGAAGTGCTGCTCGCGCACGTGCTCGGCGTGGGTCGCGAGCGGCTGCTGCTCGACCGCGAGCTGGTCGTCGCCGGTCCGCCAGTGCGCGCCTACCAGGACGCCGTCAGGCGCCGAGCAGTGCTGCGCGAGCCGGTCGCCTACATCACGGGCAGCCGGGGCTTCCGGCGGATCGAGCTGGCCGTCGACGGCCGCGCGCTTGATCCCGCGTCCGGAGAGCGAGCTGCTCGTCGAATCGGCTCTCGGTCTGCCCGTAGGTGCACGGGTGCTCGACGTCGGCACAGGCAGTGGCGCGATCGCGCTCGCCCTCAAGCATGAGCGCCCGGACCTCGCCCTGAGCGCCAGCGACCGAAGCGCCGATGCACTCGAACTGGCGCGTGCCAACGCCGACCGGCTCGGACTCGACGTCGACTTCGTGCAGGCAGACCTGCTCGAGGGAGTGTCCGGCGAGTTCGACGCGGTGCTCGCCAACCTGCCCTATGTGGCCGAGCGCGACCGCGCGACGCTAGCGCCGGAGATCCTCCGCCACGAGCCGCCCGGCGCGCTGTTCGCAGGTGAGGACGGGCTCGATGCGATTCGCGCCCTGCTCGTGCAGTTGGCGGCCCGCAGGAGCGTGAGCTTCGTGGCGCTCGAGGTCGGCGCTGGGCAGGCGCCGGCCGTCGCCGAGCTGCTTCGCGCGGCCGGTTTTGCAAAGGTTGAATGCATGCACGACCTTGCGGGTATGGAGCGAGTGGTGAATGGTCAGCGCCTGCCGATCGGCGGATCCGCGCGAGAGGAGTTCACGCAGCAATGAGCCCGACGCTCGGCACCAAGGATGCAGAGCGCCTGCGTGCGTGCGTGGCGGGTGGTGGCGTAGCCGTCTTTCCGAGCGACACGGTCTACGGCGTGTGCTGTGACCCTGACAACGAGGCGGCGGCGCAGCGCTTGTACCAACTGAAGGGTCGCCCGGCGACGAGGCCGGCGGCGGTCATGTTCTTCGCACTCGAGCAGGCCCTGCGGGCGCTGCCCGAGCTGCTCGCGGCCGAGCGGGCGGCGCTGCAGGCGCTCTTGCCCGGACCGGTCACGCTGCTGCTGGAGAATCGCTCCGGCGACTTCCGCGCGGCCTGCCGCCAGGACCCGGCGACGCTCGGCCTGCGCGTGCCCTGGCTGCCAGAGGGGCTGCACGCACTCTGCTCGATCGAGCAGCCGGTGATGCAGACAAGCGCGAACATGTCCGGTCAGCCCGACGCGCGCACGCTCGCCGAAGTGCCGGCCGGCCTGCGCGACGGCGCCGACGTGGTGCTCGACGGAGGTACGCTGCCGGGGACTCCCTCGACGGTCGTCGACCTGCGCGAGTACGAGCACAGTGGCGCTTGGTATGTGCTGCGCGAGGGGGCGCTTGCCGCCGAGGCCGTCGGCGAGCTGTTGACCGGCGCGCCGGCGCGCTGAGCGGGATCTGCGCCCGCCGCATTGAACGAGAATCGGTGCGTCGTCTGCGGCCATCTCCTCGCCTACGCGTGCTAGCCTCGTGACAGCTGCCGCGACTGGCGCCTGAGGTGGGATCGACCACCGGGGAGCGGCCAGCTCAACCGCCGCGCGCCTGGGCACCAAGTCTTCACAGTCCGCTCAAGGAGGCCGCCGTGTCCGAGCTCAGCCCCGATTACTTCAACCGCCCGCTCAGCGAGGTGGACCCCGAGATCGCCGACGTGCTGCGCGGCGAGCTCGAGCGCGAGCAGCGCACGCTCGAGGCGATCGCCTCGGAGAACTTCGTGCCCCGCGCGGTGCTCGAGTGCCAGGGCTCGGTGCTCACGAACAAGTACGCCGAGGGCTACCCGGGCCGCCGCTACTACGGCGGCTGCGAGTGGGTCGACGTCTCCGAGCAGCTCGCGATCGACCGCGCCAAGGCATTGTTCGGGGCCGAGCACGTAAATGTCCAGCCGCATTCGGGGGCGCAAGCAAACACGGCCGTTTACCACGCCCTGCTGCAGCCAGGCGACACGATCATGGGACTGTCGCTGGCGCACGGCGGACACCTGACGCATGGCATGAAGATCAACGTCTCGGGCCGCCTGTATGACATCGCGCCATACGAGGTTGATCGCGAGAGCAGCCTGATCGACATGGACGAGGTCGCGCGGATCGCGCGCGAGCGCCGGCCGAAGCTGCTGCTCGCCGGCTGGTCGGCCTATCCACGCCAGCTCGACTTTGCGCGCTTCCGCGAGATCGCCGACGAGGTCGGTGCGCTGCTGATGGTCGACATGGCCCATTTCGCCGGGCTCGTCGCGGCAGGCCTTCACCCGAACCCGATCGAGCACGGCGCCGACGTCGTCACGACGACCACGCACAAGACGCTCGGCGGCCCGCGCGCGGGAACGATCTTCTGCAAGGAGGAGTACGCCAAAAAGATCGACTCTGCCGTCTTCCCCGGCCAACAGGGCGGCCCGCTCGAGCACGTGATCGCCGCTAAGGCCGTGACCTTCAAGATCGCCGCCTCGGAGCTGTTCGCCGAGCGCCAGCGACGCACGCTCGACGGCGCGCGCGCGTGGGCGCAGGAGCTGCTCGAAAGCCGGTCACGGCGTGAAGGTGCTGAGCGGCGGCACCGACGTGCACCTCGTGCTCGTCGACCTGCGCGACTCAGACCCGGAGCTGACTGGTCGCCAGGCGGAGGACAGGCTGCACGCGATCGACATCACCGTCAACCGCAACGCCGTGCCGTTCGACCCGCGCCCGCCGATGGAGGCTTCGGGTCTACGGATCGGCACGCCGGCGCTTGCCACGCGCGGGCTTCGGCACGAGGACTTCGTCGAGGTCGGCAAGATCATGGCCAGCGCGCTGACGCCCGAATACGAGTCGCGCGCCGGAGAGCTGGCCGGGCGCGTCGGCGCGATCGCCGAGCGCTACCCGCTTTACCAAGAGCTGGGCGCGGGCACTCCCGTCTAGGCTGCGGGCGGCGGAGCGTCAGCCTGCGCGCCCCCGTGCGCTGGTGTGCGACGCCCCCGCCTGCGATGCTGTCCTGGTTCGATGGCGCATCCAACCGAGCTCGACGCTCTATACGCCTTCCTGCTTGCCGCTGCCGTGACGGCGCTGCTGACGCCGCTCACGATGCGCTTCGCCGGCGCGGTCGGCGCGATCGACGAACCGCGCGAGCGCGGTCTCTCTGAGAGCCCCACGCCGCTGCTCGGCGGACTGGCGATCTTCGCCGGCACGCTCGTCGCCGGGCTGATCTGGTTGCCGGCCGGGTTCGGCAAGGAACATCAGCTATGGCACGGCGTGCTGCTCGCCGCCGGCGTGATCACGCTCGTAGGCGCGCTCGACGACCGCTTTGAGATCCCGCCACTGGTCAAGCTCGTGGGGCAAATCGTGGCGGCGGTGATCGTCGTGCACTACGGCGTCGCCGTGAAGGCGATCACGCTGCCGTTCGTCGGCACGCTTGCCTTTCCCAACGCCGGCGTGACGAATGCCGGCCCGGTGCTGACCGTGATCGGCCTGGTGGGGATGATGAACGTCGTCAACTTCTCCGACGGCGTCGACGGCCTGGCGGCGGGCGTGTGCATGATCATCGCCGCGGCGATGACCGTGATCGCCTTCGACCTCGGTCGCCCCCAGCCGGGCGTGCTCGCCGCGATCACGACCGGCGTGGCGCTTGGCTTCCTCGTCTTCAACTTCCCGCCGGCCTCGAGCTTCATGGGCGACTGCGGCGCCAACCTGCTCGGCCTGCTGATGGGCGTGATCACGGTCGAGGCGGCCGTCAAGACGGCTGCCGTCGTGTCGTTCGTGCTGCCGCTGATCCTGCTCGCCGTGCCGTTCCTCGATACGACGTTCGTCGTGCTCAAGCGGCTGAAGTACCGCCAGCCGATCTACCGGCCCGACAGCGAGCACTTCCATCACCGGATGGCGCGGATCGGCTTCTCTAGCCGGCGCACGATCGCCTACCTGTATGCCTGGACGCTGATGCTCGCCGGGCTCGCGCTCGCGTTGCGCTTTATCCCTTACTCAGACCACAAAGGCCATCTGCACACGGGCTGGACGCTTGTGCTGATCGCGCTCGGACTGATCGCGGCGGCGGCGAGCGTCTACCTGGTCTATGTGCTCGAGATCCTCAAGTTCCGCCGGCTGGCGGCGATGCGTCTACGCCTGCAGCGTCCCGACGCCTCAGCGACGGAGATCGAGCAGGGCGTCGTGCGCGACCTGGAAACGGGCGAAATCGATGCCGTGAGGGTGGATGATGGTGTGCACGCGCCCGTGGGCGACGGGACGGGGCGGCGTGAGCAGCCTTTCGCCGAGCGGCAGGTGGATCAGGACGGCGTACGCGCAGAACAGCAGCGTGGCGGCCCGCAGCCGCCGGTCGCCGCAGACGGCCGCTAGCGGCAGCGCCCAGATCGCGTACCACGGCAAGAGCCAGGCCGTCGACAGCAGCAGCGCGAGCGTCGTCCAGCCCGCCGCTATGCGCCAGTTCGCGCCCCGCGCGGTGCGCCACAGGGCGAGCAAGAGGGCCACCACGAACAGCCCGGCGAACACGTTGCGCCACCACTCAGGCGTGCCGGCGAGCCCAAACAGCCGCGCCGTCTCGGCAGGGATGCTGTGCACGGCGACGAGTTGCTGCTGCTCGCCGACGGCGCTGAGGAAGCCGAGCGCGTGGCTGCCGAAGCCGATCAGGCCGATCGCGCCGAGCACGAGCAGCCCGAGCGCGGCGCCTTCGAGCGTTCCCCGTCGATCGCGCGAACGCGGCGCGCCAAGCAGCATGAACGGCAGCGCCAGGCCGGCTGTCACCTTCACGCCGACGCCCGCCACGAGCGTGGCCGCACCCGCGCGAAAGCGCGGCTCCGAGCCGGCCGTGAGCGCCAGTGCGCTCGACAGCGCGAGCAGGATCAGCGTGTCGTTGTGCGCGCCGCCAACGGCGAGCACGAGCAGCACGGGATTGAGTCCGACGAACGCTGCCGCCCAGCGCCGCGATTGCCCCAGGCGCCTGGCGGCGCGCGCGACGAGCGCGACGGCGCCGAGGCTCGACAACACGGCGAGAGCCTTGAACGCCCATAGCCCGCCGGACAGCCCGAGCGGAACGAAGGCGTAGCTGAGCAGCGTGAACAGCGGCCCGTAGGGGGAATGCTGGTAAGGCCAACCGAGGAAGGCGAAGACTTCGTCGCTCGAGGCCTGTGCGGCGACGTGCGTGTACGGATCGAGGCCGTGCAGCGCGCCGAGTCGCGCGAAGCCGATGTAGCCGAACACGTCCTGGGAGATCAGCGGCGGTCCGAGCAAGAGGATTGCGTGGGCCGCCACGACGGCCGCCGCGATCGCGCGCAGGCTGAGCGCGCGCGCGGCGAGCAGCACGAGCAGGTAGCTCGCGCACATGATCAGGCTGAGCGTCTGAAAGCCGCCCGAGCCGATGCTCAAGCCGAGACCTTCGAGCGGCCCAGCCAGCCAGCCGATCCAGCCGCCGCTGCGCGAGGGCACGTACTGTGACGGCTCACCGGCGGCGCCGGCGGCGGTCAAGAAGGTGCTCGCGACGACGCCGAGCAGCCCGAGCAGACCGAGCGCGCGCAGCAGCCCCGTGCGGCGCAGCGCGTCGCCGCGGGAGGGGCGTTCGCGGTGGCTAGGGGACGACCGCGCGGCCTCGATCGGCGCGCTGGAGGGTGCCGGGGCAATCGGCATCGGTTCATTGTTACGGCTGCGCTCCAGGCAGGCGTGTGGTCGGGAATGTAGAATCCATAACGCAGCCGCTAAAGCGCGTGCCCGGGGGCGCCGATCGGTGTACGTGTGTGCGGCACGCTAGGCGCTGCCCCACGCGCACTGCCTTCTACATGCGACTTCACCGCCGCAAATCGACATCGAGTCGGGCCCCAGGGCCGCGACGCGTCCTGATCCTCTCTGCCGACGTCGGCGAGGGGCACGCTGCCGCTGCGCGCGCGCTCGCCGCGCAGTTGAAGGATGCGCCGGAGCCCACCGAGGTGACCGTGATCGACGGGCTCGCCGCGATGGGCCGCGTGCTCAAACCGGTCGTCGAGGATGGCTATCGCGTGCAGCTTCGCTTCATCCCGTGGACGTACACGATCGTCTACGGGCTGCTCAACCACGTCCCGCCGATCCGTGCGCTGGCCACGCGGCTGTTGCGTCTGTTCGGATCGCGGCCGCTGGCGCGCGCGATCGCCGAACACGACCCCGACGTGGTCGTCTCGACCTACCCGGCCGTGACCGTCGTGCTCGCTCGCCTGCGGCGCACGGGCGAGGTCAAGTGCCCGACGGTTGCCACGATCACCGATCTGACGGGCCTGTTCTTCTGGGCGCAGCCGGGGATCGACATGCACATGGTGATGTACGGCGAGTCGCTGTCCTCGGTCGAGCGGATCGCCGGGCGCGACAGCGTCCAGCTCGTCGCGCCGCTGATCTCCGAGGAGTTCCTCAAACCGCGCTGCCCGCAGCAGTCGCGCCGCCAGCTCGGTCTGCCCGAGGACGGGCGGATGGTCGTCGTCTCCGGTGGTGGCTGGGGGGTCGGCGACGTGCTCGGCGCCGTCAACGAGTTCATCCGCGTGCCCGAGGCAAGCAGCATCGTTGTGCTCGCCGGACGCAACGAGCAGCTCGCCGAGAAGCTGCGCCGCACATTCGGCTCAGAGCCGCGCGTGCATGTCTACGAGTTCACCGACAAGATGCCCGAGCTGCTCGCAGCGGCCGACGTGCTCGTGCATTCCACCGGCGGCGTGACCTGCCTGGAGGCGATGGCGGCAGGTACGCCCGTCGTCTCCTACGGACTGCCCGTCGGCCATGCCCGCGTGAACACGCGGGCGATGGCCGCGCTCGACCTGCTGCGCCTTGCCAACGACACCAACGAGCTTCGCGAGCACGTGCGCGCGAGCTTTGCCGCCGAGCCCGACTCGACGCAGACAGCCGTCGTGGACGTCGCCGATCCCGACCCCGTCGCCGCGGATGTCGTGCTGCAAGCGCCACGCCGCGTGCGCCCGATCCCGCGCTGGCGACTGCGCGCGGTCGCGCTGGCGACGCAGCTCGTGCTCTTGCTCGGCTTCGGCATGTGGATGATGTCGACCGACGACGTCACTGCGCTGGCGAGCAAGATCCTGCACGTGCAGCCGCTCAAGCAGGTCAAGACCGATCAACCGGACGTCGGCTTGATCCTGCATGTGCCGGCCGGGCAGGTTCCGACGATCGCCTCGGTGCTCGCCAAGCGCGGAATCCACGCCTCGTTCGCCGACGACGGCGGTGTGCCCACGACGGCGATGGTCGCGCAGATGCGTGCGCTCGGCGATGAGCTCGTGCCGGAAGTGACCGGGCACTCGATCTTCCGCTGGGTGCGCACGCGTGGCGCGCTGCACGCACAGGCACGCGCGCTCGGCCTCGGCCACCGCTTCTACTTCCTGCAGCCGCGCGGCGGGCTGACCGTGGGCCAGCTCGTGCTCGCGCGGACGGCCGGCGCGACGCCTGTCTGCGGCGAGCAGCGTCTCAGCGCCGAGGGGCCGCTCCCTCAGGGCACGACGCGCGCCGGCGACGTGCTCGTGGTCGAGCTCGACGGCTCGCCCGCCTCGGTATCGGGGCTCGAACGGCTGATCTCCTGGCTGGGGTCGCGCGGGCTGGGTGCAGAGCCGCTGGACTGGCTCACGCGCTCGCCCTCCATCAGCGCGACCAGCAGCTGAGAGCGCGCGAGCACCGCGGCGCCGACCATCAACAGCGCCAGTGAAGCCGACAGCGGCACGCCTCCCCACGGCGTGTCGGCGAAGCTCTCGCCGAACAAGCAGCGGCGCGACGACGATCGGGATCACGGTCTGCGTGACGAACACGACCGGCGCCACTTGGATCGCGGGGCGCTCCTGCAGCGCGCTCATCTCGCTGAGCACGCCGACGCCCGGAGGCCAGCGCCGTCGAGAGCCCCCAGGCGATCGCCAGGCCGATGTGGCCGTTTGAGAGGTCGTCGGAGGCGAGCTTCGTGGCGATCCCGCTCCAGGCGCCGGCGAGGCCGGCTCCGAGCATCGTCAGGACGGCGGGCGGACGCGCGAGCAGTCGCATCGCGTAGGGCAACAGGCTCGCCAGGCCGAGCCCAAGCAGTACGAGTGTGATCGCGAGGTTCTCCGAGCCGTGCCCGGCCGAGCGCGGCGGCGCCGCCAGCCCGGCGCCGACGACGCCGATCACGATCGCCACGGTCGCCAGGTGCTCGCTGCGCCCGGCGTGCTCGCCGAGCATGCGCTGGGCGAGGAACAGCAGCACGAGCAGGCCGGCCGCGAGCGCCGGCTGCACGACGACGAGCGGCGCCAGCAGCAGCGCGACGAGTTGCAGCGGCCAGCCGAGGATCGACAGGCCCGTGCCGAGCAGCCAGCGCGCGCGGCGCAGCAGGCGCCAGGCGAGCGCCAGGCGCAGGTGCTCGCCGTGCGGCGCCTGCTTGGCGTCCATCGCCTGCAGCGCGATCCCTAGGCTGTAGAGGGTCGACGCCGCGACGGCCGCCGCGATGCCCAGCACCAGATCGACCATGTCTGCCCACGATCATCGCAGCCCGAGTCCCCCGATCGCCGGAGCGGCGGTCGCATTCGCGCTGGCCGTGCCCGTCGCCGGCTACCTGCTGCCGGGGCTCGCCGCCGCGCTGCCGGCGCTGCGCGTCCCGCTCGGCGTCGAGGACCGAACGGCCGGCGGCGAGGGCTATGCGCTGACGTTCGACGACGGTCCGCACGCGCAGGGCACGCCGGCGGTGCTCGAGCTGCTCGCGGCAGCGGACGTGCGCGCGACGTTCTTTCTCGTCGGCGAGCAGGTGCGGCGCAACCCTTCGCTCGCGCGCGAGATCGTCGCGGCCGGTCACGGGATCGGCCTCCACTGCGAGCGTCACCGCAACCTGCTGCGCCTGACCCCGGCGCAGACGCGCCGCGACATCGAAAGCGCCGAGGCCGTGATCGCCGAGACGACGGGCATCGCTCCGGCGCTCTACCGGCCGCCCTATGGAGTGCTCAACGCCGCGGCATTGCGCCTGGCACGCGGGCGCGGTTGGCGCACGCTGCTGTGGAGCCAATGGGGACGCGATTGGGAGCGGCGCGCCACGCCGCAGTCGATCGCGGCGCGCGTCACCGACGGCGTGAGCGAGGGCGCTGTGCTGTTGCTGCACGACGCCGACGACTACTCGGCGCCCGGCTCGTGGCAGAACACCGTCGCGGCGCTGCCGCGCGTGCTCATGACGCTCGCCGAGCGCGGGCTGTGCCCGGTCGCCCCGTAACACGGCCGCGTTGTCTCTGGGGCGCCCGGTAAAATCGCTCGCTTGTCCAGCGCCATCTCAATCGACCGCGGCGGCACGCCCGCCGCGCTGAAGCCGGCAGCGCTCGGCCCGGCGCCGTCGGCCGGTGCACCGGCCGACGCCCACGCGGCTGCGCCCGCGCGCACGCGCTGGTGGGTCGAGCTCTTGGTGATCGGCTGGCTCTTGTTCGTGTACGACGCGATCAACAACTTCGCGCCGCTGCGACTGTCGACGGCGCTAGGCAACGGGCGCGGGATCCTGCACGTCGAGCGCTTCCTGCAGATCGATCCCGAGCTCGCGCTCGATCGCTGGCTGGCCTCGCACCACACACTCGCGGCGATCCTCGCGAACTACTACGACAACGCGCACTTCGTCGTAACGCTCGGCCTGCTCGGCTACCTGTGGTTCTCGCGCGCCGACCTCTACCGCCCACTGCGCAACTCGCTCGTGCTGGTCAACGTGATCGGCTTCATCGTCTTCTGGCTTTTCCCGGTAGCACCCCCGCGCATGCTCGATGGCTTCACCGACGTCGTTGCCTCGACGCATGCGTTTGGCTCCTGGCACACGGGCCCGCTCGCCTCGCAGGCCAACCAGCTGGCGGCGATGCCTTCGCTGCACATGGCCTGGGCCGCTTGGTGCGCCCTTGCGCTGTGGCGCATTAGCGCGCGTCGCTGGGTGCGCGCACTGGCGCTGCTGTACCCGTGCATGACGGCGCTGGCGGTGCTCGCGACGGGCAACCACTTCGTGCTCGACATCGTCGGCGGCCTGCTCGCACTGGCGCTCGCGGTGCTGCTCGTCGGCTCGCCGGACCGTCTCGCGGGCAGGCTTTCGTTGTCGCCCGCGAAGCTGGCGCAGCGCGTCCGCGCCGCGCGGCAAGCGGCGACCTAAAGACGCTCGACGGCACAAGCCGGTAGGCCGCGAAAAACCCGCAAAACCGGCGTGGCGTATGTCACAAAGTTGTTACGAAGTCTGAGATCCTGGTACAGTGAAACCAGCTACCGCAGACTTCGCGAGGCGGCTCCGGAAGGGCTTGGAGCGAGCCTCGACTCCGCTGCCGCCATGTGCGCGCGGAGTTCTCGTCGGGTCTGTAGGGTGGCCCAACTGACATGCCAGATTTCGACACCAACGAAGATCCCCTGCGCCTGAGCGACTCCGGTAAGGACGAGCCTTTCGAGGTGCCGAAGCTGCACCCGCGCTTCATGCCGCGCGCTCGCTCGCTTGCCTACGGGCAGTGCTTCGGCTCGCGCAGGCAGGCGGGCGACAGGCTCCAGTTCAGGTTCGCCACGGGGCGCTGGCGCACGGCGCGCCGCTCATGTCCCTCGGCGCGCACGATCGGCCTGCTCGCAGCGATGCCGACCCAGCGCAGGCGCCTGTGGACGAAGTGCCACGGACGAGCACCCGGATCGCCGAGCTGACGTGTTCACGCTGCGCTACCTCGACGTGTGCCTGGTGCTCGCGACGGCCCCGTTCGTGCTGCTCGGCGGCCTGCCGCTGACGGGTTACCTGATCGGCGCAGGCGCGTGGCTGCTCACGCGCCTGGCGGCCGCCTTCCTGCAGGCGCAGGCGCGTCGTGCGGGCGACATGAAGATCAAGGCCGGGTTGCAGCTGGCGGGGATGATGGGCCGCGTGTGGCTCGTCGCGCTCGCCGTGATCCTGGCGCGCGTGGCCGGCGGCAAGGACGACGGCATCATGGCCGCCGCGCTCGTGCTCTCAGCTTTCACGGTGTACTTCGCGATGTCCTTCGTGACGCGCGATGGCCCGACGCGAGCGGGGCCCACGCCGTCCGGCAGGACTGTGCCTGGGAGGCCGAGTACTTCATGAGTACGAGCACGATGGGGACGGGGGGTGTGCCGCCGGTGGAGAAGGCCGACGAGACGACCGCCGCCGCGGCGGCGCCGATGCCCGGACGCCCGACCTCCGGTGCCGGCGACGGCGAGCCGAAGAAGAGCATCAAAGGCAAGCTGCTGCTCGCGGCCGGCGTGTGGATCGGCGGGGTGATCGTGCTCGTCGTGATCTACGGCTTCAAAGGCACGCGCAACACCGAGTTCCAGCCGCAGAACGAGTTCAAGCTCGATAACTGGATCGACCTCGGCGCCTTCTCGATCAACAAGGCCGTGCTGTATCTGTTCCTCGCGGGCATCGCGACGTGCGTGAGCATGATCTGGATCGCGCGGCGCATGCAGCAACGCCCGAACAAGGTGCAGGCCGCCGTCGAGGCGCTGTTTGTACTGATGCGCGACAACATCGCGGGGGGCGGGATGGAGGAGAAGCATGGCCGCCAAGTGGTTCCCGTTCATCGGCGCGCTGTTCCTGTTCATCTTCTTCTCGAACCTGATCGGCTACATCCCGCTGCCGACGAACACGGAGCACAAGATCGACATCCTCGGCGCGCACATTCCCTCGTTCTCGCTGTATGCCGCAACGGCCAACCTCTCGATTCCGCTCGTGCTGGCGCTCGTCGTGTTCTTCTCCTACACCTACGAAGGTGTTCGCGCGAAGGGCCCGATCGGCTACCTCAAAGGCCTGATCCCGGGCGGCGTAACGGGCGGGATGGCCGTGTTCATCTTCTTCCTCGAGCTGCTCTCCAACTTCATGCGGATCCTCTCGCTGACGATTCGTCTGTTCGCGAACATCCTGGCGGGCCACCTGATCATCCTGTTCATGGCGGGAGCGCTTGCCGTGATCCTCGGTGTCGCCTGGCTGGGCTGGTTCACGATCCCGTTCGGGATCGCCCTGTTCGCGTTCGAGGTCGGGCTGGTGGCAGCCCTGCAGGCGTTCATCTTTGCCACGCTCACCGCTATCTACCTCGGCGGCGCGGTCGCCGAAGACCACTAAAGGAGCCAATAGTCGTGCACATAGCTTTGATCACCCTCCTGGCGGCGGCCGAAGAAACCGCCAAGGCCGGAAAGTCGATCGGCCTCGGCGTCGGCGGAGGCCTCGGCGCCGTCGGCGCCGGCGTCGGCATCGGCCTGATCTTCGGCAAGGCCATCGAAGCGATTACCCGTCAGCCCGAGATGCGCGACGAGATCACGCAGCTGCAGTGGCTCGGCTTCGCGCTTACCGAGGCCTGCTTCTTCTACGGCCTCGTGGCGGGCCTGCTTGGCCGCGTTCATCGTCTGAGTCATGCTCGGAGCTCTCGCACAACCAGCGGTGCTCGCTGCCTCCAAGGGCAGCTTCCTGATCAAGCCGGGCATCGGCCTGATGATCTGGACGCTGCTCGTGTTCGTCGTCACGATGGTGCTGCTCTCACGCTTGGCCTTCCCGCGCATCTCTGAGGCGCTGGAACGGCGCAAGCGGGGCATCGAAGAATCGATCGATACGGCCGAGCGCACGCGCAAGGAGGCCGACGAGCTGCTGCACGAATACCGCGAGCGTCTGAAGGAGGCGCGCGCACAGGCCGAAGAGATCGTGCAGCGCGCGCGCCAGTCGGCCGACGCGCACGAGCACGAGTCCAAAGAGCGCGGGCAGGAGATTCTCGCCGAAGCCACGCGCAAAGCCGAGCGCGACATCGAGGCGGCGAGCAAACGCGCGCTCGACGACATCCGCCGTGAGGTCGCCGACCTGACGGTGATGGCGACGGAGAAGGTCACGCGCAAGGTGCTCGACGACAGACGACCAGAAGCGGCTCGTGCAGGAGGCGCTCTCAGAGCTCGACTTCTCGTCGATCTCGGGAGGCTCGAACAACTAAATGGACGAGCTCGCCGAGGTCTACGCCCGCTCGCTGTTCGAGGTCGCCCGCGAGCAGGGCAAGCTGGACGAGCTGCGCGAGCAGCTCGCCCAGTTCGCCGACGCGCTCGATCAGAATCGCGAGCTGGCCGTGTTCTTCTTCTCGCCGTACTTCTCGACCAAAGAGAAGCAGGACGGTCTCGAACGCCTGCTCGACGGCGCTGAGGAGACGTTCCTGAACTTCCTCAAGCTGCTGATCGAGAACCACCGCATGCCGGTGATCTTCCGCACGCGCCAGCAGTTCGAGCGCCTGTGGGAGCGCGAGAACCAGCTCCTGCCGGTCGACATCACGAGCGCGATCGCGCTTGACGAGGAGACGACAGAGAGCCTCGGGCGCACGATCGGCGAGCGCGCGGGACGCAAGGTGAGGCTGGCCGCGCACGTCGACCCGGACATCCTCGGCGGGATCGTGCTGAGGGTCGGCAACTCGATACTCGACGCATCAATTCGCAACCGACTGGAGCAGCTGCGCAGGCACGTTGCCCAAGGAGCCGCTTAGGAAGCCATGCAGATCAACCCTGACGAGATAACAAGCATCCTGAAGAGCCGCATCGAGGGACTCGACGGCGGGCGCGCGGAGCTGACCGAGGTCGGCACGGTGCTTTCGGTGGCAGACGGCATCGCCCGCCTGCACGGCCTGGAGAACTGCATGTCCTTCGAGCTGCTCGAGCTGCCGCACGGGGTCACCGGCCTCGCGCTGAACCTCGAGTCCGACAACGTCGGCGCGGTGCTGTTCGGCGAATGGGAGCACGTATCGGAGGGCGACACCGTGCGCCGCACGGGCCGCCTGCTCGACATCCCTGTCGGCGAGGGCCTGCTCGGGCGGATCGTCGATCCGCTCGGGCGCCCGCTCGACGGCAAGGGCGACATCGACACCTCCGAGCGCCGCCCGGCCGAGTTCAAGGCCCCGGGCGTCGTCCAGCGCCAGCCGGTGACCGAACCGATGCAGATCGGCCTGAAGGCGATCGACGCGATGATCCCGATTGGCCGTGGCCAGCGAGAGCTGATCATCGGCGACCGCCAGACGGGCAAGACGGCGATCGCGATCGACGCGATCATCAACAACAAGGACACCGGCGTGATCTCGGTGTACGTGGCGATCGGCCAGCGCATGGCGACGGTCGTGGCGCTCGCGCAGACGCTCGACGAAAACAATGCGCTTGAGAACACGATCATCGTCGCCGCGCCGGCCGACGAGGCGGCGCCGATCAAGTTCATGGCGCCATACGCGGGCTGCGCGATGGGCGAGCACTTCCTCTACGAAGGCAAGCACGCGCTCGTCGTCTACGACGACCTGACCAAGCACGCCTACGCCTACCGGCAGATGTCGCTGCTTGCTGCGCCGCCCGCCGGGTCGTGAGGCCTACCCAGGCGACGTCTTCTACCTGCATTCGAGGCTGCTCGAGCGCGCGGTCAAGCTCAACGATGATCTCGGCGGCGGCTCGCTGACAGCGCTGCCCGTGATCGAGACGCAGGCGGGCGACGTCTCGGCATACATCCCGACGAACGTGATCTCGATCACCGACGGGCAGATCTTCCTCGAGTCGGAACTGTTCAACTCGGGCGTGCGTCCGGCGATCAACGTCGGCATCTCGGTCTCGCGCGTCGGCGGCAACGCGCAGATCGCCCCGATGAAGAAGGTCGCCGGGCGGATCAAGCTCGAGCTATCGCAGTTCCGCGACCTCGAGGCCTTCGCGCAGTTCGGCTCGGACCTCGACGCGGACACGCAGAAAACGCTCGCGCGCGGCGAGCGCCTGGTGGCGACGCTCAACCAGCACGAGCGCGAGCCGCTCGCCGTCGAGGACCAGGTCGTGCAGATCTACGCGGCCACGAACGGCTTCCTCGACCGCTTGAAGAGCGAGCGCGTCGGCGAGTTCCTCGCGGAGCTGACCGAACGGATGCACGCCCAGCACTCGGACGTGCGCGAGAAGATCGCCGGTGGCGACTGGTCGGATGAGACGCAGAAGGCCGTGCACGACGCGGTCGAGACGTTCGCCGGCGACTTCGGCTACGACCTCGACGAGGAGGGCCTGGCGCTCGACGAGGACTCGCCGCTGCGCGGCGATGAGGCCCCGGCGAGGAGCGACGGCGATGGCTCGGCCGAGGAGACGACGCGCGAGGAGGTAGCGGCCGCCTAGCGCGACGCCCCGCATTCGCCATGCCCTCACAGCGCGACGTCAAGGACCGGATCTCCTCGGTCAAGAACATCCAGAAGATCACGCGAGCGATGGAGATGGTCGCCGGCGCGCGCCTGCGCCGCGCCGAGCAGCGGATCGCGGCGCTGCGCCCGTACGCGGACGCGCTGCGGCGGATGACGCGCCAGGCGGCACAGGCTGCCGGTGCGGAGGCGATGCGCCTGCCGCTGCTCTCGGAGCACGAGTCGACGCAGAACGTCGGCGTGCTGCTCGTCACTGGCGATCGCGGCCTGGCGGGAGGCTTCAATTCGCAGATCATCCGCGCCGGCGTGCGCATCTCGGCGGAGTACGCCGAGGACGGCCTGCAGACGCAGTGGTACGCGACGGGACGCCGCGGCGTCTCCTCGCTGAACTTCCGTGGCCACGAGCTCAGCGGCAGCTACACGGGCTTCGCCGACAAACCGGCCTACGCCGACGCGCGCTCGATCGCGGACGATCTGATCACGGGCTACGTCGACGGCAAGCTCGACCGCGTGGAGATCGTCTACAACGCGTACATATCGCCGCTGTCCCAGCACGTCACGCGCGAGACGCTGCTGCCGCTCTCACGCGCGACGATCGCCACCGAAGAGCCCGAGGAGGATGGGCAGGAGGGCTCCGCTGAGTCGAGTGGGCCACGGGCACTGGTCGACTACGAGCCGGACCCCGAGGAGATCCTCAAGCGCCTGGTCCCGGACTACGTCGAGATCTCGATATACCGAGCCTTGGTGGAGTCGACGGCGGGCTTCTTCGGCGCGCAGATGACGGCGATGCGCAGCGCCTCGGACAACGCCGGAGAAATCATCACGGACTTGACACTGCAGATGAACCGCGCCCGCCAGGCAGAGATCACGCAAGAGATCATGGAGGTCGTTGCCGGCGCGGAGGGCGTGACCTAAGCCGCCGACAGGTCACACGCACTCACCGTCAACGATTTTAACTTGACATTTAAAGAGAAAAAGAGGAGAAGCGAAACGCGATGGAGGCCAGCACCGCAGCGCCACAGAGCACCAACGGCAGCTCCGAGGAGAAGCGCAACCTCGGGCGCATCGAGGAGATCCAGGGCGTCGTGATCGAGGCCGTCTTCCCCGACCGCCTGCCCGAGATCAACCACGCGATCACGATCGCTCGTACGGCTGCCTCACACGAGGAGGAGGCCGAGGGAATCAGCCCCGGCGCGGAGGACGACGTGCTCGTATGCGAGGTGCAGCAGCATCTCGGCGACGACCGCGTGCGTGCCGTCGCGATGGACACGACCGACGGGCTCGCCCGCGGTCTCGAGGTAGTCGACACGGGCGCGCCGATCACGGTCCCCGTCGGCGAGGCCACGCTCGGACGCATCTTCAACCTGCTCGGCGAGCCGATCGACCTCGGCGAGGCGCTGCCGGCCGACACGCCGCGCCGCCAGATCCACCAGGAAGCGCCGCGCGTCGAGGACCTCACGCCGACGACCGAAATGTTCGAGACGGGCATCAAGGTGATCGACCTGCTCGCGCCCTACGCCAAGGGCGGCAAGGTCGGCCTGTTCGGCGGCGCCGGCGTCGGCAAGACGGTGCTGATCCAGGAGCTGATCCACAACCTCGCCAAGGAGCACGGCGGGCTGTCGGCCTTCTGCGGCGTCGGCGAGCGCTCGCGCGAGGGCAACGACCTGTGGCTGGAGATGAAGGAGTCGGGTGTGCTCGACAAGACGATGCTCGTGTTCGGGCAGATGAACGAGCCGCCCGGCGCGCGCATGCGCGTCGCGCTCTCCGGCCTGACGATGGCCGAATACTTCCGCGACCAGGGCCAGGACGTGCTGCTGTTCGTCGACAACATCTTCCGCTTCGTGCAGGCCGGCTCCGAGGTCTCGGCGCTGCTCGGGCGGATGCCATCGCAGGTCGGCTACCAGCCGACGCTCGAGACCGAGATGGGTCAGCTGCAAGAGCGCATTACCTCGACCAAGAGCGGTTCTGTTACGTCGATCCAGGCGATCTACGTGCCCGCCGACGACTACACCGACCCGGCGCCTGCTTCGGTGTTCGCGCACCTCAACGCGACGACCGCGCTGTCGCGTTCGATCTCCGAAAAAGGCATCTACCCGGCCGTCGACCCGCTCGACTCGACCTCGACGATCCTCAAGGCCGACATCCTCGGCGAGGACCACTTCCGCGTAGCCAACGAAGTCAAGGAGATCCTGCAGCGCTACAAGGAGCTTCAGGACATCATCGCGATCCTCGGCATCGACGAGCTCTCCGACGAGGACAAGCTGACCGTGCAGCGGGCGCGCAAGATCGAGCGATTCCTCTCCCAGCCATTCTTCGTCGCCGAGCAGTTCACGGGCACCCCCGGCGCATACGTACCGATCGCCGAGACGATCCGTGGCTTCGACGAGATCATCCAGGGCAAGCACGACGAGGTACCCGAGAGCGCGTTCTTCCTGAAGGGCACGATCGAGCAGGTAGTCGAGGCGGCCAAGACCAAATAATGGCCCGCACCAAGTTCCCCGTCGAAGTGCTGACCCCCGAGGGCGAGGTGTTCAGCGAGGAGATCGAGATGCTCTCAACGCGCACCAGCGTGGGCTCGATCGGCGTGCTCGCCAACCACGAGCCGGTGCTGGCAATGCTCGAACCGACCGAGCTGCGGCTGTATCGCTCTGACTCGGACATCGTGCGCTTCGCGCAGGCCGAGGGCTACCTGCAGTTCGCCGAGAACCGCGCGCTCGTGCTCGTCGAGGAGGCGATCGCGCCCGATGCGCTCGACCGCTCCACGTACGAGACGCGCTTGAGAGAAGCCCACGAGGCCGCCGAGCAGGCCGAGGAGGGCACCGAGCAGCAGGCGCGCGCGCTGCGCGACATCCGCCGCTACGAGGCCTTTCTCGCCGTCGGGCAGTAGGGCTCCGCGGACGCCCGCCGCCGTCGTTAGCCTTCGCCGCCGATGAGCGACTCGCGACAGCCAATCGGAGTGATCGGCACCGGCTACGTCGGCTTGGTGACGGCCGCCGGCTTCGCCGAGCTCGGTAGCGAGGTCTGGTGCGTGGACATCGACGCCGCCAAGATCGAGCGCCTGCGCGACGGTGAGGTGCCGATCTACGAGCCCGGGCTCGAGGAGCTGCTGGCGAAGAACGCCGAGCGGCTGCACTTCTCCACAAACCTCGCTGACGCGCTCGAGCACGCGCGCCTGTTGTTCGTCGCCGTCGGCACGCCGCCGACGTACTCCGGCGACGCCGATCTCTCAGCCGTCAACGCCGTGATCGATGCGATCCCCGCCTCTGAAGACCACGCGCTGGTGATGAAGTCGACCGTCCCGTCCGGCACGGGCGTCGCCGTCAAGCGCATGTTCGACGAGCAGGGCAAGGGTGGCCTTGGCTATGTCTCCTGCCCAGAGTTCCTCAAGGAGGGCTCTGCGATCAAGGACTTCCTGAACCCCGATCGCGTCGTCGTCGGCGACGTCGGCGACTGGGCCGGCGACGCGGTGGTCGAGCTCTATGCGCCGCTCGACGCTCCGCTCGTGCGCACCGACATCGCGAGCGCCGAGATGGTCAAGCTCGCCTCGAACGCCTTCCTGGCGACGAAGATCTCTTTCATCAACGAGATCGCCAACGTGTGCGAGGAGACCGGCGCCGACGTCGTCGAGGTCGCACGCGGGATGGGGCTGGACGACCGTATCGGCCCGAAGTTCCTGCAGGCCGGGATCGGCTTCGGCGGCTCCTGCTTCCCCAAGGATGTGGATGCTCTGAAGCAGCTCGCCGGCAACTCGGGCTATCACTTCCAGCTCCTGACCTCGGTGATCGAGGTCAACGAACTGCAGAAGCGCCGCGTGATCGGCAAGCTGCAGAAGCATCTCGGTGGGCTTGTCGGCAAGCGCGTGGCGCTGTTCGGCCTGGCCTTCAAGCCGAATACTGACGACATGCGCGAGGCATCCTCGCTGGTGCTCTCCGCCCGGCTGAACGCAGACGGCGCGGCCGTCACCGCATACGATCCGGTCGCCGAGGAGCAGGCGCGCAGGCTCGTTACCGGCATCTCCTTCGCCGCTTCGCCGCTGGAGGCAGCCGCGGACGCGGACGCGGTCGTGCTCGTGACCGAGTGGCCTGAGTTCCTGCAGCTCGATTGGGCCGAGGTCGCGCAGACGATGAAGGGCAACCTCGTGATCGACGGGCGCAACGCGCTCGAGCCCGAGGCTCTGCACGCTGCCGGGCTCGCTTACGAGGGCGTTGGGCGCGGGAACGCCGTCTGATGCAAGCGGTAATCCTCGTCGGCGGAGAGGGCACGCGGCTGCGGCCGCTGACCTCGACCGTGCCCAAGCCGGTCGTGCCGCTCGTCGACCGCCCGTTCATTGCGTTCATGCTCGACTGGCTGGTGACGCACGGGATCGACGACGTGATCATGTCCTGCGGCTTCCTCGCCACCAGCGTGCGCAACGTGCTCGGCGACGGCTCCGCCTACGGCGTGCGGTTGCGCTTCGTCGAGGAGCCCGACCCGCGCGGTACGGCCGGCGCGCTGAAGTTCGCCGAGTCGATGCTCGACGAGCGCTTCCTGATGCTCAACGGCGACGTGCTGACCGATTTCGGATTTGACGCGCGCAGATCGCCCAGCACGAGCAGAGCGGGGCGAAGGCGACGCTCGCGCTCGTGCCGGTCGCCGACCCGAGCGCCTATGGCCTCGTGCACCTAAACGATGACCGTTCCGTGCGCGACTTCGTCGAGAAGCCGAGCCCGGACGCGATCGACACGAACCTGATCAGCGCCGGCGCCTACGTGCTTGAGCGCGAGATCCTCGATCTCGTGCCGGCCGATCGCAACGTCTCGATCGAGCGCGAGGTCTGGCCGCGGCTGATCGGCAACGGCCTGTACGGCTTTCCGGCGGAGAGCTATTGGCTCGACATCGGCACCCCCGAGCGCTACCTGCAGGGCACATTCGACATCATCGAGGGCAACGTGAAGACGGCCGTCGGCGAGCGCCTGGGCTCGGACTGGCTGGCGATCGACGCCGGCGCGCAGGCGAGCGGACGTGTGATCCCGCCGGCCGTGCTCGAGCGCGGCGTGACGGTCGCGCAGAGCGCCCAGGTGGGCAGCCTCGTGGTGCTCGGTGAAGACGTGTCAGTCGGCGCGGGCGCGACCGTCGAGCGCTCGGTGATCCTCAAGGGGGCCGAGATCGGCGAGGGCGCGACGCTGCGCGACTGCATCGTCGCCGCCGGATGTCGCATTGGCGCGCGCACCAGCATCGGCGGTGGAGCGGTGCTCGGCGAGGGTGTGACCGTGGGGGCGGATAACGTGATCGCCCACGGGGCGCGTATCTTCCCGGGTGTGACCTTGCCCGACGGCGCGATCAAGTTCTAATCGAGGAGGCGAGCAGCAGATGAGCGAAGGCGCCGCCAGCGCCACACCCACGGCGCGAGAGCTCTCGCGCGAGGAGATCGCGCGCGTGGACGGTTCGGGCCAGCTCGACGACGTGCTCGGCCTGCCCGAGCACCTGCGCGACGCGCTGTGGCGCGTGGAGTCGGCGATCATGCAGGACTTCGACACCTCCGCGGGCCTCGTCGTCGCCGGCATGGGCGGCTCTGCGATCGGCGGCGCGCTGGCACGGGCTGCGCTCTCCGACCACGCCACGCGACCGATCTTCGTCACGCGCGCATACGGGTTGCCGCCGTGGACGACGCCCGACACGATGGTGCTGTGCGCGAGCTACTCGGGCGACACCGAGGAGACGCTTGCCTGCTACGAGTCCGCCGGGGCGCTCGGCGCCAGGCGGATCGTGACGACGACGGGCGGTCGCCTCGCCGAGATGGCGCGCGCCGACGGCGTGCCCGTGATCCCGATCCCCGGCGGCTTCCAGCCGCGTGCGGCTGTCGCCTACATGACCGTCGCCGCGCTCGAGGTGGCCGCGCTGTGCGGCGCCGGGCCGCGTCTGACCTCGGAGATCGACGTCGCTGCTTCGCACACTGAGCACCTCGTCGAGGAGTGGGGTCCGGACGCGCCCGGAGAGTTCGCTGGCCAAGGAGCTCGCGCGTGGCCTGCTCGGCACGACCCCGGTGATCGCCGGAGCCGGCCTGACGACGCCGATCGCCTATCGCTGGAAGACGCAGATCAACGAGAATGCCAAGCAGCCGGCTTTCTGGAACGAACTACCCGAGCTCGACCACAACGAGATCGCCGGCTGGGAAGGCGCGCAGGATGCCGGGCGCTTCTCGGCCGTATTCCTCGACGACTCCGACGCGCACCCGCGCGTGAAGGAGCGGATGGACCTGACCGAGCAGTCGATCTCCGCTAACGCCGTCGCCAGTTTCCGACTGGAGACGCGTGGCGAAACGACGATCGAGCGCGTCATCTCGCTTGTGCTGCTAGGCGACCTCGTGTCGATCTACCTGGCTGTGCTGCGCGGCGTCGATCCTGGGCCGGTCAAGATGATCGACGAGCTGAAGGCGGCGCTCGAGCAGCGCTGAGCTCTTTTCCGGCCGATCTCAGCCGCTCTGGAGCGGCTGAGATCGGCACGGGTGTGTGATAAGTTCAGGCTCGGCCGAGGAGCGCTGCGACGGGCAACGAACCGCCACGCTCGGCCGTCCTCTGCAGCAAGGGCGCTCACCTGACAGACAGGAGGCTTCCTCATGTCCTCGATGACCCCCACCGCCGTCGCCACGGAGACCGACTTCAAGGTCGCTGACCTCTCGCTCGCCGAGTTCGGTCGCAAGGAGATCGTGCTCGCCGAGCACGAGATGCCCGGGCTGATGTCGATCCGCGCCGAGTACTCGGACGCACAGCCGCTGAAGGGCGCGCGCATCACCGGCTCGCTGCACATGACGATCCAGACGGCCGTGTTGATCGAGACGCTGACGGCGCTCGGCGCCGAGGTGCGCTGGTGCAGTTGCAACATCTTCTCCACTCAGGACCACGCCGCGGCGGCCGTCGCGGTCGGCCCGGAAGGCACGCCGGATGATCCGCAGGGCGTCCCCGTGTTCGCGTGGAAGGGCGAGACGCTCGAGGAGTACTGGTGGTGCACTGAGCAGGTGCTGAACTGGCCCGAGGGCGAGGACGGCTCGACCGGGCCGAACATGATCCTCGACGACGGTGGCGACGCGACGCTGCTCGTGCACAAGGGCACTGAGTACGAGAAGGCCGGCGCCGTGCCCGACCCCTCGACCGCCGAGTCCGAGGAGCACGAGGTGATCCTCAAGACGCTCACGCGCACGCTCGAGGAAGACCCGCAACGCTGGACGCGCGTCGGGCAGGGCATCAAAGGCGTCACCGAGGAGACGACGACCGGTGTGCACCGCCTCTATGAGATGGTCGAGTCCGGCGAGCTGCTGTTCCCGGCGATCAACGTCAACGACTCGGTGACGAAGTCGAAGTTCGACAACCTCTACGGTTGCCGCCACTCGCTGATCGACGGGATCAACCGTGCGACGGACGTGATGATCGGCGGCAAGGTCGCCGTCGTATGCGGCTTCGGCGACGTCGGTAAGGGCTGCGCCGAATCGCTGCGCGGCCAGGGCGCACGCGTGATCGTCACCGAGATCGACCCGATCTGCGCGCTGCAGGCCTCGATGCAGGGCTACGAGGTGAAAACGCTCGCCGAAGTGCTCGAGACGGCCGACATCTTCATCACGACTACCGGCAACAAGGACATCATCACGGCTGCCGACATGGGCCGGATGAAGCACCAGGCGATCGTCGGCAACATCGGCCACTTCGACAACGAGATCGACATCGCCGGCCTGTCACAGGTGGCGGGGATCGAGCGCGTGAACATCAAGCCGCAGGTCGACAAGTGGGTCTTCTCGGACGGACACGCGATCATCATGCTCTCCGAGGGGCGCCTGCTGAACCTGGGCAACGCGACGGGTCACCCGAGCTTCGTGATGAGCAACTCCTTCTCCAACCAGACGATCGCCCAGATCGAGCTGTTCTCCAAGAACGACGAGTACGAGAAGAAGGTCTACGTGCTGCCCAAGCACCTCGACGAGAAGGTGGCCCGGCTGCACCTCGACGCGCTCGGCGTGAAGCTGACCAAGCTGAGCCCCGAGCAGGCCGCCTACATCGGCGTCCCTGTGGATGGTCCGTACAAGCCCGACCACTACCGCTACTAGGACGCGCGAGGCGGGACTGCGTTGACTGTGTTTGTTGGCAAGGCGCAGGATCTCGCGCACGCTTGCCCGGCTGTGCCCGCGAGCGTGCGTGAGATCCGGAGCCGCAGATGAAGGCGATGGTTCTGGCGGCGGGTCTTGGAACCCGGCTGCGCCCGCTCACGTACGAGATCACGAAGCCGATGGTGCCGGTGCTCGACCGCCCGGTGATGGAGCACATCCTCGACCTGATTGACAGGCACGACTTCGACGGGACGATCGCGAACCTGCACTACTTCCCGGAGACGATCCGCGAGTACTTCGGCGAGCGCATCTCCTACAGCTTCGAGCAGGAGCTGCTGGGCACGGCGGGCGGCGTGCGCGCCTGTAAGGAGTTCTTCGGTGAGGAGCCATTCCTGGTGATCTCGGGCGACGCGCTGACGGACATCGACCTGAGCGCGTTCGCGGCCCGTCACCGCGAGGCCGGGGGGATCGCGACGCTGGCGGTCAAGCGCGTGCCGGACACGCGCGAGTATGGAGTCGTCCTGCACGACCGCGACGGTCGCATCACGGGCTTTCAGGAGAAGCCGGAGCGGGAGGAGGCGCTGTCGGACCTCGGCAACTGCGGCATCTACATGTTCGACCCGCGCATCTTCGACTACTTCCCCGACACGCCGTTCGTCGACTGGGCCAAAGACGTCTACCCGGCGCTGCTCGAGAACGACGTGCCCTTCTATATCCACGAGCTGAGCGAGTACTGGAACGACGTCGGCTCGCTGGCCGAGCTGCGCCAGGGCACGTTCGACGCGCTGCAGGGCAAACTGCATCTGGAGATGCAGGGTCAGGAGCTGCAGCCGGGCCTGACCGTCGTCGGCGGCTCACCGCTGCGCGAGGACACCGAGGTCGAAGGCGCCGTGTGGATCGGGCGCGACGTGCGGATCGGTGCCGGGGTGCGTCTGATGGGGCCGATCGTGCTTGGCGACGGGGCAGCAGTGGGCGACAGAGCACAGCTGCGCGAGAGCATCGTCTTCCCAGGCACCGAGCTCGCCGCTGGATCGATCCTGATCGGCGCGATCGCCGGTCACGGCGGCATCCTGCAGAGCCTGCGCAGCCGCGCCTAGTTGCGCTTGAGCGCGCCGGCAGGTCGCGCTTAACACGAAAGGGCCCGCTGCAGCGAGCCCCTTCGCGGAAAGTGAGTCATGTGACAGTTGTCAGCATAGCAAGCGGACATGCGGCTTGTCCAGGCCTTGGCGCCGCGGTGCGGCCTGGCCCGGATCAGACGGCTTCGTAGCGCTCGCGCCGCTGCTGCTCGCGCTCTGACTCGGCGAGCGCGCGCACGAACAGCACAACGAGCGCGACGCCCATCACGAGCGACTGCTCGACGGCCATCACGATGCCGGCGATCGACTGGTCGTCGTGCGCGGAGAGGCCCCACACGCGGGCATGGTGGACGTAGTAGGCGTACAGCGCAGTCGGAGCGAACGCCAGCCCCATGCCGAGCGCGCCGACGAACAGCTTGGTCGAGCCCATGTAGGCGATCGGGCCGAGGCCGGCCAGGCGCAGCCGCGCGCGGATCGGCGAGAGCAAATGCCACCAGTACAGCGAGCCGGCGATCAGGAAGCTGAGGTGCTCGAGCACGTGCACGAGGGGGTGGCGCAGTGCCACGTCGTAGGCGGCCGGGATGTGCCATGCCCAGATCACGGCGATGTAGAGGACGACGGCGAAGGCCGGGCTCGCGAGCGCACCGGCGCGGCGCTCGATGTCGTGGATCGCGCGCGTGATCGGGCGCAGGATCACCTTCGTGAAGCCGAGGATTGCGAGGATCGGGACGGCGTCGAGCAGCAGCACGTGCTGGATCATGTGCATCAGGAAGAGCTGGTCGGCGAGCTCGTCGATCGGTGAGACGAGCGCGGCGAGCGAGCACAGCAGCGCGCCGAGGAAGCAAACCAGGCGCCACACGGGGGCGTCAGCGGCCGGCCGGGGCGAATCGCCGCTGCGCACGTGCGACCAACGCCTGACGTAGGCCCCGCCGGCGATCGCAACGCCGATCAGGACGGCAGGTTCGAAGGTCCAGGAGACGTTCGCGGCGGCGGCCGGCAGGTTCGCGCTCACGAGCCGATTCTGTCACCGCCCCGATGTTGACGCCGATGTGGACGTTAGGACGATTGTGGGTAAGTACGTGGACATCCGCCAGATGCGGGCGTAGCATCTTGGACAAGCGCCAGACAACAGCCGACCAAAGGAGCCTGTGATGCAGATTGACATCAAGGGTCGAAATGTTCCGGTCACCGACGAGATTCGCACGCATGCAACTCGACGGCTGGACAAGGTCGCGCGGCAGGTCTCTGAGCTCGCGCGCGTGGAGATCGAGATCTTCAAGGAGCCCAATCCGCGGGTCGCCGACTGCCACGTCGCCGAGGCGACGCTCTACCTGAAGGGTGTCACGCTGCGTGCTCGCGACCGCTCGCCCGAGATGCTCCACTCGCTCAACCTGATGCTCGACGAGCTGGCTCGCCAGGTCAAGCGCCACCGCGACAAACGTCGCCACCGCCGCGAGGCGCGCGCAGCCGCCGCGAATCGCCGCTCGGCAGCCGAGGCGGCGGCACAGATGTTCGGCCAGCCAGCTACGCAGCCGGCCTCGCAGCCGGGGATCTGAACTCGTCGCCGCATTCTGCGAGCTGCGGCCTTGAGCAGCCTCTGAACGTTTAGCCGCCCGTTGCCGGGGGTAGAGACAGCCGCGTCCGGTTGTCTCATATGGAGGGGTGTCTGTGGGGTCACGCGGCTGGGGAATCGGTGGACGATGCGCGGGCGTGTCGAGGATCGCTCGTGCCCTTTCGGGTGCGCTGCTCGTGGCGCTGATCTGCGCCGTCGGAGCGCAGGCGAAGCAGGCTTCGCCCTCGCTGCCGGCGCAGGAGGGCACGGCCACGCGCCCGGGCCCGGCGGTCCTGTATCAGCCGCTCGCCCAAGCGCCGCAGCTTGAAAACGCCAAGGGCAGCGGCTGGCATGCCAAGCCGATCCTGATCTCCGGCGCCAGCGCTTACCGGCGCGGCGAGTTCCTCTACCAGGGCTACGTCTACGACGACCACGGCGCCAAGGAGGCGCTCGACCCGACGAACCCGATGATCTCCCCGGGCGGCGACGCCTCCGGCGGCGACACGTTCTCCGAACCGAATGGCACCTACACCTACCCGACCGGTCCGGGCTATGACGAGAACGCGGCCAATCTGATCGAGCTGCGCGTGCGCCCGAAGGGCAGAGCAACGGCATTCCGGATCACGCTCAACACGCTAGAGAACCCCGACCTGGTGGCGACGGCGATCGCGATCGGCGGCAAAGAAGGCGAAACGCATCCGTTCCCGTTCGGCGCCAACGTGAGCGCGCCGGCGCAGTACTTCCTCACGGTGCACGGCGAAACGGCGACGCTCACCGACGCGGTGAGCGGCGCCGAAGTGCCGGGCCCGGCGCCCAGCGTGAGCGTCGACCTCGCACGCCGCCAGATCACAGTCGAAGTGGCCCACAGCGAGTGGAACCCGGGGACCTCGACCGTCCGGCTCGCAGCCGGCGTCGGCCTGTGGAACGCAAGCAGCGGCAGCTACCTGCTGCCGGGCGCCGTGGCGGGCGCGACGCAGCCGGGTGGCGCGGGGCCGAACCCGGCGCCGCCCGCCTTCTTCGACGTGGCCTTCCGCTTCAACGCGCAGGAGCCGATGCCGGGAACGCCCGGACCGCAGAGCGAGACGAGCCCGGCCTACTGGCGCGAGTCGGCGCAGGCGCAGGCGCTCGCGAGCGGCGACATCAGCGCGTTCCACGCCGACGTCGACTTCGCCAAGTTGAAGGCCAAAAGCGAAGACGACATGCCGGGGCAGCCGACCGGCGTACCGCAGAGCGGCGCCTTCGACCGCATTCTCGCCTCGCACTTCTCAGACGGTCAGGGCGCCGATTACGCGACCGGCGGCTGCGGCAGCTCGAGCGCCTGCATCGGCGAGATGCGCGGACAGCTGCTGCCGTACGCGATCTACATCCCGAGCGGCGCGCAGCCGAGCGCGGGCTGGGGCGCGACACTGCTGCTGCACTCGCTCTCGGCCAACTACAACCAGTTCGCCGGCACGAAGAACCAGTCCGAGTTCGCTGCACGCGGGCCGGGCTCGATCGTGTTCACGCCCTCCGGGCGCGGGCCCGACGGCTGGTACTACGACCACGCCGGCGCCGAGACGTTCGAAGTGTGGGCCGACGTCGCCGCCCACTACCGCTTGAACCCGTCCTTTACGGACATCGCCGGCTATTCGATGGGCGGCTACGGCACGTACAAGTTCGCCAGCCAGTTCCCCGACCTGTTCGCGCGGGCGCAGCCGACCGTCGGACCGCCGGGTCTCGGTATTTGGGTGCCTCCGGCCGAACCACAGCCGGGCGGGAACCAGTCGCTGACCGAGCGGATGCTCGCCTCGGTGCGCAACGTGCCGTTCTTGATCTGGAACGAGACGACCGACGAGCTCGTGCCGATCGCGGGTGTGCTCGAACAGGTCAAGGCATTCGACGACCTCGGCTACCGCTACGAGTTCGACCAGTTCCAGGCGGGCGAGCACCTGACGCTCGCGCTCAACGACGAATACGCGCCGGCGGCCTCCTTCCTCGGGACGGAAACGATCGACCCCGACCCGGCGCACGTGACATATGTCTACAACCCGACGATGGACTTCGCCGCGGATGGCACGGCGGCGGGGCACGCCTACTGGGTCTACGACGTCGGCCTGCGCGAATCGAGCGGCGCCGCGCCGCTGGGCAAAGTCGACGTGCGCTCGCAGGCCTTCGGCAAGGGCGATCCGCCGGCGCAGGAAACCCAGCACGGCGCGGGAGCGCTGACGGGTGGGCAGATTCCGGCAATCCCCTATACGAGCCAGAGCAAGGCGTGGGGTCCCGTGCCCCTCCAGGCTGCGGCCGACGCGCTCGACTTGACCGCGACGCAACGTCTCGCATGTGACGATTGACGCGGCGCGCGCCAAAGTCAACTGCAAGGCTCAGCTGCACGTCACGACGGACGGTCCGCTGACGGTGACGCTGGCCGACTGCCACGGCAAGGGAAGGTCGGTCACGCAGAGCTTCGGCTGAGTCCTCGCCAGCGGCGATACGGCGCGGCGGCGGAAGCTATCCTTGGCCCATGCCCTCCCTGCTCGATCGCGCGCTGAACGTCGGCGAGGCGAAGAAGTACAAGGAATACCAGAAGCGCGTCGCGCTGATCAACGCGTTCGAGCCCGAGCTCGAACACGACTCCGACGCCGAGCTGCGCGAGCGGATGGATGCGCTGCGCGAGCGCGCCGCGGACGGCGAGTCGCTCGAGGCGCTGCTGCCGGAGTGCTTCGCGATCGTGCGCGAGACTGGCAAGCGCACAGATGGGGATGCGCCATTTCGACGTGCAGATGGTCGGCGCGATGGCGCTGCAACGACGGGCAGATCGCCGAGATGAAGACCGGCGAGGGCAAGACGCTGACGGCGACACTCGCCGTCGTGCTCAACTCGCTCGCCGTGCGCGATGACACGCCGGAGGGCGAGCAGCCGCAGCGCAAGGGCGTGCACGTGGTGACGGTCAACGACTACCTGGCCAGACGCGACGCCGAATGGATGAGCCCGATCTACGACGCGCTCGGCGTGAGCGTCGGCGTGCTGGAAAACATGCAGCCGCCCGAGCAGAAGCACGCCTCTTACGCCTGCGACGTCGTCTACGGCACTAACTCGGAGTTCGGCTTCGACTACCTGCGCGACAACATGGCCACGGACCTATCCGAAAAGGTCCAGCGCGGGCACCCGTTCGCGATCGTGGACGAGGTCGACAACATCCTGATCGACGAGGCGCGTACGCCGCTGATCATCTCGGGCGCCCCCGAACAGGCGGCCGACCTATACGTGAAGTTCGCGCGCCTGGCGCCGCAGATGACGCCGGGCAAGACTCCCGAAGGGATGGACCCGCGCTCGAAGAAGTCGTTCGTCGCGGACTTCGACTTCGAGATCGACGAGAAGCAGAAAACGGTCGCGATCACCGAGCAGGGCGTCGCCAAGGCCGAGAAATTCCTGCGCATCGACCACCTCTACCGCGCCGAGAACGGCCACCTCGTCAACCACCTGATCCAGGCGCTGCGCGCCGAGGCGCTGTACAAGCGAGACGTCGACTACGCGGTGATCGACGGCGAGGCGAAGATCATCGACGAGTTCACCGGGCGCATCCTCGACGGGCGGCGCTGGTCGGAGGGTCTGCACCAGGCGATCGAGGCCAAGGAGGGCGTCTCGATCCAGGAGGAGAACCAGACGCTCGCGACGATCACCTACCAGAACTTCTTCCGTCTCTACGACAAGCTCTCGGGCATGACCGGCACGGCGCTGACCGAGGCGACCGAGTTCATGAAGATCTACGAGCTGCCGGTCGTGCAGGTGCCGACCAACATGGAGATGGTCCGCAACGACCGCAACGACCAGATCTACAAGACCAAGGAGGGCAAGTGGAACGCCGTGGTCAGGGAGATCGCGGCGCGCCACGAGAACGGACAGCCGGTGCTCGTCGGCACGATCTCCGTCGAGGTCTCCGAGCTGCTCGGTGAGCGCCTGGCCAAGCACGGCATCAAGCACACCGTCCTCAATGCCAAGCCCGAGCACGCCGAGCGCGAGGCAGAGATCGTCGCCGAGGCGGGCCAGCCTGGCGCGCGTCACGATCGCGACGAACATGGCCGGGCGTGGTGTCGACATCAAGCTCGGCGGAAACGCCGAGCACCTCGCGCGCCTGGAGCTCGCCCGCCAGGGCGTCGAGCCGGATGCCGAGGACTACGAACAGCGCACGAACGAGGTGCTGCCGGCGATCGAGGCCAAAGTGGAGCAGGACCGTCAGCATGTGATGGCCGCCGGCGGCCTGTTCATCTGCGGCACCGAGCGCCACGAGTCACGGCGCATCGACAACCAGCTGCGCGGGCGCGCCGGGCGCCAGGGCGACCCGGGCGAGAGCCGCTTCTTCCTCTCCGCCGAGGACGATCTCGTGCGCCTGTTCGCGGGCGATCGGATCTACAAGATCCTCGACAAACTCGGCGGCGTCGACGAGGAGGGCAACGAGGAACCGATCGAGGCGGGCATGCTCTCCAAGCAGATCGAGAAAGCGCAGAAGAAGGTCGAGGAACAGAACTTCCTGATCCGCAAGCGCGTGCTCGAGTACGACGACGTGATGAACGAGCAGCGCCGCGTGATCTACGCCTACCGCGACGAGGTGCTCGAAGGCAAGAGCATCGGCGAGGAGGCGCGCCGCGAGGTTGCGGGCGTGATCGAGCGCACGATCGACCAGTACACGCCGGGCGATTTCATGGAGGACTGGGACCTCGACGGCCTGTTCATCGCACTCGGCCAGTTCTTCCCGATCGATCTCGGCGAGGAGGATCTCGACCCCGAGCGAGTTGACCGCATGGTGCTGACCGATCGCATTACCGAGATGGCGATGGAGCGCTACGAGGCGCGCGAGCAGGCGCTTGGCGAGGAGCTGATGGGCGCGCTCGAGCGCTTCCTGCTGCTGCAGATCATCGACGAACGCTGGCGCGAGCACCTGTTCGACATGGACTACCTGCGCGAGGGCATCCACCTGCGCGGCTTCGCCCAGATCGACCCGCTCGTGGCGTACAAGAACGAGGCCTTCACGCTGTTCGGCGACCTGATGAACAGTGTCTGGACCGACTACGCGCGGATGATCTTCAACGTCGAGGTCAACGTCGAGGGCGAGAACGGCGGCGGCGCTCCCGCGCCGAGCTTCGCCGCCGCCGGCAGCTCGACGCGGGCCGGGCGCGTCTCATATTCGGGCGGCGAAAGCGCCGTCGGCGCGGGCGCGCTAGCTGCCGCGGCGGCCGCCGCCGGGGGCGCGCAGGGCGGCTTCGGCGAAATCGATGCCGACGAGGAAGCGATGCCGATGCCGGTTATCGAGCAGCGCGTCGTCGACGACGAGCACCAGGTCGGGCGCAACGACCCCTGCTGGTGCGGCAGCGGTAAGAAGTTCAAGAAGTGCCACGGCGCCTAGCGAACCGTGGACGCGGCGCGCAGCTGCGTCCTCGATCGCTCATGTGCGTTTGCACACTTCGCTCACTGCGTCCTTGCTGCACTTGGTCCACGGCCCGCTAGGTAGTCGCGCATCCGGCGCGGCGCGGCTCCGCATCGGCCTAGCCCGCCGGTAGCCCCCAGGGCGCGTCGATTGCGATGCGCCAGCCGTCGGGGCCGCGCGTGTAGATCACGACGGAGCTGCTTCGCTGGGCGAAGGGCTCGTGCTGCCCGTTGGTGCCGTTCAGCGTGAGCCCGCCGGCGACCATCGCGGTGTCGCCGGCGACGAACACGTTGGACACGTCGATCTGCACCTGAAAGCCGTTGTCGACGAGTGCTTGCAGCGCCGCGGCGACGGCGGACCTGCCGTTGACCGTCGCTCCGTCAGGCTGGACGATCGTGGCGTCGTCGATCCACAGCTCGGCGGCGGCCTGTGCGTTGCCGGCGTTGATCGCGGCGGCGAAGGCGGCAGCGAGCTGCTCGGGGGTGTCGGTGGGCACGGCGCGAGCATATTGAGCCGGCCCCGCGAGCGAGGGACTGCGGCGCGGGCGTTGATAGCGTGGAGGCGTGGCCAGCACCGCTCCCAGCGAGTCGACTCCTGAGCGCCTGGCCTCGATCCGCGAGCAGATGAAGCTGCTCTCGGACTATCTTTGACCCGGCTGCGCTGGGCGAGCGCGTGGCGGCGCTCGAGGCGGAGATGGGCGAGACCGGCTTCTGGGATGACTCCGAGCGCGCGGCCGCGGTGTCGGGCGAGCACTCGCGCGCGAGCAGACGCCTGGAGCAGTTCGACAAGCTGAAGCACGACGTCGATGACCTCGACGCACTGGTCGAGATGGCGGTCGAGGAGGAATCGCTGCAGGCGGAGGTCGACGAGCAGATCGCCTCGGTCGAGGCGCGACTGGCCGAGCTCGAGGAGCAGCGGCTGTTCTCGGGCGAGTACGACGCGGGCGACGCGCTGGTTACGGTCAACGCGGGCGCGGGGGGCACCGACGCGCAGGACTGGGCCGAGATGGTCCTGCGCATGGAGATGCGCTGGGCCGAGCGACGCGGCTTTCAGGTCGAGCTGCTCGAGGTCAGCCCGGGCGAGGAAGCTGGGATCAAGTCGGCGACTTTCCAGGTCTCCGGCGAGAACGCCTACGGGCTGTTCGGCGCAGAGCGCGGCGTGCACAGGCTGGTGCGCCTGTCGCCGTTCGACTCGGCCCATCGCCGCCAGACGAGCTTCGCCGGTGTCGAGGTGGCGCCGGTCGTCAAGGACACGGGCGAGATCGAGATCAACGAGGACGACCTGCAGGTCGACACCTACCGTGCGTCCGGCGCCGGCGGACAGCACGTCAACAAGACCGACTCGGCCGTGCGCATCACGCACCGTCCGAGTGGCATCGTCGTGCAGTGCCAGAACGAGCGCTCGCAGTCCTCGAACCGCGCGACGGCGATGGCGATGCTGCGCGCGAAGCTGCTCGAGCAGCGCGAGCGCGAGCGCCAGGAAGAGATCGCGCGCGAGAAGGGCGAGGCGCAGGACGTGAACTTCGGCTCGCAGATCCGCTCCTACGTGCTGCACCCGTACACGCTGGTCAAGGACCACCGCACCGGATATGAGATGGGCGATGTGCAGCGCGTGCTCGATGGAGACCTCGACGACTTCGTGCGCGCGTTTCTGCTCTCCGCGGCCTCCGTGAAGGCCTAGCGTTGGGCGCACGCGCGGAGTCGGCGGCTGACCTGACGGCCGAGCAGCTGTCGGAGCTCGTGCGGTGCGCGCTGGCCGAGGACGTCGGCCCCGGCGACGTGACGAGCGAGGCGACGGTCGCCGCCGACGCGCGTGCCCGGGTGCTGATCACGCAGAAGGCCCCCGGTGCGATCTACGGCTTGGACGTGGCCGAAGCGGCGTTCATCGCGCTCGACGGGCACACACGCGTCGAGCGCCTGGTCGAGGAGGGTCGCTGGCGCGAGGACGGCGGGCCGGTCATGTCGGTCGAGGGCAGCGCGCGGGCGCTGCTCACGGCCGAGCGCACGGCGCTGAACTTCCTCACGCACCTCTCGGGCGTGGCGAGCATGGCGGCGCTGGCCGTGCGCGCGGTGCAGGGGACCGGTGCGCAGGTGCTCGACACGCGCAAGACGACGCCGGGACTGCGGATGCTCGAGAAGGCGGCCGTGGCGGCCGGCGGCGCGCGCAACCACCGGATCGGGCTGTTCGACGCGATCCTGATCAAGGAGAACCACATAGCCGCCGCCGGGGGAATCGCAGCGGCGGTCGGCCGAGCCCGCGCCGCAGCGCCTGATTTGGCGGCGACGCTCGAGGTCGAGGTGCGTGACAGCGAGGAGATCGAGGAGGCGCTGCAGGCGGGTGCGCCGCGGCTGCTGCTGGACAACATGGACCAGCAACAGCTCCGCGCGGCAGTCGCGCAGGTGGCGGGCCGCGCCGAGCTCGAGGCGAGTGGTGGCGTCACGCTGCAGACGCTGAGGGCAATCGCCGAGACCGGCGTGAACTGGGTCTCGATGGGCGCCTTGACTCATTCGGCGCCGGCGCTCGACCTTTCGCTGATCCTCGAGCTTGCCGGCTAGAGCCTTTCTGTGCCGATGTATCATGCCTCGCTCGTGACGGGGGCGGGCTCACTCAAGGAACGGACGAGGCACACCGCCGTGCGTCTGGGCGGGTCGATCGCGGGACGCGCTTGGCGTGGGGTCTCGCGCCTGCAGCACTCGAGCGAGCTTGGCAGGCGCGTTGTCGAGACGGCTACGCGACCGCTGCGCCACCGCGACACTCGCGTGATGCGCGGGCGCATGCAGGGCGCGCGCATCAACCTCGGTGGCTCGTTCCTGCGCTACCTGACAGGCGACGCCGAGCCGGAGGTGCAGGAGGCTCTGGCGGAGCTGATCAAGCCCGGCCAGACCGTCTACGACGTCGGTGCGAACATCGGCTTCTTCACGATCCTCTGCTCGCGCCTGGTGGGGCCGCAGGGGAGGGTTTATGCGTTTGAGCCGATTCCGCAGAACCTGGCAACGCTGCGTCACAACGTGACGCTCAATGCCCTCAGCAACGTGACGATCGTCGAGAAGGCGCTCTCCTCCTCGACGGGCACGGCCGAGATGTTCGTCTCGCCGTGGTCGGCGTTTCATTCGCTTAACGTCGAGGGGGCAACCAAACAGGACGACCACGGCCCGCAGGTGGGGGAGGTCACGGTGCAGACGGTCACGCTCGACGAGTTCGTCCAGGGGGAGGGCGTGCGCGCGCCGGACCTCGTCAAGATCGATGTCGAGGGGGCTGAGCTGATCGTGCTGGGCGGAATGCGCGAGACGCTGCGCGCGGTCAAGCCGCTGCTGCTGTGCGAGTTGCACGACACGAACCTCGGCTACGGCGAGTTCGTCGACTCGATCGACTATCGCGTGCGCGTGATCGACGGCGAGAGCCCCGATCTGGCGCACGCGACACGAAACCCGCACACGATCGCGTGGCCGCGCGAGCGCGACATGGCGGGCGTGGCAGTCTGCTCCTGAGCCGGTCCGCTCCCGATGGAGGTGCGGCCAGGTCTGACGCTAGGTCACGCGCTGAAACGCCGCCACGCTCCTCCGGAGGCGGCAATGCTCAGGGATAGAATGAGCGCGATGGATCTGCCGATGGCGCCCACGCTGGCTGCGGCCGAGAAAGTACAAGATCACCTCGCGCCCGCTGAGATCGCTTCGCTGAAGGAGGAGGTGCGAGCGCTGGCCGAAGAGCGCCATGCAGTGATCCTCGCGCACAACTACCAAGTGCCGGAGATCCAGGACGTCGCCGACTACGTCGGTGACTCGCTCGGGCTCTCGCGTCAAGCGGCGGCGGCGAGCGAGGCTGAGGTGATCGCCTTCTGCGGCGTGCACTTCATGGCAGAGACGGCTTCGATCCTGTGCCCGGAGAAGACAGTGCTGATCCCGGACCTCGACGCCGGCTGCTCGCTGGCGGCCTCGATCGACGCCGAGCAGCTCGCCTCATGGCGCTCGCAGTACCCGGACGGCGTTGTCGTGATGTACGTCAACACGACGGCCGAGGTGAAGGCGCTGACCGACTACTGCTGCACCTCGGCGAACGCGGTCGACGTGGTGCGCCACATCTACGAGACGCACGGCTCGGACACGGAGATTCTGTTCGGCCCGGACATGTGGCTCGGCGCGTACGTCGAGAAGGAGCTCGGCAAACGGATGCACGTGTGGGACGGCGAGTGCCACGTGCACGCGGGGATCCGCCCGGCGGACATCGAGGAGATTCGCGCCGCGCACCCCGGAGCCGACTTCCTGATCCACCCTGAGTGCGGCTGCACGACGAGCGTGATGGAGTACGTCGCCGCCGGTGACATCTCCGGCGAGGGCGTGCACATGCTCTCGACGGGCGGCATGCTCCGCTACGCCGAGCAGGCCGAGTCGTCGGTGGCGCTGACTCAAGCCAAAGGCGAGTTGGCCGGCCAGCTGCACGAACCAGGCTTCGAGCGCTCCACCCAGGCGGCCGAGGAGAACGGCGGCCCAGGCAAGGTCCGCGACGTCGTCGTGGCGACCGAGACGGGCATGCTCTACCCGCTGCAGATGGCCGCGCCGGATGTCAACTTCGTCGCGGCCAACCCACGCGCGGCTTGCGTGTACATGAAGATGATCACGCTGCACAAGCTGCGCGACGCGCTGGCCGAGATGAAGTTCGAGGTGCGCGTGCCCGAGGAGATCGCCGTGCGGGCACGGGTACCGATTGACCGGATGGTGGCACTGGGCTGAGCCTGGCGCGCCGAGGGTCTCCGCTTCAGCTCGGGCCTAGAACTCCTCGACCGAGTGCGGCCCGACGCAGGCGACGGCCAGCTTGTCCGCGACGCCGCCGGCCACCTCGCGCACCTCGTCGAAGGTGACGGCGTCGAGCGCGGCGATCGCCTCGTCGGGGTCGATCGACTCGCCGAAGACGATCTGCTGGTTGGCGGCGTAGCGCGCGACGGCGTTGGTGTTCTCGAAGGACAGCACGAGCCGGCCGGCGGCGTACGCGCGGGCGCGCTGCACCTCCTCCTCGGTCGGCCCGTCGTCGCGCAGCTCGTCGACGATCTCGCGCATTCGCGTGTAGGCCTCGATGCACTTGGCCGAGTCAAGGCCCGAGCCGAGCTGCAGGATGGGCACGTCGGCGAAGGTGTGGTTGATCGCGTAGACCGAGTAGCAAAGCCCACGTTTCTCGCGGATCTCATCGAACAGGCGCGATCCCATCGAGCCGCCGAGCAGCGTCGAGTAGATCGCCCAGCGCGGCGCGTTCGCGCACGTCGCCGACGGCGACGTCGGGCCGGTAGATCATCCGCAGGTGCGACTGGTTGGTGTCGCGCTGCTCGACCAGCTTCTCGGGCTCGAAGGTGGGGGCGGGCTCGTAGGGCTCGGGCGCGGGCAGCTTGGGGAAGCGCCCGAACAGCTCCTGCAGCTCTGACTCCTCGCGGCAGGTGCTCGAGGTTGCCGACGAGAAAGGCGCCGCCGTTGGCGCCCGACCAGCGGCGCTGGCGGAAGGCGACGATGCCCTCGCGCGTGAAGCTGCGCAGGTTCTCCTCCGGGCCGAGCACGGTCCGCCCGAGCGGGTGATCGCCGAAGGCGGCTTTGTCGATCAGGTACTCGGCGACCATCGAGGGCTGGTCGAAGGCGCGGTTGATCTCCTGGATCACGACGCCGCGCTCGCGGTCGAGCTCCTCGGGGTCGATCTTCGGCCTCCCGACGAAGTCGCTCAGCAGGTCGATCGCAGCGGGCGCGCTCTCGGCGCGCACGGTGATGTGGAAGGCGACGACGTCGTGGCTGGTGTAGGCGTTGAGCACACCGCCGAGGCGCTCGGCGGTCTCGTTGACGTCTGAGTAGTGGGGGTACTTCTCCCCGCCCTTGAACACGAGGTGCTCGAGGAAGTGCGCCATCCCGTTCTCCTCGGGGCGCTCGTTGCGCGCGCCGGCATCGAACGCGACGAGCACGGTCAGCGCGCGCGTGCCGGGCAGCGCGATCCTGTGGATCGGCAGCCCGTTGGAGGCGGTGGTGGTTGTCTCGATCTGGGTCATGCGTTGCTCACGATAGCCGCCGCCGCATGGGCGCACGGAAGCGGTCTCGACGCCGGCCCCGGGAACGTGCAAATCCCGTTGCATGCAGGCGCTCTTGCCTTGGCGGCGGGGTGCCCACGGTACCGTCACGGGCCATGCCAGCGACAGACAACGCCGTCCCGCAGGGCCGGGACAGGCGCACACGAGACCTGCCGCCGCCCGCACGCGAGCGCCGCCGCGGCGAGCATGCGGCGACGAGCGCCGGATCGCGCCCGCTTCCCCCGCCGCCGCGCGACCCGCGCGACACGGTGGTCGAGTTCCGCGGCGTGTCGAAGCTCTATGGGCCCGGCGGCGTCGGCTTGGAGCGCGCGACGTTCGCCGTGCGCCGTCAGGAGATGGTCTTCCTCGTCGGCCCGACGGGCTCGGGCAAGTCGACGATCATGCGCCTGCTGATCAAGGAGCTCGAGCCGACCGACGGGCGCATCCGCGTGGCCGGGCGCGATCTGTCGGAGATCGAGCACAAGAAGGTGCCCTACTACCGTCGCAACGTCGGCGTCGTCTTCCAGGACTTCAAGCTGCTGCCGACGCGCACGGTGTACGACAACATCGCCTACGCGCTGCAGGTGACGGGCACCTCGCGCAAGCAGATTCGCGCGACGCTGCCCGACATCCTGCGCCTGACGGGGCTCTCGACGAAGCTGCACAACTACCCGCACCAGCTCTCCGGCGGCGAGCAGCAGCGCGTGGCGGTGGCGCGCGCGTTCGCGGCCCACCCGCCGCTGCTGCTTGGCGGACGAGCCGACGGGCAACCTCGACCCGGAGACATCGATCGGGATCATGCAGTTGCTCTACCGGATCAACCGCGCCGGCACGACGGTGATCGTCGCCTCGCACGACAACGAGATGGTCGACCGCATGCGCCGCCGCGTGATCGAGCTCAAGCGCGGGCGGATCGTGCGCGACGAGGCCTCCGGCCTGTACGGCGCGCGCGAGGAGAACACCGACGAGCTCGGTGAGCGCCTCAAACGGGAAGCCACGTGAGGCCGGGCTTCTTCCTCAAAGAGTCGTTCCGCTCGATCAAGCGCAACGCGCTGCCGAGCTTCGCGGCGCTCGCCTCGGTGCTCGTCACGACGCTCGTGCTGGGCGTCTTCATCCCGGTCGTCGAGGCGACCAACGGCGCGGCCAACGACGTTCGTGGCCGAGTGCTCGTGGACGTCGACATGACGACGAGCGCGACCCCGGCCGAAGTCGCGCGCGCGCGCGGCGAGCTGCAGCGGGCGCCGCACGTCAAGAGCATCCAGTACGTCTCAAAGCAGCAGGGCTACGAACAGGAGAAGAAGCGCAACCCGCAGGCCTTCGCGCTGATCGGCTACAACCCGCTGCCGGACATCTTCCGCATCACGCCCGACAAGCCGGAGAACTCGGCGGCGGTGCGCAAGGAGCTCGACCAGGCGAGCCCGCTCGGCACCCGGCTGGTGACCGATCCGGCGATCGCGGCCGTGCAGAACCGACAGGCGCAGACCAACCAGATCCTCTCGGCCACGCGCGTGATCAAGATCACGATGGCGCTACTGGCGGCGCTGCTCGTGTTCGCCTCGGTTCTCTTGATCTCGAACACGATCCGCCTGTCGCTGTTCTCGCGCCGGCGCGAGGTAGAGGTGATGAAGCTGGTCGGCGCGACCGACTGGTTCATCCGCTGGCCGTTCGTGCTCGAGGGGCTGTTCCTCGGCGCGCTCGGTGGGGCGGCTGCGATTGGCCTGCTGGCGCTTGCGAAGGTGACGCTCGTCGATCCGCTGGCGAACACGGTCAAGCTGATCTCCCAGCCCGACATGATCGCCTTCCCGCTGCTGATCGCGATCCTGATGGCGTGCGCGATCGCCGTCTCGGCGGCTGGATCTGGCATCTCGCTGCGGCGCTTCCTCAAGGTCTGACCCGTAGGCTTGGGCAGCCGATGCCCTCCCGCAGACGACAGCCGCTGTTGGCGGTGCTGGCGATCGCCCTGCCGGTGCTGCTGGTCCTGGGGGTCTACCTCGGCGGTCATCCGGAAGACCTGCCGAGCTTCGCGCGCTCGACGTTCGTAGCTCACGAGGAAACGCGTGTGGTCAGCGAAGCGATCGACCGGATCGCAAGCGACTACTACCGTCCGATCACCAAGAGCCACCTGACCAACGGCTCGATCTCGGGAGCGGTTGCGAGCCTTGGCGACCGCTTCTCCCACTACCTCTCGCCGAAAGAGTTCCGCGAATTCAACGCGCCGCCGAGCTTCACGGGCATCGGCGTGTCGGTCGCTCCGGCTAGGCAGGGGCTGCGTGTGGCGAAGGTCTTCGACGCCTCACCGGCCGCGCGCGCTGCGATGCGCGAGGGCGATGTGATCGTCGCCGTCAACGGACGCAAGCTCGCCGGGGTTCCCGCAGAAAAGGCGATCGCGCTGATCAAGGGGCCACCGGGAACAGACGTGAAGCTCGGCGTAGCGCAGCGTCGTGACGGGCATTCCTCGCTGAACACGCTCACGTTGACGCGAGCGACGATCAACGAGCCGGTCGTGGCATCGCTGACGAAGTCGGTACAGGGAAAGAAGCTTGGCGTCGTCGCCCTGGCGACGTTCAGTCCCGGCGCGCACGGGGAAGTGCGCGAAGGAGTGGAACACGAGCTGCACAAAGGCGCGCGCGGGATCGTGCTCGACCTGCGGGCCAACGGCGGCGGGCTCGTCGAGGAGGCACGGCTGATCGCGAGCATCTTCGTCGAGAAGGGCACGATCGTCTCCACGCGCGGGCGCACGCAGCCGAGCGAGACGCTGAGCGCCGAAGGCGACGCGATCAAGCCGGCGTTCCCGATGGTCGTGCTGGTGGACGCGAACACGGCCTCGGCGGCGGAGATCGTCACGGCGGCACTGCAGGATCACCACCGGGCGACGGTCGTCGGCACGCACACGTTCGGCAAGGGCGTCTTCCAGGAGGAGGAGCCGCTCTCCAACGGCGGCGCGCTGGACATCACGGTTGGCCAGTACTTCACGCCCAACGGACGCAACCTCGGCGGCGGCGGCGTCAAGCAGGGCGCGGGCATCACGCCGGAAGTCGCGGTGCGCCACGGCGTCGACAGCAACCACGGGCTCGAAGTGGCGCTGGACACGCTCGCGGCGAAGGTCAAGTGAGCCCGCGCCGCCCGCAGGGGGGTGGGCGGGGGAAGGGCAAGGGCAAGGGGCCCAAGCCACGTCCGGCCTCGAAGTCGAAGCAGGGGGCGAAGTCGAAGGGGAAGCCGAAGCGGGCAGCGACGCCGAAGCAGGCCTCGAAAGCGACACAGGGGTCGACGTCCAAGCGAGCGGCCAAGACGCAAGCCGCTTCCCCGCCGAAACGCGGGTCGGCACCGAAGCAGGGCTTGCCAGCGAAACGCCGGGCGGGCCCCGGTCGCGGAAATCGGCGCGCACAGGGGCAGGACTCGCGCGTCGTGTGGCCGCCGCAGGCACGCCAGTCGGCGCGCTCGGCGATCGAGTCTCTGATGAAGGAGCGCGGCCTGGCCCGCGGCTTCGAGCACGACGTGCAGCGCGCGGCGAAGAAGGCGCGCGACAAGGGCCTTGAGGTGCGCGGTGACCTGTCCACCAGGCGTGATCTGACAGGACTGACGACATTCACGATCGACCCGTTGAGCGCACGCGACTTCGACGATGCGATCTCGGCAGAAGCGCAGGAGGGCGGCTCGATCCGCGTGTGGGTGCATATCGCCGACGTCAGCGCGTACGTGCCGGAGGGCTCGCCGGTCGACGTGGAGGCGCGCAGGCGAGGGACGAGCGTGTATGCGCCGGGCGCGGTAGAGCCGATGCTGCCGCAGGAGCTCTCCAATGACGCCTGCTCGCTCGTACCCCAGCGCGAGCGGCTGGCCGTCACGGTCGAGCTCGAGTTCGACGGCGCGGAGGTCGTGAGCACCGCTTTCTATCGGTCGGTGATTCGCTCGGACGAGCGCCTGGACTACGAGCGGATCGACCGCATCTTCGCCGGGGAGGAGCAGGCGCCGGCACCGTGGAAGCAGCCGCTCGCGGCCGCGCGCGAAGTGGCGCTGACGCTCGCTCGGGCGCGCGAGCAGCGCGGCGCGCTGGCGGTCGATTCGCAGGAGCCTGAGTTCGTCTTCGACGAGCGGGGCGATGTGGTCGAGATACATGCGCGCACGCAGACCGAGTCACACCGGCTGATCGAGCACCTGATGATCGCCGCCAACGAAGCCGTCGCGGACCTGCTGCAAAGACAGAACGTACCGTGCCTGTATCGCGTGCATGAGCGCCCAGAGCCCGAGCGGGTCGCACGACTCGTCGCGCAACTGGCGACGCTGGAGGTGCCAACGCCGCCGCTGCCGAAGAACATGTCGCCCTCGCAAGCGGCCGACCTGCTCGGTGAGATCTCCCAGCGCGTCGAGCGATTCGTCGAGTCCTGTGGCGGGCAGGGACGACGGGCGCTGAACTCGCTTGTGCTGCGCTCGCTCAAGCAGGCCTACTACTCGCCGCGCAACCTCGGGCACGCGGGGCTTCACGCGCAGAGCTACTGCCATTTCACCTCGCCGATCCGCCGCTATCCGGACCTCGTCTGCCACCGCGCGCTGCTCGCCGCTGTCGGCGGCGGCGAGTCGCCGCCACGCGGCGGCGAGTTAGCGGAGCTCGGTGTGTGGAGCTCGGAATGCGAGCGCGAGGCAATGATGATCGAGCGTGACGCCGACGACGTGGCGGCTTGCTTCGATCTCGAGCGGCGCCTTTACGAGCATGGCTGGGAGCAGCGGTTCGCAGGCGAAGTCGTCGGGTTGATCTCGGCCGGGGCGTTCGTCGCGTTCGCCCCGGTCAGCTCAGAGATCGTCGCCGGGACCAGCCGAGCAGAGTCGGCCGAGATTGCGAGGGCGAGCCCGCAAGAGCCGGCGAGCGCGGCGGTCTACGAAGGCCTGCTCCCGGTGCGCGAGCTGCGTCTCGCTGACGGTGAGCGTGACTGGTGGGAGATCAACGAGCAGGGCACGATCCTGCGTGGCGAGCGTACGGGTATGACCTTGCGACTGGGCGATGAAGTGCTGGTGGAAGTGACGCGCGTCGACACGCTACGTGGTCGCGTCGACCTGATCCCGGCGCCTGTGCCCGACTCGGGCAGCTAGGCTCGAAAGGTGGCAAAGGGCAAGGGAAAGCGCAAGCTGGGCGCGGGCGACGTGGCTTCGAACCGCTACGCGTCGCATCGCTACGAGCTGCTCGAGCGGCTCGAGTGCGGCATCGTGCTCGAGGGCACCGAGGTCAAGGCGCTGCGCGAGTCAGGTGCCCAGCTGAAGGACGGCTACGCTGCCGTTCAAGACGGCGAGCTGTGGTTGCACTCGGTGCACATCCCCCCGTATGCGCCGGCCTCGCGCGAGAACCACGATCCCGAGCGCCCGCGCAAGCTCTTGCTGCATCGCCGCGAGCTCGACCGCCTCGCGCAACGCACGGCAGAGCGTGGGCTGACGCTCGTGCCCACGCGGATCTACTTCTCAGGAGCGCACGCCAAGACGGAGATCGCGCTGGCGCGCGGTAAGGACCTCTACGACAAGCGCCAGACGATCCGCACGCGCGAGACCAAGCGCGACATGGAACGGGCCGTGCGCGAAGCGCAGCGCTGAGGCCTAGAAGTAGTGGGCGAAGTTGTGCCCGCCGGCTGATTGGACGTAGCTTGCGTCCATGCCGACGACGAGCGCGACGATCAGGGCGATGTAGACAAGCCCGACGAGCGTACGGTTGCGCGGCGAGACGTGGTAGTAGGCGGCCTGCTCGGGTGACTTCGATTTGCGCTCCTTCCAGCGGCGCCACGTTTCGAAGCCGCCGAAGATGACGATGATCAGCAGGATCGGATTCGGCCGCCACAGCTCGAGCGCCACGAGCCCCCCGAAGCCGAGGAACCAGAGCACTGGCGACATCGCAGCCATCGCGCGACCACCATCGAGCGGGACGACGGGGAGCAGGTTGAACAGGTTGAGCAGGAAGCCGAGGTAGGCGAGCGCCAGCAGCAGCGAGCTGTCGGTGAGCGCGCCGAGGACGGCGACGGCCGCCGCGCCGAGGCTGCCGAGGATTGGCCCTGCGAGTCCCACGCGGGCCTCGGCCAGCGCGTTGTCGCCGAGCGACTTGGAGAAGATCGCGGCGCCGAGGAAGGGGATGAACATCGGCGCGCTGGCCTTGATGCCCTCGCGGCGGAGCTGAATCACGTGCCCCATCTCGTGCACGAACAGCAGCACGACGAAGCCGGCGGCAAACGGCCAGCCCCAGAACAGGCTGTACGCGGCGACCGACACGAACGCCGTCCCGGCAGTCGTCAGCAGCTTCAGTTTGGGTAGCAGCAACAGCACACCCTTGATCGAGGAGAAGAACTTCGCGATCAGTGCTATCGCTGCGGCGAGCCCGCTGCCGATGCGCTTGCGCAGGTCGCGTGCGGGCGACTCCTTGCGCGGCTGGCGGCCGAACGGATCCTCGACCGGCTGGGACGGGGGCGTGGCGGGCGGAACGCCAGGTAGCGCCGCCGGAGCGGGCGGCCGCAGGGACGGATAGCCGCTGTCCATGACTCCATTGTGGCAGCGGGGATAAGCAGCGCCTAACGATGCACCGACGAGGGCTTCCGACGCCCAATACACCCTCTCGGTGGCCGAACGAATCGTTTGCCAAGTTTGGCTCGGACTTTTTTCTGGAAAGTGCGGGACGGACGTAGCGTGGGGCTTGCACGAGCGGGTGGCTCGAGCTACTTTGAATCCAGACGCGGAACCGAGCCGCAAAGAGCGAGGCCACTGAGGTGTGAGGCCGCGCCACCAGCGAAGGAAGGCTTTCGGGCCCTCTGGAGCGGGTTCCTCAAAGCGGCCCGGGACCGCGTCGCTTTCGTTAAGCGGGTCCAAGGCGTGCGCTGCGTGCTCCGATCAGTTGGTCGCATCGGAGGGTTCGCGCGGCTAGACTGGATCGGTAGCAACATCCTTGGGGACGACAGGCTTCGACGTGGTCGGCTCGTGAGGATGGTGGCGAGTCGAGGTCCCGGGCGGCCTCGTAAAACACCCGGGAAAACCATAAGTGCGGACTCTCACGAGTACGCCCTCGCTGCCTAGCTAACACTAGGTGAGTGAGGTTCCGGGCCCCGCTTGCCTGCGGCGGGGAAGGCCGGAATCAGAAAGCAGGCTCACCCGGTGCGGTCCGTCTTCGCCAATCCGGGAAAATTTCAGGAGGCTGGTCCTCAGCAACCCCGCCGGCGAGGCGAGCCGAGGATGAGATCAGAGCGCCGGATACGCTCGTAGAAGCCATTTTCACGCGATTGCGGACGTGGGTTCGATTCCCACCGTCTCCACATAGGTTCGACGTGTAAACCCTGGCCCCCAGAAGATGGGTCGGGGTTTGCTGTTTCGGCCTCCCTTAAGCGGTGCCGGTAAAACCGATCTGTTGGCCGTCGATGTTGCTCATCACTCTTGCGGCGGTATTGAGAACCGTGCCGGTAGCGTTGTAGTTACCGTTGAGATGCTAAAGATGACGCCACGCCGGACCCTGCCTACCATCTAGGACGGCTCACTGACCACCTCGAGTCTCTGGCACGTGCACCGTGAACTCGGCGACCTCGAGTCCGAGGACTTGCTGGAAGCCGCGGTCTCGGGTTGCGAGAGCGAATCCGTGTTGTTTGCACAGGGCCGCGATCCAAATGTCGTTTTGCTGTATCGCAATGCCGGCTTGCCGGAGTAGGGTTGCGATCTCGCCAAAGACGCGAGTTGTCTGGCGGTCGAGTTCGAGCACACGAACGCGTGCCGTGGCGAGGAAGCGTTCGAGCGTGGCGGCGTTCTGCCGTAGCTTGGTTCCGTTCATGAAGCCGAACCAGAGCTCTCCGAGCACGATCATCGGTAGACCAATGGCCTCGGCGGTGCGTGCTTCCTCGGCCAGTTGCTGGTTGCCCTCGCCGAGAGCCTTATAAGCGTTCGTGTCTAGTGCGAGTTTCACGCGGCAGGCTCGACCGGAAGTGCGTCGAGCCATGCTTGCGCATCAGCTTCGTCACCAGGACCGGCCGGCATGCGCCCGATGAACCAGTCGAGGTCGTCGTGCTCGCTGGCTGCCGAGGCCAGCTTGGCGTTCTCCAGCGTCTGCACGACCACGGCGTTGAGGGTCTGGCCGGTCTCGCTCGCCTCACGGCGAAGCTCGGCGTCAAGGGCAGGCGACACACGGCGTATCGTGTACTGGATTCTTGGCATGCCTACATTATAGGCAGTATTTGCCTGCTCTAAAGCGACCCGCGCTCTACGCCAGGCTCAAGGTCTGCGCCCGTGCGACCACGGGGTTTACGCAACGTACGGTCTTCTCCACTGGTACCGCGTCACCGCTCAGGTGACGAACGAGTCATGCGGATCGAGGCAGGCAGTCCTGGCGGTTCGGCGCCCAGCTTGGCGACGTACCGGGCCGGTGGGTCTGAGGGGAACCAACGCGCGTACTCCTCATCGTCCAGGCCGGCGCCGCCGGCGCCGAGAATCGCCGTGCAGTTCGTCAGCGCTCGTCGCGTCTGGTCTTGGACCGCTGCTCTCGGGGATCGTCGGCCTGGCTGAACAGCGGCGAAGCGGGCGCATCGCGGTCCTGACGATCTCGCGCGGCACGGCGATCCTCCTAGTCTCTCGCCTGGATGTCGGCGCCAGGATCGCGGTTTTCCTCGGCGCGACCAGGGTCTCGCCGCCGCGTGCCAGCCACGACGAGCATTTGGCTAGCCTCAGGCAGTCATGACTCCGGAACGCGGCATCCGGTTCTTTCCTTGGGCTGGTCGACGGGTCGCCTATGCGCTCAACGGTGATGGGCCGCCGCTGGTCGTCGTCGCCTGGTGGGTCAGCCACATCGAGCGCGACTGGCAGGATCAGCGCTTTCGTCGCTTCTTCGAGGCTTTGGGAGACGGTTACGGGCTCGTGCGCTACGACCGGCCAGGCGTGGGGCTCTCGGACCGGGACGCCTCTCCTGGACCGCTGACGATCGACACCGAGGTGGAGCTGCTCGGTGCGATGCTCGACGAGCTCGGCTGCGAGCGTGTGACCTTGTTCGGCGGCTCGTCGGGAGGTTGCGCCGCAATAGCGTTCGCGGCGCGTTTCCCCGAGCGCGTCGAGCAGTTGATGTTGTATGGGACATACGCCGACGGGTCGGCCATCGCGTCCCCTGACGTACGGGCAGCGGTCATTGGGGCCGTCCGCTCACACTGGGGCCTCGGATCGCGCCTGCTCGCGGACGTTTTTCTCGGTGAAGAGGGGAGTGCCGAGCGGCGTCGCTTCGTCCAAGCCCAGCAGGAGTCGTGCGATGCGCAGACAGCGGCAACGCTTCTCGAGCACGTCTACGACACCGACGTGCGGGCGCAGCTCGAGCACGTGCGAGCGCCTACGGTCATCGTGCATCGGCGCGCTGACCGGGCGATCCCATATGAGCTCGGCCGTCAGCTGGCGGCGGGGATTAGGGGAGCGAGCCTCGTGTCGCTTGGTGGCAGCGCCCATTTTCCATGGTTGGGAGATGGGCCCAGCGTGGCCCGCGCACTGCGAACGGGGGTAAGCGCGGACGCGCCAGAGGCGAGCATTGATCAGAAGGCGCTGCCTGGCCTGCTGTCCCCGCGCGAGAAAGAGGTGCTGTCGCTCGTAGCCGAAGGGATGACCGAGGGGGACATTGCGGCGCGGCTCGTCGTCAGCCCGCACACCGTGCACCGTCATATGGCCAATATCCGGGCGAAGCTGGTGCGAGGGTCGGCGGCTGCGGCGGTCGCTGAGGCGACGCGGCTCGGTCTGATCTGAGACAACAAATCGTCCCCAATCTGATCCATGGTCTCGACGGGCCATAGCGGGAGGATGGCCGCAGGGGGGGATGTAGAGCGGGCGCTTGGCGCGTACCGTCATGAACCATGAAAAGCACAATTGAAAACCCAGCGGACTTGTCCCATGCGACCCTTTGGGCTCGCGTCTCGGCACGGATCTACGACCCGGTTCTGTGGCTCGCGGAGCGCCGTGGCTTGCGTGCCCGCCGCGGCGAGCTGCTCGCAGACGCACGCGGACTGACGCTCGACATCGGCAGCGGGACCGGATTGAACCTGCCCCACTATCCACGACGACTCGAGCGGCTCGTGCTCGCTGAGCCAGACCCGGCGATGCGCGCACATCTCGAGCGTCGCGCAACGCGCCTGAGGCCGGAGGCATCGGTCATCGACGCCCCCGCGGAACGACTTCCGTTTGCCGACGGCACGGTCAACACCGTCGTCTCGACGCTCGTCTTGTGCACGGTTGATGCTCCCGAGCTCGCGCTGCGTGAGATCGCCCGCGTGCTCGCCCCTGACGGCCAACTGCTGTTCATCGAGCATGTCCGTGCCGCGTCACGGGTTCGCTCATTCCTGCAGGAGCTACTAGCGGCGCCATGGCGCACGTTCGCCAATGGCTGTCGCTGCAATCAACAGACGGTGACGATGATGGCGACGTGCGGCTTCCAGCTCGATGTAAGCGAAGCGGCGTGGCGCGGCATGCCGGCCATCGTGAAGCCCCTCGTCCATGGTCGTGCCCGTTACTTCGACATCAACCCCGACCGAGCTGCCGAACCAGCGCGGGCAGTCGGCGCCGCGAACAACGGCGAGCAATGAGGAGCCCCATGGACCCCGTTGAGAGCGAGCGCCGGCTCGCACCAGAGCCTCCAGGAGGAAGCACGGTGATCGGCGTGAGCGTCACGTTCCAATACGACGAGGACTTCGATCGCGCTCGCGTGGTCTCCATCGCAGAGAACGCCCGCGGAGCGTTCGAGGGCATGCCCGGACTGAGGTCCAAGGTCTTCACGATCGACGGCGCGCGACGGCGTGCGATGAACTTCTATGTCTGGGAATCACCAGATGCCGCCAAGTCGTTCTTCTCAGAGGAGATGCGCAAACGCGTCAGCGGCCTGTACGGCGTCGAACCCACGATCGATTTCGTGGAGGTCGCTCAGCTCGTCGACAACGCCGGCATTGACGCCCAGCCAGGGAGCGGCACCTGAAATCGACGTTGGAGTGGACCTAACGCGCGACGGCCCGATGCCCCTATGAGGGATCGGACCGGTTCCGATGTCGGATCTCGGACCCGTTCCGACGCGCTCGCCGGCCAACTCGATGAGACAGCGCGGTGGTTTAACGCAGGGTGGAGCGCATGGTCTTGGTGGCCGTGCTGGCCAGGACGTTGCGCGCGGCTGCTACCGCTCGCGCCAGCGCAAGAACGGCGCTCACGATGCCCAAAATCGCCAGTAACCCGGTTGAACCCGATCTCACTCGCGTCTCATCTCTATCGCTCCTGCCGGCTCGCAGCTTTAACCGTCCTACGGCTCGGGGATGCGCCGCGCCATACGCGGATCGATTCCACCGTCTTACCCAGACAGTTGCTCGTATGTCGGGGCAGCGAGGCTGTAGTGGGGAGTGGCAGGTTTCGTTGCGCGCCTCGTTCGATGTCCCCGCCCTGCCGAAGCGAAGCTCGTTGAGCGCATCGGAGTGCATGAGACCGAGGGGGCAACGTTGATACTGATCACGGGAGCGACAGGGATGTTCGGTAGTGGCATCACCGATCGCCTAGTCGAGCTCGGTGCTTCGGTGCGGGCGATGACCTCGAACGCGGACCACGCGCGGGGTATGAAGCGCGCCGGGGTGGACCCGGTCGTCGCCGACATGGATCGTCCGGACACGCTCGGCGGGACGATGGTCGGCGTCGATACGGTTTTTCTCGTCTCGCCGATGGACGATCGCGTGCAAGTGCGCGAGAGCAATGTCCTCGAGGCTGCGCAGCGTGCGGGCGTTCGTCGGATCGTGAAGCTTTATGGCGCGGTCGAGCATCACGGCGACCCGCTCGGTAGCCTCCACGACGCCAGCGTCGAGGCGATCCGCCAGTCCGGGCTGGAATGGGCGCTCCTGTCACCGACCTCGGTACTCGAGACAAGCCTGCTGTCGATGCTCCCTTGGATCGAAGCGACCGGTTCGATCGTCGCGTCAGCCGGAGAGGGAAGGGTCGCCCACGTGGCGGCAGACGACGTTGCACGTGCTGGGGCGGCCGTCCTGGCAGATCGCAGCGAGAACGGACGCAACTACGTCATCACAGGTCCCGAGTTGCTGTCGCTCAGCGAGCTCTGCGAGATCCTGTCGCGCATCACCGATCGGCCGATCCCATACATGGACGTCCCCGACCAGGAGCTGATCCGGCTGCTGACAGACGAGGCCGGCATGAGCGCCGAGCAAGCCGAGATCGGCGTCGTCTGTCATTTCCGCGCCTGGCGCAATGGCGACGCGCAGGCGCATACGGACACCTATCACGAGCTCACCGACCGCCATCCGACGAGGGCCGAGGAGTGGATCGAAGCGCATCGTGACGTGTTCGTGCAGGCGCGAGACAGAGCCCCCGCACCGGCTGGCTGACACTCGCCTACATAACCCGATCTCTGACGGTTCGGGTATACCCGAGTGCACGACGGACTGCTAAGGCTGCCCGTGCGGGAGCGGTCCCTCACCCGTCGTCATCGCGACCGTGAAGGCAGCGATTTCTTGCTGAAAGTCCTGGAGCGTTAAGGGCTGTCCCGCGCCGTCTGGGGCGAGGGACGGACCGTCCTGGGGCAGTCAACGCGCCCTCGCCTGGGCACGCCAGTTGTCGATCGACTCGCTCGCAGCGCCGTGGTCGACAAGGTCGGTCCGCGGGGAGTCCTCCAGCACGACCCCAAGGTGCGGCGCGTTCTCGACCCGTGTTCCCATGCTTGCGATCGCGTTGCCGGGCTGCTTGGCGAAGCGAGTCAGGATCGTCTTGATCAGCACGGTGTGGTCGAACTGCTCGTGGCAGACGAACTGCCTCACCCGTGGGCCTACGACGAGCGCCGGCACGCGTACCCCGAGTGTCTGGTAACCAGAGCCATCGTCGATCGCCGGAGGGACGACATGGTCGTAGAAGCCGCCGTGCTCGTCGTACACGATCACCAGGAGCGTGTCGGCCCAGAGCGGGCTGCGGACCAGCGCCTCGTAGACGTCCAGGACGAACGCCTGTCCGGCGCGAATGTCCGACGGTGGGTGATCGTCGTTCGAGCTCGGGTCGAGCACGCTCAGGTCGATGAAGTTCGGGTCGATCCACGACACGTCCCGGAGCTCGCCCTTTGCGGCGTCGTCGAGGAAGCTGTCGTGACCCACGATCAGCGACTCGGCCAGCTCGGTGGCGAGGCTGACCTTCTTGCGGTCGAAGTAGGAGAAGTTGTCCCGCTTGAGGTCTCCCGGATCGCGATAGTGGCCGTCGATCGCACGCAGCGTGCCGGGGTCGTGCGAGTACCAGCGCCACTGCGGGTCCTCGAGGTGGCGGGTGAACGCCGGTACGTCGAAGATCGGGGCGTTCGCCAGCGCGCTCAGGCCAGGTAGCTTCGTCAGCCAGCTAGGCTTCACCCGCTCGCGCGCCTGGCCGGCGATCGAGTACTGGCGGTTGGGCCACGTATCCCCAGGGATCGAGCTGTGCCAGCGGTCGCAGACGCAGTAGTTGTGCGCCAGATGGTCGTAGACCGGCAGGTCCTTGCCCGTGTAGTAGCCCATTGGGAGGCCCCACAAGTCTTTGCCGACGTTGTCCTGCGGCTTGCGGCTCTCGACGAAGGCCTTGACGAAACCGCCCATCGGCTTGTCCCCGAAGCCGGGCCCGATCTGGGTCGCGACACCTTTCGGCGAGTGGTCCGGGTCGAGCTTCTTCTGAAGCGCCTCACCAGCGCGCTGGACGGTGCTGGCCTCGGCGTCGAAGGCGTGGATGCCGATCTTGTTGCCATCCGCATCGAGATTGAAGTTCACGCCCGGTCCCGTGAGGCCGTTGACGTCGTCCATGTCGTCGAGCTTCAAGTAGCCGAGCATGTGATCGAACGACCGGTTCTCCATCATCAGCACCACGATGTGCTTGATCGCCATCAACCGTTCAAGCGCTTGGTCGGTCGCCATTGCATGCTCCTTCGTCGTTCAGTAGCCGATTGCCAATCTCACCCTGGAACTCGCACCGTCACGGTTGCGCGCTTCTCCGCCGCCGTCGTGCCCGTCCGCTGTGCCCACTGTTCCGGGGAGCGCATCCAGCCGGGGAGGCCCGGCGGGAGGTCCTGCTCCGGGATCTCCGCCTTGTCCTCAGCCGCGAAGCGTTCCCCGTAGAGCGCGAGCAGCCGCTCGGCGTCCGGGTGGGCGATCTTGGGATGCAGCTGCTGAAGCGCCTGGTTCCAGTTTTCGAGCATCGCCCGCGTCGCCTGCGCGAGCTTCGCGGGATCGTTGTGCGAGCTCGACTCAGGCTGCGTCGGGTGGGTGATATGTGCGTACGCGAGCTGCGGTGCGCCGGCGCCCGCGTGCTGCTTCCAGTTGCTCCACGCCTCGTCGGCGAGGTGGCCGAGCGCGATTACCGCCTCGAGCGGGTTGTGCTGGACGAGCGCGTCGAGCCAGCGGTTGCGGTAGGCGGCGATCTTCGGGTCGGATGCGTGCTGCCCGCCTGAGCCCTGGCCGTACACCGAGTAGAGAAAGGTGTTGATCATCACGTAGCTTCGGTCGATGCCGAGCTTCGCCAGCAGGCCTTGGAGGCGGTGGCCCGCCTCGCCGACCAGGATCCGCCGCGTGACGTCCTCGCTCGCCGCCGGGTCTTGTCCGATCACGAGCACCCGCGCGCTGCCGTCGAGGCGACCGCGGTGGAAGATGGGACCCCACTCGGTCCGGAAGGCGGCCGTCGGGTAGACGTCCAGACCAGGGTAGTCACGCACCAGCGATGCGTACGGCTCGGCCACGGGACCAGGATCGAACAGGTGCGGCATCGGCGCCTCCTTCGGTCGGGCGCGAGCCTACACGGGGTCGGCTTGTCGGTCAAGCTCTGACTATTGAAACTGAACATAGCCATGGGTTAAGCTCCGCTGCGTGTCGAGCCGACAGGCGGGAGTTAGGTGCTGCGGGCGTCGAGGTAGGCGGCGTGGCTGACCGCGCGATCCGTCCGCTCGTGCTCTACGGGAAGGTCGTGACCTTCGACGACGAATCCACCGTCTTTGAGAACGGTGCCGTCTACATCCGCCCGAACGATCCAATTCACGGCGGAACGATCGAGGCGGTGCAGGACGCCTCCAAGCCCGCGCCCGTCGGTTACGAGACGGCACCCAAGGTCAAGACCGGCGGTGTCATCTACCCGGGGCTGATCGACCTGCACAATCACGTCGCGTACAACCTGATCTCGCTGTGGTCGCCTGTCAACCATCCGGACCCATACGACACGCGCTATCAGTGGACCGGTAACGCGGGCTATGACCCAGAAGTCCAGAACCCCACCAACGCACTCTGCAAGGCGGTGGGTAAGCCGTTGCTCAAGTACGTCGAGGTCAAGGCGATCGTCGGCGGCACCACCGCGATCCAAGGGTCGGCGAAGACGGGCCTGCATCCGTACGAGGGATGGCTCGTTCGAAACGTCGAGTTCGAGACGTTCGGGACGAAAAAGAAGAGCGTCTTCCAGTCCGCGCTGAAAGTGCGCGACGAGAAGGGCTACGCGAGCGCACACAAGCACCTCGTCGCGAATCAGGCGTTCATCTACCACCTGGCGGAGGGGCGCGACCACGACAAGCTCGTCGGCGAGTACACCGCGATCCGCGACCACGATTGCCTAAGGCCCACCTTCGTCGCCATCCACACCAACGCGCTCGGGAGCGCCGAGTACGACGAATGGGCGTCGAAGGGCGGCTCGATCGTCTGGTCGCCATTTTCGAACCTGTGGCTCTACGCCAAGACGACCGACGTCGCTGCCGTTGACCACGCCCGGCTTCGCCTCTGCCTTGGCGCCGACTGGTCGCCCTCTGGCTCGAAGAACCTGCTCGGCGAGCTCAAGGTGGCCGACATGTGGAACAGGGACTATCTCGGGGGCCACTTCTCCGACGAGCAGTTGTGCCGCATGGCGACCTCCAACCCAGCCGACGCGCTCAATTGGAGTGGCCAGCTCGGGCGCCTGCAGGGCGAGCATCACGGCGACGTTGTCGTGATGGCCGAACGGGAGGCCGATCCGTACCGCAATCTGATCACATCGATCGAGCGCGACGTCGAGTTCGTGGCGATCAACGGAGAGCCGTTCTACGGCACGGCTCGGCTGATGAAGGCCGCTGCTGCCCAGAACGACGAAGACATCGAAGTCGGGCCGCAAGGCCACGGCCTCCATCGCAAGATCGTGCTCATCTACCCGGGCATCCCGGATGCTGACATGGGCTGGAACGAGGCCGTGCAGGATCTGCGGCTCGCTCGTAAGGAACCGGCCGCCGCGCGGGCGGTCAGCGAGGCGAAGGCGGGTCCCGGGGGACCGCTCGAGCTGCAGCCCGACAAGCCGTGGGACCAAGACAAGGAGGCGAACATTGACGAGGCGACGCAAGGAAACGTTGACAGCCTCACCCACGACACCGAGTACTTCGATGCGATCGAGAAGGCCACGATTCACCAGAAGCAGCTCGACGGGCTACGGGCCTACTACGCACGACGGTGATCGCGAGCCTTCTGCATCTCCGGCTGGTGGGTCGCCCGCGCGCGCGTCGATCCTTCGACTGCAACCCCAGGGCTCCGGTCTCCCGGAGCCCTGGGTCGGCCTGATACCGCACCCGCCGATCGGCCCGCTTCAGAGCGAGAGCGGCGAGGACTGCGAACGACTCATACCCGAACGACGCGACCCTGCTCTACAAGTTGCTCGTCGGGATCGACAACCCCCAGGCCCTCGACGATCTTCAATGCTCCGTCGCGCACCTGGGCGATGTACATGTTCATCCGAACGTGGTGCTGGCCGGGGACCATCTCCGCCGGCCCACCGGGCCCGACGGCGATCTTCGCGTGGTCGAGGGCGCCGATGACCTCGTCCTGGTCGAGCGAGCCCGCCTCTCTGAGGGCGGCCTCCCACAGTCTCAGGCCTCGGAACATGCCCGAGCACGCACTCCCGCCGGTGAACATGGCGCTGCCGGGGAACAGCATGTCGTAGCGATTCAGCAGCTCCTTGCTGAAGGGATCGCTTGCGTCCTGGTAGTAGTCGAGGCAGCCATACAGACCCTCGACCTGCTCGACCGGTACGAGGCCCAGGCAGTTCTCGTCGAAGTAGGTGCAGACGAGGTGCCCGCCGCGCTTGCTGAAGCCGGCGTCGTGCAGTTGCTGCATGAACGGCGTGAGCCCAGGGGGGACGATCGTGTTGAAGACGACTTCCGCCCCGCTGGACATGATCTGCTCGACGATCTCGCCGTAATCGGTGTGGTCGAGCGGGTGGTACTTCTCCGCGACGATTTCACCGCCTTCGGCTGCGACGACCTCTCGGACCTTGTCGTTCAGCACGCGCGGCCAGATGTAGTCGGCCGAAGGTAGCGCGAACTTCTTCGCCCCCGTCTGTCGCATCAGCCAAGGGATCAGTGGGTCGACCTGCTGCGCCGGCACGGGACCCGTGCAGAAGATCAGCGGGTCGGACTCCTGCCCCTCGTACTGCTCGGGGTAGATGTACAGCGTCTTGCCCTCTACGACGACGGGACCCTTGATCGCCTGGCGCGTCGAGCTGTAGATGCCGCCGAAGACGACATCGACCCGATCCTGCTGGATGAGCTTCCTAGCGCAGGCCTCTGCGGCGCCGTCGTCGGTCTCGCCGTCCTCCAGGTACAGCTCGATCTGGCGCCCCAGCAGGCCGCCGCCGGCGTTGATGTCGTCGATCACCATCTTGGCGACATTCGCGTCGGCGACGCCCATGAACGACAGGGGACCCGTCTGGTCGGCGATCACGCCCACCTTGATTGGACTGGCCGTTGATCCTTGCATCGTGTTCCTCCAATCTCGATCCGAATGATTAGGCGTCGTAGCGTCCGCCGAGCTCCGCCACCTGGGGTGGGCCCTTGTGGCCGGCTTCCTGCATGATCGGCGGGACCTCCGGATCGGTAGCGAAGCGCTGCCAGCCCTCGGCGTCCCAATCGAAGATCACCCAGGCTCGGTCCTCTTCGTTGGGGTCGCGAAAGACGACCGCACCCTTGGACCCGTGCTGGCGGCGCTTCTCGGCGCCCTTCGTCGAGAAGATCTCAGTGAAGCGGTCGAAGTCCTCGAACCTCGTCGTTGCCAGGAGCATGTTTCCCCCTTTGCCGTCTCGGCTCCGCGTGTCGGTGCCGATGTTGAGGCGAGTATCTGCCCCGGCCGGCCGGGGCGCATCGGGCGAACGCCCTATGCGCTGTGGACGAGGTCGTGCTCGAAGGCCCAGACCGTCGCGGCGGCGCGGGTGCGCACGCCGGCCTTCTCATAGATGTGCTGTACGTGGTGTCCGGCGGTCTTGGTGGCGATGCCGAGGCCTTCGCCGATCGCCTGGTTCGACTGCCCGCGCACGAGCGCGAGCAGCACCTCGAGCTCGCGCGGCGTCAGGCCGGCCGGCAGCTCGCGTTGTGGTCTCGAGACACGATGTCCCGCCGCAGCGAGCACTGCGTCGACTGCATCTGTGTCGAGCCGTCCCTCGTGTGCGTCGCGCAGGAGCTCCTGCTCCGCCGCCGTAGCGTCGAGCGCCAGTCTATAGGAGCGCGCCTCGCGCATCGCCGTGTAGCAGTCAGCGGCGGCGAGGATGCGAGCGGCTTGATCGAGATCTGGTCCCCTGGCGCCGCGGTGATAGCCCGAACCGTCGAGTCGCTCGTGGTGATCCCCGGCCAGACGCCCGATCGCAGCGAGTGCCGGCGACTGCGCGAACGCGCGCTCGGTGTAGTGCGCGTGCAGCCTGACGCGCTCCCACTCACCGAATCCCAGCGGTCCGGGCTTCTCCCAGATCGCATTCGACACGCCGACGCGGCCGAGGTCATGAGCGAGCGCCGCTCGCCGCAACTCGGTGATCGTGTCGGCCGGGAGGTCCATGCGCCAGGCGGCGGCCTCGGCCAGCTCGGCCACGCTCGTGCAGTGCTCGCGCAGCCATGGCGACTTCAGACCGGTGATCGCGGCGATCGTCGCGAAGGCGGCGTCGACGCGCTCCCCTGACAGCCAGATCGGTGGCGCGGGCTCGCGTTCGAGCGCAAGCTCCCAAATGCGCGTCTCGTCGAGCTCGGCGAGCATCTCATCCAGGTGCTGCGTGGCGAGCTCCGCGAGCCTCGGCTCGTACGCCTCGCCCGAGCGGCGCTCGATCACAGCGCATGCCTGCTCGGGACCGGCGGCGGACAGGAACAGGGACGTGTCCCGTGCGACGTGCAGAAGACGCATCGGCAGCGGGATCTCCTCGCCCGCGACGTCGGGGTAGCCGCGACCGTCCCAGCGCGCGAACACGTATCCGAGCGCCGTCTGGATGTTCGGACGCAGGCCGAGCCATCCCGCGAACCGCTGGGCCACCTCGCACATCGTCGCGAACGCCTCGCGGGCCCTCGGCGCCGCCTCGGCGATCGCCGCCTCGATCATCTTCGAGCGCACCTCTGGCGGCCGCCCGAGCCCCACATTGGATCTGTAGAACTCGAGCACCTCCGCTGGGTTGGTCGGGTCGACGAGGTAGAAGGCGGCTCTGTGCATGATGTCGTCGCCGAACAGTTGCGCCGCCTCGTGACCGTTCGAGGTGCACCCGGACGCATGTAGCAGTGCGACGTAGTAGGTGTCGGCAAGCTCCTCGGCGCCGACTCCTGCCAGTTCGCCCAGCCGAACTGCGAGCACCGCGGTACGCATCGCGTGCTCAAGCGGCTGCCCCGTGCCCAGATCGGTGGCGATCGACAGAGCGCCCACAACCTCGGCCGCGCGGATAGGACGTTCACTCGAGGGCGACGACGATGGTGCACTCGCTCCGGAAGTTCTTGTCTCGATATCGAGACTCTACTCCCGCCGCACATTGATGCTCAACCCCGATAACAGTGCCCTGCAACCGGATCTCAGGCTCGCCAAAGTCACGATCGTCCGCTTGCGTTGCTGGGCGGAGCAGGGTTAGGATTGCTTCCGGATGGAGGAATCAGGTGGACTGCGGATCCAGCATGTCGACCTTGCCGTCGGCGATGTGGAGCGATCGCTGGCGTTCTACCTGACCGTGCTCGGACCGCTCGGATTGCGTGAGTGGCAGCGGTTCCCCTCCTACCGCGGCACGGAGGAGGTGGTCTATCTCAGCGTCGGAGAGCAGGATCAATACCTCGGGCTGAGACCCGCCGATAGCGGAAGCCATCGCTACTACGAGGTCGGGCTCGAGCACCTCGCGTTCTATGTCGATACGCGGGCCGAGGTCGACGCCGCGTACGAGCGCTGCCGCGAGATCGGGGCTCATGTCCAGTTCCCGCCCGAGGAGGACAAGGACATCGAAGGCTTCTACGAGATGTTCGTTTTCGACCCCGACGGCCACCGCATCGAGATCGCCTGCCGCCCAGTACTCGACGACCCGCAAAAGCCCACGCTTACCTCACGCGGGGAGTGAGTTACGGGCGCGCGGCGCCGTACTCCTCCTCGCTGACATGCTCGCCCCAGGTGACGGCGCTGCCCTGCTCGTCCACCTGATGCATCGCGAGGTGGATCATGAACCGATCGGCGGCCGCTCCGTGCCAGTGCTCCTCGCCGGGCTCGAAGAACACGCGGTCGCCTGGGCGGATCGCCTCGATCGCGCTGCCGCGGCGCTGACACAGTCCGACGCCCTCCGTGACAAAGATCGTTTGGCCATTGGGGTGCGTGTGCCAGGCCGTGCGCGCGCCCGGGGCGAAGTGCACGCTCGCCGCCGCGAGGCGCGAAGGCCCAGATGGCTCGGCGACGGTGTCGATGAAGACCGTGCCCGTGAACCAGTCGGCCGGTCCCGGCGCGGTCTCGAGCGAGCTCTTAGTGATCTGCACGGGGTCTCCTTCGTCGTATGTCGTATCGGTTATGGCTGCTTGGGCAGCGTGAGTACACGCTCGACGAGCGCCGTGTCGCAGTACTCGATGACTTCCGCAAGGTGACCATCCGTTACGCGGAACACGTAGCAATAGGCCTGCGGGTAGGACTCCCCGCCAACGGTTTTCGCCTCGGCCGTGGCGCGTACGACTACTCGATCACCGTCGGCGATGATCTCCTCGGCGCTCGCTCGATAGTCGGCGAACTGTGCCATCAACGGCGCGAGCAGGTTGCGGGCGGTCTCCTCCTTGGTGTGACCCCAGTCGCGCACCCACGACCACTCGCCCGCGAAGCGCCAGCGGAAGTCATCGGACATCGCGTTGGTGAACGGTCGTCCGTCGCCGCCGGCTAGAGCGTCGAAGATGCCTTGCAGCAGGGCCTTGTTCTCTGGCGCTCCCATCTCAGGCACCGTACCGAGATCGATCGACCGAGCGCTCGGAGTAGAGTCGCCCGAAGCTCACGAACGTCATACAAGGCAACCGCGCAGATGCGCGACGATCGGGGAGACGACATGGCAATTGGCATCTACTTCGCAGAGAGCAAATTTTCAAAGGACCAGTACGACCAAGCGATCGTCCAACTCGATGCGGCCGGCGCGGGGGCACCCGAGGGGCGCACGTACCACGTGGCGCTGAGACGGACGGCGAAATAAACGTGTTCGACGTGTGGGAGTCGCAGGATGCTTTCGACGCGTTCGGGGCTACCTTGATGCCGATCCTGACCGGGCTCGGCGTCGATCCCGGCACGCCGATGGTCGCCCCCGTGCACAACGTGATCAAGGGCTGAAGGGCTGAAGAGAAGCTTTAGCGGCGCCGCGTGAACAACCGGTCGAGCAGCGTGTCGACGGTCGCCCGCGCGGTGTCGGCCGCCGCGCGCTGATCCTCGGCGAAGGCGACGAACAGCGCCGCCTCGTTGAGCGCTGCGAGCAGCACGTGTGCGAGCAGCTCTGTCTGGCCGGGCGGCACGTGTCCTTCGTTGCTCAGGCGCAGCAGCGTCGCGCGCAGTCCACCGAGCGAGTGGGCCTGGTCCTGCTCGCGCCATCGCGCCCAGCCGACGGCCGTCGTCGGGTCGAGCAGGGCGATGCGCTGGATCGCCGGATCGAGCGCCATCGCGAGCCACGCGTGCGAGCCGGCGCGCAGTCCCTCCAGCGGGTCCTTGCTGTCGGCGGCTGCCGTGGCCGTGCGCTCGGCGATCTCGACGAGCACGTCGGCGAGCACGGCGTCGAATAGGTCGGCCTTGCTCTGGAAGTGGTGGTAGAGCGCCCCGCGGGCGACGCCCGAGGCGGCGAGCACGGACTCAATCGACGTCGCCTCGTAGCCGCGTTCGCCGAACAGGCCCCGCGCGGCAGCGAGCAGTCGCTCGCGCGTTGCCGCTCCGCGCGCCCTGCGCCCGTCGAACTTGAGTCCAATCGCCATGCGCTTATTGTAAACCGACTGACGGTCTGCTACCTTGCGGACCCGTGAAGGTCGAGATGTTCAACGTGGGCTGGATCTCCTCCTCGGCGGCCGTCTGGCGCCAGGGCGAGGATCCGGCCGAGCGGATTCGCTTTCCCGTGCCGGCCTACCTGATCGAGACGGCCGACGAGCGGATCCTGATCGATACGGGGCTGAACCCGGCGGCGACGGCCGACCCGGCCGGCTTCTACGGCAGACCCGAGGCGGGCATCTTCGAGCTCGAGGTCGAGCAGGACATCACCGAGCAAGTCGATGTGAACACGCTGAGCAAAGTCGTGCTCACCCACCTGCACTTCGACCACGTCGGCGCCCTCGGGCTGTTGCCCACCGCGATCCCGATCGTGATCCAGCGGCGCGAGTGGGAGGGTGGGCACGACGCGGGGGCGATCGCGCGGAACTTCTTCTTCCCACGTGACTACGCGACCGGCGAGCGCGAGGTCGTACTCGTCGACGGCGATCACGACCTGCTCGGCGACGGCTCGGTGCAGCTGCTCAGTACGCCCGGCCACACCCCCGGACACCAGTCGGTGCGCGTCGGCGAGCGGCTGATCCTCGGCGCCGACGTCACGCACTTTGCCGCCACGCTCGAGGACCGGCGCTTCCCGAGCTTCGCCGACGACTTCGCCGCACAAGATCGCTCGGCGAGCCGTTTGTGCGAGCTGCGCGAGGCGGGCGCGACCGTGCTCCCGGGCCACGACCCCGACGTGCTGCGGCCCGGTGCCGTGGCTCTGTAGCGATCGCCCGCGGGCCGCGCGCTGTTCAGGGCAGTCCGGCTTCTTCCTCCACTTCGCTTGCCGGGAAATCGATCCCGAGCGTCGTCCCGTCCTGCGCTTTCTTCGCCGTCTGCCAGTCGGCGGTGAAGGTCGGCGTGCCGAATACATCCGTTTCGCTGGGGAAGAACGACCACGGTTCTTGGTCGAGGTTGTTCTGCGACTCGCTCAGCGCGCCACCTTCGATGATCTCGAGGTTGTCGAAAACGTTGTATTTGGCCGTCGATTCGGTCGTTTCCCCGCGGATCACCTCGCCGGCGGCGTAGTTGTTGGCGTAAGTGTTGTGCAGCAGTTCGATCCCGTGCACGCCGAACGTCTGGAGCTCCGCCTCGCCTTCAGGCGCCGCTTCGTCATGGCCGCTGGAGACGATCAGGTTGTCGTTGTATTTGACTTTCGTCACGTCGCCGTCCTTCAGCAGCGTGCCCTCGCCGACGAAGTCGCTGATCACGTTGTGGGTGAACGTCGCGTCTTCCCCGCCCCAGACGTTCTGCCAGCCGTCGGTGTGGTTGCCTTTCTCGGCGAATTCGTGCAGCCAGTTGTGTTCGATCGTGAGCCCTTTGAAGTGGTTCGTGTGGATCGGGTCCTCGTAGAACGGGCCTTTGAACTCGTTGTAGGCGATCAGCGTGTTCGTGAACGCCGGTTCCGTTTCGCAGCCTTCGTACACGGGCGCGTTGGCGACGCCGCAGTTGACGCCGCCCGCGTTGATTCCCTCGCCACCGCCTGAGATCAGGTTGTGCTCGATCGTCGTCGCGTCCACGCCGGGCGCGATGAATATCTCTTTGACTTCCTGGCCGCACACGAGCTGTTTGCTCGTCGTGATGTGGATGTCGCCTTCGCCGTTCGGCGTCAGCGAGCTGCCGGGGCAGCTGAACCCTTTGGCTTCTTCGCCCGTGACGTACGCCGACATCGGACCGTCGGCGTACGTTTCGATCGTGCCCCACGGATTGGCAAACCCGCTGCCTTCGTAATCGGTGGCGCCGCTGCCGGCGTGGTCGCGAAAGTTGACTTTGCCGCCTTTTTCGGGCTCGAGGGCGATCCAGTAGTGCGACCCTTTGGCGATCGCTATGCCGCTTTCCAGCGAGATCGCGACCCAGCTTTTGGCCGTATTGCTCGTGACCTGGCCTTTGCCTAGCAGCGTTTTCGGTTTGCCTTCGCTCTCGCTATAGAGCGCGACTTTGGCGCCGGTGCTGCTGGTCAGGTAGAGCTCGACGCCCGTCGCCGTGCCGGTGACCGGCGATTCGTAGCGGAAGGCCTCGCTGTGCGTGCCTGTGAGCGTGTCCCCCGAGGATTCGATCGTGGTGTTCCCGAACAGCGTGCTCGCCTGCGCCGGCGAGGCCGCGAGTGCCAGCAGCAGCGTCAGCAGCGCGCTTGGGAGGAGCTTTCTCATAGTTGGAATCTTCATCTAAGACGAGCGCCACCGCTACCTCTGTCTCCAGCGGCAGGGCCGTCGCGGAGGCGGCCATAACGCGCTGCGAGAATGCGCGCGATGTCCGATTACCGAGCCGTCAACCGCGCAAGTTGGGACGAGCGCGTCCCGGCCCACGCCGCCTCGCCGGACTACGCCGTGGCGCGCTTCCTCGAGGACCCGGAGTTCATCAGCGATGTCGTCCGCTTCGACCGGCCGCTGCTCGGCGACGTGTCGGGCCTGCGCGGCGTGCACCTGCAATGCCACATCGGCACGGACACGGTCTCGCTCGCGCGCCTCGGTGCGAGCATGCGCGGGCTGGACTTCTCGGCGCCTGCGGTCGAGCAGGCGCGCGGGCTGGCCGACGCGACGGGCGCCGACGCGCAGTTCGTGCAGGCCGACGTCTACGACGCGCGGGCCGTGCTCGGCACGGGGGCCTTCGACCTCGTCTATACGGGCATGGGGGCCCTCTGTTGGCTACCGGACATCGCTCGCTGGGCGGCCGTCGTCGGCGAGCTGCTCGCGCCGGGCGGACGGCTGTTCGTGCGCGAGGGGCATCCGATGCTGTGGTCGCTGCAGGATGCGCGCCCGGACGGCCTGCTCGTCGTCGACTACCCCTACTTCGAGCGCGAGGCGCCGATGGTGTTCGACGAGCCCGGCACGTACGTTGAGACGGACGCTGTGTTCGAGCAGACGGTCACGCACGAGTGGAACCACGGCCTTGGTGAGACGGTCACGGCGCTGCTGGCGAACGGGCTGCGCCTGACGGGCCTGGTCGAGCACCAGAGCATCCCGTGGGAGGGTTTCGAGGGGCAGATGGACAGGCTCGACGGCGGCGAGTACCGGCTCAGCGATCGCCCTTGGCGACTGCCGCACAGCTACACGTTGCAGGCCGTCAAGGACGCATAGTAGGGGCGGTTCAGCCGATCTCAGACGCCATGCGTCGGGCGGGCGGCGGATACGCCGCCCGCCCCCGTGGGCGTACCCCGCTCTGTACGTCAGCCCGTGGCGGGCGCGGGCGCCGGGTCGGGCCTGATCACGACAGTGTCGGCAATCTCATCGATCTCGTCGGCCGGCATGCCAACGCGGCTGGCGTGCTTGCGCACGGCCTCGACGTCGCTTGCCTCGTAGATGCAGACCGTTCCGAGCGTTCCGTCGGCTTCGGCGATCACGTAGCTGCGGATCCAGCGGATGTCCTGCGGGAACTCGCTGTCGGCGACCTCTTTGGAGCGCGCCGCCACGCCTTCGAGCTCCTCGGCCGAGCCCCATGCGTTCCTGCGGCGAATCGCATACATCTTCATGCTCAAACTCCTTTCGTAGTCGGTCCTCTCGAGGACTGCCCGCGGGCTGATTCCTTCCCGCGATGCTTGCAGTCGGGAGACTACGCTCGGCGTGCGGCTCGATGTGTGCGGATCGACACGCGATGAGTTTTCTCGCGCGCGGTCGTCTGATCTAGCAAACGACCGCTGGCAAACAAACGACCGCGAAAGGAGTACCGAGATGGGAAGAATCATCGCAACCGAGTTCGTCTCGCTCGACGGCGTAATCGAGGCGCCGGGCGGGGGAGAGGACTACAAGCACCAGGGCTGGACGTTCGAGGTCGATCGTGGCGCTGACGGCGACAAGTTCAAGCTCGAGGAGACGCTCGCGGCCGAGGCGCTGCTTGCTCGGGCGCACGACCTACGAAGGCTTCGCCGCCGCCTGGCCGTCGATGGAGGGCGAGTTCGCGGACAAGTTCAACGGCATGCCCAAGTACGTCGTCTCCTCGACGCTGAAGGAGCCGTCGTGGAACAACACGACCGTGCTTGGCGGCGAGCTCGCCGCCGAAGTCACGAAGCTGAAGGGCTCAACGGATGGCGAGATCTACGTCCACGGCAGCGCGCAGCTCGTGCAGGGGCTGCTCGCCAACGACCTGCTCGACGAGCTGCGACTGATGGTCTTCCCGGTCGTGCTCGGCAGTGGCAAGCGGCTGTTCGGCGCCTCCGAGCAGAAGCAGGCATTGAAGCTGGCGAGCACGAAAACGGTCGGCGATGGCATCGCCGTGCTGGTCTACGAGCGCGCGCGCTAGCCGGCCGACGGCGCGACAGCCGACTCGCCGGCGCCCTCAGCGCGCGCCGAGTCCGAGTGCTCGCGGCTGTCGCGCGAGGAGATCAGCAAGAGCGTCAGCAGCGCGCCGGCGAGCGCGAAGCCGGCGCCGACGAGGAAGGCGCGGTCGAAGCCCTTGGTCAGCGCGATCGCGGCGTTGTGCTCGCCGCCGTGGAGCAGCGAGTTGGTGCGGCTGTTGGCGACGGTCGCGAGGATCGCCAGGCCGAGCGCGCCGCCGACCTGCTGGGCGGTGTTGACGAGGCCCGAGGCAAGTCCCGCCTCATGCGGGCGCGTGCCGGTGACGGCGGCGATCGTGACGGGCACGAACGACAGGCCGAGGCCGATCGCGGCGAGCACCGACGGGCCGAGCACGTCGGCGGCGAAGGTGCCGCCGGTGCCGGGCACGCTTGGAGAACCAGAACAGCCCGCCGGCGACGAACAGCATGCCTGTGAGCAGCACGGGCTTGAAGCCGAAGCGCGTCACGCCGAACGAGGCGGCGCCGGCGGAGAGGATGATCGCGACGGCGAGCGGCAGGTAGGAGAGCCCGGCCTTGAGCGCCGAGTAGTGCAGCACCTGCTGCATGTACAGCGAGATGAAGAAGAACATCGAGAACAGCGACATGCCGATCAGCAGCGCGATCGTGTCGGCGCCGCGCAGCGTGCGCAGGCGGAAGATCGAGAACGGCATCAGCGGCGCGCGCGAGCGCAGCTCGATCGCGAGGAACGCGGCCAGCAGCACGACCGCGCCGGCGATCAGCAGCAGCGTTTCGCGTCGATCCCCAGCCGGCGTTGACGGCGTTGACGAGCGCGTAGACGAGCAGCGCGAGGCCGGCCGTCACGGTCACGGCGCCGGGGATGTCGAACTGCGCGTCTCGGCTCTCGGCGCGGCTCTCGACGAGCAGGCGCGGCGCAGAGCAACGCGCAGAGCACGCCGATCGGCACGTTGACGAACAGCACCCAGCGCCAGCGACAGCCCGCTCGTGAGCACGCCGCCGAGCAGCACTCCGGCGGCGCCGCCGGCGCCGGCGACGGCGCCCCACACGCCCAGCGCGCGGTTGCGCTCGGCGCCTTCGGAGAAGGTCGTCGTGATGATCGACAGCGCCGCCGGCGAGACGATCGCGGCGCCCATGCCCTGCACGGCGCGCGCGGCGATCAGCCACGGCTCGGACTGGGCGAGGCCGCCGGCGAGCGAGGCCAGCGAGAACACGACTAGCCCGAGCATGAACATCCGCCGGCGTCCCATCAGGTCGGCCAGGCGGCCGCCGAGCAGCAGGAAGCCGCCGAACGTCAGCGTGTAGGCGTTGACGACCCACGTCAGGTCGTCCTGGGAGAACTTCAGCGCGCGCCCGATCGAGGGCAGCGCGACGTTGACGATCGAGGCGTCGATCACGACGACGAACTGCGTCATCGCGAGCAGCACGAGCGCGAGGTTCTTCGCGCGCTCGGTCAGCAGCGAGGGGGGTGCGTCGGTGACGATCGTCTGCGGCTCGGCGGTGAGATCTGCGCTGGGGCTCATGTCAGGTCCTGGCCTTCCTGTCGATTCGCGCACGATGATATGAACGCTCGCCGCGAACGACGAACGGACGCCCGCCAGATGGACAGCCTGCGAGGGAACGGTGAGCGGCGGGCGCGCTAGCCGCCGGACTCGAGGCGCGCCTGCTCCTCGGCCGTGCGCTCGGCCCAGGGGACTGCCTGCAGGCGAGCGTCGGGGATCGGCTCGCCGCTCTCGACGGACAGCCCGTACGTGCCTTCGGCGAGCCGCGCTTCGGCGCGCTCGATCGCGGCGAGCTCCTCGCGCAGCGGCGCCGCCAACCCCGACGTCGATCTCGGTCTCGAGCAGCTCCGGCGCGACGTCGCCGCTGTCGAACACGGCCGCTTCCTCGTCGCCCTCCGGCTTGGCGGCGTCGGCCAGTGCGCGCTTCGATGCGCGCTCGCTCGCTCGCCAGCAGATCGCGTGCCTGTGCAAGGTCCATCGTGCGCAGTATGAACGCGGGCGCCGTCCGATGCCGTCCCGCCGTCATCTTCATATAAATATTTATTTAATTGATGGAGAAAGTGAGGAGCGGGCGGGACGGTCTCGCCAGGTGCTCAGACGGCGCTCGAGCGGATCGCCTCGGCGACGGCGCGCGGATCGTCGAAGAACGGCACGTGGCCAGCGCCGAGCGAGAGGTGGCGCGCCCGCGGCAGCAGCGCCCGCGCGCGCGGCGCCTGCGTGCGATACGGCAGCAGGCGGTCCTGGATGCCCCAGGCGATCGTCAGCGGGATCGTGCCGTCGAGCTCGTCGGCGGCGGCGAAGGTGTACTCGTCGAACGCCGCCAGCGCCAGGCCGAGCGCGGGCGAGGCCCATGCATTGCGCAGCGATCCGTGCACGGCCTCCTCGGCGGGCAGGCGCGTCGGTCGGCCGAACGTCTGCCAGAGCAGCGCCGTGCGCCCGGCGCGCGTGCGCGCGAGCGCTTCAGCAGCGCCGGGCGCAGCTGCGCGCGGCATGTGCGCCAGCGACGCCAGCGAGACCTGGCAGAAGCGCCGTTCGGCCGGCGTCCAGAAGCCGGCCGGCGAGATCGCGCTGACCGAGGCCACCGCGCCGCGCCTGGCCAGCTCGAGTCGCGATCGCCCCGCCCATCGAGTTGCCCGACGACGTGCGGGCGCTCGATCCCGAGCTCGCCGAAGAAGCGCGCGAAGCGCTCGGCGTAGGCAGGGATCGCCGGCACGTGCCCGTCGGCAGCGCCGGCGAGTCGCCGAAGCCGGGCGAGTCGCACGCGATCACGTCGAAGTCGCGCGCGAGCATGCCGATCACGGGACGGTAGATCTGCCAGCTGAGCCCGACGCCGTGCAGCAGCACGAGCGGCGGGCCCGAGCCCTCGCGGTGGTAGTTGATCGATCGCAGCAGCAGCCGCGGCGCTCGGTGCCGCCACGCGCCCGCGGATCAGGTCGGCGCCGCGCTCGGCGACCATGATCGTCGGCGCGTTCGTGTTGCCGCCGGGGATCAGCGGCATGACCGAGGCGTCGATCACGCGCAGTCCCTGCAGGCCGTGCACGCGCAGCTGCGAGTCGACGACGGCTTCGGGCGTGGGTGTCGCTCATCCGCGCCGTGCCGACGGGGTGGTAGATCAGCATCAGCCGGCGGCGCAGGTCGGCCTCGAGCTCCGAGCGGTCGACGATCCCCGGCCCGGGCTTCAGCTCGGCGATCGTGCGTCTGCGCGAGCGGCGCCTGCGCGGCGATCTCGCGCGCGAGCGCCATGCCCGTCGAGCAGCGACTGCGACGTCGTCGGGCTCGGACAGGCGTGTTCGTGAGGATCCGCGGCTTGGCCGTCGGGTCGGCCGAGCGCAGCCACACCTGCCCGCGCGCCTTCGGCGAGACGAGCACCGGCGCGATCACGATGCAGTGGCCGTCGTATTCCTCGGCGCCGTGGTCTTCGTAGTAGGCGGCGCCCATGTGGAACTGGATGTCCGCCGCCGGCAGCCCGCCGCGTGTGCGCACGAAGGCGACGACCTCGGCGACCGTCGAGGTGAGCTTGCCCGAGCGGCGCAGCAGCCACTCGGCGAGGTGCTTTGGCTTGTCCGCGCCGTACAGCGTGTTCTGATCGTTGACCTCCCAGATCGACGTGACGAACGGGTGGTCCTGCAGGTTGCGCCCGACGCCGCGCAGCTCGTGGCGGACCTCGACGCCGGCCGCGCGCAGCTCCTCGGCCGGCGCCGATTCCCGAGAGCAGCAGCAGCTGCGGCGAGTTGATCGCGCCCGCCGCCAGCAGCACCTCGCGCTCGGCGCGCACGAGCTCCTCGCCGCGCCGGCCCTTGCGCAGGCGCACGCCGACGGCGCGATCGCCTTGCAGCTCGATGCCGAGCACGCTCGCGCCGGTGCGCACCTCCAGGTTCGGCCGCTTCAGCGCCGGGCGCAGGAACGCGTCGGCCGCGCTGAAGCGCTGCCCGTTTCGCTGCGTGACCTGGAACATCGAGGCGCCGTCCTGCTCGGGGCCGTTGTAGTCGGCGATCCGCGGGATCCCCGCCGCCGCGCTGGCCTCCAGCAGGCGTCTGTCCAGCGGCCGCGGCGAGCGCTGCTCGGAGACGCGCAGCGGACCGCCTGAGCCGTGGAACTCCGAGGCGCCGCGCGCGTTGTCCTCGGACTTGATGAAGTACGGCAGCACGTCGGCAATAGCCCCAGCCGGGGGCGCCCTGCGCCTCCCATGCGTCGTAGTCCGAGCGGGCGCCCGCGCACGTACAGCATCGCGTTCATCGAGCTCGAGCCGCCGAGGCTCTTGCCGCGCGGGATGTACAGCGAGCGCCCGTCGACGTGCGGCTCGGGCTCGGTCGCGTAGTCCCAGTCGAGCTTGGTGTGGAACTGTTCGGCGAACGCCGCCGGGATCTTGATCTTCGGCGAGCGGTCGCGCCCGCCGGCCTCGAGCAGCAGCACGCGCACGCTCGGGTCCTCGCGACAGCCGGTTGGCCAGCACGCAGCCGGCCGAGCCGGCGCCGACGATCACGTAGTCGTACATCTCTGATCCCCTTTCGTGCTGCTCGTTTACGCCGGCGACGGCGAGGCCTCGGCCGGCTGACCGCTCGCGCCCGGCTCTTGCACCTGCGCGCCCACGAACTCGTACTCGCCCGGGTCAAGCGACTGCGTCTGCTCGAAGTACTCGCGCATGTAGCCCGGCCAGTTGGCGACGATGCGCCCGCTCTCGTCGCGATACCACGAGTCGCATTGCGTCCACGCCGTGCCGGCGAAGCGCGCCTGCAGCGCGCGGTCGCTCGTCTGCTCGACCTCGCGGCGCACCTCGATCGAGCGCGCGCGGTGGGCCATCAGCTGCTGCAGCGCCTGGCGTATGTAGGCCGCCTGCGCCTCGAGGTAGAAGATGATCGAGCCACCCGAGGTGTTCGTGTTTGGTCCGTACATGACGAACATGTTCGGGTAGCCCGGCACGGTCATGCCGAGGTGGGCGCGCGCGCCGTGCTCCCACGCGTCGCTCAGCTCGACGCCGCCCGCGCCGAGCACGCGCATCGGGAACATAAAGTCGTTGGTCTTGAAACCCGTGCCCCAGATGATGCAGTCGAGCTCGTGCAGCGCTCCGTCGGCCGTGACGATCCCCTTCGGCTCGACGGTCACGATCGGCTCGGTCACGATCTCTACGTTGGGCGCGCTGCAGCGCCGGCAGGAAGTGCGAGCTGAACAGCACGCGCTTGCAGCCGAACGTGTAGTCCGGCCACACCTTGCGGCGCACCTCGGGGTCGTTCAGCTGCGAGCGCATGAACGCCGCCGAGCGCAGCCCCGCCAGGCGCCCGACCGTGCGCGGGTGGCGGATCGCGGCAGTGATCAGCTCGCAGTACTGGAACATGAAGTTGCGCCTGAACTCCTGCACGCCGGGAATGTGTTCGATCGCGGCGCGCACGACCCGCGGATAGCGGCGGTTGCGGCGCGGCATGAACCAGTTGCCGGTGCGCTGGAAGACGTTCAGGCGGGCGACGCGCTCAACGATCTCGGGGACGAACTGCACGGCGCTCGCGCCCGTGCCGACGACCGCGACACGCTTGCCCTCGAGTGGGTAGTCGTGGTCCCACTGCGCCGAGTGGAAGCTGTGGCCGGCGAAGCTGTCTGTCCCCGCGATCGAGGGGTGCGCGGGCTGGTGCAGCTGGCCGGTCGCGAGCACGAGCGCGTCGGCCTCGAAGCGCTCGCCCTCGGCCGTGTCGACTGTCCACAGCGCGCGCTGCTCGTCCCATGCGCACGAGCTGACCGTCTGACCGCAGCGCACGTGGCGCATGACGTCGTGTTTGCGCGCGACATCGTTCAGGTAGTCGTGGATCTCAGCCTGTGGCGAGCACAGCCGCGACCAGTTGCGCCGTTGGGCGAAGGAGAACGAGTACAGGTGGCTCGGCACGTCGCACGCCGCGCCGGGGTAGCTGTTGTAGAACCACGTGCCGCCCAGCTCGGGCGCGCGCTCGAGGATTGTGACCTGCTCGAAGCCGTGGCGCTTGAGCTCGATCGCGGCGGCGATGCCGCCGAAGCCGGCGCCGACGATCAGCACCGATGGCTTGCGCCTCGGTGCGCTTGATGGGCGCACTGCGGTCTCTGCGGCTGACATGCTTCCTCTCCAAACGCGTTGCCCTGAAGCATTCTGCACCTTCCGGGGGGTTGACGCGAGCAGGTGCCGATCGTGCAGCCCTGACTGCTGCCAGGCATGCGGCCTGAGCGCCGCCGGTTGCTCAGCCGCCGGGCGGTGTCCCGGCGAGCAGCCGTGCGCCGACGCCGCGGATCGTTTCTTCGCCGTAGGCCATCGACGGGTCGCCGGTCGTGAAGACGGCGGCCGTGAACGTGACGCCGTGGCGCTCCAGGCGCGCGGCCTCGTGGAACAGGCCCTCCGAGGGCAGCGCTCCGGTCTTGAAGAAGACCTGCCAGCGTGGGCGCGCGACTTCGGGTATGCCCCAGCTCTGCTCGGGCTCGATGCCGGCGAGCAGGCCGCGCGCGTAGGGCCAGAACTGATGCGGGATCAGCCGTTCGATCGCGACGAAGAAGCGCGCCTGGTCGGCGGCCGAGGTCTGCGTGTAGGCCCACCAGCCGACGCCGGGCGCGTAGTCCTGCATGCCCGCTTCACGCGCCACCCGCGCGATCGCGCCGAGACCGACCCGGTCGAGCACGGCCGAGGCGGCGTCGTTATTGGATTCGTGGATCATCGGATAGAGCAGCGAGCGGTCGAGCGCGCTGACGCCGGCGTGGTCGGCGTTCAGTCGCTGCAGGAAGGCCGTGAGGAACATCACCTTGACGACGCTCGCGCTCTGAAAGTGCTCGCGCAGGTGCAAGCCGGAGAGGCGCCCGCGGTTGTCGACGACGGCCAGCGACGTGCGCCCGGCGCGCCCTTCGAGGTAGCGCACGGCCGAGGCGATCGCGGCATGCGACGGGTAGGCCGGCGGGACCGGCTTGGCCGGTCGCGGTGCCGTGGTGCTCGCCGGCTGCGTCGTGGCGGCAGGAGGGGTCACGCCGGTCACCGTCCCGGCGGCGAGCGCCAGCGCGGCGATGCCACCGAGCAGACATGCAGCGAGCACCACCGCGAGCAGGAGTGGACGTTGCTTGGCCACCGTCGGAGGAGGCTAGCGATTGCGCCCGCCGTCAAGCGCCGGGCGGGCGCGGGGGGCGTCAGTGCTTGTGCTTGCGCTTGGCCTTGTGGCGGAAGCCGACCTGCGTGAACGCGACCGAGATCGATTCGGCCTTCGCCTTCGGCAGGAAGCCGACACGCGCCTTGAATTTCAGTTTGTGCACGCGCTGGCCTTTGACGCCTTTGCGCGACAGCGGCACCTTGATCGTGAACTTGCCTGCCTTGGCGAACTTCTTGAACGTCGTGCGCAGGTTGCGGTTTTTCACGCTCACGCGCCCGGCCGCGAATGTCTGCACGCGCAGCACGAGCTTGTTGTGCTTGATTTTTTTGCTGAGGATCTTGATCCGCGTTTTGCCTTTGCCGTGGCCCGTGCAGCCGGCGACGGCGATCGGCGTGTTCTGTTTGATCACGGCGCCACTCTGGGCGGTGATCGTCGTCGGCATTACGAGCGTCTGCGTGCAAATCGTGCCGACCGCCGTCAGCGCCGAGTTGGCTCCGGTCGGGAGATCGAGCACGAAGCTCGTTACGGGCACGTCGGGGATCGAGGGGAAGGTCGATTTGGTGATGCCGTTTTTGATGTCCGTCTTGCTTTCGAGGATCACGCGCACGCCGCCGTCGCCTTCGAGCAGCAGGTCGAGGTCGGGGAACGCCTCGCCGCCGTGCGAGACGAGGTACGCCGGGCCGGTCAGCGGCGCCGGTAGCACGGGCGTCGAGACCGTCGCCGAACCGACTTTCGAGCCGGCCGGGCAGCTGAACGGGTTCGCTTCGTAGGTCGCCGCCGGGCACGCTTTCTGCAGCGTCGTCAGGCGCGAGGGAAGCGATTTCGGCAGTTCGGCGACGACCGAGCGGATGTTCGCCTCGTGCGCGTTCTGCAGCAAGTTGACGCGCAGCCCGGCGCCATTGGCTTTGAGCTGTGTCGGGTTCGTCGAGGCGTTCGTCGCGGCCGAGAAGTTCGGTTTGAACGGTAGCGCGCTGCAGTTGCCCACTGCGAACGGGCTCGACAGGTTCTGCGTCGCGCCGAGCGTTGAGCTCAGCGCCGTGTCGGTCGACAGCGGACCGCAGTTGGTCGGGTTGAAGAGGAAGTTTTTGCGGTTGACAACGACGTTGATGTCGCGCAGGCGCAGTGGCACTCCCTTGAAGATGCTCGGCAGGTCTGTCGTCGTAACGATTACGCGGCTGCTGTGCGGATCGACGTTGATCGTCGCGTGCGTGACGACGTTGCCGAGGTCAAACGGCCCGGCGGCTGCGTGGATCGGGATCGACAGCCCGTATGGGGCGCCCGCGTAGGGGCCGGTTAGGAACACGGGTCCGGTGAACGGGTAGGGATCGCCGCCCGCACCGACCGACGCCGTGGCGATGCCGATCTGGCTCGCCGCGGTGCACGTGCCCGCCTGCGCCTGCGCTCCGTTGCAGAGCGTGACCGAGGGGATCGCGCCGACGAGGCCCGGCGGCAGCACGGTCGAGAGCTTGCCGAGGTATTGGTTGCCGTCGCCGCGTGCGAGGTTGAACGTGTAGTTCGTGTACGCCCCCGCGTTGGGTGCGCTGGTAGCGGTCGACTGCGCGAGCACGAACGGCGGCGAGGCGGGGCAGCCGCTCGGCGAGAACGGCGTCGAGCCGAGCGCCGGTGCGCCGCCCGGTATTCCGCCGGGGCCGGGGAACGCCGTGTATGGCGTGAATTCGTAGTCGGTGCTCGCCGCGTTGCACGTCAGCGGGTTGGCCAGCGGAGCGTGGTCACCGCCGTTGAGCGTGAGCCGCAATTCGCTGAACGGCAGCTGCGGGTTGCCCGCGAACGTGACCGTCAGCCGGCCGGTGCTCGGGTCGGGCGCGACCGAGCCCTGCAGACGCACCGACACGTCGACGTTGCTCTCGGCATCGAGGTAGATCGTGTACGGCGGATCGGTGATCGGACCGCCACCGGGGCTGCCGAGGAAGACAGATCCTTTGAGCGTGCCCGGGGGCAGGTCGGTTTCGATCGCGACGCTGCCCACGCGCGAGCCGGCCGGGCAGGTGACGGGGTTGCGTGTGCCGATCCCGATCTGCGCGGCCGAGCAGGCTTCGAGCCCGTGTGCCGCCGAGGGGTTGAGCGTGAGGCCTTCAGGCAGCGTGACGCGCGCGTCCTGGATGTCCGAGGTGTTGATTTCGGTGGCTTTGACTTTCTGCGGTACCTGCACGACGGTCGTCGCGCCATCGGTGGCGTCCGGCTGGGAGCCGGCGCCGGCTTCGGGTTCGACCGTCGTCGAGGGGGCGAAGGGCACTTTGTCGCAGCCGTTCGACGCCGACCGGCGTGTGCGTTTCGGTGTGCGTGATGTCGCCGGCATACGATTCGAGTTCCAGGAACGAGGTCGTCGTGCTCGAGCAGACGCTCGGCAGCGTGAGGAAGTTGCCCTGGCCGGCGCGGCCGTTGAAGTTCAGTTTCGACTTGAGCACCTTCAGCGGGGCTTTGACCGGCAACAGCGCGTTGACCGTCGCTTCGTTCGGCACGTTGTTGATCACGAAGTACTCGTGGTAGTCGCCGCCCCATTCGACGTGTCCTTCGAGGAACAGGCGGATCGGCGAGACGAGTTCTCCGGCCGGTTCGACGGCGATGCCGAAGTCGAGTGGTAGACCGGGCGGCGCGTTGAGGTTGTAGACGGTGCCCGACAGCGACGGCAGCGCGAGCGGAACGCCGAGCGGTTCGGCGACCGCTTCCATTTCGGTCGTGCCGACTTCGCTCGACGCTGGGCAGCCTTTGGGGTTTGCTTCGAACTGCGCTTTGTCGCACTTCGGCGTCGGCGCCTCGGGGTTCGCGGCGAGGCCTGGGGGGACGTCGACGCGGATGCGCCTGACCGAAGCGCCTTCGATGCTGTTGCCGCTGTGTTTCATCACGAACGTGGTGATGCCCCACGGGGGGTGTCCGGCCGCCTGGGTGAAGGCTTCTTTGTGGTTGGCTTCGACGCTCGAATACGTGCACGAGTTGTTTACGCACGTACCCGCTTCGAAGCTTTCCGGCCCGAACGCGGCCTGCGCGGCCGCCGGCGCGATCAGGGCGCAGCAGAGCAAGGCCAAGCCGCCGGCGGCGAGCGAGGCGACTTTGGCACGAACCAGCGACCCGATGGCGATCTGACCCTTCAACTCCCTACCTCCCGTTTGGACTTCGGCTTCCTGCCCGGTTGATAGAGCCTGTGCTTCCGGACAGCGGAGGATTACCCGCTTTGGCGGGCTCTACGCAGGAGTAGACGGATGGGGACCGGACCGCAGGCCACGCCCAGCGACTCGGCGTCGGCGCTCGGCTACTGCTCCCGTGGCACGTACGGAGCGAGCTCGCGGCGGGCGATCGAGAGCTTGTGCACCTCGTCGGGGCCATCGGCGAGGCGCAGCGTGCGCAGGTGGGCGTAAGCCGTGGCTAGGCCGAAGTCTTGGGAGACGCCGCCGCCGCCGTGCACCTGGATCGCGCGGTCGAGCACCTTCAGCGCGACGTTCGGCGCGGCGACCTTGATCGCCGCGATCTCGGTCCGCGCGTGGCGGTTGCCGACGGTGTCCATCAGCCAGGCCGCCTTCAGCGTGAGCAGCCGCGCCATCTCGATTTCGATGCGCGACTCGGCGATCCAGTCCTGCACGTTGCCGCGCATCGCGATCGGCTGTCCGAAGGTGACGCGCGAGACGGCGCGCTTGCACATCGCCTCGAGCGCGCGCTCGGCGGCGCCGATCGCGCGCATGCAGTGATGGATGCGCCCCGGGCCGAGCCGCGCCTGGGCGATCATGAAGCCGTCGCCCTCGCTCGCGATCAGGTTCGTTGCCGGCACGCGTACGTCCTTGAAGTCGACTTCGCCATGACCGTCCTGGTCCTCGTAGCCGAACACTTTCAGGCCGCGCATGATCGTCACACCGGGCGTGTCCATCGGCACGAGGATCTGGCTCTGCTGTTTGTAGGTCGGACCGTCCGGATCGGTCTTGCCCATCACGATCATGATCCGGCAGTGCGGATGCAGGGCGTTGGTCGTCCACCACTTGCGCCCGTTGAGCACGTAGTCCTCGCCGTCGCGCTCGATGCGCAGCTCGATGTTCCTCGCGTCGGAGCTCGCGACGTCGGGCTCAGTCATCGCGAAGGCCGAGCGGATCTCGCCGTCGAGCAGCGGGCGCAGCCAGCGCTCCTTCTGCTCGGGCGTGCCGAACTGGTGCAGCACCTCCATGTTGCCCGTGTCCGGAGCCGAGCAGTTGAAGGCCTCGGAGGCGATCGAGGAGCGCCCCAGCATCTCGGCCAGCGGCGCGTAGTCGCTGTTCGATAGCCCCGCTCCGTCCTCGTCGTCGGGCAGGAACATGTTCCACAGGCCCGCCGCGCGCGCTTTCTGCTTAAGCTCCTCCATGATCGCGGGCTGGTGGTGCGGGTCGCCCGAGTCGTTGAGCTGCTGCGCGTAGGTCTCCTCAGCCGGATAGATGTGCTCGTCCATGAACGCGCTCAGGCGCTCCTTGAACTCAGAACAGCGCTCGCTCGGCTGGAAGTCCATCGTCTCTCCTCTCGTCGTGCCCGGATACGGGTGTATATCGGGTCGTCGTTGCGCACGGCTTCGGGGTCGGCCACTGTCTCAGGTGCGGTTTTCCACCGTCGCGGCGGACGGCGATCGTTAGCGTGTGCCGCTCGATGAGGCGGCCCCTGGCTCACCGAACTCTGTACTGGTCGTGCCCTCGGGGGGGCGGGCCGAGCGTTCCCGCATACCGGCGGTGTCGCTCGTGGCACTGCTCGGGGTGGCGATTGCCGGTGGCCTAGCGGGCTGCGGTGGCGGCAACGGCACAAGCAGTTCGGGCGCGCACACGGCGCAGCGTAAAGCGCCCACCGCCTCCGGACCGGGCGGCACGCCGGCCGCCGGCCGGCGGCCGAACATCGTCTTCGTGCTGACCGACGACCTCTCGGAGAACCTCGTTCGCTACATGCCGCACGTGCTGCAGATGCAGCGCAGCGGCGTGAGCTTCAGCAACTACTTCGTGACCGACTCGCTGTGCTGTCCCTCGCGCGCGTCGATCCTGACCGGCCGCTATCCCCACGACACGCGCGTGTTCGACAACAGCCCGCCGGAAGGCGGCTACAGCGTCTTTCGTGAACGCGGAGAGGAGCAGGAAACGTTCGCGCTGGCATTGCAGCGCGAGGGCTACAGCACGGCACTGATGGGCAAGTACCTCAACGGCTACAAGCCGAACGGCGCCGTCGCAGGCCTCGGTGTGGGCGCGACGGCGGGCGACGGCGCGAGTCCGGCCGTCGCCGCGCAGGGCCGCCCGCCGGTCCCGCCGGGGTGGAGCGAGTGGGACGTCGCTGGCGACGGCTATCCCGAGTACGGCTACCACATGAACAGCGATGGTCGCGTGCGCGCGTATGGGTACCGCCCGCGCGACTACCTGACAAATGTGATCGCGCGCAAGGGCCTCGCGTTCATCGACCACGCCGCGGCCGGCAGGCGACCGTTCATGCTCGAGCTGGCGACGTTCGCGCCGCACTCCCCGTACACGCCGGCGCCGCGCGACTACGGCGAGTTCGCCGGCCTGCGCGCACCGCGCACGCCCGCCTTCAACACGGTCGGCTCGAGCGAGCCGGCGTGGCTCAGTCGCTTCGAACCGCTCGGCCGCGCGCAGATCGCGCTGATCGACAGCAAGTTCCGCAAGCGCGCCCAGGCGGTCCAGGCGGTCGACCGCATGATCGGCGCGATCGAGGCCAAGCTCGCGGCGAAGGGGCTCGCGAGCAACACCTACATCGTGTTCAGCTCCGACAACGGCCTGCACATGGGTGAGCACCGGCTGCGCCCGGGCAAGCTCACGGCCTTCGACACCGACATCAAAGTTCCGCTCGTGGTCACCGGACCCGGCGTCCCCGCCGATCGCGTGGTGAGCGCGATGACCGAGAACATCGACCTCTGCCCGAGCTTCGAGGAGCTGGGCGGTGCGCCGGTACCGCCGAGCGTCGATGGCCACAGCCTGCTCGCGCTGATGCACGGGCAGCGCGTTGCGGGATGGCCGCGCGAGGTGCTGATCGAGCACCACGGGCGCGTGCTCGACCGAGAAGATCCGGACCTGCCGATCCGCGGTTCGGGCAATCCGCCGAGCTACGAGGCGCTGCGGAGCCCGTACAGCCTGTACGTCGAGTACGTCACCGGCGAACGCGAGTTCTACGACCTCCGCCGCGATCCGTTCGAGCTGCACAACATCGTCACGCAGCTTGCTCCACGACGCTTGCGCAGGTTGCATCGAGCGCTCGTGCGGATCGAGCGCTGCCACGGTGCGCGCTCATGCTGGCGCGCGCAGCATGGCGCCAGGCCAGGTCGTAGGCTCACGCCATGAGCGACGAGCCCGGCACAGCTAGCTACCGCGAGGCCGGCGTCGACTACGACTCGCTCGACGCCGGCAAGCGCCTGGCGATGGCTAAGGCGCTCTCCACCTCCTCGCTGCTCGACGCACGTGGTGGGCGTGCGCTCGACGCCTCCAGGGGCGAGCCTGCGTTCGTGTTCGAGCTGGACGGGCGCTCGTTCGCGTTCGTCGTCGAGGGCCTCGGTACGAAGTCGATCATCGCTCGCCAGGTGCTCGAGCGCAGCGGCCTCAACCGCTTCGCCGACGTCGCCTACGACACGGTCGCGGCGATCCTCAACGACCTCTGCTGCGTCGGGGCACTGCCGCTGGTCGTCAACGCCTACTTCGCCACGGGCGCGTCGGAGTGGTACGCGGATGCTGCGCGTTCGGAGGCGCTGCTGGAGGGCTGGCGCCGCGCCTGCGCTGACGCCGGCTGCGCGTGGGGTGGGGGCGAGTCGCCGTCGCTGCCGGGGCTGCTCGATCCGCGCGACATCGAGCTGGCGGGCGCCGCAGTCGGCGTCTTGCCGGGCGGGCGGGCGCCGATTCTCGGCGAGCAGCTCGTCCCGGGCGATGAGATCGTGCTCGTCGGCTCGAGCGGCCTGCACGCAAATGGCGCCTCGCTCGCGCGGCTGATCGCCGAGCGCCTGCCCGACGGCTATGCGACCGAGCTATCCGACGGGACGAGCTTCGGCGAGGCGCTGCTCGCGCCGTCGTTGATGTACGCGCCGTTGATCGCCGCCGCGATGGAGGCGGAGCTACCGCTCAGCTACCTCAGCCACATCACCGGTCACGGTCTGCTCAAGCTGATGCGCCCGGCGCGCGAGCTGACCTATCGGATCGAGCGTCTGCCGCCGGTGACGCCCGTGCTCGAGTTCCTCGTCGAGCAGGCCGGTCTGCAGGCGCACGCGGCTTACTCGACCTTCAACATGGGCTCCGGCTTCGCGCTCTACTGTGCTGCCGGCGCCGGCGAGCAACTGGTCGAGTTGGCCGCCGGTCTGGGGCTGGCGGCGCTCCTCGCCGGGCGTGTGGAGGAGGGCCCGCGGCGGGTCGTGCTCGAGCCGGTCGAGGTGTGCTTCGAGGACGACGAGCTCGAGCTCTCCGCCGGCTGAACAGTAACGCTCGAGCTCAGCATTAGGGTTTGCAGAGATGAAAGATGTTCGAAGGACCGGCGACGATTGGAGCGGCTCAGAACGGGCACCTTCTGCAGGATTGCCTGCAAACGCTGGACGCGACACCGCTTCTGGCTTGCGGCCGCCCGTGGCGATGGATAATGTTGTCTGAAGACTGTCGCCACTGTTCTCCGGCTTTTGCTGGGGATCTCGATATCGCCGGACCGGCAATGGTTCCGGAGCTACCCGGATCGAGGCGGACCTGTCCATCAACAGAGGAGAGAAAAACTGATGCGCAGAGCATCCACCTGTCTGGCCTTGCTCGGCTCCCTTGCCGTCCTGGGCCTTCCGGCTGCGGCTTCGGCCGCTGCGCCAACCGTGACCTTCAAAGCGAAGGCCGTGCCGATTCCGAAGCCGGGCGGCGGGACCTACCCGCACACCGGCAACATCCTCGCCAAGAAGGGTGGCCTCGGCGCGGCACTCGAAGCCAACTACGTGATCGACGGCTCCGGCTACGGCGCGACGCCGCAGAAGCCGGCAGGCGGCATCCCGCCGCTGGCCGCCGTCAACTTCTACCTGCCGGCCGGCGCGAAGATCAACAGCGCCGGCTTCGGCAAATGCTCGGAAGACGTTCTCAAGAACACTGGCCCGACCGGCTGCGCCAAGAACGCAGTGGCGAGCCCGGTCGGACACGCGCTCGGCGAAGTGACCTTCGGCACCGAACGTGTGCCCGAGGAAGCGACGCTGCAGGCCTTCTTCAACGGCAACGGCCTTCTGTTCTACGTCAACGGGTCGAGCCCGGTGTCGCTGGAATTCATCTCCTCCGGCACGTACGTGAGCTACAACAAGGAAGGCTACGGCCTCGAGTTGAAGACGACCGTGCCGGCTATCGCCACGGTCCCGGGCGCTCCACTCGCCTCGACCAAGAACATCAACATCAAGGTCGGCGCGGCGATCAAAAAGGGCAAGAAGTTGCTCTCCTACGGCACGCTCCCCAAGACGTGCCCGAAGGGCGGCTTCCCGGTCAAGTCCGAACTGATCTTCGGCGGCTCCTACGGCGGCGAACGTGAATTCGGGATTCCTGCTGAAACGGTCTCGGTGACCTACAAATCGCCGTGCCCCGAAGTAGACGGAACTACGGCGAGCGCGACCCTCTAGGGGGCGTAGAATCGCCGGCAGTGAGATGAGACGGGCGGCTTCATCGCGATGGTGGAGCCGCCCGGCTCGTTGTATGAACTTCAAGGAAGGAAAGGGTTGAGGGCGCAGACCGTCGGGTGGAGGAGAGGTGCTGCCGCGGTTGCGGCGCTCCTTGGCGTGGCCGCACTCGCAGCGGTCGTGCTGCTGGCCACCTCGGCTGGCGGCTCCAACGGCACCTACACGGTGCGCGCGATCTTCGACGACGCCGGCAACATCATCCCCGGCGAGAACCTGAAGATCGGGGGCGTCAAGGTCGGCACGGTCGGCTCGGTGACGCCGACGCCGCAGGCGAAGGCGGCCGTCGTCCTGCACATCACCAACGCAGGCTTCAAGGACTTCCGCGCGGATGCCAGCTGCACGATCCGCCCGCAGGCGCTGATCGGCGAGAAGTTCGTCGATTGCCTGCCGACGCAGCCGCGCGTGGCGGGCACGCCGCTGCCGCCGCCGCTGAAGAAGATCGGCAAGGGCCATGAAGGCGCCGGGCAGTATCTGCTCCCCGTGCAAAACACGCACTCCCCGGTCGATGTCGACCTGCTCGGCGACATCTCGCGCCTGCCCGAGCGCCAGCGCTTCACGATCATCCTCAACGAGCTCGGCGCGGGACTCGCCGGGCGCGGCAGCGACCTGCACGACGTGATCCAGCGCGCCAACCCGGCGCTGCAGGAACTCGACAAGGTGCTCGCGATCCTCGCCGGCGAGAACAAGGTGCTGGCAAAGCTCGCCGTCGACTCCGACCGTGCGCTGCAGCCGTTCGCGGCCGTTCGCAACCAGGTCGCCGACTTCATCCAGCAGAGCAACACGGTGGCGCAGGCGACGGCGCGTCATCGTGGCGCGCTTGCGCGCAACCTGCAGCTGTTTCCCAAGTTCCTCAAAGAATTCGAGCCAGCGATGGAACGGCTCGGCCGCTTCGCCGACCAGACGACGCCGGTCTTCAACGATCTGAAAGTCGCTGCGCCGGGGATCGACAAGGCGTTCACGAGCCTGCCCGCCTTCTCCAGGAGCTCGACCAAGTTCTTCGAGAACTTCGGACAGACCTCGAAGGTGTCGGGGCCGGCATTGACGGCGATCCAGCCGCTGCTGACGCGCCTGGGCACGCTCGGCAAGGAAGCCAAGCCGTTCGCCTTCAACGCCGCCGAACTGCTCACGAGCCTGCGCGACACAGGCGGGCTGGAGCGACTGCTCGACTTCATCTTCCTCGGCACGGGGACCACGAACGGATACGACGCGCTCGGTCACTTCCTGCGCTCGGAAGTCGTCGCCAACGGCTGCCTGTCCTATGTCGTAATCCCGAGCGGCCTGTGCGCATCGCAGAAACTCTTCAACACGTCCGGTAAATCGAGCTCGGCCGAATCGGCGTCGGCGTCGGCGTCGGCGTCGCGTAACCGTGGCAGTGGCAACCAAGGCAACAGTGTCCTGATGGCGCGCACGCTGGCGGTGCTCAACGGCGCCACGCCGGCGCAGGCACTTGCCAAATACCCCGGCGCCACCGAAGTCGCGCCCGGCGCGGCGGGCAAGACGAGCGGCGCCGAAGCGACGCCGGTCGCCAAGCCGGTCGGTGGCGCGAGCGCCGGTACGACCTACTACGCGCCGTCGGCCGAAGGCTCAGGCGCTGACGGCATGCTCCTCAACTACCTGCTCGGCAACTGAGACCTGCGCGATGATCCGGCTCCACACACTCCTGCTCGCCACCGTCGTCGCACTGTTGCTAGTGGTCCTCCCGGCCAGCTCGCTCGCTGCCGAAGAACCGTGGCAGGGGACCGACACGACGCCAGCTGAAAAGAGCACCCCCACGGAAACAACGCCTGCGCCGGAAACGACGCCGACGACGCCCACGCCGGGCACGGGCTCGACGGCTGAACCGCCACCGACGCCGACGACAACCCCCGCGCCGACGGCGACCGCGCCGCAGGTGAGCGCTCAACGCGCGCAGGGGAGCACACCGTCGGGAACAGGCGCGCACGGCGGGGGCTCGGGCACGGGCGCGCAGGGTCAGGGCTCGCCGATCACCACCGAGGGCAAGACGGGCGGCTCGGCCGCCAAGCCCAAGCGCGGTAAGCGCGCGCCGAAGCCCTCGGCGCTGACGCCGCCGCTGCCGCTTTCGCTCTCCTCCGCGATCGCTGGCGTGCCGGGCTTCTTCATCGAAAGCTTCCGCATCCCGCCGTTTTTGCTGCCGATCTTCCAGGCGGCCGGCACGGCCTACGGCGTCCCCTGGCAGGTGCTCGCGGCGATCAACGAGGTCGAGACGGACTACGGTCGCGACCTCAGCGTCTCGAGCGCCGGCGCCGAGGGGTGGATGCAGTTCCTGCCCTCCTCATGGGAAGGCTACGGCGTCGACGCCAACGGCGACGGCTTTAAGGATCCGTACAACCCGGCCGACGCGATCTTCGCGGCGGCCCGTTATCTGCGCGCGGCCGGAGCGGCAACGGACGTGCGCGGCGCGGTCTTCTTCTACAACCATTCGCAGGCCTACGTCGAATCGGTGATGCTGCGCGCAAAGCTGCTCGGCGGCACGCCCGACCAGCTGCTCGGGGCGATCACGGGCCTCACCGAGGCGCGCTTCCCGGTGCACGCCAAGTCGCACTTCAGCGACGGCTTCCTCGCAGCGCCGAGCGGTTCGAAGAGTGGCGAAATCGCCGGCACGACGATCCACAGCGAAACAGGCGCTCCGGTGATTGCTGTGCAGGACGGCCAGGTCGTGCAGATCGGCGACTCGCCTGAGCTGGGCCACTTCATCTCGCTGCGCGACGCCTACGGCAACACCTACACATACGCCAAACTCGGCAGCGTGGCCGAGCTCTACCCGGTGCTCAAGCCGCACGAAGGTGCGGGCTCCGCGCAGAAGTCCGCACAGCAGGCCGAAGGCCCCGACGAACCGAAGCCGACGGCTCCGGCGAGCGCTGGCACGCACACCGACGCGAGCCCCCCGGCGGATGAAGGGGCCGGACTGTCGGCGCTCTCGCTGGGTACGCCGAGCGGACTCGGAAGCGCTGCTCCCGGCTCCGCCGAAGCGAGCACGCAATCAGCATCGCCCGTTGTGACACCGGCGCCGGCCACCCCCGCCGGGACGACCGCGACAGGTACCGCCGGTTTCCCCGAAGCCGGCTCTGCTCCTGACACGTCAGCGGCGAGCGCGTCGCCGCCCGCCGCGACCGGCGAAGCGACGCCGCGGGTGTTTCGCGATGGGCCGAACGACGTCTACCTGCGCGAACTGCACGAGGGCGTGCGCGTGATCGCCGGGACCGTGCTCGGGCACGTCGGCGAAGCGACCGCCGGCGAAGGCGCCGAAGCGCACATGTTCTTCCAGATCCGCCCGGCCGGCGTGGGCGCGCCGCTGATCGATCCCAAGCCGATTCTCGACGGCTGGGTACAGCTCGAGAACAGCTCGATCTTCAGGGCCAAGGGCCAAACCCCGTTCTCGACGAGCGGACCTACGCCGGGACAGGTGCTGCTCGAGTCCAAGGAACAGCTCGAGCAGCAGGTGCTGAGCAGTCCGGACATCGACCTCTACCCGTGCGGGCGCCAGGACATCCAGACGGGGCAGATCGACCGACGCGTGCTGGCGACGCTCGAGTTCCTTGCCGTCTCCGGGCTGAAGCCGACCGTCTCGGCGCTGAAGTGCGGGCACTCGGAGCTGACGGCCGAAGGCAACGTCTCCGAGCACTCGAGCGGCGACGCCGTCGACATCTCGGAGATCAACGGCACCCCGATCATCGGCCACCAGGGCCCGGGCTCGATCACCGACACGACGATCCGCAAGCTACTCACGTTGCAGGGCTCGATGAAGCCGCACCAGATCATCAGCCTGATGAGCTACCCGGACACGGACAACACGCTCGCCAAAGCCGATCACTACAACCACATCCACGTCGGCTTCAGGCCGTTTGCTCAGGCCAGCCTGGCCGGCTCGCTGACTTCCTCGATTACGCCGGGGCAGTGGATCAAGTTGATCGCCCGCCTCGGCGAAATCCCCGACCCGGCGGTCGCCAACGGTCCGTCGGCCGCGGCGATCCCCGTGCACCCGGCAAACGCGCAGGACGGGGGGAGGTAGGCAATGGCGACGACCACCCCACCGAGCCCGCCGCCGCCAGCCGCGCCGCCACCGCGCGACCCGCTGCCGCCGCGCGCACCGCGCGCCTCGCGCGGCCGCTACGGGCGGCCGCTGGCGATCGGCGCGCTCGCGGTCATCGTGCTCGTCGTCGCCTTCATCGTGTTCGGCGGCGGGGGAGGAGACACGTACAAGCTCGAAATGAAGGAAGGCTTCCAGCTCGTACGCGGCGATCAGGTCCAGGTCGGCGGGGTTCCTGTCGGCAGCATCACGAACATCGATCTGACCAACGACTTCAAAGCACTCGTGACCGTCCACGTCGACTCTTCGCTCACGCCACTGCACGCGGGGACCACGGCGCAGGTGCGGGTGCCCTCGCTCTCGAGCGTCGCCAACCGCTACATCGCGCTCAGCCCCGGGCCCAACAACGCTCCGGCCTTGGCCTCTGGCGCAACGCTCCCGGCGAGCGTGACGAAGGACGTGACGGACCTCGACCAGCTGTTCAACACGTTCAACCCGAAGACGCGTAAGGGTCTGCAGGACTTCATCCAGGGAACGGCCGAACAGTACGTCGGCCAGGGCAAATCGCTGGGGCTTGCGACTGAATACTTCGCGCCGTCGATCAACGCGACCGACCATTTCCTGGCAGAGCTCGTACGCGACCAGTCGACGTTCACGAGCTTCCTCGTCGAAACGGCGAAGGCCGTGACGACGATCGGCGCGCGCAAGGATCAGCTCTCGAGCCTGGTCGAAAACGCGAACACGACTTTCACGGCGATCGGCGCCGAGCAGCAGAACCTCGCGCAGGGGGTCAAAGAGCTGCCGGTCACACTGCGCCAGGGCAATCGCACGTTCGCCGAACTGCCCTCGACGTTCAGCGCGCTGAAAAAACTCGTCGACGCTTCCAAGCCGACGGTCAAGCCGCTGACGACGCTGTTCACGAGCTTGAAGCCGCTGCTGAAGACGGCGACGCCGGTCGTTCAGAACTTCTCCACCGCATTCAGCCGCCCGGGACCGAACAACGACCTGACCGACTTCGCCAACGCCGTGCCGGGCCTCGTCAAACAGCTGACGTCGAGCACCCCGGTGACGGTGCAATCGCTTCAGGAATCGGTGCCGATAACGGCATTCTTCGGGCCGTACTCGACCGAGCTCGAGGGCACGCTGCGTGAGTTCGGCCAGGCGAGCGCGTACTACGACGCCGACGGCCACTACGCCCGACTGAACCCCGTGTTCGCGGACTTCGCACCGGGCGGCGGAGCCAACAACCTCGTGCCGTCCAGCGCTTCAGCGGCGCTGGCGCCGCTGAAAACCGGCCAGTTGCGGCGCTGCCCAGGCGGTGCGACGCAGCCCGCCGCGGACGGCTCCTCGCCGTTCACCGACAACGAACTGCTCTCCTGCGACCCCACCCAGCATCCATGAACCGGCGTCGCAACACATCGCTGGCGGGCAGCCCGCTACTGATCGGGGCGGTCACGACGCTGATCGTCGTCGTGGCCGTGTTCCTCTCCTACAACGCCAACAACGGGCTGCCGTTCGTGCCGACGTACAACATCAAGGTCGCGCTGCCCGAGGGCTCGGGACTGCAGCCGGCGAACCAGGTGCGCATCGCGGGCACGCGCGTCGGCATCGTCGGCTCGCTGAAACCGCACCTCGACCCCAAGACGGGACGGGTCACGGCGATCGCCGAACTGAAGCTCGAAAAGAAAGTGCAGCCGCTGCCGGCCGACACCAAAGCGATCGTGCTGTCGGTCTCGGCGATCGGCCTGAAGTACCTCGAACTCGAAAAGGGCAGCTCGTCGAAGACGATCAAGGCCGGTCATGAGATTCCGGTCAGCCAGACCAAGGAACCGGTTGACATTGATCAGCTCTTCAACATGTTCGACGAAAAGACCCGCACTGCGATTCAGCAGAACACGAACAACTTCGGCGACGGGCTCGCCGGGCGCGGGCTGGGGCTGAACGAAACGATCCACGCGCTGCGCCCGTTGCTGCAGCACGGGATACCCGTGTTGCGCAACCTCGCCTCGCCGCAGACCGACCTCGCCAACTTCTTCCCGGCGCTCGAGCGCGTCTCCGAACAGGCGGCGCCGGTCGCCCAGCAGCAGGCTGAATTCTTCACCGAGCAGGACACGTTCTTCAAGGCCTTCGCGAGTGTCGCGAAATCGCTCGAAGAAGCGACCGAGGGTGGGCCGCCGGCGCTCGAACAGGCGATCTACTCGCTTCCGCATGAGGCGGCCTTCACCGAAAAGAGCACCGAGTTCATGCACCTGCTGCGCCCGAGCGCGAAAGCCCTGACGACAGTTGCGCCGCCGCTCGGGCACGCGATTGCGGTCGGCGCGGTCAACCTGCGCGAAGCGACCAAGCTGAACGATGCGCTCGCCGAATCGGCGGTCGCTTTCCAGCAGTTCGCGGAAAACCCGATCGTCACGGCGGGCCTCGAAGACTTCTCGCAGACGCTGCAGTACGGCAATCCGCTGCTCGCCGGCCTCGCCCCGGTGCAGGCGTACTGCAACTACATCACGCTGACCTTCCGCAACCTCGCCAGCCTCGAGTCCGAGAACGTCGGCGTTGGCACGGTCAACCGCGCGGCCGCGAAGCTCGCGCCGCTCGGCCCGAACAACGAGGGCTTCCCCTCGGCGGTGCCGGCAAACGGCCCGTCTGTCGAAAAAGCGGCGCTCGGCTCGACGGCGATCGTCGACAACAATCACCTTCACATCAACCCCTATCCGAACGTGGGCGGTCCGGGCCAGGCGAAGTTGTGCGAAGCGGGCAACGAGCACTACGAAGTGGGCAAGCTCGTCGACGGCAACAACAGCGCGGCGAACGTCGATAAGAACCGCGAATTCACCGGCCGCGAACAGGACTTGTTCGGCGAAAAGTACCCGGCCGCGACGCTCAAGGACCTCGGCATCTCCACCGCGCCGAAGGCGAAGAAGAAGGCGACGACGAAGAAGGGGAAGAAGAAGTGAGCCGTTTCCGCTTCTGGCGCCGCCACGACGAAATCCCTGTCGTCGAACTTAACCGCACGAGCCCGGTCCGCTTCGCGATCGTGTTCCTCGTGATCATCGCGATCGCGATCTACTTCGGCTTCACCAAGCACCTGCCGTTCAAACACGGCTACCGACTGAACGCGCAGTTCGCGAGTGCACTGAACATCAAAGGCAAGTCGCCGGTGCGGATCGCGGGTGTCAACGTAGGCAAGGTCACCGCCGTCAAACGTGACGGCTCGACGGCCCTAGTGAGCATGGAAATCGAAGGCCGCGGCCTGCCGATCCACTCCGACGCGACGGTCAAGATCCGCCCGCGGATCTTCCTCGAAGGGAACTGGTTCGTCGAACTGCAGCCGGGTAGCCCCTCGGCGAAGACGCTTTCGTCCGGCTCGACGCTGCCGAGCACGCAGTCCTCGGACCCGGTGCAGATCGACCAGGTGCTCGACGCACTGAACAGCGACACCCGTCAGAACCTGCAGGACTTCCTGATCGGCTACGGCAATGGACTGGTGCGCAAGCCTTCAGCCGCCGATAACGCCGAACAGGACGCCGACGTACGCGGGATCAACGCGGCCGAAGCGCTCAACAAGACCTACGGCATCGCGCCGAAGGCGGAGCGCGGCGCGGCGATCGTCAACCAGGCGATCGGCGGCACCGAAACGCACGACCTCTCCAAGCTGGTGCGCAGCGTCGGCAAAGTGACGGCGGCGCTGAACGTGCACGAGCAGCAGCTCGGCGAACTGATCGGCAACTTCAACAGCTTCTTCCACTCGTTTGCGGCGCAGTCGAGCAGCTTGCGCAGCGCCGTCGCGGTACTGCCGAGCTCGCTGCGCAAGATCACCGCGGGACTACGCGAACTGGACGCCGCCTTCCCGCCGGCGCGGACGTTCGCGCTTGACATCCTGCCGGGCGTCAAAAGCACGCCGCAGACGGTTACGGCGCTGCTGCCGTGGATCGAACAGGTCGAAGCGTCGCTCGCGCCGACCGAGCTCGGCGGTGTGGCCAAGGGGCTGCTCGCAGCGACGCCGCCGCTGGCGCAGCTCACCGCCGAACAGACCACGTTCCAGGTGCAGACCGAAGCGTTCAACAAGTGCCTGACGAAAGTGATCATCCCGGCCGGCAACACCACGTCTGCAGGACGGGACCTCGACTTCGGGCGTGGAGGACTACAAGGAGTTCTGGTACGGCCTGACCGGCGTCACCGGAATCGGCCAGACCTTCGACGGCAACGGTACGCTGACGAAGTTCCTGCTCGGCAGCGGCGGTCCGACGGTCCGCTCGGGACCGTCGACCGTCGAGGGCAAGAACATCAACGGCCTGAAGCTGGTCGCGCACGCCTCGCTGGCCCCCGCAAGGCACGCGCCCGGCGTTCCCCAAAACCGAGCCGGCCTACAAGCCGCTCGTGCCCTGCTACACGCAGGCGCTGCCTGAATTCAACGGCCCGCTCTCGCAGGGCCCCGCGGACGGTTCCGGATAATGGCTGCGACTGAGCCAACACCGACACCCGGACACAAACGCGAAGGCGGCCTGTCCGTCCGCGACCAGATCGAGCGCTACCGCACGGCGTTCATCGCGGTCGTCACGATGGTCGTGATCGCGGCGGCCGTCGGCGGCTACATCCTCGCGCACGAGAACCTCAAGCTCCCGGGCTGGGTGCCGGTGCTCGGGCGCGACTACTACACGCTGAAGGCCGACATCCAGACGGCTCAGGCGGTCACGCCTGGACAGGGCCAGGCCGTGACGATCGCCGGCGCGAAGATCGGCGAAGTCGGCAGCGTCGACCTGCACAACGGCGTGGCCACGATCACGATGAAAGTGACGCCGAAATACGCGCGCATCTACCACAACGCGACGCTGCTGCTGCGCCCGAAGACGCAGTTGCAGGACATCACGGTCGAGGTCAACCCGGGCACGCCCGGCGCGGGCAAGCTGCCGAGCGGCTCGACGCTGCCGCTGTCGCAGACCGCGCCGAACGTCAACTTCGACGAATTCCTCTCCTCGCTCGACGCCGAAACGCGCGCGTACCTGCAGGAGCTGCTGGCGGGCGCCGGCGAAGGCTTCAAGAACAACGGCAAGGCCTTCTCGGCGACGCTCAAGCGCTTTTACCCGCTCACGCGCGAGGTTCGCGAAATCACCAAGGAACTGACGGCACGTCACGAAAACACAGCGCGCTCGATCCACAACTTCCGCCTGCTGATGGAAGCGCTCGGCGGCAAGGACAAGCAGCTGGCTGAGCTGGTCGACGCCTCCAATGCCGTGTTCGCGACGTTCGCCAAGGAGGACCAGAACGTGCAGAGCACGCTGCACCTGCTGCCCGGTGCGCTGACCAAGGCGCGCAGCGGCCTGGGCAAGCTGGCGACGGCGGCGCACGTGCTCGGGCCGACGCTGCACGAGCTGAAGCCGTTCGCGAAGGCGCTCGGCCCGGCCAACGAAGCCACGCAGCAGCTGACGCGCGCGACGACGCCGATCATCAAGAACGAAATCCGCCCGTTCGCGCGCGAAATCCTGCCGACGATCAACCAGATCGCCCCGAGCACAAAAGCCCTGGCCGAAGCGTTCCCGAAGCTGGCGACGAGCTTCGGCGTGTTCAACGAATTCTTCAACGAGCTCGCCAACAACCCGGGCAAAAACCAGGGCGGCTTCCTGTTCTTCCTCGACTGGGCCAACCACAACCTCAACAGCGTCGTAAGCTCGAGCGACGCCAACGGCGTGCTCGGCCGCACCCTGGTCTACTTCAACTGCGAAGTGGCCCCGCTGCTCGAACACGTCGCCGAAGTCAACCCGAACGTGAAGCTGCTGATCGGCCTGCTGCAGCCGCCCAACGCGCAGACGTGTATCAGCCAGGGCCTCGTCAAAGGCGCCACGGGCAGCGCAGCTCACACGCTGAAGAAGCCCAAGTCGCCCGGCTCGAAACTGCTGGGCGGTCTCAGCCCGGCGTTCGGCGCGACCGCGAAGGCGCAGAAAAAAGCAGCTACCAAGACGCATAGTCGCCGCAAGGTGAAGGCTGCCGGCGGCGCCAAAGGGGGTGCTCGCTAGATGCAAAAGCGCGCGCCGACCCTGGGCAACATGATCGTGATCATCCTGTTCGTGCTGAGCTGCTTCGGGCTGCTGCTGTTCCTGTGGGAGTCCTTCGGCGGCCCGCTGCCGCTGAAGCCGAAGGGCTACCGCATGACGGTCTCATTCCCCGCCTCGCTGGCGCTCGCCGAACAGTCGGAAGTGCGCATCAGCGGCGTCAACGTTGGACGCGTGGTCGCGCTGAACTCGAGCAAGGTAGGGCGCACGAAGGCGGAACTGGAAATCAACAAGAAGTACGCGCCGGTGCGCGCGAACATGCACGCGATCCTGCGCCAGAAGACGCTGCTCGGCGAGACCTACGTGCAACTGATCCCGCAGCAGGGCGGCCACAGCGGTCCGTTCCTGAAAGACAGCGGGGAACTCCCCTACGCCCAGGTCGAACCGTCGGTCACGCTCGACGGGATCCTCTCGGCGTTCGATCCGAAGACGCGGCGCGACTTCCAGATCTGGCAGCAGTCGGTAGCCGAAGGGATCAACGGGCGCGGCGAACAGATCAACGCCGCCTTCTCCTCGCTGCACCCGTTCGTCGAACACGCCAACACGCTCGTCGGCGTGCTCGACTCGCAGGAGGGGGCCGTACGGGCACTAATCAAGAACACCGGTGTCGTGTTCGACGCGCTGGCCAGCCGCGACCATCAGCTCGAAGGGCTGATCGTCAACGGCGAGCACACCTTCCATGCGCTGTCGGAAAGCAGCCAGGCGTTCGCCTCCGCCTTCCGCGCGCTGCCGACGTTCCAGAAGCAACTCGCGCAAGGCGCTGAAAGAACTCGACCGCTTCGCCGACGACGCGAGCCCGTTCCTTGACGAATTCCGCGTGGTCGAGAAGAAGCTCGCTTCGTTGCTTGACACGGCCAAGCCGTTCGCGCCGCAGTTCGACAGCTTCCTCACCTCGCTCGGTCCGCTGACGAAGGCGGCCAAGAAGGGGCTGCCGCTGACGAGCAAAGCGCTCGGCCTGACGACGACTCAGCTCGAAAACTTCCGCCCGGTGCTGCACAACTTCGACCCGTCTCCTGCAGTACCTCTCCCAATACGTCCCCGAGGTGCAGGCGTTCTTCGCCAACTTCACGGCGGTCACGCAGGCGCACGGTAAGAACACGAACACGCCCGGCGGCCCCGCGCAGCACTACCTGACGGCGATGAACACGCTCACGCCGGAGAGCCTTACGGTCTACTCGCAGCGGCCAGGCAGCGATCGGGCGAACCCGTACTTCAAGCCGGGTGCCTTCAGCTCGATCGCCAGCGGTGGTCTGCAGGTCTTCAGCAACAGCGAATGCTCGAATGCCACGCCATCGCTCAGCGGCCCCCCGAGCGCGACGATCTCCCAGGGACTGATCGACGAACTGGTCGGTGCCAAAGTCGCCAATGCTCCGGAAACGCCCAACGCAGTCCCGGCGCCGGCCTGCAACCAGCAGGGGCCGTTCACGTTCAACGGCTTCACCGGGCAGTTCCCGCACGTCGTCTACGGTGGAAAATGATGAGTAGCGAAGAGCAGTACAACGACTACCAGTACCACTCGACCGGGCTCGACCTGAGCGGCGATCCGGACGTCGGCGACTGGTCGATCCGCTGCACCGACGTGCACAAGCGCCTCGGGGGAGTGCCCGTGCTCAACGGCCTCACGCTGGCGATCCCAGACAACACGATTACCGTCGTGCTCGGCCCCTCGGGAACGGGCAAGAGCGTGCTGATCAAGCACCTGATCGGGCTGATGTTCCCGGACTCGGGCGACATCGTCGTGCACGGCGAACACGTGCCGCGCCTGACGATGCCCAAGCTGCTGAAGCTGCGCCAGCGAATCGGCGTGCTGTTCCAGGACGGCGCCCTGTTCGGCTCGATGTCGGTGTTCGACAACGTCGCCTTCCCGCTGCGCCAGCACACCGACCAGGGTGAGGCGCAAATCGTCAAAACGGTGACCGAGCGGTTGACCGACGTCGGTCTGGCCGAGGCGATGGACGACGCTCCCTCGCAGCTCTCCGGTGGCATGCGCAAGCGCGCCGGCTTCGCGCGCGCGCTCGTGATGGAGCCCGACATCGTGATCTTCGACGAGCCCGACTCCGGCCTGGACCCCGTGCGCACGGCGCTTTTGTGCGACCTGATCCAGGAGATGCACCAGATCCACAAAGGCACCTACATCGTCGTTACGCACAACATCGCCTCGGCGCGGCAGATCGGCGAATACATCGCCGTGCTGTGGAAGGGCCGGATCGTCGAGGCGGGCGACGCCGAGCGGATGTTCTCCTCGGACAATGCCTTCGTCAGGCAGTTCCTCAGCGGCTCCGCAGAGGGCCCGCTGACGATGGACTGAGTTTCTCCTTACACATCCGTCGTCGGTCTATGCGAACATATGTTCGCCCATGATCGTATGCGTCCGACTACCCCGTTTCGAGCTGGTCCTCGCCGCCGGAGGAGCGAGCGAGCTCGTCGGGCGGGCGCTCGCGATCGCGCCGTCACCGGGCTCGGAGCAACGCATCGGAGAAGCCTCGGGAGCGGCCGAGGCGCGGGGGGTACGCAGGGGTATGGCGCTTGGGGAGGCGCTTGCGCGCTGCCCGGATCTGGTGCTCGTGCCGCCCGATCCGGTGGGGGTGCAGGAGGCGTGGGAATCCAGGCTGCGTGGCCTGGAGGAGATCGGGGCGGCCGTCGAGTCGGCCCGCCCCGGTCTCGCCTACTTCGACACGGAGCCACTGCGCGGGCTGCACGGCTCTGACGCCGCCACGATTGCGGCAGCGTGCGGCCCGGGAGCTTCGGGGGCGCTTGCCGGAGGCGCCCGGCGCGCGCGAGCCCCACGCTCGGCGGCGAGGGGCGAGGATCGCCACATGCGCGTCGGCGTCGGACCGACCCGCTTCTGCGCGCTGGCGGCGGCGCTGGCGGTCCGTTCGCGCCGTCCACTAGTGCTCGAGGGTAAGGAGGCGTTGCGCTGGCTCGCCGGACGCCCAGTCGAGCTGCTCGGCTTCCGCAGAGAGACCGAGCATCTGCTCGAGCCGTTGGTGCGTCTTGGCGTGCGCACGCTCGGCGAGTTGGCGCGCCTCGGCCGCCCGGCGCTTGCCGATCGCTTCGGCGAGGCGGGATCCTTCGCGCATCGGCTCGCGTGCGGCGAGGACACACCACTGCAGCCACGCCTGCTCGAAGAGCGTCTGCAGGAGACGATGAGCGTCGGCGACGCGAGTTCGGGCCCTTCGCTGGAACGAGTGCTCGGCAGTGCTGGTCGATCGGCTGCTGGCGCGTGGCGAGCGGCGCGGGCGCACGCTGCGTGCGCTCACGCTTTCCGCACAGCTGCTCTCGGGCGGAGGCTGGCGCGAGCGCGTCGTCCTGCGCGAGCCGCTCGCCGACCGCGAGCGCATCTCGCTGGCGCTATCGCTGCGGTTGCTGATGCTGCCGGCCCCGGCCGCGACGCTCAGCCTTTCGGTCGAGCGCTTCGGCCATCCGGCGGGCGAGCAGCGAGCGCTGCTGGACGAGGCCCACGATGTGCGCATGGCGCGCCTGCGCGAGGCGGTCGTCCAGGTGCGCGCCGTAGGCGGGGAGAACGCGGCGATGCGGGCGGTCTGTGTGGATCCGGACTCGCGCGTGCCAGAGCGGCGAGTTGTGCTCACGCCGCTGCCGGGCTGATGGCCGTCACCGCGCGAGTCCAGCTGAACCTGCCTCGCCCCGCGCGGGTGCGCACGGGCGCGGAGGGCGCGCCGTTGCAGGTCGACGGGCGCACGGTCGAGCTGGTGCGCGAGTCATGGCTGGTGGAGGACCGTTGGTGGACGGCGCAGCCGCTTTGTCGACGCTACTGGGAGGTCGTGACGACGAGCGGGCGCAACCTGGTCGTCTTCCACGACCTCGGTGGGGCACCGACAGCGGAGCCGTTGGTCGCCGGCGCCAGGCGTGCCGGCGGCTGGTTCGTCCAGGGGGCGTAGATGCCTGCACGCAAGCAGCGAGGACGATGAGCGATGTCCGCGCCGCCGACGCCGCCGTACGTTGAGCTGCATTGCCACTCGGCCTACTCGTTCCTGGACGGCGTATCGCTCCCGGACGAGCTCGCTCACCGTGCACGCGAGCTGGGGCATACGGCGCTGGCGCTGACGGATCACAACTCGGTCTCGGGTTCGATGGAGCTGGCCCTCCTCGCACCGGACAACGGGATCAGGGCGATCCACGGCGCGGAGGTCGATTTGAGCAGCGGGCGGCACCTCACGCTGCTGGTATGCGACGGGCGAGGCTGGCGCAACCTTTGCCGGATTCTCACGTTGGCTCATGCGCACACTCGTGACGGTTCGGGGCGGCGTGAGCGGAGCGAGCCGGCTGTCGCGTTGGAGGCTGTGCTCGATCACGCCGAGGGTCTCGTCTGCCTGACGGGCTGCGCAGGGCACTCGGCGATCGCTCGCGGCGTCGCCGACGAGCCGGTAGCACGACGCCTGCTCGAGGCATTCGGCGCGGAGAACCTGCGTGTGGAGCTGCAGCGCCCGTATGCGCGCGACGATCGCGCCCGCAACCGCGCGCTGGCGGCGTTCGCGCGGCGGCTCGGGGTGGCGTGCGTGGCCAGCGGCGACGTGCACGCGCATGCACGCTGCCGGGCCGAGCTGCAGGACGCGTTCGTGGCGCTACGCAACCGCACGACGCTCGACGCCTCCGAGCCGCTGCGCCGCGGCAACTGCAGCCACGTGATGACCACGCCGCAGGCGATGGTAAGTCGCTTCGCCGACCATCCCGAGGCCGTGCGCGAGACGCTGGCGCTGGCCGAGCGGCTGACCTTCGACCTCACCCATGACCTCGGCTACCGCTACCCGGGGGCGGAGGATGCCGGCGCTGAGCGCAAGCTGGCCGAGCTGTGCGGGGAGCGCCTGCACGAGCGCTACGGGCAGCCGGACGCGGCGCGCGCCGAGGCGCAGGCGCGCCTGACCGAGGAGCTGAACGTGATCGGTAAGCTTGGCCTGGCAGGCTTCTTCCTGCTGCACCACGAGATGCTCGAGCTCTCGCGTGAGGTTGCGCGAGAGGTGCGCGGACCGGACTCGGTGCGTGCTCTGCTGGCGCCGGGACGCGGGAGGGGTTCGTCGGTTTCCTCGCTCGTCTGCTACCTGATCGGGCTCTCGCACATCGACCCGATCGCCAGTCGGCTGACGCTCGGGCGTTTCCTGCACGAGGACCTGCGCGGCCTGCCGGACATCGACCTGGACTTCCCGCGCGACATCCGCGCGGTGTTGATTCCTCGCGTGCACGAGCGCTTCGGGGGCGAACGCGCGGCGCTGGTGGCGGCCTTCCCGACATTCCGCGCGCGTGGCGCGATCCGCGAGCTCGGCAAGGTGCTCGGCCTGCCGCCCGGCGAGATCGAGCGCGAGGCGCGCAGCGCGGAGCACTACGGGGCGGCCGAGCACGACATCGGTGTCGCCGGCGGGGAGATGGGCGAGCGTGGTAAGGAGGGCGAAGGCTCTCCGCAGAATGCAGAGACGACCCGGAGCACGTCGGGCGGTGAGCCCCGCTCGGAGCGCTGGCGCTGGCTTGCGCGGCTCGTGGCGGAGGCCTACCGACTGCCGCGCCACCTTTCCCAGCACTCGGGCGGGATGATCATCGCGACGCGGCCGCTGATCGACTGCTGCCCTGTCGTGCCGGCGGCGATGGAGGGAAGGCAGATGGTGCAGTGGGACAAGGATTCCTGCTCGGACGCCGGCTTCTTGAAGATCGACCTGCTCGGACTGGGGATGCTCTCGGCGGTCGAGCGCTGTGTGGAGTCGATCGTGTACACGCGCGGCGAGCGCATCGACCTCTCGCGGATCCCGTTCGACGACAAAGAGACCTTCGACGCGATCAGCGATGCCGACACGGTCGGCGTGTTCCAGATCGAGAGTCGCGCGCAGATGCAGTCGCTGCGGCGCACACGCCCGAGGGACCTCGACGATCTCGCCGTGCAGGTGGCGATCATCCGGCCGGGGCCGATCCAGGGCGGGGCGGTCAACCCCTACATCGAACGCCGCCGGCGCCTGCGCGAGGATCCGGACTACGAGATCCCCTACGAGCATCCTTCGCTCGAGCCGGTCCTGCGCGACACGCTCGGCACGATCATCTTCCAGGACCAGGTGATGGAAGTGGCGCAGGCGATCGCCGGCTACACCCCGGGGGAAGCGGAGGGGCTGCGCCGGGCGATGAGCCGCAAGCGCTCCCAGGAGCTGCTGCAAAGTCATCGCGAGCGCTTCGTCGCGGGCGCGATGCGCCACTCGGGCGCCCAGCTTCAGACGGCCGAGCGGGTGTGGCAGATGATCGAGGGCTTCGCGGGCTTCGGCTTCCCCAAGGCGCACAGCGCCGCCTTCGGCCTGCTCGCCTACCAGTCGACCTGGCTGCGCGTGCACTACGGACCGGAGTTCCTCTGCGCGCTGCTCAACGAGCAGCCGATGGGCTTCTACGCGCCGGACAGCCTCGTGCACGAGGCCGAGCGCAGGGGCATCCCGATCTTGCGCCTCGACGTGAACGCGTCGCAGACGGAATGCACGGTGCAGGACGGCGGCGTGCGCCTCGGCCTCGGCTACATCAAGGACGTGGGCGGGGAGGAGATGCGCGAGCTGGTGGCCGAGCGCGAGTGCGGCGGTCCTTTCGCGAGTCTCGGCGAGCTGGCGGGGCGCATCGGGGTGCGACGCAGGACGCTCGAACAGCTGGCCTGGTCGGGGGCGTGCGATGAGATCATTGCCGCACCGCGCTCGGCCGTCCGGGGAGAGGTGGCGATGCGCACGCTGCGCGAGGCGGACAGGCGCACGGCGCTGTGGCAGCTCGGGCTCGCCACGCCGGGACATGGCGCGGGGGAGGGGACCCAGCTGGCGCTGCCGCTAGAGCTGCCGCCGGCTCCGCGCCTTCGCTCGCTCGGGCGCTGGCAGCGGCTGATCGCCGACTATGCCACTAGCGGGGTGACGGTCGGCGACCACGCGATGGCGGTCCTGCGCGAGCGGCTGACGGCACCAATGCTGGCGACGAGCGCGCAGCTGACGCGCCTGCCGAGCGGCAGTGCCGTTTCGATGGCGGGGCTCGTGATCGCGCGACAGCGTCCGGGGACGGCGAAGGGAACGATGTTCCTGCTGTTCGAGGACGAGTTTGGCACGGTCAACCTGATCGTCCCGCGAGCGGTGTATGAGCGCCATCGCCAGCTCGCCCGCGCCGAGCCGCTGCTCTTGGCGCGCGGGCGCGTGGAGCGCTCGGAAGGGGTCGTCAACCTGCTTGTGCGCGAGCTGACCGAGCTCGAGCGCTTCATCGCGGGCGGGGTCGAGGGCGAGGAGCGCGAGGCGGCGCTGGCACGCGTGCACCAGCTGCCGGCGCCTGCGCAGGGGCCGGACGTCGGAGAGGACGACGACGCGGCCGAAGTGGGCTCGAGTATGCGCGCCGTAGCGCCACCGATTCAGAGTTTCGCAATAGGCCGAAGGCGATAAGCGGCCCGCGCCGAGGGGGCACGGGCCGCCGTCGCGCTTCTCAGTGGGTCAGCGTGCGCTGCGTGTCCTCGGCGTCGTTGACGGCCCAGGCGAGCCGCTCGATTAGCTGCTCGGCGGCGTGGTCGTCGGTGAGGTGCACCGAGTAGACGCGCTCGTCGAGCAGCACAGCCGTCTCTCCTTGGTCGGACGTCGTGTCGCGCCGGTCGAGTGGGTCAGTGGTGACGATGATTCTGGGCATGATTCCCTCCTCGGGGGATCGGGTCATGTCCTCCCACGAGCACTGTTGCACTTTGCGCCTGAAGCGAGGCTTAATTCTTGTGTCCATGGACATGCGTTGGGGTCGTGTGGCTACGCTGGGCGCATCGCGCGATTGGGGAACACCGAGTTGGATGTCTACGGGCTGTGCCTGGGCGGCAACGTGTTCGGCTGGACGATCGACGAGCAGCGCTCGTTCGCAGTGCTCGATGCCTACGTGCAGGCGGGTGGCAACTTCATCGACACGGCCGACAGCTACGGCCGGCGCGGGCCCGGCGGTCCGGGTGAGTCCGAGCGAATCATCGGCCGTTGGATGGCGGCGCGCGGCAATCGCGACGAGCTCGTGATCGCGACCAAGGTCGGCATGTCGGCCGACCTAAAGGGCCTCTCGGCGGGCAACGTGAGGGCCGGCGCGGAGGCCTCGCTGAAGCGCCTCGGGATCGAGCGCATCGACCTCTACTACGCGCACGAAGACGACCTGCAGACGCCCCTGGAGGAGACCCTGTCGGCGTTTGGCGAGCTGATCGAGGATGGGCTGATCGGTTACGCGGCGGCGTCCAATTACAGCGCCGAGCGGTTGCGTCAGGCGCTCGAGCTCGGTCGTCGCGAGGGCATGGCCGAGTTCGTTGCCCTGCAACCGCATTACAACCTGATGGAGCGCGAGTACGAGCAGGAGCTCGCGCCGCTGTGCGCAGAGGAGGGCCTGTCGTGCATTCCCTACTTCGCCCTTGCCCGCGGCTTTCTCAGCGGCAAGTACCGCCCCGGCGGCGAGCAGGTGCAGAGCCCGCGCGCGTCGGGCGTGCAGGAAAGCTACGCCAACGAGCGGGGCTTCGCCGTGCTAGAGGCGCTCGATCAGATCGCCCGGACGCATCACGTCGCGGTGGCCTCGGTCTCACTAGCGTGGCTGCGCGCCAAGCCGACGGTGCTCGCGCCGATCGCGAGCGCTACCTCGCCCGAGCAGGTGGCCGAGCTGGTCGTCTCCGCCGAGCTCGAGCTATCGGGGGAGGAGCTAGAGCGACTCGACGAGGCGTCGAGCTGAAGCTCAGCTCGACGCTACCGGGCTGAAGCTGAGGCTGTTGCCGTCGGGGTCGACGAGCGCGGGGCGCTCGCCATCGCCGTCGAGCGTGAAGCGAATCTCGCGCAGGCCGGGCGCGCTCGGCGGCGAAGGGCTCGCGCCCTGGCTCTGCCACGAGTTCAGCCCGATGTGATGGTGATAGCCGTCGGCCGAGAGGAAGGCGGCAGACGGCAGTTGGGCCTGTTCCTCCAGGCCGAGCGTGTCGCGGTAGAAGGCGAGCGCGCGGGGTACGTCGGCGACCTTCAGATGGACATGGCCGATGCCCGTGCCGGGTGCGACCGCCTCGCTCGCCGCCTCCAGCTCGCCGGGCGCCTGCGCGAGCAGGTCCTCGACGTCGAGCGGCAGCGTGACCATGCGCACGCCGTGGCCGCTCGGCGGGCGCTCCCAGCTCTCGCGCGGGCGATCGGCGTAGATCTCGATGCCGAGGCCATCGGGGTCACTCAGGTAGAGCGCCTCGGAGACGCCGTGATCGGAGGCGCCGTCGATCGGCCAGCGGACGCGGGCGATCCGCTTGACCGTTTCGGCGAGCGCCGCGCGTGTGGGGTGCAGCCAGGCCACGTGAAACAGGCCTGTGTCGTGCGGCGAGAGCGGCGTCGGGTCGACGATCGCGCTCAGCTCGAGCGCCGGCTGTGTCGGGTCGGCACCGAGCAGTGCGCGCTCATCCTCGCGGCGGACCAGCGGCAGGCCGAGCACGTGCTCGTAGAAGTCGGCGCTGCGCGACAGGTCGCCGACGCCTAGGCGTACGGCGCCGATCTGCAGCGAGGGGTCGACCGGGGCGTGGCTCGCCATCGTGAACTGAGCGTACTAACGCGTGGGTTTCGGCAGACGCGCTCCCGGCGGCTAAGCTCGCGGAGATGAACCTGCGCAAACTCGGCTCGTCCGACCTCGAGGTATCGGAGATCAGCCTCGGCTCCTGGCTGACCTACTCGGGTGGCGTCGAGCGCGAGCAGGCGAAGGCGTGCGTACAGGCGGCCTTTGACACCGGGATCAACTTCATCGACACGGCCAACGTGTATGGGCGCGGCGCCGCTGAGACGCTGCTCGGCGAGGTGCTGGCCGACTACGAGCGCTCCTCCTACGTACTCGCGACGAAGGCCTTCTTCCCGATGTCCGACAGCGACAGCGGGCTCTCGGCGGCGCAGATCCACAAGCAGATCGACGCATCGCTGCAGCGTCTGCAGACCGATCACGTCGACCTCTACCAGTGCCATCGCTACGACGATCGGACGCCGCTGGAGGAGACGATGGCGGCGCTCACCGAGGTCGTGCAAGCGGGCAAGGCCCGCTACATCGGCTTCAGCGAGTGGCCGGTCGAGAAGATCGAAACTTCGCTCGCGATCCCCGGCGCCGAGCGCTGGGTCTCGAGCCAGCCCCAGTACTCGATGATCTGGCGCGCGCCCGAGGCGGAGGTGATCCCGCTGTGCGAACGCGAGCAGATCTCCCAGATCGTCTGGTCGCCGCTCGCGCAGGGGGTGCTCACCGGCAAGTACCTGCCCGGTGAGCCGCCGCCGGCAGACTCGCGCGCAGCGAGCGACAGCATGAGCAGCTTCATCGACCGTCTGATTGCGCCTGCCGTGCTCGAGGCCGTGCAGCGCCTTCGCCCGGTCGCGGAGGGGGCCGGACTGACGATGGCGCAACTCGCGCTCGCGTGGGTGCTGCGCCAAGGCAACGTTGCCTCGGCGATCGTCGGCGCGAGCCGTCCGGAGCAGGTTCATGCAAATGCGTCGGCGTCGGGCATCGTGCTCGACGAGGCCACGCTCGCGGCGATCGATGCCGCGCTTGGCGACACCTTCGTGCGCTGAGCCTCAGCGCCGCTGTACGACGAGCGTCTGAAAGGCGCGCCCGAGCGGGCCGTGCTCATCATGGAGCACCCCCTCGGCCAGCGCGGCGCCGCGCTCGTGCAGATGGGTGCGCGCGTCAAGGCCGATCCAATCGCCCTGCGGTAGGCGCTGCAGGTGCACGGTCAGGTCGGCGTTGATGAAGAGGAAGCGATCGAAGGGAAGCGCGGCGCTGACGCCGTTGCAGAAGTCGGCCGTCGCCGCCAGTCGCGTAAGCGGGCTCAGCTCCTGGCCGGGCAACAGCGGATGGCGCAGGCGCTGCCACACGCGGCCCGGCCCGAGCCGCCAGGGATCGTTAAGCCAGCGCATCTCCATCGCCGTACCGGCGAAGCTCGCGTCGGTCGAGTCGTTGAGCGCGAAGCGCTTGTGCACGCCCTCGGCGGGTGGTGGCATCGTCGCGGCGCAATCGCCGCTCGCCGTCTCGGGCCGAGGCCCTCCCGTCGCCTCTGCGAGGGCCTCCGCGGCGGCGCTCTCGGCCTTCTCGGGAACTGCCTGCACGCGCAGAGCACTGGCGCGGACGACCAGCTCGTCCCCGGCGCGCAGCTCGGCGCTCAACTCCTGAACGCGGCGACCGGGGCGCGCGATGCTGGTGGAGAGCGTCAGCGGAGCCATCGGGATCGGTCGCAGGAACTCGAAGCCGAGGCGGCCGATGCGCAGCTCGGCGCCGGGCTGCAGGCACTCGAAGGCCGAGGTGATCAGCGCGGCCGGCGCGCCGCCGTGCAGCGCGCGCGGGTCCCACGGACCACGCGCCTGCTCGGTCGGGGTAAAGCGCTCGCCGTCTGCGACGAAGATGCTCTCGCTCATTTGACCTTCTCAGTCGGGTAGCGACGCGATGAACTCGCGCAGCGCGCGCGGGTTGCGCAGCGGCGGGCCGTGGCCGAAGCAGACGAGCGCCGGGTCAAGCTCGGCGAGCCTGCGCGCCGATTGGCGGTTGCGGGCGGGGTCGGGCGTGAAGACGGCCGGCGGCTCCTGCAGCCCGCGCCTGCCGGTCATCAGGTGCATCCCGTTGAGCACGTCGCCGAGGATCAGCACGCGGTCGGACTCGCGCCAGTATGCGACGTGGCCGCGCGAGTGGCCGGGGACCTCGAGCACGGCGAAGCCGGCCACCTCGTCCCCCTCCTTCAGCGCACGCGCGACCGGATGCGGCGGTCCCGTCCAGAACCGTTTCTGGAAGTTATTGAGCCAGCCGGGCGCCTGGCTGTTGGAGATCGCACCGGGCGTCTGCATCGCGTGGACGTCGCCCTCGCCGCACCACAGCGGGATCTGCAGTCGTTCGCAGATCGCGTGGCTGGCGCCCTGGTGGTCGGGATGGGCGTGGGTGAGCGCGTGCGCCGTGACCGTGCGGTCGCGGATCTGGCGCATGATGCGCCGCTCGCCCTGGCGCGTGGCGGCGTCGATCAGGACGTCCTTTGCGAGGTACACGTTGATCGCGTTCGGCGGGAAGCCGCGCAGCAGGTAAAGGCCGTCGGCAAGGCGCTTCACGAGCGTCGCCCCTCCCACGAGAACCCGCGCACGGCGAGAAAGATCCCGAACACGCCCCACAGGGCGATCACGGCTAGCGCGTCGAGGTGGTCGCCAAGCCCGGAGCCCGTCACGAGCGCACCGGAGAGCCCGTCGATCAATGGCTTCAGTGGCAGCGCTTCGGCGATCTGGCGCAGAAAGCCGGGGGCGCTGGCGGAGTCGAACACGTAGAAGGAGATGAACACGACGGGCAGGAACACGGCGTTGACGTAGGCGGCGGTCGACTCGAAGTTGGGGATCGCGTGCGCGAAGGCGACACCGAGCGCCGCCAGGCTGACGACGCCGACGAGCACGAACACGATCAGCTCGGGCCAGTCCTGCGGCCAGCCGATGCCGAAGATCAGCTTGCCCGCGAGGATCACGATGCCGATCTGCAAGCGCGGTGTTAGTGACTGCGTTGGCGGCGACGCCGCCGAAGTAGGAGAGCGTCGGCAGCGGCGTGCCGCGGATCCGCTTGAGCACGCCGCGCTCGCGCAGGAAGACGATGTTGTAGGCGAGTGCCGTGAAGGTCGTCGACATCACGCTCATACCGGCGATCGCTGGCAGCAGCTTGTTCAGCTCGCGCTGATTGCCGGCGAGGATCGCGCCGCCGCCGGCGAGGAACAGCAGCGGCAGCAGGAAGTTGAAGAAGGCGGCGCTCGGGTTGCGCCAGAACATGCGCCGCTCGAGGCGATACTGGCGCCAGCCGAGGGCAACCGGGTTGTCACCGATCAGCGTCTCAGCCATCGTGAGCCTTTCCGACCGCCGCCGCCGGCCCGCCCGCGGACTCACCGTCGGCATCGGCGGTCAGCTCGAGGTAGACGTCCTCGAGCGTCGGGCGTCCGACGCTCAGCTCCTCGAGCTTCTCACCACGGGCAAGCGCATCGGCCGTCAGCTCGGCGAGCAGCGCCGTCGGCTCGTCGGTCTGGTGCTCGACGAAATGCCCGTCGCGGGCGCGGTAGGCGACGCGGTAGTGCGAGGCACCGACGCCGAGCTCGCGCGGCGCCCCGATCGCGAGCACGCGTCCGTCCTTGACGATCGCCACGCGGTCGGCCAGCTCCTGCGCCTCGTCGAGGTAGTGCGTGGTCAGCAGGATCGTCTTGCCGAGGTCGCGCAGCTTGCGCACGGTCTCCCACGCGCTGCGCCGTGCCTCGGGGTCGAAGCCGGTCGTCGGCTCGTCGAGGAAGATCAGCTCGGGGTCGCCGATCAGCGCGAGCGCGAAGTCCAGCCGGCGCAGCTGCCCGCCCGACAGGCGTGCGGCTGCGCACGTCGGCCTTCTCCTTCAGCCCGGCCAGCGCGATCACCTCCTCGACGTCGCGCGGGTGCGGATAGAAGCCCGCCCAGTGGCGCAGCGCCTCGCGCGGCGTGATGTGGCCGTAGATGCCACCCGATTGCAGCACGATGCCGATCTGGCGGCGCAACGCGCGGCTGCGCCGGCCGGGGTCGTGTCCGAGCACCGAGACCTCGCCACCGCTGCGCGAGCGGTAGCCCTCGAGGATCTCGACGGTCGTCGTCTTGCCGGCTCCGTTGGGGCCGAGCAGGCCGAACACCTCGCCGCGGCGGACGGTGATGTCGATTCCACGCACCGCCTCGAACTCGCCGTAGCGCTTGCTCAGCGCATGGACCTCGATGGCAGCCGCCGCGTCGCTCACCGCACCATCATCTCAGCATCGCCGCGCGATCCGGCGAGCGAGCCCCTGCTACCAGTGCACGCCCCGCGTCAGCGTGGCCATCGCGATCTGCTCGAAGGAGGCGCGCTCCTCGGGTGCATCGTGCTGGCCCTTGGAAGCCGCCGAGTCGGGGAACACGCGGTAGGCCAGGTGCAGGATGCGGTCGACCGCCTTGGGCGAGAGTGCGTAGGCGATCTCGCCGACCGTGCCCAGGCGCGTGCCCATGTGCTTCGGGCGTGAGCGCATCGCCTCGCAGATCATGTCGGCCGCCTCCTCGGGCGTGATCGCGGGGAAGGCGTCGTACATCTTCGTCGGCGCGATCATCGGCGTGCGCACGAGCGGCATGTGAATCGTCGTGAACGTGACGCCGTCGCCGACCACCTCGGAGGCGACGACGCGCGTGAAGGCGTCGAGCGCGGACTTCGAGGCGACGTAGGCGGAGAAGCGCGGCGGGTTGGTCTGCACGCCGATCGAGGAGATGTTGACGATGTGCCCGGAGCCGCGCTCGCGCATGTGCGGCAGCAGGCCGATGATCAACTTGACGGCGCCGAAGTAGTTGAGCTGCATCGTGCGTTCGAAGTCGTGGAAGCGGTCGTAGCTGAGCGCGATCGAGCGGCGGATCGAGCGGCCGGCGTTGTTGATCAGCATGTCCACGTTGCGGTGGTCGGCGAGCACGCGCTCGACGAGCCGTTCGACGGACTCCATGTCGGCGATGTCGGCGGCGTAGACATAGGCCGTGCCGCCGGCGGCGACGATCTCGGCGCGCGCCTCCTCGAGCTTCTCGACGTTGCGCGCGACGAGCAGCGGCACGCCGCCGGCCTCGGCGACCTTCAGCGCTGTCGAGCGCCCGATTCCCGAGGAGGCGCCGGTGATCATCACGTGCTTGCCGTCGAGCGCCTCTTTGAGCGTGCGCCCGGCGGACATGCTCGGCTCCATGTCGCGCTCCCAGTAGTCCCACAGGCGTCCGGCGTAGTCGTGCAGTGCCGGCGGGCGCTCGAGCGCCGTGCCGGCCAGCACGCGACCGGCTTCGCGCGTGTCGAAGCGCGGCACGAGCTCCATGTGCTCGAGCACCTCCTCGGGGATGCCGAGCTCGCGCAGCGCCAGTTTGCGCAGCTGGCGCCACGGCGGCAGGTCGAGCGCGAGCGTCAGCGGCCACTTGGGCATCGGGTCGGTCAGCCGTTTGTCGACGCTCACGTGCGATTCGCGGCGCGTGCGCTGCGGTGGCGAACTCGTTGATCAGCTCGTCGACGCGCTGGCGGCGCGGGTCGGTCAGGTGGAAGGCCTTGCCGTCGAGCTCGGGCTCGTGCGCGATGTGCTCGAGCGCGTCGACGACCCAGTCGACGGGCACGACGTTGGTGTTGCCGAGGTCCGGCCCGACCAGCGGCGCCCACTCGGGCAGCAGCTGGCGCGCGCGCTGGATCGCCTTGAAGAAGTAGTACGGGCCGTCGACCTTGTCCATCTCGCCCGTGCGCGAGTCGCCGACGACGATCCCCGGCCGGTATACGCGCCACGGCACGTACGGCTGCTCGCGCACGATCCGCTCGGACTCGAACTTGGTGCGGTGGTAGGGCGAGGGCAGCTTCTGGCCCTCGTCGAACATGTCCTCGGTGAACAGGCCCTTGTACTCGCCGGCGACGGCGATCGAGGAGACGTGATGCAGGTGCTCGGCGTCGACCGCGCGAGCCAGTTCGACGGCGTGCGTCGTGCCGCCGACGTTGACCGCCGTGTTCAGCTCGGCCGGCGCCGTCATGTCATAGATGGCGGCGAGGTGGAAGAAGTGCTTGATCTTGCCGCGCAGCTCGGCCACCTGCTCCTGCTCGACGCCGAGCAGCGGGCGACGCAGGTCGCCGATCACCGGCTGCACGCGTTTGCCGGCGGCGGCGCCGGCGACGACGCTCCAACGCGCGATCAGGTCCTCGAGGCGCTCGAGTGAGCTCTCGCGCACGAGCACGTACACCTTGCCCTGGCGTTTGTCGAGCAGCTGCTCGACCAGGCGCTTGCCGATGAAGCCGGTCGCTCCTGTGACGAAGTAGGCCATCGCGCGCAGAGCCTACCTCTTAAAGCCAACCCTGCGTTCGTTGCGGGCGATGTCTTGCTAGGCGCCGGCCCCGGCGCCGCCGCGGCCCTCGCCGGCGGCGAAGCGCGCGGCGCCGCGCGCGCCTTCCTCAAATACCTCGGGGCCGGCCCGCGCCTCGAGCGCAAGCGCGTCGATCGAGCGGCAGCCCGAAGCCGTCGATCGCCGCTTTGCGATCTGCCAGCATCGTGCGCTGCGGGAAGCGCGCCAAGCCCCTCGGCGAGCTCGAGCGCACGGTCGAGGTGCGCGCCGGGAGCGACGACCTCGGTCAGCATCCCCATCGCGAGCGCCTCGCCGGCGTCGATCATGCGCCCGGTGAGGATCAGGTCGAGCGCGCGGCCGAGTCCGACGATGCGCGGCAGTCGCTGCGTGCCGCCGTCGATCAGCGGCACGCCCCAGCGGCGCTCGGGGTAGCCGAGCGTTGAGCCCTCGGTGGCGATGCGCAGGTCGCACCACAGCGCCAGCTCGAGCCCGCCGGCGAGTGCGAAGCCCGAGATCGCTGCGATCGTCGGCTTCGATGGCGTCAGGCGGGTGAAGCCCATCGGGCCCTCCTCGCTCATCAGCCGCCCGACGAATGTCTCCTGTCGCCTTCAGGTCGGCGCCGGCGCAGAAGGAGACGCCGCCGGCCCCCGTCAAGACCATCACGCGGGCGTCGTCGTCGGCCTCGAAGCGAAGGTAGGCCTCGTGCAGCAGCTCGGCCGTCGGGCCGTCGACGGCGTTGCGGCGGTGCTGGCGGTCGATCGTGACGAGCGCGGCGGCCCCGCGGCGCTCGTAGCTGACTGCTGTGCGGGCTCGCTCCGTCACCAACCGCCGCGCCAGCGGCCGTTGCTGAGGTCAGCTTTGTGCGCCACGCGCGCTTCCTTGCGCTTTTCCAGCCGTTTCTGCAGCATGCTCATGAAGAAGATGAACAGCGGGAAGAACACGATCAGGATGAAGCCCGCGTTGGTGACGACTTTGTCGTTCGTCACGCCGTAGAAGCCGCGACCGTCGTTGTAGGCCGGGGCGGCCGCCGGGAGCGCAAGCACGAGCAGGGCGACCCAGACGAACACGGTTGTCTTGATGCGGCGCATCTCGGCGGATCGTATCTCAGGACGCGGTGGGGCTGCGGGGCTGGCGTGGTGCGGAGCCTGTAAACGGCATCCGGCCTTCTGGCCGAGCCGGCCTCCGCTTCTGGATACAAACGGCAAACGCTCCGGCCGCCACGGCAGTTACTGGGCCGGTCGTCCGGGCCGGCTGTTCGTGCGCCCTGGTATTACGAAGACCATGGCATTGCTGATCGCATCGGACATGCACAAGGACATTGCGGGGCAGCCGCTGCTGCGCGGGGTGTCGTTCAAGCTGGAGCGGCGCGAACGGATGACGATCGCGGGGCGCAACGGGGCGGGCAAGACGACGCTGCTTGCGGATGCTGGCGGGGGAGACGGCGATCGACCGGGGCGAGCTGAGCGTGGCCAAGGGCGTGCGCATCGTGCTGCACGATCAGCGCCCGCCGCGCGAGCGCGACCTGGCGCTGCGCGACTACGTGCTGTCGGGTTGCGCCGACGAGCTCGCGATCGAGGCGGAGCTGGCCAAGCTCGAGGGCGAGATGGCGCAGGGTGGCATGGACGAGGCGCTGCTGGCGCGCTACTCGCGGGCGCAGGCGCGCCTGGAGGCGCGCGGGGGCTATCTGTGGCGCGACCGCGCGACGGTGATGTCGCGCGGGCTGGGCTTCAGCGAGGTCGACCTCGACCGTCCGCTGGACACGTTCTCGGGCGGACAGCTGACGCGCGCTTCGCTGGCGCGGGCGCTGGCGACGAACGCGGACGTGCTGCTGCTCGACGAGCCGACGAACCATCTCGACATCGAGTCGCTGGAGTGGCTCGAGCAGACGCTGGTCGACCTCGACGCGGCGGTCGTGCTCGTGGCGCACGATCGCTGGTTCCTGGAGGCGGTGGGCACGGCGGTGCTCGAGCTCGAGGCGGGGCGCTCGCGCTTCTTCGCGGGCACTTGGCACAACTGGCGCCGCGAGCAGGCGGCGCGCGAGATCGCGCTGGGCAAGGCGATCGACTCCCAGCAGGCCGAGATCGCGCGGATGGAGCGTTTCATCGAGCGCTTCCGCTACAAGGCGAGCAAGGCGCGCCAGGCGCAGTCGCGGGTGAAGAAGCTCGACGAAGATCGAGCGGATCGAGCGCGACCCCGAAGACGGGCCGCTCGCTGGAGTTCCAGTTCGCCGCGCCGGAGCGCTCGGGGCGGGTGATCTTCGAGCTGCTCGAAGGCCGCGTGCAAGTCGGCGGCGCCGGCGGCACGCCGCCGATCACGCTGCTCGAGCAGGCCGAGCTGTGGCTCGAACGCGGCGAGCACGTCTCGCTCGTCGGGCCGAACGGCTCGGGCAAGACGACGCTGATCGAGACGCTCGCCGGCAAACGCGAGCTGGCTGGCGGCAAACTGTCGAAGGGACACAACGTCAAGGTCGGCTACCTCTCCCAGCACGCCGACGAGCTGGGCGCGGGAGGCGATCCGGGGCAGAGCGTGCTCGATGCTGCGCAGCGCGCGACGGGCCTCTCGCAGGGCAAGGCACGCGCGCTACTCGGTCGCTTCCTGTTCTCGGGCGAGGAGGCCGAAAAGCCGCTGGCCGGCCTCTCCGGCGGCGAGCGCAGGCGCCTGTCGCTGGCGATCCTCGTGCACTCGGGCGCCAACGTGCTGATCCTCGACGAGCCTACGAACCACCTCGACATCGAGAGCCGCGAGGCGCTCGAGGATGCCCTGCGTGCGTTCACGGGCGCCGTGCTGCTCGTCTCACACGATCGCGCATTGCTCGATGCCGTCGGCACGCGTACGGTGGCTGTCGAGGAGGGCTCGCTGCACAGCTATCTCGGGGGCTGGCCCGAGTACGTGCGGATTCGTGATGAGAAGTCTTCAAACGATAAGAAGCCAAGCCCGCATGCGGGCTTGGCCGGGGCCGCGCATGCGCGGCCCCACGGAGGGGCGCATGCGCCCCTCCGCCAGCCGTCGCATGCGACGGCTGGAACTACGAATGGATCGGATCCTGAGAAGAACGAGCCCAAGCAGAGGTCAAAGCCGAAGGGCCCGTCGAAGAACCGGCTGTCCGATCAGCAGAAGGCAGAGCGGGCGATCGAAGAGGCCGAGGCGGCGATGGCGGCGCTCGAGCAGGACCTGGCCGACCCGGCGGCATGGGCGAGCAAGTACGAGTCGGCCAAGTCCGAAGCGCGCCACACGGCCGCCAAGCGGGCGATCGAGCAGGCCTACGAGCGACTGGAGTCGCTGATCGACTGAGCGTCGTCGGGCGCACCGCGCGAGCGCTGCGCTGGGTGCTGCGCCGTAGACTTGGGGCATGGAGTTGAAGACCGTGCGCAACATCGCGATCGTGCTCGTGATCGCCGCCGCCGTGTTCCTGCTGCCGGGCGGCGGCAAGGCGGCGAGCACGTTCGAATCGGTGCTGCTGATCGGCTTCGGCGTCGGCTTCGCCTACCTCGGCCTGCGCATGTACCGCGAATACCGAGTGACGCTGCACGGCCTCGGCGACCGCTACCGCGCGATCCTCTACGGCTCGTTTGCGCTCGCCGCCTTCCTGATCGTCGGCTACACGCGGATGATCAACCACTCGCGCACGATTTTCGGCGTGCTCTGGTTCGCGCTGCTGCTGGCCGTGCTGTACGGGCTGATGACCGTGTATCGCCGCTGGCGCAGCTACTGACCGGCAGCCGGGGTAAAGCTCACGCCGGGGCCAGGCCGCCTCGTATCCTCGATTGAGATGGCCACCGAGACGATCGAGGGAGACGCGCAGGCGCGTACGAGCCTGGCCGAGCAGCGGCGCGCGCTGCCCGATCAGCCCGGCGTGTACCTGTTCCGCGACGGCAAAGGGCGCGTGATCTATGTGGGGAAGGCCAAGTCGGTGCGCAAGCGCGTGGCTTCGCACTTCTCCAAAGCCCAGGTGCCGAGCAGCCCGGGGCACGCCGAGATGGTGGCCAGCACGGAGAGCGTCGAGTGCGTCGTCGTCGCGACCGAGGCCGAGGCGCTGCTGGCCGAGCAGAGCTTCATCAAGCAGTACCGCCCGCGCTTCAACATCCGCCTGCGCGACGACAAGTCCTACCCGTTCATCGCGATCTCGCTCGACGAGGACTTTCCGCGCGTCTACTTCACGCGCGAGCGCCACCGTCCGGGCCGGGCCTACTTCGGGCCGTACTCCAACGCCAAGCGCGTGCGCGGCACGCTCGAGGTGCTAGCCAAGGTGTTCATGTTCCGCTCGTGCACCGGCCCCGAGCCTGGGCGCCGCAGCGGCAGTCCGTGCCTGGACTACTACATCAAGCGCTGCGAGGCACCCTGCGTGGGCTACGTCTCCAAGGAGGACTACCGCGCTGGGCATCGATGGCGTACGCGACTTCCTCTCGGGCCGCTTCAAGGAGATCGAGCGCGAGCTCGAGCAGCGCATGCGCGCCGCCGCCGCCGCCGAAGAGTTCGAGCAGGCGACAGTCGAGCGCAACCGCCTGCGCGCCGTGCACTCGCTGCTCGAGCGCCGGCGCGTGGCCAACGAGTCGGTCGGCACGTTCGACGCGATCGCCGTCGCCGTCGACGGCCGCGAGGCCAACGCGCAGATCTTCCAGGTGCGCGACGGCGTGCTCTCAGACCGCCAGTCCTTCTATCTCTCCAACGAGACCGAGCGAAGCGTGGAAGAGGTAGCCGAGGAGTTCATGCTGCAGTACTACGCCGGGCACATGTCGATCCCGGCGCTGCTCGTCGTCCAGCGCGAGGTCGGCGAGCGTCCGGTGCTGGCCGACGCGCTGGCCCGCCGGCGCGAGGGGCCGGTCGAGCTGCGCGCGGCCGAGCGTGGCGAGAAGCGCCGCATCCTCGAGCTCGCCGAGCGCAACGCGCGGCTCGCGCTCGACCAGGAGCGGCTCAAATCAGAGCGCCGTCGTCAGAGTCGGGTGGAGGCCGTCGAAGGTCTGCAACAGGCGCTCGGCCTCGATGCGCCGCCGATCCGCATCGAGTGCTTCGACATCTCTCACCTCGGTGGCACCCAGACGGTGGCTTCGATGGTCGTGTTCGAGGGCGGCGCGCCGAAGAAGTCCGACTATCGCCGCTTCAAGATCCGCTCGCTCGCCGAGGGCGCCTCGGACGACTTCGCCGCGATGGCCGAGGTGCTCGGCCGCCGCTACGCGCAGTACGAGCGTCAGGCCGACCTGTCGCCGCACGACCCGGCGTATGACGCGAGCTTCGCCTCGCTGCCCAACGTCGTCGTGATCGACGGCGGCAAGGGCCAGCTCGCGGCCGGCCTGGGCCCGCTGCGCGGCTTTCGCGACCGCGGCGTCGCCGTGATCTCGCTGGCCAAGCGGATCGAGGAGGTCTTCATCCCTGGTCGCCGCGCGCCGCTCGTGCTCGACCACTCGACGCCCGAGCTGCAGCTGCTGCAGCGCGTGCGCGACGAGGCCCATCGCTTCGCCATCACCCATCACCGCGGTCGTCGCGACAAGGCGATGACGAGCTCGCTGCTCGACGAGCTGCCCGGCGTCGGACCCTCGCGCAAGCGCGCGCTGCTCGCCCACTTCGGCTCGCCCGAGGGCGTCGTCTCGGCCTCCAGCGAGGAGCTGCAGGCCGTGCCCGGGCTGCCCGCCAAGACGGCGCGTGAGTTGTATGCGTACCTGCATCGAGCGGGCTGACTGCGAAGGCCGGACGGGCTCCGCAGGTACCGACCGCTCGGTACGAGACGATCCGTTGGTGCCTGGTCGTGAAGCGATGCCAAGCCTGCGCACGATCCAGCGGTACTGGGAGATGCATCAGGACACATTGACGGTCTTCCCCGACTTGGAAGCGCGCATGATCGGCTGGGGCGAGCCCTTCTGCTTCCGGTGCGGCTGGCTCGCTCTGGTCAAGGACTGGGCCGCATACACGCGGGGAAGCAATGAGGACAAGATGACGAAGACCTGGAACGGAGCCGCCGGCTGGCTGGAGCGATGTCATCTGCAGGACAACATGTCCGGTGGGTCTGAGCAGCCGGAAAACCTCGTTCCGATGTGCGTCGCTTGCCATGAGCAACAGCCGCCGTCGAAGGCGTGGGCGACAGGCGTTGCGTATGTCAACGAAAATGTACGGTGCCCGCCCGGAGTGCAGGTTTTGACGGACATGCTCTATGCGGGCAAGCGCCGGAACGACGAGTCCAATAAGCGCCGTTTCTGGACGGCAGTTCGACTTGCCGATCGAGCTCGGTACCTGTCCACGGTAGAGGCGTTGCGTACGAGCGCGACGCTTGCGGTGCCCGGGCGAGACGATCCTGTCTATTGCTGGCCGATGGGACCCGAAAAGCAAGTGGCAATGCTGGTTTCCGTGAGCCAATAGGAGACCGTTTGGACCCTAGGCTGCATCAGCCTGGTTTTCACGGAGCGCGAGGCGCCCAAAAGCTTGGCGTGACCCTGTCGCCGCCTTGCCGTTAGGTCCGTTCTTGCTGTCGGCACTGCGGCAGGGCACGATCAGGCGGCGAGAGCGCATCGTCCGTCGGGCTCGCAAGCCGGCGCTCGAGGTCGGTGAACGCTTCGATGATCTCCGGCGCTTCGTATGCGCGATTGCGCCGACCGACGGTGATCTGGCGGAGAATGTCGGCTCGAACGAGGCGCTGAATCGCGTCGTTGGCCGACGCGTAAGTTCGTCCGAGCAGTGCCGCGGCACTCTCGGCAGTGAGCACGGGGGCGCCCGGGAGCCGCTGAAGCAAGAGGTCCGTCGCCGAGTTGGTTCGGATGCGACCGACGCGCTCCCGCCACTGCTTCTCCAGGTTCGCCGCTTGCAGCTCGAACGCCGTCGCGTCGGCGACCGAACGGGCGCATGCGCCGGCGAACGTCGCTATCCATGTGTTGACGCCGCTGATCGCTTCGGGCGAGCTTGCCGGCCCGACGTACCGTGTGGCAGTGAGTCCGCCCACGTAGCTCCTGGTCAAGGTTGCAAGCACGAGCGACACCGGCGACAGGACGCGCAGGGCAAGCCCCCTCCGACGAAGCACGAGGTGGATGATCGCGCGACCCGCGCGGCCGTTTCCGTCGATGAAGGGGTGGATCGTCTCGAACTGCGCGTGTGCGATTGCCGCTTGTACGACTGCGGGCAGCTCATCGGTATTGCAGAAAGCGCAGAGGTCCTCCATCAGGTCGACGACGAACTCCGGTGGCGGAGGAACGTAGTCAGCGGAGCATGGGCTGTAGTCGCTTCCGCCGATCCAGTTCTGCTCCTGCCTGAAGTTGCCTCCGTGCGGCTCGAGGCGCGTGCCGACTAGCAGACGTCGATGGAGCTCCAGGAGCACGTCGATCTTGATCTCGTCTACGAATCCGATCTGCTCTACGCCGTAGAGCATTGCGTCGATGTTGCCGAGCACCTCCGAAGCCGTCACGTCAGACGCCGGCTCCTGCGTCGAGCGGACCGCATCGGCACGTAGGAGACGTTGGGCGCCGATTTGCAAACCCTCGATGCGCGATGAGGCCACAGACTCGGCGCGCAGCAGGATCCGCGCGAGGGCCTCCGTATCGACAAGCGCCGCGGCCTCGACGTTCAAGCGATTGATCGCGGCTTCGCAGTCGGCAACATCGGCGGCCACGTCGCCATCGAGCAGGAACTGACGGCCGGCCAAGGAATCGGGCAAATACGCTTCGTAATCACAGGAGTGGCGGTCTCGACGCGACACACCGCTGTCAGCGACCCGACTCTGCCAGTGGCGATTCAAAAGCTCTGACACGGTGTGGGCCTTATTATAGCTTAGTGGACAACCTATAATAAGAAACCCAGATAAAGGGCTTGATGGTCGATGCCGTGATTGGCTTGGGGGGAGCCCTGGGGGCTTGGGCGAACCTGGATTATTCCCTGCACTTCTCCGGAACATGACACTCTCGCCGCCGGGTGGCGCACAATGTGGAAATGGCCGTCATCAGACCGCTGCGTCCGCTGCGGGGAGGGACAGAGCGCAAGCCCGGCAAGCCGGCGCGCCCGGTCGTGCAGACGCGTCTGCAGGATCTCGTCGTGATCACCGGCTTCTCGGGTGCCGGCAAGTCGACGGCGATGAACGTGTTCGAGGACGCCGGCTATTTCTGCGTCGACAACCTGCCGCCTGAGATGATCCGCTCACTGGTCGAGCTGTTCGTGCATCAGGGCTCGAAGGTCGAGCGCGCGGCGGTCGTGTCCGACGTACGCGGGGGCGTCTACTTCGAGGCGCTGCGCGCTGTCGTCGACGACCTCGACGCGCTCGGGCTGACCCACCACGTGCTGTTCCTCGAGGCCGCCGAGCAGACGCTCGTGACGCGCTACAAGGAGACCCGTCGCCGCCACCCGCTCGCGCCCGAGGGGAGCGTCGCGGCCGGCATCGCCTCCGAGCGCGCCCTGCTGGCGCCGTTCCGCGAGCACGCCGACCTCGTGATCGACACGACCGGCATGACGACGGCGATGCTGCGCGGCAAGATCGCCTCCGAGCTGTTGCCGCACAAGGCCGCCGGGCGCCTCGCGCTGACGTTCATGAGCTTCGGCTTCAAGCACGGCCCCCCGCGCGAGGAGGATCTCGCGTTCGACGTGCGCTTCCTCGCCAACCCCCACTACGAGCCGGACCTGCGCGAGCTGACTGGCCTCGACCAGCCGGTTGTCGACTACATCGCGCGCGACGGGCGCCTGGAGGAGTTCTACGCGCGCCTACACGGGCTGCTCGACTTCCTGCTGCCGCAGTACGTGGCCGAGGGCAAGTCCCACCTCGTGATCGCGATCGGCTGCACCGGCGGGCGCCATCGCTCGGTGGCGATCGCCGAGCACCTCGCCGAGCGCTATCGCGAGAACGACGATCTCGACGTCGCCGTAGCCCACCGCGACGTCGACAAGCGCCCGCGCGGGTCCTAGTCGAGCGCTCAGTAGACCGTACGGTGGCATGCGCTCGGGGCGGTCCAAGCGTCCACGCTGGCCAGACCGGCCCCGAACGGCGCTGATAGCCTGCGCCGCATACGCCGGGCCACGGGGGTTGTCCCCGCGACCCGGCATCGTTCATTTTCGCTTCAGGAGGACTTGATGCCCGTTCGCGTTGGGATCAACGGATTCGGCCGCATCGGCCGGAACGTGTTCCGCGCCGCCAAGGCTCGGGGGGAGGAGGTCGACCAGGCGATCGAGTGGGTCGCCGTCAACGACCTCACAGACGAGGCCACGCTCGCACACCTGCTCAAGTACGACTCGATCCTCGGGCCCTACCCGGGCACCGTGAAGGAGCTCGACGGCGCGCTCGAGGTCGACGGCAAAGAGCTGCAGGTGCTCGCCGAGCGCGACCCCGGCGCGCTGCCGTGGGGCGATCTCGGCGTCGACGTCGTGATCGAGTCGACTGGCCTGTTCACCGAACCGCGAGGCGGCCGCCAAGCACCTCGCACAGGGCGCCAAGAAGGTGGTCATCTCCGCGCCGGCGACCGACCCCGACGCGACGGTCGTGCTCGGCGTGAACTTCGACGAGATCTATGACCGCGACAAGCACGACGTAATCTCCAACGCCTCGTGCACGACTAACTGCCTCGCGCCGGTGGCCAGGGTCGTCAACGACGCGGTCGGCATCGAGCACGGCCTGATGACGACGATCCACGCTTACACGGCCGACCAGCGCCTGCAGGACATGCCGCACAAGGACCTGCGCCGCGCGCGCGCCGCCGCGATCAACCTGATCCCGGCCTCGACCGGCGCGGCCAAGGCGATCGGCCTCGTGATCCCCGAGCTGCAGGGCAAGCTGAACGGCTTCGCGGTGAGGGCGCCGGTGCCGACGGGCTCCGTCGTCGACCTGACCGTGCAGTGCGCGCGCGAGACGAGCGTCGAGGAGGTCAACGCGGCGCTGCAATCCGCTGCTTCGAGCGGTCCCCTGCAGGGGATCCTGCAGTACACCGAGGACCCGATCGTCTCAAGCGACATCGTCAAGTCGCAGTACTCCTCGATCGTCGACTCGCTGTTGACGGCCGTGATGCAGGGGACGATGCTGAAGGTTGTCGCCTGGTACGACAACGAGTGGGGCTACTCCAACCGGCTCGTCGATCTCGTGCAGAAGGTCCTGTAGGGGTCCACGCATGAGGACGCTGGACGATCTCGACGTCGACGGACGGCGTGCGCTGGTGCGCGTCGACTTCAACGTGCCGCTCGCCAAGGACGATGAGGGGCGGCCGATCGTGGCCGACGACACGCGCATCACGGCGGCGCTGGAGACGATCGAGGAGCTGCGCTCGCGGGGCGCGAGCATCGTGCTCGTCTCGCACCTCGGCCGTCCTGAGGGGCGGCGCGAGGAGGATCTCTCGATGGCGCCCGTCGTGGCGCGCCTGTGCGAGCTGACCGATGCCACCGTGACGCTCGCCCCGGCCGTCGTCGGCGAGCAGGTCAAGGCGCTCGCGCGAGCAGCTGCCCGCCGGCGAGCTGCTCGTGCTCGAGAACGTGCGCTTCGAGGCGGGCGAGACGAGCAACGACCCGGCGCTCGCGGCGGAACTGGCCGCGCTGGCCGACGTGTACGTCAACGACGCCTTCGGCGCGGCCCACCGTGCGCATGCGAGCACGGAGGGCGTCGCGCACCTGCTGCCGCACGCGGCCGGGCGGCTGCTGCAGCGCGAGGTGAGCACGCTGACGAAGATCCTGCAGAGCCCGCCACGGCCACTCGTGGCCGTGATCGGCGGCGCCAAGGTGGCCGACAAGATCGGCGTGATCGACCGCTTCCTGGAGATCGCCGACGTCGTGATCATCGGCGGCGCGATGTGCTTCCCGTTCCTCTGTGCCCAAGGGCACGGGGTGGGCGACTCGCTGTGCGACGCCGAGGATGTCGAGCACGCGCGCACGGCGCTGGCCAAGGCGACCGACCCGGGCCGCGCGAGCGTCGCGCTGCCGACCGACCTCGTGATCGGCCGCGAGTTCTCGGCCGAGGCCGAGCACCGCGTGCTCGACGGCGTCGAGGTGCCCGAGGGCTGGATGGGCCTCGACATCGGACCGGCGAGCGCCGAGCGTTACGCCGCCGAGATCGCCAAGGCCGGCTCGGTCTTCTGGAACGGCCCGATGGGCGCGTTCGAGCTCGAGCCGTTCGCGGCCGGTACGCGCCGCGGTGGCCGAAGCCGTCGCGCAGGCGCCCGGTGTGACGGTCGTCGGTGGCGGCGACTCGGCCGCGGCGCTCGCGCTGTTCGGCCTCGAGTCGGCCGTCGACCATCTCTCGACCGGTGGCGGCGCGACGCTCGAGCTCGTCGAGGGACGTTCGCTGCCCGGCGTCGAGGCGCTCGACGGCGCCGGGGCTGGCGTGGCTTCATGAGCGGCCGCACCCCGCTGATCGCGGGCAACTGGAAGATGCACAAGACCGAGCGCGACGCCGAGGACTTCATCCAGGCGCTCTTGCCCCGCGTCTCGGCGGTCGACAACGTCGACGTCGCGATCTGCGTCCCGTTCACCGACCTGGGCGCGATGGTCGACAGCGCGCGCGGCTCGCGCGTCGAGGTCTATGCGCAGAACATGCACCACGAGCGCGAGGGCGCGTTCACCGGCGAGATCTCGCCGGTGATGCTCGACGACGTCGGCGTGCAGGGAGTCGTGCTGGGGCACTCCGAGCGGCGCGAGCTGTTCGGCGAGACCGACCGCGCGCTCTCGCTTGAAGATGGCCGCCGCGCTGGAGATCGGGCTCGCGCCGATCCTCTGCGTCGGCGAGACCGAGGCAGAGCGCGAGAACGAAGACACCGACCGCAAGCTGCGCCAGCAGCTCAGAGAGGATCTCGCGGGAGTGCCGGCCGATCGCCTGGCCGAGGTAATCGATTGCCTACGAGCCGATCTGGGCGATCGGCACCGGCAAGGTGGCCACGCCGGAGCAGGCGCAGGAGGCGATCGCGTTCATCCGCGCGCTCGTCGCCGACCGCGACGCCGAGGCGGCCGAGCGCGTGCGGATTCTCTACGGCGGCTCGGTCAAGCCCGAGAACGCGGCCGAGCTGCTCGCACTGCCCGACGTCGACGGTGCGCTCGTCGGCGGCGCTTCGCTGGAGGCCGAGTCCTTCGCGCAGATCGTGGGCGCGGCCGGGTCCTCGGCAGGTTGACGGCACCCGTGCGATGAAGACTGCCGATGCAGGCGAGGGGGAGGGGGCCGCGAGCTTGCCCGCCGCCTGCGTCTGTCTGATCGTGCTCGACGGCTGGGGCCTGGCCGAGCCGGGCCCGGGCAACGCCGTCTCGCTCGCCGACACGCCCGTGTTCGACGAGCTGTGGCGGGACTTCCCGCATACCACGCTGACGGCCTGCGGCCGCGCGGTCGGCCTGCCCGAGGGGCAGATGGGCAACTCCGAGGTCGGTCACCTGAACCTCGGCGCCGGCGCCGTGGTGCGCCAGGACCTTGTGCGCATCGACGATGCAGTGGCCGACGGCTCGCTGGCCGCCAACGAGGTGCTGCGCTCGGCGCTCGACGCCGAGCGCGTGCATCTGATCGGTCTCGTCTCCGACGGCGGCGTGCACTCCTCGCTCGAGCACCTGCTGCGCGCTGATCGCGCTCGCGCGCGAGCGCGGCGTGGGGGAGGTGATCGTGCACGCCTTCACCGACGGGCGCGACACGCTGCCGCACGCCGGGGCTGAGTACCTGGCCGAGCTCGACCGCACGCCGGGCGCACGCGTGGGCTCGGTGATAGGCCGCTACTGGGCGATGGACCGCGATCGCCGCTGGGACCGTACGCAGCGCGCCTACGACATGCTCGTGCTCGGCGATGCCCCGTACAGCGCCGAGACTGGCGAGCAGGCCGTGCGCGCGGCTTACGAGCGTGGCGAGACGGACGAGTTCATCGAGCCGACGCTCGTCGGCGCGCCGATGCGCGATCGCGCCGCAGGACAGCGTGATCGCGTTCAACTTCCGCCCCGATCGGATGCGTCAGATCACGCGCGCGCTAGCCGAGCCGGGCTTCGGCGAGGGCTCGCGTGCGCACGACCCCGGCGTCGCAGCCACCGCCGGAGGCGATGGCGCGGAGGGCGCCGAAGGCGAGGCAGAGCAGCTTCCGGGCTGGCGCGGGCGCGGCGAGCAAGCGGGCTCGCGCGGGGCGCCGATCGCGCGCTACACGACGCTGACGCGAGTACGAGGAGGGCTGGCCCTACCCGGTCGTCTTCGCCCCCGAGCGCCCCACGACGACGCTCGCGGCGCGTGCTTGCGCAGGCGGGCATCGCGCCAACTGCACGTGGCCGAGACCGAGAAGTACGCGCACGTGACGTACTTCTTCAACGGCGGCGACGAGCACCAGCTGGCGGGCGAGCGGCGCGAGCTCGTGCCCTCGCCGCGCGACGTGCCGACATACGACTTCAAGCCGCAGATGAGCGCACGCGAGGCGGCCGGCGCGTTCGTCGAGGCCTGGCGCGAGGACGAGCCGGGCTTCGCGATCATCAACTTCGCCAACGCCGACATGGTCGGCCACACGGGCGTGATCGAGGCCGCCGTCGCCGCGATCGAAACCGTCGACGAGTGCCTCGGCGAGGTGATCGCGGCCGTGCGAGAGCGCGGTGGCGTCTGCGTCGTGACGGCCGATCACGGAAACGCCGATCACATGCTCGAGCCGGACGGGAGCCCGAACACGGCGCACTCGCTGAACCCGGTGCCCGTGATCGTCACAATGCACGGCGTGAAGCTCGCTCCCGAAGGCGGCATCCTCGCCGACGTCGCGCCGACCGTGCTCGAGCTGCTCGGCGTGTCCCAGCCGGCGGCGATGACCGGCCATTCGCTGCTGCGCGGCGAGGGCGGGGCGGACGCGGGCGAGGGGGGAGCGCAGCGATGAGCGCCTCGCGCAAGCTGCTCGCCGCGTTCTGGCTCGGCTCCGGCGTCAACCACTTCGTCTCGCCGCGTTTCTATCGCGCGATCGTGCCGCCGTCGCTGCAGTCCGAGGCCAAGCGCGTCGTCGAGCTCAGCGGCGTCGCCGAGATCGCCGGTGGTCTGGCCGTGCTCTCGCCGCGCGCCCGTCCGGCCGCTGGCATCTACCTGATCGCGCTGCTGGCCGCTGTGTTCCCGGCGAACCTCTACATGGCGCGTGAGCCCGAGCAGTTCAAGAAGGTGCCGCGCTGGGCGCTTTACGCGCGACTTCCCCTGCAACCGTTGATGATGTGGTGGGCATGGCGGGCCACGCGCGACTGATCTTCCAGTCCCGGTCGGCGATACGAGACGCTGCTACATTCGGTTGAGGAGGATCTGGGGTACAGACCGTTATGTCCACCGCCACCGCCGTCAAGATCGAAACTGGGGAGCCCGAGACAGCCGTCTCCGATGACGGCCCTGCGGTTGCCGGCGAACGCTCCGATGCCGGGCAGGGCGCGTGGCGTGGCCTGCTTCGCGCACACGCCTGTCTCGCCAAGCGCCTCGACGCGGCGCTCGACCAGGCCCATGGCCTGCCGCTCAGCTCCTACGAGGTGCTCGACCACCTCGAGGATGCAAGCGGCGGGCGCATGCGCATGTGCGACCTCGCCGAGCAGGCACAGCTATCGCGCAGCGGCCTGACGCGGCTCGTCGACCGGCTCGAGCGCGAGCAGCTGCTCGAGCGCTGCTCCTGCGACCACGACGCGCGCGGCTCGTTTGCCTGCCTGACGGCCGGCGGACGCGAGCGCCTGCAGGAAGCGCGCGTCACGCACCTGGCCGTCGTGCGCGATCAGTTCTTCTCGCGCTTCTCAGAGGCCGAGCTGAGCGTGCTGGCCGACATGTGCCAGCGGATCGCGCCGTGCAGCGGCGCCGACTCATCCGGCTGCTGAGCCGCGCCGCGCGCTGAGCAGCCCACCCGGCTGCCTTCGTCACGCCCGTTGAGTCCTCGCGACTGGCTCTGCGTCAGCGATCGCGATGCGGCGCCTGATCGCGCGAGTCCGCCTCGTCGGCCGTCTGCTCGCCGCCCTCGTCGAGCAGCTCCTCCTGCCGGCGCCGCGCGCGCCGGTGCAGCACGAATGCCCCGACGATCGCAAGCACGGCCGCCGCGAGGCCGTAGATGCCGAAGGCTTCGATCGCGTTGCCGGCCGAGCTGCCGAGGAAGTACGCGAGCAGGCCGATCCCGCTCGCCCAGCAGATGCCGCCGAGCGCGTTCCACACGAAGAACGAGCGCCAGTGCATGCGCGTCGCCCCGGCCAGCCACGAGGCCCACACGCGCAGGCCGAGGATGAAGCGCCCGAAGAACACCGCCTTCGGTCCATGGCGCTTGAAGAACGGCTCGCCGATGCGCAGCACGTCCAGCCGCTGACGATGGAAGCGGCCGGGGCGCTCGAGCAGCCAGCGCCCGCCCTTGCGCCCGATCTCATAGCCGATGTTGTCGCCGACGATCGCCGCCGCGGCGGCCAGCGCGATCACCCACTCGATCTGCAGCTTGCCGCGGCTGGCGAGCACGGCCGCCGTGATCAGCGCCGTCTCGCCCGGGATCGGCACGCCGCCGGACTCGGCCATCACGAGCACGAACAGCAGGGGTAGCCGGCAACTTCGACGAGGTGGTCGACGTTGAGCAGCGCTGCGAGGATCACGGCCGCCGCCGCGCTATTTGGTGTTTTCCGAGACGAGCTGCTTGAGCGCCGAGGCGGCCTGCTGCACGTCGGAGTAGACGACGTTGCGCAGCTTCACCTGCGTCTGCGCCGGCGCGGTGATCACGACGACCGCGACGATCACGAGCGCCAGCGCGAGCAGCGCGAGCAACGCGAGCATCAACCGGCTGCGCCCGCGCCGCCGTCCCCTTGCCGCGGGGGCGGCCTGGGCGGCCGCTGCTGCGGGTGCCGCTCGCGCCGGGCCCGAGCGGGGCTTGCGCGGCGTGACGGCGCTCGTGACCGCCGTGCGGCCTGGCTCGCGCGCGGACGGGCGCCGTCCGGCGCTGAGCACGCTCGTCGCCTCGGTAGCCGGCGCCGCGCGGCTGCCGGGGCGCGGGGCCGGGGCGATCCCGTCGGCGCCGTCGCTGAGCGCTCGTCCCATCTCGCGCGCAGTCTGGTAGCGGTCCTCAGGGTCGAGTGCCAGCGAGATCGCGACCGCCTCCGCCAACTGTGGGCTGACGGCCGCCACGAGCGTGTCGAGCAGCGGCGGCGTCTCCTGCTGCTGCTTGAGCGCCAGCTCGGTCAGCGAGCTCGCCTCATACGGCAGGCGCCCGGAGATCAGCTGGTAGGTGACGACGCCCAGCGCGTAGAGGTCCGCGCGCGGACCTGCCTCTTCGCCGCGCGCCTGCTCGGGGGCCAGGTAGGCGGCCGTGCCGAGCACCGAGCCGACCTGCGTGATGCTCGACTGCTCGGTTGCCTTCGCGATGCCGAAGTCGGCCAGCTTGACGTCCCCTTCGCGCGCGCGCAGCAGGTTGCCTGGCTTGACGTCGCGGTGCACGACGCCGTGGCGGTGGGCGTAGTGCAGCCCCTCGCACGCCTGGTCGATGATCGCGATCGCCTCGTCGACGTCGACCCAGCCGTCGTCGCGCAGGATCTCCGCGCACGACTGACCCTCGATGTACTCCATCACGATGAAGTACTGGCCCGTGGTCTCGTCCTGGCCGGAGTCGAACACCTGCACGATGTTCGGGTGCACGAGCCGCGCCGCCGCCTGCGCCTCGCGCTGGAAGCGCGAGACGAACGTCGGGTCCTCGGCGAGGTGCTCGGCCAGCAGCTTGACCGCGACCTGGCGCTCCAGGCGCAGGTCGAGCGCGAGATGGACGGTCGACATGCCGCCGAAGCCGAGGCGGCCCTCGAGGCGGTAGCGGCCGGCGATCTCGACGCTGCTCATTTGCCCACTTCCTGCCCGCCGCCCGCTTCGGGTCCGATCCCACCGGCCCCGCCGTGTTCTTTGCCGCCGCCTTCGCCTTTGCCGAGGCCCGGGCTTTCTTCTTCGCCTTCTTCACCGGGCGCCGGCGTGCCGCCGCCCGGCCCGGATGGGCTTGGCGTCGTCGTGGTCTGGGTTTCGGTCGGCGTCGTCTGGGTTTCCGTGGGTGTCGTGTCGGTGCTCGTCGTGCTCGTCGTCGTCTTCGGCGTCGTCACGGTCGATTGCGGCAGCGGCTGCGTGCACAGCGCCAGCGCGTGTGTGCGCAGGTTCTCGATGCCCTGGCGGATCGTGTTGCGCAGCCCACTGTCGACGCTCGGAGGCAGCGCCGCGAAGTCCTGTTCGGTTTTCAGCAGCGCGCTTTCGGTGCTCGTGCACGACCCGTCGCCGTTTTCGGCAGCCTGGGCGACAGCTTCGAAGTCGCCCTGCAATGGTCCGGCATCGGCCACCGGGATCAGCCCCTTGCCGCTGCCCCCGCACGAGATCAGCACGCCCGCGAGCACGCCGAGGCCAGCCGCGAGCATGGCCCGCAGCAGCGGCCGGGCACGGCGCATAGCGCCCTCGTGCGGCGCGTCTTCGCCCCCCGCGGGCGGACGTGGCTGCCGTTGCTGGGCGAGCATCGTCACTGACCGTACTCCAGGCGCTCCGCGAGCGAGTCGGGCAGCCGTGCCGCGCGGATCGCGCCGGCCGCGCCGGCGATGTCGTAGTCGGTGCGCTTGAACGATGCCGTGAGGCCGTCGAGGTCGAGCAGCAGCCACGACGCGCGCGGGTCGCCGTCGCGCGGCTGCCCGACGCTGCCGGGGTTGAGCAGCCACTCGCCCTCGGCGATGTCCAGGAAGGTGCCCTCGCGGCGCGGTTCGCCCGTCGCCAGCTCGCCCTCGCGGCGCACGAACGAGAGCGCGACGTGTGAGTGACCGACGAGGCACACGCGCTGGGTCTGCTGGTCGAGGCACAGCTCGGCCAGCAGCGTCGAGAGCACGTACTCCCAGACGGGGTCGCGCGGACTCGCGTGGTAGAGGCCGATGCCGGCCTCCTTGCCTTCAGGCTTCAGCCCGGCGAGAAACTCGACGTTGGCCGGCGCCATCACCTCGCGCGTCCACTGCGCCGCCAGGCTCGCGCCGCGCGAGAACTCATCCAGCGGGATCTCACCGGTCACGGCGAGGTCGTGGTTGCCCGCCAAGCAGACAGCGACGTGCTTGCGCGCGAGCTCGACGCATGCGTCCGGGTCGGCGCCGTAGCCGACGAGATCGCCCAGGCACCACAGCTCGGCGGCATCGCTGGCGGCAACCGCCTCGAGCGTCGCCTCGAACGCCTGGCGGTTGGCGTGGATGTCGGAGATCACCGCGACCTTCATCGTGCCGCCGCTGCCCGCGCCCGTGCGGTGCTACTCCTCCTCAGGCCCGGCCTCCGTGCCGCCGTACTCGGGGAGGTTCTTGATGCCCTCACGGGTGCGCCACTTTGAGTAGTTGTCCTCCATCGCGTCGATCAGCTCGCGCATGAAGCGCGGGGAGATGTTGACACGCGAGACGACGACGCCCGGCACCTCCTCGGCCTCGACCTCGTGGTCGACGCGAGCGAAGGTGACGGTGAACTCGTAGTCGGAGTGGCTGACGTTGGCAAAGTTCGAGTAGACGCCTCCCATGATCTCGGGAGACAGATGGATATTGATGTGGCGCTCTGCGCCTGAGTCTTGGTCGTTCACGTGGCTAGTATCGCAACCGCCGAGTCGGAATCCATGAGCGACCCTCCAACAAGCGATCAGCAGGCCCATGACGGGCTGTCGGACGAGTCCGCGGAGATCTCTCCGGACGGGCTGCGCGCTGCGGTGATCGAGGCCGCCGCGGCGCTCATCGGCGCGGCCGGGGACGGGGTGCAGATCCCGTCCGGCGAGGCCTTCTCGGCGGACTCACGCGGAGGGATCACGCTCGAGCGTCCGCCGCGCCCCGATTTCGGCGACTACTCGACCAACGCCGCGCTGCTGCTCGCGCCGCGCCTGCGCCGCCCGCCGCGCGAGGTCGCCGAGCAGCTGGGCGATCGGCTGGCAAGTGCGCTTGGCCCGGCGCTCGAGCACTTCGACGTCGCCGGGCCGGGCTTCGTAAACCTGTTCGTCGCCGACGCTTGGCTGCGCCGTGGGCTCGGTGGTGTGCTGGTGGCAGCCGAGGATTACGGTGCCGTCCACGGTGGGTCCCCCGAGCGGATCATGGTGGAATTCGTCTCGGCCAATCCGACCGGTCCGATGCATGTAGGCCACGCCCGCAACGCCGCCTACGGCGATGCGCTGGCGCGCATGCTCGAGTTGCGCGGCGCAAAGGTCGAACGTGAGTTCTACGTCAACGACGCCGGCTCCCAGGTGCGCACGTTCGGCGAGTCGATCCAGGCGCTGGCGCGCGGTGGGCAGGTTCCCGAGGACGGCTATCAGGGCGATTACGTAGCCGAGCTGGCCGCGCACATCGAGAATGCCGCCGAGCGCGATGCGGCGGACGTCGGCCGCGTGGCCGTGGCGCTGATGATCGGGCAGATACAGACTTCGCTCGCCGCCTTCGGCGTGGGCGGCTTTGACTACTGGGCCTACGAGAGCAAGCTGCACGAAGGCGAGCCGAGCCTCGTCGATCACGCCCTGGCGCGCCTGCACGAGCTCGGGCACACCTACACCTCCGACGGGGCGTTGTGGCTCCGCAGTACGACCTTCGGCGATGACAAGGACCGCGTGCTCGTCCGCTCCAACGGCGAGTTTACGTATCTCGCTTCCGACGTCGCCTACCACGAGGACAAGCGCGAGCGTGGCTTCGATCGCCTGATCGACGTTTGGGGCGCCGACCACCACGGCTACGTATTGCGGCTCAAGGCGGCCTTCGCGGCGCTCGGCGGGAACCCCGACGACCTCGAGCTTCTGATCATGCAGCTCGTGCACCTCGTGCGCTCGGGTGACGCGCGCAGATGTCAAAGCGCGCCGGCGAGTTCGTCACGCTCGACGAGCTCGTCGCGGAGATCGGCGTCGACGCCGCCCGCTGGTATTTGCTGGCGCGCTCGCACGACACGACCGTCGACCTCGACCTCGACCTGGCGCGCAGTCAGTCCAATGAGAACCCCGTGTACTACGTGCAATACGCGCACGCCCGGATCTCCTCGATGCTCGCCAAGGCGGGCGCCGAGCGCGTCGACGCCGCCGTCGCATCGGTTGCTGCCGGCGCGACGGCCGACGGCGCATCGGCTGGGTCATCCGCGCCGCTTCACGCCAGCGAGCGCGCGCTGGTCAAGCAGCTGCTCGACTTTCCTGGCGAGCTCGACCGCCGCCGCCGAGCGTCGCGCGCCGCACCGGGTCGCCTCCTACGCGCTCGAGCTGGCGCAGGGCTTCACGGCCTTCTACCGCGACTGCCGCGTGCTCGGCGCCGAGCCCACCGAGGTCGAGTCCGAACGCCTGGCGCTGTGCGTTGCCAGCAGGGACACGATCGCGCGCTGCCTCGACCTGCTAGGCGTCAGCGCGCCGCGGGAGATGTAGCGCTCTCAGTCGCGCTGTCCGTCCCGCTGACGCCGCAGCTCAGTCGAAGCGCTCGAGGTCGGCCTCGAGCCGCTGCGCGTCGGCGGCGCCAAGTGCCGGCGCGGGGGTCCGTCCGTCGGCCTGCGCACGCGCTCGCCTGCGCCAGCGCGGCAACAGCAAGGCGAGCGCCGCCAGCAGCGCCAGCAGCGCGGCGAGCGGCACGAGGTAGGCCGCGGCATCGAAGCCGCTGTTGCTCGGCAGCGCGAGCGCCGCGCGACCGTACTGGCCGACCAGCGCATCCTTGATCTGCGCTTCGCTGCGCCCCTCGTCGATCAGCGACTGGATGAACGCGCGCTCGCGGTCGGCCTGTGGCGACTGCGCGACGTTGAGCGGGATCTTGCACGTGACGCACATCACTTCGCGTTCGATCTCCGGAAGCGAAGCCCGCGGGGTGGCGGCCTGGGCGACGCTCGTGGCGGATATCGCGGTCAGGGCACACGGCCACAGCGCGACGAACACGATCAGCAGGGCGAGCATGCGGCGCGCATTTGGACGGGCGGGCCCGTGATCGGCGCTCATGTCCGCTGCGCTAGTGCGATCGCGCGGTCGAGGAACTTCTGGTTGAGCTCGCCGCGTGAGATCGCCGCGATGTACCCGTCGCGGTCGATCACGAAGCTCTCCGGCAGCTGGTCGGTGCCGTAGGAGTGCGCGAAGTCGCCCGTGTTGTCGCGCAGGTTGGGATAGGTCAGGTGGAAGTCGCGCACGAAGCCCTGCGAGTCGGGTGAGGCGTCCAGATAGGTCACGCCGAGCACCGTGCCGTTGTGACGTGCCAGCGTGCCCTGCGCTCGCTCGAGCAGCGGCGCCTCGGCCTGGCAGGGTTCGCACCACGACGCCCAGAAGTTGAGCACGACGACCTTGCCCTTGAGCGAGGCCAGCGAGCTCTTGCCATGGCCGCCGAGGATCGGCAGCGTGCGGGCCGCGTCCGGCGCACGCGGGCGTTCGTCGCGCGCCACGCGCTCGTCCAACGTGCGACTCGCCGACTTGGCCGTGACGCCGTAGATCAGCAGCCCGACCAGGCAGGCGCCCGCCAGCGAGGCGAGAATCGGCAGCAAACGGCGTCTCACGGCCTCCAAGGGTAGACCCCGGTTGCGTACTATCTGAGCGTACGCGGCGGTAGCTCAGTTGGTAGAGCGCGAGCTTCCCAAGCTCGAGGTCACGGGTTCGAGACCCGTTCGCCGCTTGTAGAATTGAGCCACATTTGGCTCTCTGAAGCCGAATGCTCGCCCTGCCCACCGGGAAATGTGGCGGATGATCTCGGACAACAGCGGCTTACGGGACATGGTTTGCGGTGCCGTGTGGGCGCCGGCGCGATCGCGACTTCGGTCGATCGACGGCTTTGCAGTGCCCCCGAAGCCATGTCCTCCGGGGCTCTTCAGGGACCGACGGGGCTCTCACGTAAGCTCGGAAGTCGCCCTTTTGGGGACGTCGGCCGATATCGGTTCGTCCGCTGGAAGGGCGCTCAACCTGTCCTCGAATGATCCGGCCGGCGTGTGAGCGGGCGCACCGCCACGGCACCGCGCGGGGCGCACTTCGGTCACGCTGAGGCGGATTGCAGATTGCCCGGAGAAGTCGAGCGTGACCATTCGTCCATAGGTCGAAATTCGACTATCAGAGCGCCGAATAACTTGCTAGGTTCCGCCAATCGGGACTTCGCACCCGCCCGCGATCAGCCAGATGGCAGATGGAGGAAAGTACATGGGGGGAATGTCTGCGCTTCGGCGACTCGGCTTAGCGCATCGGCGAAGCCGCGGACCACTTGTCACGGCGCTTGTGACGTTGGGCCTCACGACGAGCCTCGCGCTGGCGGGAACGGCGCGGGCAGAACCGCTCGAATCCCCGAGCATCGCAGGCGCGACGCGCGCCGGGCAAACGCTCACGGTCAATCACGGGACGTGGTCGGGCGCGGAACCCTTCACCTACTCCTATCAGTGGTACCGGTGTGACTCGGAAGGCGGCGAATGTGCCGAACTGGCGGGCCAGACCGGCAACACCTACGCCCTGATTGCGGCTGACGTTGGGCACAAGATCAAAGCCTTGGTATCTGCGAGCAACGAAGAAGGCACCGAAGAAGCAGGCACGAGCGCTACGGCGGCGATCGCGCCCGGCACCAGCACCGCCGGGCTCGCGGATCAGACGCAGTCGCTGCTGATCTTGCCCTCGTACGACCCGGTCGAAAGCAGCAATCTGAATCTCGAAGGCCAGGCGCCGGTCTTCGTCGTCCAGTCGATGCCCAAGCCGATGACGGTCTCTGCCGTGACGATCGGCGATTTTGCTCGCGCGAGCGGTTGCGAATCGAACGCCAACGTAGAACTCGACGTCTATTCCTTCGCGCCGAGTGGCAACCTGAGCTCGGGCACGCTGATAGCGCGGTCCTCCGACCCTCGACCCTTCGGCTCCAACGCCGGCGAGGTGACATGGCAGATACCCACGACCGAACTTGCGCTCCACGCGACCTACGGTTTCTTCATCAAGGCCACCAGCGGGCCCTGTCACGATGCGATCGAGCGCAGCTGGGCTCACAATGGGACTCAGGTCAACGGCGGCAGCGCGGCGTGCAGTGTTCTGCTTGGGTCCTCTGGCTACTGGCGTTTGTGGCACACCGAAAGCCATGCCGATGCGGGCGAATGTCAGGCGATCGGCTCGCTCAGCAACTTCAGCTCCTCGCTCCCAACGGGTTGGACGCAGGTGAACCAGTCGGGGGAAGCGTTTTCAGTCAACACGACGCCCGAAGAATGTGCCACGGGTCTCGGCGCGAGCGAAACGCCGTTCGGGTCCGAACAGGTCGCCTGCCGGTTCCCGCAGTTCACGAAACCGAACGAAACAACGCCCGACGGGTGGTACTACGGGCTGCCATGGGAAGGACCTGGCCTCTCCGGCTCTCCGCGAGACCTGTACTTCCGGCTCGACTCCGCGCCGCCGCCCGCAGGGCGCGTTATCTCGCCGCCCGCTCATCTATCGTCTACGGCCGCCACGCTCGAAGCAGTGATCAAACCGAAAGGGCGCGACACGCAGTATCAGTTTCACTGGACCCGCACCGGCGCGAGCGGGGACCTCCCAGAACACCCCGCCGATGCCGGCTCGAGCACGGGCGACGTGACGGTGAGTCAGCGGCTGGAAGGGTTGAAAGCCTCGACGAGCTACCACTACTACCTCACGCTGTACACGCCGAACGATCCGCCGATCGACAAAAAACTCGACGCCGAAGCCTACTCGGGAACGTTCACGACACCCGCCGAACCTGAAGAGCCGCTCGCGACGACGGGCGCGGCCAGCGAAGTCGGAGTGACCCTGGCGAAGCTCGAAGGCTCGGTACAGCCGAACGGTCACGACACGCACTACTGGTTCGAGTGGAGCAAGGAACCGAGTCTCACCGAGCCCGGGCGCTCCACAAGTCAGGATCTCGGCGCGGGTAGCTCAGAAGTGAGCGTCGCGCACCAGCTGACCGGCTTGAGCAGCGACACCACCTACTACTACCGAGTAGTTGCCGAAGATAGCCTCGGCACGCGCGTCGAAGGCGAAATCGAAAGCTTCACGACGTCTGTCGGCGAACTTCGCAGTCTGGAAGCGCCCGCGCTCGAAGGGGTGGCCGACGTGGGGAGTGAACTGTCGGCTTCCCCGGGGCGTTGGAGCCCGGAAGCCACGACAGCTGAAGATCAGTGGGAACGGTGTGACGCGCTCGGCGAAGGATGTGTGCCGATCGAAGGGGCCACCGGCAACGTCTATTCCCCCGTGGAAGCGGACACGGGGCATACGCTGCGTGTCACCGAAGCCGTCGAAGACGGCGAAGGCGTGAGCGGCTCGATCGTCTCGACGACCTCGAAAGTCATCAACCCGTTCAGCATGCTCCTGTGGCCGCTTTCGCCACCAGCGATCTCGGGCATCGCGGCCGAAGGTCAAATGCTGATCGCGAATCACGGCGAATGGAGCGGCGAATCTCCGTTCAGCTACGAATACCAATGGCAGCGCTGTGACAGTGGCGGCGCCAGCTGCGCGGACATCGAAGGGGCCTCTCACTCCACCTACACGCTCGTGGAAGCCGACGTCGGAGGCACGCTTCGGCTAATCGTAACTGCCACCGGCGGCGGCGCTTGGGACGCGGCGATCTCGGAAGCCTCGGCGGTCGTCGTGAAACAGACGGTTACGGCCACGAGCGAACCGTCGATCACCGGCACGCCAGCCGCCGACGGGGTGCTCGCCGCGGAACACGGGACATGGACTGGCGTAGAAGCCCCTACCTACAGCTACCAATGGCTCCGCTGCGACGCCGAAGGCATCGACTGCGAAGAGCTCGAAGGCCAGACCGAAGAAACCCTCAGGCTCTCCCAGGACGACCTTTCGAGCACGCTGCGCGTGATCGTGACGGCCCACGGGGCGGAAGATTCGGGCTCGGCGATCTCGGCCGCAACCGAACCGGTAGGGGAAACGTCGCCGGTCAACGAAGCACGCCCTTCGATTACGGGCGTGGCAATCGAGGGTCAGGAGATGCAGGCCGAGCTCGGCGAATGGTCAGGCGGCAACTTGAGCTTCGCCTATCAATGGGAAAGCTGCAACAGCTCTGGGGCAGAGTGCGAAGCGATCGCCGGCGCGACCGAACCGACGTACACGGCGGCCGCCGAAGATGTGGGCAGAAGCTTGCGCGTGGTGGTGATCGCGAGCAACGAACTGGGCTCGGTCGATGAGGTTTCGGATGCTACGGCGACTTTCGCGATGAAGGGAACGCTCGTGGCTACGAGCACGCCCACGGTCACGGGTACGCCCCAGATCGGTGCGACGCTTACAGCCGAACACGGCAGTTGGAGCGGGACGGGCACGATCAGCTACGCCTATCGCTGGCAGCGCTGCGACATGTTCGGCGACTCGTGCGCGACGATCACGGGTGCGACGAGCGCGACGTACGTGCCGACCGAAGCAGATCTCGGCGATGCGGTCAGCGTGCTCGTCACGGCATCGGACACAAGCGGCTCGATTGTGGCCCGCTCCGCGCCGAGCCAGCCGGTGGCAGCGAGCGGAGGGCCTGTTGCCTCTACGACGCCCACCGTCTCCGGCAGCCCCGAGCAGGGCGAAGCGCTCACGGCTACGCACGGCACGTTCGCCGGGGTCGAATCGCCGAGCTACGCCTACAAATGGGTGCGCTGTACCGCAGAAGACGCAGGCTGCGCCTCGATACCGGGCGCTTCGAGCAGCTCCTACACGCTGTCGGCGGCCGACCTCGGGGAATTCCTGCGAGTGATCGTCACTGCCACCAGCGGTAGCGGCGACGCAGAGGCCGTCTCGGACAGCGTTGGTCCGATCTCCGCGCCGACGCTACAGAACGTCTCCGTGCCCCTCCTCTCCGGCACCGCGCAGGCGGGGCAACCGCTCACCGCTACGAGCGGCAGCTGGACCGGCCAGGGCACGATCACCTATGCCTACCAGTGGCAGCGATGCGATGTGAGTGGAAAAGGCTGCTCGGACATCGAAGAAGCCACCGGCACCGAATACTCGCTCGTCGAAGCGGACATCTCGAACAGGGTCCGCGTCGTGATCACCGCCGACGGGGCTTGGGGATCGGCTAAGGTCCCGTCCGATCCGACCTCGGTCGTGACGTCGGCGCCGAGCGCTCCCAGTAGCCTTGCGGTGCCGACAATCGAAGGCTTGGATGTGGAGGGTCAGCTGCTTTCGGCGCAAGAGGGCAGCTGGGGAGGTGCTCCGCCGCTCAGCTTCGCCTACCAGTGGAACCGTTGCAACGGCGAAGGGTCTGAATGTGCACCGATCCCGGGCGCGACCTTCGTCTCCTATCGACTCGCGCCCTCGGATGTCGGCAGCACCTTCTCGGTCAGTGTGACGGCGACGAACTCGATCGGCGAAGCATCTGCCGACTCGAGTCTCACCGAAGCCGTGGGCGAAACCGAAACGCCGGTGCTGCTCGCCTTGCCTTCGATCTCGGGCACCGCCCAAGAAGAAAAACTGCTGACCGCCAGTGTGGGCGAATGGTCTGGTCCCGAACCGATCAGCTACGAATACGCGTGGGAACGGTGTAACGGTGCCGGCGATGAATGCGCACCGATCGAAGGCGCCTCCGAATCCACCTTCACGCCGTTCGGCGAAGATGTGGGTCACAAGCTTCGCCTGACGATTACCGCGACGAACTCGTCGGGCAGCGTGCTCGCGACATCCGCCGAGACCGTAGCGGTGAAACCGGCCGCGCCGGTTGCCGGCGGCTCGCCCGTCGTCGAAGGTCGACCCCTGGTTGGGGCGACGCTGAGCGTCGATACATCGGGCGAGTACAGCGCCGAAACGCCAACGCTCTCCTACCAGTGGCAGCGCTGTCACGCAGAAGAAGCCGAATGCACAAACATCTCCGGCGCCAACGCCGCGACGTATGACCCCTCCGAAAGTGACGTCGGCTTTGGGATTCGCACGGTCGTCACGTTCACGAACCAGACCGGCGAAGATGTACAAACCTCCTCTGCGACCGAAGCCGTGGAAGCCGCCGGCGCACCGATCGAAGCGGAAGCACCGACGATCTCGATCAGCTCGGCCGGCGGCCTGCTCTGGGAAATCCTGAGTGGCTCGCCATACGCGCGAGGCGATGGCTCGATCGTCGTGGCAGGGACCGGCAGATGGTATGGCGTGCAGCCGATTACCTACTCCTACCAGTGGAAGGGTTGCATCTCGGGTGAATGCACCAACATCCCGGGGGCCGACCAAGCAACGTACATCGTCCCGGACGATGCTGAATACGACCAGGTGAGGGTCGCGGTGACGGCGACGAACACCGATGGCTCGAGCGAAGCCGAAAGCTTCGTCAACGTGGCGCACAACAGTAGCCCATACCTTGAAACTGCCCCAGGTATCAGCGGCGAACTTCGTGTGCATAGCCTGCTTTCAGTGCGGCCTGGTGAATGGCTCGGCGGCACGCCGAGCAGCTTCTCCTATCAGTGGGAGCGATGTGGGACAAGCTGCACGAACATCTCCGGCGCGACCGGCGCTTCCTACCTGCTGACAGAAACGGACCTCGGGAAAGAAATCACCTTGAAAGTGACGGCCACCAACCGTTATGGCAGCACGAGCACGAACGTATACTCCGAAGGACGGGTCGCAGGAGCTCTTCCGTGGAACACGGTTCCGCCAACCGTCTCGGGCGGCACGACCGCAGGCGAACGCCTGACGACGTCCACCGGCACGTGGGAAAGCGTGTACTCGGGCTACGAATACGAGTGGCAGGTCTGCGACGAAGCTGGCGAAGGCTGCGCCGACATCTCAGGTGCCTCGGGGCCAACCCATCAGAGCTACACGACCACTCTGGCCGAGGTCGGCCATCCGATCAGGGTGATCGTCCATGGGTTCAACGGCAACGGGCAAGGCACGCAGGCCTCGGCCCCTACCGCCGCCCTGACTACCCCGGAAGCGCCCACCGCCGGGGCGCTCCCCACAATCAGCGGAACCGCTGAGGTCGGCCACACACTCACGGCGGACGAAGGCGAATGGGGCGGCGGCACGCCAACGAGCTACATCTATCGCTGGGAACGCTGCGACGCCGACGGCGCGGAATGCAGCGTGGTCCCGTCGATCACGCCGCAATCTTCATATGCGCTCTCGGAAGACGACAAGTTCGATACGGTCAGGGTGACCGTCACGGCCTCGAACCTCGCCGGCTCGGCTTCAGCCACGTCTCAGCCCACGGCACGCGTGATTGGGTCGAGCGTGCCGCTCGATGAAGCTCCTCCGACGATCGAAGGCCAGACCGAGATGGGCGCAGCGCTGGCGGTCGTCCAGGGAACGTGGAGCGGGGTCGAACCGATCTCATACGCTCATCGCTGGGAACGGTGTAATGCAGAAGGTCACTCATGCGTCGCCGTCACGGGCATCGAAGGAGAAGCAGCGTATGTGCTGACGGAAGCGGACGAGGGCTACACGATCCAAGTCCGGGAGAGCGCCACGAATGCCGACGGCCACACCAGCGCGATCTCTGAATTGGTCGGCCCGATCACCGCTCCAGCCGCTCCCTTCAACGAAGAAGCGCCCGTGATCGAAGGCTCGCCGGAAGCGGGTGCGACGCTTACGGCGTCCGACGGCATCTGGGGAGGCGGAGCGACAAGCAGCTTCTCCTATCAGTGGCAGCGCTGTAATGGCGAAGGCGAAGAATGCGTGAACATAGCCGGCGAGGTGACGCAGGCCTACGAAGCCAGCATGGAAGACGCCGGCCACACTTTGCGCATCTCGGTGACCGCAAAAAACCTGGGCGGGGAAGCGACCGCGAGCTCGGCGGTCTCGGGGGCGATCGAAGCGCCCGAAGTGCCGTCCAATCTGGAAGCGCCGACGATCGAAGGGACCCCGGCGGCGAGGGAAACGCTCAGTGCAGGCGTGGGCGAATGGAGCGGTGGGCCGACAGTCAGCTTCGGGTATCAGTGGCGGCGCTGCGACGTCGAAGGCGCGGCCTGCACGGACATCTCGGGGGCGACCGAATCCGCGTACGAAGCGACTTCCGAAGACATCGGCCACACGCTGCGCGTCGTGGTGACGGCGACGAATGCCGCGGGCAGCGGGTCCGAAACATCCGCGGCAAGCGCCACGGTAGCGTCGGCATCAGCACCGGCGAGCATCGTGGCGCCGCGGCTGCCGTTCGGTGCGACGCCTGAATTCGGCGTGGAGATCGGCGTCGAAGCCGGCGCCTGGACCGGCCATCCGTCGCTCGCATATCAGTGGGAACGATGCGATCCGCTGAACCTCGACCCTGAAACGGAACTGCCGAGCTGCGTGGCGATTGCTGAAGCGACCGAACCCCTCTACGCGCCGAGCAGCGAAGACGTTGGCTATCAGCTGCGCGTAACTGAAACCGCCGCGAACGAACTCGGTAGCACCTCGCAGCGCACCGAAATGACAGCCGCGACCGTGGGCTACCAGTTCGAGGAAAGCGGCATCGGGTATGGGGGCGTGGCCGCGGTCGGCCAGACGATCACAGCGGAAGCGACCCTCGCCACGAACGCCGCCCTGCCGGCCAGCTCCGAATACGAATTCCTGCGGCTGAATTCCGAAGGGCCGCCCACGGAACTCCAGTCGGGAATGAGCCCGAGCTACCACGTGACCGGCGAAGACGAAGGGCACACGATCGAAATCCGCGCTGTGGTCTCGGTGCTACGCGCGGATCACGAAGAGACGCTCGAAACGAGGCCCCTCTCCACGGAAACGTTAACCGTTGTCGGGGCGATCGAAAACACTGCGCCGCCGACGATCTCTGGGCCCCCGGTCGTGGGCTCGCGCCTGACCTCTGATCACGGCAGCTGGAGCGCGGGTGGCGAAGAAGCTCCCTTCGGTTGGGGCTATCGGTGGGAACGGTGCGATGAAGCGGGCGAAAGCTGCAGCCCCATCGCTGAAGCGACAGCCGAAGGCTACGTCCCCGTAAGGGCCGACGAAGGCCACGCCTTGCGGCTTCGCGTATCGGTCGGCGAAACGTCGGCCGTCTCGGCGGCGACGGAACCGATCGGGCCCAATGCCCCGCCGGTCTTGATCGCGTCGCCGAGCATCTCGGGGACGCCGGCGAATGGCCAGCGGCTGACGGGCAGCGCTGGCACATGGTCGTCCAGTGGGCCGGTTGCCTACGCATATCGATGGCAGTCCTGCCGGGTGGATGGCACGGGCTGCAAACCGATCGCCAGCGCCGAAGGCTCGACCTATCGGCTGACGGAAGACGACGTGGGCAAGTCCGTCCGGCTGCAAGTCGTGGCGTCCAGCGGGACCGCGTCGGCGACCGCCGTATCGGAAGCCACGGCCGAAGTGGACGCGCTGCCTGCCCCCGTGAACGAGACGCTGCCGAGCACGACGATGCTCGGTCCGGAGCATGTAGGCGCCGTCATCGAGGCCGAGGGCGGGGAATGGAAATACGTGACCCCCGAAGCGCTCGAATACCAGTGGCAGCGCTGCAGTTCCAGCGGCGGCGAATGCCAGGACATCGCGGGAGCGCAGGCGAGGTCCTACGAGATGATCGCTGCCGACGGCGGTCACCGTCTGCGTGTGGTCGTGCAGGCGGCCAACGAAACGGGCTCGACCAAGGCAGCTTCGTCACTCAGCGCGACGATTGAATCCGTTTCGGAAGGTGACGAAGAAGAAGCCTCGGCCATGAATCACATGGTCTATGCGGCCGAAGGCGCCCTCTTCATCGCCAGCCACGATGGCGAAAACGCAAAAGCGATCCTGACCTGCTCAACGGCCGATCCAAACGCGTCCGCCGAAGGGTGCGTCTTCTCCCATCCCAAGATCTCTCCCGACGGACAGATGGTCATCGTGGAGGAGCAGCCGGAACCATCAGAACCGGAGGAAGAAAAGCGCTACGGTCGGATACTCGCGCTCAACTACGACGGGTCCGGCCTGCATGTCTTGGCCGCGCGCGGAGTGGAACCGGATTGGGGCGAAGGCAATACCGTGATCTTCACGGCGCTTGGCCCAGGGGAAACGCCGGAAATGCTCTCGGTCGAAGCGGATGGATCAAACGCGACCGACCCGACGCCGATTACCGATGAACCCGGGATCGGACACGAAGGTGACCTTTCGCCGAATGGCAACGCCCGGGTTTTTGTCAACGGCACTGGCAGCGGGCCGGGTCTCTTCATCGGGCCGACTGGCACGACCGAAGCCGTAGATCTCAAAATCACCAATGAAATCGGATTGATCGCGGAACCCAAGTTCACGGCCGATGAAGAACACATCGTCTTTCTCGGGAAATACTCGTATGACGAAAAACACAAAGTCCTCAAACCGCAAAGGGAAGAGCAGCTCTACGAGGTCGATGTTGACGGGAGCGGCCTGCACGCGATCACCGAATGGCCGAGCGGTTTGGGTTTCTACACGAAGTCATCGCCAGCTACGACCGATGAAGACGGACGCACGCTTCTGGTCGGTACGAAGGGGGGTTGCCCTCGGTTCGTCAGTCGTGGCCCAGGCTCGACGATAGCCTCCCTCGACGAACAGTTTCACTGCGAAACGAGCGCCTTGGTCGAAGTGCGCTCTGGCGGATCGGAAGAACACGTTGTCGCGATCGGAGCTTCTGTGGTCAGCTTCTGGCAGCCACGTAAGAATCTCATCCCGGGGGCGGCGCCGGATGGCTGGTGTAACGAACACCTACACGGCATTGGCAGAGCCATCATCAACAAATCGAGCCTGCATGAAGAAAAGATCTGGGAGACCAGCGGGGAAGCGCGAGGACTGCATAAATATTCGGTAGGGCTCAAAATTGAGAGGAACTACGACTGCGAAGGCGGTACCTCGCACATCTTCTGGCAGCCTTGGTACGACACGAGTAATTTGGACAGCACGTCGATCCTTATCGCGCCGAGCGCAGAACGCTACGACGGGACGTCTGGGATCGGCAAATCCCTCGTGATTGCCCCTAAGAAGGGCGCGCCTAACCACGGGCTCGGCCTACCGCCGGCCGAGGAACTGCGGCTTGCGGCGAAGTTCCCGGTCCGGGCGGCGAAAAGGGCATCACGCGACCCACGCATATGGCGTTTCAGCGCCGCGATAGTCCCCGATGATTCGGGCAACGCCTACGACGTGCTTGCCCAGTTGGTCAAGGAACTGTGGCAGGGGCCCAATAGTCGTCGGCTGATCTTCGACCAGCAGTACATTCGGTGGCTGCGCCCTGGTTGCTACCCACCCGCTGGTACGGCCGCCAAAGCTGCATCCTGTCCCAGGCCCAGTCCATGAGACCGAACCAGAGGCGTCTCTTGGTATTCACTGCGGCCCTCGTTCTTGTAGGCGCAGGCGTCTTTGCGGCGCTCTCGCTGGCTGGCGGCTCGACCGACGAACACCCCGGGCTCTCGCCAAAGAAAGTCGCTGAGCTTCGTGCCCTTGGCGTCACACCGAAGCGCTACGCCGAACAGCAACGACACGCCAGGGAATATACGGCTGCTCTCGAGCGCGAACCACCGCCGGACCCAAAGGTGGTAGGCCCGAGGCTTGTTCGTGAGGAAAACAAATCGCAATTTGCTGCCTGGATCTCCTACTACGCCAATCGCATGCACATGACCGTCGACGAGCATTGGACGACGGAAGTACTCAGCGAAACGCACACGATCGTCACGCTGCAACTTGTCACATCGCAGGGACAAGACGTCGGCTCCGCCGCTCGATGGGCACTGAATTTCGCGCTGACGCGACCGCTGACCGAAGCAGAACAACAACGGTCGAACGGGCCCCAGGGGATCAAACCGCTCGACGTGGAAGCGCGCCGGCTGAGCTCGTTCCCGCGCCCACTTTCCGGCGTACGGCATTCGGTGAGGATCTTCGCCGACGAGACACTCAGTCCCAGTAATCACGAGCTGCTCGTGACCGTGTTTCCCGCCGCAGAATACGAACCGAACCTGATCGTTCGCCACGGGGAATGGGATGAAGCGTTGAGCCGAGGCCAGATCCTGGCGCGAAGAGCGCCGGGGGACATCCTGACGCTCGCACTCGCCCCGTCAGCGAGATTCTACGAACAGAACCTGGGCAATGGACGGGCCGGGCCGGTCAAACGGTCCTCCGTGTACAAGCTCGCCCGACTCTTCAAGTCAGGGCCCGTCTTCCTGGTGCTGGGATGGCGCCATGGCGCGAGAAGCATCCGCGCACTGCTGCGCCGCCCCGTTCAGGAAGTCATCATCCTCACGCAGTAGCCGATCTCCGACTTTCCGAATAGGAGGGGAGAAGATGCTCGTGGGATGCTCGCGCCGAGTTTCGTGCGCAAGGTGACGGCTGCGTTCGCGGCCATGACGTTTGCTGTCGTCTCGCTCTACGCAGCGGCACCCGGTGCGATGGCGAAAGGCACAAAACCGGCCAAACCGCCCAAGCCCGCGATCTCCGGCCTGGCGGCGAGCCCGGCGACGGGCCCAGTGGGGGCGCCGGTTGAGCGTGTTGGGGATAAGCTGGGTGCTGTGACGACAGACGCCATAGGTGCTCTTGTACAGCGCTTGGCTCGCCCTCACGCCTCTGGCGGGACGGTGATCGAGCGTTCGGTGATCCTCGCCGAGGGGGCCGACTCGGGGGCGATCCTGAGCTGGATATCCGAGCACGACGGCGTTGCCGACTCGACGGTCGCCCCTACGCGCAGCGGTGGCCTGCACGGGTTGCGCGAGACCGTTCGTCCCGATTCCGCCCCGGCTCGCCGCTTCGTCCTGCCGGCACACGCCTTCGACTGAGCCGGCGCCGATCAGCACCACGTGCGGCGCGGTCCCTCGCGGGCGCGCCACGACTTCAGATCCGTCCGCCGCTTCTCGCTCGTGGCAGCCCACGTGTCGTTGCTCGTTGACGCGGCATCCGGCTGTCGCCTGGGCGGGGTGGGTCGGGCGCGTCGAGGCCGTCGGCGACGCTTCGATTGCGCCCGAGTCCCTTCGCGCGATAGAGCGCGCGGTCGGCGGTGAGCACGAGCATCTCGCACGTCCCGCCGTGCTCTGGGTAGGCGGCTACGCCGAAGCTCATCGTCAATGGCTCGGTGGAGACGTTGTCGAGCTCGGCGATCGCGTTGCGCAGTCGCTCGGCGATGGCGAACGCGACGCGTATGTCGGCGTTCGGCAGGATCGCGGCGAGCTCGTCGCCGCCGATGCGGGCGACGATGTCCGTGTGGCGCATGATTTCGCGTGCGCGGGCACCGACGGCGCGGAGCGCGGCATCGCCGGCCGGGTGTCCGTCGCGGTCGTTGAGCTCCTTGAAGCTGTCGATGTCGGCGAGCACGAGCGCGAGCGGCTCGCCGGTGCGCCGTGCGCGTGCCAGCTCGCGCTCGAAGCGCTCGTCGAAGCCCTGGCGGTTCAGCAGCCCCGTGAGCATGTCAGTACGCGCCGCGTCGAACAGCTCACCCATCAGCCGGTCGTTGCGCCTCGTCAGCCCGTGCACGACGCAGGCCGCCACCGAGACCATGCTGACCGTGATGAACCACCGCGTGAAGCCGACCTGCCCAGGCGCGATCGCCAGCAGCGTCGCCGCGTAGCATGCGGCGATCACGACGAGCTGGCCGATCATCTGCGCGCGCGTGAAGAAGTAGCCGGCGTAGAGCGCGATCCACAGGTACAGAACCTCGTTGTCCGCCGCTCGTCCTCCGTGGCGCTCGCCGTTGAAGTAGACAGCCAGCGAGACGATTGCGGTACCGAGGGCGATCACGAGCAGGTAGGCCGAGCTCGGCAGACGCTCGCGCAGCGCGAACAGGGCGAGCGAGACGGACGCCATGACCGCCGCCAGCGCCCAGAATCCGGCTACATCGGCTTGCGGGGAGTGGGGAAAGACGATCCCGAGGAGCGTCGTCACCGTGCCCACGAGGAACAGCAGTCCGGCGACCTGTCCCATCGTTGACGGCGAGGCCGTCGCGGTCCGGTTGGTAGTGCGCATCGGGGCGTATCGGAGGCCGGTGGCCGACGGTTGACAATAGGCGCACAAATTGGCCAAAAGTGCACAATCCACGCGACAGTCATCCAAGCTGCGTGCCCAGCCACGTGCCGACCCGCAGATCGATCACTCGAGGTTCTCGAAGATCTCGTTGGCGCGCGACCACTGACCGGGCGGGACAACGAGGTAGACGTCGCCGCGTCCGTGGCGATCCAGGGGGTGGTCGGCCACGCATGCCGCGTCCACGCCGAGCTCGCGCAGCTGATCGCGCCAGGCCAAGGCGGTCACCTGGTCCTCGAATGTGCCGACCGTCTCCCAGCCGTCGAAGCGTGGATCGCCGATTGCCACCGGCGGATCCTTGACGCGTCCCCTGCCTCGAAACAGTCCCATTGCCACGAGCGTACCCGCCAGAGGTAAGCGCTCAGGTGCCGTTGTAGGAGGCCGGCGCCGGCGGGTCTGAGCGCGTGCCGGCGATCAGCGAGAGCAGCGCCGCACCGGAGGTGCCGCCGAGCACGCGCAGGCGGTGCATGCGATATGGGTCTTCTTGCGGGTGTGCCCAGCCGGGCACGACCGTCGTCGAGCCCTTATAACCGGCCGCGCGGACCTCAGCGAGGACGTTTGCGTCGTAGTGCCCCGACGGGTAGCAGAACCAGTTGACCGGCACGTGGAAGCGGCGCTGGATCGTCTTTCGTGCGCCGGCCACCTGTTCGCGCAGCGCGCTCGCGCTCAGCGCGATCAGGTCGGCGTGGTCGATCCCCTGCGTGTCCAGCTCCCAGCCGGCGGCCACGAGCCCCCTGATCTCCGCATCGCCGAGCCCGCCCTGTGATGGCGGCAGCCCAGTGAGCTGGATGTTCTCCTCGCCGACCCAGCCGAGCCGTCGCAGCACGGGTAGCGCCCGCGTGTACTGAGATTGGTAGCCGTTGTCGAAGCTCAGCACGATTGGCTTGCCGCGCGGCAGCGAGATGCCGCGGCGCCAGTAGGCGTCGAGTTCGTCGGGCGTCACCGCCGTCCAGCCGGCGTGCTCGAGCGTTTGCATCTGCTCGGCGAACTCGGCTGGCGGCACGTACAGGCCCGGGAACGGCGCGCCCGGCGGTGGCGCCGCGATCACGTGGTACATCAGGATCGGCACGGCCCGCGTGCCGGGCCGCCCGGTCGGGACGCCGCCCCCGCGCCGCCTCACGCGCTGGACGCGGGTGGCCGAGGCCGAATCGTTGCCGGCATGTCCGGCAGCGCGCTTGCCGTCTGTCGTGGCGGTGGAGCCCGCCCTCGTCGAGCCGCGATGATCGCCACCGGAGCCGCCCGAGCTCGCCACCAGCACGACGATGACGATCAGCGTGGTCAGCCCGAGGAGCGAGACGACAGTCCGCTGCCTGCGGCGACGGCGCCTGCGTCGCTGCGCCTCACGCCTGCTGCGTCGCGCCTCGACGTCCAATGGGGCGAGCCTGTGGAGGGTGCTTGCGCATGCCTGTCATCGTCGCCCGAGCATAGTCTCCGGGACAACGATGAGATAACGTCTTTTATAAGAATAGATCTCAACTATCTGTTAGGCTCGCACGATGTCGTCGGTGCATCGATCGAGGCTGCTCGCCAGGCCGTCGGTGGCGGTCGTCGTGCTCGCGATCGCGGGCACGCTCGTGGGCTGTGGGCGCTCCGGCACGCCTGGCGGTGGCGAAGGTGGGGAGCGCTTCCAGGTCGTCGCAGCCGAGAACTTCTGGGGCAGCATCGCCGCGCAGCTGGCCGGCAAGGAGGCCGACGTGACGAGCGTCATCGTTAACCCTGCCACTGACCCGCACAGCTACGAACCGACGGCGCGCGACGCGCGCACGATCGCCGGTGCGCAGATGGCGATCGTCAACGGCCTCGGCTACGACGCGTGGGCGCCGCGGCTGCTGCGGGCGAGTCCGTCGGGTGAGCGGGTCGAGCTCGATGTGGGAAAGACGCTCGGTCTCGCCGAAGGAGCCAACCCGCACCAGTGGTACTCGCCGAGCGCTGTGCGCCGGGTGATCGAGGCGATCGTCGCCGACTACGACAAGCTCGACCCAAGCGCCTCCTCCTACTTCGCGCAGCGCGAGCGGGCCTTCCTCGGGCACGACCTCGCTCGCTACGACGCCCTTCGACGCGAGATCCGCGCCCGCTACGCCGGCACTCCGGTCGGCTACAGCGAGAGCATCTTCCAGCCACTCGGCGAAGATCTCCATCTGCGACTGCTGACCCCCTACAGCTTCGCCAAGGCGATCGCCGAGGGCAACGACGTGACGGCTCAGGACAAGCAGACCATTGACGATCAGGCGCGCAAGCGCCTCATCAAAATCTGGGTGTTCAATAGCCAGAACGTGACGCCCGACGTGCAGCGCGTCAACGAGATCGCGCGCGAGCAGCGGATCCCGATCGTGACCGTGACCGAGACGCTCTCGCCCGCCGGCGAGAGCTTCGAGCAGTGGCAGTCATCGCAGCTCGAAGCTCTCGCACGAGCGCTGCACGAGGCGACCGGTAGATGAGCCGAGGCGCACCTACAATTTCATCCGTGAGCACGATGCCGACAGAGGGGTCGAGCTGGGCCGCGCAGGCAGCCGACGCGCTGAGCGCCGCTGGCTATCGTCGCGGCGGTGCGCGCCGGGCGATCCTCGAACTGCTCGATGAGCAGTCGTGCGCACTGTCGGCGATCGAGATCGAGGACGCGCTGCTCGCACGCAAGCGCGAGGTCTCACGCGCGAGCGTCTATCGCGTGATGGACGAGCTCGAGGAGATCGGGCTCGTGCAGCGCGTCGAGATCGGGCAAGGCATGGTCCGCTATGAGCCCGTACGCGAGGGTCCCGGCCATCATCATCACCTCGTCTGCGACCACTGCGGGCGACTGGAGCCCTTCACTGACGACGGCCTCGAGCGCGCCATTCGCCGGCTCAGCGATCGTCTGCCGCTGCGCGTCTCAGAGCACGAGATCGTGATCCACGGCGCCTGCGAGACCTGCGCATCGGGCTGAGGCCTCACGGCGCATCAGTCGCCGGCGAGGCTCGTCGGCAGCGGCAGGCCGCGCGGTGGGGGATCGTCGGCGAGCAGGCGCGGGACTGTGACCAACCGAAATCCGCGCGCGCGTAGCGCACGGATCACTTGCGGCAGTGCCGCGACCGTCTCTTCGCGGTTGCCGCCGGCGTCGTGCATCAGCAGGATCGCGCCCGGCTTGGCGCCTTCGAGCGCGCGTTTGACGATCGTTTCCACACCCGGCTGCTCGTAGTCGTCGGTGTCCGCCGACCACAGCACCATCAGCATTTTCATCTGGTGAAGCAGGTGGAATGTGGTCGCGTTGAACGATCCATACGGGGGGCGGAACAGGCGCGGTTTGCTTCCGCCGAGCAGTTCGATGCGCGCCGCCTGTTCGAACAGCTGTTCTTTCTGGTCGTGCGCTGAGAGATGGGCCAGCATCGGGTGGTTCTCCGTGTGGTCGCCGATCACGAAGCCGTCCCGGATCTCGCGTTCGGTCGAGGCGCCGAAGTCATGGATCTCCTGACCGACCACGAAGAACGTCGCCGGCACGTGTTCGCGCTCGAGCACGTCCAGGATCTGGGGCGTGTACGGTCCTGGGCCGTCGTCGAATGTGAGCGCCACATCCTTGCTCTGCCCCGAGCCTTCTTTGACGAACGGCGTGTAGGAGAGCACCGAGTTGACGCCTTTCTCTTCGCGTGCGAGCTCATCCACGGGCGGCGGTGCGAGCGCCGCGCTATGCGGGCGCGCCCGCGTGCCCGCCGAGGAGGTCGAGCCGCCTCCGTGCGAACCGGACAGCACCGCGATCAGCACGACGACGAGCACCACGAAGCCCGCCGCGGCGCCGAGCCGTCGGCGGCGAAAGCGTGCGCGCGGGTCATCAGGATCGCGCGGCTGCGGTCTCGGGGCGGACACCGTAGGCGAGGTGCCAGCTTTGCGCGGAGCCCGCTGCTCGTCTTCGAAGTCCCAGTTCCAGCGCGGGCTCATGAGCGGATGCTAGACAGCCACGCCGTCGGCCGGGCGAGCACCGAGGCCGATCGGCGCGGAGCAGCGCCTGTTTGCCTAACGCGAATCGTCCTTGAAGGCGCTCGTCGACTGCTGCGGGCTGAGCGAGCGCCATCGCGGGTAGGATCACGAGCGAGTGGACGGCGTGAGGCCGTCCGCCGACCTTTTCGGGAGAATCAGCCAAGTGCACGTGACAGCAAAGGCCGACTACGCAGTGCGCGCCGTGATCGAGCTTGCCGAGAGCAAGCAGGATGCACCGCGCAAGGTCGACGACGTTGCGCAGGCGCAGGGGATCCCGGTGTCGTTCCTGGAGAACATCCTCACGCAGCTGCGCTCGACGGGAATCGTGCGCAGCCAGCGCGGCCCTGAAGGCGGCTACTGGCTGGCGCAGCCGGCCGCGGAGGTGAGCCTCGCGCAGATCATCCGCGCCGTCGAGGGCCCGCTCGTCGGCGTGCGCGGTCAGCGCCCCGAGGAGATCGAGTACGTCGGCTCGGCCGAGTCGCTCCAGCAGGTGTGGATCGCGCTGCGCTCCAACCTGCGCAAAGTGCTCGAGAACGTCAGCGTCGCCGACGTGTCGAACGGCAAGCTGCCGAAAGAGGTCATCGCGCTCACCAAAAGCGACGAGGCCTGGGAAACGCGCTAAGCGGCCGGCGCGAAGACGCGCGGCTGAGGGAGGCGGACGGCGAGGATCTGGCCCTCGTGCGAGTTCGAGCTCGCTCGGCGGCCGAGCGCGTGACCTGCGCCCAGATGTCGCGACCGTCGGGCAGCGTCAGCTCGACGCGGACCTCGAAGCCGAGGTGCACGACGCGTTTGACGAGCGCCTCGATCGTGCTGCCGTCGTCCTCGGCGAGGATCTGCACGTCGTGTGGGCGCACGAAGGCGTTGCCGATGCGGTTGACGGGGCCGATGAACGACATCACGAACTCGTTGCTCGGCGACTCGTACAGTTCGCGCGGCGTGCCTGTCTGCTCGATTTTGCCGGCGTTCATCACGACGATCTGCTCGGCGACCTCCATCGCCTCCTCCTGATCGTGCGTGACGAAGATCGTCGTCACGTGGATCTCGTCGTGCAGCCGGCGCAGCCACTCGCGCAGCTCGCCGCGCACCTGCGCGTCGAGTGCGCCGAACGGCTCGTCGAGCAGCAGCACTTTCGGCTGCACGGCAAGCGCGCGTGCCAGCGCCATGCGCTGCAGCTGACCGCCCGAGAGCTGTGACGGGTAGCGCTCGGCCAGGCCGTCGAGGCGCACGAGCCCGAGCAGTTCCTTCACGCGCTGCTCGATCTCGGCCTTCGGGCGCTTGCGTACGCTTAGTCCGAAGGCGACGTTGTTGTGGACCGTCATGTGCTTGAACGGCGCGTAGTGCTGGAAGACGAAGCCGACGCCGCGGCTGCGCGCCGGCGTGTCCGTGACGTCCTCGCCGCCGATCACGACCTCGCCCCTGTCGGGGCTCTCCAGCCCGGCGATGATCCGCAGCAGCGTCGACTTGCCGCTGCCGCTCGGTCCGAGCAGCGCCATCAGCGCGCCGTCGTCGACCGTCACCGAGACGTCGTCGAGCGCGGCGAACTCGCCGAAGTGCTTGCTCACGTGGCGGGCCTCGATCGCCATCAGACAGCCGTATCTGCGCGCGTGCGTCGTGTCAGCAGGTTCATCGCAACCAGTGTCGCAAACGCCAGCAGCGCCAGCACGACGGCAGCCGTATAGGCGCCCGTGACGTCGAAGTTCTCAAAGCGCGCCTGCACGAACAGCGGCAGCGTCTGTGTCTCGCCCTCGATCCGTCCCGAGACGATGCTGACGGCGCCGAACTCGCCAAGCGCGCGCGCCGTCGTCAGCACGACGCCGTAGACGACGCCCCAGCGGATCCCTGGCAGCGTGATCCGCCAGAACGTCTGCCAGCCGCTTGCGCCGAGCGTCGATGCAGCCTGCTCGGCATCCGTTCCCAGCTCGCGCAGCACCGGGATCGTCTCGCGCGCGACGAACGGCAGCGAGACGATCGCCGTCGCGAGCACCATGCCGGGCACCGAGAAGATCACCTGGATGCCGTTTTCGGCCAGCCAGTCGCCGAGCCAGCCGGTTTTGCCGTACGCGAGCACGAGCGCCAGGCCGATCACGACCGGCGAGATCGCAAACGGCAGGTCGATCAGCAGCCCGAGCAACGCACTTGCCCCTGAAGCGGCCGCGCTCGAGCAGCAGCGCCATGCCGATCCCGAAGATCGTGTTCAGCGGCACCGAGATCGCGACGATCTCGAGCGACAGCCAGAAGGCGTGCTGCGCGTTGGCTTCGGTGATCGAGTGCCAGACGGGGCTCAGCCCGTGTTCGAAGGTGCGGTAGAAGATCATCGCGACCGGCGCGAGCAGCAGCAGCGCGAGATATCCGAGCGCGATCGTGCGCACGCCGTACTTGCGGACGCGCACGCCCCGCTCAGAGCGCTTGAGTCGCCGCCGCGCGGCGCCATGCGCCCGGCGGGGGCGGGGGAGAGGGCGAGCGATCCCGAGGCGCTAGAGGACATGCTTGGACCGCCAGCGTGAGAGCAGCGTCAACGCCGCAAGCACGACGAGCGCCGCCACGAGCAGGACGACCGACACGGCCGCGGCCGCAGGCAGGTTTTCGTTCTGGATCTGCCCGAACACGTAGACCGAGCCGACCTCCGTCTTGAACGGCAGGTTGCCGGTGATCAGCACGAGCGAGCCGAACTCGCCGACGGCGCGCGCGAAGCTGAGCGCGACGCCCGAGATGATCGCCGGCGCGAGGCTCGGCAGCACGATCCGGCGCAGCACCGTCAGCGGCGAGGCGCCGAGTGACTCGGCGGCTTCCTCCATCGAGACGTCGAGCTCGTGCAGCACGGGCTGCACCGAGCGCACGACGAACGGCAGCGTGACGAACAGCAGCGCGAGGCCGATCGCGGTGCGCGTGAACGCGACATCGATCCCGACGGGGCTGCCTTTCCCGTACAGCGCCAGCAGCACGACGCCGGCGACGATCGTGGGCAGCGCGAACGGCAGATCGATCAGCGCGTTGACGACTTTCTTGCCCGGGAACTCGTCGCGCACGAGCACCCACGCGATCAACGTGCCGAACACGGCGTTGATCGCCACGACGATCGCCGAGATGATCAGCGTCAGCTTGATCGCGGCGACGGCCTCTGGGTTTGAGATCTCGCGCCAGAACTGCGCCGTGCCGCCGGTGCCCGACTTCGCCAGCAGCGCCGCGACGGGCAGCAGCACGAGCACCGACAGGTAGATGCCGAGCAGCCCCTTGCCGAGCGCGCCGCCGCTGCGCGCGCCCAGGCGCCCGTCACGCGCGCCCAGCCTGGGCGCGCGCGCGGGCTTTGCCGCGACGATCCCGCCGCTATTTGGCAGTGGAGACTCCCAGCGACTGCTCGATCTTCGTGACGATCCCCGTTTCGGGTTCGAAGAATTCCTTCGTCACCTTCTTCCAGCCGCCGAGGGTGTCGATCGTGAACAGGCCCGGAGGCGTCGGGAAGTTGGCCGCCGAGACGCCCGAGATCACCGGGCGGTAGCCCTGCTTGGCCCAGATCGCCTGGGCGGCCGGCGAGATCAGGTAGTTGACGAACTTCTGCGCCGTAGCAGCCGCCGAGCCTTTGCCGACGACGGCGATCGGGTTCTGGATCAGGATCGTGTTCTTCGGGATCACGTATTCGACCGGTTCGCCCTTCTGCTTGTCGGTGATCGCCTCGTTCTCGTAGTCGATCAGCGCGTCGCCGCGACCGGAGACGAACGTCTGCAGCGCGTTGCGCGCTGAGCTGTCCTGGCTGACGACGTTCTTGAACAGTTCTTTCAAGTACGTTTCCGCCTGCGCGGGGGTCTTGCCTTCCTTGATCTGCGCGCCGTAGGCGGCCATGATGTTCCAGCGCGCGCCGCCCGAGGTGAACGGGTTGGGCGTCACGACCTGCACGCCCGGCTTGACCAGGTCCGCCCAGTCCTCGATGTGCTTGGGGTTGCCCTTGCGCACGATGATCACCGCGACCGAATCGCTGACGAACCCGTGCGTGGCGTTCTGGTTCCAGCTCGCGTCGACGAGGCCGGCCTTGACGAGCCGTTCGACGTCGGGTTCGAGCGAGAAGTTGACGACGTCGGCGTGCAGCCCGTTGGCGACCGCGCGGCTCTGTTCGCCAGAGGGGCCGTAGGACTGCTTGAAGCTCACGCCCTTGCCGTCCGGAGTGCCCTGGAAGGCCGGTATCAGCGCTTCGAAGGCCGGCTGCGGCGTGGAGTAGGCGACGAGTGTGAGCTCCCTGCTAGAGCCACCGCCGCTGCTCGAGGAGCCGCATGCGCTGAGGCCGATCGCGGCTGCCGCGACCGAGAGGAGGACTGCGAGGGAGTGCTTTTTCATAACCGCTTTCTTCATCGAATGAATGAACAAAATCGAAGACATCGAAATGATTGGCCACGTGATGGTAGAGCAAAGTAAATCCGTAAACAAGATCGGAATTACATGCATTGCTAGTGGGTGGATCCGGTTGGGCTACGCCAGCCGGCGATTGGGCACGACGATCCACAGATCGGAGACAGCACTTGCGGCCGTGCGTGCGGCCGTCTTGACTTGGCTCGAGCCAGGTAAGGGCATCCGTGACGATGACCTCGTTTGGAGTAACCTCGAAACGGGTAGACTGAGTTCCTCTACCGGCGCAGCTCCGGTTGCGCCCACCTTTCCACCGATCTCGTCCCCAGACGCCGCCACAGGAGAACAGCTTGATGCCAGCATCACCAGCGCCTTCTACCGTTGCCGACCCGCCCGCGACCGACGCAGCCGAGGCCGCCGTCGAGGCGATCGCCGGCGCGGCCGGCCAGGAGGTGACCTTCTCGCTCGCGCTCAGCCAGGACCAGAAGGACATCCGCGACTGGGTGCACGGCTTCGCCGCCGACGTGATGCGCCCGGCCGCGCACGAGTGGGACGAGCGCGAGGAGACGCCGTGGCCGATCATCCAGGAGGCGGCGAAGATCGGCCTCTACGGCTTCGAAGGGATCGCCCAGTTCTTCGCCGATCCGACCGGGCTCGGCCTGCCGATCGTCAACGAGGAGCTGTTCTGGGGCGACGCCGGCATCGGCATGTCGATCATGGGCACCTCGCTCGCCGTCGCAGCGATCTTCGGCCAGGGCTCGGGCGAGCAGATCGGCGAATGGATCCCGCGCTGCTTCGGCACGCCCGAGGACGTCAAGGTCGCCGCCTTCTGCGCCTCAGAGCCGAACGCCGGCTCGGACGTCTCCGGCGTGCGCACCGATCGCCAAGTTCGACGAGGCCACGAACGAGTGGGTGCTCAACGGTCAGAAGGCATGGGCGACGAACGGCGGCATCTCCGACGTGCACGTCGTGATCGCCTCGGTCGACCGCGAGCTCGGCTCCAAAGGCCATGCGGCGTTCGTCGTGCCGATGAGCGAAGCGAAGGGCATCTCGCAGGGCACGAAGGTCTCAAAGCATGGTCTGCGCGCCTCGCACACCGCCGACGTGTTCCTCGATGACTGCCGCATCCCCGCCGGCTACGTGCTCGGCGGCAAGGAGAAGCTCGACGAGCGCATCGCGCGCGTGCGCGAGGGCAAGAAAGCACAGTCGCAGGCGGCGATGCAGACGTTCGAGGCCTCGCGCCCGACGGTCGGCGCGCAGGCGCTCGGCATCGCGCGCGCCGCGTATGAGTACGCGCTCGACTACGCCAAGGAGCGCGAGCAGTTCGGACGCAAGATCATCGAGAACCAGTCGATCGCGTTCACGCTCGCGCGGATGAAGCTCGAGATCGACGCCGCGCGCCTGCTCGTCTGGCGCGCCTCGTGGATGGGGCGCAACCAGGTCCCGTTCGAGAACGCCGAGGGCTCGATGTCCAAGCTCAAGGCCGGCGAGGTCGCCGTGTGGGTGACCGAGCGCGCGATCCAGATCCTCGGCGGCAACGGCTACACGCGCGAGTTCCCCGTCGAGCGCTGGCACCGCGACGCGAAGATCTACGACATCTTCGAGGGCACGGCCGAGATCCAGCAGCTCGTGATCTCCCGCGCGATCTCGGGGATGCACATCAAGTAGTGACGGGCGGGCTTGCGCCGGTGGGCAATGCCCTGCCGGCGCGTCAGATCTGTTCGACCTCGGGCGCGTCGGTGCGCAGCAGCGGCGGCTCTTGCGCCGGGGGTTCTTGGCCGCCGGCCCCGATTTTCAGCCAGGGCCGCTTGATCGCCGCCCAGCTGACGGCGCCGGCGAGCAGCACTCCGCACAGGATCCAGCCGAGCGCGGTCGCGCCGACGCCAACGTACTTCAGCCCGGAGGCTGCGATCACGAACGTGATGACGGGCCGGATATAGCGGTCGGGCGCGCTCGACGAGAGCATCGAGCCGATGAACACCGCCGGGACGCTGCCGATGATCAGCGACGTCGTGACGCCGAATTCGACGTGGCCGAAGGCGAGCGCGCCGAGCGCCGCTGCCGTCGTCAACGGCACGGCTTGCGTGAGGTCTGTGCCGACGAGCTGCTTGGCCCCGATCATCGGGTAGAGGAACAGCAGCATGATGATCATCAGCGAGCCTGAGCCGACCGAGGTGATGCCGACGACGATCCCGCCGACCATGCCGATGGCGATCGTGCGCAGCGGACGCGGGGCGATGTCGTGCACGGCCGCCGTTCGGTTCTGGCCGGATTTGCGATCGAGCAGGTAGCGGAGAACCATCGCACTCGCGCCTACGAGCAGCGCGATGCCAAGCGCCAACTCGATGTTTTTCTGCGCAGTTTTGGCATGGCCCATCAGCGAGAGCAGGTAGGAGCCGAGGAACGCCATCGGCACCGAGCCGAGCACCATCCATCCGACCAGGCGCAGGTTGACCGTCCGTTGGCGCAGATGGACGATCGCGCCGATCGGTCGCATCAGCACCGCTGCCACGAGATCGCTCGAGATCGCCGAGGACGGCGTCACTCCGAACAGCAGGATCAGCATCGGCGTCATCAGCGCGCCGCCGCCCGCACCGGTCATGCCAACGAGGAACCCGATGATCGCGCTCCCCAGGACGATGTATGGATCTACGTGGATTTCCCTTCCTCCCTCGGCCGGGACAGTACCGGTCGAGGGGCCGCGCGGCCAGCCGCGCGCGGCGCAGGCCAGGGAAGGGGCGACGGGCGGCGGCTGTGTCTCCAGCGGGCCGCGATGCATCGGGGCTGGGCCAGGCGGCGCGGCCGCGTCAGGCAGTTTGGCGCGTGCCGGCCTGCACGCGCTCGAGCTCCTCGGCGTCGCGCAGCGCCCAGCCGAGACGCTCGATCAGCTGGTTGGCGGCGTGGCCGGTGCTCAGGTGTACCGAGTAGACACTCTCCTCGAGCAGCACCGCCGGTCCGTCTGCGTTCTGCTCGTCGGCGGTCACGATGATCTTTGCCATGGGTCCGGTCCTTTCCTGTTCACAGGGCGAGGGGATACGACTGGCGCCATGCCCGCGCGTGGGCGGGTCGTGGCTTGGGGCGCGGTCGGGCCGGGCTGGCAGGCCCGACCCGACCGTGAGGGGCTGCCCGGGAGGTATGGTCCGGGCGCAGACGAGGAACCTAGGCGCCTCGACATCGCCCGTTCACGCAGGCCTGCGCTGAGACGACGCTGGACCGACCATCCGTATGCAGGGGGGCATGCCGGGTGGGTGGAGTTGCGTGAACGGACATTGTTCAGTAATTATATCGACAATATCGACAAAATCAAGGGGGAAGCGCGAAAAGTACGAAACGACTGCGCCGCCCGATGCGTGAGTCGCGGCAATACGCCGCCGCGCCGATTCGATCGCGGTCCTGCCGGGCGGTTCGACTCCGCCTCGGATAGGACGGGCGCGCTACCAGGCCTGCGTGGCGCGGCAGTGCGGGCAGGCGACCGTCGTCGAGACGGGCGCGCGAAAGACGAAGCCGCAGTGACAGGCGTAGGAGGCCTCGTCGATCGGGCCGCCTGCATCGCGCACGCGCTGCACGGCGGGATCGACGGCACGCGCCGTCGAGGCAGTCGGAGCGCAGGCCGTCTGTGCGGCTGCGCGTGCAGTCTCCGGTGCGCCGCTCGCGGCGCGGCGGTGCTGGTCGGCGCGTGAACGACGGCGTTCGCGCAGGGTGTGGGGGAGGCTCGCTCGCATGGCTCTATGAGAAAAGACCCTTCCCACTGGCAAAGGTTTCGCCCTGCAACGGCGATTTCCTGGAGGCCGGCGGCGTTCGGGTGCGTACCGGGCAGCGCGCACCGGTGGCACGGCGGCAAAATCGGTTTGGAATACTGGTGGGCGATGAACCCCGCGCGAAAGCGAACGGTGCGCTTGGTCGTGGCCTTGAGCGCGGCCGTGATGCTGGCCAGCGCGCTGATCTACACGAGCTTCAGCGCGGCGAGTCCGGCGCTCAGCCCCAGCCAATTGCTCCACCAGGCCCAGCCGGGGCGCAGCTACCAGCTCACCGGCAAGGTCGTCGATGGCTCGGTACGCCACGCCGGCAACTCACTCGACTTCAGCGTCGCCGATCGCGCCGGCGGCACGGCGATCCCAGTCGTCTACACCGGTACGGTGCCGGATCCGTTTCGTGAAGGTCGCGAGGTGATCGTCACGGTGCAGAAGCACGGCGGGCAATACGTCGGCGAACGCGACTCGCTGATCACCAAGTGCCCGTCCAAGTACAAGACCGCTCCGGCGGGCGAGAAGCAGAACTACTAGGTGGCCGACCTCGGCCGCATCTGCCTGCTGCTGGCGCTGATCGTCTGCGTCTACGGGATTGGCGTATCGCTGTACGGGGCGCGCACGGGCCGCCTCGAGTTCTCCGATTCCGGGCGCCGCGCCGTGTACGCGCTGGCGATCGTGCTGACGGTCGCCTTCGCCGTGCTCGAGCTTGCCTTCCTGCGCAACGACTTCGCCTTTAACACGGTCGCCGACACCTCGAGCCGCACAACGCCGACGTTCTACCGTGCGGCTGCCGTGTGGTCCTCGCAGGAAGGCTCGCTGCTCTTGTGGGCGTGGCTCTTGTCGCTGTGGTCGAGCCTCGCGCTGTTCCTCGTGCGCAGGCGGATGCGCGACGTGGCCGCCTACGCGACGGCGATCCTGCTCGGCTTCGGGGCGTTCTTCATCTCGCTGATGATCTTCTACGCCTCGCCGTTCTCGACAACGACGCCGAAGCCCGCCGAAGGCGTCGGGCTCGATCCGCTGCTGCGCTTCCCGACGATGATGATCCACCCGCCGATGCTGTACTCGGGCTACACGCTGTGCACGATTCCACTCGCCTTCGCCGCCGGCGCGCTGCTCGCGCGCCGCGTCGACGCTGACTGGATCCGCGCGACGCGGCGCTTCGCCTTCGCCGCGTGGCTGTTCCTCGGTGTCGGCATCCTGCTCGGCGCGCGCTGGTCATACGCGGAGCTCGGCTGGGGCGGCTACTGGGGATGGGACGCCGTTGAGAACGCCTCGCTGATGCCGTGGCTGACGGGCACGGCCTTCTTGCATTCGCTGATGATCCAGGAGAAGCGGGGCATGCTGAAGGTGTGGAACGTCTCGCTCGTGCTCGCCACCGGCACGCTCGCGATCATGGGCACGTTCCTCGTGCGCAGCGGCATCCTCAACTCGATCCACGCCTTCGGCGGGGCGACGCTCGGGGTCCCGTTCGTCGCGCTGATCGGCGTGCTGATCGCGGGCTCGATCTACCTCGTCGTGTCGCGACGCGAGATGCTGCGCTCCGAGCACCGCCTGGACTCGCTGCTCTCACGCGAGTCGATCTTTCTGGCCAACAACCTCGTGCTCGTGGCGCTCTGCTTCGTGATCTTCTGGGGCACCTACTTCCCACTCATCTCGGAGGTGTTCACCGGCAACGAAGCCTCGGTCGGGCCGCCATGGTTCGACCGCTACACGGTGCCCCTGGCACTGATCCTTGTGCTGCTCAGCGGGATCGGGCCGGTGATCGCCTGGCGGCGCGCGACGCTGGCCAACGCGCGCAGAAACTTCCTCGTGCCGCTCGCCTCCGGGCTGCTCACGCTCATCGTGCTGCTGGCCTCCGGCGTCGCGCACAAGCCGCTGGCGATCGCGATGTTCTGCTGCGCCGCCTTCGTGCTCGGCAGTGTCGGACAGGAGTTCTTCCGCGGCGCGCGCGCACGCCGAGCGATGGCCGGCGAGGCGCCGCCGGCGGCACTGCTGGCGCTCGTGCGACGCAATCGCCGGCGCTACGGCGGCTATGTCGTGCACGTCGGGATCGCCGTGCTGTTCGTCGGCGTGGCCGCCTCCTCATCCTTCCAGCACGCCGTAGAGCAGCGCCTGATGCCCGGCTCCTCGGCGCGCGTTGGCGCCTACACGGTGCGCTATGTGCGCCCCACGGCAGCGATCACGCCGAAGAACGACACGGCCCACACCGGTTCGACACTCGACGTCGGCGCCGTGCTCGACGTCAGCAAGGGCGGGCACCACGTGGCCACGCTGCGCCCGAGCGAGGGCTTCTATGACTCCGGCGAACCGGCGCAGGGAACCGTCGGGCATCTGATCGGCGGCCAGGCCGTGAGCCACATCAGCATGAGCTCCGGCGTGACGCGCGACGTGTGGACGGCGATCGCGCCGAACATTTCCACGCCGGCGCTTCAGCGGATCGTGTCCGTCGGCAACCGCACGCTGCCGGCCGACGAGGCCGGGGTGGCGATCGGCGTGCTTGCACGCGAATACTTGAAGAACCCGCCGCCGGCGCAGTTCCACTTCATTGTCTCGCCGATGGTCATGTGGATCTGGATCGGCGGTCTGATCGTATTCGGCGGCGGTCTGATCGCGATCTGGCCGACGCCGAGCGCGCTGCGCCGGCGCGTCGCGCTGCGCTCGCGCGCAAGAGCCTCGCACGGTCTGGCGCGCGCCTGAGCCCGGCGATGGACCCGATCGCCGGCGGCGGCGCAATCGGGGGGCGCTGAAGTGGATCTGCTCGTCGTGCTGCTGGCGTTTCTGCTGCTCGCCATCGTGATCGCACTCGTCGGCGCGCCGCTGCGTGCGGCCAGGGAGCGCGAACTGGCCGGCGAGCATGTGCTCAACGACGACGATCCCGAGCGCCGCCAAGCATACGAGCGAGCGCAGCTGGAGTCCGCGCGCGAGGCCAAGTACGGCGAGATACGCGACGCCGAGCTGGACATGCGCACGGGCAAGCTATCGCGTGAGGACTACGAGGCCGTGGACGGCACACTGCGCGCGGAGGCGCTCGAGATCTTGGACCGGCTGCAGGCGCTCGAGCGCGACGACGACGACGCCTTGCAAGCAGGGGACGGACGATCGGCCGAGGTTGCCAGCCGCGAGATCGACCCAGACCCGGGTGAAAAGAGCTAGCTAACCGTGAAGTAGAGGGTCAGACTAGGTCAGGACGGGCTTGTTAGGCCCAGGGCCGCTTGAGCAAGATGATCGCGTTCACGATGAACAGGACCGCGAAGAAAATCGTCCAGCGGTTGAGGTTGCGCTCGACCATCGAGCCGCCGCCGAGCGGCCCGGTACCACTGCCGACGCCGAACGCGCCGGACAGGCCGGAGTCCTTGCCCGAGTGCATCAGCACAAGGAACACGACGATCACCGAGATGATCACCTGCAGCACGGAGAGGATGGTTTCCATGCCGCCAGCCTACCGAAAGGCCCGTCTGCGCAGCGCATCGGCGCTGCAGGATCGGGCGGCGGTCCCGCGAAGATGGGCCCTTGGGCGCCGGCTCGCAACGGGTTTCCTTGTCTCTCTCCTCGGGTACGCTTACGGTCTGTTAGTCGAATGGCGGCGTGAGCGCCCGTGCAACGGATTGTGGACGCGATTACGAATCCTTTACGCCTTGGTGCTTGCCTGCCGATATGAATTCCGGTGGGCGTACCCGCGTTTGTGGGCTACATGCGCCGACCACGACCATGGGACGACCACAAGATGACGCAGATCGGCGCATGATTGCTGCTTCCGGCATACGGAGGCGCGCGTGGCGTGCGCTGGTCACGGCGATTGCGGGAGGCGGCTTGACGGCGGCCGGGCTCGGCCCGCTCTCCGGCGGTGCGCTCGCAGCCGAAAACTGGACGGGCAGCGAAGCGGAAGGCACCGGGACGACGCCTACGGAAACGACGCCGAGCGAAAAGCCGACCTCGACGGGCACGACGCCGACGACGACCTCGACGCCCACGGCGAGCACGCTGGCACCGGCGCCGACCACCTCGAGCACGCCGACGCCAGCGCCGACGTCGACCGCAACGACGCATGACGCCGAAGTGCAGGCGCCCGCGAAACCGTCGGCGAAAGGCCCTGCCGTCGTGCTGCAGCGTCGCCAGAAAGCGACCGAATCGAAGCCGAGCACTTCGACGAGCACGACGCCGACGACGCCGAGCCCCGCACCGGCCAACAGCAACGTCGCCGTCCCACCGCAGGTAATCGCCGCCCAAGAGGAAGCACTCGCGGCCGAACTCGCAGGCTCGGCGGCTTCCGCGCAGGCGCTGTCCTTCTACCGGATCCCGCTGTTCCTGCTGCCGATCTACCAGGCCGCCTCGGTGCAGTACGGAGTGCCCTGGCAGATCCTCGCTGCGATCAACGAGATCGAGACCAATTACGGAACCGACCTGTCTGTCTCGACGGCCGGCGCGGTCGGCTGGATGCAGTTCATGCCGGCCACCTGGATCCAATACGGCGTCGATGCGATCAACGCCGGCTACGCCGACCCGTACAACCCGGTCGACGCGATCTTCGCCGCCGCTCGCTATCTGCGTGCCGCCGGCGCGGCGAGCAACCTGCATGGCGCGATCCTCGCCTACAACCACTCTGAGGAATACGTGCAGTCGGTGCTGCTGCGCGCGAAACTGATCTCGAGCTATCCAAAGAACGTGATCGCAACGCTGACCGGCCTGACCGACGGCAGGCTGCCGGTCTCGGGCAAGCAGGTCGTGTGGGGCGCGCTCTCGACGGCGCCGAGCCCCTCGACGCTCGCCTCGGGCTCGAGTGCCACGGCGGGCGCCACAGCGGTGGCGAGCGACCCGACCAAGCTCTCAGCACCGACGAGCGCCGCGGCTACGGCGCCGGGCTCCTCGGCCGCGCCGTCGCCGACGGCTGCCGCGGCGGCCACGGCCGGCAAGGCCGCCAAGCATCCGCCGGCACTCCACCTGGTCGACCTGATGAGCGCACCGAACGCGACCGTCGTGGCGGCGCAGGACGGACGCGTCGTCAAGCTGGGGAGCTCGAAGAAGCTCGGCAAGTACCTGATCCTGCGCGACGTCTACGGCGACGTCTTCACCTACGCTGGCTTCGGCAGCATCGCCTCGCACTACCCCAAGCCGAAGAAGCCGAAGACGCCGAAGCTGGCCTCGAGCGCCGACGCCTCCACGTTGCCGGCCGTCAAGGCGGGCGAAGCGAAGCCGACGCAGCCGGCCACGGCCGGGCACCACGCGCCGGTCACGCTGAAGGTCAAGCAGCGCTCGGCGAAGCCCGCCGGCGGCGCCGGTGCCTCGACGGTCTCGAGCGCGGGCGAACCTGAAGCGCCGAGTACCGGCAAGGTTCGCCTGTTCGCACACCCCGGCAACCCCGATGCGCTCGCCTCGGCCGCCAAGCACTCGAGCTCGATCGCCGGAAAGCTGCTGCCGCTGCGCGCAGGCTCGATCGTCTCCAAAGGGACCGTGCTCGGCCGCGTACGCACGCCGACCAACGCGAGCGCCGGGCACCTGCGCTTCGCGATCCGCCCGGGCGGTGACCAGAGCACGGTCGACCCGCGCCCGATCCTGAAGAACTGGTCACAGCTCGGCGCCGCACTGCACCCGCAGGGCGCAAACGGCGAAAACGACCTGCTCGGAGCAACGGCCAGCGGAGTCTTCCTGATGTCTAAGGAAGAACTCGAGCGCACGGTGCTCTCCGACCCCGGTATCAACATCTACCAGTGCGGCCGCCAGGACATCGCCTCCGGCAAGATCGACAAGCGCGTGCTCGCCGTGCTCGCCTTCCTCTCGCGCACGGGCCTGCAGCCGACCGTCAGCGCGCTGGAGTGCGGTCACAGCGAGATAACCGTCTCCGGCTACGTCTCAGAGCACTACACCGGCGACGCCGTCGACATCTCGGCGATCAACGGCACCCCGATCGCAGATCACCAGGGCGCTGGCTCGATCACCGACCTGACGATCCGTACGCTGCTCACCCTGCAGGGCGAATTCGTCCCGCACCAGATCATCAGCCTGATGCAGTACCCCGGCGCGCCGAACACGCTCGCCATGCCCGAACACTGGAACCACATCCACGTCGGCTTCCGCCCCACTGCGGCTCAGCTGCCGCTGAACGGCCAGGCGGCGGCGAGTGCGGCCAGTGCCGGCAAAGGTGCGCCCTCGCCCGTGAGCGTGCCGAGTGATCTGAGCACGACGCAGTGGAACCAGCTCGTCACCCGTATTGGCGCCCTGCCTGCGCCGAAGGTCGCCGCCAAGCCCGGCCCGTCGGCGATCAAGGATCCGAAGCCCGCCGGCAGCGGCAAATAGACCCCTGCCGCTCGGATCTCGGCCTAAACTAGAGGATTAGGCTTCGCGCGTCCGCCGCGTATGGTTGCTTAGGGAGCTCCGCTCTTCCGCGCGGTGCTCTAGGCCAGGGCCTGTGCCGCCGGCCGCAGGCTCGCCGATACGCCGGACGCGTCTGCGATGATCAGCCTGGTGGCGAGCTACGGCGGCATCGATCTCGGCGGCACGAAGATCCAGTCGGTGGTCGTCGACGAGGATCACAGCGTGCTCGGCTCCGCTCGCCGGCCGACGCCGACGACCGGCGGTCCGGCGGATGTGGCGGCCGAGATGGAGGCCGCGCTGCGCGACGCCGCCAAGGCCGCCGAGCTCGAGCCCGAGACGCTCGTGGGGGTTGGCGTCGGCTCGCCGGGGACGATCGACGCAGGCACCGTAACGAGCGCGCGCAACCTGCCCGACTGGGAAGGCAGCTTTCCGCTCGCGAGCACTCTGGAAAAGGCGCTTGGCTGCAAGGTGAGGCTCGGCAACGACGTCCAAGTTGCCACCGACGCCGAGTTCAAGCTCGGCGCGGGCCGGCTGTATGACTCGCTGCTCGGCGTCTTCTGGGGCACGGGTGTCGGCGGAGGGCTGATTCTCGGCGGCAAGCCGTGGACCGGCCGCGGTGCGGCCGGTGAGATCGGCCACATCGTCGTGGAGCTCGACGGCGCGCGCTGCACGTGCGGGCGCCGCGGCTGCATGGAGGCCTACGCGGGTCGCGCCTCGATGGAAGCGCACGTCGGTCAGCTCGTCGAGAAGGGCCGCAAGACGGACCTGTTCAAGCTGATGAAGGAGCGCGATCGCACGCGCCTGACGAGCGGCATCTGGGCGCGCGCGCTCGAGCGCGGCGACAAGCTGGCGATCCACATGCTCGATCGCGCCGTGAACGCGCTCGGAGCGGGCGTCGCCTCGGCCTGCAACGTGCTCGACGTCGAGGGCGTGATCATCGGCGGTGGCCTGGGCATCCGTCTCGGCCACCCCTTCGCCAAGCGAATCGCCGAGGCGATGCAGCCGCACCTGTTCGCCGATTTCCAGCCGCCCCACGTGCACGTGGCGGCGCTGGGCGACCTCGGCGGCGCGATCGGCGCAGCGCTGCTCGTCGAGGACGACTCCGCCGTCGCCGCAGCCGCCTGAAGTGAGCGGCGTTCAGAACCCGGTCAGCGTGATCACCACGAGCGCCAGCGAGAGCGTCGAGGTCACGGCGACGGTCACGGCGGCGGTGCCGTCGAGCAGGCCACGGCTGCGGCGCTCGCCCATCACGCTCTCCGAGCGCGCCAGGCGCCAGATGAAGAACAGGTTGATCGGCAGCAGCAGCCCGTTGACGACCTGCACGCCGACGAGCAGCGAGATCACCGGTACGCCGGGGATCATCGCGACGAAGGCGCTGAGCAGGATCATCGCCGGTGATGATGTTTACGAACACCGGCGCCTCCTCGCGCCGACGCCCGACCCCCTTCTCGTAGCCGAGCGACTCGGAGACGACGTAGGAGGTCGCGATCGGCAGGATCGCCGCGGCGAGCAGGCTCGCGCCGAGCAGGCCGATGCCGAACAGCGCCTCGGCGTACTGCCCGGCGAACGGGTTCAGCGCGCGCGCGGCGTCGGCGGCCGAGGAGATGTTGTGGATGCCGTGCGTGAACAGCGTCGCGCCGGTCGGCGATGATGATGAAGGCGGCGATCAGGTTGGCGAACACGGCGCCGGCGACGGCCTCGCGTTCCTCGCGTGGGAGCTCCTCCTCGCGCACGCCGCGCTCGACGACGGCCGACTGCAGGTAGAGCTGCATGTACGGCGTGATCGTTGTGCCGGCCAGCGCGATCAGCAGCACGATGAAGGCCGAGCTCGAGTGCAGGTGGGGGACGGCGATCGCCTTGCCCACCTCGCCCCAGTGGGGGTGGGCGAGGATCGCGGCGATCGGATAGGCGAAGAAAGGGATCGTGAACCAGATGAAGATGCGCTCGGCTGAGCGATAGGAGCCGCGCACGATGATCAGCCAGATCCCGACGGCCGCGATCGGTACGGAGAACTGCACGGGCACGCCGGTCAGCCCGACGGCCGCGCCGATGCCGACGAAGTCCGAGATGCAGATGCCGACGTTCGCGATCAGCACGGCGCTCGTGGCGAACACAGACCAGCGGATCCCGTACTCCTCGCGCACGAGCTCGGCCAGCCCCTTGCCGGTGACGACGCCCATCCGCGCGGCCAGCCGCTGCACGATCGCCAGCGAGATCGTGATCAGCACCATCGTCCAAAGCAGCGTGTAGCCGTACTTGGCGCCGACCGAGGAGTACGTCGCGATGCCGCCGGCGTCGTTGCCCGCGTTGGCCGCGATCAGCCCCGGCCCGAGCAGGCCGAGCATCGCGAACAGCCGTGCGCGTCGAGAGCTAAGCCGTGCAGGCAGACGCGGTCGGCCACGCGTGGCCGACCGGATACGACGCATGACGGGCGGTACTCGGACCGCCATCGAACTGTCCGCCTGGGACGCTCACTGGGCGCAGTCTATTCAGTCCCCGCCGCGCGGCCCGACAGGCTGTTGTCAGCCCTGCCAGGACGACGGGTCGGGCTCGGTCAGTCCTCGCCGAGCAGCCCGAAGCGCCTGCGCCAGCCGCGCGGGAGCATCGCCTCGAGCACGTCGTCGACCGTCACGACGCCCACCATTCCGGTCTCGTCGGCGACCGGGATCGAGGTCAGGTTGTAGTCGGCCATCTGCCGCGCGACCTCCTCGAAGGAGGCGTCCGGCGAGAGGCACGGCGTCTCGTGCTTGACCGTCGATTCCAGGCGCTGGCCCGGGTCGGCGCGCAGCAGCGCGGCGACCGGGACGCTGCCTTCGAGTGAACCGTCGGCTGGAGCTGACGTAGATGTAGGTCAAGCAGCTCCGGCGCGATCCGGCTGCGGCGCACCGCCTCGAGCGCGTCGCCGGCCGAGGTCGAGCCGCGCAGCAGGACGAAGTCGGGGCTCATCAGCCCGCCGGCCTCGTCGGGGTCGTAGCCGAGCAGCGCGCGCACCTTCACGCGGTGGCTGACTCGGCAGCAGCGCGAGCACCGGCTCGCGCCGCTCCTCGTCGAGCTCGCCGAGGATGTCGGCCGCGTCGTCTGGCGCCATCCGCGAGAGGATCTCCGCGACCTGCGCGTCGGGTCGGTCCTCGAGGAACTCCTGCTGGTGGTGGTCGTCGAGCTCCTCGAACACGTCCGCCTCGAGCTCGCGGTCGTCGTCGCCGACGGCCTGGATGATCTCCTCGCCCTCGCGGCGCGACGCGGCCTCGACGAGGTCGGCGATCTGCGCGGGGTGCAGCTTGGCGAGCTTGGGGTGGGGGACGCGCAGGCGCACCGTCGGCACGTGCCCGACGAACGGCTCGACGCCGGCCCAGTCGAGGAACTCGCCGGTCGCGATGTGCGAGCCGAGCCCCTTCGGCAACAGGCGCCGCAGCCCGCCGCGCGGGCCGGTGTCGACGCCGACGACGCGCCAGGAGCCGGCGACGAGCGCAAGCTCGATCTCGTTGGCGCGCACGAGACGCGCGCCCTGCACGTTGATCAGCTGGCGATCGAGCAGGTCGCGCTTGAGCAGCACCTCCTCGGGGCGGCGCTCGAAGCGGCGCAGGTCGAGCTTGGCCTTGCGCAGCACGACACCGCCGGCGCCGATCTCAGAGACGCGATCGACGCCGAGGTAGGAGGTGCGCCCGGCGACCGTCACGAGGAATCCCGTGATCGGCGGGTAGCCGACGCCGCCGAGTCGCACGATCAAGTCTGCGACCTTGCCGAGGCGCTCTCCGTCGGCGTCGCGCAGCGGGCTGCCGACGACGGTCGAGAGATGCAGGATCGGCGGCGCCTGTGCCGTCGGCGCGTTCATCGAGCTCATCCTAGGGACACCAGGTGAGATCGTACGCCCGCCCGGCGGCGGGAATCTATCTTGGACGGCAATGCTTCCGTTCTGGCTCTCGATCGGCTTGCTCTCCGCGGTGCAGGGCGCGATCGTCGCATTGGGCCGCGTGCCCGACGTGCCGGCGCTTGCACGGCTGCGCGACCGTCGCTGGGCCGTGATCCCGCCGCTGTCGGTGCTCGGCTTCGTGCTCGTCGGCATGCTCGCCGAACACGCCAGCGCTCAAGGGTTGACCTATCTCGCGCTTGGCGCCGTGCCGCTGCTGGCCGCCGCCGCGCTCGGCTGGCTGACGCCCGGCGCGCGCCCCGCATCGGCGCTCGTCGTGCTGCCGCTGTTCGCGCTCGCCTGGGCCGACGCCGGCGCGCTCCCAGGCGAGGTCGCGGCGCTCGCGCTCTCGGCGCTCAGCTGCGTTGCGCTCGGCGTACTGCTCGCCACGGTCACGCCGCCGCGTTGGCTCGCCGCCGGGATCCTCGCGATGGCGCTTATCGACGCTGTGCTCGTGATCGCCCAGCTGCTGCAACGTCCGAACGACGCGCTCAACGCGGCGCACCCGGCGGCCGGCCTGCCGCGACTGCAGAGCGCGTTGCTCGGCTCGGCAGTGATGGGCTACGGCGATCTGTTCATCGCCGGCGTGCTCGGCGCCCTGCTCGCGCTCGGCGTCGGCCGCCGCACGCAGTCGCGCGCGGCGCTGCTCGCCGCAGGACTCGCGGCCTGCTTCGACCTGTTGTTCTTCTTCGTCGATGAGCTGCCGGCGACCGTGCCGGTCGCGCTCACGCTGATCGTCGTGCTGGCCGCGCGCCGGCGGAGATGCGCGGCGAGCGGGCCAGCTCTAGCGCCTGCAGCGTCTGCGGGCCAGCCGGCTCGAGCTCAGCGTCGGCTGGATCGCCCTCCACGCCCAGCCGGGCCGTGACCGTGCGCGCCGTCGTCTCGACGGCCGGCGGGCTCGAGACCTCGCGATCGGACGCGGCGCCGGCTTCCTCGATTTTGCGTACCTGCGGAACGACGCGCGCGTCGAAGGAGCCGACCGCCACGTTGTAGGCCGCGACGGCCGAGTCGAGCTGGCGCCCGACCTTGCCGAGCGGCTCGACGAAGCGTCCGAGGCGGCGATGCAGCTCGCGCGCGGACTCGGCGATGTCGCGCGCGGACTCGGCGATGCGCTCTTCGCGCCAGCCGTGATGCGCGGCCCACAGCAGGCCGATCAGCGTCGTCGGCGTGGCGATCAGGATCTGCTGCTGCACACCGAATTCGATCAGCGACGGGTCGGCCTCCAGGGCGGCCTGGTAGATGCCGTCAGACGGGACGAACATGACGACGAACTCGGGCGTCGCCTCGAGCTGGCCGTGGTAGCCCTTGGCGGCGAGCTTGGCGATGTGGCTGCGCGTCTGCTTGGCGTGGCGCGCCACCTGCAGCTCGCGGTCGTCCTCGCCGTCGGCCTCGAGCGCAGCGAGGTAGGCGTCGAGCGGCACCTTCGCATCGACCACGATCAGCTTGCCGCCGGGCAGGCGCACGAGCATGTCCGGGCGCAGCGCACCGCCCTCGGCATTGATCGTGTGCTGCTCGAGGAAGTCGCAGTGAGCCACCATGCCCGCCATCTCGACGGCGTTACGCAACTGGATCTCCCCCCATGAGCCGCGCGTTGAGGGACGCTTCAGCGCCGAGACGAGGTTGCCGGTCTCCTGGCGCAGCGTGCCAACGCCGTCGCCGAGCATGCGCACCATCTGCGCGAGCTCGCCGTGGGCCTGACGACGCTCGCGCTCGAGGCGGGCGATCTCGCTCTCCATCCGGCCGAGCTTCTCCTGCACGGGCTGCACGAGGCCCTTGAACTCGGCCGCGCGCGTGGCCAGCTCGCCGCTGGCGCGCTCCTGCTCGGCGCGCCGCTGCTCCTCCACGCGACGGGCCAGCGAGTCGCCGGTCTGAGCCAACACGTCGGCCGAGATCGCCTTCATCTCCTCGTGCATGCGCCGCCGGTTGGGGCGCGCCAAGAGGGCGGCCGCGCAGGCCGCGCCGAGCAGGGCGCCGAGGATCAGCAGTAGAACCGTCACTCGCTCAAGATGACAGTGGCTTCGGACGGCGAGCGGCCCTGGGCCCCGCTGCGCTTGCGATAAACCGCACTTGACACGTGAGCTCCTGGTTGACTATGCTGGTCCACGTACTGCAGCCGCAGTTGGGGTTGTGGGCTTTTTGTAAGAGAGGGAACAACACCAAGATGGGGCTGCGCGAGGGCGGATTGCCGCTGTCGGCAGACTCCGCTTCTTAGAGGAGGATGTGAGACATGCAAGCCATGAATGGCTCGGCAGGGTTTCGCTCGCACGGGCGTCTGATCGGGTGCTGTCTGGCACTCGTACTGGCGCTCTCGGGACTGGCGTTCTCATCGGTGGCAAGCGCCGCCAAAACGCCGCCCCCGGTTGAAACCTACCTGGCCCTCGGCGATTCGCTCGCCTTCGGTTACACCGCGCAGAAATTCAACGAAAACTACCCGAACGAGGCGCCTTCGCTCTTCGAAACGGGTTACCCGAACGTGGTCGCCAAAGACCTCAAGAAAGAACACAAAGGGATCGTTCTGATCAACGACGGCTGCCCGGGCGAGCTCTCGGCTGGTCTGATCGGCGAAAAAGAATCGATCGGCGGCAAAAAAGACGCAGAACACAAACCGTGCGCGTACCACTTCACGAACGGTCTGCCGCTGCACAACTCGCTCGCGACCCTGTCGCAGCTTGAAGACGCGGTCAGCATTCTCACCGCGGAAAACCCGTACACGAAAACAAAACCGGCTCACCCGGTTGTCGGCATCTCGATCAACATCGGCTCGAACGACGAGCTTGCAGCCGTTGCGAAATGCGAAAAAGAAGTCGGCGAAGAATACGCCAAAGAAGGCAAAAGCAAATACGGCGCGACGCCTGAAGAAGCTGTCAACGCTTGTCTCGTAGCGACGGCGCTTCCGCCCGGCGGCACGTTCGAAAAAATCCTGAACAACGTCAAAACCTCGACGGAAGTGATCGACAGCACGGGTTACACCGCGCCGATCGTGATCCTCGGGTTCTACAACCCGCAGTCGTTCATCCTGCCGGGCAGCGACGGGCTGCAGCAGATCCTGAACAACAACTTCGAAAAAGCGATTGAAAAAGCCGAATTCCCGGCCAACGTGAAATACGCCAATCCTTTCCCGAAGTTCAACCCGCAGCCGGAACAGGGTCCCAAAGAGAAAAAAGCGATTGAAAAGTACACCGAAGAGTGCAACCCGCTCGTCCAGAAAGTGACGACGGGCAACGACCCCGGATGTGAAGGCGACATCCACCCGACGGAAGCAGGCGCAAAACTGCTCGGCAAATACGTGTTCGAAGCCCTCTAGGCTGAGAGCAAGCTGAGCAACTAGTCATCAGGGGCGCCCGGCCGGTCGGCCGGGCGCCCCTTTTGCTTAAGGTCGTAGCGGGGTAGACCGCAGCGGGCAGCTAGGCCACGGCGGGGCAGCTCGCGTGATACCGGCGCCCCCGGCAGCGCCTGATTACGTCGCGCTGCGCTGCGGAGCTGTGAGCGTCGCGTTCGTCTCGAGCTCATCGGCGGCCTGGCCGAGCACGCCGAGCATCGCCGGCGCGGCCGGCACGAGCCGCGCGCCCTCGGGCGTGGCGGCGATCACCTGGCGTACGGGCGGCGCGGGGGAGAGGGCGCGGATCACGATGTCCTCGCGCACGACCGACAGCGCGAGCTCGGGGATCAGCGCGACGCCGACGCCGGCGGCGACGAGCCCCTGCACGGTCTGGTAGTCGTCGCTCTCGAAGGACACGGTCGGCTCGAAGCCGGCGGCGTGGCAGCAGCGCACGACGTGGCGCGCGCAGGGACTCGAGCTCGACGTCTGCACCCATGCCTCCCCTTGCAGCTCGGACAGGCGCAGCTTGGCCTTCGTGGCGAGGCGGTGCTCGCGCGGCAGCGCGAGGTACATCGGATCCTCGAGCAGCGGCGAGCGCGCGAGGTCCTCTCCCAGCAGCTGCTCGCCGTCGAACTCGAACAGCAGCGCGAGGTCGAGCTCGCCGGCGCGCAGGCGCGGGACGATCTCCTCGGGCTCGCCCTCGGCGAGCGTCAGCTCGACGTCGGGATAGGCGGCGCGGAACTTGGCGATCGCGACGGGCATCAGCGTTGAGCCGGCCGTCGGGAAGGAGGCCATGCGCAGGCGCCCGCCGCGCAGCCCGGCGATCGCCGAGAGGGCCGCCTCGGCGGTGTCCAGGCGCGCAAGGATTCCCTCGGCGTGCCCGACGAGCGTCTGCCCTGCCGCCGTCAGGCTGACCCCGCGCGGGTGGCGCTCGAGCAGCGCCATGCCCGTTTCGGCCTCGAGCGCGGCGATCTGCTGGGAGATCGCCGACTGCGTGTACGACAGCGCCTCGGCGGCGCTCGACAGCGAGCCGCGATATGCGACCTCCTTGAGCACCTTCAATCGTGCGACGTTAAGCATAAGTTCATCTTATAATAAATATAAATAAGATCACTGGAGCTGATGGCAGGAACGTGCCACAGTGATTGAGAAGCAAGCGACAGACAAGAACTTCAAGGTCGGCCACCGAGTGCCGGCCCAGAACACAGAGGAGCCACCATGTCCACCAAGATCATCGTTTCCTACGACGGCACGGCGAACGAGGACGACGCGATCGCCCTCGGCCGCATCTTCGGCAGCGCCGGCGCCGAGGTGGCGCTCGCCTACGTGCGCCACTCCCAGGAGCCCGACCTCGACCGCGAGAAGCTCGCCCAGAGCGAGGCCGAGGAGCTCTTGACGCGCGGCGCGCAGCTGTTCGGCGACGCGAACATCGCCAAGCACGTCGTGACCGACCGCTCGACCCCGCAGGGTCTCAGCGCGCTTGCGGCGAGTGAGAACGCGAGCGTCGTCGTGTTCTGCTCTGACTCGCACACGGCGACTGGCCACGTGTCGATCGGCAACTCCGCACAGCAGCTGCTCGAGGGCGGCCCTGTCGCCGTTGCCGTCGCGCCAGTCGGCCTGGCCGACAACGCGCAGAGCTCGGTGCAGTCGATCGTCGCGATCGGCGACGCCGATGGCGGCGCGCGCGCGAGCGCCGAGTCGCTTGCCGCAGCGCTCGGCGCGTCTGTCGCGCCGGTTGCCAACGAGCGAGGCCGGCCTGCTCGTCGTCGACTCTCGCCCCGAGGTCGAGCAGGGTCGCGTCGGGATCAGCGCGTCGGCCGCGCACCTCGTTGAGATCGCCACGAGCCCCGTGCTCGTACTTCCGCGCGGCGTGGCGCTGTCCTTCGGTCGTCAGGCCGTCACCGCGTAGGCGTCACTCTCGAAACGAAGTCCGTCACACCGGGCGGGCGGCGGTTTCAGCGCGAGCTGCGACCGCCGCCCGCCCTTCGCGTTCTCAGATAGGCGAGCACCCCTTCGGCGACGTCCAGTCCGCCGCCGAGCAGATGGCCCACGGGCCCGGTCCACAGCCACGTCTCCAGGCGCCTGTGCGCGCGTCCGTTGCCGCGAGGCTTCATGCGGCGGCACGGTATCGTGGCAGCCGTGAGCGCCGCGCTGAAGACGACCGTCGCCGAGCTTCCCGACTCGCGCGTGCGCGTAGACGTGCAGGTCCCGCCCGCCGAGGTCAAGCAGCGCTTGGAGGGCAAGGCCCGCCAGCTCGGTCGCGAGCTGAAGCTGCCCGGCTTTCGCCGCGGCAAGGTCCCCGCGCCGCTCGTGATCCAGCGCGTCGGTCGCGAGGCCGTGCTCGACCAGGCGATCCGCGACTCGCTCTCGGGCTGGTACGCGCAGGCGATCTCAGAGGCCGGCGTCGTCCCCGTCGGCGACCCCAAGCTCGACCTCGCCGACCTGCCCGGCGAAGGCGAGACGCTGCAGTTCTCGATCGAGATCGGCGTCGTGCCGAAGGCCGAGCTCGGCGACTACGCCGGGCTCGAGGTGCCCCGTCGCGAGGCCGTCGTGGAGGACGAGCAGATCGATGCTGAGGTGCAGGGGCTGCGCGAGCGCCTGGCCAAGCTCGAGACCGCCGAGCGGGCCGCCGCGGAGGGCGACTTCGTCGTGATCGACTACGCCGGTTCGTTGCCCGTCAGCGACGATGACGGCGAGCGCCTGGAGCCGTTCGAGGGCGGCGAGGGCCGCGACCAGCTGGTCGAGCTCGGCGGCGGCAACCTGATCCCGGGCTTCGAGGAGGCGCTCGTCGGCGCGAGCGCCGGCGAACAGAAGGACGTCAAGCTGACCTTCCCCGCCGAGTACCCCGCCGAGCAGCTCGCCGGCCGCGACGCCGTGTTCGCCGTGACCGTCAAGGAGGTCAAGGCCAAGCAGCTGCCGCCCGTCGACGACGATCTGGCGATCGACGCCGGCTTCGACGACCTGGCCGAGCTGCGCGAGGACATCCGTACACGGCTGCTCGAGAACGATCAGGCGCGCGCCGAGGCGGAGTTCCGCGCGGCCGCGCTCGACGCGGCCGTAGCCGCCGCGAAGGTGGCGAGTGACGCCCGAGCTGATCGAGTCCAGAACGCGCGAAATGTGGGACTCGCGGCTGCACTCGCTCGCGCATCAGGGCATCTCGCGCGAGATGCTCTTGCAGATCACCGGTCGCGAGGAGGCCGACATGCTGGCCGAGCTGAAGGACGACGCCGAGCGCACGCTGCGGCGCGAGGCCGTGCTCACGGCCGTCGTCGCCGCCGAGCAGCTTCAGCCGAGCGAGGAGCGGATGCTGGCCGAGCTCGCCCCCGTGGCCGAGCGCGAAGGCGCCGAGCCGCAGAAGCTGCTCGACGATCTGCGCTCGAGCGGCCGCGAGGAGGAGCTGCGCGAGAGCGTTGCCGCGCGCATGGCCGAGGAGCTGATCGCCGAGCGCGCCAGCGCGATCACGCCCGAGCAGGCCGAGGCGCGCGAGAAGCTGTGGACGCCCGAGCAGGACGGCGAGCCGGAGGGCGCTGTAGCCGCTGACGCGGGCGCTGGTGCCGGAGCGGGCACGGCGCCCGGCAAGTTGTGGACCCCAACCGAGCGAAGATCGGCCGGCTAGCCTCTGTTGGAGGATTCCGGCCGGCAAAGCGAAACCAAAGCGAGACTATGAGCCCACTTGTTCCAATGGTCGTCGAGCAGACCTCGCGCGGAGAGCGCGCGTTCGACATCTACAGCCGCTTGCTCAACGAGCGGATCATCTTCCTCGGCACGCCCGTCGACGATCAGATCGCGAACCTGATCGTCGCCCAGCTCTTGCACCTGGAGTCCGAGGATCCCGAGAAGGACATCTCGATCTACATCAACTCGCCTGGTGGCTCGGTCTACGCGGGCCTTGCGATCTACGACACGATGCAGTTCGTCAAGCCCGACGTGCAGACGATCTGCGTCGGTATTGCGATGTCGATGGGCGCGCTGCTGCTCGCCGGCGGGGCCGCGGGCAAGCGGATGGCGCTGCCCAACGCGAAGATCCTGATCCACCAGGTCTCATCGAGCTTCGAAGGCCAGGCGACCGACATCGAGATCCACGCCAAAGAGATCATCGACGTGCGCAAACGGCTCGACGAAATCATCGCCAAGCACACGAACAAAGACCTCGCCGTCGTCAGCAAAGACACTGATCGCGACTACTTCATGTCCTCCGAGGAGGCCAAGGAGTACGGCATCATCGACAGGGTCATCTCCGAGCACTGATCATTCCTGAGCATGGCGCGACCGACAGACTCCAACGAGCAGCTCCTGTGCAGCTTCTGCGGCAAGTCCCAGCGCCAGGTCAAGAAGCTGATCGCCGGCCCCGGCGTCTACATCTGCGACGAGTGCATCGATCTCTGCAACGAGATCATCGACGAGGAGCTGTCCGCGCCACCGGCCTTCGATCTGGAGAACCTGCCCAAGCCGCGTGAGATCTACGACGTGCTCGACGAGTACGTCGTCGGCCAGGACCCGTCCAAGCGCACGCTCTCGGTAGCTGTCTACAACCACTACAAGCGCGTGCAGATGATGATGTCCGGCGAGACCGACATCGAGCTGCAGAAGTCGAACATCCTGCTGCTCGGCCCGACCGGCTGCGGCAAGACGCTGCTCGCGCAGACGCTCGCTCGGATCCTCAACGTGCCCTTCGCGATCGCCGACGCGACGGCGTTGACCGAGGCCGGCTACGTCGGCGAGGACGTCGAGAACATCTTGCTCAAGCTGATCCAGGCAGCCGACTACGACGTCAAGAAGGCCGAGACCGGAATCATCTACATCGACGAGGTAGACAAGATCGCACGCAAGGCCGACAACCCGTCGATCACGCGCGACGTCTCCGGCGAGGGCGTGCAGCAGGCGCTGTTGAAGATCCTCGAGGGCACGCAGGCCTCGGTGCCGCCGCAAGGCGGGCGCAAGCATCCCCACCAGGAGTTCCTGACGATCGACACGACCAACGTGCTGTTCATCTGCGGTGGCGCCTTCGCCAACCTCGACAAGGTGATCGAGCGACGGATCGGCCACAAAGGCGTCGGCTTCGCGGCCGCGATCGAGGACAAGGCCGAACGCGACAAGGGCGAGGTGTTCGAGCACTGCCTGCCTGAGGATTTGATCGAGTATGGGCTGATCCCCGAGTTCATCGGCCGCCTGCCGGTCGTCTCGGCCGTGCACCAGCTGACGCGCGAGGACCTCGTCTCGATCCTCGTCGAGCCGCGCAATGCCCTGGTCAAGCAGTTCCAGCGCTTCTTCTCCTTCGATGGGATCGAGCTCGACTTCACCGACGACTCACTCACGGCGATCGCCGACAAGGGCCTCGAGCGCGAGACCGGCGCTCGCGGCCTGCGCTCGATCATCGAGGAGATCCTGCTCGAGGTGCAGTTCGAGCTGCCCTCACGGCGCGACGTGAAGAAGTGCGTCGTCACCAAGGAGACCGTCGAGAAGGGGCTCACGCCGACGCTCGTCACCGAAGCCGCGCCCGACGATGCGCACGAGGACTCGCCGCGCGAGCAGTCCGCCTGAGCGGCGCGGCCCCGGCTCGCGGTAGTATCGCCCTGTGTCCAAGCGAAGCGAATCGAAGTCACTCGTCAAGAGCACCGTCGGCTCGGTGCCTTGGCTGACGCTGGCGCGCGCCGCGATGATCGTCAGTCGTCGCTGGAACGCGTTGTCGGCCAAGGAGCGCGCGCACCTCGCCCAGCTCGTGACCGAATCACGCGGGCGCGTGAGCAACCTGAGCCTCAAGCAGCGCGCCGAGTTGCGCAAACTGGCGCGCAAGCTCGACCTGAAGGGCATGGGGCGCGAACTGTGGCCCTTGTTTCGCGGCAGCCGCGGCGGGCGCGGACGGCGCGGCCGCAAGCACCGCTAGGCGCCGACCCGGACATGACGACCGGCGAGGATCTCGACAAGCTCTCCACGCACGAGCTGCACGATCGTGCCGTGCGCCGCGCCGAGCGCCACGTCGACGTGAAGTTCTTCTGGTCTCTGCTCGAGCTGATCCCGGCCGCCGAGGCGGCGAGCGGCGACACGGGCGAGGCCGACTACGACATCCAGTCCTCCAAAGGGCTGATCTCCGACGCCATACACAGCGGCGACGGCAAGCTCGGCGAGGCTCTGCGCCCGGTGTTCATCGACTACCTGCGCAAGCACCCCGACGCATAGGCAGCGCCTGCGCGGCGCGCTGCGAGCACGCATGACATCGACACCGCGCCCCGAGACTCATCGGCCCCCGTCGTGGGGCGAGCACGACGCAGAAGCGCACCTGCGCTCGCTCGAGCTGTTTGGCATGCGCTTCGGCCTGGATCGCATGCGCCGGATGATGACCGTACTTGGCTCGCCCCAGCGCCGCTACGACTCGATCCACGTGCTCGGCACGAACGGCAAGACCTCGACGACGCGGATGATCGCGGCGATCCTCGAGCGCCACGGCCAGCGTACGGCGGCCTATACCTCGCCCCACCTCGTCTCCTACCGCGAGCGCCTGCAGGTCTCAGAGCAGGACATGAGTGGGGAGGACTTCGCCCGCGCGATCGCTCGCGCGGCGTGGGCGGCAGAGCGCGTCAATCGCACGCTCGCAGGTGAGGATCACGTCACGCAGTTCGAACTGCTCACGGCCGGCGCGCTGTGGCAGATCGCCGAGCGCGGCGCGCAGGTGGCCGTCGTCGAGGCCGGGCTCGGCGGACGCTATGACGCGACGTCCGTGATCGACGCCCAGCTGACCGTGCTGAGCAGCGTCGGGCTCGAGCACACGCGCTGGCTGGGGCCGACCGTGCGCGATATCGCCGAGGAGAAGCTCGCCGTCGTGCGTGAGGGCGGCACGCTCGTGCTCGGCGCCGGCCTTGAGCCGCAGGCGATCGCCGTGGCTGAGCGCGTGGCACGCGAGCGGGGTGCGCGGATCGTCGTTGCCGACGCCGAGGCGCCCTCGATTGGCTTGGCCGCGCTTGGCGCCTTCCAGCGGCGCAACTTCGCGCTTGCGCGGCTCGCCGCCGAGAGCTACCTGCGCGGCGCCGGGATCGAGCCCAGCGAGCGTGCCGTGCACGAGGCGGCGGCGAGCATCGAGGTGCCGGGGCGCCTGCAGGTCGTGGCGGAGGACCCGCTGACGGTGCTCGACGGCGCGCACAACCCAGAAGCCGTCAACGCGCTCGTGCAGTCGCTGCCGGCGCTCGTCGGCGAGCGCCCGCTCGCGCTCGTGCTCGGGGTGCTCGAGGACAAGGACGCTGCGGGCATGCTCTCCTCGCTGCTCGGGAAGTGCGAGCGCGCCTGGTTCACGGCGCCGCCGAGCGCGCGTGCCCTTTCGCCGGCCGCGCTGCAATCGCTCGCGCGCCAGCTCGGCTTTGAGCAGGTTGTCTGCGAGCCGCGCCCCGCGCAGGCGCTCGCCGACGCGCAGCGGTGGGCGCGTGAGCGCGGCGGTGCCGTGCTCGCCACGGGCTCGGTTTACCTCGTCGGCGAGCTGCTGGGCGCCCTCTCCGGGGCGGGCTCGGCGCAGGACTCGGATGCGCGACGGCGAAGGGCTCTGTCGTGAACGACGAGGGTCCCTCCGTGCTGACGATGATCGGCGCGGTGGCGCTGATCGTGGCGCTCGTGATCCTCGTGTTCTTCGCCGCTGGTTACGGATTCGGTCGTCTATTTCTCTAAACTCGCCTCCCGCCGATGCTCACCCTCGCATACTTCGGAATTGAAAGCAGCGGCCTGAACTTGGTCGTCGATCTGCTGATCCTGTTCGTCGTCGTCCTCTACCTGGCGTTGATCTACTGGACCTACGCCGACGCGCGCCGGCGGATCAACGACCCGATGCTCGTCGGCTGCGCCACGGTGGCCTCGCTGTTCCCGTTCGTCGGCACGATCGTCTACATGATCCTGCGCCCGCCGGAGTACCTCGAAGACGTGCGCGAGCGCGAACTGGAGGTGCAGGCCGCGGAGGCGCGCCTGCACGAGTTCGACCACTCGCTGTGCCCGCACTGCGACTACCGCATCGAGCGCGACTTCATCCGCTGTCCGAGTTGCCTGCGCAAGCTGAAGGATCGCTGCGTCAACTGCGAGCGCCCGCTCGATCAGGCGTGGACGATCTGCCCGTACTGCGAGACCGAGGTGCCGGCGCCCGAGCCGCCACGGCGTGCGCGCCGGCGGCGCACGCAGGCGTCGATCGACGCCGAGAAGGCCGAGCTGGCGAAGGCCGCCGCGCCGGGCGAGCGCGCTACTGAGCGGCCTGAGACGGCGCGCGCGAAAGCGACGCGCGAACGTCGCGAACGTGAAGCGGCGAGCGCGGGCGGCGATGACGTGATCGAGCAGGTGGACGAGTCGCAGGACACACAGGCGACGCCCGTCGTCGCCTCCGAGCCGGCGGCCGCACCTGCACGGGCGGCGCGCCCGTCACGCTCGACCGGGCGTACCCGTCCGAGCACCTGAGCTACAACCTCAATCCGAAAAGGAATCCATGGACCGAACGCTGATCCTCGTAAAGCCCGACGCCTTCGCCCGCGGCCTCAGCGGCGAGATCATCGCCCGCTTCGAGCGCAAGGGGCTGAAGATCGCCGCACTGCGCAGCATGACGGTCGACCGCGAGCTGGCCGAGCGCCACTACGCCGAGCACGCAGAGCGCCCGTTCTTCGGCGAGCTCGTCGACTTCATCACCTCGGGCCCGATCGTGGCGATGGTGCTCGAGGGGCCAGATGCCGTCAAGGCGGCGCGCCAAGTGATCGGCGCGACCAATCCGCTCGAGGCTGCGACCGGCTCGATCCGCGGCGACTTCGCGATCGAGATGGGCACGAACATGGTGCACGGGTCGGACTCGCCGGAGTCAGCAGCACGCGAGTCCGCGCTGTTCTTCGGCGAGCTCTAGCGCGCGCGGGCCGGGATGGCGCCCCAGCTGGTGCTCGCCTCGGGCTCGCCGCAGCGGAGGGTGCTGCTCGAGCGCCTCGGCGTGCCCTTCACGGTGCGCGTGTCCGGCGCCGATGAGCTCGAGCAGGGCCCCGATCCGGCGGCGGTGGCGCTCGAGAACGCACTGCGCAAGGCGCGCGCCGCGCTGCGCCCGGGCGCAGCCGAGGCTGTGCTCGGCTGCGACACGATCGTCGTGCTCGACGGCACGATCTACGGCAAGCCCGCCGACGAGGCCGCGGCGCGCGTGACGATCACGGCGCTTGGTGGCCGCACGCACGAGGTGATCAGCGGCGTGGCGCTACTGCTCGGCGGGGAGGCAGAGGCCGAGGAACGCACCGCGATCGCGCGATCGCGCGTGACCTTCCGGACGCTCGACGAGCAGCTGATCGATTGGTATCTGGCCACGGGAGAGTGGCGCGGGCGCTCGGGCGGCTACGCGATCCAGGGCGCGACCGGCGCGCGCCTCGCGCTCGCCGTCGAGGGCGAGGAGGAGAACGTCGTCGGGCTGCCCCTGCAGGCGCTGCGCGAGCTGGCGCCGGAGCTGTTCGGCGGCAGCTCTCCTTTGGGCGGCAGCTGACCCGCCGCGTCCGTATTTCCCCTGCAAAACCGCTGGCGACCCTATCGGAGGCCAAATCGCGTCCGCTAGACTGCGCCACCGGGCAGCGCGGCTACGCCGCCGGCCGCGAAGCGCAACAGCGCATCTCGCGGAACGGCGCGCGAGAGCAAAATCCGCGGCCCCTTTTCTTCTCCATCAATGGGAATCTTCAGCTATCTGACGGGATTCGGTGGCCGCGACATGGCCGTCGACCTGGGAACCGCGAACACGCTCGTGTACGTGCGCGGGCGCGGCATCGTGCTGTCCGAGCCGAGCGTCGTGGCGATCGACTCGCGCACCGGCGAAGTGCACGCGGTGGGGATCGAGGCCAAGCGCATGCTCGGCCGCACGCCGGGCACGATCCAGGCGATCCGGCCACTGAAGGACGGCGTGATCGCCGACTTCGACGTGACCGAGGAGATGCTCCGGCACTTCATCCAGAAGGTGCACCAGAACCGCTGGGCGCATCCGCGCGTGGTCGTCTGCGTGCCCTCTGGCGTGACCGGCGTGGAGAAGCGCGCCGTCGAGGAGGCCTGCCTGTCGGCCGGTGCGCGCACGGCCTACCTGATCGAGGAGCCGATGGCGGCGGCGATCGGCGCCGGGCTGCCCGTGGGCGAGCCGACGGGCTCGATGGTCGTGGACATCGGCGGTGGCACCTCCGAGGTCGCCGTGATCTCGCTCGGCGGGATCGTCGTCTCGCAGTCGATCCGCGTCGGCGGCGACGAGATGGACGAGGCGATCATCAACTACGCAAAGCGCGAGTACAAGCTCTTGATCGGCCAGCAGACGGCCGAGGAGCTGAAGCTCGAGATCGGCTCGGCCTGCCCGATGGCCGAGGAGCTGCAGGCCGAGATCCGCGGACGCGACATGGTCGCCGGGCTACCCAAGACGGTCGTGCTGACGAGCGAGGAGATACGCACTGGCCCTGGAAGAGCCGCTCAACCAGATCCTCGACGCGGTCAAGGAGACGCTCGACCGCACGCCGCCCGAGCTCGCCTCGGACATCATGGACCGGGGCATCATGCTCGCCGGCGGCGGCTCGCTACTGCAGGGCCTTGACGAGCGCCTGCGCGAAGAGACGCAGATGCCGGCACACCTCGCCGAGTCGCCGCTGACGTGTGTCGCGGTCGGTTCGGGGCGCTCGCTGGAGGAGTTCGAGGCGATCCACCGCTCGAACCGCAAATCGCGCAATCGCCAACGCCGCAGGTGAGTGCGCCGCAGTGCCGGGCGCCTTGCGCTGGGCGGACACCTGTGACGGACCCGTGCACCCGGGGGTACTCTTTCCCGTGAACGCTTCGGAAGGTCGCTATCCGTGTATGACAAGACGGTTCGGCGTCGGCGCTTGGTTCTCGCGCTGCTCGTCGTGCTCTCCCTGATCCTGCTGACCGCATACTTCGGCGAGGCGTCGAGCGGCGGGCTGCACTCCGTGCAGCGTGGCTTCTTGACAGTGGTCTCGCCAATCCAGAACGGCGCCAACAAGGCGCTGAAGCCCGTGCGCGACCTGATCGGCTGGTTCGGCGACACGTTGCACGCCAAAGGCCAGCGCGACGAACTGCGCAAGCAGGTCGACCGGCTGCGCCGCGAAGTGATCGCCAATAACTCCGAAAAACACTCCTACCGCGAACTGCTCACGTTGTTCCGGCTCGACAATCAGCTGAGCGTCAAGGACTACCACCCGGTCACGGCGACGGTCGTCGCCAAGTCGCCGAACGTGTGGTACTCGACGGTCACGATCGACAAGGGCGAATCCTCGGGCGTGCACGTCAACGACCCGGTGATCAACGGCGAAGGGCTCGTCGGCAAGGTCGCGCAGGTCGCCTCCGACGGCGCGCAGGTGACGCTGATCACCGACAGCTCGGTTGGCGTCTCGGCGCGGATCGGCACGTCGGGCGCGACCGGCATAGTGCAGCCGAAGGTGGGCGACCCCAACGACCTGCTGCTGCAGTACCTGCCGGCCAACACGCAGGCCAACAAAGGCGAATACGTCGTTACCTCGGGCACCGTCTCGAGCCCCGACGACTCGCTCTATCCGCCGGGAATCCCGATCGGGCAGGTGACCTCGATCAACGAAGAAAGCGCCTATCGCTCGGTCAACGTGCACCCGCTCGCCAACCTGCACAACCTCGACGTCGTGCAGGTGCTGACCGCGGCCAGTGGCTCGCTGCCGGCGAACCTCGGCCGCGTCACCGCGGCCCTGCCACCCGGCCAGCAGGGCTCCTCCGGCGAACAGCTCGCCTCGACGGGGGGCGGCTGATGGGCGCGATCGGCTCGCCGGCCCTGCTCGGGCGCATCGCGGCGCTGTCGGTCGTGCTCGTGTTCTTTCAGATCGGCGTCGTCTCGGAGGTGCCCGTGTTCGGCGTCAGCGCCGATCTCTCGCCGCTGCTCGTCGCCTTCGTCGGGCTGATGTGCGGCTCGACGCTCGGCGCGCTGACCGGCTTCGGCGTAGGCCTGCTCGTCGACCTCGCGCTTGTGCAGACGCTCGGCGTGACCTCGCTCACGCTGACCGTCGTCGGCTACTTCGCCGGCCGCCTGCGCGAAGCGCGCGACCCGCAGGCGGCGCTCACGCCGCTGCTCGTCGGCGCCGCCGGCTCGGCCGCCGCGATGGTCGCCTACTCGATCGTGCAGTTCCTGCTCGGCGTCGAGGCACCGGTCAGCCTTGAGCTGTTGCGCCAGATCGTGCTCGGCGTCGTCGTCAACACGATCATCGCGCTGCCCGTGTGGGCGCTCGTGCGCCGCTGCCTGATCGGCGGCCTGCCCGAGGATCCGCGCCGCCGCCGCAGGCGTGCGTACACGACCGGCGGCCTGAGTCCCCTCTCGCGCTCGTGATCCTGCGGCCACGCACAGATGCCGGCCAGGGTACGGTCGGCCGATGAGCGCGATCGAACCGTCCGGCGGACGTGACCCGCGCATCCCGGTCTCGCCGCAGCTCGCGATGCGCGTGGCGATCCTCGGCGGCGTGGCGATCGCGATGTTCGCGATCATCTTCTTCCGCCTGTGGTTCCTGCAGGTGCTCTCGGGCGAACAGTACGTGCAGCAGGCCAACGCCAACCGCGCGCGCGACCTGCCGATCGCGGCGCCGCGCGGGGAAATCCTCGATCGCGAAGGCCAGCCGCTGGTCGCGAGCCGCACGACCAACGCTGTGCAGATCGTGCCCTCGGCGCTGCCGCACTCCGGCGCGCCGCGACTGCGGCTCTATCGGCGTCTAGGGCGGCTGCTCGGGATGAGCGGGGCGCACGTCCAGGCGCTCGTGATCAAGGGCCGCACGGCGGTCCCCTACGCGCCGGTGACGATCAAGACGGACGCTGGGCGCGGCGCGCTGACGGTGCTCGCCGAGCGCCAGAGCGAATATCCGGGAGTCACCCAGCAGCCGGTCTCGATCCGCGCCTACCCTTACGGCGAGATGGCGGCGCAGGTGCTCGGCTACGTCGGCCAGGTCTCCGAAACGGAGCTCAAGATGCGCGCCTTCGACGGCGTCAAGCAGGGCACGGTCGTCGGCCAGGAAGGGCTCGAGTACTACTACGACCGCTATCTGCGCGGCAATCCGGGGGTGCGAGCGCGTCGAGGTCAACGCGGCCGGCTACCCGGTACCGAGCAAATTGGCCCCGACGCAGCCGAAGGCGGGCTACAGCCTGAAGGTGACGCTCGACAAGGGGCTGCAGGCCGAGGGCGAAAAGGCGCTGCTGCAGGGCATCGAAAACGCGCGCGCCGGCGGCAAACCGGCAGACGCTGGAGCGTTCGTCGCGCTCGACCCGCGCAACGGGCAGGTGCTCGCGATCGGCTCCTCGCCGACGTTCGACCCGAACAAGTTCGCCAAACCGCTGACGAAGGCCGAATACGCCGCGCTCGAGGGCAAATCGAAGAGCAGCTCGGGCGAAGAATCGCCGGCGCCGCTAACCGACCGCGCGGTCAACGGCACCTATCCGACCGGCTCGACGTTCAAGCCGATCACAGCGATGGGCACGCTCGAAGCGGGCGTGATCAACCCGAGCGAGGGACTCGGCGCGGGCCAATGCATCTCGGTCTCCACCGAGCAGTTCTGCAACGCCGGCAAGGCCAACTACGGCGCGGTCGGCCTGGTCGAAGCGCTGAAGGTCTCCTCGGACACCTACTTCTTCGAAGCCGGCGAGCTGGCCAACAGCCACGGCAATGTGATCCAGCGCGAGGCGCACAAGCTCGGCGTGGGCGAGCAGACCGGCATCGACCTGCCCAGCGAGATCACCGGGCTTGTGCCCGACCGCGCGTGGCGCGCGAAAGTCGGCCGGGAGGAGCTCGCGTGCGAGCGGCGCAAGCACGTCTCGAGCTGTGGCATCTCCGACGGGCGCCCGTGGAGCGTCGGCGACAACATGCATCTCGCCGTCGGGCAGGGCGATCTGCTGACCTCGCCGCTGCAGATGGCCGTCGCCTACTCGACGCTCGCCGACGCGTTCACCCACGGCGGTGACGGCTGGGTCGTGCGCCCGCACCTGGGGATGGAGATCGACGGCCCGCAGGGCAGGCTCGTGCAGTCGCTCGGCTTCCCGGCGCAGCGTCACGTGCACCTCAACGCGACCGACGTGAACCTCGTGATGGAAGGGATCCACGAGGCGGCCAGCCAGCCGGGCGGGACCTCGGCCGCGGTGTGGAGCGGCTGGGATCAGGCGCAGCACCCGGTTTACGGCAAGACGGGCACCGCCCAGCACATCGGCAAAGAAGACCAGTCGTGGTACATGTGCTACATCGGCGACCCCTCGCGGCCGATCGTGATCGCCGTGACCGTCGAGCAGGGCGGCTTCGGCGCGGAAACGGCGGCCCCGATCGCTCGCCTGCTGGCGTCGCAATGGTTTGGCAAGGCGAAGAAGTTCGTCGCCGGGAGCTCACACACGTTTTGAGCCCGCTCAGCCCGATCACCGCCCCCGAGCAGCCACCGGCGCCGCCCGCGACCGGCGCGCACACGCTGCGCCTGCCATTCGACCCGCTGCTGACGCTCGCCGTGATCGGCCTGGCGATCGGCTCGATCGTCACGCTCAGTGACGCGACGAAAAACCTGATCCCCAGTCAGCCGAACTACTACGTCGACCGTCAGCTGACGTACCTGATCGTCGGCTTCGTGTTGATGCTGCTCCTCTCGCGCCTGGACTACGCGCGCCTGCGCCCGGCGAAAAACGTCCTGTACGGGTTCCTGATCTTCACGATCCTGGCGGTGCTCGCGCTTGGGCATACCGCGCGCGGCTCGCAGCGGGCGATCAACCTGCCGTTCTTCTCCTTCCAGGCCTCCGAGCTCGGCAAGGTGCTGCTGACGCTAGCGCTCGCCGCGCTCGTCGTCGATCGCGCCCGGCGCCTGCGCGAACGTCGAGACGACGGCGCTCGTGATGCTCGCGGCGCTCGTGCCGGCGATGTTCGTGATCGCCCAGCCAGACCTCGGCTCGGGCCTGGTCTACGTCGTGATCGCGTTCACGCTGCTGTTCGTCGCGGGCGTCTCCTGGAGGCACCTCGCGGGTTTGGTCGCGCTGGGCCTGGTCGCGCTGACGTTCGTGCTCGTGGCGGCGCCGGCGGCGGGCGTGCACGTGCTCAAGCCCTACCAGGTGCAGCGACTGACGGCCTTCCTGCACCCCTCGACCAATCCCCAGAAGGAAGGCTACCAACAGGAGGAGTCCAAGATCGCGATCGGTTCGGGGCAGAAGACCGGCCGCGGGCCGAACGCCTCGCAGAGCAAACTCGGCTACGTGCCGGAGAACCACACCGACTTCATCTTCGCGGCGGTCGGCGAGCAGTACGGGTTCGTCGGTGCCGGCCTCGTGCTCGCGCTCTACGGACTGCTGATCTGGCGTGCGTTGCGCATCCTCGTGATGTCCAAGGATCTGCTCGGTTCGCTCGTCGCTGCCGGCGTAGCGGCTATGCTCATGTTTCAGGTCTTTGTCAACGTGGGAATGACGATCGGGATCATGCCGATAACCGGCGTCACGCTGCCGCTCATGAGCTATGGCGGCTCGTCGGTAATCACGACCCTGTTGGCGGTGGGCCTGCTGCAATCGATTTACGTCCAGGCGCGCGCCTCGCAAGCATTGAAGGGCCGCGTACTGCGCTAGTTGACACCAATGAACGCCCCGCAACTCTCGCCAGACCGTCAGTCCGCCGGATGCGCCTCACGCGCTGCCCGCCCGGACGATCACGACGTCGCGACGCTGCGGCCGCCAGCTGGCGTCCCCACGAAGGCACGGGCTCAGTCCCCGCCGCCGCGAGCGACGCTAGGCGTTTGCTCCGACGCGGCAGGACTCGCCCTGCCTCATACCGAAAGAGTTCACATTGAAAAAGCAAGTACTTGTCAGCGTCGATCGCGCGGAGACGCGCGTGGCGCTTCTAGAGGCGAGCGGAACGCCCGCCGCCTCCCGCTCGTCTGCCTCCTCCCGCAGGGCGGGGGCGTCGAAGGCGGCGGCATCACGCAAAGGTGGCGGAGGTCCGCAGGCCGGCTATCGGATCGCTGAGCTCTACATAGAGCGCCGCGGCGGTCGCTCGATCGTCGGCAACATCTACAAGGGCAAGGTCGACAACGTGCTGCCCGGCCTGGAGGCCGCGTTCGTCGACATCGGCCTTGAGAAGAACGGCTTCCTGCACGTCGATGAGATCGTGCTCCCCGGCGTCGAGACGCCCAAGCGCGGTCGCGGCTCGGGCGCCGGGCGCAAGATCTCCGACCTGCTCAAGCCTGGGCAGGAGATCGTCGTGCAGGTCGTCAAGGACCCGCTGAAGACGAAGGGTGCACGTCTTTCGATGGAGCTGACGATCGCCGGGCGCTACATGGTCTATGCCCCGACCGGCGAGGGCATCGGCGTTTCGCGACGCCTGGAGGACAAGGAGCGCGAACGGCTGCGCCGGCAGACCTCGAAACTGGAGATCGGCGGCGGCGGCGTGATCGTGCGCACGGCCGCCCACGGCGCCAAGCGCGAGGACTTCGAGCGCGAGCTGAAGTACCTGCACAAGCTGCACGAGGTGCTCGTCAAACGCGTCGAGGAGACGGCCGCCCCGGATCTCGTCTTTCAGGAGGCCGATCTCTCGGTGCGCGTCGTGCGCGACATCTTCTCCGCGCACTTCGAGCGCGCGATCGTCGACGACGAGCAGCAGTACCACCGCCTCGTCTCGTTCTTCACGCGCACCGCGCCGGAGCTCGTCGAGCGCGTCGAGCTGTGGCAGCAGGAGCAGCCGCTGTTCGAGGCCTACGGCGTCGAGGAGGCGATCGAAGGCGTGCTCTCGCGCCGCGTCGACCTGCCCAGCGGCGGCTATTTGATCATCGACTACGCCGAGGCACTCACCGTGATCGACGTCAACTCGGGTTCGTTCATCGGCCGCGGCAAGGGCGCGGGGCTCGAGGACACGATCACGAAGACGAACCTCGAGGCGGCCGAGGAGGTCGTCAACCAGCTGCGACTGCGCGACATCGGCGGGATCATCGTGATCGACTTCATCGACATGGCCCGCGCGCGCAACCGCGACGCGGTGATGAAGGTGCTGCGCAAGACGCTCGACGAGGACCGCACGAAGACGTTCACGGCGGAGATCTCGAAGCTCGGCCTGGTCGAGATGACGCGCCAGAACGTGACCGAGGGCGTGCGCGAGATCATGAGCCGTCCCTGCCCGACGTGCGAGGGCGAGGGCGTGATCCGCTCGGAGGAGACGATCGCGATCGAGTTCGAACGGAAGCTGCGCGACGTCGCGGCGGAAACCCCCGACGTCGATGCGTTCCTGATCCAGATCAACCCCCGCGTGACGGCCGAGTTCACCGGGCACAGCTCGCGCGTGCTGCGTGCCCTGGAGACCGAGACGGGCAAGTCGTTCCTGTTCGAGGGCTCCGAAGGCCTTGCGCTCGACCATTTCGCGATCACCTTCCAGGGCACGCGCGAGGAGGTCGAGGAGCGTGCGCTGCCGTTCCGCCAGGGCGATGAGGTGCTCGTCGAGATCGTCGAGCCGCACATGTACGACGAGGAAGACGCCGTCGCCAAAATCGACGGCTACATCATCTCGATCGCCGGCGCCGCGCCCCATGTGGGTTCCAAGCGGATGGTGCGCATCGATCAGGTTGGCCGTACGGCGGCCAGCGCGCTGCTGCTCGACGAGTCGGGCGAGGTCGTCAAGGCCACGCCGCGTCCGGCCGGCGCCAAAGGCGCCCGCGGCGGAGGCCGTCCGTCCTCCTCCTCGGGAGGCGGCCGCGCCGGCGAGCGCGCGAGAACGCGGGCGCGCGGCAGGCGTGCGCCGGCTGATAGCGAGGATGCGGCCGCGCGTCGTGAAGCCGGTCTGCACGAATCGGCGACGACGGTCGACTCAGAGCCCGAGGATGAGCCAACCTTGACGGCGCGCGACCTAGTCGAGACCGTTGACGGCGGCGAGGGCCGCGAGGACTCGCCGAAGGACACGTCGCAGGGCGATGGCACCGGCGATGGCCTACAATCCAAACCTCGGCGTCGTGGCCGCAGGGGCGGACGGCGCCGTTCGGCTGCCAAGGCTCCCGCGACACCGGAGTAGACCCCGGCTCGCGGCGTCCCTCGGCAGCGGGCTTAGCGCACTAGGAAGAAATCGAGACTGAGAACAGACATGTACGCGATCGTGAAGACCGGCGGCAAGCAGTACCGCGTAGAGCGCGGCCAGAGGCTGCTGATCGAGCGCCTCGCCGTCGACGAGGGCGCCGACGTGAAGCTCGAGCCGATTCTCTTCCGCTCTGAGGAGGCCGTGTTCGACAAGGCCGGCCTGGAGGGCGTGCAGGTGACGGCGAAGGTGCTCGCCCACGTGCGCGGCGAGAAGCTGCGCGTGTTTAAGTTCAAGCCCAAGCGCGGCTACAAGCGCCGCACCGGCCATCGCCAGGATCTCACGCAGATCGAGGTCACCGAGATCAGCCTGGGCAAAGCGAAAGCAAAAGTCGCGGCCGGCAAAGCGGCCGAGCAGCCGTCTGCAGAGAAAGCGCCCGTGAAAGCACCCGCGGACAAACCAGCGGCGAAAGCCAAGGCCGCGGCCAGCAAACCAGCGGCTAAAGCGAAAGCCCCGGCCAAAGAGAAACCCGCGGCGAAAGCGAAAGCGCCGGCTGCGAAAGCGAAGGAGGAGTCCTCCGATGGCTCATAAGAAGGGGCTCGGCTCGAGCCGCAACGGGCGCGACTCAAACGCGCAGCGCCTCGGCGTGAAGACTTTCGCCGGGCAGACGGTGACAGGCGGCGAGATCATCGTGCGCCAGCGCGGAACCCGCTTCAAGCCGGGCCCAGGGCGTGGGCATCGGCAAGGACGACACGCTCTACGCGCGCGCCGCGGGCACGGTGCAGTTCACGACGGGCCGCCGCGGGCGCACGGTCAGCGTGCTCTCCGACTCGGCTTCCTAGGCCGAGCGCGAGCGCACCCGCCGATGAATCCGCGCCGCGTGGCAGGGCTGCTCGCGGTGGGGCGCGTGGCGCTCGGCGCCGCCGTGCTGCTCGCCCCCGAGCAGGTCACCTCGCGCTGGCTGGGCGGGCACGCGAGGCACCCGGCCGTGCGCTACCTGGCGCATTCACTCGGCGCGCGCGACGTGGCGCTTGGTGCGCTCGCGCTCTGCACGCTCTCAGACGGGCGCCACGCGGCCCAGGTCCAGCTTGCGTGCGCGGGCGCCGACGCCGCCGACGCCGTGGCGACTCTGGCGGCGCGCTCGGAGCTGCCGACGGTCGGCGCGATCGGCACGGTCGCGGTTGCCGGTGGGGCGGCGATCGCCGAGCTGTACCTCGCCCGCGCGCTCGCCTAGCTCGGTTGCTCAGCCGTCCTGGGCGGTCGGGCGGATCAGAATCTCGTTGACGTCGACGTGCGGCGGCTGGGCGAGCGCATACATCACGGCGCGCGCGATGTCGTCTTCGTGCAGCGCATTGCTCGGTTTGTTCTCGAAGAACGGCGTGTCGACCATGCCGGGCTCGATCAGCGTGACGCGCACGCCGCTGCCGTTGAGGTCCTGGCGCGCTGCCTCGCCCATCGCCGTGACGGCGTGCTTGGTGCACGAGTAGAAGGACCCGGGCAGCGCGCGGCGTCCGGCGACGCTCGAGGTCAGCAGCAGATGCCCGCGCGTGTCCTTCAGCGCCGGGATCGTGGCGCGTAGCGTGAGCGCCGCGCCGTAGACGTTGGTCAGCACCATCTCGCGCCAGTGCTCGGGCGTGTCGCTGAGAAAGCCGCGCGGACCACCGAAGCCGGCGTTGGCGAAGACGGCGTCGATCTGCCCGAACGCCGACAGCGCGGCCGCGGCGAGCGCCTGCTGTTGCTCCCACTCGGTCACGTCGCAGCGGACGGCGATCGCGCGCTCGGACCCGCCCAGCTCGGCGGCGAGCCCGTCGAGCTTCTCCTGCGAGCGTGCCGCGAGCACCAAGCGCCAGCCGGCCGCGGCGGCGTGGCGGGCGGTGGCGGCGCCGATCCCGGTAGAGGCGCCGGTGATCACGAGGACGTTGTCGGTGGCGGTTGCGGGGTAGCTGCTCATCGGTCGTTTCTCCCTTGCTTGGGGTGTGGGCTGTCACGATGATCGCCGAGATGCTCCACGATCGCGCGAAGATCCATGTCCAGGCGGGCGCCGGCGGCAACGGCTGCACGAGCTTCCGCCGCGAAGCGCACGTCCCGCGCGGCGGGCCCGACGGCGGCGATGGCGGTCACGGCGGCGCCGTCGTGTTCGTCTGCGAGGACTCGCTGCGCGACCTGCAGGGCTTCCGGCGAAAGACCCATCACCGCGCTGGTCGCGGCGGCCACGGCGAAGGATCCCAGCGCCACGGCGCCGACGGCGAGACGCTGACGATCGGGGTTCCGCCGGGTACGCAGGTGCGCGCGCCGGCGGATGAGGGCGGCGACTTGGCGGGTCGCAGCTGGGAGCTGCTCGCGGCCGGCCAGCGCGCGACCGTCGCGCGCGGCGGCTCGGGCGGCAAGGGCAACAAGCGCTTCGCCACGCCGACGCGCCAGGCGCCGCGCTTCGCCGAGCGCGGGCTGCCCGGTGAGGAAGGCTGGCTCGAGCTGCAGCTCAAGCTGCTCGCCGACGTCGGCCTCGTGGGCCTGCCCAACGCGGGCAAGTCATCGTTGCTCGCGCGGCTGACGCGCGCCGCTCCGAAGGTCGCCGACTACCCGTTCACGACGCTTTCGCCCGTGCTCGGCGTGCTCGAAGCCGACGAACGCCAGCTCGTGCTCGCCGATATCCCGGGACTGATCGAGGGTGCGAGCGAGGGTGCAGGTCTCGGCCACGACTTCCTCGCCCACGTCGAGCGCACGCGGCTGCTCGTGCACGTGCTCGACGTGGCGCCTGAGCTGACCGCCGGAGAGGGCGCCGATCCGATCGCCAACCACGCGACGATCGAGCGTGAGTTGGCGGCGCACGATCCGCGCCTGGCCGAGCTGCCGCGCGTGCTGGCGCTGTCCAAGTGCGACCTGCTTTCCGAGCACCGCGTGAGCGAGGCGGTGGCGCAGTGGCGCGAGCGCCTCGGCGAGCAGGTGCCTGTGATCGCGACCTCGAGCGCCACGGGTCTCGGTCTGGAGCAACTCTCGAGTGAGCTGTTGCGGTGCGTCGCGCCGCAGGCGCCGGACGGTGGCCGCGAGGGAGCGCGCGAAGGAGACTTCGGCAGCCTGTCCGATGGCCGGGGCGCCACGGGCGGCATACCGGCGCCCGTCGCTGCGGCGGGCGAGGGCGCAAGCGAGGACCTGGCCGAGCACATGGTCTTCCGCCCGGCCGGGCGCAGCGGCTTCAGCGTCGAGCGGCTCGGACCCAAGTCGTTCGCCGTGCGCGGCGCCGGGATCGAACGGCTGCTGGCGCGCTACGACGTGGACAACGACGACGCGATGGCCTACTTCGAGGGGCGGCTGCGCCGGATCGGCGTGCTCAAGGCGCTCGAGGCGGAGGGCTTTCAGGCGGGCGATGAGATCGAGATCGCGGGGGAGACGTTCGAGCTCGATCCCGGCAGTCGCCGGCGGCATAAGCTCCAGCCATGAGGCGGATCGTGCTCAAGCTCGGCTCGAGCGTCGTCGCCGACGGCGACGGCGAGCCGCGCGAGGAGGTTCTGCGCAACGTCTGCGACGCGCTTGCCACGCTGCACGGGCAGGGTGCCGAGGCGATCGTCGTGACGAGCGGCGCGATCGCGCGTGGCGTGCGTGTGATGGGTCTGAACCAGCGGCCGAGCTCGATCAAGGAGCTGCAGGCGGCAAGTGCGGTGGGGCAGGGCAAGCTCTATCGCATCTACGACGAGTTGCTGCGCGAGCGCGGCGTGACGAGCGCACAGGTGCTGCTGACGTTCTTCGACATGAGCGCCCGCACGCATTACCTCAACGCGCGCCAGACGCTCGACGACGCTGCTCGAGTGGCGTGTGCTGCCGGTGATCAACGAGAACGACACGACGGCGACCGACGAGATCTCCTTCGGCGACAACGACTTCCTCGCGGCACAGGTGGCGGTGCTCGTCGCCGCCGACGAGCTGATCCTGCTGACGGACATCGACGGCCTCTACACGGCCGACCCGCGGCTGTACGCGGACGCGAAAATCGTGCGCCAGGTCACCGACTTCGCGGGCCTGCAGGAGCTCGAGATCGGGCACACGACCTCGCCGCTTGGCTCGGGCGGGATGCGCTCGAAGGTGGTCGCCGCCGACATGGCGACGGCGGCGGGGATCGAGACGACGATCTGCAACGGCGTGCGCCCGGAGGCTCTGCGGGCGGTGCTCGCGGGCGAGCGTGAGGGGACGCGCTTCGCCGCGCGCGAGGCCCGCTACAGCTCGTTCAAGCTGTGGCTGAAGTACGCCAAGCCCTCGCGTGGCACGCTGTTGATCGACGCCGGCGCGGCGCGCGCCGTGAGCGAGGGGGCGGCGAGCCTCTTGCCGGTCGGCATCGTCGAGGTACTCGGCGAGTTCGAGGCCGGCGACGCCGTCGACATCGCGCAGGCTGAGCCGCGCGACGGGCAGCGCCACACGCTGGCCAAGGGGATCTGCAACTACTCCGCGCAGGAGCTGCGCCAGGTGCAGGGGATGAAGTCGACGGCGGCGCGCGAGGTGATGCCGCGCGCCAGCGAGGAGGCGGTGCACCGCGACTACCTCGTGGTGGACTGAGGGCCCTACCCTTTAGAGGTCATGGCAACGGCCGTCTCCTCAGTCACGGACATCTGCCGCGCGGCCAAGCGTGCTTCGCGCGCGCTCGCGCGCCTGGACACAGCGGTCAAGGACGCGGCGCTCGAGGCGATCGCGGCGGCGCTCAAGGACCGCGCCGCGGAGATCCTCGCGGCCAACGAGCGCGACATGGAGCTCGGGCGCGAGCTCCAGATCGGCGACGCGCTGCTCGATCGCCTGCGCCTGGACGGGCAGCGCCTGGCGCAGATCGCCCAGGCCGTCCGGCAGATCGCGGCGCTCGCGGACCCGGTCGGCGAGCTGATCGACGGGCGGCGTCTGCCGAACGGCCTGGACGTGCGCAAGGTCCGCGTGCCGCTCGGCGTCGTGGCCGTCGTGTACGAGGCTCGTCCGAACGTGACGATCGACGCGGCGGCGCTGTGCCTGAAGTCGGGCAACGCGATCGTGCTGCGTGGTTCCTCCTCGGCCGAGCACTCAAACGCGGCGCTCGCACAGATCGCGAGCGAGGCGGCGGTGGCGGCGGGCCTGCCCGAGGGCTGTGTCAGCCTGGTGGCCGGCGGCGGGCGCGAGGAGCTGGCCGAGCTGGCGACGCAGAGCGACACCGTCGACCTGATCATCCCGCGCGGCGGCGAGGGCCTGAAGCAGGCGCTGCAGGCGGTCGCGACCGTGCCGGTGATCTACGCGGCCTCGGGCAATTGCCACGTCTACGTCGACGCCACGGCCGACCTCGATCAGGCAGAAGCGATCGTGCTCAACGCAAAGACGCAGCGCCCGGGCGTGTGCAACGCCGCCGAGACGCTGCTCGTGCACAGCGACGTGGCACCGCGCTTCGTACCGCGGATCGTGCGCGCGCTGAACGAAGCCGGCGTCGTCGTGCGCGGCGATGAGCGCGTGCTCGAGCTGGCCGAGGACGAGAGCGAGGCGACGCCGCCGAAGCGCGCCGGATCGCCGCTTGAGGCGGAGGCGTCGCTGTCTGACTCGGCGCTCGTGCAGGCGGCGAGCGAGGAGGACTGGGAGAGCGAGTACCTCGCGCTGACGCTCGCCGTCGGCGTGGTCGACTCGGCGGAGCAGGCGATCGAGCACGTCGGTCGCTACGGCAGCGGTCACTCGGAGGCGATCGTCACGCGCGACACGCAGGCGGCGCGGGCGTTCCAGCTCGGCGTCGACGCGGCCTGCGTCTATGTCAACGCCTCGACGCGCTTCACCGACGGAGGCGAGTTCGGGATGGGCGCGGAGATCGGCAACTCGACGCAGAAGCTGCATGCGCGCGGGCCGATCGGGCTGCGCGAGCTGTGCACGTCCAAGTACCTCGTGGAGGGCGACGGACACGTCCGTGCCTGAACGCTCGCAGGCCCCCGGGCATGCGGCGGGCCCCAACCAGCGACACTCGCTCGGCGTGCTCGGCGGCACGTTCAACCCGCCCACGCTCGGACACCTGGCGATCGCCGCTCACGCGCGCGAGCAGCTCGGGCTGGAGCGGGTCGTGCTCGTGCCGGCCGGCTCGCCGCCGCACAAGCAGATCGCAGGGGACCCGGGGCCGCAACGGCGCCTTGAGATGTGCAGGCTGCTCGTGCGCGGAGCCGAGGGCCTGTCGGTCTGCGCGCTCGAGACCGAGCGCGATGGGCCGTCCTATACGGTGGATACCTTGAGAGAACTGCATGAGCGCGATCCGGAGACCGAGCTGACGTTCATCGTCGGGGCGGACGTGGCCGGCACGCTGCCGAGCTGGCACGAACCGCTGGCGCTGCTAGAGCTGGCGACGCTGGCCGTCGCGGAGCGCCCGGGTAGCGATCGCGGGGTGGTGCTGGAGGCATTCGCATCGCTTGGTGGGCTCGAGCGCGTGCGCTTCCTCGACGCGCCGCTGATCGACGTCTCATCCTCGCGAGCGCGAGAGCAGGCGGCGGCGGGCGAGCCGATCGAGCGGCTCGTCGGTGCCGACGTGGCCGAGTACGTGGCAGAGCACGCGTTGTACGGCACTGCCGCAAGCGCACGGGCGGTGAGCTGATGATGGCGGGCGGAGAGCCGGTGGCCGGCGGCGAGCGTGCAGCGAGCAGCAACGGCGAGGCCTCCGAGCGCGGGGCGTTGCAACCGCAGCAGCTGCTCGAGGAGATCGTCCGGCTGGCGGCCGACAAGAAGGCGATCGAGATCGTCGAGCTCGACCTGCGCGGCGTGCTCGGCTACACCGACTACTTCCTGATCTGCTCGGGCAACACGACGCGCCAGACGAAGGCGATCCACGACGGCATCCTCGAGGGGCTCAAGCGCGAGCACGGCACGCTGGCGCGGCGGGTCGAGGGCGCCAGTCGCGCCGATTGGATCCTGATGGACTACCTCGACGTGGTCGTGCACATCTTCACGCCGCAGGCGCGCGAGTACTACCGCCTCGAGCAGCTGTGGGGCGAGGCGCCCTCGCGCGTCGCCGACGGCGCCTGAAGCCCGCCACGCGGGTCGGTTGGAGACGCGCCGCGGGAGCCTGAAGGGAGCGATCGTGGGCGTGGCCTACTGTACGTGCCGCTCCGTTTGGGCATAGTTGAAATCCGCCGGATGCCTCGGATAGGGTCGTTCAGACAGCGCCCGCGGTAGGCGCGAGGCGCGCAGCAGGGGGAGAAGAACCGCATGCATCGATCTCTTGACGGCGCCGGCCGTCGCAACGCAGTGCTGCTGACGCTCGTCGCACTCGCTTCGATCGCGTTTGCCTGGAGCCTCAGCGGGCTCACCTCGGCGGCCCGCGCGGACGGCCCTGGCGTCGGCGCGCCGTGGACGGCGAGCGTCGGCGACTCATTCATCTCCGGCGAGGCCGGGCGCTGGGCCGGCAACACCGACGAAAGCTCGTCCAAAACGGACGCGCTCGGCTCGACGGCCTACTACGACAACGCGACGAATACGGCCGAACTGATCAAAGGCTGCCACCGCTCGAAGTCGGCCGAGGTCTACATCGGCGGCGGCGTCAGCGGCATGAACCTCGCCTGCTCGGGCGCGAAGACGTCGACCTTCAGCGAAGGCGAAACGTTCAAGCCGGGGATCGACTTCTACAACTCAGGGGGCAAAGAAGGCCAAGCGCTGATGCTGCAGCACTTCGCCGCGACGCACAATGTGAAGCTGGTCGCGCTGTCGATCGGCGGCAACAACTTCAACTTCGCCCCGATCGTGCAGACGTGCGTAGAAGACTTCCTCGAGTCGACGTTCTTCTGGGACTTCTACTGCAGCGAAGAAAGCTCGGTGACGAACAACTTCACGACGGCCAACGTCAACAAAGTCAAGGGCGAAATCACAACGGCGGTCAAAAACGTTGCGACGGCGATGACGAACGCGGGCTACTCGAGCTCGCAGTACACGATCCTCGTGCAGAACTACCCCTCGCCGATCCCGAACGGGTCGGAATTCCGTTACACGCAAAGTGGCTACAGCAGGCAGACGACGGGCGGCTGCGGCTTCTGGAACAAAGACGCCAACTACGCCAACGCGACGATGCTGCCGACGATCGACAGCGCCGTGCTCGGTGCCGCCTCGGCGGCGGGCCTGTCGAACGTCAAGACGATGGAACTAAGCTCGGCGTTCAACGCGCGCAGGCTCTGTGACAACACCGTCGGGCTGCTCGAGGAGAAGGGCCTGGCGAACTGGAAATCTGCTGGTGCGGTCGACAAAACGGAGTGGTTCAACCAGATTCGCACGCTCGAAGCGATCTTCGGGCCCTACGAACTGCAGGAAGACATCCACCCGAACTACTGGGCTCAGCTGGCGCTACGTAACTGCCTGACCCAGGCGTACAACGCGGGCACGCCGAAAGGCGGCACGTGCACGATCTCGGGAACCGGCCTGAACGCGGCCGGCGAGCCGAACATGTCGCTTAAATAGGCGCTCTACCGACCCTGCACCGCCGCTCCACGATGCGGCGGTGCAGGGATCGGGGCGTCGGTCAGGGGGAGTGCACGACAGCGGCCGTGAGGCCCCGGCCGCTGTCGTGCGCCCGGCTGCGAAGATGCCCGCGTGAGCGCGACACGCTCGAGCGAATCCCCGCGCGTCAGCGCGGTCATGCGCGAGGACGAGCGGGTCACGCCGCTTGAGCTGTTCTTCGACCTCGTGTTCGTGCTCGCGCTGACGCAGTGCACGACGCTGATCGCGCACACGCCGACGTGGGGAGGGGTGCTCAAGGGTCTGCTCGCGCTCGGCATGCTGTGGTGGTCGTGGGTCGGCTATGCCTGGCTGACGAGCGTGCTCGACCCCGAGGAGGGGGCCGTGCGCCTGGCGATCTTCGCCGCGATGGCGGCGTTCCTGGTGGCGGCGATCTGCGTGCCGCATGCGTTCGGCTCCCAGGCGCTGCTGTTCGCGTGCGCGTACGCGGTCGTGCGCACGGCGCACATCGTGCTGTTCATGCTCGCCAGCCGCGATGACCCCACGCTGCGCAAGTCGGTGCTCGGTCTCGCGGTGAGTACGGCGATCGGCGCCGGGCTGCTGTTTGCGGCGGCCGCCGCGTCGGGCGATCTACGCGTGGCGATCTGGGGCGTCGCGCTGTTGCTCGACGCGGGCGGCCCGTTCCTGTTCGGCCAGGACGGCTGGAAAATCGTCCCGGGCCACTTCGCCGAGCGTCACGGCCTGATCGTGATCATCGCGCTCGGCGAGTCGATCGTGGCGATCGGCGTCGGCGCGAAGGAGTCGATTGACGCCGGCATCGTCGCCGCTTCGGTGCTCGGCATGGTCGTCGCGGCGGCTCTCTGGTGGATCTACTTCGACGTCACGGCGATCGTCGCCGCTCGGCGCCTGGCGAAAGCTGCCGAAGGCCATGAGCGCAACGGGATCGCGCGCGACTCCTACTCCTATTTGCACTTCCCGATGATCGCCGGGATCGCGCTGCTGGCGGTCGGGCTGAAGATCACGCTCGCGCACGTCGGCAAGGACCTGGCGCTCGTACCAGCCGTGGCGCTGCTCGGTGGCACGGCGCTGTACCTGCTCGCGCATGTCGCCTTTCGCTTGCGCAACATGCACACGCTGAGCGTTCGGCGGCTGGTCTGCGCCGTCGTGCTGCTGGCGCTGGTGCCGGCGGCGATCTCGCTGCCGGCGCTGGCCACGCTGGGCATCCTCGCGGCGCTGCTGTGCGCGCTGATCGCATACGAGGCGATTCGCTACGCCGATTCGCGCGACCGCGTACGCCACCAGCTCGCGCGCGAACCGCTCACCGACTAGCACGCCGTCCGACTAGCACGCCGCGCTTCTCGCACGCGCGCGGTGTTCTTACGGCTGAGGGAACACATAGAGAGGCAATGACCCCGCAGCCAGTCGGCCGGAGCGCTACCCGATGGATCGCTGACTCGACGAGCGTCATCCAACTTCCACAAGGAGCGTTCACATGTCGCGCAGAGCATCCACGTTGCTGGTCGTGCTTGGCCTTGCCGTGCCGTCGCTGGCGGCGAGCTGCTTGATGGCGGCGCTGGCGCCGGCGGTCGCCTCGGCGGCGCCGGTGGTCACGTTCAAAGCGCGTGCCATCCCGATCCCGGGCTTCCGCGGCACAGGCAACATCCTCGGCGCGGGGGCCGCGCTGCAGGTGCAGTACACGATCAAAGGCACCGAATACGGCGGCTTCCCGCCGCCGTTGATCGGGATCAACTTCTACACGCCGGCGGGCACGAAGATCAACACGCACGGCTTCGCCGTGTGCCAGCCGTCGGTGCTGCAGAACATGGGTCCGGGGGCGTGTCCGAAGAAGTCCAAAGTGACGCTGTCGGGCACGGCGCTCGGCGTCGTCAGCTTCGGCACCCAGCGGGTCGACGAGCGCGCCTCGATCAAGGCCTTCTTCGCACCGGGCGGGGCGCTGCAGTTCTACACCGAAGGCAGCTCACCGGTGTCGCTCGAATTCCTCTCGCCGAGCCACGTGACGCGCGCGCCGGCGCCGTATGCGCAGGAGTTCGTCACCTCGGTGCCGCTGATCGAAACGGTGCCCGGGGCGCCCGATGCGTCGGCGCTGTCGATCGAAGTGAAGATCGGCACGGCGTTCAAGAAGGGCAAGCGCGTGAGCTACTACGGGCGCGTGCCCAAGCATTGCCCCAAGGGCGGCTTCCCGCTGAAGTCGGAACTGCTGTTCGCGGGGCTCGGCGGCCTGGCGCCGCAGACGGTGCCGGTTACGTATCGGGCGCCCTGTCCGAAGGGCAGCCACAAGGCGCATCAAAGCCGCCGGCACGCCAAGCACGCGCACAAGCGCCACCGGCACCACGGCTAGCGCGCTAGCTGACTACTTGCTCAGGCCGGGACGGGCACGGCTGTCGCGGGCGCCTGCAGGGGCGCCCGCGCGCCGCCCCGTCGCGTGAGGATCACGCGACTGCCGCCGGACGGGCTGAAGGCGATCCCGCGCCGGCGCGTGACCTCGGGCTCGCCGGCGGGGCGCAGTTCGTGGCGCTGCAGCGCGGCGCGCAGCACGAGCTTCATCTCGAGCAGGGCGAAGCTCGCGCCGATGCAGCGCCGCCGCCCGCCGCCGAAGGGGATCCAGGTGTAGGTGCCGGGCGACTGATCGAGGAAGCGCTCGGGGCGGAAGGCGTAGGGGTCGGGGTAGATCGCCGGGTCGTGATGGACGAGGTAGGCGCTCGCGAACAGCACGACGCCGGGCGCATAGCGGATGCCGCCGACCTCGATCGGCTGCTTGACCAGGCGCGGCTCGGCGTTGGGCAGCACGGGGCGCCGGCGCAGGATCTCGTTGATCGTGGCCGTCAGGTAGGCCTCGTCGGCGCCGTCGTCGAGCTCGGCGTGCAGGCGGCTCTGGACGTGGGGCTCGCGCGCGATCCGCTCGAACGCCCAGGCGAGCTGCGAGGCGGTCGTCTCGTGCCCGGCGACGAGCGCGGTGACAAGCTCGTCGCGCAGCTCGGGCGCGGTCATCGGCTCGCCGTCCTCGTCGCGCGCACCGAGCAGCATTGAGAGCACGTCCTCACCGTCGCTGTGCTCGCCGCGGCGCTCCTCGATCAGGCCGAAGATCAGCTCGTCGGCGCGAGCGCTGATCCGTTCCATACGCCCGACGGGCCCGCGTCCTTTGAGCAGTCGCTGGGCGGGCGGGATCAGCGATAGCGGGCTGTCACCGAAGGCGAGGACCTCGGTCAGTAGGTCGCGCAGCTCGTCGAGCTGGGCGCCGCGCTCGAGCCCGAAGACGGCGCGCAGGATGATCTCAAGCGTGAGCCGGCGCACGGGCGGATGCAGCGCGACAGGTTGCTCGAGCGGCCACGAGGCGACCTCGCGCTCGGCCAGCTCGCTCATCAGTCCGGAGAGGGCCTGCATCTTCTCGCCGTGGAAGGCCGGCAGCAGGAGCTTTCGCTGGCGCAGGTGCGGGCCCTCGTCGAGCAGGATCACCGAGTTGGGACCGACGATCGGCTCGAGGATGCTCGCGCCCTCGCCGGGGTGCAGCACCTCGGGCGGGGCCTGGAAGACCTGCTTGATCTCCTCTGGGTCGGAGATGATCACGAACGGCGATTGGCCGAGCAAGCGGATCGTGAAGCGTCGGCCGTAGCGCGCGCGGCAGCGCTCGGCGAAAGCGGTTGGGCGACTCCACCAGCCGATCGTCTGCAGCGCGCTCGGCATGCGCGGTCCGGGGGGCAGCTGGCTGCTCATGGCGACTCCTCGAGGGGACGGGAGTGGAGCTTGTCAGTGTACGCCTGGCGGGCGCTCGCTGGTAGCGTCGCGGGGCCGTGAGAGTGGGAAATCTGCACTCGGGACGCAAGGGCGAGCGGGTGGCGGGTCACATCAAGGGCGTGTGGTACGAGCTCGGGGGCGAAGCGGGCACGCGCGCGATCGGCCTGCGGCGGATCGAGGTCGCGCCGGAGCATTTCTCTACCCCGGCGCACGAGCATGGCTCGGAGGAGGAGATCTTCTACGTGCTCGACGGTGAGGGGCTGCTGTGGCAGGACGGCGAGACGTTCGCGGTGGCGCCCGGTGACTGCATCGTGCACCGGCCGATGCGCGGTGTGCACACGCTGCGTGCGGGCGAGGGCGGTCTGGACGTGCTCGCCTTCGGCCAACGCCTGGACGCGGCGCTGACGGCGCTGCCGCGGGCGGCCACGGCGTGGTCGGGGGCTCGCTGGCTGGATCTCGGCGACGGCGAGGGACCGTTCGCGCGCGAGGCCTCGGTGGGGGCGCCAGAGTGCCCTGAGCCGAGCGCCGAGCGTCCGGCCAACGTGGTCTCACTCGACGCGGCGCCGACGGCGTTCGCAGGTCGCATGCGCCGGCTCGGGCAGGCGGCAGGGGCGCGCGCTACGGGTCTCAACCACGTGGCGCTTGCGGCGGGCGAGCCAGGGGCGCCGGCGCACTGTCATTCGCTGGAGGAGGAGGCGTTCGTCGTGCTCGACGGCGCCGGGGTGCTCGAGCTGTGGCAGCGCGGCGAGCGCGAGGAGCACGCGCTGACGGCGGGCGAGGTGATCGCGCGTCCGGCCGGCACGGGCGTGGCGCACGCCTTCCGGGCGGGCGAGCAGGGGCTCACGTACCTCGCATACGGAACTCGTGAGCCGGGCGACATGTGCTTCTACCCGGGCAGCGGGCGGGTGTCGCTTCGCGGCCTGGGGATCGCTCTGAGCTCGCCGGATATCGATTATCTATAAATAAAAAAAGAGGACACGTAATGCTGCGCTGGCGGCGCCGAGGCGGCGCGTTCAGGATCGCGCGCTCCAGCGCTCGGCCCACGTGCTCAGGGGCTTGAGCGCTTCGAGTAGTGCCTGGCCTTCGGGCGTCAGGCTGTAGCCCTCGCCACGCTGCTGCTCGACGACGCCGGCGTCGCGCAGCTCGCGCAGGCGCTGGTTGAGCACGCTCGAGGACATCTCTTCGCAGCGCGTCTGCAGGTGGCGGAAGGTGAGCGGCTCGCGGCGCAGCTCCCACAGCACGCGCAGCGTCCAGCGCCGCCCGAGCAGGTCGAACAGGGCCATGATCGGCCGGCCACTGCGCGATCCGCGCGCCGGGGCGCCCGGCCGCGGCGTTCCGCCTGCGCTTGCGTGCTGCGAAAACAGAAGCTACGCTCCTTGCTTTGATTATCGAAGCGAAAGGATAGCGACGATGCCGGAGCTCGACACGCAGGGGCCGCGAATCGCCCCGTTGCAGCCGCCGTATGAGCCGGAGTTGGCGGCGATGCTCGCCAAGTGGATGCCGCCCGGAAGTGAAGTCGAGCCGCTGGCGCTCTTCCGCACGCTCGCCGTGCACGACGGCCTGTTCTCGCGCATGCGACCGCTCGGCGCCGGTCTGCTCGGCCATCCACGACTCGATCCACGCGAGCGCGAGCTGCTGGTCCTGCGCACGTGCGCGCGTGCCGGGGCGGAGTACGAGTGGGGCGTGCACGCCGTCGCCTTCGCCCGTCCGCTTGGCCTAAGCGACGAGCAGATCGCGGCGACCGTGCTCGGCCCGGCCGACGACGCGGTCTGGTCGCAAGCCGACGCGCAGCTGCTCGCGGCGGCCGACGCGCTGTATGAGACGAATGCGATCCCCGACGAGCTGTGGGCGACGCTGTCGGCGCGGCTCGCCGAGGATCAGCTGATCGAGCTCGTGGTCGTCGCCGGCTGGTACAGGCTGATCTCTTACGTAATCAACGCCGCGCGCATCGAGCTCGAGCCGTGGGCCGAGCGGTTTCCGTGACGGGGCTCTGCGACAGGTCCACGTGGGCCCTGTGCCGAGATAACAGGTCGTACCTTGCGTTTCTCGGATGTCGAGAAGACTGCCGTGCGCCGGGCTGTCTGCCGCTGTCCGATCTGGAAGACTCACGGCCATGAGCTGGTCACGGGCAGGCAGGCTGGGGATCCTCGCGGCCGCAACCATCTGGATCGGGGCGCTCGGCACGAGCTCCGCCGGGGCCGCCGCCGGAGTGATCGACGAGTACCCGATTCCGATCCTCACGACCCCATATGGCATCACGACGGGTCCCGACGGAAAACTCTGGTTCGTTGACAGCGGCAACCACGAAGGCGGCACGTTCGTCGGGCGGATGAGCACGAGCGGCGCCAGCTCGCCCTCCGAAGTCGTCCAGCTTCCCTCGCCGAAACTCGGCCTGGCCGCGACGCTCGGCCCGGACGGCAACATGTGGGTCGCCCAGGACGGGCAGATCGACAGGGTTCCGGTCAACGCCACGGCCACCGGGCAGATCGAACCGTTTGCCTTGGGCCACGGGACGGGTGGCTACGGCTCGATCGCCTCCGGCCCCGACGGCCGCTTGTGGTTCGGCTGGAACACGCAGCTCGGGGCGATCACGACGGGCGGCGTGGTCAAAGAATATGAAACGAACTCCAGCACCTCGGTGGAGGGCGTGATCGTCGGGCCCGACGGACAGCTCTGGTACGGCGAGGGCAACAAGATCGCGCGCATGGACACGGCCGGTCACACGAGCGCCGGCGAAGACTTCCCGCTTCCGGGCGGCGACAGTGGCATCAACGCGCTCGTGCTCGGCCCCGACGGGAACGTGTGGTTCACGCTCGGCTTGCCCGCCGCGATCGGGCGGATCACGCCGAGCGGGGTGGTCACGGTCTTTCCGACGCCCACCCTCAACAGCCTGCCGTTCGGCCTGGCCGTCGGCCCCGACGGCCAGATCTGGTTCGCCGAGCGCAACGGCGACAGCATCGGCTCGATCCCTACGACGGCGACCTCGGGAGCGGACATCACCGAGTACCCGGTCGGGCACGAAAACGCGGGGCTCCTGTACATCACGGCGGGAGCCGACAACCGGATGTGGTTCACCGAGTTCAACAGGAACTCGCTCGGGGCGATCACGACGAGCGTCGCGCCACCTGCGCCTGGTCCTGGCTCCGGTGGTTCGGGCTCGACGCAGACGACCACCATGACGACGCTCGCGCCGGTGCTGCCGATCAGCGCGCTCGCCGCCCCGACGCTCTCGGACGCGCGCCAGTCGAATTCGGTGTGGCGCGAGGGCAACGGGCTCGCCAAGCTCACGAAGAAGGGAAAGGTGCCGCTCGGCACGACCTTCTCGTTCATGCTCAGCGAGCCGAGCACGGTCACCCTGACTTTCACGCAGAGGGTCGGTGGGCGCAAGGTCCACGGCAGCTGCAAGGCACAGAGCAATGGCAACCGCCACAAGCCGGCGTGCAAACGAACCGCTACGGCCGGCACGCTCGTGTTGAGCGGACACGCCGGCCTGAACAAGGTCGCCTTCCAGGGGCGGATCTCGGCCTCGAAGAAGCTTCGTCCCGGGCCTTACGCGCTCGGCATCGTGGCGCGCGCGGCGGGCAAGTCTTCGCCGCCGACGACGCTTCGCTTCACGATCGTCAAGCGCTAGAGCGCCGGGCCAACCATTCGTCGAGCCGGCTCGTGGCCGGCGCCGGGCGTCCTATCGTCGGCGCCATGGGCAGCGATTCGTTCAAGCGAGCGCGCAGGCGAGGGGTGCTCGCCTGCGCCCTCGTCGCAATGTTGCTCGCCACAGGTGTCGCGTCCGCCTCTGGGCCGACTGGCCACGCATCGCGTGCGACCGCGTACTGCAGCGCGTTTCCGATCGTCGAAGTGCCGAAGGAGGCATGGGGCTTCCACGGTGGGCAGCCGATCACCGGCGCCACGGGGAGCTACACGCGCGGTCACGGCACGATCGACCTGTCGGCGCGCACCGTCTCCGGAATCATCTGCCAAGTGGATCGTGTTGCAGGCGCGCCCGATCGCCAGATCGTGCTCTCCGTCGGCCGCCATCTGCGCTACGCATCGCATCACGCCGTGATGTTCGGTGTGCCCGGGAACATCATGCGGGTTGACGTGCGGGTGAAGAGCACGACCGATCCGGGCTGCCCCGTCGGGACTCCCGGGGCAGCGACGATCTTCGCGAGCTACAACGACGTCCACGAGGACGATGTCCAGTATTCACTCTCAGCTCCGTGCAAGTCCCACCGGCATCGCTACACAGGTCCCGATGTCGTGACCAACGTGCCGCCGAACTGAGCATCGTGCGTCGTTGTGTGTACCGCATGCGGGCGTGGATAACCACGGCCCCGCGGCCTGCCTAGGGGAGTTCGGCGAGCACCTCGGCGGCTGCCCGTTCGCCGGAGCGCACGGCGCCGTCCATGTAGCCGACCCAGTAGTCCGCGGTCTCCGTTCCGGCCCAGTGGATTCGCCCGACGGGCGCGCGCAGCGCCGTGCCGAAGTCGAGCAGCGTGCCTGGTCCGAGGCCGGCGACGGGGTCGCCGCGCGTGAAGCGTTCCTCGGCCCACGCGTTCTCTACGTATTCGAGCGGGTTGCGGGCCCTTTCGCCGAAGTAGCCGGCGAAGTTGTCGAGCACGGCCTGGCGCCTGCCTTCGGCGGACAGTGCATACCAGGAGCGGGCGTCGCTGCCGCCGATGAAGCCGAGCAGCACGCCCGGGCTGCCCTCGTCGGGCGTGCTGTCGAATGTGACCCTCACCGGTCCGTTGAGGCTGACCGTCTGGCCGGTCAGGCCTTCTTCGCGCCAGAACGGCTGGTCGTAGACGACGTTGACCTTCGCGTAGGAGCCCATCGGCGCGCGCTGGGTGAGCTGGTCGCGCAGGACGGGCAGCAGCGGTTCGTAGTCGATCCGCGCGGTCAGCGCCGGGGGAATCGCGACGATCACCTGTTTGGCGAGCACGCGTCCTTTGTCGAGGAAGACCTTCACGCCCTTGCTGTCCTGGGTGATCAGGCGCACATGGGCGTTCAGCGCAACGCTGCTGCCCAGTTCGGCGGCGAGCCGCAGCGAGATCTGCTGGCTGCCGCCGACGAAGCGTTCTTCCTGGGCGCCTTCAGCCGTCTGGAAGTTGCGTTCGAATGTCCCAGGATGGGTCTCGTCGCCCGAGGCGGCCAGGTAGAAGAGCACGTAGAGCAGCGAGAGATCGCGCGGCTCTTGCCCGAAGATCGCGTCCGTCGCCGTCGCGACGAGCCGCATGAAATCGGGGTTGACCTCGTTGGCCTTGACCCACGAGTAGAAGGTCTGGCTGTCCCATTCGACCGCTTCGGCCGCGTTCCACGGGGCGTTCACGTCGATTTTCTGCGCCATCGAGTTGAGCCTCGGAATCACCTGCAGCAGGTCGGGCAGGTAGGTCGGATCCGGCGGCGCCGTGCCGGTCGGGCCGGTGGCGGCGTACGTTTCCCGTTTGCCGTCCTTCCAGTAGACGTTGTTGCCGGTGTTGTACGTCGGGAAGGTCTGCACGCCGACGGCTTGCGCGAGCGCCTTGATGCGGTCCTGCGTGGGCCCGACGAACTCGGCGCCGGCGTCGATGTAGGAGCCGCCGGTGATCGGACGGTTGAAGGTGCGCCCGCCGACGCGTTCGCGGGCCTCGAGCACGACGACCGATCGACCCGCGCGGGCGATCGCGCGGGCGGCTGACAGCCCGGCAAGACCGGCGCCGACGACGACGACGTCGGCTTTCTTGGGGAAGGCGGCGCTCGCGGCCGCACTCGACGGCTCCGCCGCTTCGTCCGCGCGCACGGAGGAGGGAAGCGCCGCTGCCGCCGCGCCGGCGGCGGCCGTGCCGATCAGCGTGCGCCGGGTGAAGCGCGTGTCGGTCTCGCCGGGCATGGCCGGCTCCTTACCCGGCAACGCCTGCGCCTAATCGAGCCACGGTTTGGAACTTGCGCACGTGGGTACATAGGGATGCATTCCAGCTGGTGCTGGAAGAAGGGACGGGATCAGGGCAAGCGACCGGGTTAATTGCGCGTGTGGGCGCAGGAGGGGGAGAGATGGAGCGGGGCAATGCGAGTATGGATCGTCGCATCGTGAGTGGTGTGGAAGAGGGTCGCCGTGTGATCGCGCGGCCGGCGACTGCGCGTCGTGCGCGGATCGGTCTCACCTCTACGCTCGTGGCGATTGCCATTGGCCTGCTGATGGCCGCGAGTGCGTCGGCCTTCACCGCACAGGGGAGCGCGGAACAGGTCTACGTGACCGGCCTGGCGCCGAACGCTCAGGCTTCGCTGCTGAAGAAAGGTGCGACCGTAGCCACGCAGAACGCGGACTCGCTCGGCGGGCTGCTTTTCCGGGAAGTGAAGCCGGGCAAGGGCTACACCGTCAGCGTGACCTCCACCGGCGAATCCTCGGAACCGATCACGGTCCACTCCGACGCCGCCGCGCCATGGGACCCGAGCATCTACGAACAGTCGATCCCCGACAACGGCTACACGTATCTGAAGACGCGCGACGGCACCGAACTGTCGATCGACGTGCACCCGCCGAGCAGCCCGGCGGGCGAGCCAGGAGTTCCGTCGAGCTTCCACTTCCCGACGCTGCCGATACCGGGAGTGCCGACGCCGAGCTACACGGCCCCGTATCCGACGATCATCGAGTACTCGGGCTACGGGTACGCGAACCCGGCGGGCCCCGAAAACGGCATCGCGATCCTCGCCAACCTGATGGGCTTCGCCGTGGTCGACGTGAACATGCGCGGGACTGGCTGCTCGGGCGGCGCGTTGACTTCTTCGAAAAGATGCAGAACCTCGACGGCTACGACGTGATCGAGACGATCGCCAACCAGCCGTGGGTGCTCGGCCACAAGGTCGGGCATGCTCGGCATCTCCTACGGCGGGATCAGCCAGCTGTTCACGGCGCAGCTGCGTCCGCCGGACCTCGCGGCGATCGCGCCGCTGTCGGTGATCGACGCGACAGCGACGACGCTCTATCCGGGTGGCGTCCGTAACGACGGTTTCGCCGTGGCGTGGGCGGCGGAGCGCCAGCAGAACGCCGAACCGGCCGGTCCCGCCAATGGTCAGCATTGGGCGTACGAAACAGATCCAGGAAGGCGATCAGACGTGCGCGGCCAACCAGGCCATGCACGGCGAGGCCGCGGATCTGATGCAGAAGATCGAAGCGAACTCGACATACAACCCAGCGGTCGCCGACCCGCTCGATCCGGACACGTTCGTCAAGAAGATCGACGTGCCGACGTTCCTGGCCTGTCAATGGGAGGACGAGCAGACCGGAGGCCATTGCGCCGACCTCGTCCAGCACTTCACGGGCACGAGCCGCAAGTGGTTCACGTTCACCAACGGCGCGCACATCGATTCGCTCGATCCGTACACCTACAACCGGCTGTACGACTTCCTCGAGCTGTACGTCGCCAAACAGGCGCCGATCGTCAACTCAGGCGGTCGTGCGAGCCGCGGCTCCGGTCATCTACCAGGAAGCGATGGGGCTGCCGAAAACTGACCTCGTGACGCTACCGGCGGACCCGATCCAGACGCAGCCGACCTACGAATCGGCGCTTGCCGCGTTCGAAGCGCTGCCGGCGGTCCGCGTGCTGTTCGACAACGGCGCAGGAACCTCGCCGCTGGGCACCACGACACCCGGCGACCCGTACCCCGGCTTTGAACAGTCGTTCTCCAAGTTCCCGATACCGGGCACGAAGGCCAGGTCTTGGTACCTCGGGTCGGGCGGGACGCTCGGCGAAAAACAGCCGACGGCCGAAGGGACGGACTCCTACACCTCAGATGCGAAAGCGACACCGCTGACCGACTACGGGTCGAACACGGGGGGAGGCGGCCTGTGGGGCAACGCGTCGCAGTGGGAATGGAACTGGGTCCAACCGCCTGCCGGCTCGGCCGTCTCCTACGTCTCGGCGCCGCTGAGCGCCGACACCACAGCCGTCGGCGCCGGCGCCGTCCACCTCTGGGTCAAGTCCTCGACTCCCGACGTCGATCTACTGGCGACGGTCAGCGAGGTGCGCCCGGACGGCAACGAGACGTTCGTGCAGAACGGCTGGTTGCGCGCGAGCGAGCGCAAGCTGTCGACGAGCGCGAAAAACATCTTCAAGCAAAGGCCGACGGCGCTGCAGCCGATCCCGACGTTTTTGCCCTCAGACGTGGAACCGATGCCTGCCGACCAGTACGTGCCGGTGACGATCCCGCTGTACTTCGAGGGACACGCCTATCGTACGGACTCGCGGCATGAGGGTCACGATCTCCGCGCCGAACGGCACCCAGCCGATCTGGTCGTTCTCGCACACGCAGCCCGAGGGCACGACGGCGACAGAGTCGGTCGCCTTCTCGCCGAGCATGCCGTCGAGCGTGACACTGCCGATCGTGCCGGGCGTCAGCGTGCCGACGGCGCTGCCGGCGTGCCCGAGCCTGCGCAACGAGCCCTGTCGCTCCTACCAGGCGTTCACGAACAACGGTTCCTGAATCGGCTAAACCCGACCGCCCGGCCGGGCGGTCGGGGGCACTGATCGACGGTCGGTCCGATCGGGGTCGGCGACTCTGCGGCGAATGAGTCGCAGACCGTCGTGATCGATGATCGGGGCCGACGGACCCGGCTCCTCTGCGATCGGTAGCCGGTCGAGCAAGCCGCAGAGCCCGAACATGCGCAGCACCTGGCCCGTTCCTGCAACCAGCAGAAATCGGCAGCCTTGTCTGCGGCAGAGTTCATCGATGACGAGGACCGCGCGAACGCCGGCGCAGTCGATGAACGTGACTTCGCGCAGGTCGAGCACCAGCACGGTGCTCCCGTCCATAGGGATGCGAGCAACGGCCGCGCCGAGCTTCGGCGCCGACGCCAAGTCAAGTTCGCCGCTGGCGACGACGGTATGGACTGTGCCGCAGAGGACCCGTCGGAGCTCGAGCCCACGAGAAGTGGGGTTGACAAGCCTGAGATGACTGCTTCGAAGGCAGGACACACACGACCTCCGTACACAAACGGTTCAATGTGTACGGAGGTCTTTCCCGGCACCATGCGTTGCCTTCGCTCCCTCCGCTTTGCTGCGGGTCCTCAGGCCCTCTGACTCAAGGGTCTGAAGCCGGAGCGAGCCTAACGCGAATGGAAGCCCCTTGCAACTATTCGGAGCGCATCGGAGTACGCTAGGTAAACGTGAGTTCGTGACGGACCGTTGACCAGACGTGGACGCCGGGGAAACGCGGGTCGAGTGGACGGACTGTAGCTGTCTCCTTCCTTGCCTTCGCTCGGCCCTGTCCCAGGAGGGAGCCAGAAACGCGAGTCTCCCTTGTCGAGTGTTGGGAACGCGCCTAAGGGCGCAGTAGCCGCTGCCATTGCCAATGCGACGGTCAAGCTGTTGCACGAATACACCGGGCGCGGTCCAACGAAGGCTCGTACCTACATCGACGAGGACCTGATCACGGTCGTCCTCGAAGACACGATGACGATGGGCGAGCGCAGTCTCGTCCGTGATGGTCACGTCGAGCTCGTGCTCGCCACCCGCAAAGCGTTCCAACTGACGATGTCCGCTCCGTTGATCGCCGCCGTCGAGCGGCACTCAGGCCGCAAGGTCCGCGCGTTCCTCAGCGACAATCACGCCGACCCGGATATCGCCGTCGAGTCGTTTCTGCTCGAGCCGCAGGTACGCGAGACCTCAGGCGCCGAAGATGCTGACGAGACGCCCTGACTGCGTATCGCACCGAGGAATGGAGCTAGTCGGGCTCGAACCGACGACCTCCCGGCTGCCAGCCGGACGCTCTCCCAACTGAGCTATAGCCCCGAGTGCTTGGCGGGAAGTCTAGCTACCAGCACTGAGTCCAGTGGACGACTGGCGGTTCGCAACCTCCGGATCATCGGCTCAAGCTCGAAGTCGCTTGCCCATCTCACGCCCCGTGCCTGGTTGTTCCCGCTGGGATCGAGTCGGAGATGGACGCCTCGCATGCCTTCTACCTCGGCGATCGGCAATAGGAAGCAACGTTTCAGCTCCCCGGAGTAGGCGCCGACCGCGTCGATCTCGTCGGCGGAGTAGCTCGTGAAGACGTACCCACCAGGCGTGTATCGCGAGGTTTGGAGGCGGATTGCCAACGCGCCGCCGACGCGTTTCGCGAGCTTGCACTGGACCCGAAGGAGTCGTGGCTCTAGGTCCACGATCAGGTCGTAGCGACGCCCCTCGCATAGCGGCCGCAGAACGGTCAATCCGAGCTGGATCACCGCCGCGGTGATCGCTGCCTCGGCCACCGCGCCCTTCTGGCTCGGCGTGAGCTTGTCCATCAACTCAAAGTTACGCAGCGCTTGGGACGGAACTGTCGCCCTTTGTCTGCGGACCGAGAGCTCGGCGTTGCTCGCTACACCTCGCGGAGCCCGGCGCTACTCCGGCGGGATGAACTCCGGCACGTCGAGGTCTTCGTCCGGCTCGTCTTGTCCTCGGCGGCTGCTCGCCGGTCGGACGCCGGCTCCCGGCCCGGCCTGGTCGAGGCGTGCCGTCATGCTGCCGTGCGCCAGGCGCACGTCGCGCAGCAGGCGCTCCGCGTTGTTGCGCAGCGAGACCGACAGCTCGCGCAGGTTGCGTGAGAGCTCTGTGCCCTCGCGCAGGACCTCGCGGGCGACTGTGTGTGACTCGCCGACGATCTCGCGCGCGTCCTCGCGCGCCTTCGTGCGGACCGCCTGTGCCTGCTCATGCGCCTCCGCGCGCAGCTTCTCCAGGTCCTCCCCGCCGCTCGCGCGCGCACGCTCCGCCTCGCTCTGTCCCTCCGCCAGCAGCTCACCCGCCTGCGCACGCGCCTCTTCCACGATTCGCTCTGCCTCCGCTCGCGCGCCCGCGAGCGTCGCGCCCGTCTGATCGCGCGCCCCTGAGCGCTCCAGTTCGGCTTCCGCGCGCGCATTCGCGCGTTCCTGCTCGACCTCGCTCTGCGCCGCCGTCCGTAGCTGCTCGGCTTCGGCCTGCGCGCCCGCTCGTAGTTGCTCCGCCTCGGCCTGCGCCTCGCTCCTTACGCGCTCCGCCTCCGCATGGATCGCGCCGACCGCCGCCACCGCATCGTTGCGCGCCGTCTCCGCCTGTGCCCGCGCCTCGCGCAGCAGCTCCTCCGATTCCTCCTCCGCCGCCCGCACGCGGTTGGCCGCCGCACGGTCCGCTTCCGCGATCCGTTCCCTCGCGCGCGTCTCCGCCTGCTCGCGCAGCTCCACAGCCGTGCGTTCCGCCGCCTCGACGATCCCCGCCACGCGCGCCGGCGTCGAGTCGAGCGCCTCGCGCTCCGCCTTGCGTCCCTCCGATCCCGGCGCAGTCGGCTCCATCGACCCATGGTAAACGGCGCGGCCTGCACGGCAGTGGGGTGGGGACCGAGCCGTACAGTGGCAGAAATCGTTGGATATCTGTCCTTGCAGACAGATCGGTCTTGGGCGATGATCGCCGCATCGCCGAGTCCAGCTCAACCCGTCAAATCGTCGTTCTCCTGTTCCCCGGCGTGCAGAGCCTCGACGTCTCAGGCCCCGTTGAGGTCTTCGCCAGCGCCCAGCGTCTGCTCGATGCCCACGCCGGAGCTGTGCACGGGGCGGCCGGCGGGGGAGGCCCCGGCGCGGACACCCGCCCGAGTCGCCCGCCGGGCTACGAGATCAGCACACTCAGCGCCGACGGCGCCCCCGTGCGCACCGGCAGCGGCCTCACGCTGGTTCCCGACGGCACGTTCGAGCAGGCCCCGCGCGCGATCGACACGCTGATCGTCCCCGGCGGCGACGGCACGCGCGCCGCCGTGCGCGACGCCGCCCTGCTCGCGTGGATCGCCCAGGCGTCGGCCGGCGCGCGTCGCACCGCATCCGTCTGCACCGGCGCTTTCCTGCTCGCCGGCGCCCGCCTGCTCGACGGCCGCCGCGCCACCACCCACTGGACCTCCGCCGAGGCGCTTGCGCGCCGCCACCCGAACGTCACCGTCGAGGCCGACCCGATCTTCATCCGCGACGGCGACGTGTGGACATCGGCCGGCGTGACCGCCGGCATGGACCTTGCGCTGGCGCTCGTCGAGGACGACCACGACAGCGAGCTCGCGCTGAGCGTCGCGCGCCATCTCGTGCTGTTCCTCCGCCGGCCCGGCAACCAGTCGCAGTTCAGTGCCACGCTCGCCTCCCAGCAGCCCGAGCGCGAGCCCCTGCGCGAGGTGCAGCGAAGCGTCGTCGAGGACGTTGCCGGCGATCACTCCGTCGAGGCGATGGCCGAGCGCGCGCACATGAGCCCGCGCCACTTCGCCCGTGCCTTCCGCGCCGAGACCGGCGTCACGCCCGCTCGCTACGTCGAGCGCGTGCGACTCGAGGCCGCGCGCCGGCTGCTCGAGGACAGCGCCGAGCCGATCGCCGCCGTTGCCGACGCCTGCGGCTTCGGCACCGCCGAGACGATGCGGCGCGTGTTCCTGCGCACGCTCGAGGTCGGGCCAGCCGAGTATCGCCGCCGCTTCCAAGCAGGCGGCGTTCGCTCCGCCGAAGCCTTGCCGCGCCGCCCGCGTGGCCGTCATCAATCGATCATCAAAAAAAAGGAGCCGAGCAGATGAACACAGCGATCCTGCTGTACGACGGGTTCACCGCACTCGATGCCATCGGGCCGTACGAGGTGCTCAGCCGCCTGCCCGGTGCGCGGGCCACGTTCGTCGCCGCCGAGGCCGGCCCCGTGCGCACCGACAACCGCATGCTCACCGTGACCGCCGAGTGCTCGCTCGACGACATTCCCGCGCCCGAGATCGTGCTCGTCCCCGGCGGTCCCGGTGAGGTCGCCGCCCGCGCCGGCGGTCCAGCGCTCGACTGGCTGCGCGCCGCGCACGAGACCAGCACCTGGACCGCATCTGTGTGCACCGGCTCGCTGATCCTCGCCGCCGCCGGTCTGCTCGACGGCAAGCGCGCCACTGGTCACTGGCTCGCCATCGACAAGCTGCGCGAGCTCGGCGCCGACGCCGTCTCCGAGCGCTTCGTGTTCGACGGCAAGATCGCCACCGCAGCCGGCGTCTCCGCCGGCATCGATATGGCACTCGCGCTCGCCGCGAAGGTCGCCGGAGACGACGTCGCCCAAGCGATCCAGCTCGGCATCGAGTACGACCCCCAGCCGCCCTTCGACGCCGGCTCGCCGCAGAAGGCGCCGCGCCAGATCGTCGATCTGCTGCGTGGCAACAGCCGCTTTGTCGTGGGCGAGGACGCGCTCGCACAGACCGGCTGAGCTCGACTGCGCTCGCGCGGGCGGCAACCGGCACGAGGATCGTCGAAGCGCAGGCGGGCAGCCACAGCAGACGCGCCGAGGCCGCCCGCTAATCTGCGACCTCCCATGGCCGAGCACACATACGACCCGCACGCGATCGAGTCGCGCTGGCAGCGCGTGTGGGCCGACGAGCACACCTGGGAGGTGAGCAACGAGCACGACGCCGGCGGGCGCTCGAGCAACGCCTACATCCTCGAGATGCTGCCCTACCCGAGCGGCGAGCCGCACATCGGCCATCTCAAGTGCTACGCGCTCGGCGACGCCATCGCGCACTTCAATCGTCGCCTCGGCCGGCGCGTGCTGCACCCGATGGGCTACGACGCCTTCGGTCTACCCGCCGAGAACCACGCGATCAAAACCGGCGAGCACCCACGTGACTCCACCGCCGCCTCGATCGCCTCCTTCCAGCGCCAGTTCCGCTCGTGGGGGATCTCGATCGATTGGTCGCGCGAGCTGGCCACGCATGAACCGAGCTACTACCGCTGGACGCAGTGGATCTTCCTCGAGCTGTTCCGCGCCGGGCTGGCCTACCGCAAAGAAGCCGCCGTCAAGTGGTGTCCGCATGACCAGACCGTGCTCGCCAACGAGCAGGTCGACGCCGACGGGCGCTGCGAGCGCTGCGGGCACCTCGTCGAGGTGCGGCAGCTCGAGCAGTGGTTCCTGCGCATCACCGACTACGCCGAGCGGCTGCTCGGCGACCTCGACACGATCGACTGGCCCGGCAACGTCAAGACGATGCAGCGCAACTGGATCGGGCGCTCCGAGGGGGCCGAGGTCACCTTCCGCTGCGAGCAGCTCGGCATCGACTACCCAGTGTTCACCACGCGTCCCGACACGTTGTTCGGCGCGACCTTCTTCGTGATGGCGCCCGAGCACCCCGACGTGTTGCGGCTCGTCGAAGGAACCGAGCACGAGCACGAAGTGCACGAGTACGTCAACGTCGCGCTGAATGAGACCAACGAGGAGCGTGGCAACGCCGAGAAGCCGAAGACCGGCGTCGCGCTCGGGCGCACCGTGACCAACCCCGTCAACGGCGAGCAGATCCCGATGTACGTCGCCGACTACGTGCTGATGGAGTACGGCACAGGCGCGATCATGGCCGTGCCCGCGCACGACGAGCGCGACTACGCCTTCGCCAAGGCCTTCGACCTGCCAATCCGGCGCGTGATCGAGCCGGCCGGCGGCAGCGACGCGGCCGAGAACGACGAGCTGCCCTACACCGGCGACGGCGTGCTCGTCAATTGTGGCGCCGAGTTCGACGGGATGCCCAACCGCGACGCGCTCGCCGAGATCGTGCACTGGCTCGACCGCGAGGGCAAGGGGCACGCCTCCGTCAACTACAAGCTGCGCGACTGGCTGATCTCGCGCCAGCGCTACTGGGGCGCGCCGATCCCGATCATCCACTGCCCGAGCTGCGGCGCCGTGCCCGTGCCCTACGACCAGCTCCCCGTCGAGCTACCCGAGATCGAGGACTACACGCCCAAAGGCCGCTCGCCGCTCGCTGCCGCCGAGGACTGGGTCAACACGACCTGTCCTGAGTGCGCTGGGCCGGCCAAGCGCGAGACCGACACGATGGACACGTTCGTCGACTCCTCTTGGTACTTCCTGCGCTACTGCGACCCGCACAACGACGTCGCCGCCTGGAACCCCGAGGCGCTGCGCGAGTGGATGCCCGTCGACCAGTACATCGGCGGCGTCGAGCACGCGATCCTGCACCTGATGTACGCGCGCTTCTTCTGCAAGGCGCTCGCCGACCTCGGCCACCTCGATTTCCAGGAGCCCTTCCAGGCGCTGTTCACGCAGGGCATGGTCACCAAGGACGGCGCCAAGATGAGCAAGTCGCGCGGCAACGTCGTCTCGCCTGCCTCGATCGTCGAGCGCGTCGGCGCCGACACCGCGCGCTGCTACATCCTGTTCGTCGGTCCGCCCGACCAAGACGCTGAATGGTCGGACTCCGGGGTCGAGGGCGTGCACCGCTTCCTTGGCCGGCTGTGGCGGCTCGCCGCAGAGACGGCCGAGCGCGCGGACACGAGCAGCGAGGACTTCGACGTTTCGCCGAGCATGCAAGGCGATGACCTCGCGCTCTTGCGCAAGACCCACTGGGCGATCGACAAGGTCGGCGGCGACCTGCGCCGCTTTGCCTTCAACACCGCCATCGCCGCCGTGATGGAGTTGCTCAACGACTGCTCGCGCCTGCGCGACTCCGTCGAAGCCGAGACGATGCGCTTTGCGCTCGCCACCGGCGCCTCGCTGCTGTTCCCCTTCGCGCCGCACGTCTGCGCCGACATCTACGAGCGGTTGACCGGCGCGCGCGTATGGGGGGCCGCATGGCCACATGCCGAGGAGGAGCTGCTCGAGTCCGACTCCTACGAGCTCGTCTGCCAGGTCAACGGCAAGCTGCGCGACCGTGTGCAGGCAGACGCGAACGCCACTCCCGACGAGCTCAAGGAGCTGTGCAAGCTCACCCCCAACGTGCAGGCGCATCTCGAGGGCAAGGAGATCGTCAAGGAGATCGTAGTTCCGGGAAAGCTCGTGAACCTGGTCGTCCGGTAGCCGGTGCGCGTAGCCGCCGCGCGGCGCGCATAGACTCGCCTGATGGCAGAGCTGAAGTCCGCGTACCTGATCCACGGCGATGACCACGGCGCCGTCGCCGAGCGTCGCGCGGGTTTGCGGGCGTTCGCAGAAGCTCCGGGCTCGGAAGCGGCGGTCGAGCTGCTCGAGGGCGATAGCGCGTCGCCGGCCGGGGTCGCGGCGGCGCTGTCGGCGATGACGCTCGCCGTGGGGCGCCGCGTGATCGTCGTCGAAGGCGTCGAGCGCTGGCGCGAGGCCGATGTCGAGAAAGAGCTCACGCCGCTGATGGCCGAGATGCCGTCCGAGACGACGCTCGCGCTGTTCGCCCGTGAGGAGGCCCGCGCGAAGGCTCCCGATGCGCTGCACAAGGCCGTCAAGCGCGCCGGCGGTCAGATCGTCGCGCGGATGACCGTGAAGCCGTGGGAGCTACCCAAGTGGGCACAGGAGCAGGGCAGCCGCCTGGGCATCGTGCTCGACGCGACCGCTGCCAAGGCGCTCGTGACGCAGGTCGGCGAGCGCCAGCAGCGTCTGCTGCGCGAGCTCGAGAAGCTCGCGCTCGAAGGCGAGGCCGACCCGTCGTCAGCGTCGCCGAGCGGCAGCGAGCGCAGGGCGGTCACCGTCGAGGACATCGAGCGCCGCACGGCGCACTCGGCCGAGTTCCGTGCCTTTGCGCTGGCCGACGCGCTCGTCGGCGCAGACGCGCGCGAGGCGACGCTCTCTTATGTGCGCCTGCGCGAGCAGGGCGAGCGCCTGTCCGGGCTGATCTACCTGATGTCCTCGCGCCTGCGCGAGGCCCTGGCCGTGGCGCTGCGCCTGCAGGCCGGCGAGTCAGAAGCGAACGTCAAGCGCGGGCTGCGCATGCCGCCGCGGGCTGCCACTCGCTTCGTCGCCGATGTCGCGCGCAGCGATCCCGCCAGGCTTCGCACAGCGCTCGGCGCGCTGGCCGACCTCGAGCTCGACTCGCGTGGCGGCGCCGTGATCGCCTCCGACCGCGACCCGCTCGCGTCGCTCGACGAGGACACGCTCGCTGTGCGCGCGATCCAGCGAATTACTGCCTGAGTCGCAACGCTTCAACGCCTGAGGCGTTGGGAGCTACTCGGCTGAGGAGCCGGCGCGCAGCCGCGCGGCGCGGGACTTCTTGTGCGCGCCGTTGTTCTTGTGAATCGCGCCGCGCTTGACGGCCTTGTCGATCGTCGAGACGAGCTCGCGGTGTGTCGCGTCGGCAGTGGCGTCGTCACCGTCTTTGACGAGCGACTCGAGACGGCGGAAGTGCGTCTTGATCGCCGAGGTGTACTGGCGATTCTCGATGCGCTCGCGCTCGGAGCGCAGGATGCGCTTCTTCTGGGAGTGGATGTTGGCCATGAAAAGAGCCGCGTGAGGCAAGGGCCAACAGGCCCAGGCGCGCCGCGGAGCGCCGTACTATAGCGGCCTTGTCTGAGTCTGGAGAAGCTGGCGGGGACGGGCCGCTCACGCCGGAGGATGCGCTTGTAACGGCGGAGGAGTCCTCGGCGCTGATGGCGGAGCTGCCGGATGCAGGGGAGGAGCCGCAGCTCCCGGCGCCACCGGCCGGGCGCGGCGTCGCGCGCAACACGGCGATCTTCTCGATCCTGACGGGGGTCTCGCGGATCGTCGGGCTGCTGCGCGAAATCGTCGCGGCGAGCTTCTTCGGCACAGGCGGCCCGGCGTCGGCGTTTACGCTCGCCTTTCAGGTGCCGAACCTGTTCGCGAACCTGTTCGCGAATGCGGCGCTGTCGGCGGCGTTCGTGCCGGTGTTCACGGAACTGCTGCAGAAGGGCCGCAAGAAAGAGGCGTTCCGGCTCGCCTCGACGCTGTTCTGGATCATGCTGATCGCGCTGGGCGCGGTCACGGCGTTCTTCATCCTCGCGGCGGGCACGATCATGCCGCTGTTCATCGGCGACACGTTCAAACCGGAGCTGACGTCGCTGCTCGTCGGCCTCTCGCAGATCCTCTTCCCGGTCGTGCTGATCCTCGGCCTGACGGGCATCCTCGTAGCGGTCCTGCAGTCCTATGACCACTTCACGATCCCGGCGATCTCGCCGGCGGTGTGGAACGTCGTGATCATCGTGCTGCTCGTGATCCTGCGCCCGCACTACCCGGGTGGCTACGAAGACGGCAACCAGCTGCATGCGTACGCGATCGCGGTGCTCGTCGCGACGTTCGTGCAACTGCTGCTGGCGATCGTCGCGCTCGGGCGGATCGACTTCCGCTTGCAGTTGCAAATCGATTGGCACGATCCGCGGATCAAGCAGGTCTTCACGCTGATGCTGCCGGTCACGATCGGCCTCGGGATCGTCAACCTCGACCAGCTGATCAACTCGGTGTTCGGCACGCTCGTCTCAGACGAAGCGCCTCGCGCGATCGACAACGCGTTTCGCGTGTACATGCTGCCGCAGGGCCTGTTCAGCGTCGCCGTGGCGACCGTGCTGTTCCCAACGCTCAGCCGGATGGCGGCGAACCGCGACGCGCGCTCGATGCGCCGCGCGGTCGGCAACGGGATGCGCCAGATCAACCTGCTGCTGATCCCGGCGGCCGCGTTCATGGTTGCGCTGCCGAACCCGATCGTGCGGTTGCTGTTCCAGCGCGGCAACTTCAGCCCGCATTCGACGCACATCGTCGCGATCGCGCTGTTCTGGTTCGCCTTCAGCCTGCCGTTCGGCGGGCTCAACCTGCTGCTCACGCGGACCTTCTTCGCGGTGCAGCGGCCGTGGATCCCGACGCGCCTGGCGGCGATGAACATCGTGATCGACGTGATCGTCAGCGTCGGCTTGTACAAACCGCTCGGGATCGCGGGGCTGATCATCGGGACGGTGGTCGCGAACGCCGTGATGACGTTCCTGCAGGCGCAGCGCTTGCGCGAGGGCCTCAACGGTCGCCTGGAAGGCGCGCAGACGATCATGATCACGGCGCGCATCCTCGTCGCGTCGATCCTGCTCGCGGCGGTCTCGTGGGTCGTCTGGCGATTGCTCGACCAGCTGCTCGGAGTCTCGCTGCCGGCGCAGATCGTCAGCGTCGGCGCGGCGGGGCTGGCGGGCACGTTCGTCTACATCCGCGCTGTGCTGAGGATGCGCGTGCCGGAGGCGCACCAGGTGCATCGGCTGATCGCCAACCAGTTCGGCCGCGCCTGAGCGCCGCGCCTCGCGTCGCCTCGCGCTAGGGCTTCAACGCCGAGCAGAGGCCGGGTGGGCCGAAGCCCACCCGGCATGCGCCCGACATAGATCGCCGCTTACTACATACGTCCCAGGACTGTGTGTTTCGCCTGGGCGGCTTAACACTCCCGACACCTGGACAGGCCGCCGACCCGAAGGCCGGCGCGTAGCCGCGGTTGGACCTGCGAGGCCCGTAGTCGAGTTGGCGATCCGCCGGAGAGACAAGGCTATCGCGCCTGGGCTGCTCGCCCCGGTCCTGATCGCCCGCACGCCGCCCTCGCAACCCATCCGCCTTCTACGCTGTATCGGCCCATGGACCAGGCCCACATCCGCAACTTCTCGATCATCGCGCACATCGACCACGGCAAGTCGACGCTGGCGGACCGCATCCTCGAGCTGACGCACACGGTGGCGGCGCGCGAGATGCGCGCGCAGCTGCTCGACTCGATGGACCTGGAGCGCGAGCGCGGGATCACGATCAAGGCGCAGGCGGTGCGCGTGTTCTACACGGCGCGCGACGGCGAGACCTACCAGCTGCACCTGATCGACACGCCGGGCCACGTGGACTTCACCTACGAGGTATCGCGCTCGCTGGCGGCGTGCGAGGGCGCGCTGCTGGTGGTCGACGCGGCACAGGGCGTCGAGGCGCAGACGGTGGCAAACACGTATCTGGCGGTCGAATCGGGCCTCGAGCTGATCCCGTGCCTGAACAAGATCGACCTGCCGGGCGCCGAGCCGGAGCGCGTAGCGGGCGAAGTGAGCGACCTGATCGGCGAGCCGACGGAGTGGATCCTGAAGATCAGCGGCAAGACGGGGGAGGGGGTGGCGGAGGTGCTCGAGGAGCTGATCGCGCGCGTGCCGCCGCCGTCGGGGGATCCGACAGGCGCCGCCGCGAGCGCTGATCTTCGACTCGGAGTTCGACCAGTACCGCGGCGTGATCGCCTACATCCGCGTGGTCGACGGCGTGTTCAAGAAGGGCGAGGCGATCCGCGCGATGGCGACGGGCACGGAGGCGGACATCGACGACATCGGCGTGTTCAGCCCGCAGATGATGCCGACGGACCAGCTGGCGGCGGGTGAGGTGGGCTACCTGATCACGGGCCTGAAGGACGTCACGCTGCTGCGTGTGGGAGACACGCTCACGACTCGCACGCGCACCTCAGGTCCGGGAAGCCGCGCGACGGGCGGGGAAGCGACGGAGGCGCTGCCGGGCTATCGCGAGGTCAAGCCGATGGTCTTCTGCGGGCTGTTCCCGATCGACTCCGACGACTACCCGGACCTGCGCGACGCGCTGGAGAAGCTCGTGCTCAACGATGCGGCGCTGTCGTGGGAGCCGGAGACCTCGGACGCGCTCGGCTTCGGCTTCCGCTGCGGCTTCCTCGGGCTGCTGCACATGGACATCGTGCGCGAGCGCCTGGAGCGCGAGTACGACCTGGAGCTGCTGGCGACGATGCCGTCGGTGGAGTTCGACGTGACGCTTGACGAACGGCGAAGAGCTCGAGGTGCACAACCCGTCGGACATGCCCGACCCGGGCACGATCGAGGAGATCCGCGAGCCGTTCATCCAGGCATCGATCATCGCGCCGAAAGAGTTCGTGGGCGCGGTGATGGAGCTGTGCCAGGAACGCCGCGGCGTGCACTCGGGCATGCACTACCTCTCGCCGGAGCGCGTGCAGATGAACTACGAGCTGCCGCTGGCGGAAATCGTGCTCGACTTCTTCGACCAGCTGAAGTCGCGCACGCGCGGCTATGCCTCGCTGGACTACGAGCTGAGCGGGATGAAGCCGTCGGATCTGGTCAAGCTCGACGTGCTGCTTGGCGGGCGACACGGTGGACGCGCTGTCGATGGTCGTGCACCGCGACAAGGCGTATGAGATGGGACGCACGCTGACGGAGAAGCTGCGCAAGCGGATCCCGCGCCAGCAGTACGACGTGCCGATCCAGGCGGCGATCGGCGCGCACGTGATCGCGCGCGAGACGGTCAAAGCGTTCCGCAAGGACGTGATCTCGGGCTGCTACGGCGGCGACATCACGCGCAAGAAAAAGCTTCTGGCCAAACAGAAGGAGGGCAAGAAGCGGATGAAGCAGGTCGGGCGCGTGGAGGTCCCGCAGGAGGCCTTCCTCGCGGTGCTCGAGCTCGGCGACGACGGGGACTAGCGGCGCGTGGCAGAGCAGGCTGCAGCGGGGCGGGCGCCTGCGCCGTTCAAGGTGCTGTTCGTGTGCCTGGGCAACATCTGCCGCTCGCCGACGGCGGAGGGAACGATGCGCGCGCTCGTGCGCGAGGCGGGCATGGAGGAGCAGATCGAGCTCGACTCGGCGGGCACGGGCAGCTGGCACGTGGGCAGTGCGCCGGACGAGCGCGCGACGGCCGCGGCGGCCGGTCGGGGGATCGCGCTGGAGGGCGTGGCACGGCAGGTGAGCGCTGCCGATTTTGATGATTTTAATTTGATGGCCGCGATGGATTCAGCGAATCTGCGCGATCTGCGTGAACTGGCGGGCGACGAGGAGCAGCGGGCCAAGGTACGGCTGCTGCGTGAGTTCGACCCGGCGAGCGCGGATACGGGCGATCTGGATGTGCCGGACCCGTACTACGGTCCGGGCGACGGCTTCGAGCGCGTGCTCGACATGGTCGAGGCCTCCTGCCGGGGGCTGCTTCGCGCAGATCGAGGCGGGCGAGCTTCGGTGACGCTGCCGCCGGGCGCGCGCGAGGCGCGGCGGGTTGGCGGCGGCGACATCAACGAAGCCTTCCGCGTGGTGCTGGCGAACGGCGGCGAGGCGTTCGTGAAGACGCGCGAGGACGTGGCGCCGGGCGAGTATGCGGCTGAGGCGGCGGGCCTCGAGTGGCTGGCCGAGCCGGGCGCGCTGCGCGTGCCGCGCGTGCTCGAGCTGGGCGAGCGCTACCTGGCGCTCGAGTGGGTCGAGCCGGGGCGGCTGGAGTGGCAGGGCGAGGAGGAGCTGGGGCGTGGCCTGGCGGCGCTGCACGGGGCGGGCGCGCCGGACTTCGGCTCGTTTGCAGGCGAGGAGCACACGTGGCTCGGCTCGCTGCGCTTGCCGAACGCGCCGGCGCCGGACTGGCCGTCGTTCTACGCCGAGCGCCGCCTGCGGCCGCTGGCGCGAATGGCGCGCGAGCGCGGCGCGCTGCGCGAGGCCGGGGTGCAGGCGGTCGAGCGCGTGTGCGAGCGGATCGGCGAGCTGGCCGGCCCGGCGGAGCCGCCGGCGCGGCTGCACGGCGATCTGTGGTCGGGCAACGTGCTGAGCGACGCCGACGGGCATCCGTGGCTGATCGACCCGTCGGCGTACGGCGGGCACCGCGAGGTCGACCTGGCGATGCTTGCGCTGTTCGGCTCGCCGGCGCGGACGATCGCGGCGTACGAGGAAGTCACACCGCTGGCCGAGGGCTGGCAGGATCGGGTCGGCCTTTACCAGTTGCTGCCGCTGCTCGTGCACGCGGCGCTGTTCGGCGGCTCCTACGTGCAGTCGGCCGAACGGATGGCCGCACGCTACGCAGGCTGAGGCCCGCGCCGCGTCGTCCCCTTCAACGCGCGCGGTCGGAGCAGGAGGTGTGCGCTCAGAGACGCTGGCGAGCAGACGCAGGCTGTACCTGCTGGCGCGGGTCGTCGTGGCGCGCCACTACCGCCGGCCGCTCACACTGGACGCGGTGGCGGGCGCCGTGTCGAGCTCGCCGCGCCAGCTGCAGCGCGCATATGCGCAGTTCGGCGAGACGAGCTTCCACGAGGATCTGATGGCGCGGCGCATGTCGGTCGCGGCGCAGCTGCTGGCCGAGCAGCCGGCGATCCCGGTGCGCGACGTGGCGCGGCTGGTCGGCTATCGCGCGGCGCCGCACTTCGCGCGCGTCTTTCGCCGGCGCTTCGGCATGCCGCCGGCGCGCTTTCGCGAGCAGGCGCGGGTGCACCGCGCGCATCAGGCGAAGGTGCGGGCGGGCTCCTCGGCGGGGTCGGGCGACGACGCTCTCGGCACGCGCGAAGGAGCAGGCGCATCAGCGTGCCGCCGCCGGGGGCGCGCTCGGCGCTGACGCTGCCCGCCCTGCTGGTCGGCGACCTGTCGCACGATCGCCAGGCCGAGGCCGGAGCCGGGCCGCCCGCGCGCCTCGGCGCCGCGGTAGAAGCGGTCGAACACGTGCGGCAGGTCGGCCTCGGCGATGCCCGGGCCGTGGTCGCGCACGGTCAGCTCGTCGCCCTGCAGCGCGATCTCGACAGGCTCGCCGGGCGGGCTGTACTTGACGGCGTTGTCGATCAGGTTTGTGATCGCGCGCTGCAGGCGGGCGGGCACGCCGGGCACGATCGTCGGCTGCTAGCGCCAGCTCGAAGCGCGTCGCGGCGGCGTGTCGGCGCGTGCGCTCGACGACCTCGCGCGACGAGCTGGTCGAGGCGGATCTCCTCGGCTGCCGCGTGCGGCTCTTCGCCGCGCGCGAGTTCGATCAGGTCGTTCATCAGCAGCGTCAGCTCCTCGATCTGCTCGACGACGTCGCTCAGCAGCCGCCGGCGGTCGGCGAGGTCCATCTGCTCGGCCTGCTGCAGGATCTCGATGTTCGTGCGCAGGCTCGTGATCGGCGTGCGCAGCTCGTGCGAGGCGTCGGCGACGAGCTGGCGCTGCGCGTGCACGGAGGCGTCGAGCGCGTCGATCGAGCCCTCGAGCGCGTCGAGCATCGCGTTGAAGCTGCGCGCGAGGCGGCCGATCTCGTCCTGACCGGTCGATTTGATCCGCCCGCTCAGGTCGCGCGTGAGCGTGACGTGCTCGGTGGCCTGCGTGAGGCGCTTGAGCGGCAGCACGGCAGCCCCGGCGACGAGGCGCCCGAGCACGCGGCGATCGCGATCCCGCGCGAGGTCGAGCAGCGCGAGGATCAGCCGCAGGCGGCTGAGCAGGCTGTCGACTTCGGTCAGCGGCTGGGCGAGCTCAATCGCGCGGCCGGAGCCGAACGGCTCGGCGAGCACGCGCAGGTGCAGGCCGTTGACGCTGGCATCGCGGTAGAAGGGCTTGCCGCCGTGCTTGGCGAGCGCGAGCGTGGCCGAGTCGATCGGCAGCGAGACGTTGCGCGCCGAGCGCACGACGATCGTCCCGGCCGAGTTGACCACCTGCTGGTAGCCGCGCACCTGGTCGGGGCCGGGCGGCAGCTTGCCGAACAGGTTGCGCGCGGCCGGGCCGTAGCGCGGCAGGCTCGCGCCTTCGCCTTCTGCGCCGGTCGCGCTCGTCCCGCTTTCGCCGGCAGCCTTGCCGTTTTCGCCGGAATCCTTGTCAGAGCCGGACAGGCCGTTGAGGTCGAGCCCGAGCCGTTCGCTCTCACGCTTGGCGGCGGGCGTGCTGACGTCGCCCGGTTTGAGGTAGCGCTCGAGCCGTCCGGCGGTGTGCGCGCGGTTGGCGAGCTGCTCGTCGACCTGGCTGTGCAGCTGGTTGGAGGTGAGGATGTAGGTCAGCAGCGAGGCGAGCACGACGGCGACCGTCACGGCTGCGGCCGAGGCCAGCGCGATGCGGCGGCGGAAGCTCATGCTGGCCCTTTCGCGAAGCTCATTCGGGGCCCTTCAGCACGTAGCCGACGCCGCGCACGGTGTGCAAGCAGGCGCGGCTCGTCGCCGACCTCGGTCTTGCGGCGCAGGTAGCCCATGTACACGCCGAGCGAGTTGGAGGTGGCGCCGAAGTCATAGCCCCACACGTGCTCGAAGATCGCCGAGCGCGTAAGCACCTGGCGGGGGTGGCGCATGAACATCTCGAGCAGCAGGAACTCGGTGCGCGTGAGCTGCAGCGTGCGCTCGCCGCGCCACGCCTCGTGGGCGAGGCGGTCGAGGCGCAGGTCCTCGAAGCTCAGCGTGCCCTCCTGCTCGTCCTCCTCGCCGGAGCGGCGCAAAAGCGCGCGCACGCGGGCGAGCAGCTCGCGCAGCGCGAACGGCTTGACGAGGTAGTCGTCGGCCCCGGCGTCGAGGCCGGCGACGCGGTCGTCGACCTGCTCGCGCGCGGTCAGCATCAGCACGGGCGTGCGGTCGCCGCCGTCGCGCAGGCGGCGGCAGACCTCGAGGCCGTCGACGTAGGGCATCGCGATGTCGAGGATCACGGCGTCGTAAGCGGCGCCGGACAGCTGCTGCAGCGCGTCGCGCCCGTCGACGGCCTGCGCCACCTCGTAGCGCTCGAGCGTCAGCGCGCGCGACAGCGCGCTCTGCACGGCAGGCTCGTCGTCGACGACCAGTATGCGCGCTTGTTCGGGCATGTCGCCTGTCCTTGAGGCTACCGTGAAGGGTGTGCAGGATCGCCCGGTGACGCCGATGGATGAGCTCGAGCAGAGCGGCGCCGATGTGATCAAGGCGCAGTCGCGCACGCTGCGCACGAGCATCGCCAGCCTGGCGATCTTCTTCGGGATCGAGGCGGCGCTGCTGCTGGCCGTGCCCGACCTGCGCTCGGCGCTGGAGAAGCTCTCACACGCAGACCCGTCGCTGATCGGCGCGGCGGTCGTGCTCGAGCTGCTCTCGTGCGTCGGCTACGCGGTGCTGTTCGGGCTCGTCTTCGGCATGCTCGACCGGCGGCTGACCTCGCGCCTGTCGCTGTCGGAGCTGGCGGTCAACTCGGTCGTGTCGGTCAGCGGGCTGGCCGGGATCGCGCTGGGCGCGTGGGTGCTGCGCAGCAAGGGCGTCTCGGTCGATCGCATCGCGCGGCGCTCGGTGCTGATCTTCGCGCTGACGAGCGCAGTCAATGTCGGCGCTGTCGTCGTGATCGGCGTACCGATGTGGCTCGGCCTGCTGCCGGGCTCCCAGCGCGCCGTGCTCACGCTGCTGCCGGCGGCGGTCGCGCTGGGGCTGATCGTGGGCACGCTGGCGCTCGCGGCCTGGGCGCGGCGGACGGCTCCTCGCGTGGCGGGCGGACGGCGCGAGGTCGCGCTGAAGGCGATCGGCGACGGCGTGGCCGACGCACTGGCGCTGATCCGCGCGCACGACTGGCGCCTGCTCGGCGCCGTCGCTTACTGGCTGCTCGACAACGTCGCGCTGTTCGCCTGTATCGGCGCGTTCGGCGAAGCGCCGTCGTTCTGGGTCGTGGCGATGGCCTACCTCGTGGGCATGCTCGCCAACTCGATCCCGATCCCGGCGGGGATGCTCGCGGTCGAAGGCAGTCTCGTCGGCATGCTGCTGCTGTTCGGCGTGCGCCCGGCCTCGCACGTGGTCGTGGCCGTCGTGATCTACCGCGCGATCTCGCTGTGGATCCCGGCGGCGATCGGCTCGCTCGCGTTCCTCAGCCTGCGCCGCGAGATCGGCAAGCCGCTTGCACCGGAGCCGGGCGTGTCGGGCTAGCTCACAGCAGGCGATCGGCGAAGGCGAGCGCGGCGCTGGCTTTCTGGCAGGCGTGGCCGGGCAGGTGTTCCATCACGAGCGTGACCTGGGCGCTCTGAGCGCCGGAGAGCCCGGGGCAGTAGATCGGCGCGCGGCAGGTTGCCGTGGGCCGAGCCGGGGGCGTTCAGCGGCAGCAGCGCCTGGGCGGCGGTGTAGGCGTGGGCGAAGGTGTCCGAGAACAGGTCGATCGCGACGCGGCCCGTGTACAGCTCGATCGAGTGACCGCCGTCGTAGACGGTCGCCGGCACGCCGCGCACGACGATGTTGCGCTGCTTGCCGAGCGTCGTGTTGGAGTGCAGGCGATAGATCACGGTCGTGACCTGCAGCGGCAGCACGCAGCTGCCGCCGCCGAAGATGCCTTTCTTCTTCACGCAGTCGCCGTAGTAGACGCTGTCGCCGACGCGGTCGATGTAGCCCTTCTGGCCGTCGGCCGCGGCGAGCGCGCTGCCGCGGAAGCTGCGCCCGACCCAGTACACGCGGAAGTAGGGGAAAGTCTCTGCTTCGGCGAGCTCGGTGGCGGTGATCGGCGCCGGGTGGCCCGTGCCGCAGCCGCTCGCGAAGGCGGCGGCGAGCAGCACCGCGATCAGGGCGATCGCGTGCAGGCTGCGACGAGTGCGTTTCGCGCGGGTCATGGCCGTCATTATCTCGGTGTGGCGAAGAGCTCCACAGCTACTTCGGGCCCGCTCACCGGTTCTGATGAGTACACGTCCGCCGCAACTGGGGCGGGTAGGCCGGGGTCCGGTGGGGTAGCACACCGGACCCCGGTTGATCTTCGCAGTCAGGGCGCTGCGCGCGGCGCCGCTGGGCGTCGTCTGTGCGGCCGCGCTGCTCTTGCTGTGGCTAGTGCTCGCGCCGCGCACGCCGGACCTCGCGGCGGCGGCGTACCGCCTGGACCTGTTCAAGCACCTCGGCTTCGCCGTGTACGACGAGCACTGGTACGGCGGGCACGAGCTGCCGGGCTACAGCGTGCTGTTCCCGCCGCTGGCGTGGCTGCTCGGGCTGCGCGCTGTCGGTGCGCTGTCGGTGCTCGTCTCGACGCTCTGCTTCGAACGGATCGCCGTCGCCGTGTACGGGCGCTCGGCGCGCTGGGCGGCCGTGCCGTTCGCGCTGGCCGCTGTCGGTGACGTTTGGATCGGGCGGCTGGCGTTCGCGCTCGGGCTGTCGTTCGCGCTCGCGGCCGTACTGGTACTGGTTGGGGGAGGGGAGGTTCGTTGGCGCACGCCGGCGGCCGTCCTGCTCGCGGCGATGAGCGCCGCGGCGAGCCCCGTGGCCGGTGCGCTGCTCGCGCTGGCCGCGCTGAGCGACTCGCTGTGGCGGCGCTCGCCGCGCACGCTGCTCGTGCTCGGACTGCCTGCCGTCGTCGTCGTGCTGGCGCTCAGTGGGCTGTTTCCGGAGGGCGGCTCCGAGCCGTACCCGACCGTCTCGTTCCTCGCGACGTTGGCCGTGATCACCGCATTCGTCGTCGCGCTGCCGCGCGCGCAGGACAGGCTGCGGCTCGCCGCCGGCGTGTACCTGCTCGCGTGTGTGTTCTTTTTGCTCGTCTCGACGCCGATGGGCAGCAACGTCGAGCGCTACGGCGTGCTGCTCGCCGGGCCGCTGTTGATCTGCGCCGTGGCGGCTCCGCGGTCCGAGCGCGCGGAAGGGGGATTCGGCGAGTCGGCGGCCGGCGACGGGCAACCGGGAGGCGCCGAAAGCGAGCAGGCGGGCGTGGCGGGCGGGTTGTGGCGCGGATCGTCGCTTGTGCTGCCGGCGCTTGCGTTCGCCGTGTGGGCGGTGTGGGCCGGGTGGGGCCCCGTGCGCGAGACGCTCGCCGTTGCCGGCAGCCCGGCTACGAACGGCGCCTACTACGCGCCCGTCGAGCGCTTCCTCGACGCGCACGCGCCTGGCCCGGTGCGGATCGAGGTGCCGCTCACGCGCACGCACTGGGAGACGGCCGAGCTGGCGCCGCGCGTCTCGCTCGCGCGCGGGTGGGAGAAGCAGCTCGACGAGCGCTACAACGGCGTGCTGCTCTCGCCCGATTTGAACGCGGCGAGCTACGAGCGCTGGCTGCGTGCGCAGGCGGTCTCCTACGTCGCGCTGCCCGCCGTGCAGCTCGATCCTTCGAGCGCGCGCGAGGGCGAGCTGATCCGCGCCGGGCTGCCATATCTGCGCCTTGTCTACTCCAGCCGCCACTGGCGGATCTACGCCGTGCGCGCGCCGACGCCGCTCGTATCCGGACCCGGACGCGTAACGGCGCTCGGGCACGACTCGCTCTCGCTGCAGGTCGACGCGCCCGGCAGCCTGCTCGTACGCGTGCGCTACACGTCGCTATTGGACGATCACGAGTGGTGCCGGTTGCGTACAGCGTGGCGCCGGTGGCTGGACGCGCGTCGATGCCGCGCGGCGCGGGCCTTTGCTGCTGCGTGCGAGCTTCTCGCTTGGGCGTGCTTTCGGGAGTGGGCGCTCTTGCCGGTCGGGGTAGCGGGCGCCGGCTGCGGGTGGCGCGGGGCGAAGGCGTAGAGCCCCGTCAATCCCGTCAAATAAATATTCTTGCCGTCAGAGATCACGGGGTCGAAGGACCCGGTGTTGAGCTCGAAGGACACCCTTCCTGTCGAGATGCCGAGGCCGTATGTGCGGTGTGTGCCGAGGTCGGCGAAGTAGACCGTGCGCCCGACGATCGTCGGCGAGCCTGAGATCTTGCCGTGCGCGTTGTACTCCCACGAGACATGGCCCGTGCGCGCGTTGAGCGCGCGGAACGTGCCGTCGTAGGAGCCGATGTAGACCGTCGGGCCGAGGCCCGGGGCGGTCGTGACGGCCGGCGAGGAGTAGACGTATGCGCCCGTCTGCACCGCCCAGTCGAGTTGGCCCGTGCCCGCGTCGTATGCGTACACGCGCCCGTCTGTGTTGCCGAGGTAGATGCGCCCGTAGTCCGCCGCCGGCGTCGAGTAGAACGTGCCGCTGCCGAGCAGCGCGCCTTCCGAGCCGCTGATCCAGATGCGCCGGCCCGTGCGCTCGCCGATCGCCTGCACGTGGCCCGAGTAGTCGCCGAAGTAGAGGATGCCTTTGCTCAGCGTTGGGCTCGCCTTGACCGCGCCCGCCGCGCGATAGCTCCAGATCAGGTTGCCCGTGAGCGCGTTCAGCGCATACACCCTGCCGCTTTGCGAGCCGAAGATCACCTTGCCGTGGTCGACCATCGGCGAGGACTCGCTCGCACTCGGCAGGTTGCGATACCACTCGACCGTGCCGTCCGAGGCGTCGAGCGCCCAGATCCGCCCGCTGCCGCCGCCCGGGCGCTTGAGCACCGTCGCGTAAACGAGCTTGCCCGCGATCGCCGGCGTCGAGGCCGACAGCAGGCCCAGGCTGCGCGTCCAGATCGTGTGGCCCGTCAGCTTGCTCGTCGCCCTGATCACGCCGTTGTCGCCGAGCTGGAGGATCCGCTCGCCGCCGATCACCGGCGGGAACTCGAGCAGCGTGTGCGCGTTGTTGACCCATACGCGCTTGAACGGGGGGTGCAGGCTCGCCGGCGCCGGGAAGAAGCGCGTGTGTTCCTTCGTGTAGCCGTACAGCGGCCACGAGAAGTTGTCCACCTTCGGCGGCAGTTTCGGCGCCGGCTCCGGGAGGAAGCGCGCCTGCGGGTGGTAGATGTTGCCCGTGCGGCTTTTCGCGTACAGGTAGCCGCCGAGCGCGATCGCGCCGAGTAGCACGACGACGCCGCCCGCCGCGCCCAGGCGCGCGCGTTTGCTGCGCGGGATCAGTCGCCTGAGGCGGTCCTTCATGCCGGCCGTAGCCGCCTCAGGCGGCTAGCTTGCGGGAGGAGCTCGACTGGCGCGAGGGGCTGGACGGGACCGGCGATGCCGTAGAGGCTTGCACGGCCGACGTCCTGCGGCGCAGCTCGCGGCGCGAGCGGGCGATCGAGCGGCTCTGCCTGACCTTGCGTCGCGTGGCCGAAGCCGCCGCCGTCGCGCGTGCCGGAGACTGACGCGTGGCGCGTCCGAGCAGGCGCACCGCTGTCAGCGCGAGCAGCCAGACGAGCGCCGCCGCCAAAGGCGGGAGCGTGAGGCCCGAGACGAGCGCGAGCACGTCGTGACTGCCGTTCAGCGACCAGTTCCACAGCAGGTAGTCGCCGATCGTGAGTCCGGAGACGATGGCCAGAGGCCTGTGGGACACGCGAACACCCTAACCCGGACTGGAGACGGATTGTCTGGCGGTGGGCTGTCAGGGGGCTGCTGTGCGGGGCTGGCTGGACCTATGATCGAGCGCTGTGGGTGCCGAGTCATCGATCTTTGCTGCTGGGATGTTGCGCGGGCAGAGCGCGCTCGTGACCGGCGGTGGGACTGGGTTGGGGAAGGCCACTGCGCTCGAGCTTGCGTGGTGCGGGGCCAGCGTGACCATTGCTGGGCGGCGGGAGGACGTGCTGGTGGAGGCTGCTGCTGAGATCGATGGGCTGGTGGGTGCAGGGGAGGGGGCCGGCGCCGGCGGGGTTCGCACCGTCGTCGGCGATATTCGCGAGCCGGGCGACGCGCGGGCGATGGTCGGGGCTGTGCTCGAGCGCGACCGGCGGCTCGACCTGCTCGTCAACAACGCCGGCGGGCAGTTCTTCAGCCCCGCCGAGCTGATCGCCTCGAAGGGGTGGCGGGCCGTGTGGCGGCTCAACGTGCAGGGGATGTTGAACATGGCCGAGGCCGCTTACGAGCTGGCGTTCGCGGGGGAGGGGCGTGGCGGGCGGGTCACCAACGTGACGCTCTCGCCGCATCACGGGATGCCCGGGATGGCGCACTCGGGGGCCGCGCGGGCGACCGTCGAGGCGCTTACTCGGGAAATGGCCGAGCGGTGGGCTGGGGCCGGGGTGACCGTCTCCACGATTGCCGTCGGCACGTTCGATACCGAGGTGATGGTCAAGTACCCCGCTGCCGTGCGCGCTGGGATGTCTCGGTCTGTGCCCATGCAGCGGCTTGGGACGCCGGGGGAGCATGCTTGGCTTGTGGCGTTGCTCGCGTCGCCGCTGGGCGGTGCGTTCAGCGGGGCGACCGTGACGCTCGATGGGGCTCGGGACAACTGGTTTGGGCCTTGGCCACCGCCCGGGTTGGTGGACGAGGCGGGGGAGGTGCCGGTGGAGGAGCGGCGGGCAGCGGAGGAGCGGCGGTAGGATTGAGCGAAGGCGTGCGGGCGAAGTGTTTTGGTTGCACAAAAGCCTTCCAAGCTTTTAGAGCCGGTTCGATTCCGGTCGCCCGCTTGTCAGCCACGGGGAGTGGCGCAGTCTGGTAGCGCACCCGGCTGGGGGCCGGGCGGTCGCAGGTTCAAATCCTGTCTCCCCGATTACGAATATTCCAGAGCTTTCGGGGGATACGAGGCGAAGCCTGTCCCTCGCCCTCCGCTCTGGGGTCCAATTTGGGGTCCAATGTCTGAGTTTGCCCAACAGTTGCCCTCAATTGGCGGAGAAGGGACTTGCCCCCGACCGCTTTAGTCTGCGGACTTCATGAGCATCGATCCTGAAGTCCTCGACTGGATTCGTGGGGCTGTTGCCGGGGCGGAGTCGTGGGAGGACATCCGCGCGTCGCTGCAAGCACACGACCCCGACCGCGAAGACGTGAGGTTGCGCCCATTTGTGTTCGCACTCTCGTATCGGCTGCACGAGCGTTTCGCCTCGACTCGAGAGCGAGCCGGAGGCCCGTTCGGGGCGATGGTCGCTGGCGAGGGATGGCGCTTCCCCCCGGCTCTGGCGGACATTGACGAGGCCGACGTCGCGGCCTGGCAGGCAGTACTCGCGGCGATCGACGATCCGGCGGTGCAGGCGCGACTTGGAGATCTTCTATGGGAGCGCCGCGCCAAGCCCGACCCGCACCTCGCCGCCGCGTCCGCCATCGATGGGCTGCTGGCCCTCGCCGCAGATGAGCGGTGGCGCAGCATGGAAAGGGCTCATTTCCTCTCGCGAGCGTTGGAGCTGGCAGCACAGTTGCGCGATGCCGCGCGTGCGTCAGCCACGATCGAGAGGCTACTTGCGTTTGCTGAGGCGGACCTCGCGGGAACCGATGGAGGCCCTGGCCTGTCGCTCGGTGCTCTCCGCCCGCTGGTTGCGCTGCCGCCCGAGCAACGTCCCGATGATCTCGACGAGATGTTGCAGCGCGTGAGCGAGAAGTATGGCGCCGATCCGTACATCGTCACGTCGGTAGCGGACCTTCGCAGCCCGCTCTTGGATGGTGACGCACGTCATGAGTTGCGCCGCGCGCAAGTGCGGGAGTGGCGCGACCGAGCGGGGGAAGTTGGCGGGATGCTACGTGTGCATCGCTTGGAAACAGCCCTTGAGTTGGGGCGACGTCACGGTTGCAACTCCGAGGTCAAGGAACTGCGGAGCGAGCTCGGAGCGATCGGCGCCGAGGAGCTTGAGCTGAAGGAGATCGGCGCAGAGATCGCGTTGCCACCGGAGGAGGTGGAGCGGTTTCTCGCCTCGTTCACGGATGCGCCAAGCTGGCAGCACGCGCTTGGCTTGCTCGCCGCGCAGCCACCGCCGGGAGGGACGCCGGACGAGCTAGCCGAAGCGGTCGACCAACAAATGGAGGAGTTCCCTGTCCAGTTCCTGTTCGGCAAGTCGCTGATCGGCCCCGACAACGCGACCGCGATCTTCCGCGCCTCGACCCGCGAGGAGCAACACCGTCTCGCCAGTGCTGAGCAGCGCGCACAACACGGCCGAATCTGGGGGATGTTCTGCGCTCGAGCGCTGCGGAGGATCGGCGAACGCGACGACAGGCCCGCCGTGAGAGAGATGGTCGAGTTGCTTCAGGGCGATTTCGTTGACGACGAGACGGCTGAGCGGGTGGCGTCAGCGATTGAGCTGTTCTGGGAGGAGCGCTACGACGAGAGCGCGCACGTACTGGTGCCGCGCATCGAGCGGATCGTGCGCGAGATGGCGAGGCAGCTCGGCGTTCCGGTCGTGCGCGCAGTCGAGCCTGGGCGGGAGATCGGAGGTGTCGTCATGCTCGGGGCGCTTCTGCGCGAGATGGCACCGGTGTTTCCCGACGAGGGCTGGCACGCGTATCTGTTGAACCTGCTCTCCGATCCCCTGGGCCTCAACCTGCGCAACTCGATCTCCCATGGCCTGCACGGCCGGGTTGGGCCGGTTGACGCGTCATTGCTGGTTCAGGCGGCGCTGCTCCTCGCCGGCCTCTCGCTCGATGACTCCCACGAGAATCCCGCACCTCCGCCTGGCGCGGGCGCTGCTTGAGCAGCGTTCCGCTCGCTTTCCGTCCAGTGCAGATCAGCTAGCCCGATGCCGGCTGCGGCTGCTGTGACCGAGCCTCCTTCGTCGGCTCTCTCGTCGGGTCCCGTCGTCGCGCACCGGCCTTGCAGCCCTGCGCGCTGCCCGCTCGCGACTCGCTGACGCTCACCGACTCACGCGCCCGGCGCACAGCGCCACGTCCAGACAGACGAAATGCACAGGTGAGCCCGGGGTGACTCCCGAGTAGCTAATTCGTTGGCCGCTTGACCCGACTCGCGGTCAGTAGCCCATGTGTTGACCGCAGCCAGCATCGGCGCCGCCAAAGCCGGCGGCTACGCCCGCTACCTGGAGTCAAAGACGATTGAGCACGATCGCGGCGACTACTACCTGAGCCCGGCCGGCGAGCCGACACAGGCGCCCGGCCATTGGCTCGCCTCGCCCGACACGCTCGCGCGATTGGGTATCGAGGGAAGCAGCGTCGAAGGCCCCGACTTCATCGCGCTGATGGAGGGCCGCCATCCTCGCACGGGCAAGTGGCTCCGGCGCGAGGGCGCCAATGGTCAGCGCGGCGGAGGGATCGATCTGACCTTCAGCGCGCCGAAGTCCGTCTCGACGCTGTGGGCGCTCGGCGACGAGGCCCAGCGCCAGGAGATCGAAGCCGCGCACGCCGCCGCCGTGAGCGAGGCGATGGCGCACCTCACCGAGAACGTCCCGACGGTTCGCCGCCGCTACGAAGGCCAGGTCGTCGAGGAGCCGGCGGTCGACCTGATCGCCGCCGAGTACCGCCACACGACCGCGCGCGGGGTGATCGAGCACGACGCGCCCGATCCGCAGCTACACAGCCACGTCGTCGTCACGAGCGCGATCCGCGAGGACGGCCAGATCGTCGCGGTCGCCTCCCGGCCGATCTTCCGCGCCGGGCGCGAGGTCGGCGCCTACTACCGCTCCGCGCTCGCGCAACAGCTCTCCCAGCGCGGCTACTCGATCGAACGCGGCGTCGGCAAAGAGGGCCGCTACTTCGAGGTCGCCGGCGTCCCACGCGCTCTGATCGACGCGTTCTCCTCGCGCACCCGTGAGGTCGCGCGCGCGATCGAGCGCTTCCGCGCCGAGCACGGCAGGGCGCCGGAGGCCGGCGAGCTGCGGGCGCTGAAGCTCGAGAACCGCAGGGCCAAGACGCTCACGACGAAGGGAGACCTCCAACGCGCCTGGGAGGAGACTGCCGCGCGCCAGGGCTTTGATGGGCAACCGATCCCAGGCGTCGATATGGACCGCACTGGGGTTCCGGATCTGCCGCTCGAGCATCGCGTCGAGCAACGCCTGACTGAGCGCGCCGCGACCTTCCAGGCAAGCGAGCTGCGCGCGGTCGTGCTCGAGCAGTCGGTGGGCGAGCTCGCGCCCGGCGAGGCGCTCGCGGTCACGAAGTCGATGATCGCCGAGCGGCGTGTGCTGCCGCTGCAGGGCGGGTTGATGACCACGCTCGCGGTGCGTGCCTCAGAGCAGGCGATCGAGCGGCGCTTCTCAGAGCTCGGGTGCGAGGCCGGCCGCGACGTCGGCGGGCGCGCTCGTGCCGCCGCCGGCGAGCATGTCCGCGATCGGATCGGCGGCTGCCTCTCAGACGAGCAGCTCGACGCGCTGCGGGCGATCACCGGCCCCGAGCGCGGCGCTGTGCTGATCGGCCCCGCCGGCACCGGCAAGGGCGTCGTGATTGACGCGGCTGCGCGGGCCGAGCAGCTCTGTGGCAACGACACGCTCGGCATCGCTGTCTCGGGCTCGACCGCACAGCGCCTCGGCCGGGATAGCCCGGCGCTTGCCGGGCAGACGCTCACGCTCGACGCGCTCGTCGTTCGCGCCGAGCGCGGACAGCTCGCAGTCGATGAGCGAACGACGATCTTCTTCGATGAGGCGGGGATGGCCGACACCGATCGCTTGGATCGGCTGACCGAGCTGGTCGCCGAGAGCGGTTCGAAGCTCGTCGCGATCGGCGACGGGGCGCAGTTGCCCTCGATCGGCGCCGGCGGCATGTTCGACCGGCTCGCCGAGTTGGTTCCAAGCGCCGAGCTCTCGAACGTCAGGCGCACGCTTGATCCGCGCGAGCAGCAGGCGTGGGCGGATCTGCGCGCCGGGCGCCCGGAGAGGGCGATGGCCCACTACTACCGCGAGGGACGCCTGCACCTCTCTGACGGCCGCGAGGAGGCCGTCGGGCACGCCGTCCAGCGCTGGGCGAAGTTGACCGAGGCTCTCCCGATCGAGCAGGTCGCCTTGATCTCCGACGCCTCGAACAAGGAGATCCACCGGATGAACGCTCGCGCGCAGCACTACCGCGCAGAGCGCGGCGAGCTGGGCGAGGTCGAGGTCCCGGTTCCGGGCGTCCACTACGGCCTGCGCGAGGGCGACCGCGTGGCTTTGATCGAGCAGCACCGCGAGCACGGCCTGCCGCGGATCGAGAACGGCGAGCGCGGCGAGGTGCTCGGAATCGGGCGCGGGGGAGAGGTGCTGATCGAGTTCGACGGTCGCGGCGAGCGCCGGAGCTTCGTTGACGATGAGCTTTCCAAGGTGCGCCTCGGCTACGCCCAGCACATCCACCGCGCGCAGGGCGCGACGGTCACCCGCACGCTCGTCGTCACGGGCGGCTGGCAGACGAGCAAGGAGCCGGCCTATGTCGAGGCATCGCGGGCGCGGCGCGGGACCGACTGGTTTCTCTCACGGGAGGAGCTGGGGATGGAAGGGCAGGACTCCGATCGGATCGCGCGCCTCGCGCACAGCATGCGCCAAAGCCGAGCGCAGACGCCCTCGCTGGCCTACCCCGAGCTGCCCGATCCGCTCTACGGCCCCGGCTTCACAGACACGATCGAGCGCGGCCGCACGCGGCTTCCGGGGATCGCCCGCGTCCTTCAGCGGCTGACGAGACCGCGAGAGGCTCCGGAGCGCACGCGATGAGCCACAAGTACAAGCTGACGCTGCCGGGGCCAGTCGCCGAGCAACTCGAGGAGCTGGCCGCCTCGGCAGAGCTTGCGCCCTCGACGCTCGCCGGGCAGTTCGTGGCAAGCGAAGTGGCGCGGGCTGCCGTCGAGGGCAAGGTGCGCCCGCTGCGCCGGCCGCCGGTGAGCACGGGCGCCACAAAGAGCGGCGCGCGGGCACGCTGGCTTGAGCCCTACGGCGGCGACGCCGACTGGCGCGCGGACATGTGGGGGCAGGTAGTCGCGTTGCACGGGCGCTACCCAAAAGCGCTCGGCTGGCTGCAGGAGAGATGGTGGAATGAGGAGGAGCAGAGCGAGCCGCTGTGCGCGCTTGCGGTATGGCGCTCGGAGCTCGACGACGCTGACGGCGACGTGCGCGAGGAGCTTTCCTTTCACCTGCAACTGCGCGAGCTCTCCGAGGTGCTGCGACGGGCCGGGGGAGGGGTCACGAAGGCGTGGAAGCCGGATGCGTTGCCCGATGAGTGGCGTTAGGAGTAAGTGCGGATCGCCGCGCTCGCTCGCCAACCTGCATCCACTTTGCATCAACTTTGCATCCTCGACACACGGCGGCCCCACCAGCGCCTAACGTGGGTCGAATCCGACAACAAGTGGCGCCGGCGACAGTTAGAGCTGCCCCGGCGCCGTGGCACAGGAGGTTCCACTCCCATGCGTCACCACCGTACTCAAGCGGGCTCGGACGAGGACCGACGCCTCGAACGCGCGATCGTCCTCGAGCTGCTCACCGAGGACCACGACGAGCGCCGGCCGCGCGAGGAGCTCGCGGTCTCACTCCGCGTTGATCGCCCGACCTTGGACGCGGCCGCCGAGCGCCTGCGCGCCGACGGCGTCCTGCTGCTCGACGGCGAGGACTTGCTGGCCTCGCCGTGCGCGCGGCGGATCGATGCGCTTGAGCTGATCGGCGTATGAGGACACCCGCCTCGGAGCTCGGACGCTTTCATCCGGTCTCCGAGAACCTCGTGCTGGCAGCGTGCGAGCGCGCACAGCGCCACGACACCGCGAACGGAAAGAAGAAGACGTACGACTACGCCACCTAAGCTGGACCCATTCGGGAACCGCTAGATGAACCTGAACGGTCCCGTAGGACTTTCGTTGAGCAGATCGGAGCTGTTCTGAGCGGCCCGTCGAAAGCGCAAATCTCGACCCATCGCTTGCGGCACCGCCTCGTTCGTATGGCGGGGTCGCCCCTGAGCGGTTCTGGCGTCGCGCGTGCTTCGCACCCCCTGGCGAGTCGCCCGATACCCAGGCGCCACGTGCCGTGGCCGCCCTGGTCAGCGATTCCCTGGTTGACGGGGGCGCGTTCCGTCGTGATTGCTTGCCCGCTGTGCGGTCATTACCTAAGGGTTCCGGCTAGCTCAATATGCCGCTGTAGAACCAAGTGTCCTGGTGGCGCGCATCTCACGCTTTCGCTTTTCGATAAATCGTGTTTCGTACTCCGACACGTCGGCCGTGCGCACGTACCATAAGCCGTTGATGCACGCGAGGGCGTCGGCGATGTGGAGGTTCCTGAGTGCCGCATCAAAATCTCTTGATGGATCGGGAACCACTTCCTTGAGCTCCCACACACTTAGCCCCGGTGTATTGGCAACAAACGCGAATAGCCGTGATTCCAGTGCGTCCCTTTGCGCGTCGCGTCTCGTCCGTCGCCTTCGCAGTCTGAGAGCGCTCACGCGATGCGCATCGCAGCAGTAGCGAGCGTCGGCGCGCATATCCCCGAGCGCCTTCCAGCAGTACTCGCAGCAGCGTGACACTTTGCGTCGTCTTCGCGCCGCGTTATACGCCTGGAGTTGACAAGGCCGAGAGCAGACCATGTACCGCTGACCCCGACGGCGCATGTCGATCGTGGGACGCCCGCAACTGATGCACGGTTCCTGAGCTTCCGCGAGCCAGCCCGGTGGCAACCAGTAGATGCGCGCCAGGCATCTTGGGCAGATCGGTGCACCGGAATGATCGGCCCAAACCGCTACGCCCAACTCTCGTTGGCAACGCCCACATGGCACGTTGACATACACGACCAAGAAATCGTAACGGCTACTGCAAGGCAAAGGCCTGTTTTTCGCTAAGACGCTGAGGCAAAAACCTGCGATTTGCAAGGGAAAAAGGCCACCGGACGGAGCCTACCTATTCATGCTGACGACGCTGATAGATACTGGTATGTGGGGCGCGAGGTTGAAACGATCGCACCGAGTCTCCTGGCTGCCGGGGCGGCATGTCCTTGGTGGGTCGTGATTCTCGCGGCCGCAATCATCCTCTTCCTGCGTGGAGCCGACCCCGCGATGCGATGGCTAGATGTCTGGGACCGGATCGCCTCCCGCCATCGGAGCGCGCCCAACACTGCGGCGAAGGTAGCCGCTGCGACGGACACTCTCGAGCGAGCGGCAGAGTCCGTCCGCGAGTAGCTACAGTCGCGCCCAGCCACTGAGCCACGTGGGCGACCCAGCTCCGGCGGCAGAGTTCACTGATCGCACACTATTTGCCCCCAACGGCACCGCGAATCGGCTCTGGCATCCTTCATCCGCTTCTACAACCGCAGGCGACCGCACTCAGCAGATGGCGGGCGAGCACCCACAGTCGTGTTTTAGCAAGCGTGTGGGCAGGACACCTAGACTGCGCTCAGTGCTCGAAGACCTGCGGTCGGATATCGGCGACGCCGCCCGTCACCATCTGTCGGTTACGCCCGAGCGTCCGGGCGGCCGTGGCGTGGAGATCCCCTCCAGTACGAACTGCAAGCCCCGCGAGCTGGAGCGCGTACTGCCAGCCGCTTGGGCCACGCCATTCCCCGACATCGCCGTGGGGACACTGGCCGCGACAATCGAAACAGCCGTCGCAGAAGATCTGCTCGTCGTCGCGGTGCCAGTGATTCGCACCGTCTTCGCAGGTGCATCTGTCGCACCTCTCAAATGCGTAGTAGCGGACGCCAGCTTCACGCGCCTCGGCCTCGAACACCTCCGCGACCCGATCAGAGCGTGGCCAGCGCCGCTCGGGGTCGCGGCCCTTTGACCAGTCAGCGCGCGAGGGTGCGAGTCCGTCGTGCGTGTCGGCCCACTGCTTCAAAGCGGCAAGGATCCGCTCCCGAGTTGGTTTCGCGTCCGTGACCGGCAGGTGAGCTAGCGTTGTGTCCTCCAAGAGGGCGGGGGTGGGCTGGTAGCCGCGGAGGTCGCTCGGCCAAGGTTCCTCGCAGAGCAGCGCGCCGGCCTCAGCTAGCTCACGCAGCACGTGTGCGACTTCGGAGGTGGAGAAGCCCGTCAGCTCTGCGATCCATGAGTTCGTCGCCCATCGGCCCGGAAGTCGCCCGGGCCATGCCGAGAGCGGAGCATCCGGCTCTGAAATGGCTGCGATGACAGCGCTCGCGATCGTCTCGCCTTGGGTCGGAGGATTCGCCAGTGCGGCCGCGTCGTGATTGGTGCTCATGAGGAGACGCTAGCTCGCTGGGTGTGGCTAGCAAGATGCCCCTGTGTACGGAGTTTCCGCATCTTGCGGGAGAACGATGAGGCCGCGCCAGCTTAAAACAGCCGCAGCAGCGTTCCAGCTACATGAGAAAGAGGGATCCCACCGGGCTTTCCTGCTCAGCACCGCGAAACAAAGCGGCGGAGGGCGTCCCGCTAGACCTTGCGCGGGGCGAGGTCGAATCTCCCAACGTCGGGCGATCACCCTGCAGGCTTTTCGACCGCGACATAGCGCCCTTCGTGCCAGTCAGCCAGCGGTCGGCCCTGCTTCGTTGACCTGACCGCCGAGTAGCGCTAAAGTACGTGCAGGCCGCCTCATACCCGCGGCCATGTACCGTCGTGTTCTTCGAACCGTCGGACTTTTGGGGGGAAGTCTGGACTTCGAAAGTGCGGCGGGTTTTTCGGACTCCATCCCTCCCAAGAGCCGGGACCGGGGTCTGAAATGCAGCACTTCACTCGTACAGGGCTCGTTGCCGTTGCGTTCAACCGGCTGGTCGATGCTCGGATACGCGCCGCCGTTGGTTCTTGTCCCTGTCGTCGTTCTCGCATTCGGAAGTGCGGCGCTCGCATTGTGGGAACACATGTCTCGGGCACGCCGAAAGCACGCTGAATCAGCAGTTGTCGTTGCCGAAATGAAGGCGAGAAGAAAGGAACTTCAGGATGGAGCACGGTCCGGCTGAGCCCGTGCCGGACTCTCCGGTCGGGCTGACCTCTGCGCGAGGAAGTCGCAGGACAAAATAGGTGCAGGTTCCTCGGGTACCTAAGGTGAAACGGGCGCGTGTTTCACACTCACAGTTTTCAGCCAACCCACGCTGGGTAAAACGCTGCAATAACGTTACCCGGTTGCTTTTGTGGGATCGTGCCCCGCGCCTCTCCGAGTGTGGCGGCCAAAAGCGTGCGACGTCGCCCAGCTTGGGCTGAGGGCTTATTCGGCCAGCACACGATCAAGCGCCTTATTTTCCTGATCCTCTTCGCGCGCATATTCTTCAAGTTCATGGCGTGCTTCGACCGCGTGGCGGTGAATGCGAGCACGAGTCGTGCCGTGCGCGTGTTCTGTAGCCGCTTCTAGGCGTGTGTACTCGTTGAGCTTGGACTCGCCGCGCCGATCTATCGCCGTAAGGCGTCGTTCAATTGCTTCAAGCTTTTCGTCGGTTGCGAAAGCTTCGTGCTGTGCATGTATAGCAAAGCCGTTGAGGACCAAGAACATGCTCAGCGCTAGCGCAAGGGCTACGCCCGCACCGCCGACAGCCTGCGACCGTTTCGAGAGATGTCTGATCCACGGCCAGAATCCGGCCAGCGCTGCAGCCGTCATTCCCGCGAGTACGGCCGCTACAACTGTGTCCCTAATAAAGGCCCCAGGGTTGCCAACGACGGCGCCATACAGTGCGGCCCCCTCGACCAAAAGCGAAACAGCGAACGCAGCGACGATCGCGACGGCTTGGATTCGCAGATGCTCGGATGCTTCGCGTCGAGCCTCAGGGCCCATGTCAACGATGGCCTCGCTCACGATCTCATCGAGAGACTCGCGCTTCTGACGCCGTTGGTTCTGTTTGCCTACGCCTGCGACCCGCTCGGCAGCCTCTGGATCGCTCTCAAGTGTGTACTTCGTGCCAGCGTCATATCCGGCCGCTGCTGCCTCGCGGAGGAGTGGGATCCGTTCGTGAATCAGCTCTTGCGCTCGCTGCGCGATTGTGCGCGGCGTCAATGCGGCTCGAACGGTCCCGAACAGAAGGCCAGGTATGAGCGTGGCAGCAAAGCTGTAAAACGTGGTGCTTGCAGGCATGATGCGCTGCGTAGGCTACCCGGGAGCGCTACCTCCACGTCATCGTCGCCGGTGGCGACTTCCCGTTGAACGAAGCAGGCGCGTGCGGGGAGTGGCCCCGGACTATTCCGGGGCGGTCTCCTCACGGGTCCCATGGAAGGTATCCTCGCCGGCCTGCGGCGCGAGCCGGAACACGCCAGAGGGTCTTTGCCTTCGAGCGGGGATGGCGCCCACAGGCGAGATCAACCATACGACAACGTCGCGGGTCAACTACCTCGCGTCGTTCGGACCGGCGACGCCGTACTGCACGCGCCTCGTAACGAGGGCCTGCGCAATCCGTTGGCCGTCTCGACTCGTCTTGGGTCATCTCACAGGTAGATGCCTCCTCTACGTTCCCAGTCGCCTGCGATGGATCGCTCCTCACGCCTCGCCGTTACCGAGGCTCCACCGATCCGCAGTGCTTGCGACCTACTAACAGCGGAAGAGGTTGCATCCCTCCTCAGGGTGACGCCGGCGTGGGTGTACGCACAGACTCGCAAGCGTCAGATTCCCCACCTCCGTCTCGGTCGTTACGTTCGCTACCGCCGCGAGGCTCTCGAGAACTGGATCGAGCGAGTCGAGAGCTCATCGTCGGCACCGAGGACCCACAGATAGCCAGGCCCACAATGGCTCGTTCGCAGACAACAGGCCTCGCGATTACAGCCGCACCTAACCGTACGATCCATGTCGTGGCAAAGCGAAGCTACGGCACCGGTCAGCTCCACATCAAGCAAGGTGCCTGGTTCGGGCGATGGCGGACTTCCGATGGCAGGAGGCTCAACCGTCGCCTCGGTCCGGTGCGCGAGCGCGGCAGTGCGAACGGCCTCACAAGGCACGAGGTCGAGCGGGAGTTCCACAAGCTTCGCGAGCGGGAGGAGACAAGGCCACAGTCCACGGTCGCTCGGCGCGTCACCATTCAGGACGCCGGCGACTCGCTCCGTCGCAAGCTAGCCGTCGAAGGTGCTCGCAAGTCCTATCTCGACGGCTGTGAGTCGATGCAGCGGGTCCACATCGTGCCCGGTTTGGGCAATGCTCCGGTCCGCGCAGTTGAGCGCCAGGACCTCGAAGCGCTCGGCGAGGCGATGCTCGAGGCGGGCAAGAGCCCCAAGACCGTGCGCAACGTCCTGACGTTCGCCCACAGCATCTTTGAGCACGCAGTTGACGAACGGTGGTGCTCAGAGAACCCCGTACGGCGGGCTCGCCGACCGCGTCGCAAGCACGCAGGCGATGCCGAGCCAGACCTTCGGTTCCTCACGATGACCGAGCTCGAGGCGGTCATCCGAGCGATACCCGACGAGAAGGTTGTGCGCCGCCCGGCCTCTGCCCGTCGCGGTCGTCCTGGTCCTGCGCCGCCACCGCCACCCGACGTGCTCGGCCCGGTGCTGCGCGTCCTCATCCTCACCGCGGCGATGACGGGTCTGCGCCAGGCAGAGCTGCTCGGCCTGCGCTGGCGCGACGTTGACTGGTCGGCTCAGCGGATACGGGTCCGCAAGCCATACACGCGCGGCGAGCATTCGACCGAGGGCAAGTCCGATCTCTCCACGCGCCGCTCCGTTCCGCTCGCTGATCGCCTCGTCGCCGAGCTCGACGCGTGGTCCAAGCGGTCCGTCTACACGGGGCAGGACGATCTCGTGTTCGCCCATCCAGAGCTCGGCACCCATCTGGATCGAACGAAGGTCACGAAGCGCTTCCAGCAAGCTTGCGCCGATGCGCGCGTCAGGGTCATCACCTTCCACGAGCTGCGCCACACGTTCGCCACCAGGATGGCCGCGAACGGCGCCCCGATGCGCAAGCTGCAGGAGTGGCTGGGCCACGCCGACATCAAGACGACGCAGATCTACATGCACTACGCACCCGACGAGCACGAGGTCGCGCTCGTCAACGAAGGCTTTGCCGACATCGGCGCCCTGGCCCCCGACGAGCCCTCGGCTGAAGCTGCGATGGGCGCCGGCTTCGCGCATGGCCGACGCTGAGGCGTGCCTTGCTGGAGCAGCGGCACATTGCGCAACCCGGTCAGATCAGACCTGGAGGGGAGGCGGTCGATCAGGACGCTTTGGTTTAGAATGTTTCAGGACTTCCTTTTGTTTGCCGATAGAGGTAGCCTAGGAGCAGTTCAGCCATGAGCATCTTGTCGCCCACAGATCGCGCAATCCTCTGGCGCACCGCCGTCACGAGCGGTCGCACCGAGCGTCCATCGCTGCTCAAGGTTCTCGCGGCAGAGATCCTCGCGAGCGCCGGGCGGCGCTTGGACCTCTACGGCCCCTACGAACAGCAGGTCATCGACACCGTGGAGACTCTCGACGAGTCAGGTCTGCTCGGGCGCGACGATCTTCGCGAGGCGTTCGAGGAGGCCGACGAGGACGACGAGCGGGCCCAAGCCTTCGCTGCTCTGCTGATCAGCCATCTCAACGCAGCGGCCGACATAGAGCGGCTCGGGATCGATGTGCGCTTGAAGGCGCTGCGCCTCGCCGGCGCCTGGCAACAGCACATTGATGACCGAGCGCAAGCAGAGCCCGAGTGGTTGACCGCTGCGCAGGTCGCGGCCCGGTACGGGGTGACGCCCCAGGCCGTCTACAAATGGATCGCCGCCGGACGCGTGGACGCCGAGCAGACCCCCGGCGGCTCGTGGCGGCTGCCCGCAACACAGTTCTCACGCCGTGAGCGACGGCCCCGTGCCGCTGCTCAGCTGAAGGCGGAGCTCCTCGAACGTGCCGGAGGAGCGCCCGGCCCCTCTGATGAGGAGCTGGCGGGCGAGGTCGTCGAGCGGCGCCGCCCCTGAGTGCTCGTCTGCTTCGACGCGACGGTCCTCTGCGGGGCGATCCGCAAGCCGACGGGCTACAACTTCCGGCTGCTCGAGCTTGCCGCCGACGAAGTCGCCTTGAGCGGCTTCACGACGGACGTGGCGGGCTTGGAGTTCGTCCGCAATGCGCTTGAGGGACTCGGCGGCGTGAGGTATGAGATGCCGCAGATCGAACGATTCCTTGATCACTTCGAGCCACTGTTCAATCCGGAGAATGTCCAGCCCTCCCCGATTGGCCGGGCTCTGCCCAGGCAGGTGGCGCTACACAACCGTCCGATCGGAGAGGTCGTCTACGAGCTGACGGGACGCAGCCGCGAGCAGCTGCTCGCAGACCTGCCGCGGCAGCTGCGGCTCGTTGCCTCTGAGTTCGACGCCTTCGACATACACCTGCTCGCAGCCGCGAGCGACCGCGGGGCGGAAGTGATCTGCAGCGCCAACCGCGCACACCTCCCCGAAGGCCCGCTCGTCGGCGAGATCGAGGTCATCGGTCCAGGGCGCTTGGCCGCAGAGCTCGGGATCGCCTGAAGCCTCTCGCCGGCCAGACGCCGAGCGCGAGCTTCCGCCGTCTCGCTGCCTACTCTCGAAAGATGGGCATCTTCGGCATCCTGGGACTGGCAGGGCGGCTATGGCCGCGGCTGGTTGGCCTCGTCATCGCCGCGACGATCCTGTTGTTCCCGCAGGCGGCGAGGGCCGTCTTCCGCGAAGCGGTCGAGGCGCGCGCCGCTCAGATCACGAGGATCCTCGACCAGATGATCCAGTTGACCAGCGCGCACGAGCGACAGCAAGCAGCCGCGGCCGGCGACACGCAGGCGGGCCGATCCGTGGGGTCCAATTTGGGGTCCAATGTGAGCGCAACTCAGAGGCACTCGGGTACACTCAGGCACAGTAATCATGGGGACTAAGCACCCTCCGGCCCTGGATCTGTCGGGCTGGGGGCCGGGCGGTCGCAGGTTCAAATCCTGTCTCCCCGATTAGATTCTCGTTGGATGCTGCTGGGCGCTGGGGCCGCCCCGAGGCGCGGAGATTTGGCTTTGGGATTATAGATTCGGGGGTTGCGGCGCTTTTGTGCTGGTTCGCCTCTGAGGATCGGTTTCAGGCGCGACCGCCCACGAACCCGCCCACGCACGAGGGCGTGGGCGGTGTGCGCTCAGGCGGTGAGACCGCTGGGCGGGTCAGGTTAGGCTCGCTGTGTGGAAACTTCCTTGGGAATCGACCTCGCATCGCAGAACAAGAAGACTGCTGCGTGCGTGATCGAGTGGTCGGCGGGAGCCGCGCGAGCCCGTCGCCCCCTACTCGGTGCCGGGCAGCCTCGCGACGAGATCGGTTGGCTTGTTGAGGCCGCGTACGCCGCGACTTCCGTGGGGATCGATGCGCCGTTTGGGTGGCCTAACCCGTTGGTCCAAGCGGTGTCGGCTTGGCACACGGGCGATGCATGGGCCAATCATGCGCCGGACGACCTGCGATTCAGGGCCACTGACAAACAGGTCATCGAGACGACGAAAGTGCGGCCGCTCAGCGTCTCCTCTGATCGCATCGCCGTCGTAGCTTGGCGGTGCGCAAGGATCCTGAGTGAGCTACGCCGCGAGGATGGAACCATCGACCGAGCCGGCCGGGGCTCCGTCTTCGAGGTCTATCCTGCTGCAGCGCTGCGGTGTTGGGGGCTCGATAGCGAGGGATACAAGAACCGTGGCGGGGTTGCGTTCAGGAAGGAGCAGGAGGAGGCCCGTGGCCGGCTTCTAGATCAGCTCCACGAGAAGGCGGACTGGCTTGACCTGTCCGCCGCGTGGAGTGCTTGTGTTGAGAGTGATGATGCGCTTGATGCTCTGATCGCCGCACTGGTGGCACGCGCAGCTGCTAAGGGCCTCACGCTCGGCCCCGATCCTGAAGAGTTGGAACGAGCGAGCCGCGAGGGCTGGATTCATCTGCCGAGGGAGGAGTCCTTGAGGGAGCTCGTGGCGCACGTATAGAGGCCCAGCGATCGGGGCCACGCCCCGGCTGCCAACGATCGAGATCGGGAGGATTGAACGTTTGCGCGTATCGGGCACTAGTGGCAGGGACGAAAAGCAAGCCGTGGTCAGTAGGCTCAAGCCTCGATGAGCCAGAAATCCGAGCAGATCGAATTCCCGCGCGGGTCTGAGTGGCGGCGATGGGACCTCCAGGTCCACACGCCCCTGTCTGCGCTCCACAACGGCTTTGGGCAAGACTTTGACGCCTACGCCACGATCCTCTTCGAGCGCGCGGTCGCCGAGGAGATCGCTGTGATTGGCATCACCGACTACTTCACGATCGACGGCTACAAGCGGCTCCGATCACTTCAGCAGGACTCAAAGCGCCTCACGGATCTACTCGGTGCGGAGCTTGCCGCGAAGGCGCAGCGGATCCGCCTGCTCGCGAACGTCGAGTTCCGACTCGACGACCTTGTTCAAGTCGGCAAACAGGACTCCCGCATAAACGCCCACGTCATCTTTTCCGACGATGTGGATCCTCGCCACATCGAGGAAAACTTCCTGCAACGACTCCTTTTCACGTCGGAGTCTGAACCAGCCAACCCGGATGCCCGGAAGCCATTGACCGTCGCCAACCTAGAAGAATTCGGTGAGCGCTTGAAGGCGGAGCATGCACCTTTCGCAGGGCGCACCAATCTAGAGGTCGGCATGAGCCAGGCAACCGTGTCACACGTCGCGATTTCGAAAGCTCTCAACGAGAACAAATCCTTCAAGCGGAGCTATCTGTTCGTGGCCGTCGCCGACGAGGATCTGTCCGACATCTCGTGGGATGGGCAGGGTCACAACACGCGGAAGGTCCTTATTCAGAAGTCACACATGCTGTTCTCCTCCAATCCCGGTACCCGTGCCTTCGCGCTCGGCCAGAAGGCGGGATCGGTGGCGAGTTTCGAAGCCGAGTTCAGAGGCCGCAAGGCCTGCATCCACGGATCCGATGCACACAGCGCCGACCGGCTGTTCATGTTCGATGAGGGTCGACAGCTCTGGGTGCGCGCCGACCCCACATTCGACGGGCTCGTGCAGCTCTGCCACGAGCCCGAGGACCGCGTCTACATCGGGACTGAGCCTCCAGCTCTACAGCGGATCCGAGCCGCGGCAACGAAGTCGATCGAGGAGATCTCCTTCAAGCGAGATGCGACAGTTGGGCAGGACGGCGAATGGTTCTCCGGATCGGTTCCTCTGAACGCAGGCTTGGTGGCGGTGATCGGAAAGAAGGGAAGCGGCAAGAGCGCCTTCTCTGATGTGATCGGTCTTCTCGGCGACGCTCACACCGCCGGTGACTTCTCGTTCCTCACTCCAGAGCGGTTCCTGAACCCGAGAAGTGACCTCGGCCGCCGGTTCGACGCCACGCTTCGGTGGAGGTCTGGAGAATCTGAGACACGCAAGCTCGATGCTCGCAGCGACCCCTCGCTCCCCGAACGCGTCAGGCACATCCCGCAGAATCACCTGGAGAAGATCTGCGCCGAGATCCAGGAGTCATCGACGCCGACCCTGTTCGACCGGGAGCTGGAAGCCGTCATCTTCTCCCATGTTCCGCGAGCGGACCGGCTCGGATACACAGCCCTGGAAGAGCTGTTCCATCACACGACCGAGGAGACCGAAGCGAGCATCCAGCTGCTGCGTAAGAAACTTGCGCAGCTGAACCGTGAATATGTGGAGCTCCGCCGCGCGAGCTCCCAAAAGGCGAGCCGGCGCCTCGACGCTGAGCTCGCCCAGCGCCGCGCCGAGCTCGAGGCTCACCGGAAGGCCAAGCCCGCCCTCGTCAAGGATCCGAGCAAGCAGGACGTCGCCGACCCGCAGGCCGAGCAGGTTGGGACGGACCTGGCCAAGGTCGTCGCAGAGATCGAGAAGCTCGACAAGAGCACCAAGGGTCTGCGTGAGAGGGAAGCGCTCGCAAAGCGGCGCCTCGTTGCGCTCAACCGCGTCATCGCCCGTATTGGAAACCTCCAGACGACGGTGAAGGAGTTTTACGAGCAGAGCGCGCAGGACGCGGCTCTGCTCGAGCTGGACCCCAGCGAGCTTGTGACCCTCAAGACCGAGACCGCCAAACTTCAGGAGAGGCACGGCCAACTCAGCCAGGAGATCGTATCCCTCGGTGCCGCCCTCGATGTTGAGCGCGAGGGATCAGACGCACATAAGCGCGGGCAGGAGTCAGCGCGCGCCGATGCGCTGCGCAAGAAGCTCGCCGAGCCTCAGCGACTCCACCAGGAATACCTACGCGCGTTCGCTCGCTGGGAAGCTCAGGAGGCTGCGATCGTCGGCACTGAGAAGGAGCCGACGTCCGTCAAGGGCCTCGAAGCGAAGGTGGCCGACTTCAAGACCCTTCCTGATCGCGCGTCAACCAAGCGCCAGGAGCGTGACCAATTGGTCCGCGAGATCTTCGCTGCCAAGTCGAAGCTTCTCGACTCGTACCGTGACCTCTATCGACCGGTCCAAGCATTCGCCACGGAGCATCCTGTGGCCGAGGAAGCCAGCCAGCTCTCCTTCGATGCCGTGATCGCCGTCCAAGGACTCGAGGACGCGGTTCTAGACGTGATCGACCAGCGCCGCCGGGGCAGCTTTCAAGGTGAGCACGATGGGCGTGAGCGGCTACGCGCGTTGATCAATAAGCACGATTTCTCAAGCGCAGATGGGGTCGCAGGCTTTCTGCAAGACCTTGGCGAGCACCTCGCTCACGATGTGCGAAATGACCCCAACCCACCCATGGAGGTCGCCGATCAGCTCATGCGCAGCGCGACCCTCGAGGAGCTGTATGACTTCCTGTTTGGCTTGGAGTACTTGAAACCACGTTTCAAGCTGCTGTGGCGCGGAAAGCCCTTGGATCAGCTCTCGCCCGGCGAGCGCGGAACGCTCCTACTGATCTTCTACCTCCTCATCGACCGCGAGGACATGCCGCTCGTGATCGACCAGCCGGAGGAGAACTTGGACAACGAGACCATCGCGGAGCTGCTCGTGCCGGCCGTCAAGCATGCCAAGCAGCGGCGGCAGATCATCCTCGTGACCCACAACCCCAACCTGGCCGTCGTATGCGACGCCGACCAGGTGATTCACGCGAGCATCGACAAGGCCAACGGCAACCGCGTGACGTACACGACCGGGGCGATCGAGGACCCGACCATCACGCAGATGATCGTCGACGTGCTGGAGGGCACCAAGCCCGCCTTCGACCTCCGCGACGCGAAGTACGAAGTACTCGACCGCGTTGGAGACCAAGAGGGATAAGCCTCAAACGTTCGAGCTTCGCCCGAAGTTTTCGCGAGACCCGCCAGCCGCCTCGCCCAGCCTCGCCAAATCGCCTCGCCCGTCACGGCGATGTTGCGTGCCCGCTGACCAGGTACTTGTGCGAGAACGAACAATCTCGAATCACTAAAGGCATGGGTCGTGCGGTACCGATCGGTAAAGCGGATTAACCGGTCGCACAGGTCGAGACGACACAGCAATTACTGTGTTCTCGCACCCCTGTGCATCTAGTCTGTGCGGAGATCCGTTGTGCTTGCAACGATCGCCGTGAAGTCCAGCGGCTTGACCGGTACCGGCGATGAGCGACGGGGCCGTACACGCCGCAAAGATCCTTCCGCGGTGCTGTCGGAAGGCGCATCCCAGCAAGGAGCGAGCATTAAGTTGGCGAAGTCCGCGGAATGAGTCGTCCAGCTCCCGATAAGGCGGCCCTAGGACGCGCCGTGCTCGCGATCCGCACCGAGCGACAGATGAGCCAGGTGCAGCTCGCGGAGACCACCGGATTTCGCCAAAGTTGGGTTAGCAGCGTCGAGCACGGCCAGCGAAATCCGAGCTGGAGCAACCTCGTCCGTCTGGCCGGGGGTCTCGGCGTCCGAACTTCGACCCTCGTGGGTCGCGCCGAGAAGCTCGGTTGAGTGCTTCGCTCACGCGGTTTAGACTTACCGCCGATGTGATAGTAGACTAACGGCTCTACGTCAATCAAATGCTCCCGGCGACAGCGCGAACTGCCCCGGGAGCGTGGCACGGAAAGGAAGGACCTTCCCATGCAGCATCAGCGTATTCCAGAGGAGCAGTGCGGCACCCGGCTCTCTGAGGTCGAGATCGACAACACCGTGGCTGGCTTTCTGCTCGACAAGCCCTGGTGGCCTTGGAGCCTCGAGGAGATTGCGCGCGAACTCGGCGATCGGCCGGATGCCGAAGACGCCGTGGCGAGACTGACAGGTGCTGGTCTCGTTCATCGGCTCGGAGACTTCGCGTTCCCAACACGGAGTCTCCGGCGAGCCAGCAAGCTGCGTCTAGACACAGTCGATTGAGCTCGCCCGTAAGTCGTTGGCCGCCGCGACCGTCTCGCGGTCTATATCTCCTGTGAAGACACATCCTGCCCTTCGTGTGCCGACTGCAGCTCTGCCTACGCCAGCCGTAGAGCGGTACGTCTCACGAGCTGAGTTGGCTCGGATGATGGGCGTGAGCACGGCGACCGTCGATCGCCTTGTGGCCGAAGGCATGCCGTCGGTGACGTGGGGCCGGCGAACGCGGCGGTTCCGCTCGTCGGTGGCGATCGCTTGGGCTGCCGAAAGACGGCGGCTCGCATGAGCATCACAAAGCTCCCCTCAGGCCGGTGGCGCGCTCAGGTCTACGATCCGGCTCGCGGACACAACGTGAGCGTCTCGCGTGTGCTCGGCGGGTCAGGGACTTTCCTCACGAGGGCCGAGGCGAAGCGAGCCCGCGAGCTGGCGCGGGCACGGCTCGGCGAGGATCTCGCCGAGCCCGTCACGCTCGCGGTCTTCTGGGAGCACTGGACGACCGATCCGCTGTTCGCGCGACCGAAGGAGTCCACCAACATCCACAACCGCGAGCGTACGAAGGCATTCGTAGCTCGGTACGGCAGGCGGCCGATCGACGCGATCGACGACAGCGTCGTCGCAGAGTGGCTCGCCGGCGGCTCGCGCAACGGCACGGTCCCGGCGCTGCGAGCGATGTTCAACGACGCGGCCTCGGCGAAGGCCGGCCGGGTAACGCACAGCAATCCGTTCGCGCGACTTGGAATCTCGCGCGGTCCAGGTCGCCGGCACGAGCAGCCGCCGAGCGAGGAGCAAGTCTGGAAGATCATCCGTTGTGCTCTTGAGCTGGCGACGCCGTCGTTTGCTGCATGGCTACAAGTCGCGGCGTTCACGGGGCTGCGACCGGGCGAGCTGGACGCGCTGCGGCGCGTGAACGTCAACCTGGCACGTTCGCGTATCCGCGTCGTGGAGCAGTTCAGCGCGGCGACGCGCATGTTCACGCTGCCGAAGAACGGCCAGACACGAGAGGCGCCGCTGACCGACCCGGCTCGCGAGGCGCTCATGTCGTTGCCGATCGAAGGCGAGTTCTGCTTCGCACCTATCCGAGGAGAGCACTGGACCGCCTCGGCGCGTGCCTACCACTGGAAGGCCGTCAAGGCAGCGGCGGGATGGGAGAGCAGTCTGTACCTCGCCACCCGGCACTTCGCCGGTTGGTACATGGTCAACCTGCTCGACCTGCCGTCAGAGGATGTCGCCATCGCGCTCGGCCACACGGATGGCAGAGAGCTCGTGCGACGGCTATATGGGCACCGCGACCGCGACCGTGCGCTCGATCGCGTTGCTGCCGCTTACGGGCGGACGACGAGCTTCACGCAGATGCAGCTCGGCGTTGACCCGGGAAGCCGTCGCTAGACCCAGATACGTTGACGCGCAATGGCAGATCGACCGCGAGCAGTTGAGACGACCGACCCGGCGGGTGCTCGCGTTGTGCTCGGCGGACGAGTGTGGGACGAAAAGATCGTCTGCGACCACCCGGAGGTCGCCTCATACAAAGACGACGCCCTGCGAGCCGTCTCGGCGCCAGATCACGTCGCGCCCGACCCGGGTTCCGCGGATCGCCAGCGCTTCTACCTGCGCGGTGTCGGCCCCAGTCGCTGGCTGCTTGTGGTCGTAAGCTATGAGCAGAAGCCGGCACGGATCATCTCCGTGTTCGCCAACCGGAAGGACCCAAGACATGGAGCGCGTGAACATCACGATCGGGCCGCTGACGTTCGATCGAGCCAACTACGACGCCGAGAACGACGTGCTTTACCTCCACTTGGGCGATCCACAGCGGGGAGAGGGCGAGGAGACTCCCGAGGGCCACGTCCTGCGCTACGCGCCTGGAACGAGCCAGGTGATCGGGCTGACGGTCGTCGGTGCGCAGCAGACGCTGGAGCGTGATGGGCGGCTCTCGATAACTGTTCCCGAGACAATCGAGACGACTGCTGAGGATTTGGCGCCCGCGCTCGCGGCCGCGTAGCTGACCGCATTCGCAAATCTTGGTGCGACGGCCTGTAGTGCACCGATAAGCCTCGACTTCGGCTCCTTGTGCTGCCGTTGACAGGAGATCCTACCGACGAAGGGGCAGGCCTTTAGTCCGAATTGTCGGACGGCAAGGGCGACGGCTGCTCTCTCTCGAAATCGCCGACGGTTGCGTCCGCAGCATCGACCAGGACGCCGGGCGCGAACTCGAAGTAGCCGGTTCGGGTGCCGTTATTCGTCGTTACAAACTTCAGCGTCAGGACACGGCGACTCACGAGGTGAGGCATCGACCACACCGGCTCGAGAACCGCGCAGACGGTCCCAGGTGACAGACCGAGCTCGGCAAGATCAGACGGGCTAGCAAGATGTGCCTGTGTGGTTTCAAGCCGCACCTTAATCTTCCTGAGCGAAACCGTGCTGTCGCCAGGTATATGAGCAGCTACGTAGCCGTCGTCGGTCCTGACTATCAACGTCTTGAGCTCGTGGGCGAGGGGAATGCTCCGTGCAGCCGCCGCTTCCTCGCAGGTGATGACTGGTGCATCGAGATATTGGGAGGCGAGCCGCCGTCCCGGCTCAGGAACCTTGGCTCCGTGCCTGGCGTCGCGCCTTGCTCTAAAGAAGGTCGGTCCGGTGAGGGCGAGTTCCCATGCGAGATCAAAGGCGTTGCGCTTACGGGCAAGGCCCGCGTCAGAGACGAGCAGAGCTGCCGCCCGGATTCTGCGGGAGCCGTCGATGCTTGGTAGAGCAACGTAGGCGCGCGTACCGTCAGGGTCCTCAAAGAGAACAAAGTCGTCCAGATCCGAAGCGTCAGCCAGCAGGCTTGTTGAGCCCACGCGAGCCTCTATGCCTGCGTCTTCTTGGCGCCGAACCTCGTCCTCGTAGGCATCTGCTTGGCTTTCGGGCAGCACAAAGAGCCGCCGGATCTTTGCGCCGCGATTTGCGGCGGCGAGGTTGTATCCGGCGTACCGTGCTTGGTCGGTGTCACGGCTCCAGAGTTCGGACGACAAGGTCGAAACGGCGAGAACCCGTGTTTGGTTGTCTGCTCGAGCCATCTCCGCCAGCACGCGCTGGTAATAGAGCGATGGCGAGAGCGGGATCGTTCCGATCTGAGCGGAAGCGATGGCGTCAACAAATGGGCCGACAAGAAGCGACTCCACCTCGCTTCGCCATGCTGCGGGTATGCCTTCGATAATCGACGAGGCGGACCGGCCTAGAGCGTCGAGGGAGTCGGGTGGCCGGGCAGAGTTGACTCGCGGCTGATGCTCGCGCTCCTCCGACATCCAACCAGCGATTTGGTTTGCAAGTCGCTCTGAAAGGAGCCTCGTGCCTCCCTCGGTGAAATCGCTTATTGGGAGATCAACGCGCCCGTCAAGCCCGATCTCGGCGAGGCGATGACGGACAGCGTCAACTAGGACGGGCAAGACAATCGTCCGCCCAAGGAGTTCCTCGCGTTCTCTCGCCCAGGCGACCTCCTGTCTGACCCACTCTGAGTCAGCCGTATCCCGACCGAAGATGAGCACGACATAGTCGACCTCAGAGTTGATGGCGCTTCTGAGCGACGGCTTGAGCTCAGCTCCAAACAGCAGCTCTTTCTCATCGATCCACGGCTTGAGCCAGGCGGGAAAATAACCAACTAGCTCGCGCACGAGTGCCTTGTCTCGACTGCTATGGCTGATGAAGACCCTCACGCTGACCGATTCTAATAATCAGGCGTCGATAGCGCATGCTTCCCGCTGGGCGGGAAGAGCCTGCAAAGGGACATACCCTTATGGACGGCTGACGACGCTCGACCAAGCTAGATGCCTCGATCACGATCCCGACACGATCGAGACACCTGGCGGGGACTACCCCCGCTCTGGCTGGCGCGTAGCCGACCTCGGCAGCTCTCAGGCCTCGGTCAGCACCTTGGCGAGGTCCCCGAGATCGGTCTCTATCGTGCGCGGGACCGTGACTCTGAGCCCGCCGTCTCGCTCCGAGAGCCACTTGGCGTTGATAAGCGTGATCCCGATGATCTCGCGGCGCTCGTCGAGACAGACAGCATGCCCCTCCGGGCTGCCGAACGTTTCAGTGACAACCTGCGCCGGCGCTCTCCGGAGGTAGAGGACATCTCCGTCCTTGTCGTAGGAGACTCGGTCGAACTCGTAAGGGCCGACGTGAACCGTCATCGTCGCCAGCGTAGTCCTCACTGCGCAATTCAGGCGCCAGCGCTGGTCGACGCCATACTGCGCGCCAGAGCCTCACCGCCCACGAAACCGCCCACTCGCGGCGATAAGGTCCGCATCCCCGCTCTCCAACCCCTGTCTCCCCGATGAAAAGTCGCAGGTTCAGAACCTTGGCCCTCATCGCGAAGGGTTGGCGAAAGCCGCGAAAACACTGGGGTTCTGGGTCGGCGGTTCTCGTCTGTTCCTGGCTGTTCCCGGCACGCGGAACCGCAAATGGACCGCAGGACAGACGCTGCGGTCCTTTGGCGACGCGAACGCAGCCTCCGCGTCGCGGCTACGACTAGCTCTCTCAGGCGTCAGCCTGGTCGTCCCAGTCGCGCGCTGGCTACACGCGCGCTGAAGCGTAGTGGTGACTCTTCGCCCACGCCCGCTCACTCCGTAACGCCTACAGCAGCACTAAGGGGCGGCCACCTTGAGGCACCCCACCACTCCGCCACTCGGATGGCCTCCGAGCTGCGGACGCCGATCACGTCAGCACTCGAAGCTGGGAGGGCGCCGGGGAGGGGAGGTCTCTGAAGGTGCGGGCTGCCCCCAAACTCACGAGCGTTTTCGCGCCAGCTTGCTGGACTTTGCGCCGGCACCGTGGATGACTCCGGCGTCGAGGCATCCGCCTCGCCGCCGGGTTCGTGCTGCGTCCGCCATGGGGCCTACCTGACGAGAGCTAGCTGCGTCGCGTTCCGCCGCGAGCAACCACGTTCGCGGGGATAGCTGCTCGCCGCGCGGGGGAAGCGAGTCAGCGGTCCGAGAACGCTCTGCATTCAGCAGCCCGCAAGGCAGGAGCAGCGTGGCTGAGCTGGCTGCTCAGGGTCCGTGGCGTTGGCCCTTGTATGAGCGGCGTGGGCACGCTCTCAGGAGCACGAGGCGCCAGATGCAGATATTGGATCGGCTGCTCGTGGATCCGAACGAGCTGTCCGTCTGCATGACGAACCCAGTCGCGTTTTGCGGCGTCAACAAATGCGAGCTCCACGCGCGGCTGATGCTGAACGGGCGACCACTGGATCGGCAACGCGATTTCCCATTCGCCCGGTGGAATGACGGATATCGCACGTGTGGACTCGCACAGTCGGCGAAGATAGAACGATTCCACCGTGTCCGCAGGAGTCCCCCTGGAAGCGGCGGCTACGAGGCGGACTACGGCATCGTAGGCTGGAGCACCCGATCGGTTATACAGTCCGACCCGTGTAGCGACAGGTGGGCTGCCTTCGTCCAGGCTCTTGCCTCCACCGCCTCTTTCCGAAAGCAGTGCGCCCGAAATTAGCTCCGCTTGCGACCTCGTCCTTGCTGCTAGCTCGGCAGCTCGGTCCGATGCTTGCGAAGCGATCTGGCTATGGAGCTGCAGGTATCCCACCACTAGCCCGAGGATGGCAAGCGGGATGCCAAAAACCGCAGCGACTGCGGCAGCATTGTCACGATGTCGCCGCCAAGCTTGGCGTAGCAAGCTAGGCACGCTGACGCCGCCGGCTCGGCCGGCGCTTTTCAGGCATCGCCAACCCCTCGAATGGCTCCTGCATCTCGACGCCGAGAACTCGCGCAGGATCAGCAGCGTCGAGAGCGAGGGTTCGCGTTTGCCGCGCTCTAGGTGCTGCCGATGCGCGTGCGGTGGAGCTCCGCTGCGAAGGAGAGCTCTTCCTGGGTCTGCGCGAGGTCATTCCGTCGTCTGCTGTGCCTCGCTAGCTGGCGTCCAGTCTCGATACCTGCGCATGAGCTGAACATCGGTGACTGTGGTATCGGCACCCATTGCCATTGCACGCTCCATGACCTCCGGGTCGTCCGATAGGACGCCAAGAAAAAGCAGCACCTCCGCATCGCGGTTGTGGACCCCCGCCTTCACTAGGCTCTTGATCAGGCTCGCGAACTCATTGTCGGGTTCGGAGTCATCAGGATCGGCCTGCTCAACATCTGCTGTACCTCGCAGTAGCTGCGAGCGCGCTGCCTTCGCAGTAGGCGTCAGCATCGACTCGCTCACGTACGCCAGCAACGTTCCGACGTAGCGAAGGTGTCGTCGCAGGGCAGGCTCGTCCATGCCATGTGCGTCGCGCAGGACATCGTCAACCGCCTTGATGAGGTCTTCGTCAACGCCTCGCGCACTCAGTCGCTCCTTGACCTGCGCTCGCGTCTCGTCAGAGACGTTGCCATCTTTGGGTAGGAGAATGAGCGCGAGCTGGCGTCCGAGAAGAAACGACTCGCTTACATCCTCGCCATGTCGCACGCGCAGTCCTGCCGTGATCTCGGAAAAATCGTTTGCATCGGCCGAGGATTCAAGCTCGTCGACAATCTTCAAGTACCGTGCATCGGCCGAGCCCGGCGGGCTACCGACGGTGACAAACGCGGTGCCTGCACGCACCGCCGCCGCGAGGATCGGTTCGCGCCCGCTCCGGACGTCCTGCCCTGTCCCTTCAAGCTGCTTACTTAGGCTTGCAAGCTGGTTTGTCAGATCGGCGACCGTGAGCAGGCCGGTGCCTATGATGCCCAGGCCCAAGCCAAGGAGCGCGTCGCCGACCTCCCGCAGGGGATCTACACCAGTTGCCGACGCCACGACGATAGTCGCGATGGCCACCACGACGATTGTCGTTCCACAAACGACGTGCACGCCAGTTGAGCTTCGTGCCCACGACCGAAATCGTGACCCCTGTGCGCTCGGCATCGTAGTTAACCGCCTGCCGGTTTCTGGGTCGGATCTTCAGGCAGAAAGCTCGCGATGTTCTGCAGGAACGAGGCGAGCGCGGTGATCGCGGCGCCGATGACCGAGATTCCAACCATTTCCCAGTAGCCAATCGTGACGATCGCCGTCCCCGCTGCGCCCGTAACCAACGCCGCCGCGACGCCCTGGATGAACGTCCGCAGCGCGCGTAGTGCCGCTGTTTTCGCCTTCTCGCCAAGGCTGTTGCCCGGCGCATGAGCCGCCAAAGCCGCAATTGTCGACATCTTCACAACCCCCGGAGTCGATTGCAGTGCCTATGTAGTGTTGCAGATTCAGCGTACACGAATTGTTCACATTGCGGTTGAGGATCATGATCGCTGTTTGCGCGCCGCGTCCTCCGCCAGCGACCGCTCACTCCGTCACGCCTACGGCAGCACTAAGGGTCGATGGCCCCTCGGACACCCCCACCTCACCCGCCACTCGGACGGCCTTCGAGCGGCGGACGCCGATCACGTCAGCACTCGAAGCTGGGAGGGCATCGGGGGGAGGGGAGGGCTCCACGGATCGCGGCCCCCAAACTCGCGAGCGTTTTCGCGGCAGCTTGCCGCTTTCGCTTATCGCACGAACAGGTTCGCGCGATGGGGGCAGAAGATGTTTGGTCGCGACACATCCGAGCGAGCTGGACAATGGAGGCATGCTGATCGAGATCACCATTGGGCTCGCTGGAGCGATTGGGTACGTCGGTGTTGATCGCCTCGCGGCCGTCCCGGCTGCCGTCCGGCAGCATGATGCCGCGGCTCGCGGTTGCTGGGAGGGTTTGGCCCAGTGGGCGCGCTCGCAGGACCACGCCCTTGAACGTGACCTAGTAGCGAAATACGAAGTCATGCGCGCGAGGGGTGTGCATCGCGGCGGTGCGCCGGCCCAGAGTCGCGACAAGGCGACGGCGCTGATTGAAGAGCGCTACCGCGCCAGCTCGGCGAAGCGCAGCGAGTGCTGCGCGAAATCGTGTCAGCCGAGACGCTTGGCTGTCGTCTGCTCCGCAGGCTCCGACGTCGGCCGCTCGCTCGCTCACGACCCAGGCGATCGTCGCCAGACGCGAAGCACCGGGCCGGAGTGCGTTGGCCGCGTCGCCGAAAGTCGCGCCGTGGCCGGAGAGTAGGACCGCCGCCAGCAGGATCAGAGCGCAGACCGCCAGCTTTCGCATCGCCACCTTCCTCTAGTAGATGACGCGGACTCGGTACACCGCGACACCGGGACCGCAAGAAGACCACAGACGGCGTGAAAATCGCATAGGCAAGTCGAGTCGAACCCTACTCCCCGACAGAGATGCTGATGCGGTAGCTGGCACGGCGCGTTGATGATCCGCTGCGCCTGATCGGACATGCAGCCGGACCCGGACCCCCCCCGAGTCACTGGCCGATCGCCACGAATCCCCCTATCACAGACCTGGCTCCGCTTCCTCCGCGAGCACCCTTTGCAGCGCCGACAACCAGACCAATATCCGTAGGTGTGACGCTTCGTCGAGCTGCGACACACGGAAGACGCGCATGGCGTACAACCAGCAGGTCGCAACGTACTCGGCACGACGGAGATCGGGGAGGTGTTCTCCGGTGATGCGCATAAGCATTCCTGCGGCCTGCAGCCAGTAAGGCGCGGGCCCAGCTCGCTCGGACCACCATACGTCCGGTGCCTTCCACTCGCGCCAGAGCCTGTACTCAGTCTTCTCAGACTCGGCGAGCGACATTGTGCCCTCGTTTAGGGCATCAGGCGAAAGCCTGATGCTTGCGTGCATCGACGCATAATCGAGGGCACGGGGCCCTCTTGTAGTGTGTCGATAGTCAATTAGAATGCTGCTTCCCGCGTCGTCAATAATCACGTTGCTACCGTTCAGATCGCCGTGCACGATCGTGGTTCGATAGTCCATGTGTAGCAACCCGGCGCCGAGGTCATCATCTGTTGGTAGCGTCAACTTGCCTCCTGCGCCGTCCAGGATCAATGCACCAGGGCGATGCTGCCATTTCTTCGCCGCCGCCTGACTATCCGCAAACTTATCTATCTTCTCATTAACTTTTCTCAGCTTCAGATTATAGGCTTGCGCAAAGAAGGCGCCAAGATCTCCCCCATGGTCACTCTCGGTAGCCCAGTCGCCTGCGCCAGCATACAGATCCGTCATTCGCTCAAACGCCACTTCATCGCATCGATCAAGAAGGGTCTGAAGGTCTATTACTACACCCGGATCACGGCCCGCAAACGTATAGGCGATCGCGCCCACCGTATCTCCAAACATATGCCCAAGCACCTCGACCCTACGGTGCAGCGCTACGCGAAAGCGCACGTACTGCTCGTACCGGGTTAGCTCTTGCTCCGCATCCGGTCTCGGACCCACCTTTACTACGCACAACAACCCTTCCCCGCCGAGGTGGTCTACGGGGCGTCCCTGAAGCACAATCGAGCGACTCTTGCCACCGAGCAGCGGCTCAAGGTGGACGGCCTTCACCTCGTCGGCATTCGGCTCATCTTTTTCTCCCCGGAATCTCTGCCCGAATAGGCCCGCAAGCACATAGCGGAGCTCGTCTTCTGTTGCTGGTACAGGTGCGCCAAGAAGCGGTATACCGGCGACACGCTTTGTCTTCAACAAATCATAGACGGCGTCGAGGTTCGTTACCTCCACGGTACCGCGGTGCCATTCCTCCGCCATCTTCGCCAAATAGTGGTCGAAGTAGTCCCCAAGATCCTCCTTGTCGATTGCTCCATCTAGAATCCGGCTGTCTGGTCTGAGCAAGTCAAAGAGGCGTTCTGGCCAGCGCGCAGCGTACTTCGTTAGGAGGATCCGTCGGCAAGATGGCCGGCTCTGTCGCAGTGCCCTCAATATCTGTAGGCCCTCTGCCCGTTCGCGCGAGGTGACACTCAGCTCAAGGTTGACGATAGCGACATGCAAGAAGTTGCCGGCTATTATGTCCGCTGCCTCAGTCTTGTTCGCTGCGACTAGTACGACTAGCCCGGTCCTCGGATCGGAAGCCTGAATGGCCTTATCCCGCACCCAGGGGTCGTCATCCACCACTAGCGCTCGAAACGTCACGCCGCCTCCTCGTCATTCTGTGATCGCGCCTCGCGTACTACGGGGATGTCGATGCCCACTAGAAAGTGGGGAGGGGTGGCTCGCTCCACAAATACATCTCCTCCAAGCGAGCGAATAAGCGATCCTGCAGTAAACGCGCCGAGACGCGTGCGTGCACTATGCCGGCGCCGAAATGGCTTGCGGTATAGCGCTCGAAGTGTCGCATCTGGCACTGGCCACCGGATTCTATTACCGACAACGAGCGTTAGGTACTGTTTACCACCCACGGCTTCATCGCGCCATGCGATTGTAATAGTTGGATCGTCATTATCGAGGTTCTCGAACGCGTTCTCCAAGATCGCGGTGAACGCCACACGCAGCGCTAGCGCCTCAGCACCTGCGTGCAGGGGATAGAACGCGGGGTGTCCTTTTATAGTCACGCTATCCTCTAGGGCAAGACTCGATACGACATCTTCGACGATCGCGGCCGTCGTTTGTGGTGGGGCGTCGTCCGCCTCCGCGCCGCTCTCGCAGCAGCGCCGGATCCCGTCCGCGACTACCACCAGGTCGTCCTCCGTGACGGTGTTAGGGTCGAGTTTCCTCAAGCGCTCTTCAAGCTTGCCGAGCTCGTGAACGCTCGCTGTGGTGGCGGTACTCATCGATACCACCTCTTGCTCGTGGAAGCGCCGGGCGAGTTGAATCGCGAGACCCACCTGCTCTGCCACGGCGACGGCGGTACCGAGGCTATCTATGTATCCGTCGCGAAAGCGGCTTTCAAGGTCAAGGACACCGATAATGCGGCCGTTTACGAAAAGCGGTATCGCCAACTCTGACACAGTTCCGGTCCCTACGTCTAGGTAGCCCTCGAGTCCAGGAAATCGCTTTCGAACTCTCGGGTCGCGGACGTTCCCCAAGTAGCACGGGCTGCCCGTGCGAGCGACCCACGCTACGACGCTCCGACGCTCAGCTAGCGGGACTACATTGTGTGGATCATGCATGCGGGGAGGTGGAAACGATGCAAACCTAGTCAGCCAGCGCCGATCCGGGCTCAGTATCGAGAGAGTAGCCGTGTAGGATCGGGTCAACCGATAGACGCTTTTGAGTGTCTGCTCGATGATCGGGTATGCGACTAGTGCATCGGCGGGGACGCCCGCCTCCAGTATGGCGGGATGGATCTCTTTCTCTTGCTGCCAGTCCGCGGAGCTAGAGCTCATCTTCATCAACTCCGCGAGCGTGGCAGAGGTCTGCTGCATCATTGAGGAGGCCCGCCACAGCGCGATCCGATGGGCTACGGCGTGAAGCACCGTCACATCGCGGTAGCTGTAGCCCCCGTCAGTGGCCGAGTCTTCCTTCAGTCTCTCCACGTTCACGACGCCTATAATTGTGCTCGCGCCGCCCGCCAAGCTGAACTGAATGATTGGCACCGCAATCTCTTGCTGGAGGCTCCCGTCATCTCCGGCAACGTCAATGACTCCGGCCATGGGATGTACACGCAAATAGTCCGGCACATTGTTAATCACCATGGGGCGACCTCGTCCATACACCCAACTGACCACGCTCCCAAGGTCGCGTACTTGGATCAGCTCCCTAGGGCTCGCGTTCTTGCAATGTGCGAGAAGCTTTAGGTGTTCACCGTCCCTCTCGGCTAGGTACACATTCCCAAGGCGACTGTTTGTCAACCTGAGTGCTGCGGTGAGCAGCGTTTCCGCGAACGCTGGTAGGGTGGCTACGGATGGATCGATGCTATCGGTAGTATGCAAAAGCGCTGCAGCGCGTCGAGTGATCCCGTCCAACTCAGCGTCTACTTGGCGCTCTGCCTCAAGATTGCCATGAACCGTTACGGCGGCGCTTCCGTTGACCATCACGAGTAGTTCGTCGAGCTCAGGTCCTACCGTGGTCTCGATGTCGCTGGTTGGGTTCACAAGCAGCACCTGCACTGCCGCGGCAGCTGGAACTGCACGCGATACGTTTCCGGCCTCGCTTGTGCGCGTCGCGACATGAACCTCACCGCGGAGCGTCCGTGAGATGTTCGCGAACGGCTCATTGTGTCGCACCTCGTGAAGCAAGTCCGCTTCCGAGATCAGTCCTTTTGCATAGAGGTCGAAGGGCAGGGGAATAGCACCCTGCCAGCGAGGTGCAGCGAGCAGGCGAGTCTGCCATTGTGCTCCGCGCCGCTGATTCGCATCGGCGACTAGCAAAAGTGTGTGAAAAAGGGTCTCGGGGCGATACGCGATGAGCACTGCGAGGCGGGCACCAACATCGCTTCTAATTCGCTCCAAGCAACGTGCTATGGCCTCGGGCTCGCAGTATCGTCCATGAAGCAAAAAGTCGGCCGCAGTCCAGCGACCGGTCGTTGAACTGCCAGCTGAGCCGTGATCAGTCACTGTCCTAGGGTCTCCGGGTGGCATCGCACGGCTAGCGAAGGATTTGCAGGTTCCGGGGTGCGGTGGCAGAGCCCGTGTACTGGGAGCCTATGACGTTACACACGACGTTTGCGGGGGTGCGGCGTACATTGCCGATGTTCGCAGAGGATGAGGCACGCTTGTGGGCGCAGCTCTGGTTGAGCCATCGGGGCCCTTTGCGATCTAATCATCGATGTCGGGAGCGGTCGGGACAGTTGTGGCAGACGGGATTTGGCTGAGCCTACTACCTAGCCTCTCCCTTAGGATCAAGGCGACGATCGCGTCCGACTGGGTCTTCGCGGCTATCCACTGCGGATCAATCAAGCTTCTCTGCGTATGGCGCTCTAAGGGGTCCGAACCAGTAGTTCAGCGCCTCAGCAAGCCCAGGATCGGCTAGCTCTCCGACCCAAGCAACGTATCCGTCGGGCCGCATCAACATGGCAGCGGGAGCTGTGACCCCCCCGAGAACCGGAAGTTCGCACGGCGCGGCGTATTCAGCATTGACCAGCTGAACCCGCTCACCCCAAGGAGCAATGTCAAAGCCCCCGGACTCACCGAGTTTCAGCAGCACCGCCTTGCCGCCATGCAGCAACTCAAAGACCCGCACCGGCCCGTCCGCGGTCACCAGATCCAAATCAGGCATCCGCCGCCCAACCAGCGGATGCCCCTCGCCAGGGTCATACCGAATATCCAGCCCAGAAACTAGCCCAGCCAACCACTTGCGAGGCTCCTCCATCCCCGCCAGCTCCGACACGACATCGACCAGCGCCTCCATGCGCTCGTCCCGCCGCTGCAGCGCGGCCTGAGCCATCGTGTACCGAAGCGCACGAGCAGCAACCGGATGCCGCTCGTCGTGGTACGTATCCAGCAGCCTCTCCGGCGAGATCCCCTTGACCACCTGCGCCAGCTTCCACCCCAGGTTCACAGCATCCTGCACACCGAGGCTGAGCCCCTGCCCACCCGCCGGGTAATGCACATGCGCCGAGTCCCCGGCGAGTAGGACTCGCCCGGCGCGGTACGCCGCCGCCTGACGCGTAGCGTCGGTGAACCTCGAGATCGACGTGGGGCTGTGCACCCCGAAGTCGGTTCCGTACACGATGACGAGCGCCTCGCTCAGATCACGAAGGGTCGGCTCGTCGCTTCCGCTGGGCGCGACCTCCCGCTCGGTCACCAGCACCCGCACCGGCCCCTCATCCGCATAGACCACCTCGCCGTCGACGATCTCGTACTCCAGCCGGCCGATACCGTGCACGCCAACGGCGTCGTGCCGGGTGCCCAGCTCCGGCTCCCCGCTCATCTCGACCTCCGCGATCAGGTTGCTCCTCGTCGCGTCCCACCCGGGGAACTCGACGCCGGCCGCTTTACGAATCACACTGCGCCCTCCGTCGCACCCGACGAGATACTTGGCTCGCAGCGACCGGCCGTCGGCCAGCTCGACGTCGGCGCCGTCCTCATCCTGCTCGAAGCCGGTCACCTCGCTTCCGTAGTAGATCCGCACCGGCAGTTCGGCAATCCAGTCGGCCATGATCCGCTCGATCTGGTTCTGCCAGATTCCGAGCGAGTACGGATGACGCGTCGGGAAGTCGCTCATGTCCAGCACGGTCGTGCCGAGCATCGCGGCCTGAGCCACCTGACCCTCGGCAAGGAAGCGATCGGCGACGCCACGCTGATCGAGCACCTCAATCGTGCGCGAGTGAAAGCCGCCTGCCCGTGAGCCGACGAGCTCGTGATCAGGGCGCCGCTCGACGATCGCCACATCGACCTTCGCCAACGCCAGCTCGGCCGCCAGCATCATCCCCGTCGGCCCGCCTCCGGCAATCACCACCGCATGCTCGCTCACGCTCATTTCACGACTCCCTTTTCCGTAGGTTCTGGCCTGCGGCGGGGGAGTATGCGGCACACCCGGGGGCTTGATTCAAGCCCCCCTTTCGGGTATAAATTGGAAGTGGAAAGGCCGGACGTTCGCCCTTCCTCAGTTGACGATCACCAGGAGCGGCTTGCCCTTCTCGACGATGTAGGTGGCGAGCTCGGCCGCGTTCCCGCTACCGACATTTCTTACCGAGTGGACCGTCTCGGCCGGGACGAGCAGCACCTCGCCGGTCTTGAACGTCGCGGGCTCGCGGCCGTCGATCGAGTACTCGAGCGTCCCTTCCAAGACGTAGATGATCTCCTCGCCCGGGTGCTTGTGCCTGATCGGCTGAGCGTTCGGAGCGATGTCGACGCGGTTCTGGATCATCTCGCGTCCGGGAACGCTGAGGTCGGAGCGCTGCAGGTCGGTGCGCGTGAGGCCGGGCACCTGCGCGATGGTCATGTCAACCTCCGTGGGTCAGGATCTCTGCCAGTATTTGCGGCGTCCTACGGGGCCATCATCGCGCCTGTGGGCGACCTGATGTGCGCTCGGCCGACTCGGGGTGCATGTCCGGATCCATGGGGGCGAGGTCGGGTGGCGGCACGACCCGGCATCGGTCCCTTCACGAAGGCAGAAAAAAGGGAGTGCGCATGTCTGAGGAGACCCCGACCGTCGTGCTTGTGCACGGCGCGTTTGCCGATGCCTCGAGCTGGGACGGCGTCGTCGAGCTGCTGCAGGCCAAGGGCGTGAAGGTCACAGCCCCGGCGAACCCCCTGCGGGGTATCGCGATCGACTCCGCCTACATCGCCGGTGTGCTCGACGAGACGCCGGGTCCGGTGCTTGCCGTCGGACACTCCTACGGCGGCGCCGTGATCACCAACGCGGCGACCGACGCGAAGAACGTCGTCGGTCTCGTCTACGTCGCCGCTTTCGCGCCGGACGAGCACGAGGTGCTGGGCCAGATCACGGCCGGCTCGAAGGACAGCGTCCTCGACACTGCGCTCGTTCCCCTTCACTACCCGTCGCCCGACGACGGCGAGGCCGCGGTGGAGTTCGCGATCGATCCCGCGAAGTTTCACGACGCCTTCGCCGCCGACCTGCCCGCCGAGCAGACCGCGGTGATGGCCGCAACCCAGCGGCCCGTCGCGGAAGCGGCCTTCTCCGAGCCGTCAGGTGCGCCGGCCTGGAAGCGCCTGCCGTCCTGGGCGGTCGTCGCGTCCTCGGACACCGCGGCAGGTGCCGACGTCGTCCGCTCGATGGCAGAGCGGGCCGGGGCGACGATCACCGAGCTCGAGGCGTCTCACGTGGTGATGATCTCCAAACCCGAGCCCGTTACCGACGTGATCCTCGCAGCGTTGGCCGCGGTCGGGTGGGCGCAGACTGGTACGTGAGTTGGCCTGTTCCACTCAGGCGTGACGAAGCCGCTCGAGCCCGTCGAGGATCAGATCGAGCCCCCACGCGAACTCGACGGCGTTGTCGTACCCCGACTCGGGCAGCTTCGTGACGATCTCGACGAGGTGCGGGTAGTCCTCGAGCGCGCCGACTGAAGCGGCCCGTCTCTGCGCGGCTTCCCCGGCGCTGTTGGGCGTCTCGAACCCCGTGTCGCGTTCCTGCAGGGCGAAGCCGTAGATGTAGGCGTCCTGGAGCGAGTAAGCGTGGATCGCCAGCTCGAAGGAGAAGCCGGCCTCCCGCAGGCAGCCCATCACGGCGTTGTGGTTGCGCAGGTTCGCCGGCCCCGGACGACGCGACTCCATGATTCCGATCGCCCATCCGTGGCGCCCCAGCGCCTCACGTGTCGAGAGCGCCCGGCTGCGCATCGCGGATCGCCAGTCGAGCTCTGCAGGGGGGAGCACGATCTCCCCGAAGACGATGTTGACCATCCCGTCGAGCAGCTCGTCCTTGTTCGCGACGTGCTTGTACAGCGCCATCGGCACGACGCCGAGCTCCTGCGCGAGCGCGCGCATGCTGAACGCCTCGAGCCCGGCCTGATCGGCGAGGGCGACTCCGGCTTGCAGCACGCGAGCGCGGCTCAGTGGATCTCGGGTTGCGATCTTCCGCTTCGTCATCGCCTTGACAAGTGTACACCGTACACCTATAGTACGCAGCAAGAGTGTACGTCGTACACCACACGAAAGGCTTCCCATGAACCCCGACGCGCCGTATCCAGTCCAGTACTCGGTCGACTACCCCGACCGGCCGCTCAACCGCATGACGAGCTTCTTCCGCCTGGTGATGATCATCCCGATCGCAATCGTGCTCTCCCTGCTCGAGGGCGGCGGCTATGCCTCCGGGAGCAGCGAGAAGTTCGCCGGCGCCGTTGGTCTGGTCGTGCTGCCCACGCTGCTGCTGATCCTGTTCCGGCAGAAGTACCCGCGCTGGTGGTTCGATTGGAATATCGAACTGATGCGCTTCTCCGCGCGCGTCGGCGTCTACCTCTCGCTGATGGACGACAACTATCCCTCCACCGACGAGCACCAGGCAGTTCATCTCGATTTCCAGTACCCCGACGTGCCCAACGAGCTCAATCGCTGGCTGCCGCTCGTCAAGTGGCTGCTCGCGATCCCGCACTACGTGGTGCTGTTCTTCCTCTACATCGCCGCGTTCTTCGTCGTGATCGCCGCCTGGTTCGCGATCCTCTTCACCGGTCGCTTCCCGCGCGGGATGTTCGACTTCCTCGTCGGCGTCGGGCGTTGGACCAACCGCGTGATCGCCTACGCCCACGTGATGGTGACCGATCGCTACCCGCCGTTCAGCCTCGCCCCGTAGGTCGCCCTGGCCCGTGGCGAGGCGACGGCCGTGATCATCTGCGCGAGGGGCGGGATGGCGCGCTCGGCGAGGTGTCGATACCACTCGGCCCAAGCGGTCTCCTCGCTATCGGCCAGGTAGAGGGCATCCACCACTTCGCCGCGCTGCCAGCGGTTGTCCGGCGGCGGGTCGCGCTCGGGCAGCGGCGGCGATCCTGGGTATGTGTGCTTGACCCAGCGTCCGCGCACGGCGACCGCTGTGAGGTCGAGCGCCACGTCAGCTTGCGCCTGGGTCCTCGATGCCTGAGATCAGCCGTGCCACCGCGCGATAGTCACCTTTTGCGATGCGGTCGATTGGCTTGTCGTCATCGAGCGCGGGAATCGGCTTGCTGAGCCAAACAGGAATGTAGGTAGGACGGATAACTCGCGCGAGACGTTCGACCAACGATGAGAGCTCGGCCAGTCGCTCTGCGCGCGCTCCGCTTGGCGCGCTCCTGCGCGCGAGCCATTCGCGCACCGTGCTCGGGGCCGCACCGGTCGCTCGCGCGATCTCGCGGTCGGACAAATGGCCGGTGTCGTGTACGTGGATCGCCTCTTCGGCATAAGCGAGCGTCATGAGTCGAAGATAGCATTTCGGCGCTAAACCGACAAGATATCGGCACTAAGCGGAACAGACGATTGTCATCCGCAGCGGGCCTCGCTCACAGCGCCCCCTCGAACAGCTCCACGAGCCGCGCCCGGCTGTAGCTCCACTGCTTGCGGTTACGCGCATCCCCGGGATGCAGCGTGTCGAGCAGTGCCAGTCCGCGGATCGTCGAGATCGCGAGCTCCATCAGCCGATCGAAGTCGGGCTGCGCGGCGACCGCCGGGAACAGCCGTCTGGTGATCGCGAGCGTCTGGCGGTCGAGCCGCCGCTCGACCGGCACCAGGCGCTCGCGCAGAACCGGGTCGGTCCGCGCATGGGACCACAGGTCGAGCGCCGCCTGGAACAGCGGGTTCGCGTAGCTCGCCCACAGGAGGTCGAGGCCCTGCACCAGGCGCTCGCGCCCCTCGGGCAGATCCTCGGCGGCGGCGAGCAGCTCCGCGCCGCGGCGTTCGGCGAGACGTTCCATCGCGGCCGCCACGAGCTCGTGGCGCGTCTGGAAGTGGTGCAGGTGCGCGCCGCGCGAGACGCCCGCGCGTTCGGCGACACGGCTCGTCGTCGTGTTGGCATAGCCGTGCTCGACCAGACACGCGATCGTCGCATCGAGCAGCGCGTCGCGCGTGGCGGCGCTGCGCTCGGCCTGGCTGCGGCGTGGGGAGGGCTTGGCGGTCGTCGTCATCGCGGGCATCTTAGACATATTTGCGTTCACGCATGAACGTTTCTGTGCTAGCGTCCGCGCCGAGCTTCACCGATTTGATCCGGACCCGCGCGCCCAGCCTGAGGTTCGACTACACAGGAGGTCTCACTGATGGCGACCGACGCACTGGTCTTCGATGCGATTCGCACGCCGCGCGGCAAGGGCAAGTTCAACGGCTCGCTGCATGGCACCAAGCCGGTCGACCTGGTAGTCGGCCTGATGCACGAGACGCTCGTGCGCAACGAGAAACTCGATCCCTCGCGCGTCGATGATGTTGTGCTCGGCTGCGTCTCACCGGTCGGCGACCAGGGCGCCGACATCGCCAAGACGGCGGCGATCAAGGCCGGCCTGCCCGACACGGTCGCCGGCCTGCAGGTCAACCGTTTCTGCGCCTCGGGCCTCGAGGCCGTCAACATCGCCGCGCAGAAGGTCGCCTCCGGCTGGGAGGACCTCGTCTTCGCGGGCGGCGTCGAGTCGATGTCGCGCGTGCCGATGGGCTCCGACGGCGGCGCATGGGCGATGGACCCGGAGACGAACTACGACACCTCCTTCGTGCCGCAGGGCGTCAGCGCCGACCTGATCGCGACGATCGAGGAGTTCAGCCGCGACGACGTTGACAGCTACGCCGCGCGCTCGCAGGAGCGCGCCTGGAACGCGCAGCAGGAGGGGCGCTTCGCGAACACGGTGATCCCCGTCAAGGACATCAACGAGAACGTCGTGCTCGACCACGACGAGTTCATCCGCCCGGGCACGACCGCCGAGACGCTCGGTGGCCTGAAGCCCTCGTTCGCCGCGATGGGCGAGATGGGCGGCTTCGACGCGGTCGCGCTGCAGAAGTACCACTGGGTCGAGAAGATCGAGCACGTCCACACCCCGGGCAACTCCTCGGGGATCGTCGACGGCGCCTCGCTCTTGACGATCGGCAACGAGCAGACCGGCGACGAGCTCGGCATGAAGCCGAAGGCGCGGATCCTCGCGACGGCGCTGTCGGGCGCGGACCCGACGATCATGCTGACCGGCCCCGCGCCGGCCAGCAAGAAGGCGCTGGCGAAGGCCGGCCTGTCGGTCGAGGACCTCGACCTGGTCGAGATCAACGAGGCCTTCGCGGCGGTCGTGCTGCGCTTCGTGCGCGACATGGGCCTGGACATGGAGAAGGTCAACGTCAACGGCGGCGCGATCGCGATGGGTCACCCGCTGGGAGCGACCGGGGGCATGATCCTCGGCACGCTGATCGAGGAGCTGCACCGTACCGGTGGCCGCTACGGGCTGGCCACGCTGTGCGTCGGCGGCGGCATGGGAATCGCGACCGTCGTGGAGGCGATCTAGACATGGCTGAGGGCACAACGATTCGCTGGGAGAAGGACGCGGACGGCATCGTCGTCTTGACGCTCGACGACCCCAACCAGTCGGCGAACACGATGAATCGCGCCTACGCGGAATCGATGGCGGCGACGGTTGACCGCCTTGAGGCCGAGAAGGACGAGATCACGGGCGTCGTGATCACCTCGGCGAAGAAGACCTTCTTCGCGGGCGGCGATCTCAACGACCTGAAGACGGCGACCAAGGACGACGCGCCGCAGCTGGCCGAGATGATCCGCGCCGGCAAGGCCCAGCTTCGCCGCCTGGAGACGCTCGGCAAGCCCGTCGTTGCGGCGATCAACGGGGCCGCGCTCGGCGGGGGCCTGGAGATCTGCCTGGCCACGCACCACCGCATCGCAGTCGATGACCCGAAGGTGCAGATGGGCTTCCCCGAGGTCCAGCTCGGCCTGCTGCCCGGCGCCGGCGGCGTCGTGCGCACGGTGCGCATGCTCGGCATCGTCGACGCGCTGATGAAGCTCTTGATGCAGGGCCAGCGGCTGCGCCCGGCGCAGGCGATGGAGGCCGGCATCCTCGACGAGCTCGTCGCCTCCCAGGAGGAGCTCGTGCCTGCCGCCAAGGCGTGGATCAAGGCCCAGCCGAGCGATCAGCCGACGGTCCAGCCGTGGGACGTCAAGGGCTACAAGATTCCCGGCGGCACGCCGTCGAACCCGAAGCTCGCGCAGAACCTGCCGGCCTTCCCGGCGAACCTGCGCAAGCAGCTGAAGGGCGCCAACTACCCGGCCCCGCACCACATCATGGCCGCTGCCGTCGAGGGCGCCCAGGTCGACTTCGACACGGCGATCGAGATCGAGGGGCGCTACTTCGTCGACCTGCTCACGGGGCAGATCTCCAAGAACATGATCCAGGCGTTCTTCTTCGACTTGCAGCAGGTCAACGGCGACCGCAACCGGCCGGAGGGCATCGAGCCGTTCAAGGCGACGAAGGTGGTCGTGCTCGGCGCCGGCATGATGGGCGCGGCGATCTCCTACGTGTGCGCGAAAGCGGGCATCGAGGTCGTGCTCAAGGACGTCTCATTGGAGGCTGCCGAGAAGGGCAAGGCCTACTCGCAGGGGCTGCTCGAGAAGGCGATCTCTCGCGGGCGCTCGACGCAGGAGAAGGCCGAGGCACTGCTCGCACGGATCACGCCGACCGACGACCCGGCCGCTGCGGCGGGCGCCGACCTCGTGATCGAGGCGGTCTTCGAGGACCCGGCCGTCAAGGCGCAGGTCTTCGCTGAGATCGAGCCGCACCTCGCCGAGGGAGCGCTGCTCGGCTCGAACACATCGACGCTGCCGATCACCGACCTGGCCGAGGGTGTGTCGAGGCCCGATGAATTCATCGGCCTGCACTTCTTTAGCCCGGTTGACAAGATGCCGCTGCTCGAGATCATCAAGGGCGAGAAGACCAGCGAGGAGACGCTCTACCGCGCGCTGGACGTCGCCAAGCAGATCAAGAAGACGCCGATCGTCGTCAACGACAGCCGCGGCTTCTTCACGAGCCGCGTGATCGGCACGTTCATCAACGAGGGCGTGGCGATGCTGCTCGAGGGCGTGCCCGCCGCGTCGATCGAGCAGGCCTCCAACCAGGCGGGCTACCCGGCTCCGGTGCTGCAGCTCAGCGACGAGCTCAACCTCAACCTCGCGAAGAAGATCCGCGACGCCACGCGGGCGGCGATCGAGGCCGAAGGCGGCTCCTTCGAGGATCGCCCCGCCTTCGAGGTCGTCGACAAGATGCTCGCGGCCGGTCGCGGCGGCAGGCTCGCCGGCGCCGGCTACTACGACTACGAGGACGGCAAGCGGACCGGCCTGTGGAAAGGCCTGAAAGAGATGTTCCCGGAGACCGACGACCCGGCCTCGATTTCGCTGAAGGACCTCGAGGAGCGGATGCTGTTCGCCGAGTCGATCGAGACGGTCAAGTGCCTAGACGAGGGCGTGATCGAGTCCGTCGCCGACGCCAACATCGGCTCGATCCTGGGCATCGGCTTCCCCGGCTGGACGGGCGGGGTGCTGCAGTACGTCAACGGCTACAACGGCGGCGTTGCCGGCTTCGTCGCCCGTGCGCGCGAGCTGGCGGGGAAGTACGGCGAGCGCTTCGAGCCGCCCGCGTCACTGGTCGAGCAGGCCGAGCGCGGTGAGAGCTACAGCGACGAGCAGCAGGTAGTTATATCGATATAATAATTATATGACTATAACCGCCGAGGCGTCTGCGACCGAACCGACGGTGCGCACACGTCCTCGGCTGGTGCTCGCGATCTGCTGCATGAGCCTGCTGATCGTCGGCATGGACACGACGATCGTCAACGTCGCGCTGCCTTCGATCCGCCGCGACCTCGGCGCGTCGGTCTCCTCGCTGCAGTGGACGACCGCCGCATACACGGTCGTGCTCGCGAGCCTGCTGATGCTGGGTGGCTCGACGGCCGATCGCCTCGGTCGCGCCCGTGTGTTCAAGTTCGGCCTTGCGCTGTTCACGGTCGCTTCCCTGGCTTGCAGCCTCGCGCCCGGGATCGAGTGGCTGATCGCCTTCCGCGTGCTACAAGGCGCGGCTGGCGCGATGCTCAACCCGGTGGCGATGTCGATCATCCGCAACACCTTCGAGGACCCGCGCGAACGCGCGCAGGCGATCGGTGTGTGGGGCGCCGTCGTGGGCATCAGCATGGCGCTCGGACCCGTGCTTGGCGGCGTGCTCGTCGGGCTCAGCTGGCGCGCCGTGTTCCTCGTGAACATCCCGATCGGGCTGGCCGCGATCGCGCTAACGGCGCGCTTCGTGCCCGAGTCGCGCGCTCCTCGCGCACGTCGCCTGGACCCGGTCGGCCAGGTGCTCGTGATCGTGATGCTCGCGAGCCTGACCTCGGCGATCATCGAGGGCCCCAACCTCGGCTGGGGCTCGCCGCTGATCCTCGCGCTCGCCGTCACTGCGGCCGTCTCGCTCGTGACGCTTGTGCGCTATGAGCTGCGCCGCACCGACCCGCTGATCGAGCCGCGCTTCTTCGCCAGCCGGCCGTTCTCCGCGGCCGCCGTGATCGCCGTCGCCGCGTTCGCGGCTTTCGGCGGCTTCCTCTTCCTCAACACGCTCTACCTGCAGGAAGTCCGCGGTCTCTCGCCGCTCAGCGCCGGCCTGTGCACGCTGCCGCTGGCCGCCATGACGATCCTAGTCAGCCCGATCTCCGGCCACATCGTCGGCACGCGCGGGGTGCGCGGGCCACTCGTGCTCGGCGGCCTCGGGATCGGCGCCGGCAGCCTGATGCTCGCCTCGCTCGGCGCGCACACCTCGCTTTTGTGGATACTCGCCGCCTACTGCGTCTTCGGCCTTGGCTTCGGCGCTGTCAACCCGCCGATCACGAACACCGCCGTCTCCGGGATGCCGCCGAGCCAGGCCGGCGTCGCCGCCGCCGTCGCCACGACCAGCCGCCAGGTTGGCCTGACGCTCGGCGTCGCCGCGCTCGGCGCCGTCGCCACCGCGAGGGTGCACGGCTCGCTGCACGACCAGCTCGCCTCCGCCAGCCATCCTGCGTGGTGGCTGATCGTCGCCCTGGGCGCCGGGATCGTGGCGCTCGGCCTGGCGGCAAGCACGCCGGCGGCTCATGCCAGCGCTGAGCGGACCGCCGCGCGGTTGCACGAGGCGCCGCAGGGGGTCTGATGAGCAGCAAGGGCATCGGCATCAAGGACATCGCCGCGGACACCGACCTTGCGCGGCGCGCGTGGCGCGCGATGTCCGACCTCGTGCACGACCAGGACCGCAAGGCCACCGTGTCCGAGGCACTCGGCGTCAGCTGGGCGCGCGTGCTCGTACTGCGACTGCTCGCCGCCGAGCCGAAAACGCTGCGCGCGCTGGCCGAATGGCTGTCGGCCGACGCGCCGTACGTGACGCTGATGGTCGACGACCTGGAGCAGCGCGGCCTCGTGCGGCGCAAGCCCCATCCCGAGGACCGGCGGTCGAAGCTCGTGCAGCTGACCGCCGCGGGCCGCGCCGCTGCCGCGCGCGCCGAAGCGATCCTCGACGAGCCGCCGGCTGCGCTGCGCGACGTGCCCGCCAAGGACCTCGCGACACTGCTGCGCGTGCTCGAGCGCCTCGCGCGCGCCTAGCTTCCGAGGAAGGCAAGCACCGCCAGCACGCGCCGGTGATCCTCGGCCGCCGGCGCCAGCTCGAGCTTGACGAAGATGCTCGTCACGTGCTTCTCCACGGCGCGCTCGGAGATCGTCAGCGCCTCGGCGATCGCCTGGTTGCTGCGCCCCTCGGCCATCAGCCCCAGCACCTCGCGCTCGCGCGGGCTCAGCGCCGCGAGCGGATCCTCGGCCCGGCGACGTCCGAGCATCTGCGAGACGACCTCCGGGTCGAGCGCCGAGCCGCCCTCGGCCACCCTGCGGATCGCGTCGGCGAAGCGCTCGAGGTCCGAGACGCGGTCCTTCAGCAGGTAGCCGACGCCGGCGGCGTCGTCGCTCAAGAGCTCCAGCGCGTACTCCTCCTCGATGTACTGCGAGAGCACGAGCACGCCTGTGTCGGGCAGCTCTTCGCGGATCGCCCGCGCCGCGCGCAGGCCCTCGTCGGTGTGCGTCGGCGGCATGCGGATGTCGATGATCGCCACATCCGGTTTGTGCGCCCTTGCCTTGCGCATCAGCTCCTCGCCGTCGCCGGCCTGCCCGACGACCTCGAAGCCCGCCTCGTCGAGCAGGCGCACGACCCCCTCGCGCAGCAGCACCGAGTCCTCGGCGACGATCACCCGCACGGGATCCTCGCGCGCACGACCGTGCCCTCGCCGTCGGCGCTGCTCAGCTCCATACGCCCGTCGAGCGCCGCGACGCGGTCCTGCAGCCCGCGCAGCCCCGAGCCGCGATCGGCGTCGGCGCCGCCGACGCCGTCGTCGCTGACCTCGAGCTCGATCTGGCCGTTGCGGCGCGCCACGCTGACCGTCACCGTCTGCGCCTGCGCGTAGCGGGCCGCGTTCGTGAGCGCCTCGGCGACGACGAAGTAGACCGCCGACTCGATCGACGACGGCAGCCGGTCCTGCGGCGTCGCGAGCACCTGCACCGGCACCGGGGAGCGAGTGGCGAGACCTTTCAGCGCAGCCTCCAGGCCGCGGTTGGTCAGGACCGCCGGGTGGATCCCGCGCGCCAGCTCGCGCAGCTCGCTCGTCGCCTCGCCCAGCTCGTGCAGCGATGCGTCGAGCAGCTCGCTCGCCTGCTCGGGCTCGCGCTCGATCCGCTCGCGGATCAGGCGCAGGTTGATGCCGAGCGCCATCAGTCGCTGCTGGGCTCCGTCGTGCAGGTCGCGCTCGAGTTGGCGGCGTTGCTCATAGCCGGCCTGCACGATCCGCGAGCGCGAAGCCTGCAGCTCGGCGACCTTCGCGCGCAGCTCCGCGTCCAGGCGCTCGTTGCGCAGCGTCAGCGCCGCCGCTGCGCCGACCGTCTGCACCAGCTCGGGCTGCTGCGCCAGCTCGGCCGCGTGCACGATCGCCGCGATCCGTTCGCCCTCGTGCTCGATTGGCGTAGCGAGCTTGCCCTGCGGCGGCGGATCGATCTTCATCGGCTGTCCCTCGGCGTCGACGTAGACCCCCTGGTCGGGCACCCAGTACGCGAGCTCCAGCGTGCGGTCGCCGAGCGCCTGTGCAAGCGCGTCGCGCAGGGCGCCGCGACCGCCGCCGTCGCCGAGTCGGCCGACGAGCGAGCTGATCGCCTCGGCCTGGCTGAAGCGCGATCTCAAAATACCGCCGAGGAACGCGAACGGGAAGCACGCGATCGAGGCGAACAGCGCCAGCGACAGCGCGCGGGCGAGATCGCTCGACGCTTCGGCCTGTTCGACGACCAGCGAGGTCATCAGCAGCACGAACGTGACGCTGCCGACGGCGAGCACCGGCGTGAACGCCCGCGCCTGGCCCGGCGTGCCGGCGCGCCAGTGCCGGTAGAGCACCGCCACGACCGCCCCGAGCACGGCGACCGCGATATCGATCTGCGCCGCGGCGATCACATGCGCGGCCTCGGAGCGTTCGATCAACAGCCCATTGGCCGGACATGCGGTGCAACCCGACTTGGCCGGGTCGGTAAACACGAGTCCGGCCAGCTGCAGGAGCGTCGTGTTGAGGTAGGCGATCGCGACCAGGCCGCGGTCCAGCCGGCTCTCGAGGCGACCCGAGGGGAACGACAGCAGCAGGTGCACGAGCACGGCGTAGATCAGCACCGCTCCGAGCGAGCCGATCGTGAAGACCGTGCCGTCGTTCGAGAACGTCAGCGCCTTCCACAGCCCGCTCAAGCCGACCGCGCACATCAGGGGGCCGAGGTTGCTCGCGGGGCGTCGCGCCCAGACGTACAGCCCCGTGCCCGTGAAGCCCCAGCCGATCGCGAGCGCCAGCGCCGCGTAGGCGCCCCGGTCGGTGTTGTGCGCGCCGCCGAGCACGACCAGGAACGCGCAGACGCCGAACGCGACCGCGAGCACGGCGAGTGCGACCAGCCGAGGGCGCAGGCTGCTCATCCGATCAACACGGCGATTGCCTCCGCGCTCAGCTCGCTCTTCGGAACGAAGCCGCTCGCGCCGCTCGCGCCGACGGCCTCGCCGAGGTCGCTCGAGTCGTGACTGGAGACCAGCACGATCTGCGGGCTGGGGCCGGCCGCCTCGAGCATTCGCCTGGTGACCTCGAACCCGTCGAGATCGGGCAGGCGCACGTCGAGCAGCACGAGCTGCGGGCGCAGTCGGCGAGCAGCAGTCAGCGCGCCGCCGCCGTCCTCGGCCTCCCCGACGACCTCGTAGCCGCCGGCCTCGAGCATGCGCCGTGCGCTCGCCCGGAAGCTCGGGTGATCGTCGACGATCAGGACGGTCTTCGTCATCGTCGTCGATTCTCGCGCATGGCCTGGGCCGGTTCCATACGGCTGCCCGTACCGCGCCGGCGGTCAACCGAACCGCTGCCCGTTGTGAGCCGAACTGGCAAACGCCTGCCAGCTCCATCGACCGCGAGGCCCGCGACGGGCAGTCTGGCGCCATGTCCGAAACCCACCGAGGAGGACCGAGCATGAGCGCCAACAGCACCGCCCCCTCCGTCGCATCGACCTCGACGATCCCCGCGGTCGCGCTGCACGACGTGCGCAAGGTCTACGGCGAGGGGGAGGGGAGGGTGCTCGCGCTCGACGGGGTCAGCGTCGCGCTCGCGCCCGGCTCGTTCACCGCTGTGATGGGGCCGTCGGGATCGGGCAAGAGCACGTTCCTGCACATGGCCGCCGGGCTGGACCGCCCGACCTCGGGCACCGTCTCGCTGGGCGACACCGATCTGGCGCGGCTCAGCGAGCGGCGGCTGACGATCCTGCGACGCGAGCGGATCGGGTTCGTCTTCCAGGCCTTCAATCTGCTGCCGTCGTTGACCGTCACGCAGAATATCGGCCTGCCGCTGCGCCTGGACCGCCGGCGCGTGCGGCGCTCGCAGGTGCGCGAGGTCGCGGCGCGGGTCGGGCTGGAGCAGCGCCTCGGCCATCGTCCGGCACAGCTCTCCGGCGGCCAGCAGCAGCGCGTCGCGATCGCCCGCGCGCTCGTCACCCGGCCCGAGGTGGTGTTCGCCGACGAGCCGACCGGCGCGCTCGACACGCGCACCGGGCGCGGCGTGCTCGCGCTGCTGCGCGAGGTCGTCGACGCGGACGGTCACACGGTCGTGATGGTCACCCACGATCCCGCGGCGGCGGCGCACGCCGATCGCGTCCTGCTGCTCGCCGACGGCCGGCTCGCCGGCACGCTCGAGGCGCCCACGGCCGACGAGGTCGCCGAGCAGCTGGCGCACCTGGGGACCGAGTGATGCTGCGCCTGGCCCTGCTCAGCGCGCGCGGGCGTCTCGGCACGTTCGCAGGCGCCTTCATCGCCGTGCTCATCTCGGCCGTGCTCGTGATGGCCGGCGGCATGATGCTCGAGGCGGCGCTGCGGGTCCACCCGCCCGTCGAACGCTACGCCGCGACCACGGCTGTCGTGGCCGGTCAGCAGAAGGTCGGCACCGAACACGTCCCGCTCGGCGAGCGCGTGCACGTGAGCTCCGCGCTCGTCCAGCGCCTGGCGGCCGTTTCCGGCGTTCGTGCCGCGATCGGCGACACCTCAGCCCCGGTCTGGCTCGGCGGTCGCGCGGCCATCGCCCACGGGTGGGCGAGCGCGGCGCTGACACCCTTCAAGCTCAGCGCCGGGCGCCCGCCGACGTCCCCCGGCGAGGTCGTCACCGGCTACCGCGTCGCGCTCGGCTCGAAGCTGCGTCTCGTCTCCGCCGCGGCGCCACGCACGGTTACGGTCGTCGGCGTCGCGCGCCCGCGCCACTCCGTGCGGCAGCAGACCGCGATCTTCCTCAGCGACGCCGAAGCGACGCAGCTGGCCGGACACCAAGGTTCGGTCGACGCGATCGGGGTGCTCGCCGCACCCGGCTTCGACGCCTCGCGCCTGCAAGGTGCCGCGGGCGACGCGGTGGTACTCAGCGGAGACGCGCGCGGCCGGGGCGAGTTCCCCGAGCTCGAAGAAACGCACACGAGGATGATCGCCGTCGCCGCCTCGTTCGGCGGGCTTGCGGCGTTCATCGCGCTGTTCGTCGTCGCCGGCACGATGGGCCTGTCGATCCAGCAGCGCGAGCGGGAGATCGCGCTGCTGCGAGCGGTCGCCGCGACCCCGGGCCAGATCCGTCGCATGATCGCCTGGGAGGCGGCGATCGTCGGCCTCGTGGGCTCTGCCGCAGGGGTCTGGCCCGGCGCGATCCTCGGGCGGGAGCTCGGCCACGCGCTCGTGCGCCACGGCATCGCCCCGTGGAACTTCTCGGTCAGCGTCGACGCGCTGCCGATCGCGGCAACCGTCGGCGGTGGTGTGCTCACGGCCCTGCTCGCCGTGCTCGCCGCCGGGCGGCGCGCGGCGCGTGTGTCGCCGACGATCGCGCTGGGCGAAGCGGCGGTCGAGCCACGGCTGCTCGGCCCCGGGCGCGTGATCGGAGGTGTCGTGGCGCTCGCCGGCGCCGTGCCGCTGTTCGCCGTCGCGGCGAGCACGAGCGCACCCGACACGGCCGCGGCGACGTCCGAGATGACGGCGCTGTTCCTCGTCGTGGCGGTCGGCTTCCTCGGGCCGATCGCGGCGCGCGTCGCCGCCGGGCTGCTCGGCCCGACGCTGTCGCGGATTTCGCCCGTCGGCGGCTTCCTCGCGAGCGCGAACCTGCGCACCGCCACGCGGCGCTTCTCCTCGGCCAGCACGCCGCTCGTGCTGACGGTCGCGATGAGCTGCACGCTCCTGTTCAGCGCGAGCACCGAGGACCACGCGGTCTCCCAGCAGCGCAAGGCGGGCCTCGCGGGCGAGCTTGCGGTTGCCGGCAGCGGCCCTGGGCTGCCGCCGGCGACGCTCGCCGATGTGCGCGCCACCGCGGGCGTGCGCTCGGCGGTCGCCTTGACGCCGACGACGCTCGGTCCGAGCCTGGGCGTCTCTGACGAAACCGTCCCCGCCGCGATCCTCGACGGCGGCCAGGCCGGCGGGCTCGACGTCGGCGTCGTCTCCGGCTCGCTGTCGGCGCTGCACGGCGACACGATCGCGCTGGGGCGCCGCCGCGCCGACGGCGCGCACGCCAAGGTCGGCACGCGCGTCGCGATCATGCTCGGCGACGGGACACGAACGCACGCCACGGTCGTCGCCGTCTACGCACGTGCACTCGCCTTCGGCGACGCCCTCCTCTCACCCGAGCTCGTGGCCGGCCATCAGACCAGCCCGCTGCTCGCGACGATCCTGATCCACACCGCCGAGCCGTCCGCCGTCGCCCGGCGCCTGCGGGCATTGAGCCCGCGCTACCCCGGGCTGCGTGTCAGCGACCGCGCCTCGTTGGCGAGCGCGAGCGCGAGCGACGCGGAGCGGGAGACCAACCGCTGGCTCGGCCCGCTGTTCGTCGTGCTGATCTTCGCCTTCAGCTCGATCGCCGTGGTCAACACGCTGGCGATGATCGCGCTGCAGCGTGGCCGCGAGCTGGCGCTCCTGCGCCTCGTCGGCGGCACGCGCGGGCAGATGCGCTCGATGGCGCGCTGGGAGGCGGCCTTGATCGTCGCGATCGGGCTGGGACTCGGCTTGGCGATCGCGGCCGCGGCGCTGCTGCCGCTCAGCCACGCGTTGACGGGCACCCTGCGCCCGACCGTGCCGCTTGGCCAGCTCGCGGCGATCCTCGGCGTCTCGGCGCTGCTCGCCATGCTGGCGCTGGCGCTGCCTACGAGGCGGGTGCTGCGTACGCGACCGGTCGAGGCGATCGGGGTGGGGGAGTAGGCCGTCATCCGAGCCGTGCTCTCCGTTTGCCGAGACCCCGGGGCGCGACGCATGCGGCGCCTGCGGCACGCGGTTAAGATGCGAGCGGCGCCGCTCTTCCGGGCGCGCCGACCCGTGGGAGGGGAGATATGACGCCGCACCGCATCGCGATCGTCAACGGCTACGTGCTGTCGATGGACCCCGCGATCGGCGAGCTCGAGCTGGGCTCGGTGCTGATCGAGGACGACCGGATCGTCGCGATCGAGCACGACCTCGGCGAGGTCGACGCCGAGACGATCGACGCGGCCGGTGGCGTGATCATGCCGGGCTTCATTGACACGCACCGCCACACTTGGCAGACGGCGCTGCGCGGGATCTGCAGCGACTGGACGCTGATGGACTACTTCCTCGGCGTGCGCTCGACGCTCTCGCCGCGCTACGGCGCCGAGGACGTCTATGTCGGCAACTACGTCGGCGCGCTCGAGGCGCTCGACGCCGGCGTGACGACGATCCTCGACTTCTCGCACTGCAACAACACGCCGGAGCATGCCGACAAGGCGATCGAGGGCCTGCGCGACGCCGGCATCCGCGCGACGTTCGCCTACGGCTACTTCGCGCCACCGCGCGCTGAGCCGTACTTCACCTCGCACGCGATGCGCCTGGATGACTCTCGCCGCGTGCAGCGCGAGCTCGACGCGCTGCCGGGAGACCTGCTGACGATGGGGATCTCGCTGACCGAGCCCGGCCTGATCCCCTTCGCGGACACCAAGCGCGAGGTCGAGACAGCACGCGAGCTCGGCGTCGTGATGGCCACGCACACGGCGTGCATCTGGGGGATGCCGAGCGGCCTCGACCAGTTCGCCCATTGCGGCCTGCTCGGTCCCGACATCGTGCACGTCCACTGCAACGCCTGCACCGAGCGCGATTGGACGCTGCTGCAGCGCTCGGAAGGCAAGGTCTCGGTCACGCCCGAGACGGAGATGCAGATGGGCATGGGCCACCCACCGATCCGCCGGGCGATCGACGCCGGGCTTGTGCTGAGCCTCAGCTGCGACGTCGTCTCCTCGAACTCCGGCGACATGTTCTCGCAGATGCGCCTCGGCCTGCAGGACGCCCGCGCGCGCGACAACGACCGCTGTCACGTCAAGCGAACCGATCCGACCGAGCTGACCTTCACCACGCGTGACGCGCTCACGTGGGCGACGGTCAACGGCGCCAAGGCGCTCGGCATGGACGACCGGCTCGGCTCGCTGACGCCGGGCAAGCAGGCCGACGTGATCGTCGTCGGTCCCGGCAACGGGCGCCTGAACATGCTCGGCCTCGCCGACCACGTCGGCGCCGTCGTGCAGCAGGCCAACGCATCCAACGTGCAGACCGTGCTCGTTGCCGGTACTCCAGTCAAGCGCGACGGGCGCCTGCTCGGCGTCGACCTGGCGCGGATCGGGGCGATGCTCGACGAGTCGCGCGAGGGCGTGCTCGAGCGCACGCTCGCCGACGGCCCCGTGCTACCGGTCGTCAAGCCGAGCTTCGACGACCTTGCCGCCGCGCTGCTGCCGAATCTGAATCTGCCCGAGCCTGGCGGCTAGGGCGGCAGGGCCTGCGTGATACTTCGTTGCCTGATGTCCGAGGAGTCCACGACCCCCGACCTGGTTGAGCTTGTGGGCAGGGCGCTTGAGGCTGCAAATCGCCTTGATCTCGACGCGGTGATGAGCAGCTTTGCCGTGGATGCGGTCTTTGAGGGGCGGGCACTGGGGGACATCTTCGAAGGCCAAGCGGCGATTCGTACCTTCGTTGAGGGCTGGTTTGGCACGTACGAGGAGTTGGAGTACGGGCTTGAGGAAGTCCGCGACCTCGGCAATGGGGTTGTGTTTGCTGTGGTCGTTCAGAACGGTCGTCCGGCTGGCAGCGCCGGTCACGTTCGACAGCGCGAGGGATGGGTCTTCTTCTGGGTACGAGGCTTGATCGCACGCCTCACGATCTCCGAGGTCGACGAGGCCCGTGCTGCCGGCGAACGCCTCGCACAGGAGCGGGGGTAGGCGGGTCTCTATAGCCCGCGCAGGAAGTCCAGGAGCGCCGCGTTCGCCTCGGCCGGGTGCGTGAGGTTCGAGGCGTGCGGGGCGCCCTCGATGCGCACGACCTCCGCGGACCCCGACAGTCCCGCGCTCAGCTTCTCCGCCCGCTCCATCTCGATCGACATGTCGGCGGTGCCGTGGATCACGAGCGCCGGGCAGGAGATCTCGCCCAGCCGGTCGGTGATGTCGTCGCGCTCGAACAGGCAGTCGCCCGGCGCCTGCATCGCCGCGCGCGGCAGCTCGCGCCACTTCGCGATCCACTGCTCGTTCAGCGCCGGATCGCCGAGGATCAGGCCGGCGATCGCCTGCGCCAGCTCATCGACGGGGCCGACCTCGAGCCACGTCTGCTGCATCTGGCGGTAGGCCGGCAGGCGCTCTGGGTCCTCGGTCCCCGCCTGGGTGTCGATCAACACCAGCGCGCGAACGCGCTCGGGCTCGAGCAGCGCTGCGCGCAGCGAGAGGAAGCCGCCCTGCGACATCCCGCCGACGACGGCGCGCTCGATGCCGAGGTGGTCGAGCAGCGCCAGGCAGTCACGCGCGGAGTCCCAGTAGGTGAACGGCTGGCCGTCGAACTCCGTCTCGCCGAAGCCGCGCTCGTCCCATGTGATCACGCGAAACTCGGGCGCGAGCGCCTGCACCTGCGGCGTGAACATCTCGCGATCCATCAGGAAGCCGTGCGCGAGCACGACAGGCGGGCCCTCGCCGCCGCTGTCCTCGAACCTGATGCGCTGACCGTTGATCTCCGCGTACGGCATGTATCTCCCTCGTTCCCTCGCCCGGCGGCGAGTCTAACTGACGGTTAGTGCGCCGAGTCGATCACCTGCTCGAGCGTCAGCCCGCTGCCGACAGACTTCGTGCGCTCGCCCACGACGTCTGCCCCCGCCTGCGCCACCTCGTCCTTGCGCTTGAGCAGCAGCCATTGCGACTTCTCTCCCTCACCGCGTGTCCGCTGCAGCGCGAACCCCCCGCGCAGCTTCTCCCCGTACAGCACGAATACCGCGTGTCCCCGTTCGAGCGCCTCCGGCCAGGCCACGCGCCCGCCCTGCTCGTAGTTGCCGCGGTCCCACACGATCACGCCGCCGTGCTCGGTCGGCCCCTCGAAGTCGTTGTGCGCCATCCCGTGGTCCTCGACCTGGACGGCGAGCCGCTTCACGGCGGGGTCCATCGAAGGTCCCTTCGGCAACGCCCACGAGCGCATCACGCCGTCTACCTGCAGCCGCAGGTCGAAGTGATGCGTGCTCGCCTGGTGCTCCTGCACGACGAACACGCCGGCGCTGATGCCGCGCACGGCGAACTGCTCGTGCCCCTCGACGCGCACGTCCTCGAGCTCGACCCCGCGCACGTCCGCGCCGCGCGGTCCCTTGCGCAGGAACGCGACCAGTTCCTCGACGGCGCCGGACTCGCCCTCGGCATGGACCGCGACCGTCCCGTCGCCTTCGTTGCGTACCCACCCGAGCAGGCCGAGCTTGCGCGCCCGCCGTCGCGTCGACTCGCGGAAGCCGACGCCCTGCACCGCGCCGCTGACGACTGCGCGTATCGCGCTCACGCCGCGCCGGGCTTCGTCTTCGCGCCGCCTTGCTCTTCGAGCATCGACGCGACCGAGGAATGCGCGAGCAGGCTCGGCAGCGTCGGCGCGAGGAAGTTGACCACGCGGTAGGCGACGACCGACAGCAGCGCCTTGGGCGCGTGCACGTGCACGGTGATCAGCGCGATCGTCAGCAGCGCCTCGGTGATCCCCGCTCCGCCGAGCGGCAGCGAGCGCCTGCTCGCGGCGTAGCCCGTCGCGTAGGCCACGACCAATGCCGGCACGGTCAGCTCGACGCCGAAGCAGCGCAGCGCGAAGGCCAGGCACGCGATCTCGGCCGCCCAGTAGACGGCCATGCCGACGACCGCGCCCGGGCGCTGCAGCGGGCGTTTGACGATTTCGCGCAGCACGCTCGCCGCGCGCAGCAGCTCGCCGAGCGAGCGACGGAGCTTCCCCTTGCCGCGCTCGAATTTCCGCACGATCCTTGGCTGCGTCGTCCACCACGTCAGCGCGAATCCGGGGGGCACGGCGAACACCCACGGCAGCGTCAGCACGAGCGAGGCCCTGCCCGATTCGAGCAGCAGGATCAGCGCGCAGACGCACGCCGCCGGCGCCAGCAGCAGGTACTCGATGATCCCCAGCGCGAGCACCTGCCGGCGCGCCTCGCGGCGGCTGCGATGCACCGAGCCGAGCGCGCGCCGGTCGAAGGAGAAGCCGCCGAGCGGCACGAACGGCCCGAAGCCCGCCACGACGAGCCGCACCACGAGCATCAGCGAGAGGCGCTCTTCGCTTCCGTCGAGCACCATCGAGCGGTACGCCAGTACATAGCCCACGTAGGACAGCAGCTCGAAGCCGAACGCCACCGCCAGCCACTGCGGTTCGATCGTCTGCAGCGTGTCCCACAACGCCCGCGGACTGTCCGAGGCGGCGATCGCCACGACCGTGCCCCCGGCGACCAGCGCCGAGAGCAGCATGGCGAAGCGGGGGCGCCGGTTGAGCGATTTCATCGGGCTGTTGACGGGCATCCGGCCGTCGCGTCGATCTTAGGCCCCGTTACCCCGAAACGGCGAGGTTGTCCCGTCGCGCAGTCGCAGGGCCGCGAGAGCGCTAAGCGGCGGGTACCCAGCCGGCCGGAAAGGCGCCCGCAGGCACCGTCCCCGGATAACTGGGAAACAGCGACATCGCGATGCGCTCTGCCGCCGTGCCCGCCAGCAGCGGGCCGAGGTCCTCGATCGGCAGCAGCACCCTGATCGTCGCGCCGATCTGCAGGTCGGCCGCGTTGGGCTGCTCGCCGCCGATCACGCCGGCGTCGGCCAGTGCCTCGATGTGCTCGACCTTCGCTGGCAGGCCGGCGAGGTCCTCATGCAGGCGCGTTGCGGTGATGCCGTGGTAGCGCCACGTGGCGCGCACGAATTTGATCGCGAAGTCCGTGCCCGGTCCGTCGAGCGGATCACCGTCGGGTCCGGCGAACGTGCCCATCGACTCCGGGCGGAAGTACATCGCGCCCCACGGCAGGCAGCGTCCGAGGTCCTGCAGCTCCTGATCGCCCCAGCGCTCAGCCTCGCGCACCTCATCCGACGGGTACAGCACGGGCTCCGGCGCGATCGTCTCCAGGCGGCTGAGGATCGCGCGCGAGCCGTGCACCGGCTCGCCGTCGATCAGCGCGCCCGGCACCGTCGAGTTGCCCTCGCCGTAGATCTCCGCCATCCGCTCGAGGCGTTCGCTGTGCGGGAAGTCGATCCGCTCGAACTCAAGGCCCTTCAGCTCGAGCGCCGCCGCGACCGTCATGCATGGGTGAGACGGCGGGACGGCGTGCAACGTGATCGTCGGCGGCATGCCGTGGAGCCTATCTATGTGAAGGCGCTGTGCAATCCATGTGAACCATCGTGTTTAATCCGACAATGCGCGAGCGAGCGAGCAGAGACGCAGTTGATCGCCGTCCACTCGACTGGCTCCGTCCCGCGTGAGCTACTTCCCACCGCAGGAGATCATCGAGCGCTACGCCTCGGTGCTCGTCGACTTCGCGCTGGGCGGCGGTCGCGGCGTCCAGCCCGGCGAGATCGTGCGGATCGCCTCGCCCGAAAGCGCCAAGCCGCTCTACGTCGAGCTCGCGAAGGCCGTGTGGCGTGCCGGTGGGCATGTGCTGAGCGCCTACCGCCCCGACGACGACCATCAGTTCAACGTCTCGCGCGACTTCTACGAGCTGGCAAGCGACGAGCAGCTCGACCACTTCAGCGCCGAGTACATGCGCGGGCTGGTCGATCAGATGGATCACCAGGTGACCGTGCTCGCCGAGGCCGACCCGCACGCGCTCGACACCGTCGACCCGGCCAAGATCATGCGCCAGGGCGCGGCCATGCGCCCGCTGCTCGACTGGCGCGGGGAGAAGGAGAACGCCGGGCGCTTCAGCTGGACGCTCGGCCTGTACGGCACGCCGGCGATGGCCGCCGAGGCCGGGATGGGCCTAGAGGAGTACTGGGAGCAGATCGTCCACGCCTGCTTCCTCGACGCCGAGGACCCGATCGCGCGCTGGCGCGAGATCGGCGAGCGCGTCAGCCGCAGTCGCGAGTGGCTCGATTCGCTTGAGATCGAGCGCGTGCACGTGCAGGGCGAGGACGTCGACCTGCATGTCTCGCTCGGCGAGCAGCGTCGCTGGCTCGGCGGACGCGGGCGCAACATCCCGAGCTTCGAGCTGTTCACGAGCCCCGACTGGCGCGGCACCGAGGGCTGGATCTACTGCAACCAGCCGCTCTACCGCTACGGCAACCTCGTCAAGGGCATCCGCCTGGAGTTCGTCGACGGGCGCGTCGTGGAGGCGAGCGCCGAGGAGAACGAGCCGGTACTGACCGAGATGATCGCCACCGAGGGCGCCGACCGGATCGGCGAGTTCTCGCTGACCGATCGTCGCCTGTCGCGGATCACGCGCTTCATGGCGCACACGCTGTACGACGAGAACGTCGGCGGGCGCTTCGGCAACACACACATCGCGCTCGGGCGCTCCTACCAGGACGCCTACGACGGCGATCCCGCGGAGATCTCGGCCGAGCGCTGGGCCGAGCTCGGCTTCAACGACTCGACCGTGCACACCGACATCGTCTCCACGACCGACCGCGTCGTCACGGCCACGCTGCGCGGGGGAGAGCAGCGTGTGATCTACCGCGACGGCGAGTTCCAGCTCGACGACGACTGAAACCTTCGCGCGCTCCGGCGGACGCCACCGGTAACGTGGCGCCCGTGGCGTTCGAGCAGGGCCCGGCAGGCCGAACCGATCCACACGCGGGCGAGTCGCCCGGGGAGCTCGTCGACGCGACGCGCCGCACGCACCTGGCCAGCGAGCGCACCTATCTGGCCTGGTGGCGCACCGGCCTTACCTCGCTGACCGTCGGCATCGGCGCCGGCAAGATCGTGCCCGCGCTGACCAGCGGCGCGATCTGGCCCTACACCGTGATCGGCGCCGGCTTCGCCCTGCTCGGCGTGATCTGCATCGGCTATGCCGCCGTGCGCCGGCGCGAAGTCGACGAGGCGCTCGCCCGCGGCGACTTCGTGCGCCCCGACGATCGCGTGATCGCGATGATGACGGCGCTCGGAGCCCTGCTTGGGCTGTTCGTGCTCGCGATCGTGATCGTCGAGGGCTGAACGCCCGCCGCCCTCGGCGGCTACTCGCGCGGTTTCGGCGGCAGCTTGACGATGCCGATGAAGAACTCGTCGATCTGCTGCACGATCTCGCCGAAGCGGTCGAAGTCGACGGGCTTGGTGATGAAGGCGTTGGCGTGCATCTTGTAGGAGCGCATCACGTCCTCCTCCGACTGCGAGGTCGTCAGCACGACGACCGGGATCATCGACAGCTCCGGGTCGCTCTTGATCTCGGCGAGCACCTCTGCGCCGCTCTTGCGCGGGAGGTTGAGGTCGAGCAGGATCAGGTCGGGTCGCACGCGCCCGGCATACTCGCCTTCGCCGCGCACGTACTTCATCGCCTCGACGCCGTCGCTGACGACGGTCAGCCCGTTGCCGACCTTGTGGTCGTCGAACGCCTCGCGGATCAAGAGCACGTCGCCGGGATCGTCCTCGACAAGCAGCACCGAGATCAAGTCAGCGTTCACCCGCGTCCCCACCCGGTTCGCATTCGGCCCTGCACCAGCTTCTCTCAAGCCCCCTCATCCACTGGGAGGGTAAACCTAAAGCGAGCACCACCTGAAAACTCGCTGTCAAGCCACATGGTGCCGCCGTGGTACTCGACGATCTTGCGGCACAGGGCGAGTCCGATGCCGCTACCCTCGAAAGACTCGCGCGAGTGCAGGCGTTGGAAGATCAGGAAGATCCGCTCGGCATACTCCGCTTCGACGCCGATCCCGTTGTCGGTGGCGCTGATCTCCCACATCGCGCCGGCGCGCCGCGCCGAGATGCGCACGACGGGCGGATCGTCTCCGTGGAACTTCAGCGCGTTGGAGATCAGGTTCTGCAGCAGCGAGACGAGCTGTGGCCGGTCGCCAAGCACGGTCGGCAACTGTCCGGCGATCACACGCCCGCCGAGGCGCTCGAGCGGCGCGGCGAGCGCCCGCTCGGCCTCCGCGACGACCTCGTTCAGCGCGACCGGCTCGTGCTCGCGCCCGCCGCGCCCGACGCGCGAGAAGGCCAGCAGGTCGTTGATCAGCACCTGCATCCGCTTGGCGCCGTCGACGGCGAAGTCGATGTACTGCTCCGCGCGCTCGTCGAGCTGATCGGCGTAGCGCGTCTGCAGCGCCTGGCAGAAGCTCGCGATCTTGCGCAGCGGCTCCTGTAGGTCGTGCGAGGCGACGTAGGCGAATTGCTCGAGCTCGGCGTTGGAGCGCTTCAGCTCGAGCGCCTGCTCCTCAAGCCTCACGCGCGCCCCCTCGACCGTCGCGAGCTCTTCGACGATCCGTTCGCGCATCGTGTCTATCTCGGCGCCGACCTCGACGATCTCGCGCGGTCCGTCTTGCGCTCGCAGCGGTTTGGCGAACTCGCCGGCGGCAACGCGGCGTGCTTCGCTGCCGAGTTGCGTCAGCGGTCGCGTGACGGTGCGCCGCAGAATGAACCCGGCGGCGAGCACGGCACCGAGGATCAGCGCGCCGGCGAGGATCAGCAGCGTCTGCAGCGTGTCGGCGGCGCTCGCCAGCTTTGCTCGCGCGTGCGTCGACTTCGCGTTGAGCGTCCGCACGAGGCCAGCGAGCGAGGAGCGCACGACGTCGAACAGCCGTTTGCCGTGCAGATCGAGCGCGATCGACTGCTTCCTGGTGCGGTTCGGTTCGATCAACGTCGGTGCAACGTAACCGCCACGCCAGGCATCGGCGGCGGCGCGCACCTTCGCGACGTCCGCGGTCACTGGCGCTCCAACCGTCGGCGCATGTCTCTCCAGCTCCTGGTAGGCGCTGCGCTCGGCGCGCAGGCCGCTGTCGTACGGTTCGAGGAAGCTCGACTCGCCGGTCAGTGCGAGCCCGCGCACGCCCGTCTCCTCGTTGATCAGCGCGTTTTCGAGCACGAGCGCCGTGCGCCGCGCCGGTCCGACCTCGTCGAGCAGCAGGTGGCGGTTGTGCGTGAGCTGCCCGTTCGCGACCAGCGCCAGCGCGATGCCGAGCGTGGCGAGCAGCAGCACGACGCCGATCGTCAGCGCGAGCAGTCGCCCGACGCCGGTGCGCGCGATCCAGCGCGTGACCCACGAGCTCCGCTCCCCGCCGTTCACGACGCGCTCACCGCTGCTCTGAGCTGCCGCATGCGCCGAGCAGCAGCATCGCGACGTCGTCGCTCAGCTCGCCCCCGTTGAGCTGCTCGGCCGCGGCGATCAGCTCGTCGAGCAGCGCCTCGGGCTGCTCGCGCCAGTTCGGGCGCTCGGCGATTCGCTCGGCGATCAGGCGGTGCAGGCCCTCTTCGCCGAGCCGCTCCGAGCCGTTGCCGACGCGACCCTCGATGATCCCGTCGGTGTAGAGCAGGATCGTCCAGTGCGCCGGCAGGTCAAGGCGCTCGGCGGCCCAGTCGCCTTCGTTGATGCCGACGGCGCCATCGCCGACCACGTCGGTCAGCGCCGAGATCGCGCCGTCCCCGATCAGCACCGGCGCGGGATGGCCGGCGCGCACGAGCGTGGCTGAGCGCCCGCCGGCGTCGATCTCGAGTGCGCACAGCGTGGCGAACAAGCCCGGCATGTGGCGTTCGTGCTCGAACACGCGCTGCAGCGTTTCCAGCAACAGTTCCGGCGCGGTCCCGGCCAACGCGAGCGCGCGCCAGGCGGCGCGCAGGCTGACGCCGATCGCGGCTTCATCGGGCCCGTGCCCGCAGACGTCGCCGATGAGCACGTGCAGGAGCTCGTCCTCGGTCTGCACGAGGTCGTAGAAGTCGCCGCCCAACAGCGCGCGGCTGCGCCCGGCGCGGTAGCACGAGGCGACCCACACCGAAGGGTCCTCGATCGTCAGGTTCGGCGCGAGCCCTTTTTCGAGCAGCCGCCCCTCGCGCGCCCGCGCCTCGGCCAGCAGCAGCTCGCGCTCGGCTTCCTCGGCGCGGCGGCGGCCGATCGCGTAGTGGATCGAGCGCGCAAGCTGCTCGCCGTCGACGCGGCCCTTGACGAGGTAGTCCTGTGCTCCGGCTTCGACCGCGGCGACGCCCGCACCCTGATCGTCGAGGCCGGTCAGCACGATCAGCGGGATCGCCGACATCCGCGCGCGCAGCTGCGCGACGGCGTCGAGGCCGAGCGCGTCGGGCAGCCCGAGATCGAGCAGTACGCAGTCGACCTGCGGCCCGAGCGCCGCCAGTGCTTCCTTCAGCGTGCGGCTGCGCGCGACGTGAGCCAGCGGCAGGCGTTCGGCCAGCTCGTCCTCGACCAGGCGCGCGTCGCCCTCGTCGTCCTCGACCAGCAGCACGCCGATCCGCTCGCGCGTGACAGTCCGTTCCTCGGCGCCGGGCGTCACGGCCTCATCCTATAGCCGCTCTTCCTCGGCTTTCCGGGAGCGCCGCCCATACGCTTCACGCGATGAGCGCCCTGGAAAAGCTGCGCGACCGGATGGCCGAGCTATCGGATCTATCCGCGATGCAGATGCTTGCCGCGTGGGATCAGCTCGTGATGATGCCCGCCGAGGGTGCGCCGGCGCGCGCGCAGCAGCTCGGCACGCTCGCGCGCCTGACGCACGAACGCTCGACGGGCGAAGAGCTCGGCGAATGGCTGGCCGAGCTCGACGAGGCGCCGCTCGACGGCCTCGATGCGGACATCGTGCGCCTCGCGCGGCGCGACTGGGAGCGCGCGCGGCGCGTTCCGATCGAGCTCGCCGCCGAGCTCGCGCAGGCCAGCGCGCAGGGCCAGGAGAGTTGGCGCGAGGCGCGCGAGGCAGATGACTTCGCGGCCTTCGCTCCGGCCCTACAGCGCAACGTCGAGCTGGCGCGGGCCTACGGCGAGTGCGTGGCCGAGCAGGGCGAGAGCGCCTACGACGGGCTGCTCGGCGACTACGACTTCGGCCTCTCCACGGAGGACGTGCGCCGCGTGTTCTCGGCGCTCGCGCAAGGGCTGACGCCGCTCGTGGCGGAGGCCTCGGCGCACACCCCGCACCGCACGCTAGCCGTGCCGGTGGCGGCGCAGGAAGCTGCCGTCGCCGGCGTGCTTCACCGCGTGGGCGTCGATCCGGCGAGCTGGCGCGTGGACGTCTCGGCGCATCCGTTCACGGCCTGGGTCGGCCCGCGCGACAGCCGCGTGACGACGCGCTACGGCGACGGCGAGGTCGAGTCGCTGCTGAGCTCGCTGCACGAGTTCGGCCACGCGCTGTACGAGCGCCAGATCGACCCGGCGCTCGACCGCACGAACCTCGGCAGCGGCACGTCGATGTCGGTGCACGAGTCCCAGAGCAAGCTGTGGGAGAACCACGTGGCGCGCAACCGCTCGTTCGCCGAGGTGCTCGTTGCCGAGCTTGCCGAGGGTGGGTTCACGGTCGCAGCCGAGGAGCTGCACGCGACGCTTGTCGGCGTAGAGCCGTCGCTGATCCGCGTCTCGGCCGACCCGCTGACCTACCCGCTGCACATCATCCTGCGCTTTGAGCTCGAGCTGGCGATGATCGAAGGAGCGCTCGCCGTCGCCGACCTACCGGATGCGTGGCGCGAGGGGATGGCCCGCCTGCTCGGCGTCGCGGTGCCCTCGGACGCGCTCGGCTGCCTGCAGGACGTGCACTGGGGCGGCGGCAGCTTCGGCTACTTTCCGAGCTACGCGCTCGGTTGCCTGATCGCGGCGCAGTTGTGGGAGGCGATCGAGCGCGACCTCGGGCCACGCGAGGATGATCTACGACGCGGCGAGACGGGCGCGATCCAGGCATGGCTGGCCGAGCGCGTGCACCGTCACGGCCGGCGCTTGGACACGCTGCCGTTGGTGGCGCAGGCGACCGGCGAAGAAGGACTCGCGGTCGAGCCGTTCATCCGCTTTGTGGCGCCCCTGGCCGGACGCTGAGTGTGGTCTCTACTCGCGCTCCTGCAAGACAGACAGGACATTCCCGGCTGGGTCCTTGAACCAGGCGATCAACGGTCCGCCGCCGCGCATGATCCCGCGCTCGTCCTGCTCGAAGCCGTCGTAGCGCTCGATGCTCACGCCACGCGCGGTCAGCTCGTCGATGGCGGACTCGATGTCGTCGACGGGGAAGTTGAGGATCGTGTACTCGGCGGGCGTGTGGCCTGGCTTGGGGTAGACGATCGTCGGACGCGCGCCGCCGTCGAGCCCGAGCGTGAGGATGCCGTGCTCCTCGGAGGTCTCGATCCCGAGCGTCTGGGAGTAGAACTCCTGCGCCTTGGCCACGTCGTCGACGGCGAAGCCGCTGAAGGCCTTGGTGTCGCCGAACATCTCCGACTCCTCTCGTTTGCGCCGGGATCGCCGGCGCTGGTTGATAGAACTGTCCTTCAGACGGATCGTGCCGGCACATCTCATCGCTCGCCGGGCGCCGCCGATGAGTTTCGCGCGGAGTCTTCGTCTGAACTTGGGAGAAGGGGCTACACGCACGCCGCCGCGCACGCCGCCGGCACGGGCGGTCTTCGTTCCAATCAAAAATTTTTATGAGATCGATGAAGACGACGACGAAGGAGACGTGGAGATGACGAGCACAGCCGATCGAAACCGCTGGCTGGCCCTGTACGTGCTGTGCACGGGCGTGCTGATGATCGTGCTCGACGTGACGGTCGTCAACGTCGCGCTGCCTTCGATCCAGACCGACCTCGGCTTCTCGGGCTCGGGCCTCGCGTGGGTCGTCAACGCCTACCTGATCGCCTTCGGTGGCCTGTTGCTGCTGGCCGGGCGGATCGGCGACATGGTTGGGCACAAGCGCATCTTCCTCGGCGGCCTCGTCGTGTTCACGCTCGCCTCGCTCGTCTGCGGCCTCTCCCAGAGCCAGACGATGCTTGTCGTGGCGCGCTTCGTGCAGGGTGCTGGCGGCGCCGCCACCTCGGCCGTCGTGCTCGGGATGATCGTGACGATGTTCCCCGAGAAGGCCGAGCAGGCCAAGGCGATCGGCGTGTACGGCTTCGTCGCCTCCGCCGGCGGCTCGGTAGGGCTGCTCGCCGGCGGCGTGCTCACGCAGGCGATCGACTGGCACTGGATCTTCTTCATCAACGTGCCGATCGGCCTGCTCACGGGCTTCTTCGCATTGCGCCTGCTCGATGACATGCGTATCCCGGGCGCCGGCAAAGGCGCCGACTTGCCCGGCGCCGCGTTGATCGTCGCCTCGCTGATGCTCGGCGTCTATACGATCGTCTCACCGGCCGCCGAAAAAGGCTGGGGCTCGGGCACGACGCTCGGCCTTGCCGCCGGCTCGCTCATGCTGCTCGCGCTGTTCATCTGGCGCGAGGCGACGGCGCGCGAACCGCTGATGCCGCTGCGCCTGTTCCGCTCGCGCGACACGGCAGGCGCCAACGCGATCCAGGCACTCGTCGTGGCCGGCATGTTCGGCACCTTCTTCCTCGGCTCGCTCTACCTGCAGCGAGTGCAGCACTACGACCCGCTGAAGATTGGCTTCGCCTTCTTGCCCGTGACGGTCGTGATGGGGACGCTCTCACTGCGCTACTCAGAACGGCTGATCGTGCGCTTCGGCGCCAAGCGCCTACTCGCGCCGGGGATGACGCTCGTCGCGATCGGCCTGCTGCTGTTCGCACGCGTGCCCGTGCACGGCCACTACTACAGCGACGTGCTGCCCGTGCTGCTGCTGCTCGGCGCCGGCGTCGGCTCGACCTTCCCCGCGCTGATGACGCTCGCGATGGCGGACGTCGCGCCGCAGGACGCCGGCCTGGCCTCGGGCCTGGTCAACACCTCGGCGCAGGTCGGCGGGGCACTCGGCCTGGCCGTGCTCGCGACGAGCGCCTCGACGCACTCGAGCTCGTTGACGAAGGCCGGCAAGCCGCTCGCCGACGCGCTCACAAGCGGCTACCACGTGGCCTTCGTGATCGGCGCTGCGCTTGTCGGCCTGGCGATCGTGATCAGCCTCGCGCTGCACGCGCCGCGACGGGCCTCATCCCCGGCCGAGGACGCGATTGCCGAGGCGACCGAGATGAGTGGCGGGATCGCTCCTGCGGACTCACAGGGCGCGCCGGACGCGCAGGTCTCGCCCGGGGCGCCGCAGGCGAGTGCGCAAGAGCCGGTCGAGGCGCGCTAGCAAGCGATCGACGAAGGGGGGCGGGATGACCGAGCGCCGGCGGACCGTGACGATGACGGTCCCCAGCCCGCTCGCCCGCGCCGAGCTGCCGGTGCTGTTCGCGCGCACCTGCGAGCTGCTCGCGCTCGGCCGCGGCTGTGAGCTCTTGCTGTGCGAGGTCGGCGGCATCGACGCCGACGCCGTCGCCGTCGATGCGCTTGCACGGCTGGCGCTCGCCGCGCGGCGCAGCCATTGCGAGGTACGCCTGCGCGGCGCCTCGCCCGAGCTGCTCGGGCTGGTCGAGCTAATCGGGCTCTCAGGCGTGCTGCGCAGCGAGCAGCCGGCGCTAGGCCGCTAGCTCTGCGTAGTCGAGCGGCACGCCGAACAGGGGGAACAGCGTGTCGGTCGAGAGGAAGAAGGTCATCTCGACGATCTGCCCGTCCCTCACCTCGAGCACCTGCAGCGCCCACGGTTCGTAGCCCTCGCCGCCGTCCTCGCGCGGCTTGTACTGGGCGAAGGCGGGCGAGCCGTTGGCCGTCTGCGTGGCGATCACGCGCGAACCGCGGCAGGCGGCGCCCTTACCGATCCACCAGGCGAAGATGTCCTCGCGTCCGCGCAGCCACAGCTCATACGGCGGCATCGACTGCGTCGCGTCCTCGTGGATCAGGCTCGTCAGCGCGTCCATGTCGTAGCGCTGGAAGGCGTCGACGTAGCGGGAGAGCAGCTCGCTGTCCTGCTCGGAGAGCGCGCCGCGGGCGGGGTCGTGCGTCTCGACGGTGTCGAGCGTCGCCCGCGCGCGTTGCAGCGCGCTGTTGATCGCCGGCGTGCTCGTGTCGAGCAGCTCGGCGACCTCCGATGCCTTCCACTGCAGCACCTCACAGAGGATCAGCGCGGCGCGCTGGCGCGGCGGCAGGTGCTGAAGCGCCGCGACGAAGGCCAAGCGGATCGTCTCGCGCGACTGCGCCACCGCGGCCGGGTCGCCCTCGGGCGCGACGATCGCGTCGGGAACGGGCTCGATCCATGTCGTCTCGGGCAGGATCTCGCCGATCGGCCCATCCGGCGCGCGCGCCTCGCCGAGGTCCATCGGCCGCGCGCGGCGCTGCTTGGCGTCGAGCATGTCGAGGCACACATTGGTGGCGATCTTGTACAGCCACGAGCGCAGCGACGAGCGCCCCTCGAAGCGATCGATCGAGCGCCACGCCTTCAGCAGCGTGTCCTGTACGGCGTCCTCGGCCTCGAACGGCGAGCCGAGCATGCGGTAGCAGTGGGCCGTCAGCTCGCGCCGGTGGCGCTCGAGCTCGCCGAAGCCCTGGGTAACGGTGGCCGCTGAGCTCTCCACGGCCTTCAATCCTAGGACGTACGCGTTCGACATGCTCTAATCACGCGGCGATGAAGGACGCGGGCAGAGGCGAGGCGCCGGAGCTGATCGACGTGATGCATCTCGGGCGCCCGCACGTGATCGGCGCGTGGCGCGTGGGAGACGTGATCGTCGACCCCGGGCCGAGCAGCAGCCTGGCGGCGCTCGAGCCTGTGCTCGAGGCGCATCCACCGCGTGTGCTGGCGCTGACGCACATCCACCTCGACCACGCCGGCGCCGCCGGCACGCTCGCGCAGCGCTTCCCCGAGCTGGAGGTGTGGGTACACGAGCGCGGCGCACGCCACCTGGCCGACCCCTCGCGGCTGCTCGACAGCGCGACGCGCTTGTATGGCGATCAGATGCAGCGCCTGTGGGGTGAGGTGCTGCCCGTCCCAGCCGAGCGGCTGCGCGTGCTGCGCGGGGGCGAGCGGCTCGGGCCATTCAGCGTGGCCTACACGCCCGGGCACGCCTCCCATCACGTCTCCTATCTGCACGAGCCGAGCGGGCGAGCGTTCACGGGCGACGTGGCCGGCGTGCGTATCGACGGTGGCCGGGTGCTCGCGCCGACGCCGCCGCCCGACATCGACCTGCAGGCGTGGCGCGCCTCGCTCGAGCTACTCGAAGACTGGGCCCCACGCAGCCTCGCCGTGACGCATTTCGGTGCCTACGAGGACGTCGCCGGGCAGCTCGCTGCGCTGCGCTCCCATCTCGACGAGGTCGAGCGCTGGGCTGAGCAGCTCGACGAGGCGAGCTTCGTCGCGAAGGTGCGCGAGCGCGTGCAGGGCCCGACGCGCGCCGGCACGCCGGGCTCCTACGCGCAGGCGCTGCCACCCGAGCAGAGCTATGCGGGGCTGCGCCGCTGGTTGTGCAAGCGCGAAGCGACGTGAGCGCCGACGGTGCGCGCGGCGCGGCGCGTGGAGGGCGGCGTCCGTGGGCGGCGGGCACTAGGCTGGCGTGAGCATGGGCGCGATCGACGATCTGCTTGCCAACAACGACGCCTTCGCCGAGGGTCGCCCGCCGGAGTCGCTCGACGTCGAGCCCAAACGCCGGCTGGCAGTTGTCACGTGCATGGACTCGCGCCTCGACGTGTTCGCCGCGCTTGGCTTGGTCCACGGCGAGGCGCACATCCTGCGCAACGCCGGCGGCGTGATCACGGACGACGTGATCCGCTCGCTGGCCGTCTCCCAGCGGCGCCTGGGCACGCGCGAGGTGATGTTGATCCACCACACCGACTGCGGTCTGCTGAAGATCACCGACGACGGCTTCCGCGCCGAGTTGCAGGAGCAGAGCGGCGTCGCGCCGCCGTTCGCGATCGAGTCCTTCACCGATCTCGACGCCGATGTGCGCCAGTCGATCCTGCGCGTGCGCCGCTCGCCGTTCCTACTCCATCGCGAGGTCGTGCGTGGGTTCGTCTACGACGTTGAGTCACACCGGCTGCGTGAGGTCGCGGCATGAGCGATTCGCCTCCCGCCTTCGATCCGCCGGCCGACTTCGCGAGCTTCCAGTACCAGATCTATGCGGGCGGGCTGGTCGAGCAGACGCCGTCGCTGCCGGTTTCGGCGAGCGAGCTGCAGGAGCGCGCACGGGCGAAGCTAGGTGCTGGCCCGTACGGCTATGTCGCCGGCGGCGCGGGCTCGGAGCGCACGATGCAGGCCAACCTAGACGCGTTCGAGCGCAGGCGGATCGTCCCGCGGATGCTGCGCGACGTATCCGAGCGCAAGCTGGACGTGACGGTGCTGGGCACGCCGATGCCGGCGCCGCTGATGCTCGCGCCGGTCGGCGTGCAGTCGATCGTCCACCCCGACGGCGAGCTGGCGAGTGCGCGCGCCGCTGCCGCGCTCGGGTTGCCCTATATCCACAGCACGGCCGCGTCGCATTCGATCGAGCAGGTCGCCGAGGCGATGAGGGAGGGCAGGCGCTGGTACCAGCTGTACTGGCCGCGCGAGCGCGAGCTGGCGGCGAGCTTCGTCGCCCGCGCCGAGCAGGCGGGCTACGAGGCGATCGTGTTGACGCTCGATACTTGGTTCCTGGGCTGGCGCCCGCGCGATTTGAAGAACGCCTACCTGCCGTTCCTGAAGGGGATCGGCGTGGCCAATTACTTCAGCGATCCCGTGTTCCGCGCGGCGCTGGAGAAGCCGCCCGAGGAGGATCCCGGCCCGGCTATCGGTCACTGGGCCTACCAGTTCGCCAACCCGACGGTCTGCTGGGATGACCTGGAGTGGTTGAAAGAGCAGACCAAGCTGCCGATCGTGCTCAAGGGGATCGTGCACGCCGAGGACGCGCGCCGCGCGCAGGAGCTTGGCGTCGACGGCCTGCTCGTGTCCAACCACGGCGGGCGCCAGGTCGACGGCGCGCTTGGCGCGCTCGATGCGCTGCCGGCGATCCGTGCCGCCGTCGGCGATCAGCTGCCGCTGTTGTTCGACAGCGGCGTGCGCACGGGCGCCGACGCTTTCAAGGCGCTCGCGCTCGGCGCCGATGCCGTCTGCATCGGGCGGCCATTCGTCTGGGGGCTTGCGCTCGCCGGGCAGGCGGGTGTCGAACACGTGCTGCGTTGCCTGCTCGCCGAGCTCGACCTGACACTTGCGCTGAGTGGATATACGGCGATCGATCAGATCGACGGCGCCGCGCTGGCCGAGTCGGCGTGAACGCGAAAAAGCCGGTCTAGCAGGCGATTCTGGGCGATCCGGGGCGCGGCGTAAGGTCCGCGCCGGTGACCACGCTCGTCTCGATCTGGCTGGCGCTCGCGCTCGGCGCAAGCGCCGCTGCGAAGGCTTGGCGCTCGCGTCAGGCTGCGCCGGCCCTCGCGACCTACGGCGTGCGCGGCGTGGCGCGGCAGACGGCCGCGCTGTGGTTGCTCGTAGTCGGCGAGCTGACGGTCGCGGCGGCGCTCGTGGCCGGTCTCGGCTGGGCGCTTGCGGCGGCAGCGGGCCTGTTCGCGCTGTTCGCCGCGACGACGATGACGGCGCTGCTCGCCGGGCGCGGCGGGCGGCCGTGCGCTTGCTTCGGTGGCTCCTCGCGGCTCGGCTGGGCGACGCCGGTGCGCGCGGCCGCGCCGGCGCTGCTCGCGGGCGCGGGCGCGTTCGGCTTGTTCCCACGGGCACCGAGCGGCTATGACCGCTGGTTGACGCTCGGGCTGTCGCTGAGCGTCGTGGCGATCGCTGCGTTGGCCGTCGCCGTACTCGCGCTGGCGCGCGAGGTCGGCGTGCTGCGCCTGTCGGCCGGCGACGCACGCGGCGCGCTGGAGATCGATTCGGAGGGGCCGGAGCTGGGCGAGGCGCAGCCGTGGGCGGGTGCGGTCGAGGCCGGGCCGCGCACGCTGCTGCGCCTCGCCGTGTTCACCTCGGATGGGTGCCCGCTGTGCGGGCAGGTGGCGCCGGCCGTGGCGCATGTGGCCGGCGATCCGCTGCTCGCCGTGCAGAGCTTCGACGAGCATCGCGACGCGAGCGTGTGGGCGGCGGCATCCGTGCCGGGCAGTCCCTATGCGGTCGCACTTAGTCTCGACGGCGTCGCGCTGGCGAAGGGCACGTTCAACGGCCTCGGCCAGCTCGAGAGCGTGCTCGCGACGGCGCGATCACGCGAGCGAGGTCTGTCGCTTGCCGCGTAGGGGGAGCCTGGCGGCGGATGACGGTTCGTCGGGCGAGAGGGGCTTGGCGCCCGAGGATGAGCACTTCGCGGACTCCGTGCTGCGCCGAAGCAGCCGGCGCGGGTTCCTGGAGTGGGCGGGCGCGGCGGTGATCGCGCTGGCGGGCGGGCGCACATTGGTCAACGGGGTGCTGCCGGACGACGCCGAGGCGTACACGAACTTCTGCGGGCACACCTACACAACCGGCAACTGCCCGCACCCGACGGGGCTGCCGCGGGTCGACCGCCACGACCTGCCGTTGCGCGCCTCCGACGGGCACCCGGTCGACGATCTCGGCAGGCCGATTGACGCACAGGGCCACCCGGTCGACGCGCAGGGGCAGGTGCTGCTGGACCCAAGCGGCGTGCCGCTCTCGCCGGCGCCGCGTTCTAAGGTCTGCCCGGCCGCCGGCAAGAGCCATGGACTGGAACTGCGCACGGACGGTTCGTGGTATCGCTGCTGCGGCGGACGTGTGCGCCGGCTGATGGACTGCTGCGGCTACACCAACGTGCGCGTCAACGGCGACGAAGCGCTCGTCGGTTACTGCTACCAGGGCCGCCACGTGTTCTGTGTGCAGTACTACGAAACGATGGTGCCGTGCTAGGCGGCCTAGCGGTCAGCGCCGCGCTCACGGCCGTCGTTGCGGGCATCGCGGGAGCGTGGTCGCCGTGTGGCTTTTCGATGGTCGACACGATCGGCAGCGCACTCGGTGATGTTCGCCGTGGCTCGACGCTCGCGGCGAGCGCGACGTTTGCGCTGGGGACACTGCTCGGCGGCGCGATCACGTTCGGCAGTCTCGCGCTGCTCGGGTCGCTCATCGGCGACGGCGTGGCGGGCCTGCGCGAGGGGCTCGGCGCGGCGCTGGCGCTTGCCGCGGCCGTGGCCGACTGGCGTGGCGTGCGGATCGCGCCGCAGATCCGCCGCCAGGTGCCCGAGCGCTGGCGCTGGACGCTGCCGTTGCCGCTTGCGTGTGCGCTGTATGGGGTGCTGCTGGGCCTGGGCTTCACGACGTTCGTGCTGGCGTTCGCCGTGTGGGCGCTCGCCGGCATCAGCTTCGCCTCGGGCGATCCGCTCGTCGGCGTCGCCGTCGGGCTGGCCTTCGGCGCGGGGCGCGCGCTGCCGGTGCTGTGGATGGCGCCGGGCCTGCGCGGGGGCGACGGCGCGCGGCGACTGGACGAGATGGCCGAGGCGCCGCGGCTGTGGCTTGGGCTGCGCCGGCTCGACGCGCTCGGGCTCGGCGTGTGTGCGCTGGCGCTGGCCGGGGCGAGTGCCTCGGCTGCGCCGATTTCACAGAGGAGGATCGCGCAGGCGACGGATCCCTCGGCGGCGAACGGAGCAATCGCCTGGCAGCAGCTCGGCGCGGCGGGGCTGCTCTCGCTGAACGGCGCCGCCCCGCTGGCGTTGCCCGGGGCGCATCCGGCGCTCGGCGGCGCGAATGTGGCGTGGGCGAGCACGACGCAGGTCACGATCGCCGATCGCGCCTCGCTGCAGCCGAAGCTCGTGCTCGCGGCGGGCGGGGTCAATGCGCTGGGCGTGTCCGACGGCTGGGTCGTCTATCGCGACGAGGACGCGCAGGGCGAGCACCTGATCGCGGTGTCCCTAAGCGACCCGAGCGTGCGGCGCTACCTCGCGGGCGCTCGCCTGGCGGGGCGGATCGGCCGTCCGGCGCTCGATGGCACGCGCGTCGTGTTCACGGTGGACACTCCGGCGCGTAGCGCGATCGAGCTGGTCGAACTGGCGAGCGGACGGCACCGGACGCTGCGCGCGGCCAGGCGCGGCGTGGCCTTTTTCTATCCGTCGCTACTCGGCGGGCGGATGTTGTTCGAGCGGGTCACGCGCTGCGTGCAGCAGCTGCGGCTTGGCGCCGTCGCAAGTCCGGCTGGATCATCGTCGCGCTCAGCCGCCGCCGGCTCGCTCGGGGCAGCCGATTCCTCGCGCGCTCGGCGCGGCGAACATGTGCTGCTGAGCCTGTCCTCGGCGGTCTCGCGCGATCCCGGCTACCAGCGCGGCTACACACACGCGTACAACAGCGCGAGTGGCTGTCCCAACCGTCGCGCCGGGAGCGGCGGCGCGACGCAGCTCGGCGCGACGGCGCTCGCTGCGACGAGCGCCTACGTGACGCGGCTCGGCCCGGCCGCCGGCAATGCGGAAATCGTCTCGCTCGCGCGCTGAGCGCGGGGCGCTCGTCGCTCGGTGCGTGCACGCATACGCAGGCCCACGTCGGCGGCTGGCGGTGCTGGCGATCGCGCTGTGCGGGCTGGTATGCCTGCTTTGCTCGGCGCAAGCGCTCGCGGCTGCCGCCTGGCAGCCGGGGGTACGCGCGGCAATCGCGTACGCGCATACGCGCGCGGGCGATGTGAGCTTCGCAGTGCGCACGCAGCACCATGAATGGGGCTGGCGCGTCACGCGCACCGTGCCCTCGGCGAGCGTCTTGAAGGCGATGCTGCTGGTCGCCTACCTCGACGACACGCGCGTTCGCAATCGGCCGCTCGGCGCGCGCGACCATGCGTTGATTGACCCAATGATCGAGCGCTCGGACAATCTCGCGGCCACACGCGTGCTCCAGTTCGTCGGCGCGCGCGGGGTTTACGGGGTTGCCGAGCGTGCCGGAATGCGCCGTTTCTCGCTGGACTCATCTGTGTGGGGCCTCAGCCGCATCGACGCGGCCGATCAGGCGCGCTTCTTCCTGCACCTCGACAGTCACGTCCTGGCGCGCCACCGCGCGATGGCGATGCACCTGCTGGCGAGCGTGACGCCGAGCCAGCGGTGGGGCATCGGCCGGCTGCCGCTGCCCGGCTGGCAGCTCTACTTCAAGGGTGGCTGGGGCGCGGGCACTGGGGAAGTCGAGCACCAGGTTGTGCTGCTGCGCCACGGTGCGACGCGTGTGGCGCTGGCGGTGCTGATCACGAATAGCCCGAGCCATGCCTACGCCAAGCAGACGCTGCAGGGTGTGTTCGCGCGCCTGCTGCGGCACGTGGGCGTGCTGCTCGCGCCCGTCCAGCTTTAGCGCCCGAGCGTGCGCACGAGCTCGTGCGCGCTGTGCGGCAGCGGTCCAAGCAACTCGCGCACCTGCCGCAGCCCGTCGCGCAGCTCGGCGTCTCCGACCTCGATCGGCGCGAGCGAGTCCTGTAGCTCGGAGAGCGTCCTGTCTGCCTCGGCGACGGCCTGCGCGGCGTGGTCGATCAGCCCGTGCGCGCCGGTCGAGGGCGCCGGCGCAGACGCTGGCGCAAACGTGCGCGCGGCCAGCTCATGGCGTTCGGCGAAGGTTGTGCACGTGCGCTGCGCACGGCCGTAGGCGAGCTGGACCGGCCCGAACAGCTCGCTCTCGAGACGATCGCCGGTCTGTTCGTCGAGTTGCTCGTAAGCCTCGCCGAGTGCGGCGAGGGCAACACCGAGCTGCTCGATCGCGCCCGCTACGGTGTCGAGCAGTCCCTGTCGTGCGTCAGCGGTCGTGTAGGTCACCGATCCAGACTAGTGGCGCGAGCACCGATGCAGCGGAGGTTCGACCGTGTGTCCAAGCAGAGCACCCTGTTCGTCGCCGTTTCGCGATGACGAAGCTCGGTAGAGCACCAGCCTTCTGGCTGCTGGCGGCGACGCTCGCCGGCTTCCTGTTCGCCTCGAGCGCCCCGTCGCCCCTGTACATCGTCTACCAGGCGAAATGGGGCTTCTCGGCGATCGTGCTGACGGGAGTCTTCGCGGTCTACGCGCTCGGTCTGCTGGTCGCGCTGATCGTCGCAGGCTCGCTGTCTGACCATCTCGGCAGGCGCCCGACGCTGCTGCTTGCGCTGGCCCTCCAGATCGTCGGCATGCTGCTGTTCGCGGAGGCTCGCAGCGTGCTCTGGCTGTTCGCGGCGCGCACCCTGCAGGGCGTCGCGACGGGGATCGCCACGGCAGCAATCAGCGCGGCGCTGATCGATCTTCAGCCGGCTCACCGTCAGCGGCTGGGCGCGCTGCTGGCGGCCTCGGCACCGATGACGGGCCTCGCGGCGGGCGCACTCGGTAGCGGCCTGCTCGTCGAATACGCCCCAGAGCCAACGCGCCTGGTCTACTGGCTCCTACTCGCCGGCTTCGCGCTCGCGGCGCTTGGGGCGCTGGCGATCCCGGAGACAATCGAGCGCAGGTCGACGTGGGCTGCCTCGCTGCGCCCGACGGTCGGCGTGCCGGCGTCGCTGCGGGCGGACTTCCTGGCGACGATCCCGTGCATGACGGCGACGTGGGCGCTCGGTGGGTTGATCCTCTCGCTGGGCCCGTCGCTGACGGCGAAGGTGCTGCACGACTCGAGCCACGTGGCGGGCGGGCTGTGCATCTTCATCATGGCGGGTGTCAGCTCGCTGACCTCGGTGCTGCTGCGCGATACGCACGCGCGCCTGGCGGCGCGCGGCGGGCTGAGTGCGCTGATCGTCGGCGTGCTGCTGGCGCTGCTGGCTCTGCACGAGGGCTCGACGGCGCTGTTCCTACTCGCGACGGGCGTCGCCGGGCTCGGCTTCGGCCCGGCCTTCGCGGGAGCCTTCCGCGCGATCACCAACCGCGCACCGATCGACCAGCGCGCGGAGCTGGTCGCGTCGGTATACGTGGCCTCCTACCTCGCCTACAGCCTGCCGGCGCTGGCGGCGGGGATCGCGGTGACGCGCTATGGCCTGCACGACACGGCCGACGTCTACGGCGCGGCGTTGATCGTGCTTGCGCTGCTGGCTCTGGCGCTCTCGCATCGCCTGCAGGACCCCGAGTCGACGCCGGCGCGCGCGGCCGCAGAAGGACCGCTGTCGGTGCTCGACACGCCGGCGCCGCTGCCTGGCCATGCATATCGCGAGGCCGAGCGAATCCACTAGGGTTGCAGCCGTTCAGGCCGCGAGGCAGAGGTTCGACGTTCGGGGGATTCGACGATGGCTGGCGAGCTCAAACTAGGGTTGAACACGGGCTACTGGGCGGGCGGCCCACCGCCGGGCGTGACCGAGTCGGTGGCGGAGGCCGAGCGGCTCGGCTTCGATTCGATGTGGACGGCCGAGGCCTACGGCTCGGACTGCCTGACGCCGCTCGCGTGGTGGGGCGCGTCGACGAGCAAGATCAAGCTCGGCACGGCGATCGTGCAGATGTCGGCGCGCCAGCCTGCGGCGACGGCGATGGCGGCGATGACGATGGATCACCTCTCGGGCGGGCGCTTCATCCTTGGCCTGGGCGTATCTGGGCCGCAGGTGGTCGAGGGCTGGTACGGAATGCCGTTCGCAAAGCCGCTGGCGCGCACACGCGAGTACATCGGCATCCTGCGCGACATCTGGGCGCGCAAGGGTCCGGTGACGGCGGACGGCGAGCACTACAAGCTGCCGCTCCCCGGCGGTACGGGCCTGGCCAAGCCGCTGAAGTCCTCGATTCACCCAGTGCGCGAGGAGATCCCGATCTATCTTGGCGCCGAGGGGCCGAAGAACATCGCGATGTGCGCGGAGCTGTGCGACGGCTGGCTGTCGATGCTGTTCGCGCCGGAGCACCAGCAGATCTACGTGGACGCGCTCAGCGAGGGCTTCGCGCGAGCAGGCGCGCGCCACACAGCCGAGACGTTCCAAGTCAACGCGACGGTGCCGCTGATCGTCTCCGAAGACATCGACGCTGCGGCAGACGCGCTGCGCCCGTTCTATGCGCTGTACTTCGGCGGGATGGGGGCGAAAGGCAAGAATTTTCACGCCAACGTGGCGATCCGCATGGGCTACGGAGCGGAGGTCGACGAGATCGCCTCGCTGTACCTCGAAGGCAAGAAGGACGAGGCCGGCGCGAAGGTCCCGCGCAAGCTGATCGAGGACATGTCGCTGATCGGCCCCAAGGAGAAGATCCGCGACGACCTCGGCAAGTGGCGCGAGTCGGTCGTCGACACGCTGCTGATCTCAGGCGACGTAGCGACACTGCGCGATGCCGCCGAGCTCGTCCTCGGCTGAGCTCGTACGTTGGTCGAGCACGCGGCCCCGCGGGGCGCGTGGCCGACGGGCATTGGAGAGCTGACGCGCCCGGGTAGACGCCGCGAAGCCATCTCGAGCACATAAGGTTGGGACCGTGCGTACGGAGCTCTCAGCGGGGGCTCGGCGATGGATGGGCAAGCAGCCTGTGTCGAGTCCCGTGCGAATCCTCGCTGCGCGCCGGAGGCTGGCGCTGGTGGCGGCGACGGCCGCGCTTGCGCTGGCCGTCGGCGGTATGCTCGCGTGTGGGTCCAGCGGCGGTGCGCTCGGTCAGCGAGCGCAGATCGAACCGCTTCGATTGGTAGCACCGATCGCCGGGGCGGCTCCGAAGTCGACGGGCAAGCTCTACCGCGTTGTCGGCTGTCGCAGCCATGGGTCGAGCCTGTATCGCAACGGCCCGTCGCGGCGCGAGGTGGCGATCGGCTTCGACGACGGTCCCTACACGGACACGCCGGCGTTCGTGCGGATGCTCGAACGCAGCCACGCGACGGCGACGTTCTTCATGATCGGGCGCCAGGTCACCTCGACTTATCGCGAAACGATGCTGCACGAGCTGCGCGCGGGCGACGTGCTCGGCGATCACACCTTCACCCACCCGGACATGACGCGCACGAGCGATCCGCGCGGGCAGCTCGAGCGCACGCTCGCCGTGATCCGCGCGCAGACGGGCTACACGCCGTGCATCTTCCGCCCGCCCTACGGTGACGTCAACGCGTCGGTGGTCCACCTCGCATCCTCGCTCGGGATGGCGACGGTCGGCTGGGACGTCGATCCGAGCGACTACGCCCAGCCGGGGACGAGCACGATCGTGGCGCGTGTGCTCGCGCAGGTGCGCCCGGGCGCGATCATCATCTCTCATGACGGCGGCGGCCCGCGCGGGCAGACGCTGGCGGCCTATCCGCGCATCATCGCGACGCTGCACCGTCGCGGCTACCGAGTCGTGACGATCCCCGAGCTGCTCGGCTTCCGGCCGGTGTACGAGCCGTGCATACGGCTTTGCGACGGGCTCGGCGTGCCGCGCCGGCAGGTGCCGCGCAACGCGATCTTCCAGCACGCGCCCTGACTCGCCGCGCACTTGGTGCATGGGCGCTACTCGAACTCGGGCTCGACCCACCAGGGCATGATCTCGGGCAGGCCGTCGCTGACGCGATCGGAGAAGTGCGCGGGGCGCTTCTCGAGAAACGAGGTGATCCCCTCGGTCGCGTCGGCGGACTGCCCGCGCGCCAGCATCGCGCGCGAGTCGGCGCGGTGGGCGAGCATCGGATGCTCGGCGCCGAGCATCCGCCACATCATCTGCCGCGCCAGGGCGACGGATACGGGGGCCGTGTTCTCGGCGATCTCGGTGGCGAGAGCGCGCGCGGCGGGTAGCAGCTCCTCGCTGGAGTGCAGGCTGCGCAACAGACCCGCGTCGAGTCCCTCCTGGGCGGAGAAGACCCGGCCGGTCGAGACCCACTCCATCGCCCGGCTGATGCCGACGACGCGCGGCAGGAACCAGCTGGAGCACGCCTCGGGCACGATCCCGCGCCGGGCGAAGACGAAGCCCATGCGGGCGTCGTCGCTGGCGAGGCGGACATCCATCGGCAGCGTCATCGTCGCGCCGACGCCAACGGCGGGCCCGTTGATCGCGCCGATCACGGGCTTCGTGCAGGAGAAGATCCGCAGCGTGAACTGGCCTCCGTTGTCGCGCGGCACGCCGCCGACGGGCTCCGTGAGCAACGAGCCCTCGGCTGCGCGCGCGGCGTAGTCGAAGGTCTCGCCGCCGGCGGCGAGGTCGGCGCCCGCGCAGTAGCCACGCCCGGCGCCGGTCATGATGATCGCGCGCACCTCGTCGTCGGCGTCGGCCTGGTCGAAGGCTTCGATCAGCTCGCGGCCCATCACGGCCGTCCACGCGTTCAGGCGCTCGGGGCGGTTGAGCGTGATCGTGAGGATCCCCTCGGCCAGCTCGGTCGTGATCTGCTCGTAGCTCATGCGGGCTCTGCGCGACGGTCGGCTGTCGCGGTTCTTACGCTGCCGCAGCGAGGCTCGGCCGGCGCGCGGCCCAGGGCATCGCCTGCTCGAGCTGGGCTGAGAGTCGGATCAACGTCGCCTCATCCCACGGGCTGCCGGTCAACTGCACGCCGACGGGGATGCCCTCGTCGGTCTGGTGCAGCGGCAGGCTGACGGCGGGCAGGCCGGTGACGTTGCCGAAGGCGGTGAAGGAGACGCTTGCGACTACATCGCCGACGGGCGCCTCGGGTGTGGCGTGCTGCGCCTCCATCGTCGCGCCTGCGACGGGCGGCAGGATCGCCGAGGTCGGTGTGAGCAGCACGTCGAAGTCACGGCGCCAGCGCGCGACCTCTTGACGGCTGAGCAGCTCGAGCGTGCGCGCGGCGAGCACGTAGTCGTAGGCGCCGGTATCGCCGGCGAGCTGACGCTGGTGGGCGATGTGCGGCTCGGTGGCGGACCAGTCGACGCCCTCGTAGTCAGCGAGGCCGCCCTGCGTGAGCACGATGAACGAGGGAATCATCTCCGCCGAGATCGTCGGCACCTCGACCTCCTCGACGGAGTGCCCGAGGCTCTCCAGCGCGGCGGCGGCGGCGCGGGCTGCGGCCACGCAAGCTGGGTCGGTGGGGATGCCGAGCGGCGCCTGCGCCATCAACCCGATGCGCAGCTGCCCGGGCGGCGTCTGGGTCTCCTCGCTGAACGGGCGGGGAGGAGCGGGGGCGTTGTACCACGCAAGCGGATCGAACCGGGAGATCGCGTCGAGCACGGCGGCGGAGTCGGCGACTGTGTGCGCGACGACTCCCTCGACGACCGCGCCGAGCCAGCTCTGCGCCAGGCGCGGCACGCGCCCGCGGCTGGGCTTCAGCCCGACGAGCCCGCAGTAGGAGGCGGGGATGCGGATCGAGCCGCCGCCGTCGTTGGCATGGGCGATCGGGAACATGCCGCCGGCGACGGCAGCGGCTGCACCACCGCTCGAGCCGCCGGGCGTCCTGTTTGCGTCCCACGGATTGCGGCTGATCCCGTGACGCAGGTTCTCCGCGGCGGTGATCACGCCGAAGGCGGGCGTGTTGGTACGCGCGCAGAGCACGAAGCCCGCCTCTGTGAAGGCGTCGACGACGAGCTCGCTCTGCTCGCTGGGGCCCTCGGGGGCGCCATGCGAGCCGTAGGTGACGGGCCAGCCGGCGACCGGCGTGAGGTCCTTGATCGGCATCGGCACGCCGAGGAACGGGGCGTCATCGCCGTCGGCCAGGCGCCGGTCGGCGTCTGTGGCCTCGGCGCGTGCCTGCTCGTCGTTGCGCCAGGTGACGGCGTTCAGCTCGGGGTTGCGCGCGTCGACGGCGGCGAGGCAGGAGTCGAGCAGCTCTACGGCGGAGACCTCGCGCGAACGCAGCGCGGAGGCGAGCTCAAGCGCCGGCGTGGACGGATCGAGCGGCGTCATGCGGCGACCATACCAGCGCCGGCGACCACGCGCTCGCGCCGTCGAGCGGCGTCGCCCGGTCCACATGTGGCAATAGAATACGCGAGCGTACTTACAAGATCGGATTCTGTTACGGTGCGCTGGCGGCGCGGTTTTCGTCAGAGGGAGGGCCGGGCGCACGACGATCCCCCGCGTCTGTTGATGCGGGGGCACAAATTCATTTTGGGGGGAACAATGTTGCGAAAGTCCTTGCGCGCCTGCGTGCCATTTGTGGTGCTCGGTGCGCTGATCACGGCAGCACCGGCAGGCGCCACGCCGGCGAAGGTCGGACCTTCGACGTCGATCGACGCGCTCGGAGACTCGATCACGCGGGGCTATGACTCGCAGGGCACGGGCTGCGGAGCGCTCGCGGACTGCCCGGCCAATTCATGGGCGACCGGAACCAACGCCGGCCTCAACAGCTACTACGTGCGCACGAAAGCCGTGAACCCATCGGTTGTGCTCGCGCAGCCGGTGAAAACGTCCACGACCGGTGGCAACGACGCGGTGACTGGCGCCAAAATGGGTGACCTTCCCGGTCAGGCCAAAAACGCCGTGAAAGCGCCGAACACGCCCGACCAGGTGCTGATCCTGCTCGGCGCCAATGACATCTGCACGTTGACGGAAGCGAGCATGACGTCCGTCGCGAGCTTCCGCGCCAGCTACAAATCCGGGCTGGAAACGCTTAGCACGGGGCTGCCCGACGCACGCATCGACGTCTCTTCGATTCCCAACATCTTCAACCTCTGGAGCGTGCTGCACACGAGCACCGCCGCGCAGCTCACATGGGGCCTGGCGAAAATCTGCCAGTCGATGCTCGCCAAACCGACCTCCGAAGCAGCGGCGGACAAAGAACGGCGCGCCAAAGTGCAGAAACGAAACGAAGAATTCAACGTCGTGCTCGGAGAAGTCTGCGCCGAATTCATCCACTGCCAGTACGACAAAGGCGCGGCCTACTCGATCAAATTCGCGACGAGCGACGTCTCCACGCTGGACTACTTCCACCCGACGACTGCAGGGCAGAACAAAGCCGCCGAAAACGCGTGGAACAGTGGCCCGAAATTCAGCGACCTGACGACGCCTACGACGACGATCACGCCCGAACGCGCGCCCGACAGCCAAGCGGGCTGGTACGACAACGACGTCTCGGTCGCGCTTAGCGCCAGCGAAAACGAATTCGCCGTCGCGGGCACCGAGTACAAGATCAACGAAGCGGCGGCATGGACCAAGTACACCGGTCCAATCTCGATCAGCAACGAGGGCGAAACGACGATCACCGCACGCTCGGTTGACATCAACGGCAACATCGAGGAATCGAAGTCGACGACGATCAAAATCGACAAGACGGCTCCGACCTTCACGCTCACCTGTCCCACCGAACCGGTGACGGTCGCCAGCAGCGCTTCGGCGACGGTTTCCGAAGCAAGCGACGCGACGTCCGGCTTCGCCGAAGACCCCAACGGAGCACGGCCGCTGAACACGGCCAGCCCAGGAGACGGCCAGACCGAGAGCGTCCAGGTGACCGATCTCGCCGGCAACTCGACGACGCACTCATGTAGCTATGACGTGCACTACGGCGCACCTGGTGCGCCGGCGCTGACTGCCGGCACGAGCCCGAACGCCGATGGCCTATTCACGCTCGCCTGGAGTGGGGCGGACCCGAGCGAATTCGGCATCACCTACACGCTGCAGCACCGCAATTCGGCACAGGAAGAATTCGTCACGGTGGCGAGCGGCATAGCCAGCCTCGAATACGCCTTCACAGGCGCAGGTGAGGAAGAAGGCACGTGGGTCTATCGCGTGCAGGGCTACGACGCTGCGCTGAACATGACGACGCAGTGGTCTAACGAATCGTCTCCGGTCAAGGTCGACAAGTCCGCACCCAACCCCCCGTCGGGCTCTCCCGACCGCGCCCCCGACTACGCCGGTGGCGGCGGTTGGTACAAGGACACGGTCACCGTCTCCTTCACCGACAACGGCGATCCGCTGCTCTCAGACGGGAGCACCGGCTCAGGCGTTGACCTAGGGACGCTGTCCGCTCCGCAGACGTTCAACACCGACGGCTCGCACACCGCGAGCGGAACAGTGGCCGACAACGTCGGCAACGTCTCAGCCCCAGGCACCCTGGGCGTGCAGGTGGACGCCTCTGGACCGGTGGTCGAAGTCAACTGCCCGGAAACGGCAGCGGTGGGTCAGAGCGCAAGCGCTTCGATCTCAGCCTCTGACGCGCAGTCTGGCCTGGCCAGTGACCCGTCAGGCACACAGCCAATCGACACGACCAAAACAGGCCCACAGACCACGGAAGCAAGCGCGACCGACAACGTCGGTCACGAAAGCAGCGACTCCTGCACCACGCAGGTGCTCAACACCAACGTGATCTCAGGCCATGTCAAGAAGAAGATCGTCGTCAAATCCGGCGAATCGGTCGAATTGACCTCTACGGCAGTGGTCGCCCAGGTCGAAGTCCAGCCTGGTGGCTCCCTTGACGTCGAGGGTGCTACGACCAAAGGCATCAAGGCCTCCGGTGCCGATGTACTGCGCGTCTGCGGCGCCAAAGTCGGCTCGATCAAAGTCAGCGGGAGCAGCGGTCCCGTGGTGCTCGGCGACTCCGAAGGCTGTGCTTCCAGCAGCTACTCGGCCGGAGCGGTGCTGCAGAACAACACCGGCGGAGTGAGCGTGGTCGGCAACACGTTCAAAGGCAGCGTCAAGGTCACCGGCAACTCCGGTGGCACGACAGTAACCGGGAACACGATCACCAAGAACCTCACGGTGAGCGGCAACTCGGGCACCGTCGTTGACAGCCCGAACGCGGTCGGCGGGAAAACCAAAGCGCAGGCCCGGAGGGGCTAGGGCAGATAGCAGGCACGTTTGACCCTGGAGGCGGTACGGCCCCGCCTCCAGGGTCACCGAGCCTTACGGCGCTTCAGCCGCCGAACTGCAGCACCGAGCGGATGCCGTCCTGCGCCTCCATCAGCTCGAAGGCGTGATTGACCTCGTCGAGCGGCATGCGGTGGGAGATGAAGGGGCCGACGTCGATTTCGCCGTGCAGGTATCGCTCGACGAGTTGGGGAACCTGGTCGCGGCCCTTGACGCCGCCGAAGGAGGAGCCGCAGATGCGCCGGCCGGTGATCAACAGGCGCGGCACGACGTCGAGCGTCTCGCCCTTGCCGGCGACGCCGGCGACGGTGCACAGGCCCCAGCCCATGCGCGCGGCCTCGACGGCTTCGCGCATCACGCCGACAAGACCGGTCGCCTCGAAGGTGTAGTCGGCGCCGAAGCCGCCGGTCTCTTCGAGCACGCGCTCGACGACGTGGCCGTCGGCGAGCCAGGTCTCCGTGGCGCCCTGTCCGCGCGCGAGCGCCAGGCGCTGCTCTGAGAGATCGACGCAGATGACGCGCTCGGCGCCTTGCAGGCGGCAGCCGGCGACAGCGCCGAGGCCGACCATGCCGGCGCCGAACACGACGCAGGTCGAGCCGGCCTGCACCTTGGCTGTGTACATCGCGGCGCCGAGCCCCGTGGAGAGTCCGCAGGCGAATAGGCAGGCGCCCTCGAGCGGCGCCTCGCGGTTGACCTTGGCGAGCGCGATCTGGGGCAGCACGGCGTACTCGGCGAAGGTCGAGGTGCCCATGAAGTGCCGGATCGGCTCACCATCGCGCGACAGGCGCGTGGTCCCGTCGGGCAGGTAACCCTTGTTCTGCTGCTCGCGGATCGCCAGGCACAGATTCGTGCGCGGGCTCTGGCAATGGATGCACTCGCGGCACTGCGGCGAGAACAGCGTCACGACGTGGTCGCCGGGTGCGACATCGGCGACGCCCTCGCCGACGGCCTCGACCACGCCGGCGCCCTCGTGGCCGAGCACGGTCGGGGCGTAGCCGGAGGGGTCGACGCCGGAGGCGGTGTACATGTCGGTATGGCAGACGCCGCAGGCGACGAGCCTGACGAGCGCCTCCCCCGGTCCTGGCTCGGCCAGCTCGAGCTCCTGCACGACGAGCGGCTTGCCGAACTCCTCGAGCAGTGCTGCGCGGATCTTCATCTCGTTCCCTCCATCCTCATGGCACCCAGGTCTCGGCGAGCGGGGTCACCTGTAGCTCGTGCGTCACAGCCCGCGGACCCTGCTCGGCGAGGAACAGCACGGCCTCGGCAAGGCTCGGCGGGTCTGCCATCGAGTCGTTCGCGCCCTCGCCACGCTCGGCTGCGCTGAACGGTTCGATGCCTGCGTTGACGATCAAGAGTGCGACGTGGATGCCCTGTGGGCGCAGCTCGAGCGCTGCCGCCTGGGTGATCGCGCGTACGCCGAAGGCGCCTGCGGCCCACAGGCCGCGCCCCGGCATCGCGCGGCGGGAGGAGCCTCCGGTGACCTGAATCAACGTCGCCGGGCGCTCTTGCTGGACGAGGTAGCCGGCGGCGCCCGAGAGAAAAGCGAAGGCCGAGCGAGCGGGTGCGGCGGCCCAGGAGTCGAACGCGTCGGCGTCGGCCGTGGCGAGGGGACCGCCGCCGAACGGCCCGGTGCGCGGACCGCCGTATGCGGATGCGGCGTTGACGATGAGGTCGATGCCGCCATGCGCGTCGGTGGCCTGTGCGACAGCGTCGCGCACGCTGGCCTGCTCGGTGACGTCGGCACTCAGCGCCAGGGCGCCGGAAGCGGTGATCGCCTGCAGTGTCTCGGCTGAGCGGGCGACGGCGGCGACGGACCAGTCGGAGGCAACGAGCAGCTCGATCACGGCCCGGCCGAGGTTGCGCGCACCGAACACGAGCGCGCTGCGCGACTGTTGATCGGGGTCGGTGATCGCCACGCGTCGATCGTAATCGCTCAGCCTCTGAGCGCGAACAGCGGCCAGCGCCCGGGCACGCCCTTCAATTCGTGAAAGCCGCGGTCCTCGAAGTTGAAGGGACCGCCGACAACCGTGCCGAAGACTGTTCCCGAGACGAGCACCTCGCTGCCGCCGGCGAGACCGCTGACGCGCGAGGCGATGTGCACGGCCATGCCACCGACGTCGTTGCCGATCAGCTCGCACTCGCCGGTATGGATGCCGACGCGCACCTCGATGCCGAGCGAGCGCGCCGACTCGGTAATCGCGAGCGCGCAGCGCAGGGCACGGGAGGGGGGGCCGGCGAACGTCGCGAGGAACCCGTCGCCGACGGTCTTCACCTCGTGTCCGTCGAAGTGATGCAACTCCTTGCGCAGATCCTCGTCGTGGCGCGCGAGCAGGTCGCGCCAGCGACGGTCGCCGAGCTCGGCGGCGCGCGGAGTGGCGTCGACGATGTCGGTGAACATCACGGTCAGCAGGGCGCGCGTGGCCTCGCCTCCGGCACGTCCTCCGGTGAGGAACTGCTCGACCTCTTCGACGATCGCGTCGCTGTCGCCGAGGAAGGGCAGCGAGTCGGTGCCCTCGAGCTCGACGAAGCGCGCGCCGGGGATGTGCTCGGCGATGTAGCGCGAGTGGCGCGGGTCCCATGCGGTGTCGCCGTTGCGGTGCATCACGAGCGTGGGCACGCTGATCTGCGGCAGGAGCTCGCGCACGTCGAGGTCGGCGGCGGCGGTCAGCAGTTCGCGCGCGTTGCCGGGACTGGCGGCAAGGCGCTGCATGCGCGCGAACCAGCTGATCAGCGCCGGGTCGTCGGCCATCGTCGGCGCCATTACGGGGATGCCGGGGTGGTCGGCGGCGCCCCACGAGGCGACGGCCCGGTCGATCCATTCGACACGCTCCTCGCGTGTCATCGCCCAGTTGTAGTCGGGTGCCCACAGCGCACGTGCGATCGAGGCGTACATGATCAGCGCGCCTACGCGCTCGGGGTGCTCGGCGGCGAGCAGCGCGGCGACGGGGCCGCCGAGCCCGTACGTAAAGAGCGCAGCCCGCTCGGAGCCGGCGGCGTCGAGCACGGCGAGCGCGTCCTGCGCCTCCTGCTCGAGTGTGTAGGGCTCGCCGACGCCGTCGGATAGGCCCGTGCCGCGGCGATCGAACAGGATCAGCCGCCCGAACACGGACAGCCTTTCGAGCAGCCGCCTCAGTCCGGTCGACTCCCACAGGTGCTCGACCTGGGAGATCCAGCCGGTCATGAATACGAGGTCGAGCCGTCCCTCGCCGGTTACCTGGTAAGCAATGCTCGCTCCGCCGCTGCTCGTGTAGCGCGTGACCGGGGCCATCAGGAATCCTCGAGCAAGTCCCTGAACGGGGCCGAGGGGTGAACGGTGGCGCCGACGGCGTGGATCCGGTTGACGAGCCACAGATCGGAGGTGACTACGCGGATCTCGCCTGGCCGGGTCTCGGCGGTGACGCGGCGCATGATCTCGTCATCGGCTGAGTCTCGGCGCGGGCGAGGTGCATGCGTCACCTCGATCACGGTCGAGTGGATGCGCGGTCGTGGTGGCTGCTCGAAGACGACGATCACATCCTCGCCGGTCGCGGCGACCCACTTCTCGAGCAGGTGCACGAGATGCACCATCGCGCCGTGGCGGTCCTTCCACCATGCGTCTGGGCGCGTGCCGATCACGTTCATTCCGTCCACGAACCACCGCACGGTCTGCAGCCTAGTCTCAGCTGGTCGTGACGGTCGCACGCCTGCGATCGTGCTGGAGTGGTGTGGGCATGCGGCTAGAGGGGATCCAGACGGGCGACGTTGTCGAGGTCGATCGCGGAGGCCGGCGCTTTCACGCGCTGGTCGTTGGGCTTGCTCCGGGTGGCCTCGCGCTAGCGCCGCTCGATCGCCGGATCAGCTACCGCAGCTGCCGCAGCCGCGAAGTGGTGGGGCACTGGACCAAGCGTGGGCGCCCGCGCGCCACCGCCGAGCCGCTGCGACCCTCGCCGCGCCAGTTGGAGCTGGATCTCTAGCCAGGCGCCTGCGCGCGTGGCTCGGCGACGGGCGTGGGCACATCGTCTGCCTTGCCTGTCCTGTCGCCGGACAGGTGCTCGGCGGCGTAGGCGTCGGCGCAGTGCTGCGAGCAGAAGTGGTGCCCGTCGAGCTCGATCGTGGATGGGGCGCGACGGTCGACCTTCATCCCGCACATCGGATCGGTGGCGCCGCGGCGCGTCGTCAGTGCGAATAGCGATAGGAAGATGACGGCGCCGAGCACGTTGGTGATGAGCTTGTAATCGACGCGCACGCTGCCAAAGATCTCCGACCGCGTAGGGCGTATATGGGGAATCAGGCCGGCTGCGCTGAACAGCCCATCGACTGCAAGCGCGGCGAGCACCATCGTCAGGAGCATCAGCGCGACGATCCGCAGCGCGAAGGAGGTCCCGTAGTACTTGCGATAGATCGCGACGATCGGCAGCACGATGAGGTCGGCGAACACGAACGCGACGACACCGGCGAAGCCGATACCGCCGGACCAGAGCACGGCGGCGAGCGGGATGTTGCCGACTGAGCAGACAAAGCTCAGCACCGCGATCAGCGGGCCGACGAGCACGTTCTCCAGCAGTCTTAGCGGGCCGGGTGCGTCCACGATGAAGAGGCTGTTGAAGAAGTCGTCGCCGAGCAGCCCGATGAAGCCGGCGAGCAGGAAGCCGATCGCGATCTCGCGATAGAGCATCGCCCAGTCGTTGCGGAAGTTGTGCGCGACGTCCGACCACGCGGCGACGGAGCTCACGCGCTCGCGCAGGGAGCGGTTAGCGCCGACGGAGTGGTGCTGGTGACCGGGCTCGGCGCTCTGCGCGTGTCGGCGCGCCTGCTGTTCGACTCGCTGTGGCACGAACACCCGCAGCAGCAGCGACATGACGGCGATCAGCAGCAGGCCGCCGAGGAACTCGGCAATCGTGAATTGCCAGCCGATCAGGATCCAGATAACGATGCCGAGCTCGATCACGAGGTTGGTCGAGGCGAACTGGAAGGCGAGCGCGCTGACGGCCGAGGCGCCCTTTGCGAACAGCGATCTGGCAATCGCCACGGCTGCATAGGAACACGAGGATGAGGCGGTGCCGAGGGCAGTGGCGAGCGCGACCGGGCGCGCGCCGTGACCGCCGAGCGCTCGCTCGACCTGCGCGCGCGGAACCCAAGCCTGCACGACGGCTGAGATTGCAAAGCCAAAGACGAGCGCCCACCAGACGGTCCAGGCCATCAGCAAAGCATTCGATAGCCCCTCCCAGAGGGTTTCGAGCACGCTCATCGCAGGCCCTCGAGCGAGGGCCGTGCAGACGGCCGAGCGAGCGCGCAGGTAGTCCGTCCGGACATCTTCTCAACTATACCCCTGAGGGGTACCAAAGCAGAGCTGTCGCACCCGCCCAATCCGTCCTTTCACGATCCGCCAGACTGAACCGTTCCAAGCTGTGTGTACTCTCCAGCCGATCGAAATCTGGCGATCTGGCGTGGCGGCTCGGCGACCGGCGCCGGGCTCCCGGAAGGAATGGCTCTCAATGCACACAGAATCGAGCGATCCTCGGGCGGGCAACAGCCGAACCCTCGAACGTGCGATCGTCCTTGTCCTGCTCAGCGAGGACGACGGTGAGCGTCGCTGGTCGCGTGCCGAGCTCGGCGAAGGGATGGGCGTGGAGTGTGGCTCGCTGGATGCGGCGTTGATGGGGCTGCTCGACACCGGCGTCCTGCACCAAGAGGAGGACTGCGTCTGGCCGTCGAGCGCCGCGCGCCGGCTCGACGAGCTCGAGCTGATCGGGATTTGAGCGCCGCGGCTCCGACCGACCGTCGCCGCGGGACAGTACGGCGGAGCGGCTGCTCGGACCCTCGCGAGATAGGGTCTGCAGGATGAGCAATCGCGTGCTGCTCCTCTCCTGGGAGTACCCACCAGTGATCGAGGGAGGCTTGGCACGACACGTGCGCAAGCTCGCCGAGGCGCTGGTCCGCCAGGGCGTCGTCGTAGACGTGCTGACGCGCGGGATCGTCGGCGGGCCGCGGTCGGGGCAGCCGGGCGTCGACGAGCTGGCGGGAGTGACGGTTCATCGCGTGGCCGAGCCAAGCTGGCCGCGCGATCTCGGCCGCTTCGTCGCGTGGGTCGAGCAGATGAACGGCGACATGCTTGCTGCGGGCGAAGTGCTCGCCGAGGAGAACCGCTATGACCTGATTCACGGGCACGATTGGCTCGTCGCACAGGCCTCCTCGGCGCTGGCGGAGCGGGCGCGTGTGCCGTACGTGACGACGATCCACGCGACCGAGCACGGTCGCCATCAGGGTTGGGTGCAGGACGCGCCGCAGTCGCACATTCACGCGGTGGAGCGCTGGATGGCGGCCCGCGCTGACGGAGTGATCGTCTGCTCGCACTACATGCGCGGTCACGTGGCGGACATCTTCGACATCGACGAGCGGCGCATCACGGTTATCCCGAACGGGATCGACCCGAGCGAACTGCAGCCGGCGGGCGACTTGCAGGCGCTGCGCAGCCGCTTCGCCGAGCCGCACGAGAAGCTTGTGCTGCTGGTCGGGCGGCTGGTCTACGAGAAGGGCTTCCAACTGGCGCTCGAGGCGATGCCTGGAGTCGTGCGCCAGGTCGAGAACGTGCGCTACCTGGTCGCTGGCAGCGGAACGCACGAGGAGGAGCTGAAGGCGCAGGCCGAGCGTCTCGGGCTCTCCGAGCGCGGTCACTTCCTCGGCTGGATCGGAGACGACGTGCTGCATTCGCTCTACCGCATCGCGGACCTGTGCGTGGTGCCCTCGATCTACGAGCCCTTCGGCCTGGTCGCGCTCGAGGCGATGGCCTCGGGCTGTCCGTGCATCGTGGCCGACACAGGCGGTCTGCGCGAGGTCGTCCCCGTCGGCGAGCGAGTCGGGCTACGTTTCAACGGTGGCGATCCCGAGCACCTCGGGGTGATGATCGAGCGTCTGCTGGTGGACGAGGCTCTGCGCGAGCGGCTGGTCACGGAAGCCTCCGAGCACGTCCTTCGCTTCGACTGGGACGACATTGCCCAGCGTACGCAAGGCGTCTACAGTCAATTGCGTGAGTTGAGGCCGCGCGAGGAAGGGGTGCAGGGAGGATGAGCTTGGAGGGGACACTCGCCCAAGAGGAGGGCTCGGCGCTTGCGGGCGGCGCACTCGCGGGCCTGATGCAGGATGACTTTCCGCTGACGCTGCACCACATCCGCAGGCGCATGAAGACGTGCAGCCCGGACGCCGAGGTGCTCACGCTGCGCGAGCCGGGCGTCGTCGAGCGCCGTAGCTTCGCCGAGACCTCTGAGCGGGTCGACCGGCTCGCGCGGGTGCTGGGTGGCCTGGGTGTCGATCAGGGCCAGCGCGTGGGGACATTTGCGTGGAATAACCAGCGCCACTTCGAGCTGTACTTCGCGATCCCGTGCGTGGGGGCGGTGCTGCACACGCTTAACATCCGGCTGTTCGAGGAGCAGCTGACCTACATCGTCAACCACGCCGAGGACAGGGTGATCTTCGTTGACGACTCGCTGGTTCCGGTGCTCGAGAAGCTCGCGCCGAGCTTCTCGACAGTCGAGCACTACGTCGTGATGGGCGACGGTGACGCGGGCACGCTGCCGAACGCGCTGCGCTACGAGGAGCTCATCTCTGAAGCGGGCGATGGCGACTTCGACTACCCCGAGATCGATGAGCGTCAGGCGGCGGCGCTTTGCTACACAAGCGGCACCACGGGCAATCCCAAGGGCGTGCTTTACTCCCACCGCTCGATCAGCCTGCACTCGACGGCAACGCTCGTCAAGGATGGGCTTGGACTTAGCCGCTCGGACCGCGTGCTCGCAGTGGTACCGATGTTCCACGCGAACGCCTGGGGTCTGCCGCACGGCGCAGCGCTCGCGGGTGCCGATCTGCTGCTCCCCGACCGCCATCTCTCAGCCGAGCCGCTGGCGGGCTTGATCGCCGCGGAGCGCCCGACGCTGATGGGGTGCGTGCCGACGATCTTCGCCGACTTGCTTCTTTACGCGGATGAGCATGCGGATGTCGACCTCTCCTCGCTCACGAACGCGACCTGCGGGGGCTCGGCCGTGCCGCGGCAGTTGATGAAGGACTTCGAGGAACGCCACGGCGTCAACATCTTCCAGGCGTGGGGAATGACCGAGACCAGCCCGGTGGCAACGTTCTCGCGCCCGAACGACGGCGAGCATGACGAGGCGCATTGGGATCTGCGCGCGCGTCAGGGGCGCCCGCTACCGTGGGTCGAGCTGCGCTTGATCGGCGACGACGGCGGGGAGGTCCCGTGGGACGGCGAGTCGACGGGTGAGATCGAGGTACGCGGGCCATGGATCGTGGCGCGCTACTTCCGCGATGACTCGAGCGATCAGAAGTTCGATTCGGGATGGCTGCGCACGGGCGACATCGCGGCGGTCGACGAGGACGGATTCGTGCAGATCACAGACCGCGCAAAGGACGTGATCAAGTCAGGTGGCGAGTGGATCTCCTCGGTCGAGCTGGAGAACGAGATGATGTCCCATCCAGATGTCGTCGAGGCCGCGGTCATCGCCAAGCCGGACGAGCGCTGGTCAGAGCGCCCACTGTGCTGCGTGGTTTTGCGCGAGGGGGCTCAGACGACGGCTCCCGAGCTCGTCGAGCACCTGCGCGGCAGGGTGGCGAAGTGGTGGCTGCCGGACGAGTTTGCGTTCCTAGGGGAGATCCCGAAGACGAGCGTAGGCAAGTTCGACAAGAAGGTGCTGCGCGCGAGCCTGGGCGAGGACGGGCTCGAAGGCCGCGTGCAGGTCTAGCGTCTAGCTCTGAAGAGGCCGGTGTAGTCTGACGTCGTTCAGGGCTTGAAGCTCGAAGTTCACGAACTCGAGCAGCCCTCAAGCGAAGCCGCGAGCGGGTCGATAAGCAAAAAACGGCCGCATAGTGCGGTTTCGTGACCGATGCGCTTGATATTCCTACGAACGGATATGCAGGCGACAGCGTGCAGACGACGAACAAGAAACGTGCTTTAGGACTAAAATCGCCCGACGAAGGGCAAGAGGCCCTCACAGGGCTGGAGCGTTCACCCCACATCATCAACGGGAGGTTGGCATGACTCGGACCGATGTCGTGGCCTCGAGTAGGCCGCGCAAAGCAACTGCAGCACCGAAGAGGAAGGGATCGTCCAGCGCGTTGCGCAAGCTCGTGGTGCTGCCGGTAGCTCTTGCTCTGACGATGGCGCTCGTGCCGGCAACGGCACTCGCGGCAGAAGAAGACCTCTCGGGTTACAACAAAACGACGACGACTACCACGACTACCACGACGCCGACGACGACGCCGACGACGACTCCCACGACGACTCCGACGGCGACGACGCCGACGCCGACGACCGGGACATCGCCATCGAAAGAAAGCAGCACGCCGACGAAAACGACGGCACCTGAAACGTCCTCGACAGAACCGAGCAAAGGCAGCGAACCGACGGCCAAGAAGGCTTCGACGCTTCCGTTCACGGGCTTCGACCTGCGCTGGACGATTGGCGCGGGCATCCTGTTGCTCGCTATGGGCTTCTCGATCGTGATGGTCCAGCGTCGCCAGCGCCGCGGCGAGCGCTGAGCCGAAACGCTTAGACGCATCTGAGAACGGCCGTCGGGACCCGACGGCCGTTCTCTCGTGTGCTGCACCTCGGACGCTGTCCGCCGAGTCCGGCTATGCGGATGAGAGGACTCGAACCTCCACCTGGTTTCCCAGACACGGACCTGAACCGTGCGCGTCTACCAATTCCGCCACATCCGCGTGGGGTGGGAGGCGAAGATATCGCAGATGCCGCACGCGTCTCGGCGTCCGTGCACGTTTCGCGCACGGGATCGACGAACTTCGCCGACGCTCGCTCCGCCCTGGCTCCGGGCGCTTTGCTAGCCTCGTCGCAGTCATAGCTCGCCGCTATCGTCCAGGGGACTAGGACGCCGCCCTCTCATGGCGGAAACCCGGGTTCGAATCCCGGTAGCGGTACTAATTAAAGGCTCCGCCAAGCGGGGCCTTTTTCTTGCTCGTGTGGCGATCTTCGGAGGCTGCGTTCGGTGCAGGATCCGGCGGCTGTACCGCTGCGGGCGGTCGGCGTTCTCGGTGGCTCGCTGTCAGGCGGCGAACACGCGCACGAGCACGGGACTCGCCGCGGCGGATCCTTCGATCGTGCCGGAGCAGGAGACGGGGTGCTTGATCCAACGTGGTTGGATCCGCTTGACCCAATGCCCGCTCGCCACGCTCGCGCGTCCGGATGCGCCGCCGCTTTCTTTGGATCCGGAGCCGACACAATGCACCGACCACCTGAAGTCGAGCTGTTCCCTGTTTGGCTCGGTGACTACCAGCAGGAACGACTTGGGCGGGCGCACGTGCGAAAAGGGGGCTGCGAACGCCGTGGTCGGCGTGGCGGTGTGGCGCACGATCAACCGACCGTAGGTTTCCGCAGCAGCGGGGCTCGCCGAGCAGAGTGCTGCGCTTGCTGTGATAGCCGCGATTGTTGGCAGCAGCCGCTGTCGATTTGACGACATTTGCGGAGGTTAGGCTAGTGGAACGTGACGTGTCGGGCGGTCCCGGCACGTCAGCGCGACCCTGAGCCTGCCAATCGCGGTGAGACCAGGGAATCAATTAGTCGTAAAACAGAGGATAGCTAGGGGCCTGACGGCGGCGAAACTGTCTGGTGCTTCCGCCCGATCCAGAAATCCACCCGCGCTGACCTCCGATGTTCGAATCACCGGGGAAAAAGTTGGAGACGCGCCTCGACTTAACGCTTTGGATCATTGAATCTCTTGTAGGCAACCCGTGAGTTACGGCGCTCCCTGGGGATGGAGCACGGGCCGTTTCTCGCGACATGAGTGGGCAAGACACCGTTCTTTACAGTCGAAAAGCACGAACGCGAGGAAGAAATGGCCTTTGTCCACCAGACACGCACCGCCGGCCCACGCCTGCGCTCAAGACCGAGCGGGCTACCCCGCGGAAGGGTCACGGAGATTCAACGTAGCCGAATGCTTGCTGCAGCGCTCGAGGCCGTGGAGGAGGTCGGTTACGGACGTATGACAGTAGCCCAGGTGATTAGTAGGGCAAAAGTGTCGCGCAAGACTTTCTATGACGTCTTCGCTGATCGCGAAGACTGCTTCCTGGCCGCGCTCGAGCAGGCGGTATCTCAGGTAGGCAGGCTCGTGCGTGAGGCCTACGAGCAAGAGGAGGGCTGGCGAGACGGCATTCGCGCAGGACTGGCTGAGTTGCTGGTGTTCCTCGATGAGGAGCCGGCGCTCGCGCGCCTGTGCCTGGTCGAGGCGCTTGGGGCGGGCCCGCGCGTGCTCGAGCGACGCGCCCAACTGCTCGAGGAGCTGGCCGAGGTCGTCGATCGTGGGCGCTTCGTGACGACTGCCGTTCGTGAACCCCCCGAGGTCGCCGCCGAAGGAGTCGTCGGCGCCGTGCTGGCCGTGCTCCACACACGCGCGCTCGAAGAGGGCTCGGAAAGATTCTCCGCGCTGCTCGGCTCGCTGATGAACATCGTCGTGTTGCCCTACCTGGGCGCGCGCGCGGCCAGCCGGGAACTGAGTCGTCCGGCGCCGGAGACCCGCCGCAACCACGACTCGCCTCCGGTCCTCTCGCGTACACGCGATCCAATGGCGGGATTGAGTATGCGCTTGACCTACCGGACGGTGCGAGTGCTCGTCGTGATCGGAGAACACCCCGGTGCAAGCAACCGGGAGATCGCCGAGCGCTCGGGCGTGGCCGACCAGGGACAGATATCCAAGCTACTTGCCCGTCTCGCGCGGCTCGAGCTGGTGGAGAACACCGGCGATGGTCAGGAGAAGGGCGGCTCGAACGCTTGGCACCTCACGCAACGCGGCTCACGCGTCGAGCGCGCGACGCGCCCCCGCTGAGTAGACCTCTCCCCGCCCGCCGCTGCGTTGCAGCGACGGGATTTGAGCCGCAGAGCATCTAAGGCCGTCCCGATAAGCGGGGATCGTCGGAGGGGCCAGCAGGTGCTGCGCTTCCTACTGTGGCGATTGCTGGGGCTGCTCGCCCTGCTGGTGGGCATTGTGGCGGTTTGCTGGCTGTTGGGCGGCGGCCCAGGTCGCGTCCTGCGCGCAGGCCCAGTTCGTCGAACAACGAGCGATGCGGTGAGGCCGCAGCGGTTGCCGCACTGGCCGCAGGCGGTGTGGGACTGGGCGCAGCCTGCCGGTATACGCGTCGTCTCGCTGATCACCGTCATCGTCCTGGTGCAGACGCTCGCACTATTCGCGATCCGGTGGGTCGCGCGTAGCCGACGCAGCTACGTGCGCATGCGCCTTGAGCCGTATCGAACCGATCAGGCGAGCGCGGAGGCTGTCGTGAGGATGCATGAAGCACTGCACAAGCGGTTGTTGCGTCGCTGGTGGCGACGCGTGCTGCTTGGTCAGCCGAGCTTCTCGCTGGAGGTTCACCACGAGCACGGACAGCGGGGTGGCACGAGCCGTGTCTGGCTGGCGCTGAGCTGTCCGGCAGGTGCGGAGCGTATGGCCGAGGCGGCCTTGCGCACGGCTTATCCAAATTGCCGCCTCACCCCGGTGGAGGCGGCAGCGTCGCCTCCACCGTCATCGCTCTTGCGCCTGAAGAAGGATATGCAGTTCATCCGCAGGGTGAAGTCGCTCGATCGTTTCGAGCACGAGCGTGAACCGGCGATGAACCGCCTGCTAACCGTGATGGGCGCCTGCCGATCGCCGGTGCTCGTGCAATTCGCGCTCACGCCGGCTCCACTGCTGCTGGAGCGGATTGCTAGGCGTCGATTTAAAGTGCACGAGGCGCGTCTGTCGCGCGAGCGCCGAGAGCATCTGGTCATCCACGATCGATCGTTGCTCGACGATGTCGAGCTGCGAGGCGGGCTGGAGGTGCAGCACCGCTCGCTGTTCTTTCTCGACATCCGCATCGTTGCTGGCGACCGCCCGACATGCGAGCGAGTGGCGTCGGAGCTTCGTGTGGAAAGCGCCGAGAACAGGCTGATCGAGCGCGGTACAGCGGTCCGTCAGGGCGTGCTCAATCTGTATCGCCGGCGAATAGCGCGAGGCGAGGGCAACCCCATTCCGGGCTTTCAACGGGCAGTTTTCGCGCCGAGCGAGCTGGCCTCGCTCTGGCACCTTCCGTCGATTGACTACTTGGCGGTTCCCTTTGCCCGCGGCGCTCCACCGGTTGCGCCTGCGCCGCCGGCGGTCATGCGACCACCTGCGGGGGAGGGAGCACTTCGCGACGCGATCGGCCCGGTCTCGATACACGTCGAGTTGCGTAAGCAGAACACCGCGGTCCCAGGCGCCGTGGAGCAAGGGAAGTCGAGCTACCTGACCGCCACGGTGGCCGAGGATCTGCGGCGGGAGCGCTGCTCGGTGATTGTCCTCGATCCAAAGGGAGACGCTGCCGATGCTGCCGTTAGCCTCGTCCCGCCGACGCGCACGTGCACGCTGTTGGACTTCGCCGACCCGACGTGTGGCTTCAATCCGCTGGCCGTCAATGCTCCGGCCGATGTGATCGCCGACTACGTTGTGGCGGCGCTCAAAAATCTCTTTTCTGAGACTGACATTAAGGCGAGCTCCGACCGCTACCTGCGCAACGCAATCATCGCGGTTCTGGCATACGACCGCGCCTCCAGCTTGTGGGATGCCGCGCGGCTGCTCTCGGTCGGCGAGGACGGCTATGCCTATCGCCGTGCCGTCGCCGCACATGTGCGGGCGCTACCCGAGTTCAGCGAGATTTCGACCTTCTTCACCTCTGAGCTGACCGCCCAGCTCGCCGACGCCCGCAGCATGACGACCGCGAAGCTCGATGCACCCGTCAACAAGCTCGCACGCCTGCTCAATTCGGCTTCGATCAAGCGCGTGCTGCTCAACGAGTCGCTCAGAGTCGACTTCGACCGAGTCATCGCACGCGGCGAGGTGCTCGTCGTCAAGGGAGCGCTCGGGTTGATGGGCGCGGGCAACACGTCGGTACTCATGCAGCTCCTGGTCGGGATGCTCGACGCGGCACTCGCCCGCCAGCAGGACCTGCTCGAGGCCTCACAACGAGTCGCAGTCGCGCTGAAGGTCGACGAGGCTCCGCTCGTGCTCAACCGTGGCTTCGCGGAGACGATGGCGTTGAAGCGCTCGGCCGGTCTGGAGACGGTCGCTTGCTGGCAATCTGACGCTCAGTGGACTGAGCGCGAGGTGCGTGACCAACTGGACGCTCTGTTCGCACACCGAGTGTATTTCGCGACCGCCTCCTCGAGGGAGGCCAGAGACGCAGCGGGGTTGACGATGGCTGAGTTCTCGGACACGATTCGGCCCGGCGTCGGGCATCTCTCAAAGCTCTCACGCCCGGACGCGAGGCTGTACCTGCCAAAGCACCATGCGATCGCGAGCTGGTCGACGCCGGAGGGACGGCAGTCCCCGTTCGTTGCCCGCACGGTGCCGCTGCGTGTGGATCACGAGCGGCTGGCGCTCCACGCTGCGCGCCAGCACGAGCGGGGTGGGCGACGGCTCACCGACCTGCGCCAGCCTCACTGGCGCAGCCGCGAGGTGCCAACGAGCGCACAACCGGCGGCCGGTCCCCGTGCCGTTCGCCGGGAGGCGTCTGGTTCGGAGCTCGTGGATCGACCCTGCGCACCGAGCGGCGACGGTAGCCGACGGACGTCGTCCGGCGCATTGGCCGGTGCAGGTCCGGCAGGCTGCTCGCCACCGGCTGCTCCCGCCGTGCTGCCAGATACTCCCTGCGAGAGCTACCGAGAGCTCGTCGAGCTCGACTTGGCGCAGAGCGTGCGCTGGGCCAGGCCGCTTGCCACGCCAATCCGGCTGCAGCCGGATGGGCTCGACGTGGACATACTCGAGCTGATTGCGCGCCTCGGCCACATGCTGAGCAGCCAGTTGCATCGGAGGTTCAATTGCGGCCGCGCGATCACCACGACACAGCGGCGGCTGAAGCGCTTGTCGGACGCGGGCCTGGTCGAGCGCTTTCAGTTCCACCGACGCGATGGTGGGGGAGTGCCGATGTGCTACGTGATCAGCGCCGCCGGCCTCGAACTGCTGAGCTCAAGTGGCCGTGACGTCGCGCCCTCGATTACAGGGTCGGGCTCGGCGGCATCGCGTGTCGCGGGGGGACAGCTGCAGCGCGAGGGTCTCGCGCGCAGTCGCGGGCTGGAGCAGTTGCGCCAGGCTCGCCGCGACGTCCATCTCGCTGGGTGGGTGCTCGCGCTGCTTGCGGCGGAGGGCGATGGTCGGACGAGCCTGCGCGGGCGCGAGGAATCGGTGATGAGCCCTCCGAGTCGAGCGCTCGGGTCTAACCGTGCGCCGCTCACCCCGGCGCAGTTGTGCCTACCAGACGGTCGCGTGCCGCACGACTTCCTCAGATACGACGGAGCGGGGCGGCTCGTCGAGGTAGAGCGCTTCGAGACCGTTCGCCCGGACGCCGTGGTCGAGCTGGCCGGCGCGCCGCTCGACGTGATGGTCGAGCTCGACGACCGGCCGGCGGGCGGCGCAGCAGTTGGCAAGCTCCAGCGCTATGACCACTTTCTGACCGGGTGGTCGGCTCACGTCCACCGTTACGGCGAGCGCGCGAAGGCCGTGCCGCTGGTCGTGTTCGTCTGTCGGGACAGATCACGTGCGCGACGCTGCGCGGAGCTAGCCGACGAGGCGCTTGTCGCCTGCCGCGCCTATGCGGGCGAGTACCCGAGCAATTGGGAGTACATCGGCAGGTCGCACACGCTGTTCGTCGCCGAGCGCGATCTCCACGAGGGCTCGGTGCTTGCGTATGGCGTTCCGTCGCTCCCGCCCGCTGTACGCATGGCCGCACGGGGCGGGGATCCAGCGGCGGGCGAGCCGCGTGCCGAGCAGCGCCGGCTGCTGGAAGGGGACGAGCTGGCGCGTTGACGCTCGCGCGTCACCCGGCAGGTGAGCTCAGTCGCCTCCTCGCCACGGGCAGTTGCCCCGTCACGCCGGCGCAGGCCGGCGCCGTCGGGCGCCAGGCATCAGGTAGGCCGCCTGCATTGGCTCGAGGCCGAAATCGGCTTGCTGAAGCGGAACTGCAGACCGTGCGCAGGGCGGCTGCGTTGGCGGCAGGTGGGCGGGGGTGCCGAGCTTTGTCCGTGGCGCATGCATTCGCTACCTTCGAAGCTCCTTCTTTCTCTTTCCCTTGCAGTGCCGTTCATGCGGTTCTCTGAGCCCGCCAACTTGGCGGGTGGATGACATCCCAGCAAAACGATCGCGTATGGCGACCATCGCGTTCGACGCTCACGCCTCGCGCCAAGATCATGCGTACTCGGCGCACTCGCGTGAGAGCGTTTTCGCGCCAACTGCACGCCATCCCGCGCGCGGCGGCTCGTTCTTCCGAGACCCCTTAAGGGGATCTCGGACCTCGACGCGAACTCGAGGCGAGCTCACTGCCGCGCTTGACGGACGCCGCTCGAGCGACGTACAACGGCGCCCTTCGCTGCCTGTCGGCACCGGCCACAACAACACGACACAGGAGTCAGCCATGAGCCCAATCACGACAAGCGCCTCGCGCTCCCATGCCCTATCTCGTCGTTGCGCAGCCGATCGCGTCCAGCGTTCCCGACGTCGTGCTACGGCGCCGGTTCGTGCGCAGCGCAGACGCTCAGCCGCGCATGACCACCGTACGCTCGGCAGCTACCGCGACTGGAGTGACCGCCCGCGCGAGATCGTCGCGCTGCCGGGCGCTGGCGAGAGCGTGCTCGTGCTCGACCGTGACGCGCTCACGCTTGGGGACAGGCGACTGCTCGCGCACCTCGCCGCGGACGAGCCGCCCGAGAATGCCGCCGTCGTCTCCCGGTGCTTCATGCTTCAGGCCAGGCGCGCGAAGTGCTCGTGCAGGCTGCTTAGCGATGCGGATCTCCGAACGACCCCGTTCGCGGACGAGCACGAGGCAGTCGATCAGCGCCCCGAGCTCACCGCCGAGGAGACCCTGCGCGACGCCCTCGGGCGCTGCTATCGGATCGAGCGCCTGGCAGGCGAGATGTCAATTCCGGAGTTGCGCTGGTGTCGACGCTCCACCGAGCATGGCGACGGCGAACGAGAAGCGCTCAGTCTTCGTGAGACGATCGCGTGCCTGGAGCGCTACGGGCCTGCACTCGCTCTGACGCGCGGTGCCGTGTCATTGCACCGTGACTCCGATGAGGTTTCGATCGCCCTCCTGCGAGCCGAGCTCGTACGCACGCAGGAAAGCCCGATCGTGCTCAACCGAGCGCTCCGCGCAGCGGTGTTGAACGCCGTAGAGCGTCACGGGCAGAGCATGAGCGAGATCGCGATGCGTTGCGGGCGGATCAAGCGCGACTCGGCCGGCAATGCCAGCGGCGAGACCAGCTGGCTGGCTCGGCGGCTCGGACTACTGCCGGAGGGAGGGCGCCGCAAGCCGACGCCGTGGATCCATACCGACGTTCTCGCGCTGATCGCTCGCGACGGGCTCAGTCTGAGTCCGCGCGAGGTCGAAGCCGACTGAGCAGATCGAATCAAAGCTCCGGCGGGCCGAACGCCTGTCGGACGAAGTGCACGTGACGGCGGACCGGGACGGTCCGCCGTCGCTCGTTAACGGCCACCGCAAGCGATCAGGGTCGGTCCCTTGACCGATCTGGCTTGCCTTGAGAAAGGAAGGACCTCGATGTTCCGTTCAGCATCAATCTCTGCAGTACACGATCCGCTCGAGCCGCTGATCGAGCTCGCACACTCGCTCGCCGAGCAGGTAATTGAGCTCGCGTGCGGGCTCGCGCTTGGGGCCGCGGCAGCGCGAGTTCTGCGGGCTCGCGGCATGCACTGGAGCTGGACTGCTCTCGCGGTGGGGACAGTCGTCCTGCTGCGCTCGCTGGAGGGCGCCTGGATGACAGTCGCACTCGCCGCGAGCGTCGGCGCGTTGCTTCGTAGCCGTCGCTGGCATCGCGAAGATCTCGACGCCGGTGTGGATCTGGCTCGTGCCGCGAGGTTACGGCGTGGGCCGCTCGACGTGCTGCGAAATCTGCTCGAGCCACTCCGTGTTCGCCTCATTCGCGCGCACGGTCCGACGGGCTGGTTGCGGGACGAGGAGTTGCTCCTCGGCCGTGCGGCTGGGGGACGAACCGTGGCGATTCCGTTTGGCGGCACAAGGGGCGGTACGCATGTCCTGCTCGTCGGCGCGACCGGCTCGGGGAAGACGATGACGCAGGCGTGGATCGCCGCTCGTGCGATCGATCGTGGGATGGGTGCGATCGTGGTTGACCCGAAGGGCGACAGCGCGATACGCACGGCGGTGGCGAATGCCGCTCGGCGGGCCGAACGCGAGTTCATCGAGTGGACTCCCGAAGGCCCTTGCGCCTACAACCCGTTCGGTCGCGGAAGCGCCAGTGAGGTTGCGGACAAGGTGCTCGCAGGCGAGCGCTTCACCGAGCCCCACTACCTCAGGCAGGCTCAGCGCTTCCTCGGTCACGCGGTCCGCGCGCTTCGCGCAAGCGGAACGGAGACGAGCCTGCGTACGATCGCGGAGAGTCTCGACCCGCTCGCGCTGGAGCTCCTCGCTCGTCGCTTGCCCGAGGTATCTGGCGCTGCGACGCACGCCTACCTCGACTCCTTGACGCCCCGACAGTTGAGCGATGTCGCCGGTGCGCGCGATCGTCTTTCGATCCTCGCCGAGTCCGATGTCGCTTCCTGGCTCGAGCCCAGCAGCTCCGGTGTCCGCGGGTTTGACCTGTTCGAGGCGGTGCAGATGCGCGCAGTCGTGTACTTCGATCTCGATGCGGACAGGCGTCCCTTGCTCACGCAGATGCTCGGTGCGGCGATCGTACAGGACCTGCAGACCACTGTCGCGTTACTGCAGTCTCAGCCGATCCCGACGGTAGTCGTGATCGACGAGTTCGCCGCGCTCGCAGCCGAGCAGGTCGTGCGGCTGTTCGGCCGCGCCCGTTCGGCGGGCTTCAGCCTCGTGCTCGGCACGCAAGAGCTTGCCGATCTTCGTCTGCCGGGGCGCGACACGCTGCTCGAGCAGGTGCTCGGCAACTTGTCCGTCGTGCTCGCGCATCGCCAGGTCGTCCCTGCATCGGCGGATCTCGTCTGCGGCCTCGCGGGGACCCGCGGTGTATGGCGCACCTCCCGCCAGGACGGGGGTCGCACGAGTCGAACACGTACTCGAGAGGCAGTCTTGAGTGTCGAGGAGGTAATGAACCTCGCGCCTGGGTGTGCGGCTGCGATCGCGTTCGGCCAAGGGGCGAGTAGCCAGGTTGTTCGTGTCTTCTGCGAGCGAGGGGAGGTGTCCCAATGACCGCTCAGAACGCCTCGAAAGAACGAGTCGAGTTGCTGCGCTGGACGGCCGGGATGGGCGCGGTGACGGGCGAGTCGCTCGCCCTTCGCAGGCGTACGAGCATCGCTTCGGCGCGGGCGATGCTCACCGCCGCTGCTCGTGCGAAGCAACTGGTCCGACACCGGCCGCTGGCCGATTCTCCGGCGCTGTACACGATCACGCGCCTCGGCTTGAGCGCCGCGGCGCTCGACGGCGTAGAGCCGTGCCGTGTCAGCCCAGCGAGCGCCCAGCACATGATCGCGTGTGCTCATGTGGCCGCGGTTCTGGAGCGTCGTTATCCCGGTCAGCTCATCATTGGCGAGCGGGAGCTACGAAAGCGTGAGCGGGCGGCGGGCACTCCGCTGGCGAGCGTCGTCCTGAGGCGGGTCGGCGAGTACGGGCCGCTGATGCACCGCCCGGATCTCGTGCTCCTACCGCGTTCAGGGCCTCGTCTGCCGGTCGCTGTTGAGGTCGAGCTGACGATCAAGGCGCCGCGGCGGCTCGTGGAGATCTGCCGCGCCTGGGCGAGATCACCCCATGTCGATGGTGTCCTGTACTTCGCCCCGCCTGCGGTTCAACGGGCGCTCAACAGGGCGATCGGCGCGGCTCAAGCGGGCGAGTACGTGGTCGTCGTGCCGCTCGACTCGCTTGTCTCAAAGCGCCCGGCGAGGGCTGGGCGCTCTTCGACCGAGAGCGGCATCCCAAGCAACTCCTAGCGTTCTGCGCGGGGTCAATCCATCGAGCTACGGAGAACGAAATGTCATTTTTCGCCATCAATAGAGTTGTCATGGTCGGACGTTTGACGCGGGATGCCGAGCTGCGCTCACTGCCGTCTGGGCGCAGCGTCGCGAGTCTTCGGATCGCATGCAATTCCAGTCGCAAGGACGGGGAGCAGACCACGGAGCGTCCGAACTACTTCGACGTCACCGTCTACGGAGCACCAGCGGAGAGCGTTGCGCGCTACACCGGTAAGGGCAGTCGTGTTGGCATCGACGGTCGTCTGGAGTGGCGCGAGTGGGAGAACTCCGAGCAACAGCGGCGCCAGGCCGTAAGCATCGTGGCCGACGTCGTTCAGTTCCTCGACGGTCGTGGCGGGCGGTCGGAGAACGAGGCATCCGATGAAGACGCGAGCGGTGGGGGCGATCGCGAGCTCGTCGGAGTTGGCGCCGAGGATCTCGACGTCACTTTCTGAGCGGCGGGCTTGGCGCGGATCCGACCACGTATCCGCGCCTGGTCAGCCCTCAGTCCGGTGCCGCCCGCGTAAACTGGCGCGCCAGCCAGTCCAGTCTGCGAACCCGAGGAGTCCAGTGTCCGTCAACACGCAAGCGATCGGCAAGAAGTATCAGCCCGTGGTGTATGCCGTGGGTCGCGAGAAGATCAAGGAGTACTCACTCGCCGTCGGCGAGACAAATCCACTTCACCTTGACGTCGCCGCTGCGCGCGCGGCGGGCTTCGCCGATGTTGTGGCGCCGCCGATGTTCGCCGTCGTCTACAGCGCGCCCGCCGTCGGGCCGTCGATCTTCGACCCCGAGATAGAGCTCAACTTCGCAATGATGGTGCACGGTGGCCAGGAGTTCGTATGGGGGCCGCTCGTCGTGGCGGGCGATGAGATCACCACGACGGCCAGCGTGAAGGACATCTCAGAAGCGGACGGACGCGGCTACTACGTATTCGAGTCGATTTCCACCAATCAGCGCGATGAGCAAGTCTGCCGTGGGACTTGGACCAACATCGTGCGGGGAGTGTGAAAGCTATGAGTGAATTGAAAGCTGGAGAGCAGATTCGGCAGGTAAGTGTCAATCCTGACAAGTACCTCACTAGTCGCTACGCGGGCGCGTCGGGCGACTTCAATCCCATTCACATCGACGAGGACTTCGCTCGCGCGGTGGGGCTTCCCGGAAGGATCCTGCATGGTCTCTGGACGATGGCTCAGGTCGCGCGCGCGCAGACGCAGGCGGCAGGCGGGCCAGGGCATCTGAAGCGACTGACGGTCCAGTTTCGCGGTATGGGTCTGCCGGAGCACGAGGTAGTGGTCAGCGGCACGGTCAGAGAAGTGAGTGACGGTCGCGCGCTGATCGATACCGTGGCCGAGCAGGACGGCAACCAGATCATCCGAAACGCCGAGGCCGAGCTGGAGCTCTAACTGCGAGGCGATCCGGGGCGTCACGCACCGGCCTACAATTGAACGATGCTCACCTCCAGGCAGGAGCGGATCCTGTGCAAGGTGGTGGACGACTATCTGCGCACCGGACAGCCGGTGGCGTCACGGTCGATCGCCGCCGACCCCGACTTCGATTGCGGACCGTCGACGGTCCGCAACGAACTGGCGCTGCTCGAGGAGCAGGGCCTGCTCGCGCATCCGCATGTCTCGGCCGGACGCGTGCCGACGGATGCCGGGCATCGCTACGTCGTCGATCGGATGCTCGACTCGGGCCAGGGCCTCGAGGTTCGCCGCCGGCTCGAGCTCTCGCTGATCCGCAGGGAGATCGAGGAGGCGATGCGCACGACCTCGGAGACTCTCTCGCAGATGACGAACCTGCTTGCGGTCGTCTCGGCGCCGTCGCTGAACTCGGCCACGATTCGTCACGTGGAGGTGCTCGCGCTGAAGTCAGAAGTCGTGATGCTTGTGGTGATCACCTCGACGGGCGGCGTGTCCAAGCTGTTCGCGACCTTCGACCGGCCCGGTCGACCCTGGGCTGTTGGCGTGGGCCGGCGAGTATCTGCGTGAGCGCTTGGTCGGCTACGGCCTTGGCGCGCGGATGCTGCAACAGCGTCTGCTCGACCCAAGCCTCTCAGCGGTCGAGTGCGCGTTCCTCGAGCGTCTCGCGCCTGCCTTCGGCGATCTTGCGACCGAGGCCGAGGATGAGATTTACGTTGATGGCACGGCTCGTCTGTTCTCGGCCGGCCAGATCGGTGACGCCGCCCAGCTCGAGGGTCTCGTCGGCTTGCTCGAGCGTCGCGTGTCGCTGCTGCGCGTGTTGCGGGCGGCGCTGGGCGAGCAGGGCATCTATGTGCGAATCGGGCGGGAGAACGAGATTCCTGCGATGCGCTCGCTCGCGCTGGTGGCGACCGGCTACGGGCTCGCCCAGCGCAAGCTGGGCGCCGTCTCGGTGATCGGTCCGGTGCGGATGGACTACGCGGGGGCGATCGTGACCGTGCGCGAGGCGGCACATGAGCTGTCGCGCTTCATCGAAGACACCTATGCCGAGAACTGACACGACGAGCATGCCGCGCGATCCCTACGAGGTTCTCGGCATCGAGCGCGCTGCCTCGGCGCAGGAAGTCAAGAAAGCCTTCCGCCAGCTCGCCCGAGAGCTGCACCCCGACGTCAACGCCCACGACCCCGACGCCGAGGAGAAGTTCAAGGAGGCGGCGGAGGCGTATGAGATCCTCTCCGACGAGGAGCGCCGCGCGACGTATGACCGCTACGGTCACGAAGGTCTTCGCTCGGGAGGCTATGCGCCCAACTTCGACGCCTTCGGCTCGATTGGCGACCTGTTTGAGGCGTTCTTCGGCGGCGGTGGCGCCGGCGGCGCGTTCGGCGGGCGCGCGGGACCGACGCCCGGCGGAGATGTCGCCGTGGCGGTCGAGATAGACCTGCTCGAAGCTGCGCACGGCGTCAAGAGCGAGGTCAGCTACGAGGCGATCGATCGCTGCGAGCACTGTCATGGCAACGGGGCCGAGCCAGGCACACCGATCGCGACGTGCGAGCGCTGTGGCGGCGCCGGCCAGCTGCAGGCGGCGACGCGCACTCCCTTCGGGCAGATGGTGCGCACGGTCGTGTGTGACGTGTGCGAAGGCGACGGACGTGTGCCCGAGCAGCCTTGTCGCAAGTGCCGCGGGCGCGGGCGCCGCGCGGCAAGGCGCACGGTCGACGTCGAGGTACCGGCGGGGATCGCCAATGGGCAGCGCCTCAGGCTCGGTGGGCGCGGCCACGCCGGCGAGCTCGGCGCGCAGGCGGGCGACCTCTATGTGCTGATCCGCGTGCAGGAGGACAAGCGCTTCGTCCGCGAAGGAGACGACCTGATCACGGCGCTCGACGTGCCGGCGCCAGTGGCCGCGCTCGGCGGCACGCTCGATGTACCCACGCTCGAGGACAGCGCCGAGGTCGAGCTCGCCCCGGGCACCCAGCCCGGTGAGGTGCTGACGATCCGCGGCGAGGGTATGCCCTCGCTCGGTCGCAGCCGGAGGGGGAACCTGAGGGTGGTCGTCAACGTCGTCATCCCGCGTCGTCTCAGCGATCAGCAGCGGGAGTTGCTCGAGCAGCTCAACGGGACGCTGACCGAGGAGAACCTGCGCTCGGAGGAATCGATGTTCGCCAAGCTGCGCCGGGCCCTGGGCAGCCAGGCTGCGTGATCCGCCTTGCCGTGCGCGTGCATCGCGCGCACGCCGAGATCGTCTTGGCCGAACTGCTCGAGCTCGCGCCGGACGGCGTCGAGGAGACGCAGATCGGCGAGGAGGTCATCGAGTACGCCGTCTACGGCGCTCCCGGTGAGCTACCCAGCCTGCCCGACCTGAAGGCGGCTGCCGGGCCGGCACTCGTCGAGATATCGACGAGCGAGACAGCCGACGACTGGCAGGAGCGCTGGCGTCGCTTTCACCGGCCGATCCTCGTCAGGCCGCCGACGCAGGGAACCGACTCGGGAAGCGCTGGAGTGACGCCGGCGCTTTACGTGCGCCCGCCGTGGGAGAGCTCGGCGGCGGGCGAGGGCGTCGAGGAGATCGTGATCGATCCGGGACAGGCCTTCGGTACCGGCGCGCACGCCACGACGCGTCTGTGTCTGGAGCTCCTGCTCGAGATGGCGAGCCTGAGGCTCGCGAGCGGTCCGCTGCTGGATGTCGGTACCGGCTCGGGGGTGCTTGCCATAGCGGCGGCCCGGCTTGGCTTTGCGCCCGTGCTGGCGCTCGATCACGAGCTTCAGAGCGTCGAGGCGGCGCAAGTCAATGCATCCGTCAACGGGGTGGGTATCGCGGTCGAGCGCTTCGACCTGCGCAAGCAGTCGCTCCCGCGGCTCGGAGGAGCGGTCGTGCTCGCCAATCTGCTGCTCCCGCTGTTGCTCGAGCTCTCGCGCACGATCGCCGAGCCTCCTCGCGAGCTCGTGGCGAGTGGGCTGCTGCGGGAGCAGGCCGACGAGGTGGCCGAGGCTTTCCTCACGCGCTTTCAGCTGCGCGAGCGACGCAGGCTTCAGAGCGGTGAGTGGGCGGCTCTGTGGCTGTCACCCGGCTGAGCCACAGGCGAGATCGGCGCGCCACGCGCTCGCACGGCCTCGCTACTACTAGTCGGGGATCTCGGTTGCAGCTCGCACGATCGCCCGGTAGACGAGGTCGATTGATGCGCGCACGCCACCCTCTTCGCCGACCAGGCGATCGGCGGCTGCCAACGCTGCGCCGATTGTCTCGAGCGCCTCGCCGTCGCTGCCGGGATCCGGATCCCGGCAGGCGGCCAGCGCCATCTCGAGCATCGCGTGCGCTTGCTCGGCGACGCCCGTGAACAGGGCCGGCCCGACAAGGCTTGCGTATCCATATACGCGGGCAAGCCGTCCGGAGAGCGTGATCGATGCGCCGCGGCGAGGAGCGGCGGTCGCCGGCAAGGACTGACCGTCGATCAGTGCTGCCATCGTGCCGCCTAGCATCGCCCTGGTCGCCTGCTCGTCGAGCCCAGCCTGGCGGGCGATGCGCAGTGCGAGGTACAGCGTGGTCGCGGGCATGCCGTAGGGGGGGTCTGATGCGAACACGATTCGCTCGGCGGGAACTCGCGCGAACAGCTCGATCACGTCGAGCGGAAAGAAGCAGGAAATGTCGTAGAGGACCGCAGGATGCTCGGCCAGCCGCGTCGTCAGGATGCCCTGGTCGCAGATCGCTCCGTGTGCGAGGATCAAAGCCGCACCCGGGTGGCGCAGCGCCAGTTCGGCAAGCCCGTCGGCAAGCGGCGGCAGGCCGCGTCCGGCGTGGATCAGGATCGGTACGGAAGCCTCTTCGGCGAGCGCGAAGACACGGTCCATCTCCTCGCCGTCGAACTGGAAGGCCTGCGCGCGCGGATGCAGCTTGATCCCGCGTGCGCCGACCGCCAAGCAGCGTTCGGCCTCGTCGACGGGGTCTTCGGCTGGATCAAGCCGGCAGAACGGAACCAGCCGCCCCTCGCTTTCGCCGGCCCAGCCGAGTACGCGGTCATTGGGGACGCGGTAGGAGGGGTGGCGCTCGGGGTCGTGCAGCGGAAACACGCACGCGCGACGTGCCTCGGCCGCATCGAGCTGCTCGAGTAGTTGCGCGAGCGTGAGCGAGCGGCCGTCCTCGTCGAGCCCGAGATGTGTGTGGGCGTCGATCACTTCTGCGTCGGCTGGACGCATCGCCTCGACCTCAGCGAGGAAGGGCGCCAGCGCGTCGGCGTAAAGCGACTCATTCACGTGCGCCACCTTATTCACTCGCAGGCGATTCGTCCGGTTTGGCGCGGGCGCACACCGTCTCCCGGGCGGAGCATCCGGCTGCGCGTGGTCATGCGCCCGATCTGAGCGGTCGTGCTTGGCCCGATTCTCGCCAGACGCGCGTATCCTGGATGGGGATGGCGATAGTCGAGCAGATCAAGACCGACCTACGGGGGGCGATGCGTGCTGGCGAGAAGCAGCGCGTGGGCGCCCTGCGCCTCGTGCTCTCCGAGTTGCAGAAGGCCGCCAAGGAGGGTTCAGACGACGAGCTCGCCGTGCTCCGGCGTGAGCGAAAGCGCCGCCTGGAGGCGGCGCGCGCTTACCGCGAGGCCGATCGCGAGGATCTCGCTGCCGGCGAGGAGGCCGAGGGTGAGCTGATCGGTGGCTATCTGCCGGCGGAGCTCTCAGAGGCCGAGCTGGAGTCGATCGTCGCCCAGGCGGTGAGCGACAGCGGTGCGCAATCGGTGAAGGACATGGGACAGGCGATGAAGCAGGCGATGGCCGTCGTCGACGGCCGCGCCGACGGCAAGCGTGTCTCCGGGCTGGTGCGGGCGTCGCTGCAGGGATGAGGACGCAGGTCGAGCTACCCGACGATGTCGCCGTGGAGTTGGCGGGCAGTCAGGACGCGGTGCTCCGGGCGCTGCAGGCACACCTCGACTGCAAGGTCTTCCTGCGGGGCAACGTCCTCACGTTCGACGGCGAGGAGAGTGAGACGAACGCCGGTGAGCGCGTCGTTCGCGAGCTCTCGGAGCTGATCGCGCGCGGGCATCAGATCGGCCCGGGCACGATCTCGGCCGTGACGGGTGCGCTCGACGCGCACGAGTCACCGGCTCGAGTACTCGAGGACATCGTGTGGCGCCATCGTGGCCTGCGAATCGCACCGAAGACGGTCAACCAGAAGCGCTACGTCGACTCCGTGCGCAACAACACCGTCACCTTCGGCGTCGGCCCGGCGGGAACGGGCAAGACGTTCCTCGCGGTCGCCATGGCCGCCGCGGCGCTCTCGCGCCACGAGGTTAACCGCATCATCCTCACGCGCCCGGCTGTCGAGGCCGGCGAGCGGCTGGGCTTTCTCCCTGGTGACCTGATGGCGAAGGTCGACCCTTACCTGCGCCCTCTGTTCGATGCGCTCCACGACATGCTCGACCCGGAGAAGGTCTCACAGCACATCGAGCGGGGCGTGATCGAGATCGCTCCGCTCGCATTCATGCGCGGGCGCACGCTGAACGACTCATTCGTGATCCTCGACGAGGCCCAGAACACGACCCCAGAGCAGATGAAGATGTTCCTCACGCGTCTGGGCTTCGGCTCGCGCATGGTCGTCACCGGAGACATCACCCAGGTCGATCTTCCGCGCGACCAGCGTTCCGGGCTGATCGTCGTCGGCGACGTGCTCGATGCGGTCGAGGGGATCGAGTTCGTGCGCTTCGGCGGAGAGGATGTCGTACGCCACAAGCTTGTGCAGCGGATTGTCGAGGCCTACGACGTGCACGCCCAGCGGGAGGCACCCGAGCTTCGCTCAGCCGACCGCCGCGCGTGAGGACCCGCATGCTGGAGGTCGAGATTCTCGTCGGAAAGCAGGACGCGGCGAGCGGGCGGGTCCCGTCGCCCGAAGAGGTTCGCCGGCTGTGCGTCCTTGCGGTTGGCTCGGCCGGAATCGACGATGGCCACCTCGCAATCGAGTTCGTCGACGAGCAGCGCATCGCCGAGCTCAATGTCCGCCACCGGCAGCGTCGGGGACCGACCGACGTTCTCTCCTTCCCGGTGGATGAAACGGGGCCCGGCCAGGGCGCTCGTGAGCTCGGCGACGTGGTGATTTGCCTCAGGCACACGGTTGACGTCGCCGAGGCGATCGTGCACGGCGTACTCCATCTAATCGGCATGGACCACGAGACCGACGAGGGCGAGATGCTGCTCGTGCAGCGCGAGTTGCTCGCGCAGGGGCCAGCTTGACGCGCAGTGGCTTCGTTGCGTTGGCCGGGAGACCGAACGTAGGCAAGTCGACGCTGGTCAACGCTATTGTTGGAGACAAGGTGGCGATCGTCTCCGATCGTCCGCAGACGACGCGACGGGCGATTCGCGGGGTACGCTCGGATGGTGATTGCCAGCTCGTATTGGTGGACCTGCCAGGTGTGCAGCGCCCGCGCGACGAGCTCACAACGCGGATGGCTGCACGCGTGCAGCAGGAGCTGGCCGACGCAGACGTTGCCCTGCTGGTGCTCAACGGGGAGCAGGGCGTCGGACCGGGCGACCGCTACATTGCGGCGACGCTCGCAGCCACTGACGTTCCCGTGACGATCGCGCTGAACAAGGTCGACAGGCTCTCGCGCGGGGCGACGGCGGCTGCGCTCGAGCAAGCCGCCGCACTCGACGTCGCCGATGAGCTGTTCCCGATCTCGGCGCGTACGGGCAGTGGCGTAGCGGCGTTGCTCGAGCATCTCTCGCTATGCATGCCCGAAGGACCGTTCATGTTCGGCCAGCAGGCGACCTCCGACCAGCCCGAGGCCGTCCTGCTGGCGGAGCTCGTGCGCGAGGCTGTGATCAAGCGCACCTTTCAAGAGATCCCGCACGCCGTCGAGGTGGTCGTCGAGGAGATCGAGCAGCCCCGTCCAGGGCTGACCCGTGTGCGAGCGCTGATCTGGGTTGAAAGCGCCTCGCAGAAGGGCATCCTGATCGGCGCGCACGGGCGCATGATCAAGGCGATCGGCACGGCTGCCCGGCGCGAACTGCAACGGGTGCTGGGCGAGCAGGTGCACCTCGACCTCTCCGTTCGCATCCGTCGTGACTGGCGCGGCGACGAGGGCCTGCTCGACCGCTTGGGAATAACCTAGGCGCGTTTCGTTGCGCTTGAGCCCGAGCTGTCCCGATAGGTACACGCCATCGGCCTGGCAAAAGTTCTACTCGGTCTGATTCATGGCATGATTGGAATGCAGGCAGGCGCCAATTCGAGTACCTTTCTCTAGACGCCAGTTGACCTTAGGAAGGGCGAGAATGTCGGCCAAGCATGCGGTATTGGGACTCGTTATCGAGCGCCCCGGGTACGGGTATCAACTGGCCCAGCGCCTGGACGAGCGTTTCAGCTCGTCTGGCTTCGCGCCATCGGGGGTCTACTCCGCGCTCGATCAGCTAAGCCGCGACGAGCTGGTCCGCAGCGCGGGCGAGCTCGGGCCGGGTCCGGCGCGCCGCGCCGCGCCGCGCACGATCTACGAGGCCACGGAGGAGGGGGTTGACCACTTCGAGACGTGGATGCTCGATCCCTCGCCGATGCCGCCGCTGCGTGATGAGCTGCACATGAAGATTGCTCTGTGCCGCCCGCGCAACGTTCCTCGCCTGATCGAGATGATCGGGGGACAGGAACTGGTCTGTCTCGGTCGGCTGCGCGACTTGAAGAGCATCACCGAAGAAGTGCCGGGACCCGCGCACGACTGGTCGAGGCTGATGGGTGTGCTCGCCTCTGAGGCCGAGATTGCATTCTGGAATGCACGGATCGAATGGCTGCAGAGCGCACGCGAGCTGCTCGAGCAGTTGCGCGACGAGCGTGAGCCCTCACGGCCCGGCGGGATCTTGGAAGGCTCCGCGGGCCAGGTGGACCGGCTGCGGAGAATCTGATGACAGACGCGTTGCTCTCGCTGGACTCGGTCAGCAAGAGCTACTGGCGAGGATCCTCGGAGGTGCGCGTACTGTCGAGTGCTTGCCTGGATCTTCATGCGGGCGAGTTCATGGGCGTCTGGGGGCGTCGCGGCGCCGGCAAGACGACACTGCTGAAGATAGCCGCCGGGCTGGAGACCCCCGATCGGGGGACGGTGCGCTTCGACGGGGAGGATCTTTCCTCGCTCTCCGAACAGGGACATGCCCGGCTACGGCGTGGGGAGGTCGGATGGGTGCGGCGCTCGGGACCGCGCAGTGAGCTGTGCATCCTCGACTACGTGGCGCTGCCGCTGCTGGTCGATCATGGTCAGCGCGAGGCGAACCGGCGTGCCGAGCGCGCGCTGCAGCGTGTGGGGATTGCTCAATGCGCCAGCCAGCACTGGGGCAGCCTGTCCGACGGGGAGCGGGCGCTGGTGGCGATCGCGCACGGAGTCGCTCGCAAACCGCGCTTGCTGTTGATCGACGATCCGACGGCCAACCTAGGTGTGCGAGAGCGCGAGGAGATTCTGCACCTGCTTCGCGCGCTTGTCGAGGAGACCAAGCTGGCCGTGCTGATGACGGTGCCCGACATGCCCACGGCGCTGCGTTCGCATCAGCTGCGCGCACTGAGCGGCGGGCGGCTGCTGACGCCTCCTCCCGACGCGTCCGACGGCGAGGACAACGTGATCGATTTTCCCGGCGTACAGCGTTCGGCCTAAATGGCCGTTGCGGCAGCCCCAGACGAGGCTCCCGAGCCGGTCGGATTGGGCGGTTAGTGCTCGAGCTGCGCGAGTTGGTGAAGCACTTTCCGGTCCCTGCGGGAACCCCGGTCCGGGCTGTGGACGGAGTTTCGATCAGAGTGGCTGGCGGAGAGTTTGTCGCGCTCTACGGACCCAGCGGTTCGGGCAAGACGACGCTGTTGATGCTGATCGCCGCATTGCTGAGGCCGGACGCCGGATCTGTCCTGCTCGATGGACGTGACATCTCGAATCTCCCCGATCCCGAGGCGGCGCGATATCGCCTGCACGATCTCGGCTTCGTCAGGCAGACGCTAAATCTGATGCCCGGCGCAACCGCACTCGACAATGCGGCGCTCAAGTTGATGGGCACCGATATCGGTGCTCGTGAGGCACGCCGGCGTATCGTGCCGCTGCTCGATCGGCTCGGCCTGGGGGAGCGGAGATCGCACCGCGCCGAGCAGCTCTCGATGGGCGAGCGCCAGCGGGTGATGATCGCCCGCGCGCTCTCGACGGAGCCGAAGTTGCTCCTAGCCGACGAGCCGACGGGAAGCCTCGACAGCACGCGCGGCAGGGAGGTACTCGAGTTGCTCGCACAGAGCTGTCGCGAGCGGGGAGTGTCGGTCGTGCTCGTCACGCACGACCCGCAGGCAGCATCGTTCGCCGACCGTGTGTTCGCGCTGCGCGACGGCAGGCTCGTCGAGCGTGAATCGGATCGAACGGGCGCCGTCCTGAAGGCCGGCTGATCGGGACGTACCGGGGGCCGGGGGGATGAAGTTCTCGAGCATCGCACGTCTCTATCGCGTTCGCCTGCGGGCGCGCCTCTCGCAGGAACTCTTCGCGGTGCTCGGGATCGCGATTGGCGTGGCGCTGCTGTTCGCCTCGCAGGTCGCCAACACAAGCCTCGACGGGTCCGTCCAGCGCCTCAGCGCGGGCATCGTCGGTGACATGCGTTTTCAGCTAGCCGCGCGCGATGCCCATGGCTTCGACGCAGCGCTGCTGTCACAGGTGTCCCGGCTGCCCCATGTGCAGGCCGTCGTGCCGGTGATCGAGCAAGCCGCGAACGTGGTAGGCCGCACCGGCGAACGCTCGGTTGACATGATCGGCACCGATCCTCATCTGGCCCGTTTGGGTGGCAGCATCGCGCAACACCTCGGCTCCATACCGACGAGCGGCGCTCGCGTCTTTCTGGTACCGGCCGCGATCGCGCAGGACATCGGCGTATCCTCGACACGACCGGTCACCGTGCAGATCGGCTCGAGTTCGATGATCGCATTGTTGGTCCCGCGGTTGCTCGCGAGTGGAACGGATTCGCTGGGAGACAGCCCCGTCGCACTGGCGCCGCTTGACTTGGTGCAGAGGCTCGCCGGTCTGCCCAATCGGCTTACGAGCATCTATGTGCGTTCCGCGCCACGTTTCGATCGGTCGGTCAAAGTCGAGCTCGAGCGTCTGGCCGCTGGGCGCTTGAATGTCCGCCCGGCTGACATCACGACAAGGTTGTTCCGCAGGGCTGCTGGCCCGGTTGACCAATCGACGGGGCTGTTCTCGGCGCTGAGTGCGCTCGTCGGCTTTCTGTTCGCGTTCAATGCGCTGATGCTCACCGTGCCGCAGCGTAGGAGCCTGATCGAAGACCTGCGCCTCGACGGCTACACGCGCAGCATGATCGTGCAAGTACTGGCGCTTGACGCCCTCGTGCTCGGTGTGGTCGCGTCCGTCCTCGGCTTGCTGCTCGGCGACGTGCTGTCGGTCGCGGTATTCAGCGCCAACCCAGGCTACCTCTCCTTTGCCTTCCCGATCGGCGAGCAAAGGATCGTCACCTGGCAGAGCGTTACGTTCGCCGTCCTCAGCGGGATACTTGCCGCCTGCGCGGGCGTGCTTGTGCCGCTTCGCAGCGAGATCGTCGAACGTCGGGCGGGACTCTCTCAATTGCCTGCTCGCCAGTCCCGCGCGCGGTCGTGGTGGCTGCTCCCGACTGCAGGCGCCTGCCTCGCCGGAACCACGTTCATCCTGGTGGCCGAGCCACAGGCGGCAATTGTTGGCGTCGTGAGTCTGACGCTCGCGCTGCTCTTGTGCCTTCCCGCCCTGTTGGATCTTGTGATCCGAGCGAGCGGGCGTCTGCAAACCCTGCTTTCCGGCGCGGCGTCCTATCTCGCCGTGATCGAGTTGCGATCACGCTTGAATCGTCCTCGGTCGCTGGCGATAGCGGCGACCGGTGCGATCGCGGTGTTTGGCAGCGTTTCGATCGAGGGCGCACGCGACAGCCTTCAGCGCGGGCTTGACGCATCGGCGCGCGCGATTGACTCGGGCGCGGACATCTGGGTGACGCCGGCCGGCACGGCCAACTCGCTCGCCACCACGCCCTTCGTCGATCGAGACAGTCGCGCCCTTGCGAAGCTCCCCGGCGTTCGCGCGGTGCGGCTCTATCGCAGTAGCTTCCTCGACTGGGGCAGCCGTCGTGTCTGGGTATTGGCACCGCCGCGCGCGGATGTCCATCCGATTGCGGCGAGCCAGCTCTTGCACGACGGCGATTTGGCGAGCGCGACGGCTCGACTGCGAGCGCACGGATGGGTCGTCGTCTCCCAGGCGATCGCCTCTGAACATCATCTCCACACCGGCGGAACGTTTACGTTGCCGAGCACACAGCCGACGACTCTGCGTGTCGCTGCCCTGAGCACGAACATGGGCTGGCCTCCTGGGGCGATTGTGCTGAACGCAGACGATTACGCGAGGGCATGGGGGAGCGCGCAGCCGAGCGCTCTCCAGGTCGAGCTTGCGTCTGGCGCCTCGGCGGCCGCGGTCAGTCGCGAGGTGGTGCAGACGGTCGGTCCAGGCACGCCGCTGCGCGTGGAAACGCTAGCCGAACGCGTGCGTCTGCACTACGGCACGGCTTCTCAGGGGCTCTCGCGCCTGACGCAGATCCGTACGCTCGTGCTTATCGCGGCGGTGCTCGCGATGGCAGCGGCGATGGGTGCGATGATCTGGCAGCGCAGGGTACGACTCGCCGACATGAAGGTTGATGGCTTCGGTCGACTCGTTCTCTGGCGCTCGCTGGTGTGGGAGAGCGCCGTCTTGCTCGGTCTGGGCTGTGCCGTGGGGGCGGCATTTGGAGCCTACGGTCAAGTCCTGCTCAGTCGCGCGCTCTCCGTCGTCACGGGGTTTCCAGTGATCGAATCCTCCCCGCTCGCGCCCGCGGCGACCAGCTTCTTCCTGATTTCGGCCGTCGCGGTCGGCATGGTTGCCGTGCCCGGCTACGTGGCCGCACGTGTACGTCCGGCGGTCGGTTTGCCCGAGTAGCGCCCCCGCGCGGCGAAGACGACCGATCCGACACCTAGCATCCGGGAAAGTTCCGATTCATGGATAGATGCCCGACCCGCTACCACTCTCTCCGAGGCAGGTCTGGGCCCTTGTGGCAGCCGTTATCCGGGAGCTGCGCTGGGGCCTCAGGGCCGTGTCGCGCGAGATCCAAATTCTGCGATCGCGTGCTGCGGCGATCCCTGATCCCCGGCTGCGCGAGGACGCGCTGAGCTCGATCGAACAAAAGCGCGGCCACGCGGACGGAGCGGCGTTGTTCTGGATCCTTCCTCGCCAGCGGAACATGAACTTGCTGCGCGTGCTGGTGACCTACCAGGTCATCTGGGATTTCCTCGATTGCGTAAACGAGCGCGGCGCGCATGTAGGCACGGCTAACGGTCGTCAGCTCCACAAGGCTCTGATCGAGGCGCTCGATCCGAGCGCGCCAATCTCCGACTACTACCTCCATCATCCGTGGCGAGACGATGGCGGCTACCTTCGCACGCTCGTGGAAACGTGCCGCGCGGCGTGCGCCACACTGCCTGCTTACGGGCGAGTAAGGCCCCTCGTCGTCCGGGAAGCCCGGCGAGCCCAAGTCCTCGCGCTGAACCATGAGACGGATCCGTGTGGCCGCGACACAGCAATCAGGCAGTGGGCTGTTGGAGAGTTCCCCGAGGGGCAGGCGGTCAGCTGGTTTGAGCTTGGCAGCGCGGCGAGCGCTTCGCTGACCGTGCATGCGTTCCTCGCGCTGGCGGCCCAGCCGATCTGCTCGGAGGCGGAGCTCAGGCGTACCTGCGACGCTTACTTTCCCTGGATATCAGGCACGGCGACGATGCTCGACAGTTTCGTGGATCAGGCCGAAGACGAGCTCAACGGAGATCACCGCTACGTGGCTCATTACACGAACGGAGCGATAGCTGGACAGCGAATGCGCCGACTGGTGACGCGCTCAGCGAGAGAGGCACGAAGGCTGAAAGACGGCCATCGCCACGCCGTGATCACCGCGTGCATGGTCGCGCTGTACCTCTCCAAGGAAAGCGCGAATGATCCAGATCTACGCGAAAGCACTGCCAGCTTCGTCCGGGCCGGCGGATCGCTGACGCGGTTGCTGCTGCCGATCATGCGAATCTGGCGAATCGCTTTCGCGCAACGAGCGTAAGGCCTATGCGCGGCGTTCCCGGAGTTTCCGCATATTGCAAGCACTAGTCAGAACTGAATATTCAGAAAAGCCTTAGCGCGCGTGTAGAGGATCGGCATCATTCGGCCAACGCGATGATGGATGAGAACGGAGCCCAAGTCTTGCCGGCCAGGAGAGAGAAGCCGCGCCGCTCGCGGCGCGCGAAGGCGGGCGCCTCGGGGGCCGCATCCAAAGCCGCGTCGTCTCGCCAGTGGCAGCGGGCCGGACGCCCCTCGCGGCGTTCGGCTCGCACCGATGGCGAGCCCGGCGGCGACGCCGTACTGATCGAGCTTTCCAAGTCGCAGGTCGACCAGGTCGTGCGCAGCGCAGGCCAGGGCGGGACGTTGTCGGTCCTGCTCTCGGCGGTCAAGGATCCGCAATGGCCCCTGTCGCTCGACTCGGAGGAGTGGTCCTACCCGGCCCAGCTGGACGATCGCCGCCTCTCTCGCTCACTGCTGTCTGGCCTGCTCGTGCTGTCCTGCTTTCCCACCGACGGTGGGTATCTCGGGATCGCCGAACTGGCACGAATGCTCGACATGAACACGAGCACCACCCACCGTTATGTCACGACGCTATTGGCGGTCGGGCTGCTGGAGCGCAATCCCGGCACCCGCAAGTACCGTCTCATCGCGCAGTAGCTGGGGCGATTTGCCCACTCGACCGCGGCGTGAGGGCCGCGGTTGCCCGCGCCCACAGTCAGGTTCGCTCAGAGCTTGCGCAGCAGCTGCTCGGCGATCTGCCGGACGCCGGCCAAGTCGACCTCGTCGCTGAACTGGAACGGCACGCTGACGACGTCGAATCCGCGGCGTCGCAGACGGGCGAGCTGATTGTGTTGCGCACGTGCCCGCTCGGAAACAGCACGGGCAGCAGCCGCGGCTGCCTGCACCGTCGCGACACGGTCGCCGGCCGTGCCCGTCGACAGACGCGACGCTCGCGGCCTCGCTTCGCGTGAGCGCTTGACCTGGGCGGTTGCGCCGCGTGGCTCCCGCGCCAGGTCGGTGAGCGATGAGAGCTGCTCGAGCTCGCTCGCGTCGAAGCGCTGCGGCAGCGTGCCGTTGACCACCACCGCGCGCAGTTCTCGCCCGAGCTGCTCGCCGAGCCGTCGCTGCAACTCCAGCGTCTCGGTGACGGCCAGCTCGCTGGCATGCGCGACGGCGATGTAGTCCGAGCGCTTCGGGTCTTGCAGTAGCTGCTGCAGCCGCTCGGCCTGCCCGGCGATCGGTCCGACGCGCGCGATCGCGCCGAACGTGCGCGGCGAGTCGAGCATGCCGAGCGCGTGCCCGGTGGCGGGGGCGTCGAGCACGACCATGTCGTAACCGCGCCCGCGTCCGCGCCAGCGCTTGCCCTGCGTGAGCTCCCAGATCTTGACCATGCTGACGAGCTCTTTTGCCCCCGGAGCGGCGGCAGCGAAGTACTGAAATGTGCTGCTGGAGCCAAGTACGCGCCCGGAGACGCGTCCGCCGAGCGATTGCAGCCATTCCATCAGCGCTCGGTCGGGGTCGATCGAAAGGCTCCACAACCCCTCCTGCAGCTCGGTCTCGCCGCCCGGCTCGGACTCACCGACGCCGAACAGCGTGCGCAGCCGGCTCTGTTCACCCACCTCGGCGACGATCGTGCGCAGGCCACGCTCTGCGGCCAGCAAACCGAGTGCGGCGGCGAGCGTGCTCTTGCCGACGCCGCCCTTTCCGCTGACGACGAGCAGTTCGCGGTCGAAGATGGAGCTCATACCGGCTTCAGTGTGTCTGAAATCGGCGGGATGCACGCTCGAGCGTCAACGCGGGGTGCTCGACCTACAATCGTGCGGATGAACCCAGCGTTGCCAGGGGAGAAGATTGACGAGCGGATTGACGAGCGCCTCGTCTATGACGAGCGCGGCCTCGTGCCCTGCGTGGTGCAGGACTGGAACAGCGGCGAGGTGCTGATGCTCGCGTACATGAACGAGACGGCGCTGGCGCGCACGCGGGAGACCGGCGAACTGCACCTATACAGCCGCAGCCGCAACGAGCTGTGGCACAAGGGTGCGACGAGCGGGAACGTACAGCTCGTCAGGGCGTTGCGCGCCGATTGCGATGGCGACACCGTGCTCGCGCTCGTCGAGCCCGCCGGCCCGGCCTGTCACACGGGCGAGCGCACGTGCTTTCACCATGGGGAGCTGGCGTCTGCGCCGAGCGAGGTGCTGCCTGAGCTCGAGCGCACGATCGATGAGCGCGCCAGCAGCCGGCCGGCCGACTCCTACACGGTCGAGTTGCTCGAGGACCCGCAACTGGTCGGCGCGAAGGTGATGGAGGAGGCTGAGGAGGTCGCGCGCGCCGCGCGTGAGGAGTCCGACGAGCGTGTTGATGAAGAGGCGGCAGATGTCATCTACCACCTGCTCGTACTGATGCACGGCAGGGGGCGCTCGCTTGCCGACGCCGAGCGGGTGCTCGATGAGCGTCGCCGCTGAGGCGCTGACAGACGCGCCGCGCGTGGAGCCGAGCCTCGCCGAGGCGCGCGTCCTGTCCGAGCGCCACAACCTGATTCCGCTGCGTCACAGCTTCATCGACGACTGCGAGACGCCGGTCTCGGTATTTCTGAAGCTGCGCGAGCTCGCGCCCGGCGAACCGGCGTTCCTGCTGGAGTCGGCCGAGCAGGGGCAGCGCGTCGGGCGCTACTCGTTTATCGGCATCCGCCCGCGCACCGTGCTGCGCTGGTCGCTTGGCGATGCCGGCGATCCATATGCGCTGGCGGCGGATGCAGTCGCCGGGTTCGACCAAGCGCCCCCCGGGGAGCAGGCGCCGCCGTTCACGGGCGGCGCCGTCGGCTTCTTTGGCTATGACCTCGTACGCACGGTGGAGCCGCTCGGCGAGCCCAACTCGGACGCTCTGGGGCTACCGGATATGGCGCTGATGCTGACCGACCTACTCGTCGTGTTCGATCACCTCAAGCACACGATCACGATCCTCGCCAACGCCGATGTACAGGCTGAGCCTGACGTCGAGCGGGCCTACGGTGCCGCGGTGCGTGCGATCGCAGAAGTGCGCGCGCAGCTGACCGGACCCGTTCCGCGTCCCGAGCGCTCCGAGGGGATTCGCCCCCATCCCGAGTTCGAGTCGAACATGACGCGCGAGCGCTTCGAGGCGATCGTCGCGCGGATCGTCGAGTACATATATGCAGGGGACGCGTTCCAAGTCGTGCCCTCGCAACGCTGGTCGGCGTCGGTGCCGGTCGAGGCGTTCTCGATCTACCGCGGGCTGCGCGCCGTCAATCCGAGCCCGTACATGTACTACCTGGACTTCGGCGACTTCCAGGTGGCCGGCGCGAGCCCCGAGCCGCTGCTCACGGTCAACGGACGGCATGTCAGCACGCGCCCGATCGCGGGTACGCGCCATCGCGGCGCCACACCCGAGGAGGACCGGCGGATCTCCTCAGAACTGCTCGCCGACGAGAAGGAGCGAGCCGAGCACGTGATGCTCGTGGATCTCGGGCGCAACGACCTCGGCCGCGTCTGCGAGTACGGCACGGTCGTCGTCGACAGGCTGATGGAGGTCGAGTCCTACAGCCACGTGATGCACATCGTCTCCGAGGTCTCGGGAACGCTGCGCGAGGACGTCGGTGCGATGGACGCGCTGCGCTCGGTGCTGCCCGCCGGGACGTTGTCCGGCGCGCCGAAGGTACGCGCGATGCAGATCATTGACGAGCTCGAGCCGGTCAAGCGCGGTGGTTACGGCGGTGCGATCGGCTATCTCAGCTACGGCGGCGACCTCGACACGGCGATTCACATCCGCACGGTCGTCGTCAAGGACGGGGTCGCGCACGTACAGGCCGGCGGCGGCACGGTCGCCGATGCCAAGCCGGCATACGAGTACGAGGAGTCCGTCGCCAAGTCCAACGCCGCCCGGCGCGCAATCGAGCTCGCCTGCGACCAGCCGGATTGGCCATGAGCGCAAATGGGGCTTCGACGAGGGTTCTCGTGCTCGACAATTACGACTCGTTCACGTACAACCTCGTCCAGTACCTGGGTGAGCTCGGCGCAGAGGTGGCAACGGTGCGCAACGATCGCGCGACGGTCGACGAGCTACTCGCCGCCTCATACGATCGCTGCGTCGTCTCGCCGGGGCCGTGTACGCCCGACGAGGCAGGGATCACGCTCGAGCTCGTGCGCCGGATGCCCGAATCGGGGGTACCGACGCTCGGCGTCTGCCTCGGCCACCAGGCGCTCGCGCAGGCGTTCGGCGGTCGCGTGCGCCTGCACGACCCGGTGCACGGCAAGGCGACGACGATCGAGCACGACGGCCGCACGATCTTCGCCGGAGTCAGCTCGCCGCTCACGGTCGGGCGATATCACTCGCTCGTCGTTGATCCGCAGCTGCCCGATTGCATGGAAGAATCGGCGCATGGGGGTGAGGTGGTAATGGGGGTCCGTCACCGCGAGCTGCCGGCCGAGGGAGTGCAGTTCCATCCCGAGTCGGTGCTCACGGCGGAGGGTAAGACGCTGCTGGCGAACTTTCTCGGCGAGCGCTGATGCCGAACTCGATCCTCACGCGCGCGATCGACGCGCTCGCCTCGCGCACGGACCTGAGCGCGGATCAGACCTCGGAAGTGCTCGCCGAGATCATGCACGGCGAGGCCTCCGAGACGCAAATCGGCGCGTTCCTGATCGCGCTGCGCACGAAGGGTGAGACGGTAGAGGAGCTGGCGGGTCTGGCGCGCACGATGCGAGAGCTCGCCGCGCACGTGCCAACCTCGCGCGAGGACCTACTTGACACGGCCGGTACGGGCGGTGGGCGGCGCACCTTCAACGTCTCGACGACTGCTGCGTTGATCGCCGCCGGGGCAGGCTGCGCGGTCGCCAAGCACGGCAACCGCTCTGCCACGAGCTCCTCTGGCTCGGCCGATCTGCTCGAGGCGCTCGGCGCCCGCATCGACCTGACGCCTGACGGGGTTGCGCGCTGCATCGAGGAGGCCGGCTTCGGCTTCATGTTCGCCCCCGCGCATCACCAGGCGACCCGCTACGTCGTGCCCGTCCGCCGCGAGCTCGCGGTGCGCACGATCTTCAACTTCCTCGGTCCGCTGACGAACCCCGCCGGAGCCCGACGTCAGGTGATCGGCGTGTCGGACCCGGCGTTCGTCGAGACGATCGCCGGGGCGCTGGCGCGCCTGGGCGTCGACCGCGCGCTGGTCGTCTCATCCGAGGACGGCCTCGACGAGCTCTCGATCGCGGCCCCCACACAGGTCGTCGAGGTCAACGGCGATCGGCTGGAGCGCTACACGCTCGCGCCCGGCGAGGTTGGCATCGAGCAGATCTCAGCAGACGTGTTCGAGCGCGACTGCGCAGGCGGTACACCCGAGCAGAACGCCAGCGTTACGCGCGCGATCCTTGGTTTCGGCGGCGTGGCCGAAGTCGGCGCCAAGCCGGCGCATGGCGCCACCGCAGCGGCCGTCGAGCTTGCGCTGATCAACGCCGGCGCCGCGATCTACGCGGCCGGCGCGGTCGACTCGATCGCAGAGGGCGTCGAGGCGGCGCGTGCGGCACTCGCCGATGGCGCCGCCGCCGAGGCACTTGGGCGCTACGTGCGCGCCAGCCACGCCAACGCCTCCAGTGGAATTGCGCCATGAGCGCCGCGCCGCCTTCGGTGCTCGCGCGGATCCTGCAGAGCACGCGCGAGCAGCTCGAGCAGCGCAAGCGTGCGATCTCGCTCGAGCAGCTTCGCCGCAGCGCCACAGAGCAGCCGCCCGCGCCCCGTGGCTTTCGCGCCGTGCTCGCACGGCCCGGGATCTCGGTGATCGCTGAGTTCAAGCGACGCTCCCCCTCGGCCGGCGTCCTGCGCGATCACGCCAATCTGGCCGAGCTCGTGCGCGCTTATGAGCGGGGCGGCGCGAGCGCGCTGTCGGTGCTCACCGAGGAAGCCAACTTCGCGGGCTCGCTCGAGGATCTGCGCGCCACGCGAGCGCAATGCCTGCTGCCTGTCCTGCGCAAGGACTTCATCGTCGATGAGTACCAGCTGCTCGAGGCCCGGGCGGCCGAGGCCGACGCCGTGCTGCTGATCGTCGCGGCGCTCTCCGACTCCGAGCTGTCCGCACTCCACGAGCAGGCGCACGCTCTCGGCATGGATGTTCTCGTCGAGGTCCACGATCGCGACGAGCTCGATCGTGCGCTCGCCGTGGGCGCCGAGTCGATCGGGGTGAACAACCGTGACCTGCGCGACTTCAGCGTTGACCTGCAGCGCACGATGCAACTGCGCGGCGCGATCCCCGACGACGTCATCGTCGTGTCGGAGTCAGGGATCGGATCATGCGAGCAGCTGCGCGAGCTCGAGCGCGAGGGAGTCGACGCGGTACTCGTCGGTGAGTCGCTGATGCGCGCCGCCGAGCCCGAGCGGGCGCTGCGCGCGCTGCTCGGCGAGCCTGTCGCAGGGGGGTCGGAGTCCGCCTGAAAGGACGCAGGCGCACGGTCGGCCTTCAGATCCGCGATATGAACCTTTTAGACACACCGACGCCAGGCTTTATTTCGCCTTCATGGGTCATCCCGATCATCCACTGAAATGAAGCGCTCGTTCGCAATCCCCTTCATCTCTGCGCTGCTCGGTGGCGCGATCGTCGTCGCCGTCGTTGCTGCCTTCGGCGGGCTCGACGGCTCGGAAAAAACGGTGACGACCGTCCAGGCGGCCCCGATCGCTCCGTCCAACGCCTCGCAACAGAGCAAAGGGCTCACGCCGCACGACATCTACGTCAAAGACGCGCCGGGTGTCGCCTTCGTGACCTCGACGATCGTGCAGAAAAGCGAATCGCCTTTCAACCTCTTCGGCGGCGAACAGCAGCGCCAGGGGCAGGCGACGGGTTCGGGCATCGTGATCGACAACAACGGGACCGTGCTGACCAACTACCACGTGGTCGAGAATGCGATCAAGGTCACGGTCAGCCTCGAAAAGGGCAAGACGGTCAACGCACAGGTCGTCGGCAAGGACCCGTCCAACGATCTCGCCGTGCTGCGCATTCATCCCGACGGCCTGCAGTTGCATCCGCTCACACTGGGCAACTCGGCCGGCGTTCAGGTGGGTGATCCCGTGCTTGCGATCGGCAACCCGTTCGACCTCGAACGCACGCTCACGACCGGCGTGATCTCGGCACTGCAGCGTCAGATAACCGCGCCCAATGGCTTTGCGATTGACAACGTGCTGCAGACAGACGCGCCGATCAATCCAGGCAACTCGGGCGGACCGCTGCTCGACGACTCAGGGCAGGTGATCGGCATCAACTCGCAGATCGAGACTGGCGGATCCGGCGGCGGCAGCGTCGGCATCGGCTTCGCGGTCCCGATCAACACGGCGAAGTCCGAGATCGACCAGCTCGAGAAGGGCGGCACGGTGCGCGGCGCGTACATCGGCCTGACCTCGCTGACGATCGACGGATCGCTGGAGGCGCTCAACCTCCCCGTCAAAAGCGGTGCGCTCGTGCAGAGCGTGCAAAAGGGCACACCGGCCGAAAAGGCGGGCATCCGCGGCGGCACGGTCAACGGCAGCGTCGAAAATGGCCAGGTCGCGGTCGGCGGCGACATCGTCGTCTCGATTGACGGCAAGGCCGTGAAGAGCTCCGAAGACCTCGCGGCGGACATCTCCGCCAAGAAGCCGGGTGACACCGTCTCGGTCGGGCTGCTGCGCGGCAACGGCAAAGGCGGCTACGAACATAAGACGGTCAGCGTCAAGCTGGCGAGTCGTCCCAATTCGGTGCCCAACGCGTCCACGCCCGAAGGCTAGGCGGACCGCTACCGTTGGGGGCGTGAGCGACGTCCCCCCACAAGTGAAGATCTGCGGGATCACGAACCTCGCCGACGGCGAGCTCGCGGTCGAGCTGGGTGCGTGGGCGCTTGGGATGATCTTCTACGAGGCGAGCCCGCGCCGCTGCTCGACGGCCGAGGCCGAAACGATCGCCTCGGCGCTGCGACGCAAGGTCGAGCTGTGCGGCGTGTTCGTCAATACACCGCTCGAGCAGGTGGTGGCGCAGAGCGAGGCCGTCGGACTGACGCTGCTGCAGTTCAACGGCGAGGAGGGGCCTTCGTTCTGCGCCGAGGCGGCACGACGCACAGGCGCACGAGTGATTAAGGCCGTGCAGGTCTCGATGGCCGGCGACGTGCGCGACCTGGAGCGCTTCCATGTCGACTTCCATCTGCTCGACGCGCGCGCCAAGGATCCCGGCAAGCTGTCGCTGCGGGGTGGCACCGGCGAAACGTTTGACTGGACACTCGTGCGTGCGCGCCGCTCGAAGGTGCCCTTGATCCTCAGCGGCGGGCTAAACGCGCAGAACGTCGCCGCGGCGATCGCCGCGACATCGCCGTACGCGGTCGATACGGCCAGCGGCACCGAGGCCGCGCCGGGACGCAAGGATCCCGACAAGCTGCGCGACTTCTTCGCGGCGGTTGCGAGCACCGAGCAGCCGGCCCCCGCGATGGCCGGTGGTAGCGCGTGAGCGAGACGCAGACGGGCTCGACGATCGAGCACCACTTCGGCCTCTACGGTGGCCAGTTCGTGCCGGAGACGCTGATGCCGGCACTGGCCGAGCTCGAGCGGGCATGGATAGAGGCGCGCGCCGACTCCGGCTACCAAGCCGAGCTGAAAGCCCTGCTCCGCGACTATGCCGGTCGGCCGAGCCCGCTGTATCGCGCGCGGCGAATCTCAGAGCGCGTGGGTCGCTCGGTCTACCTAAAGCGCGAGGATCTCAACCACACGGGCTCGCACAAGATCAACAACGCGCTCGGGCAGGCGCTGCTGGCCAGGCGGATGGGCAAGCGGCGGGTGATCGCCGAGACGGGGGCCGGTCAGCATGGCGTGGCGACGGCGACCGTGTGCGCGCTGCTCGATCTGGAGTGCGTTGTCTATATGGGCGTCGAGGACACGCGCCGCCAGCGCCCCAACGTGCAGCGGATGGAACTGCTCGGCGCGAGCGTCAGACCAGTCGAGGCGGGGGCGCAGACGCTGAAGGAGGCCACCTCGGCGGCGATCCGCGACTGGGTCACGAACGTGCAGGACACCCACTACGTGATCGGCTCGGCCGTCGGCCCGGCGCCCTATCCGGCGCTCGTGCGCGACCTGCAGCGGGTGATCGGCGACGAGGCGCGCGCGCAGTTGCTCGAGGCCGAGGGCAGGCTGCCAGCGCGCGTCGTGGCGTGCGTCGGCGGCGGCTCCAACGCGATCGGCACGTTCGCCGCGTTCATCGACGATCCGCAGGTCGAGCTGATCGGCGTCGAGGCCGCCGGCGAGGGGATCGACACGCCGCGCCACGGGGCGCCGCTGACGGTCGGTGGGCGTCCTGGCATCCTGCACGGGTCGCGCTCGGCTGTGATGCAGGACGAGGAGGGCCAGATCGTTGAAGCGCACTCGATCTCGGCTGGTCTCGACTATCCCGGCTCCGGTCCGCAGCACGCGCACCTACGCGACAGCGGTCGCGCTAGCTATGTCGCGGTGACCGACACCCAGGCGCTCGAGGCGTTCAAGCTGGTTGCGCGACTGGAGGGCATTATCCCAGCGCTCGAGACGGCCCACGCGCTTGCTTGGGTGCTCGCGCAAGAGGACGGCGAGCTCGACCTCGTCTGCCTCTCCGGTCGCGGCGACAAGGATCTTGCCGAGGTTCTCGCCAGCGCATGAGCACGCAGGCGAGTACGGGTGTGCAGCGGATTGCCGATGCGTTCGCGAATGCGCACGGCAGCGCCGCGCTGATGCCCTACCTGATGGCCGGCTACCCGACACTCGAGCAGTCGGTGGCGATTGGCGAGGCGTGCGTGCGGGCCGGCGGCGACCTGCTCGAGCTTGGCGTCCCCTACAGCGATCCGCTCGCCGACGGGCCGGTGATTCACGAGGCGGGTACGCGCGCGCTCGCCGCCGGCGCGAGCGTGGGCGGCGTGCTCGAGGTCGCGCGTGCGCTCGCGCCGAGCATCCCGGTTGTGCTGATGTGTTACGCCAACATGGTCTTTGCCCCGGGCATCGACGCATTCGTCGAGCGCCTCGCGCGCACGGGAGCGTGCGGGCTGATCGTGCCCGACCTGCCGCTCGAGGAGGCGGGGGAGCTGCGCGAGGCCTGCGAGCGCTCGGGTCTCGCGCTGGTGCAGCTGGTGGCGCCCACCACGACGCCCGAGCGGCTGCGGGCGATCGGCGAGGCGGCTCGCGGCTTCGTCTATGCGGTGTCGGTCGTCGGCACGACCGGTGAGCGTGACGCGCTGCAGGATCACTTCGCCGAGGTCGTGGCGCGAGCGAAGGCGAGCACGGATGTGCCGGTCGCGCTCGGCTTCGGCATCAGCACGCCCGAGCAGGCGCAGCAGGCTGCCGCGGCAGGCGCCGACGGCGTGATCGTCGGCACGCGGCTCGTGCGTGCGGCCGCTGAGGCCGAGGATCCAGCCGGGGCGGTCGGCGCGCTCGTGGCCGAACTGGCGGCCGGTCTGGCGACGACTGACCGACCGTTGGCCAGCTAGGATTCGCCCGGCATGGGATTCATCCTCACCGTCACGGCCGGGCTGATCGTGTGGATCGTCTTGTGGGCGCTTGGAGCGAAGGGCTTTGACTCGTTCATGCTCACCACAGCGATCATTCTCGTCGGCGCGTCGCTGAAGATCCTCTCCGGCTACCTCCCGGGCCGTCGCAGCTAGTCCGGCCGGTGTGCGTGCGCTGGCTGTGCCTGGCCGCCCTCGCCGCGACCGCGAGCGTGCTCGCCGGTTGCGGAGGCGTGGGTGTCTCCGGTGCCAGCGAAGCGACGGGTAACCAGCTGGCCGTCTACTCGAGCCTGCCGCTGCAGGGCCCGGCCGCGGCGAGCTCGGCTGAAATCGTCGACGGCGAGCGGCTGGCCCTCTCCAAGGCCGGCGGCCACGTCGGCAAGTTCAAGGTCGGCTACGTCTCACTTGACGACGCCAACCCGCAGAGCGGCAAGCTCGACCCTGAAGCGACCTCGACGAACGCCAAGACGGCCGCGCAGGACACGAGCACGATCGCCTACCTCGGCGAGCTCGGCTCCGCCGCGACGGCCGTCTCGCTGCCGCTGATCAACGCCGCCGGGATCCTGCAGGTGAGTCCGAGCAGCCCGTATGTCGGGCTGACCTCCTCGCTCGATGCCGGGCAGGACGAGCCGGAGCGCTTCTATCCGAGCGGCAAACGCAGCTTTGGGCGTCTGCAGCTCGGCGACCCAGGCCAGGCGGATGCCCAGCTGCAGCTGATGCGTGCTCTCGGCGTGCGCAAGCTGTATGTGCTCGACGACCAGGACCCGTTCGCCGTGCCGCTCGCCGAAATCGTCTCAGCCGAAGCCCAGCACGCCGGTATCGCACTCGCGGCGCATGACAGCATCCTCACGACGGCGCCCACGCCGGCCGCCTACGCGGGGGAGGCCGAAAAGATCGCACGCGCCAAGCCCGACGCCGTGTTCTTCGCCGGCGCTGCGCAGACGGGGACGGCCGCGCTGTGGCGCGCGCTGCACCGCGCCGACCCGAAGCTGGCGCTGCTCGGGACAAGCGCGCTGGAGGAACCGGCGTTCACGAGCGCGGTCGGAGCGGCCGACTCACAGACCTACCTGACGACACCAATCCTGCCGCTCGGCGACTACCCGCCGCCGGCGGCTCGCGTGCTCGCTGACTACCGACGCCAGTTCGGCGGTCAGCCGGGGCCCTACGCGCTGTACGGGTATGAGGCGATGAGCGTCGTGCTCGACGCGATCCGCCGCGCGGCAGAGCGCGGCAACGACCGTGAGACGGTGATCGAGCGCTTCTTCCAGACGAAGGATCGCCACTCAGTGCTCGGCACCTACTCGGTGCTGGCGAGCGGCGAAACGACGCTTTCACGCTATGGCGTGGACCGAGTCAGCGACGGGCGCGCCGTGTTCTACCGCGCCTTTGACGTGCGCTGAGGCTCGGCGCCTCACTGAGTCTCGGCGCTGCCGAGCTGGGCTCAGCCGCTGCCCTGCAGCCCGAGCACCAGGCGGAAGCGTTCGATCCCGCCGCCGAGGCTCTTGCCGCCGCCCGAGAGCGTGCCGAGCGCGCGCAGGTAGGGCACGAGCGGAGCGATCGTGGGGTCTTCGCTGAGGCCGACGCCTTCGAGCAGCCCGAGCAGCGTCGGGAATTCAACGAGCACGCTCGGCTTGATCCCTTCGCCGAGGGCGGCTGAGGTGCTGCCGTAGGAGGTCGCGCCGGAGAGCGTGCCCGACGGGTTCAGCGCCGCTTCGACGGATTGTTCGCCGAGCCCGATCACGAACTTCGTCTCGCCGGCGGAATCGCGGCCGTCGGCGATGTCTAGCTCGACGGGGAGCCCGCTCAGATGCACGGCCACGGCGGCATCGGTGCCCGCGATCGAGGTGCGCTGCACCGAGCCACCGCCCTGGCGCAGCATCGCTCCCAGCTTCGCCACCGCGGCGCGCGAGCGCGCGGGGTTCTTCGATTCGATCACGATGCCACCCCTCAGTTCGAGCAGGCCGCTGCCCGAGGCGAACAGGCCGGCCGAGCCCATCCAGCTGGCGAAGTCGCGCTTGGTCTCGGCGGTGTTCGCTCCGAGCACGGTCAGTGGCTTGAGCAGTCCTTCGACAAGCCCGGGCACGCTCAGTCCTGCGCTCGGCGCCGAGTTGCTCGAGCCGGTCAGCAGGCTGCCGAGCGAGCTGAGCCCCTGTAGGGCATGTGCGTTCGCGCTGAGCGTGCCGCCAAGGTCGCCGAGGCCGACGGCGAGCCATGATTCGCCGGGGAGTTCGCCGAGCGCCCGCGAGGCGTCGGGGCTCGCGGTGAGCAACCCGCCCGACCCGCCTGTCGTGGTACTGCCGCTGTCGGGCGCGACCGCGTCGGCGTCGAGGGCGAATGAGCTGCTCGTGGGCACCAGCGATATGTTCAGCAGGCGCTGGCCGGCGAGCAGCGCGAGCGCCGAGGCGGTGCCCTGGGCTTGAGACTTGCTCGCGCCTTCGCTGACGGCGCCGGGGTTGACGTAGAGGTGCGCGAGTGCGCCGCCCGGGGCAACGGCCTGCAGCTTGGAGTAGCCGGGGGAGTGCGTGAGCGCGAGACCGCCGCCGGCGGTCGTGTCGATCACCGAGCGCAGCGCCGGCTCGGTGCCAATCACGGCCAGGCGCGAGACGATGCCGAAGGCGACGCCGTTGCCGAGTTGGTAGGAGATCCCGTGGTAGCTGCCCGTGTGTGCGCCGGCGCGCTTGGCGAGGGTCTGCAAGAACGAGCGCGCCTTTGCCGTGTCGCGCGTGTCCAGCACGATCGCGCCTTCGGCAGAGTGGGCGGCGAACGGGAACGAGCCGCCGCTCGGGGAGCTGCCGAGCAGCCCTTGCTGCACGAGCGTCAGCAGGCGCGAGATCGCCGCTTCGCTCGAGCCGCCGTCCGAGCTGAGGAAAACGCCGGCGCGCGTGCCCAGCCAGGGGGCGACGTCGCGCTTGTAGTCGAGCGAGCCCGAGCCCGGCGTCTGCAACGCGCCGAGCAGCCGCAGGTAGGGGTCGGCCTGGTGAGTGAGTGCGCGCCCGGCTGCGCTTGCCCGCTTCTGTAGTGATCCTTCAGGTCGCACGATCGCGCCGGCGTAGAGCGCGGCCGATGCCGGCACGGCACTCGCCGGGTCGACCGAGGTGCCGGTTGCACTCGAGCCGCAGCCGCTGGGAAGGAGCACGGCCGCCGCGAGTAGAGCGAGCAGGGGCAGCAGCCTGAGCCTCGGAGCCATCGCGGGCGATCGTAGCGGCTGGCGTGGGCGGCGGGCCGCGCTTGCCACACCGCATGTGCTCGGCGACATACGGCCGACGTTGCCCCTCGCGCGGAGAAACGCGGCGACGTTGGGCGCTGGCGAGCACGCGCAGCTGCAAGTCGGCTTTCAGCTAGTGGATCTGCATCGCCGCTTGCAGATTCGGCGCGTTCGGCAGCGCGCTTGCCGGCAGCCGGAAAGCTCGGGCTGAGCAGGCCTTTTCCCAGATTCGAGGACGATCGAGCGGTCTGGTGGGAGAAAATGTGCAATTAGGGTTGCGTTGTGGGAGGAAGTGGGGTATGTTCGCCCGCAGCGAGCCGGGGTGGAGGGGCTCCTCCCACTCCTCCACCTCGGCTCGGTAATCAATTTTGGAGTCCCCCCAAGTGGTCCCCTTTCGTGGCACGTTCGACCATACGCTCGACGCAAAGAACCGCCTCACGGTGCCGGCGCGCTATCGAGCCGCGCTCGCCGAGGGGGTAGTGCTCGCGATGCCCGTCGACCTGAAGCCCTGCGTGGGCGTGTGGCACCCGGAGGAGTACGAGCGCTACAGCAAGCGCGCGCTGGCGGAGCTGCCGCCGCTCTCGCCGCGCCTGAGCGAGCTCGAGCGCTTCTTCTACGGAAGCTCGCAGGACGCGGATCTGGACGCGGCTGGGCGGATCATGGTGCCGGGCTTCCTCGGCGAGCATGCCCGGCTGCAGAAGGAGGTCGTCGTGGTGGGCGCCGGCGATCGCCTGGAGTTGTGGAGCAAGGACGCCTGGAACGAGCATCGACCGGCGCTGCTGAGCGGCGTCGCCGAGATCACGGCAAATGTCGACGACACTGCTTGAGATGAGACGATCCCAGCGACGCCCCCAGCGCGGGCGGCCGTCGGGCGCTGCCCGTGCCGCGGCGCGTGAGGCCTCGTGCTGTGACGCTCCGATCGGCGCGCGCGGGCATGTCCCGGTGCTGGCCGACGAGCTGCTCGAGCTGCTCGACCCCCAGCCGGGCCAGACGGCGATCGACTGCACGTTCGGCGACGGCGGGCACGCGCGGCTCGTGGCCGAGCGGCTCGGTGCGACGGGCACGCTGATTGCGATCGACCGCGACCCGCTCGCCGAAGAGTGCTACGCGCAGCTCGCGCAAGACGTCGAGTGCACCGTGCGCTTCATCCGCGCCGGCTACGCTGAAGCGCTCGAGCTGCTCGCCCGCGAAGGGGTACGCGCCGACGCGGCGTATTTCGACCTGGGTATGTCTTCGATGCAGGTAGACGCTCGCGAGCGCGGGTTCTCGTATTCGTATGAGGCCCCGCTCGACATGCGGATGGATCCGGCGCAGGAGCTGAGCGCGCGGGAGATCGTGAGCACGTGGGATGAGCGCCAGCTGGCGCGCACACTGCGAGACTTCGGCGAGGAGCGCCACGCCGGCGCGATCGCCCGCGCGATCGTGCGCCGGCGCGCGCAGGCGCCGATCGAGACGACGCTCGAGCTCGTCGAGGCGATCAACTCGGCGCTTCCGGCGCCGGCGCGCTTTGCCGGCGGCCATCCCGCCAAGCGCTCCTTCCAGGCGCTGCGGATCGCCGTCAACGATGAGCTCGACCAGCTCGACCGGGCGCTGCCGCTCGCGTGGGGCTTGTTGCGCGACGGCGGCGTGATTGCCGGGATCTCCTTCCATTCGCTCGAGGACCGACGCGTCAAGCGCTTCCTCGCGGCGCGCGCGCAGGGCTGCGTGTGCCCGCCCGATCTGCCCGTCTGCGCGTGCGGTCGCGAGCCGGAGGCGGCACTGCTCACGCGCCGCTCGATCGTGCCCTCGGCTGATGAGGTTGAGCGCAACCCGCGCGCCTCCTCGGCCCGCCTGCGCGCCGCGCGCAAGCTGCGCGACGAAGAGCATGAGGTGCAGCGATGACGCCGCCCGCGGCCGCAGCGGCCCCGACAGTCAGGCCGCGCCGCGCCCCGGCGCCGCGCGGGCCGCGGCGCATCTCAGGACCGACACGCCCGGCGACGGCGCCCCGCCGGCCCGCGACGGGTGCCACGGGCCAAGTCGGGCTCGTGCTCGGGCTGCTATCGGCGCTCGAGAGCCTTGCTCAGCATCGCCTGCTCGACCGTCTGATCCGAGGCCGCGTGTGGATCGGCCTGGTCGCGTTCGCGCTGATCGGCATCGTCACGCTGCAACTCGGGTTGCTCAAGCTCAATGGCGGCATCGGCCGCGCGCTCGAGCACGAGGCGTTGCTGCAGCGCGAGAACGCGGCGCTGAGCATCGAAAACTCCGAACTGGCGGCAGGCACGCGCGTGGAGCAGGGCGCGTCGAAGCTCGGCATGGCATTTGTCCCCGCAGGGGCGCTGCGATTCCTCGGAGCGAGCGGCCATGGTGATGCGGGCAAGGCTGTGGCAGCACTCGCGAGCGCCGCCCATGCGGCTGCCCAGGCACGCGAAGCAAGCGCCGCCGAAGCCGCTTCGGCGAGCTCGGCCGCAGCAAGCGAAGGCGAAGCGTCGAGCGAAACGGCGGCCACATCGGAAGGCTCTGGCGAAGAATCCGCTGAAGCGAGTGCCTCCTCGGGGGCCTCCGAAGAAGCGAGCTCGAGCGGCGAATCGAGCGAATCGAGCGAAGCCTCGAGCGGTGAATCGGCGCCCGAATCGGCGAGCACCGCATCTAGCGAAACCGAACCTTCGGGCGGGAGCGCCGCGAGCTCCTCGGGAGGCTAAGCCGGTGGCGATCGTCCAGCGCCGGATTGGGGGGATCTTCGGGCTGTTCTTCCTCCTCTTGATCCTCGCCGGCGGGCGTACGCTGTACCTGGGTGGGCTGAAGGGCAGCAGTCTGCGCAAAGCGGCGGCCACCCAGCAGCTGACCTACGAAGCGGTGCCGGCGCAGCGCGGCTCGATCAGCGACCGCAACGGCGTCGACCTGGCGGTCTCAGAGCCGGCGCAGGACATCTCGGCGACGCCGTACCTAGTGAAGAATCCACTACAGACGGCGCAGAAGATCACCCCGCTGCTGGGCAAGCCCCAGGATCAGGTCCTGCGTCTGCTGTCCGAGCGCAGCGGCTTCGTCTACCTCAAGCGCGCGCTGCCGGCCAAGCAGGCGCACGCGCTGATGGCGTTGAAAATCGCCGGAATCGCGGGCGCTCCGGTGATGCGCCGCGTGTACCCGCGCGGCGAGCTGGCGGCGCAGGTGCTAGGAGTGGTGGGCACCGAAGGCAACGGCCTGTCGGGTCTTGAGTACTCGCGCAACGCGCTACTGCACGGACGTACGGGCCAGCGCCACGTCGTCAGCGATGCGATCGGGCAGCCGGTGTCGATCTCTGAACCGCACCCGGAGCAGCCGGGTACGTCGATCTCGCTGACGCTCGACGCGAACATCCAGCAGCGCACCGAAGATGTGCTCTCGGCGGTCGGGCGCGTGTTCGGCCCGAAAGACGCGACGGCGATCGTGATGGACCCGAACAGCGGCGCGATCCTGGCGATGGCCAACTGGCCGCGCGTCAACGCGAACGATCCTGCCGGCTCCTCGCCGGAAGCGCTGCAGAACCGCGCTGTCGGTTTCGACTACGAACCGGGCTCGACGTTCAAGGCGTTCACGGTTGCGGGTGCTTTGCAGCAGCGGCTCGTCACGCCGACTTCGAGCTTCTTCGTCCCGGACAAGATCCAGGTGGCCGACCGCACGATCCACGACGACACCGAACACGGCGACGAGACGTTGACGACGGCGCAGATCCTCGCCCAGTCGAGCAATGTCGGCGCGATCGAGATTGGCGCGCGCGAGGGCAAGAACGACTTCTCGCAATGGGTCAGCAAGTTCGGCTTCGGCAAGCGCACGGGCGTCGAGCTGCCGGGCGAGGAAATCGGCCAGGTGCTGCCGGTCGGCAAGTACTCGGGCTCCTCGATGGGCAACCTGCCGATCGGCCAGGGTCAGCTCGTGACACCGCTGCAGATGGCCTCGGCCTATGCGGCGATCGCCAACGGCGGCATCCTGCGCCCGCCGCACATCATCGCCAAGGTGGGCTCCGAAGCGCAGGGCGCGCCCGCCGGGCACCGGATCATCTCGAAGGCCACGGCCGCGTCGCTGCGCCAGATGCTCGAGGGCGTGCTCGCACCGGGCGGCACGGCCAGCGAGGTCTCGATCCCGGGCTATCAGCTCGCGGGCAAGACGGGCACGGCGAGCAAGGTCGACGAGGCCACGGGCGAATACTCGAAAAGCCGCTACGTGGCGTCGTTCATGGGCTTCGCACCGGCCTCGCACCCCAAGCTGCTGTGCGCGGTGATCGTCGACGAACCGCAGAACGGCTCGATCTTCGGCGGCACGGTGGCGGCGCCGGCATTCGGCCAGATCATGAGCTTCGCGCTGCCGTACCTGCGCATCCCGCCCGGATAGCATCCAAGGCGATGAGGCTCGACGAGTTGACGGCCGGTCTGGCGCTCGAGGCCACCGGCGATCTCGGCGTCCAGATCACGGGCTTGGCCTACGACAGCCGCGCGGTGGGCGACGGGGAGCTGTTCTTCTGCGTCAGCGGCTTTCAGCGCGACGGGCACGAGTTCGCGCAGCAGGCACTCCAGGCGGGCGCGGCGGCGCTGGTCGTGGAGCGACGCCTGCAGCTCGGCGTGCCGGAAGTGCTGGTCAGCTCTGCGCGCGCGGCGATGGCCCCGATCGCGGCGCGCTTCTACGGCGATCCGACCTCGCAGCTGCGCGTCGTCGGCATCACGGGAACGAACGGCAAGACGACGACGGCCTACCTCGTGCGCGCCCTGCTGCAGGAGGCGATGGGCGAGCAGTGCGGACTGCTCGGCACGGTCACCTCGATCGTCGGCGGGCAGGAGCGCGAGGTGACTCGCACGACCCCGGAGGCGATCGATCTGCAGGCGGTGTTCCGCGCGATGCTCGACGGCGGCGACGGGGCGTGCGCGATCGAGGTCTCCTCGCACGCGCTCGAGCTCGGTCGCGCCGACGCGGTGAACTTCGCGGCGGCGATCTTCACGAACCTGACGCAGGACCACCTCGACTTCCACGACACGATGGAGGATTACTTCCTGGCCAAGCGCCGCCTGTTCGCCGAGCATCGCCCGGCGCTCAGCGTGATCAACATCGGCGACCCCTACGGCGCGCGGCTGGCGGGCGAGCTCGACGGTGCGATCACGTTCGCCGTACAGGCGTCCGGCGGCGAGCGGCTCGCGGCGGACTACCTCGCGGAAGATCTGCGCTTCGACTTCACGGGTGCCGGCTTCGACCTGCGCACGGCGAGCGGAGTGCGCAGGGTGCGCCTGCCGATGCCGGGGCGGTTCAACGTCGCTAACGCGCTCGGTGCGCTGGCGGCGGCGCATGCGCTCGGCGGAGAGCTGGAGCGGCTGCTTAGCGCGCTCGAGCGCGGCGTTCGCGTCCCAGGGCGCTTCGAGCCGGTCGAGGAGGGCCAGGACTTCGCGGTGCTTGTCGACTACGCGCATACGCCGGATTCGCTTGAGAACGTGCTCGAGGCGGCGCGCGCGCGCGATCGCGCGGCGAGCGGCCGCGGGCGCGTGCTCTGCGTGTTCGGCGCGGGCGGCGATCGCGATCGCGGCAAGCGCCCGCTGATGGGCGAGATCGCGGCGCGCCTGGCGGACATGACGTTCGTGACCTCGGACAACCCGCGCTCGGAGGATCCGGAGCAGATCATCGCGGAGATCATGGCCGGCGTGGCGCGCGTGCCGGCACAGCCAGCTCGTGCGCTCGGTCGCAGACCGCGCGATCGCGATCGACGAGGCGATCGGGGCGGCACGCGCGGGCGACGTGCTGGTGATCGCGGGCAAGGGCCACGAGCAGGGCCAGGAGTTCGCGCGCGGTCGCAAGGTGCCGTTCGACGATGTGGCGGTGGCGCGCAAGGCGCTGCCGCTTGCACAGGGGACGCTCGTGAGGGGCTGGGACGCAGCGCGGCTGGCCGCGGAGGCGGGGGCGCAGGCGATCGAGCATCCACGCGGAGAGGATTCGCAGATGGGCCCGCTGCGCGCGGTGATCGACTCGCGCGCGGTGGCCAGCGGCGATCTGTTCGTGGGCCTGCCGGGCGAGAGCGCGCATGGCGCCGAGCACGCGGCAGAGGCGCTGCGGGCAGGGGCGTGGGGCGTGCTGGTGCCGCACGAGCACGCCGAGGCGGCGCGCGCAGCGCTCGGCGAGGACGCCGCGGGCGGCGCGGTGCTCACGCATGCGGACCCGCTGGCGGCGCTGCAGGCGCTCGCGCGAGCGTGGCGGCGCGAGCTCGGCGCAACCGGCGCAAAGGTGGTCGGGATCACTGGCTCGACGGGCAAGACCTCGACGAAGGACATCCTTGCGGCGATCGCGGGCGCGCAACGGCGCACGGTGGCGAGCCCGCAGAACTACAACACGGAGATCGGCCTGCCGCTCGCGCTGCTGGCTGCGCCGGCGGACACGGAGGTGCTCGTGCTCGAGATGGCGATGCGCGGCGCCGGGCAGATCGCGGAGCTGACGGCGATCGCCGAGCCGGACGTGGGCGTGGTCGTCAACGTCGGCCCGGTCCACCTCGAGCTGCTCGGCTCGCTGGAGGCGATCGCGGCGGCGAAGGCGGAGCTGATCGCCGGGCTGGCGCCGGGCAGCACGGTGGTAGTGCCGGTCGAGGACCCGCTGCTCGCAGCCGCATCTGCGGGCGGACCTGAAAACGATCTCCTTCGGCGAGCGGGCGGACGTGACGCTCGAGCAGGTCCTGTCCGATGGAAGCGTTCTGATTCGCGCTCATGGCCGCGAGCTCGAGCTGCAGCCGTCGTTCAGTCAGGCGCACAACCTGCGCAACCTGCTCGCGGCGACGGCCGCGGCGCTCGCGCTCGGTCTGGAGCCGAGCGGCCTGCTGCACGTGCGCTTCTCGGCGCTGCGCGGCGAGCGCCTGGAGCTGGGGGACGGAGTGACGCTGATCAACGACTGCTACAACGCCAACCCGATGTCCATGCGCGCGGCGATCGACGACCTGGCCGGGACGGCGCCGGCGCGGCGCGTGGCGGTGCTGGGCGACATGCTCGAGCTGGGGCCGCAGTCGCCGCGCCTACATCGTGAGATCGGCCTGTACGCAGCCGAGCAGGGTCTCGACGTGCTCGTTACGGTCGGCCCGCTGGCGGCGGAGATGCGCAGCGAGTTCGAGGGCGAGTCCTACGCGGTGGCCGACGCGGGCGCGGCGGCGGAGCTCTTGCAGACGCTGCTCGGCACGGGCGACACGGTGCTCGTGAAGGGCTCGCGCGGCGTGGGCCTAGAGCGCGTAGCGGATGCGCTCGGCGCGGCGCAGGCGCAGGAGCACTGATGGGGAGCATCCTCTTCGGCGGCACGGCGGCGCTGCTCATCTGCCTGTTCCTGAGCCCGAAGTTCATCGACTTCCTGCGCGAGCGCGAGTTCGGCCAGCACATCCGCGAGGACGGCCCGGAGGGCCACCATCAGAAGGCGGGCACGCCGACGATGGGCGGGGTGATCATCTTCCTGGCGATCTCGGTCCCGTTCTTGATCCTGACGGACTATGACTGGCGCTCGGTGGGCGTGTTCGGCGCGATGATCGCGTGCGCGCTGCTGGGCTTTGCCGACGACTACACGAAGCTCGTCAAGCGCCGCTCGCTGGGCTTGCGCGGGCGCACGAAGCTGATCGTGACGATCGCGATCTCGCTCGGGCTGTGGTGGATCGCACGCCACGAGGCGCATCTGGCGCCGACGCTGCGACTGCGCTTCGTCGACTATCAGATCGACCTGGGCGTGTTCTATCCGCTGCTGATCTACCTCGTCGTGGCGGGCACGACGAGCGCGGTCAACCTGACGGACGGGCTCGACGGCCTGGCGGCGGGCTGCGCGGCGATCGTGCTGCTTGCCTACATCGGCATCACGTTCATTACGGGGGAGGACGACCTGGCGATGCTCGCGGGCTGCCTCGTCGGCGGCTGCGTCGGCTTTCTCTGGTTCAACGCCTTCCCGGCGACGATCTTCATGGGCGACACGGGCGCGCTGGGCCTCGGCGGGGCGATCGCGGGGCTTGCGGTGATGACGAAGACGGAGCTATTGCTGGTCCTGCTCGGCGGCATCTTCGTGATCGAGGCGCTGTCGGTCGTGATCCAGGTGATCTCCTTTCAGAGCGACGCGCAAACGCGTCTTCCTGATGGCGCCGATCCATCACCACTTCGAGCTGCGCGCGTGGTCTGAGACGAAGATCATCCTGCGCTTCTGGATCGTCGCGGCGATCTGCGCCGCGATCGGCTTCACGATCTATCGCCAGAGCATCAGCTGATCGTGCGAAGCCGCCGGGCGGCAGGGATAAGCTTGGCGATCGATGGTGGAGACGCTGCGTCGTAAGGCGAGCGAGCCCAAGGGACGAAGGAGGAGGATCATGCGACGCGTGCCGTGGCTGATACCGGCGCTCGTAGCTGTGGCGCTGGCGGCCGGCTGTGGCAGCTCGAGCAGTAGCGGCAGCGACTCGACGACCAAGCCGGCGGGGACGAGTACGGCGAGCGGAGCCGTGGCGACGCTGCTCGTGAACGCGTGCAAGCGACGGATCCAGAACGAGCCGGCGCTGACGACGAGCGAGAAGGTACACCTCGAACCGCTATGCGACAAGTCGGCGACCGGAGTTGCGGGGGCGCGCCAGGCGAGCGAGGAAGTCTGCGTGGAAGTGATCAAGCACTCGGCTTCGCCGGGCAGCACCTCGACGCCGGCCCGTAAGCAGGCTCTGGCAGCGTGCAAGAGCGCCAAGTAGCGCCGCCTGGCGCCGCTGCATCCGCGGCGCCCGCGGTCTCGCTGCGCAAGGAGCGAACGTCGAGGTGAGGCCGCGTCCGCCGATACCGGCAGGCCCCTTCCTGGTCGTCGGCCTGGCGCGCTCGGGCGCGGCGGCGGCGCTGGCGCTACGCGCAAGGGGAGAGGATGTGATCGGCCTGGACGCGGGCTCACCGTCTGGCGCAGCGGCGCTGGCGCGGGATGGGGTGGATCTTTATTTGGATGATCGAGACGGGATCGCGCTGCTCGATCGCATCGGCGCGGTCGTGAAGAGCCCGGGCGTGCCGGCTGAGACGCCGGTGATCAGGGCTGCACGGGAACGTGGCACGCCGGTGCTGGGTGAGCTCGAGCTGGCGTGGCGGCTCTTGGCGAACGAGTTCGTCGCGGTGACGGGCACGAACGGCAAGACGACGACGGTCGAGCTGATCGGCCACATCCACCGCGAGGCGGACCTGCCGGTGGCGGTTGCGGGCAACGTCGGCACGGCGCTGAGCTCGCTGATCGGCGAGCTCGACGGGGATGCGACGATCGTCTGCGAGGCCTCGTCGTTCCAGCTCGAAGACACGCTCGAGTTCGCGCCTCAGGCGGCGGTGCTGCTGAACATCACGCCTGACCACCTCGATCGGCACGGCACGCTCGAGGCTTACGCGGCGGCCAAGTTCGAAGCGTTCGCGCGCCAGCAGCGGGACGACGTAGCGGTCTTCCCAGCCGACCTCGGCGAGCGGATCGAGTGGGCCGGTGCACCGGCGATCCCGGGCGAGGCGCAGCGGGTCGAGTTCGGCTGGGAGGCGCAGGCGGCGCTGTTCGAGCTCGACGGCGAGCTGTGGTGGCGCGGGCGGGCGCTGATCGCGCTCGAGCAGATGCGCCTGCGCGGGCGCCACAACGTGGAGAACGCGATGGCTGCCGCGGCGGTCTGCCTGGCGCGCGGGATCGAGCCGGCGGCGGTCCGCGCGGGGCTCGCGTCGTTCCCGGGCGTCGCCCACCGCCTGGAGGAGCTCGCCGAGCTCGACGGCGTGCTCTACGTCAACGACTCGAAGGCGACCAACGTGGCGAGCACGCTGGTCGGGCTGGAGGCGTTCGCCGGCCGGCCGGTGCACCTGATCCTGGGTGGCCGGGGTAAGGGCCAGGACTTCACGAGCCTGCGCGAGCCGGTCGCAGGCGCCTGTGCGGGGGTCTACCTGATCGGCGAGGACGCGCCGACGATCGCCACGGTGCTGGCGAACATCGCTCCGCACGTGCTCGAATGTGGCGATCTGGAGCGGGCGCTCGCTATGGCCGCGGATGCGGCAGCGTGCGACCCCGACGCAATCGAGCGGCCGGGCAAGGGCGGGCCAGTTGTGCTGCTCTCGCCGGCCTGCGCGAGCTTTGACCAGTTCGCGGACTTCGAAGCCCGCGGCGAGCGCTTTCGTGAGCTGGTCGAAAAATTGCAGGGTTAGCCTCGCGGGCAGCGAAGTCAGCTCCAATGCCATCTGCCGCGGCACGGAGCGCCGGTCCTCCCGGGGCAGCTCGATCCCTGCGAGGGGGCAAACGCGGGCGCAAGAGCGCGAAGGCCGCGAGCCAGCCGCTGGAGCAGCGCATCCTGATCACAGCCACGCTGTGCCTGCTGGCATTCGGCGCGGTGATGGTCTACAGCGCCTCCTCGGCGACCTCGCTGCTGCAGGGTCACGGCAACGGCAGCGGCTACCTCGTCAAGTACCTGATCTACGGCGCGATCGGCCTCGTGCTGATGCGCGTGCTCGCCCGCGATGGCGTGGCCAAAGTCCAGAGCATCACGGGCCCGCTGCTGGCGATCTCGTTCGCGCTCGTGCTGGCCGTGCACGTGCCGCACATCGGCGTGAGCGTCAACGGAGCGAAACGCTGGATGGGCGCCGGGCCGCTTCAGTTCCAGCCCTCGGAGCTGATGAAGATCGCGCTCGTCCTCTACGGCGCGACGCTGCTGGCCAAGCGACCGCAACGCGTGCACGACCTGCGCGAGCTCTCGCGCCCGTTCTTGCTCGTGGTAGGCGGAGCGATCCTGCTCGTGGTCACCCAGCCGGATCTCGGCACGGCGATGGTGATCGCGTTCATCACGATCTCACTGCTCGTCGCGGCGGGCATTCCGATGCGCAACCTCGCGATCGTCTGCGGCTGCGCGTTCGTGGCGGTGGTCATGTACGCGATCGTCAAACCGTACGCGCGGGCTCGTCTGACGTCGTTCCTGGACCCATGGGCGCACGCTTCGAGCAGCGGCTTTCAAGCCGTGCAGGGACAGATCGCGATCGGCTCGGGCGGGCTGTTCGGCGTCGGCCCGGGCCAGTCGGTGCAGAAGATCTTCTACCTGCCGGAGGCGCCGACGGACTTCATCCTCGCCGTCGTCGCCGAGGAGCTCGGCGCGATGGGCGTGTGCGCGCTGCTGTTCCTCTATGGCCTGATCGCCTACGCGGGTCTGCGCGCGGCGAAGGGCGCGCGCAGCATGCAGAGTGCGCTGATCGCGGTCGGCGTGACCTCGCTGATCGTCTCCCAGGCGCTCTTGAACGTCTTCGCTGTGCTCGGCCTGGCGCCGTTGACGGGCGTACCACTGCCGTTCGTCTCCTACGGATCGAGCAGCTTGATCGTGATGCTCGCGGGGATGGGGCTGCTGTTGAACGTGGCCAACGGCGGCACGGCGCACGTGCGTGCGGTGGCGAGCCCGCGCAAGCGCTCTGCCGACGCACGGGCGCGCGAACAGGCACGATGGGACCGTGAGCCAGAAGAAGAGGATCGTGATCGCCGCCGGCGGCACGGCGGGGCACGTGGTGCCGGCGCTCGCGGTGGCCGCCGCGCTGCGGGCTGAGGACGCGGAGGTCGAGTTCATCGGCGCCGGGCGCGCCGAGGCGACGCTCGTGCCGGCGGCGGGATATCGGCTGCACACGATCGCGGTCGAAGGTCTCAGCCGCACGAACCCACTGAAGGCGCTGCGCGCGCTGCTGCGCGCGGCGCTCGCGCTGCCGCGGGCGCGGGGACTGCTCAAGCGGCTGGCGCCGGATGCGGTGATGGGCGGCGGCGGCTACGTGGCGGGGCCTGTCGCGCTGGCGGCGATCACGCTGCGTATCCCGCTGGTGCTGACCGAGGCGGACAGCCATCTCGGCCTGACCAACCGGCTGATGGCGCCGTTCGCGCGCCGTGTCTGCCTGTCCTTCCCGCTGGCAGGACGCGATGGGGCGCGCTACCGCGTGACGGGCCGGCCGATCCCATCTTTGGAACGCGACGAGCGCACGGCCCGCGAGCGGCTGGGGGTCGGCGCGGGGGAAACGTGCGTGCTCGTGTTCGGCGGCTCGCTCGGGGCGCGCTCGATCAACGAGGCCGCGGCAGAGGCCTTCGCGGATGGCGAGTTCCATGTGCTGCACATCGCGGGCGAGCGCGACTATCCGGAGCTGCTCGCGCGCGGGCTGCGGCCGGGCTATGACCTGCGCGAGTACCTGCAGGAGCCGGACTTCGCCGATGCGCTGGCGGCGGCCGATCTGACGGTGGCGCGCGCGGGCGGCTCGGTGTTCGAGATCGCGGCGCATGGCGTGCCGGCGGTGCTCGTGCCCTATCCGCACGCGGCGGGCGACCATCAGAGCGCCAACGCGCGCTGGATGGCCGATGCGGGCGCAGCGGTCGTGATCTCCGACGGTGAACTGACAGCGGCGCGCCTGGGCAGCCAGGTGGCAGAGCTGCTGAGCGATCGTGAGCGGCTCGCGAAGATGGCTGCAGCGTCGCGCTCGCTTGCCCGGCCGGATGCAGCGGGCGAGGTCGCACGGGAGCTGCTGCAGGCGGCGGGCGGATGAGCGGCGCCCGACCGTGGCGGGGGCGGCGCCTTCACTTCGTCGGCGTGGGCGGCGCGGGCATGAGCGCCTATGCGCGTGCGGCGCACGCGCTGGGCGCCGAGGTGAGCGGCTCGGACGGCGCGAGCAGCCCGTATCTGGTGCGGTTGCGCGAGGACGGTGTGCTCGAGGCGCGCCTGGGTCACGACGCGGCGAACGTGCCCTCGGGGGAGGGCGTCGAGCTGATCTACTCCTCGGCCGTTCCGCAGGGGAACTCCGAGCGCACGGCGGCGCGCGAGCGAGGGATCGCGGAGCGCCCGCGCGCAGAGCTGCTGGGTGAGCTGAGCGCGCTGCGTCGCACGATCGCGGTGGCGGGCACGCACGGCAAGACGACAACGTCCTCGATGCTCGCGCACGCGCTGAGTGCGGCGGGCCTGGATCCGGGCTGGCTGATCGGCGCGCCGATCGGCGGCGGCCTGCCGAACGCCCACTGGAGCGAGGGGGAGTGGCTTGTCATCGAGGCGGACGAGTCGGATCGCTCGATGCTCAGCCTGGATGTGGAGATCGCGGTGCTGATGAACGTCGAGCTCGACCACCACGCGACGTTCGCCTCGCTGGCGGAACTGCGCGAAGCCTTCGCGGCGTTCCTGGCGCGGGCGAGCGCGGCTACGGTCGTGTGGGACCGGCCGGAGCTGCTGACGCTCGCCCCTGAGGCGTCCGATGGGGTCGAGCTGGTGCCGTTCGACGCGGCGGCGCCGACGCTGCTGAGCGGCGGCTCGAGCTTTCGCTGGCGCGGCGAGCAGGTGCGCCTGGCGGTGCCGGGGGCGCACAACGTGCTCGACGCGACGGCGGCGCTCGAGGCGGCGCGCCTGGCCGGCGCGGAGATGGACGGCGCGATCGCAGGGCTGGCGGGCTTCCACGGCGCGGGGCGTCGCTTTCAGCTGCTCGGGCGCAGTCGCGGGGGGGCGCTCGTGTACGACGACTACGCGCACCACCCGACGGAGGTGGCGGCGACGCTCGATGCGGCGCGCACGCTCGAGCACGGACGCCTGATCGCGGTATTCCAGCCCCACCTGTACTCGCGCACGGAGCTGCTAGCGAGCGACTTCGGCCGCGCGCTGGCGCGGGCGGACGTGACCGTCGTGCTCGACGTCTATCCGGCGCGCGAGCGCGCCGAGCAGCACCCGGGAGTGAGCGGTCTGATGATTGCCGAGGCGACGGCCGACGCGGCAGGCGGCAGGCCGGTCTACTGGCTGCCTGGCTTCGACGCGGCGGCATCGGTGCTCGACGGCCTGCTCGGTGCGGGGGACGTGTGCCTGGTGATGGGCGCGGGCGACGTGGATGCGCTCGCACGTAGGCTCGTCGTGATCCCGACAGAGACGGCGTGAGGAGCTTGTAGGGGTTCGCGCACGGAGGTCGAAGGAAGAGGCCGATGGATCGCTCGTCCGCCGGCCGGCTGGGAATCGGCAGCCTCACCCGTCCGCCAGCGCGCAAGAAGGCGCGCCTGAATCGAGCTGGCTCGGAACGCAAGCCCACGGCTGGCCACGGCGCGCGGCGGGGCACGGGAGGGCATCCGATCGACGTAGCGATCGCGTATCTGCTGCACGCTCCCTCGACCCTCGTGCGCGGGGTTTCGCGTGGCTGGGCACTGGTGCGCAAGCGCAAGCGCCTGCGCATCGCGCTGCTGGCTACGCTGATCGCGCTGCCGCTGCTCGGCGGTGGCTGGCTGTGGCTGCGCCACTCCTCGCTCGTGGCGGTGCAGCACGTTCGCGTGAGCGGCGTGCACGGATCTGAAGCGCAGGCGATCGAGGCGGCGCTGACGGGTGCTGCGAAGCGTATGAGCACGCTCGACGTGAGCACCTCGAAGCTGCGCGCGGCGGTCGCGTCCTATCCGGTCGTCGGTGACGTGCGCGTGCGCACGAGCTTCCCGCACGGCCTGCGAATCGAGGTGATCGAGCAGTCACCGGTCGCGACGCTGACGGCGGGCGGCGTAAAGACGGCGGTCGCGGCGGACGGCGTCGTGCTGGGCGAAGCGCATGCCTCGAGCTCGCTGCCGACGCTGAGCAGCCAGGTGCAGCTGACGCCGGGCGAGCACGTGCGAGAGGCGGCGTTGCTCGGCGCGCTGACGGTGCTCGGCGCGGCGCCGAAGGCGCTGGCGAAGTTCGCGGAACGCGCGTACAGCGGCTCGAAGGGCCTGACGCTGCTGATGCACGGCGGTCTGCGGGTGTACTTCGGTGATGCATCCCGCCCGCACGCCAAGTGGACGTCGCTCGTGCGGGTGCTTGCCGACCCGGGTTCGGTGGGTGCGAGCTATGTCGACGTGCGCGTGCCTGAACGACCGGCTGCGGGCTTCCCGGCGGGCGTGACACCGCCGGCGGTGGCGGGCGCGGAAAGCGAAGCTTTGACGTCTACGGCGAGCGACGAATCCGAACAGTCACTCGCGGAACGGCTCTCCTCGGCAGTCGGCGGTTCGAGCTCGCCACAGCAAACGGGCAACGCGGAAGAAGAAGCCGCTTCGAGTGGGTCGGAAGCCGGAACGAGCGAATCGGAATCCTCGTCAAGCGAAGAAGGCGAATCGGAAGCGTCGGGCGAAACGAGCTCAGGCTCCGGCACCGAATCCTCCGGCTAGAGACACCCCAGACCCGAAAGGGACAACCATCGACCTCTACTCGAGGTTTACTGTAGGTCAGAGACGATTCTCACCCAGTGGTCGAGAGATGGCCGTTCTGCAACGAACGTTGCGGAACTGGCAAGCGTCGTTGACAGGGCGAAGTTCCCTGCATAACGTGACGATCTCGGCGGTTCGCCAGCTTGTATGCTGCGAACCCTAATTTTCTACTGAAGGGTTCGGACAGAACCATCATGGAGAGCAGCGGAAGCTATCTGGCGGTCATCAAGGTCGTCGGCGTCGGCGGCGGCGGGACGAACGCGGTCAGCCGCATGGTCGACGCTGGCCTGCGTGGCGTCGAGTTCATCGCGGCCAACACCGACGCCCAGGCGCTCGCGATGTGCGACGCCGACATCAAGCTGAACATCGGCCACGAGTCGACGAAGGGCCTCGGCGCGGGCGCGAACCCGGATGTCGGGCTCGGCGCGGCCTCGGAGTCGCGCGACGACATCAAGGAGGCGCTGAAGGGCGCTGACATGGTGTTCGTCACGGCAGGCGAGGGTGGCGGTACGGGCACGGGCGCTGCTCCGGTGATCGCGGAGATCGCCAAGAACGAGATCGGTGCGCTGACGGTCGGCGTCGTCACGCGCCCGTTCGAGTTTGAGGGCTCGCAGCGCGGTCGCCAGGCGACCGAGGGCATCGAGCGCCTGCGCGAGGTGGTCGACACGCTGATCGTGATCCCCAACGAGAAGCTGCTGCAAGTGGTCGAGCGCCGCACGTCGATGCTCGACGCGTTCCGCGAGGCGGACAACGTGCTGCGCCAGGGCGTCCAGGGAATCACGGACCTGATCACGATCCCGGGTCTGATCAACCTCGACTTCGCGGACGTACGCACGATCATGGCGGACGCGGGCTCGGCGCTGATGGGCATCGGCACGGCGGGCGGCGAGAATCGGGCTGCCGACGCGGCCAAGGTCGCGATCTCCTCGCCGCTGCTTGAAGAGTCGGTCGACGGCGCGACGGGGATCCTCTTGAACATCACTGGCGGCAAGGACCTCGGCCTGTTCGAGGTCAACGACGCGGCCGAGACGATCCAGAACGCGGCCGACCCCAACGCCAACATCATCTTCGGCGCGGTGATCGACGAGAGCATGTCCGACGAGGTCCGCGTGACCGTGATCGGCACAGGCTTCGACCACCGTCCCGGACGCAGCGCGCGCAAAGAGAGCCGCTCGCGCGGCCGCGACCGCGGGCCGCGAATCGACGACCGCCAGCGCTCGTCGCTTGAGATCTCCGACGACGACATCGACGTTCCGCCGTTCCTGCGGTAGCTCGCACGCATCTCTCATCTGAGTAGGTCCGGCGGCGCATGCGCCGGCTGAAATACCTCGATCAACGAGTCCCGCCAGGCGATTTGGGTCGGATCAGGAGGTATCGTGTCCCCTGTGTCTGAGCAACTCGATTTGATGATCGTCTACGAGTCTGGTGAGGATGGATGGATACTGGCCTCAATCCCTGAGGTTCCGGGAGTCTTCACCCAGGGCCGCACGCGCGAGGAAGCTCGTGAGAACATCATCGACGCCCTGCGTCTGATGCTTTCACCGCAGCCGCTTTCCGCCGACGATCAACGCGAGCGCGAGGCACTGCGTCTGACGATTGCTGCGTGAAGCGGCGCGATCTCGAGCGCCATCTGTGGGCGAACGGCTGTCGCCATCTTGCTGAAGGCGGCAACCACGCGATCTGGATTGGTCCAAAGGGCGCCCACTCCGTCGTGCCGCGGCATCGAGAGATCGACTTCGGTCTGGCTCGCAAAATATGCAGGCAACTCGGTGTTCGGCTGCCGACGGGACCGCGCTGAGCAGGAACTCCGGCGGCCCCGCTAGCCTGCGGGCCGTGCCTGAGACCTTGCGCCGTACGCCGCTGTTCGTTGCTCACGTCGCGGCGGGCGCGAAGATGGTCGAGTTCGCGGGCTGGGAGATGCCGGTGCAGTACGAAGGGGTCGGCGCCGAGCATCGGGCCGTGCGCGAGGGCTGCGGCATCTTCGACGTCTCGCATATGGGCGAGATCGAAGTGGCCGGCCCGCAGGCGCTGGCGCTGCTGCAGCGGCTGCTCTCCAACGACGTCGCCAAGATCGCCGTCGACGTCAACGGTGGCCACGCGCAGTACAGCGTGCTGTGCCGCGAGGACGGCGGTGTGCTCGATGACCTGTTCACCTATCGCCTGGACACCGACCGCTACCTGACGGTCACCAATGCCGCCAACCACGAGGCCGACCTAGAGTGGTTTCGCGCGCACGCCGGAGAGTTCCCGGAAGCCGAGGTGATCGACAGGATCGACGAATACGCGATGTTCGCCGTGCAGGGGCCGCTCGCTCGGGGGATCGTGCAGGCGATCTCCGATGCACCACTGCCCGCGCGGATGATCGCCGCCAGCCGGCGCTTGGCGGGCAGGGACGTGCTCGTGTGCGGCACCGGCTACACCGGCGAGGACGGCGTCGAGTTGCTCTGCCGCCCGGCAGACGCGCCCGCGCTGTGGCAGGAGCTCGTGCGTCGGGGTGCCACACCGGCCGGTCTGGCCGCGCGCGATACGCTGCGCCTGGAGGTCTGCTTCCACCTCTACGGCAACGATCTGATGCCCGAGCGCGGCCCGATCGAAGCCGGGCTCGGCTGGTGCTGCAAGGAGGACACCCACTTCATCGGCGCCGAGGCTGTGCGCGCCGTGCGCGAGGCCGGAGCTGCCGAGAAGCTCGTCGCCTTCGAGATCGACGGCCCCGGAATCGCGCGGCAGGGCAATCCGATCGCCGGCGGCGGTGAGGTCACGAGCGGCACGATGTCGCCGAGCCTCGGCGTCGGCATCGGCATGGCCTACGTTCCCGCCGAGCGCTCTGCGCTCGGCGGCGACCTGGAGATAGACGTTCGTGGCAAGATGCGCCGCGCCGTCGTCAGGCAGAAGCCGCTCTACCGAAAGGGCCAGTGATGGCAGACGCAAGCTACCCCGATGACCTGCTCTACCACGCCGAGCACGACTGGGCGCGGATCGACCCCGACGACGCCACACTCGCGACGCTCGGCATCACCTGGTACGCGCAGGACTCGCTCGGCGAGGTCGTCTTCTTCGACCTGCCCGCCGTCGGCACGGCCGTGAAGAAGGACGAGCCATACGCCGAGGTCGAGTCGGTAAAGGCGGTCTCCGACGTGATCGCACCACTCTCGGGCGAGATCATCGAGGTTAACGAGGCCCTCTCCGACGGTCCGCAGGCGATCAACGAGGATCCCTACGGCGCCGGCTGGCTGATCAAGGTTCGCCTGGCCGATCCGGGCGAGCGCGAGGCGCTGATGGACGCGAGCGCCTATGCCGCCATGCTCGGTGGCTAGGCTGAGCTCAGTCACTTGAGCCGCTACACAGCCATCACGCAAGCCGACCTCGAGGCGATGCTCGCCGCGATCGGCGTCGCCTCGGTGCAGGAGATATTCGAGCGCCAGATCCCCGAGGCCGTGCGCCTCGGCCGCGAGCTCAAGCTGCCGCAGGGCAAGACCGAGCAGGAGGTCTACGCGCACCTGGCCGAGCTCGCCGCGCGCAACACGAGCGCCGAGGATGAGCTGAGCTTCCTCGGCGCCGGCATGTACGACCACTACGTGCCGGCGATCGTCGACATGCTGATGGAGCGTTCGGAGTTCCTAACCCCCTACACGCCCTACCAGCCCGAGATCTCCCAGGGCGGGCTGCAGGTGATGTTCGAGTACCAGACGGCGATCTCCGAGCTGACCGGCCTGCCCGTGTCCAACGCGTCGGTTTACGAGGGCCCGTCGGCCGTCGCCGCCGCCGGCTACATGGCCAAGCTACACAACGGGCGCGGCCGCTTCGTCGTCAGTGCGGGCCTGCACCCACACACGATCCAGACGCTGCGTACGCTCGCCCACGGGTACGGCATGGACGTCGTCGAGGTGCCGGTTCGCGATGGCCTGACCGATCCCGACGCGTGGACGGCCGCGATCGACGCCGACACGAGCGCCGCGATCTTCGCCCAGCCCAACTTCTACGGCGCCGTCGAGGATGCGGCCACGCTGAGCGAGGCCGCCAAGGGCGCAGGCGATCCCGTAGTGATCTGTCAGGCCGACCCGATCGCGCTCGGCATCCTGCGCTCGCCGAGTGAGTGTGGTGTGGACGTGTGCGTTGGCGAGGGCCAACCGCTCGGCAACCGCCTCGACTTCGGAGGGCCCTCGTTCGGCTTCTTCGCCGCGCGCGAGGAGTACCTGCGCAAGATGCCCGGGCGGATCGCCGGCGAGACGGTCGACGTCGACGGCCGGCGCGGCTTCGTGCTCACGCTGCAAACGCGCGAGCAGCACATCCGCCGCGAGAAAGCGACCTCCAACATCTGCACGGCGCAGGCGCTCAACGCGCTCGCCGGCGTCGTCTACCTCTCCTGGCTGGGCCGCCGCGGACTCGTCGAGCTCGGTGAGCTGCTGCTTGCACGCACGCACTACGCGCGCCAGACGCTGGCCGCGCTCGACGGCGTGCAGGCGCTGCACGAGCAGCCGGTCGTGCGCGAGTTCGCACTGCGGCTCGATGCCGATGTCGAGGCCGTGCGCCAGCGCTGCATCGCGCAGGGCGTCAACCCCGGCGTCAACGCACAGACTCTGAGCGGCAGGCCCGAAGACGCCGGCGTGCTGCTCGTGGCAATCACCGAGCGGCGCTCGCGTGAGGACATCGACCGGCTCGCAGAGGTCCTCCGTGAGGCTGTCGCCGCCGAGTGCGGCAGCGGCGGCGGCCGCGAGCGGATCTCCGGCGATCCCGGAGCGCCCCGCGAGCAGCAGGGAAGGCCGGTGAACGTGTGAGCACGATCGACGAGAACCACCTGCACTCCGACCCGGGCATCGACGGGCATCATCCACATCACGGGCTCAATGTCGCCGTCGGCGGGCCCGGCGAGAGCCCGTTGCAGCGCCAGCGTGCGACCACGATCTTCCAGAAGGGAGCCCCGGGACGGCGCGCGTTCGTCTGCCCGGCGCTCGACGTGCCGGCGCCCGACGCCGAGCAGGTGCTGCCGGCGCACCTGCGCCGCTCACAGCCGGCGCGCCTGCCTGAGACCTCAGAGCCCGAGATCGTGCGCCACTACGTCGGCATCTCCAAGCGCAACTTCGACCTCGACTCGGGCTTCTACCCGCTCGGCTCGTGCACGATGAAGCACAACCCGCGGCTGCACGAGCGCGTCGCCGCGCTGCCCGGCCACGCGCGCCTGCATCCGCTGCAGGACCCCGAGCATGCGCAGGGCGCGCTCGAGCTGATGTTCAACCTGCAGCAGGCGCTCGGCGAGATCTCAGGGCTGCCGCATGTCTCGCTGCAGCCGTCGGCCGGTTCGCACGGCGAGCTCGCCGGGGTGCTGCTGACGCGCGCCTACCACGAGGCTCGCGGCGAGACGCGCCACAAGGTGCTCACGCCGGACACCTCGCACGGCACGAACCCGGCCACCGTGACGATGGCGGGCTTCGAGGTGGTCAAGGTCGCCACCAACGAGGACGGCGGCGTCGACATCGAGGACCTGCGCGCGAAGGCCGACGCGGACGTCGCCTGCCTGATGCTGACCAACCCGAACACGCTCGGGCTGTTCGATCCGAATATCGAGCAGATCGCGCGAGATCGTGCACGGCGTCGGCGCCACGCTGTACTACGACGGCGCCAACCTCAACGCCGTGATGGGGCTCTCGCGCCCCGGCGACATGGGCTTCGACATCGTCCACTTCAACCTGCACAAGTCCTTCACCCAACCGCACGGCGGCGGCGGCCCCGGATCGGGCCCGATCGCCGTGTCTGAGCGGATCGCGCCGTTCCTGCCGCTGCCACTCGTCGTGCGCGAGGGCGACAGTGAGCACGAGGCCAACGGCTCCTCACCGGGCGAAGAGCCGTCGTTCCGCCTCGACTACGACGGCAGCGGACCGGGCGGTGCCGGGTCGAAGTCGATTGGGCGACTGCGCGGCTTCCACGGCAACTACGGCTGCTTCGTGCGCGCCTACGCCTACATCTGCTCGCTCGGCGCAGACGGCCTGAAGGATGCCTCCGAAGCGGCTGTGCTGAACGCCAACTACCTGCTTGCCCGCCTGCGCGAGAAAGGGATTGCCGAGCACCTGCCACTCGCCTACGGGGAGCTGTGCATGCACGAGTTCGTGCTCTCCGGCGGCCCGATGAAGAAGCAGCTGAAGATCAAGACGCTCGACCTCGCCAAGCGGCTGCTCGACTACGGCTTCCACCCGCCGACGGTCTACTTCCCGCTGCTCGTCGAGGAGGCCCTGATGGTCGAGCCGACGGAGACCGAGACCAAGGAGACGCTCGACGCCTTCGCCGAGGCGATCGCGCAGATCCTCGTCGAGGCGGCCTTGGACCCGGAGATTGCGCTCGGCGCGCCCTATACGACGCCCGTGCGCAGGCTCGACGAGGTGGCCGCCGCGAAGACGCCCGTGATCCGCCAGGCGCTGGACTAGGCTCGCCGGCGATGGCGATCGAGTACCGCGAGCTGGGCAGCACCGGCGTTCGGGTCAGCCCGCTGTGCCTCGGCGCGATGATGTTCGGCGCGTGGGGCAACCCCGATCACGAGGAGTCGGTGCGGATCATCCACGCGGCGCTCGACGCGGGCATCAACTTCATCGATACCGCCGACGTCTACTCGCGCGGCGAGTCCGAGGAGATCGTCGGCAAGGCGCTGGCCGGTGGGCGGCGCGACTCGGTCGTACTCGCCACGAAGGTTCACGGCAAGATGCACGACGAGGATCCCAACCAGTTCGGCAACACCCGCCGCTGGATCGTGCAGGAGGTCGAGAACAGCCTGCGGCGTCTGAAAACTGACTGGATCGACCTCTACCAGATCCACCGCCCAGAGCCGGACACGGACATCGACGAGACGCTCGGCGCGCTCAGCGACCTCGTGCACGCGGGCAAGGTCCGTTACATCGGCAGCTCGACCTTCCAGCCCTCGCAGATCGTCGAGGCGCAGTGGGTCGCCGAGAAGCGTGGGCGCGAGCGCTTCGTCTGCGAGCAGCCGCCCTACTCGCTGCTGCATCGCGGCGTCGAGGCAGAGGTGCTGCCCCTGTGCCGCCGCTACGGCATGGGCGTGATCCCGTGGAGCCCGCTCGCCGGCGGCTGGCTGTCGGGCAAATACAACGAGGGCGGCGGCTCCCCGAGCTCGAGCAGGCGCGCCCAGGCGATGCCCACGCGCTTTGACATGTCGCTGCCGGCCAACCAGGAGAAGCTGCGGATCGTGCGCGAGCTGACCGTGCTCGCCGAGCGCTCTGAGATGACGCTGATCGAGCTCGCGCTCGCCTTCGTCACGAGCCATCCGGCGGTGACGGCGGCAATCATCGGCCCGCGCACGCCCGAGCAACTGGAGAGCCAGCTGCCGGCACTGCAGCGTTCGCTCGATGCGGATGTGCTCGACGCGATCGACGGGATCGTGTCCCCCGGGGTCAACGTCAAATCAGACGAGCGCGGCTGGGATCCGCCGTGGCTCGCGGACGCGACGCAGCGGCGGCGCTAGGCGATGCGGATCTTCTCGGGCATCCAGCCGACCGGGCGCAAGCACCTGGGCAACTACATCGGCGCGATCGCTCAGTACGTCTCCGGCCAGGACCGCGGCGAGGCGATCTACTGCATCGTCGACCTGCATGCGATCACGGTCGCCTACGACCCGGTCGAGTTGCGCGAGCGCACCTACGACACGGCCGCGATCCTGCTCGCCGCCGGCCTCGACCCGGCGCGCTGCACGCTGTTTCGCCAGTCCGACGTGCCGCAGCACACCGAACTGACGTGGCTGCTATCGGGCGTCACCGAGCTGGGGCGCCTGCAGCGCATGCACCAGTTCCGCGACAAGTCGATCGCGCAGCGCGAGCTCGTCTCGGCGGGCCTGTTGATGTACCCCGTGCTGCAGGCGGCCGACGTGCTCGCCTACCGTGCGCAGGAGGTGCCGGTCGGCGAGGACCAGCGCGAGCACCTCGAGCTGATGCGCGACGTCGCGCGGCGCTTCAACGCGCGCTTCGCCGACGATCGGGAAGTGCTGGTCGTGCCCGAGCACCGCATCCCGGAGGTCGGCGCGCGGATCATGGACCTGCAGGATCCGACGAGCAAGATGTCGACGACGGCCGGCTCCGAGCAGGGCAGGGTGTATGTGCTCGACGAGCCGAAGGCGATCGAGAAGAAGTTCAAGAGCGCCGTCACAGACTCCGGCTCTGAGGTTCGCCGCGCGCCGGAGAAGCCCGGCATCGCCAACCTGATCGAAATCCTCGCCGCCGTGCGCGGCTCCGATCCGGCGGCGATCGAGGCGGAGTTCGCCGACGCCCGCTACGGCGAATTCAAGACGGCCGTGGCAGAGGCCGTCGTCGAGTACCTCGCGCCTGTGCGCGAGCGCTACGAGCGGCTGCGCGCCGACGAGGGCGCGCTCGAGTCGATCCTCGCTGCCGGCGCGGCGCGAGCCGATGTGATGGCGGCGGAGACGCTCGACGACGTACGCGAGCTGATGGGCGTCGGCGCTCCCCGTCGGGCGCGGACAGTACGGTGAGCGCATGAGCCTCGCTTCGCTCGAGCTCGACCTGGAGGTCTTCACGGGCCCCTTCGACCTGCTGCTCACGCTGGTCCTGCGCGAAGAGGTCGACCTGCTCGAGCTGCAGCTCGCCGAGGTCGTGCTCGCCTACCTCGACCACCTCGAAGCGCGCGGTGAGCTCGACCTCGAGACGGCGACCGAATTCATCGTGCTGATCGCGGCGCTGCTGGAGCTGAAGTCGCGCCTGATGCTGCTCGGCGAGGAGGAAGAGGAGCTCGACATCGAGCCCGAGGCGGCCGCCGAGGAGCTGCTCGCGCGAATGCTCGACGCGCGCCGCTACCGCTCGGCCGCTTCGCACCTCGGCGGCCTGCTTGCGGCCCAGCACGGCGTGCGCTTCCGCGAGGCGCCGCTGCCGGTCGCACCTTCGCAGCACGGTGCTCCAGCCGGCCGACGGCTCGCAGGACCCCGACGTCCTCGGCGAGGCGATCGGCCGCCTGCTGACGATGCCGCCGGAGATCAGCATGCGCCACGTCTCGGTCCCGCGTGTGGCCGTGTCCGAGCGCCTCGCGCTGCTGCGCGGCCTCTTGCGCCGCGGCGCCTTCAGCTTCGACGAGGCCGTGCGCGGCGCGGACCGCATGACGGTCGCGGTGACGCTGTTCGCCCTGCTCGAGCTGTACAAACGCGGCGAGGCCGACTGGGACCAGGACGAGAGCTTCGGCGAGATCGCCGTGCACGCGCCGTCCGCGCATGCGGTCGGCGCCCCCGTCGCGGTCGCCGCCCGATCGGTCGCCGGCCTGGCAGGTTGAGCGCATGAGCGAGCCGCCCGAGCAGCTTCCCGAGCTGGCGCGCACGATCGAGGCGCTGCTGTTCCTCTCCAGCGATCCGTTGAGCGCGGCCGAGCTGGCCGAGGCGACGGAGTCGGGGGAGGGGGCCGTGACGGCCGCGCTTGCTGTGCTCGGCGAGCAGCACGCGCCTGGTCGCTCGGGCATCACGCTGCGCGAGCTCGGCGGCGGCTGGACGTTCGCGAGCGACCCTGCCTCGGAGGACGCCGCGCGGCGCCTGTTCAGCCGCCCACGTGTCTCCACGCTGACCCCGGCACAGGCCGAGACACTCGCGATCGTCGCCTACCTGCAGCCCGTCTCGCGCCCCGAGATCGCGCGGATTCGCGGCGTCAGCGCCGACTCGGCCGTCGCCACGCTGCTCGATCGCGGGATGATCGAGGAGTCCGGGCACTCGCAGTTCGGCGCCGTCGTCTATCGCACGACGACGCAGTTCCTCAAGCTATTCGGCCTGCGCTCGCTCGAGGACCTACCCGACGTCGCGCGCTGGGACCCGACGCCCGAGGAGCAGGCCGAGCTCGGGAGCGGCTGCTCAAGGCCGGTGAGGCCAGGGCCAGTTAGCCGGCCTTCGCGGCGAGCTGACCGCACGCCGCGTCGATGTCCTGCCCACGCGTGAGGCGGATCGTGGCGGGGATGCCGTTGGCCTGCAGCGCGTCGCGGAAGGCGCCGATCGAGGCGCGCGTGGAACCCTCGAAGGGCGAGCCGGTGGGGTTGTAGGGGATCAGGTTGACCTTGAAGATCGAGTTGCCGCCCGAGTCGCTTGCGCTGCCGTGACGGGCGCCGGGGCCGCCGTCGCTCGTGAGCAGCCGCGCGAGCGCGAGCGCCTGCTCGTAGCGGTCGTTGACGCCCTTCGAGCATCACGTACTCGACGAACACGCGGCGGCGCTTGCGCGCGTAGAAGTCGCGGCAGGCCTCGATCACCTCGCTCAGCGGGTAGCGCTCGTTGACGGGCATCAGCTCGCTGCGCAGCGCTTCGTCGGCGGCGTGCAGCGAGAGGGCGAGGCGCAATGGCATGTCCTGCTCGGCGAGCGCTTCGATGCCGGGGATCCAGCCGACGGTCGAGATCGCGGTGTGGCGGTGCCCGATGCCGAGATCGGGCAGGCGCTCGCAGGCGGCGAGCACGTTGTCGAGGTTCAGCATCGGCTCGCCCATGCCCATGAACACGCAGTTGCTCAGCCGCCCGCCGTCGCGCTGCATGCGGTGGAAGTGAAGCGCCTGGTCGACGATCTCCGAGGCCGTCAGGTTGCGCGCGAATTTCATCTGGCCGGTGGCGCAGAAGGTGCACGTCAGCGGGCAGCCCGATTGCGAGGAGAGGCAGATCGAGCGTCGACCGTCGCGGTAGCGCATCAGCACGGCCTCGAGCGCTCGCCCGTCGGCTGTCGCGAACAGCGCCTTGACGGTGCCGTCGCTCGCACGGGCCTCGTGCTGCAAGCTCAGGCTCGAGAACGGCAGCTCGCGGGCGAGCGCGTCGCGCAGCCCGGCGGGCAGGTCGGTCATCTCCTCATAGCTCTGCGCCCCGCGTGCCGCCCAGGCCCACACCTGCCGCGCGCGAAAGCGCGGCTCGTCGTGCTCGGCGAGGGTCTTCTCCAGCAGGGCGAGGTCCATGACTGGTAATGGTTGCAGCAGATGGCTCGCTTCCCGGTACCCCGATCCCAGGCCGCGGCGGTTGCCCAGCCGCAAATGCCGATCGCCAAGCCCGTGCTTCGCTGATGCGCCTGGTCAAGCACCTCGCTCACGCCGGCGTCGCCTCGCGCCGCGCCGCCGAGTCGCTGATCGCCGAAGGGCGCGTGCGCGTCGACGGCGAGACTGTCCGCGATCCGGCGCGCGACGTCGGCGAGCACAACCGCATCCTCGTCGACGGTCGAGCGCTCAGCGGGCCCGAGCCGCGCGTGACATACGCCGTGCACAAGCCGGTGGGCGTCGTCTCGACAGCGCAGGACACCCACGGCCGCCCGACCGTCGTCGGGCTGCTCCCGGACGAGGGCTTGCGCCTCTATCCGGTCGGCCGCCTGGACGCCGACAGCAGCGGGCTGATCCTGCTGACCAACGACGGCGAGCTCGCCAACCGGCTCACGCACCCTCGCTTCGAGGTGCCCAAGAGCTATCGGGCGAAGCTCGCCGGCAAGCCGATCGACGAGTTCGCGCTGCAGCGGCTGCGCGAGGGTGTCGAGCTGGAGGACGGACGCACGGCCCCGGCCGAGGCCCGCCGCCTGGGTGAGCACGAGCTCGAGCTGACGATCCACGAGGGCCGCAACCGCCAGGTGCGACGCATGTGCTCGGCCGTCGGGCGAGAGGTGCTCGAGCTGCGCCGCGTGCGCTTCGGTCCGCTGCGGCTCGACCCCCTCGCCGCCGGCGAATACAGGCGGCTCGAGCCGTCCGAGCTCGATCTGCTGCGCGCTCTCTGAAGGCGCTCTGACAGAATCGTCGCGCGATGAGACTATTTGCCTTACGCGGCGCGATCAGCGTCGAGCGCAACGAAGAGCAGCCGATCCTCGACGCGACCACCGAGCTGATGCGGGCGCTGATGGAGCGCAACGGCCTCGGCCCGGAGAACGTCGTCAGCTGCCTGTTCACGGCGACGAACGACCTCGACGCCGCCTTTCCGGCGGCCGCGGCGCGGACGATCGGCTTTGAGGGGGTGCCGCTGCTGTGCGCGCGTGAGATCGCGGTGGCTGGTTCGCTGCCGCGCGTGATCCGCGTGATGATCCACTACTACGCCCCCGAGGGCCACGTTCCGCAGCACGTCTACCTGCGCGAGGCCAGCGCGCTGCGCGAGGACCTCGCCGCGGCTCAGTAGCCGGCGTAGGTCGCGTCGGCTCGGCACAATAGGCGCGTGGCACTCGAGTTCTCAGAGCGCATCGCGCGGCTGCCGTCCTATCCCGGCCGCCGGCGGCTACGGCGAGGGGCTCGAGCTCGTGCGTCTGGCCAGCAACGAGTCGCCCTATCCGCCGCTGCCGCAGGTGCGCGAGGCGATCGAGCGCACGCTGGGCTCGCTGAACCGCTATCCGGACCCCTCGAACTCCCTGCTGCGCCGGCGCCTGAGCGAGCGCTACGACGTGCCGCAGTCGCGTATCGCGATCGGCAACGGCTCCTGCGACATCCTGCTCGCCGCGGGCGAGGCTCTGCTCGAGCCGGGCGCCGAGCTGATCTACGCGTGGCCGTCGTTCTCGGTCTATCCGCACCTGAGTGCGGCCTCTGGCGCGCGCGCCGTGACCGTCCCGCTCGATCAGGCCGAGCGCCACGACCTGCCGGCGATGTTGCGCGAGATCACCGTCGCCACGCGGATCGTGATCGTGTGCAACCCGAACAACCCGACGAGCACGGCGCTGCCGCTGGCGCAGATCGCAGCCTTCCTCGACGAAGTGCCGCCGCACGTGTGCGCGATCGTCGACGAGGCCTACTGCGAGTTCAACCTGCTCGACGACCCGGACGCATCGGTCGAGCTGCTCGAGCGCCACCCCAACCTGATGCTGCTGCGCACGTTCTCCAAGGTCCATGGTCTCTGCGGGCTGCGCGTCGGCTTCGCGCTGTGCGGCTCGGACGCGCTGCCGCGCGCGCTCGACCAGGTGCGCCAGCCGTTCTTCTGCAACGCGCTCGCACAGGCGGCCGCCGTCGAGGCGCTTTCCCATCAGGACGCGGTGATCGAGCGCGTCGCGCGCAATGTGGCCGAGCGCACCTCGGTCGACGAGCGCCTGCGCGCGCTCGGTCTCGACCCGGCCGAGTCGCAGGCCAACTTCTGCTGGTTTCACCTCGGCGAGGGACGCGACGAGCAGGAGGTCATGCAAGGGCTTGCGGACCGGGGCATCCTCGTGCGCGCCGGCACGGCGCTCGGCGGCGAGGGTGCGCTGCGCGTCACCTACGGCACGCCGGCCGAGAACGAACGCTTCCTGCAAGCGCTTGCCGAGGTTCTGTGAAGGTGCTACAACCTGCGAGATCGACCATGCAGCAGCTCAGTCTGAAAATCTCCGGCTCCTCTCGCGCTCGCGCCGCCGTCGCGCCGCGCGCCGCATGGTCGTATTCGCCTCGTACCTGGCGATTTAGCTAGGCGCTTCGACCTGGGCCCGTACGTGAGCGGGCCGAGCGGTCGCACCGGATCCCCGTAGGGATCGAGCGCCTTCCCGCAGGGCGGCAACGCCCTCTCCGCGCCCATCAGTGGCCGCGGGGCTCACGATCCAGAGCCCTGGCACGGCCAGTGGTGACCACCTAAGATTTGGCGCATTGAAAGGATGAAACGATGATGATCGTGATGAAGGAGTCCGCGACCGAGCAGGAGATAGAGGCGGTCGTCGAGAAAGTCGAGCGAGCGGGGGCGCTGGCGCATCCGATCAAGGGTGCGCGGGTGACGGTGATCGGCGCTATCGGAGACGTCGAGCAGGACGCGAGCATCGAGAGCCTCGGACTCGAGGGCGAGCCCGGCGTGGATCGCGTGATGCCGATCCTCAAGCCCTACAAGCTCGCCTCGGCGGAGATCAAGCACGGCGAGCGAACCGTACTCGAGATCGACGGGCGCAAGGTCGGCGGCGGCAACTTCGCGCTGATGGCCGGACCATGCACGGTCGAGTCGCGCGAGCAGCTATTGGAGACGGCGCGCGTCGTCAGCGACGGCGGCGCCTCATTCCTGCGTGGCGGCGCGTACAAGCCGCGCACCTCCCCCTACGCCTTCCAGGGGCTCGGGCAGGAGGGGCTGCGGTTGCTCGCCGAGGCCAAGAGGGAGACAGGACTGCCGGTCGTGACCGAGCTGATGGACATGCGTGACATCGACGACGTACTCGAGGTCGCCGACGTCGTGCAGATCGGCGCGCGCAACATGCAGAACTACCCACTGCTGACCGAGATTGGGCGCTCGGGGCGTCCGGCGCTGCTCAAGCGCGGGCTCTCGGCGACGCTCGACGAGCTGCTGATGGCAGCCGAGTACATCCTCAAGGAAGGCAACCCGAACGTGATGCTGTGCGAGCGCGGTATCCGCACGTTCGAGACGGCATACCGCTTCACACTCGACCTGATGGCCGTGCCGGTGCTCAAGGAGCTCACGCACCTGCCGGTGATCGTCGACCCGAGTCATGCGGCGGGGCGGCGCGACCTGGTGACACCGCTGTCGCTCGCGGCGGCGGCGGTCGGGGCGGACGGGATCATCGTCGAGGTGCATCCGCGGCCGGAGGCGGCGATCTGCGACGGCCCGCAGGCGCTGCGTGCCGAGGACTTCACGGCATATGCCGCGGCGGTCGAGCAGGCGGCGGAGCTCGCGGGCAAGGCGCTCAGCGCTGTCTGATGGGCTTGGTGCCTGTTCCTTGAACGTCGCGGTGCTGGGGGTCGGGCTGATCGGCGGCTCCATTGGCCTGGCCACCCGGCGGCGCGCGGGCGCGCACGTGTGCGGCTATGACCCAGACGAGCGCGTGCGCGAGCGGGCACTCGAGCTCGGCGCAGTCGATCGCATGGCGAGCGACGTCGCGGGCGCCGTCGAGGATGCCGACGTCGTGTTCGTCGCCGCGCCCGTGGGCGCGCTGGCTGAGACCGTGCGCCTGGCGCTGCAAAGTGCCCGGGCGGACGCGGTCGTCACCGACGTCGGCTCGACCAAGCGCGTGCTCTCAGAGGCCGGTTCGGATGAGCGCTTGATCGGCGGGCATCCGCTGGCGGGCGCCGAGACGGCGGGCGTCGAGCAGGCGCGCGAGGACCTGTTCGATGGTGCCGTGTGGTACCTGACGCCGGCGAGCGGAAGCACGGCGGGCGTCTTATACGAGCGCCTGCACCGCCTGCTGACGAGCATCGGCGCGCGCCCGACAGCGATCGACGCGGAGACGCACGACCGCCTGCTGGCGGCCGTCTCGCATCTGCCACACGTGCTCGCCAACCTGCTCGTCGCACAGGCGGCAGGGACGCTCGAGCAAGCCTCGCCGGGACGCCTGCCGGCGGTCGGGCCGAGCTTTCGCGACGCGACACGCGTGGCGGGGGCTAACAGCGCAATTTGGACGGACATCTTCATCTCCAATCGCGACGCGCTGATCGCTGCGATCGACGAGTTCGCCGAGCGTATGGCCGGGGTGCGTGCGCAGCTCGTCGCCAGCGACGCCGATGCGATCACGGCGTGGAACGAGTCGGCGCGCGCCCAGCACGGGAGGCTGCTCGGCACGAGTGGCGGCGAGGCCGAGGTGAGCGAGCTGCGTACGTCGGTACCCAACCGCCCCGGCGTGATTGCCGAGATCGCGCTCGCGCTCGGGGGCGCGGGTGTGAATATCCTCGACATGGCGCTCTCGCCCTCGGAGGACAACAGCCACGGCGTCGTCGCGCTGTGGATCGCCGGCGAGCGCGACACGGCGCGCGCACGTGAGCTGATCGCCGAGCTGGGCTTCGCGGTGGCGCTCGCATGAACATGCGCTTCGAGTCGACGCGCGGGCTCAGCGGCGAGCTGCGGGCGCCCCCGGACAAGTCGATCTCACACCGCGCGGCAATGCTCGGCGCGATGTCCTCCGAGCCGGTGCGGATCGAGCGCTACCTGCACGCGGCAGACACGGACTCGACGCTCGAGGCCGTGCGTGCGCTCGGCGCGCTCGTCGAGCTGCGCGAGCAGGAGGTCGTGATCCGTGGCACGGGCCTGCGCGAGGCACGCGAGCCCGACGGTCCGATCGACGTCGGCAACGCCGGTACGCTGCTGCGACTGCTGCCGGGCTGGCTTGCGGCACAGGAGGGGCGCACGTTCACGCTCGACGGCGACGAGTCGATCCGCCGCCGTCCGGTCGACCGTGTGGCCGATCCGCTGCGCCTGATGGGCGCCGACCTCAGCGCTCGCAACGACCGCTTCGCCCCGCTGGTGGTGCGGGGTACGCACCTGCGTGCGATCTCCTACGACATGCCTGTGGCGAGCGCTCAGATCAAGTCGTGCGTGCTGCTGGCGGCGCTCGCGGCGGACGGGGCGACGACCGTCTCCGAGCCTGCGCGCAGCCGCGATCACACCGAGCGGATGCTGCTGCGCGCAGGCGTGGGCGTGCACCGCAACGGGCGTCACGTCACGGTCGTCAACGCCGACGAGCTGCTACTCGACCGCGTGCGCGTGCCGGGCGATCCGAGCTCGGCGGCCTTCCTGATCACGGCGGGTGTGCTCGTGCCACAGTCGCGCCTGCTGATCGGCGACGTCGGCGTGAACTGGACGCGCACGGGCTTCATACGGATCGTGCGGCGCATGCAGGGCATCGTGCTCGGCGATCTCGAGGACGAGACAGGGGAGTTGATCGGCGAGGAGCCGGTCAGCGACTTGGACGTGGCGCACGGGGCGCTGGAGGGCACGGTCGTCGAGGCAGAGGAGGTGCCGCTGGCGATCGACGAGCTGCCGCTGGTGGCGCTGCTTGGCTGCTTCGCCGAGGGTGAGACGGTCGTGCGGGGAGCCCAGGAGCTACGCGTGAAGGAGTCTGACCGGATCGCGGGCGTGGTCGAAGGCCTGCGCGGGCTCGGCGGGGAGATCGAGGCGACCGAGGACGGCTTCGTCGTGCAAGGCAGCGGTGGGCTGCGCGGCGGCACGATCGATGCCAAAGGCGACCATCGCATGGCGATGATGGGCGCGATCGCAGGACTGGCTTCGAAGGAGGGCGTCGAGGTGCTCGGCATGGAGGCCGCTGACGTGTCCTATCCGGGCTTCGTCGAGGATCTGACGGGGCTTTGCTCGTAGCGATCGACGGGCCGGCCGGTGCGGGCAAGTCGACGGTGGCCCGCGCCGTCGCGCGTGAGCTCGGCTTCACCTATCTGGACAGTGGCGCGATGTATCGCTGCGTCGCGCTGCTCTCGCTGGAGGAGCCTCAGCGAGAGGCTGGCGAGCTGGCCCGCGCGGCGAGGATCGAGCTGCACGAGCAGGACGGGATCCCGCACACGATCCTCGACGGCCGCGACGTGAGCGAGCGGATCCGCGCTGCCGACGTATCGGAGGCGGCCTCGCGGGTGGCCGCCGATCCGGGCGTGCGTGAGGCGCTCGTCGCCCAGCAGCGCGCACTGATCGACGCTGGCGATTGGGTCGCCGAGGGTCGCGACATCGGCACGGTTGTCGCGCCGGATGCCGCTGTGAAGGTCTTCCTGACGGCCAGCGCGGCCGAGCGCGCGCGTCGCCGGGCGGCCGAGCTCGGGGCAGAGGAGGCGACAGTGCTGGCCGAGCAGGCGATGCGCGACGAGCGCGACTCCACGCGCAGCCACAGCCCGCTGAAGACGGCTCCCGGTGCGGTCGTGCTGGACACGACGGGGATAGGCGTCGAGCAGGTCGTCGCGCGCATCGCCGCCCTCGCGCGAGACGCCGCAGGCTAGCCTGGGTCTATGAAGGTCGCAATCGTCGGTTATCCAAACGTCGGCAAGTCCTCGCTGATCAACCGTCTCGTCGGGAACGCGTCGAGGCCGTGGTGCATGAGCGCCCGGGCGTCACGCGCGACCGCAACGAGATCGACTGCGAGTGGAACGGGCGCCAGTTCAAGCTGATCGACACGGGCGGTGTCGACTTCCAGGACGAGGACCCGCTGGCAGGCTCGATCCGCGATCAGGCGCGCGCGGGGATCGCCGATGCCGAGGTCGCGGTGCTCGTCGTCGACGCACGCGCCGGCGTGCGCCCGGGCGATGAGGAGATGGCCGACCTGCTGCGCCGCGCCGCCGCTGCCGACGATCGTCGCGGCCAACAAGTGCGATGGCGTGGCCGAGGTGCCGCTGGCCGCCGAGTTCCATCGCCTCGGCCTGGGCGAGCCGACCCCGGTCTCCGCGGCCCAGGGGCTCGGCACGGGCGATCTCTTGGACCGGATCGTCGAGCTGCTTCCCGATGGCGAGGACGACGCCGAGGACGACACGGTCCGCCTCGCCGTGATCGGGCGCCCGAACGTGGGCAAGTCCTCGCTTGTCAATCGCTTTCTCGGCGAGGAGCGCGTGATCGTCTCCGAGCTGGCCGGCACGACGCGCGACGCGATCGACATGCCGCTGCTCGTCGGCGATCGCAAGCTGACGCTTGTCGACACGGCGGGCATCCGCCGCCAGTCGAAGGTCTCGGACTCGGTCGAGTACTACACGACGCTGCGCTCGCAGCGCGCGGCCGACCGCGCGGATGTCGCACTCGTCGTGTGCGACGCGACCGACGGAGTGACCTCGCAGGACCTGCGCGTGGCCGAGCTCGCGATGAAGGCTGGCTGCGCGACGGCGATCGTGCTGAACAAGTGGGACGTGCGCGAGGGCAGCGAGGACGATCTCGACCACGAGCGCGCTCGGGTGGCGGAGAAGCTGCGACTGCGACCGCGTGTGCTCACGGCGAGCGCCAAGACGGGCCGTCACGTGGCGCGCCTGTTGACCGAAGCGATCGTGCTCGGTGACCGCATGTCCAACCGAATTCCCACCTCCGAGCTCAACCGCTTCCTGGCCGAGGCGATCCAGGCGCGCCAGCCGCCGGTCGGCACGCGCCGCGGCTCCAGCCAGCATCGCCTGAAGCTGATCTACATGACACAGATCGACCAGCGACCGCCGCGCTTTGCGATCCAGGTCAACTCGCGCGCCCGGGTGACCCGCGACTACGCGTACTTCCTCGAGAACCGCTTGCGCGCCCGCTACGGCATGGATGGCGTGCCGTTGATCATCGACTTCGTCGAGCGCGGGCAGCGGGGGGCGGGCTGAGTCCTCGGGTAGCCCGCGAACGCTCATCGCAACCGGCGCCGACGGAGGACATTGAGCTGTCGGGCGAGGAGGCCCAGCCGCCCGTCGAAGAGCCGGCCGCGAGCGGCCCGCGCTGAACGAAAAAGTCCCCGCGTTCGCCTAGACTGTCCCGGCTCTCGCCCGGCCCTGAGCCGGCCACATCCGACAGACGACCCTGGAGCGAACCGCTGCTGCCATGAATCAGTTTTCCGACAACGAATTCCTGTTCACGTCCGAGTCCGTCACCGAGGGGCACCCGGACAAGATCGCCGACCAGATCTCAGACGGCGTGCTCGACGCGGTCATGAGCGCCGATCCCTACGGCCGCGTGGCGTGCGAGACGCTCGTCAACACGGGCCTGGTCGTCGTCTCGGGCGAGATCTCGACGGACACCTACGTCGACATCCAGGAGGTCGCTCGCGAGACGATTCGCAAGATCGGCTACACCGACGCCGACCTCGGCTTCTCGGCCGACTCGTGCGCGGTCCTCAACGCGATCGACAAGCAATCTCCCGACATCGCGCAGGGCGTCGACAAGGCCTATGAGGCGCGCACCGACGCAAGTGACGACGACGAGCTCGACGTGGCCGGCGCGGGCGACCAGGGGATGATGTTCGGCTACGCCTCCAACGAGACCGACGCGCTGATGCCGCTGCCGATCTCGCTCGCGCACCGACTCGCCGAGCGACTGGCGGCCGTGCGCAAGGCCGGCACGCTCAACTACCTGCGCCCCGACGGCAAGACCCAGGTCAGCGTGCGCTACGTCGACGGCAAGCCGAAGGAGATCGAAAAGCTCCTGATCTCCACACAGCACGGCGAGGGAGCCGAGGCGTTGATCCCCGACGACCTGTGGGAGCACGTGGTCGAGCCGATCCTGCCGAAGGGCATGTATGAGGAGTCCAAGCTACGCAAGAACTTCCTCGTCAATCCGACCGGGCGCTTCGTGATCGGCGGCCCGGTCGGTGACGCTGGGCTGACGGGCCGCAAGATCATCGTCGACACCTATGGCGGTATGGCTCGCCACGGCGGCGGCGCCTTCTCCGGCAAGGACCCCTCGAAGGTCGACCGCTCGGCCGCCTACGCGGCGCGCTGGGTGGCGAAGAACATCGTCGCGGCGGGGCTCGCCGAACGCGCCGAAGTGCAGGTCGCCTACGCGATCGGCGTGGCCCACCCTGTCTCGGTGATGGTCGAGACGTTCGGCACGGAGCTCGGCGGGCACACGCGCGGGCAGATCGCCAGGGCCGTCGACGAGGTCTTCGACTTGCGCCCGGGCGCCTTCCGCGAGGAGCTCAACCTGCACCGCCCGATCTACCAGAAGACGGCCGCATACGGCCACTTCGGCCGCGACGACCATGACTTCACGTGGGAGCGGACCGACAAGGCCGAGGCCCTGAAGTCCGCCGCGGGCTGAGAGCGTCGGAGGGACCGGAGAGCGCCGAGGCGCGAGGAGCGAAGGTCGCAGCAACAGCCGGCCCGGATGGCCGGCCATGTAGCGGTCGTGGCGGCCGGAGCGTTCACAAATTCAACCGAGAAGCGTAGGCCGGCTCGACTTGCAGGCCGGATGCCGATCACAAGTAGCGCAGTCCGCCGCCGTCTTTAGGGTGGACCCATGCCTTCGATCGCCCAGGTCGAGCCAATGACGACTGCCCGCGCGCTGCGCGGACCGTTCGACTACCGCCTACCCGAGGAGCTGCGCGGCGGCGCCGTCGAGGTCGGCTCGATGCTCGTCGTTCCGTTCGGGCGCAGAGAGGTGCTGGGCGTCGTCGTCGGACTTGCCGACTCGAGCGAGGTCGCCGCCGAGAAGCTGCTCGCGCCGCTGCGCGCGCTCGAGCTGGGCGTGCCGGCTGAGATGGTCGCGCTGGCCGAATGGATCGCGGCTGAGTACTGCTCGACGCTCGCCAGGGCGCTGGGGCTCGTGCTGCCGCCGGGCGCGACGCGCAGGCTGAGCGGGCGCAAGCGCCGCGCGGTCAAGCGTCCTGAGCACCTGTCCGTCGGCGCTCGCGCGCCGTCGACGCTCGCGCTGAACGAGGACCAGCGCACGGTGCTGGCGTCGCTGCAGGTCGCGCTCGAGCGCCGCGTGGCCCACGAGCGGCTGCTGCACGGCGTGACCGGATCGGGCAAGACGGAGATATACCTGCGCGCCGCCGAGAGGGCCCTCGAGCAGGGGCGCGGCGTGATCGTGCTGGTGCCCGAGATCGCGCTGACGCCGCAGACCGTCGGGCGCTTCATCGACCGCTTCGGCGAGACCGTCGCCGTGCTGCACTCACAGCTTCGACCTGGCGAGCGCTACGCCGAGTGGCGCCGTCTGCGTGAGGGCGACGCGCGCATCTGCGTCGGTCCGCGCTCGGCCGTGTTCGCGCCGATCGAAGACCTCGGTCTGATCGTCGTCGACGAGGAGCACGACTCCTCCTACAAGCACGAAGGCGATCCGCGCTACGACGCCCGCGACGTCGCCGCCGAGCGCGCGCGCCGAAGCGGCGCCGTGCTGCTGCTCGGTAGCGCCACGCCGCGCGCCGAGAGCGAGCACCGCGTGCAGTCATCGCTGCTACCCCGGCGCGTGGACGGACGTCCGCTGCCGCGCGTCGACGTGCTCGACATGCGCGGCGAGAGCACACAAGGCGGGCAGCAGGGCCTGCATCCGGAGACCGTGCAGGCGCTCGCGCGTGTGCGCGAAGAGCGCGCGAAGGCGATCGTGCTGCTCAACAGGCGCGGCTGGTCGAACTTCCTCTCCTGCCGCTCGTGCGGGCAGGTGTGGAGCTGTCCCGACTGCGACGTCGCGCTCGTCCTACATCGCGCGGGCGGGTTCCTGGCCTGCCACCACTGCGGCCACCGCGAGCGGTCTCCCGAGCGCTGTGACTCGTGCGGATCGACCTCGGTCGCGCGCCACGGCGCGGGCACCGAGCGCCTGCAGTACGAACTGGCGGCTGTGCTCGACGACGGTACCTTTCCGATCTTCAGACTTGACGCCGACACGGCGGCGGGCGCGTCCGCGCCGGCGGCGCTCGATCCGGGCGCAGCGGGGGTGCCGGGGACGCGCGAGAGCGCCGTCTCTTCGCTGCTGCGACGCTTCGAGGCGGCCGACTGCGGCGTGCTGATCGGCACGCAGATGGTTGCCAAGGGACACGACTTCCCGGACGTCACGCTCGGCGTCGTGCTGGACGCCGACGCCACGCTGCGCTTCCCCGACTTCCGCGCGGAGGAGCGCACGTTCGCGCTGATCGCCCAGCTCGCCGGGCGGGTCGGGCGCGGCGGCGAGGGGCGCGTGCTGGTGCAGACGATCGCGCCGCAGGCGCGCGCGATCGACCTGGCTTCCCGTCACGACAGCGAGGCCTTTCTGACGAGTGAGCTCGAGCGCAGGCTGGTGCTCGGCTATCCGCCGTTCTCGCACCTGATCAGGATCGTCTGCAGCGCCGTCGAGGCCAGTGATGCGCTCGCCGCGGCAACCGCTCTGCGAGAGCTGCTCTCGCCGCGCTCTCCCGGTAGCGACGTGCTCGGCCCCGCCACCCTGTTTCGGGTGCGTGGGCGCGAGCGGCAGGTACTGCTCGTGAAGGCCGCCGAGCGACGCGCGGCCGTCGCTGCGATCGGCGAGGCCGTGCGACGCGTCGCCGCTGCGCGCGCGCATGTCCGCGTCAACTTCAGCGTGGACGTCGATCCGCAATAGGTCCGGCACGTGGGTGGGACGTGTATTTAGGCGCCAAGCTAGTCTCTCGCGCGCACGGGAGCCAACATCGTTCAAAACGGGGGAACAATGCGGTTGCTCGACCAAAGACGTTCAAAGGCCCTCGTCGGCCTCTGCTCGCTCACGGCCACGCTCTCGCTCGCCGCAACCCTCGCCGTGTCCGCTTCGTGGGCCAGCCCGGGCGCACGGCCTGGACGTACGCGATATGCCCAGATTCTCGAACCATGCCCCCCAGCGGCGCCTGGGCACGCAACATGCTTCGCGCTAGTGCGCAAGACCGTGAAGTCCCCGGCTCCGGGCATCCCTGCCGGCCGCGGAGTACGGCCCTACGTCGTCGGCGCGGGTGCGGTCACGGCCGGCCCTTCAGGCGGACTGACGCCTGAAGACCTCGCCGGCGCATACGGATACAGCCCGACTTCATCCGGCACCGGCCAGACGGTCGCGATCGTGGACGCATTCGACGATCCAGAAATCGAGAGCGACCTCGCCCAGTTCGACGCGCACTACGAACTCCCCGCGTGCACGACGGCGGACGGGTGCTTCAAGAAGGTCGGGCAGACCGGCACGTCCTCGCTGCCGGCTGTCGATAAAGCGGGATGGTCGGTCGAGATCGCGCTCGACGTGGAGACCGTCCACGCAGCCTGCCCGAACTGCAAGATCCTCCTGGTGGAGGCGAACAACAACAGCAACGCCAATCTCGCGATCGCGGCGAACGAGTCGGTCGCGCTCGGTGCAACGGAGGTATCGAACTCATATGGCAGTCCGGAGGTCTTTGAGGGCCCGACCGAACGGGCCGCATACAACCATCCAGGGGTGCCAATCGTGGCCTCGACCGGGGACGACGGCTACTACGGCTGGGACTGGGTGAATGAATTCGGCCCCTTCGAAGGCGACGAAATGCCGAACTCTCCCGCATCGCTTGCCTCCACGGTGGCCGTCGGCGGCACCACGCTCGACCTGAATCCCGACGGGACACGTGCGAACGAGACGATCTGGAACAACAACGGCCCTGGCGATGAAGAGGGGCTCGCGAGCGGAGAACGTGAAGGTGCGACCGGCGGCGGGTGCAGCAAACTTTTCACAGCCCAGCCGTGGCAGCAAGCCGTTGCTGGCTTCAGTTCGACCGGCTGCGGGACGACACGTGCCGATGCCGACATCGCAGCGGTCGGCGATCCGTTCACCGGCCTTGATATCTACGACAGCTTCAAATGTGGCCCCGCGTGTGAATTTCCTCGAGTTGAAGGCGGGTGGGTGACGATCGGCGGAACGTCGCTCTCGGCTCCATTCATCAGCTCGCTCTACGCGCTCGCCGGCGGCGGCGACGGAATCAGCTACCCGTCGCTGACGCTGTACGGCCACGCGAGCAACTCGTCGTTGCGCTTCGACGTCACCGAAGGCGCCAATGGTTTCTGTGGCGGCGAGTCGGCCGCCGAATGCGGGCAGCCGAACGTAGGGCTCGGTCTTGTCGACTGCGAAGGCACGACAGCCTGCAATGCGGCCCCCGGCTTCGATGGACCGTCGGGCATCGGCACGCCCAAGGGGCTCGGACTGTTCAAACCGCTGCTCCCGAGCGCGGCGATCACGACGCCGAGCGGCTTGACGGCGGGGGCTGCCGCCAGCTTTGGCGCAGGGGGGTCGAGTGATCCCTACTCGGGTGGCTCGATCGTTGGTGCTTCGTGGAGCTGGGGCGACGGCACCAGCGGCGCCGGAGTCTTCGCGACGCACGCATACGCCGCGGCCGGCAATTACACCGTGACGCTCAGTGTTACCGATTCGTACGGGCTGACCAGCCCGCCGGTCATGGCGACAGTCAGCGTCGGCGCGGCTTCCGGCGGGTCGGGCACGGGCGCAAGCACGGGCTCGGCTGGCGCGTCGGGCATTGCATCGACGGCGGGCGGTGCGGTGGGCGCAGCGACGGGCACTCCTGCGAGCACGATCGCAGCAAGCAGCGCGTTTTCGACCGCACACGCGGCGATCAACGCAAAAACGGGTTTGGTGACGCTCACTATGTCGGTCGTCGATCCGGGCACGCTCGACTGGAGCGCGACCTTCCCGAACGGCAAGTTCGGTGCATTCGCGTCGGCGAGCAAATGCAAGGCGGGTCAGCTTCGCCTCGCCGGCAAGTGCCGGCCCGCGAAGGTCATCTTCGCGAAAGGGAGCGAGACCGTCGGCGCGGCGGGCAGCGTAACCGCGACGCTGAAGCCGAGCGCATCAGCGCTGAAGGCGCTGAAGAGCACCCTGAATCAGAAGCGGGGCATTCCCGTCTCGGTCCTGCTCACATTCCAGTCGTCGCTCGGCGGTCCTCCGGCCTCGCACACGCAGACGGTGATCATCAAACCGAAGAAGAAGTAGCCGCGGCCGCTCTCCAAAAGGCCAAGCGGCCTCATAGACTGAGCGTCGATGACCGCACAAGGCGACACCGCTGACGCACCGGAGCTCGAGGAGCTGCCGACGCCGGTCTCCGAGGAGGCCGACGTCGAGGTAGAGCGCGAGCAGGACGCTCCGGAAGAGCTCGATCCCGAGACGCGCGCCCGCCGTGACGCGGCGCTGGCGCGCGTGCGCAAGCTTGGCGACCCCGTGCTGCGGGCCAAGGCGCTGCCGGTCGAGCGCTTCGACGAGAAGCTGGCGCAAGAGGTCGAGCGGATGGGCGTGCTGATGCACGACGCGCTTGGCGTAGGACTCGCCGCGACGCAGCTCGGCGTGCTGCACCGCGTGCTCGTCTACTGCGCCTACGCCGAAGATCCGCTGACGGCGCTCGTGAATCCGGTGATCGAGTGGCGCAGCGAGGAGCTCGAGAGCGCCCTGGAGGGCTGTCTCAGCCTGCCCGGCGTACACGTCGAGGTAGAGCGCGCTGCGCGCGTGCGCGTGAGCGCCCAGGACGAGCACGGCGAGCCGCTCGAGATCGAGGCCGAGGGCCTGACAGCGCGCGTGATCCAGCACGAGGTCGACCACCTCGACGGCATCCTGATTCTCGACCGCATCTCGCGCGAGGCGCGCAAGGAGGCGATGCGCGCGATGCGCGAGGCGCGCGAGACGGCCGACGCCGCCTAGGCGAGCGCGCACACTTTGAGCATCGTTTTCCTCGGCACGACGGACTTCGCCGCGTCGATCCTCGACCGGCTCGTCGCGCGCCCCGAGCATCGCCCTTCGCTGGTCCTGACCCGACCGGACCGCCCCCGCGGTCGCGGTCGGCGCCTCTCCTCTCCGCCCGTGGCCGAGCATGCCCGTGCGCTCGGCCTGGCGCTCGAGCAGCCCGAGAACGTAAACGACGAGCAGACGGTGGCGCGGATCGCGGCCGTCGAGCCTGTCGCCGTCGTCGTATGCGCGTTCGGCGCGCTGATCCGCGAGCCCCTGCTCTCAGCGCACCTGCTGCTCAACGTGCACCCTTCGCTGCTGCCGCGCTGGCGCGGCGCGGCGCCGCTCGAGCGCGCGATCATCGCCGGCGACGAGCGGACGGGGGTTTCGATAATGCGCCTCACCGCCGGTCTCGACAGCGGACCCGTGTGGGCATCGCGGAGCGAGCCGATCGAGCCCACGGACAGCTACGGCTCGCTCGCTGCGCGGCTGGAGGCACTCAGCGGCGAGCTGCTGCTGGACGCGCTCGACGAGCTGGCCACCGGGCGGACGCTCGAGTTCGTCGAGCAGGACGAGGCCGGCGTCACCTATGCCGAGAAGATCGAGCCGAGCGATCGCCTGCTCGATCCCGATCGCTCCGCCGTCGAGCTGGAGCGTGTCGTGCGCGCCCTGCACCCGCACATCGGCGCCCGCGCCGAGCTGCCCGACGGCGCCATGCTGGGCGTGCAGGAGGCGGTGCTCGCGGCGCCGGAGCATCCGCCGATGGACGACGAGGAGCTCGGGCTGGTGGAGCGCGACGGGCGCCTGCTGTTGGCCTGCGCGGACGGCGCGCTCGAGCTGCTCGTCGTGCAGCCACCGGGCGGGCGGCCGATGGACGCCGCCTCCTATCTGCGCGGGCGCGGACTACCGGGTCGCTCCCAGGACTAGCCGCACGCCCTCGGGTACGGCCGTGCTTGTCGGGTCCTAGCGCGCAGCGCCCGGGCGCGCATAGCGCGTCGCCGTATCCGGCACTGCGATCCCGTCCGCCAAGCGCGGATCCGCTTCGGCCATGCGCGCCTCGCTGGCGATCGGGATCACGCCGGCCCACACCGGCAGCGAGTAGTCCTCCTCGTCGTCGATCGGTGGTCCAGTACGAATCTTGGCCGAGGCCTCCTCGATCCCGAGCGCCAGCACGGCGGTCGCCTTTAGCTCGTTCTGGCTCGGCTGCCGGGCTTCGGCCCAGCGCCCCGGCACGATGTGCTCGACGATCGCCTCGAGCGCCGCCAGCTTCTCGTGCTCGTCCTCGACGATCCGCGTCCGGCCGAGCAGCATCGCCGAGCGGTAGTTGGCCGAGTGATGCATCACCGCGCGCGCCAGCACGAGCCCGTCGAGCAGCGACACGGTTAGGCACACGGGGGCGCCGCGCTGGAGTGCGCGCAGCGTGCGGCTCGCCGTGGATCCATGCAGGTAGACGACGTCACCGCGGCGAGCGTGCAGCGTCGGGATCACGAATGGCTGGCCGTGCTCGTCGACGATGCCGAGGTGAGCGATCAGCCCCTCGTCGAGGATTGCGTCGATCGCGTCCCGATCGTAGTTGCCACGTTCGCGCTTGCGGCGCAGCCGCACGCGATCGGAGGCGGGCTGTGCAGGCGCTGTGTGGGGGGCGCTGGGGGAGGGTGGCACACGATCCTCCTAGATTGTTACAGTACAGATTGATGACTGAACCAATACAGTACAGGATCGTTGCTGCCAGCGCGGCTGAGCTCGTCGAGAGCGTCGAACAGGCAGTCTCCGAGGGGGCGCTGACGCCCGGAGCTCCGCTGCCTTCGATCAGGCGCCTGGCCGCCGAGGTCGGGCTGAGCCCGGTCACAGTAGCCGCGGCGGTGGCCGAGCTGCGCCGTCGGGGCGTCGTCGTCAGCGAGCCGCGCCGTGGCTCGCGCATCGGCGAACGCCCGCCGATCGGATCGCGCCGCTCGCCGCTGCCGATCCCCCCGGGTGCTCGCGATCTCTCGCAGGGTAACCCGGACCCGCAGTTGCTACCCGACCTCAAGCGTGCGCTGGCTGGCACGAACCTGCCGCTGCGGCTCTACGGCGAGCCGGCGGCGCTGTCCGAGCTGGCCGAGCTGGCGTGTGAGCGTCTGCGCGCCGATGGGGTTGCGGCCGAGCGAGCCTGCATCGTCAGCGGCGCGCTCGACGGGATCGAGCGCGTGATCGATGTGCATCTACGCCCAGGTGACCGCGTGGCCGTCGAGAACCCCGGCTACGCGGCGCTGTTTGACCTGCTGCGGGCGCGTGGCCTGGCGCTCGAGCCGGTCGCCGTCGACGAGCGCGGCATGCGCCCGGCCGACCTGCACGACGCGCTCGCGCGCGGCGCGAGCGCGGTGATCGTGACGCCCCGCGGACAGAACCCGACAGGGGCGGCGTTCGACGCCGAGCGTGCCGCCGCGCTGCGTGCCGTACTCGAGCAGGCGCCCAACGTGCTCGTGATCGAGGATGACCACCTCGGCGAGGTCGCCGGCAGCCCGCTGCACACGCTCGCTGGCGGACGCGAGCGCTGGGCCGCCGTGCGCTCGGTCGCCAAGGCGCTTGGTCCCGATTTGCGCCTGGCCGTGCTCGCCGGCGACCGGCGGACGCTCGCGCGCGTCGAAGGGCGCCAGCAGTGCGGGCCGGGCTGGGTCAGCCACATCCTCCAGCGTCTCGTGCTCGGCCTCTGGCAGGACCCGCACGTTGACGAGTTGACCGTCCGCGCCGCGGCGACCTACACGGCGCGACGCGAGCGCCTGCTGGACGCGCTCGCGCGAGAGGGCGTGCAGGCCTCGGCGGCGTCGGGCCTGAACGTGTGGGTGCCCGTGGAGGACGAGACGGGCGTCGTCGGCGCGCTCTCCGGGCGCGGCTGGGTCGTGGCGCCAGGTGCGCCCTACCGCCTCGCGGCAAGTCCCCCGGCGATCCGCATCACGATCGCTACGCTCGCCGAGGACGAGTGTTCACGCCTAGCGGGCGATCTGGCCGAGGTCTGCGCGCCGGCCCGCGCCGCCCGCGCCGGATAGCGGATCATGGCCGCAGTGCACGACACGGCGAGAGGCTTCGGCGGGCCGAGAAGGGCGGGCGGCCAGGCGCGAGCGGATGCTCGCGGCAAGGCGATCGCCCCCGCCCGTAGCTGCGCATACGCCGTGCTGCTGCGGGTGTTCGAGCAGGGCGCTTACGCCGATCTCGCATTGCGCGCCGAGTCTGACTCAGCGCGGCTCGACGCACGAGACCGGGCGCTGGCAATGCGCCTGGCCTTCGGCGCGGTACAGCGTAAGGGCACGCTCGACCACTTGATCGGACGGCTTGCCGAGCGCCCGGCAGCGCGCCTGGATCCGCCGGTGCTCGCCGCATTGCGGCTCGGCCTCTACGAGCTGCTGTACCTCTCTGGCTCGCCCGACCATGCGGTCGTCGCCGACACGGTCGAGCTCGCCAAGCGCCACGGGCGCGGCGGACACGGCCTCGTCAACGCGGTGCTCAGGCGTGCCGCGCGCGAAGGGGCGGGCGCGCTGCTTGGCGCACTCGACGACGCGACGCCGGAGCACGCAGCCGTGCTGCATTCACACCCCGAGTGGATCGTGCGCTTGTGGTGGGAGCGGCTCGGCGCAGAGGATACGCGAGCGCTGCTGGCGAGCGACAACGAGCCCGGGGAGGTGGCGCTGCGCGCGAACACGCTCGTCACCGATCCCGATTCGCTCGAGCGGGCGCTGGCCGCGCAGTCGGTCTCGACGCACCGCGATGAGACGATCGCTGAGGCACTCGTGCTCGACGGCCCGCTCGACGTACACGACTCGCCGCTGTGGCAGGAGGGTGCGTTCCTCGCGCAGTCGCGCGCGGCGATGCTCGTCGCGCGTACGCTTGGCCCGTCACCGGGCGAGCGTGTGCTCGATCTCTGCGCGGCGCCGGGGGGCAAGACGACACACCTCGCGGCACTGATGCAAGGAGACGGTTCGGTGCTCGCCGTCGAGCGCAACCGCGCGCGGGCGGGGGCGCTCGAGCGGTTGGCCCGGCGGTTGCGCGCCGGCAACGTACGCGTCGAGCTCGGCGACGCCGCCTCGCCGCGCGCCGAGGGTGCCGTGTATGACCGCGTGCTCGTCGATCCGCCGTGCTCCGGGCTCGGCGTGCTGCAGGCGCGCGCCGACTTGCGCTGGCGCGTGGGCGAAGCCGATGTCGTGCAGATGGCCGAGACGCAACGGTCGATCCTCACCGCCGGGGCGGGTGCTCTACGTCCGGGCGGCGTGCTTGTCTACTCTACGTGCACGATCTCACCGATCGAGAACGAGCACCTGATCGAAAGATTCCTCGATTCTCACGCCGATTTCAGCCTCGACGACCTCGCCACTGAGCTGCCGGCCCTCAGCGACGGAGAGCCGCGGATCTCCCTACCCGGGACTGTCGTGACGCTGCCGCACCGCGATCGCACGGCGGGCTTCTTCATCGCGCGACTGCGCAGGAGCTGAGCTGTGGAGGGCGAGCCGAACGCTTCCGCCAAAGCGTCTGTCGATCTCGGCCCGCAGTGCCCGAACTGCGGCGAGCCCTGGCTGCGCCCGACCAACCTCCCCGGCCGCTACCGCTGCGTGTACTGCCTGCATCGCTTCGAGCTGACCTCTGTCTGTCCAAACTGCGGCGAGCACTCGACGATCGTGCGCATGTCCTCGACCGCGATCATGAAGTGCAATCACTGCGGCGACAGCATGCTGCAGACCATATGAGCGAGCTGGCACGCGAGCTCTTGGGCGGCGTGCGCGTCGCGCCGTCAATCCTCTCGGCCGACTTCGGCAGGCTGCGCGAGCAGGTCGGCGAGGTGCTCGACGCCGGTGCGCGCGTGATCCACGTTGACGTGATGGACGGGCACTTCGTGCCGCCGATCACGCTTGGACCAGTCGTGGTCGAAGGGATCGCCGCGCAGGCGCGCGAGGCGGGGGCGATGCTCGACGTGCACCTGATGATCGAGCGTCCCGAGCGCCATATCGCGGAGTTCGTCAAGGCTGGCGCCGACTCGGTCACCTTCCACGCCGAGGCCACGCCGCACATCGCGTATGCCGCGAGCATGGTTCGCGAGCACGGCGCATGCGTGGGCGTGGCGATCAACCCGGGCACGCTCGCCGGCGCGCTCTCGGAGGTCGCCGGCGAGATCGACATGGCGCTGTGCATGACCGTTAACCCCGGCTGGGGCGGGCAGACCTTCATCGCGCACTCGCTCGAGAAGCTCCCGCGCGTGCGCGCGATCGTCGGCGACGGCGTGGCCGTGCAGGTCGACGGCGGCATCGCGCCCGACACCGCGCCACCCTGCCTGCAGGCCGGCGCGAGCGTGTTCGTCGCCGGCTCGGCGATCTTCGGCGCGCCCGACCCCGGCGCGGCCTACCGTGCGATCGCCGAGTCGATCGGCGCTGCCTGAGTGCCCTGCCTGTAGAGCAGGGTGAGCGCGAGCGCCAGTAGGGCCGTCGCGCCGGCGTAACCGACCTCGGCGCGCAGCAGCTGTTCGGAGATCGCTCCGCTCAGCATCCAGCCGACGAACGCCGCCGCTGCCAGCAGCCAGCAGCCGGCGGCCGCGCGAGCGCGGTCGCGCGCTAGCGCAGCCTGGTTGAGCGCGCCTGAGCACAGGTGCAGCCCCATGCCGACGCCGATCAGCGCGAGGCCGGTTCCTTTGTAGTGGAAGTCCTGCCCGAAGAAGACGTGGCGCAGCGCGAACGGGCCGACGAGCAGCAGCCCGACCGCGACGACCCCGGCGAAGGCGGCGATCGCAAGCACAGTCGTGCGGATCGCCTTGGCGAACGCCTCATGCCCGGCGGTCGCCTCGAGCCCCGTCAGGTGCGGCAGCAGCGAGGTCTGGATCGCCTGGAACAGCTGTAGCGGCGCACGCGCGATCAGCAGCACGTTGAACACGATCCCGGCGAGCGCCCGGTTGGGCGAGGTCGCGTCGACGGTCAGCACGGCCGCGTTCAAGAGCGTCTGCTCGGAGAGCATGATTCCGGAGACCCACACGGCGAAGCCGCCGCCGCGGCGCAGCGAGAGGTCGTCGTGGGCGGCCGTCTCCTGCACGCCCTCGGTTCCCGGGCCGGCGAGTGCCGCGTCGGCCTCGTCGACGGTGATCGCCGCGGCGAGCGCCTGCTCGTGCCCTCCGCCGGCCTCCTCTCGCCCGAGCGCTCGCTCGGCACGCGTGCGCGCAAACGCGACCGGCACGACGACGAGCGAGACGAACGGCGCCGCGGCGATCCCCAGTGCCACGGCCGTCTGCCCGCTGGCGATGCCGATCGCCACGGCCAGCGCGAAGCAGACGCGCGAGACCGACTCCATCAGCACGAGCCCACCGAACAGGCCGAAGCGCTCGTGCCCGGCCAGCCAGCCGCGCGCGAAGTAGCTCGCCGCGTAGGCGAGCGTGCCGACGACGAGCACGAGTAGAGCGATTCCTCGTGTTCGAAGACGTCGTCGATCAGCGTGTCGTGCAGCGCGAGCGCGACGATCAGGAAGATCAGCGCGAACGTTGCCTGGATCAGCATCGGCACGCGCATCGCGTGCTGCGGCGTGGCCACGTGCGCGGCGTTCGGCGATCGTACGCGAGAGCAGCTGTTCGATCGGCCGGTAGATCACCGAGATGATCACGAACATGACCGACCACAGCAGGTCGATCCGCTTGGCCGGCTGTTCGCCGAGGACGTGGCTGGCGATCGAGAAGTAGGCGAACGTCAGCAGCCCGGTCGAGGCGATGCCGATCGAGAGGATGCGCGCTCCGCTGCCGTAGGAGCGGGCCGGGTTACGCGCCGGGGGATCCGCACCCGCTGGGCGCTCAGGTGGCGACGGGCGCTCGCCGGATCGTGCGCTCACAGGGCCTGGGCAGCCATCTACAGCCGCACGAGCAGCATCGTCCACGGGAACGGCGAGCGCGCCTCGATGACCTCGCCGTGGCGGGCGAGCATTTTCGTGAACGAGCGCTTGGACCAGTGGTTGAGGTGCCCCGGGCGTGTTGCCTAGCTGACCGATGTAGGCGCCGCGGGCCATGTTGAGCATCCGCCACAGTGGCTCGCGCGGGACCGATACGAGCAGGTGGCGACTGGCGCAGCGCGCCATCTCGGCGACCGTGTGCTCGGGGTCGGGCACGTGCTCGAGCACCTCGATCGCGCTCGCCAGCTCGAACTCGTTCTCGGCGAACGGCAGGTCCTCAGCCGGCATCGTGCGGTATTCGAGGTTGGGCGCCTGATGCTGGGCCCAGCCGGCCTGGATCGACTCCTCCTCGAGATCGATGCCGACGAGCCGCGCGTGCGGGCATCGAAAGCGCCCACCGATGGACGAGCACGCCCTCGCCGCAGCCGACGTCGAGCAGCGACTGCGGCCGGCGCCTGGGCCATCAGCTCGTCGAGCGTGCGCTCGAAGCTCGCCATCAGCCGGCGCACGACGGGGTTTTCGGAGCCGTACTTGTCGTAGGTGTTGCCCGTGACGACGCCGTCCTCGGAGACGGTCACCCCGCCGCTCACAGGCGAACTGCCTCCTGGCGCGGCTCATCGCGCGCCTCGCCGGGTGCGTCCATGCCCTCGCCGGGGTTGCGGGCGCCGTCGGCCGGCTGGCCCGGTTCGTAGTGCGAGGGCGCGACGCCGAGCTGCAGCTCGATCCGCCGCACGCGCTCGAAGGTCTTCTGCGTCATCACGCGCTGGGCGGCGAGCAGGTCGCCGATCACGCCGAGCGCCCACAGCACGACGGCGGCGATGAACAGCACGGCGCCGAGGATCAGCGACTGCACGTGGCCCTTGCCGTTGCCTTCGATGTAGGACACGGCGAATCGGATCCACACGCCGATCGCGACGATGCCCATCAGCAGCGCGAGGCTCCAGAACACGCGCAGCGGCTCGTACTGCGCGTAGATGCGGAAGATCGAGACGGCGTTGCGGCGCACGTAAGCGCCCATCGAGGGGAACAGGCGCGACTCGCGCGTCTTCGGGTTGGTGCGCACCGGGACGTGGTCGATCGCGACGAGCTGCTTGCCGGCCTGGATGATCGTCTCGAGCGTGTAGGTGAACTTCGATACGACGAGCATCTGGATCGCCGCCTCGCGGTTGTAGGCGCGAAAACCGGACGTCGTGTCGGGAACTGAGGTCGAGGAGGCCTGGCGCACGACCCACGAGCCGAGCCGCTGCAACGTCTTCTTCAGCGGCGAGAAGTGTTCGATCCCGGTCACCTCGCGGTCGCCGACGACCATGTCGGCGCGCCCGGCGACGATCGGCGCGACCAGCCGGGCGATGTCGGGGCCGTAGTACTGGTTGTCGGCGTCGGTGTTGACGATCACGTCGGCGCCGAGCTTCAGGGCGGTGTCGATGCCGGCCTGGAAGCCTGTCGCGAGGCCCTTGTTGTTGGTCAGGCGCACGAGATGGTCGACGCCGTGGGCGACGCGCGACAGCGACGGTCTCGTCGGTCGAGCCGTCGTCGATGACCAGCCACTCGACGACGTCGAATCCGTCCACCTCGCGGGGCAGGTCGGCGAGCGTCTGGGGAAGCTGGTCTGCCTCGTTGAAGCAGGGGATCTGGATGATGAGCTTCATCGGCGCGATTGCCTAGACTTGGCTTCCGGCAGTATCCCAAAGCGCGAGGGCGGTCCTGGCAACACCGCGTGCGGGGCCGTGCCGGCGCCGGTCCTCGCGCCGGCCGAGTCTCGATGGAAAGCGCGACGCTCACCCGGCGGCGACCGGGCTCGATCCGGTTGGGGCCGATCCGCGCGGTGCGTGCCGCGACGTGGGCGAAGCTGGCGTTCGCCGTGATGTGCGTGGGCGCGCTGATCGGCTACTTCGTCTACCCGACCTACCCGACGTACGACTCGTTCTACGCGCTGTTGTGGGGGCGCGACCTGCTGCACGCGCACCTGCCCGACTTCCGCGTCTACCGCGGACCGACCGAGCACCCGCTGGCGATCGCCTTCGGCGCGTTCTGCTCGATCTTCGGCGACGGCGGCGCGCGGCTGATGGTGCTCGGCTCGATCGGCTCGTTCGTCGCGCTCGTCGCCGGGCTCTACCGGCTCGGACGGCTGTGCTTCGGCCCGCTCGTCGGGCTGGTCGCGGGCGCTGCTCGTGCTCAGCCGCTTCTTCCTCGAGAACCTCGCGGCGCAGGGCTACCTCGACATCACCTACCTGGCGCTGATCGTGTGGGCGGTCGTGCTCGAGGTGCAAAGGCCGCGGCGCGGGCCGGCGGTGCTGGCGCTGCTGGCTGCCGCCGGGCTGCTGCGCCCGGATGCGTGGTTCGCTGGCGGGCGCGTACTGGCTGTGGTGCGTCGTGCCGAGCCGCTCCAGCCGCGTATCCCGGCGCACGCTGCTGCTGTACACGGCGCTTGCCGCGATCGGTCCGCTCGTGTGGGTGCTCGTCGACTTGATCGTCACGGGCAAGCCGTTCTACTCGCTGACCTCGACCTCCGGCCTCGCGCAGGAACTCGGCCGCACGCAGGGGCTCAGCGGCGTGATCGGCTCGCTGTGGACGTTCACCGTGCGAATCGACAAGCTGCCGGTGCTGCTCGGGGCGATCGCCGGCATCGGGCTGGCGATCTGGCTGACGCCGAGGCGCGTGCGCACGCCGCTGGCCGCGCTGCTCCTGCTGCTCGGCGTGTTCGTGCTCGAGGGCGCCGCCGGGGCGTCGGTGATCGACCGCTACCTGCTCGGCGCGGCTGTGATGCTGCTGCTGTTCTGCGCTGTCGCGGTCGGCGGCTGGGCGATGCTCGCAGCCGGGCACGCTGCTGCGCCGCGTGTGGATGGCCGGCGCGGCGCTGCTCGTGCTCTATGGCGTGTTCTCGGCGGCGACGACGCTCAGCCTGACGAGCCTGCGCAACACGCTCGCCTACCACGAGGACTTCCACAAGGGGCTCGCCGTCGCGCTGCACTCGCCGGCGGTCGAGCGCGAACTGAAGCGCTGCCCGCTGCTCACGCTGCCCAACAACAAGCTGATCCCCGACGCGCGCTGGATCCTCGACACGACCAATCAGCACGAGATCGTCGCGCGCAGCCAGGCGCGGGCGGACGTGCACAAGGGCTCGCACGCGCTCGAGAGCCGCATCAAGCGCGGCAGCGTGGCCGTCTTCCCGCTCGGCAGCGCCGTGTTCTACACGGCGATCGTCGACGTCGGCGACGACCCGCGCGACCAGATCCCGCAGGCGGCTACCACCGCATCTTCACGAGCCACTACTACGCGATCTATGGCAACTGCTGAGCGCGTCCCGGTCTTGCTCGGGGCGCAGCTGCCGCGCCGCTGGGCGTGGCCGGCGCTTGCGCTGATCCTCGCCGGGGGGCTCGGGCTGCGCCTGTGGGGAGTGCAGCAGGGGCTGCCGTATGCGTACAACGCCGACGAGGCCGACCACTTCGTGCCGCGCGCGGTGGCGATCTTCGGGCACGACCTGAACCCGCACTACTTCGCCAACCCGCCGGGCTTCACCTACGTGCTGCACTACCTGTTCGCGCTCGCCTACGGCGGCACGAGCGGCGTGCGCCACGCCTTCGCCTACCACCCGACCGAGGTCTACACGCTCTCGCGCGTCGCCGTCGCCGTGCTCGGCGTGCTCGCGCTGTGGCTGCTGTATGCGACCGGCGCGCGCCTGTTCGGCCGCGCCGCCGGCCTGCTGGCGGCGGCGATCGAGGCGGTCGCGTTCCTGCCCGTCTTCTACTCCCACCTGGCGCTCAACGACGTGCCGACGCTGGCGCCGCTGACGCTCTCGCTGCTCGGCAGCGCGGGCGTGCTCTGCAAAGGGCGCAAGCGCGACTACGCGCTGGCCGGGATCGGGCTGGGGCTGGCATGCGCGACGAAGTACACGGCCGGGATCGCGCTCGTGCCGTTGATCGCGGCGACGGCGGCGCGTCTGCTCGCCGGCAGGCGGGCCGATGGGGAGGAGCGGGACCGAGACCCGCGCTGCCGGGGATCGCTGCTCTGCGCGGGATCGACAGGGGCATGGTGCTCGCGGTGGCCCTCGGCATCGCCCTGGCGGCCGTCCTCGCCTTCGCGGCCTTCTTCGCAGCCAACCCGTTCTGGCTGCTCGACTACAAGTCCTTCCACGCCGAACTGGTGCACCAGTCCTCGCTCTCGGCCGAAGCCCAGGGCAAGCTCGGCGCGCCGAAGCAGGGCGGCTTCGTCTACTACCTGTGGTCGCTCAGCTGGGGGCTAGGCTGGCTGCCGGCGCTGGCGGCGCTCGGCGGGGCGCTTGCGATCTGGCGCCGGCGCCCGGCGCTCGGCTGGCTGCTCGTACCGGCGCCGATCCTGTTCCTCGTGTTCATGGGCCTGCAGGGTCGCTACTTCGGCCGCTGGCTGATGCCGATCCTGCCGCTGCTGTGCCTGCTGGCGGCGTTCTTCGCGCTGTGGCTCGCCGGCGCGTTGGCGCAGCCGCGTCCCGGAGGCCCGTCGCTCCGCTGCTCGGGCTCGGCGCCGCAGCGGTGCTGACAGCGCTGCTGCTCGCCCAGGGACTCGTCTACAGCGTTCACTCGGGCCTCGTGCTGGCGCGCGCGGACACGCGCAACGTGACGCGCGAGTGGATGCTCGCGCACGTCCCGCGGCGCGCGCGGATCGTCGCCGAGCCGATCTCGCCGGACGGCTGGGCGCGCGAATACCCGGGGGCGGTGCCGGTGAGCAGCAACCGCGGGGTGTGGTTGAAGTACCCGGGCCTCGTCAACCGCCTCTCGCCCTCGGACCCGTCGGGGCCGCTGCAACAGCGGGGCACGAAGGTGGCGACGGAGAACTACGTGCGCACGCTCAGCCCGGCCCTGGTGGGCTACTACGAACAGCACGGCTACTGCTGGGTGGTGAGCGGCTCGACGCAGTCCGGGCGCGCGTTCGCCGACCCGCGAGCGGTGCCGCAGGCGATCGCCTACTACCGCGCGCTCGAAGAGCGCGGCGAAGTGGTCTTCCGCTCCTCGCCTTACGGGCGCGGCGCGGGCCCGGTGCCGTTCGGCTTCGACTGGAGCTTCGACTACTACCCGCTCGCGTACGAGCGGCCGGGCCCGTCGATCACGGTCTACCGCCTGCACGGCGGCCGGTGCGCGCGCTGAGCAGGGTTATCCTGGTCCAGGAGATGAGATGACGATCGGCACGGACACCGACAAGGCGCACCTGGCGCGCGCGATCGAGCTCGCGGGCAGCGGCGCGGGCGTGGTCAAGCCGAACCCTGTCGTGGGCGCCGTGGTCGCGCGCGGCGAGCAGGTGCTCGGCGAGGGCTGGCACGAACGTTACGGCGCGGCGCACGCGGAGGTCAACGCGATCGAGGCATGCGGCCTGGAGGACCTCGCCGACGCGACGCTGTATGTCTCGCTCGAGCCGTGCTGCCACGAGGGCAAGACGCCGCCGTGCACCGACGCGATCCTGCAGGCGGGGATCAAGCGCGTCGTCGTCGCCTCGGACGATCCGACCGAGAAGGCCTCCGGCCGGGGCCTCGGCATCCTGCGCGACGAGGGCGTCGAGGTCGTGCTCGCCGACGGCGAGCTGGCGACGCGCGCGCGGCTGCTCAACCAGGCCTTTCGCAAGCACGCCCGCGTGGGGCGCCCGTGGGTGCTGTTCAAGTCGGCGATGACGCTCGACGGCAAGGTGGCCACGCGCACGGGCGACTCGCAGTGGATCAGCGGCGAGGACGAGCCGCGCGCTGGCGCATCGCTGGCGCGCGTCGGTCGACGCGGTCGTCGTCGGCATCGGCACGGCGCTGGCCGATGACCCGCAGCTGACGGCGCGACCGGAGGGGGAGCTCGGCGGAGCTCGTCGATGCAGCCGCGGCGCGTCGTGTTCGACACGCTCGCGCGGCTGCCGATCGACTCACAGCTCGTCGCAGGCAGCGGCGGAGATCCCGCTGACGGTGGTCGTCTCGCGCGCGGCGGCGCGCTCGGACACCGACGCGCTGGAGGCCGCCGGCGCGCAGGTGCTCGTGGCGACCGGCGAGAACGAGCCGGCGCGCGTGCGCTCGGCGCTCGAGCAGCTCGGCACGCTCGGCGTCTCCTCGGTGCTGCTCGAGGGCGGCCCGCATCTGGCGGGCGCGTTCCTCGACGCGGGCGAGATCGACGAGCTGCGCCTGTTCCTCGCGCCGCTGCTGCTCGGCGGGAGCGCGGCCCGCGATCCGCTGGAGGGGATGGGGGTGGAGCGCATCTCCGAGGCGATGCGCGCGCTCACCTTCGACTGCGAGCGCGTCGGCGAGGACCTGCTGATCTCGGCGCGACTGCGCGAGTGGTGATTTATTGTTAATGATTACGAGCTAATGTGAATACGAAGACTGGCGTTCGATGTTCACGGGCTGATCGCGGATCGCGGCAGCGTGAGCGCAGCTCGAGCGCGACGACGCGGGCGCGACGCGTGCGCATCGCCACGCGGCTGGCCGCGGAGCTCGGCGAGGGCGACTCGATCGCCGTCAACGGCGTCTGCCTGACGGCGACGGAGGTGCGCGAGGACGCGTTCACGGCCGAGGCGATGGCCGAGACGCTGAGGCGCTCCTCGCTCGGCGCGCTGCGCGCCGGCGCGCCGGTCAACCTCGAGCTGGCGCTGCGCGCCGGCGATCGGCTCGGCGGTCACGTCGTGCAGGGACACGTCGACGGCACGGGGACCGTCGCTCGAGATCCGCGCCGAGGGGATCTCGCGGGTGCTGGAGATCGAGGTCGAGCCGCGCCTGCGGCGCTATCTCGTGGAGAAGGGATCGGTGGCGCTCGACGGCGTCAGCCTGACGGTCAGCGCGCTGCAGCGAGCGACGGCTTCGCCGTCTCGCTGATCCCCGAGACGCTGCAGCGCACGAGGCTCGGCGAGTGGTGGAGGTGGGGCGCTGCGTGAACGTCGAGGTCGACGTGCTCGCCAAGCACGTCGAGCGGCTGCTGGGGTCGCAGGCTGCATGCAGCGAGCGACCGAAGGAGCGTCATGAGCACAGCACGCACGACCACGCCGTTCGCGACGATCGAGGAGGCGATCGACGAGATCCGCGAGGGCAGGATGGTCGTCGTCTGCGACGACGAAGACCGCGAGAACGAGGGCGACCTGGTGATGGCCGCGCAGTTCGTCACGCCGGAGGCGATCAACTTCATGGCCAAGGAGGCGCGCGGCTGGATCTGCCTGGCGCTGACGCCCGAGCGCTGCGACGAGCTCGGCCTCGAGCTGATGACGGCGAAGAACGAGTCGGCGCTGCAGACGCCGTTCACGATCACGATCGAGGCGCGCCACGGCGTCACGACCGGCGTCTCCGCGCACGACCGCGCGCACACGATGCAGGTCGCCGTCGACCCCAAGTCGCAGCCCGAGGACCTCACCCAGCCGGGCCACGTCAACCCGCTGAAGGCCAAGCCGGGCGGCGTGCTCGAGCGCACCGGGCCACACCGAGGCGAGCGTCGACCTCGCGCGCCTGGCCGGGCTGATCCCGGCGGGCGTGATCTGCGAGGTGATGAACGAGGACGGCTCGATGGCGCGCGTGCCCGACCTCGACCGAGTACTGCGAGCGCCACGAGCTGAAGATGGTCACGATCGCCGACCTGATCGCCTACCGCCGGCGCAACGACCGGCTGATCGAGCGCGTCGTCGCGACGCGCCTGCCGACGACGTTCGGCGACTTCCAGGCGGTCGGCTACCGCTCGATGGTCGACGACAAGCACCACGTCGCGCTCGTCAAGGGCGACGTCGCCGGTCGAGCCCGACGTGCTCGTGCGCGTGCACTCGGAGTGCCTCACCGGCGACGTCTTCCACTCGCTGCGCTGCGACTGCGGCGAGCAGCTCGAGGCGGCGCTGTCGATGATCGAGCGCGAGGGCCAGGGCGTGCTGCTCTACCTCGCCCAGGAGGGCCGCGGCATCGGCCTGCTGAACAAGCTGCGCGCCTACCGCCTGCAGGAGGACGGCCTCGACACGGTCGAAGCCAACGAGCGCCTCGGCCTGCCGGCCGACCTGCGCGACTACGGCATCGGCGCGCAGATCCTCGCCGACCTCGGCCTGTCCTCGATCCGCATCCTCACGAACAACCCGAAGAAGATCCGCGGCCTCGAGGGCTACGGGCTGTCGGTCAGCGCGCAGATCCCGATCGAGCACGCGCCGAACGCGCACAACGAGGCCTACCTGCGCACGAAGGCCCAGCGCATGGGCCACACGCTGCACCACCAGGGACTGAACCTCGACGAGGAGCTGCTGCACGCCGAGCGCGAGCACGACCGCGGCCGTCGCCGACGAGGCGGCCGAGCACGGCCGGCCCGTGAACGGCGATCGCACCGAGGGGCACGGGGGCTCGTGAGCGAGACCTTCGCGATCGCCGTCGGTCGCTTCTACGAGGATCTCGCCGAGCGGCTCGTCGAGGGCGCCAAGGCGGCGTTCGCGCAAGACGGCGATCACACGGTCGAGGTGTTCGACGTCCCCGGCGCCTTCGAGCTGCCGCTGGCGGCCAACTACGCGGCGCGCTCGGGGCGCTTCGCCGGCGTCGCCTGCCTCGGCGCGGTGATCCGCGGCGAGACCGACCACTACGACTTCGTCTGCGCGGAGGCCGCGCGCGGCGTGATGCGCGGTGCAGCTCGACAGACCGGCGTGCCGTGCGCCTTCGGCGTGCTGACGGTCGAGACATGGAGCAGGCGCTCGCGCGCTCGGGCGGCGGCAAGCGCGACCAGGGCGCGCACGCGGCCGAGGCCGTGCTGGCGATGGCCGCGCTGCGCCGCGAGCTCGCCGCACCATGAGCGGTGCGCCGGATCGCTAGACTGCCGCGGCGATGGCAAAGGTGTGTCACAGCTGCGGCAAGGGGCCGGCGTTCGGCAACAGCCGCAGCCACTCGATGGTCGCGACCAAGCGCCGCTTCGACCCGAACCTGCAGAAGGTGCGGATCCTCGTCGGCAAGGCGCCCAAGCGCGTCTACGTATGCACGCGCTGCCTCAAAGCGGGCAAGGTCCAGAAGGCCATGTAGCTCGGCCGAACGTCCGCTCGAGGCGTGTGCGGGGTGCAAGGCGCCCGGTCTAGCTGATAGACGTTCCCCGTGACCGATACGAATCTGGGCCGCTTTCGCGCCGCCGTGGCGGGCGCGCTGGCGCATCTGGAATCGCGCCGCCAGGAGGTCAACGACCTGAACGTGTTCCCGGTCGCGGACGGCGACACCGGCGACAACATGGCGCTGACGCTGCGCGCGGTGCTCGACGAGCTCGACCGCCTGATGGGCCGACGGCGAGCGCACGATCGACGAGATCGGGCGCGAGGAGATCGTCGAGTCGGTCGCCCGCGCGGCGCTGCTCGGCGCGCGCGGCAACTCGGGCGTGATCCTCTCGCAGCTGATCCGCGGCGCCGCCGAGGAGCTCGTCTCGCGCCCCGGCCAGCTGATCGACGCGACGCTGATCGGCGCGGCGCTGGCCAAAGCGGCCGACCGCGCCTACTCCTCGGTGCGCGAGCCGGCCGAGGGCACGATCCTCACGGTTGCGCGCGAGATGGCGCACAAGATCGTCACCGACGTGGCGCACAGCCCGGAGAACCCGCGCCTCGGCCCAGCGACCGGCGCCTAGCGAGCAGGACGCGCGATCGCGGCCGCGCTCGAGCGCGCCGTGATCGCCGGCCAGGACTCGGTCAAGCGCGGCCCCGAGCTGCTCGCCGCGCTGCGCGACGCCGGCGTCGTCGACGCCGGCGGCTACGGGCTGACGATCATGTTCGCCGGCGTCGTCGCGGCGCTGCGCGGCGACGAGCCGCCGGCGCTCGACCACTACGCGCCCGCGCGGATCACCCACCCCGAGCACAGCTCGGGCACGTATCGCTTCTGCACGAACTTCGCCGTCACCGGCGCGAGCCTCAGCCCGGGCGCGCTTCATCGAGCCGCTCGAGGCGCTCGGCGACTCGGTGCTCGTCGTCGGCGACTCGAAGACGCTGAAGGTCCACCTGCACACCGACGAGCCCGAGCTGGCGACCGCCGTGTTCGCGAGCACGGCGAGGTCTCGCGCCTGGACGTCGCCGACATGCGCCTGCAGGTCAGCGAGCGCGACGCGCGGCTGGCGCGCGAGCGCGCGAGCGACGGCAACGGCTCCCACGCCGCCACGAACGGCGCCGCCCGGCGCACGCGGCCACCGGCGCGAGCGCGAACGGCGCCCGCCAACGGTGCCGTACCCGACCGTCGCGCGGCCAACGGCCACGTCGCTCCAGGCGCCGTGCGCGAGCAGCCGACGACGCGCTGCGGCGCGGTGGCCGTCGTCAGCGGCGACGGCCTTGCCGAGCTGTTCGCCGAGCTCGGCGTGCAGACGCTCGACGGCGGCCCGACGCTGAACCCCTCCACCTATGACCTGCTCGCGGCGATCCACGCGGTGCCGGCCGAGGAGGTCGTCGTGCTGCCGAACAGCGCCAACGTGATCATGGCGGCCGAGCACGCGGCCGAGCTCTCCGACAAGGAGGTCGTGGTGGCGCCGACGACGAGCCAGCAGGCGGGGCTCGCGGCGGCGGTCGCGCTCGCCCCGGACCGCTCCGGTCGAGCAGAACGACCAGGCGCGTCAAAGAGGCGCTCGCGCGCGTGCGCACGGGCGCGGTCGCGCCGGCCGCGCGCGACGACGCGCAGGGTCGCTTCGCGCAGGGCGAAGCGGTCGGCTTCGTGCAGGACGAGGTCGTCGCCTGGGGCGACCCGACGGAGACGCTGCGGCGATCCTCGCGGCGCTCGCCGCTCGGCGACGGCGAGGGCGAGCAGCCCGAGCTGATCAGCGTGCTCGCCGGCGAGGGCGCGCCGGTCGGGCTCGGCGAGATCGAGCAGATGGCCGACGGCGGCGTCGAGCTCGAGCTGCGCCAGGGCGGCCAGCCGGCCTACTGGTGGCTGCTCGCCGCCGAGTAATCGCGCTTACGACCGCCGGCGCGATCATGATGGGCGCGCAGATGCCCGCGATGAGCACCGAGACGCCGGACACGGCCGGCGTAGGTCCGTCGGTGCGCCGGATCGTGCCGCAGGCGCACGCATTCGCCGGGGGTCGTGCGCTGAGCCGCGAGGAGCTGCTGGCCGCGCCGCTGCGCTGGCCGCGCCCGCGACGGCTGCTGGAGCCGTTGCACTCTGCCGCGCGGCAAGGTCGCCGAGGGTATGCGCGCGCTCGGCCTGGTCACGGTCGGCGACCTGCTCGAGCACCTGCCGCGCGACAGCCGCGAGGCGCGCACGGTCGCCGACCTGCGCGCCGGCGAGCAGGCGACGGTGGCCGTGCAGGTGCGCGCGATCCACTCGCGCCCGGTCCGCCGGCGTGGCATGCGCCCGCTCGTGGAGGCGACGGTTCACGACGAGACGGGCAGCATGCGCGCGACGTTCTTCAACCAGCCGTGGCTGGTCGAACGCTATCCGCCGGGCACGCGCCGTGCTGCTGCACGGCAAGGCCGACGCGCGCGGTGGCTTTCGCGTCTCCCACCACGCCCCGGCCTCGGGACAGGCCTCGCTCGGAAGCGCCGCAGAGCGGCTGACCGGCGACGGCGTTCCGGGCGACGGTGCCGCCGGCGGCGCCGCCCGCCGCCGGCAAGGCTGCGAGCGCGGCGCGCTCGCAGAGTGGCGCCGTGGCGCACTACCCGGCCAGCGAGGGCGTCAGCTCGACGCAGATCCTCGACGCTCGTGCGACAGGCGCAGAGAGCACCTGCACGACGTCTGCGAGGCGCTCCCGGCGCGCACCCGCGCGCAGGAGCGCCTGCCCGACCGCGCGAGCGCGCTGGCGGCGATGCACTTCCCGCGCGACGCACAGGACACCGAGCGCGGGCGCGAGCGCCTGGCCTTCGACGAGCTGCTGCTGACGCAGCTCGTGTTCCTGCTGCCGCCGCGCGCCGCCGGCGCGAGCACGAAGGCGCGAGCGCGCTGGATCAGGCGCCGCAGCTGAGCGCGCGCTGGCTCGCCGCAGGAGCTGCCGTTCGCGCCGACCGGCGACCAGCTGCGGGCGATCGCCGAGATCGACGAGGACCTTGGCGAGCCCGCGCGCGATGCAGCGCCTGCTGATGGGCGAGGTCGGCAGCGGCAAGACGGTAGTCGCGCTGTACGCGATGCTGCGCGCCGTCGAGCACGGCGGCCAGGCGGCGCTGATGGCGCCGACCGAGACGCTCGCCGAACAGCACTTCGCGACGATCCAGCGCCTGCTGGGCGGCGAGACGGTCGCCTGCGCGCTGCTGACGGGCTCCACCTCGGCGCGCGCGCGGCGCGAGACCCTGGGCAAGCTGGCCAGCGGCGAGCTCTCGCTGCTCGTCGGCACGCACGCGCTGATCGAGCCCGACGTCGAGTTCCGCGTCGCTGGCGGTGGCGGTCGTCGACGAGCAGCACCGCTTCGGCGTGCGCCAGCGTGCGGCGCTGAACGACAAGGGCACGCCGCACATGCTGCACATGACGGCGACGCCGATCCCGCGCACGCTGGCGCTGGCGGGCTACGGCGACCTCGACACGAGCACGCTGCGCGAGCTGCCGCTCGGGCGCCAGCCGATCGACACGCGCATCGTCGCCGGCGAGCGCGCCCGCGCGCGGGCCTATGACGAGCTGCGCGAGCAGCTGCAGGCGGGGCGCCAGGCGTTCGTCGTCTGCCCGTTGATCGAGCAGGAGCCCGAGCAGCCGGGCGAGGCGGACGTCGCCGCCGTGCCGGCATCGGCGAGCTGCGCGCGGCTACGGCCGAGCTCGAGCGCCTGCGCAAGGGCGAGCTCGAGGGCTACCGGCTGGTGCTGCTGCACGGCGGCATGCGCCCGCGCGAGAAGCAGGAGGCGATGGCCGCGTTCGCCTCGGGCGAGGCCGACGTGCTCGTCGCGACGACCGTGATCGAGGTCGGCATCGACGTGCCCAACGCGACGGTCATGCTCGTCGAGAACGCAGAGCGCTTCGGCATCTCCCAGCTGCACCAGCTGCGCGGGCGGATCGGCCGCGGCGAGCACCGCGCGATCTGTCGTCTGATGGGCCCGCCCGGATCGCCGCGGCTGCGCGCGCTGGCCGAGCACGGCGACGGCTTCCGCCTGGCCGAGATCGACCTCGAGCTGCGCAGCGAGGGCGAGCTCGTCGGCACGCGCCAGTCGGGCCTGCGCCAGTTCGAGGTCGCGCAGCTGCCCGAGGACGCGGCGCTGCTCGAGCGCGCACGCGCGTGCGCCGAGCGACTGCTCGAGCACGACCCGCAGCTGCGCGAGCCCGAGCACGTGCTGCTTGGCGAGCATCTGCGCAAGAGCTTCGGCGCCGAGGCGCTGGAGCCGATCCCGGCCTAGCCGGCCTGCCCGCCAGTTGCCCGGTTACCGACGACGCTCGCAGCCCAGGTGTCGCCGGCCCGGGCGTGAGCTGCCCCGCGCGTTACGGTCCGCCAATGCGCGTGATCGCAGGAGAGCTCGGCGGCAGGCGGCTGCAGGCGCCGCGCGGGCGCGCCACGCGGCCGACGTCACGACCGCGTGCGCGAGGCGCTGTTCGCGATGCTCGGCGAGCTCGACGGAGAGCGCGTGCTCGACCTGTTCGCGGGCAGCGGGGCGCTCGGCATCGAGGCGCTCTCGCGTGGCGCCGCCGAGGCCGTGTTCGTCGAGCGCGACCGGGCCGCGCTGCGCGCGCTGCGCGCTAACCTGGGCGCGCTCGCGCTTGGCGCCGCCGCGAGCGCAGGTGCGCCGATCGGACGCACTGGCCGCGCTCCGGGCCGCACGGCGACGCGAAGAGACATACGATCTACTCTTCATCGACCCCCCCTACAGCCAGGCACGCGACTGGGGGCCCGAGCTCACGGTTGCGCTGGCGCCGCTGCTCGGCCCGGCGGCGCGCGTGGTCGTCGAGAGCGACCGGCGAGCGCCGCTGCGAGCTGGAGCTGCGAGCTCGAGCGCGAGCGGCGCTACGGGGACACTTCGATCAGAATCCACCTGCACCGATGACGCCCTCCACGAAGTCAATAGCCGTCTGCCCGGGCTCCTATGACCCGATCACCAACGGCCACCTGGACGTGATCCGCCGCGCCGCGCGCCTATACGACGAGGTCGATCGTGGCCGTCGTCAACCGCTCGGTGCGCAAGAGCAAGGCGCTGTTCGATATCGACGAGCGGATGGGCTTCATCGAAAGCGCGATCGCCGAGCTGGACGGCGTGCGCGCGGAGCCTTTCTCGACGCTCGTCGTCGAGTTCGCGCGCCACGTCGGCGCGCGCGCGATCGTCAAGGGCCTGCGCGCGATCTCGGACTTCGAGTACGAGTTGGAGATGAACCAGCTCAACCGCCGCCAGGACCCCGATATAGAGTCCGTCTACCTGATGGCGAGCCCGCAGTACAGTTTTCTGTCTTCCAGCGGCGTCAAGGAGCTGGCCACGTTCGGCGGACGGATCGACGATCTGGTCCCCGAGGCAGGTGGCAAGCCGCTTGCAGGAAGAGCTCAAGCGCTGACGAAATGGGACGACACGTGATCGCGAACTCGATTTACGGCCCCCGTGGGTCGCAGGCCACGCTTACATAGGAACGAACATGGACGTCCTCGTACTGATAGACAAGCTCGACGACCTGGTGCACAACGCCAAGTCGGTGCCGCTGACCGATCAGGTGCGCGTGGACAAGGAGGAGATCTACGACATCCTCGACCAGATGCGCGCGACGATCCCCGAGGAGATCAAGCAGGCGCGCTGGATCGTCAAGGAGCGCCAGGAGATGCTCGCGGAGGCCAAGAAAGAGGCCGAGCGGATCATCAAGGACGCGCGCGAGCGCCAGGAGCGCCTGGTCGGCGAGGAGGAGGTCACCAAGCAGGCCGAGCGCGCCGCCGAGGACATCGTCGAGGACGCCCGCGCGCGCGAGCGCGAGATCAGACTCGGCGCCGAGGACTACGCCGATGAGATCCTCAACACGCTCGAGGTCAACCTCTCGAAGTTCATCGCCGCCGTGCAGCGGGGCCGCGAGCGCTTGCAGGGCAAGGACGAACCCGCCGAAGTCGGCTAGAAACCGGCGCTTGCGCTTTCGCGCGTTGGGGTAGGGTGCGGGCCGTGGACGCTCGCGAAGCCCGCTACAAGCTGCAGGTTGCGAGGACTCTGCTCGGGACGGGCATGGTCCAGCCGGAACGGCCCGACAAGGCGCTGCGCACGCTGGGCGCGCTGCGCAGCTGGGGCCCGTCCTCGCCGGCAGCGTTCCTGGGCGGCGCGATCCGCTTTCCCGATCGCGCGGCGATCATCGACGATCGCGGTGCGCTCAGCTACCGCGAGGTGCACCGGCGCACGAACGCGCTCGCGTGTGAGCTGCGCAAGGTCGGGATCGGCGAGCGCCAGAACGTCGCGATCATGTGCCGCAACCACCGCGGCTTCATCGAGGCGACGGTCGCCTGCGCGAAGCTGGGCGCCGGCGCGCTGTATCTGAACACGGCGTTCGCCGGGCCGCAGATCACCGATGTGCTGCGCCGCGAAGACCCGGCCGCGGTGATCTACGACGAGGAGTTCTCCGAGCTCGTCGCCGAGGGCGCAGAGGGACGCAGGCGCTTCATCGCGTGGAGCGAGCCTGGCTCGAGCGCGGCTGAGCCCACGCTCGAGCAGCTGATCGCGGCGGGCTCTGACGCGGAGCTCGCCGGCGCCGTCGGAGAAAGGGCGCGTCGTGATCCTCACCTCGGGCACGACGGGCACGCCCAAGGGCGCCGCGCGCACGCAGCCCGACACGCTCGAGCCGGCGGCGGCGCTGTTCTCGAAGATCCCGCTGAAGGCGCGCGGGACGACGATGATCGCGGCGCCGCTGTTCCACTCCTGGGGCTACGCGCACTTCACGCTCGGCTTGGCGCTGTCCTCGACGCTCGTGCTGCGCAGCGCGCTTCGATCCAGAGGAGACGCTCAGCACGGTCGCCCAGCACCGCGCGAGCGCGCTCGCCGTCGTGCCCGTGATGCTGCAGCGGATCCTCGACCTCGGGTCCGCAGACGCTGGCGCGCTACGACACGAGTTGCTTGAAGGTGATCGCCGTGAGCGGCTCGGCGCTGCCGGGCGAGCTGGCCACGCGTGCAATGGACGAGTTCGGCGACGTGCTCTACAACCTGTACGGCTCCACCGAGGTGGCGTGGGCGACGATCGCCACGCCCGCGGACCTGCGCGCGGCGCCGGGCACAGCCGGGCGCCCGCCGATGGGCACCGTCGTAAAGCTGCTCGACGCCGATGGGCGCGAGGTCCCAAACGGTCTCAGCGGGCGCATCTTCGTCGCCAACGAGATGACCTTCGAGGGCTACACGGGCGGCGGGAGCAAGGAGGTAATCGCCGGCCTGATGAGCACCGGCGACGTCGGTCACTTCGATTCGGCCGGGCGGCTGTTCGTCGACGGGCGCGACGACGAGATGATCGTCAGCGGCGGCGAGAACGTGTTCCCGCGCGAGGTCGAGGACCTGCTCGCCGACCATGAGGCGATCGAAGAGGCGGCCGTCGTCGGCGTGCCTGACGAGCAGTTCGGCCAGCGCCTGAAGGCGTTCGTCGTGCTGCGCGACGGCGCAGAGCTGAACGAGGCGGATGTGCAGCAGTACGTGAAGGAGAACCTCGCCCGCTACAAGGCGCCGCGCGAGGTGATCTTCCTCGAGCAGCTCCCGCGCAACGCGACGGGCAAGGTGCTCAAGCGCGAACTGCAGACGGCCTAGTCACGCTCGGCGCGCCGGCTGCTCAGGCTGGTGCGGCCTCGGGCGCACTTGTGTGGCTCAACGAGCGCTCGGCCTCGTGGGAGTCATAGCGCAGCAGCGCCGGGAAGGCGCGCGCGAACAGCGCCGCTGCGATCACGCAGCCGATGCCTCCGGAGACCACGGAGAAGCGCGGTGTGGCCAGCGAGGCGACGGCGCCTGACTCGACGTCGCCGAGCCGCGGCCCGCTCGTGACGACGAGCGAGAAGACCGAGGACATGCGCCCGCGCATCCCGTCCGGAGTGACCGTCTGGTTGATCGTCGAGCGGCACACGGCGCTGACGCTGTCGGCCGCTCCGGCCAGCGCGAATAGGGCAATCGCTGCCCACAGCGAGCGCACGAGCCCGGCCAATGCGATCGCGACGCCCCACGCGAGCACGGCCCAGATCACGATCCGCCCGAGACGGCGCGCGTGCGTGAGCCAGCCGGTGCTCAGTGCGGCGAGCGTGGCCCCGGCTGAGACGGCCGCGAACAAGGCGCCCGTACCGGCGGCGCCCGCGTGATAGACGGTCAATGAGAGTGCTGGGAACAGCGTGCGTGGCATGCCGAAGGTCATCGCGGCCAGGTCGATCCCGAACGAGCCGACCAGTGCGCGGTTGGCGCGCACGAAGCCCAGCCCGTCGAGGATCGAGCGGCGGATGCTCGGGTGCTCGTGCTCGACGGCGTGTGGCGGTTGCGCGCCCATCGCGGTCACGGCCAAGACCATGCCGAGACAGCTCGCGGCGTCGACCGTATACGCCGTGCCGAGGCCGGTGGCCGCGATCAGCACGCCGCCGAGCGCGGGACCAATCACCATCGTTAGCTGGTAGAGGCCGAAGCTGAGCCCGATCGCGGGGCGCAGCAGCTCGGGCTCGACGACGTTCGGCACGATCGCCGAGCGGGCGACGTTCTGGATCGCGCTAAACCCGGCCAGCAGCGCAGCGAGCACGTACAGCAGCGCGAGCGGCGGACGCCCGGCGAACGCTCCCGCGGCGAGCCCGCCGGCGATCGCCACGAGCGCGAGCTGGTCGACGAGCAGCAGGCGCCGGCGGTCGATCCGATCGGCCAGTGCGCCGCCGTACAACGACATCGCGACGAGCGGTCCCAACTCGACGGCCCCGAGCAGGCCGGTCAGCAGCGGTGAGCGTGTCTGCACGTAGAGCTGGTAGGGCAGCGCGATCAGCGTCGCTTGCGTGCCGAGGCCGGTGACGATGTTGCCGAGCGTGAGCAAGCGGAAGTCGCGCGAGGCGCGCAGCGGACTGACGTTAACGGCGATCCGGCGGAGCAGCTCGGACGCGAGCCCTAGTCGCCCGGCGTCCCCACGATCGTCGATCTTTCCGCTCACGGGGCCAGTCAAGCAGAGCTCCGTTGGGGCCTCGCTAGCCTGAGTGCGATGGCTGCCGAGACACACGATTTCGACCTTGGCGCGCTGCGCCTGAGCTCCGGCGAGGGACGACGCCTGGAGCTAGACGTGCCGATCGAGGCGCTCGAGCTCGGCGGCGAGCGATATGCGGCCGATCCCGTGCGCGTGCCGGCCGTGCTCGACGTCTCGCGCATGATGGGCGGCGGCTACGCCCTGCGGCTGCGCTTCGCAGCGGACTTGACGGGACCCTGCATGCGCTGCCTGAAGCCGGCGCGGCCCCCGGTCGAGGTCGATGCGCGCGAGGTCGACAGGCCGGGCGAAGGAGAGGAGCTCGAAAGCCCGTACGTCGATGAGGAGACACTCGACCTCGCCGGCTGGGCGCGCGATGCCTTCGCGCTGGCGATGCCGAGCAAGGTGCTCTGTCGTGAGGACTGCGCTGGACTGTGCCCGATCTGCGCGGCCGACCTCAACGAGGCCGGACCCGAGCACCACCACGAGAGCCCGCCCGACCCGCGATGGGCGAAGCTGCGTGAGCTGAAGCTCGAATAGCGAAGCCGATTCCGGACACGGGCATGGCGTCGGCGGGCTGGTAGCCTTCTCACGTCCATGGCGGTCCCCAAGAAAAAGCAATCTCACAGCCGCACGGCCAAGCGGCGGGCGCAGCACAAGATCGGCAAGCCCGCGGTCAACGCGTGTCCGCAGTGCCACAGCCCGCGCCGCCCGCATCGCGTGTGCGGCGTCTGCGGTTACTACGCCGGACGTGAGGTGGTCGCGCCAGCTGCACACGCGCACGACCACGATCACGATCACGACGAGTAGCGTCCCGGTGGCGACCGAGTCGCTGTCTTCCTCCGCACAGCCAGACCGCCCAGACTCCGAGGCAGCGGTCGTCGCGGTCGATTGCAACGGCGCCGACCTGGGCCCCTCGGAGGTCGCTGCCGGCGCGGCGATTGCGGCAGAGCGCGGCGCGCGCGTGATTCTGTTCGGACCGGCCGCTGAGCTCGGCGATCCGCCACCGGGCTGTGAGATCGTCGATGCGCCGCTGTCGATCGCCAAGAGCTCTGACCCGGCGAGCGCCGTGCGCGCCAACCCCGAGGCTTCGATCGTGCAGGCCGCGCGAGCCGTCGCCGGTGGTCGCGCGCAAGCGCTCGTGTGCGCCGGCGGTACCGGCGCGGCGCTCGCGGCGGGGTTGTTCAACATCAAGCGCACGCGCGGCATCTACCGCCCGGCGCTTGCTCTGCCGATGCCGTTCCCGGGCAGGACGGTGACGCTGCTGGACGTCGGCGCGAACGCGGCGGCGCGGCGCGAGCACCTGGTGCAGTTCGCCTTCATGGGCGCTGCGCTCGCGAGCACAGTGCTCGGCGTCGAGCACCCGCGCGTGGGGCTGCTGGCCAACGGCGAGGAGGCAGAGCGCGGCAGCGAGCTCGTCGTCGAAACGCACCGCGAGCTGAGCGAGCGCGCGAGCGCAGGCAACGAGGCGTTCGAGTTCGTCGGGCAACGTCGAGGGCGATGACGTGCTTGCCGGGGCGGTCGACGTCGTCGTCACCGACGGCTTCACCGGGAACGTCTCGCTGAAGCTGATCGAGGCGACCTCGCAGACGATCCTGCGGGCGATCCGCGACGCGGCGATGTCCTCGCCGCGCGCAAAGCTCGGCGGCGCCTTGCTGCGCTCCTCGCTCTCCTCGTTTCGCGCCGGCGATCGATCCCGAGCTGCAGGGCGGCGCCTACCTGCTCGGGCTGCGCCGGCTCGGCGTCGTTCCGCACGGGCGTTTCTCGCGCACGGGCTTCGCCGAGGCGATCCTGCGCGCGCGAGCGCGGTGCGCGCGAGGACATCGTCGGCAGGACCGAGCGCGCGCTGGCGGGCGCGGGCGCGCTGCGTGAGTCACCCTTGTCCGCGTCGGGCGCTAGCCTGGCGCAGGCTGAATGAGCGCACCGAACTCGCCCCCGACGAACGTGTCTGACCGCACGCGCATGCCCGCGCTCGATGCCCTTGCGAGGGTGCTGTGAGCACGCTCACGCGTGATCAGGTCTTCGCCCTGATCAAGGAGCACCTCGCCGACGAACTCGACGTCGAGGCCTCGGTGATCAGCCTCGACACGCGCTTCAAGGATGACCTAGAGGCCGACTCGCTGGACCTCTACACGCTCGTGCAGGAGCTCGAGGACACCTACCGCGTGAGCATGTCCGACGAGCAGGCCGCGCGGATCCTCACGGTCGGCCAGGCTGTCGACTTCGTGCTGGCGCACGCGGGGGCGGCGAATGGGCGGCCATGAAGCTGCTCGGCGAGCTGCTGGACGAGCTGCCGGAGGATCTCGCGCGCCAGGTCTTCACGCATGCCTCCTGGAGCGAGCGCCGCGGCGACTCCTACGCGCGCCTGGCGTTCCTCGGCGACAGCGTGCTTGCGCTGGCGGTCACGACACACCTGTATCCGCGGCTGGAGGCCGAGCGCTTCGGCGCTGGGAGGCTGACGAAGATCCGCGCACAGGCCGTCTCCGGGCCTTCGTGCCGTGCGGTGGCCGAACGCCTGAAGCTGCCCGAGCGCCTGCGCGCGGCCGCGCCGGTGGGCGTACAGGGCAGTGCGGCTGCGCTGGTCGAGACCGAGCGGGTGCTCGCGTCGGTGATCGAGGCCGTGATCGGCGCCTGCTACCTGCACGCCGGCTACGAGCGCACGGCGCAGGCCGTCGTGGAGGCGTTCGCGCCGGAGATCGAGGAGGCGCTCGAGCACCCGGTCGACTTCAAGTCCGCGCTGCAGGAGCTGCTCGCTCGCCGTGGCGAGGAGGTCGACTACGAGGTCGCCGCCGAGGAGGGTCCGCCGCACGAGCGCACCTACACGGTGATCGCACGCGTAGACGGGCGCAGGCTCGGCAGCGGCCGCGGACGCAGCAAGAAGCACGCCGAGCAGGAGGCTGCTCGCGAAGCGGTCGAGCAGATGGGGGCATAGCGACACGATGCGTCTGAAGTCGCTCACGCTGAAGGGCTTCAAGTCCTTCCCCGACCGCACGCGCCTGGACTTCGGCCCGGGCGTGAGCGTCGTTGTCGGGCCCAACGGCTCGGGCAAGTCCAACGTGACCGATGCGGTGCTCTGGGCGATGGGCGAGCAGTCGCCGCTGGCGGTCAGGGGGCAGTCGATGCAGGATGTGATCTTCGGCGGCGGCCGCGGCGTGCAGGCGCGCAGCGCGGCCGAGGTCGAGATCGTGCTCGACAACTCCGACGGCACGGTTGACCTGCCGCTGAGCGAGATCTCGATCATCCGCCGCCTGGAGCGAAACGGCGATGGCGGCTACCGCCTCAACGGCGCGCGCTGCCGCCTCAGCGACGTGATCGAGGTGCTCTCGGACACGGGCCTTGGCAAGGAGACGCACTCGGTCATCTCCCAGGGACGCGTCGAGGCGATCGTCACCTCCAAGGCGCGCGACCGCCGCATGCTGATCGAGGAGGCTGCGGGCCTGGGCAAGCACCGCAAGCGCCGACGGCGCGCGCAGCTGAAGCTAGAGCGCACGCAGGAGAACCTCGACCGCGCGCTCGACGTGGAGCGCGAGGCGCGCACGCGCCTGCGCCCGCTCAAGCGCCAGGCCGAAGCGGCCGAGCTGCACGAGCGCCTCGAGCGCCAGACACTCGAGGCCCGCTGGGAGCTGGCCAAGGATGCGGCGGCGGTGAGCCATGTCGAGCTCGCCGCGGCCGAGGCGAATGTGGGCGAGGCGCGCTCCGCGCGCGAGCAGATCGAGGCGAAGCTGCAGCAGACGGTCGAGCGCCGAGGGCGCGCCGAGAGCGCGCTTTCCGAGCGCGCCGAGCGCCACGACGAGCTCTCGCGCCTGCTTTATGGAGGGCGCTCGGCGCACGAGCGACTCGGCCTGCGCGGCGAGCAGGTCGTGGCGGGGGCGCAGACGCTTGCCCGTCGCATCGAGCGACTGCAGGCGGAGCTGGCCGGAGCTGGACGCGAGCGAGCCGGATGCTGCGGGGCACAGCCCGTCCGAGAACGAAACGACCGCCGTGCAGCGGCGCATCGAGGCGCTCGAGGGCGAGCTGGCCGAGATCGCGGAGCGGCGCGAACAGCGAGTTGGGCGAGGAGCTGGCCGAGCTCGAGCAGGCACTCGTGCTCCAGCGCACGCGCGAGCAGGAGGTCTCAGAGCAGGTATCCGCCGCCCGGGCACAGCGCGAGCGTGCCGACGCCGAGGCGAGCCAGGCGCGTGAGCGCCTGATCGCAGGCCGAGCGCGCCGTCGAGCAGGCGCGTCGCGAGACTGCTCGCGTGGGCGCGGAGCTCGCGGCCGCCAACCAGTTCCTGCGCGGCCACGCATCGGTGCGCGGCGGCGAGGGCGGGACCCCGCGGGCGCTCAGCGAGGATCTGCGCGTGCGCGACGGCTACGAGCTGGCGCTCGCGGCTGCGCTCGGCGGGCGGCTCGACGCGGCCGTCGTCGAGGACGTCGCCGGCGCGGAGTCGCTGCTCGACGGCGCCGGCCCGGATGGTGGCACGGCGCTGCTGGCCGGCTCGGCTAGAGGGCATGGGCCGGCGGGCGGCGAACTCGGCGCTCACGCCATGCCGGCGGGAGCGCAGCGACTGCTCGACCTGCTCGACGGGCCAGACCCGCGTGCTGAGCCTCGCCGGCAGGCTGCTGGCAGACGCGTGGGTCGTCGAGCGCCTGGAGGATGTGCCGCGGGACTTCACGGGTATCGCGGTCACGCGCGGCGGACGCGTCTGGTTCGCCGCCTGGGGCGAGGTGCGCCAGCTCGCCGAGGGCGGCACCGAGCGCGTGCTGGCCCGCCGCAACGAACGCGACCGCCTGATCGCGGAGACCGAGCGCACGGCGCAGGACGAGCAGGCTGCGCGCGCGGCCGGCGAGGCGGCGCTCGGCGAGCTGCAGTCGATCGAGCAGTCGCGCGTCGCGGCAGAGGAGGCGCTGCGCGGCGCGCAGCGTGGGCAGACGGAGGCCGCCGAGGCGGTGCGCCGCTCGCAATGGCTGATCGAGCAGCGCCGCGCGGCGCCGGCGGAGGGTCCGCTGGCGGTGCGCAAGGCCGAGCTCGAGGGCTAGCTCGCATCCGAGCGGCGCAAATCGCATCGCGCCTGGCGCGCGAGGCCGAGCAGCGCCGCGCGAAGCTCGCGCGCGTGCGCGCCCAGCTCGCCGCGCGACCGGGAGCTGGCGCCGCGCGCCGAGCGCCTCGCGGCCGTGCTGCGCGACGCAGCTCAGGCCGTTCAGGAGCGCTTCGCGGCGCTCGAGCGTGAGCTAGCTGCCGATCGAGCGGCGGGCGAGCAGATGGCCGGCGAGCTGCGCGAGTGCGCGGCGCTGCGAGGCCGAGATCCAGGCGGCGCTGCGCGCAGCCGGCGAGGCGGTCACGGCTGCCGAGGTCGCCGCGCAGCGCCTGCGCGACCAGGCGCAGGAGGCCGAGCTGGAGCTGAAGACCGTGGCGGAGCGCCTCGAGCTCGCGCTCCCGCAGGTGGAGGAGTCCTCGACTCAGCCGGCGCAGCGCCTCGGCGAGGAGGAGATCGACGCGCTGCGCGCGCGTGTGGAGCGGCTGGGCCGCCGGCGCGAGCAGCTCGGCCCGGTCAACCCGCTCGCACAGGAGGAGTACGCCGAGGCGGTCGCGCACGTCGAGGAGATGGAGGGGCGCCGCGCCGACCTGGAGACGGCGCTGCGCGAGCTGCGCGGCGTGATCCGCGACACCGACCGCCAGATCCAGGAGACCTTCGAGGAGACCTTCCAGGCGGCGGCGCGCAACTTCGAGGAGCTCGTCGGCGACGTGTTCCCGGGCGGCTCGGGACGGCTGCGGCTGGTCAGCGAAGAGCAGCCCGCGCGCGGCGTGCTCGGCGGCCAGTCGCCGGCGAACGCCAACGGCAAGGCGGCGAACGTGCAGCCGCTCGGAGCGGCGGCTGCTGCGGCCGCAGAGCAGCCGAGCGCGGAGGCGGCCGAGGAGGCCGCCGAGGCGGAGGCCGAGCAGGAGGAGCGTCAGGAGGAAGACCTGCTGGGCGTCGAGATCGAGATCACCCCGGCGGGCAAGTCGACCAAGCGCCTGTCGCTGCTCTCGGGCGGCGAGAAGTCGATGACGGCGCTCGCCTTCCTGTTCGCCGTGTTCCTCGCGCGCCCGTGCCCCTTCTACATCCTCGACGAGGTCGAGGCGGCGCTCGACGACCTCAACCTCGACCGCTTCCTGGCGCTGCTGCGCCGCTACTCAGACCGCGCGCAGTTCATCGTGATCACCCACCAGAAGCGCACGATGGAGGCTGCCGACTGGCTGTTCGGCGTCTCGATGGGCGGCGACGGCGTCTCCAAGGTGCTCTCGCGGCGCCTGCCGGCCGAACAGGCAGCAGACGCCGGAGGTGGCCGAGGTCGCCTGATATCTTCGCTCGCCCTGTGGCGCGCGACTGGAGCGATCTGTTCATCGTCGAGGACGCCGAGTCGGCCGCGGGGTTCGGAGTCGAGTTCGGGCGGGGACGAGCAGCAGCCCGTCGCGCCCAAGCGGGGCCTGTTCAAGCGCCTGCGCGAGAGCATGGCCAAGACGCGCCAGGCGCTCGGCTCGGAGATCCAGGCGACGCTGTTCGGCGTGCTCGACGAGCACACCTGGGAACGCCTCGAGGAGGCGCTGATCATGGCCGACGTCGGCGCGAGCACGACGGCGTCGGTCGTGGGCACGCTCGAGGCGGAGGTCGCCGAGGGGCAGCTCGAGGGCGGCGAGGCGCTCAGCGAGCGGCTGATCGCGCTGCTGTCGGAGACGGCGCGGGTCGGCGAGGCGCGCATCGACCTGCGCAGCCATCCGACGGTGATCATGGCGGTCGGCGTCAACGGCACGGGCAAGACGACGACGATCGGCAAGCTCGCGTGGCACCTGCGCCACGAGCTCGGTCGCTCGGTTCTGCTGGGCGCCGCCGACACCTTTCGCGCGGCGGCGAGCGAGCAGCTCGAAGGCTGGGCTGAGCGTGCCGAGTGCGAGATCGTCACCGGCCCGCCCGGCTCAGACCCCGGTGCGGTCGCGTTCGAGGCGATCGCGCGGGCGCGCACGGATGGCGTCGACGTGGTGATCATCGACACGGCCGGGCGGCTGCACACGCAGGACGACCTGATGGGGGAGCTGGCCAAGGTGCGCCGCGTGATCGCCCGCCAGCTGGAGGGCGCGCCGCACGAGACGCTGCTGACGATCGACGCGACGACCGGGCCAGAACGGGCTGCGCCAGGCGAAGCTGTTCGCGCAGGCGGCCGATGTCAGCGGCGTGGTGCTGACGAAGCTCGACGGCACGGCGCGCGGCGGTATCGCGCTGGCGATCGCGCGCGAGCTCGAGCTGCCGGTGAAGCTGATCGGCGTCGGCGAGTCGGTCGAGGACCTGCGCCCGTTCGACTCCGAGGAATTCGCACGGGCGCTGATCGCGCAGTGAGGACCCGCGCCACGGCATGCCGGTGGAGATAACCTGAGCAGATGGACGTTTGGGTCATCTGGCTGATTGCGGCTTGCGTCCTCGGTGTCGGCGAGATGCATCAGGGCGGCTTCTATCTCGCTGCCGTTCGCCGCCGGCGCGGCGCTCGCCGCGGTTCTCGGCCTGCTCGGCGTCGGCGCGCTGCTGTCGGCGATCGTCTTCGTCGTCGCGTCGGGCGATCGTGTTCGCCACGCTGCGGCCCGTGGCCCAGCGCCACCGCCGGCTGCCGCCGTCGATCCGCACGGGAGCGGCCGCGCTCGTCGGCCGCCCGGCGATCGTGCTCGAGCGGATCGCCAACGAGGAGGGCGTCGGCTGCGTGAAGATCGACGGCGGCGAGGTGTGGACGGCGCGCAGCTATGACGAACACGAGGTGATCCCCGCGGGCGAGCGCGTCGAGGTCGTCGAGATAAGGGGCGCCACGGCGCTCGTCATGCACTAAAGGAGGCCGCTGCGTGGTCGCTCTGATCGTCATCGTCGTCATGGTCGTCTTTGCTCTCGTCGTCGCCGCGCGCACGATCCGCGTGATCCCGCAGGCGCGGGCCGGCGTGGTCGAGCGGCTCGGCCGCTACAGCCGCACGCTCGAGCCGGGCCTGACGATCGTCACGCCGTTCATCGATCGCGTGAAGCCGCTCGTCGATCTGCGCGAGCAGGTCGTCAACTTCTCGCCGCAGTCGGTGATCACCGAAGACAACGTCGTCGTCGGGATCGAGACGGTCCTCTACTTCACGATCACCGACCCCCGCTCGGCCACCTATGAAATCGCCAACCCGCTGCAGGCGATCGAGCAGCTGACCGTGACGACGCTGCGCAACGTGATCGGCGGCCTGACGCTGGAGGCCACGCTGACGGCGCGCGAGAACGTCAACACCGAGCTGCGCGTCGTGCTCGACGAGGCGACCGGCAAGTGGGGCATCAGGATCAACCGCGTCGAGATCAAGTCGGTCGACCCGCCGCCGGACATCCGCTCAGCGATGGAGAAGCAGATGCGCGCCGAGCGCGACCGGCGCGCCGCGATCCTCACGGCCGAAGGCGAGAAGCAGTCGCAGATCCTCACCGCCGAGGGCGCCAAGCAGGCGGCCGTGCTGACCGCCGAAGGCGCCCAGCAGGCGGCCGTGCTCGACGCCGAGGGCGAGCGCCAGGCGGCGATCCTGCGCGCCGAAGGCGAAGCGAAGGCGATCGACACGGTCTTCTCGGCGATCCACGAGGGCAAACCGAATCGCGAGCTGCTCAGCTACGAATACCTGCAGATGCTGCCGCAGCTCGCCGAAGGCGACGCGAACAAGGTGTTCGTCGTGCCCTCGGAGTTCGCGCAGGCGTTCGGCGGCATCGGCGAGGCGCTTGGCCCGCGCCAGCGGCGGCGCGCCGAATGAGCCGTCTGACCAAGGGCCAGGCGGTCCCGCAGGCAGCGACGGCCCCGGCGAGCTCCCGGGCGGCCCCGGCCCGCAGCCGGGCGGCCCGCCGCCGCACCGCCCGCGCCGCTCTCGTGGAGACGGTTAGGGCATGTTCGACGCGCTCGGCGAGAAACTGCAGGCGACGCTCACCGATGTCCGCAACCGCGGCACGCTGACCGAGCAGGACATCGACGCGGCGATGCGCGAGATCCGCCTCGCGCTGCTCGAGGCCGACGTCAACTTCAAGGTCGTGCGCGAGTTCACCGCGCAGCTGAAGGAGCGCTGCATGGGCGCCGACGTGGTCGGCGGTCTGAACCCGGGCCAGCAGGTCGTGAAGATCGTCGGCGATCAGCTGACGGAGTTGATGGGCGGCGCCTCGGCGGGGCTGAGCTTCGCGCCGAAACCGCCGACGGTGATCCTGATGGCGGGGCTGCAGGGCTCGGGCAAGACGACGGCGACGGCCAAGCTGGCGCGCTACCTGCGCGAGGAGCACTCCTCCTCGGTGGCCGTCGCCGCCTGCGACGTGTACCGCCCAGCGGCGGTCGAGCAGCTCGTCAAGGTCGCCGGCCAGGCCGGCGCCGAGGCCTACGAGCAGGGCACCGATCGCGATCCGGTGGAGATCGCCAAGTGGGCGCTCGACCGCGCGCGCGAGGACGGCAAGGACGTGCTGATCGTCGACACGAGCGGACGCCTGCACGTCGACAAGGAGCTGATGGACGAGCTCGTGCGCATCCGCGACGCGGTCAAACCGCACAGCGTGCTGCTCGTCGTCGACGCGATGACCGGTCAGGACGCCGTCAACGTCGCCGAGCAGTTCGCCGCAGGCGGTCAAGTTCGACGGCGTCGTGATGAGCAAGCTCGACGGCGACGCGCGCGGCGGCGCGGCGCTGTCGGTCAAGGCGGTCACGGGCAAGCCGATCCTGTTCGCCTCGACCGGCGAGAAGCTCGGGCGACTTCGAGCGCTTCCACCCCGACCGGATGGCGCAGCGGATCCTCGGCATGGGCGACGTGATGACGCTGATCGAGCAGGCCGAGCGGCAGTTCGACAGGACGATGCGGCGGCGCTCGAGCGCAAGCTGCGTCGCAACGAGTTCGACCTCGACGACTTCCTCGACCAGCTCAAGAGCATCCGCAAAATGGGCCCGCTTGACGAACCTGCTCGGGATGATCCCCGGCCTCGCGGGCCATCAGCTGCAGAACATGAAGGTCGACGAGCGCGAGCTCGACCGGATCCAGGCGATCATCCTCTCGATGACCCCTGAAGAGCGTCGCCGCCCGGAGCTGATCAAGGGCTCGCGGCGGCTGCGGATCGCGCGTGGCTCGGGCACCAACGTGCAGGCGGTCAGTCGTCTGATCAAGCAGTTCGGCCAGACGCGCAAGATCATGCGCCAGGTCGGCCGCGGCAAGATGCCGGACATCGGCGCCTTGATGCGCGGCGCGCGCTAGTTCAAGCGTATCGGCGCCGAGCGCCCGGCCTTCGCGCTGCGCACCGTCTAAGCTCTGCTTCGCAAACTTCTAAAGCACCCGTATCCAGTAGAGAGGAAAAAGTGTCGGTAAGGCTCAGGCTCACGCGTGTGGGCGGCAAGAAGGACCCGATCTGGCGTGTCGTCGTCGCCGACCAGCGCTCGCCGCGCGACGGGCGCGTGATCGAGACGATCGGCCACTACAACGCGCAGACCGACCCCTCGACGATCGTGCTCGACGAGGAGCGCGCGCGCAGCTGGCTGGCGCGCGGCGCCCAGCCGTCGAACACGGTGCGCAAGCTGCTGCGCACACAGGGGATCGACGCCCGGGACTGAGCGCGACGGGCGCGACTCGAGCGCCGGCGCTGGACCCAGAGCTTCAGATGAACGAGCGCCGAGCATGAGCAGCGAGAGCCCGAGCGAAGTCCCACGGCGGCTGCTCGAGTATCTCGCCGAAGGACTCGTCGACGCGCCCGAAGAGGTCTCCGTCGAGCAGTTCGAGGGCGACGGCGGCACGATCGTGCTCGAGCTCTGCGTCGGCGACGAGGACTACGGCAGGGTGATCGGGCGCGGCGGGCGAACCGCGCATGCGCTGCGCACGGTCGTCAAAGCGGCCGCGACCGGCGAGGGCTGCCATGTGCTCGTCGACATCGTCGATTGAGACCCGCCGCCGCCGCGCACTGAGCACCGGGCGATGAGCGACGCTGAGGCTCAGCTGACTGCAGGGCGCGTCGGGCGTGCGCACGGGCTCGACGGGAGCTTCTACGTAACCGGGCCGCTGACACGGCTGTTGACGCTCGGCGCGGCCGTCGAGGTGGCCGGGCGCAGCACCGAGATCGTGCGCCGCTCGGGCACCGAGCAGCGTCCGATCGTCCGCTTGGACGGGATCGAGGACCGTGCGGGTGCCGAGGCGCTGCGCGGCCAGCCGCTGACGGTCCAGGCCGCGCAGGCGCCGCAGCTAGGTGAGGGCGAGTGGTGGGCGCACGAACTGGAGGGATGTGAGGTGTGGGCGGCGGGGAGCCCGCTTGGCACGGTCGCGCGGCTGCTCGAGCTGCCCTCGTGCGAGACGCTCGAGGTGCATCTCGCCTGGGCAAGCCGACGCCGCTGCTCGTGCCGATGGTCAGAGACGCGATCCGCGAAATCGACGTCTCGACGCGGCGGATCGAGGTCGACGCCGACTTTCTCGACCTACCCCGGCCGCAGGAGGGGGCGAAGGGCGCCGATGGAGCTTGACGTCTTCACGCTGTTTCCGGAGTGGTTTGACTGGTTCGCCTCCCAGCGCCACGTCGCCAACGCGCTGGCCGCGGGGTCGAGCCTGCGGCTGCTGAGCCTGCGTGAGCATTCGCCGCTGAGCGGCGCGCAGGTCGACGACATGCCGTTCGGCGGTGGCGCGGGCATGGTGCTGCGCGTTGACGTGGTCGAAGCGGCGCTGCGCGCGCGCTATCGGATCGATCCGGTCGAGCTGCGCGAGCACAGGCGCGTGATCGCGCTCGCGCCCGGGGGGCGCCTGCTCGACGACGGCCTCGTCGACGAGCTCGCCGCCGAGCCGGCGCTGACGCTGCTGTGCGGCCGCTACGAGGGCTTTGACGAGCGCATCGTCGAGCACTTCTGCAGCGACGTCGTCTCGATCGGGCGCTATGTGCTCTCGGGCGGCGAGCTCGCCGCGATGGTCGTGTGCGACACGGTGCTGCGCAAGCTGCCAGGCGCGCTCGGCGACGAGCGCTCGGCGATCGAGGAGTCCTTCAGCGCCGCGCTCGAGGGCAATCCGGAGTACCCGCACTACACGCGCCCAGCCGAGCACCGTGGCTGGCGTGTGCCGGAGATCCTGCTCTCGGGACATCACGCGCGGATCGAGCAGTGGCGGCACGAGCGCAGCCGCGAGCGCGGCGAGCGGGCGTCCTTGGCGGAGCGCTCGAGCTCGGGCGAGGGCAGCGCTAGCGGCGCTCGGGATCGCCCGCCGCGCCAGTGACGCGGGCGCTCGCTGACGGTCCGCTACCATTCCAAGCCGCGTCGGCCGGGCCCCACCGAGGAATTGACCCAGGCGAGCAACGACGCCCCCTCCTAACCGTTATGAGCAGCGTCATCGAAACAATCGAGCGCGCGCAGTTGCGCCGCGTTCCAAACTTCGCCCCTGGCGATCGCGTTAAGGTCCACTTCCAGGTGATCGAGGGCTCGCGACGCCGCGTGCAGGTCTTCGAGGGGGTCGTGATCAAGCGCCAGGGTCACGGCATGCGCGAGACTTTCACCGTGCGCAAGCAGTCCTTCGGCGTCGGTGTCGAGCGCATGTTCCCGGTGCACTCGCCGAAGATCGAGCGCATCGAGCTGGCCGCGCGCGGCGATGTGCGCCGCGCCAAGCTCTATTACCTGCGCGACCGCGTCGGCAAGCGGGCGCGCGTGCGAGAGCGCCGCTACTCCGGGCCCGAGGAGACGATCGAGCCGGGTCTGCTGCACGAGCCCGTGGGCGCGACCGATGCGGACGGCCTGACCGCCGATGAGACCGTGCTCGAGCAGGATGCGGCCGTCGAGGCACCCGAGACCGAGGCTGTTCAGGATGGGCAGCCGACCGCGGGAGAGCCGGTCGAGGCATCCCCCGAGGCCACGGGCGAGCAGTCCGACATCGAGCCGGCCTTGCTCTCAGCAGACGCCGCCGACGCGGGCCCACAGGCGCAGGACGACGCCGCGGGTGACGCCGAGAAGTCCCTCGATGCCGATGCGAACGAGGGGGACGTCGGCGGCGACGAGCCGGCGTGAAACTGCGCGGCAAACGCTCGAAAACGACGATCGGCTCGATCGTCGAGCTGGTCGTGATCGTAGTCGTGGCACTTGGGCTGGCGCTCGCCATCCAGGCCTGGATCGTCAAGCCTTATCGCATTCCCAGCGGGTCGATGGAACCGACCCTGGCTGTCGGTCAGCGCGTGCTCGTCAATCGCATCGGCACGCACTTCAACAAACCGCATGTCGGCGAGATCGCCGTGTTTCACCCGCCCGAAGGCGCCAAACAGGAGGAGTGCGGGAACGGCACGCACATCACTCCTGGCGGCGCGCCGTGCGCGCAGCCGGAACCGAAGGAGGCGAGCGAAAACTTCATCAAGCGCGTCGTCGCGGGGCCGGGCGACACGATCAAGATCGTCGAAGGCCACGTGTTCCGCAACGGCAAACGCGAGAAAGACTCCTACATCCGCCCATGTCCGGGCGTCTCGGAGTGCAACTTCCCGGTGGCGATCAAGGTTCCGCCCGGTCACTGGTTCATGATGGGCGACAACCGTGGGGAATCCGACGACAGCCGCTTCTGGGGGCCAGTTCCCACCGGATGGATCATCGGAGGAGCCTTCGCTACCTACTGGCCTCCCGACCGGATCGGGGTCCTCTAGCGCCGACGACGGCGCGGCGGCGGGCGACGTGGCCGGCGTAGGACGCGGCCCGAGCGGGAAGTCTCGCCGCACCGACGGCACCGCCCGCGCCAGGCGCAGGGCGCGGCGCAGCGGCAGCGGACGACGGCTGTTCGCCTTCGACAGGCGACTCGGCGTGCCGCTCGTGGCAGGCGCCGACGAGGCCGGCCGCGGCTGTCTGGCCGGACCGCTGGTCGCCGCCGGCGTGTTGTTCGACTACGACGCGCTGACGACGCGTGAGCTGCGCGCGCTGAGCGCACTCAACGACTCCAAGCAGCACTCCGCCGAGGCACGCGAGGAGCTGTTCCCGCTCGTGCTGCGAAGCGCGGCGCGCGTGATCGTGATCTCGCGCTGCGTGCGCGGAATCGATGCGCGCGGGCTGCACAAGACCAACCTGGCGGCGCTGCGTGACGCGCTGATCGGCGTGACGCGCGACGTGCGCGGCGAGGTGCTGTGCCTCTCCGATGGCTTCTCCGTGCCGCAGTTCGGGCGCCCGCAGCGGGCAATCGTCGACGGCGACGCGACCAGTGCGGCGATAGCGGCGGCATCGATCGTCGCGAAGGTGACGCGAGACCGTTACATGCACCACGCCGACAGCGAGCACCCTGGGTGGAGCTTTGCCGAGCACGTCGGCTACTCGACGCCTGTGCACCGCGAGGCGATTCTGCGCCAGGGCGTTTCGCCCCTGCATCGCATGTCTTTCCAGTCGCTGGCATACCAGCAATTGGCGCTGTAGCTTCCCGCCCGGGCGGTGAGCTCAGTCCTGCAGCGCGAGCGTCGCTGGCGCCGAAGCTGCGAGGTAGCCGGGCACCGCGACTACCAGGAGGGCGCCAGCCATCATCAGAACGATGTTCGAGAGCACGGTGAACGCCGTGATCGAGTAGACGACGGGGAAGTCGAGCGCCTGTGCCAGTGCACGGTCGGCGAGCTGCTGGCCGTAGAGCCCGAAGATCGCCCCACAAAGGCAGCCCGCCCCGAGCAGCAGCACGCTCTCGAGCAGGATCGTGCGCCACAGGGCGAATCGTGCGAAGCCTTCTAGCTGGAGCCTCGCCAAGCGCGGTCGCCGCTGCCAGACCATCGCTCCGATCGCGGCGATCATCGCCAGCACGGCGAGGATCGGGATCGCGGTGGCGATCTGGGTGAGCCGCGAGAGGGCCTGACGGCTTAGCTTGCTTTGGCGTGCTGCGTGCTGCGCGGCCGTTTGTACGGCCAGGCCCGAGCGAGGGCCCAGCGCCTGCTCGATCTCGCGCCGGACCTGCGCGGGATGGGCGCCGCGCGCGAAGAGGAGGTTGTAAGCGCTGATGTCTGCGCTTCCCCAGGCGCGCGCGTAGTCGGAAGCGTTCATCACGATCGCCCCCGGCGCCCAGCCGAGATTCGTGGAAAGGGCCGCGACGCGAAAGGCGCTCGGATACGGTGAGGGCAGGACGAAGCGTCCGCCGATGTGCAGGTGCCGTTCGATGGCGAGCGTCCGGGACACGACGAGCCAGCCGCCGTGGTGCAGGCGCTCGCTCGTGTTCACGGCATCGCCCTGCACGAGCTGGCGCGCGGGCAAGATCGCGCTCGCCCGAGGTGAGGGCGCGAGGACGAGCACGCGACGCGCTCCGATATCGATCAAGCCACTGCGGTACGGGCGCACCGCCCTCACCCCGGCAAGACGCGCGAGCTTGGTGCGGGCGCCCGGAGCAAACGGGAGCGTGTCCATCAAGTCGTATGAACCCGCCGGAGCGACCCATGCGTCGGTGAACGCGGTGGTGTCGTCGGCCGCGCCTTCCAGGCCGACGAGCAGGTCGTCGTGAGCGCCCTGGATGGCGACGCTGCCGAAGATCGCGATTGCTCCCGTAGCGGCGATCGCGATCGCCCGCGGCCCCGCGGCTCTCAGCTCCATCACGGCAATGTGCGCGACAGCGCCCCTGGTCGTGCGAGCGAGGTGCTCGACGATCGTGAGCACGAGCTCGAGCGCGCCCGGCAAGAGAAGCAGCAGCGCCGCGACGAGCAGCACCATGCCCGGGATCGCGGCGTCCGCCGTAGCGAGCAGGATCGCGGTGGCTGCGCCGAGGCAGGCCAGTCCCGCGAGCGCCGCCCACAGCACGCCGTGGCGCGACACCGAGCGCTCGCGGGGCGCGAACGCGGTGAGCGGGTCGCGCGAGAGCAAGCCGCGCAGGGGGCTGAGCACGGCCACGGTTGCGGCGAGCATGCCGCCGCCCACGGCGACGGCGACAGCGTGCCAGCCCACGTCCCGTCCGCTGCCGAGCGAGAACGCCAGCGAGAGGAACGCGGGGTTCGAATGGAGCACGTGAATTGAGAGCTCTTCCCCCAGCGCCAAGCCGAGCGCGCAGGCGAGGAGCCCGAGCGCGACGGCGTCAAGCAGCAGGAGCGCACCGACCGTTGCGGGCCCAAAGCCCTCGCGACGGAGGTCGACCACTAGCCGCCGGCGCTGCGGGACGGTGAAGAGCATGGCGTTGAACGCGAACAGGAACCCCACGAGCGCGCTGATTGCGGCGAACAGGGCACTCGACTGGTTGCTCGCGGTCGCGGCGTTCGCGAACAGTTTCGCTTCGCGATCGATCGGCTCGACGTTCAGGCGGCCAGCCGCGAGCTTGCGCAGACCGGCCACCACCTGCGGTGCGGATCCGGGTTGAGAGCGCACGAGGATCCGGCTCACGCGGGCTCGCAGTCCGGTCATCTCCTGGGCGAACGCAAGCGGCGCGACCGCGAGCGCGCCGGTGGCCATAGGGCCTGAAGCATGCAGGTGAGGCTGCGTGTAGAGCGGCGCCTCGACAACGCGGCCGACGAGCTGGAAGTGAGCTTTCTGGCCGAACCGCGTGAGGCCGGTGGCCCTTGAGACGGGCGCCGAGAGCGCGACCGCGCCGATGCCGGCGAAGGGCCGCGGGACCCCGCCGCGCACGAGCGTGCCGCCGAGCCGCGAGAGGCTGGGGTCGACGCCGACGAGCTCGACGGCGCGGCTGCCCCGCGGGCCGAGCGCGTCCGCGCTCGCTTCCAGGATCGGCGCCGCGATGTCGACACCGGGAAGGGCGCGGACGCGGGCGACGATTCCCTGCGGAAGCCCATGAGGGTCGCGCGCCTGCAACTGGACGTCTGCGCTGCCCGCGATCCCTCGCGAGAGCTGCGCAACGGAGCTCTGCAGGCTGGAGCTCGCGACCTGGGAGGCGAACAGGAGCGCGACCCCCGCGGCAATCCCCACGACCGCCAGGCCCTCCTGCCAGAGCCGCGCGCGCAGGCGCAGCCCATACAGAGCCAGCGCGTTTGCCAGGCTCATGCCTACTCCGCTTCGGTCGAGGCGGCGAGACCCACGGCGGCGACCGCCGCGGCGGGCGGCGAGGCGAAGGGCCGGTCGAGCTCCTCGCGCTCGGAGAGCCGACCGTCGCGGAGCGCGAGAATTCGGTCCGCGTACGCGGCAGCGGTAGGGTCGTGGCTAACGATCACGGCCGCCACTTGCCGCTCGCGACACAGATCCCGCAGCAGCTCGAAGACTTCGCGGCCGCGCTGCGTGTCGAGGCTTCCGGTGGGCTCGTCCGCCAGCAGCAGGCGAGGACCGGTCGAGAGCGCCCGGGCGATCATCACGCGCTGGCGCTCGCCCATCGACAGCGTCTCGGCGCGATGGCCGAGCCGATCGCCCAGGCCGAGGCTCTCGAGCAGGGGCGTAACCTCGCGCCGTGCCTGGCGCCAGGTCCGCGAGCCGAGCAGCTTCAGCGTCGCGTTGTCGAGCACGCTCACGCCCGGGAGGAGGTCGAAGCTCTGCCGTATGAAGCCGAGCTCGCAGAGCCTGAAGGCCGAGGCCTCGCGATCGGACAGCGAGCTCGCATCGCGACCGCCGATCAGGATCGCTCCCGCCGTGGGGCGCAGCAGCATCGCGACCATCAGCAGCAGCGTGCTCTTCCCCGATCCGCTCGGGCCATACAGGGCCACGGTTTCGCCCGGCACCACCGTCAGCGACACGCCGTCGACCGCGCGGACTGTCTCGCCCGCCGCGCCGGGATAGTGCTTCACGAGATCGCGTAGCTCGAGCATCTCAACGGGCCACGGGTCAGTCCGAGACCCTTCCCTTCACATAGACGGTGATTGCGTCGTCGCGTGATTCCTGGATCGTCCCGCTGAAGCTCAGGCCGCTTCCGTGCGCGCCCGCGTACTTGCCGCTCCCGTGGGAGAAGGACATCGAGCCGGAGAAGCTCGCGATGCTGCCGCTGCGGCGGTAGGTCCCGGATCCGCTCCCGGAGATCGACCCGCCGGGTGGCCGGATGTCTACCGCGACGGTCACGCGGCTGCTCGACACGGCGGTGAGGCGAACGTAGATTGTGCCGACGACCGTGCCCGATGCCGTGCCCCGCTCGTTCAGCGTGAAGTCGTGCTTGCTGGTCAGGTGCAGGTGTCCGGTCTCGTTCAGCGAGATCGTCCTCGCCGCGGTGGCTGGGAGCGAGGAAGCGGGGCGTCCGATCGCCAGACTGCAAGCCGGCGCGAGCGAGAAGAGGGCGACCCCCAGGCCCACTCCGGCGCGGACGGCTAGGCGGCTTGCGCCCGGGACCCGATGCGCTCGGCCGGTCATCGCTCGCGCCCCCCGTGGCCGGAAGCAGGACACGGGATAGTCGCCCGGACGCTGTCGCTCGACCCATCGTCGTAAGCGAATTCACCCACCAACGGGAAGCCGCCGGCGGGGCAGTTCGCCGGTACGTGCACGGTGGTGCGAGTGCGGCGTTCTCGACCGTTCGCGCCAATTGTCAGCGAGAGCGTCGGGATCGACGCATCGGGTTGCTGCGGTACGGTCGCGATCGGAGGAACCGTCAGGACGAGCCGCTCGCCGTAGGGAGCGACGTCGGCGAACACCAACCCGTCCAGCACGACCTGCTCGGCGAATGGCGAGACGCCTTCGCCGAACACCTCCACGGTGGGCTGCAAGTTCCGCAGCGGACCGAGGAACAGCCGCAGCGAGACGTTCTCGGTGACCAGTTGCGCACCGATGAACTCGGCCACGACCGCACGCCCCCCGCCGAGCAATGACGCCCCCGGGCAGGCGTTGGCACCGAGCGCCTGCAGCCGCGGCCCGCTACAGCTACGCAGGTGCGGCACGTCCAGCCTGAGCCCGGCCGGAAAGCGCACGGTCGCGCCGCGCAGCGGGGCGGGCAGGCTTCCGCTTGGGTCGGAGAAGCCGATGGTGACGTTGACCGCGCCACTGGAGGAGAGGCGATTCGGGGACAGCGTCGCCGTGACGGTCGCGGAGGTCGCGGCGTGCGCCGAGGCTGAGGGGATCGCGCATGCGGCAAGCACGACCGGTAGTCCCAACGCCCGGCGGGCCCTGCGGGCGCGCATTGGCCTGGGGGCTCGTGTCGGCATGCCCCCTCGAGTCATCTGGCATCGCCCGACCCAGGCTCGCGCGCAAGCCCGCGCTGCTCGAGGAACGCCCGCTCGCGCTTGCCCATCTCGGTGATGGGCTCAGCGTCCGCGCAGTACTCGGCCACGAAAGAGCCCCAGTCGTTGCCGGCGCGCAGCCGGCCGATCAGCGACGTCAGCCCCACTTCGACCCTGGCCAGGAGGGTCAGCTCCGGCGGCAGCTTGCAGTAGCGCAGAGCTTTGGCCGACGGCCCGGTCGGCGAGTATCTGCGCGCTATCCCTCTCGCGACGTAGTCTGGGCTCGCGACGAAGCGCTCCGAGGCCCCCCAAGTCAGCGCGTTGTCCTCCCGCCAATAGGCGAACACTTCCTCGGGCGTGACGGGGTCCGAGGAGCGCCACATTCCAGCCTCCACGCTCGCCCGCCACGTCCCGAGTACGTCGTTGCGCAGGCAGGCGCGGAAGATCGCGAGCAGCATCTCGGCGGGCTCGCGGCGAAAGCGCTTGACGTTGCCGAAGTCCAGGCAGCTCACGCTGCCGTCCTCGTGGAAGACGAAGTTTCCCGGATGCGGATCGGCGTTCAGCCGCTGCAAGCGATACATCGATCCGTAGAGAAAGCGGTGGATCGCCTCGGCCCACTGATCGCGTAGATCCTGCTCCGCGGCGAGAGCTTCCTTCCAGGACCAGCCCCGCACGAGCTCTTGGGTCAAAACACGATCGGTGCAGAGCTCCCGAACCACATCGGGGACGTGGATGAAGGGGTGGCCGCGGTAGTAGTCGGCGAACTCCGACTGGTTGTTCGCCTCGAGCCGGTAGTCGAGCTCCTCTTCGACGTGCACGCCAATCTCCCGCGCTGCCTCGCGAAGACCCAGCCGCTGACCCTGAGGGAAGAGGCCGGCGACGACGAAGGTCAAGAACGTAGCGAGCAGCTCGGCGTTCTTGAGGTCGGCAAGAATGGCCTCGGCGACGCCGGGATACTGAACCTTTACGGCCACGGCGCGGCCGTCGTGCAACCTCGCCGCGTGAACCTGGCCGATGGAGGCGGCCGCGAACGGCCTCCATTCGAACTCGGAGAACGCGACCTCGACCCGCTCGCCGAGCTCTGCCTCGATCACTTCCCGTGCCAGCTCCGAGGCCATCGGCGGCGCTTCGCTGCGCAGGCGCTCGAAGGCTGTCTGGTAGATCGACTGGAGCTCGGGGGCCGCAAAGCGTGCCGCCACGAAGGAGAACATCTGCCCAGCCTTCATCAGCGCCCCCTTTGAATGGCCAAACAGCTCGGCGTAACGATCCGCCGTGCGGACGTGAAACTCGGCCGCGGTGTGGCCCGCGAGCTTGCCGCGCAACGCCAACCCGGCGGCTTCGCCGACCGCGCGTGCGGTCAGGGCCGCGAGCGGGGTGAGCCGCCTGAGGCGACCGCTCTCGACCGTTCCGCCGGCGCCAGGGGGATCGTGATCGAATGAGGAACCGCCGTGAGGCAAGACTTCTACCTTTCCTGGATTACTGACGTTTACTAAGTGTACACTTAGCTGATGACCGGGTCAAATGTTGCCACCACCCGCGACCGCATCGTCGACGAGGCAATGCGCCTGTTCAGCCAGCACGGCTATGCCTCGACGAGCGTCGCGAAGATCGAAGCGGCCGCAGGGCTCACGGCTGGTGCCGGCGGCCTCTACCACCACTTCAAGAGCAAGGAAGCTGTTCTCGCGGCCGGGATCGAGCGTCATCTTGCGCGCCTGGACGCCCTTCGCGACATCCGCCAGCTGCTGACGCCCCTCGGCGATCTGAAAGCCGAACTGACGCTGATCGCCCGCTACATCCTCGCCGAGCTCGACAGCGAGGCGCAGCTCCTGCGGATCCTCGTGAGCGAAGCGCGCAGCCGGCCCGAGTTGCTCACGGCGGCCGTCGATCAGCTCGTGAACTCCTCGCTCGAGGGGTTTGCCGGGTGGATCGCGGAGCGCAGCGGGCCTTCCCCCGCCGGCGCTTCGTCCACGACCCTGGCGACCCTGGGGCTAGGCTCGCTTCTCAGCAACCGGCTGCTGCGCGATGTGATCGGTGTGCCGAGCGCGATCGACGACGAGGAGCTAGTCGGGGCTTGGGTGCAATTGATGCTCGGGGCATTGGGCGGGGTCGGTAATTGACGGCCAGCCCGGCGCGAGAGCCACGCGGTGCGCGTGCTGTTACCACGCGTCCTCGACGTGCTCGATCCGGCGCAGCCTGCCGCTGGTGTCGAGCACAACGCCGATCGCGTCGAAGCGGATCGTCTCGGCGAAGGGACGTGAGCGCTCGTCTACGAGCCACGCCGCAGCCAGTCTTCGCAGGCGGCCGCGCTGGCGCGGGCGCAGGCCGTCGAGCGGCCGCTGATCGGCGCGCGGCATGCGTTGAGATGTGCCGATTCTGCGCGTCTTGACCTCGGCGAAGACGAGCGTTGAGCCGTTGAAGGCGATCAGGTCGATCTCGCCGCGCTGCAAGCGTGCGTTTCGCTCGATCAGCGAGAACCCGAGCGCGCACAGGTGCGCCGCGGCGAGCTCCTCGCCGCGGCGTCCCAGCGCGCTGCGCTTGCTCGCGGTCACGACCGTGACGCTAGGGAGCGCTTGGGACGCAGCCGCACGTGCGCTGGCCGCGCGGCACGCGATGTTATGTTGGCCAAACGATGGCAAGTTCCTGTGGGCACTCAACGAGCTCTCCCGCCGCTACGCGACGCTTGCGCGGCGGCATCTGCGCACTCACGATCGTGGCCGTCGCGATCATCGTCTCCGGCCTCTCCTCGGCTAGTGCCGCGCCGGCGTCAGCCCTTGCAACGGCAGCGAGCGCGACTGGCGTGGCGGCCGCGGCGAGCAGCCTCTCGCTCGCGAGCAAGTCGGCGACGGTCGGCTCGGCCGGCAATCTGACGGTCAAGCTGACCTGCCCTTCAAGTCAGACCGTCTGCCTCGGCTCGGTGGCCTTGAAAGCGCAGAACGCGCACACGACGCTAAAAAAGCGCAAGCTTGCGTCGGCGACATTCATCATTCCTGGCGGCACGGTCAAGGTGCTCAACCTGCATCTCTCGGCCAAGGCACGCGCCTTCCTGGCGCGCCGGCATTCGATTCGCGCCCGTGCGACGATCGAATCCCACGACGTGAGCAGCACGACGCGCACGACGGTCGTCGCAAAACTCTTCCTGAAGACTGCGGCGCCGACGCCAAAGCGGCGCAAGCACTGATGGCGGCGAAGCCCGCTGCGCGCGAGAGCGCAGGAGTGGAAGACGGTGAGGAGCAGCGCCGGATCGGCGGGATCGACGGCATCACGCGTTTCATGGGCCTGCGCTGGGAGGACCCGCAGACGGTTCGTCTGACGATTCGCCCCGAGCTGATCAACGCGGGCGGCCTGCTCTCCGGTGTGGCAACGTATGCACTCGTCGACTACTGCATGGGCTCGACGCTGTGGGCGCAGACGACGCGCGAGGAGCGGATCGCGACGATCAGCATCGCCGTCAACTACGTGCAGACGGCGACGGAGGGCGAGATCGTCTGCCGCACGAAGCTCGACCGACGCAACCAGCGCACGGCGGTGATGCGCAGTGAGGTGACCCACGAGGACGGAAGGCTGCTGGTGACGGCGATCGGCAGCTACACGATCTTCCCGCCGCGCGCCAGCGATTCGCGACCGGCTGCCCCGGCTTCCTAGACGGGTGGGCGAGCGGCGCACGCCGATCGCGCTGAGCGATCGCCGGCTCTGACTCGGGCGGCGGCGCCGGGATCGAGGCGGACCTGAAGGCGTTTGCGCGCTGCGGCGTGCACGGCACGGTCGCGATCACGGCGATCACGGCGCAGAACACGACAGGCGTCAGCGCGATCCACGCGGTTCCGCCTGAGACGATCCTCGCCCAGGTGCGCGCTGTGCTCGCCGACATGCGCGTCGACGCGGTGAAGGTCGGGATGCTCGGCACGGAGCAGAGCGCATGTGCAGTTGCCGAGGCGCTCGCGAGCTGCCCGACGGCACGCCGGTCGTGGTCGATCCGGTGATGGTCGCCGAGTCGGGCGCGCGGCTGCTTCAGGCCGATGCGCAGCAAGCACTCGTCGAGCTGATCCTGCCGCGCGCGAGCGTGCTCACGCCGAATTTGCCCGAGGCGCGCGTGCTCGTCGGTTGGCCGCCGTCGGATGAGCTCGAGCATGATGAGGAGGGCTCCGACGCCGAGCGAGAGACGGCGCAGGTGAAGCAGCTCGCGCGTGCGCTGCTGGCGCTCGGTCCGGGCGCCGTCGTCGTGACAGGCGGGCACCGCGCGCGCACGGTCGACCTGTTCCTCGATCGTCGCGACGGCGCGCAGCCGGTCGAGATCGAGGGGGAGCGCTACCCCGACGGCGCGGCGCACGGCTCGGGATGTACGCATTCCTCGCTGCTGGCGGCGCAGCTAGCACTCGGCGCCACGCCGCTGCAGTCGGCACGCGTCGCACGTACGCTGACTGCCGAGGCCGTACGCGACGGTCTACGCGACGTGGGCGCCGGGGCAGGCCCCGTCGACGTGCTCGGCCTCGCGCGAATCAGGCCACAGCCCGGTGGGAACGCAGGCTCCTAGGCAGGCCGGCGGCGCGGCTGGGTCTGTTTGCCATAATCCGGGCACGATGAAGCTGCTGCGGATGAAGCCGGGTCATGGGGAGATCTTGCTCGCGGAGGGCGATGTTGAGGTGGCTGAGGAGGAGCAACTGCTGATCGAGGCGTTTCGCCGCGAGCTCGACGCCGGCATGTGGGCAGCGGTGCCGAGCGAGCGTCGTGACGGGCGCCGCGAGGCGGAGCTCGTCAAGAGCTTCGGCGAGGTGCCGCGCGATGCCGAGCGCGTGATCTTCTTCCCGCGCGCCGCGGGTGGAGCGCCGCGCTCCGCCGCCTCAGCGACGGCTCGCTGATCACGATGCTGCTCGCGCTGGGTACCGCGGCGATCGTGCTCGTGGTGCTGCTGTGGGAGCTGGCGCGACCCGATGCCCTGCGCGCGTTTGCGGCGGTGCGCTCCCGGGTGCAGCGGCTGCGCGAGCGCGCCCAGCTGCGCGAGAATGCGCAGCTGGGCTACGACCCCGGCCGCGAGCGCCGCGCCGAGCAGCGTGCGCGCGAGCTGTTGCGCTCGTGCATTGACGAGTACGACTGGGCGATGTATCGCGACCTCGGCTTCCTGCGCCTGTGGGGCGGGCTCGGCGAGCGTGCGCACGCGGCGGGCGCCTCCTACGCCTACCTGATCTACCCGCATCGCCCGATCGTCGCCTACGTGCCGCAGACGGGAGCGCTCTTGAACGAGTACTGCGTGGCTTTCCCGGACCACTCGCGTCCCTACGGCAGCGCGCGCCTGCCCGACTCCGATGACGTGCTCGCGAAGTGGATGGCATTGAAGGCCGACGAGCGCTGCCTGATCGAGCAGGCCAACATGCACCTACCGGGCCGTCAGATCGACCCGGAGCAGGTCAGGCGTGATCTCGCGCGGCTCACGCGCTGGGAGCGCGAGAGCGGCGCGGGCGCAACAGATATCGTGCGCGCCGCGTGAGCACCGAGATCGCCTTCGACGTAAAGCACCGCAGCCGCGCCCTCACAGAGGGCCCGGAGCGCGCGGCGGCGCGCGCGTACCTGCACGGCATCGGCTACTCGGCCGAGGATCTGGCCAAGCCGATCGTCGGAGTCGCGCACTCGTGGATCGAGACGATGCCGTGCAACTTCAACAACCGCGTGCTGGCGGCGAAGGTCAAGGAGGGCATCCGCGCGGCGGGTGGCACGCCGATGGAGCTCAACACGATCGCGATCTCCGACGGGATCACGATGGGGACGGCCGGAATGCGCGCCTCGCTCGTCTCACGCGAGCTGATCGCGGACTCGATCGAGCTGGTCGCGAGCGCGCACCACTTCGACGCGCTGGTGACGATCTCCGGCTGCGACAAGACGATCCCGGGCACTGTGATGGCGCTTGCGCGTCTGAACATCCCCGGGCTTGATGCTCTACGGCGGCTCGATCAAGCCGGGCTGGTACAAGGGCGTTGAGGTCACGATCCAGCAGGTGTTCGAGGCCGTTGGCGAGTTCGCGTCGGGCAAGATCACCGAGGAGGAGCTGCACGAGCTGGAGGAGGCGGCATCGCCGGGCGCCGGCGCGTGTGGCGGACAGTTCACGGCGAACACGATGGCGATGGCCTTCGAGGCGCTCGGCATCTCACCGGCCGGCTCGGCGATGGTGCCGGCCGAGGATGGGCGCAAGCTCGAGGTCGCCAAGGAGTGCGGCGAACTGGTGATGGACGTCCTGCGCCGCGGACAGCGCCCGAGCGACGTGATCACCAAGCAGGCCCTGCGAAAACGCGATCGCGGCGGTTGCGACGAGCGGCGGCTCGACCAACGGCGTGCTGCACCTGCTGGCGGTGGCGCGCGAAATGGGCGTGCCGCTGACGATCGACGAGTTCGAGGAGATCTCCGAGCGCACGCCGCTGCTGTGTGATCTGCAGCCTGGCGGGCAGTACGCGGCGACCGATCTGTATGACGCTGGCGGCGTCCCGCTGGTGCTCGAGCGGCTGAAGGATGCGGGCATCCTCGACGGCGAGGCGGTCACGGTCACTGGGCGCACGATCGGCGAGCACGCCGAGGAGGCGCAGGAGACCGACGGCCAGCCGGTCGTCCGCTCGCTCGAGAACCCGATCAAAGCGACGGGCGGCTTTGCGATCCTGCGCGGCAACGTGGCGCCGGATGGCTGCGTGGTCAAGCTCTCAGGTCACGAGCGGCGCAAACACTCGGGACCTGCGCGCGTGTTCGACGGCGAGGAGGCCGCGATGGCGGCTGTGCTCGCGCACGAGATCCAGGCCGGCGACGTCGTCGTGATCCGCGCCGAGGGGCCGGCCGGCGGCCCGGGCATGCGCGAGATGCTCGCCGTTACGGCGGCGATCGTCGGCGAGGGTCTGGGCGAAGAGGTGGCGCTGATCACCGACGGGCGCTTCTCCGGCGCCACGCACGGCTTCATGGTCGCTCACGTCGCGCCTGAGGCGGTTCGTGGCGGACCGATCGCGGCGCTCGCGACGGGCGATCAGGTGACGATCGACGTCGACGCTGGACGTCTCGACGTGGCGCTCTCCGACGATGAGATCGCGATCGCGCGTGGCCGCCTACGAGCGTCCGCCGCGAGCTGACGAGCACATCGACGTGGCGATTCGCAAGTACGCGAAGCTCGTCGGCAGCGCCTCAGAGGGCGCTGTAGCGCTCTAGTCAGCGCGCCGCCGGGCGACGCGCGCGCTACTCGTTGAGGAATTCGTCGAGCAGTGCGTTGAAGGACTCGGGGCGCTCGAGCATCGACATGTGTCCTGTGTCGCCGAAGACGACTTTGCGCGAGTTGGGGATCAACTCGGCGAACACGTCGGCGTCGCGCACGCTGATCAGCCGGTCGCTGTCGCCCCACACGATCAGCGTGGGGCAGGCGATCTCGCGCAAGCGCTCGCGGATCTCATAGTGCAGCACGGCTTCAAGACCCTGCATGAAGCCGGGCTTGCCGGCGCCGCGGATCTGCTCGGCGGCTAGCGCGGGGTCAAGCCTTGAGGGGTGACGCACGACGACGGCAAGCGCTGCGTCGCGCAGGCGTGCCCGTCGCGCGACGTTGTCGGACTTGGAGGCGGTCCAGGCGCTGGCAGCCATCAGCGAGCGCTCGAGCGTGCGCATAGCGGGCAGCACTGTGACCGAGCCGCGGTGGTTGTGCGTGGAGAGCCCGGCGGCCGAGACGAGCACGAGGCGCTCGACGCGCTGCGGGTAGGCGATCGCAAGCTCGGCCGCGATGAAGCCGCCCATCGAGTTGCCGATGACCGCGGCGGCGTCGATGCCGAGCTGGCCGAGCAGTTGCTCGAGCATCCGCGCGTAGCCGGAGATCGAGATCTCCTGCCGTGGCATCGGCGAGTGCCCGAAGCCGGGCAGATCGAGCGTGATGACCCGGTGGGTCGCGGCGAAGACGGGCAGCTGCTCGAGCCAGTTGGGCCAAGAGCCGGAGAGGCCGTGTACGAACACAAGCGGCTGCGTCCCGCGTTCTTCCTCGGGGCCGAGTTCGATCGTGTTGATCGGATTTCCGTCGACCTCGATCCAGCGCTGGTGAGAGCGCCAGTCGACGTCCTGCCAGCGCTTGCGTGTGGAGGGGCCGAACACCTAGCCGGCGCTCGGACGGCGCCGAACGGTCGTTGAGAGGCGCGGCGCTGTGGTCACAGTCGTGAATGTAGCGGGTGCGCAGCGGGTAATGGGGCGCAGACATGCAGGCAGGGCGCGAGGCCGTTGGCGGCGAATAGGCGAGGTCATGGACGACGCTCGAATCGGTAGAGAGTGGCGCGAGGCGATTGGCCTGTTGATGGAGGATCTCGTGCGCCGCGATGCAGCCGAGCGGACGCGTCGTGCTTATGGCGTGGACCTGGAGCAGTTCGCGCAATGGGCAGGCGCACATCGCTTGACGCCGCGGGAGCTTGACCCGAAGGCAGTGCGCCGCTACATCGCGCAGCTCTCCGAGCGCGGCGCCGCGCCGAGCACGAGCGCGCGCAAGCTGGCGGCGCTGCGTGCGCTGTTCTGCGAGCCAGCGGGAGCACGGCACGATTGCGGAGAACCCGGCCGACCTCGTATCGACGCCACGTCGTGGCGCGCACTTGCCGCGCGTGCTCAGCGCGCGCGAAGCGGCCGGCCTGCTCGACGCGATCCCAGTGGGCGGGCCGCTCGAGCTGCGCGACCGCGCGATCTTCGAGCTGGCCTACGCCTGCGGCCTGCGCGCGGAGGAGCTCGTCTCGCTGCGCGAGATCGACATCGACTACGACGGCGAGCAGCTGCGTGTGGAGGGCAAGGGGCGAAAGACGCGCTTCGTCCCCGTCGGCGAACCGGCGATCAAGGCGCTGCGCGCTTACCTCGAACCAGAAAATGGGCGCCAGGGGCGCCCGGCGCTGACGAATCCGAGCGCCCCCTCGGATGCGATCTTCCTCTCGAAGACCGGCCGTCAGCTTGGCACGAGCGATGTTAGGCGCCGTCTGCGGATGTGGACAGCTCGCGCCGGCGCGGTTTCCGAACGTGCGGGCGGGTCCGTCTCGCCGCATACGCTGCGCCACAGCTTCGCGACGCATCTGCTCGATGGCGGCGCGGATCTGCGCAGCATCCAGGAGCTTCTTGGGGCATGCCAGTGTGTCGAGCACCCAGATTTACACTCGGGTAGAGTCCGCGCGACTGAAAAGCGCCTACGCGCGCAGCCACCCTCGGGCCTGATACAAGGGGAATCACCCTGGAGACCAATGTCAAACCGATCGAGCTGCGGGAACTGTGGCGACGCTACAAGTCCGACGGCGACAACAAGGTTCGTGAGCGACTCGTCGTCGCCTACTCGCCGCTGGTCAAGTACGTAGCCGGCCGCACCGCGGCCGGCTTGCCGCCGCATGTCGAGGAGGCCGACCTGATCTCCTACGGCTTGGTAGGCCTGATCTCTGCCATAGAGCGTTTCGATCTTTCCCGCGACATCAAGTTCGAGACGTACGCGATCATGCGCATCAAGGGTGCGATCATTGACGAGCTGCGCTCGATGGACTGGGTCCCGCGTAGCGTGCGCGCACGAGCGCGCGAAGTCGAGCGGGCCAATGCAAAGCTCGAGAACACGCTGCAGCGAGCGCCGACGGATCAGGAGATCGCGGACGAGCTGGGCATCACGGTGGACGAACTGAACGAGTCGCTGCTGGCGATCTCGCATTCTTCGATGGTCGCGCTGGACGAGCTTTGGAGCGTGTCGGACTCCAGTGGCGACCAGGTTTCACTGATGGACACGATCGAGGACCCGAATGCGCCAGACCCGGCGCGCTCGCTGGACGTCGGTGATCTGAAGGACCGGATCGCGGACTCGATCGCCAAGCTGCCCGAGCGCGAGAAGCTCGTGATCGCGCTCTACTACTACGAGAACCTGACCCTGCGCGAGATCGGCGAGGTGCTCGGGGTGACCGAGTCTCGGGTGTCGCAGATGCACACGAAGGCCGTCCTGCGCTTGCGTTCGCGCATGCAGGAGGAGTCCTTCGACGACTGAGCCGGCTGGGTGGCCGGCGGCGGTAATCGCCGTGGTGTGCCGGAGCGGTCGCTGGTTGTAGTGAGAAGCAGAGGCTCGCTCGGACAGAAGCCCGGATGTCCGTCACAGGACCACCGTGCATGCACGGTGGTCGGCCGGGCCGCATGCGGCCCGGCTTATAGGCCGCACATGTGCGGCCGACCGACCCGGCGCATGCGCCGGGTCGCGGGAGTGCGCATGCGCACTCCACGAAACGAGATCGACGACCCTAGATTCCGACCCTCGGGATTTTACGCGGTCAACCTGCGATGATCGCGCCCACAGGCGACGCGGGACGATCGAGGCGCCGGCAGATGTCTGAACAGAACGTCGAGCTTCACCGCCGCGCCGCAGCGGCGTTTACCTCGGGCGATGTCGAGGCGTTCATCGCATGCTTCGATCCAAGTGTCGAGTTCCGCACGGAGTTCGCGGAGATGGGCGGCCTCTATTACGGGCACGAGGGCTTGCGGAGATTCCTTCGTGACTTCGAGGACGCCTGGGGCGGGGAGATGCGCATCGAACCGGAGACATACTTCGACCTTGGCGAGACCACGCTGCTGTTCCTGGTCGCACGTGCACGTGGGAGTCGCAGCGGCGCAGCGGTTGTGATGTCGACGGCCCACGCGATCAGGTGGCGCGACGGTCTCGTGATCTCCTTCAGGGGATATGCCGGCAGAGACGGCGCGCTCGCCGATCTGGGGGTCTCCCAAGATGCGCTCGATGCGATCGACCCGTGAGGCGCAGCGCTCTGGCCGGTAGCGCCGCGTCGGCCCAGGAGGGCTCGCTTGCAGGCGAGACGTCGAATAGACTCGGCGGATGGCGACTCGCGTGCTGGTGCTGGGGGCCGGGTTCGGCGGATTGGAGCTCTCGACGATGCTCTCGGAAGCGCTCGGCGACCGCGTCGAGGTGACGCTGATCGACAGGGGTGACTCGTTCGTGTTCGGCTACTCCAAGCTCGATGTGATGTTCGGCCGCACCAGCGCCGAGGCGGTGAAGCTGCCGTATGCGGAGATCGTCAAGCCGGGCGTGCGGGTCCTGCATGAGACGATCACGGGGATCGACCCAGAGGCGAAGACGGTGACCACGGACGCCGCCACGTACGAAGCTGACGTCCTCGTGATTGCACTGGGCGCCGACTACGACTACGACGCGACGCCGGGGCTGCAGGAGTCGGGCAACGAGTTCTACTCAGTTGCCGGCGCCGAACGACTGGCAGGGGTCCTGCCGGGCTTCACCAGCGGACGCGCTGTGATCGGCGTGTGCGGAGCGCCGTTCAAGTGCCCGCCGGCGCCGAGTGAGGCCGCACTGCTGCTGCACGACCATCTCACTGCGCGCGGCGTGCGCGGGGGCTGTGAGATCACCTTCCTGATGCCGCTGTCAAGCCCAGTGCCGCCTTCGCCTGAGACTTCGCGCGCGCTGATCGAGGCCTTCGCGGATCGCGGCATCGTCTTCTTGCCCGGGCGGCGCATCGCTGCGCTCGATGGCGACCGCGGCGTGGTGGTGCTCGAGGATGGCGAGGAGATTCCCTACGACCTGTTCCTCGGCGTACCCAAGCACCGGGCGGCAGCGGTGGTGGCGGCGAGCGGGATGACCGACGACAGCGGGTACGTGCCAGTTGAGCCACGCACGCTACGGACGCGCTACGCGGACGTGTACGCGATCGGCGACGTCGCACAGGTGGGCGTGCCCAAAGCGGGTGTGTTCGCGGAGGGCGCCGCGCGCGTGGTGGCCGAGCAATTGATTGCGCAGGAGCAGGACGGCGAGCAGTCCGAGGGTTACGAAGGGCGCGGCTCCTGCTACATCGAGTTCGGCTCCGGCCGCGTGGGACGCGTTGACGTGGACTTCCTCTCTGGGCCCGAGCCGACGGGCGTCTATCAGGAGCCGTCCGGTGCGCTGGTTGCGGAGAAGGAGCTGTTTGGCTCCAGCCGGCGGGCGCGCTGGTTCGGGCTCGACTGAAGCTCCCCGCGAACCCCTGGCGCGGTCCGCGCCGCGGCGGTATGGTGATCGCACAGCTAGAGAGGAGATCGCATGCGACCCATGGGAGACCGCCTGCCGGCGGACCGGATTCGCAACGTCGCCCTTGTCGGCCACCGCGGCGCGGGCAAGACCTCGCTGCACGAGGCGCTGCTGTTCGAGGCCGGCGTGACCGCCCGGCTCGGCTCGGTTCCCGACGGGAGCACCGTGTCCGATGCCGACCCCGACGAGCAGTCGCGGCAGATGTCGATATCGGCGACGCTCAGCTCGTTCCAGTGGCGAGAGCGCAAGATCAACCTGCTGGACACGCCGGGTGAGCCGAGCTTCGTGGCGGATGCACTTGGCGCTCTGCGCGTCTGCGAGTCGGCCGTGTTCGTCGTCAACGCAGTGATGGGCGTGGAGGTCTCGACGAGCCGCCTGTGGACGCGTGCCGCCGAGCTGGACATCGCGCGCATGCTGTTCGTGAACATGCTCGATCGTGAGCGCGCCGACTTCTTCCGTGCGCTCGAGCAGATCAAGCGGGCATTCGGTCCGCACGCCGTCGCGACGGAGATCCCGATCGGCTCCGAGCAGGATGTTCAAGGTGTGATCGATCTCGTCGACATGAAGGCCTACCGCCAGGACTCGGCGGAGCGTGGCGGCTGGAGCGAGATCTCGATCCCCGACGAGCGAGGCCGAGCGGGCGGCGGAGTTCCGCGAGAAGCTGATGGACGAGGTCTGCGAAGTCTCCGACACGTTGATGGAGCGCTATCTGGAGGGCGAGGAGATCTCCCACCAGGAGATCGTGGACGCGCTCAAGGAGGGCACGAACCACGGCAAGATCTTCCCAGTCGTGTGCGGCGTGGCGACGCGCAACCTCGGCACCTCGCGCCTGCTGGACGCGATCGTCGAGGACCTGCCCTCGCCGGTCAAGCACGGCGCGCTGCGTGTCGGTGAGATCGAGCTGCAGCCTAGCGAGGAGCGTGAGCTGTTCGCGTACGTGTTCAAGACTCGCGCCGATCCGTTCGCGGGGCGGATCAACCTGCTGCGCGTCTACCAGGGGGTGATGTCGGCGGACAGCCACGTGCTCAACACGCGCGCGCACGCCAAGGAGCGAATCGGGCAGCTGGTCGTGTTCGAGGGCAAGGAGGTGCGCCATGTCGGCGAGTTCGGGCCGGGCGACATCGGCGCTGTGGCCAAGCTCAAGGAGACGCGCGCGGGCGACTGGCTGGCCGACCGCGACGAGCCGATCGAGATGCCCCGGCTGCAGCTGCCGGCGCCGGTGATGGCGTTCGCGATCGAGCCTAAGAGCAGGGGCGACGAGGAGAAGGTGTTCGCCTCGCTGCGCCGGCTTGCAGGAGGAGGACCCGACGATCGACCTGCACCGCGATCCGCAGACCGGCGAGCAGATCGTCGCGGGCCTCTCGCAGGTCCACGTCGAAGTGATCGTCGATCGCCTGCGCGATCGTTTCGGCGTCGAGGTCAGCCTGCAGCCGCCGCGCGTGCCCTACCAGGAGACGATTCGCGGCACGGCCAGAGCGCATGGCAGGCACAAGAAGCAGTCGGGCGGGCGCGGGCAGTTCGGCGACTGCCACATCGAGATCGAGCCGCTGCAGATCGGTCGAGGAGTTCGAGTTCGACGACAAGATCAAGGGCGGCGTGATCCCGAACTCGTTCATCCCTGCCGTAGAGAAGGGCGTGCGCGAGGCGATGCAGTCGGGCGTGCTCGCCGGCTATCCGGTCAAGGGCGTGCGCGTACGCCTCGTACGACGGCTCCCACCACTCGGTCGACTCCTCGGAGATCGCCTTCAAGCTGGCCGGCATGCAGGCGATGAAACAGGCGCTGGAGCTGGCCGAGCCGGTGCTGCTGGAGCCGATCATGCGCGTCACGCTGTCGGTGCCGGAGACGTACGTCGGCGATGTGATCGGCGATCTGAACAGCCGTCGCGGGCACCCACTGGGGATGGAGCCGGTCGGGGCGATGACCGAGATCAAGGCCGAGGTGCCGATGGCCGAGGTGCTCGCCTACGCGCCCGACCTGCGCTCGATCACGGGCGGGCAGGGCGACTACACGCTGGAGTTCCTGCGCTATGAGGAGGTGCCGGGGCACCTCGCGCAGAAGCTCGTCTCGCAGGCCGGCGAGGAGCGCACGGCGGCGCACGCGTAGCGACGATCTGGCCGGCGTCCTGGCCAAGAGGGCGTCGGCTACCGCTACGCTGCTCAGCCTATGGGCACCAGATCGATCGTCACCTCACAGCCCGACATCGCCTGCGACGTTTGCGAACGGCGTCTGCTGCGCGGCGAGCAGCCGGACATGTTCCTGGCCGCCGGCCAGCCGCGCATGGTCTGCGAGCTGTGCGCGCCGCGTGCGGCCCACCAGGGCTGGAAGCGAGGCTCGGACCTTCATCAGGCCGGCGAGGCACCGCTGCGCAACGGCCGCCGGCGCGCGCTGTTCGGGCGCCTGCGCCAGGCACGGCGCACCGAGGGCGCGGCGAGCGAGGTGCGCCGGACCGTACGGCCACACCGCAGACCCGTATGACTTCCTCGGCGGAGGGGTCTCCGCGGGTGGGGCGCCGCCTGCGGGCGAGGACGCCGGCACGGCGGTCGTGGACGATGGCGCATACGAGGCCGAGGCGCTGCCGGGGCAGCGCCGGTCGGGACCCGTGCGCTACGACGGGCCACTGCAGCAAGCGGTCGACGTGTTCAACACGGGCGAGTACCCGCGCCGCGTGGCCAGCTTGACGCGCTCGCTCGGAGCGCCCGAGGTGACCGTTCGCGAGGGCGAGGCAGTCGCGAGCTCGGTCGTGATCGTGCTCGCGTGGGAGCTCTGCTGGTACACCTACGAGGTCGACCTCGACGACCTGCAGGGACTCCAGGCCCGGGCAATCGCGCAGGGCACCGAGCTGACCGAGCTGGGGCCCGAGGATCGTCTCGGCCAACGCGCTCGCGGACGAGCGCGGCGCGCTCGCGCTGATCTAGATCCGTCTCGAGCCCGTTCGCACGGCTGTGCAAGGGTTGATTATCGGAAATCTAGGAGTAAGATCGGTGCGAGCATGATCTATCTGCGTCGTACCCAGGCCGCTGGCCGATGAGCTTTATCCGAAGCTCGTCGAGCTACTACGAGCACGACGACAACGTCACCGTGATCGTCGACCGTCGCGAGTTCGACCGGCGCGCCCGTCGTGGGCGCTCCGTCGCGACGTCGGAGTCCGAGCGACCACAAGCAGCGCCGCATCGTGCGCGACCGCAGGCGTGCCCGCGTTCCGGGCGACCTGCCGCCGCTCGCGCGGGCCGACCGCCTAACCAGACTGCATACTTCACGCCGATGAAGGTGGTGGTGCATGTCGACGGCGGCGCCCGCGGCAACCCCGGCCCGGCGGCTGCGGCCTGCGTGATCTCGACCGCCCGAGGGCGAGACGCTCGGCGAGCACGCGCAGTTGCTCGGTGCGCACGACGAACAACGTCGCCGAGTACCGCGCGCTGCTGCTTGGGCTCGAGCAGGCGCGCGAGCTCGGCGCCGACGAGGTCGAGGTGATCGGCGACTCCGAGCTGATCGCCAAGCAGGTGCTCGGCCAGTACAAGGTCAAGAACGCCGGCGCTGAGCTCGCTGCACGCGCGAAGCGCTGGCGTCGCTGCGCGCGCTTCGATCGCTGGTCGATCCGCACCGTGCCGCGCGCGCAGAACGCAGAAGCCGACGCGCTCGTCAACGCCGCGCTCGACCAAGCACGCGCGGCCAGTCGTCTTTAGTGAAGGGGCTTCGCCGAGCGGGCGATAGCCAGCATCTGCTCGTTTGAGAGATCCTCGAGCAGCGTGTTCGTGAGCCAGTAGAGCATCTTGCCCTGACGCCAGGCGATCACGTGGATGTGGCTGCCGTCGGTGAACAGCATGTAGGTGTTGTGGCCGATTTTCCGCTGCTGGTTGGGGTGCGCGATCAGCGGCGGCTTCGGCCAGTCGGTGCCCTCGAAGTCGTAGTAGCCGCCGAGCGTGTTCTGCTTGAAGACGACCACATAGGCGTGGCGCAGCCGTTTGCCCTTGTCGCGCAGGTCGTAGGCGCGCGTCGGCTGCTCTTCGGCGGCCGCGGTCTGCAGGCTCGGGTAGAGCACGTGCAGCGGCATGCTGATCGTCTGCTTGGCCAGTTCCTCATCGCCCGATGTCGGTGTCGGCGCGAGCCCGAGCGAGGCCGACGTGGGGGCTGAGGCGTGGTGGGCGTGCTTGTGGCTGTGCGCTTTTCGGCTGCTGTGGCGGGGCGTGCTCGGCTTGGGCTCGGCGACCTTTTCGTCTCCGTTGAGGAAGTCTTCGAGCGTCTGCTGCTCGAGCTCCTTCGTGCTCGTCACGTAGGAGCCGCCCTTCAGGGCGAAGTTGGTGCTCGTTGCGCGGAACTTGACCTGGCGCAGTGGCTTGCCCTGGGAGAACGCGATCAGCTTGGCGAGTTGGATCACCTTGTCGGTCGAGCGGCTGAAGCCCGCCGTGACGATCGCTTTGCCGACGACGTCCGCGACGTGTTCGATCTGCCCGAGCACGTTTTCGGGAGAGACCTGCTCGCGCAGCGAGCGCAGGAAGTCCTGCTGGCGCGCCACGCGCACGAAGTCCGAGTCGCCGTGGCGGTAGCGCACGTAGCTGAGCGCGTTGTTGTAACAGAGCTTCTGATAGCCCGGCTGGAGGTTGATTTCGGAGTAGATTTCGCCGCCTTCGCCGTTGATGTGCAGGTAGCGGTGATCGACGTTGACGTATACGCAGCCGAGCGTGTCGACGATCTTGATGAAGCTGGCGAAGTTGACGTCGACGATCCCGTTGATCTCCAGGCCCGGGAAGACTTCTCGCTCGATCGTTTCCGCGGCGAGTTCCATCGAGCCTTTGACGCCGTGCAGACGTGCGCCGTAGGTGTAGGCCGCGTTGATCTTTTCCTGCGGGTAGTACGCGCCCATCGGGCCCGGTGATGTTGACCAGCAGATCGCGCGGGATCGACATCACCGAGGTCTGTCCCTGGTCGGGGTCGAAGCGCACCGAGCAGGATCGTGTCGCTGTGCGGCGGGTCGGTGCGGTCGAGCGAGTCCTTCGACTTCGCGCGGCGGTCGGAGCCGAGCACGAGGTAGGTCTGCGGGCCGCCGTTGTATTCCGATCACGGCCCCTTGGGCTTGACCGGTTTCTGGTGGGGAATGAGCTTCGTGGACGATCCCGCCGACCGTGTTTAGCGCGATCGTCGCCGTCGCCCCGCCGGCTAGGCCGGCGATCAGGATCGCCGCGACGAGGAAGCGCCTCCACATGCCCCAGGCCAGCGACGGGGCGCGTTCATCCATGGGATGTCACCAGGCGGCAGCTCATAACTGGATCAAGGCGTACGCCAGCCCCCCGTCGGCGCGCACGTTCGCCGTAGGGTAGCGAGCGATGCGGCGTGCCCGCGCCGCATCTGACGGTACGCTCGCGGGAGTGCTGAGCGCCAGAAATCGCGAGCTCTTGGGCCTCGTGCCCTCGGCGCTGCTGGTGATCGCCGGCTTCACCGCGATCTTCATCCAGGCCGAAGACATCGCGCCCGGGGCCGAAACGAACCTGACCCTGAACCACGCTTCGAGCGTCTCGCTGACCTACGGGGCGCTGTTCCTCGGCCTGTGCCTGGCCGCGCATCTGGTGATTCGCTTTGCGCTGCCGCACGCCGATCCCTACCTGTTCCCGCTCGCCGCCGTGCTCGCGAGCGTCGGCATCGTGATGGTCTACCGAATCGATCCCGTGCTGGCGCGCCAGCAGGCGCAGTGGATGGTCGTCGGGCTCGTTCTGTTCGCCGCCACGATCATCGCGCTGCGCGGGCGCGGCGTGGGCGTGCTCGAGCGCTACCGCTACACGATCGCCGCCGTCGGCATCGGCATGACGATCCTGCCGCGCCTACCCGGGATCGGCGCGCAGGTCAACGGCGCCTACCTGGACATCCGCGTCGGCAGCGATCTCCTTCCAGCCCTCCGAGCTCGCCAAGATCGCGATCGTCGTATTCCTCGCCAGCTACCTGCGCGACAACCGCCAGGTGCTCGTCACGGCCGGGCGGCGCGTGCTCGGCCTGACGATCCCGCCGATGAAGCAGTTCGGGCCGATGTTGATCGTGTGGGGCGCCGCGATGGGCACGCTGCTGCTGACGCGCGAGCTCGGCACCTCGCTGATGTTCTACGGCGCCTTCCTCGCCCTGCTCTACGTCGCCACCGGCCGCTTCTCCTTCCCCTTCATCGGACTTGTCCTGTTCGCGTTCGGCGCGTGGTTCGTCACCGGCCACGTCAGCCACGTGCACTCGCGCGTGCTCGCCTGGGAACACCCCTTCGACCGAGCGCTCTACGAACAAGCCGGCCGGCGGCAGCTACCAGCTCGCGCAATCGCTGTTCGCGCAGGCCGACGGCGGCCTGCTCGGCACCGGCTTCGATCAGTCGCTGCTGCGCCTGCCCCACGGGGGCGGGCCGATCCTGCCGGTTCCCGAAAGCGACACGATCTACGCCGTCATCACCAACGAGCTCGGCCTCGCCGGGGCGGCCGGCCTGTTGCTCGTCTACCTGCTGTTCGTCGCCCGCGGCCTGAAGACGGCCGCGCTCGCGCGCGACTCGTTCTCCAAGCTGCTCGCCACCGGCCTGTCCTTCGTCGTGGCGATGCAGGTGTTCGTGATCGTCGGCGGCGTCACGCGGGTGATCCCGCTGACCGGCGTGACGCTGCCGTTCGTCGCCTACGGCGGCTCTTCGGTGGTGATGAACTTCGTGCTGCTTGCGCTGCTGCTGGTCGTCTCCGAGCGCGCAAGACGCCCATACGAGCCCCGTGGGCGCGCCTGAGCGACGCGGGCGCGCGCTGTCAGTCGCAGGGGACGCACGCGCACCGTCGAAAACGTCCGCCTGATGCGGACCTCGACGATCGCCCTAGCCAAGTCGCGGATGCTGATGCGCGAGTCGGCGAGGCCGGCCCAGCAGCGCTACCGCGGGATGGCCGTGCCACAGCCCGGCGCCGAGCGGATCTGCTCGCCCGCCGGGCTGCAACGGCGCCCATGGCTGGCGCGCCTGCGCCGCGCACTCGAGCAGGACCTGTTCGTATTGCACTACCAGCCGATCGTCTCGCTCGCCGACGGTCGCCTCTCCCATCACGAGGCGCTCGTGCGCCTGGCCGATGAGCCGGACGGCAGCGTGATCGGGCCGGCCAGCTTCCTGCCGGCCGCCGAGCGCTACGGCCTGATCGGAGCGATCGACCGGATGGTGCTCGAGAAGGTCGTCACACTGCTCGCCGACTCGCCGGGCGCGCATCGCGATGAACCTCTCGGCGCTGTCGGTCACCGACCCGGGAATGCTCGGCGAGATCGAGCGCGTGCTCGATCTCCACGGCGTCGACCCCGGCCGCCTGGTCGTCGAGGTCACCGAGACGGCCTCGATCTCCGACATGCCGCGTGCGAGCGAGTTCTGCGCCGGCGCTGCAGCGACTCGGCTGCGCCGTCGCGCTCGATGACTTCGGCGCCGGCTTCGGCTCCTTCCATTACCTCAAGCATCTGCCCTTCAGCTACCTGAAGATCGACGGCGACTTCATCCGCGGGCTGCCCGGCTCCGCCCACGACCAGCTCGTCGTCAAGGCGCTCGTCGGGCTCGTTCGCGAGATGGGCCAGCAGACGATCGCCGAGTTCGTCGGCGATCGGGAGACGCTCGAGCTGCTGCGCGAGTACGGGGTGGACTACGCGCAGGGGTTCGAGATCGGGCGTCCCGGCCCGGCGCTCGCACGGGCGCCGTAGCGATCGCCGGTGCCTGAGCGGGATAAGGGGCTGCTACGCATCGGATCGGACGCGCCGTGCGATGCACGTGTCACCGGCGTCCGGCCTTCAGGCCGAGCCGGCCTCCGCTTCTGGCTACAACCTGTGAACGTCCCGGCCGCCACGGCAGGTACCTGGGCCGGCCTCCCGGTCGGCCTACTTGCTCGCGCCTAAGCGCGGCTGCGGGAACTGGGAGCGCATCGCGGCGTCCCACGGCGGTCGGGCATCACCCGGCGCATCGCGATCGTCACCTTGGCGGAGGGGGTGATCGTGATGCGCGCCGGGGGATGGCGGCGCTTGAGCGCTCGCTCGATCACCTTGGCGACGCGGTCGGGACCGCCGCCGAGCAGCTTCATCGGACCGTCGTAGGCGCCTTTGGTGACGGCGCCGACGGTCGTGTTGAACTTCGCATAGGGGTCGTCGCCGGTCAGCTCGACGTCTGCCATGCTCGCCGTCGCGGCCTCGCCGAACTCGGTCGTGATCAGGCCCGGCTCGAGCAGGACCACGTCGATGCCGAAGCCGCGCAGCTCGAAGCGCAGCGCGTCGGAGATCGCCTCGAGCGCATGCTTGGTCGCGTGGTAGTGCCCACCGCCGGGAAACGACAGGCGCCCGCCCATCGAGCCGACGTTGACGATCTTGCCCCAGCGCTGGGCGCGCATCTTCGGCAGCACGAGTTGGGTCAGGCGCACGAGGCCGAACACGTTCGTCTCGAACTGCCGGCGCACGGCATCGAGCGGCACCGTCTCGATCGCGCCGCTCTGGCTGTAGCCGGCGTTGTTGATCAGCACGCCCACCGCTCCCTCGGTGCGCTCGATCTCGTCCACGACCGCCTGCATCGACTGCTCGTCGGTGACGTCGAGCGCGAGCGTGCGGCAGCCCGCCGCCTGCAGCTCGCTGAGCGTCTCGGGCCGGCGCGCGGTCGCGTAGACCGTCCAGCCCGCGCCGGCCAGGCGCAGCGCCGTGGCACGGCCGATACCCGATGAGCAGCCCGTGATCAGCACGGCCTTCGAGGGCTCGGACATGTGCGCAGCATATGCGCCCTTCCTCTAGGGTGGGCGCCGATGCGTGCCGTCACCTTCCAGGCGCCCGGGGAAGTTCGCGTCGAGGACGTCGCCGAGCCCGAGCTGCTCGAGCCGACAGACGCGATCGTCCGCATCCAGGCGAGCGGCGTGTGTGGCTCTGACCTGCACATCTACCACGGTCGCGTGAAGATCGAACCGGGCTTTACGATCGGGCACGAGTACGTCGGCACGGTCACCGCCGTCGGCGATGAGGTGCACGAGGTGAGCGTCGGCGACCGCGTGCTCGGCTGCTTTCAGACCGCCTGCGGGCATTGCTTCTTCTGCCTGCGTGGCCTGTTTCACAAGTGCGACTCCTCGCGCACGTTCGGGCACGGCGCGACGCTCGGCTCGCTGCAGGGCACGCAGGCCGAGCAGGCGCTCGTGCCGAGCGCCGACCTGGTGCTGCGCAAGGTGCCCGAGGGCATGAGCGATGACGTCGCGCTGTTCGCCGGCGACGTGATGGGCACCGGCTACCACGCCGCCGCCGAAAGCGGCCTGCAGCCCGGCGATACGGCAGCCGTGCTTGGCCTCGGGCCGGTCGGGCTGTGCGCTGTGCAGGCCGCCTTCGCAATGGGCGCCGCGCACGTGATCGCCGATCGACACGGTGCCCGAGCGCTTGAAGATGGCCGAGTCCTTCGGTGCCGAGCCCGTGCACCTGACCGAGCAGGACCCGCGCGCCGCCGCGCGCGCGGCGACCGAGGGCCGAGGCGTTGACTCCTGCATCGACGCCGTCGGCGACCCGCGCGCGCTGGAGCTGGCGATCCGCCTCACGCGCAAGTGCGGCACCGTGCAGGCGATCGGCGTCTACGCCGAGCGCTGCGAGGTGCACATGGGGCTGTTCTGGATCAAGGCGATGAACATGCGATCGGGCCACGCCAACGTGATCGGGCACGTCGACCGCGTGCTCGAGCTGATGGCGAGCGGGCGCCTGGATCCGGGACCGCTCGTGACGCACCACATGAGCCTCGAGCAAGCACCCGAGGCGTACGCTCTGTACGACCGCCGCGAGGCGCTTAAGATCGTCCTGCAACCGTAGCCGCGCACCACCGCGCACAACAGCGCACGACCATAAAGTCGCGCGAACAAGGAGCTGCCATGACCGCCGCCGCCGACACAGCCACCGCCCTGCCCGACGCGCTCGGCGCCGCCGCGCGCGAGTTCCTCTCCCGTCCCCAACAGCTGCTGATCGGCTCGAGCGCCTCGACGCCGCCGACGGCGCGCACGTTCGCCACGCTCGACCCCTCGAGCGGGCGCGAGATCGCGACCGTCGCGCAGGCCGGCGCAGAGGACGTCGAGCGCGCCGTGCGCGCCGCGCGCGAGGCGCTCGAGTCCGGACCGTGGGCGAGCATGCCCGCGACCGGGCGCGAGCAGCTGATGCACGCGCTGGCGCAGGCGATCGAAGAGCACGACCAGGAGCTTGCGGAGCTCGAGTCGCTCGACAACGGCAAGCCGGTCGGGCTGGCCAAGTACGTCGACGTGCGCGGCGCCGCGGCGCACCTGCGCTACTTCGCCGGCTGGCCGACGAAGATCGAGGGCGGCGTGCTGCCGGTGACCGCGCCGAACATGCTCTGCTACACGCGCCGCGAGCCGGTCGGCGTGTGCGGGCAGATCGTGCCGTGGAACTTCCCGCTGCTGATGGCCGCGTGGAAGCTCGGCCCCGCGCTCGCGGCCGGCTGCACGACCGTGCTGAAGCCCGCCGAGCAGACGCCGCTGACCGCGTTGCGCGTCGGCGAGCTGGCGCTCGAGGTCGGCTTCCCGCCGGGCGTGATCAACGTGATCACCGGCGACGGCTCGACCGGCGCCGCGCTCGTCGACAGCCCGGGCGTCGACAAGATCGCCTTCACCGGCTCGACCGCCGTAGGGCGCGAGATCGGCGCGAAGGCGGGCAGGGCGCTCAAGCGCGTGACGCTCGAGCTCGGCGGCAAGTCGCCCAACGTGATGCTGCCCGACGCCGACATCGAGGCGGCGATCAAGGGCTCCTTCCAGGGCATCTACTTCAACTCCGGCCAGGCCTGCAACGCGGGCTCGCGGCTGTTCGTGCCGGCCGAGAGCTTCGACCAGGTGATGGGCGCGCTCGCCGAGGCGGCCAAGGCGGCCAAGCTCGGCCCGGGCCTGGACCCCGACACCCAGCTCGGCCCGCTCGTCTCGGCCGAGCAGCGCGACCGCGTGATGGGCTACATCGACTCCGGTAAGCAGGAGGGCGCTGAGCTGCTCGCCGGCGGCGAGACGACGCTCGCCGACAGCGGCGGCTACTTCGTCGAGCCGACGCTGTTCAGCACGACCTCTGATGAGCTGAAGATCGCGCGCGAGGAGATCTTCGGACCGGTGCTCGTGGCCTCGCCGTATGACTCGCTCGAGGAGGTCGCCGCGCGCGCCAACGAGGGCGAGTACGGGCTCGCCGCGGGCGTCTGGACGCGCGACCTCGGCAAGCGCGCACAAGCTGGCCGCGATGCTGCGCGCCGGCTCGGTCTACGTGAACACGTGGGGCAACGTCGAGCCCAACGCACCGTTCGGCGGCTTCAAGGCCTCTGGAATCGGGCGCGAGCACGGCCACGACGGCCTCGACGCCTACCTGGAGACGAAGACCGTCTGGACCGCCTTGTGAGTCGCGCGGCGTCGTGAACGTCGCCGCGCAGAGCGAACTACCGCTAGCCCGTACGCGCGCCACCCAGTGGGCGGCGCCGCTGGCGGGCGCGTGCGCGCTGCTGCTGCTCGCGGCGACCGCCGAGATCGTGCTCGACGGCGCCGTCGGGCACTCCTCGCTGATCCCCAAGTCGCCCGAGATCGCGGGCTGGCTCTCGGGCATCGGCGAGCGGCTCGGCTTCCGCATCTTCCTGATCGCCGTGCTCGCCTTCTCGGCGGGCTACGCCGGGCTGATCGCGGCCGCTCGCGGCGATCTCCAAACGCTGGGCGATCGCGCTGATCGTGGCGCTGCACGCGATCGTCTTCGTCGGGCCGATCCTGCTCTCGACCGACGTCTTCAGCTACATCGCCTACGCGCGGATGGGCGTCGAACACGGACTGAACCCGTACACGCACGGGCCGATCGCGATCTCGCACGACCCCGTCTACCACTACGTCGGGCCCGACTGGAAGAAGGTCGCTACTGCCTATGGCCCGATCTACACGCTGATCTCCTATCCGTTCGGCCTGCTCGGCGTGAACGGCGCGATCTGGGGGATGAAGCTGCTGGCGATGCTCGCGAGCGCCGCCACGCTCGCGCTCACGTGGCGCTGCGCGCGCTTGCGCGCGATCGACCCGGTGAAGGCGGTCCTGATCGTCGGCGCCAACCCGCTGTATGTGATCTACGCGCTCGGCGGCGCGCACAACGACCTGCTGATGATGGCGCTGATGATGGTCGCCGTCGCGCTGACGTTCGCCGGACGCGACGGCTCGGCGGCGACGACCGTCGTCGTCGGAGCGCTCGTCAAGGCGACCGTCGCCGCGCTGCTGCCGTTCATGATCCTCGCGCGGCGCAGCGTCGCCCAGGTTCTCGCCGCGCTCGGCGCGCTCGCGCTGGGCGCGCTCGTCGCTTACGTCGTGTTCGGCGTCGACGGCGTCAACATCGTCGCCGCGCTCAATCGCGACGCCGCGTTCGTCTCGACCGACAGCTTCCCGACCGAGATCGCCCACCTGTTCGGCAAGCCCGGCGTGTTCCCGATCGACCACGATCTGCTCAAGGCGGCGCTCGTAATGATCGTGCTGCACCTGCTGTGGCGCACGTGGCGGGGCTATGACTGGGTCGCCGCCTCGGGCTGGGCGCTGCTCGCGATCTCCGTCACGAGCACGTGGCTGCTCGCCTGGTACATCCTCTGGCCGCTGCCGCTGGCCGTGATCGCGCGCGACCGCCGGCTGCTCGTGGCGACGCTCGCGATCCAGGCGCTGTTCGTCCTCCATCAGATGACGCCGCTGCTGGCGCCCGTCAAATGAGCACGCTCGCAACAGCGCCTGCAAAGGCTGCCCCCGTCGCTGCGCCCGCTCGAGCAGGAGCGCAAGGGCAGCGGGCGCCTGTGGCGGGTCGAGACGGTCGTGCTGCTGCTCGTCGGCCTGCTGCTCGCGATCGCGATCGTCAACGACGTGGTGCTCGGCACGCACACCAACCACCGGCTCGTCGCCGACCTGCGCACATGGCGCGCCTACACGGGGCACGACTACAAGAACGTCTCGACCGAACAGGACATCTACCACCACACGACGACCGACGTGGTCTGCGGCAACACCGTTCCGGGGCCGCCGAAAGAGCGCGTGCAGATCTGCCTGCAGATGACCGGCCCGGTCGGTGCACGGCCACCGCGCCGCGCGCGGCGGCTGGTACCTGCCGGCCAACACCGAGACGAACCTCAAGCGAATATCGCTACGGCTGCTTCGGCACGACCAAGGCACAGGGGGCGTGCCCGCGATGAGCGCCGTGGCCGCCGAGGCGCCGCCGGCAGCCGCCGGCGAGCGGCGGCTGCCGGGGTGGTGGCCGCTGGCCGCGCTGATCCTGCTCGCCGCGGCGCTGCGCCTGGCCACGCTGACCGAGCAGAGCTTCTGGTACGACGAGGCGTTCACGCCCGTGCACGTGCTGCACGCCGGTCTCGGCGCGACGCTGAAATCGCTCGTGCACAGCGAGAACACGCCGCCGCTGTGGTACCTGCTGGCGTGGGCCGACGCGCGCGTGCTCGGCGACGGCGCGCTCGCGCTGCGCCTGCCCTCGGCGCTCGCCGGGATCGCCACGGTGCCCGTCGTGTGGGCGATCGGCAGCGAGCTCGCCGGACGCCGCGCGGCGCTGATCGGCGCCGCGCTCGTCGCCGTCAACCCGCTGTTCGTTTGGTACTCGCAGGAGGCGCGCGCCTACGGCCTGTTCGTGTTCTTCGCCGCGCTCGCGATGCTCTGCTTCGCGCGGCTGCTGCGTGGGCCGAGCGGCACGCGAGCGGCGCTGTTCGCGCTGAGCGGCGCGCTGGCGCTGCTGACGCCACTACTTCGCCGTCTTCCTGCTCGTGCCGATGGCCCTGTGGCTGCTGCGCGGGCGAGCCGTGCGTAGGGCGGCGCTGCCCGCGATCGGTGCGCTCGCGCTCGTCGGCCTGGCGCTGCTGCCGCTGATCTCCGCGCAGGGCGGGCACGGCACGCAGTGGATCGGGCGCTGGGCCCTTTCCAGCCGTTTGCAGGCGATCCCGCAGTACTACCTGACCGGCTACTCCGGCGGACCGCTCGGGCATGGCGTCGAGCTGCTCGTCGCGCTGCCGCTGCTCGCCGGTGCGCTGCTCGGCGGCTGGAGGCTGCTCGCGGTACCGCAGCGCCGGCGAGACCCCTCGCCGTCGGCGCCGCGGGCGACCGGCCTTCGCCGCCCGCGCGCGAGGGCGCGCTGGATCTGTCTGACGATCGTCGCCTTCGCCGTGCTCGCGCCGATCGTGCTGGCTGCGCTCGGCGCCGACTACCTCGCGCCGCGCAACCTCGTCGGCGCGATGATCCCGCTGAGCGTGCTGATCGCGGATCCTGCTCGCCACGATCGACGGTGTGCTCGGCTGGCTGCTCGCAGGCGTCGGCGCCGCGGCCTTCCTTGCGATCACGATCGACGTCGATCTGAGCCCGCGGCTGCAGCGCGGCAACTGGCGCGACGTGGCCAGGCTGCTGCGCGCGCCCGCGCGGGGTGCCGGTGCCAGTCAGGGCTCAGCGACGGGTGCGGCCCTCGCCGCCGGCGCGGGGCGCGTGCTCACGACGGTCGAGCTCGGCGCGGCTCCGCTGGAGTACTACCTGCACGAGATGCACCTGCACAACCTCTCCCGTCACGATGCCGTGCGGGTCAGCGAGATCGACGAGACCGGCTATGCACCGCTGCGTTCAGGGGCCGCAAACCCGCCTGCGCCAGGCTTCAGATCTGCTCGAACGGCGAAACGTCGACGGCCTGATCGTGTATCGCTTCGTATCCTCGATCCCTCGCACCGTGTCTGAGGCCGATCTGCGCCGCCAAGTGATAACCAATGCCCACCCCGAGGTGCTCGTGCCGAGCGGCGCGAGCGTCTCCCGTCTGACGGCGGGCACGGGCTCGTTGCGCCTGCAAATGTCGTCGTCCGATCAAAACATTTAAGTTCCCTGCCATGGCGTCCCCAACCGTCGAGGTACAGAACGAGGCTGAGGTGGCGCTGAAGCTGGCCTGCGAGCATCTGCTCTCGCTCCAGGACGAGGCCGGCTGGTGGCAGGGAGAGCTGCAGACGAACGTGACGATGGACGCCGAGGACATGCTCCTGCGCGAGTTCCTCGGCGTGCGCGACGCGCGGCGGGGACCGAGCGCTCGGCGGCCTGGATCCGCTCCCAGCAGCGCGCTGACGGCACGTGGACGAACTTCTACGGCGGGCCCGGCGACCTGTCGACGACGATCGAGGCCTACTGGGCGCTGCGCCTGGCCGGCGATCCGCCGGAGGCCGAGCACATGCGGATCGCGGCCGAGTTGATCCGCGAGCAGGGCGGCGTCGCGCGGGCGCGCGTGTTCACGCACCTGTGGCTGGCGCTGTTCGGGCTGTGGTCGTGGGACCGCGTGCCGGCGCTGCCGCCCGAGGTCGATCCTGCTGCCGTCGTGGGTGCCGCTCAACGTCTACGACTTCGCCTGCTGGGCGCGCCAGACGATCGTCGCGCTGTCGCTCGTCAAAGCCCACCGGCCGGCGCGCCGACTCCCGTTCGAGCTCTCGCGAGCTCGACGCCGGCGGTCCCGACGCCCGCGCCGAGCGCCCGCGCGCGCTGCTGCGTGTTCGACTCGCTGCACGCGCTTCTACGAGCGCCACCCGCATCCGCCCGCTGCAGCGCCTGGCGATCGCCCGCGCCGAGCGCTGGATCGTGCGCCGCCAGGAGGCCGACGGCTCGTGGGGCGGCATCCAGCCGCCGTGGGTGTACTCGCTGATCGCCCTGCACCTGAGCGGCTATCCGGTCGATCATCCGGTGATGCGGCGCGGCCTGGAGGGTCTCGATCGCTTCATGGTCGAGGACCGCGACGACAGCCGCAGCGTCGGTGCGCCGGCCGGCGCGAGCCGGCGCCTGGAAGCGTGCCAGTCGCCGGTATGGGACACGGCGCTGTCGCTGATCGCGCTGAGTGACGCCGGCCTGCCGGGCGATCACCCGGCGCTCGCGCGCGCCGCCGACTGGCTGCTCGGCGAGGAGGTGCGCGTTCGCGGCGACTGGGCGGTGCGCGCGGCCGAAGCTCGCGCCCGGCGGCTGGGCGTTCGAGTTCGCACAACGTCAACTACCCCGACGTCGACGACACCGCCGAGGTCGTGCTCGCGCTGCGCCGCGTCAAGCGCACACCAGAGCTGGACGCGGCCGTCGAGCGCGCCGCGGGCTGGCTGCAGGGGATGCAGAGCGCCAACGGCGGCTGGGGCGCGTTCGACGCCGAGAACACGCGCGCGCTCGTGCGCGAGCTGCCGTTCCTCGACTTCGGCGAGGTGATCGACGAGCCGAGCGCCGACGTCAGCGCGCATTCGCTGGAGATGCTCGCCGCGCTCGGCATGCTCGACTCGCCGGCCGCGCAGCGTGGCATGCGCCTGGCTGATCGGGCAGCAGGAGCCCGACGGCTCGTGGTTCGGGCGCTGGGGCGTCAACCACGTCTATGGCACCGGCGCTGCCGTGCCGGCGCTCGTTGCCGCCGGGATCGAGCCGACGGCGCCGTGCATCGAGCGCGCCGTGCGCTGGCTGCTGGCCCACCAGAACGAGGACGGCGGCTGGGGCGAGGACCCGCGCTCCTACGACGAGGTCGATTGGATCGGGCGCGGCCCGAGCACCGCCTCGCAGACGGCCTGGGCGCTGCTGGCGCTGCACGCGGCGCGCGACGGGCAGGGCGAGCGCTGCGCCGAGGCGATCGAGCGCGGCGTCGGCTGGCTGATCGCCACCCAGCGCGCAGACGGCGGCTGGGACGAGCCGCAGTACACCGGCACGGGCTTCCCGTCGGACTACTACATCAACTACCACCTCTACCGGCTCGCCTTTCCGATCATGGCGCTCGGACGCTGCCGGGTGTGACGCCGCCACGCGGATGATGCTGCTGGCCGACGCTGCGCCGCCGGCCCCGAGCGCGCGGGAGGTGATGGCGCGCGCCGAGGGCGAGAACTTCCCCGTCGCCAGCCGCGTGCTGCCGCGCCCGCGTGCGCGCCCACCTGCTGGCCGTGTATGGCTTTGCGCGCCTCGTCGACGAGCTCGGCGACAGCGCGCCGGGCGACCGCCTCGCCGCGCTCGACTGGCTGCAAGAAGAACTCGAGCGCGCCTACACGCACACTGCCGAGCACCCGCTGATGCAGCGCCTCGCGCAGACCGTCGAGGCCTGTGCGCTGCCGCGCGAGCCCTTCGAGCGCCTGATCGAGGCCAACCGCACCGACCAGCGCGTCTCGCGCTATCAGACGTGGGAGCAGTTGCGCGGCTACTGCGCGCTCTCGGCCGATCCGGTCGGCGAGATCGTGCTCGGCGTGTTCGGCGCCGCCACGCCCGAGCGGGTCGCGCTGTCGGACTCGATCTGCACCGCGCTTCAGCTCGCCGAGCACTGCCAGGACGTCGCCGAGGACTACGCCGCCGGGCGCGTGTACCTGCCGCTCGAGGATCTCGAGCGCTTCGGCTGCGAGGTCGAGCAGATCGGCACGGGCGTCGAGCACGCGCGGACCCCGCAGCCGCTGCGCGCCGTGCTCGCCTTCGAGGCCGAGCGCGGCCGCGCGCTGCTCGATCGAGGGGCGCCGCTGATCGGCGAGCTGCATGGCCGCGAGCGCCTCGCCGTCGCTGCCTTCCTCGCCGGCGGGCGCGCCGCGTTCGACGCGATCGAGCGCGCCGGCTACGACGTGCTCGCGGGAGCGCCGAAGGCCTCCGGCGCTCGCCGGCTGCTGGCGCTGCTGGCGACGCTCTGCAAGCGCCCGGCCGCCCGCGCCTCGCGCCACGCCCAGAGCCGAGCGTGAGCGGCCGAGTCGTGCGCTGCGCCGCGCGCAAGGCGCCGGGGGCGCCATCCTTGTGGGCGTAAGCAGCACGATCGATACGAGCGAGGCCTACGACCGCTGCGAGGCGATCACGCGTGCGCAGGCCGCGAACTTCTACTACGGCATCCGCCTGCTGGCGCGCGAGCGCCGCCGCGCGATGTGCGCCGCCTACGCGTTCGCCCGGCGGATCGACGACATCGGCGACGGCGATTTGCCGCATGCGGAGAAGCTACGGCAGCTCGAGCGCTCCGCCGAGCAACTGGCCGAGCTCGAACGCAGCGGCGCCGCGCCCGGCGGCGACCCGGTGCTTGTCGCGCTGGCCGACGCGCACAGGCGCTTCTCGCTGCCGCCGGGCGCGATGGGCGAGCTGATCGAGGGCGTGCGCATGGACGTCGACGGGGTCAGCTATGAGAGCTTCGAGGAGCTCGTGCTCTACTGCCGCCGCGTCGCCGGCGCGATCGGGCGCATCTGCCTGGCGATCTTCGCCAAGCGCAGGGGCGGCGGGCACGGCCCGGGCGCAGAGCTCGACCAGGCGCAGATCGAAGCGCTCGCCGACGATCTCGGCGTCGCGCTGCAGCTGACGAACATCCTGCGCGACGTGCGCGAGGACGCCGAGAACGGTCGCATCTACTTGCCGGCCGAAGATCTCAGGCGCTTTGGCGTCGAGCAAGGCGGGGGAGAGATGGCGCAGCGCGCGAGCCGTCTGGCGGCGCTGGCCGCGGCTCAGGCAGAGCCGCTGGGCGAGCTGATGCGCTTCGAGGCCGAGCGCGCGCAGCAGTGGTTCGACCGCGGGCTCTTGCTCGTGCCGCAGCTCGACCGCCGCAGCGGGGCGTGCGTGTCGGCGATGGCCGGGATCTACCACCGCCTGCTCGGGCGAATCGAGGCCGATCCGCCCGCGGCGCTCAGCTCGCGCACCTCGCTCTCGACGCCCGAGAAGCTGCTCGTGGCGCTGCGCAGCTTCGCCGGGAGGAGTTCATGAGCGGCCTCGGCGGCTGCCGTGTCGTCGTGATCGGCGGCGGTCTGGCGGGCATCACGGCCGCGCTCGACTGCGCCGACGCGGGCGCGCACGTGACGCTCGTGGAGGTCAGGCGCCGGCTCGGCGGCGCGGCCTACTCCTTCGAGCGCGACGGCATGCGCCTGGACAACGGCCAGCACGTGTTCCTGCGCTGCTGCAGCGCCTACCGCGCGCTGCTCGCGCGCCTGGGTTCAGAGCACCACGTGGCCGTGCAGGAGCGCCTGGAGATACCGGTGCTGAGCCCCGGCAAGGCGACGGTCGTGCTGCGCCGCGGCACGCTGCCGCCGCCGCTGCATCTGGCCGGTGCGCTCGCGCGCTACCCATACCTGAAGCCGGCGCAGCGCTTCAGCGCGGCGCTTGCCGCGCGCGCCCTCTCGGCGCTCGACCCGAGCGACCCCGAGCTCGATCGACGCACGCTCGGCGACTGGCTCGCCGACCTCGGCCAGAACGAGCAGTCGCTCGCGGCGCTGTGGGATCTGATCGCGCTGCCCACGCTCAACCTCCCCGCCGCGGAGGCGTCGCTGGCGCTTGGCGCGTTCGTCTTTCAGACGGGGCTGCTAGCGAGCGCCGACGCGGGCGACATCGGCTTTCACGTGGGCACGCTGGCCGACGTGATCGGCGACCCCGCCGAGCTCGCGCTGAGCGACGCGGGGGTCGAGTTCCGCCTCGGCTGGCGCGCGCAGCAGCTGCGGCGCGTGGACGGCGGCTTCGAGGTCGCGCGCGGCAGCGGCGCCGCCCGCGCCGAGCCCGAGGACGAGGAACCCGCGCAGGCGGGCGACGCCGGGGCCGACACAGGCGACGGCCTTGGCGCAGACGCGGTGATCGTCGCCCTGCCGCACGCGCGCGCAGCGGGGCTGATCGAGCCGCTGCTGCCGCGGCACGCGCAGGCGGTCCGCGGCCTCGGCAGCGCACCGATCGTCAACCTGCACGTCGTCTATGACCGCGTCGTCTGCGAGGAGCCGTTTGCGGCCGGCGTTGGCACTCCGGTGCAGTACCTGTTCGACCGCAGCGCCGCGGCGGGAGCGCCGCCGGGTTGCCAGTACCTGGCGGTGTCGCTGTCGGGTGCAGACCGCGAGATGCAGATGAGCGTCGACGCGCTGCGCGAGCAGTACCTGCCGGCGATCGAGCGGCTGCTGCCGGGGGCGCGCGGCGCGAAGCTCGAGAGCTTTCTGGCAACGCGCGAGCACGCCGCGACGTTTCGCGCCGTCCCCGGCACGGCGGCGCTGCGCCCAGGGCCGGATACCGGCATCGCGGGGCTCGCGCTGGCCGGCAGCTGGACGGCCACGGGCTGGCCGGCGACGCTCGAGAGCGCCGTGCTCAGCGGGCACGCGGCGGCGCGCAGCGTGCGCTCGACGCTCGAGAGCGAGGCGGTCCACGCATGAGGGGCGTACTCGTCGCCGCGCCGCTGGCGCTCGAGCAGGCCCTGATCCGCTCGGGCGCGCGTGGGGCGCGTGTGCGCAAGACCGGGATGGGCCCGCAGAAGTCGCTCGCCGCGGCCGAGCGGCTACGCGAGGAGCCGGGGCATGGTCTGATCGTGCTCGGCTTCTGCGGCGGCCTCGACGCCCAGTCGCGCCCGGGCGAAGTGATCGTCGCCGAGGAGGTGTGGGCGAGCGACGACGAAGGCCACGAGTTCGTGCGCGCCGACTGCCACGGCGCCGAGCGGCTCACCGGCGCTCTGCTCGAGGCCGGCTTGACCGTGCGCCGGGGTCCGATCGTCGGCGTCGGCAAGATCGCCACTGGCGAGCGCCGCGAGCAGCTAAACGCGGCGGGCGCGCTGGCGGTCGATATGGAGTCGCCGTGGCTCGCGGCGGGTGCCGCGGGGCGGCCCTTCGCGGTCGTGCGCGTCGTGCTCGACAGTCCCAGCCATGAGCTGTTTCGCCTGCAGGCAGTGGGCGGAGCGCTGAAGGCGGCACAGGCTTTGCGCCGTGCTTCGGCGGTCGCGGTTCAGGACTGGGACCCGGAGGGCTAAGGTACGAGCAATGGCGGCGAAAGTCAGGCAGAGCACGCGCATGGGTTGGTACCTGATGCGCCAGCGTCTGGCCAAACGAGAGAAGTTCCCGCTGATCGTCGAGCTCGAGCCCCTGTTCCAGTGCAACCTGGCCTGCTCGGGCTGCGGCAAGATCCAGCACCCCGAGCACGAGCTACGTCGGCGCATGCCTGTCGAGCAGGCGATCGGAGCGATCGAAGAGAGCGGCGCGCCGATGGTCTCGATCGCCGGCGGCGAGCCGCTGATCCACCCGGAGATCCACGTGATCGCCGCAGAGCTGATCAAGAAAAAGAAGTTCGTCTACCTGTGCACGAACGCGCTGCTCTTGGAGAAGAAGCTCGAGAACTTCAAGCCGAGCCCGTATTTCTCCTGGGCGGTGCACATGGACGGCCTGCAGGAGCGCCACGACGCCTCGGTCGAGCGCGAGGGCGTATTCGACAAGGCCGTCTCGGCGATCAAGGCAGCCAAGGCGGCGGGCTTCCGCGTGACGACGAACACGACGTTCTTCACGCAGGACTCGCCGAAGACGGTGCGCGAGGTGCTCGACTTCCTCAACGACGACCTCGAAGTCGACGAAATGATGATCTCGCCGGCTTACGCCTATGAGAAAGCCCCCGACCAGGAGCACTTCCTCGGCGTGACCGAAACGCGCAAGCTGTTCAAGGAGGCCTTCTCCGAAGGCCGACGCAAGAAGTGGCGCCTGAACCACAGCCCGCTGTTCCTCGACTTCCTCGAGGGCAAGGCAGAATTCGACTGCACGGCGTGGGGCATCCCGAGCTACTCGCTGTTCGGCTGGCAGCGCCCGTGCTACCTGATGGCCGACGGCTACACGGAGACCTACAAAGAGCTGATCGAGACGACCGACTGGGACAAGTACGGTCGCGGCAAGGACCCGCGCTGCGAAAACTGCATGGCGCACTGCGGCTATGAGCCGACCGCCGTGCTGCAGACGACCAGCTCGTTGCGCCAGTCACTCAGAGCGCTCGCCGGCTGAGACTCTCCTCGGCCTCTTCCTCGGCTTGCTCGACGCGCACGCGCTCTGACTCGGAGTCGGCGCGGATGTCGCGCCAGGTCAGCCCCTCGGCGAGCAGCGCGGGCACGCCGAGCGCGAGCGCCGTCAGCACCTCGACGGCCTGCAGGATGATCCCGTAGGCCAGGCCCGGGCCGCCGCCGACGCCGTAGGCGGCGAGCACGACCAGGCAGGCGGCCTGGAAGACGCCGACATTCGACGGCGTCGCGGGCAGGATCGCCGAGACGTTGACGGCGAGCAGCACCGCGGCGGCGGCATCGAGCCCGGCCTTGTGCGTCAGTCCGAGCGCGAGCAGCACGGCGTAGCAGGAGAGCCACTGAAAGGTCCAGGCGAGCAACTGGAAGGCGATCGCGGGCACGCCGAAGCGCGGGCGCGCGAACACGATCAGGCCGCGCCGCGCGAGCGCGAAGATGGCCGCGAGCGAGCGCGCGGCGCTCGCCACGCGCGGCTGGCGTGCGCGCTGGCCGAGCGCGAGCAGGCGCGGTCCGGCGACGACGAGCGCACAGATCAACAGCGGGATCGCAATCGCGGTCGCGATGCCGGCCGGGTGCCCGCTGAGCAGCGGCACGCTCGTGAAGGTGATGGCGGCGAGGATCGCTAGCGCGAGCAGGTTGATCAGCGTCTGCGAGAAGACCGTGCCGGCGACGACCGGCAACTGCCGGCGGCTGGCGCCTTCCAGGCGTCGGGTGATCACGACCACGCGCGCCGGCTCACCGACACGCCCGGGCACGACGGCCGACCCCATCACACCGATCATCGTCGCGCGCGTGACGGCGATCCACGGGATCGGCGTGTCGGGCAGCGCCGCGCGCAGCACCTCGTGCCAGGAGATCGAGCGCAGCACGAGCGAGCTTGCCATCAGCACGAAGGCGAGCGCGACCCAGCCGGGCTTGGCCGTGACCAGCGCGTGGCCGATCCGGTGCAGCCCAAGCCGCGAGAGCGCAAAGGCGAGCAGCCCGGCGAGCAGGACGGCGGCTACGACAAGGCCCGCGCGCCGGTGCCTGATCCACCGGCGAGGGGACCGCGGCTGCTCGCTGGCGCCCATCGTGCGGGGTCTATCAGACGCCGTCACGAGAACCGCGCGCCGCTATGCTGGCCGTGGGATGGGGACGGGGAGCAGAAATGCGGCGGGCTGGCCGCTGCAGGCGCTGTCGGCGGGGCTGGCGCTGGCGTGCCTGCTGGCGCTCAGCCTCTGGCTCGCCTTGGCGGCGGCGTCGGCGCAGGCGGCGCAGCCGGTCGAGTTGGCCGCGCCGTACGAGTACCTCGGCTGGGGCAATCCGCAGCCGCCGGCGAGCGTGATCTCGACGACGGGGATCGAGGACATCACGCTTGCGTTCATGCTCTCGCACGGCAAGTGCGAACCGGCGTGGGACGGAAGGCGTCCGCTCAAAGGCGGTGCTGACGAAGCGGCGATCGCGGCGATCCGCGCGGCGGGCGGCGACGTTGACGTCTCCTTCGGCGGTTGGAGTGGCAAGAAGCTCGGCAGTGCGTGCAAGACCGCCGAAGCGCTCGCGGCGGCCTATCAGAAGGTGATCTCGGCATACGCGCTGCGCGCGATCGACATCGACATCGAGCACGGCGAGTTTACGAACAAGAAGACGCGCCAGCGCGTCGTCGCGGCGCTGGCGATCGTGCAGCGTGCGAACCCGGGCCTGGAGATCTCGATCACGTTCGGCACGGCCGAGAGCGGTCCGGAAAGCGACGGGCGCAGCCTGATCGAAGACGCCGCCACGATCGGCTTCCAGCCGAGCGTGTGGACGATCATGCCATTCGACTTCGGTGCGCCGGTGAGCGATATGGGACAGGTCTCGATCGCGGCCGCCGAAGGGCTCGAGCAGCTGCTGGCGATGCGCTACGGCCTCTCCAGCGCGCTCGCCTACGAACATGTCGGCATCTCCTCGATGAACGGCAAGACCGACGAGGCCGACGAGACCGTCAGCGTGGGCGACTTCCAGGCGATGCTCGGCTTCGCCCAGCAGCACCACCTCGCGCGCCTGAGCTTTTGGTCGGTCAACCGCGATCGTCCGTGTGCCGGCGCCGGCAAGAAGGAAGCCGATGCATGCAGCGGCATCGCGCAGCAGCCTTTCCAGTTCACGGACCTACTCGCGCAGTACCACGGCTGAGGCAAGCGGCCGCCAGGCCTAGCCGCCGCGTCGGGCGCCCTCGGCGGAGGCGGCGACGCCGAGCTCGAGCTCCTCGGTGCCGAGCGCCGTGCTCGAGCTGGGCCGCTCGTCGAGCACGCCGATGCTGCTCGCCGCGGGCGTCACGCGGGCGCTGAGGATCGCGATGTCATCGCGCACGTGCTCGTCGAGCTCGACCAGGCCGAGCAGCGTCTCGATTGTCTCGCGCGCGGCCTTGGGCGCATCGGCGTCGAGGCGCTCGATCATCTGCTCGGGGGTGACGGTCCGCTCGGGCGCGTGCGCCTCGAGCAGGCCGTCTGTGTACAGCGCGAGCGAGTCGCCGGGCTCGAGTACGGCCGAGGCCTCGGTGACCTCGGCGTCGGCGAACACGCCGAGCAGCGCGCCGCGCTCGCCGAGCTGCGTCGTGGCGCCGCCGGTGCGCGTCAGCAGCGCGGCTGGGTGGCCGGCCGAGGCGAGCGTGACGGCGACCTTTCCGCCGGTGAAGCGCAGGTGCACGAGGATCGCCGTGGCGAAGCGCCCGTCGAAGTCCTGGTCGAGCATCACGCGGTTGACCTGTGAGAGCACGCGAGCTGGGCTGACAGCGTCGCGCGCATAGGCGACCGTCGTGTGGCGCAAAAAGCCAGTCAGCGCGGCGGCCTCGGCGCCCTTGCCGCAGACGTCGCCGACGACCAGCCAACAGTTGTGCTCGTCGCCGAAGGCGTCGTAGAAGTCGCCGCCGACTTCGCTGCCGGCGCCGAGCGGGCGGAAGAAGCTCGCGAGCTCAAGGCCTCCGATCACGGGTAGCGAGGAGGGCATCAGGCTGCGCCTGAGCGTCTGCGCGACGTAGGAGCGCTCGGCGTACAGGCGCGCGTTGTCGAAGGCCAGCGCGGCGCGGTCTGAGAGGTCGGCGAGCACGTCGAGCACGCCGCGCCCGTAGGGGGCGTCGTTGTCGATGTGCAGGAAGGAAATCGCGCCGTGCGTGCGACCGCGCGCGACCATCGGGAAAACGGCAGCCGAGCGATAGCCGGCGTCGCGCATGATCTGCTGGTGCTCTGCACTTTCGGCGAGCTGGGCGAGCGCGGCCTGGTCGGTCAGGTCGGCGACGACGCGTGCCTCGCCGGTGCGCAGCACCTCGGCGACGGGGTGTACGCCGGCGAGGTCGAGTGGGACCTGCTCGCGCACGCGCTCGACTTCGCGCGCGAGCGCGGGATCGACGCCGGCAGCGACGGTGCGCTCGATCTGCCCGTCGCGGTCGAGCAGGTAGATCACGCACAGCTCGGCCAGCTCGGGCACGGCGGCGCGCGCGAGGTTGCGCAGCGCCTCGGCCGGGTCGAGCGAGCTGTCGAAGGTGGCTGTCGCATCGATCAGGAATTTCAGGCGGTGGCGGTGCTCGCGCATGCCGTTCAGCGCGAGGTGGATCACGACGGTCGTCAGCAGCGCGAGCACGAGCCCGACGCAGGCAACGGCGCCGAACGTGGCCGAGACGTGTTCGTAGGCGATCGGCAAGAGGAAGGCGATCAGCCCGGCGAGCGTGACGAGCACGAAGCGCCCGCGCGGCTGAAAGGCGGCGGCGTGGCCGATCGCGAAGAAGTAGATCAGCGCGAACGGGCTGCTCGCGCCGTTTGAGCCGGCGCACAGCACGGCGATCAGCACGACGCCCCACAGATCGGCGACGAAGGCGAGCTCGAGCCCGCCGCGTTTGCGCAGTGCGGCGAGCACGAGCGTGGCGGCGACGAGATAGGCGTTGACGCCGACTGCAGCGATCGCGGCGGGGGCGCGTACGTGGGGGAGTAGCAGAGCGGTCGCGCAGAGCGCCCCGCCGACGGCGTAGAGCCCTGCGGCGGCGAGGATCGCGGCGCGCACTTCGCGACCGCTGAGCGGGTCTTCGGCGACTCTCCTCTCCGGCGTGCTTTGGCTCACACCAGCGTCCTTCATTTCACTCCCCCATAGGACTGTCCGCACGGCTTTCTCTCCGTAGGACGGTACCCCTCTTGATCTACACGCTCAATCCTAGGCGCAGCGGCGCCCGGGCGCACGGGTGCACGCCCGGATGCGGATCGCCTGGTATGGATCCAGTCCGGGCGCGCGCCGCTCAGTCGGCGTCGGCCCCGGCGTTCACGAACGGCTCGAGCCCGCTGCGGACCCACTCGGGAAGCTCGGTCTTGGTCCACGTCTCGGTGCTCACGCAGACGTGCCGCAGCGTCCCGCAGACGAGCAGCTGCTCGCCGCGCACGACGTCGATCTCAGTCGTCAGCGAGGTGCGCCCGAGCTTGGCGACGTGGGCACGCAGCTCGAGCTCATCGTCGAAGCGTGCGGGTGCGCGAAAGCTCAAGCTGGCGTCGGCGACGACGGCGTTGACGCCGCGCTGCACCATCTCCTGCCACGGCCCGACGGCGGTGCGCCACAGCTCGGTGAAGGCGACATCGAAATAGAGCAGGTAATTGGCGTTGAAGACGATGCCCTGCGGGTCGCACTCGCCGTAGCGGACTCGCAGCTCGTGCACGAAGGGGGCGGACATCGGGCCAACGCTAGCGCGAGCACCGCCGTTCGTTTCATCGTCTCCTCGGATAACGTATCGACCGATCGATATTGGAGAGGCAGTCTTTTTTGATCAATGAAAGATTGACCGGGGGGAGCGCATGCGTGCGCTGACGTTTCAAGGGCCCGGCGAGGTGCGCATCGAGGAGCGTCCGATGCCCGAGCTGCTTGCGCCCGACGACGCGCTCGTGCGGATCGACGCGACGGGCGTGTGCGGCTCGGATCTGCACATCTACCACGGCCGTCTGAAGATCGAAGCGGGCTTTACGATCGGCCACGAGTACGTGGGCACGGTGATCGAGGCGGGCGAGGCGGTCACGCGCGTGCAGGTCGGCGACCGCGTCGCGGGCTGCTTTCAGACGGCGTGCGGGACGTGCTTTCACTGTATGCGCGGCGAGTACCAGCGCTGCGTGGAGTCGCGCACGTTCGGTCTCGGCGAGACGATGGGCTCGCTGCAGGGCACGCAGGCCGAGTTCGCGCTCGTGCCGCGCGCCAACCTGACGCTGCAGCGCGTTCCGGAGGAGGTCTCAGACGACGTCGCGCTATTCGCGGGCGACGTGATGGGCACCGGCTACCACGGCGTCGCCGCCAGCGGCCTGCACGCGGGCGAGACGGCGGCCGTGCTCGGGCTCGGGCCGGTCGGGCTGTGCGCGGTGCAGGCGGCCAGGCTCACGGGCGCGCGCGTGATCGCGATCGACTCGGTCGAGCAGCGCCTGAAGATGGCGGAGTCCTTCGGCGCGATCCCGCTGCACCTCACAGAGCAGGACGTGCGGGGCGAGGTAAAGAAGCTGACCGAACACCGCGGCGGCGTCGACGTCGCGATCGACGCGGTCGGGCACACGGACGTGCTCGACATGGCGATCCGCCTGACGCGTGCGTGCGGGCGCGTGCAGTGCATCGGCATCTACTCCGAGCGAGGAGAGATACACCTCGGCCTGGCGTGGCTGAAGTCGCTCACGGTCAGGGGCGGACAGGCGAACGTGATCGCACACCTGGACCCGGTGCTCGAGATGCTCGCCGACGGGCGCCTCGATCCGACGCCGCTGGTGACCCACCACATGAAGCTGGCCGACGCGCCCGAGGCGTATGCGATCTTCGACCGGCGCGAGGCGCTGAAGATCGTGCTGACACCGTGAGCGCGCGGGTGGTCATCTCTTCATAAAAAAATTAGATCGAATGCGTAGAATCGTTCATTCAAGGCCACTCCCGCTTTCGCGAACCAGCCTGCGCGGACATCGCCGCCGAAGCGCTCGCGGCGACCTCACGGACCGCTTCTCCCTAGCGACGTAGAGCCGTTCACGACGTGAGTCGCTCGGAGGGCCCTTCACGGGCCAGTTCGGGGGCGATCAAGGAGGTTCGCATGAGGCACGTTCCCGACGAGCGAAGCGGCGACGCCTCGGCCACGGAGCCCGAGGGCTACGCCGAAATGGTCGCGATCGAGCACGAGGGTGCCGAGCGCGCCGTCAACGGCGTTGTGATCGCGCTGCCGCTCGCGGCGGTCGTGCTCGCCGGCTGGCTGGCATGGGGCGGGACGCTGCACTGGCAGGACCTACTCGTGCTCCTGATCACCTACGTGCTGACAGGCATGGGGATCACGGTCGGCTTCCACCGCCTGTTCACGCATCGCAGCTTCCAGACGACGCGCGCGCTGCGCGTTGGCTTCGCCGTGCTCGGCTCGATGGCCGTCGAGGGACCGCTGCTGGAGTGGGTCTCCACGCATCGCAAGCACCACCGCTTCTCAGACCAAGCGGGCGACCCGCACAGCCCGCATGCCGAGCGGGCGCCGGGCTGGCTCGGGGCGCTGCGCGCGCTCGGCCACGCTCACGTCGGCTGGATGTTCCGCGGTCAGGACGTCGCCAACCCGCGCCGCTACGCCAAGGACCTGCTCGCCGACCGCGACCTGCGTTTCGTCAGCCGCACGTTCCCGCTGTGGGTGCTGGCTAGCCTGGCCTTCCCGTTCGGCCTCGGCGTCGCGCTGACGGGCTCGCTGCTGGGCGGCCTGACGGGCCTCTTGTGGGGCGGCGCGGTGCGCATCTTCCTGCTGCACCACGCGACCTTCAGCATCAACTCGCTGTGCCACTTCTTCGGCCGGCGCTCGTTCGCGACGGGCGATCACTCGCGGAACCTCGCGTGGCTGGCGCCGCTCACGTTCGGCGAGGCCTGGCACAACAACCACCACGCCTTCCCGACCTCGGCGCGTCACGGTCTCGGGCGCCATCAGGCCGACCCCGGCGCATGGCTGATCGCCGGCCTGGAGCGCTGCCGGCTGGCGTGGGGGGTCGTACGCGTGCGCCCCGAGCATCAGCGCGCCAAGCGAATCGCTCAAGGCGCGTAGCGCTCGCTACCAGGAGACCTCTGCGAGGCGCTCGCCGACGATGATCCGCCCGGCCGCCTCGATCAGCGCGAGGTGGGAGAAAGCCTGCGGGAAGTTGCCCAGGTGGCGGCCCGTGCTCGAGTCGAACTCCTCGGCGTACAGGCCGAGCGGCGAGGCGACGCTGAGCAGCTTTTCCATCAGGTCGCGGGCACGCTGGGGCTCGCCGATGATCGACAGGCCCGAGACGAGCCAGAAGGAGCAGATTAGGAAGCTGCCCTCCTTGCCTGACATGCCGTCGTCGGTCTCCTCGGTGCGGTAGCGCAGCACGAAGCCGTCCTCTGACAGTTCTTCGGCGATCGCGAGCACGCTCGCGCGCAGCCGCTCGTCGTTGCCGGGGAGGAAGCCGAACAGTGCGGCGAGCAGGTTGGAGGCGTCGAGCGCGTCGGTCTCGTAGTGCTGGCGCAGCACGCCGTCATCGCGCACGCCGTGGGCGAGGATGTCCTCGCGGATCTCCTCAGCCGTCTCGCGCCAGGCGATCTCGGCGTCGGCATCGCCGCGGATCGCGGCGATCTTGCACGCGCGGTCGAGCGCGACCCAGCACATCAACTTCGAGGAGACGTAGTGGCGCGGGGCGCCGCGCGCCTCCCAGATGCCCTGGTCGGGCTCGCGCCAGATCTCACTCGCGCATTTGGCCTGCGCTTGCACGAGCGGCCACAGCCGCCGCGGCAGACGCTGGCTGCGGTTGGTGTGCAAGAGGATCGCGTCGAGCGCCGCGCCGAACACATCGTTCTGGCGCTGGTCGAAGGCGCCGTTGCCGATCCGCACGGGGCGCGCGCCGGCGTAGCCGGAGAGATCCTCGCGCGTTGACTCGGTCAGGTCGCGCTCGCCGTCGATCCCGTACATGATCTGCAGCGCACCGTCCTCGTTGCACTGCAGGTCGGCGACGAACTGCATGAACTCCTCGGCCTCCCAGTCGAGGTTGAGGTAGTGCAGCGCCTTCAGCGTGAACGTCGAGTCGCGCAGCCAGGTGTAGCGGTAGTCCCAGTTGCGCTCGCCGCCGGGCGTCTCCGGCAGCGAGGTCGTCAGCGCCGCCACGGTCGCCCCCGTTGGCATGTACGTGAGGCCCTTGATCGTCAGCGCCGAGCGCTGCATCGATTCGCGGAAGCGGTGGTCGGGGATCCGCGCGCGGGCCAGCCAGCTGCGCCAGAAGTGCGCCGTGGCGGCGAGCCGTTCGTTGGCCTCGTCGAGGCTCTGCGGCGCGCGCAGCTCTTGCTCCCAGGACAGCGCGCAGAAGATCTGCTCCCCTTTGGCGAGCACGTGGCGCGCCCTGACGCGGTCGCCCTCGACGCCGACGGCCATGTCGGTGCGCAGGCCGATCTCAAGCTCACCGCCGCTGGCCTGCGCGCTGTGGCCGTCCTCGCCGACGCTCCAGCTCGCGGGCACGCGCCCGTAGTCGAACACGGGCGCGCACGTCAGCTCCATCTCGACCTCGCCGTCGAGGCACATCGCGACGCGCACGAGCAGGTGCTCGGCGTCTTCGTCGGTCGGCGGGCGCGTGTGCGGCGTCACGCGGTCCTCGCCGCGCCGCGGCCCGAGCACGAGCGCGTCGCGCACGATCGCCCAGCCGGTCGACGTCTTCCAAGTCGTCAGCAGCATGTTCGTGCCCGGCTCATACGTGCGCGCCGAAGGCACGTTGACGCCGAACGGGGCGAAGCGGAAGTCGCCGGCCTGGCGGTCGAGCAGCGCGCCGAACACGCTCGGCGCGTCGAAGCGCGGCACGCACAGCCAGTCGACGCTGCCATCAGGGGCGAGTAGGGCGCCGGTGTGGCAGTCGGAGAGAAAGGCGTACTCGGCGATCGGCGGGAAGGGGGAGGGCATCGCCGCGCTCTGCGGCTGCGCCGTTGCGTCGTGTGCCCCCATGGGCGCACTATATGTGCGTCGCTCAGGCTCCGTTCGCTGACTGCGTGCTGGGGTCTGAGTGCTTCTGCGCCAGTCGGTATCGGCGAGTCTGCGGGTCGCGTTCGAGCAGCTCGGCGGCGACAAGGGTGCTGATGTAGCGGTGCGTCGCGCTCGGGCTCATCTCGAGCCGGCGAGCGAGCTCGGCGACGCCTAACTGGGTGCCGTCAAGCGGAAAGCAGGCGAGCACGAGTAGGCCCGAGAGCAGCGAGCGCGAGAGGCGGCGCTCGTCGGCCTCGGCCAGCTTCAGCAGCTCGTCCACGCTAGCTGAGAGGGAGGAGTCGGCTCCGGCTTCGAGGCCGGAGAGGAGCGTCGAGGGGGCCCCGCTCGCGTTGGCCGCGCGCAGAACCATCGCGATCTGACTACGCGACAGTTCGAGCACGATCTTCTCGCCGCTGGATCCGCCCTGACCGTGTTCTCCCGCGGTTGGGTCCATGCTGGAAATACGTTTCGGGGGCCGATCCGGATCACCTTGCGAATTCTGCGGAACGATATTAATCCAATTCTCACGATTTGGCCGCGACGAAACCTCCGGTCGTCGACTTGCAGCCGGTGCGCCTTCGGAGAACTACTTAGGTACTAAGCTCAGGCGTGCCCGGGATACTCGGTACGCAGCCAATCAAGGGTTTCCCGCAAACCGGTCGAGTAATCCACGCGCGGTTCCCAGCCGAGCGTCTCGCGCGCTCTACGGTTGCTGAAATCCTGATTGCAGCCGAGCACCTGGACGGCCTGGCGCGAGAGCAGCGGCGGTGCGCTGAGGCCGGTCGTGCGGCGCAGCAGGCGGTAGCCGTGCTCGAGGGAGAAGCCGAGGCCGCTGGCGGCCCAGTAGGGCACGCTCCAGCGGACCTTGGCGCAGCCGAGGCCTTCGGCGAGTCCGTCGATGAACTGCCGCCAGGTGACGTCGAGACCGTCGCTGATGTTGAACGCCTGGCCGGGCGCGGCCTGGTGGTGCAGCACGAGCACGGCGGCGTCGATCAGGTTGTCTACATAACAAAGCCCGGCCACGGCATGGCCGCCGCCGACGAGCAGCATCTGGCGCGAGCGGATCGCGCGCGCGATCTCGCCGACGACCTCGCGCGAGCCCGGCCCATAGACGGTCGCCGGGCGCAGGATCACGGCCTGCAGCGAGCGCTCGGCTTCGGCGCGGCGAACCTCGGCCTCGGCAAGCAGCTTGCTCTGCGCGTACCAGTTGCCGAATCCGCTCGCCGTGTGCGCCTCCTCGATCGCCGTGCCGTTCGCCTTCGGGTGCCCGTAGACGTCGGTCGTCGAGAAGTGGATGAAGCGCTCCACCGAGGCGCCGGCGGCAGCCTCGAGCAGGCTGCGCGTGCCGCGCACGTTAGTCTGCGTGATCTCCTGTGTCGTCGCCCAGTCCGATACGAGCGCGCCGCAGTGAAAGACGTAATTGCAGCCCTCGACGGCGCGCGCGAGCGAGCGTTCATCGGTGAGGTCGCCGACGGCGATCTCGACGCCGAGCTGCTCGAGCTGCGAGGTGTCGCTGCTCGGGCGCACGAGGCAGCGCACCTGCTTGCCCTCGGCCACGAGTCGTTGCGCGAGGCGCCCGCCGATGAAGCCGCTGGCGCCGGTGACGAGGCAGACGTCCTCGCGCGTGATGTTGACGGGAGTGCCGCGAGACGGCGTGGAGTTGCTCGCGGCCGCGACGGCTTCGGGCGGCTTCTTCTGCGGCGTGGCGCGGCGACGCAGCGTGGACACGGCGATGTCGCGCACGACACCCCAGTTCTTACTGCCCGAGCCTTCGACGTCGCCGAGCACGATGTCGAGCGCCTGCAGGAACGTCTGCGCCTCGCTCTCGGAGAGCGTCAGAGGCGGCAAGAGCTTGATCACGTCGTTCTTGCCGGCGGCCATCGTGATCACGCCGTGGTCGCGGTGCAGCGGGATCACGATCAGCTGCGGGAACAGTCCCTCGCTGGCCATGTGGATCAGCCGCCAGTTCACGCGCGCGGCACGCGAGCTCGGCGCGCCGAGCTCGATCCCGACCATCAGCCCGCTGGCGCGGATGTGCTCGATCATCTCGTGGCGCCCCTGCAGCTCGAGCAGGCCGTCGCGCAGGAGCGCGCCGATTTGCGCGGAGTTCTCGACGAGGCCGTCGCGCTCGATGATCCGCATCGTCGCGAGTCCGGCGGCCATCGACAGACGGTTGCGCCCGTAGGTTGACTGGTGCACGTAGCTGCGCTCGAGCGCACCGACGGCGCGCTGGTAGATCTCGCGCGTGGTGGCCATCGCGGCGACGGGCATGTAGCCGCCGCTGAGCGCCTTGCCGACGAGCACGAAGTCGGGTTCGAGGCCCCAGTGTTCGAGCGCGAACCACTTGCCGGTGCGCCCGAGCCCGGTCTGGATCTCATCGGCGACGAACAGCGTGCCATAGCGGCGGCAGAGCTCCTGCGCGGCCTTCAGGTAGCCCTCGGGCGGCAATGTCACCTCGCGCCCCTGGATCGGCTCGACGAAGAAGGCGGCGACGTCCTTTGAGCGCAGCTCGTCCTCGAGCCGCTCGAGGTCGCCGAACGGCACGCGCGCGCAGCCGGGCAGCAACGGACCGAAGCCCTCCTTGAAGAAGTCGTCGCCGACGAGCGAGAGTGGGCCGAGCGTGACGCCATGGAAGCTCGAGTCGCACGAGATCAGGCGGGGGCGGCCGGTCGCGGCGCGCGCGAACTTCATCGCCGAATCGACGGCCTCGGCGCCGGTGCTCGCGAAGAACACGGCCTCGAGCGCAGCGGGCAGCCGCTGGGTGAGTGCCTCGGCGAGCATTCCGGCGAGCGGCGAGTAATGGATCTGCACGCCGTCGGCGAGGTCTGCAGCGAGCGTCGCCTGCAGCACTTCGCGCACGCCTGGGTGGTTGTGGCCAAGGCTCGCGAAGCCCTCGCCGGTGTGGAAGTCCAGGTAAGCGCGGCCGGCCGTGTCGTAGAGGTGCGAGCCCTTGGCCGAGGCGAACTCCTTGTCGAAGCCAAGGATCCGCAGCACGTTGACCAGCGAGGGGTCGAGGTGGCGCGAGGCCAGCGTCAGCGTCTCGTCGAGGCGCGCTTTCGCGTCGGCCGTTACGCCGAGGGCGTCGCCAGGGGTCGTCACGCGCGCCTACTGCGTGATCGCGGCGGCCATCTCGTCAAAGGCCTGCACGTATGCGTCGATCGCCTCGTCGGTGTGCATCACCGACAGCGTCCACTCCTCCTCGCGCCCGGGCGTCATGTAGATGCCGCGGTTCATGTTCCACAGCCAGGCGAGTTCGGTGACGGCGACGTCCTGGTTGACCTTGAAGCTTTCGTAGTTGACGACGGGCGTGGGGGAGAAGGTGACGCAGCCCTTGGAGCCGATGCCGACGGCGTAGCCAGGCAGGCGGTGGCGCTCGATCACGGCTTCGCAGCCGGCGAGGATCCGCTCGTTGAGCGCTTCGAGGTGCTCGTAGGCGGCGGGGGTCATGACCTCCTGCAGGCTGGCGCGCGCGGCGGCCATGGCCAAGGGATTGCCGTTGTAGGTGCCGACCTGGTAGACGCTGCCGTCCTCGACGACGCTCATCACGCGCTCTGAGCCGCCGATCGCGCCGGAGGGCAGCCCGCCGCCGAGCGTCTTTGCCATCGTGACCATGTCGGGCTGCACGCCGAAGCGCTCGGTGGCGCCGCCGGCGGCGATCGCGAGGCCAGTCTTGACCTCGTCGAAGATCAGCACGATGTCGTGGCGCTCGGTGATCTCGCGGACGGCCTGCAGGTAGCCGTCCTGCGGCAGCACGACGCCGAGGTTCATCATCGCGGCCTCCATGATCACGCAGGCCGGCTTGCGCCCTTCGCCCTCCAGACGCACGATCCGACGCTCCATCGCCTCGGCGTCGTTGAACGGCACGGGGACGGTCAGCTCGGCGACGGCCTTGGGGATGCCGGCCCCATAGGGCAGCGAGGCGAGGTTGTCACGGTCGCCGATGTCCTCGTAGGGAACGCCGATCGAGACCATCACGCCGTCGTGGTGACCGTGGTAGGAGCCGAAGATCTTCACGATCGTCTCGCGACCGGTCAGCCCCCGGGCGATGCGGATCGCGTCCATCGTCGCCTCGGAGCCCGAGTTGACGAAGCGCCAGCGCTCCAGGTTGAAGCGCTTGGCGAGCTCCTCGGCGACGATCACGGTGTCCTCGGTGACGGCGGCGAAGTGCGTGCCGAGCGCGACGCGCTCGCGCACGGCCTTGACGATCGCCGGGTGAGCGTGTCCCTGGACCATCGAGCCGAAGCCGTTGTGGAAGTCCCAGTAGCCGTTGCCGTCGATGTCGGTGACGCGGGCGCCCTCGCCGGAGGCGAGGTAGATCGGCCAGGGGTCGCGCAGCTGATAGGAGGAGGCGACGCCGCCGCTCAGCGAGTTGCCGGCGCGCTCGTACATCTTGGCCGAGGCGGCGGTGCGCTCGTTGAGGGCTTGCAGCTCGCGGGCGGTCAGCTCCTCTACGCGGGTCGCGTCGATCTCGGTGGGTGTGGTCGCGGGCACTCAGTGGAGACTAGCTCGCGCTGGGCCCAAGGCCGTGCGCAGCACCCTGCTCTGTCATCCCCGTGCGCTGGCGACCGAGCTCAGCGCGCGCGCAGAGCGAGCCCAAACCCGACCATCAGCAGAGGCACCGCCGCCGGTGGGTAGGCGGTGAGGCTGGCGATCAACGCCAGCAGCGCACAGCCGGCAGCCATGCGCTGGTACGGGTTGCGGGTGATTCGCATACCCACATATCGGGCGCTTCGGCCAGGCACTGTAGGGCGAGCAGGCAATCTGGCCCGCTGGTGGGATCGCAACCGCCAGACGGCTTGAAGGCGAGCTCATAAGGGCCGGTGCGAGTATCCGTCCGTCCGATGGCGCAGCATGCCGGGCCGTTTGACGCGCAACACCTCGACATCGCTGCGCGCCTGGCAACGCCATGCCCTCGACCGCTTGGCCGAGTGGCAAGGCGGCCCGTTCTTGATCTCGGCGGCGCCAGGTGCGGGCAAGACACGGCCGGCACTCGAGCTCGCCGCCGACCTGCTCGCAAGGCAGGTCTGCAAGCGCGTTGTCGTGCTCTGCCCGACGACGCCGCTCACGCGCCAGTGGGCCGCCGCCGCGGCGGCGCTCGGCGTGCAGCTTCAGCCGGATGCCGAGGGCGCGGACCCGCCGCGCGACTTCGATGGCGTTGCGGTCACCTACGCACGGGTCGCGAGCGACCCGGCTGCTTGGGCAACGAAGGTCCGCCGGGACACGCTCGTCGTCGTCGATGAGGCGCACCATCTCGGCGAAGACCTCGCCTGGGGTCTCGGCTTTCGTCGGGCGTTCGCCCCGGCCGAGCGCTGGCTGCTGCTCTCGGGCACGCCGTTTCGCTCGGATGCGACGCCGATTCCGGGCGTGCGCTACGACGGCGACGGAGTGGTCGTGCCGGACGTCTCCTACACCTATGCGCAGGCGGTCGCTGAGGGAATCTGCCGTCCCGTCGCGTTCGTCACCTTCGACGGCAGCCTCTCCTGGCGCAGCGGCGACGACGTGATCGAGTCCTCCTTCGAGACCGTCTTGACCGGTCGTGAGGCGAGCCGCCGCTACCGCACGGCGATCTCGACGGAGCTACCCGACGGGCTGCCGCGGATCCTCAAAGAGGCCGACGCCAAGCTGCGTGCGCTGCGCGCCGGCGGGCACAGCGACGCGGGTGCACTCGCGATCGCGGCCGACGCATCGCATGCGCGCCAGATCGCAAAGCTGCTGAGCGATGTGACCGGCCGCACGCCTCTCGTCGTGCTGCACACGGAGGCGCGAGCGGCGCGCAAGCTCGCCGACTTCCGCGGTTCGCGCGATCCGTGGATCGTCGCCGTCAACATGGTCTCCGAGGGCGTCGACATCCCGCGCCTGCGCGTCGGCGTCTACGCGAGCGCTGCGAAGACGCCGCTGATCTTCCGCCAGATCGTCGGGCGCTTCGTGCGCACGACGCCGGGCAGGGCAGCCGAGCCGAGCTGGCTCTACCTGCCGGCCGACCAGACCCTGCGCGGCCATGCAGCCGAAATCGAAGGCGAGCTGCGCCACGTGCTGCGACGCGAGGAGCCCGGTGAGGAGCTCGACGAGCTCACCGAGCGGCGCGCGAGCGAGCCTTCGCCTACGCCTGACTTCGTGCCGCTGAGCGCCGAGTTCGCGGCGCAGATGACGCTGTTCGGCGCGCCCCAGCCCGCTCGGCGGTCCGCTTCAGGACTCAGTGCCGCGGACGCGTCCGCCTCAAGGCCCTCCGTGCCCGTGCCGGAGCCGGCTCCGCGCGCGGCCTTCGAGCAGCGCGCCGAGCTGCGCCGAGAGCGCAGCCGCCTCGTCGGAGAACTCGCCCGCCGCAAGAGAAGCAGTCATCGCGAGATCAACGCATGGCTGAACCGGGCTGTCGGCATCGAGCGCGTGAACGATGCGACGATCGAGCAGCTCGAGCGCTCGGTGGCGGCGCTCGTGAAGGAGCTCAGCCGAGCGCGGCCTGTTCGTACGCGGGCTCATTAGCCCGGCCGCGCGGAAGGGGGCGAGCACTGTGCTCGCCCCCGTCGCTCGGTTCCACTCTCAGCTTGCCGATTTCGTCACGTTGCCAACCTGCAGCGCCTGCATGTGAATTTCTTCAATTTTGACTTCCGGGTTTTCGGTGCTGCACCTAAAGCGCCAGGTTCCCCCCGAGGGAAGTTTCGCGCTCGTCTCGAGTGCGACCGTGTCGAACGCGCGGAACGCGCCTCCCGGAATCAGCGTGACGACACTGGATGCTTCGTCGCCGGTCTGGGCGTTGTCGAGGTGGCAGATGATTTCCTCTTCCAACGACGTTGAACCTGAGACCGTCGCTGACGCGCTAGCTGCGTAGTCTCCCGCGGGGACCGCCAGCGTTACCAACGTTTTCAGTTCGAATTTCGCCGATTTCGCCAGCGTATCTGGGCCTTCGTGGCTGGCTTCGAACACCTGGCTCGGTCCCTGGGGTCCTTGGATTCCCTGTGGTCCCTGGACGCCCTGGGGTCCGGCAGCTCCGGCAGCTCCGTTCGCGCCGGCAGCTCCGTTCGCGCCTTTGGGGCCGGTCTGATTCCAGGAGACCGATGTCTGGCCCTTGTGACAGCGCTTCCCAGACCCGACCAGCTTCAAGCGACCTTCTTCGTTCACACAAGCTTTCAACGTTCCGCCCTGGCTGAATCCTCCGCTCGCCGCGTAGCCGGTGCCGCCGAGGGCGACGAATAGCGCCAGCGCTCCGATTGCGTTGCCTCGCAGATACCGCAGACTGTTCGCGATCACTTCGCCTCCTCAGGCTTGACTTTTCAAGCGCAGAGCGTATCGCCTCGCCGACGCTCGAACATCAACGCCAGTGTGGCTCGGGTGCCATGTGCAGAGGTAAGGCGAGCCCACCCCTTGGGTATCTATCCCGAGGCCCCGGATGCGGCAAGGATCGTCGTACAAGCCCATCCCGCCCCAGGAGGCACGCGCAATGCTCAGCACCAAGACCCGCAACACGATCATCGCTCTCGTCGCATCGGCCAGTTTTGCCGGCGCTTCGCTCGCACCCGCTGTCTCACAAGCACGGACCAAAGGCCCACCAGCAGGAAGATGTGCAGCAATCCTGGACGTCGGAGTCCTCGGACTAGAACTCGCCTCCAAAGCCCTCGCGGCCGGCGAATACGACCGCGCAACGAGACTATTCGAAGACGCAGAGGAAACCTTCCTCGAGTACACCGCGATCGGCTGCGGCACGGCCCCCGCACAGTCCTCGACCAGAGGCACCATCGTCGCCCCCGCTGGACCGCTGAAGGAAACACCGCCGCACAGCATCACTCCGCGGCCATTCCTCGGAAACGGCCTTTTGCAGGCGCTTCCCGATGGGACTCGAACCCCCGAAACGTGGACCGTGATTTCGCTGCCTGACCGGCAGGCGCCGGCGAATCAACCGTAAGGCGATGCAACGTCGGTCATGGCCTGCCGGGACTCACTGCGAGTCCCGGCAGACTGCGTTCCTAGAAGACGGCTCCTTCGACGGGGATGGTGGCGTGCCCTTGGTTCGTCAACGGTGTCGGGTCGTACCACGACGTAAATGCCGTCGTCACCAACATCGTCTTCGGGCACGCGACGTCATGTTCCTTCAGTTTCATCTTCTGCTGGAAGAAGTCGATGAAGGCTGGGCCACCTTCCTCAAAGGAGACCGTGCCTTTGAGTTTCTTGAAGCCGTAGTAGCAGTAAGCGTTGGCGGAAATGCCAAAGAGCTTTATCTGGGCTTCGCCCGAGGCCTTGAATTCGGCCTTTCCAGTAGTCGACAGCGAGAGCTGGCCGAGCGGGAGTCCGCCCAGCCAGTACTGGCGAATATTGCCTCCCAGCGGCAGGCTGCCTTCACACGGACCGCCGTTGAAGTTCCCGCGCGATTCCTTGACTTCGATCTTGTCGGTCTTTTCGTTGTTCGTCTGGTCCGCGCCGATGAGACCGCTGTATATGACCGAGCTACAGGTCAGGTTGCCCGCAGTGCTTTCGTACGTCACCTGCGACCCTTCGAGTTCGTAGAAGTCACCCGCCACCAGCGAGTGTTCCCCCGCAGTCAGGTGCAGCGCCGTTTTTTTGGCCTCGGCTGAGCCCACCGCCAGCCCATAAACGAGGACGCTGCAGACCACAACCTTCGCGATGATGCTGATCCTTTGCATCGTTCCCCCCAGGGAATCGTGTTTGAAAGCGTCGCTCGCCACCAACCGCTCCGCAACGCATCATGGTTGGGCGGCCCGTCGATCCGGGCCACACCCGAGCTCGGCGGCCCGCAGCATTCGACCGCATCATCGCAAAGCCGGCGAATGCCTGGAGGCGAGACGCCGCGGTGGGTCCACGAGTCGGTCCTCGAGCACCATGGATCGTTGGGCAAGGGCTTTTGGCAGTGCCGGAGGAGGGACTCGAACCCCGACACGCGATATGGCAGTCGGGGCTGTCTAGGCCTGGCGCGTTACCTGACGACGCTTCGCGTCCGCGTACAGTGGCTCGGGCGCCATGTCGAGACCGTCGCCGACCGTGCCGTCCTCGAAGCTCAGGCGCAGGTCGTGCTCGCCGATCACCTCGACGCCTGTGACGTGGGTCAATGGCGGAATCGCGATCATGATTCGATGTTAGGGGAGAGGGTCGATCGGTGCGACTGGTTGATGTTGTCGAGCGCCTCCAGTCGCCAGCAGCTCCTCCTGGCGCAGATGAGCCCACCGGCGGACCAACCTCCGACTTCGTCCCGGCCTCGCGACGGGGTCGCCTGCTGACCCGCGATCTAATCCCGTAAACCCGCATTCCAGAGCCAAACGAGTAGCGCCCGAAGGGACTAGCCCCTGACACGCGGATTATGATTGTCGCCGAAGGGGTCGGGTTAGTCGCTCGGCTGGCGGAAGCGCTGCGCCGCTACCTCGGCGGTGTATTCGTCGGGCCGCCCATCACCCTTGTAGGGTCGCGACTGCGTTTATGGGGTCGCGACTGCGCCGCGTGACTGAACGGCCCCGCTTCGGCCTTTGAGCGGACCAAGGCGGCCTGCCCCGAGCGTTTCAGACGATTTGCCGTCGGCGCGCCGGACGCGAGAGCCAGATCACAGACGTGAGAGCCAGATCAGCCGCCCCCGCCGCGAAGTCAAAGTGGGTCCCATCCGTGGAGCGCGCGTAGCGCAGGCGAAGTCCCTGGCCGAGGCTAGAAGCAGTTTGCCGCCGAGCTTCTTCGACTGGGATGTGCTGGGCCCGAGCAATCCGAGCAGCAATCACCTCGGTCGCTAGACGCTTCGATCGCGCTCCTCGGCGCGACGAAACGCGGCCTCGGCCTCCTCGTTGCGACCCAGCTCGTGCAGAAGTACACCCAGGGTGCCGGTCGCCCGTTCATCGCCGTGCTCCTCCGCGCGACGAAGGGCAGCCTCGGCCTCCTCGTCACGACCCATCTTGTGTAGCAGCACGCCGAGGTTGAAGGCGGCACCCGCATCACCGCCCGCATCACCGCGACGAAACGCCGCCTCGGCCTCCTCGTCACGACCCAGTTCGTGCAGCACCACGCCGAGGTTCAAGGCCGCCCGTTCATCGCCGTGCTCCTCGGCGCGACGAAGGGCGGCCTCGGCCTCCTCGTTACGACCCGTCTCGTGCAGAAGCACGCCGAGGTTGAAGGCGGCGCCCGCATCGCCGCGACGAAACGCAGCCTCGGCCTCCTCGTCACGACCCAGCTCGTGCAGAAGCACACCGAGGTTCAAGGCCGCCCGTGCATCGCCGCGCTCCTCGCCGCGACGAAACGCCGCCTCGGCCTCCTCGTCGCGACCCAGCTCGTGCAGAAACGCACCGAGGTTCGAGGCCGCCCGTTCATCGCCGCGCTCCTCGCCGCGACGAAACGCCGCCTCGGCCTCCTCGTCGCGACCCATCTCGTGCAGTAGCGCACCGAGGTTCGAGGCCGCGCGTGCATCGCCGCGCTCATCACCGCGACGAAGGGCAGCCTCGGCCTCCTCGTCACGACCCATCTTGTGTAGCAGCACGCCGAGGTTGAAGGCGGCACCCGCATCACCGCCCGCATCACCGCGACGAAACGCCGCCTCGGCCTCCTCGTCGCGACCCAGTTCGTGCAGAAGCGCACCGAGGTTGGAGGCCGCGCGCGGATTGCCGTGCTCCTCGGCGCGACGATAGGCAGCCTCGGCCTCCTCGTCACGACCTAGCTTCCGCAGGAGCGCACCGAGGTTGAAGGCCGCGCTTGCATTGCCGTGCTCCTCGGCGCGACGATAGGCGGCCTCGGCCTCCTCGTCACGACCCGTCTCATGCAAAAGTACGCCGAGGTTGAAGGCGGCGCCCGCGTCGCCGCGCACCTCGCCGCGAAGAAACGCAGCCTCGGCCTCCTCGTCGCGACCCAACTCGTGCAGAAGCGCGCCGAGGTTGGAGGCCGCATTTGCATCGCCGCGCTCCTCGGCGCGACGAAACGCGGCCTCGGCCTCCTCGTCGCGACCTAGCCTGTGCAGCAGGCTGCCGAGGTTGGATCTAGCACCCGCATGGCCGCGCTCCTCGGCGCGACGATAGGCGGCCTCGGCCTCCTCGTCGCGACCCAGCTCCGCCAGGGCGATGCCATGGTTGAATGCGGCCGAACTCGCTAGTCGATGATCGTCCGTAAGCTCCGCTTGTGCGATTAGTGTCTCTGCCAACTTCAGACTTCGATTGCTATAGGCAACCGTCGCCATCTGAAAGGCATCAGTAGGCGATCCAACAGCAGCAAGGTCGGCGACAACCTCGTCGTCTGGTGACACCCAGCCGGCTGGTGCGTCTGCCACCTCGATCGTTAGGTCGTAGGGCTCAAAGCGCCCGGTGCCGTCCAAGGACTTCCTCAAGAGCGAGATGTCAGTGCTATCTAGGGGTCTCCGCGCCCAGGCCAAGCCCTTGTTTAGTAGCTCGTCCGAGGGGTCGAGGTTGTCCGGAAGGTATTTCGTATAGAGCACACCGAGCTGCTCGGTAGTCAGGGGGCTTTGGGCTCCGCATCGCCGCCAGTCGATCGCCGCCCGCATTACGGCGACACCCTCGCTAAAACGCTCAGATGCAGGTGTGTGTCTTCCGCTTGTCAGCTTCCGCGCGATCTCATTCGCCGCCACCATCCGTCGTCCAAGACCTATCCGCTCACTCTCTTTAGCGAAATCCTCACCGTAGATCGCGCGAATCCGCTCCAGCTCAGCAGGAGTCGGAAGTATCGGAATCTCGATGCGGCGCGCTACGTTCCTGAGCTGTTCGACCGGATCGATTAGCTCCGACTTCGCCGCATAAATGCGTTGACCACGGCCGCCCTCGGTCGCAAGAAGGACGACGGGCCGATCGGTATCCAGACTGCGTACATCGGCTACGGTTAGACCGCTTGTGTCGGCCGCTGCATATCGCTCGATGTCATCGAGCAAGATGACCAAGGGATTCCACGAACGAGGTGCTTGCGCGACTAGCGTGCCTACACTCGCCCCGTCGCGCGGCTCGACTAGCCATGCATCTTGCATCGTCGGGTCGTGCAGCGCTCGAATCGCGGCTCGCGTCTTTCCCGCCTTTGTTGGGCCCGACACCATGACTAGACTCGGGCCAGCGCCCGAGAGCGCCTCCTGGATAGCCTGACGCAACTCGGCCTCAAAGTCGCGCTCGATGTGCAGCCAAGCCTGCCCCTCCGGTAGCACCTCGCGATCGACTCCATACTGGTGAGCATGGGCGTCGTCCGCTCGGACGGCTGCGCCTCGCGTAAGCGCGCTGATGTCGTTCGTATGTTCTGCCCGAGTCTTGCGCCAGACGAGATACGCATCGCCGACGGCGAAGAAGCACGAGAGGGCGGCCGGGATGAAGACCCAGGCGCTAACGACAGCGCCGGCAACGACGAGCGCCACCGTAGCGACGAGCGCCAAAATGGCCCGCCTCAGCACGGCCAGCAGCTCGCGTAGTCGAACGAAGTGTTCGGGTCTAGAGCCCATATCTGGACTTTACTTTCCGCGGCGTCGGCCTCAGAGAGCGGAAGTCCTAACGGACTGTGTGTCTAGTCGTTCCCGAAGGCTCATCGGTGCGGGTGCCCCTGATTGAGGGGTAAGGGGAAGGAAAAGAAGATCAAAGAGATGAGGAGAGGAGAGCGAGAGGAGAGGGAGAGAGAAAAAAATAAAACAGCAACAAAACAAAAGAACAACCGAGGAGCAGGCAGCCGGAGCAGAACGAGAAAGGAAGGACGCGACGAGGGAAGGGCAGGAGGCCGGGGCGAGTAGGAGGGCTAGCGAGCCGAACGCAATTGCTCACGTAGCGCTCTAAGCGAGAGGACTCTGCTCTCACGGCGGCCAGTAGCCTGATCGCATGAGCGACAAGCGCGGGCCTGTCAACGACGTGCTTCCGCCTATCACGTCTCGCCAGCGCAGCGCCACCAGTTCGCCGCGGTACTTCGCGGGTACTTCGCGCACCAGACACCGCCCCGCGCTCCGTGACGACGAAAGACATGCCCGCTTACCAGATAGGAGTAGAGAGCGCCATCGCTTGCTACTCCGACGACGGCCCCGCTGCTCGGGACCAGTTTGGGTACCAAGTTGCTGATCCGCTGCCCGCCTGCGGCCCAAGTGCCTGCTTTGCAGGCGTTTTGCAGTG
>CAVYSO010000007.1:0-36928 GCA_963771255.1 uncultured Solirubrobacteraceae bacterium | reverse complement strand
TCCGGCGAGACCACGGCGCCCGCCACGACCTGAGCCGCCGCCGGGCCTGTCTCAGGCCTCGATTCCCTCCACGCGCGCGATGATCATCGCGACGAGCCGCTCTATCGTCGGGCACTGAAGGCCGTGGCGCTTGGCCGCGCGCAGCACCGAGCCCGGGATCGCGTCGACCTCCGGTTCACGCCCGGCCGCGATGTCGCGCTGCATAGAGCTGCCAAGCGTCTCGTGCGCGCGCTCGAGCTCGTCGACCGCCTTCTGCGGGTTCACGTCCTCGGCGCCCTCGGCCTGCCCGGCCGCGCACGACTCCTCGATCGCACCGACCAGATCGGCGCGCAGCGCCGGCGTCGAGCGGATCTCGCCGAGCAGCTTGTCATAGGCGCTCGTCGTACACGCCAGCGCGTTCAGGCGCACGAGCTTCGACCACATCACCTGCGCTTCCGAGCGCTCCGAGATCGGCCACTCTCCGCGTGCCTTGACGCCGGCCTCGCTCAGCACGCGCGCGAGTTCCGCCATGCCCGCGCGCGCGGACTCGTAGCGACTTGCCATTTCGACGAGCAGGAACGGGCTCGTGTGCACGACCATGCCCGGCTCGGGACGGTCGGCCTCGACTCTGATCGTCCCCGCGAGCACCGTCTCCGGCGCGAAGCGCTCGCGCAGCAGAGCGATGTGGTCGAGGCCGTTGAGCAGCGGCAGCACGACGGGCGGCTCGACGGCGATGCGCTCCAGCGCGGCCTCGAGCCCGGCGGCCTTGGTGGCGACGACCAGCGCGTTGACCGGCTCCTGCAGCTTGGTCGTCGTGCGCGGACGCTCGATGAACTCGCCGAGCGTGACGCTGCCGACGCGCAGGCCATCTTCGGCGAGCACCTCGGCTGTGGACTCGCGCGCGACCACGATCGCCTCCTCGCCGGCGCGCTCGAGCGCCCCCGCGAGCAGGCCGCCGACGCCGCCGGGGCCGAGCACGGCGATCTTCATCCGGCGGTCCTTGGCCCGAGCGACGCGCTCATACGGCGGCCGGCGCGATCCGTGCGCCCGGGTCGATCAGCACGCGCGGGTTGACGAGCACGCCGGGGTTCATCACGCCGCGTGGGTCGACGGCGGCCTTGGCGCCGGCGAAGGCGAGTGCGAACGTGTCCGGGCGCTGGCGGTCATACCACGGCCGATGATCGCGTCCGACGGCGTGGTGGTGAGTGATCGTGCCGCCCTCGGCGATGATCGCGTCTGAGACGGCGCGCTTGACAGCGCCCCACTGCTCGACCTCCTCGCCGCGTCGCGCCGGGGCGATCGCGGTGAAGTACACGGCCGGCCCGTCCGCATAGACGTGCGTGAAGCGCGCCGTGACGCGTCCGCCCTCGCCGCACACCTCCGCCAGCGCCTGCTCGCCGGCCGCTTTCACGCGCTCGTGGAAGACGGCGAAACGATCCCACGTGATCGCCGTCTCGAACGTCTCCGCAAGGACGCCGATCGCGACGAGCACGTCGCGCACGTAGGGGGCGCCGAGGAATGCCTCGCGCCAGGAGCTGACGGCATCTGCGCCGCCCGCGCCATCCTCGCTGCCACCGCCGCTGCGCGCCTCGGGCACGACGCTGCCGTGCTCGGCGCAGATCTTGAGGGCCCGCGCGAGCGCGTCGTTGACTGGATGGTCGGTCGACTCGAAGCCGAGCACGAGCAGAGCGTGGCTGCCGTCGCCGGCCATCGTCATCGCCGCCTCGCGCGCGTCGATCAGGCGGCAGTTGGCCGGGTCGAGGCCGGACTGCGAGAGCGCGCGCACGCACTCCGCGCCGCCGGCGAATGTCGGGAAGCGCACGCCGGCCGAGCGCTTGTGCTCGGGGCGCGGCTGTACGCGCACCCAGGCCTCGGTGATCAGGCCGAGCGTTCCCTCCGAGCCGGCGAGCATGCGGTCGGGACTGGGGCCGGCGCCCGAGCCGGGTAGCCTGCGCGACTGCCACACGCCGGCCGGGGTGATCGCACGCGCCGACTCGACGTAGTCCTCGATGTGCGTGCGCCCGGTCGCGAAGTGCCCGGCCGCACGCGTGGCGATCCAGCCGCCGAGCGTCGAATACTCGAAGGACTGCGGGAAGTGACGCAGCGTCAGCCCGTGCTCGCCGAGCTGGGACTCGAGCGCCGGCCCGGCCGCCCCGGCCTGGATCCGCGCGGCGCGCGAGACGGCGTTGACCTCGAGCACGCGGTCGAGCGCGCGCAGGTCAATCGTGACGGCGCCGTTGAAGGTCGAGGGCACGTCGGGCGTGACGCCGCCGACGACTGAGGTGCCGCCGCCAAACGGGATCGCGGCGACGCCCTCGCCGGCACACCACTCGAGCAGCCGCTCCACATCCGACTCCTCGCGCGGGCGCGCGACGAAGTCGGGTGGGTGCGCGAAGCGGCCGCGAAAGCCTTCGACGACGTCCACGTAGGACTTGCCGAGCGCGTGCGAGGCGCGTGCGTGGTCGTCGCTCACGCAGATCTCGGCCAGCTCGGCTGGCGGGCGCACGCGCGGTTCGCGCAGCTGCAGGCGCTCGAGCGCGACCGGAGCCTCGACATCGGAGACCGCCAGCCCCAGGTGCCCGGCCGCGAGCGAGGCCGTCTGGCGGATCGCCTCGTCGGTCGGCTGCTGGTCCTGATAGCCCCAGCCCCAGTGCTTGAAGCGACGAATGTTCACGCGCGCGAGTCTATGCTCACTAGCGTTGCAGCCGCCCGAGCGGGCGCGTCCACGCGCCTGTGCCGGGGTCTCGCCTCTCCTTTTCGGAGCCCTCTCATGTCCGCGCAACAGAACCCCTCCCCCAACGAAGCGCCCGAAGTGCTCGCCCGCGGCCCGTGGGAGCTCGACCGCGTTAAGGCGCACTGGCGCAAGGAGGAGTACGAGCCACCAGCGGCGCACATCGAGGCGGCCGACGCCGCGATCGAGGGTCTGCGCGAGCGCGGCTCGCCGAGCCACGACGGTGTGGCAGCGCGGCTGGTTGACTTCCGCGCCGACGAGTCGGGGCTGGCGATCGAGTTGCAGCCGCTGCGCTGGGCGCTGCGCCTGGTCGCGGGCGACGCCTCGCACAGCATGGCCGCGCTGTGCGTCACGCGCTCGGCCGACGGGCGCTGGCTGGCGGGACGGCGCGCACCGTGGGTCGCCTCGTGGGCGGGGCGCTGGGCACTGGGCGCCGGCGGTGCCGTCGATCTCGGCGAGAGCCCGGCCGACACGCTCGTGCGCGAGCTCGACGAGGAGTGGTCGGTCGCCCCGGAGCGCGTGCGCGGCGAGGCGTTGATCTGCCTTCCCCAGAAGATGATCATGTTCGTCGGCCAGGCGTGGATCGCGGCCGGCGAGGAGGACACGGTGCAGCCGGATCACGAGCACGACGAGTTCGCGTGGTGGCCAGCCGAGATCGACGAGTGGCCGCCGGAGGCGGGCGAGGTGCTGCCGCGCATGGCCCGCTGGCTGACCGAGTGAGCGGCGCAGCGCAGCCCGGGGCCGGCGCGGCCTCGGCTCCGGCGAGTGCGCGCCCGCCACGTGCGGCGGCCGGACCGCTCACGTTCGAGCGCCTGAAGTGGACCTCGTTCTTTCACTCGTGCGTGTATGTGGCGCTGTTGATCTGCGCGTTCGCTGCGGGCAACCCGCAGCCGCTGACGTTCGTGCTCGGGCTCACGCACGGCCTCTTGTGGATCCTCATGTCGCTCGCCTGCCTGACGGCCGCGCGACTGAGGATCGTCTCTCTGCGGCTGGCTGTCGCGGTGACCGTGCTGGGTGGCGTCGGGCCGTTCTTCGGCAGCTTCGAGTTCATCCGTGAGCAACGCAAGCGGGCCGCGCTAGAGTAGGGAATCAATGGCCACAGGCACCACGGCTGAGCAGATAATCGACGTCGTGACCCCTGCCGCCGGCGAGTCGGTCACTGAGGGAACAATCCTCGAATGGCATGTCAAGGTCGGCGACGCGGTCAAGGCCGACGCGACGATCGTTGAGATCTCGACCGACAAGGTTGACGTCGAGCTGCCCTCCCCGGCTACGGGCGTCGTCACGGAGCTGCTCGTCGAGGAGGGTGACACGGTCACGGTCGGGCAGGTGATCGCCCGCATCGCGGTCGGTGCGAGCGCGGGCACCGCGGCGGACGCGAGCGTCGGCAACGGTGCGGACACGACGAAGAACGGCGCGAGCAACGGCGCTGCCCACGCCGAGCAAGAGACACCAGCGGAGGCTGCGCCGGCCGAGGGTGCTGCCGCCTCGGCAGACGCCGGGCAGACAGCCGCCGACGGCACCGAGGCCCCCACGACGAGCGCCGGCGCTGCCAGCAGTGGTCAGCTCGTGGACGTCGTCACGCCGGCTGCCGGCGAGTCGGTCTCGGAGGGCACGATCCTCGAATGGAGCGCGAAGGTGGGCGACTTCATCAAGGAGAGCGACACGATCGTCGAGATCTCGACGGACAAGGTTGACGTCGAGCTTCCGGCGCCGGTGAGCGGCACGATCGCGGAGCTGCTCGCGCAGGAGGGCGAGACGGTCACGGTTGGACAGGTGATCGCGCGGATCGCCTCCGGCGAGCCGGCTGGAGCTCCGGCGCCGCAGAACGGCTCTGACACGAGCGACACGGCGAGCAGCGATTCCAGCGCAAGCGCGCCCGCGACGGGCGCCCTCCCGGAGGACCTCAAGATCTCGCCTGTCGCGGCGCGCGTCGCACAGGCCGAGGGCGTTGACCTGGCACAGGTCTCCGGCAGCGGCCCGGCCGGCAGGATCGTCAAGTCCGACGTGCTCTCGGCAGCCGGCGGCAACGGCGCGGCGCGCATTGCGCAGAGCGCGAGCGACGGCGCCGCCTCGAGCCCGACGCAGGCCGAGACGAAGGCGATGCGCGGCGGCGCGGCGGCGCTGGCCCGCTACATGGAGCAGTCGCGCAAGATCCCGACGGCGACGAGCTTCCGCACGTTCACGGTGACGATGCTCGACGGACGCCGCAAGGAGCTGAAGGCGGCCGAGCGCAAGGTCTCCTTCACGCACCTGATCGCGTACGCGATCGCGCGCGCGGCCGACGACATGCCGGTGATGGCCGACCACTTCGAAGAGATCGACGGCAAGCCCAACCGCGTGCACGACGGCCAGGTCAACCTCGGCCTCGCTGTTGACGTGGAGAAGAAGGACGGCTCGCGCACGCTGATGGTGCCCGTGATCCGCGACGCCGGGCGGATGCCGTTCGAGCGCTTCGTCGCGGCCTACGACGGGCTAGTCGAGAAGGCGCGCACGAACACGCTGACGGCGGACGACCTGCAGGGCGGCAACCTCACGCTCACCAACCCGGGCGGAATCGGCACGATCGCCTCGGTGCCGCGCCTGATGACGGGGCAGGGGACGATCATCGCGACGGGCTCGATCGCCTACCCGCCGGGCCTGGCCAACATCGGCCAGATGATCGGCGCGGAGAAAGTCATGACGATGACCTCGACCTACGACCACCGGATCATCCAGGGCGCCGAGTCGGGGCGCTTCCTGGCGCGGATCGAGGAATACCTGCAGGGCGAGCGCGGCTTCTACGAGGGCGTGTTCGCCTCACTCGGCGTCGAGCTCGGCCCGCCGCCCCCGCCGCCAGCGCCGGCAGCAGCCGCCTCGGCTGCGGCACAGGCCGGCACAACCCCTTCAGCGGGCGTGGGCAGCGCGAGCGAAGAGCTGCTGCGCGCGGTGCACGCGGCGAGCACGCTCGTCAGCCGCTACCGCAGCCACGGGCACCTAGCGGCGCGTCTTGACCCGCTGGACTCCGAGCCCGAGGGCGACCCGGGCCTTGACCCGGAGCCGCTCGGCCTGACGCCGGAGATCCAGGCGCGGATCCCGGCGAAGGTGCTGAACATGTACGTGCCGGGCGCGACGCTGGCAGACGCGCTGCCGCACCTGCGCGAGACCTACTGCGGCACGATCGCCTATGAGATCGAGCACATCGCCTCCCACCGCCAGCGCGTGTGGTTGCGTGAGCACATCGAGGCGGGCGCGTTCCGCGAGCCGCTGACCAACGACGAAGCTAGGTGGCTGCTGCGCCGCCTGGTCAAGGTTGACGCGCTGGAGCGCTTCATGCACAAGGCCTACCTCGGCCAGCACCAGTTCTCGATCGAGGGCCTGGACATGACGGTGCCGATGGTCGATGAACTGATCCGCCTGTCGGCGGCGCACGGCGGCAAGGAGGTCGTGATCGGGATGGCCCACCGCGGCCGCTTGAACGTGCTTGCGCACAACCTCGGGCGCCCCTACGACACGATCTTCGCCGAGTTCGAGGGCGCCTCGACGCTCGAGGCGGTCACGACGATCCCGCAGGGCGGCACGGGCGACGTCAAGTACCACCACGGCACGCAGGGCTCCTACGACCTGGGCGACGGCGAGACGATCCGCGTCAACCTCGAGTCCAACCCGAGCCACCTCGAGTACGTCTACCCGGTCGTCGAGGGCGCGACGAGGGCGGCGCAGACCACGCGCCAGGGCTCGCGCGCTCACCAGGACACCGACGCGGCCGTGCCAATCGTGATCCACGGCGACGCTTCGTTCCCGGCCCAGGGCGTCGTCTCGGAGACGCTCAACCTGCAGGCGCTCGACGGCTACAAGGTCGGCGGCACGGTGCACATCATCACGAACAACCAGGTGGGCTTCACGACGGACCCGGACGACGCGCGCTCGACGCGCTGGGCCTCTGACCTGGCAAAGGGCTTCGACGTGCCGATCGTGCATGTCAATGCGGACGACGTGCAGGCGTGCATGAGCGCCGTGCGACTGGCCTTCGCGTTCCGCCAAGAGTTCGGCCACGACGTGCTGATCGACCTGATCGGTTACCGCCGCTTCGGCCACAACGAGTCCGACGAGCCGGCCTACACGCAGCCGGAGATGTATGCGAAGATCAAGAGCAAGAAGCGCGTCTCCGAACTGTGGGCCGACCGCCTGGTCGCTGAAGGCGTCGTCTCCCAAGAGGAGGTCGACGCGCAGGCGCAGGAGGTCTGGGACAAAATGACGCTGCTGCACCAGCGCCTGAAGGCGAAGATCGCGGCTGCGGCGGAGGAGCACGGCGAACACCCGACGGGCGAGTACGAGCTCGACCGCTCACCGAGCCCAGAGGTCGAGACGGCGGTGCCCGTCGAGCGCCTGCGCGAGCTCGGCGAGGAGCTCCTGCGCGTACCGGAGGGCTTCACGGTCCACCCGAAGCTCGTCAAACAGCTCGAGCGCCGGCGCGAGGCGCTGGGCGAGGACGGCCACGTCAACTGGGCGCATGCGGAGGCGCTGGCGTTCGGCTCGCTCTTGACCGAAGGCACGCCGATCCGTCTCACCGGCCAAGACACCGAGCGCGGCACGTTCAGCCAGCGCCACATGGTCCTGCACGACGCGAAGACCGGCCAGACGGTCTGCCCAATCCAGAGCCTGCCCGACGCGCTGGCGCCGCTTGAGCTGCACAACAGCCCACTCTCGGAGCTCGCGTGCATGGGCTTTGAGTACGGCTACAGCCAGGAGGCGCCCGAGACGTTCGTGCTGTGGGAGGCTCAGTTCGGCGACTTCGTCAACTCGGCGCAGGTGATCGTCAACCAGTTCATCACCTCGGGCCTGGCCAAGTGGGGGCAGACCTCGCGCCTGACGCTGCTGCTCCCCCATGGCTACGAGGGCTCAGGCCCGGAGCACTCCTCGGCGCGCCTCGAGCGCTTCCTGCGCTCTGCGGCCGAGGGAAACATCCGCGTGGCGAGCCCGACGACGCCGGCTCAGTACTTCCACCTGCTGCGCCGCCAGGCGCGGATCGCTAAGCAGCGCCCGCTCGTGGTGATGACGCCGAAGTCGCTGCTGCGCCTGTCGCAGGCGACGAACACGATCGCCGAGATGGGCGAGGGCACACGCTTTCATCCCGTGCTGGCCGAGCCGGGCGTCGAGGACGCGCAGGTCACGCGCCTGTTGCTGTGCACGGGCAAGGTCTACTACGACCTCGTGGGCCATCCAGACCGCGCCTCGCACCCGGGCCTCGCCGTGGCGCGCGTCGAGTTGCTCTATCCCTTCCCCGAGGCGCAGATCCTCGAGCTGCTGCGCCGCTACCCGAAGCTGCAGGAGGTCGTCTGGGTACAGGAGGAGCCGCGCAACGCCGGCGCCCGCGCGCACATGTTCCCGCGCCTGATGCAGATCATGCCTCACGAGATTCGCTTCGGCTTCATCGGCCGGCCCGAGCGGGCGAGCCCCGGCGAGGGCTACCCGGCGGCACACCTCGCCGAACAGAGCCGGATCGTCACGACCGCGATCGACCTCGACAAGGCGATCTCGCAGTACCCGCGCAAGACGCCGGGGCAGCGCTGATGTGGGCCTTGTGGAAGCGGTTCCTCGAGATCCGCCGCCAGCGCAAGCGCAAGAAGCTAGCGGGCCGCTGAGCGGCGCCATACGGCGTCCTCGGTCGCTCGCGTGCTCTCGCACGCCACACTCCCTGCGTCCTTGCCTGGCTTGCCCAGCGACCCGCTAGGCGTCGATCTACTTCATCGCCCTTTCCAGACGGGCGGACGCTTTTCCTTGAAGGCGCTGGCCCCCTCTTTGGCGTCCTCGGAGGTCATCACGGGCCCGGTGATCTCGCCCTGCTTCTGCCACATCTCCTCGCTGCTCCAGTCGAACTGCTCCTGCAAGATGCGCTTGGAGCCGATCAGCGCGAGCGGACCGCTCTTGGAGAGCTGCGCGGCGAGCTCGAGCGCGACGTCAACTGCGGTGCCGGGCTCGGCGAGCCTGTTGACGAGGCCGAACTCGTGAAAGCGCTCGGCGGGCATCGGGTCGCCGGTCAGGGCGAGCTCCATTACGACGTGGTAGGGCATCCGCTTCGGCAAGCGCAAGAGCGCGCCGGCGGCGGCGATCAGCGAGCGTTTGGCCTCGGGGATCCCCATCTTGGCGCCCTTGGCGGCGACGATCAGGTCGCATGCGAGCGCGACCTCCATACCACCGGCGAGCGCGAAGCCCTCGATCGCGGCGATCAGCGGCTTCTGCGAAGCACGCTGGGCGATCCCGGCGAAGCCACGGTCGCCGAACCAGGGCGATTCGCCCTTGACAAAGGCGCCGAGATCCATGCCGGCGCTGAAGAAGCCGCCTGTGCCGGTGAGCACGCCGACCGACAGTCCGTCGTCACCGTCGAGCCGGTCGAGCGCGCCGGCGACGCCCTCGGCGACGGCGCCGTTGACCGCGTTGCGCACCTCGGGACGGTTGATCGTGATCAGCAGCACGTTGCCGCGCTGCTCGGTCAGGACGGCATCGGCGGACCCGGCGGCTTCGGCACTCATCGGCGGTTGACTCCTTGGTCGGAAAGGACGCGCCAAGCCTACCGGCGGCGCCACAGCGCGCGGTCGCGATCGCCCGACTGCCGCCCAGCGGGACGGGTTCGCGTCAGTCGGCTGAGTGGGTCTGCACGCTCTCGGCGCGAGCCGGCGCGGCGCTCGACGCGTCGGAGGCGTCGGGCGGCGGAGCGGGTGCGGGCGTCTCCGAGGATGCGCTCGGCGCAGAGGCAGCACTGGCGACGGGCGGCGGCCTGTGCTCCTCGCCGCCGGCACCGATGTCGAGTGACTGGCGGAACTCACGGATGCCTTGGCCGAGCGCGCGGGCGAGCGCGGGCAGGCGCTTGGGCCCGAGCACGATCAGCGCGACTAGCGCGATGAACAGCAGATGTACCGGGCTCTCGATCCCCATGGGACAAGGCTAGCCAACCGGAGGCCATCGCCGGGACGGGCCCCCGTCCGAGCGACGAAGCAGCGGCGAGATCCGGCGACGGCCGACGCTGGTCTTAGCCTCTGCGAGCGTGGCAAGCGAACAAGCGCTCCCAGGGCGCGCCTACCCCCCACCGCCAGATCGCGAGCCGTTCTGGCCGGCCCAGGTGACGGTGCTGGCTGCGATCGGCATCCAGATCCTTCTGCCGGCGCGGCTGACGGCGGGACCGGAGTGGCTGGTGCCGACGATGGAGGGGGTGCTGCTGCTCGGCCTGTTCGTGGTGACGCCGAACGTGATCGAGGACGAGCATCCGCGCAGGCGCCACATCGCGCTCGGACTGACAGCACTGGTCAGCGCGGCCAACATCTTCTCGCTCGGCGAGCTGGTGCACTTCCTGCTGCACCACAGCGTCTCAGACGGACGCAGCCTGATCGTCGCGGGCGTGCTGATCTGGCTGACGAACCTGCTCGTGTTCGCCCTGTGGTTCTGGGAGATGGACCGCGGCGGGCCGGGCCTGCGGGCCGCCGGACGCGACCAAGCCCCTGACTTCCTCTTCCCGCAGATGAGCGACGACACGGTCCAGCCGGCCGGCTGGCGCCCGAAGTTCGTCGACTACCTGTATGTGGCACTGACGAACAACACGGCGTTCAGCCCGACCGACACGATGCCGCTGACGCCGACGGCGAAGCTCGTGATGGGCGTGCAGTCGACCGCATCGTTCCTCACGGTCGGGCTAATCGTCGCGCGCGCAGTGAACATCCTCTAGCGGCTGGCTCACCCCCGAGAGGCCCTCGGCTGCCCGCAACCGTCCGCGCACAAACGGCACGGACCGGCTGCGGAGAGCTCCCTCCCCGCAGCCGTCCTACCTGCAGCGCCTACAGCGCAGCCGCTTTTATCTCGAGCTTTTCGCCGTTTGCGATCTTGCCGGTCGCGGTCAGGCCGGCCTGTTCGGCGGAGCCCGATCCGAGTGTGCTGAGAAGCGTGTCGTTCGGTTCTTCTTCGAACGATTCCGGTTTCTGTTTGCCCCCGGCAGCCGTGAACTTCAGCGTGAACGTAGAGGCCATTTTGTCCAGGCTCGAAATCGGTGCGATCACCGAGCCGCCGACCGACAGCGCTTCGCCACCGCATTCGGCGGTCAGTAGCGTCGGTGCGTGCTTGAGGTCCAGGCCGACCGAGACGTGCAGATCTTCGCCTTCGTAGGCGTCTTCGATGAAGCCTAGTTCGCCCGAGAGCGGGCTGGTGACGATTTCGCCTGCCGCCGCGCCGCTGCTCTGGCAGGCCTGTTTGCTTGCTGCGAGCTGACATCCGGTCAGCGTGAGCGTCGCGGTCGCGGTTTTCAGGCCCGTGTACTGGCCGCTACCCGAGGAATGCGAGCAGGTGACCGAAGAACCGCCGACGGTCGTCAGCGTGGTCTTCGCCGAGGAAGTGGTGAACGCGCTGTTCGCACCCGTGCCCGGCAGCCATTCGTACTGGCCGTTGACCGATTCGGCCGGCAACGGGTTTTCTTCGATGCAGTCCTTCGCTTCGTAGTGGCCGTGGTAGATCTTTTCTTTGCCTACCTTGGTCGCTTCGACCTTCACGCAGCGGCCGATCTCCGGCAGCGCGGCCTGAGCCTTGATCGCCCTCGGGGAAGCGGTCACAAAGCTGCTGTTCAGACGGGCCGTATTTTTGCCCGCCGCCGCCGGCAGGCCGGCGTCGAGGTTGACGACCGGGTCGATCACGGGCGCGAGCACGCCGCCGCAGCCGTTGACGCCAGGGGCCGAGAACGAGTTGTCGACGAGCGAGGCACCGGTGACGCCGATGATCTTCGAGTGATCGAACACCTCGACGGACCCTTTGGCGCCGGTGATCGGTTTGTTCGGCGCCGGCGGTTTCGTCGTTCCCGTCGTCAGCGCCAGCGCGATTTTTTCGGAGTCCGAGCCGATGTAGCAGGAGCTTCCGAGCGCCGGGTTGTCGAGTTTGACCTTCAGCGGCAGATCGATCGCCGGGCTGTCGGTACCGAGGTTCTCGAGTTCTAGGATCACCGGGCCGGCGAGTTCTGAGGTCGCGGTGACTTCGCCGCCGACTTCACCGATGCCAGTGAGCCCGCCAGGAACCGTCAGCGGCGTTTTCGACAGCGTGTTGCCGTCCACCGCGGGCACGAGCTGCGGTGAGGTTTCGCTGACGCCGCCCTGCAGGGTGATCGTCTTATTGATCGTCACCGTCTTCGAGCCGATCACGAATTCGCCGCTGTTCGTTGTCGAGACGATGCAGGCGCCGACGTTCGGGTCGTTGATCGGGCAGTCGTAGAAGACCGAGAAGTCGTGTTTGAGACCGGCGAACGCCGGAGCGGCGAACGCCAGCGTGAAGATCGAAGCCACCAGCGCCGGAACGCCGATTACGGCCATAGATCGACCGGTCCTGCGTCCCCCGGGCTTAACCTGCCGTACCCGAAACGCGTGCATCTTGCTCATGTCCCTCTCCTTCGCTGTCTTCCCTCGAATGTTCCCGGCAGTCCGTGCTGCTGCGCACGAATCGACAGCGTTTCTACCCGATCCAGGCGGCTCCAAACATCCTCTTGCCGTGTTGTCAACCTCGGCGGCGGGCGCGAGGGCCTCAGCCGGCGGTGGCCAGCTTGGGCTCGAGCGCCAGGGCTTGGGAGATCAGCTCGCGTACCTCCTCGCCCGCGCCGAGCGCCATCGCCCTCCTGAGCGCCTCGAGCGTCCCCTCGCGGTCCATCAGGCGCAGGCGCAGGCGACCGAGGCGCTCCCACGCGCCGGCGTCGCTGGGACCGCGCTGGACGGCACGCTCGGCGGCCTCCTCGGCGAGGTCGACGGCGCCGATGTCCTCGTAGATGCGCGAGGCGAAGCGATGAGCGGCGGGCCGGGCGCCGTCGACCCGCGCCCAGTCGCGCACGGCGCGGGCTGCCTCCTCGAGCTTGCCGGCCTGCCAGAAGGCGAGCGTCATCAGCCGCAGCACGGCGACGTTGTCGGGCTCTGCGTCGCGCGCGTAAATCAACCGCTGGGCGGCCAGTTCGTACTCGCCCTCGGCCATCGCCCGCTGTGCGGCGAGCGTGAAGCGTTCGACGCGCTCCTCGGCCGGATCGGGCTTTGAGAAGTTGACGAAGCGCAGGCTACCGGCCGGCACCGTGCGCACGCCGTGGCTGAATTTGACGCGCGCCCACTGCTGCACATCCTCACCGCCGTCGGGGTCCTCGGTGAAGTAGATGCCGGCAACCGTGCCGACGCCCCACTCCGGGTAGGACAGGCAGCGCGCGTAGCGGTGCACGACGGAGTGGTCGGGCACGCGGCTGGCAAAGGGGTCGTGCTTGGCTTTGTCGGCGGCGTGCGCGCGTGCGCGCTGCTCGGCCTCATACGCCCGGCGGCCCGCCTCCTCGCGCTCGCGCCGGGCAGCGGCGGCCGAGGCGCGCACGGCGTTCTCGGAGACCTTCCCCCCACGCGAGCCCTCGGCGAGGCGCTCGAGCTGGTCGGCCGCCTCGTTGATCGCCTTCAGGTGACGCTCGTGCTCGAACTGGCGCCCGGCCGGCGCGATATCGGGGTGCCAGCGCTTGGCCATGCGCCTGCGAGCGAGCTGCACGTCGCGCTTGTCGAAGGGGGCCTCCAGCTCCAGCAGGAGCAGGTGCTGCTCGACATCCAGGACGGTCGTAGGCATGACCCGACAACGTTAGCGACCCCAGCGAGGTCCTATCCTGCCTGCCAATGTCCTCTCAATACATCTTCACGATGCACCGTCTGTCGAAGCTTCACCCGCCAGACAAGACGGTGCTCGACGACGTCACGCTGGCTTTCTACCCGGGCGCGAAGATCGGCGTGCTCGGGTACAACGGCGCGGGCAAGTCCACGCTGCTGCGGATCATGGCCGGCGTCGATCAGGAGTATCGCGGCGAGGCCCAGCTGGCCCCGGGGGCGACGGTTGGAATGCTCGAGCAGGAGCCGCACCTCGACGAGTCAAAGAATGTTCGCGGCAACGTCGAGGACGGCGTGGCCGAGACCAAGGCCCTGCTCGACCGCTTCAACGAGCTCGCCGCCAACTACTCCGAGGACACGGCCGAGGAGTTCGGTCGCATCCAGGCGAAGATCGAAGCGGCCGACGCGTGGAACCTCGATACGCAGCTGGAATACGCGATGGACGCGCTGCGCTTGCCGCCGCCCGACGCCGATGTGAGCCTGCTCTCGGGCGGCGAGCGCCGCCGCGTGGCGCTGTGCCGCCTGCTGCTCTCCGCGCCCGACCTGCTGCTGCTCGACGAGCCCACCAACCACCTCGACGCGGAGTCAGTCGCGTGGCTCGAGCAACATCTCTCCGAGTACAAGGGCGCAATCGTCGCGGTCACCCACGACCGCTACTTCCTCGACAACGTCGCCGGCTGGATCCTCGAGCTCGATCGCGGCAAGGGCATCCCTTACGAGGGCAACTACTCGGGCTGGCTCGAGCAGAAGCAGACGCGCCTGGCGCAGGAAGCGCGCTCGGAAAAGGGACGCGAACGCACGATCGCGGCGGAGCTCGAATGGGTCCGCACCAACCCCAAGGGCAAACGGACCAAGTCCAAGGCGCGCCTGGCGCGCTACGAGGAGCTGATCGCCGAGGAGCGCAACGTCAAGCTCGAGGACGTGCAGATCCACATCCCGCCGGGCCCGCGCCTGGGCGAAAAGGTGCTGAGGGCAAACGACGTGCGCAAGGGCTTCGGTGAGAAGCTCCTGATCGAGGATCTCAGTTTCGACCTGCCCCGTGCCGGCATCGTCGGCGTGATCGGCGCCAACGGTGCCGGCAAGACGACGCTGTTTCGCATGATCACCGGCGAGGAGTCGCCCGACAGCGGCTCGATCGAGCTCGGCGAGACGGTTCAGCTCGCCTACGTCGACCAGTCACGCGACGCGCTGGATCCGGCGAAGACCGTGTGGGAGGAGATCTCCGAAGGCTACGAGCACCTCAAAGTCGGCGAGCGCGAGGTCAACTCGCGCCAGTACACCGCTGGGTTCAACTTCAAGGGGTCCAGCCAACAGGCGAAGATCGGCAACCTCTCCGGCGGCGAGCGCAACCGCGTGCACCTCGCCAAGCTGCTGCGCAGCGGCGGCAACCTGCTGCTGCTGGACGAGCCCACGAACGACCTCGACGTCGACACGCTCCGTGCGCTCGAGAACGCGATGCTCGAATTCCCGGGCTGCGCGGTGATCATCTCCCACGATCGCTGGTTCCTCGACCGCGTGGCCACGCACGTGCTGGCGTTCGAGGGCGATTCGCAGGTGACCTGGTTCGAGGGCAACTTCGAGGCCTACGAGGAGCACCGCCGAGCGCTGCTGGGCGACGCGGCGGACCGCCCGCACCGGATCACCTACAAGCGCCTGGTCCGTGGCTGACCGATCGACGGTCGGCCGGCCGGCGCCGCCGGTCGCGACGCTCGGCGCGTTCGACCGCGACACGGCGGTGCGCGAGCTGAGCCGCATGCAGGACGGCGAACAGCCGCGGGTCGAGTTCGCGGGCGACGTATCGCCCGACTGGCGCGCCGGACGCGGGCCGCACGGCGGCTACATCGCGGCGATGTTGATGCGGGCGTTGATCGAGACGGTCGCCGATCCACTGCGCGCGCCGCGCTCGCTGACGATCCACTACGCCCGTGCCCCGCAGCCTGGTCCGGTCACGATCCTCACGAGCATCGAGCGCGCCGGGCGTTCGCTGAGCACGCTGTCGGCGCGAATGGAGCAGGACGGCAAGCTGATCACGCTTGCGCTCGCCGCGTTCTCGGTGCCATGGAGCGCTCAGGACGTACTGGAGCTTCCGCTGCCCGACGTTGCGCCCCCCGATCCGGTGCGCCAGGCGGGCGTGCCGCTGTTCGCCGGAGCGCCGCCGTTCACGCGCCACATCGTCGTGCAACGGCGCACCGGCGCGGTGCCGTTCACCGGCTCTGATGCGCCGATGGAGATCGGTGCTTGGCTGGGGCTGGCCGAGCCGCGCACGATCGACCCGATCTCGCTCGCGTTCTTCAGCGACGCCCTGTTCTCGCCACCGTTCATCCGCCTGAGCGATCCGGCGACGACGCCGACGATCGACCTGACCGTGCACTTCCGCGCGGCGCTGACGCCAGCGCGCGCGCACGGCGAGGAGGCATACGACGGAGACGTTTCGCCCGAGCTGCCGCTCGATCAGCTGTGCTTCGCGCGCTTTCGCTCAGGGCTCGTCCAGGACGGATTCTTCGAGGAGGACGGCGTGATCTGGGCCGCCGACGGCACGGTGCTCGCCCAGTCGCGCCAGCTCGGCATCGTGATGATGCTGCCGTCCTAGCGATGTTCGAGGTCGCGCTTCCGCGGGTCTCGCCAATCGGTTAGTGTCGACTAATGAGCGATTACACAGCGAAGCGCATCAATGAGATGGAGGCCGGCTTCGGCGGCGGATTCGTGAAGGTCCGCGCCGAGCTCGGCGTTAGTGCGTTCGGCATGCAGATCATCCAGCTGCCACCGGACTATGCGGACTACCCCGAGCACGATCATTCCGACAGCGCACAGGAGGAGGTCTTCGCGGTGCTGTCGGGCTCGGGCTGGATGGATGTCGAAGGCGAGCGCGTGGAGCTCGATCCGGAGACGCTCGTGCGCGTCGGCGCCGAGACCAAGCGCAAGGTGTACGCCGGCCCGCAGGGGCTGCGGATGCTCGTCACGGGCGGTTGCCCGGGCGAGGCATACAAGGTCTCGTCGGTAACCGAACTGGAAGCCGCCTGAGCAAGCCCGACCGTTAGGTTGCCGCTACGCGCCCGTGCGGTGCGCAGCGGCCGCCGAGCGGATCGTGACAGCGGCGCGAGCGGTGTGGCTGAGCCCAGCTAGATCGCGCGCTGCGATCGTCGCGGCGGCTTTCAGCAGGTGAACGCGTCCGAGCAGCGCCCGCGCCTTGGCGGACAGACGCAGCGTGAGGGTGCGCGTTTGACCGCCGCTCAGCACGAACGAGCCACTGGCGAGCGTCAGCACGACGCTCCGCGCTACGGTCGACCGCCGCGCTCCGCGCGTGCGCATCGTCGCCTTGAGGGTGACCGTGCCGAGGCAGCTCTGCTCCCAGGCGGGGCAGCTGACCGGCACGGCGACCGTGCCGCGTCTGGACGCCTTGAGAGCGCTGCGAGCAAGCGTCGCGAGCGGGCCGCGCCGGCTACTTTCGCTCGCACCTGAGATGCCCTGTGCCGGCGCTGGTCCGGGAACAGCGGTCTGCGCCGGCGGAGCGCTCACGCCGGAGCCGGTGAACATGACTTCGCGCAGCCCGTTGCCGTCTTCGCCGGTGATCAGCCACTGGCCCGGCGTGGCCGGACCGAGCAGCGTGGGAGCGAAGGTCACCCGCTCGGTGACGCTTTCGCCGGCCTGGATCGTCGTGCCCTCCGGAAGTTCGCTGGCCGGCGCGAACTCGCCACCGATCGGCGGCTTGGACTTCGTGATCGGCACAGCCGTGCCGCCCGTGTTGGTGATCGTGAACGACTTCGTCAGGCTGCTACCGAGCAGCACCGCGCCGAAGTCGTTGGCGAGGCTGTCGATCTGCAGGGACCCGGGAGCGCCGGCTACGGCTGAGAGAGCGACGGCGGCATCGCCTCCGCTCGTCTGCAGGCCGATCGAGTCGCTGAAGCTTCCGGCCCCAGTCGGGTCGAACTTGACCGTCACCAGGATCGAAGCGCCCGCGGCGATCGTGCCTCCTTTTGCCGGCGCGCCTTCGACGCTGAACGGAGCCGAGGGCAGTTCGACCTTTTCGATCGTCAACGGTTCCGATCCGCCGTTGCGGAAGGTCGCGGCTTCGGAGCGATGGCCGCCGATCGCCGTGGCCTGGAAGGAGAGCACCGGGGGAGTGGCCAGCAACTCGGCGCCTTCGGCCTGGCCAGTGCCCGAGACAGCGAACTGCGTCTGTTTTTCGCCGTCCGTTGTCGCCGTCACGGTCGCGCCCTGCAGGCCCGTCTGGGTCGGCACGAATGTCACCGGAATCGAAATTTTCTGCCCGACCGCAAGCGTCGCCGGCAGCGCGGGCGGCGCGAGCGTGAACTGGCTGGAGCTCGAGGTCAGGCTCGAGATCGTGAGGTTCTGGTTCGCCGTCAGCGTCAGCGTCCGTTCAGCGCTCTTGCCGATCGTCGTCGCCGGGAACGACAGCGCAGACCCTTGCAGCGGCGGCGTGACGGGCGAGCCGAATGCAATGACCTTGCCTTCGCGCGTGCCGACGTAGAGCTTGCCCGCGCCGACGCCCGGGACGCTGTAGTTCGATGCGGTCCCGATCGACGCCGAGAAGCGCAGATGGGGCTTGCCGCCGACCGGCACCGGGTCATAAGCGCGCAGCTGGCCGCCGCTGCCCGTCCGGTTCGCCGACCAGACAATCCATACGAGGGCCGTGCCGGATGTCGTCCCGTCGGAGGTGATCACCGGCGCGCCGCTGCCCCAGCCAAACGAGTCTTCCGAGCTCCCAGCAAGCGAAAGGGACGGCATGCCGGACCCTGAGACGCCGTACTTGTATACGTCGAGGTTGCCGCCGGCGCTTGCTCCGCTCGACGTCGGGATATAGACGTAGCCGCCTTCCCCGGGCCAGATCGCTGGTCGCGACCAGACGCCGCCCCTCGGGCCGAGACGCTGCACGACGCTGTCGGCTCCGCCGGGGCCCTGCGAGACACCGCCGAGCGAGTCGCGGTTGAGCAGGTATACGTACCCCTGCTTGCCGTCGGCGACCGCGAGGTGCGGCAACGCGCTCGTGCCGAAGTATTCAGAAGGCAGGCCCGTGACGCCGCCGGAGGCGAAGTCAGCGTCGTTTTCGTCGAGCGTAGGGCCGTTGAACGGCGCGAAGAAGTCGACCGGCTTCAGCGAGCCGTCGCCCTGCACGCGCACGCGCACGACCGACTCGCCGAGGTTGGCCGGCGGGCTCGTGCCGGCGGCCGGTTTGGAGGGGGCGCCGCCGTTGCCCGTCGTGAACAGGATCGTGCCTGGCCCGTCGGAGGTCAGACCCGAACCGGATTGCCAGATACCGGCGCCTTCCGCGCTCGTGTTATCGACGTATCGCGCGGTGACTTTGCCGGCCGTCGAGACGCCGAAGATCCAGCCCTGCCAGGGCTCTACGTCGCAATGGGCGCCGAACGCCGCATACACGACACCGCCCATCAGCAGCAGCCCTGGGCGCTGGAGCTGTGTCGTCGGTGAGAACGTCCTGGCCGCGTTCTGCGCGGTTCCGGCCAATTCGACCGGGAAGCCAGGCTGCTCGGCGCCGCTGGCAACGCTGATGGCGTCCATGTACCAGCGCGCCGGGCCGCTCGTGCCCGAGGCATAGGTCTTGTGCGTCATGTATGCGATACCCGTCGCGGTGTCGATCACCGGCGTCGAGGTGACGCCGATCGACGGCGTCAGGTCGGCGCAGCTGATATCGGCCGGGTTCCACGGCGTGCCCAGCGACTTGGACCATTTCGCTGCGCCCGTCGCCGGGTCGAGCCCATAGACCTGGTTCTTCTCGGTGGCGACGAGCAGCGTGCCGTTGGCGAGCAGCGGCTGCGCGTAGACCTGGCCTTCGACGCTGGCTGACCACATCTGCCCAAACGAGCCGCCGCTGACCAACTGCGGTGAGATCGACGAGCTTTCCGGATACCAGCCCGTGCGCAATTCGTCGCCGCCGGCGGTGACCGTTGCCGCGCCTGCCTCACCGGCCAGCGCGAGCGCGAGCGACACGCACAGCCAGAGCACGCCGAGCGCTCTCACGCCACCAAGCGCGCTCGCGCCGGATCGCATCCAGCGCATCGGTCTCCGTACCATCACGCCGGCCTCCTTGTCCGCGTCCCCCGAATTTGCCGACGATACCGACCGGACGGCCGGTATTCCAGTCAGCGCGAGAAGGAGCTCTCAGACGTCAGCGCGAGTGCGAAGGCGGCGACGAGCTTGGCGGCGTTCTCGACGTCCTCGAGCTGGACGAGCTCGACGGGCGAGTGCATGTAGCGCAGCGGGATCAAGACCAGCCCCGTCGGCACCCCGCCGCGGCTGAGGTGCACTGCGTCCGCATCGGTGCCCGTCGCGCGTCCGGTCGCCTCGATCGTGAACGGGATCTGCTCGGCCTCAGCTGTGTCGTGCAGCAACTCGAACACGCCCGGGTTGAGCGTCGATCCGCGGCTGATCACGGGACCCGAGCCGAGTGGATGCTTGCCCATCTCCTTGACCTCGATGCCAGGAGCGTCGGTGGCGTGCGTGACGTCGAGCACGATCGCCGCGTCGGGCTCAAGCGAGAAGGCGCTCGTGCGCGAACCGCCGAATGTCGTCTCCTCCTGCGTCGCCGCCACCGCAGCGAGCTCCCACTCCGAGCCGCCGGCCTCGGAGACGAGCCGCGCTGCCTCGAGCGCGACATAGGAGCCGATCCGGTTGTCCAGCGCACGCGATACGAGCCGCCCCTCGAGCAGCTCGGTCGGCTCAGCGTCGATCACGGCGACGTCGCCGACACGCACGTGCTTGCGTGCCTGCTCGCCGTCGACCGCGCCGATGTCGATGTGCAGCTCGCGGATCTCGGCGACCTTCTTGCGCTCATCGCCGCGCAGCAGATGGATCGGCTTCTTGCCGATGACCCCCCTGATCGAGCCGCCCTTCGTCTCGAGCACGATGCGCTGGCCGACGAGGATCTGCGGGTCCCAGCCGCCGACTTCGGTGAACCACAGGTAGCCGTCGTCGTCGATGTGCGTGACGATCAAGCCGATCTCGTCGATGTGTCCCATCACGAGCAGTCGTCGCGGCCGCCGCTCACCGTCTGCCGCCTTGCCCGCACCCTTCGCAGCGAGCAGCGCCAGCGGGGTGCCGATCGCGTCGGTGCTGACCTCTGCGAACCCGCCGGCCGCCTCGCGCCAGACGGCACTCGGCAGCTGCTCATAGCCGGACGGACCGGGTGCGAGCAGCAGGTTTCGCAAGATCGGCGAGAGGCCGAGCGGCGAGTCCGCCGGGATCGGTTCCGGAGAGTTGTTCATCGCGCCAGCAACGTCCTGAGGACGTATTGCAGAATGCCACCATGGCGGAAGTACTCAGCCTCGCGCGGCGTGTCGATGCGCACGCGCGCGTCGAACTCGATCGCCTCGGCGCCATCGCGCTCTGCCCGTACGCGCACGGTCTGCCCGCCGCCCTTGCCACCTTTGACCGCCGCGACCGCATCGGCGATGCCCTCGATCGAGAAGACCTCCTCGCCGCCGAGGCCGAGCGAGGAGGCGCTTTCGTCGTCTGGGAACTGCAGCGGCAGCACGCCCATGCCGACGAGGTTCGAGCGGTGGATGCGCTCGAAGCTCTGCGCGATCACCGCGCGCACGCCGAGCAGCTTGGTCCCCTTGGCGGCCCAGTCGCGTGAGGATCCCGAGCCGTACTCCTTGCCGGCGAGCACGACGAGCTCGACGCCCTCCTCGGCGTAGCGCATCGCCGCGTCGTAGATCGAGACCTGCTCGCCATCGGGGAAGTGGCGCGTGACGCCCCCCTCGGTTCCCGGCGCGAGTTGGTTGCGCAGGCGGATGTTGGCGAACGTGCCGCGCATCATCACCTCGTGGTTGCCACGCCGCGAGCCGTAGGAGTTGAAGTCACGCGGCGTGACGCCCTGCTGCTGCAGGTAGGCACCGGCTGGACCGTCGCGCTTGATCGAGCCGGCCGGGGAGATGTGATCGGTCGTGACGCTGTCGCCGAGCAGCGCGAGCACGCGCGCGCCGCTTAGCTCGCAGACCTCCGGCGGATCGACCGGCATGTCCTCGAAGTAGGGCGGCAAGCGCACGTAGGTCGACTGCTCGTCCCACTGGAAGCGCTCGCCCTCGGGCACGTCGAGACCGTTCCAGCGCTCGTCGCCGGCGAACACCTCGCCGTAGCTCTTGCGGAACATGTCGGCCTGTACCGCCTCGCCGACGGTCTTGGCGATCTCCTGCTCCGAGGGCCAGATGTCGCGCAGGTAGACGTCCTCGCCCTCGGCGTCCCGGCCGAGCGGGTCGTGCAACAGATCGACGTCCATCGTGCCGACGAGCGCGTAGGCGACGCACAGCGGCGGCGAGGCGAGGTAGTTCATCTTCACGTCCGGGTTGATCCGCCCCTCGAAGTTGCGGTTGCCCGAGAGCACCGAGACGACCGCCAGGTCGGCCTCGGCGACCGCGTCTGAGATCTCCTGCGAAAGCGGGCCCGAGTTGCCGATGCACGTCGTGCAGCCGTAGCCGACGAGGTTGAAGCCGAGTTGCTCGAGCGGCTCGGTCAGCTCCGCGCGGTCGAGATATTCGGTCACGACCTTCGACCCCGGCGCCAGTGAGGTCTTGACCCACGGCTTGCTCTTCAGCCCGCGGGCCAGCGCATTGCGCGCGAGGATCCCCGCGCCGACCATCACCGACGGATTCGACGTGTTCGTGCAGCTCGTGATCGCCGCGATCACGACGTGCCCATGGTCGAGCTCGAAGGTCTCGCCGTCGACGGTCACGCTGGTGGCGGTGCCGTTGTGCGGCAGCGTCGCCGTACCGCCCTCCGGCAACTGGGGCTGAGAGACGGCCAGGGCCGGTACGTGCCCAGGCTCGTTGGCGGGCGGGTCCGAGGCGGGGTATGACTCGGCGACGGCCTCGTCCTGCGCATCGACCTGGTCACCGTCGCTTGGGATGTAGTCGCGCAGCGCCTGCTGGAAGATCACCTGCGACTGGCTGAGCGAGACGCGGTCCTGGGGGCGCTTGGGGCCGGCGAGACTCGGCTCGACGCTCGACAGATCGAGCTCGATCTCATCCGAGAAGGTCGGCTTCTCCGAGGACTCGTCGTGCCACAGCCCCTGCTCCTTGGCGTAGGCCTCGACGAGCGCGATCTGCTCGCGGGGGCGACCAGAGAGCTCCAGATAGGTCAGCGTCTCGGCGTCGATCGGAAAGATCGCGCACGTCGAGCCGAACTCGGGCGACATGTTGCCGATCGTCGCCCGGTCGGCGAGCGGCAGGCCGGCGAGGCCGGCGCCGTAGAACTCGACGAACATCCCCACCACGCCGCGCTCGCGCAGCATCTCGGTGACGGTTAGCACGAGGTCGGTTGCCGTCGCGCCCTCCGGCAGCTCGCCGTGCAGGCGGAAACCGAGCACCTGGGGGATCAGCATCGACATCGGCTGGCCGAGCATCGCCGCCTCGGCCTCGATCCCGCCGACGCCCCAGCCGAGCACGCCGAGCCCGTTGACCATCGTCGTGTGCGAGTCGGTGCCGACGAGCGTGTCCGGATAGGCCTGGCCCGTCTTCTCGTTTCCGAAGATCACGCGCGCGAGGTACTCGAGGTTGACCTGGTGCACGATGCCCGTGTCGGGCGGCACGACCGAGAAGTCGTCGAACGCGCCCTGACCCCAGCGCAGGAACGAGTAGCGCTCCTGGTTTCGCTCGAACTCACGCTCGGCATTGACGCGGAAGGCGTCGCGCGTGCCGAACGCGTCGACCTGCACCGAGTGGTCGATCACGAGCTCGGCCGGGACGAGCGGGTTGATCTGCGCCGCGTCGCCGCCCATCCGTGCGATCGCGTCGCGCATCGCGGCGAGGTCGACGACGGCGGGTACGCCCGTGAAGTCCTGCATCAGCACGCGCGCCGGGGTGAAGGCGATCTCCTTGCTCGGCTGCGCCTTGGCATCCCACGAGGCGAGTGCCTCGACGTCGGCGGCGTCAACCGAGCCGTTGCCCTCCGTGCGCAGCAGGTTCTCCAAGAGCACCTTCAGCGAGAAGGGCAGCCGCGCCACATCGAAGCGCTGCTGCAGGGCGTCGAGGCGGAAAATCTCATAGCTGCTGCCACCGGCCTCGAGCCTGTCCTTGGCGCCAAAGCTGTTCTGCGTCATCGCACCTCCCCGGGCGTAGTGGCTCTCACTGCAGGCATGCCTCCAGTCTCGCAGAGTCGCGCTGGAGGACTCGGCGGCGGGGCGCCCGAGACGGCCCTCCGCAGATGCCGACCGGGGGTGCTCAGGCGATCGGCTCAGAGGCGCGCGTGACGCGCCCCTTGCCCTCGCGCTTGGAGCGCAGCAAGGCCTGATCGCAGGCCTCGAGCAGATCGTCGACGCCCATCGACGCGCGCCACTGCGCTACACCGATCGAGGCCGAGATGCCCGACTCCGAGCCGACCGTGGGCACCGCGCGCATGCGCTCGAGCGCGCGGTTGGCTGCGGCCGCCGCGCTGCGCAGATCGGCATTGGGCAGGATCACGACGAACTCATCGCCCCCGTAGCGGGCCACGCGGTCGAAGGCGCGGAACTCGCCGACGAGCGCCTGCACAACCTGGCGCAGCACCGCGTCGCCGGCCTGGTGGCCGTGCTCGTCGTTGATCCGCTTGAAGTCGTCGAGGTCGATCAGGATGCAAGACAGCGGGCTGCCGGCGCGTGAGGCGCGGTCGATCTCCTCGTCCAGGCGCCGGCGCATCGCGCGGTGGTTCATGCAGCCCGCGACCGCGTCCGTGCCCGCTTCGGCTCGTGCATGCACGAGCGCGAGCGCGGCAGCCGCCTGGTCGACGAGCGTGCGCGCGAGATCGACGGCGCGCTCGTCGAAGGCCGGCGAGGAGCGGCGCACGAGCATCACGACGGCGTCGACCTCACCACGCTCGACCATCGGCAACAGCAACGCGCAGCTCGCTGGACCCGTCGCGGTCACGCGCGGCACGTTCTCGGCGAGCTTGCGCTGATTGGCGATCAGCACGTTGCGCCCCGTGTAGAGCACCCAGCTGACGCCCGGCGGGCGCTCGGCGCGCGGCAGCATGTAGCTCAGCCGCCCGTCGCCGCCGTACATGTAGACGGTCACCAGCTCCTCGGCCGACTCCTCCTCGGCCAAGTGGTGCACGTGCACCTCCTCGGCGCCCGGCGAGGCCAGCAGCTCGCGTGCGAGCGCCCGATAGACGGCGTCGATGTCGGTCGCGCCGTCGGCGAGTAGCGTCAATCTACGCACGCCGGCAAGCACAGATTCGACCCCCGGCGACGTTGCGGTATCCGTACCAGTCACAACGTCCATCACTCGCAATCTAGGGCATGGCCCTGCCGGAGACAAGCGCCCATCACGATCTTCACGCGTTGCGGCAGGGCTTCTCGTCCCCCGTGTCGCCGGCGGCGAGCGTGCTGCGCAAACGCCGGGGGCGGCCAATGGCCGCCCCCGGAAGACTGCTGGAGAGATCGCAACTCCTTAGAAGCGCACCGTCACAAACGAGACCGAGCCGCGAGCGCCTTTGGCCTTGGGCACGAAGCCCAAGCGCACCTTGACCTTGAAGGGGCGGTGCCTGCCCTGAGCGCGGCGCGTGAGCGGGATCTTGATCGTCGCCTTTTTCTGCGCCTTGGAGAGCTTGCGGAACCTTGTCGCAAGCCCCGAGCCTTTGCCGCTAATGCGGCCCGGCGCGTAGGTCTGCACCGTGATGTACGCCGTGCTGCCGACGACCTTGTGGCCAACAACGCGGACACCGCAGGTGTTCACTTTGATCGTCGTGTTCTGTTTGACGATCGTGCCGTTCTGCCCGGTCATCGTGGTCGGCATGATCAGCGGGCTCGCACACAGGTTCCCGTTCGCCGCCAGCGCGCTGTTCGGGCCGATCGGCAGGTTCACCGTGATGCTCGACACCGGCACGTCCGGGGTCGAGGCGAACGTCGTCGTCGTGATGCCTTTTTTGATGTCCGTGTTCCCGACCAGGATGGCGCGGACGCCATTGGCTTCCATCACGAGGTCGAGATCCGGGAACGCGGCGGCCGCGTGCGAGACGAGGATCGCCGGCCCTTTCAGTTTGCCGGGCAGCGTCGGCGTGTTCGCCCGCGCGCCCCCAACGAATGAGCCGGGCGGACAGTTGCGGTAATCGGCTTCGAAGGTCGCCGCCGGGCAGGCTTTCTGCAACGTCGTTAGACGCGACGGAAGCGCCTTGGGCAGCTGCACCTTGACCAACTTGACGTTCGCCTGGCCCGGGACCTCGTTGAGCGTCGTTTCAAGGCTCGCGCCGTTCGCTTTCGAGGTCCTCGAGCTGGTGACCGCCTTGAAGGCCGGCTTGAATTTGAGCGCGTTGCAGTTGGCGACCTGGAATGGGCTCGACAACTTCTGCGTCGCCGCGTCCGTCGAGGTCACCGTCGATTCGGTCGCCATCGCAGCGCAGCTCGTCGGGTTCAGCAGGAAGCCCTGCTTGTTGATCGAGACCGTCACGCCACGGAGGCGAGTCGGGATGCCCCTCTGGATCGTCGGGATGTCCGCCGTGGTGGTCACACGAGCGGTGTATGGATCGACGTCGATCTTCGCTCGCGTTTTCACCTCGCCGAGGTTGAACGGACCCGCCACGGCCGGCACGGTGATGAGCAGGCCGAACGGAGCGCCCTGGTAGGGCCCGGTCAGGTAGACCTTGCCCCCACCGAACGCGAACGGAGTCGGGCCGGCACCGGCAATCGCGGAAGCGACTCCGATCTGGCTCGAGTCCGGGCACTGACTCGGTTCGGCGCTCGCCTGCGCCTCGGTGCATTGCGTTGCCTTCGGGATCTGGCCGACCAGACCAGCCGGCAGCGTCGTCTTGACCTGCGCGAGGTACTGGTTTCCCTCGGGGCGCGTCAGGCTGAACGTGTAGCTCGTGACACCGCCCGCGTTGCCTGTCTGGTTGGCGGTCGTCTGACTGAGGGCGAACGGGATCGTCGCCGCGCAGCCCGTCGAGGAGAACGGCGTCGAGATCGTTTTGGCGCCGATTTCGGTGTAGGGCAGGAAGCTGCCTTCGGCCGCCCCTGCCGCACACGTCAGCGGGTTGGCGATCGGCGCGAGCGCGCCTCCCTTGAAGTTGAGCGTGGCCGTCGTGAACGGCTGTTCGGGGTTTTCCGAGAAGACCGTCGTCACCTGGCCGGTCGTCTCGTTGGGGAACGTTTCGCCTTTGATGCGCACCGACACCCCGAAGCGGCTCGACTCGGCGTCGAGGTAGATGATGTACGGAGGTTTGGTGATCGCGCCTCCGTCGGGAGGCGTGCCGAGGTAGATGTTGCCCGTCAGCGAACCATCGGGCAGCGTCGGCACGTTGAGGCTGACCGTGCCGAGCACCGAGCTGGCCGGGCAGTCCGTGCCGGGGGTCGCGCTGTGGATGCGCGCCTGGTCCGGCGTGCAGGCTGTCAGACCCGCCGCGGCCGACGGATTCAAGGTCATGCCCGGCGGCAGCTTGACCGACGCGGTTTTCAGCTGCGAGGAGTCGATCGCCGCCGACGGGGTGTGAGGCACTCCAACCGACGTGCTGATGCCGTCGGGCTGGTCAGAACCACTTTCGCCCGCGCCGGCGCTGAGCGCGAACGTCGGGTCGAACGGGACCAGGCCACAGCCGTTCAGTCCGATCGGCGTCGTGAATTCCTTTTTGACGACCACTTTTTCCTCGTCGGTCTCTTTCAGCGTGGTCGTGTTGTGTCCCGGGCAGCTCGTCGCGTTGGTGATGAAGTCGCCGCCGCTCGTGCCGAAGAAGACAAGACGTGAGCGGATCAGCGGGAGCTCAGGCGAGACGTCGATTTCGAAGTAGTCGTGGTAGTCGCCCACGTTGGTGCCGTTGGGCTGCTGGCCCCATTCGACGTTGCCCTTGATCAGGGTGTGGGCGAAGTACTGCTGTTCCTCGGCGACTTTCTGTTCCGCCAGCAAGGGGAAGCCGCCGACGCCCGGCACCGCGCCTTCCGCTTCGGCTTTTTCGAAGCCGGCTTTGAGCGCGCCGCCCGAGAGCGGAATCGGGATTTTCAGCGCGACGCCGAACTCCGACGCAAGGCCCGTTTCGGGCACGAGGTTGTAGACGGTGCCTTCGAGCGGCACGTCTTTCGCCGTCGAGCCCGCGTAGACCGTCACTTTGTTGTTGCCGATCTGGGATTCCGCACCGCATGTCGGTGCGGTGTAGAAGCCGCTGCCCGGCACCGCTTCTTTGTCGCCGAAGGCTTCGAGGCTGCACTGTTCGACGGCGAACGGGTTCGTCGCGAGGCCCGGCGCAACGTCGGTCCTGAGGTGCGTCACGATCGAGGTCGGAACCTTTGTCGGGTAGGCCCCCGGCGTTTTCGCGGGGTTGCCTTCTTCGAACGTCGCGATCTGGAAGTCGGTCACGCCAAACGGCACGCGGCCTCCAGCTTGCGTGAAGCCTTCTGCTTCGGCTTCCCCAGTCGTGATTTTTTCCTTCGGCTCGAAGAACGGGCCGAGTACGTTTTCCTGTCCGCACGTTTCGACCGTGCAGTTGGTCGCGACGAACTTTTCGATCGCCGGGAATTCAGCCCCCATCGCGGCAGGCGCCAAGACGACGAGAAGCGCTCCGACGAGCAGCGCAAGCAACGAAAAGCGGACAGACGACCTCATACCGACCTCCCTAGTCGAGTCAGGGCACCTTCACCCTCATGACTCCTTGATTCCCCAAAAGTTTCGCTCCAACGACTGATATTGGACGTATCGACCTGGAATCCTCTGCGCCTCAAGCTGTCCCGCCGTTATTGGCCGGTTGGGGGACACGCCGCCTGGTTGCCCAGGCGTCCAGACCCGAGCCGCTGCCGAGAGCCGGCCCGGGCGAGCGTGGTAGCCAGCGGGTTCAACTGGCCGCGTCGGCGAGTGCGCCAGCGCGGCCCTGGCAGTCGTACAGCGACGCCGACGTGCTGGCGGCCGTCGAGCCCGTGCCGCTGCTGGTCGCCGCGGTACCCGCCGTCGCGGTACTCGCGCTCGTCGAGAGCGTCACCTTCTTGCAGGTCTTCTCGACCGCCGTGATCGCCGCTTTGGAGCCCGGGCGCGTGTCGCCCGGCAGGCCCCTGAGGCTCTGCGTCGCCGACTGTTCGCCCAGCACCCAGCGGATCGAGCCCGAGCGCACGCGCTGTGCCAGCCACGACGTCGAGACCGAGCTCTCGCGTCCGGAGAAGCCGCCGATCCCCGCGACCTTGGCCCCGCTCGCGATGATCGCCGACGACGCGCTCGTCTGGCTCGACACCGCGATCGTGCCGCCGCCGTGCTGCTTGACGTACGTGAGCACCTGCGAGCTGAGCTCACCGCCGCCCATCGGGCCACCGAAGCCGCCCGCGCCGAAACCCGCAGTCGCGCCAATCCCGCCGCGGCGGACTGCCCCGCCGGCGGCACCCGGAGGCAGGCCGATGCCCGAAGGCGCGCCTTGCGCCCGCGCAGCGCCCGCGCCGCCCGACGTTGAGCCCGTACTCGGTGGCCCCGCGCCGTTGCCGAACATCGGCACGCCGCCAGACGAGCTCGCTGCGCCTTCGCCGCTCCGAGCCGTGCCGCTGGCGCCCGCGGCGCCCGATGCGCTCATGCCTGGAGGGCCGCCCGCGCGAGCAGCGAGCGCGCCCGGCCCGCCGCGAGCGCCGAACATACCGCCGCCCGCCGTCTGCACGTTGGCAGGGCCGCCTTCGGGGAAGGTGCTGCTCGTGGCGTGGCCGAGCGTGTCCATAGCCCACACCGACGGCGCCAGCAGCAGCGCCGCGATCGCCGCTGTCGCCGCCACGAGCCGCGCCCGGCGCGAGCCGAGGGTGACGAGGGCAAGCGCCGCGACCGCGCAAACCGCGATCAGCAGCGGCGGCAGCCAGCTGAGCTGACCCGGGTAGTTATGCAGCACGATCAGCTCGCTGGCCACCCCGCCGGCCAGCGCCAGCGCCGCGAAGATCCGCGCGCGGGTGCCGCTCGCGATCAGTTGGGCCGCACCCGCGCCGACCAGCGCCGCCGCGAATGGCGCGAGCAGCGAGACGTAGTACGGGTGAAAGATGCCGCTGGCAGCGCTGAACAGCACGGCCGTCACGAGAAATGCGCCGCCCACAGCCACGAGCCAGCCCGTGCGCGCGTCGCGCCGTCGCAGCCGCGTGGCCACGATCAGCCCGAGCGCGCTGAGCAGCGCGAACCCGAGCAGCCAGCCCGCCTGGCCGCCGAGCGCCGAGTTGAGCAGGCGCAGCGGGCCGGCTTCGCCACCGAACACGTTGCCGCCGCCACCGCCACCGCCGGCCGCGCCGCCGGGGCCACCCGACTGGCCGTCCACGCGCCCGACGCCGTTGTATTCGAAGATCAGCGAGAGGATGCTGTTGTCGCTCGTGCCCGAGATCCACGGGCGCTCCGACGCCGGCGTGAGCGCCACCAGCGCCGGCCATGCGCCGCCGACGACGAGCATCGCCGCGCCGCCCGCCAGCAGCTGGCGCACGGCGCGCAGGCGACCGCGCGGCGCCACGAGCATGTAAGCCAGGGCGATGCCCGGGACGACGACCAGCGCGACGAGCATCTTCGTCTCAAAGCCGAGGCCGACGCACACGCCCGCCAGCACCAGCCAGCGCGTGCGGCCGTCTTCGAGCGCGCGCAGCGCGAACCACAGCGCCGCCACGCAGCACAGCACGAGCAGCGCGTCCGGGTTGTTGTGGCGCGAGATCGCCACCGTGATCGGCGTCAGCGCCAGCGCCAGCCCACCGATGAAGCCCGCTGCACGGCCGAAGCGACGGCGGACCAGGTCGTACAGCAGGCCGACGCTCGCCACGCCCATCAGCGCCTGCGGCACCAACATGCTCAGCGAGCTGTAGCCGAACACGCGCACCGACAGCGACTGCACCCACAGCGCCAGCGGCGGCTTGTCCACGGTCATCACGCCGCTCGGGTCCGCCGAGGCGAAGAGGAAGTTGTGCCAGCTCGAGCTCATCGAGCGCACCGCCGCGCTGTAGTAGTCGTTGGCCCAGCCGTTCTTGCTCAGCGACCACAGGTAGAGCACGGCGGCGAGCACGAGCAGCAGCGCCAGCTCCGGCCGGGGCAGGCGCCTGCTCAGCGCCGCCAGGCGCTCGCGCAGCCGCTCGGTGCCATCCGAAAGCGGGGTGGCCGGAGCCCCAGGGGTGGAAGGTGCGGCGGCCGAACCCGTCTGAAGTGAATAGCTCATGGCCGCAGCATCGAGGCTGCGTGTAGGAGCAACGTGAGAACGAGCTGAAAGTTGGGTAAGCCGCGTTAGTCGATCAGACGCTTGCCGAGCTGCCAGACCGCCAGGCGCCACATCAGCAGCGCGAAAGCGAGCAGCACACCCGCGTGGGCCAGATCTGCCGGATGCAGGTCACCGAGCGATGCGTCGCGCACGAGCTGCACGCAGTGATAGAGCGGGTTGACCTGGGCCACCTGGCGCACGCCCGCCGGCAACGAGGAGACCGGGAAGAACGTGCCCGCCACGAGGAACATCGGCGTGAGTACGGCGCTCGTCACGTAGTTGAAGTTGTCGATCGTTTTCGCGACCGCAGCGATCAGCACGCCAAAGTTGGCGAAGCCGAAGCCCGTGAGGAAGCCGACGAGCGGCACGAGCAGCATCCCCGCCTTGGGGTCCAGGCCAAACGCAAACCCGACGAGCAGCGGCGCCATCCCGTACACGCCCGCGCGCAGCGAGATCCACAGGGTCTCGGCCGTGATCAGCTCCTCGACGTCGACCGGGGCCGCAAGCATCGCGTCGTATGTGCGCTGGAACTGCCAGCGGATGAACGTGTTGAACATGCCCGGGAAGGCTGAGGAGAACAGCACCGCCGTCGCGACCGTCCCCGTCGCGATGTACTCGATCGTCTTCACATGGTCGATCTGCGACTTCAGCGCGCCGATGCCCAGCCCGAACGCGAGCAGGTAGATCGTCGGCTGCACGACCGAGGAGAACGTCGTCGCCTTCCAGTAGCGCTTGAAGATCACCACGTCGCGGCTGACCACGCCGGCGAGCGCAGCCGGTTCGAGCCGCCCCACGCGACGCGCGCTCGATCGCGCGCCGTCAGCTTCCGCCTGCACGCTCATCCGAGCAGCCCTCCGGTCATCTTTTTGATCATTCGATCTCCTCACCGGTCAGAGCCACGAACGCGTCCTCGAGGTTCGCCGGACGGCGCACGCCCTCGGGAGTTTCTCCGTCGAGCTCCTCCGCGCGCATGATCGCCAGCGCCGGGCCCGAGCGCCGGCTCTGCCAGCTCTTGCTCGCCGCCAGCTCGCCCAGCTCAGCCAGCTGCTCTGACGGGCCATAGACCTCGACCACCTGCTCGCCCGCGTGCGCGCGCACGAGCTCAGCCGGCGTGCCCTGCGCGACGATCTTGCCGTGCGACATCACTGCCACGACGTCCGCCAAGCGCTCGGCCTCCTCGATGTAGTGCGTTGACATCAGCACCGTCACGCCCTGAGCGCGCAGCCCGTCGATCAGCGACCACAGCTCCTGGCGCACCTGTGGATCAAGGCCCACCGTCGGCTCGTCGAGCAGCACCAGGCGCGGGCGATGGATCAGCCCACGCGCGACGAGCAGGCGTCGGCGCATGCCTCCCGACAGCTCCCTGACGATCGTCTCGGCACGCGGCACGAGGTTGGCCAGCTCGAGCGCGCGCTGAACCGCCGCCTCGCGCTCAGACGCCGACACGCGGTAGAGACGCGCGAAGACCGTCAGGATCTGCCGGCACGTCAGCTCCACGTCGAGGTTGTCCAGCTGCGGCACCACGCCCATCTCCATCCGCGCCTGCTTCGATTCGCGTGGCAGCTCGTAGCCGAGCACCTGCAGTTCTCCCTCGTCAGCCAGCGCCTGCGCCGTCAGCATCCGCATCGTCGTCGACTTGCCCGCGCCGTTCGGTCCGAGCAGGCCGAAGCACACGCCCGTCGGGACGTGCAGGTCGAGACCGTCAACCGCCACGATCGCCCCGAATCGCTTGACCACGCCGCGCAGCGAGATCGCCGCTTCGGCTCCTGCTGGCGCACGCGAAAGCTGCTGGTCGGTCCCCTCGGCCATCGCCACGACACTCTAGGGCCCGTGCTCGGGCCACTCGCCAAACCTCCGCAAAGTGGGCTCTGCCGGATGTCCAGTCCCAGGCGCTCGAATCTCCGACGACGGTCCATATTGAGGACCCCGTCGCTCGGGCAATCTGAGGCAACGCTGTTCGAGCCACGCCCAGCACCCGAGTCATTCAAAGCGACCAAAGCGAGCGCGGAGACGAAACCATGCGAGGAAGAACACCCCAGATCGTCGCCCTCGGGGGCGGCGGCTTCTCGATGGAGCGCGACAGCTCCCTACTCGACGACTACGTGCTGTCGCTCACCGACGCGCAGCGGCCGCGCGTCTGCTTCCTGCCGACCGCCTCCGGCGACGCCGACCACTATGTCGTGCGCTTCTACAGGCGCTTCGCCGCGACTTGCGACGCGAGCCACGTCTCGCTGTTCCGCCGCGATCAGGGCACCGGCGGGGTCGAGGACGACCTCGCTAGCCACTTGCTCTCCCAGGACCTGATCTACGTCGGCGGCGGCAACGTCGTCAGCATGCTCGGCGCCTGGCGAGCGCACGGGCTCGACGAGGTGCTGAAGAAAGCCTGGCGCAAGGGCATCGTCTTGTGCGGGCCCTCCGCCGGCTCGCTGTGCTGGTTCGATGAGGCGCTCAGCGCCTTCCACGGCGCGCCGCGCGGCGTGCGCGGGCTTGGCCTACTGCCCTACTCCAACTGCGTCCACTACGACGCCGAGCCCGCTCGGCGCGCCGAGTACCACCGCTTCGTCGGCGACGGCATGCGCCCCGGCTTCGCCGCCGAGGACGGCGTCGCGCTGCACTTCCGCCGCACGCGCCTGCAGCACGCCGTCAGCTCGCGCGTCGACGGCTGCGCTTACCGCGTCGAGCACACCGGCGACGGCGTCGTCGAGACGCCGCTGCAGGTCACCTATCTCGGTGCCGACGCTGCGCGGGAGACGAGCGCCGAGGCAGAGCAGGCCGCAGCGGTGGAGCTCGCCACGCAGGCGGCCGAGCCGGCCAAGTCACGCCGTCCCCGCAGGCGCAGCGCGCGGCGCTCGGCCCCGTCCGCCAAAGCCGAGCTGCTGCCGGCCGCGCCCGAGCCGCTCCCCGCGTGAGCAGTAGGCTCGAGGCATGAGCACAGCAGCCGCGCCGGCCGAGGTGCCGCTGGCGCAGAGGAAGATCTTCGCGATGGGCGGCGGTGGCTTCACGATGGAGCCGACTAACCCGCTGCTCGACGACTTCGTGCTCTCGCTGACGCCGGCCAAGGAGCCGCGCGTGCTTTTCCTGCCGACCGCCTCCGGTGACACGACCGCGCAGATCAACGCCTTCCAGGCGCGCTTCGCCGATCGCTGGTGCAAACACGAGCATCTCTCGCTGTTTCGCCTCTCCGAGGCCCGACGCCCGCTGCAGCAGACCGTGCTCGAGCAGGACATCATCTACGTCGGCGGCGGCTCGATGCGCAACCTGCTCGCGATCTGGCAGGCGCACGGCCTCGACAAGCTGCTCGTGCAGGCCTGGCGCGCCGGCACCGTGCTCGCCGGTCTCAGCGCCGGCGCGATGTGCTGGTTCCAGGGCGGCGTCACGCGCTCGAGCGGGCCGCCTGAGGCGCTCGCCGGGCTCGGCCTGCTCGAGGGCTCGCTGACCGTGCACGCCGACGGCGAGCCCGAGCGGCTGCCCGTCTGGCTCGCCGCCGTGCGCGACGGCTCGCTGCCCGGCGGCTGGGCGCTCGACGACGGCGTCGGCCTGCTGTTCGAGGGATTGCAGATGTCGCGCGTAGTCAGCTCGCGCCCGGGCGCCGGCGCGCAGCGCGTCGACCAGGTCGCCGGCGAGCTCGTGCGCAACCGGCTGACGCCCGAGCTGCTCGGCGACGGCGGCGGGCCCGCCGTGCTCGGCGGCGTCGACGAGGCCGTGCAGGAGCTGCGCCGCGTGCACCGCATGCGGCGCGGGATGAGCGAAGGCTGAGCAAGAGCGGGCGCTTCGCGTGCGCGGCCACGTCGCGCCAAGCTTTGCGACTCAGCGAATGACGGTGCCGACCGGGATGCCGCCGTTCTTGATGCCCACGCCACGATGCGCGTTGTCCTCGTAGACGGCGACCGATTTGACATCGAACTCGCGCGTGCCGCTCGTGAAGCCCGTCTGGCAGTGGCATTCCCTCAGCGCGTAGCTCAGGACCAACGTCGTGCGCGCCGACAGGTCCGGCCGAGCCGGGCCGACGTTCGTCGCCCACGGCTGCGGCTGGCCGTCGATCCACACGCTGTACGTGTTGGACGACGTGATCTCGAACGTGTACGTGTGGAAGGCCAGCGACGGGTCTTCGCTGAAGCCCCATTTGTTCGCCGTCAGCATCGGCGGCGCGAACCACGCCGTGTACAGCCCGTCGGTGCGCCAGCCCGTAGTGTGCTTGTCGCTAGCGCCGCCGCCCTCGAAGAAGTCGATCTCCGTGTCGTTCCACGGCGGCCCTGCCGTCCACCAGCCCGGGTCGGCCTCGCCGGTGTTGGGCGGTAGTTTCGCGACCGCCTCGAACACGAGCGTCTGGCCTTTGCCCGGTGACCACGTGAAGAAGCGGTAGCCGCGCAGCCCCTGGTTCTGCCCGCGCAGCATCCCGCACACGTAGTGCTTGCCGCCTGGCGACTGCGCCGCGGCCGTATACGTGCACGTCAGCCTCAGCCCCTGCGTGGTGACCGACGCCGCCTTTGGGTTCATCACCTCCATCTCGTCCTCGTTGAAGCCGTGGCAGTTCGTCGTTCGCGTGCAGTTGTTCGGAAACCACGTGTTGTCGTGCCCGCGGCCCGAGCCGAGCGGCGCGCCGAAGGCGTCCGCGTAGACGACCGACCAGCCGCCCGCCGGCGTTGACGGCCCGGTCGGCACGCGGCTCACCGTGAGCTTGCGCACCGAGCCCCGCTGCTTGAAGGAGGAGTGGGTCGGTTCCTTGCCCGGACCGTTGGAGGCGCGTTGCTGGTCGCTCATCGCCGAGGCGCAGCCCAGCGGCGCGGCCGCGAGCAGGCCTAGCGCCACCAGCAGCGCGGCGCGCTTGCACCCCGGCGCACCGAGCGATCGCCGGCCGTGCGACGCCTCGCCCCCGCCGGGGGCGCTCAGATCACGTTCTGCTGCGATCGACCGAGGTTAGCCAGCGCGCGCCGATCGAGCGCCATCAACCGATGCTCGTGCCCGGCGCGATGCCTTCGTTTTCGACGCCCACGCCCCGGTGGGCTTTGTCCTCGTAGACCGAGACCGATTTGACGTCGAACTCGCGTGTCCCGCTGGTGAAGCCCGTCACGCAGCGGCATTCCCTCAGCGCGTAGCTCAGCACGAGCGTCGTCTTCGCCGCCAGGTCCGGTTTGACCGGGCCGACGTTCGTCGCCCACGACTGCGGCACGCCGTCGATCCAGATGCTGTACGTGTTATCCGGTTTGACCTCGAACGTGTACGTGTGGAACGCCAATGACGGGTTGACCGTGAAGCCCGGTTTGTTGGCGGTCACGTGCGGGGTGGCGAACCACGCCGTATAGATCGGGTCGGTGCGCCAACCCGTCGAGTGCGAACCGCTTGCGCCGCCGCCCTCGAAGAAGTCGATCTCGGTGTCGTTCCACGGCGGACCGGCCGACCACCAGCCCGGGTCGGCCTCACCCGTGTTCGGTGGCAGCTTGGCGACCGCTTGGAAGACGAGCGTCTGGCCCTTGCCGGGCGACCACGTGAAGAAGCGGTAGCCGGGCATGCCCTGGTTCTGGCCGCGCAGTGCGCCGCACACGTAGTGCTTTTTGCCTGGTTCCTGCGCCGCCGCGGTGTAGGTGCATGTCAGCTTCAAGCCTTCCGGCGTCACCTTCGCCGCGCTCGGATTGAACACCTCGAGCTCGTCTGAGTTGAAGCCGTGGCAGTTGCTCGTCAGCGTACAGTTGTTCGGGAACCACGTGTTGTCCTGGCCTGGGCCATTGCCGAACGGCGCGCCGAAGCCGTCGGCGTAGACGACCGACCAGCCACCCGCCGGCGTCGGCGGGCCCGTCGGTGTGGCGCTGACGAGCGCCCCCTGCGGGCCTTCTTCTTGCGGTTCTTCGAACGGCGGTTCTTCTTCCACGGGCGGTTCTTCTTCTTCGACCGGTTCTTCTTCTGGCGGTTCTTCCACCGGCGGTTCTTCTTCTTCGGGTGGTTCTTCGCCGCCGGGGAGCGGCGTCGCTTCGGCGAGCGCGAACGGCCCGATCCGTCCGCGGTAAAGCGAGCGCACACGCACTTCATAGGCCACGTGCCTCAGCCTCGAAATCGTGTAGGAGCGCACCCCGCGCGCAACATCCACGCGACCACCCCCGCCCCCGCCGGCCTCTTTCCAGCGGATGCGAAAGCCCGTCAGACCGGTCGTGCTCGACACGTCCCACGAGGCCGACAGCGCTCCCGCCGCCGCGGTCAGCTGGAGGTTCGAGGGGCGCGGGCGCTGGGCGGCCAGCGAGGCTGCCGGCGCCGCGAGCGCGATCGTGAGCGCAAGCCCGATCCCCGTGAGCAGCCTGTACGTGAGTGCGCGCCGATGCGGCGTGTGTGGACACAGACGAGGGTGCTTGTGGCGCTGCAGCCCGACTTCGCGTGCGTGATCGAAGACCTCGATGAGAATCCCTTTCCTCGTTTCTCGGCCGACCGCTCTCTCCGGACCGTGCCTATACACCCTTCCTTACACGACACTACCCTGCGCGAAGCTGCTCAATCCTCA
>CAVYSO010000006.1:0-17163 GCA_963771255.1 uncultured Solirubrobacteraceae bacterium | reverse complement strand
AGAGCGGCACCTCGAGCGCCCCGCTCGACAAAGACGCCCCGAGCTACCGCAGCTTCGATGTCGCCGTAACCGGATGGCCCTTGAGCATGTCTTAGCGACGCCCCCCGGGATGACCGAGCTCTCCTGTAGATAGTCCCTTCCTATGTCCAACATCGTGAGAAATCCCGCAGAGTGGCAGCCGGATATCGATCGAAGCGTCGCCGAATACGATGAGTGGTATCTCGCTGAGTCGCCTGGCATGTTCGCGGAAGCGAGAGGACGTGCCGTTGTCGAGGTCGAGGAGGCTATGCGGGTGACCGACAACTTCACGCGATTCGACGCGGAAATGTTGAAGACTTACCCGGGCATTCTTTTCGTCGCTCGTATGTGCGTTTCGCCGCCAATGGCTCGTGCCCGCTTCGTCGGTTTCTCAGGAGTCAACGCAAATCTTGTCAAAATCATGGAGCGAGACGGTGTGGTTCCAGTCAGAGCGCGGCGACTTCAAATGCAGCTCGAGGTGATGTGTGACTTTCTTCGGCCGCTGCTCGATCCGGGACTCTTCCGCTGGCTAGAGAAGAGTCGAGCGCCCACAGCCGATGAGCTCGATAAAGCCCTCCTGGTTGTTGGAGAGCGTTTGACGATGGCGTTCTATCTTCCTGCGCTTCGCAACGCCCAGGAGGTTAGACAGAAGGAGCAGATACGGGCCTACCTCGAAGGCGAAGGGTTCGAGGAGTCCTTTGCAGTCCCGTTTAAGATGCCACCCGGGACATTCGCCTTTGGGCGGAACGTTCCAGTCGTCCGCGAGGATGACGAGCCCCAGAATCTACCGGTGGACTGCGTGGTGTCTGCCTACGACGCCAGTCTTCCCATTGCCTGCATCGAGTTGAAGTCGGCTGGTGACTTCACGAACGTGAATAAGCGGCGCAAGGAGGAGTCAGACAAGCACGACGCACTTCGGCGGACGTATGGTGACAGCGCGGTGTTCCTACTCCAGCTTTTCGGCTACTTCAATCGGCCCTATCTAGGATTCGAGGCGGCGGCCGGAATCGACTGGGCATGGGATCATCGACTCGACGACCTCGCGCCCTACCTGGGGATCAGGTAGGCGTCTAGAGCAATCTCCCCTGTCCGGGCGGCTCGACGCCGACAGGTGGCCGGATTGGCAAGACAAGTAGTTCGCCAGGCTCGATCTTGCCGAGGCCACCCCCGTACGTTCTCCCAAACTCGCGTATGAGCTTTGCATTGGTGGAGTCTTCAAAGGAGGGCCGCATCGCTTCAGGATCAACACCGGGCCTTGCCCACACGTTCAGGAGGGAGGTCATGCATCTTGCGCCGATCAGATTTCGGACAATACGCGCCCGATTGCGCGACATGTAAGTCGTAAAGAAATCGGCTGGTGAGACCGACTCTACCCCATACCACGGACTGCGCACACGGCAGTTAAAACGTTCATGCAGCCCGAGAGACCATCCGTGTTCGATGTAGCGCAGGGCGCTCGTTCCGCGAAGGGCGTCAACATCATCGTGGCAATAGAAAAGGAACCCCCGCGCGCCCGCGTCGAGGCGAGAGGCATGGAACTCTGCATCGAGCGGACCCTCTGTTGGGAGATCCTTAGAGCCGAGGACAACCGGGACAAGAAACCGATCCTCGATGCCCCACTCCCCGATGTCGTCGTGAGTCATCGTGAAGAATGAATTGTCGCCCGTTGCTATCCCGCGTCGGACCCTGCAATAGTCGCCAAGCTTTGCCGTGCGCCCCACTAGGAGCGGCGCGATGCGCTCGGCGCGAGTCGGCAACAACGGCGTCCAGGGCAGCGCGGCTGGCGCAGCATCAGCCGCCAGCTCGACGTTCCGGCCCCTCTCGATGGAACCATTGAGCCTGCCCTCCACCAGTCGGAGGCGTCGAGATGGGGACTTGCGCTTCGTTGCAATGGTGATGGCCGAAGTGGTCAAGACCCCCTCAAACGCGAGCTCATCCATCTCCAGCACGAGGATCTCGTCGAGCTCGCAATGGTTCAGCAACGCTTCCTTGACGGCCCGTCCGTAGCGCACGTCGAGAAACTCCGTCGGGGTGATGAAGGCCAGCCGCCCGCCGTCGTTCAAGCGGAGAAGCGCCTCCAGGAAGAAGTAGACGTAGCTGCCCGACAGGCTGGACACCTTCAATCCGAGCCGCGAGGAGTAGTGCCTCGCGAGCAGCTTGTGCTCGGCGGATAGGTTGTGATGCCGTACATAGGGCGGATTTGCGATCACCGCGTCGAAGGTCTCCTCAGTGAGCGGCCAGCTTTCCGCGTCGAGGAAGTCGCCCAACGCGATCTCGTGTTCGCCCGGCATCGACGTGGTCGCAATATCCACGGCCTTTTCATCGACATCCAAGCCGAACAGCCTCGGACCCTCCCCGACAGCGCGAAGCAGAACGCCACCGCCGACCCCCGGATCGAGAACCGTCGCCGGAGTGATCTCGCGGACGGCGTCCGCCATCAGGTCAGCGATCGGTGCCGGCGTAAAGAACTGCCCGATCTCGTACCTGCGCTCGCGCGGGTTGAGGCGCTCAAGCTCCATCTCGGGAGTCGTGCTTGGAAGGAACATGTGTTCGATCGTATGGCTTTCCTCAGACAGAACGCTACGATGGGTCGGGCTGGGGCTCCCTCGATACGAGAGTCTGGCCCAGGATGCCAGTCAACGCGGCGAATGGACGTCGAGCCACAGTACGCCCATCAGCTCCCCCCAGGTCCAACCCCGCTGGTTTGTCACAATGGCCTCTGAGATGCCATCCCGCGACGAAATCCTCAAGGCCCTAGAGGTCGTAATCGACCCAGAGCTCCACCGCTCGATCGTGGAGCTGGACATGGTCCGCACGATCGACGCGAGCCCCAACGGCGTGGTTGACGTCACGGTCTCCTTGACGACCCCGGGTTGCCCGATCAAGGGCCACTTCCAAACGGCGGTGGCGGAGGCGGTCACGGCGCTCGAGGGCGTGACCCACACGAACGTGTACTTCGACGTGCTCACGGACACGCAGAAGCAGGCGCTGCAGCAGAAGCTCGGGCGCGGTGGCTTGCCGGACGGCTCGCTGGCGCAGGTACAGAACGTGATCTGCATCGGCTCGGGCAAGGGCGGCGTGGGCAAGTTGACGCTGACTGCCAACCTGGCGGCGGCGCTGGCGGGCGAAGGTAAGCGCGTGGGCATCCTCGACGCGGACGTGTGGGGCTACTCGATTCCGCGCATGTACGGTCTCGGCGCAACGCGCCCGCCGGTCTCGGCGGAGCGCAAGATCGTGCCGTTGGAGGCCCATGGCGTGAAGGTCATGTCGATTGGCTTCTTCGTCGAGGAGGACGCGGCCGTCGTATGGCGCGGACCGATGCTGCACAAGGCGCTGACCCAGTTCCTGCAGGACGTGGACTGGGGCGCGCTGGACTACCTGCTGGTCAACCTGCCGCCGGGCACAGGCGACGTCTCGATGACGCTCGCCCAACTGCTACCGCAGGCGCGCTTCTTGATCGTGACGACGCCGCAGGCTACGGCGCAAAAGGTCGCGCGCCGCTCGGCGCACATGGCCGACAAGGTCAACCTGGAGATCGCCGGCATCGTCGAGAACATGTCGGGCTTCACGACCCCCTCGGGCGAGCGCTTTCCGATCTTCGGCGAGGGCGGCGGCGATGAGCTGGCGACGGAGCTCGACGTGCCACTGCTTGGCCGAGTGCCGTTGACGATGCCGCTGCGCGAGCAGGCCGACGGCGGCGTGCCGCTGGTCATCGAGGAACCGAACGACCCCGCGGCCCAGGCGATCCGCCAAGTCGCGCGCGGCGTGATCGCGATGACGCCAACGGCGCCGGTGAGTTTGCCGGTGCTTCCTCTCGTGCAGGTTGGCGGCGCACCCGTCAATGGCGCGACACCGGCCGCGCCGGACGACGCGCCGGCCCCCGCCGAGGAGCGAAAACCGGCGGGCATGTCGCTGCCGATGGCTTAGTCGGCGGGCAGAAAGACCGCTCACAGGGTCCCTTGACCCTTGTGGACATTCTGCGTCAACCGCTTGACAAGCGAAACCGCTTTGAGAGGATCGTTTGACATGTCCGCACCCGGACACCATGAGGGGGAGAGGGAAATAGCTTTGGACGAGGCCGAGCAGGGCGAGAACGGCGCTGTCGCAAACGGCGCTGTCGCGCTCGACGAGCGCCAAGAAATCGACGAGCGTCGCAAGAAGATGGAGCGGCTGCGCTCCGAAGGGATCGACCCCTATCCGGCCGTCACGCTATGGGGCAAGCGCACGCGCGTGGCCGAGATCCTCGGCGCGCACGACCCGAGCTCGCTCGAGCAGGGCGCGCACACGGACATGCGCTACCTCGTCGCGGGACGGCTGATCTCGCGCCGCGGGCATGGCAAGACGGCGTTCCTCGACTTGCGCGATTTGTCGGGATCAATCCAGGTCGTCGTGCGCGTCGACTCGCTCGGCCAAGAGGTCTACGACCGGATCCTTAGCTTCGACATCGGCGACATCGTCTCGGTCGAGGGCTGCGTCTACGTGACCCAACGCGGCCAACTCGCACTCGAGGCAATCGAGTGCACGCTGCTGACCAAGACGCTGCGCCCGCCGCCGGACAAGCACCACGGGCTCGGCGACACGGGCACGCGCTACCGCTACCGCGAGCTCGACCTGATCGCCAATCAGGAGACCCGCGACCTGTTCATCACGCGCAACAAGATCGTGCTGGCGATCCGCGAATGGCTGGCCGAGCGGCACTTCGTGGAGATCGAAACGCCGGCCCTGCAGTCGCTCGCCGGTGGCGCCGGTTCGAGGCCGTTCACGACCCATCACAACGCGCTCGACCGCGACCTGTACCTGCGTATCTCGGTGGAGCTGTTCCTCAACCGCTGCATCGTCGGCGGGATGGAGAACGTCTACGACATGGGCAAGGTGTTCCGCAACGAGGGCATCTCGCACAAGCACTCGCCGGAGTTCACGATCATCGAGTTCATGTGCGCCTACTCGGACTACAACGACGTGGCGACGGTGACCGAAGAAATGTTCCGCGACGTCGCGCAGAAGGCGCTCGGGCGCACCGTGATCAAGCGAAACGGCGAAGAGATCGACCTGGCCAAGCCGTGGAGGCGGATCACGATGCGCGAGCTGATCCAGGAGCGCTTCGGCCTGGACTTCATGGAGTCAACGCGCGAGCAGCTCGCCGAGGTGCTCGATGAGCCGATCGATCCAGAGGCCACGTGGGCCGAGGTCGTGGCCGACATCTACTCGGAGAAAATCGAGTTGACGCTCAACCAGCCGACGCACGTGTTCGACTTCCCCCTCGAGCCCTTCCCGATCACCAAGCGCCACGCCGTGCACCCGGAGCTGGCCGAGCACTTCGACGCGGTGATCGGCGGCATCGAGATGGTCTCGGGGGACACCGAGCTGAACGACCCGGTCGACCAATGGCAGCGCTTCGTCGACCAGCGCAAGCGGCGCATGATCGACGACGAGGACGTGCCTCATCCGAACGACGAGGAGTACGCGCGAGCGATCGAGTACGGCTACTCGCCGACGGCGGGCGGCGGCATGGGCGTCGACCGCCTAATCATGATCCTCACCGAACGCGAGACGTTGCGCGAGGTGATCCCCTTCCCGATCGTCAGGGAGCTCAAATGAGCTCAAACGGCGCAAAGGCAAATGGAAGCGGACCGAACGGTGCCGAGCCGGCCGGGAAGCTCGGGCTCGATCGCGGCGTAATCGCCTCCTGCCGCGAGGCGGCGAGCCAGATCGCGGCGCAGGTCTCGCAGGAGATCGCCGGAAAGACGACGGTCTCGGTGGAGCGCACGATCACGCGCCTGCTCGGCGTCGACGGGGTCAACGAACTCGACGCACCGCTGCCGAACGTACTCGTCGACCACGTGCGTGACCGCGGCGAGCTGGACATGGGCATCGCCTACTGGCTGGGCAACGCGCTGCTGGCCGACCCGCAGGCGACGCCACAGTCGATTGCCGAGCAGGTTGACGTCGGCGGGATCGAGCTATGCGAGCTACCGCGCGCTGCCGACGAAGCGATCCGCGAGCGGATCGCCAGCGAGTGCGAGCAACGCGTGGGCGAGATCGCTGAGCGCATGCGCGAGCGCCGCGAGAGTCGCGAGCGCCTGGGCGAGCACCCGCCGCCGCTGCGCTACGTGCTGACGGCGACGGGCAACGTGTATGAGGACGTCGTGCACGGCCTGGCGGTGGCGCAGGCGGGTGGCGACATCGTCGCGGTGATCCGCTCGACGGCGCAGAGCCTGCTCGACTACGTCCCCTTCGGCCCGACGACGGAGGGCTACGGCGGTACGTTCGCGACGCAGGCGAACTTCCGCATCATGCGCGAGGCGCTTGATCAGTGGTCGGAGAAGAACGGGCGCTACGTGCGCCTGTCGAGCTTCTGCTCGGGGCTGTGCATGCCCGAGATCGCCGCGATGGGCGCGATCGAGGGCTTCGACAACATGGTCAACGACGCGCTCTACGGGATCCTCTACCGGGACATCAACCCCGTGCGGGGACTGATCGACCAGCGCGTCTCGCGCATGATCAACGGCTATTTCGGGGTCGTGATCAATACCGGCGAGGACAACTATCTGCGTACGGCCGACGCGATCGAGGCGGCACCGTCGGTAACGGCCTCGCAGTTCATCAACCGCCAGCTTGCGATCGACTCGGGCGTGCCCGACTCTCAGATCGCGCTCGGCGACGCCTATGAGATCGACAACCCGATCCCCAACAGCCTGCTGTACGAGTGGGCGCAGGCGCAGCTCACGCGCGAGCTGTTCCCGGACTGCCCGGTCAAGTACATGCCGCCGACGCGGCACATGGACGGCAACCTCTACCGCACGCACGCCACGGATTCACTTTTTAATTTGGTGACGATCGCCACCGGCCAGGGCATTCAGACGATCGGCGTGCCCACCGAGGGGATCTTCACCCCACACGTCCACGACCGTGTGATCGGCATGGAAAACGTCAACTACGTGTTCACGGCGGCGCGCGACCTTGGCGAGGAGATCGAGTTCAAGTCGGGCGGGATCATCCAGACGCGCGCGCAGGAGGTGCTCGCCGGGGCGCATGCCCTGCTTCAGCGGATCGCCGAGCACGGTTTGTTCTCTGCGCTCGGCGAGGGCGTGTTCGGCGATGTGCCGCGTGCGATCGACGAGGGTCGCGGCACAGAGGGGATCGTCGCCGTATCCGAGGGCTACTTCAACCCGGCCACCGAACTGATGCGCGGAGCGTCGAGCCTTGCCTGAGGTCGATCTCGCGCAAGTGAAGCCCTACGCCGACCACCTCGGCGACGGCATCGTCCAGTTCAGCTTCACGCTGCCCGTGCCCTATGGCCTGGCGGCGCGCAAGGCGGCGCAGGAGTGGGCGGCGAAGATGGGCTTCGAGCACCCCGAGGTCGTCCACTACCAGGAGCTGACCGACGGATACACGTACTTCGTGATGTTCGGCGAGTCGAATCAGACAGTTGACTACGCCTCGCTCTCACACGAGGGCTTCGAGATCGAGTACATGTCAGAGGAGGAGATCGAAGAGTTCGCCGGCCGGCAGATCGGCCGGCCGATCATCGTGGTCGGGGCGGCGACGGGCACGGATACGCACAGCGTGGGGATCGACGCGATGCTCAACCTAAAGGGCTTTCATGGCCACCACGGCCTGGAGGGCTACAAGGCCTTCCAGACGCACAACCTCGGCAGCCAGGTGCCAAACAGCGTGCTCGTCTCGCGCGCGATCGACCTCGATGCCGACGCGATCCTCGTCTCGCAGACAGTGACGCAGCAGAACCTGCACATCGCCAACCTGACCGAGCTCGTCGAGATCATCGAAGCCGAGGGCCGGCGCAAGCAGATGATCCTCACGTGCGGCGGGCCGCGCGTTTCGAACGAGCTGGCCAAGGAGCTCGGCTTTGACGCGGGCTTCTCCAAGGGCACCTACCCGCACCACGTGGCGAGCTTCATCGTGCGCGAGCTGGCCGCGCGCAACGGCAGCGGTCACGGTGCAGGCGTGGCCGACGGACCGGGCGCAGGCGCCGCCGCGGATGGCTAGCGCGCAGACGCTCGAACACGCCGATGACTAGCGGGGCCGCGCCGCTGCACGAGCTCGTCGCGGGCACACGCATGCTCGCGCTCGTCGGACTGGCCAAGAACACGGGCAAGACCGAGACGCTGGCGGCGCTGCTGCGCGAGCACGCCAAGGCGGGGCGTCCGATCGGCGTTACCTCGATCGGGCGCGATGGCGAGGAGCACGACGTGATCGACGCGCGCATCGAGAAGCCGCGCGTGCAGCTTCAGGCGGGCGACCTCGTGGCGACGACCGGCGCGCTGCTGCGCTCCAGCGGCGTCGCACACGAGCGCCTCTCGCGCACGGGCGTGCGCACGCCGCTCGGCGAGGTTGTGCTCGCGCGGATGTCGAAGCCTGGCTCGGTCGAAGTCGCCGGTCCAAGCGCCGCCGCCGAGCTGCGCTCGGTCGGCGAGGAGATGCTGCTGCTCGGCGCCGAGCAGGCGCTGCTCGACGGCGCGATAGACCGGCGGGCGGCATCTTCCCCGGCGGTGGCCGACGGGCTCGTAATGGCGACTGGCGCGATCCTCGGCGAAGACATCGAAGACGTCGTGCGCGCCACCGGCGACGCCGTCGACCTGGTCAGGTTGCCGGCCGCCGGCGACGAAGAGGCCGGCGGGGGGGCGAGCTCAGTGGACGCCGATGGCGAGCGCGTGGCGCTCGATCGCCGGCTCGTGCTCAACGCCGAGCCTGCCGAGATCGCGACGCTGCTGCGCGAGCATCCCCAGGCAAGCACGCTGACAGTCGATGGCGCGCTCGGCGAGCGTTTCCTCGAGGGGCTCCTGGCCGCGCGCAGCGAGCGCGCCGGGCGCGAGCTGCGAATCGTCGCCGGCGACCCGACGAAGGTGTTCCTCTCACGCCGCGGCACACACTGGTACGCGCGTCAGGGCATCGCGATCGAGGTGCGCCGGACAATCGCGCTGAAGGCGATCACCGTCAATCCGGTGGCGCCGCAATCGCACCGCTTCAGCTCGCGCCAGCTGCGCGAGCTGATCGCGGCGGCCGTCCCGGACGTGCCCATCCTGGACGTCCTCGACGAGTCCTATTTGGCGTTGCTGAAGTAGTCGGAGTTGATCTGCGTGTACTTCTGCCACTCATCCGGCAGCTGGTCCTCCGCGAAGCACGCGTCCACCGGGCAGGCCTCGACGCAGGCGTCGCAGTCGATGCACTCCTCGGGGTCGATGTAGAGCATCTCGGCCGCGTCGTATCCGGGCTCGTCGGGCGTCGGGTGGATGCAGTCGACGGGGCACACCTCGACACAGGAGTTGTCCTTGGTGCCGATGCACGGCTCGGCGATCACGTAGGCCATTCGCTTCTTTCCTGGTTGTTTGCGGTTGATCCGGCGGAGTGGGGTCCAGCCGAGCGGCCTATTTTACGTATGACACCGGCCCGGCCGAGGCTCATCGTAGATGATTGCTCGATCAATCATTGGCCGCGGGTCGCTTAGCCGGGCGCGATCGCGCTGGGCGGGTAAGGCCCGGCTGCTGGTATGGCGATAATCACAGGCGATGACCATCGATCCTCGCCCGCAGCGGCACTAGATGCTGCTGCTCACCGGCGCAACCGGCCTGGTCGGCTCGGCGCTGCTGCGCCGCCTGGTCTCCGAAGGCGAGCAGGTGCGCTGTCTCGTGCGCGACCCGCGCCGGCTCGGCGCGCAACGTGTGCGTGTCCAGATCGCGCTCGGTGACCTGACCGACCCGCCGTCGTTTCGCAACGCGATGCGTGGCGTGCGCACGGTCGTGCACCTGGCCGCCTCGATCCGCGACCAGCCGCGGGGGTCGATCGAGGAGCTCAACGGGATCGCGACGTGGCGCATGGTGCAGGCGGCCGAGCGCGCCGGCGTCGAGCGCTTCGTGTTCTTCTCGGCGCTCGATGCCTCTACGCACCATCGCGCGCGCTTCTTCCGCGCCAAGGCGCTCGCCGAGCAGGCCGTCGGCGAGGCCGGGCTCGAGTCGATCGTGTTCGCCCCGTCGATCGTCTACGCACCCGGCGATCCCTGGCTGACGCTGCTCGAACGCCTCGCGCTGCTGCCGGTGGTGCCGGTCTCCGGCCGCGGGCGCGCGCTGTACCAGCCGATCTGGGCAGAGGACGTGGCCGACTGCGTGATCGCGGTGCTGCGGGCGGGCGTAGGCTCAGGCGAGCGTGATCGCGCGGGCGGCCCTCACGCGGTTGACGGCGGTGGCAACGGCGCGGGCCGCACCGGCCCTGACGGCGAAATCGGCGGCAGCGGTGCGGCCGTGCGGACCCTCGGCGAGCGGCGCGCCCGCGGCGAGCGGCGGCTGCGTCCGCGCTACGAGCTCGCCGGCCCGGAGACGCTCAGCCACACCGACCTCGTGCGCATCGTGCTGCGCTCGCTGAATCGCAAGCGCCTGCTCGTGCATATGCCGACGCCCGTCGTCTCGCGGGCTCTGCGTCTGCTCGAGCGCATCTCGGGGCCGAACGCGTTTGCCACCTGGGACGAGGCCGAGCTGATGGAGGTGCCGATGATCTCCACGCGCGGCACGGCCGACGTCGAGGAGCTCGGCGTCAGGCCAGCGCGGATCTCGGCCGTGCTCGGCGTCGGCTAGCGCGGGCGCCAGCCGCTTGCCCGACTGACGTCCGCGCGAGCTGCAAATCGTCCCCACGAGATGGCCTCGGCATGTCGGCGCTAAGTTGCCCAACCCCGACAGGTGGCGATGCTAACGCCCGTGAGGAATTCGACAAGGAACGTTTCTGTAGTCGAAAACATCCCGCTCGGGATTGTCCTGGCCGGCGCTTGGCGGATCGGCGCCCGCTCCCGGACGAACGCGGCTAAGCGTTCGCCGCGACGCGATCCAGCGGCGGCCGCCGCCGAGCCCAGGGCTGCGCGGCTTCGAGCTGCGTAGCGAGCGAAAGCAGCTGGGCCTCGCCGGCGGGCCGCCCGACAAGCTGCACCGCCAGCGGCAGGCCGTCCGAGCCCTCGTACAGCGGCAGCGAGATGCCCGGCTGGCCGCTGGCGTTGAACACGGGGGTGAACGGAGTGAACAGCCCGGAGCGCGTGAACGTGGCCATCGGATCGGGCGCGCCCGTATCGAGTGTGCCGAGCGGCAGCGGACGTTCGGCCAGCGCCGGTGTCAGCAGCGCGTCGTAGGGCGTCAGGAAGGAGACGAGGCGGCGTGCGAACGCCTGCAGCGCGACCTCTGCGCCCATGTACTGGACGGCACCGAGTTTCTGCACCATCGAGAAGATCGCCCAGCTCATCGCCTCCATATCCTCGGCGCTCGGCTCGCGGCCGGCGACCCGCCCGGAGTAGGCGATCGAGAGCGCGATGTGGCTGGAGAAGACCACGCCGAACAGCTCGCGCACAGCGTCCTCGCGCCAGGGAACCTCTACCTCCTCGACCTCGTGCCCGAGCGAGCTCAGCAGCTCGGCCGTGTCGGCCACTGCGCGCGCCGCCAGCGGGTTGACCTGCGCCTCGGGAATCGGCGGGAGGGTTGTCATCGCGATCCGCAGCTTGCCGGGCTCAGCGCCCGCGGACACGGCGAACGGCTCGGCCGGCGCCGGCGCCCAGGTCGCATCGCCGGGCTCGTAGCCGGCGAGCACGTCGAGGATCGCGGCCGTGTCGGCGACGGTGCGCGTGAGCACGCCGTCGATCCCCAGCGAGGAGTCGCCGAGCTCGGGCGCCGGAGAAATCCGCCCGCGCGTGGGCTTCAGCCCGACGAGACCACAGCAGGCAGCGGGGATGCGGATCGAGCCACCGCCGTCGTTGCCATGAGCGACCGGGACGAGCCCCGCGGCGACGGCCGCGGCTGCGCCGCCCGAGGAGCCACCGGGCGTCCGTTCCAGGTCCCACGGATTGCGCGTCGGGCCGAAGATCTGCGCCTCGCTGACCGGCAGGATCCCGTACTCGGGCAGCGTCGTAGTGCCGACGATCACGAAGCCGGCGTCGCGCAGACGACGGGTGATGTTGTGGTCATACGGCGCGACGAACTCGGACATCAGCGGACAGCCGTAGGTCAGCCGCAGGCCCTTGACGGGACGGTTGTTCTTGATCGCGATCGGCACCCCCGCGAACGGCCGCCGATCCCCGGCGGCAATGGCGTCCGCCGCCGCGAGCGCACCTTCGGCATCGACCTGCACGAACGCGTTGAGCGCCGGGTTGAGCTCCTCGATGCGATCGAGCGAGGTCTGCACGAGCTCGCGCGAGGAGATCTCTCCGGAGCGGACCATCGCGGCCAGCTCCCCCGGCCCCCGGAACATCAGATCGCTGTCGGTCACGGTTCCTCCTCCTCGACGCTCGCCGGCTGCGCGCTCGGCCTCAGGCTTGGCAGCGTACTTGCAGGCGCAATAGTGCGACGATATGTCCCTGCCCACAAGGCAGCTCACCCCGTCAAGCATCAAGCTCAGAAAGCGAGTGCCATGAGCGCGGTCACAGCACCAGAGGTCCAGTCGGGCCTCGAAGGAGTAGTCGCCTTTGCAACCGAGATAGCCGAGCCCGACAAAGAGGGTGGCGCGCTGCGCTACCGCGGCGTGAACATCGAAGACCTCGTCGGCGCGGTGCCCTATGAGCAGGTCTGGGGCCTGCTCGTCGACGGGCGCTTCAGGCCGGGCCTGCCGCCGGCCGAACCGCACGCGCTGACAGTCCGCTCGGGCGACCATCGCGTAGACGTGCAGTCGGCACTCGCGATGCTCGCCCCCGAGTGGGGCTTCGGGCAGCTGATTGACATCTCCGACGAGGAGGCCCGAGACAACCTCGCCCGTGCCTCTGTGATGGCGCTCTCGTTCGTCGCGCAGTCCGCGCGCGAAGCCGGCCAGCCGCCGGTGCCGCAGTCGGAGATCGACGAGGGCAGGACGATCCCCGAGCGGTTCCTGATCCGCTGGCGCGGCGAGGCCAACCCAGACCACGTCAAGGCGATCGACGCCTACTGGGTCTCCGCGGCCGAGCACGGGATGAACGCGTTGACGTTCACCGCGCGCGTCATCGCCTCCACGGGAGCCGACGTAGCGGCTGCGCTGTCGGGTGCTGTCGGTGCGCTTTCGGGCCCGCTGCACGGCGGCGCCCCGTCGCGCGTGCTGAAGATGCTCGAGGAAGTCGAAGCGAGCGGCAACGCCGAGAAGTGGGTGTCCGATGCGCTCGATCGTGGCGAGCGCCTGATGGGCTTCGGCCACCGCATCTACCGTGCCGAAGACCCCCGCGCCCGCGTGCTGCGCCGGACCGCCAGCGAACTGGGCTCGCCGCGCTTTCAAGCCGCCGAGGCGCTCGAGCAAGCGGCCCTCGCCGAGCTGCACGCTCGCCGCCCCGATCGCGTGCTGGCGACCAACGTCGAGTTCTGGTCGGCCGTGATCCTCGACCTGGCCGAAGTCCCGCCGGACCTGTTCACGCCGATGTTCACGTGCGCGCGCGTGGCCGGCTGGTCGGCGCACATCCTCGAGCAGAAGCGCGAGGCCAAGCTGATCCGCCCGACGGCGAAGTATGTCGGCGAGGGCCCGCGGACGGTCGAGGCGGTCGAATAAAGATCGCGTAATTCTCGGTTTACGCTGTCGTCGCGCGGGTAGGTCCACGAAGTGCTCGTCTTGATAATCGTCGTCTTCGTATGGCTCGCCGGCCTCACGCTGTTCGTGGGCCTGCGCCTGCGAGCGACCAAGCCGGCGACCGGTGCCGCCAGCGTACGGCGCGCACCGCGCTCGCCGCGGACGGGAGTTGGGCATGAAGCGCGTCTGCGCGCCGTGAGAGCCCCGCGCGCCGTGAGGACTCCGGCGAAGACCGCGCGCGCTCCCCGCTGGGGCGGTCGGGCGGCGCTCGAGCGCCCCGCGCCACGTCGGGGCCTTGCGTCGGTTAGAGCGTTAGAGCGCTAGCGCGCGATCGACGATCGCCGCGCCGTCGACCCCGCCTGGGAGGTCACCGAAGGCAAGTCCTCGCTCGCCCAGCCGAGACGCGCAGAACGCGTCCGCGATGACGGCAGGAGCGTGACGCAGCAGCAGGCTGGCCTGCAGCGCCAGCGCCATGTCCTCGACCAAGCGCCGCGCGCCCCATTCGGCGTCAGGACGATTCTCGTTTGTCAGCGTCGCCAAGCGCTGGCGCGTGGCGGCTAGGTGAGCGTCGAAACGCGCGTCGGTCCCGACGGCGAGCTCGCACTCGGACAGGAAGGCGCCGGCCGCTTCGGGCTCACGCGCGAGCGCACGCAGGACGTCGAGCGCGATCACGTTGCCAGAGCCCTCCCACACGGTGCCGATCTGGATGTCGCGATAGAACTGCGCCATCGGCGCCTCCTCGACGTAGCCGTTGCCACCGAGGCACTCGAGCGCCTCGGCCGCCAGCGGCGCGCCGCGCTTGCACACCCAGTACTTCATCACTGCCAGGGCCAGTCGGCGGAAGGCCGACTCCTCGGGCTGCTCGGAGTCGAAGGCGCGCGCGATCCGCATCGTCGAGACCGTCGCCGCCTCGGACTCCAGCGCGAGGTCGGCCAGCACGTTGCGCATCGCCGGCTGTACGGCGAGCAGGGCGCCGAAGGCCGAGCGGTGGCGCGCGTGCCAAACCGCCTCGGCCACGACACGGCGCATCATCCCGGTGACGCCCGTGAGCGTGTCGAGGCGCGTCCAGATCAGCTGCTCGACCATCACCGCCGTGCCTCGTCCCTCCTCGCCGAGCATGCGAGCCGGCAGGTGGTCGTACTCGACCTCCGAGGAGGCCAGGCAGCGCCCGCCCAGCTTGTCCTTCAGGCGCTGGATGCGGAAACCCTCGTGCGGGCGCTCGGCGACAAAGCACGTGATGCCGGCCTCGGTGTGGGCAAGCGTGAAGAACACGTCGAACACAGGGTGCGTGCAGAACCACTTGTGCCCGGTCAGCTCGAACCAGCCGTCGCCGATGTCTTCTGCGACGGTCGAGTTCGCGCGCAGGTCCGAGCCCCCCTGCTTCTCGGTCATCACCATCCCGGCCTGCGCGAAGGAGCCGTAGTCGGGCAGCGTCAGCCTTCGCTCCCACTGCTGTGCGAGCGTCGCGTCCTGGCGCATCGTCGGCACGGCCGCGTAGTTGATCGACATCGGACAGCACGGCCCCGTGTCGAGCTGGTTGAAAAGGTGGAACATGCCCGTGCGTACGACGTGTGCGCCGGGCCGTGGATCGCGCCACGGCAGCGAGTTGACCTCGCGCTCGACGCCGAGGCGCAGCATCCAGTGCATCGATGGGTCGTAGTCGATCTCATCGACGCGGTGTCCGTAGCGATCGTGCGTGCGCAGCACCGGGATGTTGCGTTGTGCGCGTTTGGCGTGCGCGAGCGCCTCGCCGGAGGCGACGACGTTGCCGAAGTCGCGCACGCGGTCCAGGCCCCACTCGCCGCCCTCACGGACCAGCGCCTCGTGCAGCGCCGGGTCTGCCGCGAGCGGGTCGTAGTCGGCCAGCGGCGGCGGCTGATTGACAACCTCGTGCGTGGCTGTGCGGCGGCTGCTGATCGTCGACATCTCGGCCTCCCCTGGGCTCGTGTTCGGCGCTGCAAACGGACCTTAGCGCGGCCCGCGAGCTAGGTGGGCGCGAGCACGTGGGCGCTCGCGAGCACGGCCGCTGCCGGTTCGCGATCGAACTCCTCCTCGACAGGCGCCGATTCGCCGCAGAACAGCCAAGGGTTGTGCCGAGCGATGACGTGGCCGCGGAAGCGCTTCTGCCGCCCGTAAACGACCCAGGTGGTGTTGACTGCGCCGTACACCTCCGCCACGCGCAACTCGTCAGGGTGCTCTCGGGCGTAGTGCAGGTGGGTGAGACCCGCGTCATAGCAGCCCGAGAGCAGATGCCTTCCCACGACGGGCTTCGACGGCTCATCGATGATCGTCTGGAAGCGGCCCAGATCGAGATAGCCGCGCGTGGCGGAGACGATGCCGAGGCTCCGCGGCTGGGCAACGTCGGTGCGCACGAGCAGCGAGAGCTCCTTCGTCGGGTAGAGAAAGGTGTCGATCACGAACACCTCCTGGTAGTAGCGCTCAGTTACGAGGTGGACCTGCACATGCGCGCTGCATTGGACGAGGAACGTGTTCGGCTCCTCGCGTACGCGCTCGATCGCGCCAAGCAGATCTTCGACGAGCACGAGCTCGAAGTCCTCGATGCCCTGGAACTCGAGATAGTGCAGCAGCGCGTTCTCGTGACAGGTGCCCTTCGGACCGAGCGTGATGAACGTTGGATGCGCCATCGAGGAGCGCGCGCGCCGCCGCATCAGCTCACACGCGTGCCGTCGCGCCGAGCGCCGCCGATCCGCGAGGTCGCGAGCCGCGAGCCGCTCAGCCGCGTATGCGCCGAGGCGGGTTCAGACTCCGGCGCAGACGTAGCCGCTGGCACGGCGACGCGCTCCTCCTCGGGCGTGCCCATCAGCTCGTCCTCCATGCTGCAAGTCGCGTTGATCAAGAGCTCGAACAACTCAGCCGTGAAGTCCGGTGGCAGAGCGGCCTGGACGCCGCGTTCGAGATAGCGCGCACGCACCTGTGCGACGCGCTCGGGCTGCATCATCGGGATCTCGTGCTCGCTCTTGTAGCGGGCGACTTCGCGACAGACCTCGAAGCGCTCACCGAGCAGCCCCGCGATCTGCTCGTCCAGCACGTCCAGGCGCCGGCGGAAGGGTTCGAGGCCACCGCTCACAGCAGCATCTGCCTCATCCGGGGACCAAGCAGCGAGAAGCCGTTGGCCAGGTAGAAGGCCTCGGTCGCGCGCAGTCCCGCGAAGCGCTCCGAGGGCAGGCCGACCTCGACGCGTACGATCTCGCGTTCGACAGCCAGGTCGAACAGCGCGAGCAGCAGCTCGCGACCGATCGCCTGACCGCGGTGATCGGGCGAGACCCACAGATCCTGGATCAGCGCGTAGCGCCCGGGCACGTGGATCGCCGTCTGCCAGCTCGCGCTGAGCACGCCGGCGATCTCCTCACCGTCGCTCGCCAGCAGCACCGCCCCGGCGGTAGGGTCTTCGAGCACCGAGCGCGCGGCGCGCTCGAGCGCCGCCGGCTGCGGCGCGTCGCCGCTCAGCTCGAGCAGCAGCTCGCGCACGGCAGCCGCGACGGCCGCTGCATCCTGCACCTGGGCCAGACGAATGCGGACGCGCTGAGCGGAACCCTCGTGCGTGAGCGCCGTCGCTGTTGCGGGCTGCGCCCGCACGGTCGCCGTCGCTGAAGCCCTCCGGCCGCCGCTGCGGGT
>CAVYSO010000005.1:0-109437 GCA_963771255.1 uncultured Solirubrobacteraceae bacterium | reverse complement strand
CCGGCGGCAGGAACCCGCCATTGCGCAGGAACCAGGGCTCGAAGGTGGAAGAAGAGAAACGCAGCCGCTCCCCCGCAGGCTCCAGGGAGGGGGGACGCGGGATGGGGAGGGCTCGCTCACGGCGGCGCTATCTTATGAGATCGACGGGTCCCGGAATTGCAAAGGCATCCCGCGGCGTTTTTGAAAGAGACGACGGAGAGGAGGCGACCCGATGAAATGCCAGACCCCAGATTGCATTGGCGAGCACGAGGCGCGGGGGATCAGCCACTCGGTGATCTACCAGCAGCGAACCGTGGTCGTCCACAACGTGCCGGCGCACGTCTGCCCGGAGTGCGGCGACGCCGTGCTGATCGAGGAGACGACGATTCACCTCGACGCCCTGCTGCGGCGTAAGGCGCGATCCAAGGCCACGGCTTTCGTCTACGAAGCCTGACGCCAGCCGCAACTAACGGGGCGGTTCTGGCGTACTCTCCCTGTCATCCTCGACAGGAGAGAACCCGATGCGTAACGCAGCGCTCGCCGTCCTGACTCTCGTTTTCGCCCTTCTGTTCACACCCCTGGCTCAGGCCCAGGCGCCAGCGCCCGATCCGGCTTCCACGGCTGCCGGCGTCACCGCCGCGGGCGGTCCGTCGGCGCCCGTGCCGGTGCCGGAACCGAGCGAGAAGGCCCTGCGTTACTACCGGAGCGGCAACGTCCTCTGGGCGATCTCCACGATCTGGGGCCTGCTCGTGCCGCTGCTCCTGCTCTTCACCGGCCTCTCGGCCCGGATGCGCGACGCGGCCCGCAAGGTCGGCCGCAACTGGTTCTTCACCGTCGGCCTCTACGGCATTCTCTTCACTCTCGTCACGGCGGTCCTCTCCCTGCCGCTCGACTACTACCAGGGCTTCGTCCGCCCGCACGCCTACGGGCTGTCGAACCAGACGCTCGCCAAGTGGTTGAGCGATTCGTTCAAGGAGCTCGCCATGGGTGCGTGGCCATCGGCCCTGCTGCTCTGGGTCCCGTACCTGCTGATGCGCAAGAGCCCCCGCCGCTGGTGGCTCTACACGGGCCTGGCGTCGATCCCGTTCCTGTTCCTTCGTCGTGCTCATCACGCCGATCTGGATCGACCCGCTGTTCAACGACTTCGGCCCGATGAAGGACAAGGCCCTGGAGACGCCAGATCCTGGCCCTGGCCGACCGGCGGGGATCGAGGGCGAGCCGGGTCTTCGAGGTCAACAAGAGCGTCGACACCAAGGCGGTCAACGCCTACGTCACCGGCTTCTTCGGCACCAAGCGGATCGTCCTCTGGGACACGCTGCTCGCCAGGCTCGACGAGAAGGAAGTGCTGTTCGTCATGGGCCACGAGATGGGGCACTACGTGCTCGGCCACGTCGCCTGGGCGTCCTCCTCTCGGCGCCGCGGTCGCGCTCTTCGGCCTCTACTTCGTCCACCGCGCGGCCGGGCGGCTGATCGCGCGCTTCCGCGCCCGTTCGGCTTCGACCGGCTGTCGGACGTGGCCTCGGTGCCGCTCATGATCCTGCTCTTCTCAGCGTCTCCCTGTGCTGACGCCCGCCATCTGGCCTTCAGCCGGTACTCGAGCACGAGGCCGACCGCTTCGCCCTCGAGATCACCCGCGCCAACCACTCGGCGCCACGGCCTTCGTGAAGCTCCAGGAGGAGAACCTGAGCAATCCCCGCCCCGGCCTGCTCTACAAGCTCTGGCGCTGCCGCCACCCCCGCTCGGCGAGCGGATCGACTTCTGCAACGCCTATCGCCCCTGGGAGACAGAGGCGCCGCTGAAGTACGGGGACAAGGTCAAGGGACCGCGGAGCTAGGGGACGCCGCCGAGCACCAGCTTGCCGATCATCGTTCCGGACTCCAGGCGCTCGTGCGCCTTGCGCAGGTTCGCGGCGTTGATCGGCGTGAGGGTTCTCCTTGCAGCGTGCACTGAGCGTGCCGGCGTCGAGCAGGCGCGGCGATCTTCGTTCAGCAGGCGATGCTGCTCGATCATGTCCGGGGTCTTGATACTTGGCGCGCGTGAACATGAGCTCCCAGCAGAACGAGGCGCTCTTCTCAGGCGCAGCGGTCGAGCGCGAGCGGCTTCCGCCCTTGCCGACGATCGGCGACCGCGTACCCTGCGGCGCGATCAGCTCGCTCATCGCCGGCGAGTGCAGGTCGAGGTCGCCGCTGAAGTTCGCGATGTAGTCGAACTCCTTGACGCCGGTCGGCTTCGGCCTGGGCTTTCAGCGGCTGGCGGTGGTCGAGGATGTGGTGCGCGCCGAGGCGCTTCACCCACCGCGGTCTCCGGGCGGGAAGCGGTCGCGGCCACGGTCAGGCCGGCGAGGCGCGCGAGCTGGATCGCGATCGAGCCCACGCCGCCGGCGCCGCCGATGATGAGCATGCGCGCGCCGGATGCCGGCCGTTGCGGTCGATGCCCATGCGGTCGAAGAACGCCTCCCAGGCGGTGATCGAGGTGAGCGGCATCGCCGCGGCCTCCTCGAACGAGCTTCTCGGCTTCCCGGCGACGATCCGCTCATCGACCAGGTGATACTCGCTGTCGCGCCCCGGCGGCTGTCGTCCCCGCGTAGTACACCTCGTCCCCCGCCTTGAACAGCGAGGTCTCTTCGCCGGCGGCTTCGACGACACCGGCGGCGTCCCAGCCGAGGATCTTCGGCTCCGTCTCCACCTTGTCCTTGGGAGTGCGGACCTTGGTGTCCACGGGATTCACCGACACCGCCCTGACGCGGACGAGCAGGTCCCGGCCGGGGCCTCGGGCTTGGGAACCTCGATGTCGATCAGGCTTTCGGGGTTGTCGACGGGTAAGTATTTATAGAGTCCGACGGCTTTCATATCTCTCCCATCTACTCTCCGAAATGTTAGACTCGGGGGAGTAGGCTCGAGGATGTGGAAGGAGAGACGGAACATGGATCGGAAGGGAAAGGAGGGAGGCCGGAGGGGGAGGGGCGATTTGGGGTTGTGCAGGCAGAGGGCGTAGATATGACAGAAGACGCGCAACGGTTAGAATTCCGGAGCCGGTCAAGGCCGCGCTCTTTCCAATTCCGCCATGATCGAATCGTCGAGATCGAGGAGAGCCGCGGCGGTGTTCTCCTCGAGGTGCGCGACCTTCGAGGTGCCGGGGATCGGGAGCATCACCGGCGAGCGCTGCAGCAGCCAGGCGAGCGCCACCTGCGCGGGGGTCGCGCCGTGCCGCTTGGCCGACTCGCGTCGAGCGGGCCGCCGGGCTCGGCGAGCTCGCCGGTGGCGAGCGGGAACCAGGGGATGAAGCCGATGCCGTCGCGCTCGCAGTGCGTCGAGGACGTCTTCGGCGCTCCGGTCGGCGAGGTTGTAGCGGTTCTGCACCGATGACGACGGTCGACGATCCGCGCGGGCGGCCTCGATCTCGCTCGACGCTCGACCTCGGAGAGGCCGATGTGGCGGATCTTGCCCTCGTCGCTGCAGCTCGAGCAGCGCGCCGATCTGATCCGCGAGCGGCACCTTGGGGTCGATCCGGTGGAGCTGGTAGAGGTCGATCCGCTCGAGCTCCGAGCCGGCGCAGGCTCACCTCGCACGCCTGGCGCAGGTACTCGGGCCGGCCGACCGCGGCCCAGTGCCGGGCCCGGCGCGGGCAAGCCCGCCCTTCGTGGCGATCACGAGCGCCGTCCGGATAGGGGTGCAGCGCCTCGGCGATCAGGTCCTCGCAGACGTACGGGCCGTAGGAGTCGGCGGTGTCGATGAAGTCGATGCCCAGCTCGACCGCGCGGCGCAGGACCGCGGATCGCCTCGGCGCGGTCGGCCGGCTCGCCCCAGACGCCGGCGCCGGTGATCTGCATCGCGCCGAAGCCGAGCCGGTGGACGGGCAGATCGCCGCCGATCGCGAAGGTGCCGCTCCTGAGCGCCGGCTGGTCTGTGTCAGGTCCAGATGTGCTGTTCATTCAAGGAAGATACTGCAAAGGATCGGCCAGCCGGAGGTTCGGCGACTCGGCGATGTACTCGCTGAGCAGCTTGGCGTGCCCCTGGCCGATGACGAGCAGGATGCGCTCGTCGGGCGAATCGATCAGCCGGACGAGGTTGCCGTAGATCAGCAGGTTCCGCTTGTACCAGCCGGCGAGCACGTCGACCCCCTTGGGATCGGCCGCCGTCCCGACCTGCGCCAGGTAATAGTAGAAGCGGTGATTGTTCATCAGGGCTTCGGGGGTGTTGAACCAGCGGAAGAACGCGCCCAGAGTGCTCGTCTCGCGCTTCTGGTTGATCTCCGCGACCGCGGTTTTTCCGAACCCCATGGCGGTGTCGATCAGCGCCTGCTGGCCGTTCTTCGCGGCGGCGGCCATGACGCCGTCGAAATCCATGTCGAGCTTGGTGTCCGCCGCGTAGAGCTGCTTGTGGCCGAGCTCTTTGGCCAGACGGTAGGCGATCTGATCGATCTCGTCCGCCTTGAGCTGATACTCACCCTTCAGATAAGCCTGGTACTCGCCGTTGACCTTGCCGATCCCCTCCGAGGTGCTCTCGATGGCGATCTTGGTCGGGTGATACTTCTTCAGGGCGGCGAGCATCTCGGCCAGCTCGCGCTGGCGCTTCTCGCTGAGGATGTCCGGCACCGAAGGCGAGAAGAGGTCCGAAGTCGATCCGCCGAAATGAACGGTGCCGAGGACGAGGATGGACGGCTTGGCTTCCGGGGCGGCTTGAGCGGCGAGCGGCAGGGCTGCGAGGATGGCGAGCAGCCCGGCCGCGATCTTGATCTGGAATTTCATGTCGTTCCCTCCGAACGCCTTACGTTCAGAAGGAGGCGCATGTTACGGGCGGCTCCTACGACCTGCCCAGCAACCCCCGCGACCGCAGTGACATCAGCTCCTCCGGGGTCGGACGCCGCCGGCCCTGGCTCAGGGAACCGCGGATGGCATCGCCGTCGATGCCGTGGGCGTGCAGGGAGACGAGTTGCTCAGGAGTGGCGTCCCCGTATCCGGCCTGGACGATGCCGCGGAGCCACTCGGGGGTGATGCCGTGCGAGTGGATCTGGACGAGCTGGAAGGGGTAATGGAAACGGTATCCGCTCGCGCTCAGGCCCTGGACGTACGCGGGTCCGATGCCGTGGGCGCTCAGCTCCACCAGATCCGAGGACGACAGGTCGCGGTACCCGGCCGCGACCACGGCGCGCACGAGCTCGGGAGTGACGCCTTGGCGCCGGAATTCCATGAGCTGCCGCAGCTCCTGATCGCGGTCCCCCGCTCCGACCATCTCCCGGATGGGATCCGGCACCAGATCGCGGGGCCGGAACCGCCTGGAGGACTCCGGGAAGCGGGCGAAGCCCAGGGCTCTCATCTCGCGGACATAGCTGAGAGGGATGTCGTTGAGCGCCAGCTCCATCAGGCGGAGGGTGGCGGTCTTGCCGCCCATCTCCTGGGCGAAGGCGGGATCGGCGGCGAAGGTGAAGGTGCCGCGGCCGCGGCGGCCGTCGAAGCGCCCCTGGAAGCGGAACGTGCCGGCGTCGCGGCGCAGCTCGAAGCGCGTCTCCGCGCCCGGAGTGAGGCCGGAGAACTGGGAGAAGGGGTATTCGTCCACCGAGGTCCAACGGTCCCACCCATCGCGCGTCTCGATGGTGAGCCGGAGCCGGTCTTCCTGGCGCTCCGCGATCCAGGTCCGGCCCGCGTCGGAGCCGACGCGAGCTTCCTTCGCCGTGGTGGCGTTGGAGCAGGCGAGCTGGAGGGCCGCGCCGGCCGGCAGGAGAGCGAGGGCGAGGAGGCCGGCTGCCCAGGGGCGCCGGGACGGGCGGTCCGGAACGCCGACCAGACGCCGGACGCGATCGGCGAGCGAGCCGCCGGTGGCCGCGAGGGCAAGCCGGGGCGCGGCGCTCCGCAGCCCCTCGAGCTCCACCAGGGCCCGGGCGTAGCCCAGGCGGTCGCCGCAGACAGTCACCACCAGGTCGTCGCAGCAATTCTCCCGCTCGTGGCGGACCTGGGCCGACACCCACCAGACCGCCGGGTGGTAAAAGAGCAGGGTCTCCACCGCGGTCTGGAGGAGGTTCACCAGGTAGTCGTGCCGCCGGATATGGGCCAGCTCATGGGCGAGGATCGCCTCGAGCTGCCGCGGCGAGAGGCCGGCCAGCGTGCTCGCCGGCACCAGCACCACGGGGCGCAGCCAGCCGACGACCGCCGGCACGGTGACCGCCGCGGATTCGAGGAGGGCCACGGCACGGCCGATCCCCAAACGGCGGCTCAGGCTCCGCGCCAGCTCCTGTAGCTCCTCCCCCGCCGGCTGTCCCTGCCGGGAGAGGCGCCGCACCCGGCCCCAGCCTCCCAGGTGAACGAGCGAGAGGGCCGCGACCCCCGCGAGCCAGAGGGCGAAAACCCAGGGTAGCAGCGCGGCGCCGAACGTCTGTGCCGTCACGGTATTTGCCGGAGAGGCTGGCGCCACCGCGGCCGGGACGGGCCCGGCGGGAGCGGCGGACGGGGCGATCGCCGGTCGTGCCGCGGGCTCCACGGTCCGCAGGGCCGTCGCGAACGGCAGCGCCGCCATGAGGAGGAGCGCGCCGGTCGCCACCGCATATCGGGTCGAAGCTTTCGCCTTGTCCAGGAGAGCCAGAATCCCGCCGGTCGCGATGCCGACCAGCGCCCCCTGCCAGAGGAAGTGCATCAGGGCTCGGGCCATGGCTTCGGCCGTCGGGCTCGCCGCGATCGCTCGTTTCAAGGGCATTCATTTCGTCTCTCCTTCGAGTTGATCCAGCAGTTCACGGATCTCCGCCAGCTCCTCCGGCGTCGACGGCCGCGAGGAGAGGGCACGCATCACCAGCCGGGTGGCCGAGCCCTCGAAGGCCCGATCGAGCAGATCCCGCACCAGTTGCGTCTGGGTCTGCTCCGCGGGCACGCGGGCCGTGTACAGATGCGCCCGCTGCGCTTCGTCGCGGTCGACCAAGCCCTTCTTGATACCCGAGACTCGACGGTGCTGTGTGCGTAGGGCGATCGCCCGCCCCCCACGCCGACGCTGATACCGAACGTAAGGGTGCCCTGGTTGACGACCTTGGACACCGATGATTTTCCGGCCACGCCAGAGTCCCTACCTACATGACCACCAGAAAGGTAGTTCTCAAGATGGTGCTGTCTCTCGACGGCTTCGCGACGAGCCTCGACGGGACGCATGACTGGATGTTCGAGTTCTTCGGCGACGACAGCGGCGAGTGGAACCTCCGCGCGCTTGACGAGGCCGGGACCCACGCGATGGGCCGGCGAAGCTACGAGATCATGGGCCCGCATTGGCTCGCCGCGGAGGGCCCGATAGCGACATCCATGAACGAGAAGCCCAAGGCGGTCTTCTCCAACACCTTGGGGCGCGCGGAGTGGGGTCCGGCCGAGATCTTCGGCGGCGACCTCGCCGTCGCGATCGCCGACCTGAAGGCCCGCGACGACGACGGCACGATTCTCGCCCACGGCGGGCCGAACTTCGCCAAGTCGATGACCAAGCTCCGCCTCGTCGACGAGTACCAGCTCACATATGTACCCCTAGCGATCGGCGCCGGCCACAGCCCCTTCGCGGATCTCGACGAACACCTGAAGCTGGACCTGGTGCGAGAGCAGCGGTTCGCCAGCGGCGCCCTCGGGCAGATTCTCGTTCCCGAAGTCTAATGGCGAGACCCGGATTCGAACCGGGGACACCACGATTTTCAGTCGTGTGCTCTACCAACTGAGCTATCTCGCCGCTGATCGATCGTCACGTCGCGCGACGCCCCTGGCGCCACCCCACGCTAGGGATCGTGCGCCTCGATCCTACCGGCTCCTAAGCGCCATGTTCCCAAGCTTCGAGGTACGGCAGCGGGTCGATCGAGTGGCCGCCTTTGACCTGCCAGCCGCCGACCCACATCTCGAAGTGCAGGTGCGGCGCGGTCGCGTCGCCGGTCTGCCCGGCCTGGCAGATCGGCGAACCGGGTGAGACGGCCTGTCCAGCGCTGACGGCAAGCGTTCCGGCCTTGCAGTGGGCGAACATCAGGTCGAAGCCGATCGCGCTGTGCTCGACGGCGTAGTAGCCGGCGCCGGAGGCCTGGAACGCGGTCCACGTGATCGTGCCGGCCAGCGGCGCGACGTCGGGAGTCCCTTCGGCGGTGAGGATGTCCTGGCCTTCGTGGATGTGGCCGCTGCGCGGCGCGCCGTAGCGGTTTTCGCCGTCGCCGAAGCTGTGGACGCCGGCCACAGGGAAGACCGCTCCGTCGGCGACGGTCTGCGCCGGCGTGGGCACGCCCGCTTCGAGCACCGGAGCGCTCGGCACAGGGGCCGCGGCCGGCGGCGGTGCGGGCGCCGCGACGGTCAGGGTCGCCACGCCCGAGCTGTGCGCGGTGCGCGTGAGGCTGTTGGCATGGTGATCGTGCGCGCTGACGCTCACGTGGTAGCTGCCGGGGGCGAGCGTCGCACCGTGCGGCCAGGTCACGCTCAACGTGCGGCCGGTGTGCACCCAGCCCATCCGCACGGCGATCGCCTGCTTGCGCGTCGTCAGGTTGTTGACGGCGACGGTCGCGTTGACGGTGCCGACGTGCGGCTCGTCGATCCGCAAGCGTCACGCGCGGTGGTCGCCCGGGCGCGGAGGTGCTCGGCACGCTCAAGCGCGAGACGACCGGGTGCTGCACGGCGGTGCTGCTCGCCAGCCCATACTCGCTGCCGCCGGACAGCGGCGCCGAGGGCGACTGTGCGCCGCCCGGGGATCCGGCGGCAACGGCGGACGTCGCAAGCAGCGAGGGCGCGACGCCAGCGGCGAGCGACGCCGCCAGGATGCGGGAAAGCCTCATGCGCTTAACCTCGGCAGGGCCGCGCACAGCAAGAGCGCGTCGCGTCAGGAATTGCACATTCGGCTATTCCTGCTTCTGCAAGTCCTCTGTCATCGCAGCGTACGTGCGCGCTAGTCCCTCGGCGATCGGCACCTCCGGACGCCAGCCAAGCTCGCGTTCGGCCAACGAGATGTCAAGCCGGCTGTGCTGCAGCTCGCCGGGGCGAAGATCGGCCAGTTCGGGCTCCAGCGAGCCGGGGTCCGCGAAGGCGCCGGGCGCCTTCGTGCGTTCGGCCGCCTTCTGCAGCTCGCGCCAGATCGGTCGCTACGTCGGTCTCGACGCCGGTGGCGACGTTGTAGGTACCCGACTTGCCGGAAGCGGCGATCAGCGCTTTGACGACATCGCCGACGTAGACGTAGTCGCGTGTCGGCTTGCCGTGGCCGAACAGCTTTGGCGCCTTGCCGATGTACAGGTGGTCGGAGAAGATCGCCACAACGCCGGCCTCGCCGTGCGGGTTCTGCCGGGGCCCGTAGACGTTGCCCAGGCGGCACACGGCGTGCGGGATGCCGGACGCCAGCGACCACGTCTTTACGTAGGCCTCGCCCGCCCACTTGGAGGCGCCGTAGGGGAGAGCGGCGCCGGGATCCGATCCTCGGGCGTCGGCATCGGCGCGTCGTCGCCGTACAGCGCGCCGCCGGTCGAGGTGAACACGACAGGCGCGCCGTGGCGCCCGGCGACCTCGACGACGTTGAGCGTCCCCTGCACGTTGACCTCGCAGTCGCGTCCGGGATTCGCCACGGAGGCGACGACGCTCGCCTGCGCGGCGAGGTGGAAGATCGCATTCGGCTTGACCTCCTCGGCGAGCGCCGAGAGGCCGTCCAGGTCGACGATGTCGAGCACGCGCAGCTCGGCCTGCTCGGCCACGCGCCGACGGTCGCCGGCGGAGAGGTCGTCGACGACGGTCACGGCATAGCCCTCGCCGAGCAGCGCGTCGACGACGTGCGAGCCGATGAATCCGGCTCCGCCGGTGACGATCGCGCGCTCCACGGCGCGTAATCTACAGCGACGCTGCGTGGGGACGCTGGGCGAGCTGTTCCTCGACCGCTTCGACAGCCTCGTCGATCCGCTCGAGCACGCGCATGCCGTTGCGCGAGACCGGCAACGAGCCGCCGACGGCTGCGCCGCCGAGCACGATCGGAATGCCCGGGTGCGCCGCGTGCAGCTGCTCGACCGCCTTGGCGATCTCCTGCGAGTCCTCGCCGTCGGTCGCCCCCAGCAGGATTACCGCGGGCGATTGGCTTGCGACGGTGGACTGCAGGCGCTCGACAGACAGATCGGTGTCGAACACGGTCTCATAGCCTGCGGCCGCGATCTGGTCGTGCATCATCTGCAGCTCGAGCGCGTGCTCGTCGCCCTCCATGCCGGCCAGCAGCACGCGCTCGCGCGTGGGCTCGGTGTTGCCGACCATGTAGCGGTAGAGCGTGGCGAGCACTCGCCGGGTGATGCCCTTTGCCAGACGTTCGCGGTCTGAGTCGATGTCGCCGGCACTGTGTAGCTCGCGGATGCGCGCGAGCGCGGGGGCGATCACCTCGCCGTGCAGCGTCGTCGCGGGGATGCCGTCCTCGATCGCCTGTGCGATCGCGCCCTCGGCCGTCTCGGCGTCGCCGCGCTCGAGCGCGGTGCCGTAGATCTCAAGCGTGCTCTCGGCCAGTTCAGTCGGGTCTGTGCGCTGCTTCTCGCGCGCGTCGGGACCGGAGCTCTCGAGCACCTCCATGAAGGCGTCGAGCAGTACCGGGTCGAAGTGACGACCGCGCTGTTCGCGCATCATCTGCACGGCCTCCTCGACGGGGAAGGCCTTGCGATAGACGCGGTCGCTCGTGAGCGCGTCGAACACGTCGGCGATCGCGACGATGCGTCCCTCGATCGGGATCGCCTCACCGGTCAACCCGCGCGGGTAGCCCGTGCCGTCCCACTTCTCCTGGTGGCTCAGCGCGATGATCGTCGCCATCTCGAGGATCGAAGAGGACGACCCGCGCAGCAGGCGATGCCCCTCCTCGGCGTGCGTCTCGACGATCGCGCGCTCCTCCGGCGTAAGCGGCCCGGGCTTCAGCAGGATCGCGTCGGGAATCGCTACCTTGCCGACGTCGTGCAGCGGCGCGGCGTGGCTGAGCTGCTCGCAGAACTCGGGCTCCATCCCGATCTGTTCGGCCAGCAGCGTCGAGAGGCGTCCGATCCGCTCGATGTGCGCACCGGTGTCCTCGTCGCGAAACTCGACCGCCATCGAAAGACGGCGAACGGTCTCGGTCTGCGCGATCTCGAGCTCCGACAGGGCGCGCCTGAGCTCGTGCGAGCGCCCGTCGATCTCCTCCTCGAGCGCCGTGCGGCGGCTCTCGCCAAAGCGCCAGCCGAGCACGATCGCCGAGACGGCGAGCACCGCCAAGCAAACGATCCGCAGGGCCCAGGAGCCCGCGAGCACTGCGCCCACGAGGGCGGCGACCGCGACGAGCGCGAGCGGTGCCCAGACGAGGCCACCTCGGCTACGCTGCGGCCCCTCGTCGGGCAGCATTCGCCCACTCCCCGGGTCTACGGTCTGGCGCCCCACCCGATCGAGCTTACCCCGCCGACCCCCGGACAAACTGTCGCCGCCGCGCCCGCGCCGCCCGCTCACCTTGCGCGCGTCCGGCGCGCCATCGAGGCGAGCGGATGACGTCCCACGCTGGGCGGGCCGTCGGAAACTGACTTGGGTAACTCCGCTCACGGGGGGACAACGGCCAATCGGAAACAGTCGCAACGTGCGTAATCACGCGGTCGGCCAGGCCCGCGGCGCGCTTGAAGCGCCTCCGAGGGGGTGGACGAATGATCTACGCCTGGGAGCCGGGCAATCGGGCTACTGCCCGGCGTGCTGCAGCTGCGCCACGTCGATCGCGTTCGCCGGCGCCGCGAGCGTCACGGAGCTGTTCCAGCGGTCGAACGTGATTTTGCCGCCGCTCGAGCCGATCTTGGCGATCTGGACGGGGTAGGGCTGACCGGTCGCGGCGATGTACAGCGTGCCGCCCTTGGTCTTGTCGGTGATGCCGACGACCTTCTGCCCGGCGATCGTCGAGCTGCCGATCTTGGTCAGCGAGCTGCCGTGGTTTTCGAGCGTCTGATCGACCAGCTGGCGCAGGTCGGTCAGCTGGCTCAGCGAAGCGAAGTCGGAGTTGCTCGCGGGCGCCTTCAGCCACTTGCCCTGCAAGAGCTGCGCGGCCGCGTTGCCACCGATCTTTTTGTAGAAGGCCGGGCTGCCTTTGATGTAGACCGTCTTGCCGACCTGGATCAGTTCGAAGGACAGCCCGCTCTCGGAGAGCTGGCCGCGACCGCCCTTGCCGGCGAGCAGGTTCATATCGAGCGTGATCGGCGAGCCGTCGCTGACGATCGAGCCCGAGACATGCACCGTCTTGGCAGCGTCGGCGGCGACTTTCGTGGCGGCGAGGATGTCGGCCGGCGATTTGTCGGCCACGCCGTTGCCGGAAGAGGCCGATGAGGACGAGGACGAACCGCCGCCGCAGCCTGCCAGCAGCGCGATCAGCAGGGTCAGCCCGGCCGCGGCCGCGAGGCCGCGGAATGAGAGTCGGAGACGCATCGAGGTGGGCACTCTACATATACGGGCGGTCGCCGGAGGGGCGATCAGGCCGTCGCCCGCGTGAGCCGCTCGAGCAGCAGCACGAACGAGGCGTAGGGGGCGCCGGTCGTCTGCTCGAGCGCGATCTCGCACGTGCGGTTGCTGCACAGGTACTCCTGGCACGGCTCGCCGGCCAGCTCGGCGGCGAGGTCGCGCGTGCCGGAGGCGGGCAGCTCGGGGTGCAAGAGGCCGCGGTCGCCGGCCATGCCGCAGCAGCTCGTCGCGGCCGGCACGAGCACGCGCTCGGCGATCGCTCCGGCGAGCGCCTCTAGCTTGCGGGCGAGGCCGAGCTGTGAGACGGCGCACGTCGGATGCACGGCGGCGCTCGCGACCTTGCGCGTGACCTGTAGCCGGTCGAGCAGCCTGTCGTGGCACCAGGCGATCGAGTCGAGTACCTCGATCTGCGCGAAGCGCTCGCGCTCGGCCTCTCCCAAGCGCGGTGCGAGCTCCTCGATCAGGCCCTGCGCGCACGAGCTGGCGTCGATCACGATTGGCAGCTCGCCGCCCTCGCTCCAGCGCCACAGCGCGGCGGCGGTCTTCGCGGCCATGTGGTCCTGCCCGCGGCGGTAGCCCTTCGAGCTCCACGGCGTCGCGCAGCAGTGCCCGGCGGCATCAGGCGGGATCCACAAGGGCAGGCCGGCGCGTGCGGAGAGCTCGACGAGCGCCTGCGGCAGTGACGGCCCGCTCCCGTCCCCGTCGGCTCCGGAGCCGGAGCCGAAGATGCGGTTGATGCAGGCGGGCAGGTAGACCGCGGCGGCGCCTTCGCGCACGGTGCCCGGCAGCGCAGCCGGAGCGGGCGCGGGCATGCTCATGGGGAGCGTCGGCACGAGCTCGGCGCTGACCCGTCGGCGCAGCAGCTCGGGCAGCTTCGCGACGGTGCGCTCGCCAAGCACCGACGAGGCGATCCTGGCTCCGCTCAGACCGCCCCGCGCGGCGCGCTCTGCGCTCGCGTAGCGCTTGGCCAGCGCGAGCGCCACGGCTTCCTCGCGCGGTGTGCGCTCGCGGCGGCGGAACTCCTTCACGAGCGCACCGGTGTCGATCGCGACGGGGCAGACCTGCTTGCAGCTGCCGTCGGCGGCACAAGTCTGCAGCGCGTCGTACTCGTAGTCGGCGAGCAGCGCCTCGTACACCGGAGAGCCCTCCGGCTGGCGCGCCATCTCGCGGCGGATCACGATCCGCTGGCGCGGCGTCGTCGTCACGTTGCGGCTCGGGCAGACGGGCTCGCAGAAGCCGCACTCGACGCAATGGGACGCGCTCTCCTCGATCGGCGGTTGGGTCTTCAGATTTTTAAGATGAATATGAGGATCGCGATTGAGCACCACGCCCGGGATTGAGCACTCCGTGCGGATCGGCGAGCTGCTTGATCCGCCACATCATCGCTGTCGCCTTCTCGCCCCACTCGCGCTCGACGTAGGGGGCCATGTTCACGCCGGTGCCGTGCTCGGCCTTCAGCGAGCCGTCGTACTTGTCGACGATCAGCTCGACGAGCTCGCCCATGAACGCCTCGTAGCGCTCGAGGTCCTCGGGCTTTGAGAAGTCGGGGGTCAACTGGAAGTGCAGGTTGCCGGCGGAGGCGTGGCCGGCGACGCCGGCGAGGAAGCCGTGCTTGCCGAGCAGCGCCTGCAAGTCGCGCGCGCACTCGGCGATCCGCTCGGGGCGCACGCAGACGTCCTCGATGATCAGCGCCGTGCCGGGCAGACGCAGCCGACCGACGAGCCCGAACAGTCCCTCGCGCACGCGCCAGGCCAGCTCGATCTCCTCGGCACGCGCGGTCGAAGTGCACTGGAAGGATCGGCGCGTGGCCGTCGAGCACGCGCACGGCAGCGGCCTCGCCGGCGGCGAGCTCGCCTTCGTCGGCGCCGCCGAACTCGACGATCAGCGCGGCCGACTCGGGCGGCAGCTCGCGCCAGTGCTCGGGGCAGCCGTCGAGGTTCCACGCGGCGGCGATCAGCGCCGGGGCGACCATCAGCTCGGTCGCGCGCGCGCCGGCGGCGACGAGCGCGGGCACGGCAGCGGCAGCGTCGTCGATGTTCGCGAAGTGCACCCACGCGAGCGTCGTGCGCGCGGGCTCGGGGCGCGTGCGCAGCACTGCCTCGGCGATGAACGCGAGTGTCCCCTCCGAGCCGACGACGAGCCGGCGGAAGATCTCAAGCGGCGTTTCGCCGTCGAGCAGCGCGCACAGGCGGTAGCCGGTGACGTTCTTGATCTCGTACTTGCGCCGCACGCGCTCGGCGAGCGCCCCATCGGCGAGCAGCTCGGCGCGCAGCTCGAGCAGCCCTTGCGCGAGCTCGGGCTCGGCGGCGACGAAGCGCTGCTCGGCGTCGGGCGCGGCGGTATCGATCACGGTGCCGGAGGCGAGCACAAGCGTCAGCGACTCGACGGTCGAGTAGGAGTCCCACTGCACGCCGCAGCGCATACCGCCTGAGTTGTTGGCGATCACGCCGCCGATCGTCGCGATGTCTTTGCTCGCCGGATCTGGACCGAGCTTGTAGCCATGGCGCGCGAGCAGCCTGTTGGCGAGGCCGAGCAGCGTGCCCGGCCCGAGCCGTGCGCGGGCGCCGCCGTCTTCGATCTGCACGCGCGAGAACCAGCGGCGCACGTCGATCATGATCCCGTCGGTCTGCGCCTGCCCGTTGAGGCTCGTGCCGCCGCCGCGGAAGTTGACCGGGAGGTCGTGCTCTTGTGCGTAGGCGATCGTCTTGCCGACATCCTCGGCGTCGTGCGCGATCACGACGACGGCCGGCAGCAGGCGATAGGGGCTCGCGTCGGAGGCGTATGCGACGAGGTCGATCGCGCGGTGCAGCACGCGCTCGGGGCCAAGCAGCGCGGTCAGGCCTGCGCGCAGCGCTGGTGCGGTTCCGGCGGCGAGCGAATCGGGCGCGCGGTCGGGGAAGGCGGGACCGGGCGGACGGCCGATGCGCCGCGTGTCGGGGGAGAGCAGCGGCGCGCGCGCCGTCAAGCGAGCGCCATCCCGGGAGCGACGTCGATCTGCACAAGCCGCGGGCCATCGTTGCCGAGCGCGTCGCCGAGCGCGCCGTGCAGCTCGTCGAGACCGCCGACGCTGACGCCGGGCACGCCGTAGCTCTGCGCGGTGGCGGCGACGTCGAGCTGCGGCAGGTCGAGGCCGGGCGCGCCGGTGATGCTCTCAAGCGCACCGAACCACTTGAGGATCGAGTACTCGTGGTTGCGCAGGATCAGGAACTTGACGGGGATCGAGTACGCAGCGGCCGTCCAGAAAGCGGTGATCGCGTACTGCGCAGAGCCCTCGCCGAGCACGCAGACGACCTGGCGCTCGGGCTCGGCGAGCTGCACGCCGAGCGCCGCGGACAGGCCGAAGCCGAGCCCGCCGCCGGCGCTGAAGTAGTAGGAGCCGGGTCGCGACAGGCGCAGCCGGTTGCGCAGCGCGGCGGTGCTCGAGGGCGACTCGAGCACGACGATCCCGTCCTCGGGAAACAGCTCGGCGAGCACCTTGTGGACTTCGCCGCCGGAGGGCTGCTCGCCAGGCGGGAACGGCTCGAGCTCGACGCGCGCGGGCGGCTGCTCGCGCTCAGCGGCGGGCTCGCTCAGCTCGTCGGCGAGCGCGCGCAGGGTGAGCCCGACGTCGGCGACGATCGCCTCGCCCATCGGCGCGCGTGCGGCCTCGTCGGCATCGCTCGTGATCGCCACGAGCCGTGCCCCGGCGGGGAGGAAGTCGCCGGGGATGTTCGGGTAATACGGGAACACGGAGGAGCCGACGACGAGCACGAGGTCATAGCCCTCGAGCGCCTGCGCGAGCGGCCCGACGGCCGGCGGCAGCATTCCCTGGAAGGCGGGATGGTTCTCGGGGAAGCCGATCCGCCCGCCGCCGGTCGGCGGCGAGGCCCAGACGGGCAGACGCTGTGACTCGGCGAGCTCGATCGCGGCCTGCCAGCCTCCCTCGGAGGCGTCTATGTCGGGGCCGGCCACGAGCACGGGGCGGGTGGCAGAGCGCAGGCGGGTGGCCAGCTCGGCGATCTGCGCCGGATCGGGCTGCGCGCGCCCGCCGACGGTTCGCGCGATCTGCGTGACGTAGTCGACGGGCTCGATCTCGCGCTGCCAGTCGTCCATCGGGATCGACACGAACGCCGGGCCGGTGGGCGCCAGCGAGGCGTGGTGGATCGCCTGCGCCAGCGCGAACGGGACGTCGGCGGCGCGCGGCGGCTCGTGGCTGTACTTGACGTAGGGCTTGGGCACCTCGACGGCGTCGCGGTTGGTCAGGTTGGCCTGCATCGTGATCAGCGAGCGAACCTGCTGGCCGGCGGTCACGAGCAGCGGCGCCTTGTTGGCGCGCGCGTTGAAGATCGCGCCGACGCCGTTTCCGACCCCGGGCGCCGTGTGCAGGTTGACGTGGGTCACCTTGCCGCTGGCCTGCGCGAAGCCGTCGGCCATACCGACGGCGACGGCCTCCTGCAGGCCGAGCACGTAGCGGAAGTCCTCGGGAAACGGCCCGAGCATCGGCAGCTCGGTCGAGCCGGGGTTGCCGAAGATCGTCGTCATCCCGTGCTTGCGGAACAACTCGAACGACGCGTCGCGCACGGTCGTCATCTCTGGTCTCCCCAGGCCATCGCGGCGAAGGCTACAGACGACTCGCGCGCCGGGCGATGCGCCGCGGGCAGGGCCGTCTCGGGCGGGCCCGCGACGGCCGCCGGCCGCGCGAGCCGAACGCTGCGCGAGCCACCCTGCGGCGCGACCCGTAGGTGCGGCGCCACCGAGGTGCGGCGCGAAGGGGCCCCGCCGTCGGCGAGGCCCCTCGTGTGCTGCTCTGCCTGTGTGCCGGCTGCGCGCTAGTGAGCCTTCACTTCGAACAGCGGCTGGAAGCCGGTCCATTCTTCTTCGGGTGCGCCGTTGACGTAGGCGATGTCCGCTGCCGGGAACGCGCCCACCGTGGGCGGCGTGCCGGCCGGGTTGGCAAAGCCGTCCTGGACGCCGACGTTGAGCGCGTCATAGGGGCAGCCCTGCGGTTCGGAGTTGCACGGCTGCGGGCGCTGCGGCGTGGCGCCGTAGTCGCTCGTGTTGTAGGAGATCGTGACGATCGCCTTCGACGGCAGGTTGGCGATCTTCAGCGGCAGCGACAGTTTCACGGCCTTGCCGTTGGAGCATTCGCCTTTGTGGTACCAGGTGCCAACGCTCGTGGAGAAGCATTTGGGACTGTAGGACGGCCGGTAGGGGATCTTGAACACCTTCGAGCCGCTGCCCAGCAGCGCGCCCACCGAGTTGCCCGGACCGACTGCGTTGACGCTGAACGTTATCGGCCATTCGAACTTCGCGCCCGGCGTGGTTTCGCAGTTTTTTTCATTCCACGTGCCGCTCTGACACGCCCAGCTGCTCATGATCACGCTGACCGTCGGGTTGTTGCGGGCTGTGGCGCCGAATTCGACCTGCCCGCCGAACGATGACGTCTGTGTGGCCTCGAAGCCCAACGAGACGACGTTGCCCGGTTTCGGCGTCGGCAGGTCGCTGTAGATCACTTCCGGCGCAGCAGCCGCACTCGACACTGCGAAGACCGCCACCAAGGCAAACGCGGCCATGGTCAGCTTCGCGACCCTGCTCGGAATCTTTCCAATCATCTCTTTCTCCTTCGTCTCTCTGCGTGGTTGTGCGGTGTCGCTACAACATCCCCCTACTGGATTTTCGATTTACCTTCCACTTCGTTGGGCGTGTCGACGACCGTCCCGGTGTTGCCTTTGACGATCAGTTCGCCGGCGACTTTGTTGTTGATCACCGTCGTGCCGCCTTCGTTGTTGATCACTTTCAGCGAGGCGCCGAAGTCGTTTTCGTCGATCAGCACGCCTGCTTTGTTTCCTTTGATCGTGACCACTCCGCCGAATTTGCTCGGCGGGCATTCTTCGTTGCCTTCGCCGATCACGACCGAGCCGCTGCCGTTGACCGCCGTCACTTTGGCGGCTTTGGCGCCGCAGATGCGCAGCAGCGTCGCTCCTTTGGCGCTGAGCGTCCCGGAGATCGTCGCTCCCTCGACGTCCAGGGCGCCGCCGGGCTTGACCACGACATTGCCGCTCACTTTGGCGGTTTTGGTCAGCTTGATCGCCTGGCCGGCTTTGATCGTCAGGTTGCCTTTGAGGTTGGTGCGTGATCACCTGGGTGTAGCCCACGAGCGTCGAGCAGGAGGCTTCGTTTCGTGCCCGACGTTGTCGATCGCGGTGACTTTCACCGTCTTGACGCCGCCGGTGCTCGTGTTGATCGGGTAGCTGCCGCTCGGGTCTTTGGCCAGGCCCGACTGACCGTCGGAGGCGGTGACCGTCGCGTTGACGCCTTTGGCGCCGATCGACACCGGGGCCGGGCAGCTGGCTTCGACGGTCGGCGCCGAGGCGTCCACCTGCACGCTCAGCGTTCCCGGCCCGAGACGTTGCCGACGTTGTCGGCGACCGTGCCGCTGCGCTTCGTGCGAGCCGTCGGTGTTGAACGTCTGCGGGCCGACAGCGTGCTCGGATCGACGCCCGATCCGGCGCTGCCGTCGGAGAGCAGCGGGTCGCCGTTGTCTGAGAAGGACACGGTGACCGTGTCCTTGTACCAACCGCCGCCGCCGGCGTAGTCGGGGGCGCGGTCGGCGTTGGCCGACGGGGCGTTGGGGGCGGTCTTGTCGACCTTGACCGGTTCGGAGGCGGGCGACCATTCGGTCGTCAGTTCCAGCCCCGAGGCGGAGCCCTGGACACGGTAGGTCCAGGTGCCCTCTCCCTCGCCGGCGCCGGTGAACTGGTAGCTCCTGGTTTCCAGGCCAGTCGCCACATTGGTCCATTCGCCGGCCGCGTTGCGGTGCTGCAGCGTGTAGACGATGCCGTAGCCGGCCGGGTCCGGTCCGGTCCACGAGAGCGTGAACAGCCCGTTGGCGTTCGGCGTCGTCCCGGCGCTGAGAGTCGGCGCGCCGGGTTCGGTGCTGAGCGCCTGCGGCGGTGAGATCGCATCCGCGCTGACCTGACTGCCGTCCACGGCAAGGTGATCCATTCGTCTTTGGAGAACCGCCGCGTCTGGTCTTCATAGAACGGCGAGGTGATGTCCTCCGACTGCGAGTAGGTCAGCAGGCCTTTCGTCAGCGGCCCGTTCACCGGATCGAGTTCCGTGAACATCACGATGCTCGAGCTCGAGCCGTTCACAGCCGCCGTTTTGGCCGTGCTGTTGTCGTAGCTCGAGTTGATCACCGCGAAGCACATGCTCCCGTCGCTGCAGCCCGGGATCGGGATCTTCGTGGCGCGCTGCGTGTACTGGACCTGCCCGAAGCTGGCGTTGAGCGGGATTCCGCGCGTTTCCAGGTCGGTGACCGCCGTGGCGAGCGCGTTCTGGCTCGCCGCCAGCGTCGTGTTCAGCGTGTTCGGCGTGTAGACGATGTTGCTCGCCGTCCACGGGTTGACCCAGAACGCGGCGTTGGTCGTCGGCGCGCTCGCCCACCAGCGGTTGAACAGCCAACCGCCCGGGCTGTTGAGCTTGGCCGTCGAGTCGTAGGCGTTGAGGATCGGGCAGGCGGCGCTGACGTTGACTTTGTTGATCACGCCGCCCGAGTTTTTGACCGCGTTTTCGCAGATTTCACGCAGCCCCGGAAGCGCCCGCTCGGCCGGCATCGCTCGGTAGGAGGTCCACGATTCCTGCAGCTTCTGCACGGTGAACCCGGGCGTCGCGCCGAGTCCGTCCGTCGGCACCCCGCCGTTGAACGTGCCCATGCGCTGGTTGACCATGTCGATGCCGGTCTGCGAGCGCATGCCGGGGTTGGCGTTTTCGTTGCCGAGGGCCGCAGAGAATCCGGTCAGCAGCTGGTTGGCGTTCGCCAGCCAGAACGAGTTGTTGGAGTTCTCGGCGTAGTCTTTTCGGATCAGCTTCGGCTCGTTGGAAGCGCCGAAGATCCCCGGCGTGACCGAGTCGGGATCAGATCCGAGTTCGCATTCGGACTTCGAGCCGTCGAACGGACCCGCCGTCGATTTCGTCGGGCTCAGGTTGCACGCGCCGTTGAGGTAGCTGTTCGGCAGGTTCGGCGTGACGGCGATCTCGGTGTAGAACGCGTTGCCTTTGTCGTCGGAGCCGATCGTGTTGACCCACGGCACGCCTTGGATTTCTTCCTCGGATTTGACGAGTTCCTGAGAGCTCGTCGCCTGGCCGATCTTCAGCCACTGATCGCCGGCTCGCAGGTTCGTCGCGTTGCCGTCGTCGAAGGCCGTCGCGGTCGACGTGGTCCAAGCGGGGCTCGCGAGGATCGGGCCGTATTTGCTGTAGTAGAAGCGGTGCGTGTGCGGCACGAGCACGCCGCCTTCGAGCACCTGCACGGTCACGTCCTGGAAGGTCATCGGCACGGCTTTGCCGTCGACGAGATATTGCGTGGTGTGGCCAGGGACGAGTTTGAGTGTCCAGTTGGTCGTCGTGATGTTCGTGGACACGGTGTGCGTCCAGGCGACGTGCTGGTTGTGACCGATCGTGATGACCGGCGAGCCCCACAGGCTCGCGCCGATCACGTCGTAGACCCCGGGCACGTCGATGTGGGACTCCCAGAAGCGTTCTCAGCCGACCCACGGGAAGTGCGGGTTCGAGATCACCAGGCCGCCGCCGTTGGCGGCGTCTTCGCCGCCGATGCCGAGGCCGTTGGAGCCCGGCAGCGAGATCTCCTGCCCGAGCGCTTCTTCGGTTTCGGCGACAGCTTGACCTGCCGCCGCTTCGTTGACCCGTTTTGCCAGCGGCTGGCCTGCCGGGGGTGCCGCCGTGGCGATCAGCGCGGCGCGCGGCGCGGCGCCGGCTTTGAGGTCGAGCTTGTACATCAGTCGCCACACGTCGATCGCCTTGATCGGCCGCACCCATTTCGCACCGGCGCAGCGGGGGTCGGTGATCCCGCTCGGACCGCCGATGTCCGACAGGTACTTGTCATAGCCGGCGGCGAAGCCCGCGGCGAGTTCCTTGGCCTGCGCCGAGGGGCCTTTCGGGTAGGGCAGCGCGAGCAGGTTCTCGACCGTTTTTTCCTGGATCAGCGAGGCCCAGTAGAGGTCGACGTTGAGCGCGCTCGGCCCGAAGAACGCCGCGCGTTCTCCGCTGACCGTCAAATATTCTTCGGCGAGCGTGCAGATCCCGTCCTGCGCCTGCGCGTAGCCCGTGCCGAACCCGCCGCCGCCGAGCGTCGAGGCTTCGATGTTGGCGATGCCGCCCGGCGTCCGGGTCAGCGAGGCCGTGTATGCGCCGGCGCGCTCGTCCAGCCAAGCATGCACAGCGACGCACACGCAGTCACGGCGATCGCCAGGGCGACCCTCTTCCACATTTGCGCAGTCCAAGCCTGGGCGCTGATTCCTCCCTGTGCTGCTCGATCCGACGACCTGCGTGCACGTACGACCGTCTGGCTCAGCATGCGACTCTCCCCGTTTAGACCTGATTAGCGCGGCATCGACTACAGGGAGCGGACGCGCTACAGGCGCCCGTTCCCTTCCCAACATCCCCCTACTGGATTTTCGATTTACCTTCCACTTCGTTGGGCGTGTCGACGACCGTCCCGGTGTTGCCTTTGACGATCAGTTCGCCGGCGACTTTGTTGTTGATCACCGTCGTGCCGCCTTCGTTGCCGATCACTTTCAGCGAGGCGCCGAAGTCGTTTTCGTCGATCAGCACGCCCGCTTTGTTGCCTTTGATCGTGACCACTCCGCCGAATGTGCTCGGCGCGCATTCTTCGTCGCCTTCGCCGATCACGACCGAGCCGCTGCTGTTGACCGCCGTCACTTTGGCGGCTTTGGCGGCGCAGATGCGCAGCAGCGCCGCTTCTTTGGCTGCTGAGCGTTCCGGAGATCGTCGCTCCCTCGACGTCCAGAGCGCCGCCGGGCTTGACCACGACATTGCCGCTCACTTTGGCGGTTTTGGTCAGCTCGATCGCCTGGCCGGCTTTGATCGTCAGGTTGCCTTTGAGGTTGGTGCTGATCACCTGGGTGTAGCCCACGAGCGTCGAGCACGATGCTTCTGTTTCGTGCCCGACGTTGTCGATCGCGGTGACTTTCACCGTCTTCACGCCGCCCGTGCTCGTGTTGATCGGGTAGCTGCCGCTCGGGTCTTTGGCCAGCCCCGACTGACCGTCGGAGGCGGTGACCGTCGCGTTGACGCCTTTAGCGCCGATCGGCACCGGGGCCGGGCAGCTGGCTTCGACGGTCGGCGCCGAGGCGTCGACCTGCACGCTCAGCGTTCCCGGGGCCGAGAGCGTTGCCGACGTTGTCGGCCACGGTGCCCTGACGCTTCGTGCGAGCCGTCTGTGGTGAACGTCTGCGGGCTCGACAGCGTGCCGAGGTCGGCTCCCGATCCGGAGCTGCCGTCGGAGAGCAGCGGGTCGCCGTTGTCCGTGAAGGACACGGTGACCGTGTCTTTGTACCAACCGCCGCCACCGGCGTAGTCGGGGGCGCGGTCGGCGTTCGCCGAGGGGGCGTTCGGGGCGGTCTTGTCGACCTTGACTTCAGAGGAGACCGACGGTTCGCTTGCGACCGCTTTCGTTGGACTCGGTCACGCGATACGTCCACGTGCCTTCGCCCTCCGGGTTGCCCGAGCCGAACGTGTATGTGGGGCTCGTCAGTCCGGCTTCGACGACGCTCCAGCCGCCGCTGGCGTTCTTGTGTTCGAGCGTGTAGCTCGGCGCCGTCGCCGGCCTGGGTCGGTACCCAGGACGAGCGTGAACTGACCGTTGGCGCTCGGGTTCGACCCGCTCGTGACGCTCGGTGCGCCCGGCGCAGCCGGGATCACGTTGCGCGCGAGCGTGTAGCCCGGCGGCAGGTAGTGGGCCAGCGGCGCCTGGACCAGGCCTTCGGCGGAGCCGGGGGCGTCGGTCGTCGGCAACCGCAGTTCCAGGTTCCTCACCTGAACCGATTTCGGCGAGGTGTTGTTGAGGGCGTAGGTCGAGTCTTTGACCAGCAGCTCGAGCTTGACGACGTGCCCGGGCGGGACCTTCCAGGCCTGCGGGTGCAGCTGGAAGATCTGCTTGGTGAAGCCGTCGCCGACGTTCAGCGGCCGATAGGTCTGGCGGCCGATCAGCTGCTCGGTTTTGGCCGTGACGTTTTCGTCGTACAGGCGCGCGATCACCTGATCGTTGGCGCCGGGCGTCGAGAATTCGGCGATGACCGTCGACGCGCCGGCGAGCGTGTAGCCGCCGGCGGGTGCCTCGGCCAGCTTGTACGTCGCCGCCGAGGCGTTGTCGGCGGCGGGCTGCGTCGTGCAGACGTCGCCGGAGGTGAACGCGTTGGCCGGCGCGCGTGCCCGGCGCGACGATCGTCTGTGCGGCGGCGCTGTTGAAGCGGACCTCGCCCGGCGCGAGGCTGGCCCAGTTCGGCGCGGCGTGTTCCACGCCCGAGCCGCCTGCGGTCAGCGGGCACGGCAGCGTGAGTGATCGTCGCACGCCGCCTTGCGCGTCGGCGGGCTCGGAGCCTTCGCCCTTGACGTAGTAGTCGAACCACGCGTTCTGGGCGGCCGCAGCTTGCCGCGTCGCTCGTCGAGACCGTGCTCGCCGAGCGCGGGTTGTGGCCGAAGTCCAGGTGGAACAGCGACATCGGCCTGGTTCGGGTACGTCGCGCGGACCTTGTTGTAGTAGCGGAGCGTCTCGTCGACCGGGAACAGGTCGTCGTTCCAGCCGTTCGCCAGCAGCGCCGGCGCCGGCGCGCTCGGTCAGGTCGATGTAGTACGGCGCTGTGGTTAGCGGCAGCTGCTCATCCTGCTGCGACCGCCAGCGGGTTGCCGTCGTACGGGCCGCCGGTGTCGGTTGAAGTTGTGCCAGCCCGTGATGTTCGCTTCGGGGTCGTTGTCCGATTCGGGCGCGTAGTAGCCGAGCAGCGAGCCGGCGAGGTACAGCGAGCTGTTCCAGTTCTGCTTCTGGATGCCGAAGCGGTGGTCGCCCAGCGGGCCGCTGTAGGGCGCGTTGGCGACGTAGTCGAGCGTTGCTGCCGTTCGGCTGCAGCGCCTGGGCGAGGTCGCGTCCACGGGTATTCCGGCGCGGTCGCGGCGATTTTCATCGGTTTGCCGAGCGGGCTCGTCCACGGGATCAGTTCGCCGTTGGGCAGTTCGACGCGGTCCTTCAGCGAGCCGAGCTGCGATCGACATGCCGCCGCCGTAGCTGCCGCCGGTGGCGCCGATCGCCTGCGGGTCGATCACGCCTTCGTCGGCGAGTTTGCCGAGCAGCGTCTGCGCGTCGCGCACCTCGTAGGCGCTGTCATCAGGTGGATGTAGCCGCGTTCGCAGGGCGGCGCCTTGAGTGTTCGTCGGAGGCGCCGCCGCAGGAGGAGCCCCAGCCGCGGTCGGTGATCGTGAAGACGGCGTAGCCGTGGGTGAGCCAGCGCTGGGCGGCGGCGCTCGAGGGGCGGATCTTCGTGCCGCCCCAGCCGTGGTAGATGCCGACCACGGGGTAGTTGTTGTCTTCGCCGGAGGCGACCGGGAAGGCGACCGACACGTCGATCGGCGTGCCGTCCCAGACCGGCACCGTCGCGGCGCCGGAGTTGGGGCACCAGCGCTGGCCGGCCGTCGCGCCGGACGGCTGGGTCGTGCATTTCACGCTCGTCCCGAAGACTTCGGTGATCGCCGCGCTCGGCGACCGCCGGATGCGACGCCAGCAATCCGCACACGACAGCGACAAGGCAAGCAGCTTGCGCAGATTTGACATCTCTCCCCCTACTCCGTTATTGAGGGCGGCGTGAAAGTACCCGCCCGTACCCCTCCGAGTACGCGGGCGTACCCTATACTCAAGCCATGGACCCTGTCAAGATCGCCGACGAACTCCTGATCCCGGCGGGGCGCCACACGCTGACCCGGAGGAGGTCAGCGCACGACAGCGCGAGCGGCTGCTGCGCGCGATGGGGCGGTGCGTCAGCGAGCAGGGCTACCCCGAGACGACGATCGCGGACGTGGTCCGCGTCGCGCGCACGTCGCGCACCGTCTTCTACAAGCACTTCGCCGACAAGGAACAGTGCTTCCTGGAGACCTACCAGGCAGATGACCGGCGTGCGCATCGGGGCATCGCTGGCCGGCCGCCGCCGAGGTCGCCGAGCTGGGACGGCAAGCTCCACGCCGGGCATCGCCGCCTACTTCCGCTGGATGGCCGAGCACCCGGAGGTCGCGATCACGACCGTCGTCGAGGTGCACTGCGCCGGGCGCCGCGCGCTGGAGGCGCGCAGCCGCGCGCTCTCGGACTGGATGCGCACGCTCGAGGGCGTGGCCGGTGCTCGCCGCGCGAGGCCGGCGTCGCAGGTCGAGCTCGACGAGGCCGCGTACCTTCGCGATCCTCCTCACGGCCGAGGCCTTCGTGCACGAGTACGCGCGCGAACGGGCGGCTCGACGCAGGTCGTCGAGAAGACCGGCCGCTGTGCAGGCAGCTCGCGCGCACGCTGTTCGCGGCCGCTTCGTCTCGCGCCGACCGTGGCCTAGCTCTAGCCGCTACGTCGCGAGCGCCACGTACTTCGTCTCGAGGTACTCGGAGATCCCCTCGAACCCGCCCTCGCGCCCGAAGCCGGACTGCTTGACGCCACCGAAGGGCGCGGCTGGGTTCGACACGACGCCCTGGTTGAGCCCGACCATCCCGGTCTCGATCGCCTCACAAACGTGGAAGGCACGGTCGAGGTCGCGCGTGTAGACGTAGGCGACGAGGCCGTACTCGGTGCGGTTGGCGGCCTCGATCGCCTGCTCGTCGGTCGAGAAGGTGGCGATCGGGGCGACGGGACCGAAGATCTCCTCGGCGAGCAGGCGCGCGTCGTCGGGCACCTCGGCGAGCACGGTCGGCGCGTAGAAGTAGCCGCGCTCGCCGACGCGCTCGCCGCCGAGCAGCAAGCGCGCGCCGCGCTCGGAGGCGTCGTCGACGAGCTCGGCGACCTTCTCGCGCTGGTCGGCGTCGATCAGCGGTCCGACGTCGGTGTCTGGGTCAGTGCCGCGTCCGACCTTCAGCGCGCCCATCCGCTCGGCCATGCGCTTGGCGAACTCCTCGGCCAACGACTCGTGCACGTGGAAGCGGTTGGCGGCGGTGCAGGCCTCGCCGACGTTGCGCATCTTCGCGAGCATCGCCCCCTCGACGGCGGCGTCGAGATCGGCGTCCTCAAACACGAGGAAGGGAGCGTTGCCGCCGAGCTCCATCGAGACGCGCAGGATCTGCTCGGCAGACTGTTCGATCAGCTTGCGCCCGACCTCGGTCGAGCCGGTGAAGGACAGCTTGCGCGTGCGCGGATCCTTCAGCAGCGGTTCGATCACCTCGCCGGAGCGCTTGGCCGTGATCACGTTGAGCACGCCGCCCGGCAGCCCGGCCTGCTCGAGGATCTGCGCGAGCGCGAGCATCGACAGCGGTGTCTGCTGTGCGGGCTTGACGACCATCGTGCAGCCGGCGGCGATCGCGGGGGCGATCTTGCGCGTGCCCATCGCCGTGGGGAAGTTCCACGGCGTCACGAACACGCACGGGCCGACGGGCTGGCGCATCGTCAGGATCCGTCCCTTGCCGGTCGTGTTGACCATGTAGCGGCCGTGTATGCGCACGGCCTCCTCGGAGAACCAGCGGAAGAACTCGGCGGCGTAGGAGATCTCGGCGCGCGACTCGGCCAGCGACTTGCCCATCTCGAGCGTCATCAGCAGCGCGAGCTCGTCGGTCCGCTCGACAATCGCCTCGAAGGCGCGGCGTAGGATCTCGCCGCGCTCGCGCGGCGCGTGCTGCGCCCATTCGCCCTGCGCATCGGCAGCCGCGGCGAGCGCGGCCTTGGCGTCCTCGGCCTGCCCGTCGCCGACCTCGACGAGCGGCTCGCCCGTGGCGGGGTCCTCGACGGCAAGCGTGCCGCCCCCGCTGGCGTCGCGCCACTGCCCGCCGATGAACAACTGCGTTGCGACGGCCTCGAGCACCTCTGCCCGCTGACTCTCGGCTGAGGAGCTCGCGCTCATCGCCAGTCGCCTTCCCGCGGGCACGGCGCAGCAAACCTTGCAGGAAATGGACGAATAGCCCTCGAGGCAAGACGGCGCTCAGGCGCTCCTAGGCTCGCTCCGATCGAAGGTGTGTCGGCGGCCGCATGCTCGTCTCCCCGGACGGCCGCCGAGGAGGGAACGAACGGAGCACGGATGCTCACCATCGATCCAACCTACCACCGCACCCGCCGCCGCTTGGCGCTACTCGTCGCGATGCTCGCGACGCTGCTGGCCTGTGCCGGGACGGCGGGGGCGGCGAGCTCGCTCGCGGCGCCGAGCGCGGCCACGCTGGTGATCTCGGGCGGCGGCTACGGACACGGCGTAGGCATGAGCCAGGAGGGGGCGCTCGGCTATGCAGAACACGGCTTCAGCTACGCGGCGATCCTCGCCCACTACTACACGGGCACGTCGCTCGGCACGGCTCCTGCGCACACACAGGTGCGCGTGATGATGGGCGGCAAGGTACACAAGGTGGCGCTCGAGACCTACGTGCGCGGGGTCGTCTCGGCCGAGGTCTCCTCGAGTTGGCCGCTGGCGGCGCTCGAGGCGCAGGCCGTGGCGAGCCGCACCTACGCGCTGACGGCGCACGCGGGTGGCTCGAAGTTCGACGTCTACGCGGACACGCGCTCGCAGGTCTACCGCGGCGTGGCGGCGCAGACGCCGCAGACCGATGCGGCGGTGGCGGCCACGGCGGGCCAGATCGTCACCTACGCCGGGCGTCCGGCGATCACGTACTTCTTCGCCAGCTCGGGCGGGCGCACGGAGAACGTCGAGAACGCGTTTCCCGGCAGCGAACCGCAGCCGTGGCTGCGCGGGGTGGTCGACCAATACGAGCGCGGCGACCAGCACACCTGGAAGACGGCGCTCGGCTTCGCCTCGGCGGCGGCCAAGCTGCGCGGCTTCGTGCGCGGCAGCTTCAAGGGCATCGAAGTGCTCAAGCGTGGCTACTCGCCGCGGATCGTCTCGGCCTACGTGCTCGGCTCGGGCGGGCGCACGGCAATCAGCGGCAACGAACTGGCGGCGCGTCTCGGCCTATACAGCACGTGGGCGTACTTCAGCACGCGCGAAGGGCAGATCACCAAGCCCGAGCCTGACCGCAGCGGCTACTCGCCGCTGACCGTGCCCGCGCCCGCCGCGGCACCGGGCGGAGCTTCGGCGAGCCAGAGCGGCGGTGCCCCCTCGGCGCCGTCCGCCGAAGCGGCGTCGATGGCGAGCGGCTCAGCCCCCTCGGCAGCGGCGCTCGACGCGAGCGGCGGCACAGCAGCACCGGCCTAACGGGGCCCACACCCCGTCCAATCGCTCGACCGCCAAGCAAAGAGCCGGCCTTGGGGCGATTTATTTGCTCAAAAAGGCGTACTTTTGCGCCAGTAGGGGCAAATATCGTCAAGGATCTTCGATGCCCGGCAAAGTTCACCAACCCTCAGCACCACGCCTGCGCGCACCGGGACGAGCTGGCGTGGGCATGCAGAAGCTGCGCAGGATCTCGGTGCTGGTGGCCTTGGCGTCAGCGATCCTCGTGCTCGCGCTCGCCGCCCCGGCGAACGCGGCCGGACCCGTCTCAGGCCTGCTGGACACGGTCGCAAAAACCGCGACGCCGACGGTCACTCAAGCCGTTGCGCCAACGCCGCAGGTCGCGACGTCCCCAGCTGCGGCACAGCAGGCAGGCGATGCAGCACCGGCGACGGTGACCGTCGAACAGACCGTTGATCGTCCTCCAAGCCCGTCGGGCGGGGCAGGCGGCGATCGGGCGGTTACGAGCGGGCAGCACGAGGGCTCCCCGAGTGGAGCAACTGCCGCTCAGCACGCACCGGCCGATCGGCCTGAAAACTCGACGCGGCGAGACGAGAGCTCACACATCCCGAGCGCGTCGCCGACCCACGGCGTGAGCAGCGCAAGCAGCGCGGTCCCGTTGACCGCATCGCCGGCGCCGGCACACTCGTCCGCTCCGATCGGGCGGCTGCTCACGTACAGCGCAGCGCCGGCGACGAAGCGAGCGACGGCCGACGCGCGGCGATCGCTCGCCAAGCACGGGTCAGGCTTGGGCGAGCGCGGATTGCTCTCGGCACAGGGACCGCACACGGCAGGCGGCGCGCTGGCTCACGCGGTGCGCCAGCTGACGACCGCACCGGCTGTGCTCGGCGAAGCGTCGCGGGCGATCGGAAACGTCGGCGAGACGGCAACGCGGCTCGCTGGCTCGACCCCGGCGGCGATCACGCCGCTGCTGGCATCGTTGCAGCCGTTCTCGCTCACGCTGCCCTCGCTCCCAGTGCTCCCTGCAGTCCCCTCGCTCCCGTCGGTGCCTGCAGTGCCGGCACTCCCGGCGCTGCCCCTGCCGATCTTCACACTCCCCCCGCAGCCGCTTCCGCTGCAGGAGCCGACAGGCCTTTGGCCGCCGAGCGCTCTGATGAGCGGCGGCGCACTTGAAGGCTCGGCGGCGGTGTCACAGCAGGGCGCAGCACCCGTCTCGGCTGCGCCCGCCACGGGGCTCGAATCGCCCGGCGCGGTGGCGATGACGAGCGCTTCGGAGCAGACCGGTGCGCGGCTGGGCCGTGCATCGACAGAAACCACCTCCACGCGGCCGCTTGCGGCTGCAGAGGCGACGCCGGCTGCACCGAGCTTGGCAGCCGCAGCCGCGACGGGCTATCCGTATGCGAGCGCGACACGCACGAACACGGCGGCGCCGCTATCGGTGCGCCCGGCGCGTTTCCCTGCGCCCTCCCCAGGCGGCATCTCGGCAGCGACGGGCGCCGTCGCTGGCACGTCGATCCCGATCTTCCTCACGCTGGCGGGACTGCTCCTGCTGGCGACTCCGCGCGTGCGCCGCGTGCTGCGACTCCTTGGCGAGTCGTGGCGCCTGTCGCCGCTCGCCCTGATTCCCGAGCGCCCCGGCTAGCTCACCAGAGCGGCTGACTGAGTCCGGTCGACCGATCGGACTCGAGGGCGCGGCGCGGTGGATCGCGCATGCGTGAATCGGAGGAGGCTCGAAAGGAGCTGGAGATGAAGGGCCACACTTTGGTGCTGGCCGGCGAGCTGGATCGCGTGTCGGCACCAGTCCTTGAAACGGAGATTGAACGGTTGTGCGAGCAGGGCGTGGTTGCGCTCACGCTCGACCTGCGCACGCTGAGCGAGATCGACGCGGTGGGCGTAGCGGTGATCGTGCACCGCTGCGGCTGGTGCGAGCGTCGCGGCTGTCGCATGAGCCTGCTGGCCGATGCCGGCCCTGTGCAAAGCGCATTCGCGAAGGCGGACGCGAGCGCACGGGTCGAGTTCGTGCAGAGCACCGTGACGGAGGTCGAGCTTCCGGTCGGCGCGCAGGCGCGGCAGCCGGTGCGCGAGCATGCACGTATCGGCCGAGCACAGTTCGTCCGTCGGAACCGGTTTGCGCTCAGCGGGCGGGCGGCGCTCGCGGCGGCGATCGGCTACCCCGGCAGCGAGGAGGCACGCGCGTCATCGTTGTCGCTCGTGTCGGGGCGCAACGATGATGAGGGGGCCACAGCGTGGACGCGGCCGACGGTGAGCGCCTAGGCTGCGCCTATGGTCGCCCCTGCGCCGTTGCTTGCCGCCGACGTCCCGTGGCTGCTGTACCGCTCGTACTTCGCGCTGCCGAAATCGATCGAGGACGGCAAGGGCCATCCGGTCAACGCGCTGCTCGGCACGGTCAATGCGCTCTTGAACGTTTTGGATGGGCGCCTTTCGGCGCAAGGACCGCGTTGCGTGGTTGCCTGCATGGGGGCGGAGGAGGCGAAGTACCGCGTGGCGCTCTACCCGGGCTACCACGCCCATCGCGATCCGATGCCGGTGGAGCTGCGCTGGCAGTGGGAGCGCGCGCCGCAGCTCTTGCAGAGCCTCGGCTGGACGTACGCGACGAGCGAGACGCTCGAGGCGGACGACGTGATGTTCTCCTACGCGCTGGCCGAGCAGGCGGCGGGCGAGCGGGCGCTGTTGATGAGCGGCGATCGCGACATGTACGGAGCGGTCGGCGAACACGTGGCTGTGCTGGAGCTGCTCAAGGGCGGCAAGTCGGCCGAGCTGGGACCGGCGCAGGTGCGCGAGCGCTACGGCATCGAGCCGGCGCAGGTGCCGGACCTAATCGCGCTGCGCGGCGATCCGTCGGACGGGCTGCCGGGGGCGCCGGGCGTAGGCGCAAAGGGAGCGGCGGAGCTACTACGCGAGCACGGAACGCTCGAGCAGGTGCTCGCGGCGGCACACGCCCTGGAGAATCACGTGGCGCGCGAGCCAGGTCCACTGCGCCCGCGTATCGCGGCGACGCTGCGCGAGCACGAGCAGCTGCTGCTCGACTTCAAGCAGATCGCGACGCTGCAGCAGATCGAGGTCGAGCGCCCGCTTGACGCCGTGACGGACTTCGCCGCCGGCGCAGCCTGCGCACAGGAGATGGGCATGCGGCGCCTGGCCGAGCGTCTGGAGAAGCTCGCTACGGCGTGAACTTCACGCTGATGACGTCCCCGTCGGCCATCGCGTAGTCGCGCCCCTCGAGGCGCAGCGTGCCGCGCTCGCGCGCTCCGCCGTAGCCGCCGGCGTCGACGAGCTCGCGCCAGCCGATCACCTCGGCGCGCACGAAGCCCTTCTGGATGTCGGTGTGGATCTCACCGGCGGCGTGCCACGCGGTGAGCCCGTCGCGCAGGTGCCACGACTGCGCCGGCTTGGCCTCGCCGGCCGTGAAGAAGGCGATCAGGCGCAGCAGCGCGAAGGCCTCGCGCACGACGAGCTGCAGACCGGACTCGCTGACGCCGAGCTCGGCGCGCATGGCGGCGGCGTCGTCGTCCTCGAGCTCGGCCAGCTCGGACTCGATCCGCGAGGAGACGGCGACGGCGCGGGCTCCCTGCGAGGAGGCGTGCGCGGCGATCTCGGCGGGAACAACCTCTGAGCCCTCGTCGACGTTGGCGACGAACAACACGGGCTTGGCCGTCAGCGAGCCGAGGTCGCGTGCCGCGTTGGGCGCGTCGGCGGGCACGGCGACGCCGCGCGCAGGGCGTCCGGCCTGCAGCTCGCCGACGACCTGCTTCAACCACGCCTCCTCGGCGACCAAAGCGCGCTCGCCGCTGCGGGCCTGCCTGGTCAGGCGCTCGAGGCGCCGCTCAGCCTGCTCGAGATCAGCGAGCACGAGCTCGGTCTCGATCGTCTCGATGTCGCGCAGCGCGTCGATGCTGCCCTCGGGGTGCACGACGTTCTCATCGCCGTGAGCGCGCACGACGTGGACGATCGCGTCGGTCTCGCGGATGTTGGCGAGAAAGCGGTTGCCGAGCCCCTCGCCCTCGTGCGCACCGGCGACGAGCCCGGCGATGTCGTGGAAGTCGATCGTGTCCCAGACGATCTCCGAGGCGCCGACGGTCTGCGCGATGAGCTCCAGGCGCTCGTCGCGCACGGGCACGACGGCGACGTTCGGCTCGATCGTCGTGAACGGGTAGTTGGCCGCCTCAGCGCCGGCTTTGGTGAGCGCGTTGAACAGTGAGGACTTGCCCGCGTTGGGCATGCCGACGATGCCGATGCGCGTGCTCATGCTGCCCCTCCGGCGCCCGGTGCGGCGAAGGCGCGTGGAGCGTGCCCGTTGCTCTGCGCGACGGCGCTCGGCTCGGCCGCCTGCAGCCGATCGGCATGGGCCCCAGCGCCGCGCTCGCGCGCGCCCGCCACGGCGGTCCCCAGCAGCATGCCGGCGAGCACGTCAGACGGATAGTGCACGCCGAGGTACAGCCGTGAGTAGGAGAGCTTGGCCGCGAGCGCATACAGCGGCAGCGCGGGCAGCCCCAAGCGCGAATAGGCGAGCGCACCGGCGAACGCCGTCGAGGCGTGCGCGCTGGGGAAGCTCAGCGTGGTGGGCGTCGCGATCAGCGGCTTCAGACCGCGTAGCTGCGGGCGCGAGCGGCGCACGACCAGCTTGATCGCCGTGTTCAGCGCGTACATGCCGGCCACCGTGCCGGTCGCGCGCCCCCAGCGCGCGCGACGCGGCGGGTCTGCCAGCGCGCCAATCGCGCCAATCGCCAGCCATACCGCGGCGTGCTCGCCCAGCAACGTGAACCGCGCAACCAGCAGATCGAGCGCTGGCGAATGCCCACGCGTGCGCGCCGCTCGCAGAAGCTGCTCGTCGAGATCCACGACGCCGCGCCGCGGATGCCTACGAGAAGCCGACGTGAAGGTCGCTGCTCTCCGAGCGCACGTAGACGATCTGCGCCAGATCGAGCCTGACCGGGCCCTCCTCGGTCTCCAGCTCGTGCCAGCCGGTGTTGCCGAGCGCCTTGTGCAGCGACTCCAGATGCTTGTCGGCGACGCGTAGTGCGAGCACCTGCCCGCCCTGGAAGCCGATGCTGATCTGTTGCTTGCCCGTTGCCATCAATGCGCCTCCGCGGGTTGCACGATCTCGGTCAGCACGCCGGCCGTCGAGCGCGGGTGCATGAAGGCGACGCGTGAGCCGCGGATGCCAGTGCGCGGCTGCTCGTCGATCAGCCTCAGCCCGGCCTGCTTGAGCGCGCCGAGCGTGGAGTCAATGTCGTCCACCTGGTAGGCGACGTGGTGGAGCCCCGGCCCGTTCTTGGCGAGGAACTTGCCCACCGGCGTATCGGGCCCCAGCGGCGCGAGCAGCTCGACGTGGTTCTCGCCGACGTCCAGCAGCACGGCCTCGACACCCTGCTCCTCGACCACCTCGCGGTGAGCCAGCTCGAGCTGGAAGCGCTCGCGATAGAGCTCGAGCGCCTCGTCGAGCTGCTCGACGGCGACGCCTACGTGGTCGATCCGGGTGAACATGCCCCGCAGTCTATTCGGGCGCGCGCCGATTCGCCGCTGCTCGCCGCCTCACGCGCGGACTGCTCACTTGCCGCCGGTCAGATCGGCGGCGCTCGCGGCAGCAACGACGCGCAGGCCGACCCCCGGCGCGCGCTCCATCCGCGGCGTGCCGTCCATGATCCGATCGATCGAGTCGCGTTCGAGTACCTCGCGCTCGAGCAGCTCGTGCGCGAGCGCGTCGAGCTGGCGACGGTGAGCGACGATCAGCCGCTGCGCTGCGCGCCGCGCCTCCTCGATTAGATCCTGGCGCTCCTCGTCGCGGATCCGCAACGTCGTCTCCGATAGCTGCACGTCGCCGTCCGGCGAGCGCCCGAGACCGGCCGTGCCCATCGCGAAGTCGTGCACCATCTGGTGGGAGATGGCCGCCACGCGCTTGAGGTCATCGGAAGCTCCGGTCGTGATCGCGCCGAACACGACCTGCTCAGCCACGCGGCCGCCGAGCAGTACGGTCATGTAGTCGAGGAGCTCCTCGCGCGTCTTCAGATAACGGTCCTCGGCAGGCAGGTTCAGCGTGTAGCCGAGCGCCTGGCCGCGCGGCACGATCGAGATGCGATGCACGCGGTCGACCGACGGCAACAGCTCGCCACACAGCGCGTGCCCGGCCTCGTGGAACGCGACGACCTGCTTCTCGTGGTCGTTGAGCACACGGCGCGACTGCACGCCGGCGATCACGCGCTCGATAGCCGAGTCGAAGTCGCGCATCGACAGCTTGGGCGCGCGCCGGCGCGTGGCGAAGATCGCCGCCTCGTTGCAAATGTTCGCCAGGTCGGCTCCCGTCAGGCCGCTCGTCTGCTGGGCGATCAGTCCCAAATCGACGCCCTCCATCGGCTTGTCGCGCGTGTGCACGGCGAGCACGCCTTCGCGCCCGCGCACGTCCGGCGGCACGACGAACACCTGCCGGTCGAAGCGGCCCGGGCGCAGCAGCGCCGGATCGAGCTTCTCGAGCAGGTTCGACGCCGCGATCACGACCACTCGCCCGCTCGAGGCGAAGCCGTCCATCTCCACGAGCAGCTGGTTGAGCGTCTGATCCTTCTCCCCCGAGATGTCCGCTCCGCGCCGCCCCCCGACGGCGTCGAGCTCGTCGATGAAGATGATCGCCGGTTCGTGCTTGCGCGCAATCGCGAACAGCCGGCGGATGCGGGCCGCGCCGAGGCCAGCGAACATCTCCACGAAGGAGGCCGCCGACTGCGCGAAGAACTGCGCTCCCGATTCGTGCGCGACCGCCTTCGCCAGAAGCGTCTTGCCTGTGCCCGGCGGGCCATGCAGCAGCACGCCCTTCGGCACCTTCGCTCCACGTGCGTGAAAGGGCTTGGGGTCGCGCAGAAACTCGACGATCTCCTCGAGCTCGGCCTTGGCCTCGTCGACGCCCGCAATGTCGGCGAACGAGACCGACTGGTCTGAGGCCGGCTTGATCTGCTGCGGCTTGACCCGCGGCATCACCTTCAACGTGCGCCACATCACGTACAGCAGCGCCGCGAAGAACAGGATCATCAGAACCGGCGACCAGTTGTACGCCTGCGTCTGGATTTCCTCCACGATCGAGGTGTGCGGTGCGGCGACTGCCGTCGTCGTCTGCGGCGCGTTATACGCCGCCGAGGGAATCAGCTGGTGCGTTGTGTTCGCGTAGTTCGTCAGCGCCGCTTCCAGATGCCGCGGCGGCGAGTCGATCACAGCGCGTACCCCCGCTTCCAGCCGGGCGACCGCTCCTGCGACTCCTTCCACCATCCTTGGCATTCGTCAAGTATGACTAATCAAATATTCGATTGCTAGGGCGATTCCGCCAGTAACGGCGGGATTTTTATAGTGAAAGGTACGCAACCCTACACAGACCTACTCACCTCTACTGCAGAGCTCCTCAGCTGAGGGTACGAGTGGCTAGATCAGTGAAGAATTCGGTGGCGAAGTGCAGGTCACGCACGTCGATCCGCTCGTCCGCGCCGTGAACGAGCGGCGAGGCTTCGAGCATCGACTGGTGGCGCTGCGGGAAGAAGCCATACGCCACGCACTCCGGAAACGCCTCGCGAAAGTGGCGCGAGTCGGTGAAACCGGGCAGGATCACCGGGACGACCGTCGCGCCAGCATCGCGCTCGGCGATCCATCTCTCAATAACTTTCATCAAATCGGAGTCCATCGGCGAACGGTTGCCGACGACCTGCTCGGTGAACTCGATGCCGAAGCCCTGCTCGCCGAGGACTTCGGAGATGCCGCGCCTGACCGCTTCCACGCCGAGACCCGGCGGAACGCGGCAGTCGACCTTCAGCTCAGCTCGGCTCGGGATCACGTTGATCTTCTCCGACGCCGAGATGCGCGTCGGCGTGAACGTCACGCCGAGCATCGGCTCGAACATCGTCGCCAGCATCGGCTCGGCCGCGCGCAGGCGCTCGATCGAGGCGCTCGCGTCATCAGGGTCCTCGCCGATCCCGCGCAGGAACGCGACCGGCTCCTCCGTCGGCTCGTACGCCGGCTGGCGCGCCGCCAAGCGCTCGAGCAGCGGCGCCATCTTCAGCAGCGCGTTCTCGCCCATCCCCGGCATCGACGCGTGCCCGGCCACGCCGTCCGTCGTGACCTTGAAGCGAAACACGCCCTTCTCGGCGCAGCACACGCCGTAGAAGCGCCTGCCGCCGTATTCGAAAAACTCGCCGCCGCCCTCGTTGACGAGCAGGTCGCAGCGCACCTTCTCCGGGTGCGTCTTGGTGATCCATTCAGCCCCCAGCGAGCCGCCCGTCTCCTCGTCGACAACCGCCGCGATCAACAGCTCGCCGCGCGGCGGGCGCCAGCCCGAGCGCGCCAGCGACGCCGCCGCCGCGATCTCGGCGGCCACCTGGGACTTCATGTCGAGCGCCCCGCGGCCCCAGAGAAAACCGTCGATCACCTCGCCCGACCACGGGTCGTGCGTCCACTCATCCGGGTTCGCCAGGACCGTGTCGACGTGGCCGAGGTAGCAGAGCCCCGGGCCGTCGCCCACAGGCTCATCTGACGGCGGCGCCCCGTCCGCGCGCAGCCGCGCGATCAGGTTCGGACGCCCCGGCTCAGCGCCGAGCAGCTCGCACTCAAAGCCCACCGCGCTCAGGTGCTCGGCGAGGTATTCCTGCGCCGGGCGCTCGTTGCCCGGCGGGTTGACCGTGTCGAATCCGATCAGGCGCGAGAGCAGCTCCTCGGCCTCCTTCGCTGCCGGCGTCGTGCTCATTGCGCCGCTGGCCGAAGACTCGCGCTCATCGCACAGATCGTACGCCGATCTCCGCCACCTCCTCGCGGCTCAGCGGGAAGTGGCAGGCCGCTTCCGTGCCCGTCTCCTTGTCCTCCAGCGGCGGATCCTCCTGCGAGCACAGCTCCTGCGCCTTCGGACAGCGCGTGTGGAAACGACACGCTTTTGGCGGGTTCGCCGGGCTCGGCACGTCGCCCGTGAGCAGGTGGCGGTCGTCCGCGCGCAGCGTCGGGTCGGCGATCGGCACGGCCGAGAGCAGCGCGCCCGTGTAGGGGTGGCGAGGATAGTCGTACAGCGCGTCGCCAGGGCCGATCTCGACGATCCGCCCGAGGTACATGACAGCCACGCGGTCGCACATGTGGCGTACGACCGACAGGTCGTGTGCGATGAACACGACTGTCAGGCCGAGCTCGCGCTGCATCTCGCGCAGCAGGTTCAGCACCTGCGCCTGGATCGAGACGTCGAGCGCCGAGACCGGCTCGTCGGCGATCAGCAGCTTTGGCTTCAGCGCCAGCGCCCGCGCCACGCCGATCCGCTGGCGCTGACCGCCGGAGAACTCGTGCGGGTAGCGGTTGTAGTGCTCCGGGTTCAGGCCGACCGTCTCCAGCAGCCCCTGCACGGCGCGCTTGCGCTCGCCCTTGTCCTTCAGCAGGCCGTGGATCGCGAACGGCTGGGCGATCGTCGCGCCGACCGTTTTGCGCGGGTTCAGCGACGAGTACGGGTCCTGGAAGATCATCTGCATCTCGCGGCGAGTCGCCTTCAGTGCCGAGCCCTTCAGCTTCGTGATGTCCTGACCGTCGAAGCGGATTTCGCCCGCAGTGGGCTCGAGCAGCCGCATGATCAAGCGCGCCGTCGTGCTCTTGCCACAGCCCGTCTCGCCGACTATCCCGAGCGTCTCGCCGCGCATCACGTCGAAATCCACCCCGTCGACCGCCTGCACCGCGCCGACTTTGCGCTGCAGCAGGATCCCGCGTGTCAGCGGGAAGTGCTTGACCAACCCACGCACCTGCACGAGCGGCTCCGCTCCCTGTTGCTGCGGCGGCGCCTGCGAGATCGGCTCGATCGCGCTCACAGCCCCACCTCGGGAAGGGGACCGGCCGTCCCGCCTGATCCTTCGGCCGCCCCCGCCGCGACCGAGGCGACGCGCTCGAACTGCTGCGGCGGCGGCGGCAGGCCGAGCGCCTTGCGCGCCTGCTCCGGCGTCGCGCCCTGCTTCAGCTCAGCCCACAGCCGCCTGCGCAGCTCTGACTCGAGCAGGCATGCGACGTGATGCTCGGTCTCGCCCGCGACCGGCTGCAACTGCGGGTCGATCCGCGCGTGATCCGGCTGGGCGTAGGGGCAGCGTGGGTGGAAGTGGCACCCCGATGGGCGTCTGATCAGGCTCGGCGGCGTGCCCAGGATCGGCGTCAGCGCTTCGTCACGTCCACCTTTCAGCCGCGGGATCGACTTCAACAGGCCCCACGTGTACGGGTGCTCGGGGCCCGCGAACATCCGCTCGGCCGAGGCCGTCTCGACGATCCGCCCCGCGTACATCACGGCGATCTCATTCGGCCATCTCGGCGACCACGCCGAGATCGTGCGTGATGATCAGGATCGCCATGCCCAGCTCGCGCTGCAGCCGTTCCAGCAGCGCGAGGATCTGCGCCTGCACGGTCACGTCGAGCGCCGTCGTCGGCTCGTCGGCGATCAGCAACTTCGGCTCGTTGGCGAGCGCCATCGCGATCATCGCGCGCTGGCGCATGCCGCCGGAGAACTCGTGCGGATAGTGGTCCACGCGCTTTTCCGGGTCCGGGATGCCGACCAGCCCGAGCAGCTCGATCGCGCGCGCCCGCGCCGCCGCCTTCGACACGTCCTGGTGCGCGCGCACCGCCTCGATCAGCTGCGAGCCGACCTTGAAGAAGGGATGCAGCGAGGAGAGCGGATCCTGGAAGACCATCGCGATGTCGTTGCCCCTGATCGCGCGCAGCTCGCCGTCGGACAGCGCCACGAGGTCTTTGCCCTCGAACAGGATCCGCCCCGACACGTGCGCCCCCTGCGTGCGCGTCAGCCCGAGCGTCGTCAGCGAGGACACCGTCTTGCCCGAGCCCGACTCGCCGACGATCCCGAGCGTCTTCCCGCGCGCGACCTCGTAGGAGATCCCGTCGACCGCGTGCACGACGCCGTCTTCCGTCGGGAACTCCACGTGCAGGTCCTCCACGCGCAGCAGCGGCTCGCTCATGAGTAGCGCACCCGCGGGTCGAGAAACGCATAGGCGATGTCCACGAGGATGTTGGCGATGATGATGAACAGCGCCGCCAGCAGCACCGTGCCCTCGACGATCGGGAAGTCGGCGTGGGTGATCGCGATGTAGTTGAGCCGGCCGATCCCGGGGATGTTGAAGACCGTTTCCACGAGCACCGAGCTACCCAGCAGCACGCCGATGTCGAGCCCGAGGATCGTGACGATCGGGTTGATCGCCGAACGCAGCCCGTGGCGAAGCACCACGCGGCGCTCCGACAGGCCCTTCGCGCGTGCCGTGCGGATGTAGTCCTCGCCCATCGTCTCGATCAGGCTGCCGCGAATCAGCCGCGCGTAGATCGCCGCCGTGCCGGCCGCGACGACCAGCCACGGCAGGATCAGCGACTCGAACCATTTGATCGGGATCGCTCGTCAGCCCGACGTAGCTGCCCGCGCCGGGAAAGATGCGCACCTGCCCGATGTCCGAGGCGAACAGGTACAGCGACGATCAGGCCGAGCCAGTATTCCGGCGCCGAGACGAGCACCAGCGCGCGTGCCCATGCTCGCGCGATCAAGGCGCGAGCCGGCGCGCCTGGCGGAGACGATGCCCACGCCCAGCCCGGCGACCAGCCACACGATCGCTCCGCCGATCACCAGCGACAGCGTCGCCGACACGCGGCTGAAGATCAGTTCCTTGACCGGCGCGCCGCTGTAGTAGCTGAAGCCGAGGTCGAAGTGCAGGAAGAGGTCCTTTAGGTACAGCCAGAACTGCGCAGGCAGCGATTTGTCGAGCCCGTAGGTATGGCGGATCTCGGCGATGATCTTCGGGCTCTGCAGGCGGCCCGCCCTGAGCTTCGCGGGGTCGGCCGTGGGCAGCACGCGGAACATCACGAACAGCAACGCCACGACGATGACCAGCAGCACGAGGCCCCACAGCAGCCTGCGGATGATGTAGCGGGTCATTGATCCTCGATTGCCATTGCCCAGGCTCCAGTTCTGTCCGGCAGATTCCTCGGCGCTTGCTGCAACGCCGATGCGCAGCTACGCCGGGGGGCGGGCCGACCCGCCCCCCGGCTGCTGCTGCACGTCGATTACTTCAGCGATGTGAACGAGAGGTCCCAGGTGCCCGTGTTCCAGAGCTGCCCGACCCCTGCCACGTCTTTGGACTCGATGTTCGGCTGCTTGCCCCATTCGTAGGGGACGACGACGGCTTCTTCGACCAGTTCGCGGTCGATCTTCGCCCACGCTTCGCCGCGGGCCTTTTCGCCGACGACCTTCGACGCCGCTTCCATCGCGGCGTTGATCTTCGGGTGGTTGACCAGGCCCCAGTTGGAGTTGGTGCCGTTCTTGACGATCAGGTTGCCGTTGAACGGCACGTCCAGCACCGCCTGCGGGTCACCGAAATCGGCCACCCAGCCGACGTTCGGGCAGACGTCGATCTTTTCGCTGACCACGCCGCAGTACTTCGAGTACATGACCGTGTGCTCGACGAGGTTCAGCTTCGTTTTGAAGCCGAGGTTCTTGAGTGTCTGGTTCGCGGCTTCCGCGACGTTGTTGGCCGGAGGCGAGGAGTCGCCGACGACCTGCAGCGTTTCCGAGCCCGTGTATTTGCCGCTCGGGTAGCCCGCCAGCTTCATGTACTTTTCGGCGACCTTCATGTCGCCCTGCGGGTGTTCGTTGTAGTCCACCTTCGGACCCGGGTAGCCCGCCGGCTTCTTCGAAGCCCGGGATCCCCGTCCACAGGTAGTGGGTCTGGATGTCCGTGACCAGTTTCCCGCCGCGCAGCTTGTCCAGCGCTTCGCGGTCCGTCGCCGCCCAGTAGGCCTTGCGCAGGTTGACGTTCTTGAACAGCCCGTAGCTGTTGTTGATCGCGATGTAGCGCGAGCCCGATCCTGGCGAGATCTGCAGCTGGCTCTTGTGCTGCTGGAAGGCCAGCTTGAGAATCGGCGAGGCCGGCGTGTCGGTCTGCACCATGTGGCTGCCTTCGAGCACCTGGCGTCCGATCACCTCAGGGTCGCCGCCGATCGAGACGTTGATCTGGTCGAGGTAGGCCGGACGGTAGTCGGTGCTCGCGCTCCAGTTCGGGTTGCGCACGAGCGTCGCCGATTTGCCGGGCTGGTAGCCGGTGCCGAGGATCTTGCCCGAGGCGTCGGCCTTTAGCATGTACGGACCCGTCGCGACCATGTAGTTGACGTATTCGCTCGGTTTCTTGGCGTCGAACTTCTTCGCGTACTCTTCCGGCACCGGCGCCGTGTAGGGCAGCACCATCGAGGCGACCACGATCCCCGCCTGCGGTTCGGTCAGTTTGATCTGCAGCGTGTACTTGCCGGTCGCTTTGATGCCCGGCACCGGCCCGCCCTTGGCCGTCTTCATGCCTTCGATCGAGCTCAAATAGCCTTCGTAGTAGGGGTTGGCGACGTTCGGGTTGGCGACGCGGTCGAGCGCGTAGACCTCGTCGGCGGCCGTCACTTCGCGGTTGACCGGCGGGCCGAAGTGAACGCCTTTGCGGATGTTGATCGTGATCAGCTTGTTGCCGTCGGAGATCTGCGCCTCGCCTTCGGCCATGTCCGGCGTGGCCACCGAGAACGTGTTCGGCTTGTAGCTGATAGAGCGATCGCTGCGTCGCGTTGGTGATGTCGTAGTCGAGCGAGAAGTAGGACTGCCCCGGGTCGAGGTGTTCGTAGTCCTCGTTCTGCTCGACGTTCAGCGTGCCGCCCTTTTTGCCGCCTGTCAGCGACTCCGTCATCGGCGTCTGCACGCCGGAGGGGATCGTGCCGTTGGAGCTCGAGCTGCTGCTCGAGCTGCTGCTGCTACTACTCGAGCCGCATGCGGCGAGCGCGAGCACCAGCACCGCGATCACCCCCGCCGCCACAATCGTTCTTAGCGACCGCATACGGACGCCTCCTTTTGTCGTTGTTCGCGGCACCGGCGGATCACCGGGCCGTTCGTGGGTTGAGCGCGTCGCGCAGACCGTCGCCCAGCAAGTTGAATGCGAGCACGGTCAACAGCAGCGCGACGCCCGGAAAGGTCATGTACCACCAGGCCGTGTTGAAGATCGGCGTGGCCGCGGCGATCATCTGCCCCCAGCTCGCCGTCGGCGGGCGCACGCCGACGCCGAGGAACGAGAGCGACGCCTCGAGCAGGATGTTCAGCGGGATCAGCAGCGTCGCGTAGACGATCACCGGCGCGACGAGGTTCGGCAGGATCTCGCGGAACATGATCCTCGCGTCCGATGCGCCCAGCGCCCGCGCTGCGTCGACGAACTCGCGCTCGCGCAGCGACAGCACGAGCCCGCGCACGATGCGGAAGATGTACGTCCAGTTGACCAGCGCGATCAGGAAGATGATCACGCTCGTGCCCGGCGAGATCGCGCCGCCGATGCAGCCGCGCACGGCGCACGCGGCGCCGATGCCCAGGCCCAGCAGCAGCACGGGGATCGACAGCACGACGTCGACGGTGCGCGATAGCAGCGTGTCCACCCAGCCGCGGTAGAAGCCCGCGACGAGGCCGAACGTGACGCCGATCACCGTGGCGATCGAGGTGCCGACGATGCCCACCTCCAGCGACACGCGCGTGCCGTAGATGACGCGCGACATCACGTCGTGGCCGAGCTGGTCGACGCCGAACGGGTGGGCGCCGCTCGGGCCCGAGCGGGCTGCCGAATTCGTCGGTCAGGTTGAGGTTCTGCGTGTAGGGGCTCGGCAGACCGAGGATTTTCACGATCAGCGGCGCCGCGAGCGCGACGATCACGAGGAACACGACGAACCCGAGCGAGACGAGCGCGACGCGATCCTTGCGCAGACGTCGCCAGAACAGCTGCAGCGGCGAGCGCGCAGCGATCTCCTCGGTGGCCTCGGCCACGTCGAAGCCACCTCCGGTCCCAGGGAAGATTTCGGCGGCGCCTGCGCCCATCAGCGACCGCTCCCTTTCTCACGCAGCACTGGGCTCCAGATAAACATCGGACGTACAGGTTCGACACCCACGCCTGGCCAACCTCCTGCTGCAATCGCATACACACGTGTCCAATCGCGCGCCTTTCCTCGTCCGGCCAGCGCCGGCGCCCACTCCACTCGCCCGTCGCGGTGCACCGACTTCCCCCTTGCCCGCAATGTCCTGTTGTTATTCGGGGTCGCCAGGGCGCACGCGATACTCAGGCGATGGAGGACACCTTGTTCGACGATCCCAGTAGCAACGCCGGGCGCCCACTGGCCGTGCGGATGCGCCCGCGCGCACTGGAGGAGTTCGTCGGCCAGACGCACCTGCTCGCCGAGGGCTCGGCGCTGCGCACGGCGATCGAGCAGGGCCGGCCGCACTCGATGGTGCTCTACGGCCCGCCCGGATCGGGCAAGACGACGCTCGCGCGGATGGTCGCCGAGCACTCGCAGGCGGCCTTCGAGGAGCTGAGCGCCGTGCAGGCCGGCCGCGCCGAGGTGCGCGCCGTGATCGAGCGCGCCGAGCACCGGCGCTCGCTGGCTCCCGGCGACGCCGCGAGCGGGCGCACGGTGCTGTTCCTCGACGAGATCCACCGCTTCAACAAGGCCCAGCAGGACGCGCTGCTGCCGGCCGTCGAGGAGGGCCTGCTCACGCTGATCGGCGCGACCACCGAGAACCCTGCCTTCGAGGTCAACGGCGCGCTGCTCTCGCGCGTGCGCGTGTATGCGTTGCAGGCGCTCAGCGCCGACGAGGTCGCCGACGCTGCTGCGCCGCGCGGCCGAGGCGAGATCGGTCGACGAGGACGCGATCGAGTTCCTCGCCGCGCGCAGCGAAGGCGACGCGCGCACGGCGCTCAACGCGCTCGAGCTCGCGCCGAGACGGTCGCCGAGGCCGCGTTGCAGGACGGCGAGCCGGAGGCGGGCGCGTCACGCTCGCACGCGTCGAGGACGCGCTGCAGCGGCGCGCTGTGCTCTACGACAAAGGCGGCGATCGCCACTACGACTACGCCTCGGCCTGGATCAAGGCGACGCGCGGCTCGGACCCGGACGCCTCGCTGTACTACCTCGCCGTGATGCTCGAGGGCGGCGAGGACCCGCGCTTCATCGTGCGGCGGATGGTGATCCTCGCCTCCGAGGACATCGGCAACGCCGACCCGCAGGCGCTGTCCGTGGCCACAGCAGCGGCGGCGGCCGTCGAGCACGTCGGGCTGCCCGAGGCGACGCTACGCGCTGGCGCAGGCCGCGATCTACCTGGCGCTCGCGCCGAAGTCGAACGCCGCCGGGCGGGCGCTCGCGCGCGGCGCAGCAGCCACGTGCGCGAGCACGGCGCGCAGGCCGCGCCGGCCTGGCTCCGCTCGGGGCCCCGGCCGGGTCATGGACAAGGCAGGACTACGACAACCCGCACGACCACCCTGGCCACGTCTCGCTCGCAGCCGCTGCTGCCCGACGGCGTCGCCGGCGCAGACGCTTCTACGAGCCCGACGAGGCCGAGGCCGAGCTCGCGCGGCGCCTGCGCGAGATTCGCGCGGCGCGCGGGATCGAACAGCGATAATCGGCCGATGAGCGCAACCGTCGGCGAGACCGGCAGCGAGCGCAGTGCGCTGCAGGCGCGCGACCCCGCCACCGGCGCGCCGCTCGGCAGCGTGCAGCGCGACGGCGGCCGTGAGCATCCCGGCGTTGGCCGCCGACGTCGCCAAGGTGCAGCCGCTGTGGGCGCTGCTGCGCGTGCAGGACCGCGCGCGCTACATGCGCCGCATGGCGCAGGCCGTGATCGACGACTTCGACGAGCTCGCGCAGGCGCTCGCGCGCGAGCAGGGACGCCCGGCGGCGGAGATCGCCGCGCTGGAGCTGCTGCCGGCGATCGACGCGCTGATCTGGATCGCCGACGACGGCGCCGAGGTGCTCGGCGGGCGACGCGTCGGCATCAGCCGCGGCATGGCGATCGCCAAGCGCGCCCGCGTCGCCTATCGAGCCGTACGGCGTCGTCGGCGTGATCGGCGCCGGCTCGGCGCCGTTCGCGCAGCCGCTCGGACAGATCGCCGGCGCGCTGCTGGCCGGCAACGGCGTCGCCTTCAAGCCCGCCGCGCGCGCCGCGCTGGCCGGCGAGCGGATCGGCGCGCGTGCTCGCGCGCGCCGGGCTGCCCGAGGGGCTCGTGCGGATCGCCCACGGCGGCGCCGACGTCGGCATCGCGCTGGCCAAATCGCCGGTCGACAAGATCCTCTTCACCGGCTCGCCCGCCGTCGGGCGCGTGGTCGCCGGCGAGGGCGTCGCGCGCGAGAAGGAGGTGACGGTCGAGTTGGGCGGCAAGGACGCGATGCTCGTGCTCGCCGACGCGCGCCTGCCGCAGCGCGATCGCCGGGGCGCTGTGGGCCGGCTGCGCCGGCGCCGGGCAGGCGCGCGGCGCCGTCGAGCGCGTATACGTCGCGCGCGAGCTGCACGAGCGCTTCGTCGAGGGGCTCGTCGCCGCGGCGCGCGCGCTGCGCGTGGGCGATCCGAGCCGACCCGCGCATCGACGTCGGACCGCTCGCCTCGCCACGGCGCCTGGCGCACGTGCAGGCGCTCGTCGAGGACGCGCTCGCGCAGGGCGCCGACGCTGCACTGCGGCGGGCCCGTCAGCCCGGCCGGCTGCGAGGCCGGCTCCTTCTACGCGCCCGCCGTGATCACCGGCGTGACGCACGAGATGGCGCTGATGCGCGAGCCGCTCGAGGGACCCGTGCTCGCGCGTGATGGCCGTCGACTCCGTCGGCGAGGCGATCGCGCTGGCCAACGACAGCGACTACGCGCTCGGCGCGTCGGTGTGGACGGCCGACCGCTACCAGGCGCTGCGCATCGCGCGCGAGCTGCACGCGGGGATGGTCTGGTGCAACGACCACCTGCCCGCGCCCGACCGTCTCGCGCGGGCCGTGGGGCGCCGCCGCCGGCGGCGGGCTCGGGCGCACGCTCGGCGAGGCCGGGCTGCGCGCGTGCGCGCAGGAGAAGCTGATCACGTGGGACCCGCCCGCCGCGCGCGGGCTGTGGTGGGGGCCGTATGACGAGCTGACCACGCGCGCCGCGCGCGCCGTCGCGAAGATGCGCTCCGGGCGCGAGGCCGACCGCGAGCACGCCTGGCGCAACGGGGCGCTCGCGCTCGCGCGGATCGGCGCGCGGGCGTTCGGGCGCGGGCTGCCGCGGTAGGAGCTCGCATTCGTTGCTTCCGCGCTGAGCGGTAGCAGGTATATACGGCGCCCTGCTCCCGAGTCGCATATACCATGGCTATCGCAGAACGCGGAGTCACGAGCCCGCGCTTCTCCGAGATACGGGCAGAGCGCTGCACTACCCTTGAACGCATGCCCGCCCAGGCCTATGCAGGTAAGGAGTGCGTCTGCCAGCTGCGCAAGGGGATCTGCGACCAGAGCTGCGTGCAGGGGATGCTCGACACCCCCTTCTACATCGCCTGCCTGAAGCTCAGCGGGCGGCGCTGCGTGGTCGTCGGCGGCGGCGAGATCGGCCTGGAGAAGGTCGAGGGGCTGCTCGCCTGCGACGGCGAGGTGACGCTGATCGCGCCCGAGGCCGAGCCGGCGCTGCAGGAGTACGCGCGCGAGGGCTCGATCCGCTGGGAGCAGCGCGCCTACGCCGGCACCGGCGACCTCGAGGGCGTGTTCATGGCGATCGCCGCGACCGAACGACACCGACGTGAACATCGCCGTGTACGACGACGCCGAGCGCCGCGCGATGCTCGTCAACGTCGTCGACGTGCCGCCGCTGTGCAACTTCATCCTGCCCGCGATCGTGCGCACCGGTCCGCTGGCGATCGCGATCTCCACGGCCGGCGCCTCGCCGGCGCTGGCCAAGCGCATGAAGCGCGAGATCGAAGGGCAGTTCGGCGAGCCCTACGCGCGCCTGGCGGTGCTGCTCAACGAGGTGCGCGGCTGGGCCAAGGGCGACGCTGCCGACCTACCAGGACCGCAAGGAGTTCTTCGAGGGGATCGTCAACGGCGAGCCCGACCCGATCGCGCTGCTGCGCGGCGACGCCGGTCCGGGCGGCGCCGGCGAGCAGGCCGTGCGCGAGCTGATCGCGCGGGCGCAGGACGCGCAGCGAGCGACGCCGCAGGTGTCGAGAGCCTGAGCCGTGGCTGCGGTCGAGGTCGACGGGCTCGCTCGGCACTACGGCGAACGCGAGGCGCTGAGCGACGTCTCGCTGTCGCTGCAGGAGGGCCAGACGCTCGTCGTGTTCGGCCCCAACGGCGCCGGCAAGACGACGCTGCTGCGGGTGCTCGCGACGCTGCTGCGCCCGCACGCCGGCGAGGTGCGCGTGCTCGGCTGCGCGCTGCCCGACGAGGCCTGGGCGGTGCGCGGGCGGATCGGCCTGCTCGGGCACGAGCCGCTGCTCTACCGCGAGCTGACGCGCGCGCGAGAACCTGCGCTTCCACGCGCGCCTGCACGGCGTCGCGGCGGAGCGCGTCGAGGAGCTGCTCGAGGCGCGTGCGGATGAGCCGCCGCGCCGACGAGCCGCTGCGCACGCTCTCGCGCGGGATGGTCCAGCGCGTGGCCGTCGCGCGCGCGGTGCTGCACGACCCCGAGCTGCTGCTGCTCGACGAGCCGCGCTCGAACCTCGACCCCGCCGCCGTCGAGCTCGTCGATCCGCTGATCGGCGCCGCGTCGGGGCGCACGCGCGTGATCTGCAGCCACGACCCCGGCGGCGGGCTGGCCGAGGCCGACGTCGTGCTCGGCCTGCGCGCGGGCGCGCGGCGCTGCTGCGCGCCGCGCGCCGGTCGACGCCGAGGAGATCGCGGAGCTGTACCGGTGAGCACGACCGCGACGGACAGCCGCGGACGGCGGAGCGTCGAGCAGCCGGCGGCGGCCGGCGGCCGAGGCGCGCACGGCCGCACGCTGCGGTCGTGCGCGCGCTGCTGCGCAAGGAGCTGCTCGTCGAGCTGCGCACGCTGGAGTCGGTGCCCGGGCATGTCGCTGTTCGCCGTGACGCACGTTCGTCGTGTTCCACTTCGCGCTGCAACCGCAACACGCGTCGACGGCGACCTCGCCGCGGGGATCCTGTGGGTGACGCTGCTGTTCGCGGCGATGCTCGGCGTCAACCGCCTGTTCGTCGCCGACGCCGAGCAGGGCGGCTTCGACGGCTTCCTGCTCGCGCCCGTCGACCGCAGCGCGATGCTGTTCGCCAAGGCGCTGGCGCTGCTCGCCTACCTGGTCGTGCTCGAGCTCGTCGCCGTGCCCGCGTTCGGCGCTGCTGCTGCTCGGCCCGTCGCTCGGCCACGCGCTGCCCGAGCTGATCGGCGTGCTCGCGCTCGGCGACATCGGCGTCGCGGTGATCGGCACGCTCGTCGCCGCGCTCGCCGTGCGCACCCGCGCGCGCGACCTGCTCGGGCCGCTGCTGGCGCTGCCGCTGCTCGTGCCGATCGTGATCGGCGGCGCGCGCGCCAGCTCGCCGCTGCTCGCGCTCGGCCATGCCGGCGGCGCTCCGCGGGCGCTGGCTGGCTGACGCTCGGGCTCTATGATCTGGTGTTCGGGCTGATCGCCTACGCCCTGTTCGATTTCCTCCTGGAGGACTGAACCAGAACCCGATGTACGGAAAGGGCCTGCGCGCCCTGAGCATCTCCACGGTCGCCGTGATGGCGCGTCGCGCTCGGCGCTCGTCTTCTTCTACGCGCCGCTCGAAGCCGAACAGGGCTTCCTGCAGAAGATCTTCTACGTGCACGTGCCGCTGGCGATCGTCTCGCTGTGCGGCTTCGTCGCTCGGCGGGATCTTCGCGATCCAGCACCTGCGCACGCGCGACGCGCGCTGGGACTTGCGCTCCTACGTCGCGATCCACATGAGCCTGATCTTCGGCGTCGCCACGCTGATCACCGGCTCGATCTGGGCGAAGGGCTCGTGGGGGCACTGGTGGGTGTGGGACGAGCCGACGCTCGTCTCCTTCCTGATCGTGTTCCTGCTGTACGCGACCTACCAGCCGCTGCGCTTCGCGATCGAGGACCCCGAGCGCCAGGCGCGCTACGCGTCGGTGTTCGCGATCACCGCCGGCGCGTTCGTGCCGCTGAACTTCATCGCCGTGCGCGCTTCGACCGCGTACGTGCACCCGCGCGTGCTCGGCGCGCACCTCGAACCTGCCCTGGCAGATGGCGCTGACGTTCCTCGTCTCGCTGCGTCGGCATGGCGCTGCTGTTCGCGACGCTGTGCAAATACGAGCTGACGGCCAAGCACACGCGCGCGCAGCTGCGCGCGCTGCGCCGCCTGGCCGACGGCGCGCGGGCACGGCCGAGCGACGCGCCGCTGCGCGCGGCGCAGCGCCGCGCCGAGCCTGCACGCCACGGCGATGACCGCGCGCCGGCCGGCGGTCGACGACCGTGATGGCCGCGCTGCTCGCCGAGCTGCCGGCGCTGCCGCTGCACGAGGCCGGCAAGTACGTCGCCGGCGCCTACATCGTGCTGTTCGCGCTCGTGCTGTCTACGTCGCGATCATGGCGATCCGCCTGAGCCGCATCGAGCGCGACCTCGGCGAGCTGCTCGAGCGCGAGCAGGCCGACGCGCGAGCGCGGCCGACGCAGCGGACGCCGGCGGCGAGCGGGAGTCGACGTGGCATGAGCGAGCTGCTCGCGCTCGGCATCTCGCACAAGACCGCGCCGGTGGCGCTGCGCGAGCGCGCTCGCGTTCACCGAGCCCGAGGCGGTCGAGTTCGCGCGCGCAGGCGACCGCCACGCCGGAGGTGCGCGAGGCGGTCGTGATCTCGACGTGCAACCGCACCGAGGTCTACCTCGTCGTCGGCGACCCCGTGCGCGCGGAGTCCGACGTGCTCGGCCTGCTCGCCGCGGCGCGCGTCGATCCGCCCGACCGAGCTCGCCGAGGCGATCTACTCGCCGCGCAACTGCGACGCCGCGCGCCAGCTCTACCGCGTCACGGCCGGCCTGGAGTCGATGATCGTCGGCGAGGCCGAGATCCAGGGCCAGGTCAAGCGCGCGCTACGAGGCGGCGATGCGCGCGGGCTGCACCGGCCCGCTGTCCAACCGCCTGTTCGCCGCGGCGCTGACGACCGGCAAGCGCGTGCGCACGGAGACCGAGCATCGGCGCCAGCCGCGTGAGCATCCCGTCGGTCGCCGTCGACCTCGCGCTGAGCGTGCTCGGCGGCCTGGAGCGACCGCCACGTCGTCGTCCTCGGCGCCGGCGAGACGAGCGAGCTGACCGCGCGCGCGCTGGCCGAGCAGGGCGCGGGCACGATCTTCGTCGCCAACCGCCACGCCGACCGCGCGCTCAGCCTCGCGCAGCGCTTCGGCGGCGCGGTCGTCGGGCTCGACGGGCTGCCCGAGCAGCTGCTCGCGCGCCGACATCGTGCTCTGCTCGACCTCCTCGCCGCACCCGATCGTCGGGCGCGACGAGCTCGAGCTGGTGATGCGCGAGCGCGCACGGGCGCCCGCTGCTGCTGATCGACATCGCCGTGCCGCGCGACATCGAGGCCGGCCTGCGCGCGAGCTCGAGGGCGTCAGCCTGTACGACATCGACGACCTGCAGGCGGTCGTCGCGCGCAACCTCTCCACGCGCGAGAGCGAGGCTGCCGCGCGCGCAGGAGATCGTCGAGGAGGAGATCCACCGCTTCGCGCGCTGGCTCGGCCAGCTCGACGACGCTGCCGACGGTCAGCGCGCTGCGCGAGCACGGCAACGACGCTCGTCGAGCAGGTGCTCGCCGAGAACGCCGGCCGCTGGGAGTCGGCCTCGCCGCGCGACCTCGCGCGCATCGAGGCGATCGCGCGCGCGGTCATGAGCCGCCTGCTGCACGAGCCGACGATCCGCCTGCGCAGCCTCTCCGAGGAGCGCGGGCACGCCAGCCTGGAGCTCGTGCGCGAGCTGTTCGGCCTGCGCGAGGACGCGCCGCGCCGCAGCAGCCGCCGCGGACGGAGCTGGCGGAGGTGCACGACCTGCCGGCGCGTGCGCGAGGGCGTGCCCAGGGCACGCCGCCGCCGCGAGCGCTGATGCGCCTCGGCACCCGTGGCGAGCGCGCTGGCGCTCGCGCAGGCCGAGCTCGTCGCGCAGCTGCTGCAGGCGCGGCGGCGGTGCGCCGGCGCCGTCGAGATCGTCCCGATCGTCACGCGCGGCGACCGCGAGTCCGCCGACGACCGCGGCGCCGCCGCCGGCGAGGACAAGTCGCGCTGGGTCGCACGAGCTCGAGGCGGCGCTGCTGCGCGGGCGAGATCGACGTCGCCGTGCACTCGGCCAAGGACGTGCCCGGCGAGCTCGCCGACGGCCTCGCGCTGGTGGCCGCGCCGCCGCGCGCGCGGCGCCGAGGACGCGCTGTGCGGCGCCGCCGGCCTCGACGCGCTCGCGCCGGGCGCGCGCGTGGGCACGAGCAGCGTGCGCCGCATCGCGCAGCTGCGCGCCGCGCGCGAGGACCTCGAGCGTGGTCGCGCTGCGCGGCAACGTCGACACGCGCCTGCGCAAGCTCGCCGGCGCGGCGAGCGCTCGACGCGATCGTGCTCGCGCGCGCCGGGCTGCAGCGGCTCGGGCGCGAGGACGCGGTCGGCGCGGTGCTCGACCCCGCGCGCTTCGTGCCCGCGCCCGGGCAGGGCACGCTCGCGCTGCGAGGCCGCGCGAGCGACGACGCGCGCGCGCGCGAGGCGCTGGCGCGCGATCGGCGACGCGCGACGCGCTCGCCTGCCTGCTGGCCGAGCGCGCGCTCGCGCGCGCGCTCGGCGCGAGCTGCGACACGCCGCTCGGCGCGCACGCCGACGCTCGCGGCGGCGCGCTGCGGCTGCGCGGCTGGGTCGGCCTGCCCGACGGCTCGGCCTGGGTCGGCGACGAGCTGCACGGCGGCGTCGCCGACGCCGAGGCGCTCGGCGCAGGAGGTGGCGGCGCGCCTGCGCACGCCGGCGCGGCGAGATCCTGCGCCGCGCGGACGAGATGCGTGCGCGTGCGCGAGCGGCGCCGTGAGCGAGTCGAGCGCGCTCGGCGACGAGCCGACGGCGGGCGACGCGACCGGCGGGCGCGTCTACCTGGTCGGCGCCGGGCCCGGCGACCCGGGCCTGCTGACCGCGCGCGCGCTGGAGCTGATCGCGCGCGCCGACGTGATCCTCTACGACCGGCTGATCCCGCCGGCGGCGCTCGACGGCGCGCGCGCCGGACGCCGAGCTGCTGTTCGTCGGCAAGGAGGGCGGCGGCGACGTCGGTGCCGCAGGAGCAGACCGAGGCGCTGATGCTCGACGCGCGCGCGCGCAGGGCACAGCGGTCGTGCGCCTGAAGGGCGGCGACCCGTTCGTGTTCGGCCGCGGCGGCGAGGAGGCGCTGGCGCTGCGCGCGCGCGGGCATCCCCTTCGAGGTCGTCCCCGGCGTCACCGCCGGCGTCGCCGCGCTCGCCTACGCGGGCATCCCGGTCACCCACCGCGGCCTGGCGAGCGCCGTGCGCGTTCGTGACCGGGCACGAGGACCCGGCGAGGACGAGACGAGCTCGACTGGGCGGCGCTGGCCGCGTTTCCCGGGCACGCTCGTCTTCTACATGGGCGTCGGCGCGCCTGCGCGCAGATCGCCGCGCGCGCTGATCGAGGCCGGGCGCGCGCCGCACGAGCCGGCGGCGGTCGTCGAGCGCGGGCACGCTGCCGACGCAGCGCACCGTCACGGCGACGCTGCAGACGATCGCCGAGCGCGCTCGACGCGAGCGGGTCGGCTCGCCCGTCGATCACCGTCGTCGGCGCCGTCGCCGCGCTGGCCGAGCGAGCTCGCGTGGGCTGCCGCGCGGCCGCTGGCCGGACGCACCGTCGCCGTCACGCGCGCGCGCGCGCAGGCGAGCGGCCTCGCGCGACGGCTGCGCGAGCTCGGCGCGCGCGTCGTGCAGGCGCCGGCGATCCGCATCGCAGCCGCTCGCCGGGCCCGCCGCTCGACCCGGCGCCCTACGACCTGATCTGCGTGACCAGCCCCAACGCCGTGCGGCGCGCTGTTCGAGCGCCTCGCCGCCGGCGGCCGCGACGCGCGCGCGCTGGCCGGCGCGCGCATCGCCGCGATCGGCCCCGGCACCGACCGCGGCGCTGCGCGCGCACGGGATCGTCGCCGACGTCGTCCCCGAGCGCTCGTCGCCGAGGGGCTCGTGGAGGCGCTCGCCGGCGTCGCCGGTCGACGCGCGCGCTGATCGCGCGCGCGCGCGGCGGCGCGCGACGTGCTGCCCGACGCGCTGCGCGAGCGCGGCGCGCGAGGTCGACGTGCTCGACGCTGTATGAGACGGTCGCCGAGCCGCTCGCCGCCGAGACGCTGGCGCGGCGCGCGCGGCCGACTACATCACGTTCACCTCGTCCTCGACCGTGCGCAATCTTCCTGCGCGGCGCGGCGCGGCGACGGCGCGCGCTCTCGCCGCGCACGCGCGATCGTCTCGATCGGCCCGGTCACCAGCGAGGCGCTGCGCGAGCACGGCCTCGACCGTCGACGTCGAGGCCGAGCGAGCACGACATCGACGGCGCTGCTCGCAGGCGCTCGCTCGCCGACGCCGCCGCACGCTCGGCGCGAGCGCGGCACGGCGCAGCGGCGGCCGGCAGCGCGCGAGCCCTCGGCCGGCCGCGCCTGCACCTGCGGCGCACCGACTCGACGAACGACCGCGCGCGCGAGCTGGCGCTGGCCGGCGCGCCGCACGGGACGCTCGTGACGGCCGCCGAGCAGAGCGCCGGGCGCGGGCGCCAGGGCCGGCGCTGGTCGGCGCCGGCGGGCAGCGCGCTGCTGATGTCGCTGGTGCTGCGCTGGCCGACGCCGACCGCCGCCGCGCTGCTGCCGCTGATCGCCGCGCTGGCCGTCTGCGACGTGGCCGGCGAGCGAGCGCGCAGATCAAGTGGCCGAACGACATCGTGTTCGTGCGCGGCGGGCGACGAGGCGGCTCTGGCCAAGCTCGCGGGCATCCTCGCCGAGGGCCGCCCGCAGGAGGGCTGGGCGGTGCTCGGCATCGGCCTGAACGTGGCCGTGCGCGTCGAGGAGCTGCCGGCGGAGCTGCACGCCAGCGCGGCGACGCTCGGCCGCGAGCCGCGCGAGCGTCGAGCCGACGCTCGCGCGGCTGCTCGCGGCGCTTGAGCGGCGGCTGGCGCGAGCCAGCCGAGGCGACGCTCGCGGCGTGGCGCGCGCGCGACGCGCTGCGCGGGCGCGAGATCGCCTGGAGCGGCGGGCGCGGGCGCGCCGAGGGCATCGACGGCGCCGGGCGGCTGGTCGTCGCGCTCGCGACGGCGGCGGGCGCACGCGCTCGACGCCGGCGAGGTGCACCTGCTGGCGCGACGGCTGGGCGCCTAGTCGGTCGCGCGTCGCGCGCGGCGCTCGGCGTGCGCTGGCCGTCGCCGGCGCGTCGCCGCGCTCGCTGCGCGTCGCTCGCGCGGCGCCGTTGCGCACGTCCGCTGGCGCGCTGCGCCGTCGGCTGCGCCGCTCGGCTCGACCGCGGCGACTGGCGCCGGCTCGCCGTTCGGCGACCATGGCCGCGCGCGTTGCCGGCGCCTGCGCCGCCCTTGCGCCGCCGGCGCGAGTTGCGCGCGCGGCGCTTGGGGAAGTTGCGCAGCAGCTCGCGGGCGAGCGCAGGCGGCTTGCGCGCCATGCGCGTGCGCGCGCCGCGCAGCGCCTCCTCGGCCTCGGGCGTGTGCGCGAGCGCGGCGGCGAGCAGCGCGGCGGCGAGGCGGCGGTCCTGCTTGCGCGCGGCGTGGATCAGGCGCCGCGCGTTGCGCGCGTGCGCGCCGCCGGCGGAGTTGACGAGCAGGCCGAGCAGGCGCTTGGTCTCGGGCCAGCGCTGCACGGCGTACTCCTCGTGCACGTCGCGCGTGTACTCGGCCAGGCGCCAGATCCAGGCGTTGGCCTGGTCGCGACGGCCGATGCGCCGCTCGACGAGCGCGCGCAGCATGATCTTGGTCGCCTCGCGGCGCTCGTCGCGCGGCCAGCCGCCGATGATGTCGATCGCCGTGTCGAACGCGTCGGGGTCGCGCAGCGCGGGAATGTCGGCGAGCGCGCGCAGGCGCAGCTGCGGGTTCTTGTTGCGCTGCACGGCGGTGATCAGGAAGCGGCTCTTGAGCTCGCCGGTGCGATCGAAGTGCAGCATCGCGCGCGCCCGGCGCCAGCCGTTGGGCGCGACGCGGGCGCCGGCCAGCGCAGCCCACACGTGCTGCTCGCCGTAGTCGAGGTGCTCGACGGCGATCCGCCACAGCTCGCGCTCGAAGACGGCGAAGCGCCGCTCCTCCTCGGCGCACACGGGCAGCACGCGGCGCTCGACGCGCATCCGCCGCCCGCGACCGCGGCGGACGGGGCCGACGACGATCGCGCCGCCGCGGTAGACGTCGCGGTCGAGCAGCGAGTGCAGCGTGACGACGGGGTCGTCGTGCTTGGTGGCGGGGTGCACGAAGTCGACGACGAGGCCTGCCTCCTTGCCGGGGTGCCGGCGCGTGACGCGCCCGACGCGCTGCTGGTAGATGCGCTTGGAGGCGGTCGGGGCGAGGTGCACGCAGACGGTCGCGCGCGGGCTGTTCCAGCCCTCGGCGAGCAGCTGCGCGTTGATCAGCACGTCGATGTCGCCGCGCTCGTAGCGGGCGAGGATCTCGGCGAGCTCGCGCTTGGGTGTCTCGCCGGAGACTCCCTGCGCCTTGATCCCCTCGGCGCGGAAGGCTTCGGCGAGGTTGTAGGCGTGGCGCACGCCGGCCGCGTAGACGACGCCGGGGACGCCGTTGAAGCGCGTCTTGTAGAGGTTGGCGACGGCCAGGTTGAACGGCTGCTGGTCGAGCAGTTTGGCGAGCTCGTCCTGGTCGAACTCGGTGTCGACCTCGCCACGCCGCAGCGGCACCTTGGCGATCGTGCGCACGCCGACGCCGGGGGATATGCGCACGCAGCGCAGCGGCGCGATCACGCCGCGGCGGGCGGCCTGGGCGAGGTCGAAGCGCGAGGTCTGCGTCGGGAACAGGTCGGTCACGTGGCGGGCGATCAGCGCGCCTGTGGCGGTCATGCCGATGAAGATCGGCCCGGTCCACTCGCGGATCGCCCCGCTCGTCTTCTCGCCGAGCGCGGTGTGCGCCTCGTCGCAGATCACGATCGTGTAGGCGCTCGAGATCTTGCCTGCGTTGCGCACGAACCACTGGTAGGTCTCGACGGTGACGGGCCCTTTGGAGGAGTCCTCGCCCTTCAGCAGCGGTTTGGAGATGCGCTTGGAGTAGCCGCGGTCGCGCAGCTCGCCGTTGAACTGGTCGACGAGGTTGCGCCGGTGCGTGAGGATCAGCACGCCGCCGGTCTGCGAGGCCTCGACGAAGCCGAGTGCGGCGACCGTCTTGCCGGCGCCGGTGGCGTGCTCGAACCAGAAGCGCTTGGCCGCGTTGGGGTCCTCGGGCTGATCGGCGAGCGACTCCTCTTCCTCCTCGCCCTCCTCGACCCAGTCGCGCGGCTCCTCGTCGGACTCGGCCTCGGCCTCTGGCTCGTCGTCCTCCTCCTCGACATCCTCGACGACCTCATCGTCGTCCAGGTCGTCATCGTCCTCGTCGTCGTCCTCGTCGGGCGCGGCGCGCTGCACGGGCCCGAGCTCGTCGTCCTCGTCGAGCTCGTCTTCGTCGGCATCCTCATCCTCGTCCTCGTCGGCGTCCTCGGACTCCTCATCGTCCTCACCACGCGCGTCCTCGCGGCGCGAATCGCTCGGTGCGCCCTGATCGGCGGCGGGGGCATCGTCGAGCCCGAAGATCTCGGCTGAGGCGAGCAGCTCGGGTGAGGCCGACGCGGCGGCGCGCCCGTTTCCGTTGTTCGCGGCCTGGGCGGCGGCGAGCAGCGCTGCGAGCGTGCCCGAGAGCGCGTCGACCTGGTGGGCGGAGAGCACGGTGCCGTCGGCGAGCTTAGGCTCGTCGTCGGAGAGCACGCGCTCGAGCCCGAGCAGCAGCGAGAACTCCCGCCGCCAGGCGGTCGACGGGTGTTTGGCCTTGGGGCTGGCCGCGAGCTCGGCAAGCGCCTCGTCGAGCGCGCGCCGGCGGGGGGAGCCGGAGGCGAGCGCGACGGCTGCGTCCTCGCCGTCGTGCAGGAAGCGCTCGCGCACGAACTTCTCCGCTCGCGAGATTTCGGCGGAACTGGGAATGGGCGCGGCCGCGAGGGCCGCTGAGGTGGGCTCGGCCATTGAGAGGCTCTGGACTTCGAGACGGAGCCGGCGCAGAAAGTGGCTTCGACGCGGCTCGAAAGACTGGCGTCGGCTGACGCCTTCTGCCGGATGTCTTGCGCTACCCGGCTTCTACGTGCCCAAAGATATAGCACGTCGCGGAAAGCATGAGGCGGCGCCGCGTGGGCACCACGATGGCACGCTGGCAGACCAGACGATCTGCCACGCTTACGCGCGATGACGCCGAGGCGCTTGTGGATCGGGGCAGCGACGCTCGCCCTCGTGGCGCTGCTCGTCGTGGGCCTCGTCCAACTGGCCGGATCCTCGCAGGTGCCGGTCGCGCGCTCGAAGCTCTCGCTGACGCAGATGCGCGCCCGGCTGGCAGGCTCGCCAGGGCCGCTGGCGGCGCTGCACGCGCAGGCGAGCGAGCTGCTCCCGGGCGGCTTGCGGGCGCTGCGCACGCGGCTGAAGACGCTGCGCGGCCGTCCGGTGGTCGTCAACAAGTGGGCGTCGTGGTGCGTGCCGTGCCGGGCCGAGTTCGGCGCCTTCCAGCGCGCGTCTGTCGCGCTGGGGCGTGAGGTGGCGTTCGTCGGCATCGACTCAGGCGACACGAGCCGCGGCGCGGCACAGGCGTTCCTGCGCAGCTTCCCGGTCAGCTACCCGAGCTACTACGACCACAGCGGCGCAGCGGGCAGCGCGATCACGGACTCGACGTTCACGCCGGTGACGGTCTTCTTCAACGCGGCCGGTGGCCAATACATCCGCCAGGGCCCCTACCCGAGCCAGGCCAAGCTGGAAGCCGACGTCAGGCGCTACGCGCTGGGAGCGGCGCATGCGTGAGCACAGGACCGCGAGGCGGTCGATGCTGCGTGCCTGAAATCCGCATCGACCCGCTCAGCGGGCACCGCACGATCGTCGCGGGCGAGCGCTCGCGACGCCCGGGCGGGGCACCGACGCTGACGGAGGCCGAGCGCAGGCCGGAGCCGATCGACCCCGAGCGCGACCCGTTCGCGGAGGGTCACGAGGACCGCACGCCGCCGGAGCTGTACGCGGTCAGGCCGGGCGGTGGCGTTCCCAACTCGCCGGGATGGACGGTGCGGGTCGTGCCGAACCTGTATCCGGCGCTGGCCCCGGCCGAGGACGGAGAAGCGCGAGGTGAGCGGGCGCACGATCTGGCTCCGGGGGGTGGCTCGGCGAGCGCGGCAGCCGCAGCGAGCGCAGAACCGCGCGAGGGCGCGCGGGGCGCAGCGCTGACGGAGCTGTTCACGTCGCTGCCGGCGACGGGCGCGCACGAGGTGATCGTCAACGGCCCGCAGCCGGTGCTCTCGCTGGCGGAGCTGCCGGTCGAGCAGGTGGTCGCGGCGATGGACGTGTGGCGCGAGCGGATGCGCTTCCACGAGGCGTGCGCGTATGTGCAGCTGATCGTCAACGAGCGCCGCCAGGCGGGAGCGTCGCTGCCGCATACGCACTCGCAGCTTTACGGGCTGGACTTCGTGCCGGCGGCGGTCGCGCGCGAGCGCGAGCGCGCGAGCGCGTATGCGACGCGCACGATGGGCCAGAGCCTGCTGGGCGACGTCGTAGCCGAGGAGGTGCGCCTGCGCGAGCGGATCGTGGCGATCGACGAGGAGGCGGTGCTGATGGCGCCGTACGCCTCGCGCCTGCCGTTCCAGCTGATGCTGGCCCCGCGCCGACCGGTGCCGCGCTTCGAGCAGGACGGCCCGACGGGGGCGGCGCTGCTGCACGACGGCCTGCGGCGGCTGGCGCGCCACCTCGGCGCGAGCCCACCGCTGAACATGTGGGTGCGCACGGCCCCGCGCGGGGCCGAGCATTTCTGCTGGCGGATCGACGTGCTGCCGCGGCTGACGCACCTGGCGGGGCTCGAGCTCTCGACGGACGTAAACCTCAACATCGTCGCCCCCGAGCACGCGGCGGCGCTGCTGCGCGACGCTTGAGGCTAGGCTCTCGCTCGATGCCACCAGAGGAGCGCTTCGTCCCACGCTTCGCGGCTGAGCCGCCGCAGGAGGAGCTGCCCCACGGCCGCTGGGCGCGGCGCCTGGAGCAGGAGCTGCTCGGCGCCTTCGCACAGATCGACTCCGGCGATGAGCAGCTGGGCGAGCCGGGCGAGATCGTCTGGTACCCAGACCGCACGTGGCACGGGCGCACGTACGTGCCAGCGACGGCGCCGACGAGCGAGGGCTACGAGCTGTTCGGCTACGTCCGCTACCTGGCGCCGGAACAGGGCGGCGAGCCGAGTGACTTCTTCTCTTTTATTGATTTCACGGAAGAGACGGCCGAGCGCAATCCGGATTGGCAGATGGATCTGTGCGACGAGGTGATCGGCTCGTGGCGCGGAGAGTCAGGCGCGGTGGCGGCGATGACGCTCGTGTGGGGCCACCCGCTGGTCTCGGGCGGGCGCATCGCCACGGCGGAGCTGGCCGAGCTGGCGGTCGACCAGTGCGAGCTGCGCAGCGAGCGCTTCACGCTGATCGCCCCAGACGACTACCGCCAGGATCTGCTCGAGATCAAGTTGTTCGGCGTTAGCGGCAAGCAGCTGGCGGCTGAGTCGCTGTATGCGGCGGACGAGGACGACCCGGCGTCCGCACCGGCGGTGGACTAGCCGAGACGGGACGGGCCGGCCGCGGGCGCTGCTTGCCCGCGCTGCGCCTATCCGCCGGCGTTCTTGCAGGCGGCCAGCGCGCGATCTCTCGGCTTGCCGGCAGGCAGCGGCGAGGCGTTGACCAGTTCCCGGCACGCTTCCACGGCTGCCTTGCGCTTCGCGACGGCATCGCTGCTGGCCGCTTTTTCGCAGATTTTCTCGAGCCGTTCCTTGGTGCTCTGGCGCAAGTGAGGGAGCGACTGCACGCCGCGCTTGCAGGAGGCGATCACGCTCGTTGGGGCGGGTGTCTTGGACGTCGAGCCAGTTGTGCCCGTCGGGGTGGGCGTCTTGGACGTCGAGCCGGTTGTGGTTGTCGGCGTCGTCGCAGTCGAGCCGGTTTGGCCTGTCGCGGCTGTCGAGCTCGTCGCGGGCGACGCGGCGCTCGAGCCGGAGGGGCTACTCGACGAGCTCGAGCTGCCGCAGCCGGCCAGCAGCACAGCGGCGGCGAGCGCGGGGAGCAAAGAAGCGGGGAGCGGGCGAGCCATCGCGCAGATCCTATTCTTCGGATTCGTTTTTTGCGCGGCGCTTGAACGAGGCCGCTTCTTTGGCTTCTTCTGCGGCCAGCTGTTCGCGGGCAGCTTTTTCGCCGGCCGATTCGCCTCCGCCGTTGCCCTTCTTCTGCTTGCTCGGCTTCTTCGCGTGGGCTTTGGCCTTGGGCGTGTGCTTCTTTTCGCTCGTGTGCGGTTTGCGCGCACGCCTTTCGGAAGCCTGCTTGGCGAGCTGGGCTTCGAGCTTCTTGCGTTTGGTCGCCACTTCGGCTTCTTCGCGCTTGACGGCGACGACTTCCTTGGCGCGCAGCCTGGCGCGAACCTTCGCTTCGGCGGCTTCTTGGTTTTTTGTGAGCGCTTCTTCGTTGGCTTCGGCAGCGGCGCCGCCGTTGCCACCATTGCCGCCCGAGCCGGAGCCTTCGCCGCAGCCGGCGAGCAGGGCGACCGAGGAAAGGGCGAGCACGAGCAAGAGCAGGGGGCGCAGCGGTCGCAACCGCGCGCTGTCAAATGCCTGTCTGAGCCACTGCCACATCGTCATCCCGTTTCGCTCGGAGCCGTCGTCACCTGCTGCTGCGGCGCGGCCTGCGTCGTCGCAGCATGTTCGGCTTCGGTCTTCTTGCGTTCAGCTTCTTGCTTCTGCTGGGCTTCCCTCTTCTTGGCTTCTTCGCGTTCTTTGGCTTCTTTGGCCTTAGCGGCCGCTTCGTGCTGCTTCAGCTTGGCTTCGGCTTCGGCTTCGTGCTTCTTGGCTTCCTTGTCGGCCTTTTCTTCGCGCTTCTTGGCCTTCGCTAGCGCCGTCTTTTCGGTCTTCTTGGCCTGTTCTTCGGCGGCTTCTTCGCGTCGCTTGGCTTCGAGCTCAGAGAGCAGTTCGCGGTTTTTTTCCGTTTCGGCAGCTTCTTCGCGCTTTTCCTCGGCCGCTTCTTCGTTGGTTTCGGCGGCGCCGCCGCCCACTTCGACCGGCTGAACGGACCCGCCTGAGGAGCTGCCGCAGCCGGCGAGCGCCACCGCGACGACGATCGCCAGGAGCAGCGCCAGCGGCATGCGCACCACCGCGCGGCTCAGCTTCGACATTCGCTTGAAACTAGCAGTTGACCCGCTGCCGCTCAACAGTCATCGGACGTCAGATCCGCCTGCAAACACCGGAAAACGAGCCGTCTGGTCAGGAGCCGGGGAGGGACCCACCCCGGGCGCGGCCGGCGGCGGTGCCGGACTCGAACACCTGCTGCGGATTGACACGCGGGTCGATCGCGGCGATCGGCGCTCGCGCCTTCAGCAAGGTCTCCTGGTACTCCTCCTCGGCGTCTGACTGCATCACGATCGCGCCGCCGACGCCGAGACTCGCGCTGTCGCCCTCGACGACGATCGTGCGGATCACGATGTTCAGATCGCAGCCACCGCTCAGCCCGAGGTAGCCGATCGCACCGGAGTACACGCCACGCGCCTCGCCCTCGAGCTCGTCGATGATCTCCATCGTGCGCTTCTTCGGCGCGCCGGTCATCGAGCCGCCAGGGAAGCACGCGCGAATGCAGTCCGGCGGCTCGACGTCGTCGCGCAGCAGGCCGCGCACGGTCGAGACGAGCTGGTGCACGGTCTCGTAGGTCTCGATGTGCATCAGGTTCGGCACGTGCACGGTGCCGACCTCGCAGACGACGCCGAGGTCGTTGCGCAGCAGGTCGGCGATCATCAGGTTCTCGGCGCGACTCTTCTCGTCGAGGCGCAGTTCCTCGGCCAGGCGCACGTCTTCGGCGGGCGTCTCCCCGCGCGGAGCGGTGCCCTTGATCGGCTTCGCCTCGACCCAGCGGTCTCGCCCGACGCTGAGGAAGCGCTCAGGCGAGGAGCTGACGATCGCGCTTGAGCCGAAGCGCAGGTAGGCCGAGAACGGCGCCGGGTTGATCCGGCGCAGCGTGCGGTAGAGCGCAAGCGGGTCGACGCTCACCTCGGCGGTAATCTTGTTCGTCAGGCAGATCTCATACGTCTCGCCTTCGATCAGCCGCTGCTTGCACGTGGCGATGTCCTGCAGGTACTGCTCGTGCGAGCGGCTGAGCTTCAGCGGCACCGGCTGCGCCAGCTCCGAGCCATCCCACTCGGAGTCCTTGATCGGCGCCAGCGAGGCCAGCCGCAGGCTGGTCTCGGCGATCCAGCGATCGGCCTGCTCGGCGCTGCCGGGCTCGGCGACGCAGAGCACGTAGGTGCATTGCTCTAAATGATCGAACGCGATCAGCCGGTCGGCGAACACGAAGGACGCGTCGGGCATCGAGGAGGAGTGCGCATCGTTGCCTTCGCAGTCGGCCTTCAGCTCATAGCCGAAGTAGCCGACGAAGCCGCAGTTGAAGTCGAATGGAAGGTCGTGCGAGAGGTAGCGAACGCGGCGCATCTCGCGGCTGAGGTAGTCGAAGATCGACTCTTTCAGCAGCTCGATCTCGCCGTCGGCTCGTTCGATCTGCAGTTCGCCGCTACCGACGTCGTAATGGATCGCCGCCGAAAGCGGCCCGCCGGTAGCGCCCATGAAGGAGAAGCGGGCGCGCTCGTCGACCTTGCTGCTGTCGAGCCAGAACGCCGTCTCGCTGGCGCCGTAGAGGTTGACGAAGGCCCGTTCGGTGTCGTACAGCGTGTCGAGCCGCTTGACCTTGAGCACGAGCTTTGCGCGACTCGCAACCGACGGTGGCGGCTCGGCGGGCGCTGCCGGCGCGGGAGCCGATGCGGTGGTGGGCGCTCCGTTGGAGCGCGCCACGAACTCGCGCGTGAGGTCGCGGAAGTTGGCGAGCAACTTGCGCCCGTAGTCGGTGCAGATCGACTCGGGATGGAACTGGACGCCCCACTGCGGGCGCACCTTGTGCGCGACTGCCATCAGCACGCCGTCGCTCGTCCAGGCGATCGGCTCGAGCTCCTCAGGCAGCGGTTGCTCGACGCACAGCGAGTGGTAACGCACGGCCTGGAACTCGCGCGGGATGCCGGCGAACAGCGGCGAGTCCTCATGCAGCACAGCGCTGATGCGTCCGTGCATCACCTCGGGCGCCGAGAGGACCTTGCCGCCGTGGATCCAGCTGAGGCCCTGGTGGCCGAGGCACACGCCGAGCAGCGGTACCTGCGCCTCGCGGATCGCCTCGGCGCAGACGCCGAAGTCACCTTCATGTTCGGGGCTGCCCGGACCGGGGGAGATGACGACGTTGTCGAACTCGAGCTGGGAGAGCTCAGCCCAGTCGGCGGCGTCGTTGCGCACGACAATCGGCTCGTCCCCGTTGGCCTCGGCGAGCAACTGGAAAAGGTTGTAGGTGAACGAGTCGTAGTTGTCGATCAGCAGCGTCTTCAAACCAGGTACTTCCTGAGGACCTTGCCTAGCGGGCTAGTGGGGATCTCGTCGCGGAATTCGACCGTGCGCGGCACCTTGTAGTTGGCCAGACGCTCGCGGCAGAAGGCGATCAGCTCGGCCTCCTCGCAGTCCTCCTTAGGCACGACGACGGCCTTGACGAGTTCCTCATCGGCGCTCTCGCCGCTGACGCCGACGACGATCGCCTCGGCGACGGCCGGATGGGCGGCGATCACGTCCTGCACCTCGACCGGATCGACCTTGTAGCCGCCGATCTCGATCAAGAGCTTCTTGCGACCCTCGAGGTAGAGCTGTCCGCTCTCGTCGAGGCGTCCGAGATCGCCGGTGAAGTAGCGCCCGTCGCGGAACGCCAGCATGCTGACCTCGTCGGCGTCGGCGTAGCCACTGCTCGCGGCGGGGCTTGCGACGGTGACCTCGCCGACCTCGCCATTCGGGAGCGCGGCACCGTCGTCGTCGACGATCTCTATCTTCACGCCCTCGACGGCACTGCCAACGGACTCGAACGTGGCGACTGGGTCATCGCTCATGTTGGCCGCGATCATGCCCGTCTCAGTGCTGCCGTAGAGCTGGCGCACGAGCACGCCGAAGCGCTCGCCGAAGGCCTCGAAGCTGGCTCGCGGCAGCGCCGTGCCGGCCGAGAAGCAGAGCCGCAGCGAGGAGAGGTCGGCGCCGGCGGGCGCTTCGGCCATCAGGCGAAAGTTGAAGGGCACGCCGGGGAACACGGTGGCGCGCTCGCGCTCGAGCAGCTCGAGCGCGCCGCGGCGGCGCAGCAGGAACGGGTGGGGATCCTCGAGGATCACGATCGTCGCGCCGGAGGCAGCCGAGCCAAACAGGCAGGCGCCCATGCCCCAGGTGTGGAACAGCGGCACGGCGCTGAAGATCCGGTCCTCGTGGGTGATGCCGAGCGCCTTGTACATGCCGGCCTCGGCGGCGCACTGCCCGTGCGTGCGCGGGACCCGCTTGGGCCTGCCGGTCGAGCCCGAGGAGAACTGATACACGAACGTCTCGCCGGAGTCACGCGCAGGCAGGCGCTCGGCGCTGCCCTCTTCGAGCAGGGCGTCGAGCGTGTCCGCTTGACCGTGGGCGCTGGAGGTGCTGATCACGCGCACGTCGCCCTGCAGGCCGGCGGCGATCCGCTCGCAGACGCCGGTCGCGCGTTCATCGCTGATCACGGCCTTTACGCCGGCGCCGCGGAAGTTGAACTCGAGCTCGGCCTGCTTGAAGGCGGGGTTGACGGGCACGACGATCGCGCCGAGCGCGGTGATCGCGTGAAAGCTGGTGACGAACCAGGGGTCGTCGCGCAGCACCAGCCCGACGGCGTCGCCGGGGCCGATCCCGCGCTGGGCCAGCCCGCTGGCGAGCCGCTCGATCCGCTCGACGAGGTCGGCGTAGGCGACGCGTTCATCGCCATAGACGAGCGCCGTGTGGTCGGGCCGCTCGTCGGCCTGCGCGTAGAGGAGCTCCATCAGCATGACCGCTCTACCTTTGCTTCTGCTCGACGAAGGCCGCGATGCTCTCGATCGAGCGGAAGTTCTCGGCGTCGATGTCGTCGTCGTCGACCTTGATCGCGTACTTGCTCTCGAGGAAGGCGATCAGTTCGGTGATCCCGAGCGAGTCGATCACGCCGCCGGCGAGCATGTCGCTGTCGTGGGGGATCGAGTCGATGCCGCGGCCGGCCGCGATGTCATTGACGATGAATTGTTCAACCTCGACGGCAATGCTCACAACGGGACAGCTCCGGCATCAAGAGGGTTCGCGAGTGGTGCGCCCGACCATCAGGATTCTCCTTCGGCGCACGCTCCACATCGGCACATATCCACGTGTACTGTAGATCCATCGGGCCGGTCTGTTGGCTGGCTCCACGGCTCCCCAGAGTCGCTTGTAGCCGCGATCGTGCAACGAGCGCTCGATCTTGAAGAGGACGTCGGCCGCGACCCCGCCTCCACGGTGCTCCTCGAGCAGGAAGAAATCGGAGCCGTAGACGTCGCCGGGACCGAGCTCAATCCCGAGACCGAGCTTGCGCAGGTCGGGGTAGAGCACCTTCACGTCGCGGTCGACCCACCAGTAGTAGCCGACCACCTGATCGCCGCTGTACGCGACGAATCCATGGAATCCCTGCTCCACATACCGCGCGAAGCGACGGTCGATCCGCTTGCGCCCACGCTTGCGATTCAGCTCCGAGAGCCCAGGGAGATGCCGGGCCTCGAGGTCCTCGACGCGTAACTCACCGAGCTGGAAGGGCTCGGCGATCGCGTCGAGATCCTTCACGATCACGATCAGCCGCAGCTCGGAGTAGAAAGGGCGGAGCAGTCGGCGGCCGACCGCCATGGCCGTCTGGCGCGCGCCGTGCTCGTGCAGATAGCGGCGGAACGTCGATAGCACTGCCCGCACAATGCCACAATGCGCTGGTGCCTGGCTTGCTCTGGCCCGACCAAGCGATTGGGGTCTTCGAGACGATGCTGGTGCTCGACGGCTCGCCGATCGAGCTCAGTCCTCACCTGAGGCGATTGAGCGCGAGCGTACGCGAGCTGTTCGGCGCCGAGCTGCCGTCGGGCACGCGCGAGCTGGTGCTGCAACGGGCCTCGCCACTGCCGGTCGGCCGCTTGCGCCTGACGGTCGCCCCGCGCGACGACGGCTCACTCGGCACGGCGGCTGTGACGGCCAAGGTGGACCCCGAGGATCTTTTCCCCTCGTGGGAGCGGGCGATGGCGCTGCGCCCGTTCGTCATTCCGGGCGGCCTGGGTGAGCACAAGTGGGCCGATCGCGACGGGCTGGCGTGGACGGAAGCTAGCGAAGCCAAGGGCGCCCTGCCGCTCGTGCTCGACAACGGCGAGGAGGTGCTCGAGGCTTCTCGCGCCAACGTGTTCGCGGTCGAGGACGGCGTGCTCGTGACCCCGGCCGCCGACGGGCGCATCCTGCCGGGCGTGGCGCGCGCCCGCGCGATCGAGACGGCCGCCTCGCTCGGTATCGAGGTGCGCGAGGAGCGGCTCGACGTCGAGCGGATGTTCGCCGCCGGCGAAGCGTTCCTGACGGGGTCAGTGCGCGGCATCGAGCCGGTTAGCGCGGTCGGCGATACCGTGCTCGGCCCGCCCGGCGAGCTGCTCGCCGAGCTCACCTCGGAGATGAGGCGCAGCTGGATGGGCACGAGCACTTCTTCGGTACGAGCGCGCTGACGATCCCTTCGCCGGCGCCGCGAGGCACGCGCGACGGGACGATGCCCCCGCCAGGAGTCGAACCTGGATCTACCGCTTAGGAGGCGGTCGTCTTATCCATTGGACTACGAGGGCGCGACGCCGGCTGATGTCAGCTCGAAGGCTACCCGGCCTCTGCGGCGAGCCGCGCGAGCTCCTCGCCGTCGAGACGCAGCGAGGTCCACTCGTCCATCAGGCGTGCGCCGATGCCGCGGTAGAAGCCGAGCGCGAGCTCGTTCCAATCGAGCGCGGCCCACTCCAGGCGCCCGCCGGCCTCGGGCACGCACGCGGCGACGGCCGCTAGCAGCGCGCGCCCGACCCCGGCGCCGCGCTGCTCGGGGAGCACGAACAGATCCTCCAGCCAGATGCCCCGCGTTGCCATGAAGCTCGAGAAGGTCGGGAAGAACAGGGCGTAGCCGGCCGGCTGGGAGTCGCGTTCAGCGATCAGCGCCTGCGCGGCCGGGCGCTCGCCGAACAGGGCATCGACGATCTGCGGCTCGGTCGCGTGCAGCTCGTCGCGCAACTGCTCGTAGTCGGCCAGTGCGCCGAACAACTCGAGCAGCAGGCCCACGTCCTCTGCCATGGCAGGCCTGACGCGCGTCTGACCGGCCGTTGCGGAGGCCGCCATCAGCCGACTGCATCCTCAGGACGATCGGGGCGCTCCGGGTAGACCTCGTCGATCGTGCTCAGCGCTAGGTAGGGAGCTCCGGCGGCCCGCTCGATCGCCGCGCCGCCTCCGGCCAGCCGATCGAGCACGCTGACCACGCCGCAGATCTCAAGACCCGCTTCATGCAGAGCCTCGATCGCGGCGAGCGTCGAGCCGCCCGTCGTGACGACGTCCTCAACCACCACGCAGCGGTCGCTCCTGTCGAGCAATGGACCCTCGATGCGCCGCTGCAGACCGTGCGACTTGGCCTCCTTACGCACAAAGAAGGCCTTCGCGCGCGCGCCTCCGGCGAGCGCGGCGCAGGCGACGGGGTCGGCGCCCATCGTCATCCCACCGACCGCCGTACCCTGCCACTCGGCGACCTGCGCCGCGAGCAACGAGGCGAGCGCGGCGAAACCGGCGGGTCGCAGGATCGCGCGCTTGGCATCAACGTAGTACTGCGCCTTAACACCGCTGGTCAGCGTCACCTCGCCGATCACGAGCGCGTGCTCGCGCAGCTCGGCGATCAGTTGCTCACGGGCCGTCCCGTCGCTCTTGGGATATTCGGCCAGGGCGCTCACAAGCGAGACTAATCTAGCGCTGCCCTGCGGCCGATAGCTGCAAGGTGCCCTCTGCGATCGCAAGTTTGCTGCGCCTGGCGTCGATTGTGCTGTGCCTGATCGTTGGCGTCTCCTTCGTCCTGTTCGCGATCAGCCAGACCTCGAACGCCTCCGCGCACCAACAGCGTGTGCTCAGCGGCGAAATTGCTCCTCCCCAGGAACGTGAAACGGCGGCCGAAGCAGCCGCCGCGGCGAAGAAGACGAGTACGAACGGGCAGGCGAGCAAGGGCTCGCCGCGGCGCGTGATCGACGAAGTCGCCGAAGCGGTCACGTCGCCGTTCTCGGGGCTGATCGACAACTCGAGCAGCGAATGGCTCAAGCGCGGGGTGCTGCTCGCACTCGCGCTGGCGATTTACGGCTTCGGCCTGAGCTTCCTCGCGCGGGCGATCCGCGTGCGGCTGTAAGGCAGCGTGCGGTAGCTGCCAGGCGCGCCTCGGCCTAGGGTCCGGCGTTGCCTTTCACCTTGTGGCTACCGCCGCCGCTCTCGTTGTACACGTCCACCGGCGTGCCGTATTGGACCCAGCTGTAGATCGCAGAGGCGTTGGGAATCGGCACCCGCAGGCAGCCGTGGCTGGCCGCGTAAGTCGGCACTTCGTGATAGCCGTGGATCGCGTAGCCGCGGATGAAGTAGCTCGAGTCGACCATGCCCTCAGAGTTCGTGCCCGGCGTCCTGTTGTACACGCGGAAGCGCCCGATCACGGTCGGCGTCGAGGGCTTGCCAGAGCTCATCGTGTATAGCGCGTGGACGCGCCCGCCCGGTTCGATCTCGGCCAGCACCTGACGCGTGAGGTCGCCCTCGACGTGCCGCCCGTCGTGCGGGTAGCGCACGTGGAAGGCACCGGCGCCCTCCTGCAGCTTCTGGAACACGGTCAGGTTCGTGCTCGGCACTCGCGCGAGGCCGGTCATCTTGCGGTAAGCGATCACGGCGCGGCCGGTCCCTTCGTCGAATACGCCGTTGAGCGGCACGACGAAGTGCATCGCGTTCAGCTCGGACTGCAGCAGGCGCACCGACGGTCCTCGATCGCCGGCGGACAGATCGGGGGAGGCGAAGCGCACGTTTTCCGAGCGCCCTGCGAACGCGGCCTGCTGCGGCGTGGCGTAGTGAACGGCCGCGACCTTCACGAGACCTTCGCTCGAGCTCGCGTAGCCGATGTGGAACTGGCCGGCGCCGTTACCGAGCGGCAGCACGCTGACCGTTTTCACATCGACCTTGCGCCCGTCCTTGTAGAAGGACACCTTGACCTTCTGTTCGGCCACGTAGGGGATCACGATCCCGCGTACGACCATGCGCGAGCCGGCGACGACGAACGGCGGCTTGCCGAAGGCGTGCTGGATCACGAGCTGGATCTTTCCCGCCACCGGCGCCGATGGAGGAGGCGGCGGCGCGGGCGTGGTGCTCGGCGGTGTCGGCACCGGCGCGGGCGTGGTGGGAGTAGCGGCACCGGCGGCAAGCGACGGCACGGCCAGGACGAAGGCGAGCGCGGCGAAGATCAGAGCGAAGCGGAGTGTCCTCATCGCCGGATCCTATCCGCCGGCAGCGACGTCCCGTAGGGGGCGATCACGCGTTACGCGCGTGTGCGCACGCCGCGAGTGCGTCCCGCGCTCATCCGGACGTCGCGGGAACGCGTGCAGTGACGCCGGCCCGCGCGAGTGCGAGTGCGATCAACCAGAGCACGAGTAGCGAGGAGGCCACCAGGACGGGGATCTGCCAGCCCCAGTTCTCGAGGCTGCCGAAGGCCAGCGAGTTGTTCACGCAGTGCGCCGCGATACATGGATAGAGCGAACCGGTCGCGCGATAGAGCAGGCACAGCCCGAAGCCGAGCACGGCAAGCGGCACGAGATCAAGTGCGGGTGCCGAGCCGGCATGGACCCCCCCGAACAGGATTCCGGTGATGACAGCGGCCGGCCACACGCCGCGCCAGTTGCGCAGCGCGGTGAAGACGAAGCCGCGAAACAGGAACTCCTCGCAGACCGGCGCTACCACGCACGTCAGCGCTGCGCTCAGCACCAGCAGCAGGGCGCCTTTGTTGGTGCCGAGCTTTTCCAGCAGATCCTCTTCTTCGGTCTGGAAGATCGACGTCCAGATCAAGCTGAACAGCAGGAAGCCGGCGAGCGTCAGGAAGGCCAGCCAGACGGCGCGCCAGAAGCGCGTCGGGCGCAGGCCGAACATCGCGGCGGCCACCGCACGCCCCCCGATCTGCGCGAAGAAGATCGCGACGGCGACGAAGCCCGCGTCCTGCACGGCCGTGTCGGCGATTACGAGCCCCGGCGGCAGGTGTTTGGCATTGACGTCGACGCCGAGCGCGGCCGCCGGGATGTCGATGATCAGCGAGCCAACGGTCGCTACCACCAGCCCGGCGATCAGCGCCAAAGGCGCGAACCACGGCGACCATTCACCGACCGAGGATGGACGCCGTCCGGACCCCTCGTCGGGGCTCGCGGGGGGCTCGTCCTCGGCGAGCAGCGGCGGCGTTCCTTGCGAGGCGTCCACTAGGCCACCCAGTGCCAGGTCGCGAACTGCGCGAGGAAGAACGCCAGCAAGAGACCGGAGCCTGCCAGCGCCGGGCGCCGCAGGCGCGGGCGGGCGGCGAGCCACTGCGCGAACCAGATGTTCAGCGGGAACAGCACGACCAAGAAGCGCGGCAGCGACATCAGCGGCTGCGCCGTGACGGGGTAGGACAGCGGCAGCGCGAGCGCGGCGATCACATAGACGCCATACGCGGCGGGCAGCCTGCGCAACACGCCGGCCGTGGCCACGAGCGCCGCCGCGAGGAACGCGAGCAGCAGCAGGTTGTGCTCGGCTGCCACGAACGGGCTTTCCCCGCCAGTCGTGAAGTAGGCGTGCGTCTGCTGCATCGAGAGCAGTTGCCGGGCGCCCTCGAACGCTGCCTGCAGCCCGTCCCACACGCCGAGGTAGGGACCGGCGAAGTGCCGCCCCCACACATCTTGCGCGTGAAACGGGGCGAGCGCGGCGCCGCCGGCGAGGCCGAGGTAGGCCAAGTACAGCAGCAGGCCCACGGGCGCGAGCGCCAGCCACAGCAAGTCCTTGCGCACCCGGTAGCGCGGCGCGAGACCGCGCGCGAGCGGGTGATCGAGGGTGCGATCCTCGCGCGGGCCGTACAGGTAGAGGATCAGCGCGGGCAGCAGCAGCACGATGCCGGTGCTGCGCGTCGCACCGGCGAGCGCCGCAAGCAGACCGACGAGCGCGAAGCGACCTCGCCGCGCGGCGTAGAACAGGCCGACGGACAGCGCCAGATAGAGCGCCTCGGAGTAGACGGCCGAGAGGAAGAAGGCCATCGGCGCAAACGCGGTGACCATCACTGCCAGGCGCGCGACATCGGCATCGTGCGGCCCGGCTGAGACCGTCAGAGACGCAGCAGCGCGTCGACGAGCGAGCGTCGCCAGCTCGAGCGTCGTCAAGCGGTGGATCCCGTACAGCGCCAGCGCCAGCGCGAGCCCCGAGATCAGTACGCCGGCGACGATCAGCGGCACGCCCAGCCGTCCGAGCCCGGAGAGCCCAAGCGGGTAGAGCGGGAAGAAGGCGTCGCGCGAGGCCGTGAACGCACCGAGGTCGGGGCGATAGCCGTAGTGCGCGATCACCAGGTACCACGAGGAGTCCCAGCGCGCGGCGGGCGCGGCCAGCAGATCGCCGAGCCAGCCGAAACCGCGTGTCAGCCCGGGTGGGTTGAAGGCATGGCGAACGGGACCGAAGCCGTACGTGAGCAGCGTCGCGACGCCGACCGCCCATATCAGCAGACGCGAGCTCCACAGCGCGCGCCAGCTGTCGCGTATGGCCACGAGCCGTGCGGGCCCGAGCGCGCTCGCCGCCGCGAGCAGCCGGCCGCCGGGAGGGACGATCGCGCGCAGGCGAAGACGCCGCGCGAGTGATCGGCCGGCAGCCGCGTGTGTGGGCTCAGGCGCTCCGGGGCGGCCGGACAGCTCGCGTGCGGGGTCGGCGATCGCGAGCTCGGCTGTGTCTGAGGTCATTGTCGATGGCTCCGCCCGGCGGGGGCAGGGCGGTGCAACTGGCAGGAAATCACAATCGGGCGGGTAATCTCGAAGGTCGGAGCATGTCTCGACAGGCACGACAGCGCCGGCGCAGGCACAACCGCGCGGGCCCCACGCGATTTCTGCTGATCGGCGGCATCGTCGCCGTCACGGCGTTGATCATCGGCGTGGTCGCGGCGGTGGCATACGTGCTGAACGTCGCTCAGTCGGCCCCGGCGATCGGCTCGCTGCATCCGATCATCGGCGGCGGCTCCTCGCAGGTGTATGCGGCCGACGGCACGCGGCTCGGCTTCATCCAAGCCGACGAGCTGCGCACGCCGATCACGTGGAGCCAGATCCCGGCGAACCTGCGCAACGCGACGGTCGCGATCGAGGACCAGCGCTTCTACAAGAACAACGGCGATCGACCTGACCGGCATCTTCCGCGCGGCCGTCAAGGACGTAACCCACGGCAAGGCGCTGCAGGGCGGCTCGACGATCACGATGCAGCTGATCCGCAACCTCTACCTCGGCGGCGACCAGCACACGCTCAAACAGAAGATCATCGAGGCCAAGCTCGCGATCGACTACGAGAAGAAACACGACAAGCGCTCGATCCTCACGAGCTACCTCAACAGCGTCCCCTACGGCACGCTCGGCGGACAGACGGCGCTCGGCGTGCAGGCGGCCTCGCGGATCTTCTTCGACAAGCCGGCGGCGCAACTCAACCTGCAGCAGTCAGCGCTGCTGGCCGGCCTGCCGCAGGCGCCGTCTCAGTACAACCCGTTCCGCGACGGCGCCGAAGCCAAGCGCCGGCGCAACGAGGTCCTCGCGAAGATGGCCGAACTGCACTACGTCAGTGCGGCGCAGGCGGCCGCGGCCAAGGCCTCGCCGCTGGAAGTCAAGCGCGGCTACTTCTACTCCGAGCGCAAGGAGGACTTCTTCTTCGAATACGTGCGCCAGAAGCTCGTCGAACGCTATGGCGCGCAGACGGTCGCGCAGGGCGGCTTGAAGGTTCACACGACGATCGACCTGCACATGCAGAGCGAGGCACGCAAGGCGATCGCCGAAGTGCTCAACGAGCCCGAAGACCCTGCGGCGGCGATCGTCACGATTGACCCAGCCAACGGCAACATCGAGGCGATGGCCGAGTCCCAGAGCTACGAGCAGTCGCAGTACAACCTCGCGGCGCAGGGACACCGCCAGCCGGGGTCGACGTTCAAGGCGATCGTGCTCGCCGATGCGCTCTCGCGCGGGGTCGACCCGAACAGCACGTTCTACGACTCGCACACGCTCTCGCCGGGCTGGCTGCCCGGCTATCCGACCTACGAAGTGAAAACGTTCGGCGGCGAGCAGAACGGCTCGATCGACCTCGTACAGGCGACGCTCAAATCGGATAACACGGTGTATGCGCAGCTGGCGGCCGACCTCGGCGAGTCCACGGTCACTGAAATGGCGCGCAAGATGGGCGTCGTCAGCCCGCTCAAGAGCTACGCCGCGGAGGCGCTCGGCGGGCTCACGCTCGGCGTAACGCCGCTCGAGATGGCCAACGTCTACGCGACGCTGGCCGACGGCGGCTACCGCAACACGCCGATCGCGATCACCAAAGTGGTCTTCCCAGACGGCCACGTCGACAACAACTGGGGCAAGCCGCACCGCGTGAAAGTGCTCAGCGAAGGCGTGACGGCCGAGGAGACGCAGATCCTCAAAGAGAACGTCGAAAGCGGCACGGCCGGGCGCTCGGCGATCACGTGCCCGAGCGCGGCCAAGACGGGCACGACGAGCGAACTGGTCGACGCCTGGCTCGATGGCTACACGCCCAACTACGCGACGGCCGTGTGGATGGGCTATCCGACCAAACGTGTCTCGATGACCGACGTTCACGGCGAGCCGCAGCAGGGTGGGTACCTGCCGGCGGAAATCTGGCACGCCTACATGTCACAGGTCGTCGAAGGCAAGACCTGCGAGGACTTCGCTACAGCTAAAGAATCGCCCTCCTACGAGCCCTTCTACGGCAAATACGCGACGACCGGACAGTCGCGCTCCTCCTCCGAAGAAGAAGGCGAAGAACCGAGCAAGCGCAGGCGGAGCGCGCCGAAAACGCACGCGTCAGCCCAAAGGCGGAACTGGCGCCCCGAGCCCACCGGCGGCGGCACACGAAGAACCAGCGGTCGGCGGCACCGGTGGGTCCTCGCCCGGCCGCTAGCGCCGCGAAGCCGGACTTTTCATCCTCACGCTGGTAGTTTGAACCGCAGTAACGTCCAGATTGACGGGTGCACGCCGGCGCGCTGTACCCAGATGGGGGATATCCGGAAGTGGCAAAGGAGGACAAGGTTGAATTCGAGGGCGAGGTCATCGAGGCCCTGCCGAACGCGATGTTCCGCGTCAAGCTCGACAACGACCACGTAGTGCTCGGGCACGTCGCGGGAAAGATGCGGCGCTTCCGGATCCGCATCCTGCCCGGCGATCGCGTGCGCTGCGAGCTTTCCCCGTACGACCTGGATCGCGCGCGCATCGTGTACCGCCACCGCTGAGCGTTCGCGATCGCAGAGCGCGCTCTGATCGAAGCGATCGAGGCCGAGCTCAGCACCGGGCTCGGAACGGCGGAGGCTGTCGTGCGCGGTCCGGGCGACGACGCCGCCGTCGTGCGCGCCCGCCCCTTCGCCGTCGTCTCACTCGACACGATGGTCGAAGGGACGTCACTTCCGACTGGGCGCCGGCCGGGCGAGCGCCGCCGAGGTCGGCCACCGCGCGTTGGCCTCGGCGCCTGTCGGACCTCGCCGCGATGGGAGCGCAAGCCGGGCGAGGCGTATCTCGCGCTCGGGCTGCCGCGCGGGCTCAGCGAGCACGATGCGCTTGAGCTCGTGCGCGGCGCGGCGGTGCTCGCTCGGAAGACGGGCACGCAGATCGCCGGCGGTGATGTCGTCGCGGCGCCGGCGCTGAGCGTCTCGGTGACGGTCGTCGGATGGGCCGAGAGCGAGCAGGAACTCGTGGGGCGCGACGGCGCTCGCGAGGGCGATCTCGTCGGCGTGACCGGCACGCTCGGCGCCAGCGCCGCGGCGCTGGCGCTGCACGAGGCGCAGGCGGGCGTGCTCGAGGCGGCCGGCGATGCAGGCGTGGCCGTGCTGGCCCGCGCGCGTGAGCCGTGGCCGCGCCTGAACGAGGGCCGTGCGCTCGCCGCGGCGGGCGCGGGCGCGATGATCGACCTCTCAGACGGGCTCGCCACTGATGCCGCACACATCGGTCGAATGAGCGGCACTTGCCTGCGCGTGCAGCTCGCGAGCCTGCCTCTCGCCGACGGTGTAAGTGAGGTCGCCGCGATGGCGGCGATCGGCTTGGACGCACTGGAGCTGGCGGCGAGCGGTGGCGAAGACTACGAGCTGTGCTTCTGCGTGGCGCCGACAGCTGCGCGAGTCGGTCGAGGCAGTCCTCGAGCGCGCCGGCGGCGCACGCGTCACGCTGGGTCGGCGAAGTGCTCGCCGGAGCGCCAGGGGTCTCGCTAGTCGCCGGGGATGGAGGTGAGGTGCGGCTGGACGGGTTCGAGCACGCCTGGCAGTGACGGGCGGGGCACGGCCGGAGCACGCTTGGCCGAGGCGGGCTGTTCGAGCTGATCGCCGGTCAAGGATTCCGGTGACCCGGGCGGGCGCTGTGCGAGCGGCATGCGTCCCTCGCCAACGGGCACGGTGCGCACGAGCCGAGCGTAGATCAGGAGCCGTTTGGCCGCGCTGAACAGGGGGGTGCATGCGGATAGCACCAAACGCGAATAGCCGACGTTGCCGACGGCCGCGTTGACGTCGGTCGGGGCGACGACCCGTTTGCCGATCACCCTGTAGGTGAAGTGCGCGTAGGGCATGCGCAGCGCGATCGTGTTACCCGCTCGCAGCAGATCGACGTGGCGAAACGGCGCGAGGTAGGTCGTGCGGTGCCCGGCGATCGCCGTCGTGCCGGCCATGCCTGGGAAGACGGTTTCGGAGTAGATCCCCGGTCCGCTCTCCAGGTCGGAGGTGTCGGTGCCCTTGACGACGACGAAGCTCGCCCCGATCCGCGGGATCTCGATGCGCCCGACCGGGCTGCCGTCCTTGGCGTGGCCCTCGAGGCGCCCGGCGAGGTAGGCGACGCGGTGGCGGACGTCGCCGAGATCGATCAGCTGGCGCTGTTCTTCGGCTGTGGGCGCGGCGTGTTCGACCTTGGCCAGTGCACCGCTCAGGTGATCCTGGCGCAGTTTGGCGTACAGCGCCGAGAACGGCTCCTGCCAGACGAGCGTCACGCCTGCGTCGATCAGCGCGACGGTGCCGGCGAGGATCAGCAGCGCGGCGAGCACGCGCATCGCGCGCTGCGAGCGACGCGTGCGGCGATTGGCGGAGAAGCGCGGGCCACTCCGCGAGACTGGTGTCAGTGGGATCTCAGGCATTCTCGCGCCCAGTTATGGAGACCTATCGTCGCAGAGCCGACTCAGTGCCACCCAGCGAACCGGGCCCGGCGTAGGACATCGGTCCGCGAATCGTGATCTCCTCATACGGCTCATCTCCGGCGCCGGCGAGCGGCGGTCCACTTGTCAAGGACAGCATGACCGTTGCCGCGGCGCACCCGAACCCGACGCTCCAGAGCAACGCTGCCGGCAGGCCGATGTGCCCGCCCGCGAGCAGTAGCACGCCCATCCATGCCACGCGGCCGGGGCCGAGCCCGAGCTGGTCGGCGTAAAAGGCATCAGCAGCACGAGCGGGATCGCGCCGAGTAGCACCAGTCCGAGCCCCGCCGCCGGGCGCGGGCGAAGCTCGGGCGAGACGATCAGCAGCCAAGCGTGCATTGCCGGCAGCAGCAGCAGCGCAGCGATCGGATCGGCCAGCCACACGATCACGCCGAGCGCGAGCATCACGAGCAGCATGCCGACGCCGGCCGCATCAGACTCGGGTCTTGAGCGCAAGCCGAGCCGCCGCAGCGCCATCGGCCACAGAAGCCACGCGAGCCCGAGCACGAGCAGCACGGCGAACACGGACGCCGCCGCGGAGGCGTCGAACGACAGCGCCCGTGGCGGGATCGGCGAGGACGGAGCGGCGCTGACGATGCCAAGCGTGCCGAGCAGCACGGCGAACAGCGCGGCGAGCGCGAACGGCGCGGCGCACAGCAGCGTCCACAGCGACCAGCGCGCCACCGCGAGCCGCCGGCGGCGGGCGCGCGCGAGTCCGTCGGCGGCGAGGATCAGGGGCGGCAGCAACAGCGTGCCGATCACCAGGCGCAAGGCCCACGCCGGGATCGTCTTGCGCTGCACGAGCAGGCCGCCCTGCATCGCCTGCGGAACGTCGGGGCCGGCGTCGAGTGCGTCGAGCGCGCTGAGCACGGCGCGGCCGAATCCCTGCAGGCTCGCCTCGCTCACGCGGTCAGCGGCCGAAGGGCCGCTTTCGCCGCTGACCTGCACGAGCACAGAAGGGACCCCGGCGGCGTTCAGCGGACCCTGTTCGCCCACCGTCAAGGGGAAGGCGAGGTTCGCGAGCTGGCCGAAGCCGCTAGGCGCGCCGGGATCGGCGCCGGCCTCTCTGGTGATCGCGTCTGCGACGGTGCGCTGCAGCTTCACCGGCGCCGAGCCGGAGGCGTCGGAGTAGGGCACGACGAACGGCTTGCGCCGCGCCGAGCCTGCGAGGTCGCCGATCACGATCGCGGCGTCGAACGGTCCGGCGTGGGCATCGGCGAAGTCGACGGCGCCGGCGTCGCCGCCGCTGCCGCCGCTGGTCGAGACGAGCACGATCGTGCGCTGGGTCTCGCGCGCGGCGAACACGCGTGCGAGCTCGAGCAGCGCGGCGGTGCCGGACAGCTCGCCGCGCGGCGCCGGCGCCGGCGGCGTCGCGGTGGGCGAGGATCACGATCGGCTTCTGCGCGGTCGAGCCGGGGCGCTGGGCGATCACGGACTCCAGTTCCGCTCGCCGTCGATCGTCTGCCCCTGAAAGCGTCGCGTGTGCACCGTGAAGCCGCCGCCGGCAGCGCCGCCGAGCGCGCGCAGGGTCTGCGCGATCTTTCCGGCAAGCGCCTGGTCGCCGGCGCTGCCCGGTCGGCGATGCGGGAACTCGGCGGCGAGGCTGTTCAGTTCGGCGAAGGCGCGCTGGCCTTCGAAGGCGTCGGGGGCCAGCGAGGAGTGCAGCGGCCCGGGGCGTCCGGTGAGTGAGAATGCGGCGACGGCGAGGGCGAAGAGGAACGGCAAGAACGCCGCCCGATAGAGCCGGCCGTTGAGCATCTCTAGACCATAGTTCCGACAGCGGTCCTCCGCGCGCGCTGCCGGCTTGTCCATCAGGCCGAGAGAAGCGCCACACCTTTAGGTATCGTGCGGCCGCGTGCTGCAGCCCGTCGCCGTTGGCAACAAGACGCTCGCCGATTACACGCATATCTGCGGGCGCGAGCTGATCGCTGAAATCCGCGAGCTCGCTGAGCCGCTGCAGGGCGATCGTGTCGTGCACATCTCGGCCACCGCGTTCGGCGGCGGCGTCTCGGAGATCCTCTACACGCTGGTGCCGCTGATGCGCGATGTCGGCCTGGACTGCGAGTGGCAGGTGATCTACGGGCGCGAGGAGTTCTTCAACGCGACCAAGCTGATGCACAACGCGCTGCAGGGCGCGCCGCAGGATCTCGACGAGGAGCAATGGGCGACGTGGAAGCAGTACAACGAGATGAACGCCCGCGAGCTCTCGGGCGGCTGGGACGTGTGCCTCGTACACGACCCGCAGCCGGCTGCCTTGTTCGGCCTGGTACCCGAGAAGGCCAAGGGCTGGGTGTGGCGCTGCCACATCGACGTCTCGACGCCGAACCCAGACACGATCGCCCAGCTGCTGCCGTACATCAAGGACTATCCGCAGACGCTGTTCCACATGCAGGATTACGTGCCGCCGGGGATGAACGGGCACGTCAACGTCGTGCCCCCGGCGATCGACCCGCTGACGCCGAAGAACATGGCGCTCTCGCCCGAGGACGGCGCGTTCGTCTGCGGCCAGTTCGGGATCGACGTCGACCGTCCGCTGATGTGCCAGGTCTCGCGCTTTGATCCGTGGAAGGACCCGCTGGGCGTGATCGACGCCTACCGCGTCGTCAAGGAGTCGATGCCCGAGGTGCAGCTCGCGCTGGTCGGCTCGATGGCCAGCGACGACCCGGAGGGCTGGGACTTCTTCAACGCGACGATCGCGCACGCCGACGGCGACCCCGACATACACATCCTCAACAACTTCAACAACGTCGGCGCGATCGAGGTCAACGCGTTCCAGTCGCACTCGGACGTGCTGATCCAGAAGTCCACGCGCGAGGGCTTCGGACTGACCGTCTCGGAGGCGATCTGGAAGGCGCGCCCGTTCATCGGCGGCAACGTCGGCGGCATCCCGCTGCAGATCGAGGACGGCGTCACGGGCTTTCTCGTCTCGAGCGTCGAGGAGTGCGCGGAGCGCTCGCTCGAGGTGCTGAAGGACCCGGCACTCGGCAAGTTCCTCGGCAGGCGTGGCAAGGAGCACGTGCGCACGCACTTCCTGACGCCGCGCTACCTGCGCGACTACCTGAAGATCTTCACCGAGCTCAAGAAGCAGTCATGAGCGAAAAGACCGTGCCGCTGGTGCTCGTGAGCAACCGCGGACCGGTCACCTTCGACGCCGACGGCAACACGCAGCGCGGCTCGGGCGGCGTGGTCACGGCGCTCACCGGGCTGGCGACCCATCGCGAAGCGATCTGGATCGCCTCGGCGATGAGCGAGTACGACGCGAAGGCCTCCGAGGAGCATGGCGGTCGTTCGTTCCCGGTCCGCTCGCCAACGGGCGACGTCGACTTCCGCGTGCGCCTGGTCGTCTCAGACCCGGATGCCTACGACCGCTTCTACAACGTCGTGGCCAACCCGATGCTGTGGTTCATCCAGCATTACCTGTGGGACCTTTCGAACGCCCCGGACATCCGCCGCGAGGAGATCGAGGCGTTCGAGTTCGGCTACAACGCCGTCAACGACGATCTCGCGCAGGCCGTCGTCGAGGAGCTCGAGGGAACCGAGGAACCGGTCGTGATGATCCACGACTACCACCTCTACACGCTTCCGGGGCTCGTGCGGCGGGCACGCCCGGACGCCTTCCTACACCACTTCGTGCACATCCCGTGGACGCAGTCGGACGCCTGGCGGGTGCTGCCGACGCGGATCCGCGAGGAGATCTTCATGGGACTGCTCGCGAACGACATCATCGGCTTCCACACTCGCTCCTACCGTCGCAACTTCCTGCAGTGCTGCCGCGATCTGATGGGGCTCGAGGTGGACTTCGAGCGCGGCATCGTGATCGCGCCGGGCGGCGAACGCGAGGTGTGGGTGCGTGCCTATCCGCTGCCGATCGACCACGAGGCCACACGCCGCATCGCCCAGCGCGCCCGCGTGGAGCAGTTCGAGCAGGAGCTCTTGCGCCGCCGGCGCGACTTCCTGATCCTGCGCGTCGACCGCGCCGACCTCTCCAAGAACGTGCTGCGCGGTTTCTCGGCGTTCGACCTGTTCCTCGAGCAGCATCCCGAGTTCTCAGAGCGCGTTACGTTCGTCGCGCAGATGATGCCCTCGCGTACCGACGTGCCGCAGTACGCGGAGTACCTGGAGGCGATCGAGGCGATCGTGGCGGTCGTCAACCACCGCCATGGCACACCCGACTGGATGCCGATCCAGCTGAAGCTGAGAGACGACCTCGAGGAGGCGATGGCCTCCTATAAGCACTACGACGTGCTGCTCGTCAACGCGATGTTCGACGGCATGAACCTGGTCGCCAAGGAGGGCCCGATCGTCAATGAGCGCGAGGGCGTCTCGATCCTCTCCGAGAACACGGGCGCGCACGAGGAGCTCGGCGAGTTCGCGCTGTCGGTCAACCCGTTCGACATCCAGGAGACGGCCGACTCGATCCATGCCGCGCTGACGATGGCGCCGCAGGAGAAGCAGCGGCGCGCCCGGGGGCTCGTTCAGATCGTGACCTCGCGCGACCCGGGTGATTGGATCGATGAGCAGTTGGCGGACATCCGCGCGAAGGGCCGGACCCGCTAATCTTGCTGCTCGGCGTGCCGTGCCTTACAGCGGCGCGCCGGTTCTCGCATGACATTGCCCGCACCGACATATGACCTAGTCCTGCTGCTCGACCCTCAGGCCGACGACGCGACGCGCGCGAAGCTCGTCACCGACACGCGCACCTCGATCTCGGCACAGGGCGAGTTGCTGCGCCACGACGAGTGGGGCGAGCGGGCACTGACATACCCGATCGAGCGCAGGGCCAGCGCGCGCTACCACCTGATGCAGTTCCACGTGGCTGACACGGAGCTGCTCAGCAGCCTGGATCGCACGCTACGTCTGGCCGACGAGGTACTGCGCTTTCGCATCATCAAGCTGGCGCCGGGCGTGCCCAGCGCGCCGGACATGAGCGCCGCCCCGGCGGCCACGCCGCGTAGCGAGTCCGCAGAGGACGAGCCAGCGCCGGCAGCCGCAGTCGGGCCGGCAGAGACGCCCGCTCCGGCAGAGGCCACCGCACCGGCCGAGGCGCCGGCACCACCAGCCGAGGCGCCTGCACCAGCCGAGTCCACAGAGGCTGCGCCGCAGGGTTCGGCCGACGCCGAGCCGGCGACCGAAGTCGCCGTCGGCGAGCCGAGCTGAGTTCGCTGCGCGCCAGCCGCCACGGCGGCGGCTCGGTCAGAGTGCAAGCCGAGCGCCAAGCATCTACGACCTCGCCGCGGGCGTAATAAGATCGAAGACATGGGCTGGGCTGAAGACATGGGCGAGGGTGCGGGCAGCCGCACCGACGTGCTCCGCGCATCACCACCGATGTTCGAGTCGCGCGTGCTCGATGCGCTCTCGCGCGTGCACCCGATCGTGCCGGTGCTGATCTTCGTGCCGGGGATCGCTTACCTGGAGGGTTGGAGCGTGTCGAACGTCAGCGTGCTGCTGTCGCTGGGGCTGCTGATCGGCGGCTACGCCCTGTGGACGCTGTTCGAGTACTGGCTACACCGAATCGTCTTCCACTTCGAGCCGGAGGCGGGCCTCGGCGCGCGCATGCACTGGATCATCCACGGCGTTCACCACGACCACCCGAACGACCCGATGCGCCTGGTGATGCCGCCGGCCGTGAGTGTGCCGTTGGGCGCGGCGGTGTTCGGCCTGCTCTACCTGGCCTTCGGCGAGGACTACGCCCCGGGGATCGGCGCGGGCTTCTTCGTCGGCTATCTGGTGTACGACATGATGCACTACTACCTGCACCATTTCCGCGCACGGGGACCGCTCGGGCGGATGCTGCGCGAACGGCACATGCGCCACCATTTCCAGGACGACACGCGGGGCTTTGGCATATCAGCGCCTTACTGGGACGAGGTGTTCGGCACCTCCCCGCGCGCCCGCCGTGCCCCGGCCGGCACCGCAGACGACCGCAATTAGCGGGCTCGAAGCACGGCGCGCGAGGTTCGCACCCGCAAGCCGGTCTAGACTCGTCCGTTCGTAATTCTGAGATCGAACAGCCCGAGAGAAGGCAAGCTAGAAGCCGAAAGGAAGAGGAACCGTGGCCGCCACCAACATCAACAGGGTCGTGATGACCGGGAACCTGACCGCCGATCCCGAGCTGCGCTCGCTGCCGAGCGGCACGTCGGTCTGCAAGCTGCGCATCGCCTGCAACACGCGGCGCAAGGACGGCGCATCCGGCGAATGGGTCGACAAGCCGAACTACTTCGACGTCACCGTGTGGGGCGCGCAGGGCGAGAACGCGGCGCGCTACCTGTCCAAGGGACGGCCCGTCGCGATCGACGGACGCCTGGAGTGGCGCGAGTGGGAAGCGCAGGACGGCACAAAGCGCCAGGCAACCGATATCATTGCCGATTCGGTGCAGTTCCTGGGCTCGCGTGAAGACGCCTCCGGCGGAGGCGGACCGATCGGGGCGCGTCAGTCGGGCGGAGCTCCCTCGGGGGGCGAGGTACCGATCGACGAAGGCGACTTCCAGACTGCGCCCGCCGGCAGCACCGGCGACGACGACATTCCGTTCTGAGCATCACCAGTTACAGAGAGGTTCTTGTGCATTCACCCGTTTCCACGCTTCCCTACTGCAGCCGCCTCAGCGGCGGGCTCCACTGATGGCCAAGGCACGCGGGCGCGGCAAGCCGGTTCGCCGGCGCGACAAGAAGGGCGGGATCGGAAGCGGGCGGCGCAAGTCCTGCCAGTACTGCCGCGACAAGGTCGAGCAGGTCGACTACAAGGACGTCGCCTCGCTGCGCAAGTTCATCTCCGAGAAGGGCAAGATCCGCTCGCGCCGGATCACGGGCTCCTGCCGGCGCCACCAGGTGCAGATCGCGCGCGCCGTCAAGCGCGCGCGCGAGCTCGCGCTGCTGCCCTACGTCAACGAGGGCGGGCGCGAGGACAGTCCGCGGCGCGACCGCGGCGACCGCGACCGTTAGGACGACGGAATGCCGGACGCCATCCTTCTGCAGGACGTCGAGACGCTCGGCGAGCAGGGCAACGTCGTAGACGTCTCCAAGGGCTATCTGCGCAACTACCTGATGCCGCGCAAGCTGGCCCAGCCGGCGACGAAGGGCGCTGTCGAAGCGATCCGCCAGCGCCAAGAGGCCGCCGAGCGTGCCGAGCGCAACGCGATCGAGAAAGCCGAGGAGAACGTCAACCTGCTGAACCGCACGGTGCTGACGATCCCCCAGCAGGCCGGAGCCGACGGTCGCCTGTTCGGCTCGGTCACCGCCCAGGACATCGCCAACGCGATCAAGGAAGCTCGCGGCCTGAAGATCGACAAACGCAATGTGCACCTGCCGGAGCCGATCAAGAACGTCGGCACCTACATGGTCGTCGTCGAGGTCGTCGACGGCGTCCCCGCGACCATCAAGACGATGGTCGTCGCGAAGAAGTAGCACGCCGGGCGCTACCGGGCGCTGCAGCTGCCCCGCCGCCACCCGTGCGAACATCTGTTCGTGCGCAACAAAAACATCCGTAGGAGCGGGGAGTCCGCCTGGGCGGCCGCTTGGCCCGCCCTAGACTCGCCCAACCCATGAGCGCGGTCGCGACAACCAACGGCACGAACGGAGCCTCGCGTGCGGGCCTTACGCCGCCGCACAACCTCGACGCCGAGCAGTCGGTGCTGGGCGCGATCCTGCTGTCGGATCGCTCGCTGTATGCGCTGGTGATCGAGGAGGGCCTGCGCGCGGACGACTTCTACCGCGAGCGCCACGGCGCGATCTACGACGCGATGCTAGCGCTCTACAACGAGAGCGAGCCAGTCGACACGCTGACGGTGATCGACCGCCTGCGCCAGTCGGGCAAGCTCGAGGAGATCGGCGGGGCGGCCGCCGTCGACGAGCTCACCGGAGTCGTGCCGTCGGCCGGTCACGCGCGGCGCTACGCGCAGATCGTGCGCGAGAACGCGCTGCTGCGGCGACTGTTGAAGGCCTCCTATGAGATCCAGGAGAGCGTGGCCGGCCACCAGGCGGCGCCGCGCGAGCTGGTCGAGCAGGCGGAGAAGGCGATGCTCGAGGTCGCGCGCGACGATCGCCAGCAGGACTTCAGGGCGATCGAGGAGGTGCTGCACGAGGAGCTCGACAAGCTCCACCGCCTGTCGATCGAAGGCACTTCGCTGACGGGCACGCCGTCTGGCTTCAAGGATCTCGACGAGATCACGGGCGGCTTTCAGCCGGGCAACCTGATCATCATCGCGGCGCGCCCGGCGATGGGCAAGAGCGCGCTCGTCTGCAACATCGCCGAGAACGCGGCGGTCGAACACAACAAGCCGGTCGCGCTGTTCTCGCTGGAGATGGCGGAGGCCGAGCTGGCGCAGCGCTTCGTCGCCTCGCAGGCGCGCATCAAGGGCGAGGAGCTGCGCAAGGGACGTGTCGCCGAGCAGCGCTGGCCGAAGATCCTCAAGGCCTCGCAGGTGCTGGCGGCGGCGCCGCTGTGGGTGGATGACTCCAGCGACGTCGGCATGCTCGAGATCCGCGCAAAGGCACGTCGCCTGCACAGCCAGTGCGAGGGCGGCCTCGGGCTGATCATCATCGACTACCTGCAGCTGATGCGCACCGACAGCCGCTACGACAGCCGCGTGACAGCGGTCGGCGAGCTGAGCCGTGGGCTGAAGATCCTCGCGCGCGAGCTGGGCGTGCCGGTGATCGCACTCTCGCAGCTGAGCCGCGCGGTGGAGACGCGACCGGACAAGAAGCCGCAGCTCTCCGATCTGCGCGAGTCGGGGAACCTCGAGCAGGACTCCGACCTCGTGATGTTCATCTACCGCGACGAGTACTACAACGAGGACTCAGAACGCGAGGGCGAGGCCGACCTGATCATCGCCAAGCATCGAAACGGGGCAGTCGGCAAAGTCACGCTGACCTTCCAGAAGGAGTACCCGAAGTTCAACAACTACGCCGGGGAGCGCTACGCACCGTGATGAGCGGTCCCTCCGACGCACAGGCACCCGCAAGCTTGCCGGCGGACGGACCATGCCCGTACGGCCTCTGCGACGGCAGCGGCTTCGTCGTCGACGAGCAGACGAACACGGCGAGCGACTGCCGCTGTCGCGCGGGGCGCATCGCCAAGCGACGGATGGCAGGACTGGAGGGGCGCATGCCCAGGCACTACCGCGGCGTCTCCTTCGAGCGCCCGCCGGTGCCGGAAATCGCGCGCGTGGCACCGGACGTCGTGCAGGAGGTGCGCCGCTACGTACGCGACATCGACGCAAACCTCGACGCGGGGCGGGGGCTGTGGCTGATGGGCGACGTCGGTACGGGCAAGACGACGCTCGCGATGATCGTCTCCAAGGCAGCGATCGACGCCGGGCACTCGGTGGCGATCTACTCGCTGCCGCGTCTGCTCAACCTGATCCGCGCGGCAATCGAGACGGAGGCGGGGATGATCGGCTTCCTCGAGCAGCTCGCCGCGGTCGACCTGCTGCACATCGACGACCTCGGGGCGGAGAACACGACCGAGTGGGTGCTCGAGCAGCTCTACTCGATCGTCAACAGCCGCTACGAGGACGAGCGGGCGATGATCGTGACGACCAACCTCCGCTACGACGAGCTGATCGAGCAGCTCGGCGAGCGCACCGTCTCGCGGCTGGTCGCGATCTGCGGCGACGGGCTACCGCTGTTCGGCGAAGACGACCGGCTAAAGCGCAGGGCGCCAGCTGTGCGCCCGGAGGAGTCGGCAGAGCGAAGGGTGCGCTTCGCAGAGGCGCGCGACGGGGATACGGGCGAGCTCGATACGACGATTCAGGCGCGCCTGGCCTAGAAGCTTCCGGTTCACCTGCGGCGACTGCGTGCTTGGACGAGGCCCACCCTACGTAGACTGCACCTGACATGCCCGGAATCGTGATCGTCGGCGCCCAGTGGGGCGATGAGGGGAAGGGAAAGATCACCGACCTGCTCGCCGAGCAGGCGGACGCGGTCGTGCGCTTCCAGGGCGGCAACAACGCCGGGCACACGATCGTGCGCGACGGCGAGGAGTGGAAGCTGCACCTGATTCCCTCCGGGATCCTCTATCCGGGCAAGTGCTGCGTGATCGGAAACGGCGTCGTGATCGATCCGAAGGTGCTGATCGGTGAGCTCGACGCGCTGCGCGCTCGGCGCGTGGACGTCGGCGGCCTGCGCATCTCGGCCAACGCCCATCTGATCATGCCCTACCACCTGCTGCTCGACCATGCCGGCGAGGCGAAGCTTGGCAGCCTGCAGATCGGCACGACGCGCCGCGGGATCGGCCCGTGCTACGCCGACAAGGCGGCGCGGCTGGGTATCCGCCTGCAGGATCTGCTCGACGAGAAGATCCTGAAGAAGAAGATCGTCGCCGCGATGGAGCCCAAGCGCCTGTCGCTGCGGCCGTTCGAGAAGGACCCGTCGCTGGACCTGCACACGATGACCGAGGAATACCTGACCTTCGGTCACCGTCTGGAGCAGCACATCGCGGACACCTCGAAGCTGATGTGGGATCTGCTCGACGACGGGCAGAAGGTGATCTTCGAGGGTGCGCAGGGCGCGATGCTCGACATCGACCACGGCACCTATCCATTCGTCACCTCGTCCAACCCGCTGTCTGGGGCCGCCTGCGTGGGCACGGGCGTCGGCCCGAAGGACATCGACGAAGTGTGGGGGATCTCCAAGGCCTACACGACACGGGTCGGCGCAGGGCCGTTCCCGAGCGAGCTACATGACGAGATGGGCGAGCTGATCCGCTCACGCGGGGGCGAGTTCGGCACGACGACGGGCAGACCGCGGCGCACGGGCTGGCTCGACCTCGTCGCGCTGCGCTACGCGGCGCGACTGAACACGCTCACGGGGCTTGTCGTGACCAAGCTCGACGTGCTTTCGGGGCTCGACCGTATCCAGGTCTGCACGAGCTATCGCGGCGCCGACGACGCCGTGTTCGAGGACTTCCCCTACCACCAGACGGTGCTGCACCACTCGACCGCCGAGCTGACCGAGCTGCGCGGCTGGAGCGAGGACCTCGGCGAATGCCGCACGCTCTCAGATCTCCCTGAGGGCGCACGCGAATATCTCGATTACATCGCCGAGAACACCGGCGCACCGGTCACGCTGATCGGCGTCGGCCCGGGCCGCGAGCAGACGATCTGGACGGATGCGGGGCAGGACACGTTGCTCGCCCAGGGCAAGGGCGCGGCGGACCCGACGAGCGTCTAGCGGACGGTCACAAGCCAGACCGGGAAGACCGCGGCGGGGCTCTAGCCTGCAAGGCATGAGCTCACGCCAAGAACAGACTCCTTATCTGGACGCGCTGCTCGAGTACGCCGAGCGCGACCCGGCACGCCTGCACGTGCCCGGCCACAAGGGTGGCCCCGGCGCCGACCCGGGTCTCGCGCACGCGATCGGCGAGCGCGCGCTGAGCCTCGACATCCCGGCGCTAACGCACGGCATCGACGTGGGCCCCGTGCCGACGCCGTTCGAGCTTGCCCAGGAGTTGGCGGCCGAGGCATGGGGAGCAACGCGCGCTTGGTTCCTGGTCAACGGAGCGTCGCAGGGCAACCTGTCAGCCGGGCTCGCGCTGGCTCACTATGGAAACGAGATCGTCGTGCAGCGCAATGCCCACTCGAGCGCAATCGACGCGTTGGTGCTCTCAGGTCTGCGACCGACGTTCGCCGCGGCCGAGGTCGACCCGGAGCTGGGGATCGCCCACTGCCTCTCGCCGCAGACGCTCGACGACGCGCTGGCGCGCACCCCAGGAGCGGTGGCGGCATGGATCGTCTCGCCGACCTACTTCGGTGCGGTCGCCGACGTGGCCGCCTTGGCTGAGGTGGCACACACACGCGGCGTGCCACTGATCGTCGACGAGGCGTGGGGCGCGCACCTGGCCTTCCACGAGAAGCTACCGGCGCACGCGCTGTCGCTCGGCGCCGATCTGGTGATCTCGAGCACGCACAAGATCGTCGGCAGCTTGACGCAGTCGGCCATGCTCCATCTCGGCGCCGGCGGGCGGATCGGCGCCGACGCAGTCGACCGGGCGGTTACGCTGACCGAGTCGACAAGCCCGAGCGCGCTGCTGACGGCCTCGCTCGACGGTGCCCGACGCCAGGCGGCTGTGCACGGTCGGGAGCTGCTCGACGAAACGATGCGCGGGCTCGTACAGACGCGCGCGCAGATCAGGGAGATCGAGGGGCTCGACGTGCTCGACGAGCGCTTATGCGGGCGCTCGGGCGTGTTCGCCTATGACCCCCTACGCGTCGCGATCGACGTGCGTGGGATCGCGGCTAACGGCTACGAAATGGCGCCGCTGCTGCGCGAGCTGGGCGACATCAATCTCGAGCTGTACGCCCAGAACGTGATCGTCGCCGTGTTCGGCATGGGCGAGCGTGCGATGCCCGAGGCCGCGCGACTCGTGCAGGCCCTGCGCGATGCCGTCGAGCGTGTGGGACTCGACCCGACGGGCGAGAGCGCCAGCTTCGCCGCACCGCCCCCTTGGGGTGAGCTGGCGATGACACCGCGCGAGGCGTTCCTCGGCAAGCAGGAGGTCGTGCCCGCCGAGCAGGCCGCCGGACGGATCGCCGCCGAGTCACTTGCCACCTATCCGCCGGGAATTCCCAATGTGCTGCCAGGCGAGCGCCTGACGGCCGAGACGCTGGCCTACATCCAGAGCACGCTCGAGCAGGGAGGCAGCGTGCGCGGGGCAAGTGATCGGCTGCTGCGGACCGTGCGCGTCGTCGCCGAGCGTTGAGCTCGACGACGCGCGCCGATAGATGGGCCGTGCAGGAATCGAACCTGCAACCTTGGGCTTAAGAGGCCCCTGCTCTGCCGGTTGAGCTAACGGCCCGGAAGGGCGCCGGCACTGGCCGGCTCAGGCAGCGATTCTAGCCGAGGGCGGCTATTTGGTCTTGCCCGTCGACGTCGTGCCGGTCGGCGTCTTCGGCTGCGCCGTCGTTTTGACCGCAGTCCCCTGGAAGTTGCCGCCTGCACTGGCTTTGCCCGTGTAAACCGTGCCGTTGGTCGTCGTCGTGAGGATTCCGCCTTCGGGGCTCTTCTTGACCGATTCGAGTTCCTTCTTCACGCGGTCGCGTTCGGCGGCGCGGCGCGAGCGCCACTGCCTTGGTGGTGGCCAGGTCGCCGACGCGCGTGTTCTTGGCTTTGTAGGCGTACTCGGCGAGCGCCGCGTAGTAGGAGGCGTTCTTCGGTTCGGCCGCAACGACGATCTGCAGCACCTGCACGGCGGAGCTCGGCTGGTTGAGCCCTTCGGCACCGTAGACACGCAGCATCAGCTTGGCCAGTTCCAGGCTCGGCTTCGGCGGATTCAGCGCGAGATAGCGTTCCCACGAGCGCGAGGCCTGCGAGAACAGTTCCTTGCCCTTCGCCGTCGGCGCCCCGGTCTGCGCGTTGACGTACGCTTCGCCGCCTGCTTCGTGCAGCTGTGCCGCTGTCAGTTTTTCCCAGGCGGCGACGTTGCTCGGCTGCCTCTTGACCTGCTTGTCGTACTTCTTGATCTGGCTGGAGAAGCTCGCGCTGCCGGAGCCTTCGTTTTCGGTCGCCGCATTGAGCAGGCCGCCGCCGCCCGAGCCCGCGCCGACACCGAACAGGATCAGCCCACCGCCGACCAGCAGCGCCAGGCCGACGTAGATCACCTTGACCGCGCGACGACGGTGCTTGCCTCTCAGGTCGAAGAGCATCAGTTCGTGTGGTCTGGATCGACGTGGTCGATGATCTGCTGCACGCTTTGCTCCGCTGTCTCTTCCGGATGCGGTGCCGGACTCCCCGTAGAACCCCCAGCACCCTGATCGCGCCTGGCGGCTCTCCGTCCCGACAAGCGCGGCCACCAGGATACTCGCCTCATACAGCACGTACAGCGGAACCGTCTCGAGCACCAGCGTGATCGCGTCGCCCGGCAGGAACGCAGCGACCGCCGCGCAGGCGACGATCGCGTAGCGGCGGCTCTTGCGCAGCCGCTCGACCGACACCAGGCCGATCCGGGTGACGCCGAGGATCACGACGGGCACCTGGAACACAAGGCCCATCGCCAGCAGCACGGTGGCGGCGAATTTGTAGAACTGGCTCGCCTGCACGAGCACGTTGAACTCGTTCGCGTTGAAGTTGACGAAGAAGCGCACCGCCGCCGGAAGCACGACGAAGTAGCCGAACAGCACGCCGGCCGCGAACAGGAACGGCACCGCCATCAGCAGCGGTTTCGCCGCGCGTTTCTCATCGGGGCTGAGCGCCGGTACGACGAAGCCATATACCTCGTAGAGGATCAGCGGCAGCGAGATCACGAGCGCGAACAGCAGCGATACCGTGATCGTGGTCGTGAACGGCTCGCCCACGCCGAGTGTGACCGGGTTGTCGCCGATCGGCTTCCTCGGGATCTTCGCGACGTCGGCCTTCATCGCCGCGATCAGTCCCGGTAGCCGCGCGCGCGCCGCCGGCGAGAGGCCGCTGCCGGGGCGCGCGAGCGCTTCCAGCGCCGCGCGCGTGTCGCCGGAGAGCTTGAGCACGCTTTGCTGCGCGAGCACCGCCTGGCCGATCGTGCCCTGGCCCTTGGCGACCTGCTTTTTCGTCTGCGTCTGCAGCGGCTTGTTGAGGACATGCAGCAGTTGGTGGTTCTGCCACAGACAGACGCCGAAGACGACCGCCAGCACGATCCCGCTGATGATCAGGCGCGTGCGTAGCTCGTCGAGATGCTCCACGAGGCTCAGGCGCTCCTCGTGGCCGATCGGGCGGATGGCGGTGGCCATAGGCAACCCCAAGCTACCACCGAGTCGTTGCGGCCCGCACGCCTGGCAGACCGCTCTCGGACGCCCCTGCACAGAGAACCGGCCGCGGGCGCGATGCGCTAAAGCCGTCGCTGCCTGCCGTCGATGAAACCCCTGAGCAGAGATGCAGACGCCAGAGAGCCCCGACATCCACCCCCGCGCACCGAAGCCCCCACAGGCCGCAGCAAAGACCGCAGCCAACGGTAAGGAGCGCTCGGGGAACGCCGCGCCGCCCTGCACGCCCGAGCAGTTGCACGTCTGCTTCAACTGCGGCGGCGAGCTCGTCTACCCGCTCGACTGGTGCGAGGAAGGCGTGCGCCACTGGCGCATCGTGCTGCGCTGCCCCGAGTGCGAGTCCCGCCGTGAGGGTGTCTTCGAGCAGTCCGCCGTTGAGTTGCTCGACGACGAGCTCGACCGCGCCGCCGGCGCACTGCTCGGCGACCTACGCCGCATGACCCACGCCAACATGTCCGAGGAAGTCGACTTCTTCGTGCGAGCGTTGGATGCGGACCTGATCACCCCGTCGGACTTCTAAACGGCTCGGCGCAAGCAGCGTCTTAGCCGACCCGGACGGCCGCGCAACACCCTCGGCGCGAGAACCAGGCGGCCCGGATGGCCGCCCAAGTAACGGTCGTGGCGACCGGAGCGTTCACAAGTAGTAGCGAGGAGCGGAGGTCGGCTCGACTAAAAGGCCGGATGCCGTTTACTGGTTGCGCCGCAGGCTTGGCGCGTGCGCGGCCTGTCCGTGGTCGGCGAGCCCTACCGGTACCGCTCAACCACAGCGTCAGCCACCAAATCCAGCAGCCCCGCCCGCCCGTCAGGCAAGATCGCCGGCAGCTCGGCCTTGGCCTCGGCGACCACGCCGAGAGCCCGCTCGCGCGCCTCGTCGAGCGCCCCCGTGGCGGCGATCCGCTCGCACAACTCCTCTGCCTGCTGGGGACCACTCAGGTCTGTGAGGTCGAAGCCCGCGAGCTCCGGCTCGCGCTCGCGCGCGAGGATCAACGGCAGCGTGACCGTTCCGTCGAGCAGGTCCGTGCCACGCGCCTTGCCCGTGCGCTCGACCGGACCTGAGACGTCGAGCACGTCGTCGAGCATCTGGAAGGCCAAGCCGATGCGCCGCGCGAACGCGCCGAGTGCGTGTGCCAGCTCAGTCGAGCCCTGCGCCGCCGTCAGCGCTCCGAGGCGACAGGCCGCCTCGAACAGCGCCGCCGTCTTTAGCTCACAGCGACGCAGGTAGCGCTCGACCGGGACATGCGCTGCGTAGGCATCCTCGCGCTGGAGCAGCTCGCCGGCCGCAAGTGCCGAGCTCGCGTCCGAGAGCGCGCGCAGCTGGATCGCGCTGTCGTTGCGCGCGAGCTCCGCTGAAGGCAAGCGAGAACAGCAAATCGCCCGTCGCCACCGCGACCTCGCGCCCGGCCTCAGCCGCGACCGTCGGATGCCCGCGGCGCAACTGTGCGCCGTCGATCAGATCGTCGTGCACCAGCGTCGCCGAGTGCACCAGCTCGACTGCCACGGCCGCGCGCTCGAGGCACTCCTCGCCGCCCTCCGTCTCTGCTGGGCCGCCCGCCGATTCGGCTGCCAGCACGACGAGCAGCGGACGTAGGCGCTTACCGCCCGCGCGCACCGTCGCATTGGCGTGTGCCGCGAGCGGCTCTCCCGCCCGCGCCGTGACCAGCTCGAGGTGGCGCTCCGCGCGGTCCATGCGCTCGCGCAGCTCCTCGCCGCCGCGGCGCATGATCGTGTCGACGCCCTCCACGCCTTCCTCCGCGCTCCTCGCCCGGGCCCCATCGAGCGCACTCACCGGCCCTCACCGCCCTGTATCCCGCCGGCTGGCACCGTGCCCGCGTGGATCGCCACGATCCCGCCCGCCAGCAACACGTAGGAGATCTCCTGCAGCCCCGCACGGTCGAGCTCCGCCGCCAGCGCCGCCGGCTCCGGGAAGCGCTTGACCGAGTTCGGCAGGTACGTGTATGCCGCCGCAATCCCGCCCGGGCCGTGCCCGTTGCCGTTCGACTCGTGCGAGCCCACCCGCAGACCCGCCAGCGCGCGCGACGCCGACTGCGCCGCGCGCCCGAGCAGCGGCACCAGGCGATCGAACCACAAGGCGTAGAAGGTCGACAGCGGAGGCCTCACGGGCGTCGTGATCTCGAGCACGACCACGCGGCCGCCCGGGCGCACCACACGGCGCATCTCGGCCAGGCCGCGAGCGAGGTCGGCGAAGTTGCGAGCGCCGAAGCCGACCGTCGCCGCATCGAAGGAGCCGCTCGCGTACTGCAGCTCGAGCGCGTCGCCCCATTCGAAGCGCGGACGCACGCCGCCGTCGCCCTGATCGCGCGCCGCCGCCTTCTCGCGCGCCCGTTCGAGCATGCCCTCGGCGAAGTCGCTGCCGATCACCTCGCCTCCCGGACCGACCCGACCGGCCAGCTCGAGCGCCAGATCGCCAGTGCCCGTGGCGATGTCGAGCACGCGATCACCTGGACCGACGCGAGCCAGATCGGCCGCACGCGAGCGCCAGCGGTGGTGCAGACCTGCCGTCATCGCCGTGTTCAGCAGGTCATAGACGCCGGCGATGCCGTCGAACATCGAGCGCACCTGCTCGGCCTCCAGACGACCCGGCGCGGAGCCCGTGGGGGGACCGGAGCCCATCTCGAGAAGCTACTGCTTGAGCTGCGCGAGGAAGGCTACGACCGCGTTGAACTTCTTCGGCGGCAGGTTCTTGAACGACGGCATCGGCGCCGTCGGGTTGACCAGCGTGCGCGCGATTCCCTGTCGCGGCAGGCGCGCGCCGATGTTCGTCAACTGCGGACCCGGGCCGTCATTGCCGTTGTCGCCGATCTTGTGGCAGGCAAGGCAACCCGACTGCGCCACCACCTTCTTGCCCGCTTCGTATTCCGCCAGCGTCTTACCGCCCGCGTTGAGCACTGCCTTCGGAGTCTCCATTTCGATCGCCGTCGGCGAGCCCGCGTTGGCGCCCGAGTAAGTGAGGAAGGCCATCGCCCCGATCACCGCGATGCCCGTGATCGTCGCGATCGGCCGGCGCTCGGGACGGCGCTCGGGGCTGCGGTCGTAGAACGGCAGCAGGAACAGCAGGATCATGCCGATCGTCGGCACGCCGATCGTCGCCAGCGGCACGAGGCTCGGCGGCTTGATCACGCGCAGGACCTCGAAGAGGAAGAAGAAGTACCACTCCGGACGCGGCACGTACGTCGTCGTCGTCGGGTTCGCCTTCGAGCCGAGCTCCGCGCCGAGCACCAGCGACATCGTGATGATCACGACCATCACCACGCACGCCATCGCCCCGTCCTTGGCCACCGCATACGGGAAGAACGGCTTGCCTTTCGACTTCAGGATCGCGTACTCGCGGAGGTACTCCTCCTTCTCGCGCTGGTTCATCGGCGCTCAGACCTCGGCTCGGCCATATTAGGCCTCCGCCTCGCGCAGCTCTGGGCGCTCTTCAGCTTTCGACCACGGCGGCGCCGTCGTGCCGAGCTTGGCCACGAGGTACAGGTGGAAGCCGATCAGCGCAGCCAGCAGCCCAGGGACCAGCAGCATGTGGATCGCATAGAAGCGCGACAGCGTCGTCGCCCCGAATTCACCGCCGCCGCGTAGGAAGTCGCTCAGATACGGCCCGATCAACGGCCCCGTGCCGTTGATGTTCACGCCGACGATCGTCGCCCAGTAAGCGCGCTGGTCGAACGGCAGCAGGTAGCCCGTGAACGACATCGTCATCGTCAGGATCAGCAGCACCACGCCGATCACCCAGTTCAGCTCGCGCGGGTACTTGTAGGCGCCAAAGAAGAACGTGCGGCCCATGTGCAGGAAGATCAGGATCACCATCACGCTCGAGCCCCACTTGTGCATGCCGCGCACGAACTGGCCGAGGAACACTTCGTTGGTCACGTGACGGATCGATTCATACGCGCCGCCTGCCGGGTCCGGGCGGTAGTACATCGCCAGGAACACGCCCGTGACGGCCTGGGAAAGGAAGGCGAACATCGTCGCCGAGCCCAGTGTGTAGAACCAGTTGGTCCCCTTCGGCACCTTGCGGAACAGCAGCCAGCGCCCGGCGCCACTCAGTGAGGTGCGCTCGTCGACCCAGTCGACGACGCTGATCCCGGCCTCCTTGGCGTCCTCCAGCGGGCCACCCTTGCCGTTGCCCTCACCCGGCCGGGGCGGCGGTGCCTGCAGCGCTGCCGGGAGCGGCGGGGCGGGGAGCTTGGGAAGCTTTGGCATGGTCTCTCTCTACAGCTTCTGCGCGCTCGGGCGCGATGGGTAGAGGTACTGGCCGATGCCGTCCAGCGGCTCGCCCGGGTCGCGTGGCGAGAAGCGTTTGAGCTCGCTGTTGACGCTGAAGCGCGGCCCGACCTGCACGAAGTTACCCTCGACGCGGGTGTAGAAGCGATCGAGCGGGCGCACCGGCGGTCCGCCCACACGCTTACCCAGGAGGTCGTATACGCCGCCGTGGCATGGGCAGATGAAGCGCTCCGCCGCGTCGACCCAGCGCACCGGACAGCCCAGGTGGGCGCAGCGGCTCGAGATCGCGATGTACGTCGAGTCTTTATCGCTCGCGTCCGTGTCGATCTTCGGGTTGAACTTACGCACGTACGCCGTCGTCTTGCCCGCCTCGCCGATCCCCGCCGTCAGCGTGAACGTGACCGGCACGTAGTTGTCTTCGTTGAAGTCCGACTCCTTGCCGACCGTCTCCCAGTGGTGCGGCGTGCTCTTGAAGATCGGCCCCAGCGCAAATCCGAGCGCAGGCAATGCGAAGGCGCCGGCCGCGATCGCGCCCGCTGTATGCGCCGTACCCGTCATGAAACGCCTGCGCGTCACCGTCTCGCCCTCGAAGGCGCCCGGGATCATACGGTCGGCGGTGTATTTCGATTTGTGCTTTGCGTGCTTGTCGGACACCGACCGCGAACAATATCGAGGCGAGATTCAGGGCGTGGCCGCAGTACCCAGCGCGCTTGTGCGCATCGCCTCGAATGCCTCCGGCGATCCGTCGGCGACCAGATCCTTCGCGCGGGCGTGAAGATCGCTCGAACCCCAGCCCACGGCCCGTGCCCCGGCGACCCACACGGCGTCCGCCAGCGCTGCGTCGCCCGCGCCCTGGGCGAGTGCGCTCAGCGTGATCGTGTCCGCCAACTCGGCCACCGCGCGCGTGTCGCCCAGCTCGACCAGGCGCGCCAGACCGATCGCATACAGCCGGTCCCCCGCCAGCACGCGCAGGTCAGCGTCGGCCGCGCGCACCACGCGCGGCGCGCCATAGTGCAGCAGGTAGCCCTCGTAGATCGCCTCGACCAGCAGCTCGTACTGCTCGGCTTGAGGCTCCGTGCGTGGCCCGCGCGCCGCGATCCGCGCGGGGCTCTCCCCGTCAGCGCCGTTGACCCACTCGGCGCTGTCGAGCCCTCCGGCCTCGTCGGCGAGCCCGTCGCCAACGAGCGTCGCGATCAGCCCACCCTCCTCGTGCAGCAGCGCGCGCAGGCGTTCAAGCGCCGTCGGCGCACCGGCTAGCACTGTGGTCTCCAAAACCGCAACGTAGGTGGTCTCACGCGTGCGCCCCCTTCCTCTCGCGCACCTCCGCGAACGCCGCCGCCGCCGCTTCGATCGTTCGGTCGATCTGCTCCGGCGAGTGCGCCAGCGAGGGGAACCACGCCTCGAACTGCGATGGCGGCGGGTACACGCCGCGCGAGAGCAGCTCACGACACCAGTGTGCATATGCATCGAGGTCGCACGCCTGGGCGTCGGCGAAGTCGACCGGCTCGCGCTCGGCGAAGAAGACCGTCAACAGGCCCGGGACCGAGACGACCGTCACCGGAAAGTCCTGTGCCGCCTCGCGCAGTCCCGCCGCAAGCCGCTCTGTGCTCGCCGAAAGACGCGCGTAGGCCGCTTCGTCGAGCAGCTCGAGCGTCGCCAGGCCGGCCGCCACCGCCAGCGGGTTGCCCGACAGCGTGCCCGCCTGGTAGACGTCTCCCGACGGTGCGAGCATGCGCATCAGCTCGGCCTTGCCGCCTAGCGCCGCCGCTGGCAGTCCCGCCGCCGATCACCTTGCCCATAATCGTCAGGTCAGCGCGCACGCCGCAGTCGCTCCTGCGCGCCGCCGCGCGCCACGCGAAAGCCGCGAGATCACCTCGTCGAGCACGAGCAGCGCACCCGTCGCATCGGCCCGCTCGCGCAGCAGCTCGAGAAAGCCATCGCGCGCCGGCACCAGTCCCATGTTCGCCGGCAGCGGCTCGGCCAGGATCGCCGCCAGCTCATAACGCTCGCTCGTCTCGCGCAGTGCGTCGGCGTCGTTCCACGGCACGAGCACCGTGCCCGCCGCCGCACTCGCCGGCACCCCGGGCTCGCCGGCAGCGCCTGCGTCGCCAGTCCAGACCCCGCCTGCGCGAGCAGCCCGTCGACGTGCCCGTGGTAAGCGCCCGCGAACTTCAGCACGCGCTCGCGGCCCGTCGCCGCACGCGCCAGGCGGATCGCCGTCATCGACGCCTCCGTGCCCGATGAGGTCATCCGCAGCATCTCCACGCTCTCCATCCGTACGGCCACCTCTGCCGCCAGCGCCGACTCGCCGGTCGTCGGCGCGCCGAAGCTCGTCCCCTTCGCCGCCGCCTCCGCGATCGTCTCGAGTACCGCCGGGTGGGCGTGGCCGTGGATCAGCGGTCCCCACGAGCAGACGTAGTCGATGAAGCGGTTGCCGTCGACGTCGATCAGCTCCGCGCCTTCGCCGCGGGCGATGAACAGCGGGTCGCGCCCGATCGAGCGCATCGCGCGCACCGGCGAGTTGACGCCGCCCGGCAGCAGCTCCAGAGCGCGGCGATAGGCCTCCGCCGAGCGAGTGTCCTTGAGCGATGCCATCGAGCTACGCGAGCACGATCAGAGCGCCCGACAGGGCGCTCCTATCCATACTTCCTCTCCCACTCCTTGAACTCGTCCGTGAAGTACAGCAGGCGGATCTTCTTGAACTCCGTCGATGAGTAGAGGGTCGCGCGCTCGTGGATGCCCGTCTGCTCGGCGATCGCGTCGAGCACCGCATCGCACTCCTCCTTCGAGCGCCCGTGGGCCATCGTGAAGACCGAGTACGGCCAGTCCTCGTACGTCGGGCGCTGATAGCAGTGGGAGATGCCGCGCACCGCCGCCATGCGCCGGCCGATCTCTGGGATCTGCTCGTCGGGCACCTGCCACACGCCCATGCCGTTGGCCGAGAAGCCTGCGCGGCGGTGGTAGAGGATCGCCGCCACGCGGCGCAGGAGGCCGCGCTCCTGCATCGCCGCCAGGTGGTCGAGAAAGGCCTGCTGTGTCATGCCCAGCTCGTCTGCCGCGGGCGCGTAGGGCTCTGAAACCACGGGCATGTCGCCCTGCAGCGCGCGGATCACCGCGATGTCGCGCTCGTCGTAGGGCTGCGGGTCGAGCTCGATCGGCTCTTTCGCCTCGACCGCGCTCGCCAGCGCCTGCGTGTCGCCCTCCATTTCGAGGTCCATGCGGATCTTGAACAGCTTCAGCGTCGGCAGCTGGCGCACCGACTCGGCGCCCGCCTCGCGCGCCAGCACCTCGAGCGTTCCTTGCAGCCCGAGCTTCGAGTCCGGCTCGGTGGCGATCGTGAACCACAGGTTGAAGTCGTGGTTGCGCAGGTAGTTGTGCGACACGCCCGGGTGCTCGTTGATGATCCCGCGCCGCGCGATGCGGGTGCTCTGGGTCGACCTTCGCCGCGACCAGCATCGAGGAGTAGCCGAGCGCGCGCGTGTCGAAGATCGGCGTGACCTGGCGGATGATGCGCTTGTCGAGCAGGCGCTGCACGCGCTCCATCACGTCCGCTTCCGGCACCTCCGCCAGTGACGCCACGTGCTCGTAGGGCCGCGGCGCGATCGGGAAGCTTCCCTGCATCAGGTTGAGCAGCTTGCGGTCGAGGTCGTCCAGCGGGATCGCCGCGCCGTCCTTGCGGCTGCGCAGCTTCGGCGTCGCCGTGCTCGCGCGCGTGTCGTCGGCCACCGCCGCCAGCGACTCCTCGGCCGTCTCCACGAGGTGCGGCGGCTCGGCCGTCGTCAGTTCAGGCTCGGTCATGTGCGCTCCTCTGCCAGCCATTCGGCGGCGTCCTTTGCGTGGTAGGTGATGATCGTCTCCGCGCCCGCGCGGCGCAGCGAGGTGAGAATCTCGAGCACCGTCCGGCGCTCGTCGATGTAGCCCGCCGCAGCCGCCGCCTTGACCATCGCGTACTCGCCGCTGACGTTGTACGCCGCCACCGGCAGGCGCGTGGCCTGCTTGACCGACGCGATCACGTCGCCGTAGGCCAGCGCCGGCTTGACCATCACCATGTCCGCCCCCTCCTGCACGTCGAGCAGCGCCTCGCGCACCGCCTCCTCGCCGTTGGCCGGATCCATCTGGTAGCCGCGCCTGTCGCCGAACGCCGGCGTCGAGCCGGCCGCGTCGCGGAACGGACCGTAGAAGGCCGACGCGAACTTCGCCGAGTACGCGAGGATCGGCGTGTCCGAGAGACCCTCGCCGTCGAGCTCTGAGCGGATCTCGCGCACGCGCCCATCCATCATGTCCGACGGCGCCACCAGGTCGGCGCCCGCGCGGGCCTGGCTGACCGCCGTGCGCGCCAACAGCTCCACGCTCGCGTCGTTGTCGACCGTGCCGTCCTCGCGCAGCACGCCGCAGTGGCCGTGCTCGGTGTACTCGCACAGGCACACGTCCGTGATCACCAGCAGCTCCGGCTGCGCGCGCTTGATCGCCGCCGTCGCCAGCTGCACGACGCCCTCCTCGTCCCACGCCCCCGAGCCCTGCTCGTCCTTCTCGGCCGGGATGCCGAACAGCATCACCGCCGCGATTCCCAGCTCCGCCGCCGCGCGCGCCTCCTCGACGGCCGCCGCCAGCGACAGGCGCTCCACGCCTGGCATCGTCGCGATCGGCTCGCGCCCGCTCGCCGTCTCAGAGACGAACAGCGGCAGCACGAAGCGCTCCGCGCTCAGCTCCGTCTCGCGCACGAGCCCGCGCAGCGAAGCCGATGCGCGCAGCCTGCGCATACGCGTCTGAGGGAAGGCCATCGTCTTCTCAGGTTAGAGATTTCAGGCCTCCGTGCACGCGCCTGTGCCGCGCGGGCGGCGCTTCAGTCCACTCGGCGCAGGCCGACGCGCGCCAGCACGCCGAACACGACCGCCAGCACGGCCAGGTGCACGAGCGGCCCCGGCAGCGACGGCGAAGCCCCGTTCACGGCCGCGTCCAGCGCCTGCAGCGACGCCTTGAAGGGGAACACGAACGAGATCGCTTCGATCGCGTCGTTCAGTCCCGCGCCGACCGCGCCGCTCGGCACGAGCGCGAGGAAGGCGAGCGGCAGCGACAGCAGGAACGCCAGCAGCGATGCCGCCCGCACCTCGCGCGCGAGCGCTCCGATCGCCACGCCCAGTGCCGCGAACGCCGCGCCGCCGATCGCCAGCGCCGCGAGCCACTGCCCCACGCGCCCCCAGTCGAGCGCCACGAACGCGCTGATCCCGGCAAGCATCGCGAAGGCGAGCAGCGCCGAGCAGGCCGCCGCGAGCAGCGCCTTCTCGGCCAGCAGCTCCCCGCGCGAGACGAGACCGCGCACGAGGCGCGCCAGCGTGTGCTCTTCGCGCTCGAGCGCCACGCCGCCCGAGGCGAGCAGCACGCACACGAACATCAGCGAGATGCTCACCGCCACGACGACCGCGAATGTGTTCAGCGGCGTACGCCGGCCGTTCGATCAGCGTCGTCTTCACCTGGATCGGCTGGCCGATCGTCGAGAGCACGTTCTTCGCCAGATCGAGGTTCTTCGCAGCGAAGCTCGCGAACGCCGAGATCTGTTCGAGCGCCGCGCGATCCGCGCCCGGCGGCAGCCGCGCGATCACGCCATGCAGCTTCGCCGGGATCTGGCCGAGGCCGATCAGGTCCGGCGCGCCGAGCACGCCGAGGTTACGCCCGCTCAAGCAGCGCTCCGATCGCCTGTGAGGCGGCGCTGCTGGATCTGCTTCGGAGAAGCCGATGTTCGCCTGCGCCAGCGCCGATTCGATCTGCGCTTGCACGAGCGACTGCTCCAGCGCGTTGCCGTTGTAGAGCACTTCCAGCTGGCCCTGCTTGAGCCCCGAGCCGAGCCGAGCGGCGATGTTCGGCGGGATCACGACCGCCGCGAGCACCTTGCCCGACTTGAGCTCTTCGCACCGCCTCGGCACGGCTCGGGGCGCGTTGCGGCTGGACCTGGTCGAAGAGCTGTTCGGCGTACTCGCTCACCGGCACCCGCTCGCTGCCGACCTTGACCGTCTGCCCCGGCGGCGTCTGATCGACGATCGCCACCTTTGGCTTGCCCGGCGAGCGCGAGATCGCCAGCCCGATCAGCAGCGCGATCGCGATCGGGTAGATCACCAGCACCCCGACCAGCAGCCGCGAGCGCCGCAGGATCAGCAGGTCCTTGACGAGCAGCGCCCTCATGCGCGCCCCGCAAGGAACTTCAGAAAGACGCCCTCAGCGTCGTCCTCGCCATCAACGGCCCCGAGCAGCTCCCCCGGCGCCCCATCGAACAGCATCTCCCCCTCGGCGAGCACGATCGCCCGCGTGGCGTACCGCGCCACCTCGCCGAGGTGGTGCGTCGAGAACAGCACGCCCGTTCCCGCGCGCGGCGAGCGCCGCAGACGAACTCCCACAGACGCGCGCGCTGCGCCGGGTCGAGCGCCGACGTGGGCTCGTCGAGCGCGAGCACCAGCGGGTCGGCGAGCAGCGCCGAGCGCGACGTTGACGCGCTGGCGATTACCGCCCGAGAGGTCTTCGACGCGATCCGCGGCGCGCGGCGCAAGCCCCGTCTGCTCGAGCATCCGCGCGACGGCGGCGTCCGCGTCGGAGACCCGCTCCAGGCGCGCGAACAGGCGCAGGTTCTCGCGCACGGTCAGCCGCCCGTACACGGCCGCCTGCTGCGGCGCCCAGCCGATCTCACGCGTACCGTCGTGTGTGGCGCGCCCGCTCACGGTGCCCGTACTCGCGCTCTGCACGCCGGCGAGGATCGACAGCAGTGTCGTCTTGCCGGCGCCGTTGGGCCCGACCACGGCGACGAGCTCGCCGGCGCCCAGCTCGAAGCTCACCCCGCCGAGCGCGCTGCGCTCGCCGAAGCGCTTGCCCAGACCCTCTACGCGCAGGATCGGCTCGGCTGCCTGCTCTGCCGGCGCTCCGCTCACGGCACTAGAGCAGGCTCTCGCGCGAGCGATCCCAGGATTCGAGCGTCACGTGCCTGCTCAGGTAGACGACCGTCTCGCGCAGGACCGAGAGGATCGGCAGCGCGATCAGGGCCCCGATGATCCCGTCAACGTGCAGCCCGAGCAGCAGCGCGAAGATCACGAGGATCGGGTTGATCCGCAGCGTGTGGCCGAACACCTGCGGAGCGACCACGTGTCCCTCGAGCTGCTGCAGCGCGATGAACAGAAGCACGAGCCAGACGGCCGAGATCGGGATGCGTGAACAGCGCGACGATCACGGGAGGCGCCGCACCGAGAATCGGACCGATATAGGGGACGAGCTCCATCACGCCGTAGAACACCGCGAACGCGATCGCGTACTTGCTCCCGTCGGGGAACAGCCCGACGGTGCCGAAGATCCACAGCGACACGCCTGTAGAGGCGCCCATGATCAGGCTGAACAGCAACTGCCCACCGACGTAGCGAGAGACGGCGCGCTGCACGAGGTGCGGGTAGTCGTCGGCATCCGTGCCGTCGCCGTCGGGCATCAGCCGTCTGGCAAGCCTGCCGATCTGCTCGCCGTACAAGAGCATGTACACCGACAGCACGAAGATCAGCACGAGGTCGAAGATCGCGCCCGCCGCTTCGGTGAGGATGCCGGCGCCTGAGGAGGCGAGTTTGCTCGCGCTCTTGGCGACTTTGTCCTGGATCGTCTGCAGCGCCGTTTTGCCCTGTTTGACGAGTTCTACGTGAATGCCGTTTTCGTTCAGTTCTTCCTGCAGCGAGGCGAGGTTTTCGTTGGCTTCGTCGACCAGGTGCGGCAGGTTGTTGGCGAACTTCTGCACCTGGTTGGAGATAGGGTTGGCCACGAGGAAGCCGATCCCGCCCAGGGCGAGGAAGAATCCGACGTAGACCGCGAGCACCGCCAGTCCTCGCGGAAGCCGGCGCCGCTGCAGGAAGGCGACCGCCGGGTTGAGGATCAGCGCGATGAGCCCTGCCACGATGAACAGCACGAGCACCTGCCCAGCGACGCTCAGCGAGCGCCCACACCGCCAGGATGCGCAATCGGCAGTACGGCCAGCTGGATCCAGCGCGGAACGACCGCGCGCGCCGGCTCATCGTGGTCCACGGGCGCCCGCGACTCGTCGACGAGCCGTTTCTCCTCGCCCGTCGGAGGCTGCGCCTCCGGACCCTTCTCAGGGCCTTCGCTCACATGCCTCCCATCATCGCCGGAGTATGGCTGAGCCCCAGGCGGCAGCCGCGCGGATCCTGTTCGTCGGAGACGTCGTCGGCGGCCTCGGGCGTCGCACGCTGCTCGACTGCCTGCCCCTGCTGCGCGAGCGCTACATGCCGACGTTCGTCGTCGTCAACGCCGAGAACATCGCCGGCGGCGTCGGGATCACGCCGAAGATCGCCGACGAGCTGCTCGCCAAGGGCGTCGACGCGATCACGCTCGGCAACCACACCTACCGCCGCAAACGGCCGCCGACATCCTGGGCAGCGCAACGGGCGCATCGGTCAAGAAGCTCGCGGAACTATTTGCCAGAGCGAAAGAGAACAGTCCGTCGATCATTTTCATAGACGAGATAGATGGCCTGTTGCCCCGCAACAACGGTTTTCAGTCGCAGCACGATATCCAGTTGGTAGAGCAAGCGCGAAGCTTGATTAGTGAGTTGGAACCGCAACACAACGTCTTCCTGATCGGAACCACCAACCACCTCGGCAGCATCGACGCCGCCATCCTTCGCGGAGGGCGCTTCTCGGAGAAGATAGAGCTCGGCACGCCGGACGAAAGCGGCTATCGGCAGTTGCTCACCAAGCACTTGGACGGCGTCCAGCTTGTCGAGGGGCTCTCTGTCGAACTTCTGGCCGAGCGGGTAAGAGGCATCTCTCCGGCCGACCTGGACGCTATCTGCAATAGCGCCAAACGAATGGCGATGAGGCGGATGGCCGAAGACGCAGAAGAATTGCCTCCGCTCGTCTGGAATGACTTCACCGAGGCGATGAAACGGGTCCAAGTCCAGTAATTTAGCGCCGACTCCCTCGCCCATCTCCCCTCGCACATAGTTTCCTCACCGTTTCAGCTCGTCCTCCCACGCGATTTGGAGACTTTTGAAAAAGCCGAGGCGGTTGCCTTATTCTGCCTTCACGCTCTGGTAGCCGCAATCAGATCCAGCTTTCGCACCGGGTCCAGGGGCGGCAAACAGGGCGGAATGCCAATCGCGTGGAGGTTAACCGCAACATGAATCAATTCGCGAAGAGGGTTGTCGTCGCGCTTGCAGTCTTCCTGGTCGTCGTGCAAACCGTGGCGATCGCACAGAACCTAGGAGCCGCCCCGCAGGTGAACGTCGCCGTGCAGGGCCAAACGGGAGCGCAGCCGGAAGGCGCGTTCCTCAACTTCGTCAACTGGATCGGTAACGTGATCGCTCCGGTCGGCGCGGGCGTCGCGGTACTGGGCGCTGTCGGTAGCTATGCCACGGGAAGAGGTATTTTCCGGTGGCTGGTGACCGCGGCCGGACTACTCGCAATCTCGGGCGTCACCCGGTTGATCGAGTTCTGGATCGCCCAGGGTGGCGGCGGCATTTCGTGAAGCCCGGGCGCCACAGTACAGCAGCCAAGTAGGCAGGCCGGTTTCCTGGGGAACCGGCCCGCCCAACTCCGCAAATAGGAGTAACGAATGGCAGTCCCACAACTGGTACTCGACGCAATCCGATTTCTGCTGGCGCTGGCCGCTCCAGCCGCTCTGGTGGCGCTTGTCCTAGCGGGCATTGCGTTGCGACGCGAGGGAACGACTTCGTTTTCGGTGGGCGGAGGCGGGTTCTCGAAGTGGATGTTCTGGGCCATCGTGATGATCACCCTCCCTCAGGTATTCGGATGGTTCGCTTTTTGGGGCGTCGGCGCGCCGCTTCCCGGCGGTGGCATTGGCAATGGATGGATGTCAGGGTTCGCGAATGATGCCGTGATCTTCGTGAACACTTTCGTGATTGGCCGCCTTGTACCGGTGCTGGCGGCCTGGATGGTATTGCGGTCGGTGATCGATTGGAGTGAGGGCTACACTCCGTTGGCTTCGATCCTTGGGGCCATGTTCCTATTGGCAATCCCCGCGAGCGCAGCTCTTCTCCAGGGTTGGAATGACGGGACGCGTTTTGGGACCGCCGCGGTTCTGGAAGGAGCTTGGACGTACACCGCCAGCCGAATCATGCCGATCGCGGCGGGGTTGGCTGTCATCGGAGCGGTTGTGAACTTCGCATTTGGGCGGCCGGCCATCCGGCTCATCGGCTCCGCCGCGGCTTTCCTGACGGTCTCCGCGCTCTGGCGTCTGGTCGTTTCGATGATGTAGCACTCGAGGCAGCATGAACTTCCTTACTGGCATTACGAATCTGACGAGTTGGATGGGCAACGTCATCATGCCAACGCTCGCCGCGTTGTTCTTCGCGCTTGGCGTCCTCCGGTACGCGCATGGGCAGGCGCACACCTACGCGCCTGGGCCGGTTTTCTCTGCCTGATGGTCTCCGGTGTCTTGCGCGGCATCGAGAAATTCGCGGCTCAGGCTGCATGGAATAACCCGGACTTGGTCTGGATCACGCTGCGGGGGATGGTGAATTGGACCTGCAACGTCTTTCTGCCCGTGTACGCCGTACTGCAACTGTTGCACGGATTCATGCTGTACGCGGGCATCGGTCATCGTATGTATGCCGGCGGTGCCTGGATGCGGCATTTCAGCGCCGCCGCACTGTGCCTGGCATTGTCCGGCTTGCTGCGGCTGGCGGAATGGTTCATCGCGCAAGGGCTTGGCGGCATTAGCTGAAAGGAGGGACAAGAAACGTCATGGCACTGAATATCAGCCCGGTTCACCGCAATCTGCACACGCGGGTCAGCTTCCTGTACCTGGAGTTCGAAGATTGGTTCGTCGTGATCGGTTTAGCGGCCCTCACCAACATCTTCGGCCGGTGGGTCGATCGTCAGATGTTCGGGATACCGATGAACGTGTTTTTGCAGTATATCGTCCCGGTGCTGAGCATCCCGTTTCTGATGCTGTTCAAGTACGGAAAACCCGGCGGCTACCTGAAAGACTTTCTCGCCTGGCACACCAAGCCCCGGATCTACTGCGGACTCGAGCCGGATTCGGGAATGAAGCTCGACTACTTCAAGGAGGAGGAGACCGATGCCAATGACCATCGAACAGCATAGGGCGTCTTTGCACCAGCCTGCGTTCTCCGAGTTGCTGCCTGTGCGCGACATCTTGAACGACGTGATCATCCGGACCACGGGCGCTTTGGTGGCGGGCTACGAACTCAGTGGCATCAACTCGTACTATCACAACGACGATGGCCGGAACCGGACGAAACTCGCGCTCGAAGCGCTGATCCGTTCACTGCCCGAGCGGTCCATGCGAATGCAAGTGCGGTTCGAGATCGCCGAAGGGCTCGGCGATCTGCGGGAGCGGTACCAGCAACAACTTCGGAATCAGAATCCTACGCTCTTGGCCCTTGATCGCGTGAGAATTGACGCCTGGAGGAAGAAGGAGCAGGAAGGCTACTATCTACGGCCGCTTCTGCATGCCTACTTCCACTGGAATCCTACAGTTCATCACGAGCTTCCCGGCGCCGCCTTCGGCAAGGCGGTAACGAAGCGCTTCAACCTCGACACCTTGAGCCTGTCGGCGAATAGATGCATCCAACGAACAGCGCGGGAACACGATGATGTTCTGTCTGAGTTTGGGTCCATCCTCTCCGGCGTCGAGCAGACGCTGAGAGCGACAGGAATGGGAGTGCGGCGGCTGACAGACGCGGAGATCTTCCTCGAGGTGAAGCGTTCTCTGAATCCGTTGATGTTGGACCGAATCCCCCTTCGCCGGCCGGAGTCCTCGCTCCAACATCGCAGCACACGGGAGCAGATTGTCAATACGAATATCGAGCACGAAGAAGAGACGTACATCCGCATCGGCGGCCTGTTGTACTCGTTCATCACCTTGAAGGATCTTCCCGATGCAACCTTTCCGGGGATCCTGCGTGATCTTGTGGGCCTCGACTTTCCGATCACGGTCAACACCGACGTCATGATTCCGGACCAGGCGGCGATGATCAAGCAGTATAAAGGACGCCTGAAAAAGATGCAGGCCGCGCAACGGGACTCGCATGGCGGGTTCCGCATCGACGTCGATGCCCAGGTGGCCCAGCGCCAGTTGATCGAGACACTTGAGAACCTGATCTCAAGTTCGCTCAAAACGTGTCGCACGAGTATCGTGATCGGTGTCCGGACGTCGCAACCCGTGCAGAGCCACCGTGACCTTGCCGAACAGGAACGGGTGCTGTCGGATCGGCGCCAGAAGGTTCTTTACACGGTGATGCAAATGAATGGAAGCAGGGGGCTGCCCGAGGATCTGGCCAAGCGGCGGCTGTTCATCGGGGGCCTTCCCGGGATGACTGAAGAGAACCAGCGGGAGAACGATTGCCTCACGGTCCATGCGGCCGACCTGCTGCCAATGGAAACCTCCTGGCGGGGGACACCGCAATCGCCGTTAATCCTGCTCGACACACCTCGACGCCAGCTTGTGCCGTTCTCTCCGTGGGACTCGTCGCTTGCCGACGCCAACATGCTGATCATGGCGGCCTCCGGCGGCGGCAAAACCTTCATGGCGATGCTGTTCCTGCTGATGATGGCAAGGCTGAAGCCGCTGATCTCGATTCTGGAGCGCGGTGATTCGTACCGTCCGCTGGTGGAATTGATGGGCGGGCGGTGCATTGATGTGGATCTTGAAGGAAGCATAACCCTCAATCCGTGGGACCTGGCTCCAGGTACGACGACGCCCGGTAAGGACAAGATCGCATTTCTCAAGAACCTCACCCGCCACATGATCGGGGACAGCCCGAATTCGGACACGGCCCTGCTCGACAATCTGCTCAGTGAGGCGATCAGCCGCACCTATAAGCGTTGCGCCATCCGGCATAGCAACCCGACCCCGACATTCAACGATCTGCGAGAGGAGCTCCAACAATGGCGCGATGAAGAGCGGATCGAGCGGACCGTGGAAGAAGCAAAGTTGGCGGCTCTCAAACTCCGCGAATGGACTGGGGAAAGGGGGTCTACTCGAGGTTGTTCGACCAGCACACCACGTTGAAGACGGACGCCGACTGGCTGTTCTTCAACGTGGAAAGGCTGAGCGACGATCCGAAGCTCGAAATCGCCATGAGCATGATGATTGCCCATGCGATGCAGGAGCGGGCCTCCGGCAGAACTGGCCAGCACAGCATCACGGTTCTCGACGAGTGCTGGTCATTGCTGGACTCCAACGTCCTGGCGCCCGAAGTGGTGCAGTTGTTCCGGACGGCGCGCAAACGCGGCGGCAGCGTGTGGGGCATTTCGCAAACGCTGGAAGACTTCGTCGGAACGGACACGCAGCCGCGTATCCACGGTCCCGGCATTGTGCGCAACGTCTCCACGAAGATCATCGGCCGGCAGCCCGGAGACGTGAGCCCGCTAGCGACCCATCTGGCACTCAATCAAGTGGCTTTGGACGAGATCAAGCACTTCGGAGCGCCGCGGAAGGGACGAAGCGCAGAGGTGCTGCTGGTCATTGGGGAGAAGGCGGAGACCACACAGACGATTCGTCTCGTGCCGACGCCAGTCGAGTACTGGGTGTGTACGACCTTCCCACGAGAACGCATCTATCGAACCTATTGCTTCACCGGGAATCCAAACAAGCCTCCGCT
>CAVYSO010000004.1:0-20012 GCA_963771255.1 uncultured Solirubrobacteraceae bacterium | reverse complement strand
TGTCAACTCATCGCGCGACTGAGAGGGCCGTGAGTCGAGACAGGCAAGGACGCAGGGAGCGTGGCGTGCTCTGCACGCGAGCGACCGAGGACGCAGGATGGCGAAGGCTCACGGTCATCTCAGAGGATCAACTTCTGCACTTGCTTAAACTCGGGCGTGCCGGCCCGCTCGAGCAGCTCGAACAGCGCGCTCTCGACGGTGCTGACGACGGCGCCGGCGCGCTCGAGACGCTCGAGGCCGCGCTCGTAGTCGAGCTGGTGGCGCGAGCCGACGGCGTCGGCGGGGACGTGCACTTCGACGCCTTTGCCGAGCAGGTCGTGCACGGTCTGTGAGACGCACACGTGCGTCTCGATGCCGCAGACGATCGCCTGCGGGCGTCCTTTCAGATCAAAGCCATCGGCACGGGCAGCGGAGAAGACGGTCTTCTCGATCATCATCTCCTCTCCCTCCTCGATCCCGAGCTCAGGCGCGGTCGGGCCGAGACCTTTCGGATACTGCTCGCTGACGAGGGCGGGCATCTGCAGGATGCGAGCTCCGGCAAGCAGCCGCCTGCAGGACTCGGCGACATTGGCGAAGGATGCGTAAGGGCGAAAGCCCTCCTGCACGTCAACGACGAGCAGCGCGGCGCGGTCGCGGTGGAGCAGGGCCATCAGGCACCGACCACGCTGAATGCGCGCTCGCGGTAGACGACGGCGCCGCCGGCGACGGTCAAGAGCACCTTGCCGCGCAGCCGCCGCCCGGCGAAGCAGCAGTTCTCGGAGCGACTTTCCCAGCCGCGCTCGCCGGCGACGAACTCGGCGTCGAGGTCGACGAGCGTGAGGTTGGCGGGCTCGCCGGGAGCGATCGTGTAGGTCGGCAGCTCATACAGCGCGGCTCCAGCGGTCAGCCGCTCGACGAGCAGCGCCAGCTCGAGCACGCCGGGCAGCACGAGGCCGGTGTAGAGCGCGGCGAAGGCGGTCTCGAGGCCGGTCGTGCCCATCGGGGCCTGCTCGAAGGGCACTTCCTTCTCCTCGCGCGCGTGCGGGGCGTGGTCGGTGGCGACGCAGTCGATCGTGCCGGAGCGCAGCCCTTCGATCAGCGCCTGGCGGTCCTGCTCGGTGGCAAGCGGCGGGTTCATCTTCATCCGCGTGTCCATCCCGCGCACGTCCTCCTCGGTCAGGAGCAAGTGGTGCGGCGAGGCCTCGGTGCTAACCCTGAAGCCCTTGGCCTTGGCCTCGGCGACAGCCTGCACGGAGGCGAGGCAGCTGAGGTGCTGGAAGTGCACGCGCGCGTCCTCGTAGCCGGCAATGGCGGCGTCGCGCGCGACCATCGTGGACTCGGAGATCGTCGGGATGCCGCCGATCCCAAGCGCCACGCTGACGGCGCCCTCGTGCATACAGCCGCCGCGCGAGAGCGTCGGGTCCTCCTCGTGCAAGGCGATCACGCCACCGCAGAGGCGCTGGTACTGAAGCGCCTTGCGCAGCATGCCAGCGCTCGTGACGGGCTTGCCGTCATCGGTGAAGCCGACGGCGCCCTCGTGGCGCAGCTCGGCCATCTCTGAGAGCTGCTCGCCGGCGAGGCCGCGCGTGATGGCGGGCATGAAGCCGATGGAGATGCGCGCCTCGCGCGCGGCCGTCTCGCGCAGCGAGCGCAAGAGCGGCGCGGAGTCGAGCACGGGGTCGGTGTTGGGCATGGCGATCACGCCGGCGTAGCCGCCGGCGGCGGCGGCGCGGGTGCCGCTGTCGAGGTCCTCCTTGTGCTCCTGCCCGGGCACGCGCAGGTGAACGTGGGGGTCGAAGAAGGCCGGCAGCAGGTGCTGGCCGCGGCCCTCAATCAGCTCCTCGTCTGGGCCTTGGGAGAGCCCGCCGGACTCGCCGAGCTCGGCGACCTCTCCCCCGCGCACGCGCACGTCGCGGCGGGCGTCGATCATCGCGCGCGGGTCGAGCACGTGCACGTCGCGCAGCAACAGGTTGACCGCCGTGCGCGGTCCGTGGACGAGCGGCTGGGCGGCCATCACGCGGGCTGGGGCTCCGGCGAGGCGGGCGAAGGCGATGCGGAGGGAGCGGGCGCAGAGGCGCGCGCGCCGGCGAGCAGCTCATAGAGCACGGCCATGCGCACGACGACGCCGGCCTCGACCTGCGCGGTGATCACGGCCTGCGGCGAGTTGACGACCTCGCCGGAGAGCTCGACGCCGCGGTTGACGGGCCCGGGGTGCATCAGCACCTGGCGCGGTGAGAGGCGGCGGCCGTTGATCTGATACCAGGAGGCGTACTCGCGCACGGAGGGCACCCAGGTCTCGTTCATGCGCTCGTTCTGCATGCGCAGGGCGTAGACGACATCGGCGGAGGGCAGCTCGTCGAGCGTGAAGCGCACGTCGCAGCCGAGCGCCTCGATCCCGCGCGGGATCAGCGTGGGCGGCCCGGCGACGATGACTTTGGCGCCCATCCGCTGGAAGGCGACGATGTTGGAGCGCGCGACGCGCGAGTGCATGACGTCGCCGACGATCCAGATGCTGGCGCCGTCGAGCTCGCCGAGGCGGCCTTTGAGCGTGTAGACATCGAGCAGCGCCTGTGTGGGGTGCTCGCGCTTGCCGTCGCCGGCGTTGACGATCGCGGCGCTGCACCATTTGGATACGAGCTCGGAGGCGCCGGCCCAGGGCGTGCGCAGCACGATCGCGTCGGGCTTGTGCGCACTGAGCGTCAGCACGGTGTCCTTCAGCGACTCGCCCTTCTCGACGCTCGAGCCGCTGGCGGCGAAGTTGACGACGTCGGCGGAGAGCCGCTTGGCGGCGAGCTCGAAGGAGCTGCGCGTGCGCGTGGAGGCCTCGTAGAAGAGGTTCAGCACCATCCGCCCGCGCAACGCCGGAACCTTCTTGATCTCACGGTCGGAGACCTCGGCGAAGCGCTCGGCCTGGGCGACGATGCGCTCGATCGAGGGTCTATCTAGATCTTTTATTGAGAGGAGATGATTCACGAGCGTCTCTCCTCATTCACGGCCGTGGCGGTGCCGGCGCTCATGCGACCTCCACGGCGACGGGGGCAATTGCGACCTCGTCGACGCCGTCGAGCTCGCGCAGGCGGACGTGCACGTGCTCGGCGCGCGAGGTCGGCAGGTTCTTGCCGACGTAGTCGGGGCGAATCGGCAGCTCGCGGTGTCCGCGGTCGGCGAGCACGGCGAGCTGCACGCGCTCGGGGCGGCCGTAGTCGAACAGGGCCTCGATCGCGGCGCGCACGGTGCGCCCGGTGAAGAGCACGTCATCGACGATCACGACGGTGCGCCCGACGATGTCGAAGTCGATGTGCGAGGCATGAACGATCGGCGCGTCGGGACGACTCGCGACATCGTCGCGGTAAAAGCCGATATCCAAGTCGCCAAGCGGGATCGCGGCATGGAGTAGCTCTTCGAGTAGGTCGCGCAGGCGCTCTGCAAGAAAGGCGCCGCGGCGGTGGATGCCGACGATCGCGAGGCCCTGCTCAACGGGGCTACTGTCGCCGGAATTGCGCTCGGCGATCTCGTGAGCGATACGCGTCAGCGCCCGCTGGATATCGCCCTCGTGGAGGACGACCTTCTCGCTACTCTGGTCCATCTATTCCTTCCTGGCCTCACGGGACCGGGTTAAAGGATCTTCAGGAATGTATCAGGGGCTTGTGACGCTTCTCTAGCGCGAGGCGACTGTTTCAGACGGAGAATCCGCACCTTCCGCGGAGCCGTCGCCGTCGGGCTCGCCCTGCGTTTCGGCGTCCTGCCCGGCGGGACCGGATACACCGCCGGCGCGCTCGCGCGCTTGGCGGTCGGACCAGCGCTCGAGCTTGGCGCGGCCACGCTCGGGGAACGGCACCTCGATCGTGTCGAAGTCGCGCGGGGCATCGGTGTCGGCGAACACGGCGCGAGCCTCGTCGCGCAGCTGCCCGCCGGCGTAGCGGGTTGAGATGTGCGTGAGCGCGAGCGCGCGCACCTGGGCGTCACGTGCCAGCTCGGCGGCCTGGCGCGCGGTGCTGTGGGCGGTCTCGCGGGCGCGATCGGCGTCCTCCTCGGCGAAGGTCGCCTCGTGCACGAGCAGGTCGGCTTCGTGCGCAGCGATCTTCAGCGCCTCGCAGGGCTCGGTGTCGCCGGAGAGGACGATCTTGCGCCCCTCGCGTTCGGGGCCCATGACCTGCTCGGGCAGCACGCCGCCGACGGTCTCGCCGCGCTGCAAGCGGCCGAAGTCGGGGCCAGGCTTGACGCCGAGCTGCTCGGCGAGCTTGGCGTCGAGGTGTCCGGGGCGCGCGTCCTCGACGATCGCGTAGCCGAAGGCGTTCGGCGCGCGGTGGCTGACGGGCACGGCGGCGATCAGGTAGCCGTCGCGCTCGACGCTCTGCGCGGGTTCGAGCTCGACGATTTTGAAGTCGTAAGGAAGGCGGCCGTAGACGATCCGCATCACGCCCATCAGCTCGGACAGTCCGCGCGGGCCGTAGATAGTGAGGGGCTGGTCGCGGTCGCGCAGGGCGAAGGACTTGAGCATCCCGGGCAGACCGAGCCAGTGGTCGGCGTGGAAGTGCGTGATGAAGATGCATTCCATGTTGACGAGCCCGATCGAGCGCGTCAGCTGGCGCTGCGTGCCTTCGCCGCAGTCGAACAGGATGCGGTCGCCGCCGAGGCGTACAAGGATCGCCGGGAGGCCGCGGCGGGCGCTCGGGACGGAGCCGCCGGTGCCGGCGAAGAAGAGGGAGAGGTCCATGGGGCTACGGTAGCCTCTTGCGCAGTTGGGGTGCGCTTGCGCGCGCTCTCTGGCGCCCGTAGCTCAGTGGATAGAGCGCTCGCCTCCGGAGCGAGAGGTCGCAAGTTCGAATCTTGCCGGGCGCGCTTGAGAAGAGCCCTGCTGCGTTCGCGCGTGCGGCGTGCCGTGCGTCACGATTACCCGAGAGCGAGCGCTGTCCTCGCTCGGAGCGTCCGCTGCTTGCCGTGACGGACATGTAGCTGGCTTATAGAGCGTCTGTCGCACGCGTGCTACATTCGAACCATGCCAAGGGAGATCACCCAACGCGAGCTGCGCAACGAGAGCGGCGAGATCATGCGCGAGCTCGACCGCGGCGAATCGTTCGTAGTCACGCGCAATGGCACGCCGGTGGGAGAGCTAAGCCCGGTACGCCGACGGCAATTCGTCCCTGCGGCCGTGGCGCTCGAAGCGTTCGGAGGCGCCGCCGCAATCGATTCAAGCCGCTTCCGTCGGGACGTCGATCGCGTGCTCGACCAGAGCATCGTTCCTCGTGGCTGATTCCGAGCAGCCAGCTCGCGGACTGCTCGATACATCGGTCCTGATCGAGCTCGAGACGCTCGATCCCGAGCGGCTACCGAAGGAGCTTGCCGTCTCGGCGATCACGTTCGCCGAGCTCGCGGCCGGTCCCCACGCTGCGGTCGACTTGGACGAGAGGGCGCGCCGTCAGGAGCGCCTCCAGCGCTCAGAAGCGACGTTCGAGCCGCTCCCATTTGATGCCGCTGCAGCTCACGCCTACGGTCGCATCTACGCGGCCGTCACCGCCGCGGGGCGGAAGGCGCGTGGGCGCCGCGCGGTGGATCTGCTGGTTGCTGCGATTGCGCTGGCGAGGCAACTGCCTCTCTACACGCGCAACGCAGATGACTTCGCCGGGCTCGAGGAACTTCTCGAGATCATTTCCGTGCCCGCTTAGCTCCACGGAAGTGCAGACCCGCCAGCGGCTATCAAGGGCTGCCACTAGCGGGGTGGTCCGCCCTGGTTCTTCAGCTCTTCGTCTGAGCAGAGGTGGTCGCCGGAGACTGGATGCCCGAGATGGTGCGGGCCTCCGTCAGCCGGATCGTCCCAGCAGTACCAGTACGAATTGAAGGACGTCGAGCTGGAGGCCGTGAAGCAGCCGCTCGTTGCTAGCGCAAGACTGCCCAGAGCACACACGAGGGCGAGGCTAAGCCTCGGCCCCTTGGACGCCGACCGGATAAACCGAACGCTTCGGTTCATGCGGACTTCATCCAGCGCCGGAGGCGCCTAAAGCCCTCCATAGCCCCACAGTGCAGTTAAGTCGCGGTCGAGGTAGTCGCTGAGCGCTGCCACGTCGTCCTTGTATCGGCGACGAAGGCTCTGCATGAAGTCCTCGCTTGGAGGCGCCGCCTCCCGGCGCTGGGCGTGTGCCTGAGCTTTGAGCAGACGCTGGCGCATCGCGGGCGAGGTCATGGCCTTGACCGCGGGCTTCAACTTGCCGGCGATGCCCCTACCCAGATAGAGCGAGCGCGTCAGCTCCTGAGCCCGCGGCGAGCGGACCGAGCTCGAAGTGACTTTGGCTCGCGCGCTGGGGACCTCAGCCTGATCCACCCCGAGGAAATCGAAGATCCGCCGCAGCGTGGCTTCGTTGTCGTCGCGGTACTCCTCATAGATCAACAGGAGGATCTGCTCGGGCGAGAACAGGGCGCGGTAGCGCTCGATCTGCTCCTTGTAGCGAAGGTGTTCGGCATAGGGCAGGAACTCGGGACGGGGCGAATGCGCAGGGACTTTCTTTCCAGCGGCGCGTGCGGGATCGAGCTCGACCGCCTTACGGAAGTCTTGCTCGTTCTCCACGCCCAAGCGCAGGAACTGGAGGTGCAGCGAGCGCAGGAAGTCCGCCGGCTCGCGGATGATCGCGATCAGCTTTGCGTCGGGTATGTCTTTGGCGATTCGGCTCGCGGCCGTGGGCGACCAGAGATAGGTGGGCGTGGCCTCACCCGTTCGCTCGCCAGGGGCTGCGGGCTCGAACAGCGCTTCATACTCTTCGCACGTGATTGGCTTACGGAGGATCTCGGAAATGAAGTACGAGGGCTCCTTGCGCTCGGGCATGAAGATCTGCGGGTGCTGGCGCAACATCTCATGAAGGGCGCTGGTACCGCACTTCTGGTGGCCAACGATGAAGAACTCAGGAAGGGGCATGTGAGCGCAATGTGGCCGCGGATAACGGGGAACCGAACGTAGACGAACTTGGGCATAGTTCAATTAACCCGTATTGATCCGGCTTTTGAAGCTAAGCGTACAGTCCTTCAAGCGGACGTGCATCCTGTGAAGGGCCAGTAGTTTCACGAGCTCGAGCAACTGCTCGAGATCAGTTCTATGCTCGCTTAGCCAACAACTAGGTGCGAGACGGCGTGTTTATCGGTCTGCCCGCCGCTACCGCCCGAGAACCCGAGGTACGCGCTGCTCGGCAACGTCACCGCTTGACTGAGCACCTGCGCCCCGTCGATCGAAACAGTCATCGTCCCCCCGGCCGTGACCACCTTCACGTGATGCGTCACGTTGCGCAGCGACGCGGTGAGCGTCGCCGTCGAGAGCCAGTGCAAGAGGTCTTTCGCAGAGCCCGACGGCCCGTCGGTGATCCCGACGAAGTTGGCCGACGGGTTCGCTGAGTTCTTGTACGTGTCGAGCGCAACCGCCAGCGCCGGAACGCCGCCGAAGCCGAGCCCGCCGCCCTTGTAGCCGAGCGATTTCGCCGTCGCGCCGCGCGACGGGTCGGCGAACAGGAGCGCCATGCCGTCCGCGCCCGAGCCGCCGCCGATGAACGCGTCGAATTCGATTGTCAGGTTGCGTGGGTCGACCGTCTGCGGCCAGAACGCCGTACCCGCCTGGGCTTCCGCCGTCGAGGTCAGAAGCAGTTCGGTTGCCGTCAGCGTCGTCGTGCCGTTGAGCTGCCAACCCCCGGCCGTCGGGTCCGGGACTTTCGTCGGCGGCGCCGGTGTGAAGGTGTTCGTGAAGCGCACCGTGTTCGTGCCCGCCGCGAGCAGGAACGTCGGCACCGTCACTTTGCCGCCGACCGGGGTCAGCGGCACTTCGGAGCCGCCGTTGACCGATGCCGTCGTCTTCCAGCCCGCTTCGCTCGGCACCGCCTCCGAGACGCTGCAGCTCGCGCCTTCGACGGCCCCCGTCAGCGTGGGCGTCGCCGAGCCGCCGTTGCCCAGCGCCGCCGTCGTGAAGCTCGACGGGCATGTTCCGCTCGTCACGAATTGGGCACTCGCCTGTGGCGAGCCACTCGGCGCCGTGACCGTCGTCCCGATCTGCAGGCTCGCCGACGGTGCCGGCGTGTACGTGTTCGTGAAGCGCACCGTGTTCGACCCCGCCGACAGCGAGAACGTCGGCACCGTCACTTTGCCGCCGACCGGGGTCAAAGGCACTTCGGCCGCGCTGTTGACCGACGCCGTCGTCTTCCAGCCGCTTTCGCTCGGCACCGCCTCCGAGACGGCGCAGCTCGCGCCTTCGACCGCTCCTGTCAGCGTCGGCGTGGCCGAGCCCCCGTTGCCCAGCGCCGTCGTGGTGAAGCTCGACGAACAGGAGCCGCTGACCACGAACTGGGCGCCCGCTTGGGGTGAGCCGCTCGGCGCCGTGACCGTCGTTGCGATCTGCAGGCTCGCAGGCGGGGGCGGCGGGCCGCTCGGCGCGGCGTCACCGCCGACGACGACGTTCGCCACCTGGTGGATGTCAGTCGAGCCACCCGTGCCGCCGCTGAAGCCGAGCAGGATGCGCGCCGGCACTTTCGCCGTGCCACTCAGAACCTGCGTGCCTTCCATCCATATCGTGATTTTTTCGTTCAGCACTTCGACCTTGACGTGCCGCGTGGCCGTGCGCAGAGCCGGGATCGTCGTCGACGTTGACAGCCAGTGCAGTTTGTCCGCGCCCGCTGAGGTCGGCCCGTCGGTGATACCGACGAAGTTGTTCGACGGGTTGACCGTGTTCTTGTACGTGTCGAAAGCCACTGCGATGCCTGGGATGCCCGAGAAGCCGAGCCCTCCCCCTTTCGCGCCCAGCGAGGTTGACGTCGCTTTGCTTGCATCCGCAAGCACTAGCGCCTGGCCGTCCGCACCCGAGCCGCCGTTGATCGTCTGGTCGAATTCGACCACGAGGTGGCGGCTGTCCATCGCCGTCGTGAAGAAGCCCGAGCCCGCCACGTTGGCCGTCGCCGGCGTCGTGCGCAGCACGCCAGCCGTGATCGTCGCCGAGCCGTTGTGCGACCACGCGCTCCCCGGCGCCGGCACCGTGCCCGTGCCCTTGAACGTCACTTCGTGAAGCCCCGTCGTGTCATCGCCGTTGATCGCCCAAGTGCCGCTCGCGTAGCCCGGGGCCGTCGGCTTGTAGAGCACCGTCTCCGTGACCGACGCGCCCGGCGCGATCGTCGTGCCCTCCGGTAGCGCCGTCGTCGCTTCGAACGCACCGCCGCTCGGCGGCTTTGACTTCGTGATCGTCACGTTCGTGCCGCCCGTGTTCGTCAGCGTGAAGGAACGCGTCGCCGAGCCGCCCACCGTGACGCCGCCGTATTCGTTGCTTTCGCCCGTCACTTTCAGCACGCCCGGCTGCCCGGCGCTGCCGGACAGACCGACCGACGCGTTGCCGCCCGTCGTTTCAAGGCCGATTTCATCGAGGAAGTTGCCTTCGCTCGTCGGGTCGAACGTGACGTTCACCGTGACCGAGGCGCCCGCCGCGATCTGGCTGCCCACGGCCGGGACGCCCGACGCTCCGAACGGCGCCGCCGGCAGGTCAACTGCGTTGATCGTCAGCGGCGCCCCGCCGATGTTGCGGAACGTCGCCGTGCCCGAGAGGTGCCCGCCCACGGCCGTGCCGCCGAATGTCACCAGCGGCGGCGTGTTCGTCAACTGGGCGCTCGCCGTCTGCCCCATGCCCGAGAAGGCAAAGCTCACGTTCCCGCCGCTCGTTTCGGCAGTCAGGTTGCCGCCGACGAGCCCCGCTTCGCTCGGCGTGAACGTGAGCGGCACCTGGATCGTCTGCCCCGCCACGAGTTTTGCCGGCAGCGCGATCGACGGCGTGCCGATCGTGTACTGCGCGCTGCTCGATGTGAATTTCGTGATCGTGATTGCGCTGTTGGCCGTCAGGGTGAGCGTCTTCTGCGCGCTGCTGCCGATCGTCGTCGTCGGGAAGCTCGTCGCCGGGCCGCTCAGCACCGGCGTCACCGGCGAGCCGAACGCCATCACCTTGCCTTCGCGGTTGCCCACGAACAGCTTGCCCGCCCCCACACCCGGCGTCGCGTAGTTTGATGCCGTCCCCAGCGGCGCCTGGAAGCGCAGGACGGGCTTGCCGTTGACCGGGATCGGGTCATACGCGCGCAGCTGCCCGCCCGCGCCCGTGCGGTTGGTTGACCAGATGATCCAGATGAGCGCGCTGCCCGAGTTGGTTCCTTCCGAGGTGATCACCGGCGCGCCCGACCCCCACCCGAAGGCGTCTTCTGAGCTACCGGCGAGCGACAGCGAGGGCGTGCCCGTGCCGGTCAGGCCGTACTTGTACATGTCGAGGTGCCCGCCGCCCGATGAGCCGCTCGAGGTCGGGATGTAGACGTAGCCGCCGTCGCCCGGCCAGATCCCCGGGCGCGACCACACGCCGCCGCGCGGCCCGAGCCGCTGCACGACGTTGTCCGAGCCGCCGGTGCCCTGGCTAACGCCGCCAAGCGAGTCGCGGTTGAGCAGGTAGACGTACCCCTGCTTGCCGTCGGCCACGATCAGATGCGGGATCGCCGCCGTGCCGAAGTATTCGCTCGGCAGCCCCGTGACGCCGCCCGAGGCGAAGTCCGAATCGAAGTCGTCGAGCGAGGGGCCGTCGAACGGCGCGAAGAAGTTGACCGGTTTCAGCGAGCCGTCCGGCTGCACGCGCACGCGCACGATTGACTCGCCGAGGTTCGCCGGCGGGCTCGTGCCTGGGGCCGGCGTGGCGGGAGCGCCACCGTTGCCCGTACTGAACAGGATCGTGCCCGGCCCGTCCGAGGTCAGCCCCGCGCCCGACTGCCAGATGCCGGCGCCTTCCTGGGTCGTGTTGTTGACGTAGCGCGTCGTCACTTTGCCCGCTGTCGAGACGCCGAAGATCCAGCCCTGCCACGGCTTGACGTCGCAGTGGCTGCCGAAGGCGGCGTAGACGACTCCGCCCATCAGCAACAGGCCCGGGCGCTGCAGTTGCGTCGTCGGCGTGAACGTGCGACCGGGCGCGTTCTGCGCGGTGCCCGCCATTTCCACCGGGAAGCCCGGTTCCTCGACGCCGCTGGTCATGTTGACCGCGTCCATGAAGTACTTGGCGGGCCCGCTCGCGCCCGAGGCGTAGGTCTTGTGCGTCATGTAGGCGATGTTCGTCGCCGAGTCAACCACCGGCGTTGCCGTGACACCGATCGACGGCGTGAGGTCGCCACAGGAAATGTCGGCCGGGTTCCATGGCGTACCGAGGTTCAGCGCTTTCGCCCATTTCAGCGCGCCAGTCGCCGGATCTAGTCCATAGACTTTGTTCTTCTCCGTGGCCACCAGCACCGTGCCGTTCGAGAGCAGCGGCTGCGCGTAGACCTGGCCTTCGACCGTCGTCGACCACATCTGCCCGAACGTGCCCCCGCTGACGAGCTGCGGCGTGAGCGAGCCCATGTTCGGATACCAGCCCGTGCGCAGGTCGTCGTTGGCGTTCGTCACTCCTGTCGCCGATGCGGATGCTGCGCAGCCGAGCGCGAGCGCCACGCACACGAGCAGCAGCATCGCCGTCCGGCCCACGTCCGCACGTGACAAATGCACGCGTCCTCGCTTACGAACCGTCTCACCCCGATAGATCGAGCGCTCCATCCCTGGCGGCTTCCCCCGGTTTCATGGCTCGTATGAGCTCATGGTGTCTCGTCGATGCGGCCGGATCATACGGGATGGTCAGCCAAGCCGAAACGTAAGTTCCGAAGTTCGCACTGGGCCGACTTTGATGAGCGGCGATAGTCGGGGCCGGGGCTTGCGGCGAGGTCGTCCGGCCTCGTAGGGTCCTAACACTTGGACACGCCGCTGGACAAGAAACGCCGTGCCGAACTCCTCTATGCGGTATTCCGCGTGCTCACCGGGCATCCGGACGGGATACCGGCGAAAGACGCCTTGGCACAGGTCGAGGCCACGCTCGGTCTGACTGCCTACGAGAAGGACAACTATCCCGGTACCGACGTCCGGCGCTTCGAGAAGACGACGCGTTTTCAGACGATCAATGCAGTCAAGGCGGGCTGGATGGTCAAGGAGAAGGGCATCTGGTCCATTACCGACGAGGGTCTCGCCGCCTTCGAACGCCACAGCGACGCGGAGTCCTTCTTCGAGGAGGCACGAGCGCTCTATCGAGCCTGGGACAAGGCGCACAATTCAGATCGAACCAACGATGTAGCCGGCCTGGGCGAGATGGTCGTAAACGAGATCGCCGTGGGATCAGCGACCGCCGAGAGGGCCGAAGAGACGGCCGTGGCCGAGATTTGGAAGCACCTGGGAGCTCTCGACCCGTACGACTTCCAAGAGCTCGTGGCGGGCTTGCTGCAAGGCATGGGCTACCACATCAACTGGGTAGCCCCGCCGGGCAAGGACCGCGGGATTGACATCATTGCCTTCGGCGACCCACTTGGAGTTGACGGCCCGCGAATCAAGGTGCAGGTCAAGCGGGAGCAGGGCAAGACCGACGTGAAAGGCCTCCGCGCATTCATGTCGGTGCTCAGCCCGAGCGACGTCGGCGTCTTTGTGACACTCGGTGGATTCACACCAGACGCCGAAGTTGAGGCGCGTACTGCCGAAAATCGCCGCGTCATCTTGATCAATCGCAACCGTCTGCTTGATCTCTGGATCGAACACTATGAGCGGATCCCCGAAGCCAGACGGGGCCTACTGACGCTCAAACCCGTCTACTACTTGGCCCAGGAAGACGAGGAATAGCGCAGGCCTACGCGCAGCGCGCGCGAAACGCGACAAAACCGCTCTCGGGCTTGACCTCGACGTCTTCAAGCCCCGCGTCGATCAGCCAGCGGCGCAGGTCATCCCGACGCGGCGGCAGGGCATGGCCCTGACGGTGGCCGAGTGCGAACAGCATTCGCTGCCGGTGCGCGCCCTCCCGAAGGAACGTCGTACCGACGAGCTCACCACCTGGCTTCAGGCAGCGTGCGATCTCTTGCACGGCACGCTCTTGCTCCTCGACCATGTGCAGACCGCTGTATGAGACAAACAGGTCCGCCGTGTCATTGGCGAAGGGCAACGCGAGCATGTCGGCGGTCACCAGCTCGACCTGCTCCAACGAGGCCACTCGCGCTCGCTCACGCGCTCGCGAAAGCATCTTCTCCGATAGGTCGCCGGCGATGTAGCGGACGTCCTGATCGGGGCGAAGGCCGCGGAAGGCGACCCCACCGCCGCAAGGAACATCGAGGATCGTCGCCCCAGCCGGCACGTCGGGGATCGTGGCCTCGATGCTCTCGTACAGCAGTGGCACTCCGACGCCCCACACAAGCCGTCCGATCGCCTGCATCAGCCGTGGGCGTTCGATGTAGAAGTCGTAGACGGCCCCGAAGGGACCGGCGCACTGATTGAGGGAGTCGGCCATCTCGGTGGCTCTCGCGCGAGCGAGGCGGTAAACGATCGCAGACACGCTGGCGTATTGTGAGCGCCGTCGCGACCAGGCTCAACAGCCCACCAGGAGAGAGGCAATGGCAGTCAATCCGGATAGCCCAGCCGCAAGTGATCACCACCGGAGCACCGGTCTGGCCCTGAGCGCGAGTAACGCTCACGGCGAGGCCCAGCTCAGAGCGCTCGAGCGCTCGGACTGGCCTGCCTTGCTGGCGCTGAACGAGGCATCTGTGCGCGAGCTCAGCCCGCTCGATGAGACGCGGCTGCAGTGCATCCTCCAGCTCGCCCACGCCGCCCTGGGGGTCCAGCGCGAAGACGAGCTCGCGGCCTTCGCGATCGCGATCGCGCCGGGCACCCCTTACGACAGCGCCAACTACCGCTGGTTCGCCGAGCACTACGGGCGATTCCTCTACCTCGACCGCATCGCCGTCGGCGTCGCCCATCGCCGCCACGGACTCGGCGCGCTTTTGTATGACGCGATGGAGGATGCCGCGCGGCCGTTCGGCCAGATGGTCTGCGACGTCAACGTCAAGCCGCGCAACGACGCCTCGCTCGGATTCCACGCCGCGCGCGGCTACGAAGACGTGGGCCGACTGGAACACGGCGACGTGAAGACGGTCGCAATGATGCGCAAGGCACTCTGAGCCGGCCATCGGCCGGAGAAGCCGGCAGTCCTAGAGGACCTTCGAGAGGAACGCGCGCGTGCGCTCGTGCTGCGGATTGCCGAGCACCTCGCCCGGCGCACCGGACTCGACGACGATGCCCTCGTCCATGAACGTCACCGTGTCGGCGACCTCGCGCGCGAAGCCCATCTCGTGCGTGACGACGACCATCGTCATGCCCTCGCGCGCGAGCTGCTGCATCGCCGCGAGCACGTCGCCGACGAGCTCCGGGTCGAGCGCCGAGGTGGGCTCGTCAAACAGCATCAGCTTGGGCCTCATCGCCAGCGCCCGCGCGATCGCCACACGCTGCTGCTGCCCGCCGGAGAGCTGTGAGGGGTAGACGTCTAGCTTGTCCTCGAGACCGACGCGCCCGAGCAGCTCCTGCGCATGCGCGCGCGCCTGCTCGGCGGGCTCCCCCTTGACGCGAATCGGCGCGCACGTGACGTTCTCGCGCGCCGTCATGTGCGGGAACAGGTTGAAGTGCTGGAAGACCATGCCGATCTCGGCGCGCTTGCGCGCGACCTCGGACTCGTGCAGCTCGTGCAGCCTCTCCCCCTCGTCGCGATAGCCGACGAGCTCGCCGTCGACCGACAGCCGGCCAGAGTCGATCTTCTCCAGGTGGTTGATGCAGCGCAGGAACGTTGACTTGCCCGAGCCCGACGGTCCGAGCAGACACAGCACCTCACCCGGCTGCACCTCGAGCGTGATCCCCTTCAGCACTTCGTTGCGGGCAAAGCGCTTGCGCACCGCCTCGGCCTTGACCATCGGCGTGCTCATGGCTGGTGGCGGATCGAGAAGAGGCCCTTGCGAATCCGCTCGAGCGGTCCCGCCTGACGCGTGCGTGCGCCGCGACCGTAGTAGCGCTCCAGGTAGTACTGCCCGACGTAGAGCACGCTCGTGCAGACGATGTACCAGATGCTGACCGTGATCAGCAGCGGGATCGTCTTGAAGTTGACCGAGTAGATCAGCTGACCCGCATACAGCAGCTCGGTCACGACGATCACGCTCGCCAGCGAGGAGGTCTTCAGCATCGAGATCGTCTCGTTTCCCGTCGGCGGGATGATCACGCGCATCGCCTGCGGCAGCACGATCCGGCGCATCGTCTGCAGGCGCGTCATGCCCAGCGACTGCGCAGCGTCGGCCTGCCCGGGGTTGACCGAGATGATCCCCGCCCTGACGATCTCGGCCATGTAGGCGCCCTCGTTCAGGCCAAGGCCGAGGATCGCCGCCGTGAAGGGCGTGATCAGCGAGTTCGCGTCGGCGTGGATGAACGACGGGCCGAACGGCACGCCGAGCCATATCTTCGGGTACAGCGCGGCGATGTTGTACCAGAACAAAAGCTGCACGAGGACCGGCGTGCCGCGGAAGAACCAGATATAGAACGAGCTCGCACCCGAGACGAGCCAGTTCGGCGAGAGGCGCATCACAGCGAGCAACACGCCGAGCACGATGCCTATGCCCATCGCGATCGCCGTCAGCTCGATCGTCACGCGCAGCCCATGCAGGATGCGCCCGTCGAAGACGTATTCGCCGACGATCCCCCATTCAAAGCGGGGGTTGTCGACGACCGAGCGGACCAGCGCTAGCGCCACGATCAGGACAATCGCGGCGGCCACCCAGCGCCCGGGGCGCCTGACCGGCACGGCGCGGATGTCCTCGGGCCGTCCGGCCGATGCGGGGGTCAACTCGCCCGAGGACACCGTCTACTTCACTTGCTCAACCGTTTGGCTCAGCGGTCACTCGCTCAGCCGATCGCGCCGTTGATGGCCGGCTCTCTGAGAGCGCCCGACTTCAGCCCCCACTTTTCGAGGATCTTCGCGTAGACCCCTTCGCCGATGAGGTCTTTCAAGGCGCCACGCACCGGCCCAGTCATGCCGCTCTTCTTCGGGATCGCGATGCCATAGGGAGCGACTTCGTACTCCTTGCCGATCAGCTTGAAGGCACCGCTGGACTGTTTTACCTGGTAATCCGCCACCGGCGAGTCCGCCATGCCCAGTTCCGCGCGCCCGTTCGAGACCGCGAGGTTGACTGCGTTCTGGCCCGGGAACACGAGCGTCGTGACCTCCTTCTTGCCTTCTTTCGCGCACTTCTTGCTCTGCGCTTCGGCTTCTTCGGCCTCGACGGTCCCCTTCTCCGCCGCGACCGTCTTGCCGCACAGGTCCGCCACCGTGGGCACGTCCGGACTCGCGTCGCGCTTCGCGTAGAAGGAGATCCCCGCCTCGAAGTAGTCCACGAAGTCCACGGTCTTCTCGCGTTCCTTCGTGTCCGTGAACGAGGAGATGCCGAGGTCGTAGCGCCCCGCTGCCAGGCCCGGAATGATCGTTTCGAAGTCTGAGTTGATCAACTTCACTTTCAGGCCCAACACGGCGCCAATGGATTCCATGAGTTCCGCGTCCATGCCGATCACCGTGTGGCCGTCGGGGGCAATGAACTCATTCGGCGCGTACTGCGCTTCAGTGGCCACGTTCAACGTACCTTTCGACTTGATTGCCGCGGGAACCTGCGCCACGAGCGACGAGTCAGGGCCCGGCGTGGTGACCGCCGTCGAGGACGAGGCGCCGCCTGAGGACGTGGAGCTTGAGCTATTGCTGCTACTGCTGCCGCATCCCGCCAGCACGACGAGCACCAGCGCAGCGGCTACGGCCACGAGCTTTCTCATCCGAACCCTCCTGGGTGATTTGGGGACTGAACCTTGAGGGTCCAAAGAGTCCAGCAGTATAGGTGGGGCGATGGCTCGGAGGTACCGAGGCGGTACTCCACTGACATATGGAGCGCGAGCTCAGATCTCGAGGTAGCGCAGCACGACGCGCCCGAGCAGGATCACGTCGCTGTTGTTCAGGTCGGCCTGGACGATCCGCTGGCCATTGACGAACGTGCCATTGGAGCTGCGATCGTCGAGCAGGCGCGAGCCCGAAGGGCCGTGCACGAGCATTGCGTGGCGGCGCGAGACCGACTTCTCGTCGAGATGTAGATCGGCCGAGAGGCCGCGCCCGATGTGCATCACGCCCTCCTCGATCGGGATCAGCAGCGACTCACCCGAGCTCTGGATCTCCAGGTAGTGGCCTGGACCGGTCGGGCGCTCCGTGATCGCCTTGCGCCGCGTGCTCTCGTCGAGGCACGCGATCGCGTCGACCCGCTCTGTGTGCCCTTCGGCTGTTGCTGAACGGATGGGAGTTTGCGCGGTCATGCGAGTCAGTGAACCCAATGCTACCCAGGTGCTCCTCAAGACCAGCTAAGAAACCGGCAAGTCACGAAAATGTTCGCATTTTCCGAACTTTTGGCGACCGTTTCGCTGGCCTTGCACGAGATCTTTCCAGCGCTCGACGCGGTGCGCAGCGCTGCTCGCGTCTCCGCCGCGGTGGCGGCCGCCCAAGGTCGCTGGGCTGCGACTAGCTCGTTGCGCTGCGCGCTGGCGCGGCGGCGTCGGCGAAGGCGCTCAGTAGGACGTCCTCGGTGATGTTCAGCAGGTGGATGCCCTCGGCGGTCAACGCCAGGCGCTGCTCGCCCTCGCCGAGATCCGACTCGAGGTAGCCGAGCTCGGCAAGGTCGGCAACTCCCCTTTCCACGCTCGCGCGCTCGGCGCCGAGTCGCTGCGCCAACTCCGCAGCCGTCGCGCCGTCGGGACCGGGCGGGTACATCAGCGCCACCAGCTCCGGCCTTAGCTCGCCGTGCTTGTCCTCGGCCCACCGCGCGAGGACGAGCTGGACGGTCCGCTCGTCGAGCCCCTGTGACGGGGGCGGTAGGCTCGCGAGCTTCATGCGGTGGCGCCTGCTCCATGCCCGCCCATAGGCGTAGAGCGCGATCACGGGGACCACGAATCCGGCGTACTCCTCGACCGGGATCTTCCCGATGTGCGCGATCACGAGCATTACGTTGCGCTCAAGTATTCACCGAAGAGAGCAGCCACAGCCCCAGGCTCGTGAAGCCGACCATCACTACGAGCATCCAATACTGCGAGCGCACGGCCTCCTCGCTCGAGCGGCAAGTCGCCAGCGCGCGATCGTGCGCGAGCGCGAGGCCGCACACGTGGCCTGCGACCAGGGCCACGACCTGCACGTACCAGATGCCTGTCGAGCCGATGAAGTTGTAGTGGACATGCCAGTGCGCCGTACCGAGGTAGTCGCTGCCGTGTCCGAGCGGGTTCGATATGAGATAGCCGATCGCCTGCCCCTGCCAGACGAGCAGCGAGAAGTAGTGCGCGAGCACGTAGGCAAAGCCGATCGGCACGAGCGTGTGCGCGTAGGAGCGCGCGAGCGCGCGGGCATCCCAGCGGCGCGAGACCGATCGCATGCCGAGCACGCCGAGCCAGTAGAAGCCGGTGACGATTGCGATTGCAAGCAGCATGCCGAGCGAATCGGCGAGCTCGTCCGCGGGTGTGTCGCCGAGCCCGAGGCCGGTGAACCAGCTCTGTACGTGCGGCTGCAGCGTGTTCCACACGACGCCGTTGGACGCGCCGTCGAACGTCGTGATGCCGATGATCACGAGCACGAGCGCCACGGCACCCGATTCGCCACCAAACGAGCTCAGTGCCGACAGCGGTTGTCGCCGCCACAGCGCGTCGTCGTGCGCATCAAGCCCCGAAAGGCGCGCGAGCAGGCCGAAGTAGCCGCCGAAGGCGTCGCCCCGCGCGCTCCACTGCTCGATCCCGAACAGCGCCATGCCGACCAACATCAGCGCGAAGTAGGCGAGCGACAGCGAAGCGAGGATCGTCGGGTCGTCGTGGTCGTGATAGATGAGCTCCAACCAGGCAAAGCCGATCAAGCCGGCCACGACCGGCCAGCGACCGAGCCAGGCCGGATAGGACAGCGGCGCTCGCCAGCGCAAACCCACGCGCGCCCCGCCCCAGCGCACGCCGCGCGCCAACGCTCGCCACGGGCTGAACGCACTGAACCAGTTGCCGAGCACCCCACTCGACAGCGGCACGGCGACCCAGAAGACGATGAAGATGAAGGTCGGGTCGAAGTTGGCCTTGGGCGCCGCGACGCCGTCATAGCCGGCGTAGACCACGAGTGCGAACAGCGCGAGGCCGAGCAGGCCGGCCGGCACAGCGATCCACTCGGGCCACGCACAGACCTGGTGCTCGCTCACCTGCTGAAGGCGTGGGCGCGACCACATCGCCGAGAGCAGCAAGAAGGAGACCACGAGCACGATCGCCGCGGCCCAGGCGAACAGCCACGCCGGCACGGGCAGGCTCGCCCGCCCCGATACGCCGTGGGCTTCGGCGGCCAGCGGCCATGCAGCTGAGCAAACCAGCAGTCCGGCGCTCAGCAGCGTTGCGCGGCGCGCCGCCGGCAGGCGGTCACGCGCGCGCTTCAGCGTGAGATTGAAAGGCATCGGTCCTCGCAGTCGAGATGGCGTTGACCGGCGCGCGGCCGGTTGGCCACTCGCCGACTAGCTCGGGGCCAGGCGCAGCGGCGGTGGCGGGCGCACGGCAAGCGCGCATCCGATCAGCCGCCCCCCACGAGCCACGAGCGCTCGCGGGGTGCGCTTGCGAGCCGCTGCCCGCGGCGCCCTTGCACGACCACGACGATCGCGATGGCGCTCGAGCCTGGCTACCAGCGCGCGCTCGCCCGGATAGCGGCGGAACGCGAGCACCGCAAGAATCATCAGCGCGGGCGCGAGGTAGGCGAGGGCTGGCAGCAGCTGAGCCATCGGGCAAGCCACGATATCGCCGCGCGCTCGCCGGTAGTCTGAAGCGGGATGCACGCGCTCCCGCTCGCCGTCTCAACCGACCTCGAGGACGTCGTGCAGGTCGGGCCGCTGCTGCTGTTCGCGCTGCTCTACGCGCGGCGCGTGCGCACGCTCGCAAGGACCGGTCACCCCGTCGCAGGCTGGCGTCAGGGCTGCTTCTACGGAGGCCTCGTGACGATCGCCGCCTCGCTGACCTCGCTCGGCGGCGCCAGCCAGGACCTGCTCTACATGCACATGGTCGAGCACCTGCTGGTCGGCGACATCGCGGCGCTGTTGATCGTGCTCGGGCTAACCGGCCCGCTGATCGCGCCGATCCTGAAAATAAAGCTGTTT
>CAVYSO010000003.1:0-36127 GCA_963771255.1 uncultured Solirubrobacteraceae bacterium | reverse complement strand
ACCCGCTCCACGGATTGCGCGGCTTGCTCGCTCACAGGGGGGAGGAGCGCTACCCCTAGGGGTCCTGTGCGCGAGCCCCCCTGCGATCGAGGATGAGCTTGTCAAGCAATCCACTCAGGCAACTCACGCAAAGGAGCAACACAATGCACAACCAGATCACCTCCACCTTCACGAGCATGTCACGCAAGGTCCTCGCCTCCGCCGCGATCGGCGCAGCCGCGGTTGCTTTCATCGGCGCCACCCCCGCTCACGCGGAGATCAAGCAGGGCAACGGCGGCGCGGCGGGATGCCAGATCGAGAACGACGGCAAGATCGAAACGGTCCCGGTCGGCACGAAAATCGGCCTGTTCACGTGCGGCGAGGACGGCGAATGGCACTTTGGCTGGCTGATCAACTCGATCAGCGGAGCCAAGGCCAAGGCCAACCCGAGCACAGGCGGCGCAACCCACACCGTCGGCGCGCCCCGCCACGGCGTGCTGCGTGTCGCGAGGAGCGCTCGCTGAGACGCCACACGACATCCGCCGGACGGCGGCCGGCCCTTCCCTACAGCTCGGCGATCGAGTCGGGATGGCCGGCCCGCCGCAGTGCCTCTCGCAGCCGGTTGGCGGGGGGCGCTCCGCTTAGACTTATTACGTGGCGGACAATCTCGTCGTCGGCGGTCAGCTCGGCAACTACCTGATCGACTCCGTCATCGGGCGCGGGGGCATGAGCGTCGTCTACGGCGCCAAGCATGCGCGTCTTGGCATGACGGTGGCGCTGAAGGTGCTGGCGCCGGAGCTGAGCTCCGACGACACGTTCCGCGAGCGTTTCCTGCGCGAGGCGCAGACCGCGGCGAGCCTCGATCACCCCAACGTGATCCCGATCCACGACATGGGTCTGCACGAGGACTCGCTGTACATCGTGATGCGCTACGTGGCTGGAGGCGACCTGAAGTCGCTGCTCTCCGGCGCCGGCCCGCTCGATCCGGAGCAGGCGCTGCGGATCCTCATTCCGATCGGGCTGGCGCTCGATGCGGCGCACGCGCACGGGCTCGTCCACCGTGACCTCAAGCCGGCCAACATCCTCGTGCAGCGATCGGTGACGGGCTCGATCGAACACGTGTACCTGACGGACTTCGGCATCGCCAAGGACGCCGCGATGCGCGGCGCCGGCCTCACTGCAACGGGCGCCTCGATCGGCACCGTGGGATACATGGCACCGGAGCAAATGGAAGGCCGCGAAGTCTCAGCGCAGACTGATGAGTACGCGCTCGCGGTGACCTTCTACGAGTGCCTCGCCGGAAGGATCCCGTTTCAGCGCGAGCTGGCCGAAGGCGCGCGCCCGCCGCAGGGTCAGCTCGAGCCGCTGACACAGGTGCGCCCGGGCCTGCCGAGCGAGCTCGACGAGGTGATCGCCAAGGCGCTCTCGCGCGAGCCGGCCGATCGCTACGGCTCCTGCGAGGAGTTTCTGGACGCTTGCGAGAGCGCCGCCGTCGGCGGTGTCACGTTGACGACGCCGTCGATGCCGGCGTCCGAGGATGCGAACTCGCACCCCGCACCTTCGGCCATGCCCGAGCCGGCGCCCGCGATCGCAGCGGGAGGGCGCGACGGGCGCGAGGAGAAGCGGCGCAAATGGGGGCCCGTCGCGGCAGCCCTGCTCGTACTGGCGGTAGCGGCGGTGCTAGCGGTAGTGCTCGGATCCGGCTCCAGTACACCGAGCGGCAAGCTCTCACAGGCGGCGCTCGCCGAGGTGCCCTCCAACCACGTGACGGGCTCCGGCGAAGCGCTGGTCCGCCTCGACGGCGATAAAGCGGCCGTCACGGTCACGACGAGCGGTCTGGACAACGGCGCAGAACTCGTGCACCTGATGCACATACACGCGGGAGGCAAAGGCCAGTGTCCGCCGGCCTCGGCGGCACGTCGCCACAACGGCCACCTGGCGATCAGCACCTCAGATGGGATCAACTACTACGGCCCGCCGGTCCAGGCGCTGACGACACATGGCGACACGAGTGTGGCGAGCATCCTCGCGTTCCATCGCTTTCCCTCGGGCGGCGCACTGCACTACACGCGCACGATCGTGCTGCCGCCGAGCGTGGCCGCGGCAATTCGTCGCGGCGATGCGGTCGTCGTGGTGCACGGCACCGACTACGACGGCACGGGCATCTACAGCGGGGTGCTCGATGCGAGCGAACTGAGCAAGAGCGTTCCGGCGACCGCCACGGCGCCGGCCTTGTGCGGTCAGCTGCTCGCGGCGCAGAACGCGTCGAGCGGCATTTATACGGCCTCGTTGGACCTCGCGCCGGCACTCGCGGGCGGCGCGTTCGTTTGCCACGTTCCCTCGGCAGGCGTGGCGGCAGAGGCCGACGAGCGGCGCAAGCGCGCGGCGTAGCGGGCGAGCCTCGCGATGTCCGAGCAGTCGTTCAGCACAGCCCCGCTCGCCAAGCACTCGCTGTCGGCCGCCGAGCTGAAGGAGCTGCTCGGCGTGGAGCGCACGGGGGAGGGCTTCCTCGCGTTCCGCGACGGCGAGGGCGTACTGCGCTTCTTCACGTTCGGGAGCGGTGAGCAGACGATCGCGACGATCGGCCGCCGCGCCGAGACCAACCTGGCGCTGCGCTGGGACAACGAGGTTTCGGGGCTCCACGTGGAACTGCATCGAGTCGGTGGCGAACTCACGATCGTCAACGACGGGCTGTCGACGAACGGGACTTATGTAAACGGGGAGCGAATCTCCGCTCGCCAGCGCCTGCGCGACGGCGATCTGATCCGCGTGGGGCAGACGATGCTCGAGTACCGGGCGGCGCAGGCGACGCTGGTCAACGAAACCGTCGCGGCGAGCGAGCTGGCCGTCGTGCGGCTGACCGACATGCAGCGCCAGGTCCTGATCGCGCTGTGCAAGCCGTACCGCGACGGCGCCTACGCGACTCCTGCGACGAACCGGGAGATCGCGGGCGAGCTGTTCCTCAGCGTCAACGCCGTGAAGCTGCACTTGCGAGCGATGTTCGCCAAGTTCGGGCTCGGTGAGCTGGCACAGAACCAGAAGCGCGCCGCGCTGGCCGAGCAGGCGCTGCGCTCAGGCACGATCACGCATCGCGACCTGGAGAAGTAGCGGGGGACGGGTTCTGAGCGCGGCATCAATGCCCGGAGGCAAATCGTCTTATTTACATAACATGCATTATCGAGCGTGAAACTCATCAGAGATCCTCCAGCAGTCGTTGTAGCTCGGCAACGGCTCGCCGAAGACGACGAGCCTGCGGGCCCTCTGTTCCCACCCTCACGGTGTGACAGCGGTCGCCGACATGCACGACGATCGCCGGCCAGATGGCAGTCGACACTGGCAGACGCGTCAACCCGCTGCGCGGGTCCGCGAGCTCCGCTCGCTTGACACGCCCGCTTCGCCGGCTGAGCCGGAGGCCGATCGACGGCTGGGGTCCTGCCCTTCGGTGACAGCGACGTGCGCATAGATGGCCTCGACGTTGGCCAACGACTGCTTCATCAGCCGAGCCGCTTCCTCCGGTGGGGTGCCTTTCCGCCAGTACTCCGCTGCGATGGCGACCCTCTGAGCACGGGACCAGGCCATCAGTCGCCCCCGGCAGGACATGCATTATCGAGCGCAGTAACGAAGCCGTTCGACGATGACCTTGCGCTAGATGCTCACGCGGTATCGAAGGTAGACCACGCCGCTTTCGAACCGGCGCTCGTCGAGCAGCTCGAGTTGCGCGCGGACGCCGGCGGGCAGTGCTCGCTTGCCTCCGCCCGCCACGATCGGCACGAGGAGCAGATGGCACTCGTCGACCAGCCCCAAGGCGAGCGCCTGCCCGGCGATGTCTGCGCCCCCGATCCCGATGTCGGCATCGGAGGTCTGCTTGAGCCGGCGGACGGCATCGGGGTCGAGCTCGCGCTCGATCCGGGTCTTTGCGCTGGATGCCGTGCGCAGAGTCCGGGAGTAGACGATCTTCTCGGCCGTTCGCCAGAGCTCGGCGAAGTCCCGCATGACCGCCGGCTGATCGGCATCGGTGCTGACGGTCTCCCAAAAGACCATCGTCTCGTACATCCGGCGCCCGTAGAGGCAGGTGCCGAGCGGTCGCTCGAGGTCGTTCACGAAGGTGTGCACCTCCTCGTCCGGCGCCGCCCAGTCGAACTTGCCCCGATCGTCCTCGACGTACCCGTCGAGCGAGGCGATCGCCGAGTAGATCAGCTTGGCCATCTCGGCTCCCGCATCATCGGTGAGGAGCTTAGCCGCGCTCGGCCGCGACCGGGTCCGTACCGCTTTGGCCCCCCGGCGGCCATGCACCGCGAGGTTCGCGGGTTGATATGAACGAGTGATGGCGATCAGCCCACAGACGATCTATGAGCGCGTGCGCCGCGTCCCGCCCGGCTTCGTCACGACTTATGGAGACCTGTCCCCAGGGGCCCCGCGCCACGCTGGACGCGCGCTCTCGCAGATGCCCGTCGGCCTCCCGTGGTGGCGTGTCGTGCGCAGCGACGGCACATGGGCGAAAGGCGCCGAGCAGCGAGCCAAGTTGGTGGCCGAGGGCGTCTCGATCCGCGGCCGGCGCGTCGTGATGAGCGAGGCGCGAATCCCGCCGGAGGCGATTCTCTAGGCAGCGCTCGCGGCTCAGGCGAACAGCGCCTGCTGCATGAAGCCGGGCGCGCCCTCGATCTCGAGCATCCTCCGCTTCGTGCGCAGTCCGCCTGGCGCCGAGAAGCCGTGCAGCGCACCCGAGGCCGACAGCACCCGGTGGCACGGCACGACGACCGGGAACGGGTTGCGACCAAGCGCGGCGCCGACGGCACGCGCCTCCTGCGGCGCCCCGGTGGCTCGGGCGATCTCGCCGTAGCTGGCCGTCTCCCCTGGGCCGATCTCACGCGTCGTCGCGTAGACACGCCGCTGGAGCTCGTCGAGCGCGCGTTCGTCGAGCACGACGGAGCGCAGGTCGCGCCGCTCGCCGCTGAGCAGCGCCGTAATCCCGGCTATTGCCTCCCCGATCGCCTCCGGCACGCCGCCGGCCCGTGAGCAGCTTGCCACCCCTCCCCTCGCCGGCGGCAGCAGCACCTCGGTTATCCCGAGCTCGCTCCAGCGCACGGCGCACCTGCCAAGCGCCGTCTCGAAGGCGACGTACCGCGCGTCATCGTGCTGGATCTGATCGTCGATGTTCACGCTCGCCATTGTTAACGCGCACACGGCCGGAAGCGTGAGGCGTGCCGCGTTCAACCGCACAATGCAGCCTCAGAGAGGCGCGGCGTGCGAGTCAAGCCGGGTCCTCCGCGCGCGCCCGCGCGAGTGCCCTGGCCCACCAAACGAGATCGGTCACGGCCGTGTCCAGGCGCTCGTCGAGCGAAGCGAACACCTCCGGATCGAACGGGCCCTCGGCCTGCCTGGCCGGGATCATCACGGCCGGGAGGATGTGCACCGCATGTCGCAGCGGCGCCATCTCCAGCTCGACACAGACGAGGCGAAGCTGCTCGATCGCCCGGGCTCCCCCGGTGTTGCCATAGCCGACGAACGCGACCGGCTTGCGGTTGAGCTCGGGGAAGACCTGGTCGAGCGCGTTCTTCAGCACCGCCGGATAGCCGTGGTTGTACTCGGCTGTGACGATCAGGTATCCGTCGGCGTCCTGCACCTTCTCCGCCCAGCGTGCGACCTCGGGCGGATATTCACGCCGTCCGTACGCCGGCGGGGCATCCTGCTCGTAGAACGGCATCGGGAAGTCGCGCAAATCGACCGGCTCGACGCTGAGATCCTCGCGCCCGGCCAGGCGAGCGAGCGCCCAGCCGGCAGCTTTCTCGCCGAAGCGCCCCTCCCGCGTGGAGCCGAGGATCAACTGGATGCGGGGCGTCTGCGCTGCGATGGCGCCACGCTAGCGCGCCGCAAACATGATGCCGGAGAAAGGGCAGCTCGGCGAGGGACCGATGATCCTCCCCTTCCCACTCCGTCTCTGCTGTTAGATGACACGCTGAGCCTTCCGGAAGGCTCTGAGAACAGGAGGATCAGATGGCAGATGTCGAGCAGCAGGGCACGCAAGCCGGCAATCAGACGGCGAAGGCCCCCACGCCGCAGACCCCGACGCTGTACGTGTGCCACGGGGATGACGGCGGACCGCGCATTCATCCGTGCAGGCGCGTGCAGGAAGCGCTCCGCGAGGCCGGCATCGGGTACGAGAAGGTCGTCGCCGCACACGGAAACCCCATCCCGTTCCTGCGCAAAGGCTCGCGCGAGGAGCTGCGTGCTGCCACCGGCGATACGAAGCTGCCAACGCTGAAGCTCGCCGACGGCACCGTGATCACGCACTCGCGCGGGATCTTCGCTTGGATCGAGGAGCAGAAGTGAGCTGCGGCTAGCCGCGCACGCGTAGCGAGTCGAGCATGCGCGCGACCGACGCGCCGACCTGCTCGCGAGTTTGCCCGCCGTCGTCGGCCCGCGCCACGAGCATCGCGCCCTCGTCGATCGCACCCAGCAGCAGGTGCGCGAGCGGACCGGCCGGCTGCGGCTCGATCAACCCCGCCTCAATCGAGGCCTGCACGGTGCCTTCGACGAGCCCGAGGCCGTAGCGCATACCGATCTCGCGCCACAACTCCCAGCCGAGCACCGAGGGAGCGTCGAGCAGCGCAATGCGCTGCACCGCGGGGTCTTCGCAGGCGTCGAGGAAGGCCTGCGCGCCGGCGTGCAGCACCTCAAGCGGATCGCGAGCCGACTGGTCGGCCAGCTCGGCGATTCGTTCGAGCAGGGCCTGCTCGACGTCTTCGTAGACGGCCTGGAAGAGCTCACGCTTGCCCTCGAAGTGGTGATACAGCGCTCCCCGCGTGACGCCCGCCGCGCGCACGATCTCTTCCGTGCCGACGCCCGCGTATCCGCGCTCAGCGAACAGCGAGCGGGCCGCGGAGACGAGCGCCGCTCGCGTCGCCTCCGAGCGCTCCGCCTTCAGCGTTCGCGCGGGACTCCCCCGCTCTCCCGACTCAGATTTGACATCCATACTGTCTGTATGCTAGATACATACAGTCTGTATGTGAGCTGCTGCAACGTTGCTGCCGCATCTCCCGGACGTGCGTTGCTTCCCCCATAGTCGAAGGAGCGAGATCGTGAGCCAACCTGACTTGACCCCCACGATGGACGCCGCGCTTGAAGACGCACCGGTGCGCGAGGCGCGACTTCCCCAGGGAACGATCCGCTACCGCGAACTCGGCACCGGCGAGCCGATCGTGCTCGTGCACGGCCTGCTCGTCAACGGCTTGCTGTGGCGCGAGGTGGCGCCACGCCTAGCGCGCGACTTCCGCGTGATCGTGCCCGACCTGCCACTCGGCTCGCAGGAGTTGCCGATGAACGCCGAGACCGACCTCTCCCCGCTGGGCCTCGCCGCGATCATCGCCGACTTCATAGCAGCGCTTAACCTGGAGGGCGTCACGCTCGTCGGCAACGACACCGGCGGCGCGATCAGCCAACTCGTCGCGGTGCATCACCCCGAGCGGTTGGCTCGCCTCGTGCTCACACCGTGCGACGCCTATGAGAACTTCCTACCGCCGATGTTCCGTCCGTTGCAGGCGCTGGCACGCGTCCCGGGAGCGGTCTTCCTCGTCGCGCAATCGCTCCGTCCACGGCCTGCACGGCGACTGCCGTTCGCCTTCGGCTGGCTGTCCAAGCGCGGCATTCCCGACGACCTCAGCGACGCTTGGCTCGCGCCCGCGCTCTCAAGCGCCGCGATCCGCCGCGAGATCGCTTCGATCCTGAAGGGCATCTCCAACAGCTACACGCTGCAGGCGGCTGAGCGCTTCGGCGAGTTCGACAAGCCCGTGCTGATTGCCTGGGCGCCCGAGGACCGCTTCTTCAAGCTGCGCTACGCCGAGCGCCTCGCCGGCGCCTTCCCCCACGCGCGTCTCGAGCGGATTGAGGACAGCTACACGTTCGTAGCAATCGACCAGCCCGAGCGCACCGCCGAGCTTGTCGCGGAGTTCGCGTCCGAGTCGCTCGTCGCCAGCTGAGCCGGCCCCACAAAGCTGCGACAGCGATCGAGCGGAAGTTCGAGGCGCCGCAGCGCAATAGGCTTCGCCCGGTGAGCGCACCAGTATTCCGCGAGCGCCCGGCCGACGGTGAGGCCAGCGGCCTACTCGTGCTGCACCACGGCCGCGGTACCGACGAGCACGACCTGCTGCCGCTCGCCGACGCGCTCGACCCACAAAAACGCCTGCACGTCGTCACGCCGCGCGCGCCGCTGACGCTGCCGGGATGGGCGGGTTATCACTGGTATGTGGTCCCGCGCGTCGGCTATCCCGACCACGACACGTTCGCCGCCTCTTACGCGCTGCTCAGCGACTTCCATGACGAACTTTGGCAACGAATCGGGATCGGTCCCGAGCGGACCGTGCTCGGCGGCTTCTCGATGGGCTGCGTGATGAGCTACGCACTGGCGCTTGGCGGGGACCGTCCGGCGCCGGCCGGCATCCTCGCCTTCTCCGGGTTCGTTCCGAGCGTCGAGGGCTGGCAGGCGCGCTTTGAGGATCGCCGCTCGCTGCGCGCGCTCGTGCGCCACGGCACCGAGGACCCCGTGATCGAGATCTCCTTCGGCCGCGCCGCGCGCGAGCTGCTGGGTGCCGGCGGCCTCGACGTTGACTACGAGGAGTTCTACGGCGGTCACTCGATTCCGGCGAGCGTCCTTCCCGGCGCCCAGCAATGGCTCGACGAGCTCATTCCGTGAGCAGTCGCACGATCGCCGCGAGCCCGACGAGCACGATCAGCGCGCGCAGCGCGTCGGGGGGCAGGCGCCGGCCGTAGCGCGCTCCGAGCTGCGCGCCGACGATCGAGGAGACAGCGATGATGCCTGCCGGTCCCCACTCGACGTGCGCGGCGAACATGAAGTAGACGCCGGCGACGCCGTTGACGAGCCCCGCCAGCACGTTCTTCAGCGCGTTGGAGTCGTGCAGGCTCTGCGGCAGCGTCGCGCCGAGGATCGCGAGCAGCAGGATCCCCTGCCCGGCGCCGAAGTAGCCGCCGTAGACGCCGGTCGCGTAGATCGCGACTGGCAGCAGCAACTTGACGCGCCGCGCGCCGCTCGCGACGTGCCCGGCCAGGCGGCGGTTGAGTCTCGGCTGCGCGAGCGTAAGCACGAGCGCCAGCACGATGAAGGCGGGCACGATGTCCTTGAACGTCGAGGCGGGCAGCACGAGCAGCAGCACCGCCCCCGTCACGCCGCCGAGCAGCGATGCCGTGCCGAAGCGCAGCGCCCTCCCCCGCTGCCCCGTCAGCTCGCGGCGGTAGCCGATCGCGCCCGAGACAGACCCCGGCACGAGTCCAATCGTGTTCGAGACGTTCGCTGTCACCGGCGCGTAGCCGAACGCGAGCAGCACGGGGAACGTGATCAGCGTGCCGCTGCCCACGATGGTGTTGATCGTGCCTGCCGCCATCCCGGCGAATGCGATCGCGATGATCTCGCCGGCGCTCATCTCGCTGCGCTCATCACGAGAACGTAGTGGGCGCACGCCACGCCACGGCGCCTGCCTTGCGCGGAGCGCTCTACAGCGGCCGTTCCAAAGATTCGAGCTTTACCGGCTCACGGGCTCAAGCTTTGCCGCCGTTTGTCCGATCTGAGGTGAAGGAATCCCGCAGATCGAACGCCCGACGACCGCCGATGAGCACACCCATTCCTGCAAGGTCAGCGACCGCAATCGGGACGCACGCACGCCGATCGTGGGCCACGCTGCTCGCCTCGCTCGCCCTGCTCGTGCTGCTCGGCGTGCTCGCGACCGGCATCGTGCTGACCCAGCGCCAGGCCAAATCGCACCTCGAGTCGAGCTTCGCGCTGCGCGGGCAAAGCTCAGCGCAGTTCGTCGCCACCTACCTGACCGAGCAGGCCAGCCGCGAGCACGAGGCGGCGACCCGGTTCCTCGCCGCGCCCGGCGTCTCCCCCGCCCGCTTCGGCACCGTCGCCGGCTCGCTGGGAAGCGCCGGCGCGGTGCTGCTCGACGGCTCCGGGCGCGTACTAGACGCCGTTCCCTCACACGCGCTGCGCAGGGGTACACCGCTTGCCGCGCGTTTCAGCCATCTCAGCGAGGCCGAGCGCGGCCGGACCGGCATCTCGGGGATCGTGACCTCACCTGTGACGGGAGCCGAGGTAACGGCGATCGCCGTGCCCTACCAGACGCCCGCGGGCCGGCGCGTGCTCTCCGCCGACTATCCCGCCTCGGGCCTCGCACTCGACGCGCTCGTCGACCACACGATCTCCTATCCCCAGCACGAGGTGTTCCTACTCGACGGCACCGGGCAATTGATCGCATCGAGTCCGCGGGTGTTCGCCAGCACGCTCGGCGCCGCCGACCCGTGGCTCGCCACGGCGGCAAGGCATTCCTCGACGGGACCGGTACCCGGCGCCCGCACGCCGAGCACGTTCACGGCGGCGCGTGTGCCGGGTAGCTCCTGGCGAATCGTGATCGCCGTCCCCAACGGCCGTCTGTTCTCATCGATCTCGGGCTGGACGCGCTACATCCCGTGGCTGATCTTCGCGCTCGTGACGATGCTCGGCGCGCTGATCCTCGTGCTGTTCGCGCGCCTGATGGCCGACCGCGCGCGGCTGACCGCGCTCTCGGCGCGAATGGAGCGCAACGCCCAGACAGACTCGCTGACCGGCCTCTACAACCGGCGCGCCCTGACCGAGCACCTAACCCGCGCCGCCGCCCGCGCCCGCCGCCATGGGGAGCCGCTGTCGGTGCTGATGATCGACCTCGACCGCTTCAAGCAGACCAACGACACCTACGGACACGAGGCAGGCGACGAGGTGCTGTGCACTGTCGCCGACTGCCTGCGCGAGGCGTTGCGCACCGAGGACATCTACGGCCGCTGGGGCGGCGACGAGTTCCTCGTCGTGCTGCCGCAAGCGGACAGCTCCGGAGCGCAGGCGGCCGCCGAGCGCCTGCGCGCAGCGGCGCTTGCCCTCGAGCTGCCCGAGGTCGGGCTGCCCGACGGGATCTCGCTGTGCGTCGGCGCCGCCACCGGCGTGCACGCCAACCCGCACGACCTCGTGCGCGAGGCCGACCTGGCGCTGTACGAGGCGAAGGCCGACGAGCGCTCGCGCCACGCGGCCGCGCAGGACCCGGCGCCGTCCGCGCCGCGGGCAACACTGCCCGGGTGACCGCGCCCGCCCGCGAGCGCATTGCCCGAGCAGAGCCGAGCCGATGAGCGTGTTGCGCGACGTCGCGCTCACGCTGCGTCCCGGCGCCGATGACCGCCACGGCCCGCTCGTGCCGATGCTGGTCGCGCTGACCGTGCTGACCGGCGTGGTCGACGCCGTCAGCTATCTGAAGCTCGGGCACGTGTTCGTCGCCAACATGACCGGCAACGTCGTCTTCCTCGGCTTCGCGCTGGCCGGCGCCGGGAGCCTGTCGGTCGCCGCCTCGCTGCTCGCGCTCGGCTCGTTCCTGCTCGGCGCGCTGGCCGGCGGCTGGCTGGTCGTGCGCCACTCCGAGCATCGCGGCCGCCTGCTGCGCGCGGCCAACGTCGTGCAGGCGGCGCTGATCCTCGCCGCGCTCGTGCTCGCCCTGGCCGTCAGCGAACCGCTCGCCGCGGGCTCGCGCTACGGGTTAATCCTGCTGCTGGCGCTCGCGATGGGCGTGCAGAACGCCGCTGCGCTGCGGCTCGCCGTGCCGGAGCTGACGACGACCGTGCTGACGCGCACGCTCACCGGGCTCGCTTCGCAGGCGGGGATCGTCGGCGGTCCCGGTTCGCAGCTCGGTCGGCGCAGCGTCGCCGTCGCCGCGATGCTCCTGGGCGCGCTGGGCGGTGCGCTGCTCGTGCTGAACGTGTCCGTCGCCGCGGCGGTCGCCGTCGCGATGGCGCTGGCCGCGGCGATCGCACTCGCCGCCGGCGCGCTCTCCGGGTCCGATGCGGCCTGGACCCGGAGCTGAGCGCGGCGGTCACACCAGGCCTTCCGGCCCGGCCGGCGCTACTTGACGGTCAGCGTGCCTTCCATGCCCGCCTGGCGGTGGCCGGGGACGGAGCAGAAGAACTTGTACGTGCCCGGCTTGAGGTTGACCGAGACGCTCTTCGAGCCGCCCGAGAAGGTAGGCGTGGCGCCGACCTGTTCACCGCCGGAGGATTCGATCGTAACGTTGTGCGGCAGCGCGGAGGAGTTGGTGAAGTTGACCGAGACCTTGCCGGCCTTCGCGCTCAGCGACTTCGTGTCGTATGCGAGCTGGCCTTCGGGGTTCGCCGCGAGCTTCACGCTGCTGCTGCCGCCTTCGGAGCCTTCACTCGCGGGCGCGGGGGTCGAGGTGCTCGCCGAGCTCGTCGTCGGCGTTTCCGCCGGCGTGCTCGCCGAAGAGGAGGAGCTGGACGACGAGCTACCACAGCCCGCCAACGCCAGCAGCGCCGCGGGTACTGCCAGTAGCGAGAACAGAGCCTTGGAGCGCATCAAGATCCTCCAGTAGTCGGGGTCGTCGGTCATTACGACACCGCCCGGCGTGGATCCTTCCCGAGCTGCCAGCCGGGGGTCGCCGCATGGTCGAGCATACGCTGCTGCTCGCGCGCGCAGCGGGCCCCTCGATCCCTGCCTTCTACCGTTCTCTTCGATGAACCTCGAGCAAGCGATCCGCACGCGCCGCACGCATAAGGCCTACGGCTCTGAGCCGGTTGATCCGGCCGTGCTCGACGAGCTGTTCGAGCTCGCGCGCTGGGCGCCCAACCACCACCTGACCAACCCATGGCGCTTTCGCGTGCTCGGTGAGCGCTCGCGCGATCGCCTGATGGAGCTGGCTGAGCAGACGCAGCCCGGCTCTGCCATCAAGCTGCAACGCGCCCCCACGCTCGTCGCCGTCAGCGCCACACTCGGAGGTGATGCGGCGGAGGACCGCGAGGACCTGCTCGCGACCGCTGTCGCCGCCTACATCGTGCTGCTCGGCGCGCACGGTCGCGGTCTCGCCGGCTACTGGCGCACGGTGCCGCTGCTCGACGATCCGCGCGGGCGCGAGATCCTCGGCCTCGCGGCAGACGAGGCCGCTGTCGGCCTGCTCTACCTCGGCACGCCTGTGCAGGAGCAGCGCGTCCCCGAGCGCGCCGCTCCGGCCGAGTTCGTCAGCTACCTCGACTGAGCACGCCGACCAGCCGCGCAGCCGCTGCGACGCGGCGCGGCTGCCCAGGCTAAGCCGCCTCGGCGGTTGCCGCGACCGGATGCTCCGACGGCGCAACGGGCGCTGATGCGGCGACCGGAGTCGATCCGGCGCTCGCATTCTGGAAAGCCTCAACGCCTGGCTGCAGCTTCGTCGTTAGCTGCGCCCCGAGCGCACCCAGCGCGCCCGCACCGGCGGCCGCGAGCGCCCAGCCGGCGCCTGAGCGTTCGTGCCCACGTGCCGCGTCGAGTGAGAGCGGGCCCGGACCGAGCTCGGCCAGCGCCAGCGCCGCGGCGATCAGCACGACGTTGTACTCATAGCCGCCGTTGGACGCCCACGGGCCGTTCTTCAGGTGGACCGTGCGGATCGCCGTGATCATCGTCGCCGTGATCGCCGCCGCCGCGAGCGGCGTCTCGAGGCCGGCCACAAGCAGCGCGCCACCGCCCGCCTCCGCTACGCCCGCGGCCGTGGCATGCGCCTGGGCGGGCTTGAGCCCTAGCTGATCGAACCCTTCGGCCGTGGCCTTCAGTCCGTTGCCGCCGAACCAGCCGAACAGCTTTTGCGTGCCGTGTCCGATGAAGAAGCCGCCGACGATGAATCGCAGCAGCAGGCGCCCGAGCTTCATTTCAAGCCTCCGATGGGATCGCGTAGGAAAACTGACTATCTGCTTGTACCCACAACGACATTAGCTCAACCGGACCGCGTTCCGTTTTATTCTTGGGCCGCGTTCTCGGCCGGGCGGGGACCTTTCGTGTCTACGGCGCGGCGGGCACGACGACGAGCGGACCGTTCGCCTGCGCCAGCTCGCCTGTCTCGAAGGAGCTCTGCTCGAGCCGCTGCACGGCCGGCGCTTTCTCGAGGAACTCCTCGGCCGTCTCGAGGAAGCCGATCCGCGGCGTGCGGTAGTGCATCGGCACGACCCAGCGTGGAGCGATTCGCTCGACGATCAACGCCGCCTGCTCGGCGCCGAGCGTCGGGCCGCCGCCAACTGGCACGAACAGCAGGTTGACCTCGCCGATTGCCTGCGCCTGCTCCTCGCGCAAGCCGCTCTGGCCGAAGTCGCCCATGTGGCAGACGCGCACGCCGTCGAGCGAGAAGACGAAGATCGTGTTGGGACCGCGCTGGGTTCCTGCCGCGTCGTCGTGCTCAGAGGCGATCGCGATTACCTCGCCGAATGGCGAGTCGAGCGTGCCCGCCGTCGAGCGCAATACAACGGGCTCGCCGTCGATCTCCTCAACCGCGTTGTGATCGCGATGCTCGTGCGTGACGAGCAGCAGATTTGGCTCCAGGCCTGCGATTGCGGGGTAGTCCCACTGCATCCCGCGGTCGCGGCTGAGCGACGACATGTCGCCGAACGGGTCGATCGTGACCGACCCCTGCTCGCCGTCCAGGTGAAAGGCCGATTGTCCGAACCACTCAACGCGCATACTGCGGCTCCTCTCGCTTGCTCACTTGTTTGCTCGGTTCCGACTTGCTCGGCTCCTCGCCGTGTCTGTACTTGCCACCACGCATCAGCGAGGCGCCGGCGGCGATCAGGCAGGCCACGATCGCGAACAGGAAGGCCTCGTGCAGCCCCGTCGAGAACGGGCCCGAGATCAGCTGTGGGAAGAACGAGCGCCCGGTGAGGACCGCGTGGTTGCTCGCCGACAGCGACGCGAGCGCGTGCGTGCCGATCAGGTGTTCGATCGGGTTGTAGCCGAGGAAGGCCGCGAACAGGATCGAGACGGGCGGGATCTTCGCGGCGCTGTGCGTCGCCTGAGCCGAGACGCCGTGCGCCTGCAGCCCCGAGGCCAATGCGTGCGGCAGGCTCGCGGCCAGGCCGATGATCATCAGTGTGAAGAAGATCCCCACCGAGAGCACCTGCGCCGAGTTCTGGAAGGTCTGGTTCATGCCGCCGCCGGCGCCGCGGTCCTCGGGCGGCAGGCTGTTCATCACGGCGGCGCGGTTGGGCGAGGCGAACATCCCCATCGAGATGCCCGTGAGGAACAGAATCGCTGCGAACGTGGCGAACGGGAAGTCGATCGGCAAGAGGCTCAGCAGCAGGAAGCTGAGCGCCGAGCCGAGCATCCCGCCCGTCGCGAACCCGCGCGCGCCAAAGCGATCGGACAGATATCCCGATGTCGGCCCGGCGATCAGCATCCCGAGCGTCAGCGGCAGCATGTAGATACCGGCGCGCAGCGGCGTGTTGACGTAGTTGACGCCGTGTTGTGGCAGCCAGATTCCCTGCAGCCAGATGATCAGCATGAACATCAGCCCGCCGCGGGCGATCGCCGAGAGGAAGGTCGAGAGCGTGCCGAACGTGAACGCGCGGATACGGAACAGCGGCAGGCGGAACATCGGGTTGGCCACGCGATTCTCGATCACGAGGAAGGCGATCAGCGAGGCCACGCCGGCCGCGAGCAGCGCGATCACGCGCGGGCTCCCCCATCCCGTCTGGCTCGAGCCGTACGGGCGGATGCCGTACGTGACGGAGACCATGATCAGGATCAACCCGAGCGCGAACGTGAGGTTGCCCCACCAGTTGACCGGCGCGCGGCGTGGTGTCGAGCGCTCCTCGAGCTTCAGGTAGGCCCAGACCGTGCCGAACAGCCCGACGGGCACGGAGATCAGGAAGACCAGGCGCCAGTCGATCGGCGCGAGCACGCCGCCGAGCACGAGCCCAACGAACATGCCGCTGACGCCGACGATGTTGTTGATCCCGAGCGCCATCCCGCGCTGGTTGGCCGGGAAGGCGTCGGTGATGATCGCCGCCGCGTTGGCCAGGAGGAAGGCCGCGCCGATCCCCTGCACGATGCGGAACACGATCAAATAAAGCGCGCCCGACTGCCCCGTCATCCAGTCGATCGTCAGGAGCAGCGAGGCGACCGTGTAGATGACGAAGCCGAGGTTGTACATCTTCACGCGCCCGTACATGTCCCCCAGCCGCCCCAGGCTGACGATCAGCACGCTGGAGACGACGAGGAAGCCGAGGATCATCCACAGCAGGTAGAAGCTGTTCGCCGGCTTCAGCGGGTCGAGGTAGATGCCGCGGAAGATCGCCGGCATCGCGATCAGCGTGATCGAGGCGTCGAGCGTCGCGAGCAGTACGCCGAGCGTCGTGTTCGAGAGCGCGATCCACTTGTACCGATCGTTGCTCGCCGTCTTCTTCATCTATTAATAATTATACAGGAAAACTACACAGTTTGCCTGCCGACATGTATAGTTCGCCCATGACGCGGACCGTGGATACGACCTTGCTTGCAAGCCGCCTGCGGCTCGTCGTCGGCCACCTCGTGCGCCGGATGCGCGCCGAGCATCGCTTCTCGCTGTCGCAGGGCGCCGTGCTCGGGCGACTCGATCGCGAAGGGCCGCTTTCGATCGGCGCGCTCGCCACGGCTGAGCGCGTGCGCCCGCAGTCGATGACGCAGACGATCTCCGACATGGAGTCCGACGGGCTCGTCGCGCGGCGGGCCGACCCGAGCGACGGGCGGCGCACGCTCGTCGAGCTGACCGAGCAGGGGCTGTGCATGCTCGAAGCCGACCGCCGCCAGCGCGAGGGCTGGCTGGCGCGGGCGATCGAGCAGGACCTCTCCCCGGCCGAGCAGCGGCTGCTGGCCGACGCGCTCGAGCTGATCGAACGGCTCAGCGAGGACTAGCTGCGGCACGGCTGGGCGGACGGGCAGCTGACGGCCGACCGCCCGCGGCGGTACAACAATGGGTGCGATGGGCGCGGCGCACCAGGCCTACCTGCTGGAGGCGCGACAGATGCAGGCTCTGTCGTTTGCCGTGCACATCCCGCTCGTCTGCTTCGGCATCGCCTTCCCCGCGATGGTGCTGTTCTGCGAGTGGCTGTACCTGCGCTCTGGGGATGAGCTCTACCGCACGCTCGCGCGCCGCTGGACGCGGATCATGGCCGCGCTGTTTGCCGTCGGCGTGATCACCGGCACGATCCTCAGCTTCGAGATGGGGCTCTTGTGGCCCAACTTCACGGCGACATTCGGCAGCGTGTTCGGGCTCGGCTTCGCGATCGAGGGGTTCTCCTTCTTCATGGAGGCGATCTTCATCGGCATCTACATCTACGGCTGGAATCGACTCTCGCCGCGCGCGCACTTCTGGAGCGGGATTCCGATCGTGATCGCCGGCATGACCGGCTCGCTGATGGTGATCGCCGTCAACGCCTGGATGAACCACCCCGGCGGCTTTCACATGGTTGGGCACAAGGCCGTCGATGTGCACCCGCTGAAGGCGCTGTTCGCCAACGGCTTCCTCTGGCCCGAGCTCACGCACATGTACATCGCCGGCTACATCGTCTGCGGCTTCCTCGTCGCCGGCGCCTATGCGATCGGCAGGCTGCGCGGCAAATGGGGCCGCTATGAGCGCACCGCCCTGGCAATCCCACTGACGATCGCCGCGCTCGCCTCCCCCGTGCAGGTGCTCGTCGGCGACTGGGCCGCGCGCGACGTCGCCGTGCAGCAGCCGGTCAAGCTGGCCGCCTTCGAGGGGCTCGCGCACACGACCAAGGGCGCCTCCGAGCACATCCTCGGCTGGTACGAAAACGAAAAGGTCAAATACGGGATCGGCATCCCCAAACTGCTGTCCTTCCTCGCCTTCCACAATCCCGAAGCGACCGTGCAGGGGCTCGACACCGTGCCCAAGGACCGACAGCCGCCGATCAACGTCGTGCGCTTCGCCTTCCAGACGATGGTCGGGATCGGCACGCTGCTCGCGCTGCTCGGCGTGTGGCTGCTCGGCGTGCGCATCCGCAAGAAGCGATTGCCCGAGTCGCCGTGGTTCTACCGCGCCGTCGCGCTCGCCGGTCCGGCCTCGCTCGTCGCGCTGATCGCCGGCTGGGTCACGACCGAGGTCGGGCGCCAGCCGTGGGTCGTCTACCACGTGATGCTCACCTCCGAAGCTGTCACCGGTGCCGGCGGGATCATCGTCGGCTACACCGCGCTCGCGCTCGTCTACCTCGGTGTTGCGTGCGGCGTCGTGTGGATCCTGCGCCGGCTCGCGCGCGCTCCGCTGAAGGCGGCCGGCTGAGATGCACCTCTACGAGGTCCCGCTGATCTTCGTGCTCGTCGGGCTCGTGCTCTATGCCGTGCTCGCCGGAGCCGATTTCGGCGCCGGCTTCTGGCAGCTCTTGGCCGGGCCCGGCGAGCGTGGCGCGCCGATTCGCGACCACGCGCACGAGGCGATGGCGCCCGTGTGGGAGGCCAACCACGTGTGGCTGATCTTCGTGCTGACCGTCACCTGGACGGCCTACCCGAGCGCGTTCGGTGCGATCGCCTCGACGCTGTGCGTGCCGCTGTTCATCGCTGCGCTGGGGATCGTCATGCGCGGCGCCGCCTACGCGCTGCGCGCCGGCACCGCGAGCGTGCGCGAGCAGGACCGTGTTGACCTCGTGTTCGCGCTTTCCTCCGTGCTCACGCCGTTCGCGCTCGGCACCGTAATCGGCGCGATCGCCGCGCGGACTGTGCCCGTCGGCAACGCTGCCGGCGATCTGCTCTCGAGCTGGACCGGCGCCACCGCGCTGATCGTCGGGGCGCTGGCCGTGGCCAACTCCGCCTACATCGCCGCCGTCTTCCTCGCTGCCGACGCCAAGCGCACTGGACGCCCGCGCGAGCTGCAGGAGGCGCTGCGCGTGCGCGCGCTCGTGGCGGGCGCGGTCGCCGGTCTCGTCGCGGTCGCGGGGCTCGTCGTGCTGCATTCCGATGCGCACTTCCTCTACACGCGCCTGTTCGAGGGCAGCGCGCTCGCAGCCGTGATCGTCTCGGCGCTGGCCGGCCTTGCGACGCTCGCGCTCGTGTTCGCGCGGCTGTATGAGATCGCCCGCTACAGCGCCGCGCTGGCAGTAGCCGCCGTGATCGCCGGCTGGGCGCTCGCGCAGCGACCGGTGCTGCTCAAAGGACTGACCGTGCAGCACGCCGCCGCCCCGCACGACACGCTCGTGCTCGTGATCGTCGCCGTGCTCGGCGGTGGGCTGATCCTGTTCCCTTCGCTCGCGCTGCTGTTCCGGCTCGTGCTGGGCGGGCGGCTCGACTATGGCGAGGACGCAGACGGCGCGCCGACGCTCGCCGCTTCCGAGGGCGGCGGGCTCACGCAACTGCTCGCCGTCTCCTCGTCGGGGTTGCTCACGCGCGTAGCCGGCGCCTGCCTGCTGATCGGCTTCGGCACGCTGACCGTCGCCGAAGCCGGCTGGGCGCACGCCGTCGGCGTGGTCGCCCTGCTCGGCTTCCTCTGCAGCGGCTTTCTCGCGATCGTGCCCGCGCAGATGGCCGAGCTCGAACGCGAGTAGCGCTCAGTATTTGTACGGCGCCGGTTCCGGGCTCGTCGTCGTAGTGGTCGTCGTGCCGGGCATCGTTGGGCTCGCGCTCGCGCTGCTCGACGCCGTCACCGCGTGCCACGTGCCGCCGAAGCTTTCGATCCCCTCGCCGTTGACGTCGCCCTTGGCACTGTCGCCCGAATAGCGGTACAGCGGCAGCCCGTTGAGCGTGACCTGGAGGGTCCCGTTGCTGCGATGCAAGAGGCCGAGCTTGCCCTTCACGCCCGAGCCGGCCTTCAGCTTCGTCTTCGCCGACTTGACCGCCAGCGGCGGCCAGTTGCTCAGGCATTCCTTGCTCTTGCACAGCAGGTGCTTGCTCGTCTCAGGGCTCAGCTTGTAGAGCGTGCGGCCCTGGGGGTTGACGACGACCGGCTTGCCGAGCGTCGGGTTCGAGGCCGAGTTGAGCGTCGGCGAGGTGCCGGCGGCGAGCGCCGTCGCGGCCACTGTGACCGCCGCCACGGCCGCGATCGCGGCGAGCGCCAACCATGCGCGTCGGCGGCGCCTCGGTCGTGCGGCTACTTCTGGTCGCGTTGAGTTGGGCATTGCTTCCTTTCGCTCGGTCGGTGATCCGCTGTCTATCCAGACGTCGTCGGAGCAACAACCTTCCCGGTGGCGTGCGGACCGGGACCCTCAGCTTTCATGCCCAACAGCTTGGCGAGTTCGGTGCTCGCGGATAGCAGTGTGGCGACCAGGCCGACGCCGAACGTGCCTTCCAAACGCCGCGTCACATGGGCGAGCTTCCTGAGCGACGCCGACTCGTAAGGAGCTAGCTTGATCCAAGCGGCGCGGTTGGGGTCTTCGAGAGTGTTCTGGGGCTTGGACGGCTCGCGCGCTTCCGCCAGAGGGCCTTCGCCGACGTCCGAGTTGGCCAGCGCCCTCGTCGCTGCTGGAAGCGTCTTGAACCCGCTCGCCGCCCAAGCCTCGAAGTCGCGGCACAGATCGGGTATTGGCGGTGTCTCGAAGTCCGGTGCGAGGCTGCTGCTCACGCCTCGAAGGATCGTCCGCTTCAGCTTCTGCGATACGTGCTCGAGGACCTTGAACTTTCGTGAGAGTTCACCCGTTTGTTGCTCGTACGTACCCAGGAGCACGACACTGAACGCGTCGATTTCCTCCTGTAGGAATTCGAGCGATTGCTGGCCTCCCGGCGCCCCGTTGAGCACGTTCGGACATTCCTGACTGATGTGCGCGACGTACTGCTTGACGGCGTCCCGAGCGGCGGGCAAGCCACTCAGGAGGGTCCGTGCGAGCCGGTATCTGCCATGGACGTACACGCGGATCGATGCTGGATCTGAGGGCTCCGCCGCCAGACCGGCCTGAGGCGATGCCACAGCTATGACGGCGATGGCGACCAAGGCGCCCCTGCTCAAGCGGTTCACGTGGCCGAACTCTAACGATCGGAACTTCACGGCTCGGTCCGAATAACGACATCAGCGATGTCGGGTACCCGCTGGCGCAGCTCCTCCTCGAGCTCGGACGCAAGCCGATGAGCAGCGGTTAGCGACTCGTGCGGATCGACCTCGAGCGTGAGAAAGACGACGCGCCCAGCGTCGGTGGAGAGCAACTTAATCTCCTCGGGCCCCTCGCCTGTGCGCTCGCGCACGAGCCGTTCGATCTCGCGCGTGGCGTGCAGGTCGGCGCTGACGTCGGCGGGTCGCTCGGCGAGCGGGCGCTCGAGTGGCTCGAGATGGGTCTGCACGGCGGCGACCTCGGGGCGCTCGCAGATGGCGCGCTCGACGCGATCGGCGATCTGGGCGGCCTCGCGCAGCTCGAGCTCGGCGGGGAACTTCAGGTGCAGCGAGACGTTGACGCCGCCGGGCTGCTCGAAGATGGTGATGTCGTGGGCCTCGCGCACGAGCGGCTCGGCGAGCGCGCTGGCAAGGATCCGATCGCGCAGGTCGAGGCCACGGCGCCGCGGCTCCACATGCACGACCACGTCCGATCCGGGCAGCGCTGACTCGACGGCATCCTCGATCAGGTTGGCGGACTGGTGGCCCTCGACGACGGCCTGCCCGGGCGGCACGGTGACGACAACGTCGGCGAAGTAGCGCCCGGCGGACTCGCGCAGGCGCAGGCGGCTCAGCTCGATGTCGGCGCCGAGCGCGGCGATTGCGCGCTCGGCGGCCTGGCGCGCCTCGACGGGCGTGCGGTCCATCAGCACGTTTGCGTTCTCGCCGATCAGGCGTACGGCGGCGGCGCAGACGATCAGCGCGACGAGCAGGGCGGCGAGCGAGTCGCCCTGGGCAAAGCCGGCGTCGACGAGCACGAGGCCGACGAGCACGGCTACAGAGGCGGTCATATCGCCGGCGAAGTGAAAGGCGTTGGAGCGTAGGGCAGCGCTCGAGAAGCGCCGGGCGACGCGCAGCGAGACGAGCGTGCGGCTCAGATCGACGACGAGCGCGACAGCGATCACGGCGAACTGGAACCAGTGGATACTCGGCGGGCCGGAGTCGCGCACAAGGTGCCCAATCGCTTCGACGGCGACGAACAGCCCACCGGCGAGCAGGATGCCGGCCTCGCCGAGCGCGCCGAGGTTCTCGGCGCGGCGGTGGCCATAGGGGTGCTCGGGGTCGGCTGGGCGCCCGCCGAGGCGCACAGCAAAGAAGGTCAGCACAGCAGCGACGACGTCGCCGCTTGACTCGATCCCGGTCGAGATCAAACCGAGGCTGCCGGTGGCCAGCCCGACGCCGAGCTTCAGCGCGACGAGCAACGCGGCGGCGGCGATCGAGACGAGCGTGGTGCGCCGCGGGGTGAGCGTCTCGTGCCTCTCGCCAGCGGACGCCATTGCTAGAGCCTAATCTGGGTCGATGAGGAACGAGCACGCGGAGCACTCCCATGCAGGCCACACGCACGCGGTGCGCGCCGATGCAGACCGCGGCCGCCTGGCGCTGGCGCTGGGGCTGATCCTGGCGTTCATGGCCGCGGAGGTGAGCGTGGGCGTCGTGGCCCACTCGCTGGCATTGCTCTCGGACGCGGGCCACATGCTCACGGACGCGGCGGCGATCGGCTTCTCGCTGTTTGCGATCACGCTGGCGGCGCGCCCGGCGAAGGGGGCGATGACGTTCGGCTTCAAGCGCGCGGAGATCCTCTCGGCGCAGGCCAACGGCGTGACGCTCTTGATCCTGGCGGCGTTCATCGCCTACGAGGGCATCCGCCGCCTGTTCGACCCGCCGGTCGTGCGCGGCTGGCTGATCCTGGCAGTGGCGCTGGTGGGCGTGCTGGTGAACCTGGCGGCGACGTGGACGCTGGCCAAGGCGAACCGCGAAAGCCTCAACATCGAGGGCTCCTTCCAGCACCTCTTGACGGACCTGTGGGCGTTCATCGGCACGGCAGTGGCGGCGATCGTGATCTTGGCGACGGGCTTCGAGCGCGCGGACCCGATCGTCTCACTGCTGATCGCGGCGCTGATGACGCGCTCGGGCGTAATGCTGGTGAAGGCCTCCGCGCGGATCTTCATGGAGGCGGCGCCGGAGGATCTCGACCCGCAGGCGATCGGTCGCGCGCTGGTGGCGCAGGCGGGTGTTGTGGAGGTGCACGACCTGCATGTGTGGGAGGTGTCGAGCGGCTTCCCGGCGCTCTCAGCGCACGTGCTGGTCGGCGCAGACTGCAACTGCCACCAGGCACGACGCGCGATGGAGGCGATGCTGCACGAGCGCTTCGCGCTCGACCACACGACGCTGCAGGTTAACCACTCCGGCGGCGAGCTACTCGAGATCGAGCCGGCGGCGCACACGGGCAAGACTGCCTGAGCGGTCATTTTTTAATTTGATGAGAACGAACGAGCCGGAGGGAACTGCATGAGCAAAGCTCTGTACACAGCCGAAGCGCACGTCACGGGCGGGCGCAAAGAGGGCCACGGGCGCACCTCGGACGGCGCGCTCGAGGTAGACATACGCGTGCCGAAGGAGCTCGGCGGCGAGGAGGACGGCACGAACCCGGAGCAGTTGTTCGCGGTCGGCTACGCGGCGTGCTTCGAGAGCGCGCTGCAAACGGTCTCGCGGCGGATGAAACTCGAGGCGGACGACGTGGCGGTCAACTCGAAGGTCTCGCTGGTCACGACGGAGGATCGCGCGTTCACGATCTCGGTGGAGCTGCACGTGACACTGCCGTCGATCGAGGACGCCGAGCAGGCGGTCGAGCTCGTGCGCGCGGCGCACAAGGTCTGCCCGTACTCGAACGCGACGCGCGGCAACATCGAGGTGCTGCTGACGGCCAACGGGCAGGCGGTCGACTAGCAGCGGGCCCTGGGAGGGGGCTCGGCGGAGTGGCCGCCGCCAGTTGCGACCACCCCGCCGAGCTATTCATCCCCACCCCCCTCGACGCCGGGCCGCCACAGCCCGGCGCAAGCGTTGCGGGCGCTCAGGAGCTGTCGCCCGAGCCGCCCGAGCCTCCCTTGTCGTCGCCGGAGTCCTCGTCGATCTTCTCGCCGCTCGGCTTGAGCACGTACCAGCCGGCGCCGAACGCCTTCGAGCCCTGGCCGTAGGCGTCGCCTGAGTCCTTGTCGTCGTCGTAGAAGTACAGCGGGTGGCCCTTGTAGGTGACCTGTTCGGTGCCGTCGGCGCGCTTGGCCGTGCCGAGGTCGGCGCTCACGGCCCCGGCACCTGCGCTCGGCGTACCGGAGGTCGTCACGGGCGGCCAGACCTTGGCGCAGGCGCCGCTGCAGCTCGACGTCGTCCCCTTGTCGGCCTCGAACATGTAAACGGTCAGCTTCTTGGGCCCGGCGGCGAGGATCGTGCCGAGCTTGGCGTGCTTGGTGTCGACGCTCACGCCGGAGCCGCTCGCCGCGGTCGTGCTCGCCGGTGCGGCCGTGCTCTGGGTGCTCGGCGTGGTCGCGGGCGTGGAGGCGGCAGTCGAGCTGCTGCTGCTCGAACTGCTGCTGCCGCAGCCGGCGAGCAGCGCGACTGCAGTCGCGGCTGCGCCGAGCGCAAGGGAACGTCTCACTGTGTGGCCTCCTGTCGCTGGGGTCGGTGCTTCGTGCTTCAGACCCTCAGACGCCACGCACCGGAAAAGCTTCCCGCGCGCGACTCCCCACCGCTCGGCTTCGGCTCAGCGGGCCTGGCCGCTGGGACGTACGAGCACCTCGTTGACGCTCACGTTGGCGGGTTGGCCGATCGCGTAGAGCACGGCGTTTGCGATGTCCTCGGCCGACAGCGGCGTGACGCCGGCGAAGTTCTTGGCCATCTGCTCGAGCACCTCGGGGCGGTTGTGCCCGGGCAGCTCGGTGGCGACGGCGCCGGGCTCGATCAGCGTGACGCGCACGCCGTAGCGCACGCCCTCCTGGCGCAGCGACTCGGAGAAGGCACCGATGCCGTGCTTGGTCAGGTTGTAGACGCCGGAGCCCTCGCGCGCGATGCGCCCGGCGACGGAGCTGACGTTGACGACGTGCCCGCCGCCCTGCTTGGCCATCAGCGGCAGCGCGGCGTGGGAGCAGTAGAGCACGCCGTAGACGTTGGCGTGGATCATCCGCCGCCACTCCTCGGTCGGGGCGTCGAGGATCGGGCCGAGCAGCATCACACCGGCGTTGTTGACGAGCACGTCGATCCGGCCCAGCTCATCGTTAGTGCGCTCGATAAAGGCGCGCGCCTGATCCTCCTCGCCGACATCGGTCTGCATCGCGATCGCCCGCCCGCCCTCGCTCTCGATGCGCTGGGCGAGCGCGTCGATCCGGTCGCGGCGCCGCGCGGCCAGCGCGACGGCAGCGCCGGCCTTGGCGCAGGCGAGCGCCGTGGCCTCGCCGATGCCCGATGAGGCGCCGGTCACGGCTACGACGCGATCGGAGAGGTCAATGGCCATTTGCCGAGCTTAGCCCGCTTCGCTCACTCTCAGGCGGGCACGGCCCGATACATGCAAGGACGGTCCCAACGGCTTCTGAGACGCAGAGCCTTTCGCCCCTCTTGCGGGTTTAGATCCCGGTAGCGCCGCATACTTTCGCGCCGGTGCGGGAAGGTAGTTGCGCAGGGAACGTCGAACGAGACCCCAATACGGGTGTGCCCAGAACATAGTTGACAACGCAACTATCGCGGCGTATAATTCCGACTCCAAGCATCGGATTAGAAGGTTCAAATGCCAGATTCCCCCAGAAGTTCAACCCCAACGATAGAGCGCCCCACGACCGAGATCACGGCTGAGCACGAGCCGGAGACGGTCGAGGAGGCCCCGAAGGCTGCGCCGGACAGGCTCGACAGCCCGATCGAGAAGCTCGACCTGAGCACGCCCGATTCGTTCATTCCCGAGGCAGTAGACCAGCTGCTGGCGCATTCGCGCCGCTACCCGCTGCTCACGCCGGCCCAGGAGATCGACCTGGCTCAGCGGATCGAGCGCGGCGACCTGCACGCCAAGGAACTGCTCGTCAACTCCAACCTGCGCCTCGTGGCTTCGAACGCCAGGCGCTACCAGAACCAGGGCCTGCCGCTGGGCGATCTCGTCCAGGAGGGCATGCTCGGCCTGATTCGCGCCTCGGAGAAGTTCGATTGGCGCAAGGGCTTCCGCTTCTCCACGTACGCAACCCTGTGGATCCGCCAGGCCATTCAGCGCGGCCTAGAGAACTCGGGGCGCACGATCCGCCTGCCCGTGCACGTCGCTCAGCGCTCGCGCAAGGTCGGCCGGGTCGAGCGCGAGCTGTCGGTCAGGCTCGGGCGTGAGCCGACGATTGAGGAGCTCGCCGAGGAGACCGGACTGCCAATCGAGCAGGTCGAGGAGGTGCGCCACCAGCGCGCGGCCCTCGTATCGCTCGACCAGCAGATCGGCGAAGACGGCGACACTGCCCTGGGCGACCTGCTCCCCTCCGACGCGGAGGCGCCGGAGGAGACGGCCTGGGACAACGAGCGCGAGCGGATCGTGCACCGCGCGATCTCCGAGCTGCCCGAGACTGAGCGCACCGTCTTGACGTTGCGCTTCGGCACCGGCCGCGAGGAGCCGCAGACGCTGACGGCGATCGGCAAAAGACTCGGCTTCTCGGCCGAGCGGGCCTCACAGCTCGAGCAGCGGGCGCTGAAGAAGCTCGCCGAGTCTCCTGAGCTGGCGGCACTGCGCGAGGCTGCGTAGCCAAAGTCCTAAAAAGCATCTAGATGCGCAGACGAGGCCCTGTCGAAAGATGGGGCCTCGCTGTTTAACGGCCCTCCCGCCGCGCGCGACGGCTGCTCAGGCGAGCCCGAACACGCGCCGGGCGTTGCCGGCGAGGTACAGCTCGCGCGTCTGCTCATCGAGCCCGAGCGAATCCAGCTCGGCCAGTGCGGCCTGCGGCATGATCATCGGGTAGTTGCTGCCGTAGAGGACCTTGCGAGCGCCGCTGGCGGTGTGCATGTAGGCGACGAGCTCTGGCGGTATGCGCTTGCTCGTGTAAGCGGAGGTGTCGATGTAGACGTTCTCGTGCTTGCGCGCGACGGCGATCATCTCCTCGGTCCAGGGGTAGCCGATGTGCCCGCCGACGATCACGAGCTCGGGGAAGTCGATCGCGACCTGGTCGATGTATGGGATCGGGCGACCGGGCTCTGAGGGGCGCAGCGGGCCGGCGTGGCCGACCTGCGTGCAGAAGGGCACGCCGAGCTCCACGCAGGCCGCATACAGCGGGTAATAGCGGCGGTCGGTCGGCGGCGCGTCCCACAGCCACGGCAGCGCCCGCAGCCCCTTGAAGCCGAGCTCGCTGACGCAGCGGCGCAGCTCGCGCACGGCCTGCATCGGCTTGTCGAGATCGACGGCGGCGAGCCCGGCGAGGCGGTCGGGGTGCTCGGAGACCCAGCCGGCGACCTCGTCGTTTGAGATCAGCGCCCCCTCGCGCGGTGCATGCCAGGCGCTAAGCAGGGCGAAGTCGACGCCGGCGTGATCCATCGCGGCGATCGTCATCGCGATCGGCAGCTCCTGCGTGAGCGCCTGCTGGCCGGTCCAGCGCCGCAGCGAGTCGAACATCTCGTGCTCGCTGAAGCGGACCGTCGGGTGCTGCATCCAGGCGTCGATCGTCATCGCTTGCTCCTCCTCGACGTCGGACGCTAGAGGATCTGCGAGGCGCGGGCGCGATATGGGGCGAAGTCGGGCTTTCGCTTCTGGTCGAACGCGCGCACGCCCTCTTGCGCCTCCTCGCTTGAGACGAACTCGTGCAGGCCGCTGAAGGCGAGCGCGGCCTGGCCGGCGAGGTGCTCGGTGTCCTGGTTGAAGGACTGCTTGAGGAAGCGCAGCGAGGTCGGCGAGAGCGCGAGGATGTCATCGGCGTAGCGGCGCACCTCGGCGCGTAGCTCTGCGCGCGGCACGACGCGGTTAACGAGGCCCCAGCGCTCGGCCTCGTGGGCGTCGTATTTGCGACAGAGGAACCAGATCTCTCGCGCGCGCTTCTCCCCGACGACGCGCGCTAGGAAGCCGGTACCGAAGCCGGCGTCGAAGGAGCCCACCCGCGGCCCGGCCTGGCCGAAGCGCGCGTCGTCGGCTGCGATCGAGAGGTCGCAGATCACGTGCAGCACATGACCGCCGCCGATCGCGAGGCCGTTGACGGCGGCGATCACGGGCTTGGGGATGTCGCGGATCGCGCGGTGCAGCGACTCGATCTCAAACAGGCCTGTCTCGGACGGCCCGTAGTCGCCTGACTCGGCGCGCTGCTTCTGGTCGCCGCCCGTACAGAAGGCCTTCTCCCCAGCCCCTGTCAGCGCGACGACGCCGACCTCGGGATCTGCCCAGGCGCGCTTGAAGCAGTGGATCAGCTCGTCGACGGTGTGCGCTGTGAACGAGTTGTAGCGAGCCGGGCGCTCGATCGTGATCCAGCAGAGGCCTTCCTCGACCACATATGACGTATCAGTCAAATCATCCATATCTCGCTCCTAGGTCGCTCACGCCATCGTCAGGCCACCGCTGACGGACAGGGTCTGGCCGGTGACGTAGGCGGCTTGCGCGGAGGCGAGGAAGAGGACGGCAGCGGCGACGTCCTCGGGCCGCCCGAGCCTGCGCATCGGCACGGCGCGAGCGAGCGAGGAGACGAGCCGCTCGCTGTCGGGCGCCTCCTCGGCCATGCCTTGCAGTAGCGGCGTGTCGGTCGGGCCGGGACAGACGACGTTGGCCGTGACACCGTGGCGTGCGGCTTCGCGCGCGATCGTCTTGCTGAAGGCGATCACGCCGGCCTTGGCGCCGGCGTAGACGGCCTCCTGACTCGAGCCGACGCGCGCGGCATCTGAGGCGATGCTGACGATCCGTCCCCGCTCGCGCTCGATCATCGCGCCGAGCACGGCGTGCGTCACGCGCAGGCAGCCTTCGTAGTTGATCGCCACGACCTTGCGCCAGAAGGCCTCGTCGGTCTCGAGGAACGGCTTCAGCTCGTCCCAGCCGGCGCAGTTGACGAGCACGGCGATCGAACCGAGGGAATCGCTCGTGCGCTCGACGGCCGTGGCCACGGAGGGTCCGTCGGTCACGTCCATGCGTACGGCCAGCGCCTGCCCACCGGAGTCCTCGATCTCGCGCACCACCTCGCCGGCGGCATCCTCCTGCAGGTCGGCGACGGCCACGGCGCAGCCGTCCTCGGCCAGCGCAAACGCCGTTGCGCGGCCGATGCCGCTGGCGGCGCCCGTGACGAGAGCTACGCGATCTGAGGGCATTTCTCGACCATAGGCGCCGCTGCGGATGGCGCGTGCAGATACGGGTAGCCGTTGGCTAGGCTGGCCTGGCGGCGATTGGCTGCGGCGCGCCGCGAAACGTGACAGCAACACGGGAGACGATCAACGTGTCCAAGTCGCTATGGGAGCGCACCGTCGAGACGACGATCTCGGTCGGTGAACGGATCCTCACGCCGATCGAGCGCTTCATCGGCAAACGCTCGCTCGTGGGCGACGCGACGTTCTTCCCACTCGAGCGCTTCCCGTGGGTGGCGCACATCGAGGAGAACTGGGAGGTGATCCGCGAGGAGGCCGAGCGGCTGCTCGAGGATCGCGACGCGCTGGCCAACTTCCAGGACATCTCGAAGGACCAGATCGAGATCACCGACGACGATCGCTGGAAGACGTTCTTCCTCTACGGCTACGGCTTCGAGGCGAAGCTAGGCATCGAGATGTGCCCGAAGACGGCCGCGCTGATGCGCGAGATCCCGGGAATGACGACCGCGATGTTCTCGATCCTCTCACCGCGCAAGCACATCCTTGACCACCGCGGGCCCTATAAGGGCGTGCTGCGCTACCACCTCGGCCTGGTCGTGCCCGAGGACGCCGAGTCATGCCGGATCCGCGTCGGCGAGGACTTCCGTCATTGGGAGGCCGGCAAGAGCATGGTCTTCGACGACACTTTCAATCACGAGGTGTGGAATGACACCGACGAGACGCGCGTGGTCTTGTTCGTGGACGTGCTGCGGCCGCTGCCCGAGCCCGAGGCGACGATCAACCGGTGGATCGTGAAGGCGATCGGGTGGTCGCCGTTTGTGTTGGATGCGAAGCGCAATCAGGAGGCTTGGGAAGGGCGCTATCGGCAACGCTCGGCCGGCACCTCGCCGCTCGATCACTCCGCGGCGTAGGCATTCCCAGCGCGCTCTGCCCGCGCATATTGCGGCCCCGCGCATGCGCGGGACGCTGGTGGTCTTCGCGTGACGGCCCAGGTAGAGAGACACGCTCCGCGATCGCTTGACCCAACAAGAGATTCCATGCGATTCTCCCTTGACCAGCGATTCTATTTATCGGAAGCATGACAGCTGGATTTCCGTAATCGGATCGCTGCCATCGCAGGCGTCATCTGAGCCTGCAACGATAAGAGGAGCGGTCACTATGAGATCAGTCAGGACACTCTCGGGCACGCTGTTCGGCATCGTCGTGCTCGGCATCATTCTCTCTACCCCGGCGTCGGCCACCATAAAACCACAGTTCTTACCCGAAGCCACCGCCAAACTACCGGTCGAATTCAGCGACAAACATGGCATCACGCACTTCGTTGAGAAAAGCGGGATGTTCGAAGTAACCTGCTCAAAAGGCACCAGCACAGGCAAAGTCACCACCCTCAAATTAGGCGAATTCAGCGTCACATTCGCCGAATGCACAGACGGCACAGGTGGTTGCTTAAGCTTAGGGGGCGAAGCTGGAAAGATCGTAATGAAAGGCGCCCTTCATTTCTGGTACGTCTTATTATCTGGGAAATTACAGCCAGGGCTGATTCTGTTACTTACGGAAACCCACCTCGAATGTGGAAAAACGTTAGTGTTCATACGCGGCTGCCTAGCCGGATTAATCAAACCGATCAACGAAAAAACCAAAGAACTTCAGTCTGAATTCAGGGAGGAAAAAGGCATCAACGACGTGATCGAAGCGTACAGCGAGGAAGAAACGAAAGAAAAACCCGTCGTGATCAGCTGCAAAGCCGAATCCTCCCGCAACGGTCTTCCGTTCGAACAACAAGGGATCGAAACGGTCAACACGATGTCGAGCTTCAAACAGAACGGTAAAGCGCTCGAATTAGTCGAACTAATGGCCTGACGTCGAGGCGGTGCGCGTAGTCAACCTCGGGCTCCGCGCACTGCCCCTCCCGTCAGATTCCCGAAACGTCCAGCCCCGTCCCCTGCAGCAGCTTGTTCGCGTCGGCGTTCAAGACCGTGAACTCCCCGGTCACGATCAGCACCCCAAGCACGATCATCACGGCCCCGCCGATCCCGATGATCACGGGGAAGTGCCGCTTGACGACCGCCAGCGCCCCTGTCATCCGCTCGAAGGCCACGGCGATCAGCAGGAACGGGATCGCCAGCCCGAGCGAGTAGAACGCCAGCAAGAGCGCCCCGTGCGCGGCCGAGCTCGACACGGCCGCCTGCGTGAGGATCGCCCCGAGCGTGATGCTCGTACACGGCGTCCACGCGATCGCAAATGCTGCCCCCGCGACCAGTGGCCCCCCCTTCCCGGCGTGCCGCAGCAGCGTCTCGGAGTGCCACTCGCGGTTGAGCATGTTGATGAACGGGCTCGCCAGGAAGACCACGCCAAGCGCGATGATCACGCCGCCGCCGACGTGGTTGAGCAGCTGTTTGTGTTCGTTTAGCGTCGAGCCGATCACCGTCGCCGAGAGGCCCAGCAGGATGAAGATCAGCGAGAAGCTGGCGATGAACAGCAGGCTCGGCACGAGCACGCGGCGCACGCCCACGCCGGCCTTCAGGTCGTTCGGCGTGACGCCGATCACCGTCGAGAGGTAGCCCGGCACGAGGGGCAGCACGCACGGCGAGAGGAATGAGACGAAGCCCGCGGCGAGCGCCAGCGGAATGCCGACGCCCGTGGCCGTGTCGGCGCTAGAGGCGAGGATCAAAGCGGGGTGGGTCATGGGCGGGGTCCGGCAACGGGCTAGGAGAAGGATTGCGCATCGCGGAGCGCAGCTCCGCCACTTCGCGTTCCAGGCGCTCGACGCGTGTGCGCAACTCCTGCAGCTCCGTGCCCTCTGGCTTCGGGTTCTCCGCAGCGCTTGGCGACGGCGCGGCCGATGCCGGCGACGGAGAAGCGGCGGCGCTCCTGTCCCCATTCGTGCTCGACTGCCCGGCTTCGCCTGTCGCCGCGGGGCCAGTGCCGGCCTTCTCGCCCTCCTCCCCGCCCTGCAGCAGCTGCTCGTAGCGCTCCTCCTTCTGCCCCGGGCGCCGGTCGAGCCGCCTGACGAGCTCGCGCCCAATCAGCCGCTCGAGCGTCTTGTGCACGTCGCTCAGCTCGGCGAAGGGATGCATCCGCTCGGTGCGCTGCTTGAGCTCGCCCGGGGTCTGCGCGCCACGCAACATCAGCACGGTCATCACCGCGCGCTCGCCCTCCTCGAGCGGCAGCACTTCTTCGATCAGGTGGCGGTACTTCGCGGCGCGGCTGCCGCTGGCGAAGCGCACCAGGCGCCTGCGCTCGAGCCGGTGCAGCGCGTCGCGGATCGTCGCCTCGTCGTAGTCAACGACCGGGTCGCGATTGGTCAACTGGTTGCACGCCAATCGCAGCGCGTTCAGCGACAGCGGGTACTGCTCGGGCGTCGTGCGCTGCTTTTCCAAGAGGCAGCCGAGCACGCGCGTCTCGGCGGCAGAGAGGCCCGACATGCCGGCAGAAGCTGGATCCATCGCCGCTGAGCCTAGAGCACCGGGTGTCAACCTGGTGTGCCTCCGAGCAGACGATAATGGCGCGATGAAAACCGAGGCCTGGCGATGACCCTGGAGTCCGCGCACGACTTCTTCGTCGCGTCCGCGAGCGTCGCAGGCGCGCTGATCGGCCTGCTGTTCGTCGCGATCTCGGTCGCGCCTGAGCGTGTGCTCGGCCCGGAGGCCTCCGAGGTGCACGGCGTGCGCGCCGCCGCAACCCTGACCGCCTTCAGCAATGCGCTGACGGTCTCGCTGTTCGCCCTGATCCCGGGCTTCCACGTCGGCGGCGCCGCTACGGCGGTTGCGATCCTCGGCATCCTGTTCATCGCCCGCGCCCTGCTCAGCGTCGCGCCCGCCTGGCGCGCGGGGCGCTTCCAGCTGCGAGACCTGAGCTTCCTGATCGGCCAGTTTGTCGTCTTCGTCGTGCAGCTGGTCGCCGCGATCAAACTCGACCAGAACGAGTCGAGCAGCGGCGATCTGCAAACGATCTGCGTCGTGGTCGTCGTTTGCTTCTTGATCGGCATCGAGCGCGCCTGGGAGCTCGTCGGTGGTCCGCACTTCAGCTTCGGCGGGGCCCTGCAGGGGCGGCGCCACGAGCGCGAGGAGTAGGACCGCCGCGCACCCGCTCGCCCGAACGGCGCCTCCCAAGCCGACGTTACCCTTGATCAATGAGCAGCCAGCCCTTCTCTCAGGGCCGCTCGGGTGACGGACGCCACCCGACGCGGCCAGAGCTCCGGCCCGAGGACATCCCCTCGACACCGGTCTCGCTCCGCCGCGTAGCTCGCCTGTTCCAACCCTACCGGCCGCGGCTCAGCCTATTGCTCGGGCTGATCTTCGTCTCGGCCGGGCTCGGCGTGATCAGCCCGTTTCTGCTGCGGGAATTCATCAACAAGGCCTACCCGCAGCACGACACGACGCTCGTGATCGAGCTCGTCTCGGGGATGATCGCGCTGTCGATCATCACGAGCGTGATCGGCGTCGCGCAGACGTGGATCTCAAACCAGGTCGGCCAGCGCGTGATGCACGACCTGCGCGCGGCCGTCTACGCGCACCTGCAGCGCATGTCGCTCGCGTTCTTCACGCACACGCGCACGGGCGAGGTGCAGTCGCGCATCGCCAACGACATCGGCGGCGTCAACAGCGTCGTCACCTCGACCGCGACCTCGATCGTCCAGAACGTCACGACGGTGATGGCGACGATCGTCGCGATGGTGCTGCTCGACTGGCGCCTGGCGGCGTTCTCGCTCGTTCTGCTCCCCTTCTTCGTATGGCTGACCCGCCGCGTGGGCGAGGAGCGCCGGCGCATTCAGTCGGTCAGGCAGAGTCGCCTGGCCGACATGTCCACGCTCGTCGAGGAGTCGCTCTCGGTCTCAGGCATCCTGCTCGGCAAGACGATGGGCCGCTCGCCCGAGCTCGTGCGCCGCTTCAGCGGCGAGTCGGGCGAGCTCGCCGAGCTCGAGGTGCGCGCGCGGATGGCCGGGCGTTGGCGGATGGCCTCGGTGCAGATGAGCTTCGCGATCATGCCGGCGCTCGTGTACCTGTTCTCTGGCGTCGATCATGGCTCCGGCGGCAACGCGATCTCGATCGGCACGGTCGTCGCCTTCACGACGCTGCAGACGCGCCTGCTGTTCCCGATCCAGTCGCTGCTGTCGGTGGGACTCGAAGTCCAGACCTCGCTGGCGCTGTTCGGTCGGATCTTCGAGTACCTCGACCTGCCGGTCAACATCGTCGAGCACCCCGATGCGCGGACGATGAGCGATGTGCGCGGCGACGTGCGCCTGCAGGACGTCTGGTTTCGCTACGCGACCGACTCGCCGTGGACCTTGTCGGCGATCTCCGCCGAGATCCCCGCCGGCAGCACCACCGCGCTGGTCGGCGAGACGGGCTCGGGCAAGACGACGCTCGCCTATCTGGTCGCGCGCCTGTACGAGCCCGAGCGCGGGGGCGTGAGCATCGACGGCGTCGATATCCGCGACATGACGCTCGCCTCGCTGGCGGCGACGGTCGGGCTCGTCTCGCAAGAGACCTACCTGTTCCACGCCTCGATTCGCGAGAACCTGCGCTTCGCCTGTCCCGAGGCCACGGACGAGCAAATCGAAGACGCAGCCCACGCGGCGCAGATCCACGAGCTGATCGCCTCGCTGCCCGACGGCTATGACACGCCGGTCGGCGAGCGCGGCTATCGCTTCTCGGGCGGGGAGAAGCAGCGCATGGCGATCGCGCGCACGGTGCTGCGAAACCCGCCGGTGCTGATCCTCGACGAGGCGACCTCGGCGCTCGACAACGAGACCGAGCGCGCCGTGCAGCATGCTCTCGACGAGCTCGCGCGCGGGCGCACGACGATCGCGATCGCCCACCGCCTCTCGACGATCCGCGACGCCGACCAGATCCTCGTGCTCGACGCCGGTCAGATCGTCGAGCGTGGCACACATGAGGAGCTAGTCGAGCTCGGTGGGCGCTATGCGGAGTTGCTGCGGGGCGTCGACGCAGGCATGGTGCCACAGCGCCCCGAGGATGGCGCCTCGGCGGCACTCGCCTAATCGATCGAAAACTGACTTTGACGCGCCGCGCCCTGTTCGATATGACAGAGCAAGTTGCTCGTGCATCGCCAGGTCCACCGAATGTCGAAGGGCAGACCGGCCCGCTTGGTCATCGGCCTCGTGCTGACTACGACAACACTGTGGATCGCTCTACCGGCCCTTGGGCGCGATCGCCCTCCGCCTCCGCCGGTGGGATTGTCCGTCAGGACCGATGCCAACGATTTCTATTTACGCCACGGAGAGCGGACGTTCGCAAGCGTCCTATATCTGTACGTCGTTGCGAACGAATGCCGAAATCCGGTCGTGGTCAACGGTACCCTGGTTCGCTCTCAGGCTACGCAGGACACTGAGCTCACCAGCCCAGGTTCTAGCCCTCCGGAGCAAGCACTGGTCACGATGTCAGGTGTTCCGGTAAGGCAGTTGACGATGGGCTTGAGCAGTCCCCCGCTCTATCCGCTGTTCGTCACCGGCACGGGCCGTCTGACGAGCTTCGACAGCGACGGACTCATCTCTGCTCATAATCGGATGCTTCCGTTGATCCGCGAAGGCGGCTCGACGACCGCCGTCCTGAATGCACCCCAATGGCCCATTACGAACGCCGCGCTGCACTTTGTCGCTGAGGCCGACCTGGTTCGGCCCGCCGGTTTCCACAGCTGCTACTTGAGCTTGCCCCAACTTCTCAGTGTTGAAGATGGTGAAGGCCACGCCGCCTACGACCGGGCGACGGCTGTGGGACTTCGGGTGGCGCAGCGGGTTCCCCATCTGACTACTAAAGAGTTTCCTGACTTCACTGAAAATATTGGTGCGTATGAGGTACGTGCGAATGTAACCGGGCGGGTCGTGGTGCAGAGCTCGATCGGTAGGGGCGGTGAAAATACCGGCAGCGGCGTCCGCTACCTCTGTCACGACGAAGTCCGACGAGCACTTCCCGCGAATCTCGATCCTGAAATAGCGCGTCCGTTCATCGAACCCGAGAAGCCCGATTGCTCGGGAGCTCCGTTGTTCCAGGCCGCAGACGTAGTCAGTGACACGACGCGGCGCCTGTTCATTGGCGCCATCCTCGGTGCAATCGCGGCGACCCTTCTCATCGAGGCGCTCTTGTCCTTCGGCACGGCGACAGCGCGGTCGATCGCCGGCCGGGAGAAATAGTCGTGGTCCGAGAGGCGCCGGCGGGTGGCCACCACGTGGAAGC
>CAVYSO010000002.1:0-1767458 GCA_963771255.1 uncultured Solirubrobacteraceae bacterium | reverse complement strand
TCGACAAGGCGGAGGTCGCCAGTCGTTCGTCTGGTGCTCTGATCGTGTCTGCGCCTTGATCGGCGTACATCATCGCTCCCTCGGGATCGTGATGTGTGCGGCGATCGCGCCTCATGCCGCAAAGCCGCAACACAATCAGCCGCGCAGTCGCTTGTGCGCCGGCACGATGGCGAGGGCCAGGCGTGCGAGCGTGAGCGCGCCGAGCAGCAGGCCGAAGTCGCGCAGCGCGATGTCGTAGTACTGCGGGGCGTTGTTCGTCAGGAGGTTGACGACGATGCCCGCCAGCCAACCGGCAACGACGAAGGCCCCGATGCGCGGGGCGAAGGCGACGAGCAGCCCGGCGAAGATCTCCACGCTTCCGACGACATACATGAAGTCCTGGCCGTTGCCGGGCACGATTTCATTGATCCACGGTGCGAGGTATTGCGGCCAGTACACGCTCCAGTTGAAGAACTTGTCGATGCCAAAAAGAATCGGCGCAAGCGTGAAACCGATTCGCAGCAGCCAGAACGCCTGATACGCGGCGGCTTCCACGTTAAGCGCGGCAGGTAGGACGGTAGATCGGCTATTGCTCACTGCGGCTTCGCGGCCCAGCGGTGTCTCCATAGTGCTCATCGACGCCTCCTTTGTTGTCGGTCGTGCGCTGCTGCGCTGCGCGACTCCGGTTCACTAGGAGGCTTTGCGTCGGCAGGTGCGTCCTTCTTACCTCGATCGCCGAACGTTGCCGAGCGGGCTGTCGTCAGTCGCCGCGATCGTCGCTCGCGAGCAGCGCGAGCAGACTCTCGTGGTCCTCGCGACAGGCGGGGCACCCTTCGAGGTGGGCGCGCATGCCCGGGACCAGCTCGTCGGCCTCGGCGCCGGCATGCTCAAGCTCCGCATGGTGATCGAGCTGGTCAAAGCACGCCTCGCAGCTCAGCTCCGGACCGCGAGGTCCCAGCATGCGCGCGAGCAGCCGATCGCGGTCGACAGGCGCGCTCATGACGCGCTCAACTCTCTGTGAGGGTCGGTGTCAAATCCATCGCTAGCAAGGCTTGCACGCAGCTTGCGCCGGGCGTCGTGCAGTGTCTTGTAGAGCGCGCCGCGCGTCGTCGCCAAACGTTCTGCGAGGACGTCGATGGGGACCTCGTCGAGCGTGATCGCGACCAGGATCTCGCGCTGATGTGAGGTGAGATCGTCTCTGATCGCGCGCTGTAGTGCGTTGATGAGCTCGCGTGCTTCGGCGTCGTCGTGCGGCGTTTGCATGCTGTCTGAGATCACAGACCAGCCTTCGGGATCGAGCTGCACCTCGCGCCCCCGCCAGGCATGACCGCGAACCTTGACCGCTGCCTCCAGCAGCGCGAACTTGTACGCCCATGTCGTAAAGCGGCTGTCGCCACGAAACTCCCCAAGCTTTCGCAAGACGGCCATCAGTGCGTCGTCGGCGCTCTGTTGTGCGAGATCCTCCTGCTCTCCTGGCAGCCGGCCGAGCGCCGCGTGCCGGCGCTGCACCTCAAAGCGAGCGGCCTTCAGTAGAAGCATGTGCAGATCCTCGACCGCCTTGTCGTACCCCTGGCCGCCCGGCTGCAGGCGCGCAACCCACGCAGCCGACTCGCGGTCGAGCTTGTCTTGGTTGGTTGCAGGGTCGGGTATCGAGGGCATGGGGGCTGCCCAGACGCTACACAAGCGCGCACTGCACTCCGACCGGAGCCGACGATCGCCGTCCTAGGGGTTCCCACACTTGTTGAGCGTCGCGGCGCTGCATTCTTCTTACCTGCACGCGCGAGGTCGCGCGAGGTAAGACATTGAGGCCAGGTGACACTAAGGCTCATGACCAACGCACAAGAGAGCTCGCTCGCCCTGCCAGCCGATTTGCCCGAGGACAGTCCCACGCGCGTCATCGACACGCCTGCCGCCGAAGCCGGCGTAGCCGAGCTGCTGACGGCACTCGGCGCCGACCCCGACGGAGGAGGGCCTGCGTGAGACCCCTCGGGGCATGACGGCTGCTTATGCCGAGCTGCTGACCACCCGCCCCTTTCGCCCGACGACGTTTCCCAGCGACGAGAACTACGACGAGCTCGTGGTCGCACGCTCGATCCCCTTTCACTCGCTCTGCATGCACCATCTGCTGCCGTTCCACGGCGTGGCGCACTTCGGGCATCTTCCGGGCGCGCGAATCATCGGCTCTCGAAGCTCGCGCGCGTGGTCTGCTGGAAAACGGCGTGGTCGTGGACGAGCTGCTGCGCTCCAGCGTGCCAGCTGGCTCGCCACCTCCGCGTTGAGCACTGGGCAAACGCCCTGCACCAGGGGGCTGCTGCGGCGCGCTCGATGCTCGGCAAGGGCAAGGCTTACGACCGCCTGCCGTACTTCTTCTCCGATCAGTACGACGTCGGCATGGAGTACTCCGGCCACGCGGGCGAGTGGGACGAGGTCGTGTTTCGCGGCGACCCCGCTTCACGCGAGTCATAGCCTTCTGGCTGAAGGACGGACGTGTGCGAGCCGGGATGAACGTGAGTGGGACATGGCTGAAGGTATCCAGCGCCTGATCCGTTCAGGCAGGATCGTTACCCACGGACGCCTGGCAAACCTGCACGTAGCGCTGAGCGAGGTCTAGTCCACTCACGCGGCCGAGGTGCCGGCGAGCACCACTGCGACAAGTCAATAGCGGGCTGCGCCTGCGCAATCGACTGCGTGTGACCCCGTGATAGTGTCGCGCACGCTCGGCGGAGATGTGGCTCCTGCCGAGAGACCGATGGCGTCCAACCAATGGCTGCGCACATGTGCTCCCTTGGCCGGTCATAGGAGCGGGGATTCATGAAGCTCGTGACCGCGATCGTGCGGCCAGAGAAGGTGAACGATGTGCTCGAGGCGCTCTATCGCGCCGAGGTCCGCGGCGTCTCGATGAGCCGCGTCCAGGGTCACGGCGGCGAGCTCGAGCGCGTGGAGACCTACCGCGGCACGACCGTCAAGATGGAGCTCTCTGAGAAGGTGCGCTTCGAGGTGGCCGTGTCTGATGACTTCGTGCAGAACACGATCGACGCGTTTTGTCTGGGGGCACGGACGGGCGAAGTCGGAGACGGCAAGATCTTCGTGACAGCGCTCGAGCAGGCGATCCGCATCCGCACGGGTGAGACCGACGAAGGCGCCGTCACGCCAGTGAACAAGTGACTGTGCTCGGCGCCGCGCGAATCAGTGCCGGCGACACGGCGTGGATGCTCGCCGCGACGGCGATGGTCCTGCTGATGACTCCGGCGCTTGGCCTGTTCTACGCCGGGCTCGTGCGCTCGAAGAACACGCTGAACACGTTCATGATGTCGATCGCGGCGATCGCGGTCGCGACGATCACGTGGGCCGCGGTCGGCTACTCGCTCGCGTTCGACGGGCATAGGGGTTTCGTCGGCGGCCTGGGCCATGCGTTCCTGAAAGGCGTCGCGTTCGCGCCCCGCCCCGGCATGGCGATCCCTCAACTCGTGTTCTTCGCCTTTCAGGCGGCGTTCTGCATCGTCACCGTCGCGCTCGTCTCGGGCGCGGTCGTCGAGCGGATGCGGTTCGTGCCGCTGCTCGTGTTCTCGGCTTTGTGGTCCGTGCTGGTCTATGCCGTGCTCGCGCACTGGGCCTTCGGCGGCGGCTGGCTGCAGGCAAATGGGACACTCGACTTCGCTGGCGGAGTCCCGGTGGAGATGGGCTCGGGCTTCTCGGCGCTTGCGGCAGCGCTCGTCGTCGGCGCGCGCAAGGACTACGGTCGCCAAGCGCTGCTACCACACAACGCCGTCTACGTGCTGCTCGGCGCCGGGCTGCTGTGGTTCGGATGGTTCGGCTTCAACGGCGGAAGCGGGTTCTCGACGGGTCGTTCGAGCGTGCTCGCCTTCACGAACACCTTGCTTGCACCCGCGTGCACGCTGCTCGTCTGGTTCATGCTCGATCTGCTCCGCCAGCGCCGGGTGACAGCAATCGGCGCGGCTACGGCGATCGTTGTCGGCTGCGTCGGGATCACGCCGGCGGGTGGGTACATCAGCCCTGCTTGGGCAATGGCGCTCGGTGCGCTCGCGGCGCTTCCGAGCTACGCGATCATCGTTCTGCGTCCGCGTACTCGCGTGGATGAGACGCTCGACGTCCTGGCGGCACACGGGACAGCCGGCCTGACCGGGATCTTGTTCCTTGGCTTCGTCGCCCAGCTTTCGTGGAACGGCGTCTCCAACGGCTTGCTCTATGGCAACCCGCGCCAGCTTGCCTGGCAGGCGATTGCCGGGCTCGCCGGCCCTGCGTATGCGTTCGCGACCACTTTCGTGCTGTTGAGACTGATCGCCGTGGTCACACCGCTTCGAGTCAGCGAACGTGAGGAGGGGCTGGGCATGGATGTGGTCCAGCACGGAGAGGAGGCGTACGCCTCGGGGGAGGGGGCGATTCTCGTCTCCACCGAGGCGGGAGTCGCGACCTCGCCCTCTTAGCGACGTCGCGCGGCTATCGACAGAAGTTGGCTGGCCCGACGCTACGTCTCGTCTACCGACTCGTTAGGACCGTCCCCCCGCCTCGGGCGAACGCTACGACTCAAACGCGCGCGGCTCGGCGGTCGGATAGGCTGGGCCAGTTCGGCGATTTCGCCGACGCGCCGCATCGTGGGGGAGATGGTGACGGGAGCGTCCAGTCGTTCAAGCCGCGCAGATCGTGCGGCCAGGGCGGCCGCGAATCGCGTCCCTCGCCATCGTTGGCTACCTGGCGCGGCGACCGATCCCAACACCACGGAAGGAAGGCACCGATGCGAAGCACGGTGAAGCTGATCGCGGCGCTCGCCGCGGCACTCTGTCTCGGCACGTCAATTGCCGGCAGCGCGTCTGCCGCGCCGAAAACCCTCCACCTCACCTACAGCCATCCCACCGAAGTAAAACTGACTCCGGGACAGCAAGTCGAAGGCTGGGACCGTTCGTGGTCGCTCGAAACCAGCGCAGGAAGCGTCTACTGCTACCTCAACGAACACAACGAGGGCTTCCTCGGAAGCGACGAAACGAACGACCAGAAGACGGACTACATCTCGGTCACCGGCGTGTTTGGCGGCTTCTCCACGAACTCGGAATGCACCAGCCAGATCGCTGTCGTCGGGAGCGCCGTCAGAGGCATCTGGTTCAACGGCAACACGGGTGACTTCGATGTCACAGGCAAGTGGAAGTTCGGGACGAAAGCGACCGGTGAATATTTGACGAGTGCCCTGCACGACACGGTGATCGGACTCGAATCGTCAACTGCGCCCAGAGCGTTCTGCCTCTACGAGGTCAAGAAGCTCAAGGGTCAGCTGGGCGTCTACCCGGAAGAGATTAATCTCACCTTTTCCAAACAAAAGGTGAAACTGCTGAAGACGCTACCCGGCCTCAAAAGCGCCACCGGGTGCCCCAAGACGGCAACAGTCTCCACGCTCGTGCAGTTCTACGTGCAGCTCGGCGCAGGCGAAGAAGCATCACTGGGGGGCAACGTCGGTTAGCTGGATCCAGGACGGCCGGCCGTTCGCGCGCGACCGGCCGACCGTTCGCAGACCTTGCGCGATGGGCGACCTGGCTGCAGAGGCAGTAAGAAACATTTCGGCTATTTGCTTGCATCCCGCCTGCCGGCGCGGGAAAGATCGCGGCTAGTCCGCAGTCGCAAGCAAGCGGCGCGCGGACGTCAAGCCAACGCCGATCTGGGAGGATGCGATGAGAAGGCTCGGGGTGCTCGTGCTGTGCATGGCGAGCGTGTGGATTGCTGCATCGATCGCCGCGAATGCAGCGATTGCCACGCCGAACGGCGTGATGGCTTGGGGAGCGAACGAATCGGGTGAGCTAGGCGATGGGACAACCGCGCAGAAGGACGTGCCGGAGACGCTGCCGGCGCCGAGCGGCGTAACGCAGGTCTCGGCCGGGAACGAATTCAGCCTCGCGCTGCTCGAATCGGGACACGTCGTCGGATGGGGCGAAAACGAATTCGACGAGCTCGGCCTGGGCTTGGAAGGGGGGCCGCAGCACTGCGGCGGCTTCTCCTGCAGCAAGACGCCGATCGAAGTGCCTGGGCTCAGCGAAGTGACGGCGATTTCGGCGAGCGCGATCGGCTCGAACAGCGCGTTGGCACTGCGCGCCAACGGCACCGTGATGGCATGGGGAAGCACCTTCGGCGAAGAAGGGGTGCAGGAAGTGAGCGGCCTCAGCGAAGTCACGGCGATCTCCGAGGGCGATGACTTCAGCCTTGCGCTGCGCGCCAACGGCACCGTGATGGCCTGGGGCGTAAACGGCTGCGGCCAGCTCGGCGACGGCACCACCGTCTCGAAATCCGAACCGACCGAAGTCAGCGGACTAACTGGCGTGGTCGCCATCTCGGCGGGTCTCAACCACAGTCTCGCGCTCTTGGAAAACGGGACCGTGAAGTCGTGGGGGTGCAACGAATGGGGCCAGCTCGGCAACGGCTCGACGACCGGGAGCGACGTCCCAGTGACGGTCAGCTCGCTCAGCGGCGCGACGGCGATCTCAGCCGGGGGCGACTTCAGCCTCGCCCGACTGGGAAGTGGCAAAGTGGCCTCGTGGGGAGCGAATAGCGAAGGGCAACTGGGCGACGGTAACGAAGAAGGCCCGGAATCGTGCGCGAGTTCGATCTGCGCCAAGACCCCGGTGGAAGTGGTGGAACTGAGTGGCGTCACGGAGATTTCAGCCGGCGAAGAACACGCGCTCGCACTGCTCGAAAACGGGACGGTCAAGGCCTGGGGTGAAGGTGGCGAAGGACGCCTTGGCAACGGCAGCGAAGAAAGTAGCTACGTGCCAATCACCGTCCACGAAATCACGCGCGACGTCGTCGGCATCTCGGCGGGCGAACTGCACAGCCTCGCCTACGGTCCACCGGGGCCGATCGTCTCCTCGGTCACGCCCTCTACGGGTCCCCCGAGCGGCGGGACGAAAGTCGAAATTGCCGGGCAGAACTTCAGCGGTGTGACCGCTGTAAAGTTCGGCTCGACGAACGCCGCCTCCTATGAAGTCATCTCCTCGACGCTGATCAAGGCGACCTCGCCGGCTGGAAGCAAAACGGTGCACGTGCAGGTGACTACGAGCACGGGCACGATCCCCGTGAGCCCTGCCGGCTCGACGTCCAGTTTCCGCTACGTCGCGGCCGGCGCCCCCGAATACGGACGCTGCGTGAAAGTCGCGAAAGGCACGGGCAAATACAACGCGTCGTGCACGACCGAAAAAGCCGGCGGCAACTTCGAATGGACTCCGGGCGTCGCTAAAGTGCATTTCACGCTCGCAGGCGGCGAAGGCAAACTCGAAACGATCGCCAAAAGCCAGATCGTCTGCACCGGTGAGAGCGGAAGCGGCGAATACTCGGGCACGAAAGCGCTCGCGAACGTGACGATCCACCTGACCGGCTGCGAACGTGCGGGCTCGAAATGCACGAGCGCCGCTGCGGCCGAAGGCGAAGTCCAGACGCACACGTTGGCGGGTGCGCTCGGCTGGAAGAACGCCGAATCGGCCGCCCCCGCGCTCGACCTTGCGCCATCGTCGGGCGAAGTGGTCGCCGAATTCAACTGCGGCTCCACCCCCGTCACAGTTGGCGGCTCGGTCATCGTGGCCGTGCAGAAGAACGAAATGCAACTCGCACCGACTCTGAAATACGAAGCGACGAGCGGCAAACAGAAACCGGAACACTTCGACGAAGAACCGGACGACGTGCTCGAAGCCTCGTTTGGCGGACCGTTCGAACAGACCGGCCTGACGATCACGACGACCCAGACAAACGAAGAAGAAGTCGAGGTCAATGCGGCGATCTGACGCCCGCATGCATCCTCCGGTACACGAGCCCACCGTCGGCTCGTGTACCGGTTCCGCCCGTGGGGCTACCCCCAGACTGATCAGCTAGGCAGCCGTGCGCCTGGTTGCACCGCGATCGCGCGCGGCGTGGCCTTCCATGCGATCAGGATCGTCTCGGGCGCGCTTGCTGGGTAGTCCGTGCCCACCTTCTGCACGATCGCCACGACGCGCAGCGTCCACGTCCTGCGCGCGCCCGGCGAGCGCTTTGGCTTGGTCGTGGGGAAGACACGGACGAGCCTCTTACCCCGCGCCGGGGGCCGCCGCCGGAGTATCGCGACGACGATCTGTCGCGCGCGGCAATGGCGTGAGGCGATTCGCTTGCGCGCGGTCCTCGTGAGCAGCCCGCCGACGTCGATTATCCGGCAGCGCGTCGGCGGTTTTGACGTGGCGCTGTCAACCACCGTGTTTGGCGAGGCCGATATCGACGACGTTGACGTCGCGCCCGGCGGCACCACGTCGGCCGCCGCCGGGGATGGCGGCAGCGTGATCCTGTGGATCTCGCCCGTCGCGTTGGTCACGTAGTACAGCGCAGTCCGGCCCTGCTGGGTGAGGAAGGTCATGTCCGTGATCACGCCGCTCGTCTGGGCGAAGGGGTCGCCGTATTCGACCGTGCCCGCGCTCGTCAACAAGAAGATCTTCCCGCAGCCTCCGTCGCCGAACAGGTAGCCGCCGTCGTAGGCCGGTGCCCAGATACCGTTCGGGATGAACGCGCCCGCCGTGATGAAGCTGCAGCCACTGCTGTGGTTGTAGACCGTCAGCGGGTCGGTGAAGCCGGCCGGCGTCGGCGGGCAGGAGGTCGAGGACCCCATGTTGCAGAATCCCTCCCGGATGTCCCAGCCGTAGTTCAGGCCGCCGGCGCCCGCATCGACCTCCTCCCAAGTGCTCTGACCGACGTCGTTGATGTAGAAGCGCGTGGCGCTCGTGTTGGGGTCGAAGGCGAAGCGGAAGGGGTTGCGCAGGCCGTAGTCGTAGATCTCCGTGCACTTCGCCGTGATCGGCGCCGATATGCCGGCCGTCGCACACGACGTCGCTTCCGGGGCGCCGGCGAAGGGGTTGTCCGGCGGCACGGCGCCGCTCGTCGTGATCCGCAGGATCTTGCCGTTCAGCAGGCTCAGGTCCTGCGCCGCCGAGGGCCCCGATCCGCGCGGGTTGGTGCCGCCGTCGCCGACGGTGACATATAGATCGCCGTCGTTACCGACGTGCAGGTCGCCCCCGTTGTGGTTGCCGGCGGGGATGTTCATGTTGTCGAGCAGCACGACCTCCGACGCAGGTTCGATCGTGTCGCCCGTCATCTTGAAGCGGCTGACGCGGTTGAAGCGCCCGCTGCTGCTCGCGCAGTTGCCGGCGTTTCGGGTGTAGTAGAGATACACGAACCCATTGCTCGCAAAGCCCGGGTCGACGGCTGCGCCGAGTAGGCCCTCCTCGCTGTCGGTACATACGCTCAGCGTCAGCGCGTCGCTGCTCAGCAGCGTGCCGTCGGATTGCAGAACGCGAACGGCGCCCCCCTTCTCCAACACCAAAGCCCGGCCGCTGTCGAGGATCGGCGCAATCGCCGTGGGTGAGCTCAACGGGTTCGACACGGGCGCAGGCAGCGTCGTGTCGGTGAGTCCGGCGGGGACGGCACTCGCCGATTGCGCTGACGCGCCGCCGATCGTGAGGGCAACGAACATCAACGCGGACAAACTGAGAGCGAGAGACCAGCGCTCGCTTTTCCTTCGTATCACCGAATGAGAGGGTAGACGCCAGCGGGCGACGAGCCCGCGCGGAGGACGAACGATCGATTGGGTCTGCTCAGCGGTCGCGCGGTCTCCGTCGGGGCGTGTCAGCCCTGACCAGCCGTCGCCCGCGCGGCAGCCCAGCCTACGCCGAGCCCGATAGCAACGCCCGCGCTCAGCAGGCTCGCGCTGCGCAGCGGCTTTCTCTGTGCCTTGGTCGAGATTCCGTGGGCGCTATGCCTGGCGGCGGCCTTTGTCGCCTTGATGCCGATGGTCCGCTTGATCTTGGCCACGTGTGCTCCTAGTAGGTTGGGGTCGTCTTCGCTCTACCCGCCTCGCTCGAAGGCACACCACGGCTCTCCGTAGTCCAGGCGCTCACAGTTCGCGGGTGCGGCTCCCGCTGGGCGGGGCGACACTCAAGCGGCATTGCCCGCAGGCCGACAGGCTCTGTATGAGCCTCTCGGCCAGGGGAGTCGTCGCGCCCTTTGTCGGGCGCCAGCACCCAGGAGCCTCACCCCGCGCGGTCGTCGGCTCGGTGGGGACTCGTCGGAGCCTCGTCGGGCGCCTTCCAGCAGGCAGGCCTGAGCGCGTCGCGCTGATCGGTCTCGCGTTGATACTCGTCCTCGGCATTGCTCTGCGCGTGCTCTTGATGTTGGCGTGGAGCCCCGCCTTCATGGGGTTTCCTGACGCCTCGGCTTATGTGTCGATGGCTAGCCGATCGCTCTGGGCCGATCCGACCCATGAGGTTGGTTATGCGCTGTTCCTGCGCGACCTGCACGTGCTGGGCGGTCAGCTGTGGCCCACGATCGTCATCCAACACATCTCCGGCCTGACCAGCGCCGTCTTCTGGTGGCTGATCATCAGGCGCTGCGGGGGGCGTCCCTGGTTGGCCCTGTTCCCCGCTACCGTCGTCGCGCTCGATGGGGGAGAGATGTTCCTCGAGCACAGCACGTTGAGCGAGTCGCTGTTCATCGTGCTGCTCTCGGCCGGTGTGTACTTCGCCGTGCGCAGCCTCGACACCGACGCCACGCGGTGGGCGGCTCTGTCGGGGCTCGTGCTGGCAGTGGCATGCACCGTGCGGGTGGTCGCGCTGCCGCTGCTCGTCGTCCTGCTTCTGTGGCTCGCGCTGATGTCCGGCGGGGAGCTTCGGCGCCGGCTTCGCCAGACGGCGATCGCCGGCGTCTGTGGCGCGGCGATCCTCGGCAGCTACGCCATCGTCCAGCATCAGCAGACCGGCTATTGGGGGCTGACGACCTCGGCCGGCTCATGGAACCTCTACAGCCGGGTCGCGCCGTTCGCCGACTGCCACAAGTTCCAGCCGCCGACCGGCACGGCCGTCCTGTGCGAGCGGACACCGCCCGCGCGACGTACCGCAAGCGTTGCGGACTATGCGTACAGCCCCGCGTCGCCGGCCGTGCGAGCACTTGGCTGGGGTGACGGCCCGTACTCGGCGACCCCAGCGGAGAACCACGAGCTGGCGAGCTTCACGCGTGCCGTGATCCTGCATCAGCCGATCGACTACGTGAAGACCTTCGCCGAAGGAATGACCGCGTACGTCGCACCGATCCGGATTGAGTTCGGCAATCGCTCGGAGCTCGCCCCCGGCGACCAAGTCTTCTTCCACCACGACCTCTTCGGTCAGGCGACGCTTGCGAGCGCCGCCCGGCATGCCCTTCCGTACTACGGTGCCCACTCATTTCACGAGGATCGCTCGCTGATGAGCTTCCTCTTCGCCTATGAGTCTGCGGCACGCGTGACCGGGCCGTTGATGGCGGCCATGATGCTGCTGTCCCTGTTCGCTCTGTTCGCGCCTGCCGGCCGACCTCGACAGGTGGCCCGGCTCCTGTTTCTGATGGCGTGGGTCTCGCTGATCGTGCCGCCAGCCACGCACGAGTGGGATGCCCGTTACACGATCCCGGCGCTTGGGCCCATGGCAGGAGCCGCCACGCTGGGCGCTTGGCAGCTCGGTCGTCTTGTGACGCGCAAGGGATGAGCCGCAAGAACGTAGCCATCGAGGGAGCTAGGTGAAGCGAATTGGGGGCGCAGCCACCGGCAGACTAATACGCTACATCCCGATGGCCGCTGCCAAGATGACACGAAACCGCGCATGCGCCGCGCTGTCCGTCCTGGCGCTGTCGTTGCCGTGTCTCCTCGCCGGTTGCGGCTCGAGTGCCACCACCAAGACGCCGCCCACGCCGACGGGCCTCAGCATCACGGGCCCCGGGCTGCAGGTCAGTCAGCCATCCTCAGGGCTGGGTCAGCCGGCGTGGCGACCGGAATACGCCCATCTCACGCAACGGTTGAAGCTGATCGGGATCCCCGCCGGCGGCAAGGAAAAGTTCCACATCCACGCGCTGCTGCGGATCTACGTCAACGGCCTGCTTCGACCGCTGCCGGCGGACATCGGTATCGACTCCGCGAAGGGAATCGAGTCGAGCATGCACACGCATGACGGCTCGGGGATCATCCACATGGAGGCGCCGGCCCCCTACAACTACACCCTCGGGGACTTTTTCTCGGTATGGGGCGTGAAGCTCGGCCCGGCACAGGTCGGCGGCCTGAAGGGCTACGGCGGTAACCGCCTGCACTTCTACCTCAACGGCAAGCCGCTAAGCAATCCGGCGGCGCTCGTGCTCCACAAAGACGACAGTGTCGTGATCGGCTACGGGCCGCCCAATGGCTATCCGCACAACCCGAGCAAGTTCCTGCTCAGCGAGGTTGACAAAGGCGAAGGCGGGCTCGGCTGCGGCGCCACCAAGAAGGGGCAGAAGTCAAAAAGCTGCCTCGCGCCCAAGGCACCCAGCGGCAAGTCCAAGACAAGCACGAGCTGACCGCGCGGGTATCCCTAGTCCCTAGTCCCCAGGCCTCACGGCTCGGGCACCGCTCGTTGCCGCGCCCGTCCCCCATCACTCACCAACGCATGCCGCCCGGCAGCCAGGCGCTGCTGCTCGAGCGTGCCATGCTGCGCCTCGGCCCGCGCGATCAACCCGTCGAGATCCGCTGAAACGAGCTCCGGATAGTCGCCCTTGACCTGCTCGAGCGCCTGCCACAAGCTGAGCTTTCCGACGACGCCTAGCGTGAGGATCTCAAGGGCCATGAACGCGCCGTGATCGGGCTCGCCCGAGACGACACCCGAGAACTTCACCCGGCTTGCCTTCTCCGCAACCCACCCCGTCGCCTGCTTCACCGGGTTCCTGCTCACATCCATCCGCTCCATCAACTCGATCAGCGTCTGGCGGTCCTCCTCGACTTGCGCGGCGATCGTCCGCATGATGTCGCCGAGCGGTGTTCCCTCGTGTCGGTCGCGGATCTGCTCGGCGAGATTGCTGCCCAGCGTCGCTCCCGCCAAGTGGTCGTTCAAGTACACGTCCATCGCCCTGTCAGCCATTGCCGATCTCCTTGGTGTCCGCGAGGGGTAGCCACGAGAAGCTTTCGGGTGCATAGGACAACCCGATCGTGCCGCGAGGACTCGAGGTAGAGCTACCCCGATCGAGCTTCCCGAATAACTACGGTCTTTTCGCGGGCGGCGGTGCGCTGGGCCGGCCCTCTTTGCACGGGCCGACCCAGCGCAACTGCTTGGTGCTCTACCGGCCCCTACGGGATCGTGGCTTCGATCGCCGTGCCGCTGGATGTCAGCGCGAACGATCCGTTGAGTTCTCCGGTTTCCGGACAACCCACGGAGCTTTTTGCGTTACGTGTGAATTTCTGCCCTGTGATTGTGTCGATCAGTGGCCCGCCGACGTTGAACGTGTCTTTGATCGATTTGCTTTCGAAGAAGCACGTGATCCCGAATTCCACGAATTCGGCTTCGAATTCGACGACAGGTTCACCTTTGATCGTCAACGTTTCTCCTTCTGCCAGCGTCAGCGTCCACGGCAGGCCGAGCGCAGACACCCTCGCCGGCCCGAGCGTGCTTTTGCACAGTCCTCCGAGTTCCGGTTCGGTGAACGACCCGGCGCTCAGATTCACTTTGTCGCTTGCTTTTTTGTTCGTCGTCAGCGTGCCGGATACGACGTTGGACGCGCACGTTAGCGTCGAGCCCGGCGCTTTGAACACCAGGTTCGAGCTTTCACCCTTGACTTCGGCGCCCGTCGGCAGCGCCACGCCGCCCGTGCGCAACGTGAGCGTCGCCGACGCTACGGCCGGCAGCGCCGAGAGGGCTGTGAGCGCGAGCAGCGCCACGAATACGGCATACGGTTTCTTACCCATGGTCTATCATTCTCCCCGTTGTTTGAGGTGGCCTCGGGGCGTCTCTCGCTGGAACGTTTGGCGCTCCGAGGTTGCTTCGCTGCAGTTCTCAATGCAGCGACTGAGCTATGCATCCGAGTGGCTGAATCGTGACGTACAGCGTCCTCCTCTCGTTTTCGAGACTCACGAATCAGTCGGTCTGATAAAAGCACACTTGAGAGGGTCCGTGTTGCCACTAAGTTGCGTGGAAATACCGTAGGAATTGTTTCTCAAGATGAGGGTTGTCCGAGTGTCGGTTCGGAAATCCCTGCATATCGGGAAAGTCGAAATAGGCGGACGATTTGCTTTGAGATACCCGTCCGGCCAACATAAAATTTCGCTAAAGACGCGCCACATCGTCGTACGACAGCGCGGCTGCGAGCGCCTCTAGCACGCTCACGAGGAGTTGCCGGTCACCGGCGAGCGTATGTGGCGTTCGGCCCCCGAGTAGCGTGTCGCACCAATGCTCGGGCGTGGCCGTGGCGACGACATGCGGTGCCGTCGTCGGTTTGCCCCGCAGCGCCCGCAGCGCGCCGGCGCCAGCCGTCAGGTAGATGTCGGATGCCTCGGCGCCGACCGGCTGCACGTGCAGCCGGCAGATGCCATTGAGTCGTTCAGGGAGTTGTGCCGCGGGAACGATCATGACCAGCAGCTCACGCAGGTCGGCGCCGGCCGGCCGCCCCGGCTTGGGGTTCCACCAGCGCCACTCCCACCGTGCCGCGGCCAGTGCCACCGATGCCAGATGGCGCGCCGCACACGTCAGCTCGTAGGTTCGCGTTCGCCCTGCCTCGTGCGCCGAGAGCAGGCCCTCGTGCACCAGATTCCGCAGCCGGCGGCGCAGCGCTGAGCGGCCAATGCCGAGGGCGCCCGAGGCGACCTCGGCCGTGCGCAGCGCGCCGCCAGCCAGCGCGAGCAGGATCTCAGGGTCGTGCGGATTCGCGAGTAGCTTGATCGGCACGCTTCCGGGCGCCCAGCTCGACGCTGGGTGCGCTTGCCAAGCCCGTTCCCAGCGCTCGCCCTGCGCGGGTATATCGAGCAACGCGCGGCCTGCGTCTCGTAGCCCGTAGAGCGTGCGTTGGGGCACACCCGCTTTGTGCGCGTGCGGTGGAATGCCGGCTCGGTGCTCGTAGCTGAGGACTCCGGAGTCGAGCAAGCGCCGCAGCCGTTCGAACACGACCGCATGCGCCGCGCCGAGCTCGCGCTCCAGCTGTTGTGGACGCAGGGGCCCGTCGACCAGGGCGCGCAGCGCCGCGATCATCTGATCTTCCGCGAGCAGCGTCAGCACCCTCGACCCGACCCTGTCCAACTCGCTCGACCTTCCTCCCCGTCTGGCTCCCCCGCAAGCACATATGAGCATAGAGAAACGCATCCGCATGTTCTGATCATCCAAGAAGATCAAAGATCAAAGACGGCGGCAATCGCCGTACGGCACCCCGGTGCGCCGAGCGAAACTCAGCTTAGGAGCGCTCCGTGCCGATACGTACGCAGACATGACAGCGCATTCCCAAGACGCTCCGTCCGGCGATCGCCAGACGGACGATCTCGCTCGCAAGCTTCCGCCCGAGCCGGGGGCGCGTGCGCTCGTCGAGCTGCTGCCGGCAATCGTGTACGTCGCCGATACGGGCGTCGACGGCCGCTGGCATTACATCAGCAAGGGTGCCGAGGCGATCCTTGGCTTTTCGCCCGAGGACTGGTTGAGCGACGGTGGCTTCTGGGCTCGCCAGGTGCACCCCGAGGATCGCGAGCTCGTGTTCTCCCGCGAGGAGGAGCTGGCCGAGCCGGGCACGGCCGACGAATACCGGATGCTCCACCGCGACGGGCGGACCGTGTGGGTGCGCGACGAAGCCGTGCTGCTCACCGACGAGCAGGGCCGCACGCGCTGGCACGGCGTGATGCTGGACATCACCGACCGCAAGCTCGCCGAGCGCGAGCTCGAGCGCCGCGCCGCCCAGCAGGCCGCTGTGGCGAGATTGGGAGAGCGCGCGCTTGAGGGCGCCGAGGTCGCCCAGCTGATGCACCATGCGCTCGGCGAGGCCGCGCGTATCCTCGGTGTCGAGAAGGGCGCCGTGCTCGAGCGCTCGCCCGAGGGGGGACTCTCAGCCTGCGCGCCGGGCTCGGTCTGCCGGCTGCGCCCGAGCACGCGGCGCTGCTGCTCGAGGAGCTCCCGGGCGGGATCGCGCGTCAGATCGAGAGCCGCGAGGGCAGCTGGGGGGTGCTGTGGCTTGCAACCCCCGCCGAGGGGCGCTGGGCCGCCGCCGACGCCGACTTCGTGCAGGCAATGGCCAACATCCTCGCCGACGCGATCCAGCAGCGCGGGACCGAAGACCACATCCGCTACCAGGCGCTGCACGACCCGCTGACCGACCTTCCCAACCGCGTGCTGTTCCTCGACCGCCTTGGCCATGCGCTGCAGCGGCCGGGAGCACAGATCGCCGTGGCGCTGCTCGACATCGACAACTTCAAGCTCGTCAACGACAGCCTCGGCCACAGCGCCGGCGACGAACTGCTGCGCAAGGTCGCCCCACGCCTGACCGATGCGCTGCGTCCCGGTGACACGATCGGGCGCCTCGGCGGCGACGAGTTCGTCGTGCTGCTCGAGGAGGTGCCCGACGAGCACGCCGCCGCGCGGATCGCCGAGCGGCTCGTCGCCGCCTTCGAGGTTCCCTTCGAGCTCGCCGCCGGCGAGCATTTCGCCAAGGCGAGTCTCGGCATCGCGCTGGCCGGGGGTGAGGATGAGCAGCAGCCGGCGGCGCTGATCCGCGACGCCGACGCTGCGATGTATCAAGCCAAGGCGCGCGGTCGCGCGCGCTTCGAGGTGTTCGACGGGGCGATGCGCGCGCGCACCGTCAAGCGCCTGTCGGTCGAGAACGATCTGCGCCGCGCGCTCGAGCGCGAGGAGCTGCGCGTCGTCTACCAGCCGATCGTCTCGTTGAAGGATGGCTCGCCCGTGGCCGTCGAGGCGCTGCTGCGCTGGCAACACCCCGCGCGTGGACTGCTCGCGCCGGGCGAGTTCATCCCGGTCGCCGAGGAGAGCGGGCTGATCGAGTCGATCGGGCGCTGGGTGCTCGACACGGCCTGCGCCCAGGCCGCGCAGTGGCACGCCGCGCGCCCTGGCCTACCCCCGCTGGGGATCGCCGTCAACCTGTCCGCCAGGCAGTTCGCCCAGCGTGAGCTCGAGCAGACCGTGCTGCACGCGCTCAGCAGCTCCGGCATCGAGCCCTCGAGCCTGTGCCTGGAGATCACCGAGTCCGTGCTGCTCGACGAGCCCGAGCGCGTGCGCGAGACAATCGATCGCATCGCCCGGCACGGGGTGCGCTTCGCGCTCGACGATTTCGGCACCGGCTACTCCTCGCTGGCCTACCTCGGCCGACTGCCGATCGACGGGCTGAAGGTTGACCGCTCATTCGTCGACGCGCTCGGCGCGAGCAAGCGCTCGACGGCGATCACGACGGCGATCGTGCGCATGGCCCAGGCGCTGTCGATCGAGGTGATCGCCGAGGGCGTCGAGACGAAGACCCAGCTGAAGCTCGTGCGCGATCTCGGCTGCGAGTTGGCACAGGGCTTCTACCTGCACCGCCCGCTGCAGGCGCAGCAGATCACAGACCTGTTGAGCGCTCCGGGCGCCGTGCGCGCAGCCCAGGCGCTGGCCGCGCAGCCCAGGCGCACGGCCCCGCGGACGCGCCGAGACGTCGAGCAGCCGCGCAGCGAGCCCGCCGAGCAGCGGGCGCCCGCGCGGCGCAAGGCTCAGCCGCGCGCCGGTGTCGCCAGCTCGCGCGGCGCGCGCCTGTAGCGACGGACCTGCAGCGCGCGCGCCAGCGCGTAGGAGCCGTACACGACGAGTAGCGCCAGCAGCTGCGCCGCGATGCCCTGCCACGTCGCGTAGAGGCCGAGCCACTGGCCCGTCCACAGCGGCAGGCTGAAGCCCGTCGGCGTGCTTCCCAGCCAGCCGAGTCCTTGCAGGGTGTGCACCGTCGTGCCGACCATCACGCCCAGCACCAGCCCGATCAGCACGCCCGTGGCGATCAGCATCTTGCGGTAGGGCAGCTTGCGCTCGAGCTTGAACGTGACGAAGCCGACCGCGAACGTGGCGGCCAGGCCGATAGCGATCCCCAGCGCCGTCGCCGGGCCGCCCGCGCTGACCTGCAGGTTCTGCAGGAACAGGACCGTCTCAAAGCCCTCGCGGTAGACGCTCGTCAACCCGAGCAGCACCAGCCCGGCGAGCTGGCCGGAGAGCAATCCGAGGCGGTCGATCCGCTCGAGCGCCCGCCGCCGGCGGTGAAAGCGCCCGAGCCACTCGCTCCAGTACACGCGATGGAAGAACCAGTTGGTCACGAGCAGCAAGACCGCGATCGCGAGCACCCCCGTGATCGCCTGCAGCCGCAGTCCGCCATCGCCGAGCGCGTTCACGAGCGCCTGCGCGATCGCGTAGGTGGCGGCCGTCGCGCCGAGCCCGAGCAGCGCACCGATCAGCACCGGGCGTCGCAGGCGGCGGCGCTCGCCGACGAACGAAGCCGTGATCGCGGCAAGGATCAGCACCGCCTCGAGGCCCTCGCGGAAGACGATCACGGCGGCGTCGGCGACCACGCTGTCCTTGCCGATCGTGCGGTCGCCGAGCACGGTCGCGGTCGTCTCGACGATCGTCCTCGCGTGCACGCCCGCGTGCGCGATCCCGTCGCGCCAGAAGGCGTCGTCGGCTTCGGCCGCGAGCGCCGGGTCGCTTGCCTGTAGACGTCGCCCCGGCCCCGAGGCGTAGAGCGCGAAGGCCTCGCTCGCATAGGTGCTCGCCTCGAACTTTGAGCCGCTAGCCCCTGCCGCGGTGTCGCTCGCACCCGCGGCCGTCGCGGACTGTGCCTGCGCGAGTAGCGCGTTGATCTCGGCGTAGGGCCGGGACCGAGCCCTCCCAATGAGGCCGGCGCTGCGCAGCTGCGCACGCACGCGCCCGATCGAGGACTCGACGCTCGTCGGCAGCGGCCACGGCTGCAGTCGTTCGGAGGTCGCGCCCAGCGTTCGTCTCAACTCGCTCGCCTCGGCGAGCGCCGCCGCGAGCGCCGGCTCGCCGTGCGCGGCCTGCCAGCTCGCGAGCTGCGCTTCGAGCGCGAGAGCCATTGTGCGCACCCGCGCGGCGCCGTTCGCTTCGTGCGTGGGATCGGCGTTGCGGTAGTCGCGAGCCAGCACGTCCAGCAGCGCCCAGGTTCCGTCGAGCTGGCGCTGCGCCGGCGCCGCCGGGCCCGCGGCTGCATCGGCCAGCGCCGGCAGCGGCTGCGCCACCAACAGCACCAGCAGCGACAGCAGGGCCAGGCGGCGCATGTTCGCTCAGGCCCCGCTGACCTTGGCCGCGACCGTCGACAGCGGTTCGTCCAGCGCGCCGACCTCGTGCGCGAACGCTTGGCGGTCCTTCGGCGTCAGCTCGCCGTACAGCGCGAAGCCGAGCGGCGTCTTGCGGCGGTAAGCGTCCAGGCCCTGCTGCACCGCGGCGAAGCGCGCTTCGATCGTCTTGGCCAGCGCGGCGTTACCGGTCTGGTAAAGCGCCGGGACAAGCAGCTTGAAGGCCTCGCGCGAACCCGCGAGGTTGGCCGCGAAGTCCGACAGGTCGGTGTGCGAGTAGCGGTCCTCCTCGCCCGTGATCTTCGAGTTGGCGACCTCGTTCATCAGCTCGACCGCGCCGTTTGCCAGCTGCGCCGGCTGCAGCTGGATCGTCTTGACCTTCTGCTGCAGCGTCTCGACGTCGCGCAGCAGCTTGCGCGCGTCGGCTTCGGTGCCGCGCGTCGTGTTCCGCTCCCAGAGGATCTTCTCGATGCGGTGAAAGCCATGCCATTCGCTGAGCTTTTCCACGTCGTTGACGCGCGCGTCGATTTCGGGGTCGAGGTTGCCGAAGCTCTCCGCCACCGGCTCGATCGCCTCGTAGTGGGTACGAGCCGGGCCGAACAGCTCCTTCGCGCGCTGAGTGTCGCCGGCCAAGAGTGCCGTCACGAAGCGCGCGACGCCGGCGTGCAACAGCGCGACTTCGTCTTCGATATAGCGCTTGTATGAGTCGGTGGCCTGCTTCAGCAGCGCCGTGGAGGCACCTTTCGGCTTGCCCGTCGACTTGCCCGATGCGACCAGCGTGCCCTGGTCTTCGGCGTCTCCGTTGGGGCAGTTGACCACGTACTTGCCCGCGTCGATGTTCAGCGAGAACTTGCCTTTGATGCCTTCGACGACGTTCTCGGACTCGCCGAGGATCACGCCCGAGCGGTTCTTTAGCTCCATCTCGGTGACTTTCGAGGTGCCGCCGTTGGTGACGTTGAACGTGACCGGTCCCGAGGCGACGCTGATCTGCCGCGGCGTGCAGCCCGAGTCCGTCAGCGTGACCGCAACCTGCTTCGCGCCCTTGTTACTCGTCGAGTTGCCGCAGGCCGCCAGACCGATCGCTGCGGTGCTCGCGGCGCAGATGGCAAGCGTCGCCTTGATCATGCTGGCTCGGTTCTCCTTAGTTTGAGAGTTAGTTGCTTGAAGCTGAGCCGCTGCGGCCAGAGCACGAACAGCAGCATCGGAACCGCGTAGAGCAGGTAGACGAGCACCTCGCCCTCGGTGGGGCGCGGCTGCAAGCCGAGCATCCCTGTCAGCAGCGAGGAGGTGACCGTGCCCGGCACGACCAGCCAGCTCAGGTCGAGCGCCTGTCCCTGCAGGCTGTTGATCCAGCCGCCCTCGTGCGAGGTGTGCATGGCCGTGGCGAGCAGCCCGGCGGCGATCAGCACGAGGAACACGGCCGTCACGCGGAAGAAGCGCGCGAGGTTGATGCGGATGCCCCCGCGGTACAGGCCAGCGCCGATCACGATCGCCGTGAGGATCCCCAGCAGCGCGCCGAGCCCCGCAGTCAGCGCGTTGCTCGACGCCTGGAAGGCCGCCAGCAGGAAAACCGCCGTCTCGAGGCCCTCGCGCAGCACGGCGAAGAAGGCCATCGCGACTAGCCCCACGACCGAGCCGGTCGCCAGCGCCGCCGCGGCGCTGCGCTCGATCTCGCCGCGCAGGCCCGCGGCGTTGCGACGCATCCAGACGATCATGAACGTGACGATCGCCACTGCGCAGACGCCGACGATGGTCTCGAGCTGCTCCTGCTGGCGCTGTGGCAGGTCTTCGTTCAGCAACTGCAGCGCGACGCCCGCTGCCGTGCAGAGCAGCACCGCGATCCCGACGCCGAGCCACACGTAGCGCAGCGCCTCGCGCTGGCCCTGACGGCGCAGGAAGGCCGCCACGATGCTCACGATCAGCGCCGCCTCGAGGCCCTCGCGCAGGCCGATCACGTAGGTGGGAATCAAAATCCGATCTCGCTGCTAGGAATGGACGGCGCGGACCATACCATGAATTAGGGCAACCTAATTAGGTGGTCCTAAGTTAGATCGGCCGCGCTAGACTGCCGCGCAATGGCCGAGTCCGACGACGAGCTGTTCGGCGCCGAGCACGTCCGCGTCTACCGCGAGACCGGCGGCGAGCGCGGCTACCACTGGCGTGGGACGACGATCCTCTTGCTCACCACGCGCGGGCGCAAGTCCGGCGAGGAGCGCACGACGCCGCTGATCCACCGCACCGACGGCGAGCGCTGGGTGATCGTCGCCTCCAAGGGAGGCACGCCCGAGAACCCGAGCTGGTACGAGAACCTGCTGGCCGATCCGCAGGCGAGCATCCAGGTCAAGGGCGAGACGATCCCCGTCACGGCGAGCACCGCCGAGGGCGAGGAGCGCTCGCGCCTATGGTCGCTGATGGCCGAGGTCTGGCCAGCGTACGACGACTACCAGACGAAAACCGACCGCGAGATTCCGGTCGTAGTCCTCACGCGTCGCGCCGCGTAGGCAGCGCCTTCCGTCCTCTCGGCGCGCGTCACTGCACCCACGCGGCGAGCAGCGGATCGTCCTCGGCGGCCACGCGCATCTGCTCGAGCGCCGGGCCGCGCAGGTCTCGCTTGGTGCGCGCGTAGACCTCGGGCGGGAGCTTCGCCAGCCGCTCGGCGAGGTGCAGCGCGCGCGGAAGCACATCCTCGGCGTCGTGCACCTCGTCGAACACGCCGAGGCGCTCGCATTCCGCAGCGTCCGTCAGCTCGCTGCCGAGCGCGAGCAGGCGCGCCGCCTGTGGCGAGAGCTCGGCGCGCACGACGCCGATCGCGGCCTGCGGGTAGGGCACGCCGACCTGCACCTCCGTCAGGCCGTAGCGTCCGCCGGCCGAGGCGACCCGGATGTCGGCGCACAGCGCCAGCACCATCCCGCCAGCGATCGCGTGGCCCGTGATCGCGCCGATCACGGGGAACGCCAGCTCGTAGCCGCCGAGTGCCATCGCGTTAATCAGCGCGACCATCTCGCGCTGATCGGCAGGCCCGTAGCCGGGAACCGCCTTCAGGTCGGCGCCCGCCGAGAAGCACCCCGGCCGGCCGGCGAGCACGAGCGCGCGCGGCCCCTCGCCGGCCACCCGCGCCATCGCCGCGACGATCTCGCGCAGCAGCCCCAGGTCCATCGCGTTGGCCGGCGGCCGATCGATCGCGAGCACGAGAATGCCCTCGTCGTGCTCGTCGATGCTGACGTGCTCCATCGCGCGCAGCCTATTTGACCGCGTCTATCCTCCGCCGATGCGCGCGTACACCGTGGTCGACGTCTTCGGGGCCGCCCCCTACACGGGCAACCCGGTCGCCGTCGTGCTCGACGGAGAGGGGCTCTCGAGCGAGCAGATGCAGCGCTTCGCCGCGTGGACGAACCTCTCGGAGACGACCTTCGTATTGCCGCCGACCGTGCCCGAGGCCGATTACCGCGTGAGGATCTTCACGCCCGTGCTCGAGCTGCCGTTCGCCGGGCATCCGACACTCGGCACATGCCACGCATGGCTTGCCGAGCAGCCCGAGCAGTCACGTGAGCAGCCGCTCGACCTCGTGCAGGAGTGCGGGGCCGGGCTCGTGCGTTTGCGCGTGCAGGCCGAGCGGATCGCCTTCGCCGCCCCGCCGCTGCTGCGCGAGGGACCGGTGGCGGACGAGCAGTTGCTCGAGCACATCGCTGAAGCGCTGAGGATCGAGCGCGCGGCGATCGTCGACGCCGAGTGGGCCGACAACGGGCCGGGCTGGGTGGCCGTGATGCTCGAGGACGCCGAGGCCGTGCTCGCGATGCGCCCGGGCTTCGTCGACCTCGACCTCGGCGTCGTCGGCCCGTATCCGCCCGGTTCGCCGCAGGCGTTCGAGGTTCGGGCGTTCTTCCCCAAGGACGGAACGACCGTCGAGGACCCCGTCACGGGCAGCCTCAACGCGGCGATCGCGCCTTGGCTGTTGCGCAGCGGTCGCGCGCAGGCGCCGTACGTGGTCAGTCAGGGAACCGTGCTCGGCCGCAGCGGGCGCGTGCACATCAGCCGCGAGGACGACGGCACGATCTGGGTCGGCGGCGCCGCGGTGACATGCGTCACCGGGCTGGTTGAGCTCTAGTCCGCGTCTTTCCGCAGCGTCGCCTCGCGCTCGCGGATCGCCTCGTGGCGCTCGCCGAGCATCTGGCGGAATGCTTCGAAGGCTGCGCGCTCAGCCACCGCGTGCGCCTCGCGTAGCGACTTCTTGCCTTGCTTACGCGCCGCCTGCCAGGCCGCCTCGCCGGCGCGCGAGGCACTGCGCTTGGCCGCGCGACGCTCGCCCGCGGCGACCTGCTTGGCGGCCTGCTTGATCTCCTGCTTCATCTCGGCATGCTCGCGCTTGCGTCGCTCGCGCTCCTTGGCCCGCTCGTCGCGATCGTGCGCGCGGCGCTCCTGCTGCTCGTTCTGGCGCAGCTCCTGCCAGGCCGCGCGCGCGTGCTTGAGTGCGTCGATCACCTGCGTGCGTGCCTCCTCCGCGGCGTTCGCCGCCTCGCGCAACTGCGCGCGCGTGCGCGTGCCTTGCGTCAAGAGGCCGAACGACCACAGCCCGGTGTCGAGCATCCGCGCCGCGCGCTCGAGGTCGGCGTTGACTGCCTCGCGCAGCTCGGCGCCGCGCAGGCCCGCTTCGATGTGGCGGATCCGCGAGGCGTACTGCACCTCGACAAGGCCGACGATCGCGCGCGCCGCGATCATCGGCTCGGGGTCCCGCGGGTCGACCTCGGCGTGCTCGGCCAGCGCCTGCGTGGCGACCTCGACCAGGCGCGCGTGCAGCGCCAGCCAGGCCGCGTTCAGCTCCGGTGTCGCCGCGACCATCTCGCTGAACAGCGGCATGAACATGTGGACCTCGTCCGGCAGCTCTTCGAGCTCCTCGGGCTCCTCGCCGAGCGCCCGTAGCATCGCCTTCGTCGGCGACTCGCCCGCGTCGCGCTCGCGCAGCACCGCCGCCATCCGCTCGACGTCTTCGTCGGCGCGGTCGAACACGAGCGACTCCTTCGTGGGGAAGTAGTTGAACACGGTCTTCTCCGAGACGCCGACGATCTCGGCGATCTGCGAGACGCGCACGTTGTCGAAGCCGCGCACGAGGAACAGCGTCGTGGCGACGTCCGAGATGCGCTGGCGCGTCAGGCGCTTCTTGCGCTCGCGCAGCCCCTCCTCGGGATGCATGCGACGCACCAGGCGCTCCTGCAGCACGTGCGTCTGCTCGAACGCGTCGGCCATCTCCTCGCCGAGCTCCGCCACCAGCAGCCTGCGAATGCGCGACGAGCTCGAGAGCTCGTCGAAGCCGTCCCCCTCGTCCGGTGGCGCGGCCTCCTCGTCACGCAGGTCTGCCATGGATCAGATCTTAATCGAAATATTCAGTTGCATGATTTTTTCAGTTACTGTAGGATTCTCGCAATGACCCAGAACACAACCCCCACCACCCCCGCGATCGAGGCCTACGGCCTGACCAAGCGCTTCGGCGAGTTCACGGCCGTCGACGCGCTCGACCTGCGCGTCGAGCATGGCACCGTCGTCTCGCTGCTCGGCCCCAACGGCGCCGGCAAGACGACCATGGTGCGGATGCTCGCCACCCTGCTGCGCCCCGACGCCGGCAGCGCGCGCGTCGCCGGCCACGATGTGCTCGCCGAAGCCGACCGCGTGCGCGCCGCGATCTCGCTGACCGGCCAGTTCGCGGCGCTCGACAAGCACCTCACGGCCGAGGAGAACCTGCGCCTGATGGCCGCCCTCCGTGGCCACCGTCGCTCCTCCGCGCGCAAGATCGTCGGCGCCCTGATCGAGCGCTTCGACATCGGCGAGTTCCGTGGCCGCCTCGTGAAGGACCTCTCCGGCGGGCAGCGCCGTCGTGTCGATCTCGCCGCCGGGCTGATCGACCGCCCGCAGCTGCTCGTGCTCGACGAGCCGACGACCGGTCTCGACCCGCGCAGCCGCCAGGTCGTGTGGTCGACCGTGCGCGAGCTCGTCGGCGAAGGCGTCACGCTGCTGTTGACGACGCAGTACCTCGACGAGGCCGACGCGCTGGCCGACCGGGTCGTGCTGATCGACCACGGTCGTGAGGTCGCCGCCGGCACGCCCGCCCAGCTGAAGGCACAGGTCGGCGAGCAGCGCGTCGACGTGATCGCCGCCGACAGCGCCTCGCTCGAGCGCCTGGCGCTGCTGCTCGGCGAGCAGTTCGAGACGAGCATCGCCCGCGAGCAGCGCACGATCTCGGTGCCAGCCCCCGAGGAGGCCGCCGACCTGGCGCGCGTGGCCACGACCGTGCGCGACAGCGGCGTCGCCGTCGATGAGGTCGCACTGCGGCGCCCGACGCTCGACGACGCCTTCCTCGCGCTCACCGGGCACCCGGCGAGCGACGACGACGATCAGGCCGAGCAGATCGCCCCCGGCCAGATCGACGACGAGCAAACCATGCAGGGACGAAAGGAGCGTATCGGCGTATGAGCTCGACCACTCTCGCAGCGACAGCAGCCCCACCGGCCCGCCGCGGCCTCGCGCCGCAGCGCTACGTGCGCGACGCGACGCTCCTGACGGTGCGTAGCCTGCGCGCGATCCCGCGCGTGCCCGAGCGCCTGCTCGACGTGACGATCCAGCCGATCGTCTTCATCCTGCTGTTCCTCTACGTGTTCGGCTCCGCGATCCACGTACACGGGATCAGCTACAAGGACTACCTGTTTCCCGGCATCATCGGCCAGTCGCTGGCCTTCGGCATCATCGGCGCCGGGGTCGCGACCTCCAACGACATGACCGAGGGCGTCGTCGACCGCTTCCGCTCGATGCCCATCAGCCGCCTGTCGATCATCACCGGGCAGGTCATGGGGCAGTTCTGCGAGGCGCTGCTCGGGATGACGATCGTGATCGGCTTCGGGCTCGCGCTCGGCTGGCATCCGCACCTGTCGCTCGCCCACGGCTTCGAGCTGGTCGGGCTGATGGTGCTCGCGATGTTCGCCTTCACCTGGGCCGGGGTGCTGTTCGGGATGCTCGTGCGCTCGCCCGACGCGATGCAGGGGATCGGCTTCATCGTGATCTTCCCGCTCAGCTTCATGGCCGGCACGTTCGTGCCGATCTCTGGGATGGACGCGATCCCGCGGGCGATCGCCCAGTGGGATCCGATCTCCGCGCTCGTCGCGAGCGTCCGCGGCCTCACCCAGGGCACGCACTCGACCGGCTCCTGGCAGCTCGAGCACCCGCAGCTCGCGATGGCGCTGTGGTGCGTGCTGATCCTCGCCGTCTGCGTTCCGCTGGCGCTGCGGCGCTTCAACCGCACACTCGCCGCCTAGCGGCGGCGAGTGTCGCGGCACTTGCTAGGCGCTCGGCTCAACCGGTCAGGCCGGCCAGCTTGCGCAGCAGCGCGTACAGCGTCTTTCGCTCCTCTGCTGTGAGCGCGCCAAAGAACTCACGCTGCAGCCCGGCCGCGAGCCCGCGGATGCGCTGCAGCGCCTGCTCGCCCTGCTCGGTGAGGAAGACCTGGCGCGCGCGCCGGTCGGCCGGGTCCGGGCGTCGTTCGGCCAGGCCGCGCGCTTCGAGCTCGTCGATCACGGCGACCATCGAGCTCGGATCGATCGCCGTCTTCTCGTGCAGCTGATGCTGGCTCATCCCCGGATGCGCGGCGAGCATCGTCATCACGCCGAAGTGGCGCGGGTGTAGCCCCTCAGGCTCGAGCGCCTTATGAAAGCGCCGGCGCGAGGCCTCGCCGAGCCGCGCCATCAGGTAGCCGGGAAACTTGCCGAGCTCGCCCGGTATCGGCCCTCCGTCCCACATGAGAGCATTCTACGCGATCCATATTATTTGTGATAAAAATTATTCTGATACGAACGAGCAGCGGGAAGGGTCTCGCGACGCACCGCGTCGCCCCGCCCGCACGACGGCGTTACCGATGACGCCCCGCCGGCGATGAGTTTCGTCCCGGCGCCCCGTCTGAGGGGTGGCAGCAAAGCGACCGAAGGAGGCAACGCATGGCATCGTTGACACGCTGGGTCCTGGCACACAAGCGCATCGTCGTCGCCTTCTGGGTCGTGTTGACGCTCGTCGGAATAGGCTCCGCCGGCTCCGCCACGAAAGCGCTCAAACAGAAATTCTCGGTCCCCGGCAAGGAAGGCTGGGTGACCAACGAGCAGATCGCGCGCGACTTCCACGGTACCGGCGGGAACACCTCGCCGCTGCTCCCCGTCGTCACGCTCACCGCCGGCAAGACCGTCGCCTCGCCCGGCGTGAAGCAGGAACTGGACGCGCTCGAAGCGCGCGTCGCGAAAGTCTTGCCGGGCGGTCGTATCGCCGGCTACGCCGCGACTGGCAGCGACACGTTCGTCTCCAAGGACCGTCGCACGACGTTCATGCTCGCTTACCCCCCGCCCGACCCCAAAGAATCGTTCGGCAACAACCCCGACGCGGCCCGGCACCTCACGGCGGCGCTGAAGGGCGCATCGGTCGGCGGCGCGCCCGTACGCGTGACCGGCTACGACGCACTGTCCGTGCAGAGCGGCGGCGACAGCGGTCCCGGCGTGCTGCTCGAGGCGCTGCTCGGTGGCTTCGGCGCGCTGCTCGTGCTCGCCTTCGTGTTCGGCTCGTTCCTCGCGATCGTGCCGCTGATGATGGCGATCGTCTCGATCATGACTACGTTCCTGCTCGTCTGGGGCCTGACGACGATCACCGAAGTCTCGCCGATCGTGCAGTTCCTGATCGCGCTGATCGGACTCGGCGTGTCGATCGACTACGCGCTGCTCGTAGTCGTGCGCTGGCGCGAGGAGCGCGCACACGGCTTGTCCGGTGAAGCGGCGATACAGCGCGCGATGGAGACCGCCGGTCGCGCTGTGATCTTCAGCGGCACGACCGTTGCGATCGGCCTGCTCGCGCTCGTCGCACTGCCGCTGCCGTTCCTGCGCTCCGTCGGCTACGGCGGCATGCTGATCCCGCTGATCAGTGTCGTCGTAGCAATCACGCTGTTGCCCGTCGTGCTCTCCAAGCTCGGCCCCAAACTCGACTGGCCGCACGTGCGCGACGACGACAAGGCGAGCCGCGCCTGGACCTCGTGGGCCACGATGATCGTGCGCCACCGTTGGACCGCGGCGGGTGGCGCCGCGTTGATCCTCGCCGCGCTCGTGTTCGCCGCGTCGAACCTCCAGCTCGGCCTGGCCAACCCCAACACCGTCGCCAAGCAGGGCGACGCCAAGCTGGGTCTCGTCGCGCTCGAGCGAGCCGGTATCGGCTCGGGCGCGCTGCTTCCCAACGAGGTGCTCGTCGAAGGCACGAACAACTCGCCTGAAGCGGTCGCCCGCAAATTGGCCACGATCCCGAATATCCATGGCGCCGTTGCTCCGGCGCTGCCCACGTGGCGGCACGACGGCGCGGCTGTGCTCGACGTCCTGGCGATCCCTGACAACTCGACGGCGAGCGGCCGCGACACGCTCGACGCACTGCGGGCGTCCGTGCGCGCCGACAATCCCGACGTGCGCCTCGGCGGGCTGGCCGCCCAGAACCACGACTTCATTGAAGCCGTCTACGGCAACTTCCCGCTGATGATCGCGCTGATCGCGCTGATCACGTTCATCCTGCTCGCGCGCGCCTTCCGCTCGCTGCTCCTTCCGCTGAAGGCCGTCGTGCTCAACGTGATCTCCGTCGGCGCCGCCTGGGGTGTGCTCAATCTCGTGTGGCAGAGCGGGCATGGCTCGCACGTGGTCTGGGGGATCGCCGCCACCGGGTCGATCACGGCGTGGATCCCGCTGATGGTGTTCGCCTTCCTGTTCGGCCTGTCGATGGACTACGAGGTGTTCATCCTCGCGCGCATGCGCGAGGAGTACGACGCGACCGGCTCGACAGACACGGCCGTCGTGCGTGGGATCGGGCGCACCGGGCGGCTCGTGACGAGCGCCGCGCTGATCCTGTTCCTCGCGTTCGTCTCGCTCGCCTCCGGCCCCGAAACCGAAGTCAAAGTGCTCGCGACCGGCCTCGCCGCGGGAATCTTGCTCGACGCGACCGTGATCCGCGCGCTGCTCGTGCCCGCCGTCGTCTCGCTGTTCGGCCGCTGGAACTGGTGGCTGCCGAAGCTGCCCGCACGCCTATTGCGCGTCGAGCCCTCGCTGCCGCCGCGCGCCGCACGGGGCGAGGTGTCCTGATGAGCGGGCCTGCAATCGAGGTCGAGCAGCTCGTACGCGAGTTCAAGAAGGGCCCGCGCGCGGTCGACGGCATCGACCTGGCCGTGCAGCCGGGCGAAATCTACGGCTTCCTCGGGCCCAACGGCGCGGGTAAGTCGACGACCGTGCTGATGCTGACGACGCTGCTGCCGCCGACGAGCGGATGCGCGCGCGTGGGCGGCTACGACATCGTCAAGGACGGTGCGCACGTGCGCGCATCGATCGGCGCCGCGCTGCAGGAGGCCGCGCTCGACGCGATCCTCACTGGGCGCGAGCACCTCAAGCTGCAGGCCACGCTTCAGGGGATGCCGAAGTCTGAGCGCGAGCAGCGCGGTCAGGAACTGCTCGAGCGCGTCGGGCTAACCGAAGCGGCCGATCGCCGCGTCGGCGGCTACTCGGGCGGGATGAAGCGCCGGCTCGATCTCGCGCTCGCGCTCGTGCACAGTCCGCGCATCCTGTTCCTCGACGAGCCCACGACCGGCCTCGACCTGCAGAGCCGAAGCGCCCTGTGGGAGGAGGTCTCGCGGCTGGCGCGCGAGGAGGGCATGACGGTCTTCCTCACGACGCAGTACCTCGAGGAGGCCGACGCGCTGGCCGACCGCGTCGGCATCATCGACCACGGTCACATCGTTGCCGAGGGCACGCCGACGCAGCTGAAGGAGGAGATCGGTAGCCCGACCGTCGAGGTCGTGCCAGCCGACCCGACGATCGGCGACACGCTCGCCGAGCGCCTGGAGAGCTTCGGCACGCTCGTGCGCAACGGCAACGGCGCCGTTACCGTGCAGCTCCCCGGTGGCGAGTCTCAGCTCGCCGAGATCGTGCGCGTGCTCGACCAGGCGCAGCTGAAGGTCGCCTCGCTGCAACTGCACCAGCCATCGCTCGACGACGTCTTCATCGCCAAGACCGGTCGCAAGCTCGAGGGCGCCGGCGAGGAAGAGGATGAGCAGCACTAGCGGCCAGCCTGCGCTCGCCGGTGCCGGCGGCGGCTCGTTCGCAGCGACGCCCGCGCTGAGGCAGCCGAGCCTGTTCGAACAGGTCGGCGCGATCGCGCGGCGCTCGGTCGTGCGCACGTTCCGCCAGCGCGCGCTGCTCGTGTTCCCGCTGCTGTTCCCGCTGATCCTGTTCGCGATCAACGGCTCCGCGCTGAGCGCTGCGCGCAAGATCCCCGGCTTTCCTGACGTCAGCTACCGCGACTTCGCGCTCGCCGTGCCGTTCCTGCAGGGCGCGCTGTTCGTCGCGATCACGGCCGGCACCGATCTCGCGCGCGACATCCAGTCGGGCTTCTTCGATCGCCTGGCGCTGACGCCGCTGCGCGGCTCGGCGCTGCTCGCCGGGCAGCTCGGCGGCGCGGTCGTCGTCGCCTGCGTGCAGTCGCTCGTCTACCTGTTCGTCGGCATCGCCAGCGGCGTCGGCATCGCCAGCGGCTTCGGCGGCGCGCTCGTGCTGCTCGCGCTGTCGATCCTGATCGCCTTCGGCTTCGCCGGGCTCGGCTCGCTGCTGGCGCTGCGCTTCGGCACGGGCGAAGCCGTGCAGGGTTTCTTCCCACTGCTGTTCGTGACCGTCTTCCTCAGCTCCTCGAGCCTGCCGCGCAACCTGATCAAGACCGAGTGGTTCAAAGAGGTCGCGACGTACAACCCCGTCTCGTATCTGATCGAGGGCATCCGCAGCCTGATCATCACCGGCTGGGACGGCGAGGCGCTCGCGCTCGGCTTCGGCTTCGCGTTCGCGCTGAGCGTGATCACGCTCAGCTTCGCCGGGGCTGCGATGAAGAACCGGCTGGTGCGCACGTGAGGCGCTTCATCTACGTCGCGCGTGGCGTCGCCTGGCGCTCGGTGCACAACATGCTCGCTAACCCGGCGATCCTGGTGCCGTCGCTGATCTTCCCGCTGTTCTTCCTCGCCGCCTTCGCCGGCGGTCTGTCGAAGGTCGCCGAAGTCCCCAACTTCCACTACGCGCCCGGCTACACGGCCTTCCAGTTCGCCTTCGTCTTCCTGCAGTCGGCCGCCTTCGGCGGCGTCTTCACGGGCTTTGCGATCGCGCGCGACTTCGACTCGGGCTTTGCCCGGCGCCTGTTGCTGACCGCGCCGCGGCGCAGCGGGATCATCGCCGGCTACGCCGTCGGCGCGCTCGTGCGCTGGCTGCTCACAGCAACCGTGATCACCGTCGCCGCCTTACTTGCCGGGATGGACGTCGTCGGCAACGGCGGCGAACTCGTCGGCATCGTCGGGCTCGGCGTAGGCATGAACCTCGTCGCTGCTTTGTGGGCGTGCGGCGTGGCGATGTTCCTGCGCACAGAACAGGCCGGCGCGCTGATCCAGATGCCCGTGTTCGTCGTGCTGTTCCTCGCGCCCGTCTACGTTCCGCTGAACCTGCTCAGCGGCTGGATCCACGCAGTCGCGCGAATCAACCCCGCGACCGCCGCGCTCGAGGCCGCGCGCGGGCTGCTCGCCGGCTCGCCCGTGAAGGTCGCGCTGGCCTTCGCGCTGCTCGCCGGCGGGGCGCTGATCACGGCTGCGTGGGCGCGGCGGGGGTTGGCTTCGGCAGAGCGCGCAGGCTGAGAGGGGCGCCGCGGGGCGCGTAGCAGGGAAACAAATTGGCTGTGCGGCCAAATCGTCGCGCGGCTAGGATCGGAGCGTGCGCCGACTGCTCGCTCTGACGACCGCCCTGATGTTCCTCGAGCTGGTGTTCTTCACGGTGCTCTCGCCGCTTTTGCCGGAGCTCAAGCACGATCTGGCGCTGTCGACGTCGCAGGCGGGCGTGCTCGTTGCGATGTACGCGGTCGGCTGCGCCGTGGGCGCGATCCCGGCGCTGATGATCGTCGTGCGCCTCGGTGTGCGCACCACCGCGATCGTCAGCCTGGCGACGTTCGCCGCAATGAGCGTCGTGTTCGGTCTCGCCCACAGCTACGACGCGCTGCTGGCGGCGCGCTTCGCGCAGGGCCTGGCCGGCGCGGCCTGCTGGACGGCGGCGATGCTGTGGCTGCTCGAGGTGGCGCCGCAAGACCGCCGCGGCGAACTGCTCGGCTTCGCCTTCGGCGTCAGCGAGGCAGGGGCGATCGCTGGTCCGGCCGCAGGCGGCGTCGCGGCAGCCGCCGGACGCGGTGCGACGTTCGCGGCGATCGCCGCGATGTGCGCCGTGCTGGCGCTGATCACGACGCGCTTCTCTGGGCCGCCGGCGCCGGTGCAGAAGCGCCTCGGCCTGGGCGGCGCGCTGGCGGATGCGAACGTGCGCAAGGTCATGTGGATCACGTTGCTGCCGGCGATCATGCTCGCCGCGATCAGCGTGCTCGCGCCGCTGCAGCAGCACCGCCTGGGGGGCGGCTCGGGTGAGATCGCGCTGACGTTCGCGGCGTCAGCGGTCCTCGGCATCGCGATCCGCCCGTTCTACGGGCGCTGGTCCGATCGCCAGGGCCCGCTGCGGCCGGTGCGGATCGGGCTGCTCGCGTGTGCCCCCGTGATCGTCGCGCTGCCGTGGATGCAGACGCGCTTCGGCACGGCCGCGCTGATCGCGCTGGCGCTGATCCTGATCGGCGTGCTGTGGGCGCCGGTGATGGTGATGCTGTCCGATGCGTGCGCCGCGGCCGGGCTGGGACAACTGATGGTCGTGGCGATGATGGACCTGACCTGGCCGCCGGGGAACATTGTCGGCTCGGCCGGCGGCGGCGCGCTCGCCGAGGTCGCCGGGCAGCGCGTTACCTATGCCGTGATGGCCGGAATGCTCTTGGCCGGCTGGGCCGCGCTGTCGGGCAGGCGAGCGCCGGTGTCGGCATCGGCGGAGGCGACCGTAGCTGAGGGGCTGTCCGTCACGGGCAGCTGAGCAGCCCGAGCAGCCGGTGCCTCCGTACTTCGAGGATCTGACCGTCGGTCACGTCGAGCGCGGCGCGCCCTCGGTGACGCTGACCGACGGGATGGCGGCCATGCATCAGGCGATCGTCGGCGACCGCCTCGCGTTGGCGCTCGACGCGACGCTGGCGCGCGACGTGCTCGGTGCTTCGGCCACGCTCGCGCACCCGGCGCTCGTCTGGGACGTCGCGATCGGACAGTCGACGCTGCTCACGGGGCGCGTGATCGCAAACCTCTTCTACCGCGGCCTCGTACTGCAGCGGATGCCCGTGATCGGCGACACGCTCTCGACGAGCACTGAGGTCGTCGCGCTGCGCCAGACGACGCCGCGGCCGGGACGCCCGGCGAGCGGGCTCGCGGCGCTGCGCGTGCGCACGAGCGACCAGGCGGGGCGAGCCGTGCTCGACTTCTGGCGCTGCGCGATGCTGCCGCTGCGCGATCAAGAAGGACGCACTGAGAGCAAAAACTCCTTCGAGCAGATCCCGCAGGAGCTCGACGCGACGGCACTGCGCGAGGCGAGCGCGGACTGGCAATTGGACGCGTTCGTCGCCGCGCGTGGCGGCGAGCGCGAGCGGCTGACTGGGCTGGCGCTCGGAACTCGCTGGACGGTCGAGAGCGGTGACGTTGTCAGCGCCGCGCCGGAGCTCGCGCGACTCAGCCTCAACGTGGCCGCCGTACATCACGACCGTCACGCGCACCGCGAAGGGCGGCGGCTCGTCTACGGAGGCCACACGATCGGGCTCGCCGCCGCGCAGGCTTCGCGGCTGCTGCCCGAGATCGCCACGATCGCCGGCTGGCACTCCTGCGAGCACCTCGCGCCGGTGCACGAGGGCGACACGCTCTACAGCGAGCTCGAGCTGGAGCGCTGCGAGCCGCTCGCGGGCGGCGGCGCGCTCGCCCACCTGCGCTCGCGCGTGGTCGCGATCGGTGAGGGCGGCGCGCGCGCCGAAGGAGTCAACGAGGTCGATGACCCAGCAGGCGAGGACGGCGGTAGCCCGGTGCTCGACTGGCGCTTCGTGGCTGTCGTCGCCTAGCGGCACGACGCCGATCAGACGCGCCGTCGCCGGCGCCCGGATCAGAGGAGGAGTCCGGGCGCCGGCTGGCGGCGTGGTGGCGGAAAGGCGCTTCTAGCCCTTGGCCCAGGAGCGCATGTCTGGCAGGTCCGAGGAGAAGTAGCCCGTCACGTTCTTGCCGAGCACAGCCACCAGTTCGGTGTCGTAAGCCCAGACTCGCGGCGAGTTTTCGATGTACAGTTCGTCGGCCTTGTTGAGCATTTCCTGACGCTTCGGTTCCTGCGTCACGTAGGGGATTTCTTTCATGATCTTGTCTGCCGCGGGAACACAGGTGTTGGTGTCGTTGAACTGGTTGTTCGGCGGGCACTGCAGGTCATAAGCCCAGTGGTAATCGGGGGCCACGACCTGAGGACCGTCGAGGAACACCGTCGCGCCGTCGTGGTTGGTGTAGACGACTTCCAGGAAGGCCGACGGTGAGACGACCTGGACCTTCGCGTTGACGCCCAATGGCTGCCACGCACCGGCTGCGGCAGTCGCGATTTCCTTGCCGATGTTGTCGCCCTGACCGACGTAGATCGTGAAGCTGACGGGCGTCTTGATGCCCGACTTGGTGATCAGTTCCTTGGCCTTGGTGACATTCGTTTCGCGTGGTGCCCCGACCTTCGGGTCATACCAGGAGTACGACGGCATCCACTCGCCGAAGTACAGCTTGCCGTAGCCATAGCCGACCTTCTGCAGCACGGCTTCGTACGGGAACGCGTACGTCAGCGCCTGACGGAAGTCCTGGTTCTTGAAGAACGGGTCTTTGTCGTTAAGCCATGGCTTGCGCGCGTTCTGCGGGAAGTTCAATGTCTCCGCCTGGCGTGACTTGAACGAGCCGACGATGCAGCAGTTGTTGCCGACGAGGCTGTGCGCCGCCTGGTTGGTGAGCCCGAGCGTGATGTCCGCCGAACCCGACTGCGCGTCGAGCAGCAGCGTTTCGTTGTCGGGGATCATGTTGAGGATGATCTTCTTCGTCTTCGGCGCTTCGAAGAAGTCGGGGTTCGCTTCGAGCACCATCTGGTGATTCGGCTGGTAGCTCTTGAGCAGGTACGGCCCGTAGCCGGCGGAGTGGCTGGCAAGCCATTCGTTGGGCTTTTCCTTCTCCTGGCCGCCGTGTTCTTCGACCAGTTTCGGGTCGTAAATCGCGCCGGCGGTCGGCGTTGAGAGAACCTGCAGCTGGTTAGGCGCAGGACGCTTGTATTTGATCACGACCGTGAGCGGGCCCTGTTCGGAGATCGAGGTGATCAACGGTGGCGTGTAGTCGGTTTCCTCGAGTACCGAGTAGCCGCCGACGCCGGCCTTGATCACACGGTTCAGCGACCACACGACGGCTTTCGCGTCAACTGGGTCGCCGCTCGGGAACTTCAGCCCCGGGCGTAGGTGGAAGGTCAGCGTCTTGTTGCCATCGCTGAAGGCGTAGGACTGCGCGAGGTACGGTTTGACCGCGCTGACGCCGAGGTTCTGCTGCTCCGTGCCTTCGACTTTGCCCGGTTCGTGGTCGACCTGCGTGAGCGTCGAGTACATCGCCCCGTCGAAGCCCGGGTCCTGGTCGTTGGTGGTGAAGTTGGGGTCGAGCGTCGCGATCGGCACGGCGTTGTTGACGATCAGCGTCGCGTTCGGGTTGCTTGCCGCTTTGCTGAGCCCACCCGAGCTCGAGGAGCCAGAGCTCGATGAGCTCGAACTGGAGCTCGAGCCGCACGCCGCGAGCAGAAGCACGGCTGCGAGCGCCGCCACGGCGACAAGGGCGAGGCGCCTTGCTCGGGCGAGGAGCCTACTGGTGGATTTCATCGTGCCTCCGTCGGTAGTGCGGGTCATCCGGCCTCCATCGCTAGTGCGGGTCATCGGGGGGACGCCTCCGTCGCTGGTTTCCCGTCTGGCCGAACTTACTCGACTGCCGGGTCTCCGGGCAACGCTCGTTTGCTCCTTGAGCCGAGCTCGAAGCGCGCCGCGTACTGCCCACCCCCAATCTCGACAGCCGAGGCGCGATCTGAGTTGTTTGATGACGATCAGTCGATATGCAACCTATCTCGCGTGCGCAGCAGCGTCAAGGACTCCCGCTCCAACTCCCTCGCGAGGGCCTTCGACACCTGTCGAAAGCCCTCGCCGGCAGTCGCTTGACAATGTCCCGGCATAGGACTACGTTCCAAACCGACTGATCGATATGTCATCTTTTCGACCGCTTCGGCCCCTTGGCCTCGGGTCTTCTGGCGTTTCGCTCGGGGGCAGATCGCTCGCCGACGCGTCGCCCGGGAGTCGATCGCCGCGCCGCCCATCAGCCGATCCCGAGGATCTCCCGCGCCTGCGCCGGCGTGGCGACCGGCCTGCCGACTGCCTCGCAGAGCGTCCTCGCGCGCGTAACGAGCTGGGCGTTGGACTCGGCGTACTCGCCGGGAGCCACATAGACGACGTCCTCGAGGCCCGTTCGGATATGTCCGCCGAGCGCGAGCGTGACGGCCATCATCGGGAAGTTGTGGCGCCCAATCGCCGTGACCATCCACGGCAACCCGTCGGGCACCAACCGCGCGAACAGCTGGATCGACTCGACACTGGGCGGTGCGCCGCCGATCACGCCGAGCACCATGTGCAGGAAGCCGGGGGCGCCGCGCGCCGTCGTCGCCAGCCGCGCCGCGGTCACTGCCATACCCATGTCGAAGCACTCGTACTCGGGCACGATGCCGCGGTCGGCCATCTCCTCGGCGAGCTCCTCGATCAGCGACTTGGGGTTGAGGAAGATGACGTCGTCGGGACCGAAGTTGATGCTGCCGCAGTTCAGCGACGCGACCTCCGGATCGGCCTGCAGCGAGCGCCGTCGCTCCTCGGCGGCGGAGCCGAGCTTGCCGCCCGTCGTGAAGTTGAGCACCACGTCCTCGGTCTGTTCACGCACGGCGTGCTTGATCGCGAGATAGTCCTCGGGTGCCTGCGTCATCTCACCGTCGCTCGTCCGCGCGTGGATGTGCACGATGCTCGCGCCGGCGCGAGCGGCGGCGACGGCCTCTGCGATCACCTGATCGCGCGTCGCGGGCTGGTTAGGGTTGCCGGTGACGATGCCTCCCGCAACCGCACTTGTGAGCATCGCCGGGTCGCTCATGAAGAAGGCCAGTCTTGCACTGCGTGACGAACCAAAGCCGACTCCCCTTGCTCCAGTCGCAGACGATCTGCCGTGCTGCTTCGCCGGTAATATACCGAACGCAGGACTTGCAGATCGAACGGGAGGACGGATCTAGCGTATGAGCTCCGGGCCGCTGATTCTCGGTGCTGACGACGCACCCGCGCTACGTCCGCAGGCGCCGGGCGAGCCTTCCGGCGCGAGCGTCTCCGAGCGCGCCAGGCGCGCCTCGCGCGCGATCCTCTCTGACGGTCGTGTCGCTGTCCCGCTCGGCGTGCTCGTGCTGCTCGTGTTGTTTGCGATCTTCGCGCCGATCCTCTGGAAGTACGGACCCGACACGCAGGATCTGATCAACTCGCTGAAGAGTCCCTCGAGCGCGCACCCGATGGGCACCGACCAGCTCGGGCGCGATGTGTTCGCTCGTTTCGCCGACGGCGCCCGTATCTCGCTGCTCGTAGCCAGCATCGTGACCGTCGCCGGGGCGCTGATCGGCGGCCTGATCGGTTTGCTCGCCGGCACCGTCGGCGGCGTCTCAGACGGGGTCGCGATGCGCGCGATGGACGCGATCCTCGCCTTCCCACCGTTGATCCTCGCGATGGCCGTGACGGTCGGCCTCGGCATCGGCCTGAACACGGCGGCGATCGGCGTCGCGCTCGTCTCGGTGCCGTGGTACGCGCGCCTCTTGCGCAGCGAGGCGCTGCGGATCCGCTCGCTGCCGTTCATCGAAGCGTCCTATGCGATCGGCATGACGCGCGCGCGTGTGATCCGCCGGCACGTGATCCCGCACATGCTGCCCGTGCTGTTCATCCAGATGGCCGCCGCCTTCGGCTACGCCGTACTCGGGCTGGCCTCGCTCAGCTTCGTCGGTCTCGGCGCGCAGGTGCCGACGCCGGAGTGGGGGGCGATGATCACCGAAGGGCTCTCCTACTCGCTGACCGGTCAGTGGTGGATCAGCATCTTCCCGGGCGTCGGCCTGCTCGTGACGGTGACCGCCGCCAGCATGCTCTCCGACCGCATGCGCGACCTGCTCGACCCGCGCGGCGAGTACGCGAGGCTTTAGGCGATGGGCGTCGTCATCGCAAAACGGGTGCTTGGCTCCTTCGGCGCGATCATCGGCGCGACGATCCTCGCGTTCATCATCATGCGCGCGCTGCCGGGCAACCCGGCGCGGCTGATCGTCGGCCCGCTCGCTACGCCCCAGGCGGTCGCCTCGGTGCACCGCGAGATCGGATTGGACAAGCCGATCTTCACGCAGTACTGGCTCTACATCTCGCACTTCTTCGAGGGCAACTGGGGCTACTCCTACGCCGATGGCAAGTCGGTCAGCGCGCTGATCGGCGAACGGCTCGGCGCGACGATCGAGCTGGCGCTGTTCTCGTTCGGGATCACGATGATCTGCGCCGTCCTCGCCGCGCTACTCGTCACCTACCGCCGCCGCCCGATCGCCGATCGCATCCTGCGCGGCGTGGCCTACCTCGGCTTCGGCACGCCGCCGTTCTTCATCGCGCTGCTTCTGCTGATCGTGTTCTTCCGCTCCTTCCACGTGTTGCCGGGACCTGAGGGGCGGCTGGGGCTGCAGGCGACCACGCCGCCGGAGGTCACGCACCTGTACACGCTCGACGCGCTGATCGCCGGCAAATTCGGCACGTTCTGGTCGGCGATCGAACACCTGATCCTGCCGGGCGTCGCGCTTGGCCTCTCCTCGTTCTCGTTCATCGTCAGGCTGCTGCGCGCGAACCTGCTGGAGGTTTCGCGCGAGCCGTTCATCACGGTCGCGCGTGGCAAGGGCCTGCGTCGCTGGACCGCCTTCCGCCGCCACGCGCTGCCCAATGCGTTTCTGCCGACGCTGACCGCCGGTGGGCTCGTACTCGGCGAATTCCTCGCCGGCAGCGTGCTGATCGAACGGGTCTTTAACTGGCCCGGGATCGGCTCGCTCGTATTCGACGCGATCGTCAAGCAGGACTACGCGATCGTGCAGACGTTCATCCTGCTGAGCGCGGTGATGTTCGTGCTCGTCAACCTGATCGTCGACCTGCTCTATGCCGTGATCGATCCGCGCGTGCGCATCCCGGCGGTGGCGACGGCATGAGCGGCGGCGCGAGCGAGACGGGCGTGCACGGCGACGGCGCGGACGCCATCGCTGTCGGCGAGCCGGCGCTCTCGGTACGCAACCTGAGCACGGTCTTTGAGGACGGCAAGCGCACGGTGCACGCCGTGCGTGACGTCAGCTTCGAGATGCGCCCAACAGAGCGGCTCGGGGTGGTCGGCGAGTCGGGCTCGGGCAAGTCGGCGCTGGCGCTCTCGATCCTCGGCTTGATCGAGCCGCCGGGGCGCGTGCTCGGCGGGGAGATTCGCCTCGGCGGGCGCGACATCTCGAAACTGTCCGACCGCCAGTTGGGCGCGGTCAGGGGCAAGGACATCGCGCTCGTGCTGCAGGACCCGATGAGTGCGCTGGACCCGGTCAAGACGATCGGCTCGCAGGTGATCGAGGCGATCGCCGCGCACAGTCCAAACCTGCGCCGCGCAGCGGCGCGCAAGCGCGCAGCGGAGCTGCTCGGAGAAGTGGACATCCCGCAGGCCGACCGGCGGCTCGACGACTACCCACACCAGTACTCAGGCGGGATGCGCCAGCGCGTGGCGATCGCGATGGCGATCGCCAACAACCCGGGCGTGCTGATCGCCGACGAGCCGACGACGGCGCTTGACGTGACGACGCAGTCGCAGGTGCTCGCGCTGCTGGACCGTCTCGTTGAGCAGCACCGCACAGCAGTGATCCTGATCACGCACAACCTCGGGATCGTGTCGGACTTCTGCGACTCGATCGCCGTGATGTACGCGGGACGCTTCGTCGAGACCTCCGGTGTCGACCATATCTTCGAAAGCCCGACGCATCCATACAGCGAGGCGCTCTTGAAGTGCGTGCCCAACCCGGAGCGGCTCGCCGAGGGTCCGCTGCCGGCGATCACAGGCTTCCCGCCGGATCTGGCGCAGTTGCCGGTCGGCTGCTCCTTTCAGCCGCGCTGCCCCGTCGGACACGACATCCCGGAGTGCCAGCGCCAAGCGCCGCAGCCGCACACGGTCGAGGGTCCGGCGGGTCCGGCGAGCGTTGAGTGTCATTTCGCCGAGCAGCGCATCAACGAGGTGAAGGTGTGAGCACGCCGAGCGGCGCGACGCCGCCCGCAGCGAGCACGACGCCGGGCGCACCCGCGGGGGGCGGTAACCGGGCCGCGCCGGTGCTCGAGGCCGACGGCCTCTCCAAGGCGTTTGAGATCCGCAGCGAGGAGCGCTTCGGGCGCAAGGTGCCGGTGACGGTGCTCGACGACATCTCGCTGGCCGTGCTCCGCGGAGAGAGCTTCGGCCTCGTCGGCGAGTCGGGCTGCGGCAAGTCGACGCTCGCGCGCTGCCTCTTGCGCCTGCTCGAGCCGACCTCCGGTCGCGTGTTGTTCGAGGGCCAGGACCTCGCCGAGCTCGACCGCGAGCAGCTGCGTGCGATGCGCCGGCGGATGCAGTTCGTCTTCCAGGATCCCTTCGCCTCGCTCGACCCCCGCATGACTGCCGGTGCGCTCGTCGAAGAGCCGCTGCTCGTGCACGAGATCGGCGACCGCGAGGAGCGACGGACGGCGGTACTCGAGATGCTCGCCGACGTCGGCCTGACGGCCGAGCAGGCCGAACGACGCCCGCACGCCTTCTCCGGCGGTCAGCGTCAGCGCATCGGCATCGCGCGCGCCTTCGTGCTGCGCCCGGACGTCGTGATCCTCGATGAGCCGATCTCGGCGCTCGACGTCTCGGTGCAGGCGCAAGTGCTCAACCTGCTGCGCCGCCTGCAGACGCAGCTCGGCTTGACCTACGTGTTCATCTCGCACGACCTCGCCGTAGCCGAGTACTTCTGCGACCGCGTCGCCGTGCTCTACCTCGGGCAGGTGATGGAGCTCGCCGACCGCGAGGTGCTGTTTCGCAAACCGCTTCACCCCTACTCGGTGTCGCTGCTCGCGGCCGTGCCCGTGCCGCAGGCCGGCGGGCGCAGCCGCCGCGCCAAGCGCGCGCAGCCAATCGGCGAAATAAGCTCTGTCGTCGATCGGCCGAAGGGGTGCCCGTTCGAGCCGCGCTGCCCTGTCGGGCGTGGGCGGGACATCTGCAAGCGGGAGCGTCCGCCGCTGGTCGAGCACGCCACGCGGCATTGGGCGGCTTGTCATTTTCCTGGAGAGATGGGGGCCGGCGACGGCACGGCTCAACGACCGGGGGAGATGCCACCATGAGCGCATGTTGCGCTTTGTCAGCACGAATATCGCCGCTGTCGTGTTGCCCTTTGTCCGTCCGAAGGGGGCGCCAAGCTCGCTCGATGCGTGGCTTGCTCGCATGTATGCGCCTTTCCGTTTCATCCGTCGGCTCCCGTCCATGAGGCGCCGGGACTGGCTTCTGCTGTTTGCCGCCTACCAAGGGGCTCCCGACGGGCTCGATCCGGTCCGCTTCCAAAAGGGGCTATTCCTGTTCGCTCAGCGTTCTCGCCTGCCGAAGAACTCGAAGTACAGCTTCAAGCCTTACGACTACGGCCCGATGAGCCCAAGCATCTACTCCGACCTCGACAAGCTCGTGGACGAGGGTTTGCTGGAGCGCGTGGCTGTGCGAGGAAAGAGCTGGTCGCGCTACAAGCCAACAAAGGTCACATTCGCTGAAGGTGAGCGGCTCCTAGAGCAGGCTGAGGGCGAGGGGCAGCTCGACGCGGCGCGTGAACTGTTCGAGATCAAGAAGGAGGTTTCGAGTATTGGGTTCAGCGAGCTGCTCGGGCGGGTCTACGCTGAGCACCCCGAGTTCGCCGTCAACTCGGTGTTCCGTCGAACTGCCTAGCTGCCCGATATTTTCGAAACAGCGAACCATCCCCGTCGACGACGATGATTGGGACTTGCCGCCGGTCGAGACCGCCGACGCCTGTCAATGACTCTGATCGCTGCGTTTCGCTGCCGCGACGGCGTGATCCTCTGCTCCGACAGCCAGCAGACTCGTGGAGCGCCTGGTCGGCGCCTGGCTCGAAAGGCGCGGAAGATCTATGTCCCGCGTTCGGGTCTCATCCTGGCCGCCGCCGGAGCGCAGGACGTCGCGCAGGAGTTTGCACTGCGTCTGCATCGGGCCCGCGGTATATCGTCGACCGCCGATCGCTTGCAGGTGAAGGTTCGACTTCAAGCGTTGCTCGACGCTCTGCGTCAGGATCCGCATCTCGAGGGGCGTAGCGACCACGTCGAATTCCTGATTGCGTGGTGGCCGCGTCAGGCGCGCAAGCCGGTCGCCCTGCATCTGCTAAGTGGGAGTGCCGCCGAGTGGGTCGAGAACTGGACGTTTGGCGGGATGCCAACCGGCACGGATGCTGCGAGCTTCGCGATGGGCTCGATGCGCTACATCGACGTTGCCAAGCTAACCCTCGAGCAGGCGAAGGTGGTCGCGCTGAAGGTGCTGCGCGACGCGATCGCGACCGGCGTCGAGGGGATTGGCGGCGAGGTGCAGATGGGCGCTGTCGAACGGGATGGTGTCGCGATGATCGAAGACACCGACATGCAAGGCCTGCTCGACACCCTCGACCTGTGGGAGACGGGGTGCGCCGAGCTGCTCCTTGGTGGAGGTCCACCGCCGTCTGCCAGTAAGACCCCAGACGAGGGTGTGCGTCCACCGCCGGGCAGGTCCAGCAGGTGAGCCTCTCGGATGCGTTGTCTACTAGCGTCGGTTCTGTGCAACGAAGCTTTCGGCGGCTGGTTCCCATCTGCATAGCGCTCGGGCTGCTTGTGCTCTGCCTCTTGCCCGCCGCTGCAGCGGCGGGCAAGAGAGCGATAGCGCTTCGTGCCCACGCGATTCGCGCACCGCAGTCTGAATGTCGCCGGGGGTCCGGCGTGGCGCAACGTGAGTGTCCGAAGCTGAGGGCGAGGCCGCACCTGGTCTCGCTCGTAGCTGGCACGCCGATCTCCCCGGTGCTCGTCGGCAATAAGTACACGGTCGAAGGGGGCCGGTGGTCCGCGCTGCGCCCGTTGCACCTGTCCTTCGAATGGCTCGACGCGCGTGGACGGCGCCTTTCGCGAGCGGTCAGCCTCCTCGTGACGCCGGCGCTGGCAGGGCAAGTCGTCGCGACCCGGATCTGCGCGAGCACCCGGGTTGCCGCCAACTGCCTCAAGCTTAAGCTTCCAGCCCCCGTTCGGACCGTTGTCCAGTACCTGCAGTCAAGTTGCGGCGCGCACCGCCCTGCTCCGCCCGCGTATGACCCCAACTTTGTCCTGCTCTCGGCGCCGCAGGTCGGCCACGGGTGGAACCCGTGCCGTGTGGACGTTTGGGCGATCAACACGTATGGTGAGCCGCCGCTCCTCACGGCGGGCACGAGCTGGGAAGCGCTTATCTCCCAGGCGCTCGCGCAGGCCTCGGCCGCCACAGGTATCGCCTTCGAACGCTCACTCGACTTCGTCGCGCCACCCGGAACGCCGTCGAGTCAGCCTCCCGGCGTGACGCTGGCGATCGGCTTCGGGCCGCAGGCGCCTGGGATCGCCGGCATCGGCGGTCCCACCGTCGGCGCCGGGCCATTCTCGATTACCGGCAGCGTCGAGCTCGACTCGCAGAAAACGTGGCAGGCGCCCGAAGCGCTGACCGTGCTCCTGCATGAGTTCGGACACGCCCTCGGGCTCGGCCATCCTCTCCCGCCGCCCGCGCCGGCGCTCGAAAACGAGATCATGGATAGCGGCAACTACAGGTTCACGGCCTACCAGGCTGGCGACCTGTGCGGACTGTTCGAGGTGACCTGGCAGCAGCCCTGCGCCGGCGCGACGGCCGTCACGCCCGGACAGGGAGAAGCCGGCACCCCGATCGCCGACTCCATCCGGTCCGTTCCCTGACAGCGGCAAGCCTGGCGATGAGATCGGCGAGCTGGTTTCGTCGTAGGAGGAGACCACTTCAGAACGGAGGCCTACAGCATGGACTGGAAGCTTGAATTGATCGTTGTGCCCGCGTCAGACGTTGACCGCACGAAGGCGTTCTATCTCGAGCAGGTCGGCTTCGAGTTGCTCGTCGACCACCGCGCCGGCGAGGACTTCCGCGTCGTGCAGTTGACGCCGCCCGGGTCGGCCTGCGCGATCGCCGTGATGAAGCAGCCCGAGCGTGCCGGCAGCCTGCTCGGCCTGCATCTAATCGTGCCCGACATCGACGCCGCGCGCGCCGAGCTCGCCGGGCGCGGCGTCGAGGTGAGCAAGGTGTTCCACTTCGACGAGGGCGGACAGCAGCATGGGCACGATCCCCAGCGGCGCGACTACAACTCGTTTGTCAGCTTCAGCGACCCCGATGGGAACGGGTGGCTGGTGCAGGAGGTAAAGGCAAGGGGGTAGGGTCGTCTGCGCAAGCTTTACCCGGCGGGCGCCGCCACCGTATCCGCTTCGGTGAGGATCTTCGCCAGCGGTTTCACGAACTGTTCGGAGTTGTTCCAGTAGTCGTGTGCCTGCAGTCCCCCGCCGGAGCTGTTTGCGATGTTGTCGACAGCAGTGTCGATGATCGGCACATGGCTTTCGCTTCCCGTCCTCGTATCGGTTAACTTGAGCAAGCCCATGTCCCTCGGTGGCGATTCGTCAACCGGCTCGCCCGGTCTCCATGCGGTAGCCGGGTTGAGTGGGTCCGCAACCGGATCATGCTCGTCCCAGAAGTTGCTCCAGCGCAGCCCGGCGTCGAATGCGCCCGCCATCTGGCCGACCTGCTCGCCCCAGGCGAACAGGTCTACGTACTTGCGGATCGGGCTGCCCGCGGTGACGAGATCACGCAGAATGCTTCTGCCCGGTTCATCCGGATCGCGCCAAGAGGCAAGCGGCATCCGGCAGAGGACATCCCAGCCGATCATCGTCCCTTGGCTGTGGGTGTTCACGACCAGGTTGGAGATGTCGCCGCGGCCCGCGAGCGCAAGCAGCGCATCCTCGACGAAGCCGCGAACGCGCTCGCGCAGGTCGTTGCGCGCAACGTATGTCGCCATATCGTCCTCGAGTGCGCGGAAGATTCCGAGCAGGCCGGGTTCAGCCGGCTGCTGCGCGTCCTTAAGGGGGAGCAATCTCGCGAGCATGTGGCGGTGATGCGCGGGCTCCAGGTCTTCTCGCGGGCGTAGCGTCAACCCCTCCGAGGCGCCGTGCTTCTCGTGCAGGGCCGCCCATGCGTCTTCGAGCGCCAGGCGCACCGCCCCCACAGCGCTGATGTAGCGGCTGTGGGCGAGGATCGCGCGGATCAGCGTGTCGGCGACCGAGCCAGGCCGCGGCAGCAGTGGCTCCGAGGGCGAGTACACCAGTGCGACGTGGGCGATCGTGTCCTCCAGAGCAAGCGCTCGGCCGGGATCGAGCCGCGCCAGCCCCAGCTGGCGTGAGCCGTCCACTTCGCTGCAGACGTAGACCGGGCCGCCTTCCGCTCGTTCCGGATCGTCGCCGAGGCGAGCGCCGAGCTGATCGTGCAAGCGCTGGTGCAGCACGTCGGCGTACCCTGGCCGTCCTTCTATCGGCGGCTGCTGAAAGCCGATTCCATGGATTGTCACCAGACAGGCGCTTCCCATCTCGGCTGACCTCCTGTAGTCGCGCCCGCGCATCTAAGCGTCCCCCGGGCAGATAGAGCTTCTGAACTACAGCAATATATGGAACGAGGAGAAGAACTACGGACGGCGCTGCGGGGTGCTCGGCCACAGCCGCACCCCCGGCTCGGTCAGCGCGACGACGCGATCGTCGTCGCGGCCGTGAGCAGCGCGCGCGTTCTCGGCCGCCTCGCTGCCGGCCGCCGGGCTGTCCTGGGCCGACGCGGTCAGCTCGGCCCGTCGCGCTCGTGTCGCTTCCTCGTCCAAGTCCCCGTCAGCGCCGGTCATCACGCCATAGACCTCCCGCGCGCGCTGCGCGCTGACCCACCCGTCGCTCACATCGTGCAACACGCGCTTCACATCGCGCTCGTGCGGTGGCCCATAACCGCCGCCACCGGAGGAGATCGAGATGATCGTCTCGCCCGGCTCGAGCACGACGCGCGCCCACGCCTCGAGCTCGACGACCTCACCGTCTGACTTGCGCATCGCCGGCCGGCAGAGCGCGCCCGACTGGCCGCCGCGCACGCCGAGCGCCGGGTTGACGGTGCCGTCGGCCGCGTAGAGCACTTCGAGCTCCGTGTCGACCGGGCCGTACTCGATGTACAGCGAAGGCGCCCCGCGGAAGCGGCCCGCGCCCTCGGTGTCCGGCACGATCCGATCGGCCCACACGCGGATCGGGCGCAGCAGCTCGAGCACCTCTGTCGAGTCGCGCATCATCGAGCCGCCGTCGCTTGTCTCGCCGTTGGTCATCCAGCCGTCGCCGTGCGGATGTCCCGCGCCGCCGGAGTTACCGAGGATCATCATGTCGACGAACGGCGCATTGCCGTGACGCGGGTCGAGGCCCGACAGGCTGGCAACTGCCGGCGGACACTCCGGCCCGGCCGATGCCATGCCTAGGCCGTCCTCGAACTCGGCGAGCGTGCGCTGGACGATCCCCGCGAGTCGCTCTGCGAGCCCGGTCGTCGCCAGCGAGCAGCTCGCCGGGTGCACGGGGATGCCGACGCAGCAGTTCTCGCGCAGGAGGATCTTCACCGCGCGCCCGCTGCCGGTGTTGCGCGGGATCGACTCGCCGATGCTGTTAAACACACCGATCAGCGACGAAGTAGCCGACGTCGATTCGGTCAGGTTCAAGCCGCACGGCAGGCAGTCGGGATTGTCGCGCAGGTCTACCTCGATCTCGCCCGCCTGCGGGTCGACGGAGACCGTGACCTTCATCTCGACGCCGTTCTCGACGCCGGGCAGTGGCACGGCGTCGTGCAGGTCGTAGCCCGTGCGTGTACCTGCCGGCAGCTTGCGGATCCGCGCGCGCATCCGCTCCTCGCTGTAGTCGAGCCAGTCGGCGACGTAGCGGTCGAACACATCCCAGCCGACCTCCTCGCCGACCTTCATCAGCTCACGCTCGCCGACGCGCGCGGCGCCGATCATGCCGAGGTAGTCGCCGTACCAGTCGTCGGGGACGCGGATCCGCGACATGCACATCCGGATGATGTCCTGCACGTCCTCGTAGTCCTCCTGGACCTTCACGCACGGGAAGATCAGCGCGCCCTCCTCGTAGACGTCGCGCGGCGTCGCCATCAGCGTCGTCGGTTCGGAGTTGCCGATGTCGGCCATGTGCGCCTTGACGACGGCCGTCGCGCGCTGTCGTCCCTCGTCGTCGAGGACCGGCACGACGATGCAGTAATCGCCTGCGTGCGAGTTGCCGTGGTAGGGCGAGTTGTGGATAAACGCGTCGCCGCGACGCGGTCGTGGGTGGAACTCGCGCAGCCAGCGGCTGATCACGTCGGGACCGGAGATCACGTGGATCGGCAGCGACTCGGCCATCACGAGCATCTCGTGGTTGGCCGTGACGATGCAGCACGAGAAGTCACGCGCCGTGTTCAGCAAGCTCGAGCGCGCGGTGCGGAACAGCGTGTTGGTCATCTTGCGCACGACGCCTTCCATGCGGTTGGTCATCACCGCTAGCGTGACCACGTCGCGCGGCTGGGAGCCCTTGCCCATCAGCTCCCCGCCTTCGTCTGCCCGGCGCTCGGGCTCGCCGACTCGAGTCCACCCGGCGCGATCGCAAGGCTGCCGCTCGCCGTGCGTTCGGCGCTCGCGCCCGGGTTCAGCACGATCGTCGTGAACGATGACTCGACGATCGCCGGTCCGGCGAACTGCGCCCCCGGCGTCATCGCCTCCAATCGCAGGATCGCCGCGTTGACGGCGCCGATGCCGCTGAAGTAGACGCTGCGCATGCCCGAGCTCGAGTGCCCCTGCGCGAGCACCACCGTGTCCGGCACGCCGCCCTGCAGCGGGCAGTTCACGCGCGCGCGCAGGTTGACCACCTCGACCACCGCGCGCTCGTCGCGCACGGCATAGACCTCCTCGTGGATCGCGTGGAAGTCCTCCACCAGGAACGCGACGTCCTGCGCCGAGGCCAGCCGCCCCGCACGCAGGCGTACGTCCAGTTGCCACACCTGATGGCGATAGCGTGCCTCGGCGACGAACTCGATCTGCGCCTCCTGCGCCGCGCCGTTGCGCTCGGCAAACTGCTCGCAGCGCTCGCGCAGCCCGTCGAGCACGGCCTGCGCGCCGTCGTGGTCGAAAACGTCTGAGCCCGTGAACAGCGCCGCTGCGTACTCGCTCGTCAGATCCGACATCAGCGCCCCGCGCGCGCTCAGCACGGCACCAGCCTGTGGGATCACGACGCGGCGCGAGCCCAGCCGGCGCGCGATCGCCACCGCATTCAGCCCCGCCGCGCCGCCGCCGCCGACGAGCACTGCCGTGCGCGGGTCGACGCCTTGGTTGACCGTGATCTCCTCGATCGCCTGCACCATCCGCTCCGTCGCAACCGCCATGATCGCCGCCGCCGCCTCGTTGGTGTCGAGGCCGAGCGGGTCGGCGATCTGCTCGGCGATCGCCGCTCGCGAGCCCGGAGCGTCGAGCGCCATCTCCCCGCCGAGGAAGTAGTCCGGGTCGATGTAGCCGAGCACCACGCACGCGTCCGTGACCGTCGGCTGAATGCCGCCGCGCGCGTAACAGATCGGTCCCGGGTCGGCCCCCGCGCTCTGCGGGCCTACGTGCAACAGGCCGCCCGCGTCGATCCACGCGATCGAGCCGCCGCCCGCGCCGACGCTGCGCACGTCGACCGCGGGGAAGCCCGTGATGTGCCCCTCGTACTCGAGGCCAAGCCACGTCTCGCGCGTCACCGGGATGCGCCCGCGGCGCACGAGCGTCACGTCGTAGCTCGTGCCGCCCGTGTCGGCGACCACAGCGTTCTCGCTCGACCCGTCGAGCGCCGCATAGTGGCGTCCCGCGATCGGCGCCATCGCCGGCCCCGAGTTGATCGAGTGGATCGGCGCCGCGCCCATGTCCGCCGCGTCGACCACGCCGCCGCTCGAGGTCACCATCAACAGGCGCCCGCCGAAGCCCTCCCTGCGCAGGCGTCCCTCGAGGTTCTCCAGGTAGACCGTCATCAGCGGCTTCAGCGACGCGTCGATCGCCGTCGAGGACGCCCGGCGGTACTCGCGCAGCGTTGGGTTCAGCGCGTGCGAGAGCGTGTGCGGCACGCCCGGCAGGTGCTCTGCCAGCAGCTCGCCCAGACGCTGCTCGTGCGCCGGGTTGGCGATCGACCACAACAGGCACACGGCCACCGACTCCACGCCGTCCGCCGCGAGTCGGGCGATCGTCGCGACCGCCGCGTCCTCGTCGAGCGGCTGCACGACCTCGCCCTGGCTGCCGATCCGCTCGGCGATCTCGTGCGTAAGCGCGCGCGGGATGTATGGGTCCGGGTAGCCGTAGCTCCAGTTGAACGGTTCCGTGCGCCCGCCCTCGCGCAGCAGCAGCATGTCCGGGTGCCCGCGCGTGCACAACAGCGCCGTGCGTGCCGTCGTCTCGGTCAGGATCGCGTTGATCGCGCGCGTCGTGCCGTGGATGAACAGCTCCACCGAGCCGAGGAAGTCGGCCAGCTCACGGCCAGCGTCGGCCGCCGCCAGGGAGATCGCGTCGAGGATCCCGTCGGCCGGTTCCTGCGGCGTCGTCAAGGCCTTGTACAGGCGCACGTCCTCGCCCGCTTCTACGACCAAGTCCGTGAACGTGCCGCCCGTGTCAGCTGCCAGCCGCATGCCCGCCATCGCTCCGCGCCGCTTCTCGCGCCCGATTCCGACCCGATCCCTGCCGTTCGATATTTCGGAGCATGGACGGATAAACCGTACCAGCGGCGCATGACCAGCGCCAACTCGGGCGAGCCTGTCTCTGACATGTGCCCGCTCTCTGCGGGTCGCTCATCGCGGCCTTCGGCGAGGGCGAGTCGCTCAGCTCGCCGAGGCCTTCGCGGTCGCCAGCGCCACACCTGCCGCCGGTACCTCGCCGAACAACGTGCGGATCACCTCCTCGCGGATGCGCTCGCTGTCGAGCGCCGCCTCCGAGGTGAGCGCCTGCAAGGTCAGGCCGTTGAGGATCGCGTCCAGCCGCCACGCCCACGGGATCGCGCCGTTCTCCTCCGGCGCCACGAGCCCCTCGAGCGCTCTGTCGAGCAACTCGTACCAGGGGATCAGTCGCGACTCGATCGTGTGGCGCAGGCCCGCCAGGCGCACCGCCTCGCCGTAGGCGTTGATCCACACGCGCCACGTCTCGTCCACCTCCTGCCCCTCTTCCAGGGCGCTGTCGAGCAGCGCCGCCAGTCGCTCCCGGCCCGGCGGCACGTCCTCGATCGCGGCGCGCATGCGCGCCTGCGCTCGCTCGGAGACGAACACGAGCGCCTGCTGGAGCAGATCCTGGCGGTTGGCGAAGTAGTGGTTGAGCATCCCCGTGCTCACGCCCGCCTCCTCGGCCACCATCCGCATTGTCGTGCCCGCGAAGCCCTCGCGCGAGATCACCGTCGCCGCCGCGCGGCAGATCTGCTCTCGTCGTATAGGCCCCATCCCGAGCTTTGGCAAAGCGTCCCCTTCTCGTCGGTTCCCTGCCAGGTTCGCCCTCGCCGGACCCGAGTCGAACTGGTCCGTACCAGTCGGCGAGCGCCCGCGGCATCGTGATCCTACCTGCTGAGCAAGGCGTCTTATTCGTGTCTTTCAACTTGCTTGCGAACGCCTCCGCACGCCCTATAGTCGCATATCGAGTGATCGATTTGCAAAAACTCCAGGCGAGCAAAGGAAGCCACGAATGAGCATCGAGCGTCTGACCACAAATCCCGCCGCGGGCTTCGCCGACGCGGTCACGACGACCGGCGCCGGGCGCACGATCTACGTCTCCGGAAACGTCGGCTTCGGCTCTGAGGGAAAGGTCGTCGAGGGGGGGATGGGCGCCGAGGCCGAAGCCACCTTCGACAACATCGAGCGCGTGCTCGAGCAGGCCGGCGCCGACTTCTCGCAGATCGTCAAGATCAACGCCTTCATCACCGACCTCGACGAATATGCCGACTACGCAGCCGTGCGCGAGCGGCGCTTCGGCGACAAACTGCCTGCCAGCGCGACCGTGCAGGTCGCCGGCCTGCTCGTCGGCGCGCACATCGAGATCGACGCCGTCGCCTTCGTACCGGCGGACTGAAAGGCGGCCGCGGCGCAGCGGCCCGGATGCTCGAACGTTCTCGGCAGGGCGTGCGTGGACATTACTAAACCGATCAATCGATATAAAAATAATATAACCTATAGTCCTGCTTGGTCCGGCCCGTGATCACTCCAACCGAGGTGGGGATGCACCGCGCAGTCGACACTGAAGTCAGCTTCATGAGACCGGTGCGTTGAGCAAGCCCGCAGCACGGATCACCTGCGACATCGGCGGGACCTTCACCGACGTCGTCGTCAGCGACGAGGGCGCCGAGATGACGATCGCCAAGGCGCTGACCCAGCCCTCGCGCCTGTTCGACGGGCTTCGTGCCGCCCTGCAGCGCGCAGCCGAGCAACTCTCCGAACCGCTGGGCGAGTTGCTCGGCCGCGCGACGCTGTTCATCTTCTCGACCACGCAGGCGACCAACGCGATCCTCGAGGGCACGACCGCGCGCACCGCCTTCCTCTGCACCGAGGGCTTCCCCGACATCCTCGTGCGCCGCGAGGGCGGCTCGCTGCGCCCCTACGACTACAGCCGCCCATTTCCCGAGCCCTACGTGCCGCGCCGCTTGACGCTCGAGATACCAGAGCGGATCGACGCCGACGGCAACGTCGCCAAGGCGCTCGACCAGGAAGCCGCGCGCAAGCAGCTCGCGCGCGCGCGTGAACTGGACGCGCAGGCCGTGTCCGTGTGCCTCTTGTGGTCGACCGCCAACCCCGCGCACGAGCTTGCGCTCGGCGAGCTGATCGCACAGGAGCTGCCCGGCGTGCCCTACTCGCTCTCGCACCAGATCAACCCGATCGTGCGCGAGTACCGCCGCGCCTCGGGCACCGCGATCGACGCCTCGCTGAAGCCACTGATGCAGCGCCACCTGCCCGAGATCACAAGTGGCCTGCAGAGCGAGGGCTTCGCCGGCGAGCTGCTCGCCGCGAGCTCCGCCGGCGGCGTCGTGCCGATGGGCGAGTTGATCGAGAGCCCGCTGTGGTCGGTGCGCTCCGGTCCCTCGCTCGCGCCCGTCGCCGCGCGCACCGTCGCCGGCGCGGAGACCGGCTCCGGCGACGTGATCGTCTGCGACACCGGCGGCACCAGCTTCGACGTCTCGCTCGTGCGCGCCGGCGACCTCGTGTTCACTAGCGAGACCTGGCTAGGCGAGCCGTTCGCCGGGCACCTGACCGGCCTCTCCTCCGTCGACGTGCGCTCGATCGGCGCCGGCGGCGGCTCGATCGCGTGGGTCGACCCGGGCGGCCTCTTGCGCGTCGGCCCCGAGAGCGCGCGCGCCGATCCAGGCCCCGCCTGCTACGGGCTAGGCGGCACGCGCCCGACCGTCACCGACGCCGCGCTCGTGCTCGGCTACATCGACCCCGACCGCTTCCTCGGCGGCAAGATGACGCTCGACTCCGGCGCCGCCGAGGTCGCGCTGGCGGAGCTGTCGGGTGCGCTCGGCGTCGAGACGCGCGAGGCCGCGCACGCCGTGCTGGCGATCGCCAACGAGCGGATGATCGCCGCGATCGGCGAGCTGACCGTCAACGAGGGCGTCGACCCGCGCGACTCCACGCTCGTCGCCGGCGGCGGCGCCGCCGGCCTGACGATCCTCGCGATCGCGCGCGAGCTCGGCTGCCGCGAAGTCCTCGTTCCCCGTGCCGCCGGCGTGCTCTCGGCGTTCGGCGGCCAGCACTCGGACATCGTGCGCGAGATGACCGCGCCGCACGTGACCAACACGGTCGACTTCGACTACGACGGCGTGCGCGCCACGCTCGACGGACTTCGCGAGCGGATGGCCGCCTTCGAGTCTGAGCTGCCCGCCGGGCTTGCCGGGGCTGTGCAGCGGCGCTACTTCGTCGAGGCTCGCTACGCCTATCAGGTGTGGGACCTGTCGATTCCGCTCGACGGTGACGGGATCGAGGACGAGGCCGCGCTGACGCGCCTGATTGAGAGCTTCCACGACGCGCACGAGCGGATCTTCGCCGTGCGCGAGCCTGGCCAGAAGATCGAGCTGAGCCAGTGGAAGGGCCGCGTGATCGCTGAGACCGTGAAGCCGCCGCTGGCCGGCAAGCGAGCCGGCGGTGAGGGCGTCGGTGAGGGTGGGGGAGGCCAGGGCGCCGCCGCTTCGCGTCGCGTCGCCTTCTTCCCCGAGCTCGGCGAGGTCGAGATCGACGTGCACCTCGGCGAGCAGCTCGCACCCGGCACGCGTCTGTCGGGCCCGGCGCTCGTGATCGAGCCCGAGACCACCATCGTCGTCTATCCCCGATGGAGCGCCCACGTCAGCGAGCTCGGCAACTACAGACTGGAGCTCGACGATGCCTGAGCCGACCCCGCGCGAGCTCGACCCGACGCTGATGGCCGTGCTCGCGCACCGCTTCGAAGCGATCGTGCGCGAGATGACCAACACGCTGTTCCGCACCGGGCGCTCGTCGATCATCAACATGGCACGCGACTTCTCCTGCTCGATCATCACGGCCGAGGACGAGCTGTTCGCGGCCGCCGAGGGCCTGCAGGTGCACGTGCTCGGCGCCGGCCTGCAGACGCGCTCGATGCGCGAGCTGCACCCCGACCTGCGCGAGGGCGATGCCTACCTGCACAACGACCCGATCCTCGGCAACACGCACACCGCCGACCACACGATCCTCGTGCCCGTGTTCGTCGACGGCGAGCACCTGTTCACGGCCTCCGCCAAGGCGCACCAGGCCGACTGCGGCAACGCCGAACCCTCGACGTACGTGACCTACGTCGAGGATGTCTACGCCGAGGGCGGGCTCGTGTTCCCGTGCGTGAAGGTGCAGCAGGACTTTCAGGACATCGACGACATCATCCGCATGTGCCGCCGGCGCATCCGCGTGCCCGACGTGTGGTACGGCGACTTCCTCGCCGCCGTCGGCTCGGCGCGGATCGGCGAGCGGCGCGTCAAGCAGGTCGTCGAGCGCTATGGCGTGCAGACGATCAAGGCGTTCGTCAAGGAGTGGCTCGACTACTCCGAGCGCGTGATGGACCAGGCGATCCGCAAGCTGCCCGCCCAGCGCCTGCACGCGAGCGGCAAGCACGACCCGATCCCCGGCCTGCCCGACGGCGTTGAGGTCAACGTGACCGTCGACGTCGAGCCCGAGCAGGGCCGCGTGGTCTTTGACCTGCGCGAGAACCCCGACTGCATCCCCTTCGGCCTGAACGTGTCCGAGTACTGCGCGCGCGGCGGCTGCACGATCGCGCTGCTCAACTGCCTGGCCGAGGACGTGCCGCGCAACGCCGGCTCCTTTCGCCGCGTCGAGGTGTTGCTGCGCGAAGGCTCGATCGCTGGCGGCCTCGTCGAGCCCTACTCGGCCTCGGTCTCGACGACGAACGTGCTCAACCGGATCATCAACGCCGCCCAGAGCGCCTTCTGCCAGCTCGGCGAAGGTGAGGGGCTCGCCGAGGGAGCCGGCGCGATGGGCGTCGGCTTCGCCGTCTTCTCCGGCACATACCCGGACAGCGGCGAGCCTTACGTCTCGGAGTTCGTGATCGGCAACAACGGCGGCCCGGCCTCGCCGCACTGCGACGGCTGGATCACCTACGCGATGCCCGACTGCTCGAAGACGATCTACATCGACAGCGTCGAGATGCTCGAGCGCACCTACCCGCTGCAGTTCCGCTCGCTGCGGCTGCTCGCCGACTCCGGCGGCGCCGGACGCCTGCGCGGCGGTCCGGCCTCCGAGGTCATCTACGGCCCGCGCGTCACACCGATGCGGGTCTTCTACATGGCCGACTACGCCCGCCACCCCGCCAACGGCGTTCGTGGCGGGCTGCCCGGCACGGCCGCCTCGGCACACGAGGTCGCAGCCGATGGCTCCGAGCAGCAGGTCGAGGCGATCGGCGATTCGCTGCTCCAGCCCGGCGAGTGGATCCGCGGGGTCGAGGCCGGCGGGGGCGGCTACGGCGACCCGCTGGCGCGTGAGCCTGAGGCCGTGCTGAGCGATGTGCTCGAGCGCTGGGTCACGCCGCGGGCGGCGCGCGAGGTGTACGGGGTTGCGCTTGTCGAGCAGGGCGGTGAGGGTGGGGGCCTCGCTAGCTACACGATCGATCCGTTGGCAACCGAGGCCCTGCGTATGGAGCTGCGCGAGCGCCGTGAGGCCGCCGGACACGGCTGATCCATACGTACGCGTACGCGCCTTGCAACACGTCTAGCACACCGTTATGCTTGTAAACCAACCAGTCGATATGCAAAAACACCGGCTGATCAACTGACAACCCACCTGCCGGCCCGTCACGGGAGCGACGGTCCGGTTCACCAATAGAGCGAGGTCGATGTGTCCGAGGGCAAGCTGACGGCAATCGAGCAGGCCTATCTTGCGCGCACCGAGCGCTCGGCGGCGCTGATGAAGCGCGCCGGCTCCTCGATGCCCTCGGGGATAACGCGCACGCTCGCGTGGTTCGCGCCGTATCCAGTCGTGTTCGAGCGTGGCAGCGGCGCGCGCGTGTTCGACGTTGACGGTAACCGCTACCTCGACATGTTCAGCAACGGCCTGAGCCTGATGCACGGGCACGCCTACGACCCGATCGAGCAGGCGCTGCGCGAGGCGCTCTCGCGCGGGACCGCCTGGCCGGGTGCCTCCGACGCGCAGGTCGAGTTCGCCGAGCTCTTGTGCGCGCGCATGCCGGGCGCCGAGCAAGTGCGCTTCACCAACACCGGCACAGAGGCGACGATGCTCGCCGTCAAACTCGTCCGCTTTCTCAGCGGTCGCCCGATCGTGATCAAGGCCTGGGATGCCTACCACGGTTCCTACGACGATCTCGAGGTCGGGCTGCAGGGACAGGACGAGGACCCCGGCCGCGTCGCGCTCGCGACGTTCGGTGAGATCGACAGCTATGCCGACGCGCTGCAGCGCAACGCCGGCAAGGTCGCCGCGATCATCGTCGAGCCCGTCCAGTACACCGGCGTCGTCACCCCGCCGCCAGACGGCTTCCTCGAGGAGCTGCGCGAGCTGGCGCGTCGCGAGGGCGTGCTTTACGTGCTCGACGACTGCCTCATGTCGCGCCTGGCCGAAGGCGGCTCGAGCGAGCGCTTCGGCGTTGCCGCTCCCGACATCACCTGCCTCGGCAAGTGGGTCGGTGGGGGACTGCCCGTCGGCGCGATCACTGCAAGTCGGGAGCTGATGGCTCCATTCGACCTGGCCGACGGAGGCTCGCTCTACCACGGCGGCTCGTTCAACGGCAACTTGCTCGGCTCCGTCGCCGGTCAGATCGCCGTACGCGACTTGACCGCCGTCGAGATCGCGCGTATCGACGCGCAAGCCGAGCAACTGCGCACCGCTCTCGAGCAGGCTGCGCGCGAGCTCGGGGTGTCGATCCGCACGCAGGGCGTCGGCTCGGCCTTCGGCCTGTACGTGCTCGACCGCCCCGACGGCGAGATCGACTGGAAGGCCACACACCTGCTGCACCTCGCCGCCATCAACCACGGCGTTTACTACGGCACCGGCGGCGAGTTCGGCATCTGCACCGCCTTCAGCGACGAGGAGATCGAGGAGGCCGGCGCCGGGTTGCAGAGCGCGCTTGCCGATCTTGCTCGCGAGAGCGCCGTCGTCGGGGCGGTCTGAGCTCAGCCGAACAGCGCCAGCGCGCGCTCGTCGTGCATGAAGCCGAGCGAGCCCTCCGTGGGAGACGCCGCCTCGTACTCCAATCCGACGACGCCGTCGTAACCGGACGCGTGGAGCCGCTCAAGCAAATCCCAGATCGGCAGCGTCCCGGTCCCCGGCGCGCCGCGCCCGGGATGGTCTGAGACCTGCACGTGCCCGATCCACCGGTGGTTGCGCTCGATCGCGCGAGCGGGGTCATCGCCGGCGCGGGCGACGTGGTAGATGTCGAGCAGTAGCCCCAGTTGCTCGGCGTGCTCGGGCCCTGCCGCTTCGATCAGCTCAACTGCGGCGTCGGGCGTGGGCGCGAGGAAGCCCGGGTTCTCGATCTCGTTGACGGGCTCGAGCAGGATGCGCAGGCCGCGCGCGCCGGCCACCGGCGCAAAAGACCGCAGGGCTGTGACGATCGCCTCCCGTTGGCGCGACTCAGGCACGCCCGACAAGGCACGCCCGACGAGCAGGTTGAGGTTGGGCGCGCCGATCGCCACGGCCAGCTCGACGGCTTCGTCGAACGCCGCCTCGGCCTCCTGCAGCCGTGTGTCGTCGTTAACGAAGCCGCGCGCGCCGCCGGCCGTGTCGCCGGCGGGGCAGTTGAGCAGCGCAACGCTGAAGTCGGGATCGGCGCGGCGCTGCTCGGCGACGGCCGCCGCCAGCCCGGCCCGGTCGCGCGCCTCCTCCGGCCAGGCGCTCTCAATCGTCGAGAGGCCGGCGGCTCGCGCCGCCCCGACCCGCTCCAGGTAGGGATGCTCGGCGAACAGCCACGATATGTGTGCCGACCAGCGAACGAGAGCTCAGCTCGCGGGTACGAACGCGATCGCTTCGATCTCGACGCGCGCGTCGGCGACGAGCCCGGCGACCTCGACTGTGGCGCTGCTCGGGGGGAAGCCGGCGAAGGCCTTGCCGCGGGCGACATCGTAGTCGGGGTAGAACTCGGTGCCGGTGACGAAGCCGGTGATCTTGACGACGTCCTCCATCCGCGCGCCGGCCTTCTCGACGGCCTGGCGCACGCGGGCGAAGCACTGGTCGGCCTCGGCGGCGAACGTGTCGTTGACCATCGTGCCGTCCTCGAGCGCGCCGATCTGCCCGGAGATGTAGATCCAGCGCCCTGGCCCGTCGAAGCTGATCGACTCGCAGAAGCTCGTTCCGTAGGGACTGTCAACGCGTTGCTTGTCCATTTCCTCTCCCTTCGCGTGCACGTGGTGCTCGGTTGGTGTGGTTGGTCGGTTCTAGTCCTGGTCGGCCAGTCGGGCGACGTCGCGCATCGCGGCGAGCAGCCCGGCGCGCGCCTGCTCGAGCGCATCGCCTACGACGACGCTCGAGAGCGCGATCTCGCCGCCTGGCCCCATCAAGACACCATGCGTGAGCGCGGCGAGGTGCAGTAGCTGCGTGCCCTCGCCGGCCATGAAGTTGCCGGAGTGGCGTGCGAGCGACCCGGTCAGATAGACGCCGAGCACGGAGCCTTCGCCGACCGTCGTCAGCGGCAGGCCGAGCTCGGCCGCGCCCTGCTCGAGCTCGGCGCGCAACCATGCTGTGCGCTCGTCCATCGCGGCGATCGTCTCGGCGGTGAGGGCCTCGAGGCTGACGCGCCCGGTGACGCTCGAGAGCAGGTTGCCGTTGAACGAGCCGCCGTGGTAGAGCGGCTGCTCACGGTGCGGGTCGAGCACGTCCATCACGTCGGCGCGGCCGCCGGCGACGCCCATCGGCAGCCCGCCGCCGATGAACTTGCCGAGGAAGGTCAGGTCCGGTGTCAGGCCGTAGAGCTCGGCCGAGCCGCCGTAGGCGAGGCGCAGCATCAGGCAGTCGTCGAGCACGAACAGCGCGCCTGCGCGCTGCGCGGCGTCCTGCACGCGGCGCAGGAAGCCGGGCGGGGCGGTCGTGACGAGGCCGCTGAACAAGAGCGGCTCGAGCACGACGGCGGCGATCTGCTCGCGGTGCACCTCCAGCTTGCGTTCGAAGGCCTCGGCGTCGCCGAACGGCGCGAGGTACACGCGCCCGGGCTCCTCCGGACGGTCATACAGCCCGACCTCGAGATCGTCGAAGGAGCCGTGGAAGCCGTCGATCGACTTGAGCACGGCCGGACGGCCGGTGAAGGCGCGGGCGATTTTCATCGCGAGCATGCCCGACTCGGTGCCGGAGTTGGTGAAGCGCACGCGCTCGAATGTCTCGATCCGCTCGCACAGCAGCTGGGCGAACTCGATCTGCTCCTCCGAGGGGACGAGCCAGCCGGAGCCGCGACCGGCGGCGGCGCGCAGCGCCTCGACGACGGGCGGGAAGGCGTGGCCGTGGATCAGGCTGAGGCCGTTGTTGGCGAGATCGACGTAGCGGTTGTCGTCGAGATCGATCAGGTAGGGGCCCTCGCCGCGCTTGCCGACGAGCGGATACGGGCGGTGGTATCCCCAGCCGCGGGTCAGGCCGCGCACCATGTAGCGACGGGCGCGCGCCATCGCCTCGGCTGAGCGCGGCGTGCGAGCGCGGTAGGCCTCCTCCAGCTGGGCTCGCGCGTCGGGCTTGAGCATCAGGTCGGCCACGGCCTCAGATTACTACCCTGTTCGATATGCCGTCCGAGCGACCGATAAAAGAACCATCCGAGTAAATTGGCCGATTCGTCCATGCGCGCTTGCGATACAACTACCCAGGTGCCGGGGGCCGTCCAGCCGATCGCCAGGAATCTTCGTCGTTGGAGGACGACGCGGGAGATGACGCTCTCGGCCCTGGCCGAGCAGGCCGGCGTGGCCAAGTCGACCGTGTCGCTGATCGAGCGCGGTCAGGGCAATCCGTCGATCGACACGGTTTGGGCGCTTGCCTCGGCGCTCGGCGTTCCCTTCACGAGCCTGTTCCACGACGAGCCGCCCGCCGACGACGTGTCGGTCGTGCGCGAGGACGACGGCTCGGTGATCGCGATCGAAGACGCTGGCCTGGAGGCGGAGGGCCTGGTGGCGCGCCACATGCTCACGCGCTCGGGTGGTGCGCTGATCGAGATTTACACGCTCGTGTTCGACGAAGGCGCGGTGCGGCACGCGAGCGGACACGTCAGCGGCCTGTTCGAGCACATCACGGTCGCGATTGGAAGCATCGAGATCAGCAGCGACTCGTTCAAGGAGGTTCTCAACGAAGGCGATCTGATCAGCTTCCGCGCCGACCGCCCGCACACCTACCGCGTGCTCAAGGGTCCGGTTCGCCTCGTCTCGGTTCACGAATACCCGCAGCGCTCGGACACCTAGGTCAGTAGGAGCGCGGCAGGCCGAGCACGTGCTGGCCGACGAAGGCCTGCACGAGATTGTTGTTGACTGGCGCCGTGCGGTACAGGCGCGTCTCGCGGAACTTGCGCTCGATGTCGTACTCCTGCGCGAAGCCGAAGCCGCCGAAGCAGTCGAGCGCGGCGTTGGCGGCCTCCCAGGAGGCTTCGGAAGCGAGGTACTTGGCGATGTTCGCCTCGGCGCCGGCGGGGCGCCCTTCGTCATACAGCCAGGCGGCCTTGCGGCGCACGAGGTCGGCGGCGCTCATCGACATGTGCGCGCGGGCGAGCGGGAACTGCACGCCCTGGTTGGCGCCGATCGGCCGGCCGAACACGTTGCGTTGATTGGCATAGGCGACGGCGCGGTCGAGGAAGAAGCGACAGTCGCCGATGCACTCGGAGGCGATCAGGATGCGCTCGGCGTTCATGCCGTCGAGGATGTAGCGAAAGCCCTCGCCCTGCTCGCCGATCAACGCGTCATCCGGCAGCTCGAGATCCTCGAAGAAGACCTCCGTCGTGGAGTGGTTGATCATTGTCTTTATTGGATTGATTTGAAGAGAAGATCCACGGTCTCTCATGTCAAGCAGGAACACCGAGAGACCGGCCGTGCGCTTGTGCACCTCGGCAAGGGGGGTGGTGCGCGCGAGCAGCACCATCAGGTCTGAATGCTCGGCGCGCGAGGTCCAGATCTTCTGGCCGCTGACGCGCCAGCCATCGGCGGTGCGCTCGGCGCGCGTCTTGATCTGCGTCGTGTCAGAGCCGGCGTCGGGCTCGGTCACGGCGAACGCCTGCAGGCGCAGCTCGCCGGAGGCGATCCGCGGCAGGTAGGCCGACTTTTGCTCCTCGGAGCCGTGGCGCAGCAGCGTGCCCATCGTGTACATCTGCGCGTGACAGGCGCCGGCGTTGGCGCCGGTCGCGCAGATCTCCTCGAGGATCGCGCAGGCCGTGGCGAGCGGCAGGCCCGAGCCGCCGTATTGCTCGGGGATCAGCGCCGCCAGCCAGCCGTCCTGCGTCAGCGCCGCGACGAACTCGCTCGGGTAGCCGTCGGGCTCGAGCGAGCGCCAGTAGCCGTCGCCGAAGCGCTCGCACAGTGCGCGCACGGCCTCGCGGATCGGCGCGACCTCGGGAGACTCGGTGAAGTCCATGCTCAGGACAGTCTCTCGCAGCGGGCGCTCAGGCGGACAGTCGTTCGAGCTCGTCGGCGATCTCGAACAGGTCGGCCACGGCGCCGTAATGGGCGAAGTCGAAGATGCGTGCGCCGGGGTCGGAGTTGACGGCGACGATCGTGCGCGAGCTTGACATCCCGGCCAGGTGCTGGGCGGCGCCGGAGATGCCGAGCGCGAGGTAGACGCGCGGGGCGACGGTCTTGCCCGACTGGCCGACCTTGCGCGTGCGCGAGGCCCAGCCAGCCTCGACGAGCGGACCGGACACGGAGATCGTCGCGCCGATCGCCTCGGCCAGCCGTTCGAGCCGGGGCAGCCTCTCGGCTGAGCCGATGCCGCGGCCGAGCGCGAGCAAGAAGTCGGCTTTAGCGATGTCGAGCTCGCCGCTCGGCGCGACGCGCAGCTCGATCCGCTCGGTGCGAGCGGCGGCGGCGAGGTCGAGCTCGACGCGCTCGGTCTCAGCCTCACCCCCAGCGCCCGTCCCGGGCGTCGCCTCAGCGGGCGCGAAGGCGCCAGGGCGCAGCAGCAGGATGACGGTTTCCCTGCCCGGGAAGTCGAGCTCGGCGATCAGCTCCTCGCGATAGGCGGGACGTTGGGCGAGCACGCCCCGCTCGCCCCAGGAGACGGCTGTCACGTCGCTGGCGAAGCCATGCTCGCCGCGGGCAGCGACAGCGGGGGCGAAGCCGAGCGTGTCGATCGTGTGCCCGGCCAGCACGAGCGACGGGCGGCGCCGCTCGATCAGCGCCTCTACCGCTGCCTGCGTCACGTGCGCCTCGAAGTGCGCTTGAGGCGTGAGCACGACGAGCACCAGCTGCGCGCCGGCGGCGAGAGCCGCGGGAGCTTGTGCGGCGGCATCCTCGCCGATTAGCGCGACCGTCACTGGGCCGGCTCCCTGCTCGCAGAGAGCACGCGCGGCGCCGATCAGCTCGATGCTGACCGGGCGAAGCTCTCCGCGGCGCGCCTCTGCGAGCACGATGATCTCCCTCATCGGGCCTCCCTCGGGCCCCTCTGACGCGGCCCGCTCACGCGCGCATCGCCTCCCTGACGATCTCCGCGATGCGCGCGGCGATCGCTGCCGGCGGGCCCTCGATCAGCTTTGCGCCGTCGCCACGCGGACGCGGCGTGAGGCCGACCGTGCGTGAGCCGGCAGACGCTGCCACCGCACCGACGTCGAGGCCGACGTCGGTGAGCCCGAGCGCCGTGACGGTCGCCGCGCGCGCCTGCTTGATCGCGCGCAGGTTGGGACGACGCGGCGCGTTGATCCCGGTCTGCACGGTGAGCAGCGCGGGGAGCCCGACGCTCAGCAGCTCGATCGCGCCGCCTTCGAGCTGGCGCTGCACGATCAGCCGCTCGCCGTCGCGCTCGATCTGCTCGACGACGGCGACATGGGCCACGTCGAGCAGTCCCGCCAGCGCCACTCCGGTCGCGGCGCTGGCCGCGTCGGAGGACTGCGCGCCGCAGAGGATCAGGTCCGGCCGCTCGGCGCTCGCCACGGCAGCGAGGACGCGTGCGATCGCGAGCGCGTCGGCGCCGGCAAGCGCCTCGTCCCACACGCGCACCGCGCGGTCGGCGCCCATCGCGAGCCCGGCACGCAGCGACTCCTCCGCGCGCTCGTCGCCGACGGTCACGACGACGGTCTCTCCGTCCCCGTCCTCGTTCAGCGCGAGCGCCGCCTCGAGCGAGAAGGCGTCCCACTCGTTCGGCGTCCAATGCAGCGCGTCGGCGTCGAGCTCGACGCCGTTGCCGGCGAGCGTCATGTCCGCCGCGAAGTCCTCGCGCAGGCGCGCGACCTGCTTGACGGGGACGAGGACCTTCACGCCGGGCCGAGCAGCGAGCCGGTCGAGTCGTAGGAGTGAAAGCCCTTGCGCACGGTCTCGCGCACCTCCCACTTGGCACGTGTGCCCTCCGGGATGTAGGCGATCTCGCCCGCGCGCACGTTGACCGGCTCGCCGCCCTCGGGTGTGATCGTCACGTCGCCCTCGATCAGCGTGATCGTCTCGCCCGGGCTCGACAGCATGAACACGCCGGGCGTGCAGTGCCAGACGCCGTTGTAGAGCTTGCCATCGTCGGTGCGCCAAAGGATCGCCATCGTCGACTCGGGCTCGCCCGAGATGATGTCCTCGGGGGGGATCGGCGCGGGCACGACCGGCGCGTCGCGGACTGAGTACTTCGTGATCTCGGTGACAACCTGCGGCATCTCACACACTCCTCGTTCGTTGCTGATGTTCCTGCCTCCGCCTCAGCCGCCCGCCGTGACGGTTGCGAGCGGCGATCGGGCGATGTCGACCTCGGGCAGCTCGCGCAGGTACGGCAGCGCGACCGCCGGGTCGGGCGAGTCGATCTCGCGCGCTAGGCGGTGACCTTCGAAGATGCTGTCGGCCGGTAGTCGCGGCGCGACGCAGTCGCCGATGCGGTAGACCGCCTCGATTCCCTCCTGCTCCAGTCGCACCGGATCGGCGGCCAGCTCGCGGTAGACGTGATCGATCGATTCGCGCTGGGTGACCAGCACGACCGCATCGGCGTCCCAGCTCGTCTCGCCGCCCCACACGCTGCCGCCACGCATTGCGCCTGGCGCGATCTGTGAGAGCGTGTGCTGCAGCACGATCTCCGCACCACGCTCGCGCAGACTCACGTTCACCGGTCCGAACTCGCCGGTGAAGGCCATGAACGGCGCGACGTTCGGTTGGGGCGTGACGAACGTGACGCGCTTGCCGGCGTTCAGCAGCAGCTCCGCGACGCCGACCGCGGCGAAGTAGCCGTCGGTGTCGTACACGAGCACGTACTCGCCCTCGATCGCGCCGTTCACGGCGGAGACCTGCTCGGGCGTGTAGGAGCAGTCGAGCTCGGCGCCGGGGATCGTCTGCTGCGTGGTGCCGTTGAGGCCGTCGGTGTGCCAGCGGGCGCCGGTCGCCACGACGACGATCTCGGCGCCGTACTCGAAGATCGCCTCGGCGTCGAGACGCGTCTTGAGGATTAGCTCGACGTTCTTGAGCTTCTCCATCTGGATCTGCCGATAGTTGATCACGCGCCCCCACTCGCCGAGGTTGGGGTAGGCGCTGATTTCGCGCATGCTGCCGCCGATTGCGTCGCGCTCGTCGACGAGGTGCACGGCGCTCATCCCACGCTTGCCGAGCACCATCGCGCACTCCATCCCGGCGGGTCCGGCGCCGAGCACGAGCACCGCCTTCTCGGCGTTCGCAGCCTTGGTGAAGCGCTCCGGGTGCCAGCCGCGGCGGAACTCCTCGCCGAGCGTCGCGTTCTGCGTGCAGATGATCGGCAACGCCTGCCAGAAGCGCGACGCGCAGACGTTGCAGCCGATGCACTCGCGGATGTCCCCGTAGCGACCCTCTTCGATCTTCTTCGGGATGAACGGGTCCGCGATCGAGGGCCGCGCCGCGGCGATGATGTCGATCACCCCCGAGCGGACCGCCTCGGCCATCGTGTCGGGGTTCGTGAAGCGACCGACCGCGGCGATCGGCTTCTTGGTCGCTGGGCGCACGGCTTCGTAGTAGGAGCGGTGGCTGAACTCGCCCGCGACGCGTGAGGCGGGGACGTTCTTCTCCGGCCAGTCCGCCGAGCTCCAGCCGCCGACCTGGAAGTCCCAGAAGTCGACGAGGTCGTCGGCGAGCTGGATGAACTGGAAGGCCTCCTCGCCGGCGCGGATCCCGAGCGGGCTGTCGTTGAGCGTGTCGATGCACAGGCGCGCGGTCATCGCGCAGTCATCGCCGACCGCCTCGCGCACCAGCTCGATCGTCTCGAGCCAGAAGCGTGCGCGGTTCTCGAGCGAGCCGCCGTACTCGTCGGTGCGCTTGTTCAGCTTGCCCATCAGGAAGTGGCCGGTGATCGCACCGCCCTCCGAGCCGTGCACGTTGACGATGTCGAAGCCGACGTCGCGTCCGCGCTTGGCCGCCGCGACGTAGTAGCCCTGGATCTCACGGATTTCCCGCTTGCCGAGCTCGTAGCAGGCGGCGGAGGCGAGCGCCTCGTCCGAGACCTGGCTCGCCGACGGCGCCGGCAGCCGCGACTCCTTGTTGCCCGAGACGTAGCCGCCGTGCCACAGCTCCAGGCCCGCGAGCGCGCCGTGCTCGTGCGCGAGATCGACCATCGCTTTGAGGTTGCGCGCGTCCTCGTCGTCCCACATCCGCGCCGAGATCACCGGGCGCGCGTCGCTGGAGGGGTGCACCGAGCAGAACTCGGTGTTGACAGCCGCCCAGCCGCCCTCGGCCTTCATCCCGCGGATGCCCGCCTGTGAGCCAGGCACGTCGTCGCCGAAGCTCGTGCAGTGGGGGCTCTGGTAGAAGCGGTTGCGCAGCGTCTTCGGCCCGATCGAAACTGGCTCGAAGAGGATGTCGTGCCGGGGATCGCGAGCCATCTGTTCTCCTTACCCAGTCTGCATATCGATCAGTCGATATAGCCTACACAGAACCTGCTGAACCGGACTGCGCACTGCCCTCGTCGCTGCGGCCGGCGCGTTCGGCACGCAGCTCGGCCGCCAACGCGCGATCGCGACGCTCGCGCAGTGTGGCAAGCCGCACCGGGTCGCTCGGCACGTGCGCCGCGAAGCCGTCGCCGGACTTGGCGTCGGAGAGCACCGGGAAGAGGTTGGCGGCGATCGCGTCGAACGTGGCCGCGCCGCCGAGGCCGACCGTCTCGAATGGGCCCGTCAGTCGCCAACGCCGAGCGAGCCCGTCGCGCATCACCTCGTCGATCGTCTCGGGCGTGGCCACGCCCTGCTCGACGAGCCACAGCGACTCGCGCAGCACGGCCAGCTGCAGCCGGTTCCACAAGAGGCCGTCGACCTCGCGCTCGAGCACGACCGGCCGCTTGCCGATCGTGCGCAGCAACGCCTCGACGCGTTCGCGCAGGGCGGGCGGGGTGTGCTCGCCGGCGACGACCTCCACCAGCGGCATCAACAGCGGCGGGTTCCAGTAGTGCGTGCCCACGATCCGCTCGGCTACGCCGGCGGTCTCGCCGAGCGCGCCGATCGAGATCGACGAGGTGTTGGTGGCGACGATCGCAGCCGGGTGTCGCGCAGCGAGTGGGCCGAGCACGCCGGCCTTCAGCGAGAGGTCCTCGGGCAGCGACTCGACGATCAGGCCGGGCTGGTGATCGTCGCCCGCCTCGGGCTCCCCCCAGCGCATCGACGCACGCGCACGAGCGACCGCTGCCTCGTCGGCGAGCTCGTGCTCGAGCGCGAGTGCCAGCGCTTGCTCGACGCGCCGCTCTGCCGGCGCGCGGTCGCGCACGATCCACTGAACCGAGCAGCCGGCGAGCGCGTACTCGCAGCCGATCTGCGCGCCCATCAACCCTGCGCCGACGATCGCCACGGGCGCGCTCTGGCTCGTACCCCCGTTCACGGACGTGAGGTTGACGGATACTGATGCGAGATGTCCTCGCCGCCGCCAACCGCACCGATCACGCGTCTGACGATCTCCTGCCCCGATCAACAGGGGATCGTCGCGGCGACCTCGCGATTCCTCACGGACGCGGGGGCGAACATCGTCCACTCCGACCAGCACACGACCGATCCGCGTGGCGGCACATTCTTCATGCGGATGGAGTTCGACCTCGCGCTCACGCCCGAGCAGCGCGCGGAGCTGGAGACGCGCTTCGGGCGCGAGGTCGGCGAGCCGCTGGCGATGCACTGGCGCATGTGGGACGCGAGCGAGCCCAAGCGCGTCGCGATCCTCGTCTCGCGCCAGGACCACTGCCTACTCGACCTGCTGTGGCGCTGGCGGCGTGGGCAGCTGCAGATGGATGTGCGGCTCGTCGCGTCAAACCACACCGACCTGCGCGGCGACGTGGAGTCCTTCGGCCTGCCCTACGCACACGTCCCGGTCGAGCCCGAGCGCAAGGCCGAGGCCGAGCAGCGTCTGCTCGAGCTGCTGCTGGCCGAGCGCGTCGACCTGGTGATTCTCGCGCGCTACATGCAGATCCTCAGCGCCGACTTCCTGCAGCGCCTGATCGTCGACGGCGCGGCGGTGCCATTGATTAACATCCACCACTCCTTCCTGCCGGCCTTCGCCGGCGCCGCCCCCTACGTGCAGGCCAAGGAGCGCGGCGTCAAGCTGATCGGCGCGACCGCGCACTACGTCACGGAGGGCCTCGACGAGGGACCGATCATCGAGCAGGACACCGTGCGCGTCTCACACCGCGACGACGTGCCCGCGCTGATGCGCCTCGGCGCCGACATCGAGCGCACCGTGCTCGCGCGCGCCGTGCAGTGGCACTGCGAAGACCGCGTGCTGCGCGCGGGGGAGACGACGGTCGTCTTCTGAGCGCTACGAGGTCCCCAGCACCATCAGCGTCTTCGTCCCCGTCACGCGTCCGGAGCGACGCAGCAGGTCGATCACGCGCTTGAGGTCGTCGACGTCGCGCACGCGGATCCAGGCGAGCGCGTCGGGGTCGCCGGCGGTCGTGAAGATCGTCTGCACCTCGGGTATGCCGGCGGCGATCCCGGCGATCTGATCGACGGGCAGGTTGCCGGCGAAGCGCAGCTCGGTGAAGGCCTGAAGCGGGCGGCCGAGCAGGGCGTGGTTGACCTGCACCGTGTAGCCCGTGATCACGCGCTCGCGCTCCAGCCGATCGACGCGGCGCTTGACGGCGGGCGCCGACAGCGACACCCGCTCGGCCACGTCGGCGAGCGTGCGGCGCGCATCCTCACGCAGCAGCTCGATGATCTCGAGGTCTGTCTCGTCCAGCGTGGGCGCTTGCTCAGCCACGCAAGAATCTTATCTATATATATAAAAATAAAGAGAAATCCTGCGTCCAGAGTGCTGTTGACGGGGATTTCGGTGTGGCACAGCGGGTAGACGTCTGACAATGCAGGCAATGCCGAGGGGTACCCCTGTGCTGGCGAGTGGGCCAGGGCCGGCCGAGCCGGCACAGCTGGGCGAGCTCGGTGTGCTCGACGCTGTGCAGAAGCGCGTGCTGTGGTTGGCGATGAGCATGGTCCACCACGCCAACAAGGTGCGCGCGACCGATTCCGGCGTGAAGGTCGGCGGCCATCAGGCCTCCTCGGCCTCGATCGTCTCGATCATGACGGCGCTGTACTTCGAGCACCTGCGCGCCCCCGACCGCGTCTCGGTCAAGCCGCATGCCGCGCCCGTGCTGCACGCGATCAACTACCTGCTCGGGCGCCTCGACGAGTCCTACCTGACGAGGCTACGCGAGTTCGGCGGGCTGCAGAGCTACCCCAGCCGCGCCAAGGACCCCGACCCCGTTGACTTCTCGACCGGCTCCGTCGGGATCGGCGCGACGGCGACGATCTGGAGCGCGCTCGCCCACCGCTACGTCGCCGGGCACTTCGAGGTGCCCCAGGGCGGTCGCCAGGTCGCGCTCGTCGGCGACGCCGAGCTCGACGAGGGCGCCATCTGGGAAGCGCTCGTCGACCCGATGGTCGCGCGCCTCGGCGAGGTGCTGTGGATCGTCGACCTCAACCGCCAGTCGCTCGACCGCGTCGTCCCCGAGATCGCCGCCGGGCGCGTCGGCGCGATGTTCGAGGCCGCCGGCTGGCAGACGATCACCGTCAAGTACGGCCGCCGGCTGCGCGAGCTGTTCGCCCGCCGCGGCGGCGAGGCGCTGCGTGCGCGGATCGACGCCATGCCCAACGAGGAGTACCAGCGGCTGCTGCGCTCGCCCGCCGCCGAGCTGCGCGAGCGCCTGCCCGGCGACGGTCGTGGGCGCCGCGACGTCGAGCGACTGCTGAAGGAGCTGCCCGACGCCGAGCTCGGCGCCGCCGTGCGCGACCTCGGCGGCCACGACCTCGCCGACCTGCTCGACGCCTTCCGCCGCGCCGACGAGGTCAAGGACCGACCGACCGTCGTCTTCGCCTACACGATCAAGGCCTGGAGCCTGCCGACCGAGGGGCACCCCGGCAACCATTCCGCGCTGCTGTCGGACGCGCAGTGGCACGAGCTCGCCGGCGAGCTCGGCGCCGACGCCGAGCACCCGTGGGCGCGCTTCGAGCAGGGCTCGCCCGAGCAGCGGCTGTGCGAGGCGAGCGCCGAGCGCCTGACGCGTGAGACGGTGCGCGTCAGCGGGCCGCCGGCCGTGCCCACCGACCTCGCCCGCTCGCACGCCGGCGTCGAATCTACGCAGCAGGGCTTCGGGCGCTTCTTCATGGACCTCGCCCACGCCGCCCCCGATGTCGCCGCGCACGTCGTCTCGCTCAGCCCCGACGTCGCCTCCTCGACCAACCTCGGCGGCTGGATCAACCGCGTCGGCGTGTGGAACATGGGCGAGCGGATCGACTGGTTCGCCGACGACTCCGACACGCTCGTGCGCTGGCGCGAGTCAGAGCACGGACAGCACATCGAGCTCGGCATCGCCGAGGGCAACCTCGTCGGCCTGCTCGGCGAGCTCGGCGCCACATGGTCGCGCGACGGCACCGCGCTGCTGCCGATCGGCACGCTGTACGACCCGTTCGTCAACCGCGCCCTGGAGCCGTGGTCGTTCGGCATGTACGCAGGTGGGCAGTCGATCCTCGTCGGCACCCCCGCCGGCGTCACGCTCGCGCCCGAGGGCGGCGCGCACCAGTCGATCATCACCCCCTCCGTCGGTATCGAGCAGCCGCGCTGCACCGCCTGGGAGCCAGCCTTCGGGCAAGACCTCGAGTGGACGCTGCTGCACGCGCTCTCACAGCTCGGGCACGACGGTGGCAGCTCCTCCTACCTACGCCTCTCGACACGCCCGATCGAGCAGGCCCTCGCGCGCGTGCCTGAGGACGGCGCCGCGCGCGAGCTGCGCCGCGCGCAGGTGCTGCGCGGCGGCTACAGGCTGCGCGAAGCCGACGGTGGCGCGCCGACAGTCACGCTCGTCGCGATGGGCGCGATCGTGCCCGAGGCGCTCGCCGCCGCTGAGGAGCTGAGTGGCGCCGGCACTGCCGTCGACGTCGTCTGCCTCACCTCCGCCGACCTCGTCTTCCGCGCGCTGCAGGTGCGACAGGGCTTGGCCGAGGGCGAGGACGCCGTGCTCGACGAGCTGTTCCCGATCGAGCGCGCCGCCCCGCTCGTGACCGTGCTCGACGGTCATCCGCACACGCTGTCCTTCCTCGGCGCCGTCAACGACACGCCGATCGTCTGCCTCGGCGTACAGGACTTCGGGCAGTCCGGCGACGTGCAGGACCTCTACCGCCACTTCGGCATCGACGCCGAGGAGATCGCCGGCGCAGCGCTCGACCTGATCGGGTGAGAACGCGATGAGCGACGCCGCCACCGACACCGCCGCCGAGATCGTGATGCCCCGGCTGTCCGACTCGATGGAGCAGGGCACGATCCTGCGCTGGCTGATCGCCGACGGCGAGCACGTCGCGCGCGGGCAGGAGCTCGTCGAGATCGAGACCGACAAGGCCAGCATGACCTACGAGTCCGACCGCGACGGCGTGCTCGAGATCGTCGCGTCCGAGGGGACGACCGTCGACGTCGGCGTGGCCATCGCGCTTGTCGGCGCCCGAGCCGACGCGGCTGACTCGCCGCCCGAGCCGACGCGCGCGGTGCACTCGAATGGGTCCGCGCCCTCCGCCGATGCACCGTCCCGGCCTCCGGTCGAGCATGCTCAAGAGCGAGAGCACGAGCCCGATGGTGCGACGATCCTCGCGACACCGCTCGCGCGGCGAGCCGCGCGCGTGCACGACATCGAGTTGACCGGCATCTCCGGCAGCGGCCCGCGCGGACGCGTGCTGCGAGCCGACGTGCTCAGCGCCGCCGGGATCGCCCCGCCCGTGCGCAAGTCGGTCGCCGCTGGGCCGCGCGTCGCCACGAGCGCCGAGCGCACCGCCGAGGCCGAGCCGACCGCCCCCGCCGGCGGGACCGCGAAGGGCGCCACGCGCCGCGTCGAGCCGACGCGAACCCAGCGGCTGATCGCGCGCAGGATGGCCGAGTCGAAGGCGACGATCCCCGAGTTCCAGGTGCAGACGGACGCCGCGATGGACGCGGCGATCGCCTTTCGCGCCGAGCTGAAGGGGATCCTCGAAGGCGACGCGCCGTCGCTCAACGACCTCGTCGTGAAGGCCTGCGCGCTCGCGCTGCGCGGTCACGAGCGCGCGAACGGCTCCTACCTCGACGGCGCCTTCGAGCTGCACGAGCGAGTCAACGTCGGCGTCGCCGTGGCCGCCGAGGACGCGCTCGTCGTGCCCGTCGTGCAGGACGCCGACCGCAAGGCGCTCGGGCAGATCGCGCGCGAGACGCGACGCCTCGCCGAGCGCGTCAGGCTCGGCCAGATCACCCCGCCCGAGCTCTCTGGCGGTACGTTCACGGTCTCCAACCTCGGCATGTACGGGATGACGCAGATCGTGGCAGTGATCAACCCACCGCAGGCCGCGATCCTCGGTGTCGGCGCGATCCGCGAGACGCTTGCGCGCGTGGACGGTGAGATCGCCGAGCGGCACCTGATGACGCTCACGCTGAGCTGCGACCACCGCATTCTCTACGGCGCCGACGCTGCACTGTTCCTGGCCGAGATCAGGGGGCTGCTCGAAGCGCCGCTGCAGCTCGCGCTGTAGAGCGCCGGTCGCACGCGCCTGCTGGCAGACTCACGGTCGATGCCACTGCCGCCCGGTCTCTACTTCAGCCACCCCTCCTCACTGCAGCACGACCCGCGCGAGCTGATGCCGGGCCACCCCGACATACCGGAGCGGCTCGTCGCGATCGAAGCGCTGCTCGGCGCCGAGGACTGGCTCGGCTGGGAGCGACGACCCGCGCCGCTGGCGGGCGAGCGCGAGCTCCAGCTGATCCACGACCCTGAGCACGTCGCGCGGATCAAGGCGCTGGCAGAGGCCGGTGGCGGCGCGGCCGATCTCGACACGGTCGTCGGCGCCGGCTCCTACGAGGCCGCGCTACATGCAGTGGGCGGTGCATGCGAGCTCGTCACGGCCCTGCTTGGCAACGAAGCGCCACGTGGCTGCTCGGTGGCGCGCCCGCCGGGGCATCACGCCGAAGCCGACCGCGCGATGGGCTTCTGTCTGTTCAACACCGTGGCGATCGCCGCCGAGTTCGCGATCCGCCGCCTCGATCTGGAGCGCGTGCTCGTGCTCGACTGGGACGTACACCACGGCAACGGCACCGCCGAGGCGTTTCGCGAACGCCCCGACGTGCTCTACGCGAGCTTGCACCAAGGCAACTTCTATCCCGGCACCGGGCCGCTGCAGGATGCCGGCTCTGGCGCGGGGGAGGGCTTCACGCTCAACCTGCCCGTGCCGGCGGGCGCCGGCGAGGAGCTGTGGCTGTCGCTGCTCGTGCGCGTCGTCGTGCCCGCGGCTCGCGCCTTTGCGCCGCAGCTCGTGCTGATCTCGGCCGGATACGACGCGCACCGTGCCGATCCGCTAGGCGAATGCAGCCTGGAGACGGGATCGTTCGGCGAGATGGCGCGGCACGTGCGCGATCTGGCGCGCGCCTGCGATGCGCCGGTCGGCGTCGTGCTCGAGGGCGGCTACGAACCGCATGCGCTCGCGCAGTCGCTGCGCGAGACGCTGCTCGCGCTGAGCGACGATCGCCCGCCACGCTCGCCGGCCGGCGAGGATGCGCTCACGGCGCGCGCGCTCGCGCACGCCGGCCGCTACTGGTCTCTCTGAGCGCCCCGGGCGGTCGAGATGCGGGGCGACTGCGCGCGCGACGTGCGTAGGATGGGCGTAGTGCCTGACGAGCAGCCATCAAAGCCGAGCGCCGAGGGCGCCGGTCAGGGCGCGAGTCGCGCCGACGCACACCCGCCGATGCCGCGCGACAAGCGTGGCTGGCAGGTCTCCCCGGCGCCGGACGGACGGGGCATGCCCGAGCAGGCGCCGAGCGGCCCGCCGGCGCACCGCCGTATGGGCTTCCTCTGGTTCGTGCTGGTGCTCGTGGCGATCAACTGGGTGACGCTGCTGCTGTTCCAGCCCAAAACCGGCGAACAGCGTGTCACGGTGCCGTTCAACCCGTACTTCCTGACGCAGGTCCAGGGCGGTGAGGTCAAATCGATCTCGACCAAGGGCGACACGATCCAGGGCACGTTCAAGGCGAAGCTGCGCTACCCGCCGAGCGACAAGAAGGCCACGCCGACGAAGCAGTTCGCCACAGAGATCCCGACCTTCTGGAACGACGAACAGCTGACGGCGCTGCTCAAAGAAAAGAACGTCGAGATCAACGCCAAGCCGACGACCGAAAGCAAATCGATCCTCGCCGAGTTGCTGCTCGGCTTCGGTCCGACGCTGCTGATCGTCGGGCTGTTCGTGCTGCTCGCGCGCCGCGCCGCCAAAGCCGGCGGCGCGATGGGCGCGCTCGGCAACTTCGGCAAATCGCAGGCGCGCCAGGTCGACCCGGAGAAGATCCGCGTGACCTTTGACGACGTCGCCGGAATCGACGAGGCCAAGGCCGAGCTGTCCGAGATCGTCGACTTCCTGCGCAGTCCAGAGAAGTACGGGCGCCTCGGCGGGCGCATGCCCCATGGTGTGCTGCTCTCAGGAGCGCCGGGAACGGGCAAGACGCTGCTCGCGCGCGCCGTCGCTGGCGAGGCGCATGCCGCGTTCTTCTCGATCTCCGCCTCGGAGTTCATCGAGGCGATCGTCGGCGTTGGCGCCTCGCGCGTGCGCGACCTGTTCGCCAAGGCCAAGGAGGCCGAGCCGTCGATCATCTTCATCGACGAGCTCGACGCAATCGGACGCTCGCGCCAGGGTTCCGTGTCGGTCACCGGCGCCAACGACGAGCGCGAGCAGACGCTCGACCAGATCCTCACCGAAATGGACGGCTTCGAAAGCTCGCAGGCGGTCGTCGTACTCGCTGCGACTAACCGCCCCGATGTGCTGGACTCGGCGCTGCTGCGACCGGGCCGCTTCGATCGGCGCGTCGCCGTGCAGGCCCCCGATCGCAAAGGACGCAAGGAAATCCTCGAAGTCCACACGCGCTCGATCCCGCTCGCCGAGAACGTCGATCTCGACGCCGTCGCGGCGAGCACGCCGGGGATGGTCGGCGCCGACCTCGCCAACCTCGCCAACGAGGCCGCGCTGCTGGCCGCGCGCCGCGGTCACGAGAAGGTCGAGATGAACGACTTCACCGACTCGCTCGAGAAGATCATGCTCGGCTCGCCGCGCGGCATTTTGTTGTCCCCGGCTGACCGCGAGCGCACGGCCTACCACGAGTCCGGTCACGCGCTCGTCGGCATGCTCACGCCGGGCGCTGACCCGGTGCGCAAGATCTCGATCATCCCGCGTGGTATGGCGTTGGGCGTGACGCTCTCCACGCCCGACGCAGACCGCGTGTCCTACTCGCGCGAAGACCTCGAAGCGAAGATCCGCGTCGCGCTCGGCGGGCGTGTCGCCGAGGAGGTCGTCTACGGATCGATCACCTCCGGCGCCGAGTCCGACATCCAGCAGCTGACGGCGATCGCACGCCAGATGGTCGGGCGCTGGGGGATGAGCGACGCCGTCGGACCGATCACGGTACTTCCCTCCGACGGGCAGGGCCCGCTGCTGCCCGGAGCGAGCGAGACCTCGCAGGAGACACAGCGCTTGGTCGATGAGGAGGTCCGCCGTTTGGTCGATGCCGGCCACGTCGAGGTCACGCGCCTGCTCTCAGATCATCGCGAGCAGCTCGAGAGCCTCGCGCAGGCGCTGCTGAAGGCCGAGACGCTGGACGCGCTCGAGGCCTACGACGCGGCCGGCGTGCCAGCGCACGCGCTCGAGAGCGAAGAGCCGGCCGCCGTCGCGCTGCACCCGCGCACGAGCAGCTAGCTCGAGGTAGTGGATTGGCCGTTGCATGGTCAGAAACCGACTCCGGCAATCGCACATGTTCCTTTACAATGCGGTAAAGGAATGGCTCGGATCTCCAGTAAGCATCAGGTCACGCTCCCGGTCGAGTCGCTGAAGGCGGCAGGCTTCAGCGCAGGCGACGAGGTCGCGATCGAAGCCGACGGTGCCGACCGCATCGTCCTACGTCGTGCATCGCGGGATGTCGAGCAAGCGCTGGGGGTCTTCGACGGCATGTACGAGCCCGGCTACCTGGAGCGTCTGCGCTCGGGCGAGCGGGCGTGAGCGGCTGCGTCCTGGATACGGACGTTGTGATCGCCGCGCTCGATCGCCGCGACCCTCATCACTCCGACGCAGCCAAGGCGATCAGGGCGATGTCCGAGCGCGACGTGCCGTTGCTGCTGTCGCTGATCAACTATGCCGAGGCGCTCGTCAGACCCGCTGGAGACGAGGACACGTTGCGGATCGCGAAAAGCGCTCTGAGCGCCCTGGGGGTCCAACTGGTTGCGCCGACCCGCGCGATCGCGGTGGATGCGGCACGGCATCGCGGGCTGAACATCAGCCTCGCCGACGGGTTCGCGCTCGCCACGGCGCAGATGCGCGGGGCGTACGTGGCGTCATTCGACCGCCGGGTGCGGCGCGCACTTCCCAAGGTTGGTCTGGAGCTCGCGCCGCAATTGAGCCGGGGCCGCGCAGGCTAGGCGCTGCGCCGCGTGACCCGCTCGGCCTGCTCGCGCTGGCGCGCGCAGGCACGGTCGACGATCGCACGGATCTCGTGTGCGTCATCGGTGCGGTGGAACAGTGCCATGTCGTCCTCGCTGACGCGCCCGTCGGCGAGTGCTCGCTCGCGCAGCCAGCCGAGCAGCCCGTCCCACTCCTCTGTGCCGATCAGGATCACCGGGAAGTGGCTGATCGTGCCCGTCTGGATCAGCGTGAGCGCCTCGAAGCACTCATCGAGCGTGCCGAAGCCGCCGGGCGCGATCACGAACGCGCAGGCGTAGCGCACGAACATCACCTTGCGTGCGAAGAAATGACCGAAGGTCAGGCCGATGTCGACGTACTCGTTGAGCCGCTGCTCGCGCGGCAGCTCGATGTTGCAGCCGACCGAAACCGCCCCCGCGTCGCGGGCACCGCGGTTGGCCGCCTCCATCAGACCCGGCCCACCGCCCGTGATGATGCCGTAGCCGGCTCGGCCGAGCTCCGCTGTGACGCCGCGCACGAACGCGTAGTCGGGGTGCTCGCGTGGCGTTCTGGCAGAGCCGAACACGCTGACCGCAGGAGCGACGTGCGCGAGCGCGTCGAAGCCGTGCGCGAACTCGGCGGCGATCTCATGCACGCGCATCGCGTCGGCCGCGCGCACGGCCGGTGTCTCGTCGCCGAGCCACAGCAGCAACTCCTCGTCGAGCGCGAGTCCGCTCGAGCCCGTACCCGGCTGATCGTCTGCAGTCACGCGCGAAGCGTACGCGCGGACTGCGCTTCGCCGCTCAGCAGCAGCTCGACGCCGAGCGTGCAGACGCCGAGGCTGACGAAGGCGGCGGCGACGATTGCCGTCGCCACTTCCGGCGAGAGGATGCCCTCGGCGAGCCCGAGCGAGGCCGTCGCGGCCGGCACGCCGAGCTGCGCGCAGGCCGCCAGCCCGGCACCTGGCCTGACCCGCGCGAGCGCGGCCGCCGCCAAGTGAACCGCGACGTTCAGCACCACCAAGGCGCCGGCCAGCGCGATCATCGCCGGGTGGCGGACGAGGCCGTCGAGGTCGAGCTGCGCGCCGAGCGTGACGAAGTACAGCGGTATAAAGAAGCCGTCGGCGACGCCGCGGATCTGCGTCGAGAGCCGTTTTGGACCGCCGAGCAGCGCCACCGCGACGCCCGCTCCGAAGCCGGCGACGAGCACGCTCGTGCCGCTCTTTTCGGCCAGCCACGCCAGCAGGAACAGGACGAGCAGGGAAAGGCGCAGGTCGAGCGCCCAGCGGCGCGACTTCGACAGCGCGCGCACCCGATCGACCCACGGTCTTCCCGCCAGCCCCCGCGCGCAGCCGAACATGGCTGCAGCGACGAGCGCCACGAGCGCGGTGCCGAGCAGCGCGTGTCCCGCACGGCTGGGCTGCAGCACGATCGGCACCGAGACGATCGTGACGACGTCGGCGATTGTCACCTGTGCGATCACGGCGAGCACGTCGCGCCCGCCCGCGCGGGCCTCCTCGAACGCCGGTAGCAGCACGGCGGCAGAGCCCGACGCGAGCACGACCGCGTAGATCGCCGCGTGCGCGGTGCCGGCGAGTGCCGCCGCCGCGATTCCGGCTGGCACGGCGAGCACACCGACGATCGCCGCCAGCATCGCGCCGCGGCGCAGCGAGGAGAACAGCCGCCGCTCGCGCAGCGGCAGGTGCATGCCGACGGTCAGCATCAGCATCGCGAAGCCGACGCTCGCGAGAAAGGCCGTGATCGGGTCCGACGGGTGGATCGCGCCGAAGCCCGTCCTGCCGGCCAGCGCGCCCGCTGCCAGCTCGCCGATCGCCAGCGGCACGAACAGGCGCGGCGTGAGCGCGAGCAGCGGGCCACCGAGGCCGGCGAGCACGATCACGAGGAGGTCTCCGAAGCTCACGCTGCGGCCAGCCTAAGGCCTCGCCCGCGGCGAGCACGACAGCGAGCTGGGATCATCACGCGATGGCCGATCCGCAGCGTCTCAGCGAGAAGCAGTACGAGAAGGAGCTCCTGCGGCTGCAGACCGAGCTCGTGTTCATGCAGGAGTGGATCGTCGCCGAGGGGCGTCGCCTAGTTGTGCTGTTCGAGGGCCGCGACACGGCCGGCAAGGGCGGCGTGATCAAGCGCATCACGACCTACCTGAACCCGCGCACGTGCCGCATCGCGGCCGTGCCGACGCCGAGCGAGCGCGAGCGCACGCAGTGGTACTTCCAGCGCTACGTCTCCTATCTGCCGGCTGCTGGAGAGATCGTGCTGTTCGACCGCAGCTGGTACAACCGCGCCGGCGTCGAGCACGTGATGGGATACTGCACGCAGAAGCAGTACGAGGAGTTCCTGCGCTTCTGCCCCTCCTTCGAGCAGTCGCTGCAGAACGAAGGGACGTCCTCGTCAAGTACTGGCTGTCGGTCTCCGACGAGGAGCAGGAGCGGCGCTTTGAGAAACGGCTGTCCGACCCGCGCAAGCGCTGGAAGTTCAGCCCGACCGACCTGCAGGCGCGCGCCCGCTGGGTCGACTACGCCGAGGCCAAGGACCGCATGTTCGCGCGCACCGACACCGAGCTGAGTCCTTGGTACGTGGTCGAGGCCGACGACAAGCGCACGGCGCGGCTGAACCTGATCAGCCACCTGCTGTCGGTCGTCCCCTACGAGCACGTGCAGCACGGCAAGCGCGTCAAGCTGCCGCCGCGCCAGCGGCGCAAGTACAAGCGCCCGCCGAAGCGCACCGAGCGCCTCGTGCCGACGCGCTACCTCGTCGAACTGAGCCGGCGAGCGGCCCCGACTCTGCGCGTGGCCTGCGCGTGGTCTGCGCGACCCGCGCGCGGCGACGTCGGGAGCCCGTGACCGGCCCGCTAGGCTTGCGCGGATGCCTCCGGCACCAGCCTTCGCACAGAAGCTCAACGAGCAGATCGCCAATGAGTTCGCGGCCCACCAGCAGTACGTGGCGTGCGCCGTCTACTACGACGCCGAGGCGCTGCCGCAGTTAGCGCGCTTCTTCTACCGCCAAGCGCTCGAGGAGCGCGGGCACGCGATGATGATGGTGCAGTTCCTGCTCGACACCGGCGCCGAGGTGACGACACCGGGCGTCGCCGCGCCCCACTCGCGATTCGCCAACGTGTCCGAGCCGATCGCGCTCGCACTCGAGCAGGAGCAGCGCGTCTCCGAGCAGATCAACGCGCTCGCCGCGACCGCCCGCGAGGCTGGCGACTACTCCTCAGAGCAGTTCATGCAGTGGTTCATCAAGGAGCAGGTCGAGGAGGTCGCGACGATGGGCGGCCTGCTGCGCGTGGCCGAGCGCGCCGGGGAGGATGCCTCCGCGATCGAGGAGTACCTTGCGCGCGAGGTGCCCGGCGGCGATGGCGCCGACCCGACCGCGCCCCGCCCCGCCGGCGAATAACGCTGGGCTAGAGGTGCAGCACGACGCCCTCGGCGGCGACGCTGACCGCTGAGGAGCGCCCGCCGAGCCGAGCCGCGAGCTCGTCGAGCTCGTCGTCGGTGCGGTCCAGGCGGTGGTGGAACAGCGCCACCGCACCCGCGCCTGCACGCTCGCCGAGCGCCACTGCGTAGTCGGCCGCAGCATGCCCGAAGTGGGCTTCGGCCGCCAGCTCCTCGGGCAGGAGCTGCGCGTCGTGCACGAGCAGATCCGCATCGTGCGCGAGCTCGAGCGCGGCCGGATGGTACTCGCCGAGGCCATCCTCGCCCGGGCCGAGCGCGGTTGGGTTGTGGTCGGGCATGTACGCGATCGTCGCGCCCCCCGCGCTCACTCGATAGCCATACGTGCGCCCGCCCTTGTGCGGGATCGCGCGCGCGAGCACGCTGAAGCCCTCGACCTCCAGCTCGCCCTCGGGCAGCGTCGAGAAACTCCACTCGCCGCACATCTGCAGCGGACCGATCGGGAAGTACGGCGGCGACATCAAGCCGCTGAGCGCGCTAGCCGCGTCGGCGCCATCTTCCTGCTCGGGCAGCAGCACGTCGACGCGCGTACCGTCGCGAGCGTCGGCCGAGAAGAACGGCAGCCCCACGACGTGATCCCAGTGCAGATGCGTGAGCAGCAGAGCGCCCGCGTAGGGCGCACCGCCGAGCAGTGGGAGCGCCTGCAGTAGTCCCGTGCCGGCGTCGAGGAACAGCGTCGGCGCACTCGCCCCGTCGTGGGTGAGCGCGAGGCACGACGTGTGCCCTCCGTAGCGGATGAAGTCCTTGCCGGCCGCGGGCAGCGAGCCACGCACGCCACAGAAGTGGATCTGCAATCAGCTCAACTCCGGCCGTGCCCGCCGGGCGCTCGCCCGTGGGAGAAGATCGAACGCCAGCGGCGCATCTCGTTCATTATCTGTCAAGCGTACGGCGCTGTCCAGGCGATGCCGATTTCGGGACATGCCAACGCCACGCAGCGTGTGCTCAGACCCCGACGAGCTTGTTCATGTCGTAGTCGAAGCCCGCGCGACGCAGGTGCAGCAGCAGCTTCGGCTGCCACGTGCCGGCGAGGTCGAGGCGGACGTGCGAGACGCCCTCGAGGTCGTACGGCAGTTCGACGCCGTCCTCGTAGAGCACGCACACGCGACCCGGGCTGAGCGCGGCCACGAGGAAGCCCATCTGGAAAACGACTTCCTGGTGCGCACGCGTGGAGAAGAACGGCTCGCTGTCGGACTCCAGGCGCGGACCGCCGACGTCGTCGGCCGTGAGCAGCACGACGGCATAGCGCGACGCCGTGCCCGGTTCATCGTCGAGTGCGTCGGCCAGCCGGCCGTGCTCGCCTGAGCGTTGGTTGACGATCCTGATCTCGTGCTCGCCGGCCTGTTCGAGCAGGTGCTCGACGGCCTGCTTCCAGCGCTCGTCGCGCCCGTGCGCGAGCAGCACCTGGTACGTGCGCGCCGGCGCCGCAGCGGCGGTCGGATCACGCTCGGCGGGAGTCGTGCCATTGGCGTGATGCGCCAACTGCGAGCCGACGTGCTGCGCGGGGGTCAGCTCCGCGCCGACTCCCAGGCCACGATCGTCGGCTTCGCTTCGAGAGGGCTCGGCGAAGGAGCTCCCGCTCGGTGCCTCTCGCCGCTCAGGTGCCTCAAGGTCGGGGCCGGGTGAGGGCCGCCCACCCTGCTCGTGCCCGTGCTCGAGCGGCTCGGCCTCGGCGAGCTCTGGGGCTTTGGTCGCTGCGTGCTCTGAGCTGGCTGCGACATGTCCATGCGCAGGCTGCTCCGAGATGCCGTTCGAGCGGCCCCGCTCGTCGTCGATCGTGCTTCTCTGCGGCTGCGGCTGCGGCTGCGGATCGGGTGTCGGGTCCGCACCCGCGCTCGTCGCGCCGTCCGTCGGCTGCGGATCGCCGGCCGCCAGCTCCGCCGCGCCGACTCCATGCCCACCGCCCGTGAACGCCAGCTCGCCCTGCAGCAGCTGTGAGCAGGTCGATCGCCTCCTCGACGCACTTCAGGTCGGCCGCGTACTGCTCCTGCCAGCGCTTCGGGTCCTCGGGGCAGCTGACGGCGTCGACGAAGTCACGCGCCTCACGGGGGCCGCCGTACATGTGCTCGAGCGCCTGCACGGTCGGATCGATCCACTGCTTGCGCGCCGACTTCCAGCTCTCGTAGTCGCTGAAGTCGCCGACGAGGCTCGCGCGCTGGACGAGCGCCTGGCCCTGTTTGATGCACTGCCCGAGCAGCTCGTGGCCGATCGGGACAGAGACCTGCAGCGTGGGCACCGGCACTACATCAGCCCCAGGTGCGCGGCCATACGACGGCGCTCAAAGCCGGCGAACGCGCACGGGCGGAAGGAGCGGGCGTGGGAGGTGGGCCTGAACGAGCGCACCGGGTTCGGCGCGGGGATGTCGTTGCGGAACGCCACGGCGCCGATCAGGCCGCGCGTCCTCGCGCGAGCGAGAATCGCGCTCGCGACGAGGTGCTCGTCGATCACGTATTGCGAGTCGAGCACCAGCTCTCGGATCAGTTGTGCTCGATTCATCGACAATCTGCGGCCCTATCGGCCACCAAAGCCAACTGCGTTCGCCTGCGCGGCGCTCTTAGACGAGCATATGAACGGCGGCGTCGGGCTACTTGCGCTTGGACTGGTGCTCGATGACCTTGCCGAACGCCTCTTCGAGCTGCGCCGTCATGCGCAGCTTGAACAGCGCGAGCAGCGCCTCTGAGGCGAGCGGGCGCAGCGCGTCGACGCTCTCGATCAGCTCGTCCCAGCCCTCCTCGGGCTGGCCGGCCTGATCGAACGGCTCCCACAGCTCGCGCAGGAACAGCTTCGTGAAGGCGCGCGCGATCGAGTCGGCGTCGCGGCTGACGCGATCGCTCAGCGAGAGCGCCGCGTGCAGCGGGATGCCGAGCGCGATCACCTGCTCGGCCGCGCGCAGCAGCGCCGGGCTCGGCGCTTCGAAGCGCCCGTCGCCGAGCGGCACGATCAACTTCAGCTTGCGTACGCGCTCGACGTCCTTCTCGCTCAGCTCGCCGAAGCGCTTGTCCAGTTCGTCGGCCGTGATCACTTCCGGCTGCTCGGCCTCGAACGGCGTCGTCACGGCGCGGCGCAGGCCGAGCAGCCGCGCCGCCAGCCCGTCGGAGCCGCTCAGCAGGCGCTCGATCGCGGCGAGGTTGAAGCCGTCGGCCTGCAGGTCGAGGATCAGCCGCAGCCGCGCCACGTGCTCGGCGCTGTAGTAGCCCACGCGCGCGCGTACCTCCGGCGGCGGCAGCAGGCCGCGCGTGTGGTGGTTGCGGATGTTGCGTACCGACATCCCGACCTCGGCCGCGAGCTGCTCGATCGTCAGCTCGTTCGGCGGGGGGGCGTCGCGGCTGGCGCGGCGCGCCGTCGGGCGTGTGCGCGCGCTCTCGCCGTTGCGCCGTCCGCGCTGTGGCGCGGGCTTGCGCTTTTCGACGGCACGTCTGTGCCATACATCACGTAACGGTACCATGTTTCATGTAACCTCATTCGAGGTAATGTTTATTCGATGCAAGATGCTCGCTAGCTCAGGCCACTCACGAGCAGCGGCACTTGCGCGCGGGTGGTGCTCGTGGCTGAACGAGGCGCGGTACCCGCAGGTCTCAGCGCGCGCGCCGGCGCGTGCTCGGGTTGATCCGCTCGTTCACCTCGCCGCTGCTGCCCGACGATTACCTCGAGCTCGTCAACCCGCTGTGGTCCACGCGCGAGCTTCGTGGGCGCGTCGAGCGGATCGAGCGCGAGACCGCGGACGCCGTCACCGTGCTGATCAAGCCCGGGCTGGGAGTGGCCGGGGCACCGCCCGGGCCAGTACCTGCGCCTGGGCATCGAGGTCGACGGCATCCACCACTGGCGCGCGTACTCGCTGACCTCGGACCCGCGGCGCGAGGACGGCTGCATCTCGATCACGCCGAAGCTCGTCGAGCGACGGCAAGGTCTCGCCGTTCCTGTTCGGACGCGTGCGGCCCGGGGCGATCGTCCGCCTCGGCGGCGTCGAAGGCACGTTCGTGCTGCCCGACCCGCTGCCGCGGCGCCTGCTGTTCATCAGCGCCGGCAGCGGCATCACGCCGATCATGAGCATGCTGCGCAGCCTCGCCGGCGACGGCGAGCTGCACGACGCCGTGCACGTGCACAGCGCGCGCAGCGCCGAGGGCGTGATCTTCGGCGAGCGAGCTGCGCGAGCTCGACGCACGCCACCCCGGCTACAGGCTGCACGAGCGGCGCACCGGCGAGCAGGGCCGCGTACCGCCGATCAGCTCGACGAGCTGTGCGCCGACTGGCGCGAGCGCGAGACCTTCCTCTGCGGTCCCGCCGGCCTGCTCGAGGCGATCGGCGAGCGCTGGGAGCGCGACGGCGACCCCGCGCGGCTGCACATGGAGCACTTCCAGCCCGACGCGCGCGTCGGCGACGGCGAGCGCGGCAGCGGCGGCACGATCAGCTTCAGCAAGAGCGGGATCGAGGCCGTCAGCGACGGCGAGCAGCCGATCCTCGTCGCCGGCGAGAGCGCCGGCGCCGAGCTGCCGTTCGGCTGCCGCATGGGCATCTGCCACACGTGCGTCGGCAAGCTCTGCTCCGGCCAGGTGCGCGACCTGCGCACCGGCCGGGTCCACGGCCAGCCCGGCGAGATGGTCCAGACCTGCATCAACGCGCCGGAGGGCGCCGTCGAGATCGCCCTCTGAACCCGCCAATGACGGCAACCCGAAGGAATCACCAATGTCCGCAACCGAGACCGAGCCTCCCGCCGACACACCGCGACCGCCGAGCCCGAGAGCCCGCTCGCCCGCCTCACGCCGAGCAGCTCGAGCAGCTCGGCCGCGAGTTCGACGCGATCCACGACGAGGTCTACGCCGACCTCGGCGAGCGCGACGCGCGCTACATCCGCAGCACGATCAAGCTGCACCGCCAGCTCGTGCTCGCCGCGCGCGCGCTGCTGATCGGCTCGCAGCGCAGGCCCGCTCTGGCTCGCCGGCACCGCCGCGCTCTCGCTGGCGAAGATCCTCGAGAACATGGAGATCGGCCACAACGTGATGCACGGGCAGTGGGACTGGATGAACGACCCGGACATCAACTCGCAGAACTGGGACTGGGACACCGCCTCGCCCGCCGACGCGTGGCGGCACTCGCACAACTACGAGCACCACACGTTCACGAACATCCGCGGCAAGGACCGCGACCTCGGCTACGAGATCATGCGCATCGACCCGCACCAGAAGTGGCACCCGGTCTACCTCGCGCAGCCGCTCTACAACCTGCTGCTGATGGGCTTCTTCGAGTGGGGCGTCGCCGTGCACGACCTCAACCGCGACGCGATCCACTCCGGCGAGAAGTCAAAGGAGCAGGTCGTCGACGAGCTGAAGGCGATCGGCGTCAAGGCGCGCGATCAGATCGTCAAGGACTACGTCGCCTTCCCCGCGCTCGCGCGCTCGGCGGCTCGTCTCTAGCCGCGGCTCGGCAAGCGCCGGGCAGCGCTCCTTCAAGTCGACGCTGAGGCCAACTTCACGGCCAACATCGTGCGCAACGTGTGGTCCACTCGATCATCTTCTGCGGGCACTTCCCCGACCAGACGTACACGTTCAGCCGAGGAGGAGGTAGCCGATGAGACGCGCGGCGGCTTCTACGTGCGCCAGCTGCTCGGCGCCGCCAACATCGACGGCGGACCGCTGTTCCACCTGCTCGCCGGCAACCTCAGCTTCCAGGTCGAGCACCACCTCTATCCCGGACATGCCCTCGCTCGCGCTACGCCGAGATCGCGCCGCGCGTGCGCGACATCTGCCGCGCGCTACGGGCTGCCCTACAACACCGGGCCGCTGCACAAGCAGCTCGGCACCGTCCACCGCACGATCCTGCGCCTGGCCTTCCCCGGCGGCAGCGTGCGCCCGAAGCCCGGACCGTACTCGCCGTCCTGAGCCGTTAGCCTCGCCCGCCGCCGCTCCCGTCAGCGTCGCCACGAGCGAGCGCGGGCCGCCGTGGTCGCGGTGCTCGCACAGGTAGATGCCCTGCCACGTGCCGAGCGCCAGGCGCCCGCCGGCCACGGGGATCGTCAGCGACGGGCCGAGCAGCGATGACTTGATGTGCGCCGGCATGTCGTCCGCGCCCTCCAGCGTGTGCGTCCAGTACGGCGCGTGCTCCGGCACGGCCGGTCGAAGTACGACTCGAAGTCCGCGCGCACGTCGGGGCTCGCGTTCTCGTTCAGCGTCAGCGACGCCGACGTGTGGCGGATGAACAGGTGCAGCAGCCCGACCTCGACTCTCGGCGATCCGCGGGACCGCCGCCAGCACCTCGCGCGTGATCAGGTGAAAGCCGCGCCGGCGCGGATCCAGCCGTATCTCGCCCTGAGCCCACATCGGGCCAACCGTAGCGCCGGTAGCATCGTCTGCCTCGTGCCGCGCCTGCCCTACTACGACCCCGCCGACGGCGCCGACGCGATCGCCGAGCAGCTCGAGCGCATGCCGCTCGGCCTGTTTCGCATGGTCGCGCACGCGCAGAGCGCCTTCGAGCCGTGGCTGCGATACAGCGCAGCCCTGCTGCGCCGGCTGGAGCTCGATCCACTCTCGCGCGAGCTCGCGATCCTGCAGGTGGCCCACCTCGTCGACTCGCCCTATGAGTGGTCCCAGCACGTCGCCATCGCCAAGGCCGTCGGCGCGAGCGACGCGCAGATCCTCGCGATCGAGACCGATCGCGACGCCGAGGACACGAGCCTCACCGACCAGCAGAAGCTGTTGCTGCGTTTCTCGCGCGAGGTGATCCTCGACGGCGCCGCCTCCGAGTCATCCGTCGCCGAGCTGTCCAGAGCGATCGGCCCGCGTCAGGTCGTCGAGCTGCTGCTCGTGCTCGGCAACTACATGGCGATCGCACGGCTGATCGCGAGCACCGGTCTGCAGCCAGAGGAGCCGATCGTCGCAGGCAGCTCGCCCAACGGCCTGGCCGAGTGATGCAGCAGCTCACCTACACAGCACCCGACCGGCTCGAGTGGCGTGAAGCCGCCGAGCCGCGGCTGGACGTCAGACCGCGCCGCGCTCGTGCGCCCGCTGGCCGTGGCCACGTGCGACCTCGACGCGCTGATCCTCGCCGGCGAGTCGCCGTTCCCGGCGCCGTTCCCGATCGGGCACGAGTGCGTCGCCGAGGTGATCGACGCCGGCGAGGATGCAGGCTCGCTGGCGCCGGGCAGCTCGTCAGCGTCCCCTTTCAGATCTCCTGCGGCGAGTGCGCGCCGTGCCTGCGCGGGCGCACCGGCAACTGCGCGAGCGTCGACTTCATGTCCACGTACGGCTTCGGCCCCGCCGTCGCGCGCTGGGGCGGCTTCCTCTCCGACGCCGTGCTCGTGCCCTACGCCGAGCACATGCTCGTGCCGCTGCCCGATGGGCTCGCACCGGCCGCCGTGCGAGCGCCTCCGACAACATCTCAGACGCCTGGCGCGCCGTTGCGCCGCCGCTCGCGCGAGGAGCCCGGCGCGCCGGTGCTCGTAGTCGGCGGCGCCAGCTCCGGCTCGATCGGGCTGTACGCCGCGGCGATCGCGCTCGCGCTCGACGCCGCGTCCGTGACCTACGTCGACGCCGACGACGCCAGGCGCGCCCTCGCAGAGTCGCTCGGCGCCGAGACGCTCGCGCTGGCCGACGCGCCGCAGCGGCTCGGTCCATATCCGGTCACCGTCGACTCGTGCGCCGACGCCGACGGCCTCGCGCTCGCGCTGCGCTCGACCGCGCCCGACGGGGTCTGCACGAGCACGGCGATCTACTTCGGCGAGCAGCCGGCTTTGCCGCTGCTCGAGATGTACACGAAGTGCATCACCTTCAAGACCGGCCGCGCGCACGCGCGCGAGGCGATGCCGCATGTGCTCGCGCTCGCCGCCTCCGGCGGCTGCAGCCCGAGCGCGTGACCACGCGTACCGTCGGTTGGGGCGATGCCGCCGAGGCGTTGCTCGAGCGCGACTGGACCAAGCTCGTGATCGAGCGCTGACAGCAGGCCGACCACTGGGCCAGGCCGGGCGCTCTGCCTCGCTCTGCCAGGCCGGGGCACAGCCGGGCTGTCATGCTGCACGCGATGACGGTCGGCGGCCGCGGGCGGCGCGGATGAGCGGGGTGAGCATCGGGCAGCTCGTGCTCGCAGACGAGCCCGAGCGATGGGCTGCACTCGGCTTTGCCGTCGAGGGCGACGCCGTCCAGCTCGGCGCCGTGCGGCTGCGACTGGCCGGCGAGAGCGCAGGGCGCGGCATCGTCGGCTGGACGTTGCGCGAGCTCGCCTCGACCGAGCTCGACGGCATGCCGACGACGCGCGCCGACGGCACCGAGTCCGCCGGCGCCCCGGCCGAGCACCCCAACGGGGTCGTCGCGATCGACCACGTCGTGGCGATGACGCCCGCGCTCGACCGCACCGTGCAGGCGCTGCGGGATGCCGGGCTCGATCTGCGGCGGATCCGCGAGCAGCCGACCCTGGGGGCGCCGCGCCAGGCCTTCTTCCGGCTAGGCGCAGAGATCCTCGAGGTCGTGCAGGAACCAGAGGACGTGATCGCAGCGCGTGGCGATGGCGGCGCCGACCGGTCGGCGCGATTGTGGGGCTTGCATTCGTCGCCCCCGATCTCGATCGCACCGTCGCCGCGCTCGGCGAGCATGCAGGCGAGGCGCGCGAGGCAGTGCAGCCGGGGCGGCGGATCGCCACGGTCAGGCGCTCGGCCGGGCTCGCCGTGCCGGTCGCCTTGATGAGCCCGAGGCTAAGCCGCCGCCGGCGGTCGGCGCCGAGGCGCGACGCGCGGGCGTGCTTGCCGTTGCGATGCGCGCCGCCTCCTCGCCCCCGAGGAACGGCGCGAGTGCGACGTATGTCGCCGACGGGACGAGCTCGGGCAGCTCGCGGATCTTGCCGGCCAGCGCGTAGTGCAGGCAGAGGTCGAATATCCCCCAGCGATCGCCTCGACCGTGATCGCTGCCGGCATGTAGCCGCGCGTCTGCTCGAGCCCCGGGACGAGCATCTGCGCGAACGCGCTCACGCCCTCGTTGGAGCGCTCCGCCGTATGCGGCGTCGCGATCAACGCGTCGATCAGCGCCGATGTGCGCAAACGACGGCTCGCTCGCTAAGAAGCCGAACAGCGCGTCGATCCCGGCGCGCACGGCAAGGCGCCAGTCGCTCTCGGCCACGTACGCGCGTTCGACCGCCGCGAGGCCCTTGCCGTGGCCGACCTCGTAGGCGACCAGAAACGCGTCCTCCTTGTCGGCGAAGTGCTCGTAGAAGGCCACCAGCGAGACCGCTGCCTGTTCGGCGATCTCTTCGACCTTGAGCGCCGCATAGCCGTCGCGCGCGGTCAGGTTGGTCACCGCGTCGAGGATCCTTGCGCGCTGGTTCTGCACGACGAAGCTCTTCGAGACGTTCTGATCACCGCGCGGCAGCCCGCGACGTCCCCCGAGCAGTGAATGGGGCGCGAGCGTGCCCGGCGCGCGGCCGCCCTGCACCCGGATAGCGGCGCGCCGCAGGTTGGAGAGGGGCAGCGGCTCGTTCAGCAGCGGCGCCGGTGTCGGATAGTACGAGGTCGCCCATTTCGCCAGATCAGGGACGAGCGCGCGCAGTTCCTCATCGTCGATTCGCGCCACCCGCCGGTAGAGCACACGGCTCAGCCCGCCCACGACCGCCTTCAGCGTCACGTCCGAGACGGCACCTCCGCCCGGCGCCAGCTCGAGCCCGTCGCGAATCACGTTCTCGAAACGCTCGATCGAGCGCTCGCGCCGCTCGATCCCGGCCGGCCCGACGGCCGCGATCTCGATCAGGCTCAGGCGCAGCGCGCCAGGATTGGCGAGGGCCGCCTCGAACAGTGCGCCGATCGCCGATTCCACGCGGTCCGGCCAGCCCTCGGCGGCGCGATAGGCCACCTCGACGTGCCGCATCGCCTCGTTGGAGATCAGGTCGTACGTGGCCAGCAGGCAATCCTGCTTGTTGGCGAAGTGCTCGTAGAAGGTCTTGCGCGAGACGCCCGCCTGCGCGATCACGTCGGCCACGCGCGTGGAGCCGTAACCGTCCTTGGAGATGCACTCGATCATCGCCAGCGCCAGTCGCAGGCGCTGTCGCTGGCGTGACTGCTCGCGCGCCACCGGCCCGTGGGCCTTGCGCGGGCGCCGCCGGCGCGGATCGCCGCCGGTGTCCGGCCGGGGGCGTCGGGTACGCGCCTTCAGCGCCCGGCGCTCGCGCTGGGGCTTGGCCGGGGCGGCGTCCGGTACCCGCTGAGATGGGGTCGGCTCGGCTGCCATCAATCCGTCCTTACCGACTGATTTGAATCAAGTAAATCGATCATTTGATATGTAAACAGTAGCCTACTTAGCCCTTGACAGGCTCTTTGTGCCTGTGCGATGTTGGGATTTCGAGAGTGACCTCCCTCGTCCGGTCACCTTGAATCAGCGCTCGACGCCGCTCCCTCCCTGGCGCGGGCGTATGTGCCGGGGGGCGTCGTGGCCTGGCTCTGGTCACGACGCCCAACGGTTAGCTCGCGCGCTCTGCATAGGCCGTATTTGAGCCGACCCATCGGCGGTGTCTCTAACCCGGCCGCGCACGCTGCGCGCAGGCGTAGGCTCTGGGGCCAAGAGCCATCAGTTGCTGATCGAAAGGACGCCGGCCATGAGCTGGGACTTCTCCACCGACCCCGACTTCCAGGAGCAGCTCGACTGGATGGACGAGCTCGTGCGCGCGCGAGATCTGGCCGCTCGAGGCGATCTGGCACGAGCTCGGCCTGGACGGTCTGCGCGAGGCGATCGCGCCGCTGCAGGAGCAGGTCAAGGAGCGCGGGCTGTGGGCCGCCCACCTGCCGCCCGAGCTCGGCGGCCAGGGCATGGGCCAGGTGCGCCTCGGGCTGATGCACGAGATCCTCGGCACCTCGCCGATCGCGCCGCTGGCGTTCGGCAACGCCGCGCCCGACTCGGGCAACTCGGAGATCCTCGCGATGGCCGGCACGCCCGAGCAGAAGGATCGCTGGCTGCATCCGCTGCTCGCCGGCGACCTGCGCAGCGCCTTCAGCATGACCGAGCCGCACACGCCCGGCTCCGATCCGACGCAGCTGCAGACGCGCGCCGTGCGCGACGGCGAGGAGTGGGTGATCGACGGCCACAAGTGGTTCTCCTCGAACGGCTCGATCGCGGACTTCCTGATCGTGATGGCGGTCACCGACCCCGACGCGCGCGGTCCGCAGCGCGCTTCGATGTTCATCGTCCCCGTCGACACGCCCGGCGTCGAGGTCGTGCGCGACGTGCCGACGATGGAGCACCCGTGGGAGTCCGTTCGGCGCCTACGGCGGCCATTCGGAAATCCTCTACGAGAACGTGCGCCTGCCGGCCGACGCGCTGCTCGGCGGCGTCGGCGACGGCTTCATGCTCGCCCAGCAGCGGCTCGGTCCCGGGCGCATCCACCACTGCATGCGCTGGCTCGGCGTCGCCCGCCGCGCCTTCGACATGATGTGCGAGCGCGCCACCTACCGCCAGGCGCACGGCTCGCTGCTGGCCGAAAAGCAGACCGTGCAGAACTGGATCGCCGACAGCGCCGCCGAGATGCAGGCGGCGCGGCTGATGACGCTGCACGCCGCGTGGGTGATGGACACGCAGGGCGCGCGCGCCGCGATGGTCGACATCGCGCTGATCAAGTTCTACGGCGCCAAGGTGCTGCACGACGTCGTCGACCGCGCGCTGCAGACGCACGGCTCGCTCGGCTACTCGACCGACCTGCCGCTCGAGCAGATGTACCGCTTCGCGCGCGCCGCGCGCATCTACGACGGCCCCGACGAGGTCCACCGCCAGACCGTCGCCCGGCGCATCCTGCACGGCTACTCCCCGCCGCCCGGACGAAGTCCCGAGCGAACACCTGCCCACCCGCCGCGCGCAGTCACGCGAGCGCTTCGCCGATCTGCTCGGCGCGCTCACCGCAAACGACTAACCCGCTGAACGGCACCGGCTCGGGCCGAAGCGTAGACGGCCCGGACGGCCGTCCCAGTATCGGTCGTGGCGAGCGGAGCGTTCACAAGTTCAAGCACAGAGCGGAGCTCGGCTCGACTAGAAGGCAGGATGCCGTCTACAGACGCTCGGGACTCGCTCGACGCGTGGCAAGACAGCTCACAGCTCCGGCTGATTGAGGTTCCACTCGACCCAGGCCAGCCCCGTGCGCCCGTCCGCGCACCGCACCCCGCACATCGACCGCGCGAAGTGCGACACGCGCCCGTCCTCGGCCACGAGCCGAAGCGGCGCGTGCGCGAGCGGGCGCAGCTCGACGTCAAGGGCGACCGGGTCGAGTAGCAGCCGCGCGTCCTCGACGAGGCAGTCCGTGCGCAGCCTCTCATCGGCCGTCACGCCCGTCAACTCGATCAGCGGCGAACCCGTCTGCTGGGCGTAGCCGGCGCCGAGCGTCGGCATGCCCGGAAGGCGCAGCTCGACCGCGTGCAGATGCGTGCCGTCGTCGAGGTGCGCGGCGCTCCACACCCAGTCCATCGACCACCAGTCGCGCGTGCCCCACGAGTGGTCGCGCTGGCCGACGGCCCCGTCGAGCTCGAGCAGCTCATCGCCGATGCGGATCGTGCCCGGACACGGTGCATGGAATCTCATAGCGCGTCGTCAGTCGATAGGCGTAGGGATCGCCGGCGGTCTGCCACGAGAGGTCGAGCGCGAGCCGCTCCTCGCGCCCGGCTCGCCGCGCAAGATCGCCGACGGATCGTCGTGGGCCTCGGCGAGCGCCTCCAGCGCGAGCTCGAAGCGCTCGAGCTCCTGCGCGCAGCGGTGCTCTGCGTGCAGCGCCTCGGTCTCCACCGAGAGCTCGTCGCCGACCGGCAGTGGCGCGGCGAAGTCGATCGACCGCCACCGTCGCGCGATCGGGGCCGCAGACGAGTGCCGTGTACCAGCAGACGCCGAGGTTCGGATAGAGCCCGACGCGCACCCACGCGCCGACGCTGCCGTCGGCGGCGATCGCATCGAAGTACCAGCTCTCGTTCCACAACGGCTCCGGACCCGGCTCGTGGCGACCCTCGTCCCCGGCGCTCGGGCGCAGCGGCGGCGCCGGCGCGCCGCGCGCGTCGGGCAGCAGCTCCTCGGCGTCGAGCTCGAGCACGTGCCTAGCGTGGCGCGCGAGCATCGTCATGAACATCTCGTCGCCGCGCTCGGTGCGCTCGACGAGCATCGGTGCGAGGATCGCCATCAGCACGCCGCGAACGTGTGCCGTCGGTACTCCTCCCAGCACGTCTTCCACGAGAGCCCCTGAACTCCCTGCGCGAGCAGTGCCTCGTGATACTCAGCCAATAGCTCCCGCTCGTGCAGGCGGCGCTCCTCGGCAGCAGGCTGCCGCCGAGGAAGTAGGCGGCGTCGGTCATCGCGCCGCCCCAGCCGACTGTCTGCCAGTCGACGACTGTCAGCTGCCGGGCGAGCCGGCTCCCCGAACAGGAGGTTGTCCAGGCGGAAGTCGCCGTGCACGAGCCCCTGCGGGCCGCGCCGGTCGGCCAGCCACGCGTCCAGGCGCTCGACGAAGCGTTCGCTCAGCGCCTCGTGCTCGGGCGCGACGCGCTCGCCGTAGCGCTCGAGGAATCCCGGCAGGAGTTGCGCGACGAGCGCCTGGTTGACCGGGCTCGGGCGGTTCAGCCAATCGCTGCCCGCGAGCGCCGGTCGCCGAGCACCGGCGCGTGCAGGCGCGCCAGCGCGCGCATCGCCAGGCGCGCCTGCGCCACGTCGCAGCCCGCGATCTGATCGCCCGGCTGCGCGCCGACGGCGTCCTCGAGCAGCAGCGTGAACCAGCCCTCGGACTCGTCGAACAGCGCCAGCGAGCAATGCGGCAGCGGGCCGCCGATGAGCGGTGCGAGCTCGTCGTAGAAGCGCACCTCGCGCGCGTAGATGCCGAGCCCCACGCCGGTCGCCCGGCTGGCCGTGTCCTGCGCGGCGAGCTTTAGCACGATCGTCGCCGGACCTGGTCCAGCGCCGGGCTCGCGGCCGGCCGTCCGTCGCGGCCGGCGTCCGCGTAGGCGAGCGAGACGCGGTGGCTCTCGCTCATCTGGCCCGTGCCGATCGGTTCTGTCGAGAACGCCTCGATCGGACCCGTCCCGAGCGCGGCTGAAAGCCAGCTCGCGTCGAGCTCGTCCAGCGTGCGGATGATCCTTCTCGCCTCCCCAGGCATGGCGCTCAGCGTAGTGCGCTCGCTCCGGAGCTCCGGAGCGTCCCTCGCCAGGCGCGGGGGCGCCTTGAGCGACGACGCCGTGGCCGGCGTCTGTAGCGTCCGCCTGACCCAAGTTCGAGGAGGAAGCCCGTGACCGATCTGACGCCGATGCAGGAGCAGCTCTGCGAGCGACTCGCGCTGGGACTTCTCCGACCTGCGTGCGCTGTACATCAACTGCACGCTGAAGCGCTCGCCCGAGGTTTCGCAACACGCAGGCGCTCGCCGACCGCTCGATCGCGATCATGGAGCGCAACGGCGTCTCCGTCGAGCGTCGTGCGCGCGATCGACCACGACATCGCCACCGGCGTGTAGCCGGACATGACCGAGCACGGCTGGGAGCGCGACGACTGGCCGGAGATCTACGAGCAGGTCATCGCGGCCGACATCCTCGTCCTGCTCACCCCGATCTGGCTGGGCGAGAAGTCGTCGGTCTGCACGCAGGTCATCGAGCGGCTCTACGGCAACAGCCACCTGCTCAACGACGACGGCCAGTACGCCTACTACGGGCGCGTCGGCGGCTGCCTGATCACCGGCAACGAGGACGGCGCCAAGCACTGCGCGATGAACATCCTCTACTCGCTGCAGCACCTCGGCTACACGATCCCGCCGCAGGCCGACTCCGGCTGGCTCGGCGAGGCCGGGCCGGGCCCGAGCTACCTCGACGCGGGCTCGGGCGGCCCCGAGAACGACTTCACCAACCGCAACACGACGTTCATGACCTGGAACCTGCTGCACGTGGCGCGCATGCTCAAGGACGCCGGCGGCATCCCCGCTCACGGCAACCAGCGCACCGGCGTGGGACGCCGGCTGCCGCTTCGACTACCCCAACCCCGATTACCGCTGAGCCGGGCGGGCGAGGCCGCTCTGGCGTCCGCCCTAAAATGGCTCGTGACATCGGCCACGAGCGTCGGTTGGCTGGACTCTTAGCGTATTCTCACATGATCCTCAGTTTCGGGTGATATCCGCAGGGAACACTGACGGACATGACCACACTAACCCTCATCATCATCGCCAACGTGGCGCTCGACGTCGCGCTGCTCGGCCTGCTGGCCTTCGTCATGGCGCACGCCCGCAAGCTCAAGCCGCACCGCCCCGGCATCACCGGCAACGCTTGGCAGTTGCGACGCCCACTGCGCCACCATCACGCTCAAGAGCGCACACGCGAGGAGCGCACAGCGCGCCGCCTCGCCGCGGCGCTCGACTGAATCGGCCTTGCCCCGCAGCAGCCGCGCCGGCGATCCGGTGCGCTGCTCGGCGGCGGGCTCGTGACGGTTGCTCCGCTCTCGGGGGCCGCTCAGCGTTCGCCGGCGCCGCCACGCAGCATCAGCGCGTACCACACCGCGACCACGATCAGCACGCCGAGCGGCAGCGCCAGCGTGAGGATCGATCCGGTGAGGAAGTGCGCGGCTAGCGGGATGGTAGCTCGGCATTGTGCCCTCCTTAGTGGTCGCCCGCGAGCCTGACGGCCCCGCGTTGAGGCCGGGTTGGCCGGCGGCGCGAGCCAGCGATGGACGTAGACGAAGATCACGATCACGAACGTGATCGAGCCCGGGAACCCACATTACGCCCGCCGCGAGCTGCTGGTCGGTGAGCGCCGAGATCCCGCCCGGTCGCGGCGCGCCTCGTGCGGCGTAGTGCGCAGTAGAGCGGGTCGGGCGCGAGCGCGAGCACGATCGCGAGCACCCAGCTGACGACCATCGCGCCGACGAGGTAGGCGACGCGCTGCACCGAGGTGAGCGGGCGCGTGCAGCGGCGGCGAGTCGATCACCTGCTTCCAGAACATCACGGCGGTCGCGAAGAACAGCGTGTGCTCGAGCGCGTGCAGCGGCTCCGAGCGTAGCGTCGCGTCGAACAGCGCCGGCACGTGCCACGCGAGCAGCACGACGCTGAACGCGACGAAGCGCGCCGCCGGTGAGCCGAGCGTGCGGCTCGCGCTGCGCAGCCAGCGCGTGCGCTCGCCCTGGGCCGAGCCCGCGCGCGAGCCGGCGGCGCAGGCTCGAGCGGCAGCGCCGCGCCACAGGCGGATCCACGGGCGCGCCAGCACGATCAGCGGCGGCGCGACGACGAGCAGCAGCACGTGCTGGATCATGTGCACCCAGAAGAGCTGCTCGCTGAGAGTGCGTCGAGCGGCGAGGCGAGCGCGATCAGCGAGCACGGCGAGGCCGCCGTAGAAGCACGCGCGCTGACGCCGGCGCGCGGCGCCGCGCGCGCGCCGGCGTGACGCGTGCGCCGGTCGCCGAGCGCAGTACAGCAGCGGCCGTGACGAGCACGAGCACGAGCGGCGGGTCCAGCGACCAGTCCCAGAAGCCGGGCGCGACTGCAGTCGCGGCGAGCATCAGAGCAGGTACAGGACGACGTAGGCGACCACGCCGAGCGCCGGCCAGGTAGGACCAGTAGAAGACGCACGCGTCGAGGCCTGGGCGCGATCAGCCGGTCGGGGTCCTTGATGTCGCCGCCCGTCTCCTCGTCGAGCATGTGCGCCGGCACCCGCCGGGCGCGCAGCTCGGTCGCCACCTGCGTCTCGAGCCAGTACATCGTCGCGAGCACGGCGATCGCGTAGAAGGCCGTCCACGCGCAGAACACGCTCGCGTAGGCGCCGTCGGTCGGGCCGAAGTGCTGCGACCGTGTACTCGACGCACTGCAGCGCGACCGCCGCGAGGCCGAGCACGAGCGCGGCCGCTCGCCGGCCCGAGCCAGCTCCGCGACTGCGCCTTGCATCTGGCGCCCGGCGACGATCGCCAGCGCGGCGCTGAGCACGCACGCAGGCGACGATCGCCACGCCGAGCCCCTGATCGGCTTTGACGTGGCTCAGGTGCCACTGGCTGGTTCTGGTTGAGCGAGCGGAGGTAGAAGTAGGCGAAGACGAACGCGAGGAAGAAGAACGCCGTCGCGCCGGCCAGCAGCGCGCACCGGCTAGGACAGCGCGCGCGCGCCGACGTCGGGCGGCTCCGGCGGGATCTCGACGGCGTGCGCGACCGGCGGGTCCATCAGTCCGAGCGGTCGCTCTTCGCGCGAGGACTCCATGCTCACGCTCCCGCCGTCGCCGGTGCCGGCGCCGCCGACGGCGAGCGGCGTGCCGTAGTCGTAGGGATCGGAGTCGATCACGGGGATCCGCTCGAAGTTGTTGACCGGGACCGGCGTCGGGATCTGCCACTCGAGCGACTGCGAGCGCCATGGGTTCGCGGCTGCGGGCAGGCGGACGAAGACGAGCGACCAGACGACGTTGGCGAGGAAGATCGAGCATCGACAGGCCGAGCACGAAGGCCGAGACCGAGACGCAGACGTTCAGCGCCGTGCAGGTTCGGCGCATAGGTCGACGACGCGCCGCGGCATGCCCATGCATGCCGAGCACGAACAGCGGCAAGAACGTCGAGTTGAAGAAGACGAACATCAGCCAGAAGTGGATCTTCGCCGAGCGTCTCGTTGAGCGCGCAGCCCGGTCATCTTCGGCAGCCAGTAGTAGATCGCGGCGAAGAACGTGAAGACGAGCCCGCCCATGATCGTGTAGTGGAAGTGCGCCATCGACGAAGTAGCTGCCGTGCGTCGTCGACGTCGCTCGGGACGTCCGACAGGAAGACGCCCGAGAAGCCGCCGATCAGGAAGTTGAAGAACAAGGCGAGGCAGAACAGCATCGGCACGGTGAAGCGGATGCGCGCGCGCCAGAGCGTGCCCATCACGTTGAGGAAGATGAAGCCGGTCGGGATCGAGATGAGCTCGGTCGAGAGCATGTAGAACGGGCCGCAGGTCGGCGTTGATCCCGCTGACGAACAGGTGGTGCTGCCAGACGAAGAAGCTCAGCAGCGTGACGCCGAGCATGCCGGCGACGGCGAGCCGGTAGCCCCAGAGCGGCTTGCGGGCGAAGACCGGCAGCAGCTCGAGCACGATGCCGAAGCCGGGCAGGGCGAGGATGTAGACCTCGGGGTGGCCGAAGAACCAGAACAGGTTCTCGTACAGGTACGGGCTGCCGCCGGCGCCGGCGAGGAAGAAGCGACGTGTCTGCGCGGTGCGGTCGAGCGCGACCATCGTGCAGCGAGGCGACCAGCACCGGCGCCGCGAGCACCATCAGGACCGAGGTCGCGAGCACGCGACCACACGAAGATCGGCAGGCGCGTCCAGGTCAGCCCGGGCGCGCGCATCGTCAGGATCGTCGCCATCATATTCAGGCCGAGGAGCGTCATCGAGATGCCGACGAGCGCGAAGAAGACGATAGTAGGCGTCCATCCCCATGCGCGGCCTCGTCGGCGAGCGGCGCGTAGCCCGTCCAGCCGGTCGGGAAGCCGCCGAAGAAGATCGCCGACGAGAGGATGAGGCCGGCGGCCATCAGCAGCCAGAACGTCAGCGCCTCGATGCGGGGGAAGGCCATCCGCCGGGCGCCGATCATGATCGGGACGAAGTAGTTGGCGAACGGCCCGAGGATGCCCGAGCGTCATCATGCCCATCATCATCGTGCCGTGCAGGCCGACCAGGGTCAGGTACTTGGTTGGCGCCGAACGCCGGCTCCGTCGGGCTGCAGTAGCTCGGTGCGGATCAGCATCGCGTTCAGGCCGCCGATGAAGAAGAAGAGGCCGATCCCGACGAGGTACTGGATGCCGACGACCTTGTGGTCGGTGCACAGGCGGAAGTAGCGCCCGATCCCGCTCGTCCTCTTCTCGCGCAGGGACGGCGGGCTGGCCGAGCAGCCGGCCGGACCGGGTAGTTGGCGAAGCCGAGCCCGACGAGGAAGCCGATGACGGCGAACAGGTAGCCCGAGCAGAAGCGCGACGTCGTTCTGGTCGGTTCGTCGAGGTAGTTCGAAGCTCGGTGCCGAGATCTGGTCGCCGATGCCAGTTGCCGAGGTAGTAGCCGCCGACGCCGAGCACGAGCGCCGGTCAGCAGGTTGAAGCCGAGCAGGCGCCGCCACGGCGGGCGGCGCTGGCGCGGTCGTCAGCTCGCGTACGTGCTCATCCGGCCCGCCTCGTCGGTTCGGGGAAGTAGGTCGTGCGTGTACGGCGGCAGGTACTTCGTCGCCGGCGCGTACTTCGTCTGCTGCCGCGGCGATCCACGTGTCGAAGGCCGCGCTGGCTGACGACGTGGCCGTGTGTCGAACATGTGCGCCGTGCCAGAGACCGCAGAGCTCGGCGCAGCGGATCTTCGAAGGTCTCGGTCTTCGTCGGCTTGACGTAACGCGATGTTGTCGACGCCCGGGTCCGCGTCGGCCTTGACGCCGAGCTCGTAGGCCCAGAACGAGTGGATGACGTCGAGCGAGGTGACGTGGAATTCGACCAGCGTGGTCGACCGGGAGCTCGAGGTGCGGCGTCTCGACGCCGCCGTACGTCGGGATAGCGGTAGGTGAACTCCCACTGCTGGCGCGATCACCTGCACCTGGAGCTTCTGTGCCCGCCGGCTTCGCGAGCGGGGTCGGGCCGCTGCCCGCCGCCGGCGCCGTCGCGCTCGAGGCGGACCGTGCCGTAGACCGCCAGGAACGAGGACGAGCGACCGAGGTCGTCGACGATCCAGGCCGTCTGCGACGCCGTGCGTCGCCGCGGATCGGCGGGCCCTTCGCAGCGACGCCGCCAGTCGGCTGCGCGGAAGACGACGATCGCGTAGATCGAGGTAGACGAGGACGAGCAGCAGCGACCGGCGTCGCCAGCGCCGAGCAGGACCGTGTTGTCGGTGCACCTGGGCCCGGCGCCTGCGTCGGTGCCGTTGCCCGGGCGGCAGGTGCGGGCCGAGGACGACACGATCACGAGCGGCGTCGCGATCACGCGAGCGCGACGAGCCAGAGCGTCAGCGAAGCGGCGCCTGCGTGGTTCGGGCTCGGCGCGTCGCCTCAGACGACATCGCAGGTAGCCGTCCATGTAGCCGAGCGTCTGCATCGGCCCGCCGAAGCCGAGTGAGGAAGCCGGCCGCGCACGGCACGAAGCACTGCCAGCGGTAGCGGCCCTGCTTGCCCGTGCGGAACGTGAAGTTGATCGTGTCGTGTGCGCCTCGGCCAGCGTGCACGGCGCGACTTTGCACTGGTTCTTCGCGTCTTCCGCGACGCCCTGGAAGCGGCACGAGGACGCCGAGTTCCGGGATCGCGAACGTGTGCGAGGCGTCGTCGGGGTCGATCGCGCTGCATCGTCTTGCCGTCGACCGTCATCGTTGCCGCCGACCGTGCCCTGGACCTGCGAGAGGAACGGGTTGCGCAGGCCGCTGTCGCCGTCGAACTGGTAGAACGGTCACGTGGACGAGCGAGTTGCGCCGGGCACCTTGAAGATCGGTGCGTGTGGATCCACTTGCCGTTGCTCGTGCACGAGGTAGGAGACCCAGTCGGGGTGCGCCGGGCTGTACTTCGGCCCGACCGCGGCGACCGTCTGCAGCGTCAGGTTGGTCGTGACGCCGGCGCTCGTGCCGCTGCTCGCCGGCGCCACCGTGCGCGGGAAGCTCGTCGCCCAGGTGGCGACGTACAGGCCGATCAGCACACCCGACCACGACGACGGCGGTGCCGACCCCAAGAACCTTCTTCGCCAACAGGCTCACGTCCCGATCCTCCGCTCACCTATTCCGGGCCCACCCCCCACGGGTCTCCCGGCCTCGCGACCGACTCTATACCTGCGCGCGGTCTGCTGTCCGGACCATTAGGGCATCTTCGATGAGAATCTTCTTAGAGTCCGTTGGCAGCCGCCCGCGACGGCGTCGACGCACGCCTTGGAAACGCCCGGCGGACACGAGCGCCTGCTTTTCCGCTCTCCTTAGGACACGCGTCCAGAAATTCCCCCGCCCAACAGAAAACCCCCTGTCGTCCGAAAGGTACGACATGGATTGCCCGATCGGAACGCAAAGGACGACAGGAAGTCGCCCCCTTGGGGCAGAAAGGCTGGGAGGCCAGAGCAATGGAAGTCATTCAGGCGGATGGATCGACGATCGAGCTGGGGCTCGGCGACGCCGGAGTTGGTTGCACTGGTCACCGAGCTACCGCTGCGCTGCGTGTGGAGTGGATCGGTCGAAGGCTGCTCGTGTCGTTCGCGCATCGACCGCGAGATCGTCGCCGGGCTTGGCAGCGCGAGCTCGACGCCAGCGGCGACCGCGAAGCGCGCTTCTTCCACTTCATCTGGGACGGCGGCGTGTGGATGGCCTACGGCCTGGCCGACGGCGAGGTGCGCGGCGTCTACTGCCCCTCGCACAACAGCCAGCGCGCCGAGCGCTCGCGCGCCGCGCTGTGCAGCGCCGCTGACGTCGTGCTCGAGCTCCCGCTCGCCGCCTGAGCGCCGGAGACCGGGCGACTGGACGCGGCTCGCCCTGGCGGCTGAGGAGCGCGGCCATCATCAGCGATCGGCGGCTCAGCCGATCGCCCCCTCCTGATCCTTTCGTCCTTCACATCGCCTCGCGGCGGACGGATACGATCAATGCTTGCCGCCAGATCAGGTGACAGAGACCCGCGAAACCGCCCCGCCGGCGCTGGTGCCCGAGCGCCCGACGCTCGACGGCCTCGAGCAGAAGTGGAGCGAGGCGTGGGAGCGCGACGGCTGCTACCGCTTCGAGCGAGGCCTGCCGCGCGAGCGCGTCTTCTCGATCGACACGCCGCCGCCGACGGTGAGCGGCTCGCTGCACGTCGGGCACGTCTTCTCGTACACGCACACCGACGCCGTCGCTCGCTATCAGCGAATGCGCGGCAAGGCCGTCTTCTACCCGATGGGCTGGGATGACAACGGCCTGCCCACCGAGCGCCGCGTACAGAACCACTTTGGCGTGCGCTGCGATCCGTCCGTCGCCTACGACCCAGACTTCCAGCCGCCGAGTGAGCCCTCCGAGAAGGAGCCGGTGTCGATCTCGCGCCCCAACTTCGTCGAGCTGTGCCTGCGCCTGACCGAGACTGACGAGCGCGCCTTCGAGGAGCTGTGGCGTGGGCTCGGGCTGTCGGTTGACTGGTCGATGACCTACACGACGATCGGCGCGCGCGCCCAGCGCATCTCCCAGCGCGCCTTCCTCGGCCTGCTCGCCCGCGAGGAGGCCTACCAGTTGGAGGCACCGACGCTGTGGGATGTGGACTTCCAGACCGCCGTCGCCCAGGCCGAGCTTGAGGATCGCGAGCGCCCGGGCGCGATGCACCGCGTCCGCTTCCGCCTGGCCGGCGCGCGCGGCGAGGAGCGCAGCGAAGCGGGCGAGGCGCTGATCGAGACGACCCGCCCGGAGCTGATCCCGGCGTGCGTCGCGCTGCTCGCGCACCCCGACGACGAGCGCCAGCGCGGGCTCGTCGGCAAGCAGGCGCTGACGCCGCTGTTCGGCACGCGCGTGCCCATACTCACGCACCCGCTGGTCGATCCCGAGAAGGGCACCGGTCTGGTGATGGTGTGCACGTTCGGCGATCTGACCGACGTCGTCTGGTGGCGCGAGCTCGGTCTGCCGGTGCGCTCGGTGCTGGGTATGGACGGGCGCTTGGCCGAGGTGCCGTGGGGCGCCCCCGGGTGGGAGTCCGACGACCTCGAGCGCGCGCGGCGCGAGTACGAGCAGCTGCAAGGACGGACGGTCAACCAGGCGCGCAAACGGATCATCGAGTTGCTCGAAGGGGACGGCGACCTGATCGGTGAGCCGACGCAGCTGACACGCGCCGTGAAGTTCTTCGAGAAGGGCGAGCGCCCTGTCGAGATCGTCACGAGCCGGCAATGGTTCATTCGCACGATGACGCACACCGATGAGTTGATCGAGCGCGGTCGTGAGCTGCACTGGCACCCGCCGTACATGCGCGCGCGCTACGAGGACTGGGTCAACGGCCTGACCGGGGACTGGTGCGTCAGCCGCCAGCGCTTCTTCGGCGTCCCGTTCCCGATCTGGTACCCGCTCGACGAGCGCGGCGCGGTCCTCTATGACCAGCCGATCGCAGCGAGTGAGGAGCAGCTGCCGGTCGATCCCTCGACAGACGTTCCCGACGGCTACTCGCCAGAGCAGCGCGGTGCGCCGGGCGGCTTCGTCGGCGACCCCGACGTGATGGACACGTGGGCCACGTCGTCGCTGACGCCGCAGATCGCGGCCGGCGCGGGGGAGGACCACGAGCTGTTCGCCAGCGTCTTCCCGATGGACGTGCGCCCGCAGGCACACGACATCATCCGGACCTGGCTGTTCTCGACGATCCTGCGCTCGCAGCTCGAATACGACGAGCTGCCGTGGTCGGACGCGGCGATCTCGGGGTGGGTGCTCGACCCGGACCGCAAGAAGATGTCCAAGTCCAAGGGCAACGTCGTGACGCCGATGCACCTGCTCGAGGAGTACGGCGCCGACGCCGTGCGCTACTGGGCGGCGAGCGGCAGGCCGGGCACCGACACGGCGTTCGATCCGCAGCAGATGAAGGTCGGCCGGCGCCTTGCCGTGAAGCTCTTGAACGCTTCGAAGTTCGCGCTCGCCGACCTGCCGCGGGAGGGCGAGGCCCTCACCAACCCCCTCGACCGCGCGATGATCGCCCGGCTCGCGGCCGTCGTGGCCGACGCGACGAGCAGCTTCGAGCAGTACGACTACGCGCGCGCGCTCGAGCGCGTGGAGGTGTTCTTCTGGTGGTACTGCGACTACTACCTCGAGCTCGTCAAGGGCCGGCGCTACGACACCGGCTCCTCGCAGGCCGCGCGCGAAGGAGCGGCCTCAGTCAGCCGTGCGTTGCGCCGCTCGCTGTCGGTCTTCCAGCGCCTGCTCGCGCCTTTCTTGCCGTTCGTCGCCGAGGAGGTGTGGTCGTGGTGGCAGCCCGGCTCCGTGCACCGAGCGAGCTGGCCTAGTGCCGAGGAGTTGCTCGACGCGCTCGGCTCGGCGCAGCCGGACGCCGCACCGCTAGAGGACGAGGCGCTCGGCGTCGCCGCCGACGTGCTCAAGGAAGTGCGCAAGGCCAAGTCCGAGGCGCGCCGACCGATGCGCGCGCCGGTCGCGCGGGTCGTCGTGCACGAGCGCGAGGAGCGCCTTCAGGCGCTCGCGCTCGGGCTCGAGGATCTCCGTGCGGCGGGTTCGATAGATCTCGTCGAGAGCGTCCCCTCAGAGGAGTTCTCGGTCGAGGTTGAGCTGGCCGCGGAGCCCGACGCGGAGTCCTAGCGCCGGATCGCAGGATGCCACGCGGGCATGTGGAAATACCCGCGCATGACAACTCTCCGTAGACACCACCTCACTGCGGGCGTACTGCTCGCCGCGGCGATCGTGATCGCCGCCTTCGCCCTCTCCGCCTCGGCAGCGACGCCGCTGAAGATCACGAACTGCAACAAGGCGGCCTCCCGGCCGAAGCTACTGACGCTCACCTGCGGCGACGGGAACACCGTCCTCAAAGGGCTGACCTGGTCGAGCTTCGGTGGCGCGACCGCCTCGGGCAAAGGCACGTTCGTGACGAACACCTGCGAACCGAACTGCTCGGAAGGCAAGAACGTGAGCTATCCCGCGACCGTCAAAGCCACGGGCTCGAAAAAATGCAAAGGCGCGACCGTCTACGCGAAGCTCGCGCTGACATACACCGGCGCCAAGAAGCCACCGCCGAGCGACCCTCGCAAGTGGTTCTTCCGCTGCCCTTCCTGAGTCCGACCGGCTCTGACGGCTGATCTCCTCGCCCTTGGCGCGCGCTCAGGTGAGCGGCGTCGGGGCGGGCAGGGCCTGCGCAAGCGGGTTCTCGCCGTCCCACTCGCCCTCGGCGGCGTAGGGCCTGAAGCGGATGAATGCCGAGGCGTGGTGGAAGGGGCGCTTCGCGTGGGCCTTCACTGCTGCGCGATGCTCTGGACCCGCGTCGCCGCCAGCGTATGCGCGCATCTCGCGCGTCGTGCGCCATAGCGAGAACGTCGCCACGAGCCCGGGCGGCCTTGCCAGGCCGGTACCGCGCAGCATCGCCGGATCCTTCACAGCGAGGCGTTCGGCGGCGGCTCCGGCCTTGAGGAAGCGCGGAGCCTGGGACAGCCGCAGGCGACCGATCGTCAGCACAGCGGCCGGCTCCTCTGGCGACATCGCCGGCGGCATATCGCCGACGAGCCCGGCCAGCGGTGGATAGGCGCCGAAGATATGCGTCGGCGCCAGCCGCGTGTGCCAGCCGCCGCGAAGCGCCTGCGCAAGTGGATGATCGGCGAGGAAGCGGTCGATCGCATCATCGTCGTCCCATGCTGCGATCAGTGCGACGCGCCCCGGGTCGGGCCTGGGCAGCCGGTTTGCGCCCAGCGGGGAGGCGGCGGCGAGAACGCCGTAGCGCAGGCCTGGGTCGAGGGCAAACGGCGTCGCTCGGCGCAGTAGGCGGAGCCCTGCGACCTTGCTCACTTTGGCTAGATGGAACGAGGCGATCATGCGCGGGGGAAGGGCACGAGGTGCATGTTACCCTTTAGTATACCGAATGGTAACTACGCGCGAAGACCCAGCGACGGCGGATATGAAGGGGAAGGCAGGGGCGGGGCCGGCCGGCCGCAGGCTGCCCGCCGCCGAGCGCCGCGCGCTGATCGAGCGGGCCGCTGCGCGGCTGCTCGCCGAGCGGGGATACGAGATGACGACCGTCGAGGACATCTGCGCGGCGGCGGGAGTGAGCAAGCCGATGCTCTACCGGCACTTCGACTCCAAGCAGGATCTGTGTATGAGATTGCTAGAGCGCCGGCGCGACGAGCTCGCTGCGGCGCCGCTCGGCACCTTCCTCGAGACCGAGGGGCCCGTGGAGCGGCGCTTGGAGGCGATGATTGATGCCTGGTTCGCGCACGTCGCCGAGCACCCGTACAGCTCGCGATTGCTGTTCCAGGACATCACTGGCGACGCCGAGCTGAGGGAGTTGCAGCGCGAGCTGCGCCGCCGTCAGCGCGCCGCTGACGTGGCGATGCTGCGCGAGTTCGGTCCGCCCCTGCCCGAGTCAGAGCTCGAGCCGCTCGGCGAGGTGATCCGCGCCTCGCTGACCGGCCTCGCGCTCTGGTGGCTCGCGCAAACCGATGTTCCCCGCGCAGTCGTCGTGGCGGCGATGCTGCGAATGATGAGGGGCATGCTCACGACCCCTGAAATGCCGCGCCGCTGAGGCGCCCCAGCCGCCCGGCGCCTAGGCCGGACGGCTGTTGCGGGAAGCGCGGATCAGAGATTGACCGAAGCCATCCCGGCCTCGTCGTAGCGCTCGCCGGAGACGGCGGGCAGCTCTGCTTCGATCCGCGCGAGGTCCTCGTCGCTCAGCTCGACCTCGGCGGCCGCGGCATTCTGCTCGAGGTAGGTCCTGCGCTTGGTCCCAGGAATCGGCACGAGGTCATCACCCTGCGCGAGTACCCACGCGATCGCGAGCTGAGCCGGTGTGATCTCCATCTGCTCGGCGATCTCCTTGACCTTGGCGGCCAGCTTCAGGTTCGACTCGAGGTTCTCACCACTGAAGCGCGGGCCTTTGCGCCGGAAGTCGCCCTCGTCGAGGTCCTCGGGCTTGGTGAAGCGGCCCGAGAGAAAGCCGCGACCGAGCGGCGAGTACGGGACGAAGCCGATGCCGAGCTCGCGGCAGGTCGGCAGCACCTCGGCCTCGGGGTCGCGCGTCCACAGCGAGTACTCGGTCTGCACGGCCGTGATCGGATGCACCGCGTGCGCGCGGCGGATCGTCTCGGGCGCGGCCTCGGAGAGGCCGATGTGCAGGATCTTGCCCTGCACCACCAGCTCGGCCATCGCGCCGACGGTCTCCTCGATCTCGACGTTCGGGTCGACGCGGTGCTGGTAGTAGAGGTCGATACGGTCCGTTTTGAGTCGCTTCAGCGAGCCCTCAACCGAGCTGCGGACGTGCTCGGCCGAGCCGTCGAGCGGGCCGGTGCTCGACATGTCACCCGGTGTCGCGTCGTCCATCAGCCGCGCGAACTTGGTCGCGATCACGTATTCGTCGCGGCGTCCCTCGATCGCGCGCCCGACGAGTTCCTCGTTGGTCAGCGGTCCGTACAACTGCGCGGTGTCGATGAAGTCGATGCCGAGCTCGAGCGCCCGCTGGATCGTGGCGATCCCCTCGTCTTCGTCGGTACTGCCGTAGAAGGCCGACATGCCCATGCAGCCAAGTCCGATCGCAGAGACCTCGAGGTCCGCCAGTTTGCGCTTGTCCATCTCGTCCAGCCTTTCGTGGTTTGACGTGCTTTGCCTCGCCCAACCTCTACCCGCGCACGCACGATATGACGGTACGCGTGGTGCTCCGGTCGATTCGTCGCGCGGCGCGGGTCGACGAGCGCGGTTGGATAGGGTCCGGCATCGTGGAACGCACGCTGATAGCCGAGCTGCCGCAGAAGATCGACGAGCGCGTCAGGGTGCGCGGCTGGGTCAACGCGCTACGCGACCAGAAGCGCGTTCAGTTCATCGTGCTGCGTGACGAAACGGGCATGGCCCAGGCGGTGCTGACGAAGGGCGATCAGCCGAGTGAGCTGAACGAGCAGGTCTCGGCGCTCACGCCGGAGTCGGCGGTCACGCTGGTGGGTACGGTGAAGGCGGACGAGCGTGTGAACCTAGGCGGGCTCGAGCTGAAGCTCGAGCAGCTTGAGGTCGATTCGCTAGCTGAGCCGGAGGTGCCGATCGCGCCCGATTCGGCGCTCGACAAGCGGATCGACTGGCGCTACCTCGACCTGCGCCGGCCCGACCGCAAGCTGATCTTCGAGGTGCAGACGACGACCGAGCGTGCGATGCGCGAGTTCTGGGCGAAAGAAGACTTCATCGAGTTGCACTCGCCGAAGCTCACCGGCGCGGCGACGGAGTCGGGCGCCGAGCTGTTCAAACTCGAGTACTTCGAGCGCATGGCGACACTCGCGCAGTCGCCGCAGTTCTACAAGCAGATGGCGATGGCGGCTGGGCTCGGCAAGGTCTTCGAGATCGGTCCGGTGTTCCGCGCCAACCCGTCGTTCACCTCGCGCCACGACACGGAGTTCACGAGCGTCGACACGGAGATCTCGTGGATCGACTCGCACGAGGACGTGATGTCATTCCAGGAGCGCTGGCTCGCGCACACGCTCGCCGTGGTCAAGGACGTGCACGGCGAGCGGATCGCACAAGCATTCGACACGGCGCTCGTCGTGCCCGAGTTGCCGTTCCCGCGGATCACGCTCGAGGACGCCAAGGATCTGCTGCGCGAGGCCGGGCACGATGCGCCGCCCGCGGGACACGACCTCGACCCGCCGAGCGAGCGAGCGCTCTCGGCGCTAGTCAAGGAGCGCCACGGCCACGAGTTCGCGTTCGTCACCGACTACCCGACGTCGGTGCGGCCCTTCTACCACATGCGCTATGAGGACCGCCCGACCGTGACCAAGAGCTTCGACCTGTTGTGGCGCGGCATCGAGCTGACGACCGGGGCGCAGCGCGAGCACCGCCACGACAAGCTGCTCGCGCAGGCCGAGGAGAAGAAGGTCGACACCGAGGCGATCGGCTACTACCTCGACTTCTTCCGCTTCGGTGCGCCACCGCACGGCGGCTTCGGCTTCGGCCTGACGCGGCTGTTGATGCAGATGCTCGGGCAGGAGAACGTGCGCGAGGTGACCTTCCTGTATCGCGGGCCGCACCGGCTCGAGCCGTAGTCGTAGCCGTCCAGCGCGGTACATGTGGTCCCCGCGAGCCCGCCGGTTGCGGGCTGGGACACGCTCGATTTCCGACCCTGCGAATACTCCTGCGCCCAAGGGGGTAAAGGGGACATAAGTCAACGCTGGACGAATGTTCTAGGAGTTATGGATGGCTCGGACCCGGAAGTCTTCTCTTGCCTCGAAAGCCTCCCGACGCCGGTCGGTATGGCGCCTCCTGGTGGCGATGCTGCTCGCGCTCGCTCTGACGGCCTCGCCGGCATCTTCGTTCAGCCTGCCGATCGAAACCCCGACCGTGCCCGTTGAAACGCCGACGGTTCCAGTTAAAACACCCACCGTCCCCGTGAAAACGCCCACGGTCCCGGTCAAAATTCCGACCGTGCCGGTCAAAACACCCACCGTCCCCGTGAAAACGCCCACGGTCCCAGTCAAAACTCCGACCGTGCCCGTGAAAGTGCCTACGGTGCCCGTGAAAGTCCCGACCGTGCCCGTGAAAGTGCCTACGGTGCCCGTGAAAGTTCCGACCGTGCCGGTCAAAACGCCCACTGTCAAAGTCCCGAGCACGCCGGTCAAAACTCCGACCACGCCGGGCAAAGCCTCGGGCACGCCGGTCAAAACGACCACAGCGAAAGCGCCGAGCGTCTCGGTAAGCACCCCGTCGATTGCGGGACGCGGCGCGGAAGTCGGCGTGAGCGCTTCGGGGGTATCAGTCAAAGGCTCGGCTTCGGGGAAAGCGCTCACGAGCGGGTCCGCCAGAGGAGGCGCCTCTGCCTCTGCCTCCTCGGGCCCGGCCGGAGCCGGCCAGGGGACAGCGCCGAGCGGAACAGCAGGCACGGGCTCGTCCGGTGGATACGCCGGGCCGGGAGCGGGATACGACGAACTGCCGTCATTCGAAGGCGTCCGAGACGGCACGGCGCGCGCGCGTATAGCCCGTCGGGAGCGCCGGCTCAAAGCAACTGTCGCGCGGTTCGGAGGATGTCTCAGCGCTCTCCCGGACACTCAGCGCCGTGTGCTCGAACTGCGCACCGGTTTCGGCCCGACGAAGGCCCTCTCGCCGCGAGCTGCAGCGGCGCGTCTGCATATCGGAGGCGCACGCTTGGCCGCGCTCGAAAAGCAGGCCATTCGCGAATTGAGCTCAGCGGCGAGCAGTCACGACTGCGGACGCACGAGTCAAATCGTGGCGGGCGCGATGTCGTTGATCGCGGCAGGCTTGGGCGGGCAGGGCGGGGCCGGCGGGGCGCGGGGCGGCGTCGAGAGCGCGCGCTATGAAAAAGCTCCTTCCTCCGGTGCCGGGGCCGCCAAAGCGAGCGTTTCGAGCAAGCCACTCTTCGGCGTCGGTCTGCCAGGCGTTAACCTCCTGCTCCTGCTGCTGATCCCGCTGTTCTTGATCGGCTTGACGATCATGGAGCTGGTCGTGACAGGCACACGGCGCGGCCCCTTGATGCGGCTCTTGGGCCGAGGTGCCGCCGTCCATACGCCGCGACGGCGCAGCATCCCTCGTCAGCGGCGATGAGGCTGGCGAAACGGTGTCGCTGAGGGGCGACATCGTCTCGGTTCCATCGAGCCCGCCCAAGGGGCCGTGAGCGTTTGGGATGAAGTCGCGCGGATCGCTCTCTCGTTGCCCGAGAGCGAACAGCGCCTTGCACGCGAGAACCGCCAGTGGCGGGTGAAGCAGAAGCTGTTCGTGTGGGAGCGTCCGCTGCGGGCAAAGGAAGTTGAGGAGCTCGGCGAGCGGGCGCCGCAGGGTCCGGTACTCGGAGCGCGCGTCGAGCACCTCGGCGCCAAGCAGGCGCTGCTCGAAGACGACCCGGACGTCTACTTCACGACGTCTCACTTCAAAGGCTCTGCGGCAATCCTCGTTCGGCTCGATCGGATCTCGCCGGTGGAGCTCGAGGAAGTGATCGTCGAGGCTTGGCTGGCGCGAGCGCCGAAGCGGTTGGTCGACACCTACCTCGCTGAAAGCAGGAGTTAGGCGCTAAGCGGGTGGGAGCCGCTCGCCGAGGTTGCGAGCGAGGGACTCGATCGCTTGCTCGCTCAGAGGGCCGGCGGCGTTGAGTTCCTTGGCGAGCGCGCGACGGTTGCGCAGCAGGTAGCCGTCGATCTGCATGCGGCTGAAAAGCGGGAAGTCGGCCTCGGTGAAGCAGAGCACCCCGACGGTGGGGACATCGTAGTGTCCACCGGCATCGAGTTGGTTGCGGACCGCTTCGACCTGACGCGCGAGGCCGAGAACGAGCTTGTTGCGAGACCGCCCGTTGACCTGCAGCCTCGAGCTGCCGGGCCGCCCGGCTCGCACCCGCACCTTGCCCTTGATCGCCTTGGCATCGATCACGTAGACGCCGCGAGGGGCGACGGCGAGATGATCGATGTTGCCGTAGCCACCCGGCATCCGGCGGTCGTGCAGCAGCGCGGCCGGACCGCCGGCGAGGCGGCGTTCGAGCGAGCGGGCGACGGTCTCCTCGCCGAGTTGGCCCCGCGCGAAGGCCCGCTCGTGCTGCGGTGAGGGCGAAGCACCGAGGGCGAGGAGCAGGCTGCCGATATGCGGGTGGCGCCGGCGCACGCGGGCTTCGCGATTGCTCCTGCGGCGGCGATACTCGCGCCCGGCGCTTGCTCCGGGCAGGCCTCGATCGAGCGTGGGCCGGACTAGGTCCGAGGCATCGCAAGACGCGCCTTCGCGCATCTGCTCGAGACAGCGCGTGCACGTCACAAGACGCGCCTCGGTGTCCCATGCGGCACGCGTTCCGGCGTCGAGCGGACAGCTGCAGACGCTGCAGCTAGCAGGCCAGCGAAGTTTCAACATGCGGGATGTCACGCGCGATTGGTCGTCAGCGCAGAGCTCGAACTTGAGTCCTGCTGTCGTCTATGCGCTTGATCCGACGCGCGCTCCCGCCCGGGACAGCGCGTTCGTGGTCAGTCTTGAAAGGCTTGGGCGAGCAGCTCGTAGGAGCGCCGTCGAGCCTGGTGGTCGTAGAGGATGTTCACGGCGATCACCTCGCCGGCGCCGTATTTGCGGGCGACGTCCTCGAGCTCGCTGCGCACGGTCTCGGGCGAGCCGACGACGGTCCGCCGCTGGGCGCGCTGCTGCCCCGAAACGGGGACCTTGCCCGCCTCTACGCGGGCTCGCTGCTCGCGGTCGATGAACTCGAGCGCCGTCTCGGGCGGCGGCACGGCGATCAGCTCTCCACGGCGCAGCATCGTGAAGGCCATCCGTCCGCTGCTCGCCAATCGCTGCGCCTGCTCGTCCGTCTCGGCGCAGATCGTCCACACGGCGACGGCGGTCTGCGGCTTGAGGCCGTCGGCGTGCTCGTGTTCTGCGAAGCGTTCGCGATAGAGCGCTGCGATCTCGACACCGCCGGAGTTGATGAAGTCGGCAAAGGCGTAGGGCATGCCGAGCTCGGCGGCCCAGATGGCACTCTGCTGGGAGGACCCGAGCAGCCACGGCTCGGGCGTCTCGGGGCGTCCGGGCAGCGTCTTGGTGAGACGCTCGAACGGGTGGTCGGCGGGCATCTGATCGTTGAGATACGCCAGCAGCTCGGCGAGCTGCTGGGGGAAGTCGTCGGCGGCGGCCTGCCGGCGGTCGCGCTGCAGCGCGAAGGTCGTCATGGGGTCGGTGCCGGCAGCGCGCCCGATGCCGAGGTCGATTCGCCCTGGGAACAGGCCGGCGAGCAGGCTGAAGGTCTCGGCGACCTTGAAGGGGCTGTAGTGCGGAAGCATCACACCGCCTGAGCCGACACGAATGCGCGAGGTGGCGCTGGCGATCGGGCCGATCAAGGCCTCGGGGCTGGGGCCGGCGAGCATCGGTCCGCCGTGATGCTCGGCGACCCAGTAGCGGTGGTAGCCGAGCTCGTCGCAGAGCTGGGCGAGGTCGACCGTGTTGCGCAGCGCCTGTGCGCCGCTCGAGCCCTCGGCGATGGGCGACTGGTCGAGCACGGAGAGCAGGAAGGGAGGCGACATCGACGCGTGACCTTCTAGCAGGACTCGGGCGATCGCCTGTCGCGTCCGCACTCCCATCTACCTTCAGAACATGCTCGTCAACGAGCTCACAGACGGCATCGAGATCGACCAGGTCCTGCTCGTGCGCCAGGCCGAGCGCCGGCAACGTCGCGACGGCGGCGACTACCTGCGCCTGCAGCTGGGCGACCGCACGGGCGCGCTCGCGTGCATGATCTGGGAGGAGCTGGCGGAGGTCGAGCGACTCGCAAAGGCGGGCACGCCGGTTCACGTGCGCGGGCGCTACAACGTCCACCCGCGCTTCGGGCCGCAGATCAACCTGCACGGATTGGAAGCGGCCGATCCGGAGACCTTTTCTCTTGATGATTTGATCGATGGACCGCTTCGTGGCGTGGAGCAGATGGAGCGTGAGATACGCGAGCTGTTGAGCACGGTCCAGGAGCCACACCTGCTCTTGCTGCTGGAACACGTGTTCGGCGAGGATTCGGAGCTGTGGGCCGGCTACAGGGTGGCCCCGGCGGCGAAGTACTACCACCAGGCCTACGAGCACGGCCTCTTGGAGCACTGTCTGGGCGTGGCGCAGGCGGTCAGCGCGATCAGCGCGACGTTTCCCGGGATCGACCGCGACGTAGCGGTCACTGGAGCGCTGCTGCACGACATCGGCAAGCTCGAGGCCTACACCGATGACCCGCAGAACATCGAGCTGACGGATGCGGGGAAGCTGCAGGGCGAGATCGCGCTCGGCTACTACCGCATCCGCCGTGCGATCGAGGACATCGAGGGCTTTCCACCAGAGCTCTCCCAGGCGGTGGGCCACATCATCCTCTCCCACCACGGCTCCCTCGAGCACGGCAGCCCGGTGCTTCCGTGCACGCGCGAGGCGACGCTAGTGCACATGATCGACAACCTCGGCGGCCGCCTGGGCAGCTTCGACCGGATCGAGAAGGAGCTGGCACCTGGCGCTTGCTGGTCGGGCTTCGACCGCGCGATCGGCGGCAGCGCGTTCTTCGCGGAACGGGCGGCGGGAGAGAGTGGGGACGGCGACTCGGAGCGTCCACTGCGAGAGCAGCCGGTCCCCGAGCGGACGCCACTTGGGGCCGAGTCGGCGGAGCTCTCGGCCACGGCGACCGAGGTCGGTGCGCAGATCGCGCTGACCGACGAGCCGGCGCGCGAAGCGGCCTGAGGCCGAAACTCCGCAAATAGCGGCTCGGCGAAGCGTTCGCGCTGGAGCCGTCTCCCCGCCAACTTCTATGGTGCTTGCTTCATGGCAAAGGACACCGAGAAGCTGATCCGTCAGCTGTCGCTGATTTCCTACCTGATGGCCGAGCGTCGGCCGGTCACGGCGCTGGAGATCCGTCGCGACGTCGAGGGCTACAGCGGGATGAACGAAGATGCCTTCGCGCGTCGCTTCTACGCGGATCGCTCGGAGCTCGAATCGCTGCGTATCCAGCTGACGGTCGAGCGCCCGGCGGACGGGGCGGCGGAGCAGGAGAACTACTCGCTTCGTCCGGAGAACTTCCACCTGCCGCCGATCGCGTTCACGGACAAGGAGCTTGCGGCGCTGCAGACGGCGCTGAGCTTGCTCGACGGCGAATTCGCCTATGCCGAGCCGCTGCGTCTGGCGTTGCAGCAGATCACGTGGGGCCGCCCGAGCCCGCTGCGCGCGCCGGAGCAGCGCTCGGTCGCACTCGGCATTACGGCTTCGGCAGGCGGACACGAGCTCTCGGCGCGTCTTGCGAAGGTGGAGACGGCGATCTTCCGCAACAAGACGATCCTGTTCGAGTACTACACGATGGAGCGCGATGAGGTTGGTCCGCGCCGCGTCGACCCATACCACCTGCTGTTCCAGGGCGGGCAGTTCTACCTGCTGGGGTACTCGCACGAGCGCAAAGCGATCCGCGTGTTCCGCCTGACGCGGATCCGCGGCAAGGTTTCCTACGCGACGAAGGCCGAGCACGACTTCCGCCGCCCGGCGGACTTCGATCCGCGCGCGTACGCCAACCGCGCGGACTGGCAGCTGGGCGATGAGCAAGGCGTCGCGGAGGTGCTCATCTCGGAGCGCATCGCGTGGCAGGTCGAGCGCCACTTCGGCCGTTACGGCGAGATTCGCGAGGCGGCGGGTATCGCGGGTGCGGCGAAGGGCGACAAGCTCTTTGAGACCAGCTACTCCAATCCGCGTGGAGTCATCTCGTGGGTGCTCGGGCTGGGCGCGAACGCGACGCTGCAGGGTCCGCCGGAGCTGAGCAAAGAGCTGGCGAAGCGGTTGAAACTGCTGAAGGATCGTCACGGCCGCACGCTGCCGGGCGCCGACGCGAAGGCGACGGCGGCCGATGCCACGGCGCCGACGCGCACGCGCGGGTCGGGCCGGCGCGCGGCGATGGACGAGGGCGAGGATGGCCCGGCGCGCCCGGATACGGCGATTCGCCCGGAGCGATTCGCGCGCCTGGTGACGCTGGCGAGCATCCTGATCCAGGCGGGACGGGCCGGGGAGCGCGTCTCGATCGCGGACGTGCGTGAGCGCCTGCAGCTGAGTGAGGAGGAGTTGCACGAGGACGTCAACGTGCTCAACGTCGTCAACTTCGGCGGCGGCTCGTATGTGCTCTACGCGGAGATCGACGAGCAGGCGGGTGAGATCGAGATCGATCCGGAGCCCTACAGCGACAACTTCGACCGTCCTGCGCGACTGCTGCCAGTCGAGGCCAAGGCGCTGGTGGCGGCGATCGACCTGATCGGCGAGCACATTCCCGAGGGCTCGCTGGCGAGCGCGCGGGAGAAGATCGTGGCGGCGCTGGGCGAGGACCCGATGGAGCAGGGGCTGCAGGTGGCGAGCGCGGGCGGCGATGATGCGCTGTTGGCGCGCGAGATCTCGGAGGCGATCGTCGCCAACAAGCTGGTGGAGCTCGAGTACTTCAAGGAGAACGAGGACGATCTGGTCAAGCGCACGGTCGAGCCTTACGCGCTGACGAATGGACGCGAGGGCTGGTACGTGGCCTCGTTCGATCCGCAGCGTGACGGCATGCGCCACTTCCGTCTGGACCGGATCAAGCAGGTAACGGTCACCGATCGAACTTTCGAGCCGCGCGCGGAGGTCGACCCGGCGGCGGAGGTCGACGGCTGGCTGCGCACGGGCGAGGTTGAGGCATCGCGCACGGCTCGTGTTTGGGTGGCGCCTGAGCGGGCGCGCTGGGCGCGTGAGGCACGCCGCGTGGTCGAGGAGCGCAGCGACGGCGCGGTCGTGGTCGAGTTGAGCTTCGCGGGCGTCGACTGGCTGGTGCGGGAGATCCTCAGAGAAGCGGGCGATGCCGCAGTGCTCGAACCGGCGGATGCGCGCAAGGCCGTACGTGAGGCGACCCTGCGCGTGATGGAGGCGCAGGCCAAACCGGTGCGCCGACGCCCGGCGAGCAGAAAGAAGCTGCAACCCGCATAAAAGGTCGCGCTGGGGGGCATCAAGTCGTACATGAATCGGCGCGAGCAGATCAAGATGACGGCCGCGGAGGTCGCGAACTTCTTGGCGGAAGAGCGCACGGTTACGTGCGCAACGGTCGGTCCGCGTGGCTGGCCGCATCTGATGCCGCTGTGGTACGTGCTGCGCGGACATTCAGCAGGCGAACCGGGGCCGCGCATCTGGTCGTGGACTTATGCGGCATCGCAGAAGGTGCGCAACATCGAACGCGATCCACGGGTGACGCTGCAGGTGGAGGCGGGCGAGGACTACGCGCAGCTACGCGGCGTGATGCTCGAGTGCGAGGTGGTACTCCACCGCGAAGTCGCGGACGTCGTACGTCTGGGTGCGGAGATCATGATCCGCAACGCCGTTGCGCGCGGCGAGGCACCGCTGGAGGATCTGCCACCCGAGGCGCGCGACGTAGTAGCGGCGCAGGCGGGCAAACGCGTCGGCCTGGAGTTCGTCGAGCGCCGCCGCACGAGCTGGGATCACCGCAAGCTGGGCGGCGTTTACTGAGTCTCCGGCCGGGCGCCCGGCCCGCGCTCGGCGGCATTCTCGCCTCATCAGTGCTTGGCGAGTGCGGACACCGCTAGGCTCCTGCGCGAATGCAGCCGCTGAAGGGACTGATCCTCTCGGGGGGAAAGGGCACGCGTCTGCGCCCAATCACCCACACGAGCGCCAAGCAGCTCGTGCCGGTGGCGAACAAGCCGGTGCTGTTCTACGGCATCGAGGCGATGGCGCAAGCGGGCATCGAGGAGATCGGCATCATCGTCGCGCCGGAGACGGGCCAGGAGATCGAACAGGTCGCGGGCAGCGGCGAGCGCTTCGGCGTACAGATCACCTACATCCTGCAGGACGAGCCCCTCGGTCTGGCGCATGCGGTGTTGACGGCCGAGCCATTCCTCGGCGACAGTCCGTTCGTGATGTACCTGGGCGACAACCTGCTGCAGGGCGGTATCACCGATTTGGTGGCGGCCTTCCGTGAGCACGAACCGGATGCGCTGATCCTGCTGACGCCGGTACCGGACCCGGAGAACTACGGCGTCGCGGAGCTCGCACCGGCTCCGGCGGGCGAGGTAGGCCGCGTTGTGCGGCTGGTCGAGAAGCCGTCAGAGCCGGCGACCGACCTGGCGCTCGTGGGCGTGTATATGTTCACGAGCCAGGTGCACGACGCGGCGCGCGCAATTGAGCCGTCGCCGCGCGGCGAGCTAGAGATCACGGACGCGATCCAGCACCTGGTAGACGGCGGCCTGCGCGTGGAGCCGCACGTCGTGCGCGGCTGGTGGAAGGACACGGGGCGGCTCGAGGACATGCTCGAGGCCAATCGCCTGATCCTGGACAACCTGACCGAGCGGATCGACGGCGAGCTGATCGACTCTCGCGTGGACGGCCGCGTCGTGATCGAGGCCGGCGCGCGGCTGGAGCGCACGACGGTCCGCGGTCCGGCGATCATCGGCGCCGACGCGCGTCTGACGGACTGCTACGTGGGCCCCTACACGGCGATCGGCGAGCGCTGCGAGGTGACGAGCTCGGAGGTCGAGCACTCGATCCTGCTGGCGGGATGCGTGGTCTCGGACCTGGATGGTCGCATGGAGTCATCGCTGCTGGGTCGCAACGTGACGGTCCGCCGCGGCGAGCGCCAGCCGCGTGCCTACCGCTTCATGGTTGGGGACAACTCCGACATATCCATTCTGTGAGGATCTTGCTGACAGGCGCGCTGGGGATGCTCGGCCGCGACGTGGTGCGCGCGGGAGAGCGGGCGGGTCACGAGCTCGTCGAGGTCGACCTGCCGGAGCTGGACATCACCGACGAGCAGGCGGTCGAGGGCCTGTTGGAGCGCCTGCTGGGCGAGCCGAGCTCTCTCGACGGGGTTGTCAACTGCGCGGCGTGGACAGATGTCGACGGCGCCGAGAGCAAGCAGGAGCAGGCGCGGGCGGTGAACGCGGTGGGGGCTGGGATCCTCGCGCGCGCGGCGGCACGCGCTGAGCTGCCGCTGCTGCAGCTCTCGACCGACTACGTGTTCGACGGCATTGCGCCACTCGACGGCGACGGCCGGCCCCGTCCATACGTTGAGTCGGACCCGACCGGGCCACGTTCGGTGTACGGCTCGACCAAGCTCGAAGGCGAGCGTGAGGTGCTCGCGGCATCGCCGCGGCACACGGTCGTGCGTACGGCGTGGCTGTACGGAGTGGACGGCAAGAACTTCGTCGAGACGATGTTGAGGCTTGCGGGCGAGCGTGAGGCGACCGGGTCACGTCGTCGGTCCAGGTCGTCACCGATCAAGTTGGCTCGCCGACGTGGTCGGGACACCTCGCGCCGGCGATCCTCGGCTTGCTCGAGCGCGACGTGCGCGGACTCGTGCACATGACCGGTGCGGGCGAGGTCTCGTGGAACGGCTTCGCCAAGGAGATCTTCCGTCAGGCCGAGGTTGACTGCCGCGTGGAGCCGGCGAGCAGCGAGCAGATGGCCCGCCCGGCGCCGCGCCCGGCGTGGTCGGCGCTGGCGTCCGAGCGCGAGGAGGTGTTGGCGATGCCCGACTGGCGCGACGGCCTGGCGGGGTATTTGGCGGCGAGGGCTGGGATGATCAGGTAATGAAACTTCTGGTTTGCGGCGGCGCTGGCTTCATCGGCTCGACCTTCGTGCGTCAGCGACTGCTGGAGTACGGCGACGAGGTGACGGTGCTCGACAAGCTGACCTATGCCGGTCGCGAGGAGAACTTCCACGACTTCGCAGAGCACCCGGCGTTTCGCTTCGAGCGAGGTGCGATCGAGGATACGGTGGCCGTAGCGAAGGCGATTGACGTGGCGGCGCCGGAGGCGATCGTCAACTTCGCAGCAGAGACCCACGTCGACCGCTCGATCGCTGAGCCGGACGCGTTCGTGAAGACGCATGCTCTAGGCACATATGTGCTGCTCGAGGCGGCGCGCGCTCGCGAGCTGCGCTACGTGCAGGTCTCCACGGACGAGGTGTATGGCTCGATCGAGGAGGGTTCGTTCACGGAGGAGTCGCCGCTGCGACCCTCTTCTCCCTACTCAGCGACGAAGACGGGGGCGGACCTGCTCGTGCTGGGCTACTTCCACACCTATGCGCTGCAGGCCGTGATTTGCCGCGGCTCGAACAACTACGGTCCGTACCAGTACCCGGAGAAGCTGATCCCACTGATGGTGCTCAACGCGCTGCACGGGGACGCGCTGCCGGTGTACGGGGACGGCATGCAGGTGCGCAACTGGATCCACTCGACGGACTTCTCGCGCGCAATCGGGCACGTGCTCGAGCACGGCGTGGCGGGCGAGGTCTACAACGCCGGCGGGCCTGACGAGGAGGCGAACATCGACGTTGTCAAGCGAATCATCGCGGCGACGGGCGCGAGCGAGTCGCAGATCGAGTACGTCACGGACCGCCCCGGGCACGACCGTCGCTACTCGCTGTCTTCGGAGAAGGTGCGCGCCCTCGGCTGGGCGCCGCAGGTGCGCTTCGCCGAGGGGCTGGAGCAGACGGTGGCGTGGTATCGCGAGAACGCGTGGTGGTGGGAGCCGATCCGCTCCGGCGACTATCGCACCTACTACGAGCGACAGTACGGGCGCTCGCTCGCCTGAGCGGCGTGACTGACAAAGGCGGTGAGTGTGCCGCCGCGACGAACGCCGGGCGCCTGACGAACGCCCCCGAACGCGCCGAGACGTTTTGTCTGTTGAGGCTTTGTCCGTCATACGTGAGAGTGCAGCCATGGCGACTCCACGTGAGCAATTCGCGGCGAATCTGCGCCGGGCACGCGACAGCTCGGGGCTATCTCAGGAGGCGCTGGCGGACCAGTGCGACCTGCACCGCACCGAGATCAGCCTGCTCGAGCGCAGCAAGCGATCGCCACGCCTGGAGACGATCGTGATCCTCGCGAAGGGCCTCGGCCTGAGCTCCCCGGGCCAGCTGATCGACGGCATTAGCTGATCAGCGCTCAGCCGAGCGAGGAGATCTTCCACTTGCCGCCTTCCTTGGCGAGCAAGAGGGTGCCTTTGCGGCCCTTGCCGGAGTAGATGCTCTTGACGTGGGCTGTGGCGGCGGTGCCGGAGACCTGCATCGCTTCGACAGTCACTTCGAAGGAGTCGACCTGGGTCAGCTGGTCTTTGATCGCTTTTTCGCAGCTTCCGCCGCTCGCGCTGAGCTTGGTCACGAGCGCCTTGGCCAGGTCGTTCTTACAGATCTTCTCCTCGTCGCCCGCAGTGACGTCGGTCTGCAGGTTTTTGATCGTTTCGGCGGCGGCCTTGGCTTCGCCTTTCAGGCCAGACGTGGAGACGCCCTTGGCGCAGGCCGAGAGTCCGAGGGCAAGCAGCACGATGCACGGCAGCGCGAGCGCGCGCTTGGGCGAGAGCTCCCGGGGGAGCGCGGAGCGAAGCATCGACAGCGACATCCGGTCGCAGAGAGTACGCGACGGGCGCGGGCGGCGGTCCCTCCTCGGCACCGCCTGCCCGCGTCAGCCTTCCGCGCCTAGCCTTGCTCGTCGTCGCGGCGGAACCCCAGCCGCGCTGAGATCCGGTCGGCGGTCGACACGAGGTGCGGACCTAGAGCATCGACCAGCTCGCCGATCGTGATCATCGAGCTGGGCACGGCGATCTCCACGGCGGCGACGACCTGGCGTCCCTCGTTGCGCACTGGGGCTGCGATCGAGTAGAGGTCCTTGGCGAACTCTTCGTCATCGACGGCGAAGTTGGCCTCGCGCACCTCATCGAGCTCCTCACGCAGCGCTTTCTTGCTCGTGATGGTGTTCGGCCCTTGCTTGGTCAGCTTGACCTGAGCCAGTAGCTCACGCTGGTCTGACTCGGGGAGGTTGGCCAACAGCAGCTTGCCCATCGCCGTGCAGTAGGCCGGCAGGCGTGAGCCCGTGCGCACGTCCAGGGCGCCTTGGCCCTGGCCGCGGCGGAAGCTGCGCGCGCGGTCGACGTAGAGAACCTCGGGGCCATCGAGCACGGCGAGGCTGACCGTGTAGGAGGTGCGCTGGCGGAGCTCTTCCAGGTAGGGCTGGGCGTGCTCGCGCAGGCCCGTGGAGTTGAGCGCCGACATACCGAGGTCGGTGACGCGCAGGCCGAGGCGATACTTGCGCGAGGCGCCCTGCTCGAGATAGCCGAGCGCGAGCAACGTGATCACATAGCGATGCGTCGTCGAGCGACTCATCCCCAGCTCGTCGGCGATGTCCGCGATGCCCAGCACTGGCCGCTTGGGCGTGAAGCAGCTGAGAATCGCTAGGCCGCGCTCGAGTGACTGCGAATAACGCGGCTCGCGCAGGCTCGGGATCGACCACGCTGGCTCTTGCGAGGCCGAAGATGCTTTTGGAGCTTTTGAACTTGTTCTGGGCATGTGTACTTGTCCCTGTCCGTTTGATGGGGGCTAGGGGGCTCTTCCTCGTCCTGGAAAAATCCCTCGGTCGTCTTGCGCCGCTAATGGGGAAGCGGAGCTAGACGATCATAAACAGTTTGGTTCCAAGGGATGATAGAGCGGACAATGGTCGCTTATTTCGTACGAGAAGGCAAATGCCCTGCTCGATTACGATAATGCGAACAAATGCAACAGTTCGAGCCTTATGCTCAAACGTTGTTTGGGCGCCCCAGGAAATGCTTGCTCAGCATGGTCTGCTGGCCCTGATAATTGGAGCCCACGTCGGTGCCATAGAGCACATCCGGCTCTTCGGTCATGCGTTCGAACGCGAGCTTGCAGACCGGTTGACCGTGCTCGACCATGAACGAGACGTCGCGCGCGCGAACCTCGAGCGCAGCGCGGCTGCCACCCGGCTCGCCGGCGCGTGAGTAGCCGAACCCTGGATCAAAGAAGCCGGCGTAGTGCGTGCGCAGCTCGCCGGCCGTCGGATCGTAGGCAAGCATCTCTGCGGCATAGGACGGAGGGATGCGAACGCCCTCGGCCGAGAGCAGCAGGTAAAAGACCTCGGGCTCGAGCACGATCCGCTGCTTTGCCTCCGGGTGGACGGGCTCCCAGTAGTCCTGCCAGCGGAGCGCCCCGACCTTCGTCAGGTCGATCGGCAAGCTGTTCTTCTTGGCGCGGTAGCCGACCGTGTTTTCGGTCCCGCCCGACGCGTCGAGGCTGAGGAACAGGCCGTCGCCGAGCGAGAGCGAGGATTGCGCGAGTGCCTGTTGATCGCGGAATAGCAGCGGTAGCTGCTCGTGCAGCGCGAGCAGCTCCCCGTCGTTCAACCGCCCATCCCCGTCGGCGAGGCGCACCTGGTTGAGCGCGAGCCCCGTCTGCACGCGGATCGCGAACGTGCGTGGGACGACCTCGAGGTAGAGCTTTCCGTGGTAGCCGGCCGCGATCTCGTCGAAGCGGTGGTTGCGATCGGTGAGCACGCGGGTGAACACATCGAGCCTTCCCGTCGAGCTCTTCGGATTGGCCTTGGCCCGCACGTGCCCGGGCAGGCGTAGCTCCTCAATCAGCGGTACCAGGTAGGGCCGGTCGCGCTCCAGCGTGGCGCCGTCGCGGAGGTCGATCTGTTCGAAGGCGAGATCCTCGACCTTCTGCTCCACGGTCGAGTCGCTGTCTGGCAGGAAGCTGCAGCGGAGAGCCCACGCGCGCTCGCCCAGGCGCAGGTCGACGCTCGCCGGCTGCACCGACTCCGTCGGGATACGCCACGTCCCGGCCACGATCCACTCCTGCGTGATCGCCTCGCGCAGGCGCTGTGCCGGCAGGACGCCGCCGTCGGCGCGCTCGGGGAACGCGTTCATGATGGTGGCACCAGCTTGCTCGGGCATCGGCGCGAGAGTCTATGGACGCGCGGAGGCGGACTCATTGCGCCCGCAGCCAGGAGGTGCGCCACGCCGTACGACGATCGGAGTGCACGGTGCAGGACGACGGCGTGCGCCTCGGCCTCGGCCGAGTCGAAGTGGGAAACGCATCTGGCCAACACCAATATATGGAAGTAGCGTGTTCACCGGAACAGGTTGGGGTCAGAAACATTTTCGCCCAAATTTGATCGGCCACACGACAGAAGGGGGCAAGAGCTTGGGTGCCGTTATCCCTCTCCAACGGCGCTCGAGGAAGAGATCGAGGTGTCACCCCCTCGATACCGGGTCTCCGCGGGCGCCGCAGCTTTCGCCCGGCCGCGGTGTCCGTGAAGGCCCAGTATCCGGATTCCCTTCAGGCCTGCGACTCGAGCAGGTCGCAGACCGAGGAAAGCCGCAGGCCGTGAGTGAGGCTGACGAGCGTTTCAAGGCGCGGTGAGCGCTTGCTCCGCTCGAGCAGGCTGATCTCGGTGCGGTGCAGGTCGCACAGTTCAGCCAACGCCTCCTGAGACAGTCCCAGCCGCGTGCGATGCATCCTCAGGTTGGCGGCGAACCTGGCGTGTACCGCGTCCATCCTGCCAGTCTGATGTACTGCAGACGAAGCATCTACAGACGATTGTCGTCATATGCACGCTACCGCCGTGCTGGTCGCCTGGGCAGGGCTCGTCGCGGTTAGTTCGATCCCCTGCCGGGGAGCCGACGCGTCTAGGCCTCACCGTCCTCGCGACGCTCGCCCTCGTCTTGCAGGTCGGCCCCGGTGAGCTTCCCCGGTTCGTGTCTTGCTGCACCGCCTTCGGCTGCCGTCGGTGCGGTCGTCATCTCGCCATCAAGCGGCGCGCCCCCGTAGCGGCCGGTGCGGCCTTCTGGCACCACGCCATTGCGCGCATCGTCGTCGGCAACCGGAGCACCCCCAGGCTCGCCGTCGAGCGCCCCGTCCTGCTCGAAGGCGACGGTGCGCGGCAGCGAGTCGAGCACGCGTTGGGCAAGCTTGCGGCGCCCCGCTAAGTTCAGGCCCGAATAATCGCGGTCGGGCCCGAGCGCGGCGATCCAGGCCTGATCGTCGCCTTCGATCGTCACGGTGGCCTTGGCGGCACGCTCGGCCGCAGGCCGTAGGCGTCCCTCGTCGATCTTGAACCAGTGCGCCGTGCGCTCCTCTCCTTCACCGACAACCGCCTCGATGGTGCCGTTCGGGAGATCATCTTCCTCTTCGAGCAGCGCCGGCAGCTGGCGCAGGACGGCGTCGGCCCGTACGTACACGCTGCCGGGCGGCGGGGGCCACTCATGGCGCATGCCCCACCGCGCGAGTGCGGCGGCGATCGGCAGCAACTCGCTGCCGGCCTGCGTCAGCGACACTTCGACGCGCGGGGGCATTTCGCGGTAGCGCTGACGCGAGAGCAGTCCGAGCGCGGTCATTTGGCCGAGGTGGTGGTCGAGCACGCCCGAGCTGACGCCCGGCAGTCGGGAGCGCAGCACGCTCAGCCGCAACGTCTCGTGCGACAGGGCGAGCACGATCAGCAGCGTCCAACGATCGCCTGTGGCCGTCAGGGCCCTGGCGAGCGGTGTCCATTGTCGATGCCCCCGTACTTGGAGCTTTGCAGAAGACCCGCGCTCCATAACTAGGAGCGTAGTCCTAGTAGCGGTCCCACCAGTGGCGGCGAAAAGAACAGCCCAGGCTACAGGATCAAGCCCACGAAAAGGGGCCGAGGAGTCAGTAATTCCGGTAATCGGATTTCCAGAAGTCATCTTTCCGCTTGTGTTTCTGACTAGTGCGTGTTTCTGACTCGGGTGGAAATTAGGCCACCTCAGAGCGCTGCAGCCAACCGGCGAGCCGGCCGCGACCGTCGGCCCGGCTGCCCCCGTGGGCGGCGCTCAGCGCAGCTCGCGCAGCGTCGGGAAGGGGACGACCTCGCGGATCGACTCGGCCCCTGAGAGGATCATCAGCAGCCGGTCGACGCCGATCCCTCCGCCCGAGGTTGGCGCCATGCCGTATTCGAGTGCGCGCACGTACCCCTCGTCGTGGGGTTGCGGCTGGTCGCCGTCGTCGCCAGGACGCTCGCTGCGCTGTTTGACGAAGCGGTCCCACTGGTCGACGGGGTCGTTCAGCTCGGTGTCCCCCGAGAGGACCTCCATGCCGCGGATCACCGTGTCGAAGTGCTCTCCCAGTCGCGGGTCGTCGCGGTGGCGCTTGCAGATCGGGAACAGGTCGAGCGGGAAGTCGAACACGTGCGTGGGCTGGATCAAGAAGGGCTCGACGTGCTTGCTGTATACGTCTTCGACGAGCTTTGCCCAGCTCTTCTGTGGGTCGGCCTCGTCGTCGAGCTGCGCCAGCAACTGCTCGCGCGTTGCGTCGAGGTAGTCGAGCCCGACCGCCTGTTTGATGGCGTCGCGCAGCGTGATCCGTGCCCACGGTTTGGCGAGCTCGATCACCGTCCTGTCGTGCTGCTCGACCTTGGTCGTGCCGAGCGTGCGTAGCGCGACTTGCTCGGTCACCTCTTCGCACCACACGGCGATGTCCATGTAGTCCGCATAGGTCTGCATGCACTCGAGGATCGTGAATTCGGGCGAATGGCGATGGGAGATGCCCTCGTTGCGAAACGCGCGGCCGAGGTCGTAGACGTTCTCCAGCCCGCCGACCACGCAGCGATTCATGTACAGCTCGACCGAGATGCGCAGGTGCAGGTCGACGTCGAGGGCGTTGTGGTGGGTCTTGAACGGTCGCGAGGAGGCGCCCCCGGCGAGCGTCTGCAGCATCGGCGACTCAACCTGCGTGAAGCCTTTCTCGCGCAGCACCGCATGAATCGCCTCGATCGTCTTCGTGCGTTTGAAGAACATCTCGCGCGTGGAGGCGTTCGCGAGCAGGTCGAGCTCGCGGTAGCGATAGCGCGAGCCGACGTCCTCCATTCCGTGGTGGCGGTCCGGCGGCGGTCGCAGCGCCTTGGCCAGCAGCGTGCAGTCGCTCACTCCGAGGGCCAGCTGCCCACGCTGGGTGATGTAAACGTCTCCCTCGATGCTGACGATGTCGCCGATGTCGAGCCCCGTCGCGCGCTCGTATGCCTCCGCGCCGAGCGCCTCCAGGCGCGCGAGCACCTGCATCGAGCCCGACTGGTCGCGGATGTCGAAGAACGTCGTCTTCGCGTGCCCGCGCCTGGCGATCAGCCGACCGCACACGCGGTAGCGCAGGCCAGGGTGCGGCCCGGCTTTCATCTCAGCCGGGTCATGCGCCGCGAGTAGATCGGCGATCCACGTACGGGGAAACTCCGTGCGCAGGTGCGGGTAGGGCTCGATCCCCTCGCTGCGTAGGCGCTCCATCTTCTCGCGTCGTTCGTCGGCGCCGACGGCCTCGGCGGCGGCGTCGGTGGCCGGCGTGGGCGGTGCGACCTCAGCGTTGCCGGCTTCCTCAAGGCTCATCCGAGGACCCCGCTGCGCGCCACGCCGTTTTCAGAGATCCCATGCGCGGCCGCGCGCTCGCGCTCGATCCGCGCGGCGACCTCGCGTACGAGGAAGCTCGCCAGGTGGACCGGGTAGGTGCCACGCGAGAAGCCCGCATCGAAGCCGAGCTCCTTGGCGAGCTCGCCCGTCACGCGCGAGCCGCCACAGGCGAGGATCGTTCGCTCGCGCCTGCCCTCGGCTTCGACCATCTCGACCAGCTCGGTCAGGTTGTGGATGTGCAGATCCTGTTGGGTGACCGTCTGCGATACGAGGATCGCATCCGCGTCGAGCTCGATCGCCTTGGCCACGAGCACGCCGTTCGGCACCTGGCTGCCGAGGTTGTGGGCGTCGAACGCGCGGTAGCCTTCCAGCCCGCGGTTGCCGTGAAAGCCCTTGAGGTCGAGCATCGCGTCGATTCCGACGCTGTGCGTATCCGACCCGGTGCAAGCTCCGACGACGACGATCGGACGGCCCACGTGCGCGGTCGCGAAAGCGTCGATCTCGTCTTCGCTCATGTACTCAACCTCCAGCTCGCCGCTCTGCTGCGCGGTGTAGTCGACCGTCTGCAAGATGTGGCCGTAGAGCAGGAAGTGCGTGTAGCCATCGAGCAGGCGCTGGTGGTGCACGACCTCCGGCCGGTCGAGCCCGAGCTTCGCTGCTAGCTCGAGGGCGGCCTTGCGCGCGGCCGGCCCGTGTGGCACGGGCAGCGTGAAGCTGAGCTGGACGATGCCGTCGCCGAGATGGTCGCCGTAGGGCCTCACCTGGGTCAGGTCGACGGAGGGGGCGTGGCTAGGCAACGTGCACTGCCCCCATCAGCTCGAGCGCCGGGTTGTAGTAGCGCTCGTCGGTCGCCACGATCCCGTCCATTCCGCGGCCCTCGTCGATCCGCCGGCGCACGTCGCCGAACGTGCCGTCTTCGATCGCGCCGAACATGCCGACGGCGGCGATCCGCTCGAGCAGCTCATGCGCATCGCGCAGCACTTCATGCGCGCGTGTGACGATGATCCCGCCAGGCTTGAACAGGATCTCCTCGCCGAGGTCGTGCGCGTAGTTGAAGACGTAGTCGACGCACTCCAGGCCAACCACGCGGTCGTGCAGGTGGGGCGTGAAGACCCCCTCCGTCGGCACGCCGGCCGTCTGGATTCCCTGTCCCGTCGCGATCGTGATCAGGTTGAACAGGGTGTCGCAGGCGTGCGTCCGGAACAGGTTGCCGTCCATGTGCCTGGTGGGCGGCATGTACTTGATCGGGCAGTCCGGGAACAGCTCGCGCGTGAGCTGTGCCTGTGCCCACTCATACAGCAGCCCATTCTTCGTCGGTGGGTCGATCTCGAAGGCGTCGCCGAGTGCGATCTGCCCGTCGGGCATGCCCGAGTTGCGTGCGAGCTGGTGGTTGATGAACTGCGATGCTGTGACCGAGGGCGCCGCCGCCAGTGCTTCGGCGGTGCGCAGATAGTTGTCCTCGCCCGTATTGATGACGATCCCGAAATAGCCGGTGATCGTGCGCGAGACACGCTGGTCGATCATCGTGCGCACGGGGTTTATGTCGCGGTAGAGGATTCCGTAGAGCGCGTCGTTGACCATGTTGTCGAGACCCTCCATTGCGCCGAGCGTCGCGAACTCGGTCATGCACAGCCCCGAGCAGAAGCTCGACAGGCGGATGTAGCGCCCATGCTGCTCGCACCACTGATCGAGCGCCTCGCGCAGGATGCGGAAGTTCTCCTGTGTCGCGAACGTGCCGCCAAAGCCCTCCGTCGTCGGGCCGTAGGGGACGTGTTCAAGCAGGCTCTGAGCCGTCGAGCGCGTCATCGAGACGACGTCGCCGCCGGTTTCGGCGACGGCCAGCGCGTGCACGACGTCGTCGTAGACGTTGCCCGTCGCGCTGAGCACGTAGCGCAGCGGCGGAGGACCGCTCAGCAGCTCGCGCTGCTCGCGACGCTCATCCATCCGCCTGCGCACGGCGCCCATGCGCTGTGCGCACTCGCCGTCGATCAGCCGCCGGATCGCGCCCTCCTCGGCGGACGGGAGTGCGAGCAGGTCGAGCTCGCCGGCACCGACCGCCTCGGCGATCAGCTGCGCGTCGCGCCCGGTCTGGATCATCGCGTTGCCGAGCCAGTGCGCGATCCCGCGGCCGAGCCCGCCGCCGTCGTGCACATGCTCGACGAGCACATTCGGCAGCGGTACGTCGAGCTCGGTGATCCCATCTACGCCGAGGAAGCGCGTGACAGAGCGCTCGACCGACAATGTCGTGCGATCGGCCGTTTCCGCGGCCATACGATCGGCGATGCCGCGCGCTGCCTCGCGGCAGGCCTCGACCAGGCCCGCGTCCAAATCGAGCTTCGACTCCATTGGGGGCGAGCCTAACTAGTGAAGTTCGGCGCCTCGGCAACCGCGTGTAAGCAACGCGAAACTCCAGCCCACGCGAGCGTGTGAGCGATGGAAATGTCTCTCTTTCACTGTCGGAGACGATCACCGCGATCTGTTTCCGAATCACACCTCGGGCGATGGCCCGAGTTTTGGCGGTTTTGCTTGCCCTTCGACGAACGCCACGCGATTCACCTCGTCGCGACGGTTGACTTCTCGACCCCCCTGACTAGCCTCGCCGCACCGTCATGGCCATCGACATCGCACACCTCGACGCCCCGCCGGACCTGCTCTTCGAGGCGCCCTCGATCCAGCTCGAGAACCCGCGAGTCACGGACATCGGCGCACGAGGAGCCGGCCGGCGTGCGGTTCCGGCCACGCGCGAGCTACTCAAGGGGGCGCCCTATGTCGTCGATTTCTGCGACCCGACGCCGACGACGGCGCTGCACGCCGGCTACCTGCGCAACATCGCGCTCGGACATGCGCTGGCGAGCACGCTCGAAACGGCCGGCGCTCACGTAGCGCGCCAGACGCAGATCGCCGACGCCGGGCGCGACATGGGCGACGCGATGGCCGGCTATCTGCGCTTTGCCGACGAGTCCGATCCGGCCGCGGCCGGTGAAAAGAGCGATCGCTTCGTCGGGCGCTTGTACGCACATCAGGTGCAGGGCGAGCAGCGCGACGATGCGCTCGTCAACTTACTGCTGGCCTTGCTCGCCGCCGGCGACGCGCCGACGCGCGAGCTGTGGCACGCGGTGCGCAACTGGGCCGTCAGTGGCCAGAATGAGACACTCGCCCGTCTCGGCGTCCGCTTCGAGCGCACGATCTTCGACTCCCAGTACGTACCGCGAATCGAGCCGCTCGTGCGCCTCGCGCTGGCTCAGGGTGTGATCGGGGGAACGCTCGAGGGTCCGCTCGTGTTCGAGACAGACGGCCGTACGCCCGTGCATCTGCCGCTGATCGGCGTCGACGGTCAGCCGACCAAGGACCTGCGCGCGCTGACGATCTGGCGCTCGCTGATGACTGAGATGACTGACGTCACGCTGGTTCGTCTGACCAGTGAGGAACGGCGCGACAACCTCGATGAGATCTTGCGCGGCCTCGCGCCGAGCGGGCGGGTCTACCCGACAGCCGTGCTGCACGCCGAGGTCGTCACCGAGCAGGACGTCGGCCCAGGGGGTGAGAGCACGCTGCTGATCGATGACCTACTGGACATGCTGCTCGACCACGAGGCCCTGCAGACGCTCGCGATCGACGAGCGCGCCGGCTGCGCCGCGCAGGACCTCGCCGCGATGGTGCTGATCGGCATGTGTCTCGATCACCCGCTGCACGAGTCGCTCACGATCACGCCAGAGCGCGTGCTCGACGAGGACAACGCCGGATGGACCTTCGCGCGCGCCTGGATGAAGGCGTGGGACCCGCACAACGACGGCGGGCCGCTGCCGCTGGCCGACGACGAGCACTACCGCTCGCTGGTCGCGCAGTCGCAGCTTCTGCCGCTTGTCGATCGCGCGGTCAAGGGCCTGGACGTGCTGCGCCTCGTGCGCTTCCTCGTTCGCATTGGCAGGTGGTATCTGGACACGGAGACCGACCCGGCGGTCGGTCGCATCATGCGCTCGCTGCTCTCCAGTGGCCTGAGCGCGCTCGGCCTTGTACGACAGCAGGAGGTGAATGGCTGATGGCCTCGCTCGACACGACGGTTCGCCACGAGACCTCGATGGCTGATCCCAACGCGCTGGAGAACGACCTGCGCTCCTTCTACCTCACTGGCAGCGAGGAGATGAGCATCTTCGAGGAATGGGAGCACGGCATCGCTCGCGGCGACTCGACGACGCCGTCGATCTGCTCGCCGACGTACCGCTGGTGGATCCTCGAGCACCTGCGCAACGCGCTCGACCGCGACCGCAAAAATCTGCTGCTCAGCCTCGGCTCGGGCAACGCCTTCGTCGAGCGCGTGCTCGGGCGCGAAGGCTATCCCGTGCTCGCCGTCGACGCGCTCGAGGAGGCCGTCGAGCTGGCGCGCCAGGCGGGCGTGCCGGCGATCTGCCAGAACCTGTACGAGTGGGATGCCCAGCCCGAGTACTGGGACGTCGTCTACGCCGACGGTCTGCTTGGCCACCTGCACGACGGGCATGACGGTGCACACCGCGCGCTGAGTCTGTTCCACAGCTGGCTGAAGCCGTCTGGTGGGACCGTCGTGATCTCCAACGACGCGCCGAAAACGGACGAGCCGGTGCAGCAGTCGGCGAACGTGCCCGGCTTCTACTGGCTGTCGGAGGGGTGGATCGCGGGCGAACTCAAGCGGGCCGGCTTCAAGCGCGTCTCGACGGCCACGATCGTCTACCGCCGGCCGTTGAGCGGGCCGCGCAGCCGCGCGATCATCACGGCGCATCGCACCGCGTAGGGAGCGGCGGGGATGCCGAGGCGCGCGGGGGTGCAGCGATGCCGATGAGCGAGGACTTCACGCGCCGCCTGCAGCCGGCGCTTGAGGAGATCGCCGAGCACTTCGGCACTCCCTTTCACATCTATGACGAAGCGGGGATTCTCGCGAGCGCCGACCGTCTGGCGGCGGCGTTTGGCGGCCTGCCCTTCCACGAGTACTACGCGGTCAAGGCGCTGCCGAATCTGACGATCACGCGCATGCTGCGCGATCACGGTTTGGGGATGGAGTGCAGCTCGATCGCGGAGCTCGAGCTGGCGGCCGACAGCCACGCGCGCGGGGAGGAGATCTTCTTCACCTCCAACAACACGACGCGCGAGGAGTTCGCTGCGGCGCTGTCGCTCGGAGCGATCATCAACATCGATGACATCACGCTGATCGACAAGCTGCCTGGCGTCCCGGCGGTCTGCTCGTTCCGCTTCAACCCCGGGCCGGAGCGCCTCGGCGACAAGCTGATCGGCTCGCCCGTGGAGGCGAAGTTCGGATTGCGCCGCGACCAGCTCGCCGCCGCCTTCGAGCAAGTTCGCGAGCTCGGCGCCGAACGCTTCGGGCTGCACGCGATGATCGCCTCGAACGTGCTCACCGTGCAGCCGCTGCTCGCGACCGTCGCGATGCTCTTGGCGCTCGAGGATGGCCTGCACCGAGAGCTGGGGATCGAGCTCGAGTTCATCAACGCCGGCGGCGGCCTCGGGATTCCCTACCGCCCCGGCGATCCGTCGCTCGACGTGCACGCGTTCGGACAAGGTGCCGGCGAGCTCCTTCGTGCGCACCGCGAGCGAACCGGGCGCAGCCCGAAGCTGTTCCTCGAGTCCGGCCGCTACATCACCGGGCCGCACGGAGTGCTCGTCACGCGCGTAATCAATCGCATGAGCAAGTGGCGCGACTACGCCGGTGTCGACGCCGGCATCGCGGCACTGATGCGCCAAGCCTTCTACGCCGACGCCTATCACCACCTGACGCTGAACGGCGACGACGGCCGGCGTCCGAAGCGGACGATCGACGTGGTCGGCTCGCTGTGCGAGAACAACGACAAGTTCGCGATCCAGCGCGAGCTGCCGGAGCTGCGCATGGGCGACCTGCTGCTGATCCACGACACCGGCGCGCACAGCCTGGCGATGGGCTTCAACTACAACGGTCGCCTGCGCCCGCAGGAGCTCCTGCTGCGTGCCGATGGCAGCGTCGAGCTGATCCGCCGGGCTGAGGAGGTGCGCCGCGACTACTTCGCCACGCTGCAGTTCGAGCCCGACGTGCTCGTGCCGGGTGAGCGCGAGCGTGGCGTGGGCTTCTCGCCGCCGGTGCCCGCCGAGCAGTCGATCGCCGCCGGCGCGACGGCTCAGGTGAGCTGAGCATGGCGACGCTCGCGAGCATCGCTGACTTCGGCGGATTGGAGTCGCTGCGCGAGCAGATCGATCGCCTGTGGGAGCGGCGCGCGGAGCTCGATGACAGCGACCCGCACGTGCAGGCGACCGTTCTGAGCGTGATCGACCTGCTCGACTGCGGCCGCGTGCGCGTCGCCGAGATCGACGTCGCTGGGGAGGTGCAGGTGCACGAGTGGCTCAAGCGCGCGATCGTGCTGCTGTTCCGCGTCTGCCCGATGGAGCACACCGAGGCCGGGCCGATGCTGTTCGCCGACAGGCTGCCGCCGAAGCGGAGCAGCCCGAACGTGCGCGTCGTACCCGGCGCCTATGCGCGCTTCGGCTCGCACCTCGCGTCGGGCTCGATCCTGATGCCGAGCTTCGTCAACGTCGGTGCCTACGTCGGCCATGACACGCTCGTCGACACGTGGGCCACGGTGGGCTCGTGCGCGCAGATCGGCGACCGCGTGCACCTCTCCGGCGGCGTCGGCGTTGGCGGGGTGCTCGAGCCGCTGCAGGCAAGCCCCGTAGTCGTCGAGCACGACGCCTTCATCGGCAGCCGCTGCATGCTGATCGAAGGGGCGCGCGTCGGCGAAGGCGCAGTCGTCGGCGCCGGCGTGATCCTTTCGCCGACGATCCCCGTGATCGACGCCGACAGCGGTGAGGAGATCTCGCGCGGGCACATCCCAGCGTGGAGCGTCGCGATCGGCGCCAGCCGCACGCGCTCCTTCGCGGGCGGCGAGTTCGGCCTACCGTGCGTACTCGTCGTCAAGCGCCTCGGCGCCGGCGAGCGCCATGACAAGGTCAAGCTCAACGAGCTCGTGCGCGACCACGGCGCGGCCCTCTAGCACGGCGGGTCGCGCCGCTCAGGCGGCGGGCACGTCGGCAAGCGCGCCGGCGCCGTCAAGCAGCAGCTCGGCTGCGCGCTCGTTGCGCTCAAACGGGCCGGTCAACGCGACACGCAGATAGCCCTCGCCGCCCGAACCCAGGTAGGAGCCGGGCACGACGAGCAGCGAGCGCTCGAGCAGCAGCTCGTAGGCACGCTCGTCATCGCCGCCAGGCACGCCTAGCCAGAGGAAGATCCCGGCCGGCTCGCCTGCATCGGCGTAGCCGGCGCGCACGGCGGCGCCGGCGAGCAGCTCGCGCTTACGCGCATAGCGCTCGCGCGCCTGCACGACGTGCGCTTCGTCGTTCCATGCCGCGATCGAAGCGAGCTGGACGAAGGCCGGTGGCGTCGTGCCGATGTCGCTGCGGTGACGGCGGATGCGCCCGACAATCTCGGCGTCGCCGGCGACGAAGCCCGAGCGCAGGCCAGCCAGCCCGGAGCGCTTGGACAGCGAGTTGAACACGACCACGCCGCTACGGTCCCGCAGCTGCAGCGCCGAGGCTGGTGGCTCAGCGCCGAACCAGAACTCGGAGTACGTCTCATCCACTGCGAGGATCGCGCCGCGGCTGCGGCAGCGCTCGGCGAGCTCGTCGAGCAGCTCGAGCGGCGCACAGGCCCCTGTCGGATTGTGCGGTGTGACGACCCACACGATCGCTACGCGCCGCCACTCGATCTCCTCCGGGTCGGGCAGCCACCCGCGGCCCGCCGTCAGCGTCTGCACGGCCAGCTTCAGCCCGGCTGCACGGGCGCTTCGCTCGGGCACGGGGTAGGACGGCGAGGTCACGGCGATCGCGTCGCCGTCGCGTGCGAACAGCCGCGCGAGCACTGCAATTGGCTCCTTCGCGCCGAGCGTCGGCAGCACCTCTCGGTCGGGGTCGAGCACGGTGCCGAAGCGCCGCTCGATCCAGCCGGCGATCGCGGCGCGCAGCTCGGGCACGCCTTCGGCCGAGGGGTAGTCGCACAGCGGCGTGCTCTCGACAGCGTGGGCGAGCGCATCGCGCACGAGCTGCGGTGCGGGATCGGTCGGTTGCCCCATGCTCAGGTCGAGCACGTCGATCCCGCGCGCCTGCGCCGCGCGCCGCGCTTCGGCCAGGCGCAGAAAGGGGTAGCCCGGGGCGTGCTCGACGTGCGGGTTTAGTCGCACAGGAACGAGTCCAGGATCTCGTAGGCGTGTGTGAGCGCCTCGGCCGAGACGCGCTCGTCGCGGCGATGGGCCAGCGCGGGGTCGCCGGGGCCGAGATTGACCGCCTCGACGCCGGCTGCCGCGAATTCGGCGACCGGCGTCCACGCCTGCTTCGCTTCCGGCGCGACTCCGCTGGCCGCCTGCAGCCGCGCGAACAGCGGGTTGGCTCGCGGCGGCAACGCTCCTTCGGAGTTGGACAGGAGCTCGAGCTCGCCGTGCGCCTCACAGCGACGCCGCAGCTCGAGCTCGGCCTGCTCGGCGACGAGCCGCGGCGAGTAGCGGAAGTTGACGTTGGCCGTGGCCGCACCAGGGATCACGTTGCGCGCGATGCCGGCGTGCAGCGCGGTCGCGGTCGCGACCTGCGCGAACTCGAGCCCTTCGATCGTCTCGCGCTCGGGCGCGCGCCTGTGCAGCTCGCCGATCCCTGCCAGCGCCCGGTCGATCGCGCTGTCGGCGAGCCACGGCCGCGCCGAGTGCCCGGCGCGGCCGGTGAAGGTCCACGTCGCGTCGATGTTGCCGAGGCAGCCGGCCTGCACGACGTTGGCCGTCGGCTCGAGCACGATCGCGAGGTCGGCTTCACACAAGCCCTGCGCGCGTTCGAGCAGCGGGCCGAGTGCCGCTTCCGACGATGGCAGCTCCTCGCGGCCGAACAGCACGTAGCCGACATCGAACGCGCTCGACGCCTGCGCCAGCGCGAGCTCGAGCATCACGGCCACGCCACCCTTCATGTCGCTTGCGCCAAGTCCCACGACGCCCTCCTCGTCGAGCTGGCCAGGCCAGTTCTCCTGTGCCGGCACCGTGTCGAGGTGGCCGCCGAGCAGCACGAATGGGCGCTCGCCTCGGCTCGTCGCGCCGGCCAGCACGCACGTGTCGCCGGCGTCGCGCACCGGCACGCCCCCCTCCCGCAGCTCTGCCACGACATGCTCGGCAATGTCTCTCTCTGCGCCCGACCCGGAGGCGATGTCGACCAGCTCGAGTGTGCGCTCGACTAGGCGGGCGGTGAGGGAAGGTGAGGAGATCCGTGTCACTGGTGTGGATGCGCGGTCCTTCACGGGGTCCCGTGACGCGGCCGCGCGATGGCTCTCCTAGATTTTCCTACTCGGAGGTGGCTGCCGATGACGACCGCGCATCTTGCATCGTGACCACGACGACGAGATCGCTGTCCTCCTCGTATGCGTACATGATCAGCAGCCATCGCCAGGGACCAAGTACGAACCGGAACGGCCTCCAGGCGGCACGCAGCTCGGGGCCCATGCGAGGAAATCGCTCAAGGGCTCGCAGGGAGCGCCGAACCCGCGCACGTGTATCGCGCGGAAGGCTGTGAGTGACGATCAGCCGATCGAGGTCTTCGACGGCGGCTGGGCTGAGCGTTACGCGGGCCAAGCCCTAAGCCCTACAGCTGATCGAGGTCAATCGTCTCGCCTGCGCGAGCTTGTGCGAGTCCAGCCTGGGCTCGCTCATAGGCGCCGGGAATGCCGTCGAGCAACGCAGTGACATTCCGCGCCTCCGGGTCAGCTTCTTCGATAGCTGTGGAGAGCAGCGATCGCGCGAGCGTTCCCTCCTGCACATGCGTGCGCTCCGCGAGCCTCGCGAGCCGGGCTGCATGCTCCGCGTCCAGTGTGATGTTCAAGCGGTGCGCTGGGCGTGCCATTGACTCTAAATGATAATGCACGAAAAGACACGATCTGTGCACCTGCGCGTCGCGCTAGCCTCGACGGGTGCCACTTTCGAGCTTCAGCCCACCCGTTCGCGAGTGGTTCGAGAAGGCCTTCGAGGCGCCGACGCCGGCGCAGGAAAAGGCGTGGCCGGCGATCGCCTCGGGGCAGAACGTGCTGCTCTCGGCGCCGACCGGCTCGGGTAAGACGCTGGCCGCTTTCCTCTGGGCACTTGACCGGCTAGGCGCTGAGCCGAAGGAGGAGAAGCAGGGCACGCGGGTGGTCTACATCAGCCCACTGAAGGCGCTGGCCTACGACATCGAGCGCAACCTGCGCACCCCGCTGCGCGGAATCGGCGCGGAGCAGGTGACCGTCGCGATCCGCACGGGTGACACGCCGCAGAAGGAGCGCGCCGCGATGGCGCGCAAACCGCCGGACATCCTGATCACGACGCCCGAGTCGCTGTACTTGATCCTCACCTCGCAGGCGCGCTCGATGCTCGACGACGTCGAGGCCGTGATCGTCGATGAGATCCACGCCGTCGCGGCGACCAAGCGCGGCTCGCACCTCGCGCTGACGCTCGAGCGCCTGGAGGCGCACGCGCGCGCGCACCGGGAGCCCGCAGGCGCGGACACCACGCGTCCCGCCAACGGGCGCGAGCTGCAGCGGATCGGCCTCAGCGCCACGCAGAATCCGCTGCAGGAGATCGGCCGCTTCCTCGTCGGACCGCGCCGCGAGGTGACGATCCTCGACGCCGGCCACTCCAAGCAACTCGACCTGCGCATCGAGGTGCCCGTCGAGTCGATGAGCGAACCGGGCGGGCAGACCCTGCCGAGCGACCCCGCACACGACCCGCTCGACCCCGTCGCCGGGGGCGAGTCGACCCGCAACTCGATCTGGCCGGCGATCTACCCCGAGCTGCTGGCGCAGGTCAAAGCGCACAACTCGACGATCGTGTTCGTCAACAACCGCCGCTCGGCCGAGCGGGTCGCGCTGCGCCTGAACGAGCTCGCAGCCAAGGAGCTCGAGTCCGAACAGGCCAAAGACACTGATGAGAAGAAAGATGACGGACCGGTCGTGCCGCTCGAAATCGCGCGCGCGCATCACGGCTCGCTCGCGCGCGAGGAGCGCACGAAGGTCGAGGAGCTGCTGAAGGCAGGCGAGCTGCCGTGCCTCGTCGCCACGAGCTCGCTCGAGCTCGGCATCGACATGGGCGCCGTCGATCTCGTGCTGCAGATCGAGTCGCCCAAGTCCGTCGCGCGCGGGCTGCAACGCATCGGCCGCGCCGGGCACAACGTCGGCGACGTCAGCCGCGGGCGCATCTTCCCCAAGTTCAGAGGCGACCTGCTCGAGTGCGCCGTCGTCGCCAGGCGCATGCACGAAGGACTGATCGAGCCGACCGTCATCCCGCGCAACGCGCTTGATGTGCTCGCCCAGCAAATCGTCGCGATCGCCGTGTCAGGCGATCCCGCGAAAGCGGGCATAAATGGAAGTCAGGACGACGAAGGCATCTCTGTGCAGGACCTGCACGCGCTCGTGACGAGCAGCTACCCCTATGCCGAGCTGTCGATCGAGCTGCTCGAGAACGTGCTCGACATGCTCGATGGGCGCTACCCGTCGAAAGAGTTCGGCGAGCTGCGCGCGCGGATCGTGTGGGATCGTCTCGCCGGCACGATCCGCCCGCGCAAGGGCTCGCGCCAGCTCGCGATCGCGAACGCCGGCACGATCCCCGACCGCGGGCTGTACTCGGTGACGCTGCCCGACGGACGGCGCGTCGGCGAGCTCGACGAGGAGATGGTCTACGAGGCGCGTCCCGGCCAGGCCTTTTTGCTCGGGGCCTCGACTTGGCGGATCGAGGAAATCGGGCGCGACCGCGTGATCGTCACGCCCGCGCCCGGCGCACCCGGCGCCGTGCCTTTCTGGAAGGGCGACTCCGTCGGGCGCCCGAAGGAGCTCGGTGAGGCGATCGGCGCCTTCTCGCGTTGGGCCGTCGAGCAGCAGCCCGAGACTCTGGAGCAGGACTACGACCTCGACGAGCGCGCCGCGCGCAACCTGCTCACCTACCTGCGCGAGCAGCAGGACGCCACGCGCGTGCTGCCGAGCGAGCGAACGGTCGTGCTCGAGCGCTTTCGCGATGAGATCGGCGACTGGCGCCTATGCGTGCTCTCGCCGTTCGGCGGCCGTGTGCACTCCGCCTGGGGACTTGCGATCGCGGCGCAGATCCGCGAGCGGATCGGTATCGAGGCCGACGCGATCTCCTCCGACGACGGGATCGTGCTGCACCTGCCCGACCTCGACGCCGACGACGCCGAGGCGCTGCCGTCGGCCGCCGAGCTGATCATGCTCGACCCCGACGAGGTCGAGGCGCAGATCACGGCCGAGCTTGGCGGCTCGGCGCTGTTCGGCGCGCGCTTTCGCGAGAACGCGGCGCGCGCGCTGTTGATCCCGCGCGCCTACCCCGGCAAACGCACGCCTCTGTGGCAGCAGCGGCTGAAGGCGCAGAACCTGCTCGAGGTCGCGCGCCGCTATGCCGACTTCCCGATCATCCTGGAGACCTATCGCGAGTGCCTGCGCGACGTGCTCGACGTGCCCGGCCTGCAGGGCATCCTGCGCTCGCTGCACTCGCGCGAGATCTCGCTCGTCGAGGTCGAGACGCAGACGGCCTCGCCGTTTGCCTCCTCGCTGCTGTTCGACTACGTCGCGACGTACATGTACGAGGGCGACACGCCGAGCGCCGAGCGCCGCGCCGCCGCGCTCTCACTCGACCGCGACCTGCTGCGCGAGCTGCTCGGTCAGGAGGAGCTGCGCGAGCTGCTCGACCCGGATGCGCTCGCGCGTGTGGAGGACGACCTGCAGCATCGCTCCGAGATCACGCGTGCCACCGGACGCGACGGCCTGCACGACGTGCTGCGCCACGTTGGCGACCTCAGCGACGACGAGGTCGCCGCGCGCGTGTTCGAGGGAATCGACCCAGACCCGCTGCTCGCCGAGCTGCAGCGCGAACGTCGCGCGATCCGCCTGCGCGTCGGCGGCGAGCCGCGCTGGGTCGCAGCCGACGAGGCCGGGCTGTACCGCGACGCGCTTTCCGCCGCGCCGCCCGGCGGCCTGCCCGAGGCCTTCCTCGCCGACGTGCCCGACGCGCTACGCGTGCTCGTCGCGCGCTACGCGCGTACGCACGGGCCCTTTACAACTGAGGAGCTACGCGAGCGCTACGGCGTCGACGCCGCCGCCGTGCTGCGCGAGCTCGAGCGCGACGGCGACGTCGTGCGCGGCGAGCTACGCCCCGGCGGCAGCGGCCGCGAGTGGTGCGACGTCGAGGTGCTGCGCCGCCTGCGCCGCGCTTCGCTGGCCGCGCTGCGCAAGGAAATCGAGCCGGCCGAGCAGCAGGCGCTCGCCGCCTTCCTCCCCGGCTGGCAGGGAATCGACCGCCACCCCAGCGCCGGCGCCGGGATCGATCGCCTGCGTGAGGTGCTCGTGCCGCTGCAGGGCCTCGCGCTGCCCGCCGAGATCTGGGAGCGCGACGTGCTGCCGCGTCGCACCGGCGCCTACTCGCCGTCGTGGCTCGACCAGCTGTGCGCCAGCGGCGAGCTCGTGTGGGTCGGCGCCGGGCCGCTGCACCGCTCCGGGCGCGTCGCGCTGTACTTCCGTGAGGACGCGCCGTTGATCGGTCCGCCGCCGGGCGCCGAGCGGCGGGCCTCCGGCGCGGTCGGATCGGCGAAAGCGACCACCGCGAAGGCGATCGATTCCCCCGAGCACGAGTTGCTGCGCGCACGCCTCGCGCAGAGCCCGTGCTTCTTCAGCGACCTGCTCGCCGAGCTCGGCCTGGCCGCCGAGTCGCTGCGCGAGACGCTGTGGGATCTCGTCTGGGCCGGCGAGGTCACCAACGACGCCTGGGCGCCGCTGCGCGCTCCGCGCCTCGCGCTCGCGCGCGCCCGGCCCGAGCGCCGCGCTTCCGCCCGGCGCTTTGGCTCACGGCGTACCGGTGCGCAGTCGCAGGTGCAGGGCCGCTGGGGCCTGACCGATCCGATCTTCCGCGTCGCTGCGACCACCGACGCAGCCGCATCGCCTGCCGCACCCGACCCCGAGCGCCGCCGTGTGCTGGCCGAGCTGCTGCTCGAGCGCTACGGCATCCTCACGCGCGAGCAGGTGCTCGCCGAGGGGATCGAGGGGGGCTTCGCGATGCTTTACGACACGCTCAGCAAGCTCGAGACGCTCGGCATCTGCCGGCGCGGCTACTTCGTCGAGGGGATGGGTGGCGCGCAGTTCGCGTTGCCCGGGGCCGTCGAGCGGCTGCGTGCAGCACGCTCGACCGCCGCCGCTGAGCTCGCGCCCCAGCCAGCGCTACTCGCGCCGGGGGCAAAGAGGGGCTCGCGTCCGTCGAGTGAGCGCCCCCGCACGCTCGTGCTCGCCGCGGCCGACCCCGGGCAGCCCTACGGCGCGGCGCTGCCCTGGCCGAAGCGTGACATTCAGGAACGCCGACCGTCTCGCGTGGCAGGTGCCTACGTAGTGCTCGTCGCCGACGAGCCCGTGCTCTACGTCGAGCGTGGGGGACGCAGCCTGCTGACGTTTGCCGGCGCCGTCCCTGCCCCGAGTGTCGGGCGCGGCGAGGCCGACGCGCTCGAGCATGGCCTGCGCGCGCTCGCCGAGGCGGTGCGCGCAAGCCGCGTGCCGAAGCTCGCGCTCGAGCGGATCGACGGGGAGGCGGCGACCGGATCGGTGCTGGCCGCAACGTTGCTCGAACTCGGCTTCCACTCGGGCCCGAGACGGTTGACACTGAGCGCCTGACAGCGCCGCCGGGTGGTGTCCTCAGCGGCGTCCGCGGTCGGCTTGGAGACATGTGTCGGCGTACGTCGCATACCGCTCAAATGCACCCCGTTCGGCCTGTCGGTACGGCGCTTGGCGGCAAGAGACATTGCTGGAAGGGCTCAATGTATTCCGGTATAAAGAATGGCAGGACAGCTCAAAGTAGGCTTGCGTTTCTGGGGAACATGATCTATTATCTCGAATCGTGGGGATGAGTGGAACATACAAGGGGCCGACGCCCATGTACCGGAGGCTCCCTCACGGTCCAAATGGGATGTCGCGTGACGACGTAGCTCGCAACCAGCGGGCGCGCATGTACGGCGGCATGATCGAGGCGGTCCACGAGCGTGGCTATCCGCAAACGACCGTTGCCCACGTGATCGCTCTTGCGGGAGTCTCCCGTCGCGCCTTCTACGAGCAGTTCGCCAATAAGGAAGCGTGTTTCCTGGCGACGTATGACATCGTCGTGGCACGCGCGCGCAAGCTCGTGCTCGACGCGTGGACACGCGAGCGCGGTTGGGCCAACCGGCTGCACATCGCATGCAAGGCGCTACTCGACGATGTCGCCGACCAGCCGAAGGGGCCGCGTCTGGTGCTCGTCGACTCGCTCGGCATCGGGCCGAAGGCGCGCGAGCGGATGACGCTCGCCTCGACGACGTTCGAGCGCGTCGTGGCGATGGCCTTCCAGGCGGACCCGAACGGCGAAGAGCTCTCGCCGCTGACCGTGCGCGCGATCGTCAGCGGCGTCCGGCATGTCGCCTTCACGCGGATGTACGAGCACCGCGAAAAGGAGCTCTACACATTGGCCGACGAACTGCTCGACTGGATCGAGTCCTACCGCTCGCCGGTGGCCAGGCGCCTGAACGTCTCAGGGCTCGTCCAGCCCGACCTCATCGAGCCGCAGCCGGCGGCGTTTCTGGCGAGCGACGACCGCCGCTCGCGTGCACTCGGCGCGCTCGTCCACCTGACGCTCGACGAGCGCTACTCGGAGCTGAGCGATCCACAGATTGCGCAGTTCGCGGGCATCTCGACGGAGGGCTTCCACAAGCTGTTCGTCAACAAGGAGGCGTGCTTCCTGGCGGTGCTCGACGAGTTCGTCGCCGAAGCGATGGAAGCGGTCAAGCGCTCGATCGAGCCGGCTTCGAGCTGGCCCGAGGCGGTGCACCTCGCGGTCGCTGCGCTGGTCGAGTACTTCGCCAGCCACGAGGCGCTCAGCCGCCTCGCCTTCATCGAGATCTTCGATGTCGGCCCGGGCATGATCGGCCGCATGACGCGCTCGATCGAAGACTTCACGAAGCTGCTCGACGAGCTCGGCCCCGAGGCGCGACGCGGCCCACTGGTGGCGCGCGAAGCGATCACGGGCGCGATCTGGGGCATCGTCTCTGCCTACTCGGCGCACGATCGTGTGCGCCAGCTGCCCTACCTGGTCGACCAGCTCACGTTCCTTGTGCTCGCTCCCTACATCGGCGCCAAGCCGGCGATGGAAACGATCGAGTCGACGCGCAAGCCGCTTCCGAGCGACTACTGAAGCGGACGGCATTTCTGCAAAGGTGGGCGCGATGAGCGAGCCCACCTCGGCACCGACTTCGCGCACGCCTCACCGCCGGTCGGGTCCACGCCGCGTGGGCCACAAGGGAGCGGACCTGATCGAGCCGGGCAACACGCTGGCGAGCTTCGACGCGGCACTGCATCACGGCGTCGACATGATCGAGCTCGACGTGCTCCCCGAGCGCACCGACGGCAGCGGCGAGTTGCTCGTCGCGCACGACTACGAGGACGTTCGTGCGCGCGAGCCGCTGCGCTTCGAGCAGGCACTCGAGCACCTCGCCGGCGAGCGCTTCGCGGCGCTCGACTTTGACATCGACGTGAAGATCCCCGGCTACGAGCGCCGTGTGATCGACGCGCTGCGCAGGTTCGGCTTGCTCGAGCGCAGTCTGCTCAGTTGCACCTACCCGCAGGTGCTCGCGCGCATCCGCGCGCAGGAGCCGGAGCTGCGCCTCGGCCTGTCGGTGCCGCGCGTTCGCCGCGACTACACGACAGACATGCTCACGGCGATTCCTGCGCTGGCGATCCTCACGGGCTACCGCGCGATGCTTCCCGCCCGTGCCCGGGCTGGGCTGCGTGAGGGTCGCTACGACGCGATCATGGCCCACTGGCGCGTGGTTACGCGCGCGCTCGTGCGCGCCGTGCACGAGGCCGGCGGCGAGCTCTACGTGTGGACCGTCGACGACAGCGCGCGCATCGCCAGGCTGACCGAGCTCGGCGTCGATGGCATCATCACCAACGACCCGCGGCTCTTCTGAGGATCAGCCGATCAGGCAGCTGGCGGCCGAGAAGCCGGCTGGGTCCGAGCCGGCGAGGCTGTCGCGGCCGGCGCTCGTGGCGCGTGATGCCTGGGCGAGCACGGTTGAGCCGTGGCGCCACTGGAAGTTGACGACGCCGCGCAACGTGAACGCTGGCTGGCCGGCCACCGGGTTGAGCTGGAAGCTGCGGCCGGCCTGGCGTGCCGAAGCGCCAGAGCCGACGGCCGCGTAGCTGGCTGAGGCCTTGCTCAGGTCGGTCCACATCTTCGTGGTTGTGTTCATGTACTGCAGGCGAAAGCGCATGTACATCGTGTCGTGCGCCTGGTGGTCGCCGGGCATCGAGCCGCGGATGCCGACCGTGTTCGGCTGATCCGGGGCATTGCAGATGTCGATCGTCGACCACAACAGGCGCGAGCGCAGCAGCGCGCTCGTATCGACGGCTCGCCGGGCGCGCTTGCTGCGGTTGACCGCCGCGGCCGACGCGACCGGCATCAGCGAGATCGCGGTCAGCATCAGCACGCAGGCGAGCGACAGCGCGAGCATCGCGCGCCGACTCCCCCATCCGCTTTCCGGTGCCCACTCCATGTACTGAAGATACCCTCGTGCGGCCCGCAGTTGCGGACGATTTATGACTGATGGGCAGGTTCGTGCGCGGCCAACGCCGCCGTGCACGCGGCGTGTGATATGCCTGCCGGATGGCTGGGATGCGATCAGAGGAGGTCGTGGAGCTTCTCGGAAACGTTCCGGTGTTCTCGACTCTGGTCAAGGAGGACCTCGAGCGGATTGCGCAGTTTGCCGTGCCACGCGAGTTCGAGGCCGGCGAGGTCGTGTTCCGCGAGGGCGACGCTAGCGACACTTGCTACGTCGTGCGCGACGGCAGGGCGCGGGCGATCCGCACACATCGCGACGGGCGCACGCTGACGCTCGCGACGTTCGGCCCCGGCGACATCTTCGGCGAGCTCGCGCTGTTCGAGGACGAGCGGCGCTCGGCGACGGTCGAAGCGATCGAACGGACGGCCGTCGTCGCCGTGCTCGGACCCGACATGCGCCGTCTGATGTCCGAACACGCTGAGATCTCAGCGCGCCTTGCGATCGCGCTCGGCAGGCGACTGCGCGAGACCAACGAGCGCTTGCAGCGCCAGTCCTTCTCGACCGTGCAGAGCCGAGTGGCGGTCGTGCTCTCACAGCTGGTCGAGCAGCAGCTCGGCGACGGCGAGCATGCAGACGTGCTCGTCACGGCCACCCAGGCAGACCTCGCGCAGCTGGCTGGCTCCTCGCGCGAGTCGGCCAGTCGTTTTCTCGCTGTGCTCGAGCGGGCCGGCGTGATCTCACAGGGTAGGGGGCGCCTCACGGTTCACGATCCGGAGGCGCTCAAGCAATATGTCTTCTAAGAAGCCACGCGGCAAGCGCCGCAGGGGCGGGCAAGGGGGCTCCGGCAAAACGGGCTCCGGCAATGCGAGCTCCGAGAAGGCGGGTTCGGGCAAGGGCGGATCGGGCAAGCGGGGCCGGGGTAGGACGGCCGCGCGCGAGCGCTCGGCCGGCGGCGTGGTCGTGCGCGGCGAGGAGGTTGTCGTGATCGTGCCGACCCGCCGTGCATCGGACGGCTCGAAGGTGCTCGCGCTGCCGAAGGGGCACATCGACCCGGGCGAGAACGCGCTGCAGGCCGCCACGCGCGAGGTGCGCGAGGAGACGGGCATCGTGGCCGAGCCGGTGACCGAGCTCGGCGAGACGCGCTACTGGTACCGGCGCGACGGGCAGACGATTCCCAAGTCGGTGTCGTTCTATCTGTTCGAGTACATCGAAGGCGATACGGCCGACCACGACGACGAGGTCGAGAAGGCGTCGTGGATCGCACTGGCCGACGCCCAGCGCGAGCTGAGCCACGCGGCTGAGCGCGAAATGGTGGCAAAGGCCGCCCAGTACTTGGAGAGCAAGAGCAAAGAACGGTAGCCTGCGCTCCGTGCAGGTGCTCAACTTCTACTCGACGATCTTCGCTGACGAGCTCAAGCGCGGACGCAAGACGGCGACGATCCGCCTCGGCGACAAGTCGGGCAAGTACCGCAAGAACCAGCTCGTGCTGGTCACGATCGGCTACCAGCACTCCCCGCGCGAGCGGATCTTCGAGGCCGTGATCGACCAGGTCGAGGTGATGAAGCTGGCCGATCTCTCGCCACGAGACATCAAGCACGACAACCCCGAGTTCCGCCGCCACGACGAGCTGATCAACTTCCTCGAACAGATCTACGGCCGTGAGGTCTCCACGCAGGACACGGTGACCGTCGTGCGCTTCTCGCAGATCCTCGAGAACCCGAGCGGGATGACGGCGGCGATGAAGGGCTTCGGCGGCGCGCAGAACTAGGCCGCCGGCGAGTTCGCGGCGCGAGGACGGCTGCGGAGCGGTGCCCCGCGATGTATCGGTCCGCTCCTGAGCGAAGTCGACATTCGTTGGCACTTTCTGTTTCAAGTGCCGATTTCCCTTGATGGGGCCCCGGATCTTCTATATATTTAGACGACCGTTGGCACTCTCCGCGGAGAGTGCCAGAGGCGCTAGGCCCCCGGCGTAGAGGTCCGGAAGCACGGCAGAGCGCCCGAAGCACTCTCTAGATGGAGGTAGCGAATATGAAGCTGAAGCCCCTGGGCGATCGTCTGATCGTGCGGGCAATCGAGGAGGAGCTGACGACCGCGAGCGGTCTCGTGCTCCCCGACACTGCCAAGGAGAAGCCGCAGAAGGGCGAGGTCATCGCCGCCGGCGATGGTCGCCTCGACGATGACGGCAAGCGGATCCCGCTGGACGTGAAGAAGGGCGACGAGGTCCTCTACAGCAAGTACGGCGGGACCGAGATCAAGATCGACGGGGAGGACCTGCTCGTGTTGCGCGAGTCCGACGTCCTCGCCCTGGTCGAGGCATAAGGAGAACTTAGATGGCAAGCAAGGAGATCAAGTACAACAGCGAGGCTCGCGCCGCGCTCGAGGCGGGCGTTGACGCGGTCGCCAACGCAGTCAAGGTCACGCTCGGCCCGAAGGGTCGCTACGTCGTGCTCGACAAGAAGTTCGGCGCCCCCACGATCACCAACGACGGTGTCACGATCGCACGTGAGATCGAGGTCGAGGACGTCTTCCAGAACCAAGGCGCACAGCTCGTGCGCGAGGTCGCCACGGCGACCAACGACGTCGCCGGCGACGGCACGACGACAGCGACGGTGCTCGCCCAGGCGATCGTTCGCCAGGGTCTGAAGAATGTCGCCGCCGGTGCCAACCCCCTCGCGCTCAAGCGCGGGATCGAGAAGGCAGTCGAGGAGGTCGTCAAGAACATCGCCTCGCAGTCCAAGGAGGTCTCCGGCAAGGACCAGATCGCCCGCGTGGCGACGATCTCGGCCGGCGACGAGGAGATCGGCGACGTGATCGCCGACGCGATCGAGAAGGTCGGCAAGGACGGCGTCGTCAACGTCGAGGAGGGCCAGACGTTCGGCATGGACCTCGAGTTCACTGAGGGCATGCAGTTCGACAAGGGCTACATCTCGCCCTACATGGTCACCGACCAGGACCGCATGGAGGCGACCCTCGAGGACCCCTACATCCTGATCGCCAACTCGAAGATCGGCTCGGTGCGTGACGTGCTGCCGGTGCTCGAGCAGGTGATTCAGTCGGGTAAGCCGATCCTGATCATCGCCGAGGACGTCGAGGGTGAGTCGCTCGCGACGCTCGTCGTCAACAAGCTCCGTGGCACGTTCACGGGCGTGGCCGTCAAGGCCCCTGGCTTCGGCGACCGCCGCAAGCGGATGCTCGAGGACATCGCGATCCTCACCAGCGGCGAGGTGATCACCGAGGAGATGGGCCTGAAGCTGGAGAACACCCAGCTCTCCCAGCTCGGCCGTGCCCGTCGCGTCGTCGTCGGCAAGGACACGACGACGATCGTCGATGGCGCAGGTGACGCGACGGCGATCAAGGGCCGCATCAACCAGATCAAAGCCGAAATCGAGAACACCGACTCGGACTTCGACCGCGAGAAGCTGCAGGAGCGCTTGGCAAAGCTCTCGGGCGGCGTCGCAGTGGTGAAGGTCGGAGCGGCAACCGAGACGGAGATGAAGGAGAAGAAGCACCGCGTCGAGGACGCGTTGCAGGCAACTCGCGCGGCGCTCGAGGAGGGCATCGTGCCGGGCGGCGGCGTCGCACTGCTGCAGGCCTCATCGGCCGTCAGCATCAGCGACAACGGCGCTTCGGTCGACGGCTCAGACGACGAGCGCACCGGTGCACGCATCGTGCTCCGCGCTCTAGAGGAGCCACTGCGTCAGCTGGCCGAGAACGCCGGCCTGGAGGGCTCGGTTGTCGTCAACGACGTGCGCAAGGCCAAGAAAGGCTTCGGCCTGAACGCCTCGACGAACGAGATCGTCGATCTCGTTGCCGAAGGCGTGATCGACCCGGCGATGGTCACGCGCTCTGCTCTGCAGAACGCGGCGTCGATCGCCAAGAACATCCTCACGACCGAGGCGATCGTCGCCGAGCTGCCGGAGAAGGAAGGCGCTCCGGCTGGCGGCGGCATGCCCGACATGTCGGGCATGATGTAAGCAGTAGCTCCTCGCGGTCCATCGTCGATGGGCACACTTGGGAAGGTGGGAAGGCCCGGCTCTCGCAGCCGGGCCTTCCGTCTTTAACGACGTCGAGCGCTTGAACTGCGCCGGCGGGAAGTGCGGCTATCTACGCATTCACACTCGCTCGCCGCCTTTGTCTCCGACCGTCAAATGGCTAAACCTGTCTCTCTCTTTTGCGCTCCGTCGTCATGCATCGACGGCTCGAAATCCCTTTGCTGCTGGGCGTTTCTCCGTCCCGCCGGGCGAATCACGTCGGGGCCGTGCCGGCGCGTCCCTTGACTGTCGGGGCGTGAAAAATATGGTGGCCGCTCAGGGCAGTGATCAACCGTCAACGGGGAGCCGCCAGCGGAGTGAGGCGTCACGAGCACCAGTACCTTAATCGGTGAAAGGGCCGGTCTTAAACATCGGTGATCCGGGTTCGAGCCCCGGCTGGTGCATGCCGTTTGCAGTCACACATACACCAGCCGATGACCACGAACCTATTCGACTACTTCGAGGGTGCCGAGACGCGGGAGGATGGGGTCTCGCCGTGGGCGGCGCGTGCGCCGCGCCGGCCCAACCCTGACTTCGACCTGCAACTGTTCCCCCGCGCGCCGCGCTGGCAGGAGGACGCTGAGTCGCTGCGCGTGCTCGCGCGCCTGGAGCAGGAGCCCTGGGTGCGCTCGCTGACCCGCGACCGAGGCGCCGTCCGCGTCGTGCTCGCCGATGGCTGGATCGAGCTAACCGGCGCGGCCCTGGAGGCGGGCGGTAGCGCCGAGACCCACCTCTCGGACATCGCCGACGGCAGGCGCGTGTCCGTCCAGTTCTGGGACGCCAACGCGACGAAGGCGCTGCACGTCGGGCACATGCGCAACCTCGCGATTGGCAACGCGCTCTCGGCAGCGCTCGCGCAGGCGGGCGCCAAGGTCGAGCGGCGCAGTCGTATCACGGACCTGGGGCGCGCGATGGGCGAGGCGATGGCCGGCGTGCTGCAGAGCGGACGCCACGTGCAGGGCTTCGCGGACGGCGAGAAGTCAGACCACTTCGTGGGGGAATGCTATGCCGACTACGTCGCATCGGGCGGGGTACTCCAGGCGAGCGAGCAGGAGCAGGCGGAGGACTCTCTCTCGCGCGAGGAGCACGTCCAGAACGACGCAGCGGACGAACTGATCAAGCGCGTGCTGAGCGGCGATCGCGAGGCGGTGGAGCTCTGGTACAAGACGCGCGCGTGGGTGATCGCCGGGCAACGTAAGACGCTCGCGCGACTCGGCATTGCCTTCGACCGTGTGTTCTTCGAGTCCGACTACCTCGCCGAGACGGTCGAGCTCACTGAGACGGGCCTGCGCAACGGCACCCTGCACCGCCGCGAGGATGGTGTGGTCGTCTACTCGACCGGCTTCGAGGAGCTCGAGGAGCTCGCGCTCGTGCGCTCGGATGGGCTCTCAACGCAGCACATGCGCTCGCTCACCTACGCGATGACGGCGCCCGAACTGGAGGACATGACCTCGATGCAGGTGACCGGCTCGGAGTGGGTTGCGCACGTGACGAGCATTCGCAAGCTCGCGCACGAGCTGCGCCCGGAGCTCAACGGCGGCTTTCATCCGAGCCGCAGCATCTTCCACGGGATGGTCTTCAGCCAGAAGCGCGCGCTGACCTCAAGCGCCGGCGCGCTCTTGATCGACGAGCTCACAGAGTGGATCGATGAGCAGATCGACGCCGATCCGGGCCGACGCGCGATACGCGCCTCGCACCCGTTCCCCGAACGGATCGCACCACAGCTCGCGCTCGGCTGGTTCCTACCGCATCCGGCCGCTCCCGACATGGACTTCGACCCCAACCGGCTGCTGTCCGAGGAGAGCCTGGGTTGGGAGCTCGTCCGCGCGCGGGCGATGCACAGCGCGAGCGGTCCGGGCGAGCAGACGCCGAGCGAGGATCCCGACTACCGCTTCGCCGTGATCCAGTCGGAGCTCTACCGCCGTCACCTGCGCCAGGCGGTCGAGCGGCTGGACGTGCGCCCGCTCGCCAACTACCTCAAGCACCTCGCGATCTGGTACCTCGAGCGCGACCGCTCAGAACCTGTTGAGCGTGTCGTGCACACGCTGCTCGATCGCAGCGCGCGGGGGCTTGGATTGGAGACGGCCCCATGAGCACCCTGCTGATCGACAACTACGACTCCTACACCTACAACGTCTTCCACCTGCTCGCCGCTGTCTCCGGCGAGGAGCCGATCGTGGTGCACAACGACTTTGTCTCCTGGCGGGCGCTCTCGCGCTGGGACTTCGACGCGATCGTGATCTCGCCGGGTCCAGGGCGTCCGGACCGCTGGCACGACTTCGGTGTCTGCTCGGACATCCTGCGCTTTTCCAAGACGCCCGTGCTCGGCGTGTGCCTTGGCCACCAAGGCCTGGGATACGTGCTCGACGGCAAGGTGTCGAGCGCGCCGATGGTCATGCACGGCCGCCTCAGTGGCGTCAAGCACGAGGGCGACGGGTTGTTCGCGGGCATCCCCCAGGACTTCTCGGTCGTGCGCTACCACTCGCTTGCCGTCAGCGGAGCACTCGGCGAGGGGCGCGTGACGGCGTGGACCGACGACGGCGTCGTGATGGGCATCGAGCACACCAGTCGCCCGATGTGGGGCGTGCAGTTCCACCCCGAGTCGATCGCGACTGAGCACGGCCGCAAGCTGTTCGAGAACTTCTACGAGATGGCGCGCCGCCACCGTGCGCTGCGCGGCAGGCGCACGAACATGCCTGCGCCGCTGCGGCGTGCGCGCGAGCGCTCGGCGACCGCGCAGGGCTCGCCGTCCGCACCCGGGCCGGCGTTGAGCTCCGTGCAGGGCCCGCCGCCTGCCCAGCTGCTGAAGCTCCACTGGCGCACACTCGAGGGCGAACCCGTCGCCGAGCTGCTGTTCGAGCGCCTGTTCGGCGACGCCGAGCACGCATTCTGGCTCGATAGTGCAGACGCCCCGACGACGCTCGCCCGCCGCTCGTTCATGGGCACCTCGGCCGGCGCCGAGCGCAAAGTGCTCGAATACGACGTCGCGCGCGGGGCGGTTACGCTGCATGCGGCCGATGGGGTCAGCACCGAGCAGGGGTCGGTCTTCGAGGTCCTCGACCGCCAGCTGCAGGCACGCCGTCTGGAGCTGCCCGACGGCGTCCCCGAGGGGCTCGTCGGTGGCTTCGTCGGCTACCTCGGCTACGAGTGCAAGGCCGACTGCGGCTCCCCTGTAGAGCACAGCTCCGATCTTCCGGATGCCGTGATGATGCTCGCCAACCGCGTCGTCGCGATCGATCACACGACCGGGCGCACGCATCTGCTCGCCGTCTCCGAAGGCGACGGCGAGGACGCCGAGCAGTGGCTCGCCCAGGCCCAGTCGGCCGTTCGCGACGTGCTCACCGCGGACGAGCCGGCAGAGCTCCCCGAGCCAACGCCCACAAGCGAGCCGGCAGATTCGGACGAGCAAGTCGTGTTCCGCTGCGGCCGCGGCCGCAGCCAGTACATCGCCGACATCGTCCGCTGCAAATCGGTGCTCAGCGCCGGCGAGTCCTACGAGGTATGCCTGACCGACCAGATCCACACCGACGCAAGCCCCGACCCGTTCGAGCTCTACCGCATCCTGCGCAGGCGCAACCCGGCACCGTTCGCCGCCTACCTAAAGCTCGGCGAGCTGGCCGTCGTCAGCTCATCGCCCGAGCGCTTCCTCTCGGTCGACCGAGAGCGCCGCGTGCAGGCGCGACCGATCAAGGGGACCACCTCGCGCGGTAAGGATCCGGTGCAGGATGAGGCGCAGCGCACCTGGCTGCTGAACGACGAAAAGACGTTCGCCGAGCACCTGATGATCGTCGACCTGCTGCGCAACGATCTCGGCCGCGTCTGCGAGGTCGACAGCGTGCGCGTGCCGCAATTCATGGTCGTCGAGCCGTACGCGACCGTGCACCAGCTGATCTCGACGATCACGGGCGTGCTCGAGCGCGCGCGCACGCCGGTCGAATGCGTTCGCGCTTGCTTTCCTGGCGGTTCGATGACTGGTGCGCCGAAGCTGCGCACGATGGGGATCATCGACGAAATCGAGCGCGAGGCACGCGGCGTCTACTCGGGGGCGATCGGCTACTTCGGGCTCGACGGCAGCGTCGATTTGTCGATCGTGATTCGCACCGTCGTGATGCGCCCCGGCGAGACGACGATCGGGGCGGGCGGGGCGATCGTGATCCAGTCCGACGCCGAGGAGGAGTTCGACGAGATCCTGCTCAAGGCGCGCGCGCCGATGTCTGCGATCGCGCAGGCCGTCACCGGCAGCGATTCACCGGACGCGTGGCGCGTCGAGCTCGAGCCGCGGCACGCGATGGTGAGGGCGGCCTGAGGGCGATGGAGGGCTCGCTGTCCACCCGCAGCGGCGGCCGGAGGGCTTCAGCGACGGCGACCGTGCGGGCGCAGCCCGCAACAGCGACGGCGCTCACGCACGAGGGTTCCGCTCAGCGCGTCCGCATTCGTCTGGCCCAGGTGCAGGATGCAGCGGCCGTCGCGGCTGCCGTGCGCGAGCTGCTGCTCGAGCTGAGCGGCGACGCGCCGCAGCCGGCGGCGCTCGAGCGCGCCGCGCGCTCGGTGCTCGAAGACCCTACCGCCGGGGCGGTGCTGCTGGCGAGCGACGGTGAGGAGATCGCCGGCGTGCTCAGCGCGAGCTGGCAGACGGCGATCCACGTGCCCGGGCGCTACGCGCTGATCCAGGATCTGTGGGTCTCGCCCGATCACCGCGGTCAGGCGATCGGTCGCGAGCTGCTGCTCGCGCTGTTCGACCTGGCTGTCGAACGCGAGATCGTACGCGTCGAGGTCGGCCTGCCCTCGGAGCGCTTCGCGGGACTGCGCGCGACCGAGGCCTTCTACCTGGCCAACGGCTTCTCGCTGCTTGGTCCCCGGATGAGGCAGATGCTGCTGTGAGCGGTGGCCTCGAACCCTTCCGCCGGCGCCTGGACGTGCTGGACGAGCAGATCGCGGGGCTGCTCGGTGAGCGCTTCGAGGTCTGTCGCGAAGTCGCCCGCTACAAGAGCGAGCACGAGATCCCGATGATGCAGCCCGAGCGCGTCGCACAGGTGCGTGCGCGCTATCTCGAACGCGGCGTCCAGGCCGCTCTGCCACCGGACTTCACGGCTGAGTTGTTCGAGCTCTTGATCAACGCGACTTGCAGCATGGAGGACGAGCTGATGGGCACGCCCGAGGAGGAGCGCGTCGCCGTGCCAGCGGCTACGTCTGCGCCGGAGTCTGAACCCGCCTCGGCGCATACGCGGCTGAGCGGCTCGCGGCTCGCGACCTCGCGGATCGGCGGCGCTCGGCGCGACGGCACGCGTGTGAGCTGATGCGGCGGCGCGCGCGCTCCTCGATGGCGCATCCAACGTTCATCACGCTCGGTCCGAAGGGCACCTGTCACGAGAACGCGCTGCTGCACTATCTCGAGTTCCAGGGCATCGAGGACTTCGAGCTCGTGCTCGTCGAAGATCTGCTTGGCGCGATCGAGCGCGTACGCGAGGAGCCGAACACGTTCCTCGTCCAATGCAGCGCGCATGTGCAGGTCCACCTCGTAACTGAGCGCTACTACCAGGAGGTGTTCGTGATCGACACCTTTCTCTACCCGACGAAGGAGCTCTCGCTGCTCGTGCGCACCGACGTTGCCCAGCCGCGGAGCCTCGGCATCGTCTCCGCCACGCGCGGCTATCTCGATCTGGGCCGCTTCCAGACGATCATCGATGAGCCGTCGAAGCCCGTCGTGGGAAGGCATCTGCTCTCGGGCTGCTATGACGCGGGTCTCACCCACCTGCACTACGCCCGAGAGCACCCTGACGAGTTGCGCGTGGCGGAGGTGTACGGCGCAGTCGACACCACCTGGGTCGTTTACGGGCGGCAGAAGCGCTTCCGCGGCCACGTCATCGCTCGGCACAACCCTTGGCTGTTCTGCGGCGAATCGGCGCCTGTCGAGGAGGAGTTCGATCGCGAACCGGCAGCGGCCGTGCTCGCGAGCGCCCACGTGCTCGCGCCCACCTAGCTCGCGGGCCGCGCTAAGGTCCGTTTGCAGCGCCGAACACGAGCCCAGGGGAGGCCGAGATGTCGACGATCAGCAGCCGCCGCACAGCCACGCACGAGGTTGTCAATCAGCCGCCGCCGCTGGCCGACTACGACCCGCTCGCGGCAGACCCGGCGCTGCACGAGGCGCTGGTCCGTGAGGGCGGCGAGTGGGGCCTGGACCGCGTGCGCGACTTCGGCAACGTCGTCGCCTCCGGCGAGGCGCTCGCGCACGCCAAACGCGCACAACGCAACATCCCGGTGCTGCGCACGCACGATCGCTACGGACACCGCGTCGATGAGATCGACTACGACCCATCGATGCACTGGATGCTGCGCCTCGGCGTCGAGCGCGAGGTCAACTCGCTGCCGTGGCGCGATCCACGGCCCGGCGCACACGTCGTACGCACGGGCATGTTCCACCTTTTCAACCAGCTCGACACGGGGCCGTGCTGTCCGATGTCGATCAACTACGCGGCCGTGCCGACGATGCGCCAGGACGCGACGCTCGCAGCAGCAGTGGGAGCGAAGGCTGACGCTGCCCGACTACGGCTCCTTCGCGCAGGCCGGGATGGTGATGACCGAGAAGCAGGGCGGCTCGGACCTGCGCGCGAACTCGACCGTCGCAGAAGCCGATCGGCGACGGCTGGTTCGAGCTGACCGGGCACAAGTGGTTCTGCACGCACCCTGTGTTCGACGTGTTCTTCACGCTTGCCCACACCGAGGCGGGCATCACGTGCTTTGTCGCCGAGCGCCCGCACGAGGGTTTCCGCATCCAGCGCCTGAAGGACAAGCTCGGCGGGCGCTGCCTGGCCTCCTCGGAGGTCGAGTACGACCACCTGCCGGCTCGCATGCTCGGCGAGGAGGGACGCGGCACGGCGGTGATGGTCGAGCAGCTGATCTGGACGCGCCTCGACACGCTCACGGGCGTCACCGGGATGATGCGCCGCGTCGTCGCCGAGGCGATTTGGCACGCGCGCCACCGCTCGGCTTTCGGCGCCCTGCTCGCCGTAGCAGCCGGCGATGCGCAACGTGCTGGCCGACCTCGCGCTGGAGTCCGAGGCGGCGACGGTCTCGACGATGCGGATCGCGCGCGCCTTCGACTCCGAGCAGCCCGAGGAGTCGGCCTTCCGCCGACTCGCCCTGGCAGTGATGAAGTACTGGGTGTGCAAGCGCGGCGCGCCGCTGGCGGCCGAGGCGCTCGAGTGCCTCGGCGGCAACGGCTACGTCGAGGAGGCGCCGATGGCGCAGTTCTATCGCGACATCCAGATCGGCACCGTGTGGGAGGGCTCGGGCAACGTGATCGCGCTCGACGTCCTGCGCGCGCTCGCGCGCGAGCCCGAAGCGGCCGGCGCCTTCCTGTCCGAGTGCGAGCTCGCCGCCGGCACCGACGCGCGTTTCGACGCTCACCTAGCCGCCACGCGCCAGCGCTTGGCGACGCTGACGAACGAGAATCGCCCGGACGCCGAATGGGGCGCGCGGCGCTTGGTCGAGGACATGGCGCTGGCGCTGCAGGCCAGCCTGCTGCTGCGTCACGCTCCTGCCGCCATCGCGGACGCGTTCTGCGCGGCTCGGCTGGGCGAGCGAGGACTTGCCTTCGGCGACCTCCCAGGCGGGGTCGACGGCGCGGCGATCGTCGATCGCGCGCTCGCGCTCTAACGCTCTAACCGCCGCAAGGCCCCGACGTGGCGCGGGGCGCTCGAGCGCCGCCCGACCGCCCCAGCGGGGAGCGCGCGCGGATCTTCGCCGGAGTCCTCACGGCGCGCGGCGACTCTCACGGCGCGCAGACGCGCTTCATGCCCAACTCCCGTCCGCGGCGAGCGCGGTGCGCGCCGTACGCGTGGCGGCGCCGGTCGCCGGCTCTGGTCGCTCGCAGGCGCAGTGCCCACGAACAGCGTGAGGCCGCCGAGCCATACGAGACGAGATTATCAAGACGAGCATCTTCGTGGACCTACCCGCGGCTGACGGCAGGTAAACCGAGAATTACGCGATCTTTATTCGACCGCCTCGACCGAGCGCGGGCCCTCGCCGACGTACTTCGCCGTCGGGCGGATCAGCTTGGCCTCGCGCTTCTGCTCGAGGATGTGCGCCGACCAGCCGGCCACGCGCGCGCACGTGAACATCGGCGTGAACAGGTCCGGCGGGACTTCGGCCAGGTCGAGGATCACGGCCGACCAGAACTCGACGTTGGTCGCCAGCACGCGGTCGGGGCGGCGCGCGTGCAGCTCGGCCAGCGCCGCCTTCTCCAGCGCCTCGGCGGCCTGAAAGCGCGGCGAGCCCAGTTCGCTGGCGGTCCGGCGCAGCACCCGGGCGCGCGGGTCTTCGGCGCGGTAGATGCGGTGGCCGAAGCCCATCAGGCGCTCGCCGCGATCGAGCGCGTCGGACACCCACTTCTCGGCGTTGCCGCTCGCTTCGACTTCCTCGAGCATCTTCAGCACGCGCGAGGGCGCGCCGCCGTGCAGCGGGCCCGACAGCGCACCGACAGCGCCCGACAGCGCCGCCGCGACGTCGGCGCCCGTGGAGGCGATGACGCGCGCGGTGAACGTCGAGGCGTTCATGCCGTGCTCGGCCGCCGAGACCCAGTAGGCGTCGATCGCCTTGACGTGGTCGGGGTTGGCCTCGCCGCGCCAGCGGATCAGGAAGCGCTCGGGGATCGTCCTGCCCTCGTCGATCTCCGACTGCGGCACCGGCGGCTGGCCGGCTTCGCGCGCGGACTGCGCGACGAACGAGAGCGCCATCACCGAGGCGCGCGCGAGGTTGTCGCGGGCCTCCTCGTCGGTGATGTCGATCAGCTGCCCGAAGCCCCACTCGGGGGCGAGCATCGCGAGCGCCGACTGCACGTCGACGCGATGGTCGCCCGAGCGGACGGTCAGCGCGTGCGGTTCGGCCGGCGGCAGGCCCGGCTTGAAGCGCCCGTCGACGAGCAGGCCCCAGACCTGCTCGTAGGGCACCGCGCCGACGAGGTCTTCGATGTCGACGCCGCGGTAGCGCAGCGCGCCACCCTCTTTGTCGGGCTCGGCGATCTCGGTGGCGAAGGCGACGACTCCTTCGAGGCCCGACTGGACCTCTGGTGCTGTGACCGCGCTCATGGCACTCGCTTTCTGAGCTTGATGCTTGACGGGGTGAGCTGCCTTGTGGGCAGGGACATATCGTCGCACTATTGCGCCTGCAAGTACGCTGCCAGGCCGTGAGGCCGGGCGTCGCAGCCCGGCGAGCGTCGAGCGAGGAGGAGCCGTGACCGACAGCGATCTGATGTTCCGCGGGCCGGGCGAGCTGGCCGCGATGGTGCGCTCCGGCGAGATCTCCTCGCGCGAGCTCGTGCAGACCTCGCTCGAGCGCATCGAGGAGCTCAACCCGATGCTCAACGCGTTCGTGCAGGTCGACGCCGAGGGCGCGCTCGCGGCGGCGGACGCCGATCGGCGCCGGCGACGAGCGCCCGTTCGCGGGCGTGCCGATCGCGATCAAGAACAACCGCCCCGTCAAGGGCCTGCGGCTGACGTACGGCTGCCCGCTGATGGCCGAGTACGTCGCGCCGTACGACCACAACATCACGCGGCGCCTGCGCGACGCGGGCTTCGTGATCGTCGGCACGACGACGCTGCCCGAGTACGGCATCCTGCCGGTCAGCGAGGCGCGCGATCTTCGGCCCGACGCGCAATCCGTGGGACCTCGAACGCACGCCCGGCGGCTCCTCGGGCGGCGCCGCCGCGGCCGTCGCGGCGGGGATCGTGCCGGTCGCGCACGGCAACGACGGCGGCGGCTCGATCCGCATCCCCGCCGCCTGCTGCGGCCTCGTCGGGCTGAAGCCCAGCGCGCGGGCGCATCTCGCCGGCGCCCGAGCTCGGCGACTCCTCGCTGGGCATCGACGGCGTGCTCACGCGCACCGTCGCCGACACGGCCGCGATCCTCGACGTGCTCGCCGGCTACGAGCCCGGCGACGCGACCTGGGCGCCGCCGCCGTCCGAGCCGTTCGCCGTGTCCGCGGCGCGCGAGCCCGGCAAGCTGCGCATCGCGATGACGACGCTCGCCGCCGATTCCCGAGGCGCAGCGTCGACCCGCTGGCGCGCGCGCGCCGTGGCCGACGCGGCCGAGCTGCTGCGCTCGCTCGGGCACGAGGTCGAGGAGGTCGAGTCCGCCGTGGCAGGACGACGCCGTGCGCGAGCTGTTCGGCGTCGTCTTCTCCAGCCACATCGCGCTCTCGATCGCCTACTCCGGGCGCGTCGCCGGCCGCGAGCCGACGCGCCGAGGACATGGAGGCGATGAGCTGGGCGATCTTCTCGATGGTGCAGAAACTCGGCGCCGTCGCAGTACATGGCGCGCAGAGGTCGCGCTGCAGGCGTTCGCGCGCCGGCTCGTCTCCTTCCTCGACGCCCTACGACGCGCTGCTCACGCCGGCGCTCGCCGAGCGTCCGCTGCCGCTCGGCACGCTCGACACCGGCGCGCCCGATCCGATGGCCACGTTCACGCGCTCCGGGCTGTTCACGCCGTTCACGCCGGTGTTCAACGCGAGCGGCCAGCCGGGCATCTCGCTGCCGCTGTACGAGGGCGAGGACGGCCTGCCGCTGGCGGTGCAGCTCGTCGGGCGGCCCGGCCGGCGAGGCGCAGCTGCTGGCGCTCGCTTCGCAGCTCGAAGCCGCGCAGCCCTGGGCGCAGCGGCGGCCGCCGCTGGTCGCGTCGCGGCGAACGCTTAGCCGCGTTCGTCCGGGAGCGGGCGCCGATCCGCCAAGCTGCCGGCCAGGACAATCCCGAGCGGGATGTTTTCGACTACAGAAACGTTCCTTGTCGAATTCCTCACGGGCGTTAGCATCGCCACCTGTCGGGGTTGGGCCCAACTTAGCGCCGACATGCCGAGGCCATCTCGTGGGGACGATTTGCAGCTCGCGCGGACGTCAGTCGGGCAAGCGGCTGGCGCCCGCGCTAGCCGACGCCGAGCACGGCCGAGATCCGCGCTGGCCTGACGCCGAGCTCCTCGACGTCGGCCGTGCCGCGCGTGGAGATCATCGGCACCTCCATCAGCTCGGCCTCGTCCCAGGTGGCAAACGCGTTCGGCCCGCGAGACGCGCTCGAGCAGGCGCAGCGCGCGCGAGACGACGGGCGTCGGCATATGCACGAGCAGGCGCTTGCGGTTCAGCGAGCGCAGCACGATGCGCACGAGGTCGGTGTGGCTGAGCGTCTCCGGGCCGGCGAGCTCGTAGCGCGGACGCAGCCGCCGCTCGCCGCGGGCGCGCCGCTCGCCGGGTCCGCACGGCCGCACCGCTGCCGCCGATTTCGCCGTCAGGGCCGTGCGGCCCGCGCCGTTGCCACCGCCGTCGACCGCGTGGGGCCGCCCGCGCGATGACGCTCGCCTGAGCCTACGCCCGCCCGCAGCACCGCGATCACGCAGTCGGCCACGTCCTCTGCCCAGATCGGCTGGTACAGCGCGCGCCCGCGGCCGGAGACCGGCACCACCGGCAGCAGCGCCAGGCGTTCGAGCAGCGTCAGCCACGGATCGCCGGGCGCGTAGACGATCGACGGGGCGAACACGATCGACTCGAGCCCGGCCTCGCCGACGGCCTGCTCGGCGAGCGCCTTGGCGCGGAAGAAGCGCGCGCGGTGGTGCGTAGAGGCATCGAGCGCCGAGAAGAACACGAAGCGCTCGACGCCGGCGCGCTCGGCCGCCTGCACCATGCGCCACGTCGCGATCCCGTTGAGCTCCTCGATCGAGCCCCGCGGCTGGTCGCGGATCGACGCGGCCAGGTGCACGACCGTGCGCACGCCGCGCATCGCGTTGCGAAACGACGGCGGGTCGGTCAGGTCACCGAGCGCGATCTGGACACGCACGCGTTGCGCGCCGAGCCGGCGCGGGTCGCGCACGAGGCAGCGCACCTGCTCGCCTTCGGCGACCAGGCGGCGCAGCAGCGCCGAGCCGACCAGGCCGGTTGCGCCGGTCAGCAGCAGCATCGTCGGCTGCAGGCGAGATCGAAGGTCCGTCGGCACCCTCTGATTATCGTCCAAGCGGACGGCTAGACTCGCCGCGGATCTCGGGGGGCCACATTCTGAAAGGCGGGGTACGCATGCGACGTTGCCGGACGACGGTCATTATGGGCGTGCTGGCGCTGGCGCTGGCGCTGGCGCTGGCGCTGGCGGGAGCGGCGAGCGCAGCGACGGTCACGAACATCAACGACAGCGGCCCCGGCTCGCTGCGGCAGGCGATCGCCGACGCTGCCGGCGGTGAAACGATCTCGATCCCCGCCGGCACCTACGAACTGGCCTCGGTGCTCGTCGTGAACAAGTCGCTCACGCTGACAGGCGCTGGAGCTCGCGCGACGTTCCTCGACGGCGGCCACACGACGCAGATCTTTTCGATCACGGCGCCGGCCGCGCAGGCCACGATCACTGGCGTCACGATGCGCAACGGCAAATCCTCGGGCGGCGGCGCGCTGGCGTCTAGCGTCCCGCTCACGCTGACCAACGATGCGCTCCTCGGCAACAGCTCCAGCGGCTCGGGCGGGGCCGCGGCGCTGAACGCAGCGTTCACGATCGAACGTGACCTCTTTGCCGGCAACAGCGCCGCTGCTGGAAATGGCGGCGCCATCTACTTCGGTCCGTCGACGCCAGTCGTCGGCACCATCGCCGACTCGACGCTGACGCAGAACAGCGCGAGCAGCATCGGCGGCGCGATCAACGAGCAGAACACCAGCACCGAGTCGCTGCACCTGCTCAACGACTCGTTCGTCGGCAACACGGCCGGCAGCCAGGGCGGGGCGTTCCGCGCATGGAGCGGCACGCACATCGACTACCGCAACACGCTGTTCGTGCAGAACCAAGCGCCGGCCGGGCCCAACTGCGAATGGGGCGGGGGCGCTGTGGTGATCTCGCTCGGCTACAACGCGCAGGACGTCAACGACCCCGAATGCTTGATGACGCAGCCGACCGACAAAAACACGGTCGTGCCGCAGCTCGGGCTGCTGCAAACAACGGCGGGCCGACCGTCACCCTGCTGCCGGCGCTAGGCAGCCCGCTGATCGACGCCGGCGACCCGGCGAACTGCCCGGGCAGCGATCAGCGCGGCGTGCCGCACCCGCAGGCGGCGCTGCGACAGCAGCCGGGCAGCTTACCACGCCCAGCGCGATCGACTACAGGCAAGCAACATCACGACGAGCTCGGCCGATCTGAGCGCCGTCGCCGGCACGATCGATCTCGGTGGCAGCGCGTCGTTCGACTACGGCACGACCCCTGCGTATGGCTCCACGGCGGCGCTCGCGCTCTCCGACGCGCTGTTCACGCAGCCCGTCGCCGTCACGATCGGCAGCCTCGCTGCGGGACGACCTACCACGTGCGCTTCGACGTGACCTCGCCCGATGGATCGGCCAGCACGGTGGACAGCACGTTCACGACGGCCACGCCGGCCGCGCCGCCTCAGCCTGCGCATCCGCTGGTGACGGTCGCCTGCCGCGTGCCAACCTGCGCCTTCTGTCGCTGGCGAAGGCGAAGATCGCTCTGAGAAAAGCGCATTGCGCGCTCGGCGCGGTAAAGCAGCCGAAGCACCTCTCGCGGGCGCGCCGGCGCAAGCTGGTGGTGCTGCTGCATCGCCTGCCGCTCGCAGAACGCTCAAACTGGCACGAAGGTCAAGCTCACGCTCGTTCCCGCCTAAGCGCCGCCACAAGCACAAGCGCTGACGCCCAGCTAAGCGACGCCGCGGCCAATGATTGATCGAGCAATCATCTACGATGAGCCTCGGCCGGGCCGGCGCCGATACGTAAAATAGGCCGCTCGGCCGGACCCCACTCCGCCGAGCACCCAACCGCAAACAACCAGGAAAGAACCGAATGGCCTACGTGATCGCCGAGCCGTGCATCGGCACCAAGGACAACTCCTGTGTCGAGGTGTGCCCCGTCGACTGCATCCACCCGACGCCCGACGAGCCCGGATACGACGCGGCCGAGATGCTCTACATCGACCCCGAGGAGTGCATCGACTGCGACGCCTGCGTCGAGGCCTGCCCGGTGGACGCGTGCTTCGCGGAGGACCAGCTGCCGGACGAGTGGCAGAAGTACACGCAGATCAACTCCGACTACTTCGCAACGCCAAATAGGACTCGTCGAGGACGTCGAGCACGGGCACGTCCGGGACGGCCGCCGCGATCAGCTCGCGCAGCTGGCGCGAGTCGAAGCGGTGTGACTGCGGCGCCACCGGATTGACGGTGATCGCCTTCAGCTCGATCGTCCGCCGCACCTCGATCGCGATGCCCTGACGCGCGTACCAGTGTGGGCCGCGGCGTGAGAGGAACACCTTCGTCGGGTCGCCCGCGACGATTCGCAGCTCGCGCCCGGCGCGCTCGCTGCGCGCCGCCAGGAGCCCCTCGAGGAAACGCTCGCCGAGCGCGCCTCGACTGTCAGCGTGCTCGCCTGGCGGATGCTCGCGCAGCAGCGTCGCGATCTCGCGCCGGCTCGGCGTTCAGCACGAGCCGGCGATCGAGCGCCAGCGCTCGCCTCGGCGGCCTCGCGCGTCGCCGGCCCGCCGCCGTCTTCGTCGCCGGCGGCCGGCAACCTGACCAGGTCGACGGCGTCGCGGTGGCGCGCACGACGTCTTCGATGTCTTCGCTGAGGATCGCGCCGGTCGCCATCACGAGCCCGTCGGCGACCGCCGGCGAGGATGCCGCGCGGCGGTCGATCGCGCCGTCGAGCAGCACCTGCTCGGCGCCGAGCAGCAGCATCGCGTCGCCGACCGCGCGCAGCGTCGGCGGCGGCGCTCGGCCCGGCGACTTCGACCGTGCCGGGCTCCGACAGCCGCGCGAGCACCACCTCGCCGAGCGGCGTGCGCACGCCCGTGCGCGCCAGGCGCTCGTGCGCGCACGCCGCTGGAGCGCAGCAGCGCGCCGGTCGTCGCCACGAGGTCGCCCGCCTGAAGCTGCACGCGCGGCTTGTCGATGCGCGCGTCGATCACGTCGTGCTCCTCGCCGTCGCGCCCGATCGAGGTCACGCCGATCGTCCGCCGCGCGCCGGCGTGCTCGCGCAGCAGCGCCGCCAGCGTCTCGGTCTTGCCCGTGTTCTTCGCCAGCCCGACGAGCGCGAGCATGCGGTGCCGGCGACGAGCTCGTCAGCGCGCGGCCGGCTAGCATCGGCGTGCTGCGAGCGTCTGCGCGCGCTAGCCATCCGCGGCGGCGCTCGCGCCCGGCCGTCGGCCACGCCTGCGCCGTGACCGCTGCCGTTGCGCGCGGCCAGCTCGCGCACGATGAAGCTCGCCACGTGGTGCGGGTAGGTGCCCTTGGAGAAGCCCGCGTCGAAGCCGAGCTCCTTGGCCAGCTCGTTGGACACGCGCGGGCCGCCGCACGTGAGGATCAGTCTGCTTGCGCCGGCCCTCCGCCTCGACCATCTCCACGAGCTCGGTCAGGTTGGCGATGTGCAGGTTCTGCTGCGTGACCGTCTGCGAGACGAGGATCGCGTCGGCGCCCAGCTCGATCGCCTTCGCGAGCACGAGCACGCTGTTGGGCACCTGGCTGCCGAGGTTGTGGGTCTCGAACGCCGTGTAGCCCTCCAGGCCGTGGTGGCCGTGGAAGCCCTTCAGGTTGAGCATCGCGTCGATGCCGACGCTGTGCGTGTCCGTGCCCGTGCCGGCGCCGACCACGACGATCGGCCGGCCGATCTGCTCGGCCGGCGAAGCGCTTCGATCTCGTCCTCGCTCATGTACTCGATCGTCGAAGCCCTCGTCGCAGAGCGAGGCGAAGTCGACCGTCTGCGTCGCACTGCGCCGAACATCACGAAGTACGTGTAGCCGTCGGTCAGCTCCTGGTAGTGGACGACCTCGGGCTGCTCGAAGCCCATCTTCGCCGCCAGCTCCAGCGCCGCCTTGCGCGCCGCCAGGCCAGTAGGGCGACGGGCAGCGTGAAGCTCATCTGGACGAGCCCGTCGCCGAGGTGGTCGGCGTAGGGGCTTACCGCGTCGAGGTCGAGCTCGCGGCGCGGCGCTCGCCCGGCGGGCGCCTCACCGCGCTCGGCCGCCGGGTTGAAGTAGCCCTCGCGACCGTCGACGATGCCCTCGGTGCCGCGGCCCTCGTCGATCGCGCGCGGCACGTCGCCGAACGTCGCCTCGCTCGAGCGCCGCGAACAGGCCGTCTCGGCGATCCGCTCGAGCAGCGCGTGCGCGCCGGCGAGCACCTCCTGCGCGCGCGTCTGGATGATCCCGCCCGGCTTGAACTCGATCTCCTCGCCGAGGTCGCGCGCCGCGTTGAACACGTAGTCGACGTTCTCCAGCCCGAGCACGCGGTCGTGGACGTGCGGCGTGAAGATCCCCTCGGTCGGACGCCGATCGTCTGGATGCCCTGGCCGGTGGCGATCGTGACGAGGTTGAACAGCGTGTCGCGCGGCGTGCGTGCGGAACAGGTTGCCGTCCATGTGCCGCGTCGGCGGCATGTACTTGACCGGGCAGTCGGGGAACAGCTCGCGCGTCAGCTGCGCCTGCGCCCACTCGTACAGCAGCCCGTTGGTCGACCGGCGTCGTCGATCTCGAACGCGTCGCCGAGCGCGATCTGCGCGTCGGGCACGCCCGAGTCCCGCGCGAGCTGGTGGTTGATGAACTGCGAGGCGGTCGACCGACGGCGCCGCCTCGATCGCGTCGGCGGTGCGCAGGTAGTTGTCCTCGCCGGTGTTGATCACGACGCCGAAGTAGCCGTTGATCATGCGCGAGACGCGCTGGTCGATCAGCCCGCGCACGGATGTTGATGTCGCGGTAGAGGATCCCGTAGAGGGCGTCGTTGACCATGTTGTCGAAGCCCTCGCTCGCGCCCATCGCGGCGATCTCCGGCATGCACAGGCCCGAGCAGAAGCTCGACAGGCGCACGTAGCGGCCGTGCTGCTCGCGACCACTCGTCCAGCGCCTCGCGCATGATGCGGAAGTTCGCCTGCGTGGCGAACGTGCCGCCGTAGCCCTCCGTCGTCGGGCCGTAGGGGACGTAGTCGAGCAGGCTCTGCGCGGTCGAGCGGATCACCGCGACGATGTCGCCGCCGGCCTGCGCCACCGCCTGCGCGTGCACGACGTCCTCGTAGACGTTGCCGGTCGCCGTCAGCACGTAGCGCAGCGGCGGCGGCTGCTCGCCGAGGCGCTCGCGCATCGCGCGCGCTCGCGCATGCGCTCGGCGATCTCGCCCACGCGCGCTCGCACTCGCGGCGATCCGCTCGCGGATCGCCTCGTCGCGTCGGCGCGCGGCAGCTCGCACGAGCGTCGAGCTCGCCGCCGTCGACCGCCTCGGCGATCGGCTGCGGCGTCGCCTGCGGGTCGGCCAGCAGCGCGTTGCCGAGCCAGTAGGCGATGCCGCGCGTCCAGCCCGCCGCGGTCGTGCACGTGGTCGACGAGCACGTTCGGCAGCGGCACCTCGAGCTCGTTGGCGCCGTCGACGCCGAGCAGGCGCGTGACGTGCGCTCGACCGAGACGGTCGTCTTGCCCGCGATCTGCTCGGCGACCTGCGCCGGCGATCTGGCGCGCCGCCTCGCGGCAGGCAGGCGACCACGCCGGGATCGAGCTCGAGCTTGCCGCGGTCGGCGCCGTTCGGCGCTCGCCGTTTGCGTGCGCCGTTCGAGCTCACTTGAGGTCCCTGCACGATCGGGAAGGGGATCACCTCGCGCAGCGTCTCGCGTTCGGTGAGGATCATGATCAGGCGGTCCACGCCCATGCCGCCGCCGGCCGTCGGCGAGTAGCCGTACTCGATCGCGCGCGCGTACTCCTCGTCGTTCGGGTGCGGCACGTCCTCGTCGTCGACCATGCGCCGCTTGCGCTGGTCGACGAAGCGCTGCCACTGGTCGACCGGGTCGTTGAGCTCGGTGTCGCCGGAGACCATCTCGATGCCGCCGATCACCGCGTCGAAGTGCTCGGCCAGCTCCGGGTGCTCGGCGTGGCGGCTTGGTGATCGGGAACGGCTCGAGCGGGAAGTCGAACACGTGCGTCGGCTGGTTGATCGTCGACTCGATCTTCTCGCGAGTAGATGTCGGCCACGACCTCGGCCCACGTCGCCTCCGGGTCGCATCGGCTCGTCGAGCACCTCCGCGAGCTGCTCGCGCGTGGACTCCATGAAGTCGAGCCCGAAGCGCTCCAGGATCAGCTCGCGCATCGTGATCCGCCTCCACGGCTTGGCCAGGTCGATCGTCTTCGCCGTTTCGCTTGACCACCGTGCGCCCGAGCGCCTTCTGCGCGACGTCGCGGAACATCTCTTCGGTCACCGTCGCCACGTCGTTGTAGTCGGAGTAGGCGCACATGAACTCGATGATCGTGAACTCCGGGCGAGTGCTTCGGCGAGATGCCCTCGTTGCGGAACACCTTGCCCATGTCGTAGACGTTCTCCATGCCGCCGACGATGCAGCGGTTGAGGAACAGCTCGACCGAGATGCGCAGGTACAGGTCGCGGTCGAGCGCGTTGTGATGGGTCGTGAACGGCCGCGAGCCGGCGCCGCCCGCCAGCGACTGCAGCGCCGGCGTTTCGATCTCCACGAAGTTGCGTTCGTCCAGCCATTCGCGGATCGCGAGCGACGATCTTGTTGCGCGTGATGAACAGCTCGCGCGTCTCCTCGTTGGCGATCAGGTCGAGCTCGCGGTAGCGGTAGCGCGTGCCCGTGTCGCCGAGGCCGTGGTGCTTGTCCGGCGGCGGGCGCAGCGTCTTGGTCAGCAGCGTGCACTCGATCGCCTCCAGCGCGAGCTCGCCGCGCTGGGTCACGTAGACGCAGCCGTCGACCGGACGATGTCGCCGATGTCGAGGCCCAGGATCGCGGTCGTAGGCCTCCTGGCCGAGCGAGTCGACGCGCACGACGACCTGGATCGAGCCCGACAGGTCGCGCAGGTCGAGGAACGCACGTCTTGCCGTGCCCGCGGCGCGAGATCAGCCGCCCGGCGACGACGTAGCGCAGCTCGGGGTGCGCGCCCTGCTCGAGCGTCGCTCGGGTCGTGCGCGCCGAGGACGTCGGCGATGCGCGTGCGCTTGCCCCACAGGGTCACGGGCGGGTAGGGGTCGATCCCTTCCGCGCGCAGCCGCTCCATCTTCGCCGCGGCGTTCGTCGATTTCCGACGACGCCGTTCGGCGCCGTGCGCCCCCTGCTCGCCGCTCGGCCTGTCCTGCTTTTCCCCTCCTGCTGTGTGCCCTGATGCGGACATCGTCAAGACGATCCTCTCAAAGTGGTTTCGCTTGTCAAGCGGTCGCGCGAGTCCGCACGGGTGTCCAGGTCGCGACCGGCCGCAGGGGTCCTGCGGCCGCCGACTAAGCCATCGGCAGCGACATGCCCGCCGGTTTTCGCTCCTCGGCGGAGGCGGGCACGCGGCGCGGGCGGGTCGCACCGTTGCGGGTGCGCCGACCTCCACGAGCGGCAGCACCGGCAGCTCACCGGCGCCGCCGGCGCCATCGCGATCAGCGCCGCGCGCGACCTGGCGGATCGCCTGCGCGGCCGGGTCGTCGGGGTCCTCGACCACCAGCGGCACGCCGGCGTCGGCCTGCTCGCGCAGCGGCATCGTCAGCGGCACCCGGCCGAGCAGCGGCACGTCGAGCTCGTCGGCCAGCTCCTGGCCGCCGCCCTCGCCGAAGATCGGGAAGCGCTCGCCCGACGGCGTCGTGAAGCCGGACATGTTCTCGATCGACGCCGGCGATCTCGAGGTCGACCTTGTCGGCCATCTGCGCCGCGCGGCGCGCGACCTTCTGCGCCGTCGCCTGCGGCGTCGTGACGATCAAGAACGCGCCTGCGGCAGCAGCTGGGCGAGCGTCATCGAGACGTCGCCCGTGCCCGGCGGCAGGTCGACCAGCAGGTAGTCGAGCGCGCCCCAGTCGACGTCCTGCAGGAACTGCGTGAGCGCCTTGTGCAGCATCGGCCCGCGCCACACGACCGCCGCGTCCTCCTCGACGAAGAAGCCGATCGACATGACCTTCACGCCGTGCGCCTCCAGCGGCACGATCTTGCGCTCCGCCGAGACCGGCGGGCGCGTCGCGCCGAGCCCGTACATGCGCGGGATCGAGTAGCCCCACACGTCGGCGTCGAGCACGCCGACGCGCTTGCCTTCGGCCGCCAGCGCCGCGGCGAGGTTGGCCGTCAGCGTCGACTTGCCCACGCCGCCCTTGCCCGAGCCGATGCAGATCACGTTCGGCACCTGCGCGAGCGCGCCCTCGGGCAGCCCGCCGGCGGCCGAGCTTCTGCTGCAGCGCCTGCTTCTGCGCGTCGGTGAGCACGTCGAAGTAGACGTTACGTGTGCGTGACGCCGTCGAGCGCCGTCGACCGCCTCGGCGACGGCGGTCTGGAAGTGGCCCTTGATCGGGCAGCCCGGCGTCGTCAGCGAGACCGTCACGTTCACGGCCACGCCGTTCGGGCTCGTCGATCGAGCGCACCATGTCCGAGCTCGACGATCGAGCGGTGCAGCTCGGGGTCGATCACGACCTCCAGGGCCTTGAGGATTTCGTCGCGGGTTGGCATCGCTGGCCATTGTGCCAAACTGGAGCGTAGGCCGGACGCCTGTCGGACAACGACTAGCGGGCCGCCCTCAGGCGCTTTGCGAGATCCGCATCGGGTACGAACGTATAGCGACGCCCTTGACGACGCTTTTCGAGGAAGCCCATCTCCACGAGCGGTAACAGGTCTGCCCGCGCCGTCTCGTGCGTGACCCCGTGGCTTGAAGCATGTGTCTGGAACGTATAGATCGCGTCCGGCACACGCAGGGCGTTTGCGAGCAGCGCGAACTGCCTGTGATTGAACTGGTCTGAGCCCTTGAGTAGGGCTTCAACATCCTCTGACGTCCTTGATCCTCTGCCCGAGAAAGTCATGGAGCTGTTCCACGGCTTGCTGGACGACTTCGAGCTGATAGGCGATGAAGTACGTTGCGTCTCGCTCGTCGGTCTCCGTCAGTACGAACGAGCGCGTGTACTTGCTGGGTGCGTGGCGCAGGATGCGGGAGATCGACAAGTACTCGACCAGCCAGTAGCGCATGGGTCCGCATGTACCAGTAGAACAGCGCTCGTGCCGTTCTACCGTTGCCGTCTTCGAACGGATGGTCGTAGGCGAGCCAGAAGTGCAGAAGAATGGCGCGAAGGACTGGGTGAATAAACCGGTCTGGCGTTTCGCCTTCGTTCGCGAAGTCGCATAGGGCCTGAAGCCGCGCCGGCAACTGCTCCGCGGGAGGGGGAGCGTGGATGACCGTGCCGTCGAGGCCGTCCACGACGGCGATGCGCTCTTCGTCCGGCCGCTGAAGGCGGCCAGCTGCGTCCGCGTTGTCGAGCGTTCCATCCGTGAGGATGCGTTGAAGCTCTAACACGGTTCCCGGGGTTAGCTCGCTAGGCATCTCATCGCGCATATAAAGCAGCGCTCGATAGTTGTTCAGGATCATCCGCTCGCTACGGTCTTTTGGCTTGCGACCAGTTCGGAGCAGCTCCTTGGCGACCCCGCGAGTGGTGGTTGCTCCCTCGAGCTGGCTGGACCGGATCGCCTCCTCCATCAGGGAGTTCACGAGGTAGTGCTGGCGTGCTTGTGCATCAGCCGTTACAACCTCCGACATCGCGACCTCTCCCGCGCATCGCTGGTCCACATAATGGAGGCGGCGCGCCACGATGTCCGGAACCCCATAGACGAAATGGCTCCCGAGAGGATCCGTGAGCGGGATTGGCCGATGGAAGTTCTGGCGCCCCCACTTGATCAGCAGCCACCACTCTTCAGTCGTTAGGTCACCTGGAGGCTCGAGTTGACGCAGCTTGTCCCAATGGACGTAGTCCCGCCCATCTTCCACGAGGCCAAGCCTGAGCAATTCAGGTAGGCGCTCGGTGCCTTTCTCAAGGACCTTGCCGAGGGTGTCAGAGAGAGTGGGAGCGGGAGCTACATACACGCAGAGCTACTCCAAATTAGGCCAAGTTACGCCAAGAATCTGGAGCTTAGCATATCTCCAAAAAGCTGGACTCATTTGGAGTAATCTGGATATTCATCTAAATCGCTGCAAACTGGCATGAGCCAGATCGAACTCAATTCCAAACCATCTCGACGCCCCGCTCTTAAATGACTCGCGGGGCGATGGGGACCGCCCCGCGAGTCGAGGGAGGAGAGGGTGCTACTACTGCCGGCGGGATATGAGGCCGACAGACTTTCCCGACCATCGCCTGCTTCGGCGATGTCCCCGGTCTCTCCAGGCCGGGCGGGGGAAGCTGGTTGGTCGTCTAGACCAGGCTGAGCACGCGCTCCTGGACGCGGTTGGCCAGGTCGCTGCCGCTCTTGGCGACGGAGTCACGACGGCCTTCGAGCTCGGAGACCGTTTTCTCGATCTCACGACGGCGCTGGCGCAGTTCGCGCTCGACGCGGACGCGTGCTTTGCGCACCTCGCGCTCGAGGCGGTTGCGGGCCGTCGCGCCGCGGCGCTCGAAGCGGCGCAGCTGAGCCTGGGCCTTGCTCGTCGAGGAGTAGCTCGAGATCGTGTCGTTGACGCCCGAGACGACTTTGTCGCGGGCCGTCAGGGCGACGCCGACGGGGATCAGCAGTGCGCGCTCGGCGTAGTCGCCGAACACGCCGGCCGTCTCGCGCGTGGCCGTCTGGGCCTGCTTGGCGGCCGACTCGGACTGGTGGATGGCGCGGGTGCGCGCAGCCTTGGCGGTCGTCGCTTTCGACTGCGTCGTCGTGCGCGCGTGCGGCTTTGCGGGCCGGTTTTTTGGCTTTCGCCGGTTTTGCGCCCGCTTTGGTGCTGCGGGGGGAAGTTGTGGTGGCGGTGGCCATCTGGAGCGGGTCTCCTCTTCTTCCTCGCCTTGCGAGGAGGTGCGGGTTTGTCTCGGTCTCGATACCCGATCTGCCGGGATCGAACACCTGTTTGTAACCCGTCCCTGGAAGTTTGTTACAACGAAGATCGTATCACGGGCCAAAGACCCCGTGTTGACCGGGTGTTATCGCGGCTGAGCTTGTAACAGGAGGAACATGCGTTCGGCCCGAAAGGCTGGGAAACAGCCCCGTGGAGGCGCCCAGACGACTTCTTCTCGGTGGCGATGTTCGGGTCGTGTTCGGGTGTTGCTGCGCCCGTTTAGGGCGCAGCTGAGCTAGGCGATCGAGCCGCCGGCTGGGGCGCCCGTGCGCTGCAGCCAGTGCGCCGGATGCTTCAGCTCCTCGTCGCTCGGCAGCTGCTCGGGTCCGCTCCAGACACGCGCCAGCGCCTCCCGGCCGCCCTGCTGCGACGACGGCGTCGCAGAAGCGCCTGCCGACCTCGTACTGGCGCATCTTCATCTCCAGTCCGAGCAGCCGCTCGAGCACGCGCCAGGGCAGCCCGCGCGACTCGCGCCGGCGCGTCATCGCGGCGCGCAGGCGCGGCAGCGAGGGCAGCACCTCGGCGCCGATCGCGTCCATCGTGTGCTCGGCGTGGCCCTCGATCAGCGACATCGCGGCCTGCATCCGCTCGACCAGCGCCCAGCGATCCTCGCCGAGCGTGAGCCGCAAGAGCTCGCCGCTGCGCGCGCGCTCGGCGATCTCGCGCAGCTCCGCGGGGTCGGGCAGCTTGGATCCGCTCGCCAGCCAGCCGCGCGCCGTCGCCGTTGGTCGTCGGCGCTTCCCGGCCAGCGAGACCTGCAGCCCGTCGATCAGCTCCTGCAGCATGCCGCCGATGTGCCCGCGCAGCCACGGCGCGCCGGTGAACTGCACGGCATGCGTGATCTCGTGGATCGCGACCCACAGCACCAGCTCGTCGCGGTCGACCGACAGGTTGCGCGCGGCGATCGCGAGGTTCGGCGCGAGCAGCAAGCAGGCGCGGCGTGGTCGTCTCCTCGAGCAGCGCAAGGTCGTACTGGCCGAGCACGCGCTGGGAGAGCACGCCGGTCAGCGCGCCCACCTGCGCGCCGAGCAGAAAGCCCGAGGCCGAGCGCAGCGGGCCGGCCAGCGGGCCGGCCCCGTCGCCGAGCCGCTCGCTGAGGCCGCCGAGCAGCGGTCGCATCGTGTGAGGTTGGCGGCGATCCACGCCGAGCGGTCGACGGCCTCGAGCGGCGGCAGCTCGCTCGGCGTCTGCAGGCCGCTGTACTCGCTCACGCGCCGCGCGAAGTCGTATGCGCGCGGCTGCACCGAGGAGGCGCGCACGCCGCCATGCGGCGGCGAGCCGGCCAGGCGCTCGCCGATTCGCTGCGCTGCGCGCCAATCGATCGGGTCCACCAACAGAGCGTAGCCCTGCCGTCTCAGCCGCCCATAAGTTTGCCGGGCTGTCTCGCTCGTCCCGGACGCCTGCGCGCAGCGTGGTCTTGCAACTCGTTCACCTGGCCGGCCCTGGCCCGCAACCCCAGGCACTCGTATCCTTGGACGGTGTCCGTCTCACGAACCGCGCCAGAGCCAGCAGCCGATCCGCGGCGCGGCGAGCTTCCTGCGGCGGGCGGAGGTGCGCGATGTGCTCGCCTGGGTGCGCCTGCTCGTCGACCCGCAGGACGCCGCCGCCGTCGTGCGCGCGCTCGCGCGCCCACCGATCGAGCTGCGCCAGGCGCACCTGGCGCGCGTGATCCAGGTCGCCAGGCGGCGCAAGCTCGACCTCGTCTCGGGCCTGACGGCGGCCAGCGAGTCGCCGCAGGTGCCGCCGGAGGCGCGCGAACGGATCGAGCGCTTCGTCGCGCTGCACCGCAGCGCGGCCGGCGGCCTGGATACGCTCGCCCCGGACGCCTTCATCGCCGAGCTGATCGAGCTGCTCGGGACGCGCCGGGCGGGCGCTGCTGACGCCGACCGAGGCGGCCGCTCGCGATGCGAGCCTGCAGCGGGCTGCGCGAGCTGACGGTCGAGTTCGTGCGCGGCGATCCGGACGCGACGCCGCGCGAGCTGGCGCGCCACCTGGCGACGGTCGTGCCGCGATCGCGCACGGGCTCGGCCCAGCCGGAGCCCGACCCACGCGATCACGCGGCGCCGGCGCTCGATGCGGACGCCGCAGCAGATGACACAGCCGCCGCCGAGACGGCGAGCCCCGAGGAGGAGCATCTCCAGGAGAGCTACCAACGGCTGCGCGAGGAGGTGCTCGAGAGCGTCGGGCGGATCGGCGGGCACCTCGGCGAGCTGCGCCTGGACACCGAACTGGACATCTCCCACGGCGTCGTGCGCTACCTGGAGCTGCTCAAGCTGGCGGCGCTGCTGCAGCGCCCTGCCGGGCAGGAGCTGGCGGAGGCGCTGGCCGACGTCAACGCGCGGCTGCTCGCCGCGACGACGCCGGTGCAGCGCGAGATCTTCCAGACCTCGCCGCTCGATCAGGCGCTCACGGCGCGCTCGAACGTGCGGCGGGCGCGAGGAGCACTCGCTCGAGCCGTTCCTGCCGCGCAAGGGCGTCGGCCTCGCGCTGTCGGCGTCGGACATCGAGACCTACCGCAGCTGTCCGTTGCGCTACAAGTTCGCGCGCGTCCTGCGGATTCCGACCGAGCAGACGCCGCACCAGCGCTTCGGCATCGTCGTGCACCAGGTGCTCGAGCGCTTCCACTGCGACGGCGCGCAGACGCTCGAGCAGATGCACGAACTGCTCGATGCGGGCTGGCGTCGCGCGGGCTTCGGCGAGAGCGAATACGAGGGCGAGCTGCTGGCCAAGGCGCGCGCCGCGCTCGATCGCTACCACGCGCGCCTGCGCGGGCAGGACGCCGAACCGGTCTGGTTCGAGCGCAGCTTCTCCTTCCGGCTCGGCCCGCACCACCTGCGCGGACGCGTCGACCGCGTCGATCGGATCCGCGACGGCGAGGCGGGCGACGCGGGCGCGCAGGAGCAGTACGAGCTGATCGACTACAAGACCTCGCGCCCGAAGAGCGCGGAGCAGCTGAAGGACGACGTGCAGCTTTCGCTGTATGCGCTCGCTGCGCGCGAGGACTGGGGTCTCGAGCTCCTCGCGCCAGGCCTACTACTACGTGCTCGACGACGCTCAAGGTGCCGGTCCCGCGCGGCGCGCAGGACGCGGCTTCGGTCGAGCGACTCGTGATGGAGGTCGGCGAGGGGATTCTCGCGCAGGAATTCGAGCCGACGCCCTCGCACGCGGCGTGCTCGATCTGCGACTACCGGATCGTCTGCCCGGTGGCGGAGAAGTAGACCGGGCCCGACGGCGCCGGCGCTAGTGCCGCGCTGCTCAGGCGGCCTACGCCTCGCGCCCGCGCTGGCGCAGGAAGCGCTGGAATTCGCGTGCGATGGCGTCGCCTGAGGGGACGTCCTCGGGCGCTACATCCTCGTCGCCCTCGGCGGCCTGCTCGAGGCGTTCGACGAAAGCCTGGATGTCGGGATCGCTCTGCACGGCGAGCCCGACCTGGCGCTCGTAGTCGGCGGCGGCGGACTCGAGCTCGGAGACGTCGACGGAGACGCCGATCAGGCCTTCGACGCGCCGCACGAGCGCGAGCGCGGCCTTCGGGTTGGCGGCGGCGGCGACGTAGTGCGGCACGCCGGCCCACAGGCTCGCCGAGGGCAGCCCGGCCTGGGCGCAGGCGGCAGTGCAGCACGCCGACGATGCCGGTCGGGCCCTCATAGGTCGAGCCCTGCATGCCCAGGCGCTCCATCAGCGCCGGGTCGGTGGCGTGGCCGGACATCGACACGGGGCGCGTGTGCGGCACGTCGCCGAGCAGCGCGCCGAGCGAGACGACGACCTGCACGCCGAGCGCCTCGGCGAGCTCGACGATGTGCGCGCATGAAGGAGCGCCAGCGCAGCGACGGCTCGACGCCCTGCACGAGCACGAGGTCGCGCGGCGCGCGCGGCGCGCTCGCCTCGAGCACTTCGACGGTCGGCCACACGATCTCGCGCTCGTTCTCGTCGTTGAACTGCACGCTCGGGCGGTTGGTCTGGAAGTCGTAGAACTCCTCGGAGTCGATCCGCGCGAAGCGCCGGGCCTGCAGCGAGGAGGCGAGGAAGGAGACGGCGCTCGAGGCGGCGTCGCCGGCGTCGTTCCAGCCCTGAAACGCGCAAACCATCGCCGGGGCGCGAAGGCCGTCGGGACGGCGATCCCAGATCAGCGGCTGCATCCGAACCACCGTACATCATGGAACGATGGCCTCCGCCACGAGCACACCGTCGTATGAGAGCGCTGCGGACAACGCCGCTGGTCGCGCCGCCGGCGATCCGCAAGCGGGCGCTCCGGAGCGCGACACGCGTCAGACGATCGCGACGCTGCGCGACCAGGACGAGCTCGACGGCGTGTTCGCGTGCACGCGCAAGGAACGGCAGATCTCGCGCGCCGGCACGGCGTACCTGAACGTTCGAGCTGGCGACAGACGGGCACGATCCTCGGACGCGTGTTCAACGACGCAGATCTGCTCGCGGGCGCTTCGAGCGCGGCGAGCTGGTCCACGTGCGCGGGCGGGTCGAGCGCTACCGCGAGAAGCTGCAGCTCAACCTCGTCGTCGATCGCGCGCGCCGAGGGCGAGGAGGCCGACCCGGCGGGCTTCCTGCCGACGGCCTACCGCGACCTCGACGAGCTCGAAGGCTTCCTCGAGCACCTCGCGCGGGAGGTCTACGAAGCGCCGCTGAAGCTGCTGCTGGCGAACCTGCTGGCGGACGCGGAGCTGCGCGCGCAGCTGCGCCGCGCGCCGTGCTCGATCCCGCGCCGCGCCAGCGGGCGCGGGCGCCCATCACGCCTACCTCGGCGGCCTGCTCGAGCACACGGTGGGGGTGGCGACGCTGGCGCACGAGCTGTGCACGCTTCACCCGCGGCTGGATCGAGACCTGCTGCTGAGCGCGGCGATCGTGCACGACGTGGGCAAGACGCGCGAGTTCACCTACGGCGCGGAGATTGCGCGCAGCGCGGAGGGACGCATGCTCGGCCACGTCGAGCTGGGTCTGCGCATGCTGGCGCGGCACATGCCGGACTCGCTGACGAGCGAGCGGCGGTTGGCGCTCGAGCACTGCGTGCTGATGCACCACGGCCCGGACAGCGCCGGCGGCGCGCGCTTCGCCTCGGCCGAGGCGCTGGCGCTGCACCGGCTGAACGCCGCTCGACGCGCAGGTCAAGGGCGCCTTCGAGCAAGGCCTCTGAGCCCGTGTTCATAGGGGTTTTCCCCGGAGGCGGACCGAGGTCAAGGCCGGCAGCGTTGCTGCCGATGTAGTAGCTATGAGCGACGTCGGCACGCCGACGGCCGAGCCGATTGCTGCATGCCCGGCCGAGGAGACGGAGAGCAACCCAGCCAGCGACACGCCGGTTGCGCAGCCGGGCGGTCCGGAGACGACGCCGGAGCCGGAGCCGAAGGGCCCCGGCACGGGGCTGTACCCACCGCGGCGCACGGGGCGCTCGACGCGGATGATCGGCGAAGTGGTCGTCGACCTCGGCTTCGCCGACCGCGAGCAGGTCGACGAGGCGGTCGAGACGGCGCGCAGCCAGGGACGCCCGACGGGCCTGGTACTGGTCGAGCAGGGCGTGCTGCGCCACGATCAGCTGGCGCGCGTCGTAGCAGAGCGCTTTGGCCTGGATTACGTCGACCTGGCGGTCTACGACCTCGACATGGGCGCGGCCAACCTGCTCAATTCGGAAGCGAGCAAGCGCTACCAGTCGGTACCGATCGGTTTCGGCGAGGACGGCACGCTGCTGCTGGCGATGGCCGACCCGACGAACGTGCTGACGATCGACGACGTGGCGATGATGACGGGCCGCCGCGTGAAGCCGGTGGCGGCGTCGGTCGAGGACCTCAACCTGCTGCTCTCGCGCCTGGCGCGGATGGACGACTCGATCGAGGACATCGTCGAGGAGGACGTCGAAACCGACGAAGAGCAGGATCTGCAAGTCGACGAGGCCGATCGCGACGCGCCGATCATCAAGCTCGTGCACTCGATCGTCGCGCAGGCGGTGCAGCAAGGCGCGTCGGACATCCACGTCAACCCGGAAGAGGGCGACACGCGCGTGCTGTTCCGCGTCGACGGCGTGCTCGCGCCGGCGGCGACGGTCAAGCGCAAGATGGCGATGGGCGTGGTGTCGCGCATCAAGATCATGGCCGACCTCGACATCTCGGAGAAGCGCGTGCCGCAGGACGGCCGCTTCGCGCTGACGGTCGACGGCCGTCGCGTCGACATCCGCGTGGTCACGCTGCCGCTGGTCTACGGCGAGGGCGTCGTGCTGCGCATCCTCGACAAGAGCGGGGTGATCCAAGGCCTGGAGTCGCTCGGCATGCCGCCGCACGCGCTCGAGCAGTTCAAATCGGCGATCAAGAAGCCCAACGGCGCGGTGCTCGTGACGGGCCCGACGGGGTCGGGCAAGTCGACGACGCTGTATGCGGCGCTGCACGAGCTGAACGACGGCGAACGCAGCATCCTCACGATCGAGGACCCGGTCGAGCAGCGGATCGCGGGAATCAAGCAGATGCAGATCGCGCCGAAGGCGGGCGTGACGTTCGACGTCGGGCTGCGCTCGATGCTGCGCGCCGACCCGGACGTGATCATGGTCGGCGAGATCCGCGACCGCGAGACGGCGCACATCGCGATCGAGGCGGCGCTGACGGGCCACCTCGTGCTGAGCACGCTGCACACGCGCGACGCGCCGAGCGGCCTGGGCCGTCTGATCGACATGGGCATCGAGCCGTTCCTGGTCTCCTCGGCGGTCGACTGCATCGTCGCCCAGCGACTTGTGCGCCTGCTCTGCAAGCACTGCAAGAAGCTGCTGAAGGTGGCCGACAGCGTGCTCGCCGAACACGGGCTCGCGGGCGCGGAACCGTTCGAGGCGGTCGGCTGCTCGCGCTGCGGTGGCTCGGGCTATCGCGGACGCTTGGGCGTGTATGAGGTGATGAGCGTCTCAGAGCACATCCGCGCGCTGATCCTCGAGCGGGCGTCGGTGGACGTGATGGTGACGGTGGCGGTGCGCGAAGGAATGCGACGCCTGCGCGACGACGGCATGGACAAGGTGCGCGAGGGGCTCACCTCGATCGCCGAGGTCGAGCGCATGACCAACAGCATGCTGTAGGCGGACGCTCGCGGGGCCCGCGAGCGCTAGTCGTCGGGGCCGTCGCCGATCGTCGACAGCAGTGAAATCCGCAGCGGCCCGGAGGGGAAGGCCTCGCCCGTGAAGGAGTAGGCGGCGTAGTGCTTGCCGCGATAGGTAACGAGGCCGCGACGAGGGATCTTGACTGGTCCGGGGTCGAGCGTGCCCATCACCTGCTTGCCGCCGGTCCGCATCAGGACCTCGGCGCCGGTGAACAGATGCGCGAGGCGCAGGTAGCCGGCGTCGTCCTGGATCGCGTAGGAGAACTTTCCCGACGATCCGCCCGCCGCTGCGGACGTCCCGTGCACGGGCGCGAGCACGTAGGGGCCGCCGAGGTCGTACAGGAAGCGCTGCGCCCCGCTTCGCTCGACGGCGTAGACGCGCACGCGCACGACGTGGATGTGTGCGCCGAAGAAGCGCACGATCGCCGCGCGGACCGCAGTGGTGTCGCGGGCGGCGACCGCCTGCTGGAAGCCGCGGTCGGCTTCGATGTGCTTTAGCGTCGCGCGCACCGTCGGACTGTCGGCCTCCTCGCGGTAGATCCGTTCGCCGACGCGGCCGAGCGTCTCGTTCACCGACTGCTCGAGCGCGCCTTCGCACGACGGCCCGTGCGTCGGCGGCACGAGCAGCACGACGCGCAGCGCTCCCTCGGGAAAGCGCGAGATCCCCAGCGAATAGGCCTGAGCCGTGTGCCCGGCGAGCCGCACTCGTCCGAAGAGCGGCAGCCGGGCGGGCAGCGTGTCCACGGAAAGCGTCGAGGCGATCGGATGCGCGCGGTCCTTCGGGGAGTAGCCGTCGAGCAGCGCTACGTCGGCGCCGGTGACCTGGTGGGCGACCTCGACGTAGCTGCTGGCGGGTTGCGTCGAGAGCGTGAACGCGGCGTCCGTGCCGGCGATCTTGCCGCTCACGGGAGCGATCGCCACGCCCGAGCCGGCGGTGGCGAACACCTTGCCGGCTTTCGTCACCTGCACACCGACGATCTGCCCTGCCATCAGCGAGCGCAGCGCGGCGCGCGCGGCGGGGGCGTTGTCGCGGACACCGCGCGGGCGAGGGCGGTGGACGTCTCGACCCGGTGCACCGCCTGGCCGACGACGTTGCCGTGGCGGGCGGCGTCGTAGATCCGATTGGCGACTATGCCCAGCGAGTAGGCGATGAACTCCTGGCAGTTGTGGCCCAACGGGGGCTGCTCGACGGTCGTGCCTACACGGTCGTTTGACGCCGTCCGAGCGGTTTGCGAGCCGCCGCCGCCAGAGGATCCACAGGCCGCGAGCGTCGCGGCGGCGACGAGCGCGATCAACAGTGGCGGAGCGATGCCGGCAAGGCGCTTCATGCCGGCAGCCTAAGGCGGCGTCACGCAGAACGCGACGCCGCCCCGGCAAGCGAGCTACTTCTTCTTCGAGGCGGGCTTCTTCTTGGCGGGCTTCTTCTTGCCCTTCTTTACGGCCTTCTTCTTCTGCGTCAGCGGCGCGGGGTTGAAGCGGTTGTATTTCGAGTAGAAGTCGGGCTTGCAGCCTTTGGGCCGCCCGAGGTCGTAGGGACCGGAGATCGCCTGAGTGACTTTGCCTTTTTCGAGGTAGGCGTAGACGACGGTGAGCAGGGCGTCGACGCGCGGCTCGGCGCACAGCTTGGTGCCGATCGCGAACTGTCCGGTCACGGTCTCATAGCCGGCGACGGTCGAGCCGACGCAGTTGGCGGCCCAGCCAGGGAGTTCGCCGGAGCACGAGAACGTGTCAGGTAGTTCTTTTTTTTCGAGGTTGGTGACTTCGGCGGGCTGGAGACGCCGGTCACGGGAATCTGCGACTGCACCTGATAACCGGTGATCGGACCGTTGCAGTAGAACGTGTACTGAACCTGCTGTTCTTCGCTTCCCGCTTCGGGTTGCCCGGCGGCGAGGTTGCCGAGACAGTTGTAGTTATTGGGGTTTGATTCTTCGGCCTGGCTCATTGCGGGACTGGCGAGCGACAGGGCGAGCACGCCCACGATCGCGGCCAGCCAGAGCGTGGCCTTTCGGTGGGCGGTTCGTGATGCGTGCAACAGGTTCTCCGTTCGTTGTCGTGGGACGTGGATCGCTTGGTGTGTCAGTGCAGGAGCTTTTCGAGGCTCTGCTTTGGTGAAGTCGGGTCAAACACGGTCGCCGGCTTGGCGCCGGCTCTGGCGAAGGAGGAGAGCAAGAGGACCCCGGCGGGCGGCTGGGAGACGAGCGTCGAGCTCGCCGAGCCCTGCCGGCAGTTCGGTGGTGGCGGGGTCGGCGACGGTGGCGTAGGTGACTGCGATCAGCCCGTGTTCTGAGTACGCAGTGCTCTGCGTGATCGAGGCGATCGTGGCCTTCAGGAAGGCGTCGGCGAGCGCGATCCCGGCGGGCGTTCCGGCAGGCAGGCGGCGGCTGTGGGCCCTTCGGGGCAGGCGGGCTGGACGATCGTGTGCAGCACGGGCGGCGTGCCGCCGACGGTGGCGCGGTGTTCGGCAAGCGCGGCGTCGGCGGCGAAGGCGCTCGCGCTGAGCGCGGTCCAGCTCGAGAGAAACGTCCCCTTGGGAATCGCTTCGCCGGTCGTGTAGGGGGCGACGGTGGGGTTGGCGAGGGCTTCGTTGAAGGAGCTGCCAGAGAGCTCGATCAGCCAGACGCTCGTGATCGGGGGCAGTTTGGATGTGCCGCTGCTCGGAGCGTTGCCCTGCGTGTTGGAGGATTTTTTATGAGGTTCAGATGATGGCTGTGTTGCTTCCTGCGCCGGGGCGCTCGTCGCGGCCGCGGGAGTCGAACTGGCCGCGGGTGTCGCCTGCGGGGAGATCGGCGGCGGTTGCGCACTCGTGGCTGCGGGTTGCGCCGGCGTCCCCGAGTGCCCGCGCGCGGCGACGGCGGCGATCAGCGCGGGCAGCTTCTGGACGATGTTTCCATTGCCGGCGAGCGACGTTGCGGGGGCAGGCCCGATCGCAGCGCCGACGGCGACGCCGATCGTGAGCATGGCCACGGCGAGCACGAGGCTGGCGCGGCGCGAGGGCAGCCGCGAGGGCGCGCGGGCAGGCAACGCACGCTGGTCGCTGCGCTGCGGCCGGCCGGCCGTCCCCGACGGGGGCTGTGGTTGTTGCTCGGAGTTGTCCATTCGATGCTCGCGCCGGGAGGGCGATGGAGCCCTGGCCGACCCTTCCCCATAAATCTACTTATCTCGACAATATTTATCAACATTATGCTATCTTCGCGCTCCTCAGTCGTCCAAAACCGTGCCTCGAGCACCAGAAAGGGAGCAACTCCTCAATGAATCGATTCCGCCGTCTCTCCCTCGCCTTCGCGGTGGCTGGCGTCGTGGGGGTCGCGGCGCCCGCGGCTGCCTCTGCGCTCTCCACGATCACGATCAGCGGCGCCACGGCTTCCTACCCGTTGGTCTCGCTGCTCGCGCAGAAGTACATAAAGACGCACCCGAAAAAAGTGAAGTTCAAAATCACCCAGGGCGGCGCGCAGATCGGCGTCAACGACGTCGCCGCAGGCCGCGTCTCGATCGGCGACGTCTCGCGCGACCCGGTCGCGGCGGACCCGCCTGGGCTGGTCTTCTACCCGATCGCCAAGTACGGCATCTGCGTGATCACGAGCAAGTCGAACTCGCTGGCCAACCTCTCCTCGTCGCAGGTCGTCTCGATCTTCACGGGTAAAACGGTCGCCTGGAGCGCCGTGCCGGGCGCGACGGCGAGCGGTCCGATCGATGTGATCAGCCGCACCTCGGTGGCGGGCGTGCTGACGAACTTCCAGACGCTGTTCCTAGAAGGCAAAAAAGTCTCGACGAAAGCCGCGGAAGAACCGTCTGAGGGTCTGATGCGCGCGAAGGTCGAAAGTGACCCGAACTCGATCGGCTTCGTGTCAAACTACCAGTCGGACAAAGGCACGGTCAACGCGGTTGGCTACAACGGCGTCGCGTGCAACCACGCGAACGTGAAAGCGGGCACGTACTCCGGAACGGCGCGCTTCTACGAGGTGACCAAAGGCAAGGCGACGGGCGCCTCCTCGGCCTTCATCGGCTGGATCGAGCGCTCGGCGGCGGCGGCGAAGATCATCAACACGCAGTGGCTGACGATCTAAGCGGCGTGCCGGGGGCCTGAGGGACAGGAGAGACAGTTGCTGGAACGCCTCAGGCGTCCATGGCCTGACATCCGCGCCGAGCGCACGCTCGGCGCGGTGTCGTTCATGGTCTGCGCGCTAGTCGTCGCGATGGTCGTGTTCGTCGGCATCAACGCGTGGCCGATCTTCGAACACAACGGCCTCTCGTGGCTGGGCTCGGGCGGCGGCGATTTGGGCAGGCAGCTAGCGGACATGCAGAACACGACGCAGCACCCGCCGCCGTCGGCCTACCACCTGCGTGCGTGGACGCTGATCTACGGCACGGCACTGAGCACGGCCGTGGCGGTCGTGCTGGCGCTGGCGATCGCGGTCTTCTCCTCGATCTTTATCGTCGAGCTGGCGCCGAGGCGGCTGCGGCGCGTAGCGATTCCGGTGATCCGCCTGCTGGCGTCGGTGCCGTCGGTGATCTACGGCCTGATCGGGATCCTCGTGCTGGTGCCGTTCGTCGGCAACGACCTGATCTCCACGGCACAGCGCGAATCGGTGCAGAACGTGGTCGAGCTGACCGGCGCGGGGTTGTCGGTGACGGTCTTGATCCTGACGGTGATGATCACGCCGATCATGGTGGCGCTGATCTGCGAGGCGCTCGTGTCGGTACCGAACTCGTGGCGCGAGGGGGCGGTCGCGCTGGGCGTCAACCCGCTGCGGGCGATGCTCGCGGTCACGCTGCGCGCGGCACGGCCGGCGATCGTGGCGGCAGCCGTGCTCGCCACCGCGCGCGCGCTGGGCGAGGCGATCATGATCTCGATGGTCTCCGGCTCGAAGGCGTTCTCGCCGAAGCCGATCGATGGACTGGTGTTCTTCTTCGAGCCACTGCGCACGCTCGCGTCGGGGATCGTCGACTACCACGAAGGGATCGGCGCGCCGGCGCTCGGCTCGGCGCTATACGCGTGGGCGCTCTTGTTGCTGTTCAGCGCGTTCGTGCTGTCGGTAGCGGGCTACCTGATCAAGCTCCCGTTGCGTAAGTACCAGGTGCGCGGATGAGCGCGGTCGGTGAGTGGCGACCGACGCTGCCCGCAGGGCCGCCGATGCAGAGCGGGGGCGGCAAGCGCTCCTCGCCGCTTGAATGGCGCTGGGTCGATCGGCTGGCGCTGGGCTTCGCTTGGTGCGCAGGGATCGGCTTGTGTCTGATCGCGGCGGCGATCGTCGGCTACATGGCCTATCGCGGGCTCGAGTACCTGCGCCCGCAGCTACTCGTCCAGCGCCCGTCGATCAGCACGAGCCAGAGCGGCTCGGGCGGCTTCCGCGATGCGCTGATCGGCACGGGGATCCTCACGCTGATCGGGATCGTGCTGGCGGTGCCGCTGGCGGTGGGAGGGGCGATCTGGATCGCCGAGTACGGGCGCCCGACGTGGCTCGCGCGGATGGTCGAGTCGGCGATTGAGATGGTCGCGGGAACGCCCGACATCGTGATCGCGCTGTTCGGCCTGTCGATCTTCCAGCTAGGCATCTTCGCCCCGTTCTCGTTCAAGGCGGCCGGAGGCGGGGTGTTCGGCAAGTCCTACTTCGCGGCGGGCGCGATGATGTCGCTGATCGCGCTGCCACCGATGTTCACTGCGACGCGCGACGGGCTGCAGGCGGTCCCGGCGCACATGCGCGAGGCGGCCTTCGCACTGGGCAAGACGCGGATCGCGACGATCCGCCGGGTGCTGTTGCCGAGCGTGCGCTCGAACATCGCGACCGGCGTGACGCTCGGCGTCAGCCGGATCATTGGCGACACGGCGATCATCGTGCTGCTGCTCGGGGACTCGCTGCGGATCGACCCGCAGGGCTCGGTGCCCGGGCTCAGCGTGCTGCGCGGCACGGGCTCGACGTTGACGAGCTACGTCTACAACAACTCACCGGCAGGCGAAGGGGCGGCCCCGCAGAAGGCCTACGCGGCGGCGTTCGTGCTGCTGATCTTCGTGCTTGTGCTCAACCTGGTCGTCGATCGCATCGGGCGCTCACAGGCGGACACGACGGGGATGACGGTCGCCGGTGCGGTCGTCTGAGCCCCGCACCAGGCGCTTTACAAGTTCTGTAAACCCCGCTAACCTGAGCGATTCTATGGAGATTGTGTTGGACAACTTTGGTGGGGAAGGTGCCTCATGACACCCGACGAGATGTTGCTCGAGCGCGCTGAGAAGCGGATGAGCGACAGCGATGACCCACGCCGGAGCGAGCCTCGCTTCGCCCCGGCCGAGCAGGCCGAGAGCCGCTCGGCGGGCGCGGAGGCGCTGCAGGCGCACGCCGAGCCGGTGTCCGACGAAGCTCCCCCGACCGTGCCGCCAGCCGCGCCTGCGGTCCCGCCGGTGCGCACGATCGTCGTCGACCGTGCGCCGCTGCCGGTACTCCCGCCGCAGGAGCGCGAGGCGGTGCGCGCGGCGCACTCCTCCGGCCCCGAGCGCCTTCGCCTGGAGGACGTGAGCATCGGCTACGGCGCCAAAAAGGCGGTCAAGTCGGTGTCGCTGTCGATCCATCAGGGTGAGGTGCTCGCGCTGATCGGGCCGTCGGGATGCGGCAAGACGACGCTCTTGCGCACGCTCAACCGGCTGACGGAGCTGACGCCGAGCGCGTCGCGTGCCGGGAAGGTGCTGCTCGACGGCGAGGACATCCACGGGATGGCGGACACGAGACTGCGCTCGCGCGTGGCGATGGTCTTCCAGCAGCCCAACCCGTTTCCGATGTCGATCTTCGACAACGTCGCCTTCGCGCTGCGCGAACAGTCGCGCAAGAAGCCGCGCCGGCGCGAGCTGGAACCGCAGGTAATCGAAGCGCTCAAGCGGGCCGGCCTGTACGAGGAGGTCGGCGACGACCTCGACAGGCCGGCGCTGCGCCTCTCGGGCGGCCAGCAGCAGCGGCTGTGCATCGCCCGCGCGATCGCGCCGCGCCCTGAGGTGCTGTTGATGGACGAGCCGTGCAGCGCGCTTGATCCGATCTCGACGGCGACGATCGAGAAGCTGATCGGCGAGCTGCGCCGCGACCTGGCGGTCGTCGTGGTGACGCACAACCTCGCGCAGGCTCATCGCGTGGCGGACAAGGTGGCGTTCATGTATCTGGGCGACCTCGTCGAGTACGGCTCGACGGGGCAGGTGTTCGATGAACCGCGCGCGACGCGCACACGCGACTACGTGCGGGGAGCCTTCGGATGAGCTCTGCCGACGGCGGCTCCTGGCCATGCGGCCGGGAGTCCTGAAGCGGGCGCTCGTCGTGGTCGGCTGCGGAGCCCTGACCGTGACGTTTGCTGCCTGCGAGAGCACGGAGAGCGAAAGCGCGAAGATCGAACGCGAAGCCGTGATCGCGCGTGAACACGAACCGGGCGCGCTGAAACTCGGGGCGGCGAACCGCTCGGTGCGCGTCTCGCATACGACGCTGCTGAGCAGCGGCGGCCGTGGCGCGCTCGCGGTCAGGCTCAGCTCGAGTTCGGCACGCGCACAGACAAACGTGCCGGTGCTGCTTGAAGTCAAGGGCAAGGCGGGCAAGGTGCTCTACTCCAACCAGCCCGGCGGCACGGACCGCAAGCTGCAGCACATCGCTTTGCTGCGTCCCCACGCCAGTGCGTGGTGGGTCAACGACCAGGTGCTCGTCAACCAACCGAGCACGGGCGTGAAGGTGCGCGTCGGCACGGGCTCGCGGGCGGGCTCGCACGGCGCTCGGGCGGCGCTCGTGGCGCGCACGACGCATGTCGTCGGCCGACCGGGCGCGAGCACGGTGAGCGGCGAGCTGGTCAATGAGGGGTCGCGGGCTCAGCGCGAGGTACCGGTGTTCGCGGTGGCGCTGCGCGGCGGCAAGGTCGTCGCTGCCGGTCGCGGGCTCGTGGCGCGTCTCGCGGGGCGCCACGGCGCGTCGGCTCATTTTCAGATTGCGCTCGTCGGCGACGCGAGCAAGGCAAAGATCGAACTGACAGCCGTGCCGGCGGCGTCGTGAGGAGGTGGCCGAGATGAGCCTCGTGCCCGTACCGACTGAGCAGAGCGGAGCGACGTGTGCACATTGCGGCGCCGCACTCGTCGCCGACCAGCGCTACTGCCTCTCCTGCGGTCAGCCGGCCTCGCCGGTGCGCCTGGCGTTCCTGGACGTGCTGCAGAATGACCCGTCCTCGGGCCTTGCCCAGCCGACGCTCGAGATCACCCCGGCCGGCTACGTGCCGCTCGGCGAGGGGCGGGGAGCGAACGGTTGGCTGCGGCGCAACTCAGGTCTCGTGAGCCTGCTCGCGGTGCTCGTGCTCTGCCTTATTGCAGGCCTGCTGATCGGACACTGGGCGAGCCAGGGCAACAAGACGCCGGCCAAGCAGGTCGTCGAAGTCAAGGGTCTGTCGGGTCTCGCGGCCGCGCCGGCCGCAGCTGCGACGACGACCCCGGCAGCCGGTGAAACGACTGAAACGCCGACGAAGGCGACGGCCAAGGAAGAAGCCGAAGCGAAGAAGGCCGAAGCCAAGGAAACCAAGGCCGAAAAAGCGCCCCCACCGGCGCCGAAAAAAGTCGCGCCGGAGAAGATCAAAAAGCTGACCAACTCGAGCGGCGCGCAGCACCAGAAAGAAATCAACGAACTCGGCGCGGCGCCGATCGAAACGGGCTGAGCTGGTCGTCTCGATGAGCTCGAACGAGGGCAAGACGGCGACGTCGCCGGTCTCGGAGGCCGAGACGCAGCAGATCCCTGCCGTGCAGCCGGCGCCGGCGGCGATCGTGCCGGTCGGCGGCCTGCCGGGTGCGCGCACGGCGCTCGACGGCTCGATGGCCGAGCTGCGCCGCCGGCGTTACGAGCTGGCCGAGCGCGTGTCCGAGCTGACATGGGACCTCGGCGGCCTGACGTATGAGATGGCGATCCGCGATCACTACCGGCTCGACGTGCTCGCGCGCCGAGCGGCCGAGCTGCAGCAGGCGGACGCCCAGCTCGCCGAGGTGCAGCGCCTGCTCTCCGGCGCCGAGGCGGGCGTGCACGGCCAGTGCCGCTCGTGCGGGGCCGTGCACAGCCGCGGCGCCTCCTTCTGCTGGCACTGTGGCGCGGGCCTGATCGAGGAGGCCCGCCCGAGCGTGCTCGAGAACGCCGCCGACGTTACGCCGGCACCTGCGCCGAGCTGAGTACGTAGACGTGCGCACCGGCGCTTGACTCAGCCGGGGCACCGCCTACGATCATCGAATGCGGCTGACCGGGGGGCAGCGATTTGCTGTGGTGGCGAGCGTACTGGCGTTGATCGCCTGCGTTCCAATGCCCGCCGCGGGTGCGACGTTCGGGGCGGACCTGAGCAACGCTCCCAACAACCCCACGACATGTGGGGACGGCATCGCTCCCTATTTCAGTGCCCCGATGGGCAGTCCGTCGTGCATGTACTACTCGGGCGCCCCGGGCCCATCCTCCTACGCGCCGGCGAGCGGCACGATCACCGCCGTCCACGTGCGGGTCGGCGCTGTGACCGGTCCGATGCAGGCGGTGATCATGCGCTCGCTCTACCAGAACAAAGCCGGCGATCCTGGGCATCCCTACTTCGCGTGCTGCTTCGTCGAGCGCTACGGACCGGTCTTCACGCCGCAGGCGAACACGGTCACGACGGTCGCGACCAGCCTGCCGGTGACCGAGGAACCAACCCCCGGCCCCGACGACTTCTCGACGACGGCGGCGGGAGACTTCCTCGCTCTCTCGGTGCTTGCGCCGAACGTGCCGATTCCGGCGTTCGGCGACGGCCGGAGTGGCTACGCGGGCTACTACCCGGCGCCCTCGGAAGGCTCGACCCCGGCGCCGAGCCCGAACCCATTGACGCCGGCGACTGACGGATTCGGCGCTCAGGTTCTGATCAGCGCCGATCTCGACACCGGCGGCGGTGGCGCGGCCCCCGCACCGGGAGGCTCCGCGCCCACGCCCAATCCGGCCCCCGTGCCGGCGGCGCTGCCTTTGATCGCCTTTCCGAAGCTGACAATCCCGGTCAAGAACGGCACGGCGACGCTCCCGATCCAGTGCCTCGTGGTCAACTGCGCGGGCATGCTCAAGCTGCAGAACGTCCAGCCGCCTGGCGGCGGCGCTGGCGTGGCGAGCAAGGCGAGCAAGAAGAAGGCGAAGAAGCCGAAGATCGTCAGCTACGGCACGGCGAGCTTCGCGCTGAAGGCGGGCACGACGGGCAAGGTCAAGGTCAAGCTGAACGCGGCCGGGCGTAAGCTCGTCAAGGCGCACAAGCAGATCAAGGTGTGGGCGAACATCCGCTTCACGGCGGGTGGCGGCAAGACCAAGAGCACGCGCGTCACGCTGAAGCGCTGATCGGCCTCTAGCCTCGCGCGGCTCGCGCGGCGAATCCTCGCGGGCGACCGACGCGTCTCCGCCCGTCTATCGCATAGCGTTGTGCCCGTGAGACGCTCGCTGGACGGATCCAGGCCCACGCGCGCCGCGCTCGCGCTCGTCTGCGCGCTGTTGCTTTGTGCGCTCGCCTTCAGTGTCACGCAGGCCGGAGGAGCGGGCCCGCGCGCGCACGTGGCGCGGGCCGATCAAGAAGCGGGCTGTCCGATGTATCCGGCCGACAACTCGCTCAACCAGGACATCTCGCACGCGCCGCTGAACCCGAAATCGGCGACGTACATCAACTCGATCGGCGCGAGCGGCCATCTACACATCCTCGCCTCGCCAGCCTTCCACTACGGGATGCCGTTCGCGATCGTCGGCCCGCACCAGCCGAAGCTGCCGGTCAAGTTCTACCTCTCGCCAGGCGCGTCTGACCCCGGCCCGTACCCGATCCCGCTGAGCGCGCCGATTCAGGGCGAATACTCGCCGGGCAACATCGAGCCGGGCGACAACCACGTGCTCGTGCTGCAGACGGGCACGTGCAAGCTCTATGAGCTCTACAAAGCGCGTCGCACCGCCGGCGGCTGGGAAGCCGGCTCGGGCGCGGTCTTCGACATGCGCAGCAACAAGCTGCGCCCGGACGGCTGGACCTCGGCGGACGCGGCCGGCCTACCGATCTTCCCGCTACTCGCGCGCTATCCGGAAGCGCGCGCCGGAGCGATCACGCACGCGCTGCGCGTGACCGTCTGGCGAACCCAGCGCGGCTTCATCCACCCGGCGACGCACTACTCCTCGAGCACCGACGATCCGAGCCTGCCGCCGATGGGGCTGCGTCTGCGCCTGAAGGCGAGCTTCAGTCTCGCCGGCTATCACGGCCAGGCATTGATCGTGCTGCGTGGGCTGAAGCGCTACGGGTTGATCGTCGCCGACGAAGGCGGCTCGTGGAACATCGGTGGCACGCATGACGCCGGTTGGAGCGACAGGGACCTCAAGCAGCTCGACAGCGTGCCGGGCTCGGCGTTCGAGGCGGTCAACACGGGTCCGATCCTGAAGTTCCCCTCCGAACGCCACGGCCGCAGACGCTGAGGGCTCCGGCCGATAGCGGGGCCTCCGTGCACTTCGAGTCGCCCTCGTCGGATCGTCCACGCGCCCGTGTGTCGGGTGACCGGTCGCATAACGTCTCCCGCGTGAAAGGGCCCCCGCCCAGGGCGGTTGCGCTGTGCTTCGCCTCGCTGCTGCTCGCCGCCGTCCCCGCTGCTGCAGTCACGCCGTCCAAGCACAGGTCGGGCACGCTGGGTGTGCACGAGTACGGCTGCCCGATCCTGCCCGCGAGCAACGCGATCAACCGGGAAATCTCGAGCGCGCCGGTGGACCCGCGCTCGGCGGCGTACGTCGAATCGATCGGCTCGAGCCTGCACCTGCACGCGGACTTCGGCACGAATCCGGGGTATGGCATCCCCTACGTCGTCGTCAAGCGCCACCAGCCGAAGGTGCCGATCCACTTCAGCGAATACGGTGGCGAATCGGACCCGGGGCCCTACCCGATCCCTCCGAGTGCTCCCGTCGAGGGCGCAGGCGAAGAAGGCGACCGCCACGTGCTCGCGCTGCAGGAAGGCAGCTGCAAGCTCTATGAGCTCTACGCGGCGCGTCGCCTGGGCGACGGCTGGGAAGCGGGCTCGGGTGCGGTCTTCAATCTGCGCAGCAACGCGCTGCGACCGGAAGGATGGACCTCGGCCGACGCGGCAGGCCTGCCGATCTTCCCGCTGCTCGCGCGCTATCCGGAGGTCCGCGCCGGGCGCATCGACCATGCGCTGCGCGTGACCGTGCCGCGCACGCAGGCCGGCTACATCCACCCGGCGACCCACCTGGCCTCCTCGAGCACCGATCCGAACCTGCCGCCGATGGGCCTGCGTCTGCGGCTGAAGGCCGACTTCAGCCTGTCCGGCTACCGCGGTCAGGCGCTCGTGATCCTGCGCGCGCTGAAGCGCTATGGCTTGATCGTCGCCGACAACGGATCCTCGTGGTACATCACGGGCGCTCCCGACAGGCGCTGGAGCGACGAAGACCTGGACCAGCTGAAGACGGTGCCCGGCTCGTCCTTCGAGGCCGTCAACAGCGGCCCGATCCTGCACAAACGCTGAGGTAGCGCCCAGGCGCGCCGGCGCGCTACTTGTGCTCGACGGGTGTGGCCGGCGGGGGCGGGGCCGCGGGAGCCGCCGCGGGCTGCCCGACGGGAGCCGTCTGCGCGGGCTGGGCCTGCTGCTGCTCGGCGGCAGGCAACGCGCTATGCGTGGGCGTCTCGTGCGATGAGGCCTCGCCGGTGACGGACTGCTTGAACTCGCGCATGCCGCTACCCAGCGAGCGACCGATCTCCGGCAGGCGCTTGGCGCCGAAGACCAAGAGCAGGATCACGACGAGGAATGCGATGTGCAGAGGGTTGTCTAGGCCCATGCGCTTTTCCTAGCTTAGACGATCGGCTGGGCAGTGCCATGCGGCTGGACGGTCGGGCGGCGCGCTAGGAGGAGGGGCCCAAGGCGCGGCGGACGAACTGCGCGGCGACGATCAGCAGCAGCACGGCGAAAGCGTCGCGCAGCACGGTGCCGGAGAGGGCGTTGGCGAGCACGACCCCGCCGGCCGCTCCCGCCAGCGAAAGCAGACCCAGCAGCAGGGCATCGTTGCGGTGTACGTTGCCGTAGCGGTCCTGCGTGTAGGTACCGACGAGCGCCACGGGCACGATCGCCAGCAGCGAGGTCGCCTCTGCCTGGTGCTGGTTGAGGCCGAGGAAGATCACGAGCCCGGGTACGAACAGCACTCCGCCGCCGACGCCAAGCAGCCCGGCGATCACGCCGCCGGCCAGGCCGATCGCGATCGCGCCGCTCATTGCAGCACGAGCTCGACGGCGCTGGCGACGAGCACGGCGGCGAACATCAATGAGATCGCGCGGTTGTGCACGCGCTGTGCCAGCCACGTACCGATCAGCACGCCGGCGACGGCGGGCACGCCGACGAGCACGGCGTCGAGCACGTGCACGTTGCCGTAGAGGCCTTGCGTGGCGGCGGCGAAGCCCGCGATGAAGATGATCGCGGCGAGCGAGGTGGCGGTCGCCGCGCGCTCCTGGTAGCCGAGCCAGAGCACGAGCAGCGGGACGATCACGCTGCCGCCGCCGACGCCGAACAGACCGCTGAAGAGTCCGGCGGCGGTGCCGATCGCGACCAGCTTGAGCGTGCGCTTCGACGAACGCTCTGAGGCGCCCTCAGCAAACACGCTTGCGAGCTGACTGGTCAGCCACGATGCGCGGCATACTAGACCTCGTGTCCCCCGCTGCGACGCTTGTGGAGGCGCTCGAGCCGCTCCGCTCAGACCCCGACCACGGTGCGATCCTGCTCGACATCGACGGCACGCTGGCGCCGATCGTGCGCCACGCCACCGATGCGCACGTGCCCGAGGCCACGCGAACCCTGCTGATCGAGATCGCCAAGCGCTATCGCGTGGCCGCCTGCGTCAGCGGGCGCCGCGCGGCCACGGCGCGCCAGATCGTCGCGATCGGAACGCTCGCGTACGTCGGCAACCACGGGGGGGAGCTGCTGCGTCCGGGCGCCACGCGCCCGGAGGTCGACCCTGAGCTCGCCGCCTGGACGGCACGGATTCGCGCGTTCGCCGCACGTGTGTTGACGGCCGAGCACCAGCGTCTGCGCGTGCGCGGCGAGGACAAGGAAGCAATTGTGGCCTTCCACTGGCGCGGGGCACCCGACGAGCAGGCCGCCGAGGCCTCCGTGCGCGAGATCGCAGCCGAGGCCGAGCGAGAGGGCTTCGTCGTTCACTGGGGGCGCAAGGTGCTCGAGGTTCGCCCGCCGGTGGCGCTCGACAAGGGCATCGGTATCGCGCGGCTACTGCGCGGCTCGCCGGCCAAGGTGGCGCTGTACGTGGGCGACGACTCGACCGACCTCGACGCCTTTCGCGGGCTGCGCGAGCTGGTCCAGTCGGGGGCTCTGCAGTCGGCGCTGTGCGTGGCGGTCGACTCCGACGAAGCCCCTCCCGAGCTGGCGCGCGAGGCGGACCTGACGCTCGAGGGCACGCACGGGGTACGCGAACTGCTCGAGGCGCTGCTGTAGTAGCAGGGTGCGCTTCGTCGACTTTCTCAGGAGCACCGTGATGCTCAGCGCCGGAGCGGCGACGGCGCTTGCGCTCGTCACCGTTCTGGCCGCCGGCGCGAACTCGGAAAAAGACCTGCTGCCGATTGCCGTGGGCTGGTGGATCGTGGCGACGCTGATCGGCCTGCGGCTGGGCAGGCGCGCCGAGACGAACCCGCCGATAGCGCGCTTGCTCGCGAGCGCCAAGGCCAGCACGGCGCTGCCCGAGAACCATCCCAGCGCGATCCTTGTCAACCGGCTGTGGCCGCTCTTGCTGTTCACGCTGATTGCCGGCGGCCTCGCCTTTCTCGCCCCTCAGATCCCGGGCATCGCGGCGGGCTTCGCGATCATCTGGGCACTCGCCTGGCGCCGCCAGGACGCCGCGGTGGCTGCGATCGAGGAGCGCGACGGTGCGTTCTTCTACGTGCAGCGCACCTCGCCGGTGCGGCCGATGGCGCTCGAGCGCACGCCCGGCTTTAAGGCGCTGCGCCCCGAACGCACGAACGGCGCCGTCACCTGAGATGCGCAGGGCGCACGCGACGGACGTGCTGCTCGTATCGCTCGGCTCGACCGGGGGCCTGCGCAGGGCCGACGACGAGCTGCACGACTCGCTCGAGCGCGCCGGCGCGCGTGTGGCGATCGCCCGGCCCCATCCACAGGAGCCGCTGCCGACGATGATGCTGACCGATCTCGTGTGGGCGCGCGCTGCGCGCGATGCAGCGGCGAGCATCATCGACCAGCAGGAGCTCACCCCGGCGCGCTCGATCATCTACTCGACGACCACGGCGGCGCTTTTGTGGCGTCGTCCGGGCGCAATCCGCTTCGATGCCACGGCCGCCGGCAATCGCCCGGGGCGTCACGGGCTCTGGCAGCGCCCGCTCGAGCGCCGGCGCCTGCTCCAGGCGCCGCTCTTGTTGCCGTGGAGCGAGGGCGCGCTGCAGGAGCTGCCCGAAGCAGCGGCGGCGAGCGCGCGCGCGCTCGTGCTGCCCGTTCCCGTGGAGCCATCGGGACTGGCGCCGGCCGAGCGTGATGTGGCGGCAATCACATATGCGGCGAACCCGACGAAGAAGGGCCTCGACCGTGTGCTGAGTGCATGGCGTGAGCTGCGTGACAGAAGCACCACGGCCGCCGGCGAGGAGCTGCTCGTGACAGGGGTCTCCGCCGAGCGGCTGCACAGCGCCGGGCTGCTCTCGCCGCAGGAGCCCGGCGTGCGCGTGCTCGGCTCGCTCGTGCCGGAGGAGTTCCGGGCACTGCTGCGCCGCGCCCGCGTGTTCGTCTGCGCCCCACGCCGCGAGGACTACGGCATCGTCCAGCTCGAGGCGCTGGCCGACGGCTGCCAGCTCGTCACGACGGAAGCGCCGGGACCTTATGCGGCGCTACCGCTTGCGCGCGAGCTCGATCCCCGGCTCGTCGGCGACGATCTCGCCGCTGCCCTGCACGCCGCGCTCGACGAACCGCTCCCGGGTTACGCCGAGCGCGCGCTCGCGGCGCTGGCGCCGTTCAGCCGTGCCACGGTCGACAGGATCGTCGCCGATCAGCTATTGCCGCGACTGCTTGCGTAGCCGCTGGAACTCCGCCCACGTCCGCGTATTGGCGACGTCGGCGGCGCTCAGCCACGCGCGCCGTGCCGTGGCGACCCCCCAGCGCATGTTCTGCAGCGTGCGCACGCGATGCGCGTCGGAGTCGATCAACAGCGTGACGCCGGCGCGCACGGCGGCGCGCGCGTTAACGTCGGAGAGGTCGCGGCGGTCGGGGTTGGCGTTGATCTCGAGGAACGTGCCTGTGCGGGCGGCGGCGGCGAACACGGCCTCGAGGTCGAGCGCGTAGGGCTCGCGCTGGTCGATCTTGCGACCTGTCGGATGACCGATCGCGTCGACCAGCGGATGCTCGATCGCGGCGACGAGGCGCTCGGTCATCGCGCGCTCGTCCATACCGAACGAGGTGTGCGCGCTGGCGATGATCCAGTCGAGTGAACCGAGCAACTCGTCCTCGTAGTCAAGCGAGCCGTCGGGCAGGATGTTCACCTCGCTGCCCGCGAGTAGCTCGATCCCCTCGACGCGCCCGTTGGCCTCGTGCACGAGCTCGATCTGGCGGCGCAGTTGCTCGGGCGAGACGTCGTTGCCGAAGCCGTGCGTCGCCGAGTGGTCGGTGATCGCGAGGTACTCGTAGCCGAGCTCGCGCGCGGCCACCGCCATCTCTTCGATCGTGTTGTGTCCGTCGGAGGCGACCGTGTGACTGTGCAGGTCGCCGCGGATGTCGCCAAGCTCGATCAGCGTGGGCAACCCGGCGCCGCCGTCCAGGCGTGCGGCGTCCAGCTCACCGCGGTTCTCGCGCAGCTCGGGCTCGATGTAGGTGAGGCCGAGCAGCTCGTATACCTCTTGCTCGGTTGCGCACGTGCGCGTGCGCCCGATTGCGTCGTCGAGCAGCCCGTACTCGGACACGTGCAGGCCGCGTCGCACGGCGGCCTCGCGCAGCGCCGCGTTGTGTCGGCCGGAGCCGGTGAAGTGCTGCAGCAAGTTGCCGAGCTGCGCGGGCTTGGCGATACGCAGGTCGACGCTGAAGCCGGAATGCGTGCGCGCGCGAGCACCGGCCTTGCCGGCGGAGCCGACGCTGGCGATCAGCTCGAGTTTGCCGAGGCTCTTGGCGAGCGTCGTCGGACGGTTGGTCACGGCGATCAGGTCGACGTCCTTGACGCTGTCGGCCGAGCGCCGAGCCGAGCCGGCAATCTGCACGTGCGTGCCCTCGCCGCCCAGCTCACCGAGGCCGGCCGCGAGTCGCTCGCCGAGCTCGATCGCCTTGGGTAGCAGCAGGCGCGGCTCGACGCGCTCGCCGACACCCTGCTCGAGTGCCGCCAGGACGCGTTCCTCGAGCTTCGGGCCAAGCCCGCGCACCGTGCGGATGCGCTGTGCCAGTGCCACCTCGCGCAGCTTCTCCAGGGAGTCGACGCCGAGCTCTGAATGCAGCAGCCGTGCGCGCTTGGCGCCGAGGCCGGGCAGGCGCGTGACGGCCACGAGCCCTGCCGGGAACTTTGCACGAAGCTTCTGTGCGGCTGGGATGTCGCCGCCGTCGAGTAGCGCCTGGATCTTCTCCTGCAGCGTGGCACCGACCCCCGGCAGCTCGGTGGCGCGGCCCTGGCGCGCCAGGGCCGCGACCGAGACGGAAGACTCGCGCACGCTCTTGGCCGCCGTGCGGTAGGCCAGCACGCGGTGGACTATCGCGCCGTCGAGCTCGTACAGGTCGCCAAGCTCTTCCAGTGCGTCGGCGATCGCGCCGTTTGACAGTTCCGCTGCGGGCACGCCCGTTAGGGTACGCCGACTCATGTCCGGCGAGCCTTGGCTGATACTCCCGACCTACAACGAGGCGGAGAACATCGAGGCGATCGTGCGTGCCGCCGGCGAGGTGCTCGCCGCGGCGACCGCCGACGGCTCACTCGGCGGCGCCTTCCGCATCCTCGTCGTCGATGACGGTTCGCCCGACGGCACCGGTGAGATCGCAGACCGCCTGGCCGCCGAGCACGCCTGGGTGCAGGTGCTGCACCGCGCCGAGAAGAACGGCATCGGGCCGGCCTACCTGGCGGGCTTCCGCTTGGCGCTCGACAGTGGCGCCGGTTACGTGATGGAGATGGACTCCGACTTCTCCCATGACCCGGCCGACCTCGCGCGGCTGCTTGCGGCGGCCGATCGCGACTCGCCGGGCAGCGCCGACCTCGTGCTCGGCTCACGCTACGTCGACGGCGGCGGGGTCAGCGACTGGGGCTGGCTGCGGCGCTTCATCAGCGAGGGCGGCTCGGCCTACTCGCGCTGGGTGCTCGGCATGCAAGTGCGCGATCTCACGGGCGGCTTCAAGTGCTTTCGCCGCGAGGTGCTCGAAGCGATCCACTTCGACAGCGTGCGCTCGCAGGGCTACGCCTTCCAGGTCGAGCTGACCTACCGCGCCGTGCGCGCGGGCTTCCGCGTCGTCGAGGTGCCGATCCTCTTCCGCGACCGCCAGCAGGGGCAGAGCAAGATGTCCTGGCGGATCGCGGCGGAGGCCATGTGGCTCGTGCCGCGGCTTCGCTTCAGATAGCCCGGCAGGTCTACGCCGGATCGGCAGTTGGTGTGCGCAGGCGACTGCGCTGAGTGAGGAACACCTCCATAGCGAGCTTCAGTCGCAGCGTCGCCCGGTCGATGCTGAAGCGATGGATACGTCGGCCTACGCGTTCACGTATGGCGTCCGCCATACGCGCGAGACGCTGCGCGAATGGCACTTGCATCCGGGCCGAGTGCTCGGCCGCTGGTTCGCCGGCTCGACGCTCGCCGCGGTCGGGCTGCTGGCCGCGGTATGGGTGATCGCGTCGTTGAGCGGCGGTCACGAACAGATCGTCGCGCTGCGCCCGCCGTTCGCGGTCGGCAAGCTCGACGACGTCGTCGGCGTGATCGCGCGCAACATGCTCGTGCTCACGCTGCACGCGATGGCCTGCGTGGCCGGCTTCATCGCGGGCAGCTCGCTGCCGATGCAGGTCGAGGGGCGCACCGGCGTCTCGCGCTGGGTGCACGAGCACGGCGGTCGCCTGGCGATCGCCTTCGTGATCGCCGCGACGACCTTCTCGCTGAGCGCGCAGGCCTATCTGCTCGGACATGCACTCGGCGGCGTCGCGGCCTTCCTGCGCGTCTCGCCCGGATTGCTGCTGCTCGGCGTGCTGCCGCACGCCCTGCCGGAGCTGATCGCGCTGTTCCTGCCGCTCGCGGCGTGGATCATCGCCAGCCGGCGGGGAGAGTGGGAGCAGCTACTCGCAGCCACGTTCGTGACCGTTGCCTTCGCCGTGCCGATCCTCGTCGTCGCGGCCTTCGTCGAGGTCTACGTCTCGCCCCATCTGTTCACGGCGCTCACGCACATCCATCCTCCGATCGTGCGCGCCTCGGATGGCTGGATCGTAACGGTGCGCTAGCCGAAATCGCGCCCGGCGACCCTTCCTATACTTTGTATAGTGATGGGAAAGCGATCGAGAAAGGGAGATCCATGGCAGGCACGTTGACCGAAGTGACCGACAACAACTTCCAGGCGGAGGTGCTCGAGTCGGACAAGCCGGTGCTGGTCGACTTCTGGGCTCCCTGGTGTGGGCCGTGCCGCGTCGTGGCCCCCGTGCTCGAGGAGATCGCCGAGGAGCGTCCCGACCTGCGCATCGTCAAGCTCAACACCGACGAGAACCAGCAGACGGCCGCCGCATTCCAGGTGCTCTCGATCCCGACGATGATCCTCTTCAAGGGCGGTCAGCCGGTCAAGACCGTGGTCGGGGCCTACCCGAAGAAGAAGCTCGAGCAGGAGCTCGAGCCGGCGCTCACGGCGTAGGTAAGTCGCCGCCGCTGCGCGGCGCGCTCGCGGGCATCGATCTCGGCTAGGGGATCGTGCGCGCGAGCACCCAGGCGATGAACTCTCGCTCGCCGACGGTGTTCGCGGCGAGGTCCTCGATCGCCTGAGCGGTACCGTCCAGTCCGCCGGCCGTGTGCCTGAATGGCACGCCGTTGCGGTCGAGGAACTCCCGCATGACGTCGTAAGCCGTGCGCTTGTTTCCGTCCGGCAGTGGCTGGTAGGTGGCGATCCGCGAGCAGTACACGGCGGCCTTTTCGTGCACCGCCGGGAAGGCTTGGTAGTCGCCGAACCCCGCGAAGGGCGCCGCCAGGCAGGCCTCGGCGAGGTTGATGACGTGCGGGATGTACGCGAGCCGCTGCGCCGCGATGCCGCAGTGCAGTTCGGCGATCAAGAGGAAGTCTCCGATCTCGATGCGGCGCACCGTGCAATCAAATCACTATGGTGGCATGGTAGCAATATTCAGAACTGAATAGTTATTGCTGACTATTGACTTGATATCGAGCGGCAAAGGACCTTGACACCTAAACTCAATCCGCCTACTATTTGTTGCCGCGATGGACATGTCGAGTTCTCGCTGAGAGGTTCCGATGCCCAGGACGATGACTTTGCGACTCACCGACGAGCAGGCGGCCACGCTCGATCTCGTCGCGCGCGCAGACGACAGGACCGTCACCGAGGTCGTGCGCACCGCGATCGACGCGCACATCGAGGAGCGCCGTCGCGACAAGGACTTCAAGGAGCGCCTGCGCCGCCGCCACGAACAGGAGCAGGCTCTCTACAAGCGCCTCTCTGAGTCCGACTAAGTCCTTCGGCCAGCTCAGGCCTTGCGCAGGCTGATCGTCAGATCGAGCCCTTCGATCTGCAACCGATCTGAGTAGCCCCACTCGGCGGCGGGCACGATCGCGCCGTCTGCCAAGCTCAGCTCGACGGCTAGCGTCTCGCCGGTCACGTAGTCGCGGTGGGCCTGCACGGCGCCCAGCAGTGCGGGAGCGCCGGCGAGCGCCAGTTCGATGCGGTCCTCGACCTCGAGGCCCGCCGACTTGCGCGCGCTCTGCACGGCGTGCACGATCTCGCGCGCGTGACCCTCCTCGCGCAGCTGCTCGTCGATCGCCAGGTCCAGCGCGACGGCGTGCGCGCCCTCGCGCTCGACGCTGTAGCCCTCGGGCGCGCGCATCGTGAGGATCACCTCGTCGGCCGACAGCGTGTGCTCGCGCCCGTCGATCGTGATGCCGATCGTCTCGGCCAAGCCGCCGTCCTCACGCAAGGCCCTGGCCACGCGTGCCGGATCGAGCGCGGCGATCGCGTCGGCTGCAAGCGGCATCGATTTGCCGAAGATCGGTCCGAGCTTGCGGTAGTTGGCCTTGACCTCGTAGCTGCCGAGCTCCTCGGCGGCCGCCACGAAGCGCATGCGCTTGACGTTCAGCTCCTCGCGCACGACATCGCTCAGCCGTTCGATCGCCTCGCGCTCGCGCCCGGCCGCGACGACGACCGCCTCGCCGAGTGGCTGGCGCACCTTGATCTTCGCCTTGCCGCGTGCGCCGAGCCCAAGCCGCACGGTCTCGCGCGCCAGCGCCATCGCACTGCTCGAGCTCCTCATCGCGCACCAGGCGCGCGCCCACGGCGCGATCGCCGACCCCGGGGAAGTCGCACAGGTGCACGCTCTGCATCGTCCCGTCGAGGTTGTCGTAGATCTCATCGGCGATGAACGGGCAGAACGGCGCGAGCAGCTTCGAGACCGTCAGCTAGGCACGTGCGCAGCGTCGCGAACGCAGCCGGATCGCCGTCCCAGAAGCGCCTGCGCGAGCGCCGACATACCAGTTGGAGATGTCCTCGACGAGATCTGCGATCGCGCGCCCGGCGGAGGTCGCGTCGTAGGCGTCGAGCCGCTCGGCGACGAGCTCGGCCGTGCCCGCCGTGCGCGAGAGCGCCCAGCGGTCGAGCTCGTCAGTCGGCTCCTCTGCCATCCGTGCCGCGCCCAGCTGATCGGCGCTCGCGTGCGCGTACAGCGTGTAGAAGAAGTACGTGCTCCACAGCTGCTTGAGGAACAGCCGCACGCCCTCGCCGATCGTCTGCGCCGAGAAGCGATAGCCGTCCCACGGCTGCTTGGAGGTGAAGAAGTACCAGCGGAACGCGTCGGCGCCGTAGGTGTCGAGCACCTGCCACGGCTCGACCGTGTTGCCTTTGGACTTCGACATCTTCTGTCCCTCCTCGTCGAGGATCAGCCCGAGGCAGACGACGTTGCGATACGGCGGGGTCCTCGCCGAGCAGCGTCGCGACCGCCAGCAGCGAGTAGAACCAGCCGCGCGTCTGGTCCTGCGCCTCGCAGATGAAGTCCGCCGGGTAGGCGAGCTCGAAGCGCTCGGCGTGCTCGAACGGGAAGTGGTGCTGCGCGAACGGCATCGCGCCGGAGTCGAACCACACGTCGATCACCTCCGGCACGCGCCGCATCGGCCGCTTGCAGTCCAGTTCGCCGTCGGCGTCCTCGTGCGGGCATGCGAACTCGAGCTCGTCGACGAACGGGCGGTGGTGATCGTCGAGCTCTGCGCCCCGAGCGCTCCTGGCAGCTCCTCGAAGGAGCCGACGACGTGCACGTGCCCCTGCTCGCAGCGCCACACCGGCAGCGGCGTGCCCCAGTAGCGCTCGCGCGAGAGCGCCCAGTCGACGTTGTTGCCCAGCCAGTCGCCGAAGCGTCCGTGCTTGACGTGCGGCGGGTGCCAGTTGACCGTCTCGTTCGCCGCCAGCAGCTCGTCGCGCAGCTTCGTCGTGGCGATGTACCACGACGGTTTTGCGTAGTACAGCAGCGGCGTGCCGCAGCGCCAGCAGTGCGGGTAGGAGTGCTCGTAGTCCTCCACGCGCAGCAGCAGCCCGCGCGCGTCGAGGTCCTCGATCAGCTCCTTCGTCAGCTCCGGGTCCTTGACGAAGCGCCCCGAGTAGGGCTCGCCGTCGCGGCTGCGCGGGCGCTCGTCGTAGGTTCCGTCGGGCTTCACCGGGTTGTACAGCGTGCGCGGTTCGTCGCCGCGGAAGATCCCCGCCGCGGCCGCCACGCGGTAGTCGTCCTCGCCGAACGCCGGCGCCAGGTGCACGATGCCCGTGCCGTCCTCGGTCGTGACGAAGTCGTCGGCCAGGATCGGCAGCGCCCCCGGCTCGCGGTCGCCCGCCGCGAAGATCGGCCCCTCGTAGGCGCCGTAACGCGCCACCAGTTGCTCGCCGCTGAAGCGCTCGACGCACCTCGGCCTGCTCGCCCAGCACCGGCTCGACCCGATCCGCGACCAATATGACGAAGTCCTCTCCATACCTCGACCCGGGCGTATGTCGCGCGCGGAGACACCGCGACCGCCACGTTTCCCGGCAGCGTCCACGGCGTCGTCGTCCACACGAGCAGCCGGTCCTCGCTGTCCTGCGCCTTCAGCTTCAGATAGACGCTCGGATCGACGACGTCCTTGTAGCCCTGCGCGACCTCGTGCGATGAGAGCGTCGTCTCGCAGCGCGGGCAGTAGGGGCTGACCTTGTGCCCCTCGTACAGCAGCTCGCGCCGGTCGATCTGCGCAAGCGCCCACCAGACCGACTCGATGTAGCTCTCGTCGAGCGTGCGGTAGGCGTCGTCGAGGTCGATCCAGAAGCCGATCCGCTCGGTCAGCCGGTTCCACTCCTCCAGGTAGGTGAACACCGACTCGCGGCAGCGCGCGTTGAACTCGCCGATCCCGTACTCCTCGACTTCGGCCTTCGATTTGATCCCCAGCTCCTGTTCGACGGCGATCTCCACCGGCAGTCCATGGCAATCCCAGCCGCCCTTGCGCTCGACGAGGTGACCGCGCATCGTCTGAAAGCGCGGGTAGATGTCCTTGAACACGCGCGAGAGCACGTGGTGGGCACCCGGCGGGCCGTTGGCCGTCGGCGGACCCTCGTAGAAGTTCCAGCGCTCCGCGCCCGCGCGGATACGCAACGACTCGGCGAACACGTCGCGCTCGCGCCAGCGCTCGAGCACCTCCAGCTCGAGCTCGGGCAGCTCGCGCCGCGGGTCGACCTCGCGGCGCGGGATCAGCGGGTGTCTGTTCTCTGCCGTCACGGGCGGCCCATTCTAGGTGCGGGCCATCGCTTACTTACGATGGGCCTGTGCGCCTGCGCCTCTACCACCACCACGACGGCACGCGCATCGCCTACCGCGAGCTCGGCGCCGGGCCGCCGCTCGCGCTGCTGCACTCCGGCCTGCTCTCGCACATGGAGTGGGAGCCGGCCGTCGGCTCGCTCGCCGATCGCTTCCGCGTCGTGCTGCCCGATCTGCCGCTGCACGGCGACTCCGAGAACCATCCGCGCCATCCGTACACGCTCGACTGGTTCGCCGAGGTGCTCGGCGGCTTCTCGCGCGAGGTGCTCGGCCCGCGGCCGTTGATCGCCGGGCACGACGCCGGCGCCGAGGTTCTGCTGCACGCCGTGCGCACCGGCAGCGTGCGTCCGGCACGGCTCGTGCTGATGAACAACCGCATGCACGCCCGCCCGGGGCACTCCGGCCTGCGCGCGGCCTGGCGCGTCGGCGCGCGGGCGGCGGCTGTGCCCGGCCTCGACCGCCTGGCTCTCGCACGCGGCGCGCGTCGTGTTCGCGCCCCAGCGCGGGCTGCGCCTGTCGGCGCGTGGGAACCCCGCCGCCGCCGACCTCGTGCGTCACGCCTTCGCCGATGTGCCCGGCAACTCCAACCTCGCCCGCTCGTGGGCCAAGTGCGCGCGGGCGTGGCCGCGCGGCGAGCAGCGTCACCTGCTCGACCTCTATCCGCGGCTGGAGATGCCCGTGCTGCTGCTGTGGGCCGACAGCGACCCGATGTACCCGCTCGCGATCGCCGAAGAGGCGCTCGCACTGTTGCCCAACGGGCAGCTCCGCGTGCTCGAGAGCACCGGGTTTCTGATGGCCTACGACGATCCCGTCGGCTTGGCGCGGGAGTTGTCGGCGTTCTGCGGGTAGGGTTTGGCCAGAGCCCGAACAAGGAGAACGCATGGCGGAAAAGCAGTTGTGGGGCGGCGAGACGTCGAAGGCCGTCGAGAACTTCCCGATCTCGGGCGAGCGCGTGCCGGTCCAGGTCGTGCGCTGGCTCGCTCGCCTGAAGGGCGCCGCGGCGGCCGTCAACGGCGAGCTCGGCCTGCTGTCCAAGCGCACGGCCGCGAAAATCGAGAAAGCGGCGCGCGAGATCGCCGAGGGCAAGCACGACGGCCAGTTCCCGATCGACGTGTTCCAGACAGGCTCCGGGCACTTCGACGAACACGAACGCCAACGAGGTGATCGCGAAGCTCGCCGGCGATGGTGCGCACGCCAACGACCACGTCAACATGGGCCAGTCCTCAAACGACGTGTTCCCCTCGGCCGTGCACCTGGCGGCGCTCGACGTGGCGCAGAACGAGTTGCTGCCGGCGCTTGAAACAGCTCGAGCGCTCGTTCGCGAAAAAGGCGAAAAGCTTCCAGAACGTCGTCAAGTCCGGGCGCACGCATCTGATGGACGCCGTGCCCGTGACGCTCGGTCATGAGTTCGGTGGCTACGCGGCGCAGATCGCGCTCGGCCAGGAGCGCGTGCAGTCCGCGCTCGTGCACGTCGGGCAGATCCCGCTCGGCGGCACCGCCACGGGCACTGGCTTGAACACGCACGCCAAGTTCGCCGAGAAGGTGCGGGCGCGGCTGAAGAAGGACTCGGGCTTGAAACAGATCGCCGCGCCGCTCGACCCGTTCGAGGCGCAGGCCAACCGCGACGCGCTCGTCGAGCTGTCCGGTGCGCTGAAGGTGATCGCCGTCTCGCTGACCAAGATCGCGGGCGACCTTGCGCTGATGGGCTCCGGCCCGCGCGCGGGCATCGGCGAGATCCTGCTGCCGGAGCTGCAGAAGGGCTCCTCGATCATGCCCGGCAAGGTCAACCCGGTGATCCCCGAGGTCGTGCTGCAGGTCTCGGCACAGGTGATCGGCAACGACACGGCGATCACCGTCGGCGGCATGCAGGGTCAATTCGAGCTCAACGTACGCATCCCGCTGATCGCGCGCAACCTGCTCCAATCGCTGCGCCTGCTCTCGGCGACATCGAAGGTGTTCGCCGAGAAGTGCGTCGACGGCATCGAGGCCAACAAGGCCGGCACGAAGGCCTCTGCCGAAGCGACGCTTGCTGTCGCGACGGCGCTCAACGGAGCGATTGGCTACGACAAGGGCACCGTGATCGTGCAGAAGGCGACTGCGTCCGGGCGCCCGCTGCGTGAGGTGGCGCTCGAGGAGGGCGTCGACGCGAAGCTGTACGACCAGACGATCGACCTGCGCAAGATCGCCCGCGGCAACCGCCCCTAGGCTGGTTCGGGCTGTGGGCGGCGCGTGGGTCCGACGGATCGGAGATAGTTCCCGCGTGGGGATCGATCCGCGAACAAGAGCACGCCTCGCGGCGGCGGCGGCTCTGTTTGCAGCGGTCGTCCTTGCGGGCACACCGGCCGGCGCCGCTGAACCGCCTGCAACCGGCCCCCCCGCACCACCGGCCACCGGCGAACAGCCGGCGACAGCCTGCGGCGCCCGCGCCCCCGAGGTCCTCGCGACGGCTGCGGGCACGGTCGCCGAGCGGATCTACGCCTCCGAGGTCAAGAGCTCGGAGGTGCTCAGCGACAAACACCAGATCGAAAGCGACGGCCCGCTGCTGAGCGCGATGGCGAGCGGAGACAGCGCGGCGATCAAGGCGGCCGTGCACACGCTCGTCTACTCGCACACGCACATCGTGCGCCTGCGCGTCAGTCGCGGGTCGGTTCTGCTCGCCGACGACGGCGGCCCGTATATCCTCGCGCCGGTCAGCGGCAGGCTGCGCTCGCATGGCAAGGAGGTCGGCCACTTCGTCTTCTCCGTCCAGGACGATCTCGGCTACGTCAAGCTCGAGACGCGCTTCGTCGGCGCGCCGCTCGTGCTGCGCACCGACGCCGGCAACGTGCCGGTCGAAGGCCTGGTCAAGCCCGGCCCCGACACGATCCCCGACCACGGTCCCGTCGCATACGGAGGCACCAACTACGAGGCGTACTCGTTCAAAGCCAACGCCTACCCGAGCGGGCGTCTGCGCATCTCCTTGCTGTTGCCCTTGCCGGGCGGCCTGGCGACGAAGACGTGCGATCAGATCAAGGCCGCCGAGTTCGGCCTCGTCGCGCAGCGCATCTCGCGGCGCTTCACGCTCTCCCAGTCGGCGTACCCGCCATACATCAAACTCGTGAACACGATGACGCACGCGCTCGTCTACGTCCGCTCCGGCTCGCATACGCTGGCCGGCAGCTCCCGCGACACGCCCGCCAAGCTCCCTGACTCGGGGGCCGTCAACTTTCACGGCATCGACTACGAAGCGACCTCGTTCACGGCGCCCGCCTCGGGTGGCTCGGTGCGCGTGCACGTACTCGTCCCGCGTTAGCGGTCCGGCGCGCGACCCGCAGCTCCGCTGGCGCCTGACGCGTGTTAGACAGGCGCGTCGTTCGGGTAGACCGAATCTACATACCGCCAACGTGGGGAGAAAGGGTGGGCTATGTGCGTGGTGAGCGTGCGCTGATTCGCGAGTTGTCGCTCGCTCAGGCGATCGTCGACGTCGCCAAGCGCCACGCGCGGGGACGCACGGTGACGGCGATCGAGCTGCGCGTGGGACGCGAGCGCCAGGTCGCGCCCGCCGGGCTCGGCTTCGCCTTCTCGCTGCTGACCGAGGGCACGGTGCTGGACGGCGCCGAGCTCGAGATCGAGCATGTGTCAGGCGGCGAGCTCGCGGTGGACGCTCTGCGCCTGCACGATGCCCGCTGAGAGACGCTGCGTCAGTCGTCCGGCAGTGCCTTGAACAGGCGCGCGACGACTGCGGCGGCGGGCTTGCCCGACTCGCCGTAGGTGAACAGGCCCTTCTGGTTGATCCCTTCGATCAGCTTCAGCGAGGGCAGCTTGAAGACGATCGAGCCACCGTAGAACTGCGGCACGAGCGGGTAGTCGCGCAGGTCCCAAACGAGCATCCCGGTGAGCTTCTGATCGGCGGCGTAGACGCGGATGTGGCGCGCGAGCAGGTCTGACTGAAAGCCGTAGCTGCCGGGCGCTCCGGGGGGGTTGAGCGTGTTCGATTCGGCGCCGAACTCGCTGACGATCAGCACCTTGCCGGCGAACGTTCGCTCCTGCGCACGCAGGCGCGCGCGCATCGAGGCTTCCTGGCGTGCGGGCGAGTCTTGCGGCGCGTCGTACCAGCCGGTGTAGTCGGTCTCGGCGACGGCGTCGACGCCGCGGTAGAGCGCGCCGGCGTGCACGGGCGGGTGATCGCCCCACACGTCGACGGCGACCATCCGCGTCGGATCGCGTTCGTGCAACCAGCGCGTGAGCGTCTGCACGTAGTTGACCTCGGCCGCGTTGCGCCCGTTCCTTGCGACCTCGTCGACGAGGTTCCAGGCGATGATCGAGGGGTGCAGCTGGGCGGCGAGCGCGGCCGTGCGCGCCTGCTGCTCGGCTTCGCGCAGCAGCTTTGGCGTGGTCGAGTACCAGTTGCTCGCTCCTTCGACCGGCCCGATGCCCTGCCACACGAGGATGCCCGCCGCGTCGAGTCGCTCGAGCAGTGCCGGGTCGAGCGGGTGCTGCGAGCGCACCGTGTTCGCGCCGATCGCCTGCAGCTCTGAGACGAGCGTCGCCTGATCGCCGGGGGTGAGCGCGTCGCCGTGGCCCTTTGGCGTCCTCCTGGATAGAGGCGCCGTACAGGCGCAGGCGGCGGCCGTTGAGCAGTAACAGTCCGTCGTGCCAGGTGAGCTGACGCAGGCCGACACGCGCGGAGTAGGCTGCTCTCGGGCGCGGTTGCCCCCGGCTCGGGGACCGACAGCGACAGCGTGTACAGGTTGGGGTGCCCCGGCGACCACAGCGCCGCGCCGGCGATCTTGACGTTCGTCTGCATCGTGACGGTCTGCCCCTGCGCGACGGTCAGTGCCGGGAACTGGATCGGGATGCTCTGCGTCCCAGCCGCTCCCCGATCAGCGTCCCCTGCGGCGCGATCGCGCGGGTCGGCCCGTTGTTGTGAACGTGCACGCCGAGCGTCACCGTCGCGAGCTCTTCGGCGCGGACGTCGCGGGTATCTGCAGCCAGCGTCGTCTGCACGCTCGCTTCGGACAGCTCGCTTTCGCCGATCGGGCGCATCGTCACCTGTCCGTTGAGCCCGCCCCAGTTGAACCACGTGCGGTGAAAGCCCTGCTTGCTCTGCGCGCCTGGACTGCGCCAGTCGATCCGCACCACCAGCGTGTGCGTCCCGGCGGCGAGCGTCGCGCGGCCTTCGAACGGGAGGTAGGAACCGCGGTGGGCGACGATCGCGCGGCCGTCGAGGTAGGCGGTCGCCTTGAAGTTGGCCGAGGCGAACGAGAAGGCGTAGATGCCGGCGACGGGCGCTGTGACGCTTGTGCGATACCAGGCGACGGAGCCCGAGTAGTTGAGCTGCCCGACGCGGCCTTTGACGTGGATCGGGTCGACGTCGTTGGGCACGCTCACGCCGCGCCCGCTGAAGCCGCCGCGCTGCCACCCGCGCGCGAGCCCGCGGTTGCCGGGGTCGAGCGCGAGCGTCCAGCGCGCCAGCGCCGTGCGTCCGCCGGGCCCTTCACCGATCTGCGCTTCGCCGGGCGGAGCCTGCGCGGAGGCGGCTGCCGCGGCGAGCGCGATGCAGGCGACGAGGGCGGCGACTGCCGCCTTGGCGGGGAGGCGAAGCATGGCCCTATGCCTTCAACAGCGAGCTGTTGCGTTCGGAGCGCCGTGCGCTGATCCGCTCGCGCTCGTCGTCGTCGCCGCCGGCGGCGAGCATCCGCTCGAGCAGTACCCGCGCGCCGGCCTTCGAAAGCGGCTCGTTGAGGTTGCCGCACTTGGGCGACTGCACGCACGAGGGGCAGCCGCTCGGCGCATGGGCACTCGGCGATCAGCGCGTGCGCGTCACGGCACAGCTCCTCAAAGCGCTGGAAGGCCGTGCGAGCGATGCCGATGCCGCCGGGATGACCGTCGTAGACGAAGATCGTCGGCACGCCCGTCTGCGGGTGGAAGTTGGTCGACAGACCGCCGATGTCCCAACGGTCGCACATTGCGATCAGCGGCAGCACGGCGATCTGCGCGTGCTCGGTCGCGTGCAGCGCGCCGAGCAGCAGCTCGAGCGGGATCTGCCAGTCCAGAGGGGGCGGCGAGCCGCCGGAGTCGGCGCCGCTCCCGGCGAGGGCGGCGGCCGCGTCGAGCGGCGAGCCGGCGCCGGGCAGCTCGAACCACAGCGCCTGCGTGTCGAAGCTGACGGGCGGCAGATCGAGCGCGTGCAGCTCGCGAAAGGCATGGTCTGCGACGCCCTTACGCTGGTAGGCGAGCACGGTGTCGGTCACGCTGACGTGACCGAAGGAGAGCGTCACGCCGAGTGTCTGGCGCCGGTCGAGCAGGCGGATGATGTCGGTGTCGGTGGCGCGCTTGGGCTGCGTGTACCAGTCGCCGTCGAACGGCGCGACGAGCGCGCGCCGGCGATCGAGGTCGAGCTCGCGCACCTCATAGGAGCGCCCGAGGTGCAGGTAGACGGCGCCCTCGTGCACGGTCGAGTGGGCGCGGGCGGCCTCGGTCGAGCCGAGCAGCTCGCCGGAGGAGACGTCGACGATGTCGTAGCGCTCGGGCGAGGCCGAGCGCAGCGAGACCTCGGCGGCCGGATAGCCGCCGGGCCTACGCGGGACGTAGGTACCGGACGTCGCCTCACCCAACTGCGCTGTGGCGGTCGCCGGGCGCTTGCGCAGCTCGCCAGAGGCGACGAGCACCTCGGCGTGAGCCTCCCAGCGCGGTCCGAGGAACTCACCGTCGTCGTGCGCAGAGCGGGCCCTCGTGCGCGGCGCAGAGCAGGTGCGCGCGGTAGATCAGCGGGCTCTCGTGGTCGAGGATCGCAGCCTCGACGGGGCGCTGCAGGAACTCGTCGGGGTGGCGGCAGAAGAACTGGTCGAGCGCGTCCTCGCCGGCAAGGAACACGGCCAGGCCGTTGCCGCGGCGATCGATCGTCGAGCGCCCGGCGCGGCCCCACATCTGCTTCAGCGAGGCGACGGTGCCGGGGAAGGTGACGACGAGCGCGGCGTCGAGCGCGCCGATGTCGATGCCGAGCTCGAGCGCGTCGGTCGTGATCACGGCGCGCAGCTCGCCGCGCATCAGCCGGCCCTCGAGCTCGCGCCGCTGCTGGGGGGTGTAGCCGGCGCGGTAGGGCACGACGAGCTCGGCCAGCTCGGGGTGGGTGCCCTGCAGGTCTTCTTTGACCAGGCGCGCGAGCAGCTCGACGCCCTTGCGCGACTTGATGAAGCAGATCGTGCGCGCGCCCTCGCGCACGAGCCGCGCGAGCAGCTCGGCGGCCTCGCCGATCGCTGAGCGGCGCGCGCCGAGCTCTTCGTCGGTCAGCGGCGGGTTCCACACGGCGATCGTGCGCGACGGGGCGGGCGAGCCGTCCTCGTCGACCAGGCGCACATCCTCGAGCCCGGTCAGCCGCTCGGCCAGTTCGAGCGGGTTGGCGATCGTCGCCGAGGTCATCAGGAAGACGGGGTCGGTGCCGTAGGCGGCGGCGATCCGGCGCAGGCGGCGCAGCACGCCGCCGACGTGCGAGCCGAACACGCCGCGGTAGACGTGGGCCTCGTCGATCACGACGACGGCGAGGTTGGCGAACAGGTCGGCCCAGGCGCCGTGGTTGGGCAGGATGCCGACGTGCAGCATGTCGGGGTTGGTGAGCACGACGTTGGCCTTCTTGCGGATCTCGGCGCGCGCCTCGCGCGGGGTGTCGCCGTCGTAGATCGCAGGGCGCACGCGCTTGGTCAGGCCGAAGCCGTTCAGCGCGCGCGCCTGGTCCTGCGCGAGCGCCTTGGTCGGGTAGAGATAGAGCGCCCGCGCCCGCGTCTGTTCGCAGAGGATGTGCAGCGTGGGCAGGTTGAAGCACATCGACTTGCCCGAGGCAGTGCCGGTCGTGACGATCGTCGGCCCTTCGGTGGCGGCGAGCAGCGCCTCGGCCTGGTGGGAGTAGAGCTGTCCGACGCCCATCCGGGCAAGCGCTGCCAGCACGTCGGGGTGAAGCGCGGCGGGAGTGTCGACGAGCGTTGCCTTGCCGGGCCCTTCGTGCGCCTCGCGCACGAGTCGTCCATCGGCGCGTCCGTCGTCGAGCAGGCCGCTCCACGGCGCGATCTGGCGGTCTTTGGCCATGGCTTGCGATAGTAGAGGCGATGCCAGCGCGCGCGTTCCACCACTCTGCATTCTCGGCGGAGCGGATCGCGGCAGAGCGCGCACAGCGCGGCCTCGGCGTGTCGGTGTGCCTGCCAGCGCGCGAATGCGCGGCGACGGTCGGCGAGATCGTGGGGCGGCTGACGGCATTGCGCGAGGCGGGCGCGATCGACGCGATCGTGGTCGTCGACGCAGCTTCGCCGGACGGCACGGCGCAGGTTGCCGAGCGGGCGGGCGCGGAGGTCTGGCAGGAGGCCGAGCTGCTGCCGTCGTTCGGCGCGGTGCAGGGCAAGGGCGATGCGATGTGGCGGGCGCTGTCGCGCCTGGACACGGAGCTCGTGTGCTTCCTCGACGCCGACACGGAACGCTTCTCGGCGCATTTCGCGACGGGCCTGGTGGGACCGCTCGTGTGCGAGCCGGACGTGTCGTTCGTGAAGGCCTTCTACCGGCGTCCGCTGGACGATGCAAGCGCGGCCGAGGTCGTGGCGGGCGAGGGGGGCGGGCGCGTCAACCACCTGATGGCGCGTCCGGCGCTGGCGCTGCTCTACCCCGAGCTCGCCGAGATCCGCCAGCCGCTGGCGGGCGAGGTGGCGGCGCGCAGCGAGCTGCTGCGGCGCCTGCCGTTCGCGACGGGCTACGGCGTGGAGACGGCGATGCTGATCGACGCGTGGCGCGAGCTCGGCGTGGAGGGGATCGCACAGGTCGACCTCGACGAGCACCGCAACCGCCACCAGCCGCTGTCGGCGCTCGAGCCGATGGCGCTGACGGTGCTGGCGACGGCGCTGAGCCGCGCGCAACAGGACGGACGCGCGACGCTGCAACCGCCGGCGGACGCGCTCGGCCGAACGCCGCTCGAGCGCCCGCCGCTTGAGCGACTCGCCGAGGCGCGGCGATGACGACGCGCGCGCTGTACGTCGATCTCGACGGCACGCTGCTCGGACGCGGCGCGTCGCTGCTGCACGACGGCGAGGGGGCGGTGACGCTCGACGGCGTGCGCGCGGTGCAGGCGTGCCTGCGCGCGGACGTCGAGGTCGTGCTGATGTCGGGCCGCCGGCGCGCGCAGGTGCTCGAGGATGCGCGCCTGCTCGGCCAGGCCTCGTACATCTACGAGGCGGGCGCGTGCGTGGTGCTCGAAGGCGAGGAGCACTGGCTGACGGGCGATCTGATGCCGGGCGAGCTGACGATCGCCGAGCAGATCGAGGCCTCGGGCGCCCCGGCGATGCTGCTCGAGCACTACGCGGGACGCCTGGAGTACCACGAGCCGTGGCACGTCGATCGCGAGGTCTCCCACCTTTTCCGCGGGCTGGTCGACTCGTTGGAGGCCGACGCGCTGCTGGCCGAGCGCGGGCACGAGAATCTGCGCCTGGTCGACAACGGCGTCGTCAACCGCCGCTCGCCGGCGCTTGCGGAGCTGGACCACGTGCGCGGCTACCACCTCGTGCCGAAGAGCGCGTCGAAGGCCTCGGCTGTGGCGTTCCACCGCCAGGCGCGCGGCTACACGCGCGAGCAGACCTTCGGCGCGGGCGACTCGCGCGAGGACCTCGCCTGCGCGGAGCACGTCAACGAGTTCTGGCTGGTCGCCAACGCGGTCGAGCGTGACCCCTCGCTGCGGGCGGACGTGGCGCGCCATGGCAACGTGCGGATCGCCGAGGCAGGCCACGGCGCGGGCGTCTACGAAGCGGTCGTGAGCACACTGATGCAGGGCTGATTCGCCAGGCTTCTCTTTCGATTAATTAATAAAAAGAGGACACCCGACGCGCTGCGGTCGGGCACGGCGCCAGGCTCAGCCGGCGCCTTTGGCTATCCGCCGCCACAGCCGTCGCCAGAAGCCGGGCTGCGGCCGGCGGCGCCAGCGGGCGGGCGGCGGCACGGTGGCGCGCACGAGCGCGACCCACTCGTCGAGCGGCAGCTCGCCGGCGATCAGGCGACCGAGCGCGCCGGTGACGGGGGCGCCGACGCCCGCGCGCTGCAGCGCGCGCGCGAGCAGCGGAACGGACTCGAGCGCCTCGACGGCCTGGCCGACGCGCGCCGGGATCTCGGCGGCGGGCACGCCCGCGGCGAGCAGCTCGCCGGCGCGGCGGTTGCGGCTCTCGCGCGCGAGCGCCGTCGCGACGAGGTCGCCGGCGCCGGCCAGCCCGATCATCGACTCCGGCCGCGCGCCGAGCCCCTCGGCGTAGCGCCACACCTCGGCGAAGATGTGCCCGGCGGCGGCGCCGGCCGCGTTCAGTCCCTGCGCCTCGGTCGCCCCGGCGGCAAGCGCCGCGGCGTTCTTGGCGGCCCCGGCCAGCTCGACGCCGACGGGGTCGTTGGACTGCTCGCAGACGACGCCCGCGCGCGTGAAGACCTGTGCGAGCGCGTGCGCGAGCTCCTCGTCGCTGGAGGCCGCGACGAGCCCGGCGCCCGAGTGGACCATCTCCTGCGCGTGCGCCGGCCCGCCGACGCAGGCGACGCGGTCGGGGCCGAACGTGGCGCTGAGCACGACCGTCGGCGGCTTGCCCTCGGGCGGCACGAGGCCCTTGGCGACCGACACGACCGCGGCACGCCGCCCGAGTCCGGCCGCGCCGAGCGTGGCGATCACCTCGCCGAGGCCGCGCGAGGGCACGGCCAGGAACACGTAGTCGGCGCGCTCGACGCCGGCCGAGGCCGGCTCGATCCGCAGCCCGGCAGGCAGCTCGACGCCCGGCAGGTAGGCCTCGTTGCGGCGCTCGGAGTCGAGCTCGGCGGCCTGCTCGGCCGTGCGTGTCTGCAGCGTCGTGCGCAGTCCGGCGCGCACGAGCAGTACGGCCAGCGCCGTGCCGAACGAGCCGGCGCCGATGACCGTCGCGCGGCGGGCGCCGGGCGAGGGGAGCGAGCGCGCGCGCGGCCCGCGAGCGCCAGCGCTCGGAGTAGGCTCGGGCTCGGTCATCTGATGAGCGAGCCTAGCGATCGACACGAGCGCGCCACGCAGTGGCGCAACTGGGCAGGCGATCAGCGCTGCACGCCCGCCGCGCGTCGAGCGCCCGCGCTCGAGCGAGGAGCTCTCGGCAGCGATCGTCACGGGCCGGCGCGCGCGGCTCGCGCGTGCGCGCCGTCGGCGCGGGGCACTCGTTCAGCGAGATCGCGTGCAGCGACGGACACGATGCTCTCGCTCGAGCAGATGAGCGGCGTGCTCGACGTCGACGGCGCGAGCGGGCTCGTGCGCGTGCAGGCGGGCATCACGATCAACGCGCTCAGCCGCCAGCTCGACGAGCACGGCCTGGCGATGGAGAACCTCGGCGACATCGACGTGCAGAGCATCGCCGGGGCGATCTCGACGGCCACGCACGGCACGGGCGCGCGGCTGCGCAACATCTCCTCGCAGGTGGCCGCGCTGAAGCTCGTGCTCGCCGACGGCTCGACGCTCGAGTGCTACGCCGAGCGCGAGCCCGAGGTGTTCCGCGCGGCGCGCGTCGGCCTCGGCGCGCTGGGCGTGATCGCCGAGGTCACGCTGCGCTGCGTGCCGGCGTTCACGCTGCGCGGCGATCGACGAGCCGGCGCCGCTTGCGCAGACGCTCGAGCGCTTCGAGGAGCTCGCGCTCGGCAACGATCACTTCGAGTTCTTCGTGTTCCCCTACGCCGACGTGGCGCTGACGCGCACGAACAACCGCACCGACGAGCCGGCCGCGCCCGCGCGGGCGTGTCTCGGCTTATGCCAACGACGTGCTGCTGACCAACCACGCCTTCGGCGCTTTCTGCCGCATCGCCCGCCGGCTGCCGGGCGCGATCCCGCAGATCAACCGGCTCGTCACGCGCCTGGCCGGGCGCAGCGAGCGCGTCGAACGCTCGGCCTCGATCTTCGCCAGCCCGCGCCTGGTGCGCTTCACCGAGATGGAGTACGCGCTGCCGCGCGAGCGCACGACCCGAGGCGGTGCGGCGCGTGATGGAGATGATCGAGTCAGCGCGGCCTGGCCGTGCCGTTCCCGATCGAGGTGCGCACGGTCGGCGCCCGACGACGCCTTCCTCTCGACGGCTGCCGGGCGCGAGACGCGGCTACGTGGCGGTGCACATGTTCGCGGGCATGCAGTGGCGCGACTACTTCGAGCGCGTCGAGGCGATCATGGACGAGCTCGACGGGCGCCCGCACTGGGGCAAGCGCCACTTCCAGACGGCGGCGACGCTGCGCGGGCGCTACCCCGACTGGGACCGCTTCCAGGCGGTGCGCGCGCGTCTGGACCCGGCAGGCGTGTTCACCAACGCCTGGACCGACCGCGTGCTTGGCCGAGCCGGTCGGCGAGCGCCGGCGGTCGAGCGCCGGCAGGCTACGAGCGCCTCGAGCGCGCCACGGCGGGGCTGCAGGCGCCGTTCGCGCTGATCGACCTCGATGCGATGAACGCCAATGCGCGCGACCTCGTGCGCCGCGCCGGCGGCAAGCCGATCCGCCTGGCCAGCAAGTCGCTGCGCTGCCGCGGGCTGCAGGAGCGCGTGCTCGCGGGCGAGGGCTTTCGCGGCACGCTCGCCTACACGCTTCCGGAGGCGCTGTGGCTGGCCGAGCACGGCGCGCGGGACATCGTCGTGGCCTACCCGACGGCCGACGAGGTGGCGCTGCGCGAGCTGGCCGAGCGTTCCGGGCAGGACGCGGGGTCGATCGCGGTGATGGTCGACAGCGCCGAGCAGCTTCCGCTGATCGAGCACGCCGTTAGCGGGGTCGGCGGCGCACGCGTGCGCGTCTGCCTGGACATCGACGCGGGCTGGCGCGCGCTCGGCGGCAGGGTGCGCGTGGGCGTCAAGCGCTCGCCGGCGCACACGCCGCAGCAGGCGGCAGAGCTGGCGACCGCCGTCGTCGCGAGCGAGTCTGTGCGGCTGATCGGGGTGATGATGTACGAGGCGCAGATCGCCGGTGTCGGAGACACCCCGCCGGGCAGGCCGCTGCGCGCGCGGGCGATCCGCGCGATGCAGGCGCTCTCGACACGCGAGCTCGCTGCGCGCCGGGCGCAGGTCGTCGAGGCGGTCGAAGGCGTGCTGGCGCGCGCGGGGCAGCCGCCGCTGCAGCTGGTCAACGGCGGTGGCACGGGCAGCCTCGAGCGCACCTCGCGCGAGCGCGCCGTGAGCGAGCTGACGGCCGGGTCGGGTCTGTACGCGCCGGGCCTGTTCGACGCCTACCGCGCTTTCTCGCTGGCGCCGGCGGCGCTGTTCGCGCTGCCCGTCGTGCGCCGCCCCGGGCCGGGCGTCGTGACGGCGCTCGGCGGCGGCTACCTGGCCTCGGGCGCGGGCGACGGCGCGCGCCTGCCGCACCCATACCTGCCGGCCGGGCTGCGCCTGGACCGCGAGGAGGGGGCCGGCGAGGTGCAGACGCCGCTGCTCGGTAAAGTCGCCGATCGGCTTGCGATTGGAGACCGTGTCTATTTGCGTCATGCCAAGGCTGGCGAGTTGTGCGAGCGTTTCACGACGATGCACGTGCTCGAGGGGGACCGGATAGTCGACGAGCTGCCCACATATCGGGGCGAGGGGGTGTGCTTCCTGTGAGCGCCGAGCCCTACGCGCAGCAGCGTCAGGCAGGTGCGCAGCTCGATGATGCGGCGCTCGTCGCGCTGCAGCGCGAGGTCGTCGAGACGCTCGCGCCCCTGGATCGCACGCCCTGCTCGGCGGGCGAGCGCGAGGCGGCGGAGTGGCTGGCGACTCGCCTGGGCGCGGTCGACGGCGTCGAGGTGGCGCTCGAGGACGAGCCGTCGTGGGGCACGTTCCCGCCGACGGCGACCGGAACTCGGCCTGCTCGGCTCGGCCGGCGCGGCGCTCGTGCTGTCCGGCCGGCGCGTGCTCGGCGGCCTGCTCGCGCTGGTGACGTTCGCCGGGATCGTCGACGAGGCCCACAACGGCCCGCGCGTGCTGCGCCGGCTCGTGCGACGGCGCAAGAGCACGGTCAACGTCGTCGCGCGCGCGGGCGACCCGGACGGGCGGCACACGCTGGTCGTGCTCGCCCACCACGACGCGCCTCAGACGGGCTTCGCTATTCGACCAGACCCTCAGCGCACGCCTGCACGAACGGGCTCCGCACCTGCTCGAAAGATTCAAGACGCCGCTGCCGCAATGGTGGATCGGCCTGGCCGGTCCGGCCTCGACGCTGGTTGCGGCGCTCCTGCGGCGCCCCAAGCTCGCCAGGATCGGCCTCGCGATCGGCATGCTCGGGCACGGCGCTCGTCGCCGACATCTGGCGCAGCGAGACGGTGCCCGGGGCCAACGACAACCTCTCTGGCGTGGCGGTGCTCGTCGGGCTGGCCGAGATCCTGCGCGGGCGGCCGGTGGCGGACCTGCGCGTGCTGCTCGTATCCTGCGGCGCCGAGGAGACGCTGCAGGACGGCATCCGCGCATTCGTGGCGCGTCACGGCGACGAGCTCGACCCGGCGCGCACGGCGTTCGTCAACCTCGACACGGTCGGCTCGCTCGCACCTCGTGCTGCTCGAGGCCGAGGGACCGATCCGGATGGAGCACTACACGGCGCCGTGGCTGCGCGAGCTGGTCGCGATCCACGCCGAGCGGCTCGGCACGCGGCTGCTGCGCGGCTACCGGGCGCGCGCCTCGACCGACAGCGTGATCCCCAGCCGTGCGGGCTACCCGACGGCGACGCTCGTCTCGATCACCGACTGGTTCACGCTCGCCAACTACCACCTGCCGAGCGACATGCCGGAGAACCTCGACTACGGCACGGTCGCGGCGGCCACGCGGCTGGTCTACGAGGTGGCCGAGGCGCTGCCGGCGGCGCTGGCCGAAGCAGCCTAGCTGCGCGCGGCTCGCTGCGACGCTGCGCCTGGGCGCCGCCGTCTCCCGGGAGCCACAGCGGCGCTCTGCCATCTTGAGGGCGTGCCCGAGGGCGACACGATCCACCACGCGGCGCGGCGCATCCGCGCAGTGCTGCTCGACCGCGTGCCCGAGCAGATCCGCACGCCGCAGCGTCGCCATTCGGCGGACGGCTGGCCGGAGCGGCTGGCGGGCCGCGCGGTGAGTTCGGTCGACGCGCACGGCAAGCACCTGTTCCTGCGCTTCGAGGGCGAGTTGACGCTGCACTCGCACCTGCGGATGACGGGCTCGTGGGGGGTTCACCGCGAGGGCGTGCGCTGGAAGCGCGCGCCGCGCCGCGCCTGGCTCGTGCTGCGCTCGCAGGGGTGGGACGTCGTGCAGTTCGACGGCCCCGTGCTCGAGCTGATGCGCGAGAGCCGCACGCGCTTCGATCGGCGACTGGCGGCGCTCGGGCCGGACGTGATCGGCGAGCGCTTCGACGCCGAGGAGTTCCTCGCACGCCTGCGCGCACAGGACCCGGGCCGCGCGATCGGCGACGCGCTGCTTGACCAGCGCGTGCTGGCGGGGATCGGCAACGTGTGGAAGTCGGAGTCGTGCTTCGCGGCGGCCGTCAACCCGTGGCGCCCACTCGGGCGCGTCGGCGACGAGGAGGCGCTCGCGATCGCCGAGTTCGCGCACGAGCGGATGAGCCGCTCGGCCGAGGTCGACGGCTTCAGTGAGCGCCCGCGCGCGGTCTACAAGCGCGCCGGGCTGCCTTGCGAGCGCTGCGGTACTCAGGTTCGCAGCCACGGGCAGGGCGACGACAACCGCACGACTTACTGGTGCCCGGGGTGCCAGAGCTGAGTACTGCGCCTGGCCAGACCGAGAGTCGGTCGGTCATCTCTGTTGTTCCGGTAGTGGGCGCATGCGTTGGTAGGCGAACGCTGCGGCAAGCAGTAGCGCTCCGAGTATGAGGAAGGAAAGTACGCGTGTGATCGAGGTGAGCGTCGAGAGGTCGTAGACAAAGACCTTCGCGATCGTTGCGAGCAGTAGCGCGAGCGCGGCGTTTCGTAGCGGCGCTGCGTCGAACCGCAGGCCGCCGATCAGCGCCGCGAGGCCTGTCAGGGCCCAGAGCGCACTGAGCGCGAGCTGGCCCTGGGGCAGGGTGGCAGCTGCGAGCGAGGCGAGATATAGCAGCGCCGCACCCGAGGCCGTTGTGGCCAGGCGGCGCGGTCTGCTTCGCGCCTCGTGCAGGCGTCCAGCACGCCAGGCCAGCACTGCGAGCGAGCAGACGGCGAGCGCAGCGGCGCCGAGCTGCACGTTGTCGCCGCCCAGGCCGATGGGCGGCGCGATCACGACCAGCGTGTAGAGCGTCGCACCGGCTGCGAACAGCTCGCTGGCGCGTCGCGCGAGCTCGTCGCCGAGGCGACGTCCGAGCCCCAGCAGAGCTGTCGCCTCAGCGACCCAGGCCACGACGAGTGCCGGACCGGAGAGCGTTACCGCGGTTAGGTAGGCGATCGTCGCGAGCCCCATCGCGCTCAGAGTCGCGCGCGCGACGGCTTGGCGCTTGCCAAGTAGATGCGTGGTCGCGAGGCAGCTCGCGGAGACCGCGACCAAGGCAAGGACCCCGGGCACCCCGACGTAGCCGCCGAGGAGCGCTTCCGGGGGAGCCTCGATCAGCGAGCTCGTGAGCGCGAGCGAGACCTGAGCGCCTACGCCGATGTCGCACAGCGCTGCGCTGTGCCGGCCGAGCTCCCCCGTCGGCGCGTCGCGGCGGCGAGCACGACCGCGCTCGCTCCCCAGCTCAAGACGAGAGGGAGACCGTCGAGGCTCAAGGCCAGCGACGCGTCGGCGAGCGCAACGCCGAGCATGACCAGGACTGCTCGCAGGCGCGCGTTGAATGCGAACCGGCGCGGCGCCGCGCCGAGCGCGAGGTGCGCGCAGGCGAGGATCGCGAGCCAGCCGTCGCCGAGCAGCGGACTGCCGGCCGCGCCGAGCGCGAGGCGACCAACGAGCGCGACGCTCAACGCGTTGAGCGAAAGAGCCGCGAGCGCTGCGGGTGCGCATCGTTCCTCCCCCTCGCGGCCTGTCGCGCGTGCGCTGGCGAGTGCGCCCGCCAGACCGAGGGCCGCGAAGGCGACGAGCACCGCGAGGTCTTCGCCGGCGCTCTGTCCTTCGAGCATCGGCACCGCCCACTGCGGCGCGCAGATCGCGACGGCCGCGAGCGAGAGCCACGCCCAGCGCTGTCGCGCCGCGGTCCACATCGTGCATGCCGCCGCTGCGAGCATCATCGCGAGCGTCGGCCACTGCGCCGGCGCGCCGACCAGGACCGGCGCGGCGAGCGCGCCGAGAAGTCCGATCCCTGCCAGCGGCCGGCCCGCCCAGCGAATCGCCAGCACCGTCGCAGTCACCCCGACAGCGAGCGCTCCAGCCAGCGCGAGCAGTCCCGAAAGCAGATGGTAGACCGAGCTCGCTACGACCAGCGTCGCAAACAGGCCCGCGACGGCCGCTCCGACCGTCGCCACGGCGGCCTCCGTCCGACCGCGGCGGGCATGCAGCCACGACCCTCCACCGAGCAACACAAGCGAGCCTCCGCCCGCGAGCAAGACACGCCCCTCCTCGCCAATCCAGCCATGCGATATCGCCAATGCGAGGAACAGGGCGATCCCCAGCAGCATCGCCACACCGCCCGCCCACGCTAGGAATCTCCCGCCGATTAGCTCGCCGAAGCCCGCTCCGCGCTCACCGGCGAGGAGCGGCGCGGGCACAGCCATCCCGTCTGACCCTGACTCTGGCGCCGCACAGCGCTCTGCGGCCACTCGTAGGTTCGCGTGTGCGGGACCCACCAGGCCCCCTTTGGTCGGGGCTGCTTCACGTGTTCCCTGCCTGCGGCCCGTGACGGCCGGCTCCGCTCGGTGGCCGGGCGACCGCTCGAATCGCTCGACCCGTTCCTCGAGCCCAGCGAGTCCGCTGCTAAAGGTCTCGACCGCCGCGGCAAGCTGCCCTTCCAGCGTGTTGATGCGTTGCTCCTGTGCGTCCGTCGAAGCTGCCACTGACTTCCTCCTGTTGACCGATGGTAGATAGGACCGTAGGGCAGTTGAGCACGCTTGTCAACCGCTGTTCAACAAGCTGTTGACCGGCGATCAACTAGACTGGGAGGATGGCCACGCAACCGGCATACACGCGGCTCGCCGTCGACGAGCGGCGACGTCAGCTCCTACAGGCGGGCGCGGAGCTCTTTGCCTCGCACGCCTTCGAGGAGATCTCGATGCGCCAGATTGCCGAGGCCGCAGGAGTCTCCAAGCCGCTGCTCTATCACTACTTTCCTTCAAAGGACGAGCTCTTCATCGCCGCATTGACGGAAGCAGCCTCAGAGCTCCAGGCCTTGATCGAGCCAAGCGGCCAGGGCACCCCTGTCGAGCAACTCACCAGCAGCCTCGGCGCATACCTCGCCTGGATCGAGAACAACAGCGAGACCTGGGCGAAGCTGATGCAAAGCGCGGCCTCGCTGCCCGCTGCACGCACGCTCGTTGAAGGTTTCCGTCAAAGCACGCTCGATCTCGTGCTCGCACAACTCACCAAGCGAGGCAAGCCCAGCCCCGCCCTGCGCATCGCGATCAAAGGCTGGCTCGGCTACATGGACGCCGCAATCCTCGACTGGACCGAGGCCCGCGACCTCCCACGCGAAAAGCTACGCGACCTGCTGCTCGCCGCCTTCATCTCCACGCTGCTCGCCGCACAGCAGGTCAACCCAACGGTCAACCTGCAATTCACCTGAGCCGGCCGGCGTTCCTCTCGATGGATCAGATGATTGCGGCGAGCTTGCGCCCGGCGTTCGTCAGCGACCGATGAGTCCGCGCCTGCAGGATCGTCTGTAGGTCGAGTATGCGCGCATCGAAGGAGTCCAAGGCGTCCTCGCCGGTGACGGCGTACGCGGGCACGCCGCCCTGGCGCGCGCGCGTGGCGATCTCGAAGGCGACGGTACCGGCGAGTGTGCGCTCGTCGAGACGCGGCTCGGCGATCACGACGGCCCGTGCCGCGCGCATCCGCGCATCGAACTCGGGTGAGCGCACGAGCGCGATGGCAGCGCTCTCGGACTCGTCGTCGAGCGGGAGCGGGTCGACCTTCCAGTCACCATCGAGCAGCCCTTCGGCGATCGCGGTGGCCACGCGCTCGGCATCAAGGCGCCCGCCGAAAGGCCGCGCGGCGATCAGAAGCGTTCGCGAGATCACGATCGGGCATCCTTCCAGCAATGGCAGCTGAGAAGGCAGAGCCCGTCGTACTCGACCTCTGCGGTCAGGAGGTGCGCGTCAGCAACCCCGAAAAGCCGTTCTTCCCGGAGCGCGGCCTGACGAAGCTCGACCTCGTCAACTACTACGTCGAGTGTGCGGAGGCGGTCGTGCGCGGCCTGCGCGACCGCCCGACGGTGATGAAGCGCTGGGTCGACGGCGTGCAGGGCAAGCCGTTCTTCCAGAAGCGCGTGCCCGACAGCGCGCCCGACTGGCTGCAGACGGCCGTCGTGACGTTCCCCAGCGGTCGCCATGCGCGTGAGCTCGTGCCGAACGATGCGGCGCATCTCGTGTGGGGCGTGAACCTGGGCGTGATCGACTGGAACCCTTGGGCGGTGCGCCGCGGCGATCTCGATCACCCGGACGAGCTGCGCGTCGACCTCGACCCGCAGCCGGAGGTGCCGTTCTCGGAGGTGCGCGAGGTAGCGCTGTGCGTGCGCGACGTGCTCGACGAGCACGGCCTGCGCGGCTTTCCCAAGACGTCGGGCTCGCGTGGCATCCACATCTACGTGCGCCTGCGCCCCGAGCACGACTTCCTGCAGGTGCGCACGGCTGCGCTGGCGCTGGCGCGCGAGGTCGAGCGCCGCATGCCCGGCCGCGCGACTAGCCGCTGGTGGAAGGAGGAACGCGAGGGCGTGTTCATCGACTACAACCAGAACGCGCGCGACCGCACGATCGCCTCGGCGTACTCGGTGCGCGCGGTGGCCGACGCGCGCGTGTCGTGTCCGCTGGAGTGGGAGGAGGTGGCCGATGTCGAACCGGATCGAGCTCACGCTCGAGACGGTGCCCGCGCGCCTGAAGCAGCGCGGCGATCCGGCGGCCGACATCGACGAGCACGCGGGAGGCCTGGCGTCGCTGCTGGAGCTGGCGGCGCGCGACGAGCGCGAAGGCCTCGGTGACGCGCCGTGGCCGCCGCACTTCGCCAAGCAGAAGGGCGAGCCCAAGCGCGTGCAGCCGAGCCGCGCACGCAAAGAGAGCAAGGAGAGCGCATGAGCCTGCCGCTGAAGCCGCCGATCAAGCCGGCGCTGGCGCTCTCGCGCAAGGAGCTGCCGGAAGGCGAGGACTACGTCTATGAGGTCAAGCTCGACGGCTTTCGCTGTCTGGCGTTCGTCGACGGCGAGGAGATCTTCCTGCAGTCGCGCAACGGCAAGGAACTGGGACGCTACTTCCCCGAGCTCGCGCTGCCGGGCACGCTCCCGCCGGGCCGCTACGTGCTCGACGGCGAGATCGTCGTGCGCGACGAGGCGGGTCATGAGGACTTCGACGCGCTCGGCCAGCGCATCCACCCGGCGGCGTCGCGGATCGAGCGCCTGGCGGGCGAGACGCCGGCCGTGTACGTCGCCTTCGACCTGCTCGCGCGCGAGGACGAGGCGCTGCTGGAGGCGCCGTTCACAGAGCGCCGCGCGGCGCTCGAGAAGCTGCTCGCCGGCAAGCCGTTCGCGTCGGCGCCGGTCGAGCTGATGCAGACGGTCGACACGAGCGAGGAGGCGTCCGCGGTGGCTGTAGAGACGCCGAGGGCGCGATCGCCAAGCAGCGCTCCGCGCCGTATCTGCCGGGCGAGCGCAAGGGCATGTTCAAGGTCAAGCGCGTGCGCACGATCGACGCGGTGATCGTCGGCTGGCGGCCGGGCAAGGAAGAGGGCACGGTCGGCGCGCTGATCCTCGGCCTGTACGACGAGCAGGACACCGACGAGCAGGGCGAGCCGCGGCTGCGCGTCGTCGGCCACTGCTCGGGCCTCTCGGCCAAGGAGAAGAAGCGCCTGGTCGGCTTCCTCGCGGACTACGAGTCGGGCGAGCGCGGCTCGGCCGACCCGAGCCGCTGGAGCGCGGGCAAGGACCTCGAGTGGGTCGGCCTGCGCCCCGAGCTGGTCGTCGAGATCGACTTCGACCACGTCTCGGCCGGGCGGATCCGCCATGGCGCCAAGCTGCGCCGCTGGCGCGAGGACAAGGATCCGAGCGCCTGCACGTTCGACCAGCTCGACTCTTGAGCGGCGGCCACCGGCGGTGGTTTAGGATCAAACGATGAGCAGCGACACAGCGACGGTCGCCGAGGAGGAGTACCTGCAGATCCTCTTCTGGCTGCACGAGGCGGGTCTGCCGATGACCGGCGCAAACGTCGCGCGAGCGATGCAGCTCTCGCCGCCGACCGTGCACGAGATGGTCGGCCGCCTGGAGCGCGACGGCTACATCACGCGCGACAAGGACCGCACGATCGCCTTCACCGACTCGGGCGTCGAGCACGCCGAGCAGATCGTGCGCCGCCACCGCCTGATCGAGCGCTTCCTCACAGACGTGCTCGGCGTGCCCTGGGACGAGGTGCACGAGGAGGCCGAGCGCCTGGAGCACGCGATGTCGCCGGTGCTCGAGGAACGCATGCTGGCCGCGATCGGCGACGCCAAGACCTGCCCCCACGGGCACCCGATCGTCGCCGGCGCGCGCCTCGCCGGCGTGCCGCTGGGCGACGTCGAGGTCGGCGCCAAGGTGCGCATCCTGCGCTTCGAGAACGAGGCCGAGGACCTGCTGCACTACCTGAAGGCGTCGGGCCTCGAGCCCGGTCTCGAGGGCAAGCTCGTCGAGCGCGACGAGGAGCAGGTCGTCGTGCAGGCCGCCGACGGCAGCCGCTGCATCGTCACCCCCAGCGTCGCCGAGACCGTCTCGGTGATCGCCGACCCTTCGCCGCCACAGCGCACGGCGCTGCCGGATCAGCTGGTGCTTGGCCAGCGCTACGGCCGCTAGCCGATCGCCCGGTTCTACAACGAGCGGTAAGCCGCTGCGAGGCGTGTCACGCCCTCGTCGATTTCCTGCTCGTTGACCCCGGAGTAGGCGAGGCGCAGCGTGTTCTCGCCGCCCTCGAGCAGGAAGTCGGTGCCCTTGACGAAGGCGACGCCGAGCTCGGCGGCGGCGCTGAAGAGCCGGGCGACGTCGGTGCCCGGGCGGCAGCGTGACCCACATGAAGTAGCCGCCGTCGGGCTGCACGAACTCGGCCTCGGGCAGCTCGCGCCGCAACGCTTCGGCGAGCGTCAGGGCGCGCTTGGCGAGCGCCGTGCGCACGGTCTCGATCGAGCGCTCGATCGCGCCGGAGGCGCAGAACTCGTAGACGATCGACTGCGCGACCATGCTCGGCGAGATGTACGTGTTGGTCGCGAGCTTGGCGATCTTTGCGATCAGCTCGGTCGGGCCGACGAGGTAGCCGACGCGGACGCCGGGGCAAACGGTCTTCGAGAACGAGGAGGCGTAGACGACGCGCTCGGGGTCCATCGAGAGCATCGTCGGCAGCGACTCGCCGCTGAAGCGCAGCGCGACGTAGGGGTCGTCCTCGAACACGAGGAAGTCGTGCTGGGCGGCGAGGCCGAGCAGCGCCTCGCGCTTGGCCAGCGACAGCGTGTAGCCGGCGGGGTTCTGGAAGTTGGGGATGATGTGGGCGAGCTTCGGGCGCGCCTGGCCGGTGGCGAGCAGGTGCGCGAGCGCGTCGGTGTCGATCCCGTCGGGCTGCAGCTCGATCGGGTGCAGCGTGGCGCCGCGCTCGCGCAGCGAGAGCAGCGTGCGGTCGTAGGAGGGGCGCTCGACGACGACGTCGTCGCCGGGGCGCACGAGGCTGCTCGAAGAGGAAGGCGTCGGCCTGCATCGAGCCGTTGGTGACGAGCACGCGCTCGGGCTCGACGCCGTGGCGGTCGGCGATCCAGGCGCGCAGGCGCGGGTAGCCGATCGAGGTGCCGTATGCGGTCGTGCCGGCGGGGTCGCTCTCGAAGGCGCGCACGGCGGCGTCGCGCAGGCCCGGCACGTCGACGATGTCGAGCGACGGGGCGCCGCGCGCGAAGGAGATGGCGGGTCCGGTCTGCGTTGGCACGGCCGCGTAGGTTATGCGTCCGAGCAGCTCGTCGTAGTCGTGGGTCAGCTCGCGCGCCGTGCGCTCGAGGCGATCGCGAAAGCGCAGCAGCTCGGCGGCGCTCGGCGAGCGCTCGGCCGGTGGCGGCGGCCTGCGACCCTGCGGGGTGGGTGCGGTGGCCTGGGCGCTCTCGGCGACCGGCGCGTCGGTGACCGGGCTGGAAGAGGAGCCGGTCCCGGGATAGGGGCCGGCGGGCGGGCTCTCCTCAGGGGGCCGGTAGCTCGCGCTGCCGAGCCGTTCGACGGCCTCGTCGACCACGCGGCTCTCGCCGGGCCGGTGCGAGAAGCTCGTCTTGGGCGGAGTGGCCTGGGGCGTGACGGCGGCCGTGGGCGGCGGGAGCGGGGCGGAGGGCGGTGCCGGGGCGACGGCGGGCGACGGCGCGTCTCCAGCTCCGGCGCCGTGACCGATGCCGCTGAGCACGCGCTCGAGCTCGCGCAGCTTGCGCTCGAGCTCGCCCAGCGTGTTCGCGATCTCCTGGTCCACGAGCGCCAAGCGTAGCGGGCGCGCCGAGGCCGAGGCCAGGCGCCGGACGAAGCTGGACGCGGGGCGGGCGGGCTGGGCGTCAGGCGCCGACGGAGGCGCCGCCGAGCACCTCGACGGCGATCGCGGCGGCTTCGGTCGGGGTGCGCCCGACGCGCACGCCCTTGGCTTCAAGGCCTGCGCCTTGGCGGCGGCGGTGCCGGCCGAGCCGGACACGATCGCCCCGGCGTGGCCCATCTGCTTGCCGGCGGGGGCGGTGAAGCCGGCGATGTAGGCGACGACGGGCTTTGAGATGTGCTCGGCGATGTACTCGGCGGCCTCTTCCTCGGCCGAGCCGCCGATCTCGCCGGAGAGCACGACGAGCTCGGTCTCGCTCGTCGGCCTCGAACAGGTCGAGGATGTCGACGAAGGAGGAGCCCGGTACGGGGTCGCCGCCGATCCCGACGATCGAGCTGCAGCCGAAGCCGGCGCGCGCGATCTCGTTGCCGATCTGGTAGGTCAGCGTGCCCGAGCGCGAGACGACGCCGACGTTGCCCTGCTCGAAGAACGAGGCCGGGATGATGCCGACGTTGGCCTTGCCCGGAGAGAGGATGCCCGGGGCAGTTGGGACCGACTAGGCGCGTGCCGGGGTGGTCGCGCTTGAGGATGTTGTAGGCGCGCAGCTCGTCGTGCGCGGGGATGCCCTCGGTGATCGCGATGATCAGCTCGACGCCGGCTGCGGCCGCCTCGAGGATCGCGTCGGCGGCGAAGCGCGGCGGCACGAAGATCATCGCCGTGTTCGGCTGCACCTCGGAGACGGCGTCGGCCCAGCTGTCGAACACGGGGATGCCCTCGACGTCCTGGCCGCCCTTGCCGGGGGTGACGCCGCCGACGACGTTGGTGCCGTAGTTGCGGTTGTTGAGCGTGTGGAAGGTGCCCTCGCGGCCGGTGATGCCGGCGACGCACAGCCGCGTGTTCTCGTCGACGAGGACCGACATCAGGCGACGGCCCCTACGCCGTTGCGCCCGGCGGCCAGTGCGACGACCAGCTCGGCGGCCTCGTTCATCGTCGTGGCGGCGTGCACGTCGGGCAGCTCGGCCTCTATCAGCAGGCGGCGCCCCTCGACGTCGTTGGTGCCGTCGAGGCGCACGACGAACGGCACGGAGGGCTTGATCTCGCCGAAGGCCGCGATCAGCCCTTCGGCGACGTCGTCGCAGCGGGTGATGCCGGCGAAGATGTTGACGAGTACGGCCTTGACCTTGTCGTTGGCGAGGATCAGATCGACGGCCTGCTTGATCGTTTCGGCGTTGGAGCCGCCGCCGGCGTCGAGGAAGTTGGCGGGCGAGCCGCCGGCCTGGGAGACGACGTCGAGCGTGGACATCACGAGCCCGGCGCCGTTGCCGAGGATGCCGATGTCGCCGTCGAGCTTGACGAACTGCACGCCCTCTTCCTTGGCGCGGCGTTCGAGTGGGTCTTCGTTCTCCTTGTCGGAGAGCCCCTGGTTCTCGGGGTGGCGGTAGAGCGCGTTGCCGTCGAGTGAGACCTTCGAGTCAAGCGCCTTGACTTCACGCTCCGGCGTGACGATCAGCGGGTTGATCTCGGCGAGCGTGGCGTCCTCCTGCAGCCAGACCTCGTACAGCGCGACGAGCGCGTCGGCGACGCCGTCGACCACGTCGGCGTCGGCGCCGCCGTCGCGCGCGATCTGCGCGGCCTCCTCGTGGGAGAGCCCCTCGAGCGCGTCGACGTGATGGCGGATCAGCTTCTCGGGCGTCTGCTCGGCGACCTCTTCGATGTCGACGCCGCCCTCGGTGCTGAACATCACGAGCGGCTGCTTGGCCGAGCGGTCGAGCAGCACGGAGGCGTAGTACTCGGTGGCGATGTCCGAGGCGTGCTCGATCCACAGCGTGCGGACGATGTGTCCCTTGATGTCCATACCGAGGATGTTGCCGGCGTGCTCGCGCGCCTCCGATTCGTTGGACGCGAGCTTCACGCCGCCGGCCTTGCCGCGGCCGCCGATCAGCACCTGCGCCTTGACGACGATCGGGTAGCCGACCTCGTCGGCCGCCACCACAGCGTCGTCTACGGAGGTCACGGCTCTGCCCGATGAGACCTTCAATCCGTGCCGGGCGAACAGCTGCTTGCCTTGGTACTCCAACAGATCCATTGCGGCGCGGGACTCTAACGCAAATGAGGCAGACCGCGCTCGGGAGGCCAAGCGCGGCATAATGCCCGCCCGATGCCAATACCTAAGAACGTCACCTTCGTCACATTCGATGTCTACGGCACCCTGATCGATTGGGAGAGCGGCATCTACGAAGCCTTCGCCAAGGAGGCTGCGCGCGACGGCTTCGAGCTCGACCGCGCCGAGCTGATCGCCCTGTTCCACGAGATCTCGCGCGAAATCGAGGGCGGCTCCTACGAGCTCTACGCCGAGGTGCTCAGGCGCACGGCGATCGAGATCGCCAAGCGGCTGGAGTGGCCGCTGGAGCCCTCCCGCTCGGGCTTTCTGCCCGACTCGGTGGAACGCTGGAAGCCTTTCAAGGAGACCAACACGCAGCTGGCCAAGCTCGCCAAGAAATACAAACTCGGGCCTGCTGTCGAACATCGACGACAAGCTGCTGGGGCAGACGCGGCGGCACATTCCGACCGACTTCGACCTCGTCGTCACGGCGCAGCAGGTGCGCTCCTACAAGCCCGAACCGGCCCACTTCACCGAGTGCGCCAGGCGCGTCGGCGGCAAGCGCGGCTGGGTCCACGTGGCCTCGAGCCACTACCACGACGTCGCCCCGTGCGTCAAAGCCCGCGTGCCGGTGATCTGGGTCAACCGCAGCAAGGAGACGCTCGAGTCCTCGCAGAAGAAGCCGACGCTCGAAGTCGCGAACCTCAAAGAGGCCGCCAAAGCGCTCGGCGTTACGTAGGGGCCCCGAACCATGAGGGCCGTCTCGCTGCACCGTGACGTGATCGTCGTCACGAGCCAGCTGTTCCAGGCGCACTGCACGCTCGTCCGCGGCCCTTCGCATGACGACGCGCAGGAGAGGATGGAGGCTCGACCGGGCCGTCGCCGACCGGGGTCGGAGGCGCCTCCGCCAAGAGAAGAGACCTTCGCGATCGATTCGCCGGTGCTCCCCGAAGAGCTCGAGCTGTTGGTGGCGCTCGTCGAGCAGGCCGGCTTCCCCCAGCCGCAAGGGTTGCTCGCGACGCATGCCGACTGGGATCACGTGCTTGCACCGCTGGCCTTCCCGGAGGCGTCGCTCGGCTGCGCGCAGAGCACGGCCGAGCGCCTGCGCGCCGAGCCGGGCGCGCCGCAGCGCGCGCTGCGCAGCTTTGATCAGGAGCTGTACATCGAACGCCCGCGACCGCTGTCGCTGGGCTCGGTGCAGGCGCTCTCCGTGCCCGGCCACTGCGGCGTCGGCGCGGCCGAGCTCGAGTTGCACCCGGCAACGGGGCACACCGGCGACGGCATGGCCGTCTGGATCGGATGGGCGCGCGTGCTCGTCAGCGGCGACTACCTCTCAGACGTCGAGCTGCCGGGGCTGCGCCCGGCAGAAGCCTGGCTGCAGGCGGCCGGCTACCCGGCGCAGGACGCGCTCGAGGAATACCTGGCGACGCTGCAGCGCCTGCACCCGCTCGTGGCGGCCGCGGAGCACGTGGTCCCGGGCCACGGCTCTGTGCTCGACCGCGAGGCGGCGCTGAGGGTGCTCGACGAGGACGTCGCCTACCTGCAGGCGCTGCGCGAGCGCGGCGCCGAGGCAGAGCTGCCGCAGCGGCGCCGCTCGAAGGTGCAGCGCGAGCTGCACGAGCAGAACGTCGCGCGCCTGGCCGCCTGACCGCGGCTGCCGCCGGTCGGTCGGCTCTGCTGGCTCAGCGAGTTGCCGCGGCGAGGGCCATCTCAGCCCTCGCTCTCGATCGCGCTCGTGATCGTGGCGATCGGCGCGCCGGCCTGGATCGGCTCGCCCTCGGCGATCGGCAGCTCGGCGATCGTGCCGGCCTTGTGCGCGGTGATCTCGTTCTCCATCTTCATCGCCTCGATGATGCAGAGCAGCTGGCCCTCCTGCGACGGTGTCGCCCTGCTTGACGAGCACCTTCCACATGTTGCCCTGCAGCGGCGAGGGCAGTACGTCGGCACCGCCTCCGCCGCCTGATGACTTCCGCGCGGAGCGTTTCGGTGCCTTTGCGCCGGGCGCCGTGCCGTTGTTTGCCGGCATCCCGCTGCCGGCGAACGGCGGGCCGACGACACGCACGTCAAAGCGCTTGCCGGAGACCTCGACGGAGTAGGTCTGCTCGACCTTCTCCTGCTCCTCCTCGTCCTCGGCAGGCGGGGCGGCCTTCTCGAAGGCGAGCGTCTTCAGCCACTGCTTGTCCTCGAGCAGCTCCTTGCAGGTGCTGCCGCGTTTCCCACTCCTCGGTCGCGAGCAGCGCCTTGTGGAACGGGATCAGTGTCTTCAGGCCCTCGATCTCGTATTCGCCGAGCGCGCGCAGCATGCGCTGCGTGGCCTGCTCGCGGTCGGCGTCCCAGACGATCAGCTTGGCCACCATCGGGTCGTACATCGGCGAGACTTCGCCGCCTTCTTCGACGCCCGAGTCGACGCGTACGCCGGGGCCGCTCGGCTCGAGGTAGCGGCCGATCTTGCCTGGGGCGGGGGCGAAGTTCTTCGAGGCGTCCTCGGCGTTGATGCGGCACTCGATCGCGTGGCCGCGCAGCTCGATGTCCTCCTGCGCGTAGGAAAGCTCCTCGCCGGCCGCCGCGCGGATGCCCTCCTTGACGATGTCGATGCCCGTCGTCATCTCGGTTACGCAGTGCTCGACCTGCACGCGCGTGTTCATCTCGAGGAAGAAGTACTCGGGCTCGGCGTCCTCGCCGGCGTGGGTAGAGAACAGACCCTCGATCGTGCCGGCGCCGACGTAGTCGACAGCCTTGGCCGCCTCGACGCCGATCTGGCCGATCCGCTCGCGGATCTCGGGCGTCGACTACCCACTCGGGCGCCGGCGACTCCTCGATCACCTTCTGGTGGCGGCGCTGGATCGAGCAGTCGCGCTCGCCAAGGTGGATCACGTTGCCGTGGCGGTCGGCCAGCACCTGCACCTCGACGTGGCGGGGGTCGTGCAGGTAGCGCTCGAGGTAGACCGTGCCGTCGGAGAAGAACTTCTCGCCTTCGCGGCTGGAGCCCTCGAAGGCACCCTCGAGCTCGTCCTCGGACAGCGCCACGCGAAAGCCCTTGCCGCCGCCGCCGCCGGCAGCCTTGACGGCGACGGGGAAGCCGATCTCATCCTTGGCGATGCGCAGCGCGTCGGCGACCGTCGCGACGGGCTCGGTCGTGCCGGGCACGATCGGCACGCCTGCCGCCTGCATTAGCTCGCGCGCACGCGTCTTTGAGCCCATCGCCTCGATCGCGCTCGCCGGCGGGCCGATGAAGACGATGCCGGCGTCCTCGCAGGCCTGCGCGAACGGCGCGTTCTCGGCGAGGAAGCCGTATCCGGGGTGGATCGCCTCGGCGCCCGCGCGCTTTGCGACGTCGAGGATCTTCTCGACGTTCAGGTAGTTCTCCGAGGCCGGGCCCTCGCCGAGGTTGTAGGCCTCGTCGGCGCGTTTGACGTGAACCGCGTCGCGGTCGAGCTCGGAGTAGACGGCCACGCTCGCGATCCCCATCTCCTGCAGGGCGCGTGCGATGCGGACGGCGATCTCCCCGCGGTTGGCGATCAATACCTTGCTGAACATCGGCGGCGGAAGCTTAGCGTTCCCTCGCCGCCGGCCGTGAGCTAGTGCGCGCCGCGCCGATCGCTGCCGCGGCGTCGCCCAGCCCGACCACGAGCGCAGCGGCGTCGCCGACCAGTTGCTCCTCGCTCACCTCGATGCTGCCGTCGATCCACGCGACGAGCAGCTCGATGATGCCGCCAGCAAGCAGCGCCGAGGTCACCTTGGTCAGCGGATCTGGGGGTAGCACCTCGTAGCTTGCCTCGCCGAGCGCCTCGATCAAGCCCGAAAGCTCGCGCAGGGTCCGTCTGCGCCGCCGCGCGAGCGCCTCGCTGCCGAGCGCCTCGACGAACACGACGCGCGCCCGGCGAGGATCCTCCGTGAGTCCGTCCACGACCGCGCGGATCGCGGCCTCGGCCTGAGCGTGGCGATCCGCTCCGGCCGTCGAGACGGCGGCGATCATGTCAGCCGTGGCCTCGCTGACGATCTCGTCGTAGACCGCCACCGCCAGCGCGTCGAGGTCGGCGAAGCTCTCATAGAAGAAGCGCGGGCTGACCCCCGCGAGCTGGTAGACGCCGCGCACGCTGGTCTGCGTCCATCCCTGCGTGCCGATCAGCTCGAGCCCCGCGTCGAGCAACGCGCGGCGCCGAGCGTCCCTTCGTTCCTGCGCCGAGCGTCCGGCGTAGGTGCGCTCGGTGGCCATGCGGCCATTCTCACAGGCCCGGCGACGGGGGTAGGCCGGCCAGCTCGTGCACGCCGATCGCTGCTCACGAGCCGGTACTCGACGCGAGGCAGAGAAGCAATACGGAAACAGTCGTTTCCCCTTCAGATATGATCAGGAAACAGTCGTGTCTGGATCGATCGCAGATAGCTCACGGGAAGCGGGGCACGGGCTCGCGGGGGAGGCCCTGGGCATCGCGGCGCTCGGCGAGCAAGAGCTGTGCGGCCGGCTCGCGGCGGGGCGGCACCGAGGCGACCCGCAGGCAGACGCGCTTGTCGATCGCTTTCGCGAGTTGCCGGGCGGCGTGGGCTGGAGCATGTTCGAGCGTGCGCTCGAGCATGGCGTCGATTCGGTGGGCGACGCCCCGCAGGAGCTGCGCGCGCTGCTGGAGCATGCCTCGCAGCCGCCGTCCTGGCTCGATCTCGACCTGGTCGACGCTGGCGCCACGAGCTTCTGGCGCGTCGGCCTACCGGCGCTGGCGCCTTCGCTGATCTACGGCTCGCTCGCGTTCGGCTATCAGTACGGCGACCTGTCGCGTCCGCTCGCCGCGACGGGGCGGCTCGAGCGGATGGCTTCTCGTCGCCTCGGCGAGACGGCGCGCTGGGTGCTCGCGGTCACGACGCCCGGCGCGATGGCCCCGGGGGGCGAGGGCTGGCACAGCAGCCTGAGGGTGCGGCTCGTCCACGCGCTCGTACGTCGTCACCTGCTCGACAGCGAGGAGTGGGACACGCGGGCCTGGGGCGTGCCGCTCAGCGCCAGCGCGATGATGGCGACGGCGATCGGCGGCTTTGCGATTGTCCCGCAGCGAGCCCTGACCGACGTCGGCGCCGGCACGACGGCCGCCGATCGCGAGTCGCGCACGGCGCTGTGGCGCTGGGTCGGCTATGTGATGGGGGTTCCACCGGCGCTACTGCCCGCGAACTGGCGCGAGGCAGAGCGGCTGATCGAGACGCTGGCCACCTTCGACCTGGGGCCGAATGAGGACGGCCCTGCGCTGATGCACGCGCTCACGCGACACGGGCTGCCGCTGGAGGGGCTGCTGCCGAGCTGGGGCGTCGGCGCCGCCAGGCTCGCGCTCGCCCCGATGATCGAGGCGCTCGTGCGCCGCTGGCTGGGCGAAGCCGCGAGCGACGCGCTCGGCGTCCCGCGCACGCCGATCGTTCACCTCGTGCCGCTGGCGCGCCCATTGGTCCGCTCGCTCGAATTGATGCTCGCCTCGGGCCTGCTCGGCGACGAGCGCAGCGCCGCGCAGGCCCAGATCAAGCTCGTCGGCCGCCTGCTGGATCGTGCGCGCGACCCTTCGCGTCCGATCGCGCCAGTCGGCGCAGCGTCCGACGGCACACCGCGCCAGGCCGCCTGAGCCACGGCGCAAAGTCGCGAGCGGCGAGCGCCGCCGCTAGGCCGAAGCTGCTGCGATCAGCCCTGCGCCGACGTCTCATTTCTCCGAAGTAGTAGGCGACGCCCACGATCCTCATCTCCCAACGAGCGCGGTCTCAACGTGTTGTGATTCGGACGGCCCCTCGTCACTCAACGCGCTCTGCTGGCGTGTTAGCGCCCTCCTGTAGTAGGGCGTCGATTACCTGAGTCCGGTGAGTGTCTCCGAGCAGTTCGTATATCCGCGCCGCGTCTTTGAGGATCTCTCGTGCCGATGGCGAGCCACGCCCGAGGAGGATCGACGCGTAGTCAAGCAGCGTGTCGGCCTCGCCACGGCGGTCACCGATCTCGCGGTAGATCGGAAGCGCCTCTTCGTCGAGGCGGATCGCCTCGTCATAGCGACTCTGTGCACCTGCTACTTCCCCCAGTGCTTGGAGCGTGTTGGCCTCGCCAAGGCGGCTACCGATCTCGCGGTAGATCGGAAGCGCCTCTTCGTAGAGGCGGATCGCCTCGTCATAGCGACTCTGCACGCGTGCTACGTCAGCCAGTGCACGAAGCGTGTCGGCCTCGCCACGGCGGTCACCGATCTCGCGGTAGATCGGAAGCGCCTCTTCGTAGAGGCGGATCGCCTCGTCATAGCGACTCTGCACGCGTGCTACGGTGCCCAGCGCTCGAAGCGTGTTGGCCTCGCCGAGGCGGTTCCCGATCCCGCGGTAGATCGCAAGCGCCTCTTCATAGAGGCGGATCGCCTCGTCATGGCGACTCTGCACGCGTGCTACGGCGCCCAGCGCTCGAAGCGTGTTGGCCTCGCCGAGGCGGTCACCGATCTCGCGGTAGATCGGTAGGGCCTCTTCGTCGAGGCGGATCGCCTCGTCATGGCGACTCTGCGCGAGCGCTACGGTGCCCAGCGCTCGAAGCGTGTTGGCCTCGCCGAGGCGGTTCCCGATCTCGCGGAAGATCGCAAGCGCCTCGTCATAGAGGCGGATCGCCTCGTCATAGCGACTCTGTGCACCTGCTACTTCCCCCAGTGCTTGGAGCGTGTTGGCCTCGCCGAGGCGGCTACCGATCTCGCGGTAGATCGGAAGCGCCTCTTCGTCGAGGCGGATCGCCTCGTCATAGCGACTCCGCACGAGCGCTACGGCGCCCAGCGCTCGAAGCGTGTTGGCCTCGCCGAGGCGGTCACCGATCTCGCGGTAGATCGGAAGCGCCTCGTCATAGAGGCGGATCGCCTCGTCATAGCGACTCTGTGCACCTGCTACTTCCCCCAGTGCTTGGAGCGTGTTGGCCTCGCCAAGGCGGCTACCGATCTCGCGGTAGATCGGAAGCGCCTCTTCATAGAGGCGGATCTCCTCGTCACAGCGACTCTGTGTACCTGCTACTTCCCCCAGCCCTTGGAGCGTGTTGGCCTCGCCAAGGCGGCTCCCGATCTCGCGGTAGATCGGTAGGGCCTCTTCGTAGAGGCGGATCGCCTCGTCACAGCGACTCTGTGCACCTGCTACTTCCCCCAGTGCTTGGAGCGTGTTGGCCTCGCCAAGGCGGCTACCGATCTCGCGGTAGATCGGAAGCGCCTCTTCGTAGAAGCGGATCGCCTCGTCATCGCGACTCTGTGCACCTGCTACCTTGCCCAGCCCTTGGAGCGTGTTGGCCTCGCCAAGGCGGCTCCCGATCTCGCGGTAGATCGGTAGGGCCTCTTCGTAGAGGCGGATCGCCTCGTCATGGCGACTCTTTATCGTCGCGGCCGCGGCCAAACCCACTAGTGCAGCTGCACGCGCTGCATCCTCGCCCTCGTCCTCGTCGAGCTCCTCGAGGAGGTCCTTCAGCAGCGCTTCGCGTTCGCTTCGCTCCTCGGGCGATGCTGACCAGTCGAGGCCGCGTCCCGCCGCCAAAGACGTGACTTCCGCATCACCGGTCCCGCCGAGGAGTCTGTAGACCCCGGAGCGTCCGGACCACAGATCTGTTGCCTGGCGTGCGAAGGCCCGGATCGCGTAGTCCGGGGCCCAGAACACGACGGGGATGGATAGGGAGGTGCGCAGGTGATCGCGGTTCAGGTTGAGTTCTTTGATTGCGTCGGAATCCCCACGGAGTGGGCTCAGCGCCTCCAGGCCAAACACGAAGAGCCCATCGGCGTCATTCGCTGCGGCTTGCTCGATCAAGGGGACCACACCGTCGGTGAAATCTGGGTCAAGCGTTACGTCAACGAAGCGGCGATTCTTGAGATCGTCGCGCACGGTCTGGGCGAGACGATGGCAGAGCTCCGGATGGTTGACGACTGCGAAGGCAACCCGAAAGCCCTGTGAGCGCGTGAGCATCCGCTCCAGCGCGGCAAGCTCAACGAGGTTCTCGGCGCTGACGACAGCGGCTTCCTCCGAGGATCGATCCAGATCCTCGGCAGACCCACCGCGCCGCCAGCGCTGCCACCAGCCTTTCTGAAAGGGAGATTGAGTAGTGCTCACAGGTCTACTCGGGAGAGAAGGGGATTGAGCCCATACCAGTACTCCTCGGCGCCTGGCTCATAGGCGAACACGTAGTGGTTGCGCAGCAGATCGAAGAATCGCGGATCTTCTGTGGCCTCGCTGGTCTGCCTCACCTCCCTGAGAATCACCTTGTCGGCTGCGAACAGACCACGCGCCAAGGCCCTGGCAGATCGTGAGAGGTAATCATCGACCGTTGTCGGGTCGATTGGCAGGCCGTTAACGCGGTCGAGCATCTCGCTGAGCATCACGAGCAGGCTGCGTACGTGCCCACCTGACATGCGCAGAACCTGACTGAGAAGGGCACTGTCGGCGAAGATTCGCCCGGTCGAATGCGGAGCCTCGGTGGGGTCCACGCCGAATGCTCGGGCTGCGCGACGTCCGAGGATCTCGGTGAGGGCCTTCTCGCCTTGAATGATCGGCTCGCCCTCACGCGTCACGATTGGGACCAGCGGCACCGTGATTATCGATGCCCCGTAGTCGTCACGGAGGCGACCTTGAGCCGGGCTGTAGGCAAGCTCGATCGGGATCGTAAGCAACTGACTGCAGTTGATCGCTCGTAGCGTCGCAGAGTTGTCGAGGAACAGGCTTTCAAGATTGGTGACACGGTTGTCGCCGAGAACCTTCTGAGGGATCTTGTCGAGGTCGTCGACGATCAGCAGCACATCGTCGTAGCCATGCACCTCGCGAAGGTGCGCTCTCGCGGCAGGCAGCAACTCCCGGTTGACGAGATCGAAGATCGTGGGTAGCTGACCTCGCAACACCTCGCGGAACTCTGCCCGAGCCGACGGGAAGTCCTTCAGCGAGAAGCTGAACTTCAGTGGGTCGAGACCAGCCTCAACACTCTCCAGCTGCGTGCTCCGGACACGCTCCCAGAGGCCCCGGAGGAAGCTCCCAAAACGCTGCTCGCCGAGGCTCATCCCCGCTTGCCGGAGATCCGCCACGAGTTGACGCACGATCTGAAGCACGAGATCCTCGGGCTGGACGTCCTCGATGTCGAGCCAGCGCTGGGCGAACAACGTGGAGACGAAGACTTTCTTACCGTCGCTTCCGTCCTGCAATCTACTGCTCACGCGGTTGAGCTCAGTCGTCTTCCCGGAACCCTTGTGTCCCGTGAGCAGACGGACAATTGGTCGCTCCGGTGCAGCGTTGCGAATGAACGTCCGCACAAGCCGCGACTTCACGTCGGCTCCGCTCGGATCGAGCTCGTGCTGCCAATCGACATAAAGGTCGCGATCCTGCGCCTCAAGGGGCCGTAGGGGGTCGAACTCGCGATAGAGCGCGTCGATATCAGCCATCGCCCTCATGCTACGCGTTGTCAGATGTAGATTGGCCCTTTGCGTGAGGTTGGTAACCGATGCGGCTGAGAGTGCCCCTTCACGTTCTGGCCATAGACCGGATCAGACGGATGAAGAGGCAATCAGCCCAGCGCCGACCGTCTCGTTTGAGTCCTGGTCGATCAGGATGAAGCTGCCCGTACGGCGGTTGCTCGTGTACGGGTCGAACGCCAGCGGCACGCTCGTGCGCAGGTGCACGCGGCCGATGTCGTTGAGCGCGAGCTCCTCGGCCGGCTGCGAACGCTCGAGCGTGTGCACGTCGACGACGTCCTCGATCCGATCGACGATTGCCGTCGCCATGCGCGAGGTCTGCTTGAGCACGTAGCGCCCGCCCGGACGCAGCGCGCGGTCGGTCATCCAGCACACGTCGGCCTCGAGCTCGCGCCCGACCGTCGCGGCCTCCTCGGGGCGGCAGATCAGCTCGCCGCGTGAGATGTCGAGCTCATCCTCGAGTCGCAGCGTCAGCGACATCGGCGCCATCGCCTCCTCGAGCTCGCCGTCGTAGGTGTCGATCGCCGCGATCCGCGTGCGCCCGCCGCCGGGCAGCACCGCGACCTCGTCGCCGCGGCGTAGCGCGCCGCTGGCGAGCTGGCCGGCGTAGCCGCGGTAGTCCGGGTCGGCTGCTCCGGCGCCCGCCGGAGCGTCGCGGTTGACGCCGGCCGCGATCCCCGCGCCCGGTCGGATCACCCACTGCACGGGGAAGCGCGCCGGGCGGTCAAACGGATGGTCGTAGGCGACGTCCACTCCCTCCAGCAGCTCCAGCAGCGCCGGCCCCTGATACCACGGCATCCGCGCCGAGCGCTCGACCACGTTGTCGCCGTCGAGCGCCGAGATCGGCATGTAGGAGATCTCCGGTAGGCGCCTGCCCGTGACCGCGTCGAGGCCCTCCGCGAACTCCACGAACTCGGCGGCGAGCTCGTCGAAGCGCGCCTGGGAATGCTCGACCAGGTCCATCTTGTTGATCGCCACGACGATGTGCGGGATGCCGAGCAGCGCGCTGATGAAGGCGTGGCGCTTGGACTGCTCGGTGACGCCGCGGCGGGCGTCGACGAGCACGACCGCCAGGTCGGCCGTCGAGGCGCCCGTGACCATATTGCGCGTGTACTGCTGGTGGCCCGGGCAGTCGGCGATGATGAAGCGGCGCTTGGGCGTCGCGAAATAGCGATAGGCCACGTCGATCGTGATGCCCTGCTCGCGCTCGGCGCGCAGACCATCGGTCAACAGCGCCAGGTCGAGCGCCCCCTCGCCGCCGCGCCGCTCGCTCGCCTCTGCCACGTGCTCGAGCTGATCCTCGAAGACCTGCTTTGAGTCGAACAGCAGACGGCCGATCAGCGTGCTCTTGCCGTCGTCCACGGCACCAGCCGTGGTGAAGCGCAGCAGGTCGAGCGTCATCGCGCGCTATCCACGCAGCTACGCGGCAATATCAGCGCGCGGAGCGCGCCCATCAAAAATATCCGGCCTTCTTGCGGTCCTCCATCGCGGCCTCCGACACCCTGTCGTCGGCGCGCGTCTCGCCGCGCTCGGTGATCCGCGTGGCGGCGATCTCGAGCACGACCTGCTCGAGCGTGCTCGCCTTCGACAGCACGCCGCCCGTGCAGCTCATGTCGCCGACCGTGCGGTAGCGGACGGTCTCCGAGAAGATCTCCTCGCCCTCGATCAGCTCCGTGCCCTCGCGCCAGGCGTAGAGCATCCCGTCGCGCTTGAACACGGGGCGCTCGTGTGAGAAGTAGATCGACGGGACCTCGAGGCCCTCCGAGTCGATGTACTCCCACACGTCGAGCTCCGTCCAGTTGGAGATCGGGAAGACACGCACGTTCTCGCCCTTCTTCACGCGACCGTTGTAGAGGTTCCACAGCTCCGGGCGCTGGTTCTTCGGGTCCCACTGGCCGAAGTCGTCGCGGAAGGAAAACACGCGCTCCTTCGCCCGCGCGCGCTCCTCGTCGCGGCGCGCTCCGCCGAAGGCCGCGTCGAAGCCGTGTTCGGCGATCGCGTCGAGCAACGTCACCGTCTGCAGCTGGTTGCGCGACGCGCGAGGGCCCTGTCTCCTCGACCACGCGGCCCTTGTCGATCGACTCCTGCACGCTCGCCACGATCAGCCGCTCACCGAGCTCCGCCACGCGGCGGTCGCGGAACTCGATCACCTCCGGGAAGTTGTGGCCCGTGTCGACGTGCATCAGCGGGAACGGGAACGGCGCAGGGCGAAACGCCTTCTCGGCCAAGCGCAGCAGCACGATCGAGTCCTTGCCGCCGCTGAACAGCAGCACCGGGCGCTCGAATTCGGCGGCCACCTCGCGCATCACGTGGATCGCCTCCGACTCCAGCGCCCGCAGATGGCTCAGCTGTGGGCGCGTCGCGACTGCCATCTCAGGCGCCTGGGTCTACCACTTCGACGTGCAGGCCACACTCGGTCTTTTCAGTGCCCGCCCAGCGACCCTCGCGGCCACTACCCGGCTGCGTGCACGGGGCGCAGCCGATCGACTCATAGCCCTGGTCGTGCAGCGGGTTGTACGGCAGGTCGCGCTCGTGGATGCGCCGCCACAGGTCCTTGTCGGTCCAGTGCGCAAGCGGGTTGTACTTCCACAGCCCGCGCGTCTGGTCGCGTTCGATCAGCTCCGTGCCCGCGCGCGTCGGGCCCTGCTCGCGACGGATGCCCGTGATCCAACCCTCCGCGCCAACCAGCGAGCGCTCGAGCGCCGCGACCTTCGCCACCGAGCAGCAGTGCTCGGGGCCGCTCCACGGGACGTCTGGGCTGCTCGCGTCGAATACCTCGATCTCCACGCCGAAGCGCTGCTCGAAGGCGCGCCACGTCTGCATCGTCTCCTCGAACAGCACGCCCGTGTCGATCGTCAGGATGCGAACCGCGCGGCCCGTGCCCTGGTCGAGACGCAAGCAGCTCGTCGAGCAGCACCGACTCCTCCTTCTGGAAGGAGCAGAGAAGGACGGCCTTCTCGCCGTGGCGAGCAGCCTCGCGCAGCGTGTGCGTGAGGCTCAGCGCCGGGTCGAAGGGGGTGCTGGGTGCCTGTGTCATTGGGCTATCTACTGGAGCCATCTGTTCGATCCTCTTGCTCGTATCTCATCCTGAATCTGCTCACGCGCTCTATACAGCGCACTCGCCCTCGCCGCGAACCACTTCGAACGGGACGTCGCGCTTCCAGTCGATGAACGTGTTCATCGTCTCCAACCCGAAGTCCACCGGCATCGAGAGATCCTTGACCTGCGCCTCGAGTTCGGCCGTGCCGATCCGCGCCAGGTACTCGTTCCACTCCTCGCCGTCCTCGCGGTTGGCCTCGTAGCGCTTGATCCAGCGTTCGATCGCCTCAGGCACGCGCTTGGAGGGCAGACGCAGCTTCAGCCGCGTACCGAACTCGACGTCGCCGCCTTCGAACACGCCGCCGACGAGCGGGATGTAGGCGGGGATCGTGTGCTCGCCGACTTTGATCGACGCGCCCGTGAAGCCGATGCTCGCGACGTGGTGCTGGCCGCAGCCGTTCGGGCAGCCGCTGATCTTGATGTTCAGCTTGCGCGTCAGCTCGTCCGTGATGTTCATCGCTTCGATCCGCTCCTGCACGGCTTCGTTGAGGCCCATCGAGCTGGTGATGCCGAGCTTGCACGAGTCCGTGCCTGGGCACGAGACGACGTCGTTGATTTCACGCGAGCCGGGGTCGCCGAGCCCGAGCGCCGACAGCGCCCGCCAGGCGTCGTACACGCACTCCTCGCGCACCCAGCGCAGCACCAGGTTCTGCTGCACCGTGCTGCGGGCGTAGCCGCCCGCGAAGTCGCGCATGATCTGCGCCAGGCCGCGGAACTGCTCCGGCGAGAGGTCGCCGCGGGTGATCTTCACCTCGATCGTCACGAAGCCCTGCTGCTTCTGCTCGCGCACGTTGGCCGCGCGGAAGCGCTCGAACTCCGAGACGTCGCCGTTCGGGCTGCCGTAGCTCTGCGGCGCCGCCGGCGCGCTCTCGCGCTCGTCGTCGACGAACAGCCGGTGCTCGATCGAGAAGTCGCGTTCGGCGACCCAGTCGCCCTTGCACTCCTCCTCGACCTGCTTGCGCAGCTCGTCGATCCCGTACTTGTCGACGAACACCTTGATCCGCGCGCGAGCTCGGTTCACGCGCAGCCACTCCTGGCGGTCGAAGATGCGGAAGACAGCCTCGGCGATCTTCAGGTACTCGCCGTTGTCGAACTCGACGAAGTCGTAGAGCGCCGGCGCCTTGCGCGGCATGATCGACGTGCCGCCGCCGACGAGCATCTCCGCGCCGCGCACCTCGCGGCCGTCGATCTCCTTCACGCGAGCGCGGTAGGCGATGTCGTGGATGCCCGAGATCGCGCGGTCGCGCGGCGAGCCGTCGAACGCCGTCTTGATCTTGCGCGGCATCGCCTGGGTCGTCGGGTGGCGCACGAAGTAGCGCACGTACGCCCCGGCGTACGGGGTCATGTCGAACAGCTCGTCCTTGGCCACGCCCGCCCAAGGGTCGCCCGTCACGTTGCGCACCGTGTTTCCGCAGCCCTCGCGGCTGGACAGACCGGTCTCGCCGAGCTCGCGGATCGCCTTCTCGATTTCAGGCAGCGGGATGTGGTGCATCTGGATGTTCTGACGCGTCGTGATGTGCCCCTTGTTCAGCGGCACGTACTTTTCGACGACGCTCGCGAAGGACTCCATCTGCTCCGGTGTGATGCCGCCGAACGGGAGCTTCACGCGGATCATCTGCACGTTGGGCTGGCGCTGGCCGTAGACGCCCTGCTTGAGGCGGAACTTGATGAACTCGTCTTCCTCGGTCTGGCCGTCGAGGAACTTGCCGGCCTCGGTCTTGAAGTCGTCGTACTCCCGCTGCAGGATCGGGATCACGTGCCCCGGCACGTTCTGGAGCACCTCTGGATCCTCCAGCGTGCCACGCTGGGCGGGTACGGAAACTGGCTCCATCTACGAATACCTCCTGATCCGGGTGCTGGCCCGGGGCGCGTTCGACGTTGGATCTGCGACGAGCATTGAGGCTAAAGCCTAGCGACTTTTAGGTATTTATTCAGGAGGCCCGTGATGCTCCGGCGGACGGCCGCTCAGACCCTCAGCCAGGGATCCCCGAGATCCCCCTGTGCCTCACGCTCGACCCCCTCGAGGATAGCCACGCGCCGCCACGGATCCGACGGCTCCACCGCCGGCGCCGAAGCCGGCGCCATGGCCCGCATGAAGCGCTCCAGGGCGGCCACGACCGCCGCTGCCTCCTCGGGTGAGGCCGAGGGGGCGATGAGCTTCAGCCGGGGCGCGCGCGCAGGCATCGCTGCATTCTGACGCACGCGACTGCCTAGTGGACCCGAGGCGCCCGCTATCCGAGGCTGTCGGGGCGAAAAAGCAACTGTTCGGAACACCAGTACACTTGCTCAATGTTCGAAGCGATTGCTCGTGTGTCTGTCCCAGACCACGTCTTCACGCAGTTGCGCGAGGCGATCCTCAGCGGTCGCTATCGCCCAGGAGAGCGCCTGCCATCGCAGCGGACACTCGCCGCCGAGCTAAAGGTGAACATGGCTTCCGTGCGGGAGGCGCTCGGGCGTTTGGAGCAACTGCGCCTGGTCGAGGTACGCCACGGAGAGCCGACGCGGGTGCTCGACTGGCGCCACTCGGGCGGACTCGATGCGCTCGTCCTGCGCGGTAGTGCCGACCGCGAGCTGCTGGGTGACCTGTTCGAGGCGCGGCGACTGCTGCTCGTAGAGGTGGCGCGGCTGGCCGCCGAGCGGCGCTCGGACGAGCAGGCCGCAGCGCTGGGACAGCTGGCGGCGGCGATTGCCACCGCCGCTGACGATGAGACGGCGCTGCTCGCCGATTGGGCATTCATGAACGCGCTCGTCGCGGCGGCCGGGAACCTCGTCTTCCAGCTCGTCATGAACTCCGTGCGTGAGCTGTACCTGCCCCATGCCGGCGCCTTCGCCGCGCTCGTCTCCGACCGCGCCGCGCTCGCTGGTCTTTACGCGCGTGTCGCTGACACCGTTCGAGCCCGTGACGCCGCCGGCGCCGTGGCGGCCGTCGATGATCTGGCGACCGCACAGGGGAGGTCGTTCCTCCGATGAGCGCCGGTCTGGACAGCTTCGTCGCGGCCGCGCCGTGGCCGCAGCGTCCGGGTCTGCGCCTGCTTTTGACGCTGGCGCGTCGGCCGCGTGGCGCAATCTTGCTCAGGCGCATGCCGCTGGCCGCGGAGGCCGCCGCCGCGACACTCGCCCTCGGTCGCTATGACGACCCGGCGATCGCGGCCTCGCTCGGCTGGGACGCCGAAGCGGTCGTCGCCCGCGGCCGGCAGCTGCGCCGCGCCGAGGGACGGCCGTGAGCCAGACGATCGAGGCCGACTTCTGCATCGTCGGTGCAGGGGCCGGCGGGGCCGTCGTGGCCGCCGAGCTGGCCGACGGCGGCGCGAGCGTGGTCGTGCTCGAGCAGGGCACGCGTCACGATCCCGACGGCTTCACGGCGCGCCCTCCGGAGATGCTGGCGCGCCTCTATCGCGACGCCGGTCAGACGACGACGATCGGCTCGCCGCCGATCCTGCTCCCGCTGGGCAGGGGGATCGGGGGCACGACGCTCGTCAACTCGGGGACCTGTTTTCGCACGCCGCCGCGCGTGCTCGAGCGCTGGAGCGGCGAGTACGGCCTGGAGTTGGATGAGGCCGCGATGGACTCCTGCTTCGAGCGCGTCGAACGCTCTCTGTCGGTCGGCGAGGTGACCCCCGAGCTGGCCGGCAACAACGCCGCCGTAGCCCGGCGCGGTGCCGAGCGGCTCGGCTGGTCGCACGGCTACCTGCGGCGCAACGCGCGCGGCTGCGTCGGCTCCGGCGTCTGCGTGTTCGGCTGCCCGACATCGGCCAAGCAGCACACGGGCATCACGTACATGCCACGTGCCGAACGCGCCGGTGCGCGGATTCTCACCGGCGCCGACGTGCGCGAGCTCATACGCGAGCGCAGCCGTGTGCAGGGCGTGCTCGCGCGCATGGATGACGGCAGTCGCCTCGAGGTACGGGCGTCCGAGGTCGTGCTCGCCTGCGGCGCGATCCACACGCCGCTGTTGCTCGCGCGCAACCGCATAGGCGACGCCTCCGGACAGCTCGGACGCAACCTCAGCCTGCACCCTGCCACGGCGGCGTTCGCGCTGATGGATGAGCAGGTGAACATGGCCCGCGGCGTGCCCCAGAGCTTCTACGTCGACGAGTTCGCCGGCGAAGGCGTGATGTTCGAGACCGTCGCCGGGCCACCCGCGTATGCGGCGATGTCGCTGCCGCTGCGCGGCGAGCAGCACACACGCGCGATGGCCGTCCTATCCGCGGCTGGCCCAGCTCGGGCTGATGGTCAGCGACTCCTCGCGCGGGAGGGTCCAGACGCTCGGCGAGCACCCCGTGATCCGCTATAGCCTCGACGACGTCGATCTCGCCCACATCCGCAAGGGCCTACAGCGAATCGACGAGCTGTTCCGGGCGGCCGGCGCGCGCGAGGTCTACCTGCCCCTGCCGCCTGGCGTGGCGCCGAGCGCGGCTCGCGCCCGCGATCTGCGTCTGATGGCCTTTCATCCGCTGGGCACCGCCCGCGCCGACGCGCGTCCGACGCACGGCGTCGCCGACGGCGAGCTCGCCGTGCACGGGGTTCGCGGCCTGCGCATCGCCGACGGCTCTGTCGTGCCCAGCGCGCTCGGCGTCAATCCCCAGCTCACGATCATGGCGCTCGCGACCCGACTTGCCTTCCAGATGCTCGGCCGTCCCGTACCTCGCGAGTCACAGGCGCAGACGCCGGACCTGGAGATCGCCGCCACTGCCACCCCCACCTAGAGGAGAGCCGATGTCCTTCCTGATCGACCCGCCCTGGCTATATGCGACCGGCGTCGCCTACGGCCGGCTGATGCCCGAGCGAACGCCGGCGGCGCGTGCCGTGCACACAGCGACCGCCGGTGCCTTCCTTGCGACCAGCATCTCGCTGTACCTCGACCGCCCATGGACAGCGGCCGATCTGGCGTGCCTGCCGCGCCGAGAGCGGGCGCGACTGGATGCTCAACTCGGGCGTGTTTAAGTTCGACCACCGACGCGCCGGGCCGCGGGCGCACACGATCTCGGCGCTGCTGTTCGTGACCTACCCCTGGTGGCTGCTGCTAGGCGAAAAGGTCGGGCGCCGGCGACGCTGACGCAGCGCCCGAGCTACAGCGGGATGTTGCCGTGCTTGCGCTTTGGACCCGGTTCGCGCTTGCTCTGCAGCGTGTGCAGTGCCGTGATCAGCTTCGGGCGCGTCTCGTGCGGCACGATCACGTCGTCGATGTAGCCGCGCTCGGCCGCCGTGTAGGGATTGGCGAAGCGCGCCTTGTAGTCCGCCATCAGCTTTTCGCGACGCTCCTGCGGCGTCGGGCTACCGGCGATGTCGCGCCGGTAGATGATGTTCACCGCGCCCTCCGGGCCCATCACCGCGACCTCCGAGGTCGGCCAGGCGAAGTTGAAGTCGGCGAGCATGTGCTTTGAGGCCATCACGTCATAGGCGCCGCCGTAGGCCTTGCGCGTGATCACCGTCAGCTTCGGCACCGTCGCCTCGGTGAACGCGTACAGCAGCTTCGCGCCGTGGCGGATGATGCCGCCCCACTCCTGGCTCGTGCCAGGCAGGAAGCCGGGCACGTCGACGAACGTGAGGATCGGGATGTTGAAGGCGTCGCACGTGCGCACGAAGCGCGCCGCCTTGGCCGAGGCGTCGATGTCGAGCACGCCCGCCAGCTGCGCCGGCTGGTTGCCGACGATCCCGATCGCGAAGCCGTCCAGGCGCGAGAAGCCGCAGATGATGTTCTTCGCATGGTGTTCGTGCACCTCGAAGAACTCTTCGTCGTCGACGATCAGCTTGACGACGTTGCGCATGTCATACGGCTTGTTCGGGTTGTCCGGCACCGCCGTGTCGAGCTCCGGGTCCATTCGCTGCGGGTCGTCGGTCGGCTGCACGCGCGGCGCCGTCTGCAGGTTGTTCTGCGGCAGGAAGCCGATCAGGTAGCGGCAGTCCTCCAGGCACGCGTCCTCGTCCTCGGAGGCGAAGTGGGCCACGCCCGACTTCGTGTTGTGCGACATCGCCCCGCCGAGCTCCTCGAAGCCGACCTCCTCGCCCGTGACCGTCTTGATCACGTCGGGACCCGTGATGAACATGTGCGAGGTCTCCTTGACCATGAAGATGAAGTCCGTGATCGCCGGCGAGTAGACCGCGCCGCCGGCGCATGGACCCATGATCAGGCTGATCTGCGGGATCACCCCCGAGCACTTGACGTTGCGCACGAACACGTCGCCGTAGGCGCCCAGCGACACGACGCCCTCCTGGATGCGCGCGCCGCCGGAGTCGTTGATGCCGATCACGGGGCAGCCGATCTTCGCCGCCAGATCCATGATCTTGCACATCTTTTCGCCCATCACCTCGCCGAGCGAGCCGCCGAACACGGTGAAGTCCTGGCTGAACACGCACACCGTGCGCCCGTCGATCGTGCCGTGCCCGGTCACCACCGCGTCGCCCCACGGCCGGTTCTTCTGCATGTCGAAGTCGTAGGTGCGGTGGCGCACGAACGTGTCGAGCTCCTGGAAGGAGCCCGGGTCGAGCAGCTTCTCCACCCGCTCGCGTGCCGTGTACTTGCCGCGCGCGTGCTGCTTCTCCTCGGCCTCCGGCGCCGAGTGCAGCGCCGCTTCGCGCAGCTCGTGCAGCTGGGCCAGCTTCTCCTCGTAGGTCTCAGGCGCCTTCTGGCGTGGCTCCTTGCGGTGGCCGCTGCGCGAGGCCGCCAGCAGGGCGGCGTCGGACTGTCGATCGTGTGAGCTGCTTGACATCGGCGCAGGATCTTATCCGGCAAGCCGCCGCCGTCCTGTCCGCGATGAACAGCACCAGTCGCCTCGCTCAGGCGACGGCCGGTCTCTCAGGCGCGCGAGAACGGCCTGTGATGCGCAGCGCCGAGCCTGTCGAGCACTCCGGTCAGCACAGCCGTGACCTGCTCCTCGGCGGCCTCTTCGGCTCGCTCGAGCTCGGCCGCGATGTCCGCGTGGCCGTCGCTCGGTGAGGGCGTCGGCTCCGCGTCGAGCTCTGTTTCGACGAGCGCCACCTCCTCGGCGAGGGTCAGGGCCTCATCCGAGTCGCTCACTTGATCGTCGGCGAAGGTCACAGCCTGATCCGAAGCACCGACCCGATCCGCGGCATGTGCAGGGTCTGGGGGCTCGTCCTCGGCGATCTCCGGCGTGTGCAGGTCCGGCTCGTCTGCCGCCGTGCGCGCGACGCGTCTGCGTCCGAACAGGCGCGCGAAGAAACCGAGTCGTCGTGCCGGCTCCGCTTCGGACTCGCGTTCGGCTTGCGGGTCGCTTTCCTCCGCAGTCTCCGGCAGTGGGTCATGCTCGCTGTGGCCTTCGAGCGTCTCGAGCGGCAAGAATGCGGCGACCCGGTCCTCAGTGTGCTCGAGTTGCTCCTCGGCGAGCAGCTCGTCGGCTGGGGGTAGTTCGTCAGCGAGGGCCTCGGCCTGCGCGGCTCCGAGTTCGTCGTGCGGCTCGGATTCTTCCTCGGGCTCCGTCTCGAGCTCCGCCGCGGCCGCGCCTTGCACGTGCAGCACGGGCTCGATCGTGGCGCCCTGGCCGGGCTCGGATGTCTCGTCCGGCTCGGTAGCCGTGTCCGTCTCGCCCAGCTCGCGCGTCACGGTCAACTTGACCTTCGTGCCCCAGCCGGAGGGCTTGATCACGATGCTGCCGCTCGCGGCGGGAGCCTCCCATTCGACCTTCTGCTCCGGCTGCACGCGCGTGATGCGGATCTCGCCGAACTCGCCGAGATGACGTGCGAGGGCCTCTGGATCGCTGATCTCCGCCCACAGCTCCGGCGGAGACTTGACAAGCGTGCGCTGCACCTCCGAGGAGATCATCGACGCTCCATTTCGAGCGATCACGCGCGAGTCCTCCTGCTGGGCGGCATGGGTCGCACGCGCGCAAGGACGCTCTCGCGCACGCGTACGCATTCGCGCCTAGGACATCTGTCCACGCAACTTTCCCACCGCCGAGGGCGAAGATCGGTCAAATGGTCGCGTTCTGCCGAATATCGGACGATACGTGAATACATGCGCGCCGCTCTCAACCTGCCGCAGCTGGCCGAGGTTCGCCGCTGGCCGACCTTGGGCGCGCGCGCGACCGTGGGCATGGCGCTCGTGCTGTTCGCGCTCGTCTTTGCGCTGCGCGTAAGCGACTCGAACGTCGGCGACGCCGAGGGCGCCCTCTTCATCGTGCCGATCGGTGTGCTCGCGCTGCGCTTCGGCCTGCGCGGCGCGCTCGCCGGATCGTTGGTCGCGCTCGCGCTCGTGCTGCTCTGGGGACGGGTGATCGTGGGCGCCCATCTGCTCACGACCGGCTACATCGTGCGCGCCGCGACGCTGGTCGTCGTGGCGATCCTGATGGGTACGTTCGTCGAACACCGGCGCAGGCTCGAAGCGGGCATTCTGCGCTATTACGAAGCCTCGCTCGATCTGCTCGCGACCGGCAGCATCCACGGCCGGCTCACCCGCGTCAACCCGGCATGGGAGCGGACGCTCGGCCACGCGCCCGTGACGATGTACTCCCAGCGCTTCCTCGACTTCGTCCATCCCGAAGACCGTGAGACGACGGTCGCGCAGATGCGCGCCCTCGCGGCCGGCGGGGAGGCGCTCGGCTTTCGCAACCGCTTCCTCGCCGCAGACGGTGGCTACCGCTGGCTGGAGTGGAGCGCTTCGGCGGCGGGCGCGGATGGTGTCGTGCATGCCGTCGCACGCGACGTCACCGCACAGCACGAAGCCGAGCACCAACTCGCCGACAACGCGCGGGCGCTCGAGCTGATGATCGCCGAGCGCACCCGCGAGCTCGACGAGGCGCGCGCCGAGACGCTTGCGCCAGCTGGCGATCGCCGCCGAGTACCGCGACGATGAGACCTACCAGCACACCGAGCGCGTCGGCCACGTCGCCGCGCGCCTGGCGCTCGGGCTGGGTCTGCCCGCCGGGCAGGTCACGCTGCTGCGCCAGGCCGCGCCGCTGCACGACGTCGGCAAGCTGGCGATCCCAGACTGCATCCTGCTCAAGCCGGGCAGGCTGACCGATCAGGAGTTCGAGGTGATGAAGACGCACGCCGAGCTCGGTGCTCGCCTGCTCTCGAGTGGGAGCTCACCCGTGCTGCAGATGGCGGCCGTGATCGCCGGTACGCATCACGAGCGTTGGGACGGACGCGGCTACCCGAAGGAGCTCACCGGCGAAGCGATCCCGCTCGTCGGGCGAATCGTGGCTGTGGCCGACGTGTTCGACGCGCTGACCCACGATCGGCCGTACAAGCCGGCGTGGACCGTGGAGCGGGCGGTCGCCGAGATCGGCGCCGGGGCGGGCAGCCAATTTGACCCGCGTGTCGTGACGGCCTTCCTCGCCCTGCGCGACGAACTGGCCACGCTAGGCGACGACGTCGCCGAGTTCCCGGCCGGGGGCGAGCACTCCGTGCTTGGCGGTCTCTCCGTCGTGCAGCTGCCGCACCGCAACGATGCGCGGCTCGAGCACATAGACCGCCACGCGCCACGCGCCGAAGTCCGCTAGTCGTGCCGAGCCGCTAGGCCGAGACCGACGTGCCTGCGCGCGCACCGAGCAGCCCGCGACGGTCGAGCAGCTCGGCGATCTGCACAGCGTTGGTGGCAGCGCCCTTGCGCAGGTTGTCGGCGACGATCCACAGGTCGAGCGCACGCTCGTGTCCGGGGTCGCGGCGGATACGCCCGACGAACACGTCGTCCTTGCCCGTTGCGTCGATCGCCAGCGGATAGAGCGCGGCGTCCGGGTCGTCGAGCACCGTCACGCCAGGCGCGGCCTCCAGCAGCTCGCGCGCGCGCTTGGGCGAGAGCTCGCGGCGGGTCTGCACGTTGACTGCCTCCGAGTGCCCGTTGACTACCGGCACGCGCACGCACGTCGCCGAGATCGCGATCTGATCGTCTCCGAGGATCTTGCGCGTCTCGTTGATCAGCTTGCGCTCCTCGTCGGTGTGGTCGTCGCCCGGCGCGAAGCTGCCCGCGTGGGGCAGGGCGTTGAACGCGATCTGGTGCGCATAGGACTCTGGCGTGGCGATCTCCATCTCGTGCAGCAGGGCGTGCGACTGGTCGAGCAGCTCGTCGACCGCACGCTTGCCCGTACCCGAGACGGCCTGGTAGGTGCTGATCACGAGGCGCTCGATGCCGGCCTCCTCGTGCAGTGGCTTCAATGCCACGACCATCTGCATCGTCGAGCAGTTGGGGTTCGCGACGATCCCGCGATGTGTCTCCAGCGCGTCCGGATTGACCTCGGCGACGACCAGCGGCACGTCCTCGCTCATGCGCCAGCGCGAGGAGTTGTCGACGACCACCGCTCCCGCCTCGGCGAAGCGCGGCGCCCACTCGCCCGAGGTCGAGCCGCCCGCCGAGAAGATCGCCAGGTCGAATCCCTGGATCGCGTCAGGGCTGAGACCCTGCACGAGGAGGCCGCCCTCCAGCTCTCGCCCGACCGAGCGCTCGGAGGCGAACGGCACGATCTCCCGCGCCGGGAACTCGCGCTCGCGCAGCAGGCGCAGCATCAGCGTGCCCACCTGCCCCGTGGCTCCGACGACAGCGACTCGATAGCCCTCGCTCATGCGCTCAGCGTACCGAGCGCACCTCGTTTCGCAACCGGCGCTAAGCCCCGGTCTGCGCGGTCATGAAGTAGATCGTCAGCAGCACGAGCACGTTGGCCGTGAGGTTCACCGAGAACACCTGCTTGCGAAGCGCCCGGTACTCGGCGCTGAAGGCAAACCCGCTCGCGCTTGCGTCGTCCGCCGCGACGTCGCGCTCGGCCAGCTCGGCAAGCCGCCGCTCGCGCGGCGCGAAGTAGGCGCCACCGAGCGCGCCGAGGAGCACGATCACGCCGAGGCCCCACTGCACATAGAAGTCGCTCCACGTGTGCAGCTTGCTCGCCAGGTAGATCCCGGCGAGCAGCGCCAGGCCCAAGAACGGGGAGATCACGAACTTGCCGACGCTGTCCTGGATGCGGTGCACCCCCGGCATCGAGCGCGGCTCGGAGCGAATGCCCACTGCGTACATCACCGGATAGGCGAACGTGACGCCGAAGGCGATCACGATCGCAGCGATGTGCACGGCCAGTGCGAACGTGTAGAACGTGACTGCGACGAGCACGCGGCCAGCCTATTCAATCCTGGCGACGGCTCATGCCTCGTCGGTGACCTGCCCCTCGCCGCTCAGCTGTGTCAGGCGACGAAGCAGCGCGCTCATGCCGGCTACCTCGTAGATCTCCCGCTGCCGGCCGGCCCCGCCGCCGCGGCGATAGAGGTCATTGATGCTCTCGAGCTCGGCAATGCAGCCGAGGTCTCGGGCGTGCTCGCGTGTGGCGTCGAGTGCCTCGCCGAGCAGCTCGCCGACCGTGCGCAGCGTCCCATCCGCGTCGGGCAGGCGTGCGTGCACGCCGTAGCGCGCGGCGCGGAAGATGCCCTCCTCGAGCACCTCGGCCGGAGGGTCGGGCTCCTCGCTCTCGCCCAGCGCCGCCTCGCGTGCGAGGCAGTGCGCGAGAGCGACCAGCGCGGCTGTGTCCACCACCGATGTCTGCGTGTCGAGCGCGCGAATCTCGACCGTGCCGAGGCGCGGGTGCGGGCGCAGCTTCCACCAGAACCACGTGTAGTCGGCCACGTCGGCCGCGCGCACGAGCACGCTCGTGGCCGAGACGAAGTCCTCGAAGTCGCGCATCGCACGCGGCACGCCCGAGCGTGGCCAGCCCCTGACGGTCACCTCGCGCGCCGAAGCCAACCCCGTGTCGCGACCGTGCCTGAACGGCGAGTTGGCGCCAAGCGCCTGCAGCAGCGGCAGCCGACGGCGCAGGCCGTTGAACGAGCGGATCGCCGTTTCCGGGTCGGGCATGCCGACGTGGATGTGCAGGCCACTAACGGCCGTAGCCACGGCATCGCCGAGCAGCTCGCGGATCCGCTCGTAGCGCTTCTTGTCGGTGATCTCCGCGTCGCCCTCTTCTGCGCTCGGATGCGTGCCCGCGCCGAGCAGGCCCGCGCCCGTCGTCGTCACCGCCCGGCGCATCGAGGCGAGCGCGCTCGCTGCCTCGTCGACGTGCTCGCAGACAGATGTGATCAGCTCGACCTGTGAGGCGTGAAGCTCGCGTTCGACGGTGCCGTCGATCTCGCCGATTCGCTCGAGCACGGCGCCCGACGCGTTGATCTGCTCGCCCGCGATCGGGTCCACGAGGAACAGCTCCTCCTCGACGCCCAAGGTGTACGGCGCGCCTACTCCGTAGCTGTGCTCGCCCGCGCCCTCGTTCTGAGAGGAGCTCATGGAGATCCGATCACATTCTTGCTGCTACCCGCCGAAGGCCGTGCGCATGTACGTGGGCGTCGTGCGTTCAGAACGTCGGCGCGTACTTGCCGAAGACGTCCTGCATCGCCGCGCAGACCTCGCCGATCGAGCAGCGGTCCTTGAGCGCCTGGCGGATCGCCGGCAGCAGGTTCGCCTCCCTCGCGCCACCTCGCGCAGCTCCTCCAGGCGCTGCGCGACGAGCGCCTGGTCGCGCTCGGCCTTGAACTTGGCCAGGCGCTCGAGCTGTTCGCGCTCTGACTCGGGGTCGACGCGCAGCAGGTCGGGAACCTCGATGCCTTCTTCCTCGTACTTGTTGACGCCGACGACGATGTCCTGGCCGATCCGGTAGCGCTCCTGATATCCCCACGCCGACTCGTCGATCTCGCCCGTGATGAACTCGATCGCGTTGACCGAGCCGCCAAGCGCGTCGACCTTCTCGATCAGCTCGTTCGCGCGCGCTTCGATCTCGTCGGTCAGCGACTCGACGATAGTAGGAGCCGGCGAACGGGTCGACCGTGTCGGCCGCGCCCGACTCGTGCGCGAGCACCTGCTGTGTACGCAGCGCGATTTTCGCTGCGCGCTCGGTTGGCAGCGCGAGCGCCTCGTCAAAGCCGTTCGTGTGCAGCGATTGCGTGCCGCCGCAGACCGCCGCGAAGCCCTGCAGCGCGACGCGCACGATGTTGTTCTCCGGCTGCTGCGCCGTCAGCGTCACGCCGCCCGTCTGCGTGTGGAAGCGAAGCATCGTCGCCTTCGGGTTGCTCGCGCCGAAGCGCTCTTTCATGATGTGCGCCCACATCCGCCTCGCCGCGCGGAACTTCGCGACCTCCTGGAAGACGTTGTTGTGGCCGTTGAAGAAGAACGCCAAGCGCGGCGCGAACTCGTCGACCGACAGCCCCGCGTCGATCGCCGCCTGCACGTAGGCGATGCCTGAGGAGAGCGTGAACGCGACCTCCTGTACCGCCGAGCAGCCCTTCTCGCGGAAGTGGTAGCCCGAGATCGAGATCGTGTTCCACCTCGGCACGTTTTCGTGGCAGTACTGGAACAGGTCCGTCGTCAGGCGCATCGTCGGCTGCGGCGGGTAGATGTAGTTGCCGCGCGCGATGTACTCCTTGAGCACGTCGTTCTGCGTCGTGCCGCGGAGCTTCTCGCTCGGCACGCCCTGCTCCTCGCCGACGAGCTCGTACAGCAGCAGCAGGCACGCAGCTGGTGCGTTGATCGTCATCGACGTTGAGACCTGGTCGAGCGGGATGCCGTCGAACGCCGTGCGCATGTCGTCGATCGTGTCGATCGCCACGCCCGTGCGTCCGACCTCGCCGAGGCAGCGCGGGTTGTCCGAGTCCAGACCCAGCTGGGTTGGCAGGTCGAATGCCATCGACAAACCTGTCGAGCCCTTCGACAGCAGATAGCGGTAGCGCTCGTTGGACTCCTTCGCCGAGGCGTATCCCGCGTACTGGCGCATCGTCCACGTCTGCTTGCGGTACATCTCGCGGTGCACGCCGCGCGTGTACGGGAAATCGCCCGGCTCGCCGAGGTCCAGCTCGCCCGGCAGATCGGCCTCGGTGTAGAGCTCTGAGACCTCGATGCCCGAATCGGTGAAGCGGCGCGGATCGTCCGGGCCGACGATCGGCGCGACCGTCAGGTGCTCTTCGGTGTGTTCCTCCGTAGAGGCCATGCCCAGATGATAAGGACCGCCGGCGTCGCGGCGGTCCCGTCGAGGTGCGACAGCCACGTTTCACGCCGAGCGGGTTGACCCGGGTATCCTCCGCCGCGATGTCCACTTGCCTCGTAACCGGCGGTGCCGGATTTCTCGGATCGCATCTGTGCGACGAGCTGCTCGCGCGCGGCAACAGGGTGATCTGCGTTGACAACTTCGAGACGGGCTCGCTGGCGAACATCGCGCACATCCGCGACCCCGAGCGCTTCATGCACGTCGGCGTGGACATCATCGAGCCATACTTCATCGACGAGCCGATCGACTTCGTCTACCACCTCGCCTCGCCAGCCTCGCCGATCGACTACCTGCGCCTGCCGCTGCACACGCTCAAGGTCGGCTCCTACGGCACGCATCACACGCTCGGCCTGGCCAAGGCCAAGCGCGCGCGCTTCTTGATCGCCTCGACGAGCGAGGTGTACGGCGACCCGAAGGAGCATCCGCAGGCCGAGACCTACTGGGGTCACGTCAACCCGATCGGGCCGCGCGGGGTCTACGACGAGGCCAAGCGCTACGCCGAGGCGCTGACGATGGCCTATCACCGCCAGCAGGGCGTCGACACGGCGATCGTACGCATCTTCAACACCTACGGCAGCCGCATGCGTCCGCACGACGGGCGAGCGATTCCGACGTTCCTGCGCCAGGCGCTCGCGAACAGGCCGATCACGGTCTTCGGCGACGGCAGCCAGACGCGCTCGTTCACCTACGTCGACGATCTGATTCGCGGGATCATCGCGCTCGCCGAGTCCGGCTACCACGACCCCGTGAACATCGGCAACCCCGACGAGTTCACGCTGCTCGAACTGGCCGAGATCGTCAAAGAGCTCACCGGCTCGACCTCCGAGCTGATCTTCGAGGCGCTTCCCGAGGACGACCCCAAGCAGCGCAAGCCGAACATCGCGCTCGCGCAGCGAGCTGCTCGGCTGGTCCCCGGAGGTATCGCTGCGCGAAGGCCTGCAGCGCACGATCGAGCAGTCCGGCGTCGAGCTGCTGATCGGCGGACAGGGCTGAGCACCGCCGCGGGCGCTGTCCAAAACGCGCCCAGAGCAGCCTGCGAGTCCTCGCAACGAGCGTTGCAAGGAGCCCGCAGAATGGGCGCCGGGCCGTCACTCGACCGCTACATCTGCGAGTCTGAAGCGTTGTGAGCAGTGCGATGGGACCTCGTTCCACCCGAACGGCCGCTCCAACGACTCAGCGCAAGCCCTCCACGCCCGCGCCCGCGAGCGGACAGGTGCTCGGCCGCGGAGCTGTCACCACAGGCGTGCCGCCCGCGCCGAGGACCGTGCTCTCGGAGAGCACGGCGCGCAAGCAGACGAGCGACCGCGACATGCGGCGCAAGCGCCCGCCAGCGCTCTCGCTGCTGCTGCGAATGTCCACTGCGCGACGCCTGGCGCGCGTCCTCTCGCTGCTCGCACTCGACTTCGTCGCCGTTGCGCTGGCGATCTTCACCGCGCTGATCCTCAAGGCGCTCGTGTTCGACGTCGTGCAGTTCCACCCGGCGCTGCACGAAACCGAACGGATCCTGCCGTTCGCCTACCTGCTGACTGCGCTGCTGTTCGCCCGCTCTGGTCTGTACTCCTCGCGCGCCCTGCGCCCCGGCCTCTCGCGGATCGTCGGCTCGCTGTTCCAGGTCGCCTTCGTCGCGCTGCTGTTCGCTGTCGTCTCTGGCGAACACTTCTCCAGCTACTACCTGTTCTACGGCTCGCTCGCATTCGCGCTGCTGTACGTCTCCTCGCTGCGTGCCGGATACGAGTTGCTCACCGGGGTGATCCTGCGCGCCGCCGGCTATCGCCGCCGCGCCGTGCTCGTCGGCCGCGGCAAACACATCGGCGATGTCGCGCACGCGCTCTCAGATGCGCCGCACTCGCCGATCGAAGTCGTCGGCTTCCTCGCGCCCAATGCGCTCCCCGAGAACGGGCTGCGCGCGCTCGGGCGCCTGGACGATCTCGAAGCCGTGCTTTCCAGCGAACGCGTCGACGAGGTGATCATCGCCGACCCCGACTTCCCCCAGGCGGACGCGCTGGAACTGGTCGATCAGTGCAGTCGTCGCGGCGTGCGCGTGCGCCTCGCGCCCTCGACGATGGAGATCCTGATCCACCGTGCCGAGTTCGTCCCCGGGCAGTCGGTGCCGCTGTTCGAGCTCGGCCCGCCTGTGTTCGAGGGCGTCGACTTCGCACTGAAGCGGACGTTCGACCTCGTCGGGGCGACGCTGCTGCTGCTACTGCTCAGCCCGCTGCTGCTCGCGATCACGATCGCCGTGCGGCTCTCCTCGCGTGGCCCCGTGCTGTATCGCTCCACGCGCCGTCGGCATCGGCCAGCGGCCGTTCCCCTGCCTGAAGTTCCGCACGATGCACACCGACGCCGAGGAGCGCCAGGCAGACCTCGAAGAGCTCAACGAGGCGACCGGCGCGCTGTTCAAGATTCGCGATGATCCGCGCCTGACGGCGATCGGCAGCCAGCTGCGGCGCTTCTCGCTGGACGAGCTGCCGCAGCTGATCAACGTGCTGCGCGGCGAGATGTCGCTCGTCGGCCCGCGTCCGCTGCCCCAGCGCGACTACGACATGCTCGAGGACTGGCACCGCAAGCGCTACCTCGTGCTGCCCGGCATCACCGGGCTGTGGCAGGTCTCCGGGCGCTCGGAGCTCGACTTCGACGACCTCGTGCACCTCGACTTCATCTACCTCGAGCACTGGTCGCTCGCGCTCGACCTGACGATCCTCTTGAAGACGATCCCCGCCGTGATCACGCGGCGCGGCGCCTACTGAGGCTCGACCGCAGCTGCCGGGCGGCGACGCAGCAGGCGGCCGACCGTGCGCGGCTGACCGGCCTGGCTGCGCGCGCGCTCGTACACCTGCCAGGTCGCGCGAGCCGCGTCCTGCCAAGTCCACGCCGGCGGCTGCGGAGCCGGACGTGTCGCCGCTTCGGCCGCGCCGATCAGCGCGCGCAGGTCGCCCGGCGCCACGAACGTGACGCGCCCGTCGAGCACCTCGCGCAGCGCCGGCACCTCGCATGCGACGACCGGCGTGCCGCACGCGAGCGCCTCGACGGCTGGCAGGCCGAAGCCCTCGTCCTGCGAAGTCACCACGAGCGCGTGCGCGCCGGTGTAGAGCGCCGCCAGGTGCTCGTCGGAGACCTGGCCCGTGAGGATCACGTTGGGCAGCTCGTGCGCCCATGGGCTGGTCGAGCCGACCAGCACGAGCGGCATCTCGCGCGGTGTCGCCGCCAGCTTGGTCGACGTGTTTGGCCGGGTCCGGGTGCTGCAGGCCGCCGACCCACAGCAGGTAGCGCTCGGGCAGCGCGAAGCGCTTGCGCACCTCCGCGATCTCGCGCTGCGGGCGCGGGTACATGCAGGCTGCCGGCGCCTCGTGGATCACGTCGATCTGCTCGCGCTCGACGCCAAGCTGCGTCAGCGCGTCCTGGGCGAGCGCCTCCGTCGGCACGATCACGCGCACCGCGCGCTGCACGGCGAGCTGGCGCAGCCGCAGGCGCACGCCCGTCCGCAGCAGCTCGCTGCGACGCTTCAGCGCCGTCAGGTCGTGCAGCGTGACGACCATCGGGCATGGGCTGTGCAGCAGCGCGCCGTTCATCCACGGCGAGTGGAACACGTCCGCGCGCCCAGGGCGGGGCGTCTCGACGATCTCGCGCGTCCGCCTGCGCCGTCTCGCGCAGCGCGTCGAGCAGGCAGCGCGTGTAGCGCCCGACACCGTGCGTGTCGCGAACCGGCCGGCTGTCGAACGCGACGTTCATCTCAGCCGCAGGACCTCATGTCTCGCGCCTCCCAAGCACGCAGGCAAGATAAACGCATCGCGTAGCTTTGTGCAGGGATGACGGCCAACTTGCGGAGCGACTACTACGAGCAGCTGTGGGAATCGGTGCCCGCCGACACGCAGCCGCCTGACCTCGAGCTGCGTCGCTCCTTTCTGCTCGATCAGCTCGCGCGCGCGGCCGAGCGCCCTGCGCGATCGCTTGGCGAAACGTCGCCTTCGCCGTCGCTGCGCGTGCTCGACGTCGGCTGCGGCGAAGGGCAGCTGACCGCCGACGATCGCCGCGCCGGCCACCAGGTGCTCGGCGTCGACGTCGCCGAGGAGCCGCTGCGCCGCGCGCGCTTGCGCCACGCCGATCTCGAGCTGCGCCGCGTCGAGCCGAGCGGCGAGTGGCCGCTTGCCGATGCGAGCTTCGACGTCGTCTGGTCCGGGGAGACGATCGAGCATGTAGCCGACACGGCGCGCTGGCTCTCCGAGCTGCGGCGTGTGCTGCGCTCCGGCGGCAGCCTGATCCTGAGCACGCCCGCGCACGGCCCGTTGACGGCGCCTCGCGCCTCGCGCTCTCGCGCGCGGCGCTTCGACGCGCCACTTCGACCCGCGCGCCGACCACCTGCGCTTCTACACGCGGCGCACGCTCAGCCGCCTGCTCGAGGACTTCGGCTTCGAGCAGGTCGAGATGAGAGAAGCCGGTGGCGTGCCCGGCGCGCGGCGCGCGCTGCTCGCGAGCGCCGTGCGCTCGCGCTTCTAGGGCCTGCCCGCCACCGTCGGTTTGCCCGCCGCGCGCAGCGCCTGCACGTAGTCGTTCTGGATCGCGATCGCTTCCGGATTGCCCTGTGCGATCGCTTCCGGCGAGACCGACTCCGGGTTCAGGTAGATCGCGGCCGCTAGCTCGTGCTCGGCCGCATGCGGGTTCTTCGCTAGGTCGTATTGGCCCAGCGTCAGCCACGTCTGCGGGTTCGACGGCTGCAGACGCACCGCGCGCTGCAGCGTCGCTCGCGCCAGCTCCGGCCTGCCCGTCGCCTGCTGCACGGCCGACAGCGTGAACAGCGCCTGCGCCGAGAGCGGGTCGCGCGAGACAGCCGTCTGCGCCGTGGAGAGCGCGCCGCGCGGGTTGCTCGCGAGCTCGGTGAGCGCCTGCTGGGAGGCTGTGGCCGAGCGCTGCGGCTGCCACTGAACCCACGCCGCCAAGCAGCGCGCCGACGATCGCCGCGACGGCTACCGTGATTCGCACCGCTCCGAGCGCGCCCGGCGAGAGGCGTGCGCGCAGCTGTTCCAGCCCAGGCAGTCTTGCGCGGCCGGCGTGGGGTGCGCCCGGGGCACCGGCCGCCGCCACTTCCGGCACGCCGAGCGCCGCGCTCGAGGCTTTGCCTGCGCCGGGCGCGATTGCGCGCGGCGAGCCCGCCGGCGCGCTCTGTCGAGCGGCCGCGCCGAGCGGTCCGCGGCCGGCCAGCCAGCCTGCGCACAGCAGCGCCACGCAGGCGTTGCCCGGCACGTACCAGGTCCAGTCCGCGATCGAGTGGATGCCGAACACGACGACCAGGCAGAGCATGCTCAGCATGCCCACGCGCTCCGGTCGTATACGGCGCCGCTGGCCCGTCGGCGCTGGTCAGCCGCCGCCAGCCCGGCGTGCCGCCGCTGCCGGCGCGATCGAGCCAGCCGCGCAGTGTGCTCCAACTGCTCCAGCGGCGGTTGAACGGGTGCGTCGCGCGCCCCGCCGCGGCCATCCACACGAGCAGCAGCGCGAGCGTCAGGCCAAGCCCGACGAGGCCGAGGTCGGCCAGCGTCTGCACGATGTAGCCGTGCGCGTGGCGCACGTCGAGCGTCTCCGTGCGGTAGCGCAGTCGCGCCGTCGCGTAGCCTTCCGCGCCCGCGCCGAGCACCGGATGCGCCTGGAAGACCTTCAGCGCCTCGTTCCAGTAGCGCGCGCGCACGCTGCCCACCGCCGTCAGGCGGCCCGGGCCGTTCGACGGAACCGGTGCGTGCGGATCGGTGAGCGAGTGCAGCGTGTGTGAGATCGTGCCCGTGAAGCCGCGGTGGCTGGCCGCCAGCGCACCCGCGCAGGCGAGCACGACGACCGCGAGCAGGCTGAGCAGCATCGTGCCCACGCGCCGCCGGCTGACGATCGAAGGGGCGTTGCGCCCAGTCCAGAAGCCGAACGCCAGGCCGATCAGCGCTCAGCAGCACGAGCATCGCGACGATCAGCACGCCCAGCTGGTGTCCCGCGCTCGTGCGCTGCGCGAGCGCGACGTTGTCGCTGTTCAGCGCGTGTCTGGAGAAGTCCCACGCGATCACGCCGCCCGCGCAGACGGCGCCGCTGATCAGGATCGCCGCGCCGCGCAGGCGCAGCGGCACGATGCAGAACCACAGCGCCAGCCCGAGCACCAGCGCGACGAGCGCGCCGCGCGAGTAGGCGAGCATCAGCGTCAGCAGCATCAAGCCCATCGCCGGGTAGGCCAGCGCGCTGAGCAGCGCGTGCCCGGTTCGCCGCGCGCCGAGCCACATGCAGCCGATCGCGCCCATCGCCGCTGTCAGGCCGATCGCGTTCCAGTAGCTGTAGGGCGCGCGCAGGCGCGCGTAGACGTCGCCCGCGTCGAGCGAGGCCGGGAACACCTTTGTCAGGAGCGCGTAGACGCAGACGACGCTCGCCGCGAGCACGATGCCGCCGAGCACCGCCGGCCAGTGCGCCGGGACCGCGCGCGCGAGCGCCACCGCCGCCGCGAACACGCCGCAGTAGGCGAGCATTCGCCCGGCGTCCTTGAAGCTGTCGTCCGGCTGCACCGACCACACGACCGACAGCGCCGTCAGCGCCGCGAAGGCGAGCAGCAGGCCGACCGCCCAGCCGCCATAGGCGCGTTCGCGTGCCGGCCCAAACACGGCCACGGCGGCGACGATCAGGCCCGAGCCGAGCTCAGCACGATCTCCACCGTCGTCATGTCGCTGAGGTTCAGCCCGCCGCCCGCCACGAACGCGACGAAGCAGAGCACGCCCGGCGATCAGCACCGTCGGCCACCATGCCAGCGCGCGGGCGCTCAGCGTCCGCTGCCAGCTGCCACGCGCGCCGGCGGGCGGTGCGCCGCTTGCGGCTGGTCGCCGTTCGCGCAGGTGCGGCCGGGTCGCGCCGCGCGGCGCGCCGGCGCCGGCCATGGCCTCGCTCGGCGCCGAGCTCGGCTCGATCACCGCCGTCTCGGGCTCAGTCGGCGCGGTAGGCACGGAAACCCTTGAGGATCGCCCGTCCGCCCAGCGCCGCGGCGCAGGCGAGCAGGAAGGCGAGCATTGCCAGCAGCGGGTCCGGCAGCGAGCTGAGCGCCGAGGAGACGCTTGGCGTGGACGACGCCCGGACTGACCAGCTTGTCGCCGACGTGGAGCGGTTCCGCCTCCCGACTTCGGCGCGCGTGCAACAGCGCTCTGCTCGGAGGGCGTGAGGGGTGTGGCCGGCGTCGTCGGGCCACCGCCACTGCCGCCGCTGCCGTTCAGCGCAGCGAGCTGTGCCCGGCGGATCAGGTTGCCGCAGTCCGAATACTCTTCGACTTCCGTCGGCAGCTCCGCCAGCGCGCGGCGGTAGTCCTTCTGGCTGAAGCCGCTGAGGCTCTGGCCGTGCGTGCAACGTTCGATGATCTTCGCGCCGGTGTCCGCGCTCGCCGCGGTGGCGAGCAGGACGAGCAGCGACAGCGCGAGCGCCAGTGCGGACACGATTCGCATACTTGAGCGACGCAACGCTACCAACGCCCTCGGGCGAGGTCGAGGCTCGCCAGCGCATCCGAGAAGCCCTCGGCCCAAGCGTCGTAGCGTATAAGCGCGCACGTCGCTGCGCTCCCTGGGACCCGAGACGGGCGCGCAACTGCCGGTCCTCGGCCAGGCGCACGATTGCGTGCGGCCAGCGCATCGCTGTCGCCCGCCGCGACGACAAGGCCGTTGGCCTCGTCGCGCACGAGGCCGCCCGCCGCCGCGCCGACGGCGTCGCTGGCGATCACAGGCAGCCCGCGGTTCATCGCCTCGTTGACTACCAGGCCCCACGGCTCGCGAAACGTGCGCGTCGCGATCGACGGCAGCACGAGCACGTCGCAGGCCGCGTAGACGTTGCGCAGCTCGATCGGGTCCACGGCGCCGAGGCCGAGCATGCCCGCATCGCCCTGGCGCCGCGGTCCGGTCGGGGCGATTGCGGCGAGGCTCTGGTCGATCCCCGCCAGCACTAGCGCCGCCCGCTCCGGTGCGGAGCTCCGCCGCGCGCCACGCGTCGGCGAGCACCGCGAGGCCCTTCTCGCGCTGCGGGCGCCCGACGAACAGGAAGCGCAGCGTCTGCCGCCCGTCGGCCACGCCGGCTCGCGGGGGGCCTGCACGTCGGGCGAGCTCCAGAAGTCGTTGTCGACCGCCTGCGGCGCGACGTGCACGTTGTGCGCGCCGCGCGCCTTGCACGTAAGCGCTGACGTGCGGGCCGTACGTGACGACGGCGTCCGCCGAGCGATACAGGCGGCGCAGCGGCAGGTAGGTGAAGCGCGTGCGCGGCGCTGCGCGGGTGCGCCCACAGCGAGGCCCACAGGATCAGCGGCACGCGCGCGCGCCGTGCGCCGCGCCAGCTGGCCAGCGGCGCCAGGCGCCCGCCCGTCGGGCAGATGACCGCGCGGTAGTCGCCCGAGGCGGCCAGCGCGTACAGCTCGCGCGGCTTCACGTGGCGGTGGGGAAAGGGCATCGCCCCCTCAAACCCCGGACCGCCGTGCTCGGAGCGCCCGCCGAACAGCGCGAGCTCGATCCCCTCGCGCTCGTGCAGGCGTGCGAAGGCGTCCGACGCGGTAGGCCGGAGCGTTGCCCGTGACGAACAGGACGCGGCTTCGTCGCGGCCGATTGCGTCGAGGCCTGCCTCACCGCAGCGCGTGCTCGTACGCGTCGAGCGTCTGCGCGCCGCAGCGCTCCCAGGTGAAGTTCGCCGCCACCGTCGCGCGGGCCCGCTGGCGCGACCTCGCGCAGCCTGTGCGGATCTGACAGCAGCTCGTCGATCCGCTGCGTCAGGCGCTCGATGTCGCCCGGTGGCACGAGCACGAGCCCGTCGCCGGCCGCGGCGATCTCCTCCGGTCCCGGCTCGCCGCGGCAGCCGATCGCCGGCACGCCGCCCGCCATCGCCTCGACGTAGGCAACGCCGAACGCCTCCTCGGTCGAGGGCATCACGAACAGCGTGCAGCTCGCGCGCCAGCTCGACCGCCTGCGTCGTGCGCGAGCTGGCCGTGGAAGTCGACCCGCTCGGCGACCTCCAGACGCGCCGCCAGGTCCTCCAGCGCCTGGCGCTCCGGCCCGTCGCCGACGATCGCGTAGCGCAGCGTCGGGTGGCGCGGGGTGAGCACGGCCAGCGCACGCAGCACGTCGGCGTGGCGCTTGCGCGCCACCAGATGCCCGACCGTGACGAGCGTCTGCGGCGCGCCGCTGCGCCGCGGCGGGCGTGCCGCCGCGGGTACGTCCGTGCCGAGGTGCACCACGCGCGTCTCGCGCGCGCCGTGCGCGCGCGAGAGCTCGGCGATGCCCTCGCTGTTGGCGAGCACCAGGCGCGCCTCGGCCAACGCGCCGATCGCACGGCCTGCTCGCCGCCGGGCACGCGCCCGGCCGTGTACAGCACGTCGCCGCCGTGCACCGAGACGACCAGCGGAGCGCGAACGGCGCGCAATGCGCGCACGCGGCGCACCGCGTCGCCGGCCGGAACGGCGTTGTGCGCGTGAACCAGGTCGAACGAGAACGACCGGCGCAGGCGCGCCATCGCGACCCCCAGCGACGGCGCCGCCCAGGCGCCCCATCTCGCGTACGTTCGCTGCCGATCGGGCGAGACGATAGGGCACGTAGGAGACCTGCAGCCCGTCGAGCACCTGCGCGCGCGGCTCGCGCGCCAGCGCCGGCGAGCGCGCTCGCCGCCGCCGCGCGGGCCCGCCGCGAGCGCCGCGCGCGGCGGCACCAGCCGGTGCAGCACGAGCACGCGCACCTCTGCGCCGGCGTCGCGCGCCGCCAGCGCCTGGCGGTGCGCCCAGACGCCCAGCACCGGATCGCGCCGGCTCGGGTAGAACTCGGCGATCACGAGCACGCGCACAGTGCTCACCAGCGCCGGTGCGTCGTGACCGTTTGCTTGGCCTCCGCCGCCTTCACGTAGGGACGCTCGGCGAGGAACTCGCGCGCCTCCGCCAGCGCCGGCCTCGCGCGAGTACGCGTCGGCCGCCGGGGCGCGCGGTGGCCGATCGCCACCGCGTCGACCACGCCGCAGCGCCAGCCGTGCTCGCCGGCGAGCGCCGCCCAGTGCGCGTCCAGGCCCCAGCCCATGCGCAGCTCGGGAAACGGCAGCAGCGTCGCGAACGTCTCGGCTCGCGAACGCCGTCACCGGGCCGATCTCGACGAAGCGCGTCTCGCGCACGACGCTGCCGGCGCGACGTCGCGTCTGCGGCCAGGCCGCGTGCGAGCGCAGGCGGTGCGCCGGCTGCGCCAGCGCCAGCGAGAAGCGCTCGCAGAGGAACAGGAAGCGGTCGAGGAAGCCGCGCGGCAGCTCGACGTCGTCGTCGACGATAGCAGCCAGTCGTGGCCCTGCGGCGGATGGCTCGGCCAGCAGTCGATTGAGGTTCTCGAACTTGCCGAGCGCGCCCGGCGCTGCGAAGTGCAGCTCCACGTCGTGGCGCGAGCGGCGCAGCTCTGCCTGCGCATGCCGCCGCCAGCTCGCGGTGCGCAGGGCGCTCGATGCCCAGCACGAGCACGCGGCGGCGAGGCGGCTCGCGCCGCGCCGCTCGCGATAGGCGCAGCGCGCTGCGCCGCTCGACGAGCTCGCCGCGCGTCGGTCAGCGCGTCGCGTGCGCCGCGCAGCCGCGCGTCGAGGCCGCCGACCGTGCCGCTCGTGCCCGAGAGGAAGTCGTCACCGGGCTTCGCCTCCGCCGCGCCCGCTCCGTTCGCGGAGGCGTCAACGCCCGCTGCTCGCCCTCCGCGCCGGCGCGCGCGCAGCGCTTCGCGCAGCCGCCCGGCGCTGTGCGCGACCATCGTCAGCCCAGCCGGGCAGCGCGTAGCGCACGACGTGGCCTGCGCTGCCCGCCAGCGTCGAGGCCTCATCGCGCTCAGCGGCGGCGCCTGCCCGCGCCAGGCGTCGAAGCGCTGTGCCGCGCGGCCGCGCACGTACGCCGCTCGCGACAGCGCGCGCAGGCGCGCGTCGCGACCGGCGCGGCGGTGCTCCACCGCGGCCGCCGCTACGTACAGCGCGCCCCGGCTGTCATCTCCGCCGGAGGCGGACATCAAACGATCCTGCCACTCCTGCTCGTCACCGCCGTGCTCGAGTGACTCCTCGAACGGCCCGATGCGCTCGAGGGCGCTGCGCCGGATCGCCATGTTCGCGCCCCACGCGTAGCGGGGTCGGAGTGTCCTCTGGGCCGAGCTCGAGCGTCGTGATCGGCGGGCGCTCGCGCCCGCACGTATGCGGCGCCGGTCCTTCCAGTCGCGCCGTGATCCGACCCGTGAAGACGTCCACCTCGGGGTGCTCGCGCGCCGCCTGCAGCAGCGCTTCGCAGCCAGCCGTCGAGCGCACGGATGTCGTCGTCGACGAACACCACCAGCGCTCCCGTGCTCGCGCGCACGCCCGTGTTGCGCGCCACGTTCAGGCCGTGCGGGACGCGTTCGGCTGATACCGCGCGCCGTGGCGCTCCGCCAGCTCGCGTGTCGCCGCTGAGGCTTCCGCGTCGTCGACCACCAGCACCTCCGCGCCCGCCGCCGCTGCCTGTGGCGCGATCGAGCAGAGCGCCACCTCGAGGTAGGGCAGACGCGCCTCGCGTGGGGATCACGATCGAGGCTGGCGGTGCGTCGGCGTCGGGCGATCGGCTCATCGGTCCGGACAGTCTAGGTTTGCAGCCGGTTTGCGCAGTTGCGCCCGGTCGCCGCTGGGCGGCCACACTAGGCTCCAGCGCAGGTGGTCCTCTTCCTGCACAACCGCTATCGCAGACCGGCGGCGAGGAGCGCGTCGTCGACGACCTGCTGTGGCTCGTGCGCGAGCGCCTCGGCGAGCCCGCCGAGCTGCTGACGCGCTCCTCCGAGCGAGCTCGGCCGCGGCGCGAGCCGCGCTCGGCCTGCTGCGCGGCGGGCTCGACCCCGACGAGGTCGAGCGCGCCGTGCGTGAGCGCCTGGCTCGCGTGGTGCACGCGCACAACCTGCAGCCCGCCTTCGGCTGGCGCGCGCTCGCCGCCGCGCGCGCCGCCGGCGCGCGGGTCGTGCTGCACCTGCACCAGTACCGGCTCGTGTGCGCGATCGGCGTGTGCTTCACGCACGGCGCGGAATGCACGCGCTGCCACGGCTCGCAACACGTTGCCCGGCGTGCGCCTGAACTGCCGCGGCAGCCGCCCCGAGGCAGCCGCCTACGCCGCCTCGCTCGCGCTGTGGCAGCGGCGCATGGTGGGCCAGGCCGACGCCATCGTCGTGCCCAGCGCAGTTCGCGCGCGAGCGCCTGCGCGAGCTCGGCGCGCCGCTCCGACTGGGAGCGCGTGCACGTGCTCGCGCCGCCCGTGCGCGCGCTCGACGTATTCGCGCCGCCCGCCACCAGAGTCGCCTCCGAGCTGCCCTCCTACGCGCTCGTCGTCTCGCGCCTGGCGCCCGAGAAGGGCGTCGACGTTGCGATCGACGCCTGCCGTGCCGCCGGCATCACGCTGGTCGTCGCCGGCGACGGACCCGAGCGCGGCGCGCTCGAAGCACATGCCGCCGCCGGCCGCGGCGTTGCCGGAGCCACCGTGCGCTTCGCCGGGCATGTCGATGACGCCGAGCTAGCCGAGCTGCGCGCACGGGCGTCGATCGCGCTCGTGCCCTCGCGCTCGGCCGAGACCTTCGGCCTCGCCGCCGCCGAGGCGATGGCCGCCGGCCTGCCCGTCGCCGCCAGCCGCGTCGGCGCGCTGGCGGAGCTCGCTCGAGCAGGACGCGCTCGTGGCGCCCGGCGACGCCGCCGCGCTGGCAGGCGCGATCGGACGGCTCGCCGGCGACCGCGCCGCCGGGGAGCAAGGACGCGAGCGCGCACGGGCCGTGTGCGCTCCAGAGGTCGTCGCGCGACGGCTCGTCGAGCTGTATGACCCCGGCACCTGAGCGACCGCGCGCCTGGGCAACGGCAGCGCGTAAGCTCCCGCCGTGCCGCAAGATCCCAGCGCGCTGATCACCGGGCTTGACCGGGCAGGACGGCTCGTTCCTGGCCGAGCTGCTGCTGCGAGAAGGGCTATCGCGTGATCGGGCTCGTGCGCCGCGACGGCGGGCGAGCGGGCGCTCGGCTCGGCCGAGCACCTGCGCGGGCGCGTCGAGCTGCTGGTGCGGCGACGTGCTCGATCCGCGTCGCATTCGCGCGATGTCATCGCGCGCGCCGAAGCGAGCGAGATCTACCACCTGGCCGCGCCCTCGTTCGTGCCCGCCTCCTGGGAGCGGCCTGCCGAGACGCTCGCAGCGATCGCCGGCTCGACTGCGACGCTGCTCAGCAGCCGTGCGCGAGCTCGAGCTGCCCGTACGCGCGTGTTCGTCGCCTCCTCCGAGCGAGATCTTCGGCGACGCCGGCGAGAGCCCGCAGAACGAGGACACGCCCGTGCCGGCCGCGCTCGCCTTACGCCGATCGCCAAGCTCGCCGCGCACCAGCTGCTCGGCCGCGCTGCGCGGGCACGACGGCCTGCACGCCAGCTCCGCGATCACCTACAACCACGAGTCCGAGCGCCGGCCCGAGCAGCTTCGTCACGCGACGCATCACGCGCGGCGCCGCCGCCATCTCGCTCGGGCGCCAGGACGAGCTCGAGCTCGGCGCGCTCGACGCCGTGCGCGACTGGTCCTTCGCCGGCGACATCGTGCGCGGCGCCTGGCTGATGCTCCAGCAGGAGCAACCCGGCGACTACGTGCTCGCCAGCGGCGTGGCGCACACCGTCGCCGAGTTCGCCCGAGCCGCCTTCGCCTGCGTCGATCTCGACCCCGAGCGCTACCTGCGCGTGGACGAGGCCCGCTGTACGCGCGCCCGAGAGCACGCCGAGCGTCGGCGATCCCCGTCAAGGCGCCGCGAGCAGCTCGGCTGGGTGCCCGAGCTGTCCTTCGAGCAGCTCGTCGAGCGCATGGTGCGCGCCGACCTGCGCGAGCTCGAAGGAGCCCGGCGCTAAAGGCCCGGTGCGCTCGGGCCGATCCGGATTCAGTGAGATCGAACCCCTACACTGCGCCCGAGTGAAGACCGTCGGCATCATCGGGCTCGGCTACGTCGGCCTGCCGCTGGCCGTTGCCTTTGCCAAAGAGGGCTGCGACGTGATCGCCGTCGACGTCGACTCGCGCAAGATCGACGCGATCGAGGCCGGCGACTCCTACATCGAGGACGTCCCCTCCGAGCTGCTGCGCGAGCTGAACGAGCGGATCCACGCGACCACGCGCTACGCGCGCCTGGCCAAGGCCGACGCCGTGATCATCTGCGTGCCGACGCCGCTGACGCGCAACCGCGAGCCGGACCTCGGGCCGCTGATCGACTCCACGCGCGCGCCTCGCCGAGGTGCTGCAGGCCGACCAGCTCGTCGTGCTCGAGTCCACGACCTATCCCGGCACGACGCGCGAGCGCGTCGCGCCGCTGCTCGAGGAGTCCGGCCTCGCCGCCGGGCGCGACTTCCATCTCGCCTTCTCGCCCGAGCGGGTCGATCCCGGGCGCACCGACTTCACGCTGCGCAACACGCCGAAGGTGCTCGGCGGGCTGACCGAGGCCTGCCTGCAGCGCGCCGAGGAGCTCTATGGCCTCGTCTGCGAACGCCTCGTGCGCGTATCGAGCCCCGAGGCCGCCGAGCTGACCAAGCTGCTCGAGAACATCTTCCGCTCCGTCAACATCGCGCTCGTCAACGAGCTCGCGATGCTCACCGACCGCATGGGCATCGACATCTGGGAGGTCGTCGACGCGGCCTCGACCAAGCCCTACGGCTTCATGCCGTTTTCGCCCGGACCCGGCATGGGCGGTCACTGCCTGCCTGTCGACCCCTTCTACCTGAGCTGGCGCGCGCGCGAGTTCGACATGTCCACCGAGTTCATCGAGCTCGCCGGCAAGGTCAACCAGCAGATGCCCTACCACTGCGTCGATAAGGCGCAGCGCGCGCTCAACGACGTCGGCATGTCGGTCAAAGGCGCGCGGGTCGCAGTGCTCGGCGTCAGCTACAAGCCCGGCGTCGGCGACATCCGCGAGTCGCCCGCGTTGAAGATCATCGAGCTGCTGCGCAAGATGGGCGCTGAGGTCTGCTACCACGACCCGCACGTCGCGCAGCTCACCGAGTTCGGGCTTTCCAGCAGGCCGCTCGACGAGGCGATCGCCGACGCTGATCTGACGCTGATCGTCACCGCCCACCCGGGATCGACTACGAGCTGCTTGCGCAACGCTCGCGCCTCGTCGTCGACCTGCGCGGCGTGACGCGCTCGCTCAAGGCCTCCTCCGACGTGATCCGACTTTGACGTGCTGAGCCCCGACGACCGCGCACCCGGGCTGCTGCTCGGCGAGGATGTGCAGATCGGCGCCGACGTCGCCTTCGGCGCCAACGTCGTCGTGCACGCCGGCACCGTGATCGGCGACGGCTGCACGATCGAGGACAACGCCGTGCTAGGCAAGCGCCCGCGGCTTGCCGCGAGCTCTGCCGCACACGGCGATGTCGGTCAGCTGGTGCTGGGCCAGAACGTCAAGGTCTGCACCGCCGCCATCGTGCTCGCCGGCGCCACCGTCGGCGCCGACTCGCTGATCGGCGACCAGTCCTTCGTGCGTGAGCGCTGCACGATCGGCGAGGGCACCGTGATCGGCCGTGGCAGTGCCGTCGACAACGACGTCTCGATTGGCGCGCGCGTGCGCGTGCAGACGAACGTCTACCTCACCGCCTTCAGCCTCGTCGAGGATGACGTGTTCGTAGGCCCCGGCGCGACTACGACCAACGACGACAGCATGGCGCGACATGGGGTCGGGACTTCGCTGCGTGGCGCCACGTTGCGGCGTGCGTGCCGAATAGGCGGGGCCGCCGTGCTCACCCCAGGCGTCGAGGTCGGCGAGGAGGCGTTCGTCGCCGCCGGCGCCGTAGTCACGAACAATGTCGCCGCCCGCGCCGTCGTCATGGGCGTGCCCGCGCGCGTCGATCCGCGAGGTCCCCGACGAGGACCTGCTCGAGCGCTGGCGCTAGCCGGCTCGAGCGTTCGCACGGCCTTCGGCGCACCACAGCCGGCCCGGACGGCCGGCCATGTAACCGCCGTGGCGGCCGGAGCGTTCACAGGTTCTAGCGAGGAGCGGAGGCCGGCTCGGCTAGAAGGCAGGATGCCGTTTAAACGGCAGCGTGCACGGCCGCAGTTACCTCATCGGCCTGCTCGCGGCTAAGCACCGGGCTGATCGGAATCGCCAAATGCCGCGCTGCGGCCTCCTCGGTCGCCGGTAGCTCGACTCCCTCGCCCCACCGCCGCATCGGCTCCTGGCGGTGAACGGGCGTGCGGTAGTAGGGCTTGTGACCGATGTTCGCGGCCGCGAGCGCAGCTTCCAACGACTCCGGCTGCGGGTGCTCGACGACGAACAGATGCCAAGCCGGCGAAGCGCCCGCCGCAGCGATCGGCAGCCTTACCAGCTCACCGAGCCCAGCCTGCTCGTAATGCAGGGCAGCCTGTCGTCGCCCGTCGGCCCAATCGTCCAGGTGGGGAAGCTGCACGCGCAGGATCGCCGCCTGCAGCTCGTCGAGGCGAGAGTTGTAGCCGACCTGTTCGTAGTCGACCTTGTCGCGTGAGCCGTGGAAGCGCAGGATCCGCGCCTGCTCCGCGACCTGCCGATCCGAGGTTGTGATCATGCCGCCGTCGCCGAAGCAGCCGAGGTTCTTCGAGGGGAAGAATGAGAACGTCGCCGCCTTGCCGAGCGCCCCGGGGCGTCCCGCTGGGCCGTTGGATCCTGCCGCCTGCGCCGCGTCCTCGAGCACCGGCACGCCGAGCGCTTCGATCTCCGCTACCGGCGCCAGGTTGCCGAATAGGTGTACCGCGATCACCGCCTTGGTGCGGGGCGTCAGCGCGGCCTTGACGGTCTCCGCCGTCACGCAGTAGGTCTCGGGATCGACGTCGCAGAAGACGGGCGTGGCTCCCGTCGGCGGGATCGCCTCCGCCGAGGCGTAGAACGTGAATGAGGGGACGACAACCTCGTCGCCTGGGCCCACGCCCATCGCGCGCAGCGCGATCGTGATCGCATCGGTTCCATTGGCGACGCCGATCGCGTGCTCCGCACCGCAGTAGGCCGCGAACTCCCGCTCGAAGGCGCTCACCTCCGGGCCGAGGATGAATTGCCCGGAGTCCATCACGCGCTCGACCGCTGCACGCAGCTGGTCGCGTAGGCCCGCCAGGGGGGTGGAGGTGTCGAACAAAGGGACCGGCATCGGAGGGCTCGTGGGGTAGGCCTCAGCGCACTTAACGTGCGCCGAGCAGCTCTACGTCCGCGCGGGTCATCAAACGGATCAGCTCCTCGAAAGAGGTCGCCGGCTTCCAGCCGAGGTCCTTTTCGGCCTTCGCGGGCGAGCCGATCAGATGATCTACCTCGGCCGGGCGCACGAAGGCGGGGTCGATCGTCACGTACTGCTCGAAGTCCCCGAGCCCAGCCTCGTCGAACGCGACTTCGCAGCATTCGCGCACAGAGTGCGCTTTGCCCGTAGCAATCACATAGTCCTGCGGATCATCCTGCTGCAACATCAGCCACATGGCTTCGACATAGTCCCTCGCGTAGCCCCAATCGCGTTCAGCGTCGAGGTTGCCCAGACGTATCTCCTTGATCAATCCATGCTTGATCGCGGCGGCATGCCAGGTGATCTTCCGCGTCACGAACTCCAGCCCGCGGCGCTCAGACTCGTGATTGAACAATATTCCCGACGTCGCATGCAGGTCATACGACTCACGGTAGTTGACCGTGATGAAGTGTCCATATGCCTTGGCAACGCCGTAGGGCGAGCGCGGGTAAAACGGCGTGGTCTCGGTCTGCGGGACCTCGAGCACCTTGCCGAACATCTCGCTCGAGGAGGCCTGGTAGAAGCGCGCCTCGGGGCACACTTCGCGCATCGCCTCGAGCATGCGCGTGACGCCGACGCCCGTGAACTCGGCGGTCAGCGTGGGCTGGATCCACGACACCGCGACGAACGACATCGCGGCCAGGTTGTAGATCTCAGAGGGTTTGGACGCGCGCAGGGCGTCGACGAGCGAGCGCTGGTCGAGCAGGTCGCCCTGGTGCAGCGTGATGCGGTCGCGGATCTGCTCGATACGGTCGAACTTCTCGGTCGAGGCACGGCGGACCATGCCATGAACCTCGTAACCCTTCTCGAGCAGCAGTTCTGCCAAATAGGAGCCGTCTTGCCCGGTGATGCCGGTGACGAGCGCTGATGGTTTCTGGGTCATTGGCGTCAGCCTATAGAGCGTCGCCGATACCGCTGCCGCTCGCCGGGCTCGCGCTCATTCGCTCACGGCGGGCGCCATCCGTTCGCGCGCCGCCGCCGCGGCTACGGTGATGCCCTGAATGGCCTCCGTCCGCGCCTGCCAGCCGAGCAGCTCGCGTGCCTTCTGCACCGACGGAGCGCTGCGCAGGGGCTCCGTGTCGCGAGCCGGTGGCTGCTCCAGAGAGAGCTCATCTCGGTCGGCGCCGCCAGCCCGCCAGGAGATCTGTGCGATCTCGGCGAGTGAGAGCTCACCCGCCGCGGCCATGTTGAAGTCCTCGTTTGCGCCAGCCGGCGAGCCCAGCGTCGCGACGATCCCCTCGGCAAGGTCCTCGACATGCGTTGGCGTCACAGTCCGCTCACCTTCGCCGGCTATCAGCAACGGTAGCTCCCCGGCCGCGGCGCGCTCGATCAACTGATCCAGCTCGCTTGAGGGGTCGCCGAGCGGCGCGGGCGCCGCGCTCGTCTCGGCCGTTCCGCCGTATACCCCGAACGGCCTGCAGATCGCGTACTCGAGCCCATGCTCGGCATGCGCGGCAGCGCAGCTGCGCTCGCCGCTCAGCCTCGCAAATCCACGGGCCGAGCGTGGCGGCGGGCATTGAGCGAGGTGCTCCTCGGACGTGGGGAACTCCTCTGCCTGCTCGAAGACAAGTGCCGAGGAGACATACATGAATCGCTCAAGCCGACGGTCGATGGCGGCGCGGATCACGGCACCGTGCAGCGCGCTTTCGTACTCGAGCAGCGTGTGCGGCGGGTCCGCTACGGCGGCGCGTGCGCCGTTTTCGCCGGCCTCGGGGGCGCCGTGCTCGAAGCCGGCCAGGTGGATCACGTGCGAGCAGTCCTTGGCCGCGGCCATCGCCTCGGCGGCGACGCGTAGGTCGCCGCGGTGCATCTCGCATCCTTCGCGCATCCACGGCGGAGCGTCCCGCCGGTCGGAGATGCGCACGTCGTAGGCCGGATCGGCCAGCAGGCGCTTGGCGATGGCTGCCCCGAGCGGTCCGGCGCCGCCGGTGATGAGGACGCGGCTCATGCGCGGCGCCCGCGGCGGTAGCGCAGGTACTGACCGGCAAAGCCGACGACGAAGCGGGGGTTGTAGCGCGCATAACGTCGCCACAGCCTTCGTGGCTCGCGCGAGAGGCGATAGATCCACTCCAGACCGTTGCGTTGCATCCACGGCGGCGCCTGCGAGATCAGCCCAGCATGAAAATCGAACGCCGCGCCGACACCGACGAGTAGCGCCGGCTGAAGCAGCGGACGCATCCTGTGCATCCACTGCTCCTGGCGCGGCTGGCCGGTGCCGACCCACACGACGGCCGCACCGGAGGCGTTGATCAGATCGATCTCGCGCTGCTCCTCGTCCGCCGAGAGTGGCCGAAACGGAGGCGAGGAGGCGCCCGCGATCACGAGACCTCCGAAGCGCTCGCGCAGGCGCCTGACGAGCAGCTCGCGCGCAGCGTCGTCGTGACGGCCGCCGTAGAGGTAGATCGGGGTTCCGTTGTCCGCGGCGCGCGCGCAGAAGTGCGCCATCAGGTCGGGGCCGTAGACGCGCGTGGCGCTTGGATGACCAAGCGCGTGCAGTGCCCAGACGAGCGGCATGCCGTCGGGCACGGCAAGCGTGGCGTCGAGCACTGCGGCGCGCGTGGCCGGCTGCTCCTGGGCCGACATCACGAGGTTGACGGCTGCCGCCGTCACGTAGCCGCGAGCGTCGGCCGCGATCATCGCGTCCATCCAATCGAGCACTCCTCGGTAGTCGGAGATCGCGAGCGGGATGCCCAGGATCCGCGCTGTGGGTGGCGTCGCTGGAGGCATTGGCGGGGGCGGTGTCGAGATGGCGTGAAGATAGCGGCCGATGTTCAGCGCTCCGCTGTGGCAGCCCGTAACCGGTGCGAGCGAGGGCGAACTCGGCATGTGGAATTTTTTTCCGCAAATTCCAGCTTTATGAGACAATTCCCCTACGGATTTCAGGCGGCGGTGCCGATCACTCGGAGACCAGTCGCCTTCGCGCCCGATCTTGCAAGGAGCAAGGGATGGGCTCGGGGGGCCGACGTTGACAGCAAGGACGCGTGTCGATTCGCCATCGCTGGATTGCGACATACAAGGAATGAGTACCTCGCACACCACATCACGATTGGCACTCGGGGAGGGCGACGGCGCCTCCGCGGCCACCCGATCATCGGCGAGCCCCGACACGACGGCCCGCGCCGACGGTCGGTCCGGCGGCCGCCGGCGCTATGAGCGGCGTTCTGCCGATCGTAGGGGGCCAGGCGATGCGGGCGGTGCGACAGCTGCGCTGGTCGCCGCCGAGACCCGGCGGCTTGCGGCCGAGGTCCACGACCTGATCATGCAGGATCTGTCCTGGGCGCTCGCCAATGCGAGAGCGTTGCAGGACGATCCCGCGGTGGCCTCGCGCGCGAGCACGGTCGTGAACGCCGCCGAGCGAGCCCTCGCCGGCGCGCGCGAGGTCCTGGGGGGTCTCTCCGAGCGTGACCGCAAGACGGTCGTCGAGGCGGTCGAAGACAGTGTGCGCACGGCGGCCAGGGGCACGCCCTTCGCGTTCGACTCGACGAAGGTTCCGCCTGGTGTAGAGCCCGACCAGCCGACGCTCGACGCGCTTGTTCACATCAGTCGCGAGGCAGTCACCAACGCGGTCAAGCATGGTGGCGCCGCTTCCGTTGCGGTCGTGCTCTGGTACAGCGAGGGATGGCGCGTGAAGATCGGCGACCGTGGCTGCGGGTTTGATCAGGGCGCCCGGCGCACGGGCTTTGGACTCGAGAGCATGTCCAGCCAAGCGCGGGCCCTCAGTGGCAAGGTGCGCGTGACGAGCGTCCCCAGTGAGGGCACGATCGTGGAGGCGATTCTGCCGTGAGCCGTGCCGGCGCCGGCACGGCTGGGAGTGGCGCCGCGCCCACGGTGGTGCTCGCCGATGACCACTCCGTGATTCGCCTGGGCGTGAGGATGGCGTTGGCTCGTGGCGGATTCGAGGTCGTCGCTGAGGCTGCGAGCCGCGACGGCGCGATCAGCGAGGTGCTGAGGACGCAGCCCGACCTGTGCCTGCTCGACATCTCGATGCCGGGAGGGGGCGTCGAGGCGGCGCAGAAGCTGTCCGAGTTGGCCCCGAGGACGGCGCTGGTGATGTTGACGGCGTCCGACAGCGCCGACGACGTGCTCGCCGCGCTGCGCGCGGGAGCCATCGGCTACCTGACCAAGGACACGAGCCCAGACCGGCTCCCGGCCGCCCTGCTTGGCGTGCTCAAGGGCGAGGCCGCCTTTCCCCGAGCGCTGTTCGGGCGGGTGCTGCGTGAGTCACGCGACTTCGCTGCCGCCTCCCCGCTTCCAGTCCGTGTTGGCGAGGTCGTGTTGACGGCGAGGGAGTCCGAGATCCTCAGGCTGCTGGACTCGGGGCTGAGGACCGTCGAAGTGGGGGAGATGCTCTCGCTTTCGCCGATCACCGTTCGCCGCCATATCTCGAGTGCCATGGCCAAGCTTGGAGTCGCCGATCGACAGGCGGCCTTCCGTGCGATACAGCCTCTCGCCGAAACTGCCTAACCCGACAGGACGCCCGAGAGCGGCGAGTCAGACGAGTCCCGCCCGGACCGCGTATACGGCGGCCTGGACGCGACTGTGGACCTCGAGCTTCTCGAGGATGTTCGTCACGTACTGCTTGACGGTGTGCGCGCTGATCGACAGCGCGCGTCCGATCGCGGCATTGTCGGCACCGTCAGCGATCAGCCGCAGCACGTCGAGCTCGCGAGCCGTCAGATCGGGCAGGTCCTGCGTCGTGCTGCCGTAGGCGGGCGTACGTGCGACAAACGCCTGCATGACCTCGGCCGAGAGCACGCCGTGGCCGGCCGCCGCCAGTCGAATCGCGCACGCGATCTCGTCTGCACGCGTGTCCTTGAGCAGGTAGCCGCAGGCTCCGGCGGCTAGCGCTTCGTGCGCGTCGCGCTCCTCGACTGAGACAGTCAGGACGACGACCCGCACGCCCCGGTCAGCTCTTACGACCTGGCGGATCGCCTCGATGCCCGAGAGGTCGGGCATGTTGAGATCGATCACGAGGACGTCCGGCGCCAGTTCGCCGGCCAGGGCAATCGCGCCGAGGCCGTCGGTCGCCTCGCCGACAACCGCCATGCCGTCGCTACTCAGCACTTCGCGCAATCCCTCGCGGAAGAAGGGATGGTCGTCGGCGAGCAGGACCCGCAACTCATCGTTGGTGCGCGCCACCACAGCAAAATAGATCAGCCGTCGGCAGATCAAAGTCGTCTGCATGGCTCTACAGCGACGTCGTCCGATCAGGACGTTGAAGCGATCGAACGTCCAGGCACGCCCGAACTGGTTCAGCTCGTTCGAGCAGGCGTCGAGAGCTGTGGCATATGCCTGCTTTCGGGGGAAGGCTCGTGATGTCCAAGCACGCGCCCGCCGGTACCACGCTCACAGCGATCATCTCGCTGCTGCTGCTCGCTACCTCATCGGCGCACGCGGCGCGTGATCTGCATCCTGCAAGGGTGCATGCAGGACGCGATGCCCACCGACGCCCGGCCCCGGGCAGGGTCGGAAAGAAGCGAGCCGCCAATCGCAGCGGCACAAATGTCGAGGTGAACAGCCAGCCGGCGGCTGTGCTGCTAGGCGATCGAGGACTCGAGCCACAATCCGACACGCTGTCTGCGGGACGAGCCGAGGCCTTCCGCTTTCGCGCGCTCGCGTCAGGGCTCGCCGACACCGTTCATGCGTACGTCGGCCGCGCGAACGTGGCCAGCACAGTCATCGCGGGTCTCTACGCAGACGCTAACGGCCATCCGGGCGCTTTGCTGAGTACCGGCTCAGTCACCGACGCCGTACCCGGCGGCTGGAACGCGGTGTCAATCGGGCGGGTCAGCCTTGCCGTCGGAAGCGCTTACTGGCTGGCAGTCCTTGGCAGAGGCGGCAGCCTGCGCTATCGGGATCGCTCCCATGGGTTGTGCTCGAGCGAGACCAGCCCGCAGGGCAATCTCGCGGCGCTGCCCACCGCATGGAGGCCAGGTACTGCTCGCCAGAGTTGCCCGCTCTCGGCGTACGTGACCGCAGAAGCTCCCACGTCTCCCGTCGTGTTGACAGGTCCTCCGGCGCCGACCGGCACCACTCCCCCGACGAGCTCCGAATCGCCGCCGAGTCCGTTCGAACCGAACGTGCCTGCTCCGCCGCTGATGGTCGAACCGCCCGCTGTGGAACCGCCGCCCGTAGAACCGCCGCCGATAGAACCGCCGCCGATAGAACCGCCGCCCGTCGAACCGCCGCCGGTCGAACCGCCGCCACCACCGACGAATACCGTCGCCCCGACTCTGAGTGGACTGGCCCTCACAGGCGAAACCCTCAAAGTCAGCACCGGCACCTGGACGGGCTCACCGAGCTCCTTTGCCTACCAATGGCAGGACTGCAACTCCGCAGGCGCCGCCTGCGCCAACATCGCCGGCGCGAGCGCCTCCTCCTACAAACTGAAGGGAAGCGACGTCGGGCACACGGTGCGCGCCGTCGTGAGCGCAGAAAACGAAGCAGGCTCGAGCGCAGCCAGCTCAGGTGCGACGGCGCTCGTCAGCGCGCCCTCCTCCGGCGAAGCGCTGTTCCTTTCGCCCTCGGGCAAAGACTCAAGCCCCTGCACTCAGGCCCAGCCGTGCCTGAGCATGGGCCACGCCTATGAAAAGGCGAGCGCCGGGCAATCGGTGCAGATGCTGGCCGGCAGCTACCCCTCACAAACGATCTCCGGCGCGAGCAAAGCCGGCTCAGCGCATGTCCTCTTCGCCCCGGCGCCGGGTGCGAGCGTCACGCTCACCGGCACGATCTACGTGTTCGCCTCCCACGTCACGATCGAAGGCATGAGCGTCAAAGACGTGGTCACCGGCAACTACGACCAGAGCCCAGGGCGCCCCAACCCCACTGATGTCTCGCTGTTGAACCTCACCGGGCGCAACTTCGAGATCGACTCGGCCACCAACGTGACCGTCGAAGGGGGCTCGTGGGGCCCTGCCAGCGCCTGCGGCGGGCCATACGGCGGCAACAACAACAGCATCCGCCAGACGATCCCCGCCGTGGCCCCCGAAAACATCCTGATCAACGACACGATCATCCACGACGTGCAGTCCTATGACCTCGTCGAATGCCACATCGAGGGCCTTGCGATCTTCGCCGGCAATCACGTCACAGTCTCGAACTCCAAGTTCTACGGCAACTCGATCTACGACGTCTTCATCCAGGCCAACAGCGGCGGCAAACCGAACAACGTCACGATCACAAGGAACTGGATGGCCAATGCGGTCGATAACTCCGCCGCCAACGGGCACCCGAAGGGCTACGGGAACGGCATCGTGCTGGGCAGCGAGATCTCCGCCAACCTAACGCTCGCCGCCAACCGCTTCAACGGCCCCGTGAACATCAACGACGACGGAAGCATCTCCAGCTACTCGAACACCAGCGTGCTCGAAAACTTCGGCGCGATGCCCTACAGCGGCTACCCGTGCGCCTCGGTGCTCAAAGGCGTCACCTGGTCCAAAAACGTCTGGCAGAACGACAAATGCGGCGCAAGCGACGTGAACCTCCTCGGCCTGCCGCTGCCCTACCTGAAAGCCTCAAACGACTCGAGCCTGGACTACACGCTGACGGGGGTTTATGCGGGGTCATGAGATGTCTGACGGGGCTATAGGTAGAGCTCGGCGGCAGTCAGGTTCCAGGGGTAGGAATCACACGTTGATTATGTATAGTTGCCGCCGAGTGCCAGACGAAAGCCTGCAGCGGAGCGGAACTCCGATGCGCAGACATACGATTCTTGGCCTGATCGCGCTGGCCGCCGTGCTCACGCTCGTTGCGCCGCCGGCTGCACTCGCCGATCGTGGCCGCTCCGAGACGTTCGGCTTTCGCGCGCACGCGTCGGGCGTCGTCGCGAAGTTGCTGCTGCACGTTGACCGCGGTAACACGGCGCACTCGATCGTCGTCGGCCTCCGTCGCAATGCCGACGGCCGACCGGGCACGCGCCTGAGCACGGGCACGCTGCTCTCGCCGCGCCCTGGTTCGTGGAACACGGTGTCGCTCGCATCGACTCGGCTGATCGCAGGTAGGCGCTACTGGCTGAGCATCGCCGGTCGTGGGGGGACGCTACGCGCGCGGACAAGTCGGCTGGGACGGTGCGCCGGCACGTCAGGCGTGACGCTTGAGCAGAGCAGCCTGTCGCACGTGGCAGAGATCGGTGGCGTTCGCGTTCGCGCCGGCTGCCCGATCTTTGCCTATCTGGTCACTGTCCCGCTCCCGCACCCGCCGGGGGCGGGCCCGCCCCCGCTGTCGCCGATCCCGCCAGCGGCGACGGCGGCCAGCGGTGCGCCGGTTGACGCGCCGACCGTGTCAGGCGGCAGTCCTTCGATCGAAGGACTGCCCGAACTGCCATCGCTCGTGCCCCCGATCAACACGGCGCTCCCGTCGATCACCGGCGCCGCCCTCACAGGCGAAACCCTCAAAGTCAGCACCGGCACCTGGACGGGCTCACCGAGCTCCTTTGCCTACCAATGGCAGGACTGCAACTCCGCAGGCGCCGCCTGCGCCAACATCGCCGGCGCGAGCGCCTCCTCCTACAAACTGAAGGGAAGCGACGTCGGGCACACGGTGCGCGCCGTCGTGAGCGCAGAAAACGAAGCAGGCTCGAGCGCAGCCAGCTCAGGTGCGACGGCGCTCGTCAGCGCGCCCTCCTCCGGCGAAGCGCTGTTCCTTTCGCCCTCGGGCAAAGACTCAAGCCCCTGCACTCAGGCCCAGCCGTGCCTGAGCATGGGCCACGCCTATGAAAAGGCGAGCGCCGGGCAATCGGTGCAGATGCTGGCCGGCAGCTACCCCTCACAAACGATCTCCGGCGCGAGCAAAGCCGGCTCAGCGCATGTCCTCTTCGCCCCGGCGCCGGGTGCGAGCGTCACGCTCACCGGCACGATCTACGTGTTCGCCTCCCACGTCACGATCGAAGGCATGAGCGTCAAAGACGTGGTCACCGGCAACTACGACCAGAGCCCAGGGCGCCCCAACCCCACTGATGTCTCGCTGTTGAACCTCACCGGGCGCAACTTCGAGATCGACTCGGCCACCAACGTGACCGTCGAAGGGGGCTCGTGGGGCCCTGCCAGCGCCTGCGGCGGGCCATACGGCGGCAACAACAACAGCATCCGCCAGACGATCCCCGCCGTGGCCCCCGAAAACATCCTGATCAACGACACGATCATCCACGACGTGCAGTCCTATGACCTCGTCGAATGCCACATCGAGGGCCTTGCGATCTTCGCCGGCAATCACGTCACAGTCTCGAACTCCAAGTTCTACGGCAACTCGATCTACGACGTCTTCATCCAGGCCAACAGCGGCGGCAAACCGAACAACGTGGCCCTCGTCGGTAACTGGCTCGCGAAGGCTGTGGACAACTCAGGCGCCAACGGTCGCGCCGTCGGCGCGGGCAACGGGGTCGCGATCGGTGATTCGGGTGTAAATGAAAATGTGACGCTCGAAGAAAATCACCTCAACGACGTGCTGCAGATCGATGATGATGGGACGCGCCCGACGTTCAAAAAAGTGAAAGTGGTAGCCAACTTCGGACTGATGCCGTTCAGCGGCTACAACTGCGGCGGTCTGACCGGGGTCGAATGGTCCAAAAACGTCTGGCAGAACGACAAATGCGGCGCAAGCGACGTGAACCTCCTCGGCCTGCCGCTGCCCTACCTGAAAGCCTCAAACGACTCGAGCCTGGACTACACGCTGACGGGGGTTTATGCGGGCTGGCCGGCGAAAGGGTCGGGAGGCGAAGGGGGAGGCGGTGGCTCAGAAGGCGGTGGCGGTGAAGGCAGCGGCACGCTGTTCCTCTCCCCGAGCGGCTCTGACTCGGCCTCGTGCGCGCAGGGCGCGCCATGCAAGACGCTCGCCCACGCCTACTCGGTGGCCAAAGGCGGAGAAACGGTCAAGCTCGCGGCGGGCACCTACACGGACAGCTCGCTGCCCCTCACGAGCGGCAAAACGGCAGCTTCGCCGGTTCTCTTTGAACCCAATGCGGGCGCAACGGTGAAGTTCTCGAAAATGCTCACCGTGCAGGCCCACGGCGTCGAACTGAAGGGCTTCACCTTCGAACGGGAACTGTACTTCGGCGAAAACGCCGAAGGCGACGTGGCGCGGGGCAACGCGCTGCACAACTTCGAGATCATCGCCAACGGGACCAAGGCGCCGAAGAACATCTCGATCATCGGCGGCACGGCCGGTCCGGTCGCGGACTCGAGCGACAACGAAAACAACCTGATCGCCACCAACGGCCTGGAAACCACGGCGGTGCCGAGCAAAATCACGATCGAAGGCGTGCTGATCCACGAATACACCAAAGTCGGCTCCGCCCACGTCAACTGCCTGCAGATCTGGGCGGGCAACGAACTGACGATCCAGGGCAACACCTTCAAGAAGTGCGCGGTCTTCGACATCTTCCTGCAGTCGCTGCCCAACGGCAGCGCGGGCACGCCGAAGAACGTCACGATCCAGAACAACTTCCTGGAAAAGACGATCGAAGGCTTCTACTCGATCTTCCTGCCGCGACATAACGAAGGCAACCCCGAGCACTTCGAAAACCTCGAGATCCGCAACAACTCAGCGACGCAGGCGATCAGCGCCGACCCCAGGGCGACCTACACGAACGCCAACTTCAACGGCAACATCGCCCCGGCGCTCGTCTTCTGGAACGAAGCGACAGAAGTCAACCAGGCAACGCCGGCCGGCGCGCAAGCCGACTACAACGTCCTCTATGGCTCAGGCGCCAAAAAGAACGGCTCGCACGATCAGCTGGCGCCGGCCGGGTTCGTCAACGAATCCGCCTTGAACTTGCACCTGCTGGCAGGAGCTGCGGCGATCGACAATGGCGACCCCGCTGACCATCCCGCAACCGACATCGACGGCAACCCGCGGCCCAACCCGCCCGATGCGGGGGCGGCGCAGTTCCTCGGGTGAGCGGTTTGGGGGCGCGTAGCTGGAGTTGGCCCGAGCGCCATAGTCAGAACGATACGACTTCTTAGAAACAGAAAGCCTAAGTTGCCCGGACTGACTCGGCTTTCTCGCACGAACCTACCCAAGCCGAGACAAAGTTGTGTAAGGCTAGGTTTCCAGGGTAGACAAACCACATGGCTACGCAACACGGACATTGGCAGGCACGCGAATGTCCGCTCCGTCTAGCCGCTTCTTAACCGACTAATCAGGGATGGGATGTGAAATGCCGCAAGGATCGGGTGGTCCCCACACGCGCCGAGGGCTTCAGATGGCGACACGCAGCAAGATCGCCCTGCTGGTGATGCTGGTGATAGTCGTCGCCTTGGCCAGCTCCACTTCCGCTTCGGCTCAGCAACAAGTCGTCAAGAACCTCCGAATTACTCCTGGGCCAGGCTCGCTTGCCCTGCGCTGGGGCATAAACCGCCCCGCGGAGCTTGCTGGATTCCGGGTCCGCTGGCGTGCGGTCAGCCCGCTCGATCGCTCGTTGGACGAATCGCTTCGGCTGATCGCGTCTCCGTGGAGCGAGCCCGTCGAACTGTCTCCCAGAGCGCGCCACTACACGATCACCGGCCTGTCAACCGAACCCTATGAAGTCAAGGTGCGCGCGATCCTGACCACCGGTTTCGGCGGGCAGGCGAAGGACATCGGCATTCCGCTCCCGGCCGAAGGGCCCGAAGAACCGCCCGTAGAAGAAGAACCCGAAGAAGAACCGCCGGTGGAAGAAGAACCGACCGAAGAACCGCCCGCCGAAGAAGAACCCACCGAAGAAGAACCACCGGTGGAAGAAGGCCGGATCGTGCCCGAAATCGTCACGCGGCCGCTCATCACCGGCGCCGCCCTCACAGGCGAAACCCTCAAAGTCAGCACCGGCACCTGGACGGGCTCACCGAGCTCCTTTGCCTACCAATGGCAGGACTGCAACTCCGCAGGCGCCGCCTGCGCCAACATCGCCGGCGCGAGCGCCTCCTCCTACAAACTGAAGGGAAGCGACGTCGGGCACACGGTGCGCGCCGTCGTGAGCGCAGAAAACGAAGCAGGCTCGAGCGCAGCCAGCTCAGGTGCGACGGCGCTCGTCAGCGCGCCCTCCTCCGGCGAAGCGCTGTTCCTTTCGCCCTCGGGCAAAGACTCAAGCCCCTGCACTCAGGCCCAGCCGTGCCTGAGCATGGGCCACGCCTATGAAAAGGCGAGCGCCGGGCAATCGGTGCAGATGCTGGCCGGCAGCTACCCCTCACAAACGATCTCCGGCGCGAGCAAAGCCGGCTCAGCGCATGTCCTCTTCGCCCCGGCGCCGGGTGCGAGCGTCACGCTCACCGGCACGATCTACGTGTTCGCCTCCCACGTCACGATCGAAGGCATGAGCGTCAAAGACGTGGTCACCGGCAACTACGACCAGAGCCCAGGGCGCCCCAACCCCACTGATGTCTCGCTGTTGAACCTCACCGGGCGCAACTTCGAGATCGACTCGGCCACCAACGTGACCGTCGAAGGGGGCTCGTGGGGCCCTGCCAGCGCCTGCGGCGGGCCATACGGCGGCAACAACAACAGCATCCGCCAGACGATCCCCGCCGTGGCCCCCGAAAACATCCTGATCAACGACACGATCATCCACGACGTGCAGTCCTATGACCTCGTCGAATGCCACATCGAGGGCCTTGCGATCTTCGCCGGCAATCACGTCACAGTCTCGAACTCCAAGTTCTACGGCAACTCGATCTACGACGTCTTCATCCAGGCCAACAGCGGCGGCAAACCGAACAACGTCACGATCACAAGGAACTGGATGGCCAATGCGGTCGATAACTCCGCCGCCAACGGGCACCCGAAGGGCTACGGGAACGGCATCGTGCTGGGCAGCGAGATCTCCGCCAACCTAACGCTCGCCGCCAACCGCTTCAACGGCCCCGTGAACATCAACGACGACGGAAGCATCTCCAGCTACTCGAACACCAGCGTGCTCGAAAACTTCGGCGCGATGCCCTACAGCGGCTACCCGTGCGCCTCGGTGCTCAAAGGCGTCACCTGGTCCAAAAACGTCTGGCAGAACGACAAATGCGGCGCAAGCGACGTGAACCTCCTCGGCCTGCCGCTGCCCTACCTGAAAGCCTCAAACGACTCGAGCCTGGACTACACGCTGACGGGGGTTTATGCGGGCTGGCCGGCGAAAGGGTCGGGAGGCGAAGGGGGAGGCGGTGGCTCAGAAGGCGGTGGCGGTGAAGGCAGCGGCACGCTGTTCCTCTCCCCGAGCGGCTCTGACTCGGCCTCGTGCGCGCAGGGCGCGCCATGCAAGACGCTCGCCCACGCCTACTCGGTGGCCAAAGGCGGAGAAACGGTCAAGCTCGCGGCGGGCACCTACACGGACAGCTCGCTGCCCCTCACGAGCGGCAAAACGGCAGCTTCGCCGGTTCTCTTTGAACCCAATGCGGGCGCAACGGTGAAGTTCTCGAAAATGCTCACCGTGCAGGCCCACGGCGTCGAACTGAAGGGCTTCACCTTCGAACGGGAACTGTACTTCGGCGAAAACGCCGAAGGCGACGTGGCGCGGGGCAACGCGCTGCACAACTTCGAGATCATCGCCAACGGGACCAAGGCGCCGAAGAACATCTCGATCATCGGCGGCACGGCCGGTCCGGTCGCGGACTCGAGCGACAACGAAAACAACCTGATCGCCACCAACGGCCTGGAAACCACGGCGGTGCCGAGCAAAATCACGATCGAAGGCGTGCTGATCCACGAATACACCAAAGTCGGCTCCGCCCACGTCAACTGCCTGCAGATCTGGGCGGGCAACGAACTGACGATCCAGGGCAACACCTTCAAGAAGTGCGCGGTCTTCGACATCTTCCTGCAGTCGCTGCCCAACGGCAGCGCGGGCACGCCGAAGAACGTCACGATCCAGAACAACTTCCTGGAAAAGACGATCGAAGGCTTCTACTCGATCTTCCTGCCGCGACATAACGAAGGCAACCCCGAGCACTTCGAAAACCTCGAGATCCGCAACAACTCAGCGACGCAGGCGATCAGCGCCGACCCCAGGGCGACCTACACGAACGCCAACTTCAACGGCAACATCGCCCCGGCGCTCGTCTTCTGGAACGAAGCGACAGAAGTCAACCAGGCAACGCCGGCCGGCGCGCAAGCCGACTACAACGTCCTCTATGGCTCAGGCGCCAAAAAGAACGGCTCGCACGATCAGCTGGCGCCGGCCGGGTTCGTCAACGAATCCGCCTTGAACTTGCACCTGCTGGCAGGAGCTGCGGCGATCGACAATGGCGACCCCGCTGACCATCCCGCAACCGACATCGACGGCAACCCGCGGCCCAACCCGCCCGATGCGGGGGCGGCGCAGTTCCTCGGGTGAGCGGGGGGGGGCGGGCGTGCAGTGGCAGCCTTCCCGGCTGGGCAATCGGGCCTAGCCGGGCAGGCGGAAGATCGTGAAGCCCAGCGAGGGGTTCGTGCCCTCGACGGGAGAGTCGAGCGTGCCGAGGGTTTCATGCGGGAGCCTGGAGCTGCGCACGTAGGCGCCGATCTGGGCGTCGTAGTCAAGGCCGAACGTTGACGTTGCCCAGTCGGCGAAGTCGCGTGCGCCAAGCACGGCCAGCTTCACGTGGTAGCGGCGCAGTCGTTCTATCGCCGCTCGTTCTTCGGCGGGCGAGTCGATCAGGCCGGGCAGCACCGAGAGCTCGCGCAGCGCCGGGCGACGGTCGCTCATGAAGTAGATGCCGCCGTCGAGCGGCGCGGCGAGGATCCGTTCGCCGGGGCGTGTCAGCGCATCGACACGCCTGACGGCGCCCTGCAGTGCGGTCGCATTCTGCGCGCTCGTCACGAACGTGCCCCGCGCCGTGTGGACGGGCGTCGTGTAGTGGCGGTAAAGACCGCCGATCGCGTATCCGGCGAGGCCGACCGCGACAAGCCCGAGCACGCCGAGCACGGCACCGCGTGCGCGGGGGTAACGCTCGGCTAGGCGCGCGTGGAAGACCCCCAGCAGCAGCACCAGCGGGGCCGCGTAGTAGACGGCGTAGGAGTCATACGTCGTGAAGGCGTTGTATGCGCGCAGGCCGAGCCCGGCTGCCGCGACGATCAGCGCGAGGTCGGCCGGCCAGCTGCGCCCGAGCGGTGACTCGCCGCGGCGCAGCAGGCGCACGGCCGCGATCGCTGCGACGAGGAAGCCGAGCGCAGGCAGCCAGCTCATGCCGATCATCAGATGGCGCAGCTCGTGCTCGATCGCGCTGCGCTGCCCGCCCAGCAATCCGCCGGCTCGCAGCACGCCATCGACGGCCACGATCACGGCCACTGCCAGCAGCAGCGGCCACAACCCGAGCAGGCGAGCCGCCCCACGGCGTCTGCGCCACAGCTCGACGCTCTTGACGAGGCCGGCGAGCAGGCCGAGGTAGAGGCCGCCGCGCATCAGCACGCCGGCGAAGCTGCTCGCGGTGAACGGCATCCAGCTCTGCTCGGTTTTGGCGCCGACGCGGATGAACTTCACCGGCCACAGGTTTTCGGCAAACAGCGTGTGCGTCCCGACGCGCGCTGCGAACACACCGAGCACGGCCCCAGGGATGAGCAGGGCGGGCAACGCCATCCGCCACGCCGCGTGCCAAGCCGCGGCGCGGCCTTCAAAGCGCCAGCGTGCGACCACGAACGCGGCCATCGCGCCGATCGCGACGGCGAGGAACTCCGGCCGCGTCAACCCGACGAGCCCCACGGCTACGCCCGCCAGCACGGTTCGCTCACGTGCGAGCGCGAGCAGCGCTAGCAGCAGGCAAAGGACCCCGAACGTAGCCGAGTTGGTGTGGGGCAGCACGAAGTTGAAGGCCGTGCCGGAGAAGCCGATCGCGAGCAGCACCGCCGTCGTCAGACCGGCTGTGAGCGGTGCCAGCCATTGCCTGGCCAGGGCATAGAAGACGGCGAGGATTGCCGCGGCTTGGACGAGCCCAAAGAGATACGCCGTGGTGAAGCTCGTCCCAAATAGCTTGAAGCTGAGCGCCAGCGAGTAGAGGCCCAGCGGGCCGTAGTAGTAGCGCACGTCCTGATACACCGTCGCGCCATGCTTGACCAGGTCGGCCGTCGTCAACTCGGCGCCCGAGTCGAGCTCGGGGACGCCCCACTTGCGCCAGGTGAGCGCGACGATCGCAGCGAAGCAAGCCGCCAGCGCGGCTACCACGTAACGCTCCCGCAGATCCCAGCGGGGAGCCGGCGGATCGGAAGTCGCCCACCGCCTGGCAACGCCAGTGTGCCGGGCGGCCGGCGCGAGCGCCGGCGCCGGTTGCAGCGTGGAGCTCACGCCGCGGCGGGGCGAACGATGACGGCCCGGAGCAGCATCTCGAGCTGCGGGCGAGCCACGATGCGCAGTCCTCCGAGGTACAGCGCGCAGCCGATTGCCCCGGCGATCGCAGCCTGGATGAGGCCCGTGTCGAACACGCTGCCCGCAGCCCAGCCCACACCGAAGGCGATCAGCGAGAGTCCGACGAAGCGCAGCGTGTCACCGGCAAGCTCGCGTACTAGGCTCGCCGCGTAAGCTCGTCCGGTTGCGGCGACGAGCAGCACGGCCGTGAGCAGGGCGGGAGCCACGCAGAAGGCGCCGACGGCGCCGTCGACGCCGAACAGCGCGCTGCCGAGGGCGGTGACCGCTAGATGCACCAGCACGAGTGGCAGTGCCACTGCGCCCAGCAGCCGCACCCTACCGAGCGCGAGCAACACGGGCAGCAGGAAGTTGACCAGTAGCGCGGCTAGCGTCCACGGAAGGAGCAGCGCCGTGAACGTGCGCAGCGTGCCGACCTGCGCCGTCGAGAGGCTCTTCGGCAGCACGTCGTGCACGAGCGGCGCACCGGCGAGGATCAGCGCTGCCAGCGCCGGCGCGACGATCAACATCGCGTAGCGGAAGCCGCGCGGGACGGTGGCCGCGACGACGCTGCGACGCTCGCTCCTGGCCTCGCGGGTCATGTCGGGAATGCTCGACATGCCAAGCGCCATGCCGGTTCCCGCGACGAGGTAGCTGGCGAACAGGTAGGCGTAGGAGAGAACCGTCGTGCCGCCGGCCGACGCGTGGCTCGCGAATGCAAGTGTGACCACGAAGAGGACGTTGAAGACGAGGTAGATCGCCGTGCGCCCGAGCACGAGCCCGCAGTCGCGCGTCAGCGCCGCGACCGCCGAGCGGGCGCCCATGGCGACGTTGTCGAGCCGGCTCTCACCGAGCCCACCAGAGCGTCGCAGCCCGACCAGCATCCACGTGCTCGTGACGATCGACATCGTCAGCATCGACCAGCCAAGTGTCTGCACGCCGGCGCTGCCCATCAGTGCGAGGAAGGCGACGAGCCCGGCGAGGGCCCCCGACATGTACGCCCCGGCGATCGTTATGAAGCGGTCGCGGATCGCGAGCACGGTCGCCCCCCCTGAGGCGATCAGCTGCAGCGCCATCGCGCCGCCGAGCACGGGCAGGGCGGCCGCCGTGACCGATCGACCGGAATCAGCGAGGCCGGGTGCGAGCAGGTGCGACAGCGGCCCGGCGAGCGGCCCGGTCAGCGCCAGCACCGCCAATGCGATGCAGCCGAGCACCCACGCGAAGCGCCTGACGCTCAAGCGTGCACCCGGTTCGACGAGCAGCGGCACCGAGGTGACCCGCAGGCTCTGGCTAAAGACGCCGAACGTCGAGTACAGCGCGAACGCGACGAAGAAGCCGTCGGTTCGCGCATTGGTGCCAAAGCGTCCGAGGTACAGGACCGCCTGGATCCCCGATGCCGCCGCCATCGCGAAGGTCGCCAGCGACATCGCCATCCCGGCGCGCGCCTTGCGCGTGTCCTTGGGAACGCTCGTGGCGAGGTCCCTCTCGGACATACGAGGGGTGTCGCCTACCAGCGTCAGCGTCTGTGTGCTCATGTCTGAAAAACGCGCCGGCGGGGACGTTTCTCGCGTTGCCGGCTAGAAGAGCCGGACGTTTCCGATGGAGAAGGCGCTTGTGCTCGCCGTGTTGCCGAAGAGGTCTTTGATCGTCGGGCTCAGCGTGCCGCTGAGCGTCGCCGGGCCACCCGAGCTGAACCTGTTGCTCGGATCGTTGAGCGCCGTGATCGTCAGTTTCACCGTCGAGCCGCTGACCGTCGTTTTCGCGGTTGCGGCGGCGGTCGCCCCCGTGGCGCTGAGGTACTTCGCGCTCACGCTGCTGTCACCCGTGCTCCAGGCGGTGCTGGCGCTGATCCCGCTGATCGCGACCGTCGTCGAGCCGCTCGTCGGCCGGCTGTAGCTCAGCGTCACGCTGGCCGGGATGCTCGCGGCTTCGATCGGCGCGCTGAACGTCAGCGTCAGCACATCGTTGACCTGTGGTTTGCCCGCGCTGCTGCCCGCGGTCGTGTCGCTGATGCCGCTCAGCGTCGGTTTGGCGTTGCTGACCTTCACCGTGGCCCCCGACGTGGTGGTCGTGTTCCCGGCCTTGTCGGAGACTTCGTACTCGTACTCGTAGCATTTGCCGCTGCTCACGCTCGAGTCGGTGAACGGCGAGGCCGGCCCCTGCGAGCCGAGGTCGCTGAAGAAGAACAGCGTGCTGCAGGAGTCGCTGGACGCGGTGTACGTGCTGCTGGCGCGTCGTAGCTGCCCGCTGGTCGTGTCGATGCCCGCGCCCGTGTCTGTCGCGCTAAACGTCAACTGCACAGCCCCGGCGGTGCGTGCCGGTGCGCTGAGCGTGGCGGTCGGGTCGGTCTTGTCGACCTCGACGGTTGTCACGAGCAGCGCAGCGTTGCCGACGCGATCAAGCCCCGTCAGCGTGTAGCGGTAGCAGCCTGCCGCCAAGTTGCTCTGCGTCGGATTGCCGGTGAGCGTGGTCGCCGCGCCGAACGTGCCGCAGGCGCCGTTGGTGAGCGTCGCGCTCTGGCGCGTCAGCGTGGAGGAGACGAAGCCGGAGCCCGCGTCCGCGCTGAAGTCGGTGCGTTTGCTGATCGAGAAGCTGCCGGAGCCGCTGTAGCTCGTGGTGCCGGTCGCGGAGGCCACTGCGTTGTTGACGGTCAACGCGCCGCCCGTCGGCCCCGTCGTGTCGGCGATCAGGCTGTAGGTGGCGCTGGCCGAGGTCGCGCCGGCGTTGCTGATTGCAGCGATCGTCGGGGCCGTGCTCGGCTGTGTGGCGGTCGCGCCGAACGTGTAGGACATTTTGCCGCCGCTCAGCGCTTCGGCGAAGCCGTTGCCCGCCAGCGGGCTGAACTTGTATTCCCTGATCCCCGCCTGCGTGTCCGTAGAGGCAGCCGTCACAGCGAAGGCGCCCCCGGTCGCCGGGCGGAAGTAGATCGCGTTGGTCGAGGTCTTCAGGAAGACGTTGCTCGACAGGCCGCTGAACGTCAGCGCGGGCGTCGTCGGCGCCGAGTTATCGACGATCACCGTCGTGGAGATCGACGTCTGGTTGCCGACGTTGTCGAGGCCCGTGAGCGTGTAGCGGTAGCAACCCGCCGGCTCGCTTTGCGCGGGAGCACCCGTGATCGTGGCCGGCGTCCCGAACGTGCCGCAGGCGTTGTTTGCCAGCGAGGCACTCGCCATCGTCAGCGTGCTGGATTTCAGGCCCGACTGCGCGGGCGACTGCGCCTCGCTGTAGTCGGTGCGGATCGCGATCGGGTAGCCGCCAGTGAGGTTGTAGCTGCTCGTGCCCGATGCGCCGGCTGCTGTACCGTTGACGGTCAGCGCGCCGTTGGCAGGTGCCGTCGTGTCGGGCACGACCGAGAATTCAGAGCTCGAGCTGACGTTGCCGTTGTTCGTCGCCGTCACCGTCTGCGGGCCCGAGGCCGTGGCGCCTGTGCCCGACCAGGAGTAGGTCGTTTCATACGGGGTAGCGGTGTCGATCCCACCGCCGCTGGCGAAGCCGCTCAGCGTCGGGAAGGTGACGTTCTTGACGCCCGAGAAGGAGTCGCTGGTGCTCGCGCTGACTTTGAAGCCGCCCGACTTGCCGCTCTGCGGGTTGGTGTAGGCGGTCGTGCCCGAGACGAACGTGCTGCCGCTCGCACCGGACAGCGTCAGCACGGGTTTGCTCGGCGGCGCCAGAGTGACCGTGATCACCTGCGTGGTGCGTGCGACGACTCCTTCGCTGTCGGTCGTCTGCAGTCCGACCACGTACGTGCCCGCGGCAGGCGCCGCGCCGGTTAGCGTGGGCGTCGTCCCCGTGTCGATCGCGTAGCTGCCGCTGCCGTCGATGTCCCACTTGTAGTCGGTGATCGTGCCGTGGGAGTCGGTCGAGCCCGATGCGTTCAGGGTCGCGTTCTGACCTGCCAGGGGCTGTGCTGGGCTGATCGTGAACGACGGCACCAGCGAGAGGTTGACGTCGGTCGAGTGGTACTGGCTGAACACCGTCGGAGCACTCAGCGCCTGGTTGTAGATCGCCAGTTCGTCGAGTGCGCCCGAGCCGAACAGCGAGCTGCCGGCGCGAGAGAACAGGTACAGCGTCGAGTTGGCGAAGGAGCCCTGACCGATTTCGCTGCTCTCCTTCTGGTAGCTCACAAGCTGACCATCGACGTACGGCGTGATCTCCGAAGCCGACGGGGCGCTCGTGTTGATCACGAGCGCGTAGTGGTGCCACGCGCCTGCGCTCGGGCGGGCGAAGAACACGCTGTTGCGCGATTCGGGGGTGCCGATCGAGACGCCGAACGTGCCGCCGAACTCGCCGGCGTTCGGGTCAACCAGGAAGCCACCGGCGTTCGCGTTGAAGTTCGGCGTGAACTCCATCGCGAGCGCGTCGTCGTTGGCGTAATGGTTCCACTTCAGCCAGAACTCGACCGTGATCTGGTTCGTGCCCGAGAGGTTGAGCGGGATCGCGCCCGAGTCGCTGGAGCCGTTGAAGCCGACCGCCGTTTTACGCTGAATCGGGCTGGGCAGGCCGAAGGTCCCGCCGCTGATCGCGCCGTTGCTCGTCCCCTTGCTGTCGGCGATCGAGGGGCCTTTGGACTCGTCGAGCTTGTAGTAGTCGGCCAGGCCGGGGGCGCTCTGAACCGCTTCCGTGTATGCGGTGGGAGAGCTTTCGAGCACGTTGACCGTGATCGTCGTGTGCGAGCTGAGGCCGTGGTCGTCGGTCGCTTCGATGCCGATCGTGTGCGCCCCGGCGGTCTGGAAGCTCGTCGTGATTTTGGCCGTTGAGCCCGTGTCGGTAGCGAAGTTGCCGCTGTTGTCGAGGTCCCACTTGTAATCGGTGATCGCGCCCTGGTCGGTCGAGGCGCTGGCGTCGATCGTCGCGTTCTGGCCGACATTGACCGTGTTGGGGGTGGCGGTTGCTTTGATGACCGGCGGAAGGTTGCCAACGGTCAGTGCGTGCGTCGCCGTCGCCGTCGCGCCGCCGCTGGTCGCCACGCGCAGGCCGATGCTGTATTCGCCCGCGCTGGCCAGCGAGGTAGTCAGTTTCGGGTTGGTGCCCGTGTCGGTCTCGTACGTGCCGTCGCCGTTGAGGTCCCAGCGGTAGTCGGTGATCTGCCCAGACGGCGTGCTCGAGCCTGATGCGTCGAACGTCACGTTCTGGGCGGGGCGGACCGGGTTCTGAGAGATCGTGAACGCAGCATGCGGCGGTTTCACCGTGCCGTGGGAGTTGAAGTGCTGCACGATTGCGCCTGAGCTCAGGGGCTGGTTGTAGATCGCGAGCTGGTCGAGCGAGCCGGCGCCGAACAGCGCTTCGCCGCCGCGCGACATCAGGTACAGCGTCGAGTTTGCGAACGTGCCCTGGCCGGTGCCCGTGCTGTCCTGCTGGATGCTCACCGGCTGGCCGTCAACGTACGGCGTGATCACTTTGCCCGCGGGTGCGGTGGTGTCGATCACCAGCGCGTAGTGGTGCCACACGCCGGCGCTCGGGCGCTGGAAGAAGACGCTGTTGCGGTTTTCGATGCCGCCCATGGCGATGCCGAAGGTGCCGCCGAATTGGGGCGCGTTCGGGTCCACCAGGAAGCCGCCCGCGTTTGCGTTGAAGTTCGGCGTGAACTCCATCGCGAGCGCGTCGTTGTTCGCGTAGGCGTTCCACTTCAGCCAGAACTCGATCGTCAGCTTGTTCGTGCTCGACAAGTTGAGCGGGATCGAGCCGTAGTCACTGGAGCCGTTGAAGCCGATCGACGTCGTCGGGTCTTCAGCGACCGCTCCGGGCAGGCCAAACGTCCCGCCGTTGACCGTACCGTTGCTCGTGCCCGCGCTGTCGGCAATCGTCGGGCCGCTCGGCTCGCCGAGCTTGTAGTAGTCGATCAGACCCGGCGTGTCGAGCACGGCGTCCTCGTAGTCGCTGACACCCTGTTCGAGCACGCTGACGTTGACCGTCTTGGTGCTCGACAGCCCCTGGCTGTCGGTCTCGCGCACGCCGACGGTGTGGATGCCTGCGCTCTGGAAGGCGCTCGTCGCTTTCGGCGTCGTGCCCGTGTCGGTGGCGAAGCTGCCGCTGTTGTCCAGATCCCACTTGTAGTCGGTGATCGCGCCCTGGTCGGTCGAGCCGCTGGCGTCGAACGTCACCTGGGTGCCAGTCAGCGCCGGATTCGGCGAAGCGGTCACGTTGACGACCGGCGGGAACGAGCCAACCGAGATCTGCTTGGTCGTCGTCCCTGTCGCGCCGTCGCTGTCGGTTACGCGAAGGCCGACGGTGTGGGAGCCTGCGGTCGCGAACGACGTCGTCGCTTTCGCTGTCGCGCCCGTGTTCGTCTCATACGTGCCGTCGCCGTTCAGATCCCATTCGTACTTGGTGATCGTGCCGTTCGCGTAGTGCGAACTCGAGCCGTCGAGCGTGACCGTGTCGCCGACGTGCGGCAGGGTCGGGGTCGCGGCGATCGAGGCGACCGGCCGCTGCTCCGGGCCGTTGGAGTTGAACTGTTCCTGGACCGTCGCTTCGCTCAAGCCGCCGCTGTAGATCGCGAGCTCGTCGAGCGAGCCGGTGCCGAACAGCGATGTGCCGGCGCGCGACATCAAGAACAGTTTGGAATTGGCGAACGTGCCGGCGCCCGTGCCGCTGCTCTCCTTCTGGAAGCTGATTGGCTGCCCGTTGACGTACGGCTTGATCTGTGCTTCGGCGGGCGCTTCGGCATTCAGCACGAAGGCGTAGTGGTGCCAGACCTTGGCGCTCGGCCGCGCGAAGAACACGCTGTTGCGGCTGCCGCCGGAGCCGAGCCCGACGCCGAACGTGCCGCCGAACTCGGGCGCGTTCGGATCGACGATGAAGCCGCCCGTGTTTTCGTTGTAGTTCGGCGTGAACTCCATCGCGAGCGCGTCGTTGTTGCCGTACGCTTCCCACTTCAGCCAGAACTCGACCGTGATCGCCTGCTGGCCCGAGAGATCCATCGGCACTTCGCCGAAGGAGGACGGCACGCCCTCGAAGGCGTCGCCGCTACCGGGGAACAGAGCAGCCGTGTCGCTGTCGCCGTTGACAGCACCCGGCACTCCGAGCGTGACGTTCGTGAGGTTGCCGTTGCTGTGGCCCGCACTGTCGGCGATCGTCGTGCCCGACGGCTCGTCCATGCGGTAGTAATGCAGCAGCGAGGGAACGGCGCTGACGGAGTCGCCGTAGCCGCTGACGGGTTGGGAGATCACGCGCACCGGCAGCGTCGCTGTCGCGGTCGCGCCGTGGCTGTCGGTGACCTGTAGGCCGATCGTCGCCGTGCCCACGCTCGCGAAGGTCTTGCTGACCGTCGGGGTGGTGCTCGTGTCGGTCTCGTAAGTGCCGTTGCCGTCGAGGTCCCACTTGTAGTCGGTGATCGTGCCGTTCAGCGCGCTTGAGCCCGCGCCGCTGAGCGTGTCTTTCTGGCCGACGCCGACCGGGTTCATCGAAGCGCTGAGCTTGGCGGTCGCGGTGTTTTCGACGTTGACCGTGCGCTGGGTCGTTTCGGTCTGGCCTTTCGCGTCGGTCACCTTCAGCAGCACGCGGTAGGTGCCAGGCTGGTTGAACGTGTGCGTGGTGGTCGAGGTCGCGCCGGTGTCCGTCGCGAATTTGCCGCTGTTATCGAAGTCCCACTTGTAGTCGGTGATCGAACCGTTCGGCGATTTCGAGGCCGAGGCGTTGAACGACACCGACTGGCCGATCAGAATCGAGCTCGGCGCCGCGGTGAAGGAGGGCCACGGTGGTTTCAGCGCGGTCGGCGAGTCCGTCGTGATGTCTTCAGCGGGCGTCGCCGGCTGCACGCCCATGTCGGAGATGATGTTGTACGTCGCCTGGTCGATCGGCTGCTGCACGTCGAAGCCGAGGCTCCACTCCATCGTGCCCGTCGAGAAGACGAGCGCTCCACTCGGCGCGCGGTACTCGACGGCGCTGACGTTGCTCGGGGTACCGGCCGGCGCCGTCGAGGCGCGTGCGCGGCCCGCATCCTGCAGCCATGAGTCGCCGGAGTTCGTCACGTCGGTCAAAGTCAGTTGCTTCACGCCCGCGGGCTCCTGTGCGAGGTAGCCGGGGACGGTCGGGATCTGGTCCCACTCCCAGCCGACGAAGGGTTCTTCCATCGTCGTCTTCTGGGTGGGATTGATTTCGGCGTTGCGCCAGAAGCGGTTCGTCCCGAATTCGCCGTTGGCGTTGCCGGCCGGGACTTCCATTTTGAAGGGGTTGTCGTCGTTGTCGCCGACGTACATCACGCCCCACAGCGAGTTCTCCGGTTCGTTCGGGCCGATGCGCCCGCCCGAGGGAGCGTTGGGGTCGCCCGCCGGCGCGCCGGGATCGCGGCGCGTGGTCGTCGCGAATTCAGGACGCGCTTCGCCGTTGGGACCGATCGAGGCGGGATCGTTCGGCGTGCCGCCTGGATTGCCGCTGGTCGTGCCCTGGATCGTCTTGTAACAGATCAGCGTGCGGTGGTTGTTTTCGTAGCGCGTCTGCCAGTAGGCGGTGTTGGCGCTGAGCGAGACGATGTTCACGCCCGCGTCGCGCGCTTTCTTGAAGTTGGTGAAGGAGTTGTAGGACCAGTACTCGCTGTGCCCCGAGACGAGATCGATCTTGTGGTTCAGCAGTGAGGACAGGTTGGAGTCGGTCTGGACGTCGTCGGTGTAGGTGACGTCATAGCCCTGCTGCTCCAGCCAGAAGACCGTGTTGTAGTCGGGCCCGAAGAAGTGGTTGTCTTCGTTGTCGCCGTGCGCCGTCGGCCGGTCGAAGGACACCGCGACCGCACGCGGGTCGCCGGCGATCGTGTTGGCGCCGCCGCATTCGTCGAAGTACAGCGACTTGCAGCCCCACAGGTTGTAGGCCTGGTAGTCGGCGTCGGGCAGGACGTAGAGCATTTCCGAGGCGCGCGAGTCGTTGCGCACGGGGAAGATCACGTAGTTCTCGATGCCGCCGTCGGCGACGTCGGTGATGACCGCCTCGTAGATGCCCGAGACCGGCAGCGAGCTGCCGGGGATCGTGTAGCTGACGTTCCAGTTCGCGCAGCTCAGTTCCCCGGTCGTCGTGTTCTCCGGGTTGCATTCGAAGCTGTTGTTGACTTTGACGTTGTTCGCGCCGGCGCCGGGAATCAGCCGCGCGCCCTTGCCGCCGTAGTAGCCGATCCGGTAGACGCTGACGTTGACGCTCGTGCCCGGGAAGGAGCCCTCGTCGGTGCCGAGCTTCAGCGGCACGCTTTCGCCGAGGTTGTAGCTCGACTGTGGCGTGAAGCCGTTGATGTCTTCGGAGTAGTTTTCGATCGCCGATTCGTTTTCTTCCGTGCCTTCGCCCTTGCAGTTGTTCTCGTTGACGATCGGGTTGGCGTTCGGGCAGGTGACCGCCGCGCCGGCGGTCGCCGGTCCGGCGAGCAGGAGCAGCGCGCAGGTCGTGATGAGCAGGGCGAGCAGGCCGCTGCGGGCCCCCGCCGTCCGAATCTTGGGCAGAGCGATATTTATGAGCACGACCAGACAACGGACCGGCTCGGACCCTGCTTTTGCGCGCTGCCGATTTTTTCTGTCGCCGCGGCGCGGCGCGCTCGGCCCGTGCCGCTAGCCGATCGAGAGCTTCTGCGCGATGCCCGACAGATCCTGTGCTGCTTCGCCGACCTGCTGGGCGATCTTGCGCTTGTCTGCCTGCGTCAGCTCGCCGTACAGCGCGAAACCCAGCGGTGTATTGCGCCGGTAGGCGTTCAGCTCGTCCTGCACAGCCTGCAGCTTCGCTTCGATCTTGTCGTACAGGGCCTTGTCGCCACCGTTCTGTTCGAGTGGCACGCGAACGTACTGGAAGGCCTTGCGCGCGCCCGTCAGATTGCCCTGGAAGTCCGATAGGTCGGTGTGCGAGTAACGGTCCTCTTCGCCGGTGATCTTGACGTTTGTGATCTCGTTGAGCAACTGGACCGAGCCGTTGATCAGCTGCGTGGCCAGCAGCGGCAGCGTCGGCACCTTCTGGTTGAGCGTCTCGACGTTCTCGAGCAGCTTCGTCGCGTACCTGCCGACGCCCTGCAGCGTGTTCTTGCCCCACATCGCCTGCTCGATGCGGTGGAAGCCGCTCCACTTGGACTGGTTGCCGGCGACTGTCGGCGAGTCGATTCGAGCGTCGATTTCGGAGTCCAGTCCGGGGAAGCTCTCGGCGACCGGCTCGATCGCCTCGTAGTGCCTGCGTACCGGGCCGTACAGGCGCTTGGCTTCGGCGAGGTCGCCCTGCTCGATCGCTGCCGCGAAGCGGCGCGTGCCGGCCAGCAGCTCGGTGATCTGCCCTTCGACATAGGTGCGGTACTGGAGCACCGCCGTCTTCAGCGCGACTTCGGAGGTCGTATGCACCTTGTAGGGCTTGCCCGTCACCAGCAACTGACCCCGTGTGACGTTGCCGCTGGGGCAGTTGAGGATGTACTTGCCCGGCTGCAGGTCCAGCGAGAAGGAGCCCGAGAGTCCCGGCAGGATGTTCTCGCGCTCGCCGATGATGATTTCGTGCTCATCCTGAAGCTCGAGCTCGGTGACGAAGCGACTGCCGCCATTGCTGACGGAGATCGTCACCGGGCCCGCGGGCACGGTCGCCTCGTTCGGGAGGCAGCCGCGGCTCGTCAGCGTGAAGGCCAGCGTGGAGGCCTTGCCGCCACCGCCGCTCCCGCCACAACCGACGAGCACGAGTGCGACCGACAGCGCTCCGAGCGCGGTCAGAGTCTTGTTTCGTCGATTCGTCATACGGCTGTCCAGTTTCCCGTGCACACGCAAAGCAGCAGCTTCCCTATCCGTTGGGTAGGGAGAAGCATCGGCACCCAATACGTAAACCCTTAGTAGAGGGTTAGGCTGAACCCTTATTAGGGTACCCTAACAGGAGCTGCGGCGAATCGCACCAACAAGCACATCCTCGTCGGCCGATCCGGCTGAACGTGCATTTCGTCACTTGGGCGGCGTGGCACTTGCGGCGTGTTCGCTGTGCGCATGCCTGCTCCTACTGCTCGCGCTGCGGCCGGGCGCAGCGGACGCACATGCCACCGAGCGCGCCCCGACGCTGAGTGCTCCCGCGCGAGTCACCCCGACCGAAGCGCAGACGCTCGACATGCTGCTGGCGCTGCTGCCGAGCCGCTACGAAAGCGCCCACCCGGCGCACGACACGACCTTGGCCGCACCCGTGAGGCTGCTCGCACAGGACGTACAGGAGCGCGTGCTCGAAGCGCGGGGGACACTCGACGCAAGCAAGCCGGCGGCAAGTGCGCGCCCGCTGGCCGCGCTCGCCGCGTTGACGAAAGCGCTACTCGCGACCGAGCAGCGCCTTCAGCCTTGGCCGCTCGGCTTTGAAGTGAACGCACTTGCGAGACGTGCGCGCAGCGAGCTCGCCCGCGCGCTGCACCCGCCTGCCTGGCCAGCGCAGCCCTACGAACGCCTCGATCCGGCGCTCGCGCGCCTGCTCGCGAGCACCCGGCGCGTTCCCGTTGGCCACCTCGCCGTAGTGGCGGTCGGTCGTGATCTGCTGCGCGTCTACGCGCTGTATGCCGCCGGCCCCGGCAAGCGCCTGTTCGTCGAGGACCCCGCGCTCGATGCGCAGATCACGAGCGAGCTGATCGGCGGCGGCAAAGGCCCGTCGCTGCGCGAGCTCCTTGCGCAGGGCGCCGACCCGGCCAGTGTCGCGCACGCGATCTCGCAGGTTCGCGACGATCTCGGCGTAGCCGGTCAGGCGCTCGGACTGGTCAAGGTCAGCCACGCGACGATCGTCGCCAATGGCGCGATCATCGTCTTCCGCGAGGGCCTTGAGGCAATCCTGATCCTCGCCGCGATCACCGCGTCCTTCGTTGGCGCCAGACGCCGGCTGCGCCGTCCGGTGTTGATCGGCGCGCTGGCCGGCGTCGTCGTGACGGCGCTCACATGGATCGTCGCGCAGGTGCTGCTTCACTTGCTCGGCGACGGCGGCTTGAAGCTGCAGGCGATCACGGGTCTGGTCGCGATCGGCGTGCTGCTGCTCATAACGAACTGGTTCTTTCACCGCGTCTACTGGAGCCAGTGGATCTCGCGCTTCAACCGCCGCCGCAAAGCGATCGAGCGATTCGACCGGGTCGGCTTCCTCTCCGGTCAGGTCATCGGCCTCGTGCTGCTCGGGCTCTCGAGCGTCTACCGCGAGGGCCTTGAGACCGTGCTGTTCCTGCAGGCGCTGCAGACGAGCGCCGGTCTCGGCGCGGCGGCGCTGGGCGCGGGCATCGGCCTCGGCGCGACGCTGATTGTCGGCGTGATCACGTTCAAGCTGCAGCGCAAGCTGCCGTTCAAGCGGATGCTGATCCTCACCGGCGTGCTGATCGCGCTCGTGCTCGCGGTGATGGTCGGCACGACCGTTCACAACCTGCAGGGCATCGGCTGGCTCCCGACGTCTACGACGAGCTTCGAAGTGTCGATCAACTGGAGCATGTGGCTCGGGGTCTATCCGACGTGGGAGGGCGTCGGCGCCCAGCTCGGCGCGCTCGTGTTCGTGCTCGGCTCCTACTTCGCCGCGCGCGAGATCCAGGTGATGGCCCCCCGTCGCCGCGCGTTGCGCGCCTCGACGCCGTCGGCCTCGCGCGTCGGCGCAGCCGATGCCTAGGGCACGCGTCGCGGCGCTGGTAGGTGCCTGCATCGCGTTGTTCGCTGGGGTGGCGCTGGTCGTGACGCAGCGCTCCGCGACGGCCGGCTCGGCACTGGAGCGCAAGTTTGCCTCGGTCACGTTCTACGTCGCCCCCGGCGGCAGCGACAAGTTGGACTGCATCAGAGCCTCAGCGCCCTGCGCCTCGCTGGGGGGTGCATACAGCAAGGCCGCACCCGGCGACGTCGTGCTGATCGCGACGGGCGAATATCCCGCGCAGACGATCGGCGGACCGGAAGCCGGTGAACCGCTACACGTCGCCGGCCGACACGGGCAGATCACCTTTCTGCCCGAGCGGGGTGCCGCGGTGCGTTTCACGGGCAGGATCGAGGTGTTCGGGTCGCACGTCGCACTGGAGCGCATGACCGTGCAGGACGTGATCGTCGGCAACTACGACCAGACGGCGGGCCGTATCAACCCGACCGATGTCACGCTCGCGTACCTGCGCGGACGCAACTTCCAGATCGATTCCGCCACCGACGTCACGGTGAAGGGGGGCTCCTGGGGTCCGGCGAGCGCGTGCGGCGGACCCTCCGGCGGCACCAACAACAGCATCCGCGACATCACCGGCGTGGTCCCGACGCATATCCTGATCGACGGGGTCGCGATCCACGACGTGCAGTCCTACGACCTCACCAACTGCCACATCGAGGGCCTGGCGATCTTCGCCGGGCACGACGTAACGGTGCGCCGCTCGCGGCTCTGGGGCAACTCGGTGTACGACGTCTTCGTGCAGGCCAACAGTGGACCGATCTCCGGCCTTCGCTTCATCGAGAACTGGATGGCGATGCCCGTCGGTACGGATGGCGTGGAGAACGGGACCGTGATCGGCTTCTCCTCGATCACCTCCGGCGTGCTGATCGAAGGCAATCGCTTCAACTACATCGTTTCGCTCGACGACGACGGTCTGAGCCCGGTCTTCAAAGACTTCAAGCTGATCGGCAACGTCGGCGTGCTGCCCTACAACGGCTGCTCGCTGCATGGGATCGAGTGGCGCCGGAACCTGTGGCGCAACGGCGCGTGCTCGAAGAGCGACGTGAGCATGCACGGCAGGTCGCTGCCCTATCGCAACAGCGCCAACGGCAGCGCGCTCGACTACCGGCTCACGCGGGCGACCCCGCCCCGGTGGCGTGCACGCGCCAAGCGCTAGGCGAGGGCGAGGTCGAGCAGGGCCCGCTGCCGCGCGGCCCACGAGTTCTCAGCGATGAACTGCTCGCGGACGCTCTCCTCGGTGCGACCGCGCGAGAGCGCGGCGCGCACGCCGCTCGCGTAGTCGCCGCCGGGCTCGACAAGCGTTACGCCGGGATCAACGCCGCGCATCGGCTGCAGGTCGGTCGCGACGACCGGCAGCCCTCCGGCGAGATACTCATACAGCTTTAGCGGGCTCATCGCGCGCGTCAGCGGCGAGCTCACGTGGGGGATCAGGCCGACATCGGCAGCACGGATCAGGCCGGTCAGCTGCTCGCGCGCGACCGGCGGGTGGACCCGGATGTTGGGGGCATCCTTCAGCGGCGCGGTGTGCTTGGCGTCGAGCAGCGGCCCGACGAGCGCGATCTGGGCGTCGGGCAGCGCGCGCGCCAGCGCCAGCAGCGCGCCGACGTCCAGACGCGAGTCGAGCGAGCCGACGTAGAGCAGCAGCGGGCGGCGTGCCCGTGCGACCCATGCCGGCGCCGCTCGTGCGGGTCCGCTCCACTCCTCCGGGTCCAGGCCGTTGGCCACGACCGCACTTGGGCCCGTCGGGCCGATCTGCTCGAGTGCCGCCGCCGAGACGGCGCACACGCGCCGCCCGCGTGCGCGCACCTGGGCGAAGCTCTCCTCGTAGGTCGGCCACCAGCGCTCGTGCGGCGGATATGAGAGCCAGTCGTCATGCGCGAAGTACGTGACCGGTCCGGCCCACTCAAGCTCGGCGAAGCCGGCCATCAGCGGGTTGGTCGTAATCAACCACGGCTTATGCATGCCCATTCGCCGTGCGCGACGCTCCAACGCACGGTCGTATGCTGTGCACGCGCGACGCACGCCGGCGATCGACGTCGGGTAGTCGCGCCGCAGGCGCACCGGGCGCATCAGCTGGCGCGTGGCGGTCGAGGGGAACGGAAAGCGGTTGCCCGCGAGCGCGGTGCGGCCGTCGCGTAGGAGCTTGGCCGGCAGGCTGCGCATCAGATCGGAGACGAGTAGGCGATCGATCCGCTCGTGTGTGACGAGCGCCTTCGCGAGCCGGTCCTCGGGCATGAACCAGCCGCGTTCCGCCGCGGCCTGCCAGCTCACGTAGGAGTACGTGAAGACGACGTCGGCGCCGGGCATATGCCTTGAGAACGCCCTCAGCAGGATGGAACTTGCGGGCCGGAGATCGACCCGGGGCCGCAAATCCCCTGCAAGGGGCGCGCTCGCGCAGTCGTTGGTTGTTGACAGCCTATGTCGCGAGATTCTCTCAAAGAGGCCACGATCAGCGGCATCCGCTGGGTGATGCTGACACGCGCCGTCAGCGAGGTGCTGGCGCTCGGCTGCATCGTCCTACTGGCGCGCCACATTTCGCCGGCCGGCTTCGGCCATGCAGCGGTCGCGATCATCTTCGTGCCGCTCGCCGGCATCCTCACCTTCGAGGGATTTGCCTCGGCGCTCGTCCAGCGCGAGACGATCGACGAGAGCCACCGCCAGGTAGCCATGCTGATGAGCCTGTTCGGCGGCGCGATCCTCAGCCTGCTCGTCTTCGCGCTCGTCGCGCCCGTGTGGCGGCCGGTGTTCGGCGCAAAAACGGCCGAACTGATCGCGCTCGTCTCGCCCGTCTTCCTGCTCGCCTCGCTGGGCACGGTCTCGCGCGCGACGCTCTGGCGGCAGCTGGACTTCAGGCGCATGAGTGTGATCGACATGCGCGCGGCGATCATCGGCAACATCATCCCCGTCGCGCTCGCGCTCGGGCTGGGCCTCGGTGCGAAGGCGATTGTGATTGGAGCGCTTGCGCAAGTGCTGCTGACCTCGCTGCTGCTGCTGCTCGCCGCGCCACCGCCGCTGCCGCGCTGGCACAGAAGCTCGCAGGGCGAAATCGGCGGGTTCGGCCTGGCGGCCGCGCTCGCGGGGCTGGTTGACGTGATGTTCCGCAACGTTGACTACGCGATCCTCGCCGCGCAGCTCCCGGCGGCACAGGTCGGCATCTACTGGCGAGCGTTCAACCTCGGCGTCGTCTACCAGGACAAGCTCTCGAGCGTGATGATGCAGCTCGCCTTCCCCGTCTACTCGCGCACCGAGAGCCGCGAGCAGCTGCGCGCGCTGCACGAGCGAGCCGCGCGTGTGCACGCCGCTGTGATCTTCCCGCTGCTCGCGTCCCTGATCGTGCTCGGGCCCGTGCTGATCCCGTTCGTACTCGGCGGCGAGTGGATTCCGGCTGTACGTCCAGCGCAGATCCTCGCGCTCGCCGGGATGGTCGCGGCTGTTCTCACCGGCTACCCGCAGGTGATGCTCGCCGTCGGGCGCCCGCGAACGCTGCTCAAGTTCAACGTCGTGATGCTCGTTCTCTACGCCGCCATCGTCGCAGCCGTGGCGCAGCAGGGCCTGATCACGGTCGCAGTAGCCGTCGTCCTCGCCTATCTCGCGATCCTCGTCGGGGTCTACCGCTTCATGCTCCAGCGTCACGCAGGCATCTCGGTCGCGCGGCTCGTGCCCGAGCTCGGGCCGGCCGTGCTCGGATGCCTGGCGCTCGCGGCAGTTGACGAACCGCTGCGGCGGCTGCTCGATCCGACCCTCGGCGCGGCACCGACGATCGCGATCGCCGGCAGCGCCGGCATCGTCGCCTACTGCTTTGCCTTGCGGCTGGTCTCGCGCGCCGCCTGGGATGACCTGCGCGGGCTCGCCGCGCGGGTGCTGCCGCTGCCGAACGCCCTGGGCGCCCGGCTCACGAGCCGGAAAGCCGGCGAACCACCCGCCCCGGTACCCCAGCCACAACCGACCGCGGTGGCACATCCTCCCGTATGACCGAGTTGGCGCCGACGACCGCGCCGCGACCGACCGTGACGCCTGGCAGCAGCACAACATTCTGACCGAGCCAGGCGCCGTCTTCGACGACGACCGGCCGGATCTCCTGCAGCGGCTGCTCGATGATCGGTGTGTCGTCGAGCTCGAAGCCGTGACGGTGGTCGGCGATGTACACGTTGCGGGCGAACAGCACGCTGCGCCCGATGCGTACGTTCGCGGCGGCCGATAGCACGCAGTAGCCCGCGATCGACGTCTCGTCGCCGACCTCCAGGCGTCCCTCCGGCTCGTGTGTCAAGAGCCAGCAGCCCGGACCGAAGTAGACGCGGCTGCCGATCGCGATCCGCTCGGCGCCGACCAGCTGGATCGGCAGCGACAGGCGCGTGCGCGCACCGAGGCTCGCAAATGAAGAGCGCATCGCCAGCGAGAAGGCGCGGTCGCGCGTGTCGCGCAGCAGCTTGTAGGCGCTCGCCGCGTTCATGCTCTCGCTCGCATTCGGCGACGCTATCCGAACGGCGGCGGGGCGACGCCGGTGACGACCGCCAGCGCGCGGCGCTCGGCCGCGAGGCGCTCCTCTGGTCGCGTCCACGGCCGCGCGGTGAGTCCGAGAACGCGTAGCAGGTGGCGCGTGGCGAGCGCTAGGCGAATCGCGGCGCGGCGGCCGAGTCGGTAGTGCTTGCGCGCGAACAGCAGCTTCGCGTAGCTGAGCTGAGCGACCAGATCCGCTCGCGTGCTCGGTGTCGTGTGGTGTGTGACGACCATCTGCGGCAGGTGGCGTACCTCCCAGCCGGCGGCACGGGCGCGGTAGCACCAGTCGGTCTCCTCCGAGTAGAGGAAGAAGCGCTCGTCGAGGCCACCGATCGAGCGCACAACCTCGGCGCGCGCGATCAGGAACGCGCCGACGAGCCAGTCTGCGGCGCCCTCCTCGCCATAGCGCGAAGCGGCGCGCTCTTCCTCGCCAGAGCCGTGCCAGGGCAGTGCGAATGCCTCGCCGAACGCGCGCAGCGCCGAGGGGTATCGGCGGATCGAGAACTGAAGCTGCTCATCGGAGCCCTGCTGAATGACGCTCGCGACGCCTACCTCAGGGCGCGCATCGAGCGCGGCGACGAGCTCGGCGAGGGTGCCCGAGACGATCTCCACGTCTGGATTGAGCAGCAGCACGTAGCGGCCGTTGGCGAGCGCCAGCGCGCGGTTGTTGGCGCCGGCGAAGCCGATGTTCTCGCAGCGCAGTAGCTGCACGTCCGGGAACGCACGCTCGATCTGCTCCGGTGTGTCGTCGCTTGAACCGCTGTTGACGACGAGCCACTGCAGCTCGAGCCCCTCTGCGGCGGCATGCGCGGAGCGCAGCGTTGACAGCGCAAGCTCGGGGCGGCCGTGCGTCACGACGATCACGCTCAGGTCGGGCTGAGGCGAGGCGCTCATCGGGCGGCACCGAAGGACGCCGGGGTGAGCGCGCGCAGCACACGCGCGCGCAGCTCGCGCCGAACGAAGCGCCGAAGCGCGGGATCTTCGACGCGCTTGGTGCTGCTGAGGGCCGCGCGCAGGTAGCCGTAGAGGAAAGCCGCGCCGCCGACGCCCATGGGGCGCGCGCTGCCGACCTTGAACGCGCGGGCGGCGACCCACGGCAGACCCTGATGGGTGATGTACGCGCACGCGCCGTGGCGGGCGCGGCCGCGCAACACGCCGTCGCGGCTCGCGAGCGGTCGGTGGTGGACGGCGAGGGGGTCGGCGAAGGAATGGGTGCTCCAGCCGCGCATCCGCGCGTACGCTTCGTCGATCGTGTCCCAGCCGAGGCGCGCCTGCAGGCCGCCAATCTGCACGAGGCAGTCGATCGCATACAGCTTCAGCGCACCGTGGACGTGGTGAGCGGGAATCGGGATCGTGTGCGTGACGCCCTCGACCGTCTCCGATAGCTGCCCGCAAGCGATCCCGAGCTGTGCGTCGTGGGCGAAGCGCGCAAGCAGCGTCTCGTACCACTCGGGTGGCAGCTCGATGTCGCCGTCGAGCTTGGCCACGTGCGTAAACGAGCGCCAGTCGACGCTCTGCAGCCCGTGGTTGAACGCGCACACCTCAACCGCCCTGACCAAACGATCGCTGCCGGCCGAGATCTCGGGCGCCTGCAGCACGGTGAGGAAGTCGAGCTCGCGCTCGAGCTCACGCAGCAACTCGAGCGTGCCGTCGGAGGAGGCATCGTTGACCACGATCCAGGCATCCGGGCGACGGCGCTGAGCGGCGACTGCCCGCACGACGCGTTCGATGTGCCGGGCCTCGTTGTGGACCGGCGAGACGACCAGCAGCCTCTGTGTCATTACAACCTGAAAAACGCCGCGGACCGATGGGAACTTGCGTTTGGCGGGGCCATGCAAGGCGCAAGCTCGCGGCGCATTGTGCCGTTGATTAGAGGACATGTGCGGCATCTGCGGCATCGCCGGGCGGGATCGCTCCGCGCCGGCCCTCGAGGAGGCGCGGCTGCGCGCGATGACCGACGCGATCGTTCATCGCGGTCCCGACGAGCGTGGCGAGCACATCGAGCCGGGTGTCGCGCTCGGCATGCGCCGCCTGAGCATCATCGACGTCGCCGGCAGCCACCAGCCGATCGCCAACGAGGACCGCAGCGTGCTGGCGGTGTTCAACGGAGAGATCTACAACTATCGCGAGCTGCGCGAGGGCTTGCGCAGGCGCGGGCATCGGCTACGTACAGAGGGCGATGGGGAGACGATCGTCCATCTCTACGAGGAGCATGGCGTCGATTTCGCGCGCCATCTGCAGGGGATCTTCGCGATCGCGCTGTGGGACGCCCCGCGCGGGCGCCTCGTGCTGGTTCGAGACCAGCTTGGCGTCAAGCCGCTGTACTACTCGCACGGCTCGCAGGGGCTCGCGTTCGCCTCCGAGGTCAAGGCGCTGATCGCCGGTGGGCTGATCTCCCCGGCGCTCGACCCATTGGCTGCCGAGCTGTTCCTCGCGCTCGGCTTCGTGCCTGGGCCGCGATCGTTGTTTGCGGGAGTGCAGAAGCTGATGCCCGGAGCACTGGTCGTGTGGGAGGGCCATTCACCCGTCGAGCAGCGCACATATTGGTCGGCCGATGAGGCCCCGGCACTGCGCTCCCCCGGCGCGAGCTGGGCCGAAGACCAGGACCGGCTGCTCGAACTGCTGCGCCAGGCCACGCGGGCGCAGATGGTCAGCGACGTCCCACTCGGCTCGATGCTGAGTGGTGGCTTGGACTCCTCGCTGATCACCGCGCTGATGGCCGAGCACAGCACACGTCCGGTCAAGACCTTCTCGATCGGATTCGTCGAGGACGCCGATGCCAATGAGCTCAGCGATGCACGGCGCGTCGCACAACGGCTCGGCACAGACCACCACGAGCTGCTGACGAGCGCGACCGACCACCCCGAGCTACTGGACGACGCGCTGTGGCAACTGGAGGAACCGATCGCCGACGTCTCCTTCCTGGGATTCATGTTGCTGAGCCGGCTCGCCCGGGAGTCAGTCACGGTCGCGCTCTCAGGCCAAGGTGCCGACGAGCTGTTGGGCGGCTACCGCAAGCATCAGATCGCCGCCCTCGCCGGTGGCCTGCAGCGTGGACCCGGCGTGCTGCGCACGGCGCTCACCGGTGCTGCGCGCCTGGCGAGCCCCGGCTCGACCCTTGCCCGTGGCCTGACGGCGATCGGCGCCGAGGATCCGGCGGTACGTCTACTGGCGATGAGCCGCGTGCTGCAGCCGGCCGATCGCAGCGCGTTGCTGGCACCCGACTTCCGCTCTCGCTCACTCGAGCAGGAGCTCGCGAGCGCGATCCACGCGCAGCTCCCGACTAGCGAACACGAGCCGTTGAACGAGACGCTGGCGCTCGATACGCGCCTGGCGCTCGTCAACAACATGCTGCTGTACTTCGACAAGATGTCGATGGCCGCCTCGCTCGAGGTGCGGGTCCCGTTTCTCGAAACCGAGCTCGTGAGCTTCTGCAGGCAGCTCCCGGACAGCCGCAAGGTATGGATGGGCCGCCGCAAGGAGCTGCTCAAACGCGCGAGCCGCGGACTCGTCGACGCGGAGATCATCAATAAGCGAAAGCGAGGCTTCTTCCACTCTGCGCTCGGCGCATGGCTGCGCGTGCATCGCGAGACGCTGCTGAGCGACACGCTGCTCGACCCACGCGCCCTGGCCCGCGATCAGTACGACCCAGCCGCCGTTCGCGCGCTGCTGGCGAGCGCGGGAGCCGATGGCAAGAAGAGCGATCAGCGGTTGTTCTGCCTGATGCTGCTCGAGCGCTGGCAACAGCTGTTCGTGGACGGCGATGGTCCGGCACAGCGCCTGCCGACGCCGCTGCTCGCCGCCGCGTAGCCGACGACGACCCCGCGCGCGCTCCCGAATCAGCGCCCCCAAGCTCTGCGCTGCTAGGGGGTCGGCACGGAGCCCTGCGCTGCTAGGTCAGTACAGGTTCGCGCTGTTCTGGGCGCGACGGTTCGGCGTCCCGTTCGTGCATCGGCTCGAACTCATCGACGATCCGCGCACGCGGCCCTGCATTTCCGGCAGGCGGCGCCACGAGCAGGCGGGCGGGCTCGTGTGCGGGCGAGGACTCGCGCAGCGCAAGGATCATCGCGGCGACGAAGAAGAGGATGTATGGCACGTGCGGGAAGGAGAGCACGTCGAACAGCGCACTGCCGATCGCGGCCGCGATGATCGTGACCATCGCGGCGAGCGCGAGTGAGGCGCGCCTGGGATCGTGTCGGTCGGGATCTCGGATCAGTGGTCGCGCGGTGCTGATCATCGCGGCGAAGATCGCGAGGTAGAGCAGCGTGCCAATTGCACCGACCGTGATCAGCAGATCGAGATATTGGTTGTCGAGGATCCGGTACTTCTGCGGGTCATAGCTCTCATAGCCGCGGCCGAGCAGTGGATGGCGCAGCAGATCGGGCGTGACGGCGTCGTAGCGCGCGGTCCGGTCGGTCGTGGTGAGCGCGCTGTTGACATGGCCGGGTTCGAGCTGATTGATCACCGAGCCCAGCGCGCCTGGAGAGGTGAAATGCACGATCGCGATCAGCACCAGGCAGAGTCGGCCCACCGTCCGCAGCACATCGCGTGGGCGGTAGAAGGCCAGCGTCAGGATCACAGCGGCGGGTACAACAAGGCTCGTCTTGCGCGCCGTCGCCACACCCCCCGCGAGCAGCAGCCCAACGGCGATCACGTAGAGCACGCGCCGCCGCCGCGTGGCGGCGTCGATCGCACCGAGAATCGCGAAGGGAAGCACCATCGAGAACATCGCCGCGAGCTCGAGCGGCTGGAGCGTGGGCCCGTAGATCGTGAGCCGGCCGATCGAGTCGATCGTGTCGAGTTCCTTCGGTGGCGTGACAGGCAGCACGCTGCCCCACAGTGAGTAGAAGACGTTGTAGTGGAAGCGGAACTCGACGATCGTGCCGACGGCGACGACGACGCCGAGCGCGACCATCAACGCCGCGAAGCGCGGCACCTCGCGAGGACGCAGCACTGACGCGGCGATGAAGAAGAAGACGATGTAGGAGATCAGCAGGGCGAGCTTCTTGACGGTCAATCCAACCTCGCCCATGTTCGCGAGCCCCTCGCCGTTGAGCGCCACGCTGAGCAGGCACGCCGCCAGGAACGCGAGTGCCGCGTAGTGGACCCGCCCGAGCTTCAGCCGGGGGCGCGCCGCGCCGCTGACGACGGCGAGGCTGGCAAACCACAACAGTCCCAGCGCGATCAGCACGGGGCGGTCGAGGGTGCCGTTCACGGGCAGGTGCAAGGGGAGGTTGATCGAGTCGAATGGGACGAGGAACAGCATCGCGATAAACGCGGCCAGCGCCCACGGCAGGGCGCGCCTGGTATGTGGCCATTCATCGCTGCCCGGGAGCTCGTCGTCGAGCCGGTCGAGCTTGGCGATCGCGAGGCTGGCGTCGTGCGCGCGCGCCAGTCGCCGGCGCCGCGCCCACAGCAGGCTGCCGCCGAGGAGCATCACGGCGACGAAGCCGAACGCCATCAGTTGCCACCGTGCGCCGTGGCCGACGAGGCCGGCCGTGGTCGGGCCGAGCGCACGCAGCATGACCGAGGAGTTGCCCGGTAGTGGGTCGGCGCGTTGCTGGTCTGCGAGATGGCTTTCCAGCAGCCGGCGCGCGGCGTTGACGATCGCGATTGCCGAGCGCACGGTCGGGGCTTGTGCATACAGCGAGAGGACCGGGTGCACACCGTCCACGTCGGTCAGCAGCCGGTATGAGGGAGCGACCTGCCGAGGTTCCGGAAGGGCGGGCAGCTTGGGTGCATAGTTGGTGCGGTCGAGCAGCAGCGTGAAGGGCCCTGACGCGGCGATGCTCTGTGCGCCGATGCCGATCTCCCGACCGATCTCGGCGGTCGCCGCGTGGCTGCGCAGGTAGAGCGCGTAGCTCAATGCGACCTGGCCGCCGAGTTCGGTCTGATACTGGGTGAGCGTGCGGACGTCGGCGATCGCCGAGTCCGAGTTGTCGACCATCAGCTGAGCGCGTGCCGCGCCGAGTTGGACGCTACGGGGATGCAGCCCCGGGGGGGCGATCGACGGCCGATATCCGATCAGCATGGCGACCGCGATGGCGGCGGCGCACAGCGCCGCCGCTGGAGCCAGCCGCCGCCACCGGGAAACCCGGGGCGGCGCCGCCGGTCTCATCGGCGGCGCTCGCCGGCTGACGCGAGCGGCAGTCGTGCGCCGGCGTCGTGCGCTACGGGCTCAAAGTCGGCGACGAGGCCGCGCTCGAGGCTTGCGAGCTCATCGTCGCGCTTGCGCAGTCCCGCGAAACCGAGGATCAGCAGCAGGCCGAGGATCAGCACTCCGAGGAAGGCCGCCGCGACCATTGTCATCTTCGACGCACCATTGACGGTTGCCGTCTGCGCCGTGCCGAGCTGGCGCAGCGTCACCTTGTCCTCATCCGGGGTGCGACCTTCGTGCTGGATCGCCTTCACGTAGTTCTGCACGCCCGAGTAGACGGCGTTGGCGACCTTGGCGGCCCCGGCCGCCGTCGGCGCCTGCACCGTGGCCGTGATCACGGGCTCGTTTTGCTGCGCGAGGAAGCTGAGCCGGTACGGTGCCTTTTCGGCCACCAGTTGATTGCTGCGCGCCTCGGCCGGCGTGATCACGTCGAGCGCTTCGGCCGAGCCGCTGTAGGGCCCCTGGGCGGTGACTTGGTTGGCCGGTACACCGGCAGCGGCAGCGATGTCGGCGACGACCGCCTGGCTGGTCATCACCTGGGCGAAGACCGCGGCGCGCGAGATCAGCGGGGTCGGGTTCTGGGTCAGGCTGGCGAGCTCGGAGCTCGGTGAATCGACCAGGATCTGAACCGTCGCGGCGCCCGTCGGGACGTTGTGCGAGGTCAGCTTGAGTGCGGCTGCGCTGCCGATCGCGAGCACGACGACGAGCGTCGTGGCGACCCAGCGGGCGCGCAGAGTCCTGAGTATCTCGGTCAGTTCCAGCTCGATCGCCTCGCTTCCATACTTGAGGAACGGCGGGCGTCCGGCTGAACTTTCGACGCTTGCAGATGGTTTGCGTGCGAGGAGTGGGCTACTCGGCGCGTTAAGGGGGGTATGACCTTGACCGGGGTGATCATGCCCACAGCGGGCACCAGCTCGGGCGGCGAGAGCCCGAGCAACGGACCGCTCCAGCGCGTCGCCAACCGCCCGATCGTCTGCCACGTGCTCGACCGGCTCCAAGTGGCTGGGGTTGACAGCGTGGCGCTCGTTGTCCCAGGCTGGGGCCAGGACGAGCTTCGGGCCGCGATAGCCGCCGATGCTCCGGCCGGGCTGGATGTCTCCTACGTCGTCTATGGCGACGAGCGCAGTCTCGACGATGCGCTCACAGCGCTCGCCGATCTGGTCGGCGAGCGGGCCTGCCTCGTGCACGCCGCCGATGGACTGCCGACGCAGCCGCTGACGGAACTCGTGCAGGCGTTGCACAGCGGCGGCGTTCCTGACCTCGTGGCGTTCGTGCATCGCTCTCCGGGGGACGCGACGGCACTCGCAACTCGACGGCTGCTGCGGATCGCCGAGCATCCGCTGAACGGTCAGGCACTCGAGCTCGCCGGAGTCTGCATGTTCGGCCCAGGTGCTCTACGCCGGGCGCAGCCGACGCACTGGTGGCAGGACGGACGACCGGACCTGACGGGTATCTCCGAGCGGTTGGTGCAGTCGGGCGCTCGCATGGCGATACAGCCGATCGACGGTTGGCTGCAATACGGCGGCTCCACGCGCCAGCTGCTCGAGCTGAATCGCCTCGTACTCGATGCCCTGTCACACGAAGTGCCCAGCGGGGCTCGGCTCGACGACGATGAGACGAACCGGATCGAGGGATGCGTCGTGGTGCATCCGACGGCCCGCGTCGAGTCGAGCACGATCGTCGGCCCCGCGATCGTCGGGCCCGATGCGACGGTGCTCAACGCCTACATCGGGTCCTACACGTCGATCGGCGCCGGCGTTCACGTCGAGGGCGCCGAGATCGAGCGCTCGATCATCCTGCCGGGCGCCAGGATCACCCACATCGGCGGCCGACTGGTGGGCAGCGTGGTCGGTCGCGACGCGCGTATCTTCCGCGACTTCTCGCTGCCTCGTGCGCTGCGGCTGGACGTCGGCGACGGTGGAGAAGTGGCGCTGTGCTGAACGGTGTCGCGAGCTCCAACGGGCACGTCGCACACAATCGCCGTCTGCGCGTGGCGATGGTGCACCTCTCTGACTTCCGTCTGGACTCACGGATCCAGCGACAGGCGCGGGCGCTCGCAGAGCGCGGCGACCATGTCGATCTCATATGTGTCGGCGAGCGCGAACAGCTGCGCGTCGGCGAAGGTGTGATTCGTGTGCATCCAGTAGCGGCGAGGAAGGCCGCCGGCGGCGCGTCCTCATATCTGCGCGACTACGCGAGCTTCCTCCTGCGCGCGCTGCGTCGCGTGAGCGCGCTCGACGCCGAGCAAAGCTTCGATCTCGTTGAGATCCACAACATGCCCGATCTGCTGACGATCGCCGCGCTGCGGCCGCGGCTGCGCGGAGTGCCCGTGATCCTCAACGTGCACGACACGTTCCCGGAGCTCTTCTCGAGCAAGTTCGCCCGTCCTGAGGGTGGCCTCTTCGAACGCCTGCTGAAGTACGAGGAGCGGCTCAGCGCGACGCTCGCGACGCGCGTGATCGTTGTCACCGACCAGGCGCGGCTGCGCCTGGAAGCTCGCGGCGTCGGTGTAGGGCGCACGACGGTCGTGATGAACTCGCCCGACGAGGGGGTCTTCGGACCGCCGCGCGAGCCCGTCGACTGGCCGGCGGAGGGTCCGCTGCGCGTGCTCTACCACGGCGGCCTCGCCCCGCGCTTTGGCGTAGAGACTTTGATCAGGTCCTTCGAGCGCCTGCGCGGGAGCGTGCCTCGCTTGGAGTTGCGTGTGTGTGGCTCTGGCGAAGATCGTGACCGGCTGGCCGCGCTTGCGGCGCAGATCGATCCGCGGCGGATCGACATATCGCGCGAGCCCGTGCCCTTCGAGCAGATCCCGGCAGAGCTCGCGGCCTCACACATCGGCGTCGTGCCGACGCTGCACGATCACTTCACCGAGCTTCTGCTTCCGGTCAAGCTGCTCGAGTACGTACACATGGGCCTGCCCGTCGTCGCTTGTCGGCTCCCGGGGATCGCCGGCTATTTCGGCGACAGCGATCTCGCCACGTTCGTGCCCGGCGACGAGACTGATCTCGCGCGCGCGATCGAGTCCGTCTGCGCCGATCCAGGTTGGGCGCGTGAGCGCGCGCGAAGCGCGACGCGCCAGCTGTCTGAGATCGCCTGGAAGAGCCAAAGAGCGCGCTATCTCGGCCTCGTCGACGAACTCGTCGCGCGCCCTGGGTACGTGCGCTTCGCCGTTCCCGCGCCTGCGCGATAGCGCTCGGACCAACGCACGGCAGTCCCGCGCTCGAGCGCCGGCGGCCGCGGTCGCGTTCGGGCCGGAAAGGAGACCCGCTCAGATCGTGGGAGACCCGCTCAGATCGTGGGACCGCTCAGATTTCGCTGCGCGGAGACCGCGGGCGGGTAGACCGGCGCCAGATCGGGCGGCGGCAGACTGCTAGCCGGCGAGTGCAGGAAGGGGAGTGCGCGCCGCGTCGGCGCCTCGCACATCCACACGGGCAAGCGCCTGGCTCGCGACGCGGTCGGCCATCTCGAGCACAGACTCGCCGTTGAGCAGCCGTGGATAGATCTGGCTGGCCGAAGCGAGGCCAAGACCGGCGACGTCCGGCCAGATAGGCGCCACGCGGGGCTCGTGGCCGAGCGCGTGGACGGGCTCGACGAGCGGAGCGCGCTGCACCGTCCAATCGACCACGTCCTCGTGGCGGAAGTCGGGAGCAAGACGCGCGAGCATCGCCGTGAAGCGGTCGTAGATCGAGCGGTCGTCCTCGCTGAACTCAGGCGCCGAGGAATCGCAGTACTTCGGCAGGTAGGCGAGGCGCAGCCCGTCGGTGTGCTCGGTGCCGACCACGTGCGAGGTCTCGACGACCGTCGTGATCGGAGTCGGATCGCAGATGTTGACCGAGTAGTACGGCAGCAGCGAGTTGCGGAGCTTGAGCACGAGGCAGACAACGCCGAGATAGCGGCTGGGATAGGCGCTGAGCAGGGGCTGCAGCTCTTCGGGCAGCAGGTGGCGCAAGGCGGGTGGCTGCAACGTCGCGATCGTCAGGTCGAAGCGCTCCTCCTCGCCGTCGACGCGCACGCCCGTGACGGCGCCGTCCTCGTCGCGCAGCAGACCTTCGACGCCGGCGCCGAGGCGGATGTTGACGCCGAGCTCTTCCGCGCGCGCGGCGGCGGCCAGCACGAGTGTTTCGTGCCCGCCCTTCAGGCAGCCCATCTTCTCGCCGCCGCTGCGTCCCTCGCGGGCAGAGCGCATGCGGTTGGTTCGCGCCCACAGGTAGGTGGCGGGCAGCTCCTCGTGTCGAGAGTCAAAGCGCGAGTCCAGCAGCGGGCGCCAGATACGCTCTACGAGCTCGCGACCGCAATGGCGTGTTAGCCACTGCTCCAAAGGCTTGCGCTCGAGTGCGTCGTAGTCGCTGCGCAACTGACATTGGGCGACGAACCACGCCAGTCGTGCGCGCCCGAGCGGCGAGAGCGGCGGGAAGCGCAAGAAGTCGCCGATGCCGTTAAACGGGTGCATCTCGCCATCGATGAAGAAGCCCACCCCGACGGGCGTGAAGCTCAGCTGATCGGCCAATCCGAGCTCCTCGGCTAGCGCGATCATACGCTCGTCCGACGGCACGATCACGTGGTAGAAGCGGTCGACGCGATGACCGCCGAAGTCGATCGATCCGGCGAGTCCCCCGGGAGACGGCGCGCGCTCCAGCAACGTCACGTCGGCACCGGCCTGGGCCAGGCGAAGGGACAGCACCGTGCCGAGGATGCCGGCGCCGACAACGCCGATGCGCGGCCGGCGTGCCTCTTGCTCGCCCGCGCTGCTCATCGTCCGCCGGCGACCGCGCGTAGCTGGACGCGCGGGCGCTCGTCTGTGCGCGTCGGAATGTCCTCGCCACCCAGTGGCGAGATCGGCGGGGGCTGAATCCGGCCGACAAGGTGGGCAGCCATCAGGCGTCCGTATGCGAGCACGGTCGGGCGCAGGCTCATCTTCGACATGCCCAAGCGCCGCGACCAGTCGTTGACGGTCGGCACCTCCGCGACCTGTGCGCCCGCGTTGTAGAGCTTGAGCAGCAGCTCGACGTTGGCCGCAAAGCCGGGCTCGCGGACGAGCAGGTAGCCGTAGGTCTCGGCCGCGCGGCGTAGGGTCCCGGCGCGGTATACGCGGTAGAGCGATGACAGCGTGTGGATCTGCTGCAGTCCGCCCGTGTAGCGGAAGACGTTCGAGACGGCCTTCGAGGCGGCCAATCTCCACGGGGCGACGCCGAGGATGCGACCGCCGGGCGCGTAGACCGAAGCCAGCACGACGTCGCTGCCGGCTTCGAAGCGCTCGAGCATTCGCGGCAGGTCATCGAGGTCGGACGTATTGTCGGCCTCCAACGTGACGATCGCGTCGTCGTCTTGGGACTCGCCCAGCGCGGCGCGCAGCCCGGAGTTGATCGCCGTGCCGAGGCCGCGGTTGACCGCGTGGCGCACGATCGCGACAGGCATCCCATCGCTGTGTGCTTCGATCACCTCGCTGGTGCCGTCGGAGGAGCCGTCGTTGACGAAGATCACGCGTGCGCCGAGATCGCGCACCCGAGGGGCGAGATCGGCGAGCAGGTTCGGGATGTTCTCACTCTCGTTGTATGCGGGGATCACGAATCGAATCACTGGCTTGGCTCCTAGGCTGCGATTGGGACGGGCCGTTTACTCGGCATGTCGAGCAAGGTCACGGGTCGAGAGTTCGCCGCGGAGTCGCGCACGGCAAGCGCCGCGGCAAGCGCGCGGCAGCCGTCGTGCGCGCTGACGGGCTCGGGCGTGTCCTCGAGCACGCAACGCGCGAACGCCTCGAGCTCGGCCTGCAGCGGCTCGACGCGAGGCAGGGCGAAGCGCACGGCGGCGCCCTCGGAGTCGCCGCGTACGAGCGCGAGCTCGCTCCAGGCGGTGGGGGCGCCCGAGGACTCGACGAACCACACGTCCTGGGTCAGGTAGGAGGCGCTGAGCATCCCGCCCTCGCCGATCACCGTCATCTCGCGGCGCTTCTCGGGGGTGAGCCAGTTGACGTCGAGCAGTCCCATCGGGCCGTCCTCGCCGAAGCGCAAGAGGCAGGAGATCATGTCCTCATGGCTCGGGTGCACGCAGCGGCTGCCCTCGGCATAGATGCTCGTGATGTCGCGGCCGAGCACGAACTGCATCAGGTCGAGATCGTGGGTTGCGAGGTCGAGTGCGACTCCCGTGTCGCGGATCTGGGCGGGCAGCGGTCCGACGCGCGTGGCGTGTGCGCGGAAGACCCGGCCGATGCGTCCGTCGTCGATCAGCTCGGCGAGCTTGCCCACGGCGGGGTTGAAGCGCTCGACGTGTCCCACCATCAGCTTCACGCGGGCGAGGCGCGCCGCCGCGGCCATCCGCAGTCCGTCCTCCAGCGCGGTCGCGATCGGCTTCTCGACGAACACGTGCTTACCGGCGGAGATCGCGTCCAGCGCGATCCGCGCGTGGAGCTCGGAGGGGGCGCAGATGCAGACGGCATCGATGTCGGCGCGTTCCAGCAGGCTGCGGTAATCCGCGAGCCATTCGATCGGGCGTCGGCCGATCCGCGAGCGACCGACTGCCTCGTCGGGGTCGGAGATCGCGATCAGGCGGCTCGTCGCGACCCGCTCCCAGGTCTCGACGTGATACGCGCCCATGCGTCCTGCGCCGATCAGCCCGATGCGCAGCTCGCTCATATGACCACCTCCATGCCCCTGTCGCTCGTTTGTGGGTTCGTCGTCCTTGCGAAACCAGCGCGCAGGCTCGCGCCGGCAGTGATGAAGTCGGTGACGGTCCGCGCGATCCGCTGCGCCGCGCGGCCGTCGCCGAAGATCGGCGGGCGCTCGCTTGGCAGCGGTGTGGCGAGTGCCTGCTCGAAGGCATCTGCGTCGACGCCCACGACCGTGTTCCAGCCGGTCTCGACCGTGTCCGTCCACTCGGTCTCCTCGCGCAACGTCACGCACCGCACACCCCACATGTAGGCCTCGCGCTGGACGCCTCCCGAGTCGGTTGCGATCGCGCAGGCGCCGCGCTCGAGCTCGAGCATGCGCGTGTAGGAGACGGGCTCGACGAGGTCGATCGTGTCGGGCACGTCGAGCTTCCACTCGCTTAGCCGCGCACGCGTGCGCGGGTGCAGCGGCATGATCACGCGCCACGGCGAGCGTGCGAGGCAGGCGAGTACGGCCGCCAGGCGCTCGGGGTCGTCGGTGTTGTAGTTGCGGTGAATCGTCGCCAGCACGTAGTCGCCACCGGCCGGCTCCACGTTCGCCCGCGCGTGTTCCAGCGTGTCGCAGAGCGGATCGCCGGTCACGTGGATCTCGCCGCTCACGCCCTCGGCCTCGAGGTTTCGGCGCGCCCCTGGGGTAGGTGCCAGCAGGAGCTGGGACAGCCGGTCGGTGTGGATGCGGTTGTACTCCTCCGGCATCTCGGCACGGTACGAGCGAAGCCCGGCCTCGACGTGCACGAGCACCACACCGGCGGCGGCGGCGGCGAGCGCCCCCGACAGGGTCGCGTTGGTGTCCCCCCGTACGATCACTGCGTCAGGGCGCTCGCGCTCGATCAGCTCCAGCAACCGCTCACGCGCGACCTCGACCTGCTCCTCGCGCGAGCGAGAGCCCACGGCGAGGTTGTACTGCGGGCGCGGCAGCTTGGTCGCAAGGATCTGGCTCTCGGACATCGCCTCGTCGTAGTGCTGGCCGGTGTGCACGAGGATCTCTTGCGCGAGGCCGGCGAAGGCGTGCGAGATCGGGGCGGCCTGGATGATCTCGGGCCTTGCTCCGATTACCGAGAGGACGCGAGGGAGGCGAGCCGGGATCGTCTCGTCATGTGAGATGGAGGGTTTCATCGCTGCTCCTCAAGCTGCGGTTCTCTCGCGAGGAGGGGTCAGTGCGCATGGCAGCCCGCCGCGACGCAGCGAGATTTCGGCGGCCTCGACGATCGCGACGATCTCGACGCCGAGCTCGGCATTGGAGCGTGGTTCCTCCCCCGTGCGAATCGCCCGTGCGAAGTCCTGCAGCTCGAGGCGTAGCGGCTCCTGTGGCTCGACACGGGGGATGATCACATCGCCCGTGCGGTAGATCAGCTGGTGCTCGCCGAAGTTGGCCGGTGCCGGTGGGGAGAAGTCCATCCCGCGGTCGTAGATGCGGACCGGTTCGTCGGAGGCCGTGTCGTCGTACTGCACCATCCGCTGGCTGCCGACTACGATCATCTGGCGCACCTTGCGCGGCGCGAGCCAGGAGATCTGCACGTTGGCGCTCTGTCCGCCGGCGAACGTCAATGTCATGAAGGCCGTCTCGGGCACGTCCTGCTGGAACACGCTGTGCCCGGAGGCCACGACCTCGACGACCGGCTGTCCCAGCCAGTAGAGCAGGATCGAGAGGTCGTGCGGGGCGAGATCGCACAGCACGCCGTTGGTGTTGTACTTGCCCAGGTTCATCCGCGAGGAGGTGACGAAGTGCAGCTCGCCGAGGACGCCCTCGACGATCAGATCGCGTACGGCGTTGACGGCCGGGCTGTAAATGAAGGTGTGCCCGGGCATCAGCAGGCGTTCGGCAGCGGCGGCCTGCTCGACGAGCTGCTGAGCCTCGACGAGACGCGTTGCCAGCGGCTTCTCGACGAGCACGTGCTTGCCCGCCGCAAGCGCCCTGCGGGCGATCTCGTAGTGGGTCTTCGGCGGTGTCGCGACGATCACTGCCTCGATCGCCGGATCGTCGAGCACGTGGTCGAGCTCGGTCACCGCTCTGACGTCGGCGTGGCGCTGGCGGAACAGGTCGAGCTGCACCGTGTCGCGGTCACACAGGGCTTCGAGCGTCAGCTCCGGGCACTCGGCCACGTTGCGAGCGAGGTTCGGCCCCCAGTAGCCATAGCCCACGACTGCCGTGCGCAGCGGCTCGGGCCGCTTGATGATGCGCTCGGGCCTGCGCGCTTCGCGCAGCGTGACGTCAACTGGCTCGAACATGGCTCAGGCGACTCCGCGCCGGCTGATCAGGATCGGGACGGTCCTGGCGATGATCGACAGGTCCAGCAGCAGCGAGGCCCGCTCTGCGTACTCGATGTCCAAGCGCACCATCTCGCCGTAGGTGCGTTCGTTGCGCCCGCTCACCTGCCAGAGCCCCGTCAAGCCGGGCTTGACGGCGAAGCGGCTGAGGTAGTCCTCGGGGTACAGGTCGACCTCGTAAGGGATCACTGGACGGGGCCCGACAAGCGCCATGTGCCCGCGCAGCACGTTGATCAGCTGCGGCAGCTCGTCAAGGCTCCAAGAGCGCAGGAAGCGACCGACCTTGGTGATCCGGTCATCGACGGAAAGCTTGTACAGCCGGCCTGGCTCGGAGGCGGCCGGTGCTCCGATCAGCGACTGAACGTACTCGCGATGCGGCGCTACATCAGCCTCGTGACGCATCGTGCGGAACTTGAAGATCGTGAACGGGTGCAGCCCGTGTCCGATGCGCTGCTGGCGGAAGATCGCCGGCCCGCGAGACTCGAGCCGGATCACGAGCGCGATCACGAGCAACAGCGGAGTGAACAGCAACAGCAGCCCGCCGGCCACGAGGATGTCGAGCGTCCGGCGAGCCGCGCCGATCGCCAGGCGCCGCACAGAGCGGCTCGAAGCAGACCGAACTTCCGCGCCAAGCGACGGGGTCAGCATCAATGGCTCCTGCGTGGTGCTCGGAAGCGAGTTCATATGCTCAAATCAACGCGCCGCCGAGCCCGGTCTTCCACGAAGCTCGAAACGGCTGCCGAGATTCGCTCGAGCTCGGGCTCGGTCATGCCCGGGTACAGGGGCAGCGAGCAGATTCGATCGGCGAGGCGCTCGCTGACCGGGAGGCTGCCGTGGCCCAAGCCGAGATGTGCGTAGGCCTCGGTGAGGTGGATCGGCGTCGGGTAGTGCACCGCCGAGGCGACCCCCCATTGCGTGAGGTGCGCGCGGAGCGCGTCACGCTCGTCGGTGCGCACGACAAACAGGTGGTAGACGTGGTCGGCCTCGGCGAACGGGAGTCGCGTCGGCGAGATCGACTCGGCCTCGCTCGCGTCCTCGCCGAGTCCCTCGAGCCGTGCGCGCAGCGACGAGCCTAGTGCTCGGCGCTGCTCGTTCCAATCGTCCAGCAGGGCGAGCTTGCGGCTCAGCACGGCGGCCTGGAGCGCATCGAGCCGCGCCGTCGTGCCGACGATGCGGTGGTGGTAGCGAGGCTGCTCGCCGTGCGCGCGCAGCAGGCGCACTCGCTCGGCCAACTCGGGCACCGAGGTCACGACGGCCCCCCCGTCGCCCCAGGCGCCGAGGTTCTTCGTCGGATAGAAGCTGAAGCAGCCAAATACGCCTAGCGAGCCGACGCGTCGGCCGCGGTAGCGAGCCCCATGCGCCTGGCAGGCGTCCTCGATCACGTGCACACCGGCGTCGTGCGCGAGCTCGAGGATCGGATCGAGATCGACCGTGGCGCCGAACAGGTGAACCGGAATGACGCAGCGGACGCTCGGCGTGAGGCTCTCGGCGACGATCTCGGCCGTGATCAGGTGCGACTCGGGATCGACGTCGAGCAGGCGCGGTGTTGCGCCGACGGCGCTCACCGCCTCGGCGGTTGCGATGAATGAGTTGGTCGGAACGAGCACCTCGTCGCCCGGCCCGATGCCGAGTGCCCGCAGCGCGAGCACGAGCGCCTCGGTGCCCGAGGAGACGCCGATCGCGTGATCGCTGTCGCAGTAGGCCGCGAACTCACGCTCGAACGCCTCGACGGGCTCCCCGAGCGTGAACGCGCCACGCTCGGCGACCCCGCGTACGGCGTCCATCAGCTCGTCGAGCAGCTCCGGCTTGGCGAAGTCGAGCCGCATCAGCGGCACGCTCTCGCACGCCTGCTTCTCGCCGGCCCTAGGTCGATTCAACACGCCGCGCTCAACCGGCCGCTGAGAAGTGTTGACGGCGCCGAGCCGAGCCGCAGCAGCTCCTGCTGCAGCGCGCGCCGCCCGCGATGGTGCAGTCCGTGGATCGAGCTCTCCGAGCGACCGAGCTGGTCGGCGATCTCGCGCGGAGAGAGCCCGACCACGTGGCGCATGATCACCACCTCTCGCTGCTCCTCCGGCAGCGATGCCAGCGCGGAGTGGAAGTCCCGTGCGCGATCGTGTGCGCCGTCGTCGATCTGGCTGCCCGGGGCGAAGACCTCCTCGGTCGGCGTCGGCTGGCGCCGGCGAAGATGGTCGAGCGCCACGTTGCGCGCCATCCGCAGCAGCCAGCCCGAGAACGGAACGCCGCGGTCGTCGTATTTGACGATCGAGGTCACCAGCTTGAGAAACACGTGCTGCGTCAGATCCTCGGCCTCGCGTTCGTCTCGAACGATGCTGCGGATATAGCCGTAGACGTTGTTCGAGTAGCGGACGTAGAGGAAGTGCACCGCTTCACGGTCCCCCTCCTTGGCGCGAGCGATTGCAAGGCGGACTTCGCGTGTGGCGGCAGGCGACTCATCGAGTGCAGTGCTGCTACGAAAGCCCATCTGTCCATCCGTGACATTCAGGCGGAGCACGGGAAATTCTCCCTATTAGGTTGTGTCGTCCTCCCCCGCAACTTCCCCCGGAGGGAACCTCACGTCGGATGATTCGGGAGTGCGGGGTTTGCCGCAATGGCCCGTATTGCGCGATACGCGTTCAGGAGGTGAACGCTCGCAGCCACCAGTCGGATGACCGGAATTGTTCAGCCACGCCCATCCGCGCGCGTAAGGAGGGGCCGCTGCTGATGGCATCCAGGCGCGATGGCGGTACACCGGCACACCGCCCTGGACTGCTCGTTTAAGTCAACGCCGCTGAGCCGACTCGACTGGTCGGTCGCCGAACTCACGGCCCGCCGCAGCGATGCTCATCGCTGCGGCGGTACTGCCTACAGCACCGAGTTGATCTCGACCTTTTCTTCGTTGGACTGGATCACGGCGAGGGTCTCTCCGCCCTGTTCGGGCGCGCCGCTTTCGATCGTCGTCATCAGCACTTCCGGCGGTTCTTCGACGAAGCTTTCCGGCCGCTGTTTGCCTTTGACGGCTTTCGATTTGACCGTGACCGTCAGTTTCATCGAGTTGGTCGCGACCGGCGAGATGATCGACCCCGCGATCGTCACCGGCAGGCTGGCGCATTTGAATTCACCGATCGGGCCTGAGTGGCCGACGGGGAAGAGCGCCTCGCCGATCTTGTTCAGGCTCGCTTCGGCACCGAGTTCTTCCACGCCGAGCACGCCTTCCAGCGGGTAGGTGACGACGGTTCCCGCCGCGGCGCCTTCGCTTTTGCACGACACGCCAAAAGAGCTACAGCCCGTAAAGGTCACGATGACGCTGCCGACCGTCTTGTTGCCCGTGTATTTGCCGCTGGCGGTCTCACCCGTGCAGGTGACGAGGAATCCACCGACCGTTTCAAGTTCGGCGACGGTCCCTTCTTTGATCGCGTTGGAGAAGCCCGTTTTCGCCAATGGGAGAGAGCCACCGAAGGCCGGGTGCCATTCGTAGCTTTTGCCGCTGCCCGTCGTCGTGCAGCCGGCGTCTTCATATTTGCCGCCCGTCGTTTTTATGCAGCGACCGAATTCGGGCGGCCCTCCCGATTCGAGCAGGCTCGAGAACGAGGCCGAGTCCCAGCGCTGTTCAGCGGTCGGCACCGCGTTGTGCTCGACGAGCGTCGCCGCAGGCGCAACGGAGGCCAACGAGTAGACGGCGAGCGCGAGCGATCCGAGCGCGAGCAGCCAGTGGCGAGTCTTCCCCATGGATCGATTCCCTCCAATTGTCGTGCAGTGGCGTTGACAAAGCGTAAACGATTCGTCCGACGGATTCGGGCCTGCAGGAGTTCGGGCCATCCGTAGTCTTCGAGCTATGAGTCCGCTCCTCCTGCGTCGCTACCGTGCCGATCGTCTACTGCGCGAAGAATTCGAGACGCTGCGCGAGCGGGTGATCGGCTGCGCCGAGGCGCGTCTGCGCGGCGCTGGTGCCTCGCTCGACCGCAGCGACCTCGAGGCGGCCTACGCCCAGGCGTGGCAAGGCCTTCACGCGGCCGTGCTCGAAGGTCAGCAGATCGCCAACCCCGCCGGCTGGCTCGCCGTCGTGACCTACCGCCGCGCGCTCGATGAGCGCCGCGCACGCAGGGGTGCTGTGCCGGTGGCGCTCGACGGCGAAAGCGGACGCGTGGTCGCCGCCCGTGAACGCGACCTTGCCGAGGAGCTCGACGATCGCGCTCGGCTGCGCGCGCTGCTCGAGGCGCTGCGCGCGCGTTTGAGCGAGCGCGAGCGCCAGGCAGCAGCGCTCTGTTATCTGCAGGGCCTCTCGCGTGTGGAGGCGGCCGCGCAGATGGGCGTCAGCGAGTCGCGCATGCGCAAGCTGATGGAGGGCACCGGCAAAGGCTTACGCGGCGTCGCCGCCAAGGTCGGTGCGCTCGTGCAGGCGATCACCGGCGGTGAATGGTGCGAAGAGCAGGGCTCGCTGATGCGCGGGCTCGCCTTCGGCATCCTCGACCCGCAGGGCGAGCGTTATCGGCTCGCGCTCAGCCACCGAGACGCCTGCCCGGCGTGTCGCGCATACGTCCTGTCGCTGCGCGGCCTCGCAGCGGTGCTGCCGCCGGTACCGGCCCTGCTGCATCCGCTCCTCGCCGGGGGCGCGGCCGGCGCGGCGAGCGCAGGGGCGTTGAGCGGCTCGGGGTCGGCCGGCGCCGGCATTGGCGGGAGCGCAGGCGCCACAAGCGCGCCGTTCGGCGCAGGCGCGCTCTCGGCCTCAGGTGCCGCCGGCGCGGGCGCGGCCGGCGGGGGGTGGTGGCTTGCGGGAGGGGTGGGGGCCAAGCTGGCCGCCGGCTGCCTGCTCGCGCTCGGCGTGGGCGCGGGGTGTGTGGCGCTCGAAGAGCACGGTCACGATGCCACGAAGGCCACCCACGGGCATATCCGCAAGACGCGAGCGGCCACGCGAGCTACAAACGTCGCGGCCGGATTCACGGCTGGATCGAGCCCGAGCGCATCGCACACGGATGGTGCGGGCGAAGCGCCGCCGGCGGACCGAGCTGTGACGGACTCGGCGCGGGCCAGTCGCGAGTTCGGACTCGAGCGGCCTTCCTCGAGGACGCCCGCCGTGAGCAGCAGTCAGAAGACCCGGCAGGGAAGGGAAGGGGCGGTCGCGAGCGTGGCCTCGGCGCATGCGTCGAGCGGCACATCCCCGCCGTCCCAGGCCGGCGAAGCGGGGACCGCGCCGTCGAGGTCCTCATCTCCGTCGCCATCTGCCGCCGCGCGCGAGTTCGCGCCCGGCTGAGCGCCCGTTGCGTCAGGGGCGCGGGAAGACCTTGGCCAGCTTACGCAGCGCGAGCGGGTTGCCCCGCGGCCGCAGCCGCCCGCGGGCGATCAGCCGCAATGGGTCGACGCGCTCGCCGACGAGGTCGATCCAGTCCTGGTAGGCGAGCTGCAGGCGTACGTCGGGCTTGGGCGCCTCGCCTTGGGCGACCGTGCTCGAGCCGTTGTTGACGATCAAATGCCACGTGGGCACGTCGGGGTCGGTGAACTCCCACTGGAAGGTCGTCGGGCGCGACAGGCCGTGCTCGGGGTTGACCTGGCGGCGAATCGTGTCGAACAGCAGCTCGAGCGTCTCGGGGTCGCGCGTGGAGGGGCCTTGGCGCACGCCGATCACGCCGGCCTTGGCGAGCGCGCGCCCGCGCTGGGAGATCTCCACCGGCGAGAGCCCCTCGGGCAGCAGTTTCGGCCCGGGCAGGCTCTCGAGTGGCATGCCGGCCGAGCGCAGCTTGGTCGTCATAGATGTCAGGCCCTCGACGCCGACCTCGTCGAGCGAGGAGTTGAAGACGGTCACGTAGCGTTCGTCCCAGCCGGGAGGCATCAGCACCTGTGAGGTGTAGCGCGTCACCTCGTGCAGGATTCCGGCGACGGCCTTGGGCACGCGCACGGGGTCTTCGCGCTTGAGGTCCGCGAGCAGCTTCACGCCGAAGCCGATGTGGCGCTGCTCGTCGGTCGCGATGTTCTCCATCCCCTCGCGGAAGGCGGGCAGCTGGTCGCGTTCCTCCAGGTAGCTGCAGATGAAGTGCTGGCCGGGCTGGGCGAGCGATGCCTCGATCACGATGTGGTAGAGCGTCACGGCCGCCGCGAGTTTGGCCGGGGAGTGGTCCTTGCGCAGTTCGTCGGCCATCACGTCGAGGCGGTCGAAGATCTTGCGGAAGCCGGGCGTGAGCTGTGGCTTGATCGCGTTCAGGCCGCTCGCCATCGAGCCGTCGCCGACTTCGCAGACCTCCTGCATGAAGCGCTTGAAGAACACGGCGTGGCGCGCCTCGTCGACCTGCTGGGTCGTGAGGAAGTACTTCTGCTCCTCCAGCGGCGCCGCGTCGATGTAGGGAGATAGGTTGTCCGCGACGGCGTCCTCGCCCCAGAAGAACAGGCAGTAGTTCCACATCGCCGCCGTGCGCTCGAACTCGGTGAAGTCCTCACGCCACTGCCTGGCGTCCTCGGTGAAGTCGAGCTCGGTGGCCTTCCAGTTGCCGCGCTCCCAGCGCGCGTAGAGGTCGGAGTAGCTGATCGAGTCTGTCGGCAGGCTCGCGATGTTGCCGTCCGCGCTGGCCGCTGCCGTCGATGTGGGGGTGGCGCTTGCCATTGAAGAGGCTCCTTCGGGGGTTCGTCATCTTATTTAATAATTGATAATGGACGCTATCGGAATAGCGATCACTCTGTCAAGTAGTATGAAGCGATGAGGACAGCGCCTGCCGGCACCGATACGCAGCCCGCAGCCGGCTCTCGAGCGCCCGTGAGCGGGCGGCTTACGCGCGAGCAGAGCAAGGCCAACACGCGTGAGCGCCTGCTCGCCGCCGCACGCGGCGCGTTCGCCGAGAGCGGCTTCCACGGTGCCTCCGTCGAGGAGATCGCCACCCGCGCCGGCTTCTCGACAGGTGCCCTGTACTCGAACTTCGGCGGCAAGGAGGACCTGTTCCTCGTGCTGATGGAGCGCGAGATCGAGGAGCACGCGCGCGAGATCGCGGAGGCCGTGGCGAAGCGTCCATCGGTCTCCGAGCGCGCCACCGGCGGAGCGCGCCGCTGGATGATGATGATCGAGCGCGAGCCCGAGCTGCTCTTGCTGTTCATGGAGTTCTGGGCCTACGGCGTGCGCGAGCCCGCCGTGCGCCCGAAGGTCGCCGAGCGCTTCGCCCAGGTGCGGCGCCTGTTGACGAGGCTGATCGAAGACGGCGTGCGCGAGTTCGAGCTCGAGCTGGCGCTGCCCGCCGAGCAGCTCGCGATCGCCGTCGACGCGCTCGCCGACGGGATCGCGCGCCAGCGCCTCGCCGACCCCGAGGCCGTGCCTGATGAGCTGATGGGCACCGTGCTCTCGCTGCTGTTCGAGGCCGCCACGCGGCCGGCCGGCGGTTGAGGCTCCGGCCGTCGGCTCTAGCGCTCGGGCGTCGGCGCGGGCATGCACAGGCACGCGTAATGCACCGTGAACAGCCTACGAGCGAGCCGCGGCGCGAGGCGGTGGAGCGCAGCCCTCAGCGCCCACTTGGCCGTTGCCCGCGCATGGGCCGTCGCGCTGTCGGAGAAGAAACGGTGCACGGCGAGCGGCAGCGGGTCCTCGAGCTCGGCCGCGATCGACAGACCGGCGCTCGTGGCGACCGCGCGAGCCGCGGCGCGGTCCAGGCGCTGCAGGTGACCGACCTCCTCGGCGTGCTCGCGCTTGCCCGCGCGGCGCGCCGAGACGTTCGCCTCGAGCGGAACCTCGAAGACGACGGCGCCGCACACCCGCGCGACCTCGCCGAGTAGCGCCGCAGGATCGGGCACGTGCTCGAGCACGTGCGAGAGGATGCCCAGATCGTATGCCCCGTCGGGCTCCCGCAGCCGATGGCCGTCGTACAAGCTCACCGAGTCGATCTCCTCGCGCTGCGCCGCGATCCGCACGGCCGCCTCGGTGATCTCGACGCCCGCCAGCTCGCCGCCGAAACCGCGCACATGCAGCTCGCACAAGAGCGCGCCGTCGCCGCAGCCGATCTCGAGCGTGCGCCGCGGGTTGATGCCGGCGTGCTTGCACAGCGCGATCACGTGGTCGGCCTTGCCGAGCGCCCCGAGCGCACGCCAGCGCGAGTTGCGCGCCGCGCCGGCCGCGTCGCTGCTGTATGCCTCGTCGTAGAAGCGGACGAGCTTGGCGCTGCTGATCTCCCCGTCCGGCGCCATCTCTTCGCGCTGCGTCTCCTGCTCGTGGTAGCCGCGGCGCTAGCCGCTGCGCTTGAACGGCGACCAGGGCAGCCGCTTGGCGAGCAGGCGGTTGCGCGGGACGAGCAGCCTGAACAGCGCCTTGCCCGCGAATGCGCGTGCCTGGTTGGTGCGTGAGCGCGTGTAGCCCGCCCAGCGCTCGGCCGTCTCCGTCAGCTCCGGGCGCGGCGAGAGCCGGTGCATCATCCGCAGCTGCGTCGTGTGCAGGTCGTGGTAGAAGGAGCTCGCCACGTTCGGCACCGGATGCGGGTAGAGGTCATAGCGCGACCAGTAGCCGAGGTCCCAGCGGTGCAGGTTGGCGGCGAGCGTGTCGACCGCCTGCTCGAAGTCCAAGCGACGGTCCGCATCGTCGAGGCCGACGCCGACGTCGTGCAGGCCCCACATCGCGAAGATCCCGCCGTTGAGCACGAACGACGGCGGGCTCGTCGGGTACTCCTCGGGGTAGGCGCCGCCGTGCAGCAGCGCACGCACGCCGCCTTCGCCGCTGTCGACGTCGAGCGGCAAGAGCGCTCGGCGCGCCGCTTCGGCGAAGCGCTCATCGCCGGTCTCCGTGTACAAGCGAACGAGCAGGCTCGCGCCCTCGCCCTGCGCCATCGCCGAGAGCCACGGCTCGGGCAGGGCGAACGTGTGCGGGAAGGCCACCGGATGCAGCCAACCGCCGACGAGCTTGCCCTCGGTCTGCTGCAGCGCCATCACATCCTCGGCGCATGCCAGCGCCGAGGCCAGCCACTCCTCGCCGTCGCCGGCGAGATAGCGCTCGTAGCTGCCAAGCGCCCACTGCGTCAGCGCCACGAACAGCCATTGCTCCGGCGGTGGCGCTCCCGGAACCGGCCAGACGGGGGCTTTCGCCTTCACGCGCATGTCGATGTAGTAGCCGCCGAGGCTGCCCTCGCGGAGGTTCGGCCCGGCCGGCAGGGAGAAGCTCGCAACACTCGAGAAGAAGCTCGCGCGTTCGCGCTGGGAGGCTGGAGGTCCGGACAGGTTGGTGTTCACCGTTCACACGTTAGCCGCTGCCCCGGTTGCATACGATGGGCTGCGAATGAACGGGTCCGCCCCTCTCGGATCGCCCGCGCAGCGCGTGCGCGTGGTCACGCTGATCGACATCCTGAGCATGAGCGGCGGCGCCGAGCGGCTCGCGCTGCTGGCTGCCACGCGGCTCGACCCTGAGCGCTTTGACTCGACCCTCGCCGTAAGTCGCTGGCCACCTCCGAGCGAGGGCATCGGTGGCGAGCCGGCGCGGCGGGCACTCGAGCTCGTCGAGCAGTCAAATGCCCGCTTTCTGCCCCTAGGACACAGCAAAAAGGCCGAGATCGCGCCTTGGGTGAAGCTCGGGCGCTTCCTGCGAGCAGAGCGAACCGAGGTACTGCATGCGCACAAGTTCGGCTCCAACGTGTGGGGCTCGCTCGTCGGCACGCTCGCTCGCGTTCCCGTCGTGCTCGCGCACGAGCACACGTGGTCCTACGAAGGACAGCCGCTGCGCCGCTTCCTCGACCGCGAGCTGATCGCGCGTGGCGCCGATCGCTTCATCGCCGTCTCGCAGGCCGACCGTGGACGAATGACCGAGGTCGAGGGCATCGACCCCAGCCGCACGATGGTGATCGCGCACGGGATCCTCGACCCGCCGCCCGCCGCCGGCAAGGACGTGCGCGCGGAGCTCGGCATCGCCGCCGATGCACCCGTCGTCGGTGCCGTCGGCGTGCTGCGCCCGCAGAAGGCGATCTCCGTGCTGCTGCGCGCGACGCTGCTGCTGCGCGAGCAGTACCCGCGGTTGCGCGTGCTGATCGCCGGCGACGGCTTCGAGCAGGTCGACCTCGAAGCGCTCTCGCGCGAGCTCGGCCTCGCCGACGTCGTCAGCTTCCTCGGTCATCGAGGCGACGTGCCCGACCTGCTCGCGAGCCTCGATGTCGCCGTCAGCTCCTCAGACTTCGAGGGGAGCCCGTTGGCGGTGATGGAGTACATGGCCGCCGGGCTGCCGATCGCCGCGACCGACGTCGGCGGCGTGCCGGACCTGATCGACTCCGGCGTGCACGGGCTGCTTGTGCCGCGACGCGACGCGGCCGCGCTGGCGGGCGCGATCGGGCAGCTGCTCGAGAACCCCGAGCGCGCGCGGGAGATAGGCGCGCGCGCTCGCGAGCGACGCGCCGCCGAGTTCACGATCGACGCCTTCGTGCGCCGCCTGGAAGAGCTCTACCTGAAGCTGCTCGCCGAGAAGGGTCGCGCCTGAGCGACGCGCCGCCCCCGCTTGCGCGAGCCTCGAACGCGAATCCCCGGCGGGGGCAATCCCGCGTCGGCGGGCATCGGCGTACGGCGGGCGATCGACAGCAGCACCGGGCCGAGGCCGAGCAGGATCCACAGCCGCCAGTCGAACCCGTCGGAGATGAAGAACTGCGCCGCGAGCATCGCGATCTCGGCCATCAGCGCCGCGCGTGCCAGGTCGGCGTAGCCGCGCTGGCCCAGCCGATCAAAGCGTCGGGACGCGAGCCACGCGGCGCGCAGGCAGCCGCCGATCACCAGCAGGAACAGCGCGAAGCCGACGACGCCCGTCTCGGTCAGGAGTTGGAGGTAGAGGTTGTGGACCAGGTGCGGAACTTCCGCGACCAGTTCGACGCGCTCGAGCGTGCCCGAGCTGAGCGCGTAGTGCGGCTCAACCGCTTCGAAGTTGTTCAGGCCGATGCCGACCCAGTGGTGCTGGGAGAAGATCGTCCACGCGACTTTCCACAGGTCGTTGCGCCCGCTCGTTCCGCCGCCGAAGTCGGTCATGCGTTCGATCGCCCCGGGGTTGACCACGGAGATGATCGCCAGGCCGATCCCTGCCGCCGCCGTGAGCCCGAGCAGTCGTTTGCGCTGGCGCGGCAGCACGGCCAGGCCGGCGACCGTGGCGACCGCAAGCGCGATCAGACCGCCGCGCGACTGCGTCGCGAAGAAACCGGTCGTGACGATCACGAACGCGACGAGCAGCGCCACGCGGTGGCGACGCTGCTGCGCGAGTGACCAGAACCCGGCGCAGAGAAACATCGCGATCAGGTATCCGGCGGCCTGCACGTTGGGGTCGCCGCCGCCTCCCGTGAAGCGCCCGTCGAGCGTCGCTTGCGCTCCTTCGGCTGACGCCCCGGCTGTCAGACCGCCGTTGCCAACGCCGAATAGCACCGATACGACGGCTCCGACGATGAACGCGATGCCGATCACGGTGACGTCTCGCGGACCGCGCAGGGTCGTCACGGTGAGGATGAACGCGAGCACTGCGATCAGCCACGACTGCAGCGCTTCGGTCGTCGCGCCGGCGTCGGTTGACCAGATCGCCGACAGCGCCAGCCACAGGGCAAAGACGCCGAGCAGCTGGATCAGGCGCGACTGTTCGCGCAGCACCGCCGGCCGCGCCGAGCGCGTGATGAACGTACCGATCCAGCCGAGGAACACGAGCACGCCGACGCTGTTCGGCCCGACGCTGAGCGCAGCCGTGTCCTGGATGAACAGGATCGCGACGTAGACGGCGAGCGCGAGCGTCAGATCGAGCAGGACGAGCGGCGCGTAGCAAACGGCCAGCACGACCGCCAAGCCGATGCTCACGTGCCCGTTGGCGAGGTAGCGTCCGGTGATCAGCGCGAGCAGCAGCGCGATGATCGCGATCAGGGCCGGGTGGATGCTCGGCAACAGGCGCGGCGCTCGCCGCCTGCCACCCGGGAGCACGCCGGGAACGCTGCTCATGCGCTACTCGCGTACGAGATGGCGCGGGCGAGACGGCTTCTTCGCGACGATCTCCTCCTCCGGCTCGTCGCCCTCCGGCGCCGCATATCCGTAGGCATACCCGTAGGCATGCATGTCGTCAGGCGTGGACGTGCTCTCGGCGACGACCACGACTCCGACGAGCGGCGCGCCTGCTCGCGCGAGCATGTCACGCGAGATCGTCAGCAGCTGGCGATCGGTGTGCCGCGGGCGCGCGACCAAGATCAGCTGGTCGCAGAGCTGAGCGATCTGCAGTGACTCGCTCGCCACGCCGACCGGCGCGGCGTTGACGATCACGTGCCCCGCCATCGCCTTGGCTTCCTCGAGCAGCTTCGGCAGGCGGGCGAGCTGCATCGAGAGCAGTGCTGCGCCGCCCCGCGGGGCTGGCATCACGCGAACGCCCGGCAAGTCGGGCACCGGCACGAGCAGCTCCTCGAGCGTCGCCTCGACGATGTTGACCGGACGCGGTTGGCTGATGCCCAGCAGCGTGCCGACCGCGGGTTTGCGCAGATCGAGATCCATCAGGATCACCTCCTCGCCGGTCTCGGCGAAGGCTGCAGCGAGGGCCGTGGCGAGCGTCGTCTTGCCGTCGCCGGCGCCGGCGCTCGTGACCATGATCGAGCGCGAGCGCTCACGGTAGGCGAGCTGTACGCGCAGCATGCGTAGCTGCTCGAAGGCGAACGGCGGGAAGTCGTCTGGACGCAGAGCCTTACGGCGCCCCCGTGTCTCCACGTTCGGCACGGCCGCCAGCACCGGCACCGGGAACAGCTCGGCGACGTCGTCGAGGTCGCGTACGCGCCGGTCGAAGAATTCGGCCGCGAGCGCGGCGACGCTGCCGATCGCGAAGCCGCCGATCAGCGAGAGCAGCAGGATCAGCCAGTGGGGCGCGCCGGTCGGCGCGCCGGGTGGCGTCGCCGATTCGGTCACGGAGAGGCTCGGGTCGCCGCCGCTGGCCTGTGCCGAGCGCAGTGACGCGATGCGGGCCGCGAGTTCCTGCGCGAGCGCGCTGTTGGGCACGCCACCCGTTGTGCCCGAGGCCTGCTGCAGCCTCGTGTTGAGCTCGCTCAACTGCGCCTGGATGTTGCGCTGCACGAGGCTCGCGCGGTAGGCCACGGCGGCGCCGGCGAAGGCGTTTGCCAGCCGCGCCGCTCCGACCGCGCTGTCTGACTGTGCCGTCACCTTCAGCACGTCGCTCTCGCCGAGCGGGGAGACGCTGACCAGCGATTGCACCCTCCCGGCGGTCCAGCCTGCCCCAAGCCTGGCCGCAACAGCCTGGGCGGCGGGCAGCGAGTCGAGCAGCGCAGCAGCCGTCTGCACCGTGCGGACGGGTTCGCCCGCTTCGACGACGACGCCGGTGTTGGCGAGGCTCCCTTCGCCCTGCTGCACCGGCGAGACGAGCACCTTCGAGCTCGCTTCGTAGGTCGGCGAGCCGCGCAGCGTGGTCACGGCGGCGACGGCGAACGTCAACAGCATGACCGCGACGAGCAGCATCCAGCGGCGGCGGATGGCGCGGAGATAGGGACCGAGCGCCTGTTCCGGCGCCTCAGTGCCGACTGGCATCACGGGGCTTGAGTCTGCAGCCATCCGAGGCAAGGGTAGCGATTGACACGGCGGGCGTTCGCCGCTTGGTGGCTGATCCTCAGCCCCCGCGGTCGAACTCCGAGCGCGTGCTCAGTTGCCGTTCCACAGCCCCCAGGAAGCAGCCGGGCTGCCCGAGGAGATGTCGAAGTTGGCCGCGGCGGCATCGATGTAGCGAGGGTCAACGGAGATGTTCCCCGTGAGCGACAGTCGCGCCGCGCTGACGTGGTTGACGGCGCTGATGCCGTCGGGGTTTTCGAAGGAGTCGTTTTCGAACACCGCGTTGCCCGTGCTCGAGGCGCCCAGTTCGGGTGACATCACGAGCGCGGCCGCCAGCGGGTGTCCTGCGTCGCCTGGCACGCGGAAAGAGTTGGTGACGACGTTGTGCCAGGCCTGGTTGCCGCTGTTTGGGCTCCCTGCCATGTCGCCGAAATTGAGGCCGCTGCCGGCGTTGTCGATCACGTTGGCGAAGATCCGCGCGTTCGTCGGGTGCGGGTAGACGGTCACGCCGAAGCCGTTGTGGTCGTTGTACAGCCAGTTGTCGTAGATCTGCACGTTGTTGCCCGAGGCCAGGTAGATCAGGTGGTCGTGCTGCGTGCACTGCCCGACGTCGTGGATCCGGTTGAAGCGGATCGTCGTGTTGTCCGTGTTACCCCAGAAGCCGACGCCGATCCCATTGCCGCGCAGGCCGGGGACCGACTCGTAGTAGTTGTTGAGTTCGAACACGTCGCCCGTGCCGGCGATGTCGAGCGACTCCGAGACGACCGTCGGGGTGGGGCACACGGCGCCTGTGGTCTTTTTGTAGAAAGTGTTCGAGCCGTCGATGTTCAGGCCCGCGAGCGTCGTGTAGGAAGCCTCGAGGTTGACCCAGCCGATGACCGTGACCGCTTCGCCAGGGTACGCCGTGAGCGTGATCTGCCCGGTCGGGGTTCCGTCGTTGTTCAGGTTGTGGTGCGTGCTCGTGCTGCCGTAGGTGCCGCCGCGCAGACAGCCCGTTTCACCCGGTTCGAGCGCTCCGTCGAGCTTGGCGACGCTCTGGTAGGGGGACGTCACGCTGCCGTTGCCGCGGCTGTCGGAGCCGCCTGGCGCGGCGATCAGGTCACACGAGACGGAAGGCCTCGGTGCCGAGTTAGTGCCGGCGGCGCCGCCCGGCGCTTCCTCGGGGACCGAGCCGGAGGCGGTGCTGCCGGCAGCACCGCCTGCCGGAGCCGACGGTGAGCCGGCGCCGGCGCCGGCGCCGTGCGGGTGGCTTGCGTGCCCGTGCGAAGGGTGCTTGGCGTGGTGCTTGCCGTGCGCGTGGCGGGAGTGGCGCCGAGTCTTACGCGAGTGCCCGTGGGCCGTACGCGAGGCCTGTCGGGCGTGCGTACCGTGAGTGGTCGAGCGTGCCTGCACGGCCGGCGTCGCGAGCAGCGAGATCGCGGTCGCGAGCACGAACGCCAGCGCCGAGCAGAGGGCGGCATGGGCGGCCGGGCGAGTCTGGGTGAGGCTTGACAACACTTGTCTCCTTCGGTCCGATGTCGCTCCGTGGGCTCGAGCGAGTGCGTGGCGACTGGCACGCTGGCATCGGCCGGGGGCCGTGGCGCGGTGAGGAGGCCCGACGGCGCTGGACGATTGTTCGGTGGACCGTCGGCCGCAGAGCGCTAGCGCGGAGCGCGCCAGCGAAGGCGCCGGGACGCCGTCGACTCGGCGATCACCGTGTCGTACAGGGCGCGTGTCCGTTCGACCCAGGGTCGTGCCGTGAAGCGCTCGAGGTAGGCCTCGCGACCCGCTCGCGCGAGCGCATCGCGACGCGGGCGGTCGGCGAGCAGATCGCTCAGCGCACCGGCCAGCTCGTTGACCATCGGCGGCGCCGACACGAGCACCCCCGTCCTGCCGTCTTCGATGATCTCGGGAATGCCGCCGACGCGCGTCGCGAGCACCGGTACGGAAGCCGCGAGCGCCTCGATCAGCGTCGTCGGGAAGGCCTCACGGCGAGAGGGATGCAGACACACGTCCGAGGCGTCGAGCACCGACATCACGTCGTTGCGCCGCCCGCTCAGCAGCACGGCGTCTCCGTACGGCGCCGCCTGTCGCGCCAGCTCGTCGGCGAGCGGGCCGCTGCCGACGATCAGCAGCCGCAGCCGCGGGAAGCGCTCGCGCAGGCGGGCCACCGCCTCGATCGCCACGTCGTGCGCCTTTTCGCTGCGCAGCGCCGAGATCATCGCGACGACGATCTCCTCAGGCGCGATGCCGAGCTCCCGGCGAACGGCTGCCCCGCTGTCGGGCTCGACGGCGACGTCGATCCCGTTGAGGATCTTCACGACACGGTCGCCCATACCCCAGCTGAATGGCATGTAGGCCTCGCGGGCGCTCTCCGAGACGGCGATCACGCGGGCGTCACAGAGGCGCCGGCCGAGCGTGAACACGGTGCTCTTCGCGCGCTGCACACCCTCTCGGCGCTGCACGATTTCGTGGAGCGTCGAGACCGCCGGGACGCCGAGGCTGCGCGCCGCGATCCCACCGATCAGGTCGGCTGCGCCGAGGTGCGTGTGTACGATCGCCGGGCCTACTTCCCTGATGTGGCGGCGGACCACCTGCAGATGGCGGCGGCTGGGGCGGCCCGGGATATCGAGGTGGGTGGGTTCGACGCCCACGGCGCGCAGGGCGTCGGCCGCCGGGTTGCCGTCGAGCGGTTCGTAGTAGGCCACCTGCAAGGCGATCCCCGCGAGCGGCGCGGCCACCGCGAACTGGCTGAGCAGCATCTCGGCGCCGCCGAGCGCGAGGTGATCGATCAGCGCCAGGACGGGCAGCTCGGCCCGTGCGGTTGTGTCCGGCGCAGCGGTCATGCAGGCGCCCGCAAGCGGGCTCGGCCGCCCGGCCACAAGCGCGAGGGCACGCCGCGCCTGGATGACGCCGGACGCGGCGGGGACTGCTCGACCGCCGTCTTCAGCACCGGCGAGATCCTGTCGGCCACGTCGCGCCAATGGTTGTTCGAGAGCGCCGAGGCGTGCCCTGCGCGGCCGTACTGCTCGGCCAATGAAGGGTCGCCGAGCAGGCGCTCGAGCGCGGCGGCGAGCGGCTCGACCTCGCCCGGTGGCACGAGCAGGCCGGTCTCTCCCTCGGCGATGATCTCCGGCATCGCGCAGTGGGCCGCGCCGATGCACGGCAAGCCGCAGCCCATCGCCTCGAGGAAGACGTGTCCCCACGGCTCGAACAGGGAGGGCATCACGAACACACTCGCCTCTTCGTAGAGACGGCGCAGCTCGCTCTGGCTCTCCACGGCTCCCAGCCAGTCCACGCCCGAGAGGTCCGCTCCATCCGGCGCTTGTGGCGGCCCGACGACCGTCAGACGCGCATCCGGGAGTGCCCGGCGCACGTGAGCCCACGCGGCGAGCAGCTCCCGACCGCCCTTGCGGGCGAAGTCCCTGCCGACAAACAACGCCCGCGCCGAGTCCCAGCGGCGCGACTGCAGCTCTCCCATCAATAGGTTCGCGCCGGCCCCCACGCTGGTGACGCGGTCCGGGTCCAGCCCGTAGTCGGCGATCATCGCGTCGCGGACGAAGTCGCTCCAGGGGAAGACGTGGGCGGCTGCCCGGCAGACCGCTGCCTCGAGCTCGCGCCAGCGGCGGAAGCCGGCTGCGCTCAACGGTGCCCAGGCCGGATAGAAGCGCTGGGTCAGCGACATGATGTTGTCCGTGTAGATCACGAACGGCCGTCGCGTCTGCAAGTCGCCCGGGGAGAACAGTGTCTGCGCCTGGAAGATCAGATCGAAGGAGCCCTCGTCACGGCGCAGCTCCCGCTCGATGGCACCGCTGAGCGCGAGGAAGCTGGCCGCGTTGAAGCCCGCTCGAGCACGCCACGTCGCGCGATCGCGGTTGACGTGACGCAGCTTGACGAGCAGATCGAAGGCCGGCGTGAGCCGTGGATGAATCGTGCCCGCCGGTGCATGGCGCTCGCCGAGCAGCTCGAGCAGCAGCGCCGTCGCCGTGGACATGTTCCCCTGTCCCGTGCTCAGGCCCAGGATGCGAAGAGGGGAGCTCCGCTCGATGCTCGGCGAGCGCGGGTCGGTCACAGTGCGGCGACAGTCTAGATACCGCCCCGTCGACCGCTCGGCGTGCGAGCCCGCCGTACCGCCGGTCCCGGGGGATCGAACACTCGACGGGCCGCGCGAAGTTCCCGTCTCGCCGGACACCATAATGAGCAGCGTGAGCGCTGCCCCCGCATCGGCTTCGGACCTTTTCCCGGGCGGAGACGACCACGTCGATATCAGCGTGCTGATACCCGTCCTCAACGAGGAGCGCCACATCCGTGAGACGGTTGCCGCGATGCAGGCGCAGCGCTTCGACGGCATCGTCGAGCTGCTGTTCGCCGACGGCGGCTCCGAGGACGCCACGCGCGAGATCCTCGAGCAGCTGGCCGAGCAGGACCCCCGCATTCGCGTGTTCGACAACCCGCGTCGGCGCACGGCCAGTGGGCTCAACGTCTGCCTGCGCGAGGCCCGCGGCGAGTATGTGGCGCGGATGGACGCGCACACCTACTACGCCGATCGCTACCTCGAGGCTGGGGTGCAGCGGCTGCGCGGGGGTGGCACCGAGTGGGTCAGCGGTCCCGCGGTCCCGCGGCCGGTCGGCCCCGTCTCGCGCGCGGTCGCGCTCGCGCTCGCCTCGTGGCTCGGTCGCGGCGGCTCACGCAAGTGGAGCGAGGACGAAAGCGGGGGCGAGGAGCGTGAGCTCGACACGGGCGTGTTCGGTGGTGTGTGGCGCCGCGAGACGTTGCTCGCGCTCGACGGGTGGGACGAGCGCTGGCCGATCAACCAGGACTCCGAGATGGCCTCGCGCTTTCTCAGCCGCGGTGCGCGACTGGTCTGCCTGCCGGAGATGGTCGGCAACTACGTGCCGCGCGATTCGCTGTCCGGTCTCGCGCGCCAGTACTACCGCTATGGCTACTACCGAGCGCGCACGTTCCGCCGCCACCCGGAGAGCATGCGCCGCTCCCACCTGATCGCGCCCGTGCTGTCGCTGTCGCTGGTGGGCTCGCTGGTGGCGCCACGGCCACTGCGTCGCCTCTCCCGGTTGGGGCTCGCCGCCTATCTCGCCGCCGTCGGCGCCACCGCGGCAGACGCGGCCAGGCGCCCGGGGCAGCGCGTGGAGGGGGCGCTGCTGCTCGGCGTGCTCCCGGCGATGCACCTGGGCTGGGGCTTCGGCACGCTCGTCGGCGTGGCCAAGTTCGGGCCTCCGCTGGAGGCGCTCTCGCGACTGCTCGGGCGCTCCTCGCCGCGGCCCTCGCGCGACTCGAGCGAGCCGGTGCACGCGCCGTCGCTGCATGAACGGGGCGCTTGAGCGGATGAGGTGCAGTGGACGCTGAGGGCGTGCCGCGCCGGCCGGTGCGGCTGGCCGTCTACACGGACTACGAGTACTGCTCCGACGGCGTGCGCCGCTACGGCCAGCGTGCATTCGTCGTGTTCCTCGAGGCGCTCAGGCCGCACTTCGAGCGGTTCGTGCTCGTCGGGCGCTTCGACCCAAACCCGGGGAGCTCGCACTACCCGCTGCACGAGCAGACCGAGCTGGTTGGCCTGCCCCACTACGAGAGCCTCGGCCACCCGTGGTCGGTCGCACGCTCGCTGCTGATCTCGATTGCGCGCTTCTGGCGCCTGCTGGACGAGGTCGACACGGTCTGGGTGCTCGGTCCCTACCCGCACTCGGTGCTGCTCGCATGGATGACGCTGCTGCGTAGGCGGCGGCTGGTGCTCGGCGTGCGTCAGGACATGCCCCTGTATGTGCGTAGTCGCCGCCCCGGCCGTCGTTGGATGCACTGGAGCGCGGACGCGCTCGAGTGGATCTGGCAGCGCCTCGCCCGCCGCCATCCCGCCGTCGTCGTCGGCCCGGAGCTCGAGCGCAAGTACCTCGAGGCTGGCGCGTGCGAGGTCCTCAGCACCGCCGTCTCGCTCGTCTCCGAAGCCGATCTCGCCAAGGCCGGCGCCGCGATCGCCGCGCGCGACTACGCCGGCGAGCTGACCGTGCTGACCGTCGGCCGGCTCGATGCCGAGAAGAACCCGCTACTGCTGGCAGAGATCGGCGAGCAGCTGCGCGGCTCGCAGCGCCGCTGGCGGCTGCTCGTCTGTGGCGACGGACCGCTGCGCGAGCAGCTGCAAGAGCGCCTGGCCGAGCGCGGACTGCAGGACGTCGTCGAGCTGCTCGGCTATGTCCCGATCGACGGCGGTTTGCTCGACCTCTACCGCAGCAGCCACATGTTCCTGCACGTATCGCTGACCGAGGGCTTCCCGCAGGTGCTGGTCGAGGCGTTCGCGTCGGGACTGCCGACCGTCGCGACTGCCGTCGGGGGCGTGCCGGCAGCGGCCGAGGGCGCGGCGCTGCTGGTGGCGCCGGGCGACGCGGGAGCCGCGGCGAGCGCGCTGCAGCAGATCGCCGAGGACGAGGCGCTGCGCGATCGGCTGGTCGAGGCCGGGTTGGAGCGGGCGCGCGGCGGCACGCTCGAGGCAGCGAGCGCACGGCTGGCGGACTTCCTCGCCGACGCGCGCTGAGCGCCGCATCGGCGCGAGCGGATCAGGACTCGCGCCCTCGCCCACCGCCGCGTGGGCGAATCGCACGCGCGATTGTGCGCAGGCGGTGAGCGATCGAGACGGTCGCGGGCACGTGCGTGGTGAGCAGGTGGACAAGGCGCAGCCACAGGCCGTTGTAGAGCGCGAGGTCCGGTTGTGAGCTGAGCGCGAGTACGAGGAACTGCTTGACTTCCTGGCGCGAGCTGCGCCGGACGTTGAACGTCGCACCCCTGCCGGGCTCCGGCCAGCGATAGATCGCCGTGCGGCGGTCGACGTAGGCGAAGCGCCAGCCCGCGCGACGAAGCCGGATGTAGAGCGTGTACTCCTCGCCGACGCGCAGCCACTCGGGGTAGCCGCCGACGGCGCGCACCGCCTCTGTGCGCATCACGACGCCCGGGGCGGGGATCGGATTGGTGCGGTAGAGCCGGCTTAGGTCGTTGACAGGATGCTCCGCGCTGTTGCCGATCCAGCGCGCCAGGCCGTCGTTGGGCGCGCGCGCCGCGATCCAGCGGTCTGAACCGGCGTAGCCGACGATCTCGACGTTCGCGTAGGCCAATCCGACGAGGGGGTCCTCGAACGAGGGCAGCAGGTGCTCGAGGTGGTCCGCTCGCCAGAGATCGTCGGCGTCGAGCTGCGCTACGAGCGGCGCGCGCGCCAGGGCGAGAGCGGTGTTGCGGGCCGCCGAGACGCCGCCGTTTCGCGGACGGCGCACGACCCGCAGGCGCTCGTCGTCGATCGCCGCGAGCGCCGGTGCGATCGGCTCGGCCGAGCCGTCGTCGGCGACGATCACCTCGATCCCGGCGACGCTCTGCGCGAGCGCGCTGGCGACGGATTCGGCGACCGTCGCGGCCGCGTTGTAGGCGGGCATCAAGACGCTCACGCGAGGAGTCTGAGTCATGACGGACGGGCGGCGCGACGGGGCAGCACGAGCCGTGCGATGCCGGGCAGCAGATCGCGCGCGAGCAGGTGGAGCACCGCAAGGTAAATCAGGGCGCCGGCGCACGCGCCGACGGCGATCACCGCTCCGGCACCGCTGAGCTGGTGGTCGATCACGAGCAACACGGCACTGAGCGCACCCGAGGCCAGCAGCGGCGGTGCGAACGCGCTGAGCAGGCTGGCAAGGGTCAGGTCGAACATCCGCTTGGCGATCGCCAGCGTGACGACCTGGGCGGCGATCGCGATACCCGCCTGGACCCAGGAGACGGCGACGATCCCCGAGGGCGCCGCGATCAGCGAGCCCACGACCAGCGCGATCGCTTGCGGAACGGCGAGCATGAACAGCAGGTTGGCACGCCCGCGCGACATGAACGCGTTGCCGCAGACCATGCTGATCGGCGACATCACGGCCCACAGGCAGAGCACCTGGGCGGCGGCCACCGCGCCGTGCCAGCGATCTCCGAAGACCGTCGTTGTGATCGGGTCGGCGAGCACGATCAGAAAGGCCGTCATCGGAAAGACGACCGTCGCGATATAGCGGAAGGACGTGATCATCCCGCGCCTGAGATCCTCGTGATCGAGCGTCGCGAACGCCGGGAACAGCACCTGCCCGGCGACGTTCGCGACGTTGAGGATCAATAGCTGGGGGATCCTCGTTGCGATCGAGTAGAAGCCGAGCTGGACGACGCCGAGTACGCGTCCGATCACGAGGTTGTCGAACTGCGCGAGGAACGCCGCCATCACGCCGATGCCGGTCACGTAGCCGCCGAAGCTGAGCAACTTGCGGATGTGGCGAAGGCTGCGCAGGTGTCGCGGGCGCCATGGCACGAGCCACCAGAGCAGCACGGTCAGCGCGATGTTGCCGGCGACATAGCCGATGATCAGGCTCCAGATGCCGGCGCCCGAGAGCGCCAATCCGATGCCGAAGGCGCCCCGCACGCCTGCGTCGGCGAGCTCGGCGATCGTGCGCGAGCGAAAGTCGATGTTGCGCATCGCGATCGCGTAGTGCGTCGATGACAGCGCGAGGATGAAGAACGTCGTGCCCAGCACCGGCATCACGGCGGTTAGGCGCGGCTGATGGAAGAAGGCCGCGGCGACCGGTCCCAGCGCGGCCGCGACCACCGCCAGGAGCGCGCCCAGCGTCACGCTCACCGTGAACGCCGTATCGGCCTGGTCGTCCAGCTCCTCCTCGGGCGCGATCACGATCGCCTGGCCGACGCCGAGTCCCTGGAGCATTTCCAGGAACGTCATGAACGTGATCGCGATCGCGACGACGCCGAAGTCCTTCGGCGTCAGCAGCCGCGCGAGGATCGCCGTCGTGATCACGGTCGTCAGGCGCAGTCCGACATAGGACCCGTAGGCCCAGGCCATGCCCCGCAGCGTGCGGCCGCCGAGTCCCGGGGCGGTGGTGCTCGTCATCGCACTCCTCAGCCACTGGCGCGACGGTGCACGCACACCTCATAAGTCACGGGCGAGCATGTTAGAGGAGCCATCCGGCGTTCCCCGCCGGTCAAACGGGGCTCAGCCGCGGCCGGCCAGCGAGCGCAGCTTGCCCACTGAGCTCCACGCCGCCGAGCTGCGCAGGCGGCGGAGGGTCGGCGAGAGCTTGAGCCGGAAGCGACGGTCGTCGTCGACGTGGTAGACGCCGATCCGCGGGACCTCGAGCGGTCCGCGTGCATCCAGGCGCTGTGGCAGCGCTGCCGCGACCGTGTACCCGCAGCTTCGCGTGGCCTGCACGACGCGCGCGTTGACGTCGCCGTAGGGGTAGGCCAGTGATGGGCAAGGGGCCTGCATGTGCTCCTCGCACGACGCCTTGGAGCTCGCCAGCTCAGCGGCGAGGGCCTCGTCGTCGAGCTCGGTGAGGTGCGGATGGCTGGCCGTGTGCGAGCCGATCTCCCAGCCCGAGCCCGCGAGCGTGCGCAGCTCATCCCATGACATCGGCATCAGCTCGGACTCGTGCGGGCCGCCGTGCCACTGGTCGATCCCGGGCCAGAGCATCGGCTGCTCGGAGCCGATGTAGTCCGTCGGCGCGAACACCGTCGCCGGGAAGCCGAAGCGCTCGAGGATCGGCCGGCCGATCTCCAGCACCGAGCGGTAGGCGTCGTCGAAGGTGATCGCGACGACCCGTCCGTTCGCCGGCGCGTGCACTGCCTCGGTGAAGGTCAGCCCGCGGTAGCCGCGCTTTGCCAGCAGCGCGAGCTGACGCTCGAAGAGCGCGGGCGTGGTGGAGAGATCCGCCTCCCACGTGGGCGAGACGGCGTGGTAGCAGAGCACGATTGCGTCCGAGATGGCGGCAGCATAACCGCGCGCGCCGGTGGTTAGCTAGACCCGGGCCCGAACGTGACGCAGCCGCTGGTACACGGCTGGGCTCACCTTCTTGGCGAGCTTCTTGGCGTTCCACTCGAGCCACAGGCGTCCACAGGCCAGTCGCTCGCCCTGCGCGTAGGCGGCGGCGACGCGGGCCGGTGTGCTCGCCCAGATCGTGTAGCGCCCGCGCACGATCACGCCGCGATTCACGACGCGCGCGGTCGGCTCGGAGGTGAACAGCAACTCGTAGCCGGCCGCGGCGGCCGAGGCGATCACCTGCTCGGAGAGGAAGCCGCCGGGTACAGAGGCCGTTCGCGGAGCCGAGCCGAGTAGCTCGCCGAGCAGCTCGCGACTGCGTGTCCACTCCTCGTCGAGCTCGCCTCGCGTCAGTCGACCCATGTAGGTGGGGTGCGTGTGTGAGTGGCTGCCGAGCTCGTGGCCTCGCTGTGCGAGCTCGCGCAGCGCCTCCGCGGAGGCGAAGCCGGGCGTGTCGATGCGCGAGGTGGTGATGAAGAACTGCCCGCGCCAGCCGCGTCGCTCGAGTGCGGCCGCGGCGGCGGGCGCCGAGGCGCCGCCGTCGTCGAACGTGATCGAGGTGGCCGGTGCCGAGGCCTCGCCGGAGCGCAGCGGCGCCGGCGCGAGGCCGGTGGCTGCGAGCGCGTCGAGATGTGCCTCGAACGCCGCCGGCTCGAGCTTGTAGCGCGCTGCAAGCAGTCCGGGAAAGCCGATCGCCTCGCGCTCGGACGGCGTCGCGATGTCGTGGTACATCAACGTGCGCATCGCTCAGCCGGTCTTGCCCGGTGCGCCCGGCGGCCGATCGCCCGGGCGCCGGGCGGGGAGCTCGGGCGTGGCGCGTTCGGGGACGATCCCGCGCCTGCGCCGCAGCGCCTCGGCGGGGACGCTGTCGCGCAGGCGTAGGTCGAGTGCAGCCGGCGCGCTCGCGAGACGGCCGCGCGCGGTGGGGCTGGCGACGAGCGCCCGCACCAGCTCGCGATCGGTCGCGCCCCAGCGGTACTTGTACGCGTCGCGCCCCGGCCCGAGATCGAACTCGCCGCGACCGTCGTTGATCATCGCGTGGATCGCATGGCGTTCGAGCGCGTGGCCCGGGCTGAGGTCCATCTGGATGTCGCTGACGGCGGAGATGAAGCCATGCTCTCGCCAGGCCTCGATGAAGTTCAGTTTCGCCGTCAGCAGTCGGCCGTCGAGCTCGAGCGCCCACAGCTGTGCGCGGTCGGGGAGCAGGGCGCAGGTCGCATCGGCCGTGAAGCGCTCGAAGCGCTCGTCCATGTGCGCATGCGGCTGTCCGGTCGCGGTTGCCCGCTCGCGACGCAGCGCGAGCAGCTTGCCGACGTACTCGCGCGCCTGCTCGGGCTGCTCGATCAGGCGCTCCTGCGCGCCCGCCTCGAGCAGGCGGCGCCAGCGGCGGCGGAACTCGGTGCGGCGCTTACCGCCGTAGCGCGATTCGAAGTCCGCGATCTCGCTGGGCAGCTCGACATACGGCTGCAGGCGCACGTCGTGCGCGGAGGAGCGCAGCGCCGCTTCGCCGCCGAGCAAGAGGTTTGCGAGCTGAGACTGAAGCGGCAGTCTGCCGATCCGCCACAGCTCCCACTCGTGACGGCGCTCGGCGAGCGCGTCGAGCACTGCCTCGGCTACCTCCGTCTCGGCGCCTGGCGACCACAGCAGGCCGTCGAGACCGTTCCAGCGCGCGGCGATGAACGACAGCGTGCGCCCGAGCCGGCCGCGCTCGCAGACGAGCGGCGCGAGGCCGCGCAGCACGCCGGCATCGTCCTCGACGACGAGCAGCCATGGCTCCTTGCCCGCGCCGTAATGCTGCCACCAGGGCAGCACCCAGCCGGGATCGGCGAACACGCTCGGGAACTCGTTCTCGGCGGCGAGCCGCGACCACTCCTCGCGGCGGTCTTCGAGCTCGGGGAGGGTGCACCAGCGGGCGGCTGACATTCGCGCGTAGCGTAGAGGCCTGGGCAGACCCGGCCCTGCTCGGTGGTCTCGCAAGCCTCGTCTTGGCGGCTGAGCCTGCCGATACCCTCAGCGCGCATGTCCTCGACGGCAGGGCCCATATCCAGGATCAGGGACGCCCTCCGTGAGACGCCCTCGACGATCCCCTGCCTCGTGGCGATCGCCCTGTTCGTTGTCTGGGCCGGCGATCAGGCCGGATATCCGCTGACCCATTGGGCGCCTGGTGCGCTGGTGCTGATCGGGCTGCTCGCGATCGGCCTGATGGGCTCGCGCCGGCGACTGCGTGAGCTGCCGCGCCCGGTAGGGGTCGCGCTTGCCTGCCTGCTCCTCTACACCGCGCTCAGCTTCCTCTCGATCCTCTGGGCGCATGCCCAGGGCGATGCGTGGGAAGGGGCCAATCGCACGCTGCTCTACCTCGTCGTGTTTGCGCTGTTTGCCCTCGGCCCGAGGCGCGGCATCGGCGCGTCGCTCGTGCTCGGTCTGTGGACGTTGGCGATGATCGGACTCGCCACCTTCGCGTTGCTGCACGTCGATCAGGTGCACAACCTCGCGGCGCAGTTCGGTGAAGGCCGCCTGCGCTACCCCGGCGGTTATGAAAACGCGACGGCCGCGACCTGGGCGATGGTCGCGTGGCCCGCGTTGCTGCTGTCGGCCGGCGAGCGGGTCCATTGGGCCGCACGCGGGGTGTTCGCCGGCGGCGCCGTACTGCTCTCCGGCGTCGCCCTGTTCAGCCTCAGCCGCGGCTCGTTGTACTCGACCCCGCTGATGCTCGTGCTCGTCTTCGCGCTCGTGCCGGGCCGGCTGCGCACATTCGTCGCGCTGATACCAGTGGCGGCCGGGGTGGGCCTGACGGCGCCGGCCGTACTGCGCGTCGGTGACCGCCTGAAGCACTCCGGGGATGCGAAGGCGGCGATGCACACTGCGACGCTCGAGCTGCTGCTGGCGGCGGCTGCCGTGGCCGTGGTCGTCGCGCTGGCGGCGCTGCTCGAACGCCGCACCGAGCTCTCGCCCGAGACCGTGCGCAAGGTGCGCCTCGGCGTCGGAGCCGTCGCGGTCGCCACGCTCGTGGCGGTCCTGGCCGGTGGCCTCGTCGCGGCCGGCGATCCGGTCAAACGCGTCAGCCACGCGTGGGACACGTTCAAGGGCGGCTACGCCGCCGACCGGGCGTCCGGCAGTCGGCTGACGAGCGGGTTGGGCAGCGATCGCTACGACTTCTATCGCGTCGCGCTCGACGAATTCACAGCGCATCCGCTCGTCGGCATCGGCGCCGACAATTACCAGCAGCAGTACCTGCTGCACGGGCACGGGCACGAGACGCCGCACTACCCGCACAGCGTCGAGCTGCGCACGCTCTCCCAGACTGGCATCCTCGGAGCGCTGCTCGCCGTGATCGGCCTGGGCGCGGCGCTGCTCGCGGCGGCGCGCGCGCTCGGCCGCAGGGGCCGCCAGAGCGATCCACTAGCCGCTACGGTCGTCGGCGCGGCGCTCGCGGGCTTCGCCTACTGGTTCGTGCACGGGTCCTTCGACTGGTTTTGGGAGTTCGCCGGGCTCGGCGCGCCTGCCTTCGCGCTGCTCGGTCTGGCCTGTGCGCTCGGCTCACGCGCGCCGAGGGCTTCGAGCGCGCTAGACGCCTTGCCGAGCAGCCGCGAGCCGGATCTCGGGGGCAGTGAAGGGGATCTGCGCGTCCCGCGCCCGAGGGCGTTGCGGGCACCAAGCTTCGTGCTCGCGTCGATCCTCACGCTGGCGGCGCTCGCGAGCCTGTTGCTGCCGTGGCTCAGTCAGCTGCGCGTCCAGAGCGCGGTGCGCGTGTGGCCGACGGCGCCGCGGCTGGCCTATCAGGACCTGAACAAGGCGGCCGACCTGAACCCGCTCAGCGACGAACCGTATTCCCTGGCCGGCAGCATCGCCCTGCGCTTCGGCGATCTGCCCCGCGCCCAGCATGAGTTCTCCCTCGCGCTGAGGCGCGAACCGCGCGATGTGTACGCGACGCTTGAGCTCGGCGCGATCGCCTCCGCCAGAGGCCAACGGCGCCAGGCGCTCACCTTGCTCAAGCGAGCGGCCCGTCTGAGCCCCCGCGACGAACTGATCCAAGAAACGTTGTTCTACGTAAAGAACGGTCACAGCGTGAGCATCGAACAGCTCAATAGCTCGATCCTGCTCAAAGCGCGGCGTCTCGCGTGAAACCTGCCGAAATATCTCGCGAAATTCGAACGTTTCCCTCGACAGTGACTGACGGCTTCGGTAATTTACGTATCGACTTTCGGCCGCAGGAAGGCCTCGGTGAGGACGCTGACGCACCGAGGCGTACACAGGTACCAGGCGGGTTCCTGGCAAGGACATTGTGCTCCAGCCGTGGAGGCGCAAGGCAAGGAAGCATGAAAAATCACCGCATCTTCTCCTATAGCTGTGCTGTGGCCGCGGCCGTTCTGCTCGCGCTTCCTGTTGCCGCGCAGGCGGGCTCCTCGACGCTGAGTGGGTATGGCGGCCCGGGTGAGGGCAACCAGGCGGTGCTCGGCTCGGCATTGGTCGGAGGGCACGGCGGCGGTGGCAACTCCGGCGCAGGCCCCGGTGGGCAGAGCGGCGGCGCGGGCGCCGAAGGATCTGCCGCGGGTGCGCCGGCGGCCGAAACGGGCAGCTCGCAAGGCCAGAGCGTTCAGGGTGCAGACGAAGCTAACTCGCGCTCGGCGGCGAGCGGCTCCAGCGCTGGTGCCGGAGCGGGCAAGGCAAAGCCGGGCAGCCGAGCGAAGACTTCTTCGGGCTCGAACGGGAGCTCTCAGGGGCAGCCGGCCGTAGCCAGGAGCTACTACCCCGCCGCTGAACACGTGCCAGCAGGGGGGCAGGGGACCGTGCTCGGGCTGACCGCCGACGATCTCCTCTACGTAATCCTCGGACTGGTGATCCTGGTGCTCGTCGGGCTATTCACGCGGCGGCTCGACGATTCCGCGTCTTCGGCGCGTAGTCGTGGCTAAAGGCGTGGCGCCGACATACCGAGTAACAAGGCAGTAGCTCTCTCGTCAACCATGCCGCGCACTCCGATTACCCAACAGACCTCGACCACGCTCCCGCTCCAGGGCGAGTTCGGCCGCTCCGCGCCACAGCCGCGGGCGCTCGCCGGCGGCACCTTCCGTGGACCGTTGCAGTGGGCGCTCGAGGGCTCCGGCTGGCGCGTACTGCGCCCGGCCGTCGACTTCATCTTCCTGTGCCTAGTGCTGCTGGTCGCGCTCGGTGCTCACCGCACCTTCCACGCCGGCTCGACGCGAGCGCCGCTGCTCGCGTTCCCGCTGGTCGTGATGCTGCTGTTCTACCTGCGTGGCCTCTACCGCACGCGGCTGCGCGCGCTGATCCTCGACGGCGTCGTGCCGGTAATCAGCGCCGTGTCGATCGGCGCGATGGCCGTGGCCGTGCTTGGCGTGTTCGTCAACGGGCACGCGCCGCGCCAGTCGGAGGTCGTGGCCGTCTGGGGCTTCGCCCTGATCGGCGTCGGCATCGGTCGGATCGTGCTCTCCTTCCTGCAGCGCTGGGCTCGCGCGCGCCGCTTGGTCGGCAAGCCGGTGCTGATCATGGGCGCCGGCGTGGTCGGCGCCCAGGTTGCGCGGCGACTGGAGACCCACCCGGAGTACGGCCTCGCGCCGATCGGCTTCCTCGATGAGGACCCGCGCTCGATCGCGGAGGTCGGCGGGCGCGATCTGCCGGTGCTCGGCACCGTCGAGGACCTCGACGAGACGGTCGCGCGTACGAACGTGCGCAATCTGATCGTCGCCTTCTCCTCGGTCGCCGACGAGCGTGTCAGCCGTCTGATCCAGCGTTGCCAGGAACTCGGCGTCGAGGTGTCCGTCGTGCCGCGCATGTTCGACACGATCAACAATCGCGTCGGCTACGACACCGTCGGCGGACTGCCGCTGATGTCGTTCACCACGGTCGATCCGCGCGGACTGCAGTTCGCGATCAAGCACGGCCTGGACCGCGTGCTCGCGCTCCTCTTCCTCGTGCTGCTCTCGCCTGTGATCCTGCTCTCGGCGCTGGCCGTGCGCCTCAGCTCATCCGGGCCCGTGCTGTTCCGACAGAACCGCGTCGGGCGCGACGGCAATGCCTTCGACCTCTACAAGTTCCGCTCGATGCGGATGCAGGACGGCCGCGTCGATCCTGACGACGACGACGCCGGTCCGCTCGAGCACCTGCTCGGCGGAGACACTGCACCGGGCGGAGTCGAGGGCGATGACCGCCGGACGCCCGTCGGGCGCTTCCTGCGCCGCACGTCCTTCGACGAGTTGCCGCAGCTGTTCAACGTGCTGAAGGGTGAGATGAGCTTGATCGGGCCGCGCCCCGAGCGCCCCGAGTTTGTCGAGCTGTTTAACCAGGACATCGTCCGCTACGACGATCGTCACCGCGTCAAGTCGGGTATCACCGGGTGGGCCCAGGTGCATGGCCTGCGCGGGCAGACTTCACTTGCCGAACGCGTTGAGTGGGACAACTACTACATCGCTAACTGGTCGCTCGGACTCGACGTGAAGATTCTCGTACTGACCTTCGTCGCGCTGATGCGCAGCGCCGAGTAAACGGCTCAGATGCGCTTCTGCACGGCGCCTGCCCGCCCCGTCCATTCCTGGTAGACGCGCACGCGCAGGCCGCGTCGGCCGAGCACGCTCGGCAGGCTCAGTCTGTAGTTGTTGAAGCGGTCCAGCGTGAACGTCGCGCGGAAGCGCAGCGAGCCCGCCTTGAACACTTCCATGCGCATGTAGTCGCCGACCGGAGCCGAGCCGCTGGCGACGGCATGGCCGCCCGTGTGGCGGAGCTTCAAGGTGATCTTGCTCGGGCTACGCAGTGGTGAGGCGAGCACGCTCGCGAGCGCCGTGAACGAGCGCTTGTGAGCGCCGCTGTCGGTCAGCACCCCGAACTGGTTGTTGCGCCCGTCGTGCAACTTGTAGAGCGTGTCGGTCGCGACGTAGGGCGTGCGGCTTAGCGAGCGGTAGATGTTGGTGATGTTCTGCGCCTGCACTGCCGGCGTCACGCAGGCCTGTTCTTCCTGGATCTTCTGCTGCGGATAGCAGCTGCTCCAGCCGAACTCGTCCAGCCACAGCGGCGTGCTGTCGCCGTTGGCGAGCTGGACCGCGCGAAATTCGCGCAGCGCGGCCAGCGTCAGCGTGTAGAAGTGCACGGCGAGCCCGTCGTAGTAGCCCTTGATGCCCGCCGCGTAGAGCTCGCGCAGGAAGATCCCGTTCGATCCCACGAGCGAGCCCGCGAGCACCTTGATTCCCGGCGCCGCCTGCTTGATCGCCGTGTAGCCGGCCTTCAGCAGCGCGGCGTATCGCTGCGGCTTGTTGGGACCCGCGAAGTACTCTTCGTTGGCCTGGTCGGGCTCGTTCCAGACTTCCAGGGCCGTGAGCTTGTCGCTATAGCGGGCCGCGAGCGCACCGACGAAGGCTGCGAAGTCGGCTGGGTTCGAAGGAGGCCAGCTGCTCGCCGCGCTGCGCCCGTCCGTTTGGCAGCCGCCGCGCAGCGCTGCCGGCGCCGAGCTGGCCCAGCAAGGCGTGCCGTCGACCAGAGCGATCACCGCGATGCCACTGCTCGAGGCGTCTGCGAGTAGCCGGTCGAGGTAGACGAGCGAGCGTGCGTCGAGCGCGCCCGGGCCGTCCGGCTGCAGCACCGCCCAGGCCAGCTCCACCCTGACCGCCTTCGCATGCAGGCTGCGCGCAATGGCGATTTCGGCGTCGGCGTCGCTCGGCGTCGAGCCCGAGCCGAGCCCGGGGAGGTTGATGCCGCCGAGGGGCCCCGGCACCGCCGCTCGCGCGCTTTTTTTCGTACTCGCCCCCGCGCCGGCGGCGAGTGCCCCGAGCAGCAGGAGGATCGAGGCCAGCACGAGCGCAGCCTTTTGCATTGCTCTGGCCACGAGAAGAAGGTTAGGGCGTGCTTCGGAGGCCCGAGCCGCCAGCGCCGAAGTACGCTGTCGCCAGCATGTCGCCAACGTGGATTTGGATGCAGGTCGCGATCGTCGTGTTCGTCGTGATCGGGATGATCATCGCGATCACGAAGCTCGCCTGAGCGGCCTTCTTCGCCACCAGGGCTGGCGCCCGGCAGCGCCCGGTGCCACGATCAGCGGCGGGCGAGGCGGGATCTGCTGCTCGCCGGCCAGCAGCGCGGCCGGGACCTCCTCGGTCAGCCAGTCTGTGAGCGTGCCGAATCCCGCCTGCTCGAGCTCTCGTGCGATGCTCGGCGGGCGCTTCTGCGCGTCGTGCGCGTCGGAGGCGACGTTGTGCACGAGCCCCGCCTCGACGAGCTCCAGCGCGAAGCGCCTGACGGTCTCGCCAAAGCTCCCCGCGAGCGAGCCCGCCGTGATCGAGACGAGCACGCCCTCGCGCACGAGCGCCTTGAGCAGCTCGGTGTCGCGGTGAAAGGCCTGGCAGCGCTCGGGGTGCGCGAGCAGCACGCGATGGCCTTCGGCTTCGAGCTCGAGCACGAGCTGCTCGAGGCCGCTCAGCACCGAGCTGAACGGGGGCTCCAGCAGCAGCCAGGGGCCGTCACCGAGCGTCAACGCCGAACGCTCCTCGGGGGCGAGCTCGGGCATGCGCGTCATCGCGACCTCGGCGCCCGCCACGACCTCGAGCGCGAGCCCGTCATTGGACACGGCCCCGCCGATCTCGCCGGCGAGGCGGGCGATCGTGGTCGAGTCGTTGGCGTAGCGCCAGCTGACGTGCGGCGTAGCGACGATCGTGCGCGTGCCGAGCTCGGCGGCGACTCGTGCGAGCGCGAGCGAGCCCTCGACCGTCTGCGGACCGTCGTCGATGCCGGGCAGCAGGTGGCAGTGCAAATCGATCACGTCTCGCGCCAGACCTTACGCCGCACGCGCGACGGCTCGCGACAGCATCGACGCGCGGATATGATCCGCGCTCGTCGGGATCGGTCTCGTTCGTCTTTCAACTGCCGGAGGAGGATCATGTTCAGCTCGATCGTGGTGGGAACGGATGGCTCGGACACGGCCACGCAGGCAGTGCGCCAGGCGGTCGACCTGGCCGGTGCCGTCGGTGCAAGGGTCGAGCTCGTGAGTGCCTATGCGCCGGTCTCCGAGCAGCGCCTGAGCGAGGAACGCCGCCAGGCGCCGGAGGATCTCCAGTGGGCGATCAACCCGCGCGAGGATGTCGACGCGACGCTCGAGGCCGCCGCCGAGGTGGCCCGCGCGGCCGGTGTGCCCGTCGAACTGTACGCGCGCCAGGGCGACCCGGCCGACGCGATCCTCGATGTCGCCGAGGAGCAGGAGGCGGACCTGATCATCGTCGGCAACAAGGGCATGACCGGCGCCAAGCGCTTCCTGCTCGGCTCGGTGCCGAACAAGGTCTCCCACCACGCACCCTGCTCGGTGCTGATCATCCGCACGACCTAACAAGCGCCGTTGCGCATCCTCGTCACCGGCGCGAGCGGCTTCATCGGCCGTGCGCTGTGCGCGCAGTTGCTCGAGCAAGGGCACGATGTTGCGGCGCTTGTGCGTCGTGAAGGCTCGCAGCCCACCGGAACGCGTCCGCTTTCGGGCGATCTTGACGATCGTGCTCGCCTGCACGAGCTGGTCTCGGGCGAGCGTCCGGAGTGCATCGTTCACCTCGCCGCCGAGATCGCCTCCCAGCGCAGCGAGCGCAAGCTGCGCGAGGTCAACGTGCGCGGGACGGCCAGCCTGCTGGACGCATGTACGGCGCTCGCCGGAGCCGAGCGGGGCGCCGGACCGCGCTTTGTGTTCGCCTCGACCGTCGTGACCGGCGAGGCGCATGGGGCGCTGCTGAGCGAGGAGCAGCCGCTGCCGGTGCGGACGCCGTACGGTCGCTCCAAGCAGGAGGGCGAGCGGCTCGTGCTCGAGTCGGGTCTGCCGGCAGTCGTGATCCGCCCCTCGCACGTCTACGGTCCAGGGGGCTGGTATGAGAGCGAGCTGATCGCCCATTTGCGCCAGCCCGGGCGCTTCGCCGTGATCGGGACAGGGGAGAACCTGTGGGATGTAATTCATCTCGACGATGTCGTCTCGGCGCTCGTGCTCGCGGCTGAGCGCGCTGCCCCGGGCTCGACCTACCACGTCGTCGACGACGAGCCGATCACGTTCTATGACTTCATGGCGCTGACCGCGAGCCGGCTAGGCGTGGGGCCCCCGCGGCGCATCCCGGCCTCCGTCGCGCAGCTGATCGCCGGACGCAACGCCGTCGCGGCAGCAGTGCGCTCGGCGCGCTCCTCGAACGCCAAGCTCAAGCGCGAGCTCGGCTGGCGCCCGCGCTTCCCGACCGCGCGCGAGGGCGTCGCCGACGCAGTCGCGCGCCTCGCCGCGACCTAGCTGGTGAGCGCAAGACTACGTTCGGCCTCGTCACACACGTACGCCGCGATCGCCAGCGATGCCGTCGCGGCAGGGGAGGGCGCGTTGCGTACGTGCAGCGACCGCTCGTCGCAGGAGAAGGCGAAGTCGTCGATCAGCCGCCCGTCGCGCGCGAGCGCCTGGGCACGCACTCCGGCGAAGCCGTCCTCGACGTCGTCGCGGTCGAGCTCGGGCACCATGCGGGCGGCCATCCTCACGAGCGCCTGGCGCGAGCTCGCGCGATGCAGCTCGCCGGCGCCGGCGCGCCAGTAGCTGCGCATCAGCCGCCACGTGCCAGGCCACGCGAGCGTCTCGCGCAGATCGCGCAGCCGCACCGTGTGTAGGTCGTAGGCGTCGCGTGCGCCGGCGATCAATGCCGTCGGCCCGAGCGAGACCTCGCCGTCGACGTGGCGCGTCAGGTGCACGCCGAGGAACGGCAGCGCCGGATCGGGCGTCGGGTAGATCAGGGCGCGCACGAGCGAGGCGCGTGCCGGCTTCAGCCGCAGGTAGGCGCCGCGGAAGGGGACGACCCGCGGGTCGGGATCCGCGCCGGCCGAGACGGCGAGCCGGTCAGCCCAGGCGCTGGCGCAGAAGATCGCGTGGCCCGCCTCGGTGGTGCCTTGCGCGTGCGTCAGCCGCAGCGCTCGCGCGTGGCGCTCCACAGAGCGCACCTCACAGCCGTATGCGATCCGTCCGCCGGCGGCGATCAGGTCGGCGGCGAAGGAGCGCGCGACCGCGCGGAAGTCGACGACGCCGGTGTCCGGCGAATGCAGCGCGGCGAGGCCGCGCGCGTGTGGCTCGACCGCTGCGATCTGGGAGTGATCGAGCCAGCGCAGGCCGCGCACGCCGTTGGCCGTTCCCCGTCGCTGCAGCTCGCGCAGGCGCCCCAGCTCCGCGTCGCTCGTCGCGAGCACGAGCTTGCCACAGCGCGCGTGTGCGATCGCGTGCGCTTCGCAGTACTCGTAAAGCAGGCGCGCGCCGCTCGTGCACAGCCGCGCCTTCAACGAGCCGGGCGCGTAGTAGATGCCTGCGTGGATCACCCCCGAGCTGTGGCCGCTCTGGTGCATCGCCGGCTCGCGCTCGCGCTCGAGCACGCAGATCGACGCGCGCGGCCGACGCCGCGCGAGCTCGCGGGCGACGGCGAGACCGACGATGCCGCCGCCGACGACGGCCAGATCGCAACGCTCCGGCGCCGGCCCGGCCTCCACGTCAGCCGGTGACCGCGCCCGGGCCCCCGGCTGCGGTGGCCGCGGCTGCGTCGACGAGCCCGGCGCCGTACAGCGCTTCGTCGCCGCCACCGCCGAGTTTGCGTGCGGTCGCGCGCAGCCTCGCGACAATCTGCGCGGGCGTCGGACGGCGACCGAGCACGCCGCTGGCAATGATCAGCGCGGCCGTCGCCGAGACGTGCGGCGCGGCCATCGAAGTCCCTTCATAGCCACCCGGCATGCCGAAGCGCCTCGGCGAGGCGCCGGTGAACGTCACCTGGAAGACATCGCGCCCGCCGGGAGCTTCGGGGTTGCAGTTCGGGTCGCCCGGGAGGCTGGCGTCGGCACCGCCGCCCGGCGCGACCAGCGTCAGGCCGGAGCCGTCATTCGAATAGTCGGCCAGGCAGCCGTGTTCGGTCGTCGCACCCACGGCGACGACGTTTGGCGCGCGCGCCGGGTAGGCGACGGCCGTATGCGCCTCGTTACCGGCCGCCGCGACGACGAGCACGCCACGGCGGCGTGCGTAGCGGAGCGCTTCGAGCAACTCCGGAATGTCGGCGGCGGTGACGTTGCTCGAGAACTCGAGGCTGAGGTTGATCACCTGTGCTCCGTGCCTGACTGCGTAGCGGACGCCTTCGGCGATCGTCGAGGCTTCGCCTTCGCCCGCGCTGTCGAGCACGCGCACGGGCATGATCCGTGCGGCGAACGCCAGGCCGGTCAGCCCGTAGCGGTTGTCGGTGGCCTCGGCGATCGTGCCGGCCACGAACGTGCCGTGGCCGTTGCGGTCGTTGGGGAAGCGGTTGTGCGCGATGAAGTCATAGCCGCCGGTGAAGCCGTAGCGGGAGAAGTCGGGGGAGCGCAGGAAGCGCCCGTGCGTGGCGTACGCGACACCAGTGTCGAGCACGGCGATGACCACGCCTTTGCCACCCGGCGCGCCGTCGGCTGCGACATTCGACCACGCCTGCGGAGCGTTCACGCCGAACGGGCCGGAGAAGTTCCACTGAAGCTGCTGCCAGTCGCCCGGCTGCGTGCCGTTGCCGACGTCGTCGGGGATCAGCCCGGCAGCGTGAGCACGGTAGTCCGGCACGGCCCAGGTGACGTCGGGGCGGCGGCGCAGCGCGTGCAGGGCGGCGCCGAGGCTGACGCCGGGAGTGAGCCGCAACAGGCGCGTGTGCGGTGCGGTCACGCTCGTGGCGCCCGCGCCGGCCCCACGTGCGGCGGCTGCGCGGGCGCGCGCCGGCGTCGCCGTCGCGTACTTGACGAGGATCTGGTTCGGCGCGTAGGCGAGCGAGCCGGCGCGGGCCGAGGCGAGCGGCAGCGCCGCAGCGATCGCGCAGCAGGCGATCGCCAGTCGCCGCACGCGGGTGGTGGTGTGAGTGCAGCGCAGTTGCATCCGTAGATTCATCGACCGTTCTCGGATAATGATGATGTGGGCGAGCCCGGCAGGCGGCAGCACTGTCGCAGGAGCTTCGGCGAGATCGATGAGCGAACCGCTTTTTCCAGACGAGGACTACTTCATGCGTCTCGCCCTGCGCGAGGCCGAGAAGGCACGCGAGCACGGCGATGTCCCGATCGGCGCGGTCGTCGTACGCGGCGGTGAGCTGCTCGCGGCAGCCCACAACGAGCGCGAGCTGCGCCAGGACCCGACGGCGCACGCCGAGATCCTCGCGCTACGCGAGGCGGCACGGGCGCTCGGCAGCTGGCGCGTGCTCGACGCGACGCTGTACGTCACGCTCGAGCCGTGCGCGATGTGTGCCGGGGCGATTGTGCTCGCGCGCATCCCGCGGGTCCTCTACGGCGCAACCGATCCAAAGGCCGGCGCCTGTGGCAGCGTGCTGGATGTGCTCGGAGATGTCCGGCTCAACCACCGCCCCGAAGTGATCTCCGGGCTGCTCGCGCCCGAGTGCGGCCAGCTTTTGAGCGACTTCTTCGCCTCGCGCCGCGGCTGATCGCAACGGTCGGCGAGGCGACAGCGCTTCCCCGATGGACGAGATCGCCGCCGGTGATGGCACGATCGCACCTTCGCCGAGACCCCACTGCAGGCGCGCGTCGCTCCACTAAGATCACCCGCCTGTCCTTCACATGAGGTCGTGGAGGGGTGGCAGAGCGGTTGAATGCGGCGGTCTCGAAAACCGTTTCGGGGGAGATTCCTCCGACGAGGGTTCGAATCCCTCCCCCTCCGCCTAGGAGCCAAAGCGGCTCATTAGAGGGCGAAGCTCGGTAACCGCCGAGTTTTGCCCTCTTTCTCTGGCGCGTGGCGAGCGTCAACCGGACGCGACAGTCAGGCGCTTCCCCTGACAACTTGGGGGCGCGTGTGCGAACCGTGGGCGGCGGGTTTTGACAGCGCGCGCCAAGGGGTAGCCCCATCCCAGGCGTGACCAGTGACGAGGGAGAGGGCGACGATTGGCCCGTCCTGCGTCAGCGCATCCTCGATGCCGACATCTTCGTCGTGGGCACGCCGATCTGGCTCGGGCACCCCTCGAGCGTCTGCGAGCGGGTCCTGGAGCGTCTCGACGCGTTCCTCGGCGAGCAAGACGACCGCAGGCGGATGGTGTCCTACGACCGCGTCGCTTGTGTAGCTGTGGTCGGCAACGAGGATGGCGCGCACCACGTATTCGCCGAGCTCGCCCAAGGGCTTTCCGACGAGGGCTTCACGATTCCCGCCGAGGGATCGGTCTACTGGGTCGGCGAAGCGATGCAGGCGGTCGACTACAAGGACAAGAGCCCGACGCCCAAAGGCACCGCCACCGCTACGCGCACGCTCGCGCGCAATGCGGCGCACCTCGCGAGGATTCTCAAAACACAGCCGTATCCGTCCGGATAAACCCCCAGTTAAAGGGGGTGCACGATGGCGAAGGCCCTAGTCCCAGCGTGAAGCCCCAGCGCTCGCTGACTATCTGTTGGCCCACCGCCCTAGACGGCGGGCCAACGGGTATGCCGCTATTTGATCGAGCGCCCAGCGTCAAGAGAGCCTCGGCTAGGGACGCGATCAAATGCGACTTCAGCACGTCCCCCAAGCGGCCCAGCCCGCATACGGATAGCCATTTTGTCCGACGCAAACGTGAGCTGTGTACTGTTTCGCGTAGTTCATCGCTTTATAGGTTGCGCTGTTCCAGTGGTGCCAGGTCTGGTCTGTCCACTCGACAGCAGTTTCATCATGGCCCCAGTTTGTTGGCTCACCTTCCTGCGCCGCCTCCATTCCTACTTGAACCTCTTTTGAAGCGGAAAGAAAGCCGCCAGCGACACACCCCACGGGGTTGCTATCAACTTCAAAGCACGCGCTAGCACCGCTTAGCTTTATTAGGTACTGATTGGGCGGAGAGGGAGGCAGAACGTAAGGCGATTCATAAGCCCCGTAGCCATGAACATCTTTGTATGCGTAAAACCAGCGAAGCGAACAGCAATCATGCCCGCCTGCGCCCCAGCCTGATTCCTGCCCAGACTCGGCCCAGTACCCGATGCTCGGTTGCGCGAACCACTCCTCGTCGTCCACGAAGGCTGAGCGCCACCATTCGCCCACATTCATCTGTTCTGTAAACATCCATGACGTCATGCCGAGGACTTGTTCCCCAGGCGGACCCATTGTCCAGTCGGCTAGGCCGTAACAATGGTTCGAGTACTCGTTGCACCCCGTGCCCCATTCGGCCGAAGCCGGACTGGACCAGGCGCAGATGATCACGGCGGCTGCAAGAGCCGCCAGAATTACGCGTCTCAACGCGATTCCCCCTCTATTTAATGGAGCAGGATATGGAGACAGTCGTGCCGCGTTTGATTGCGACAGGAGTGCGGCGGCAGGGGGCGTGAGGATCAGACGCCGAGAATGTGTAGCGCCCGGTCGCGGGAACGTTGACGTGAAAGACCCCTCTCGCTCCCGTGCGCGCTTCCGCGACGACCCGCCCGCGGGCACCTTGAACACGAACGAGCACTCTTGGAAGTGCGACGCTATGGCTGCCCAAAGGGCCGCCGAAGCCTCTGACGCGGCCGACGATCTGTAGGGCCGACGCCGGGGCCGCGAGGGCAAGCGCGGACAGCATCGTGGCTGATATGCCTGCTAGAAGCCGACTCATTGCGTTGCCGTCACCGTTGAGGGCGTAATCGGTTCTGCAAGACGTACCGGCGCGGTGCCAAGGAATTGCGAGACAACGCGCCCGGATGCGACATCTATACCGAGCGTCAACTGCGTGCCTGTCGGCTTCGGCTGTCCGACCATCACGTGCTTTGTCTCGGTGAACTGGCCTGTCATCGTGGCGATAAAGACAGAGCTTTCTGACAGCGGCTTGCCGGTTCGCGGGTCCGGGATCTGTGGCGGCGTGGATTCGGGGACGAGGGCAACCGCCTGTCTGAGCGGTTGGGTCTTACCTGCGATCGACAGGGTCGGGGCATAGTCGCCATATTCGGCCGCGACAACAAGAGCTGTCTGCTCCACGCTCTGCGTTTGCCCTGGAGTTAGCGCTGCACCTGCCGGCGGAACTGCCGGTTCGCTCTCTGTTGGCGATGAGGTGGTGGTCGCAGACGCACCCGCACCAGTCACGATCCACGCGACCCCAGTAGCTACGACCGCTAGAGCGAGTGCTGAACCTGCGGCTAGTCGGCGCATTCTTGAACCTCCAACTGAGTTGTCCTCCTCGTCAGCATTTGCATACCAATCTTCCCGTTTAGCGGACTTGTGTCAAGGGGTAGAACTCAGTAGACAACGATTTAGGATCAACCTGATCGTGGTCAGCGGCGTGACTTATCGGCGCAAGCTTCGCGCCTGGGCACTTAGGCTGTCCCTGGATACGGGACCTCCGCGCCAGCGCCGTAGACGGGGGTGGCAGCTGGACGGATTGCTCGCCGGACGCTACGGAATGATCGCCCGCATGACCGGCTCCGGTCCGGACCCGATGGTGCGCGGTGACTTCATCCCGTGGGATGCGATCGCAGCTTTGGATGACGGCCTGGTTAGGGTTCGGGACGCGCTGACTCGTTAGCCTGACGAGATGCCTCGAGCGAAGCCGAGCGGTGGCCCTGTTGCTCTGGTGCTGGCGGGCGGAGGGGCGCGCGGAGCGTACGAGATCGGGGCGCTTTCGGCCCTGCTGCCGGCGCTCGAGGACGACGAGCGCCCGCAGATCGTCATCGGGACGAGCGTCGGCGCGATCAACGCCGCGCACCTCGCTGCGCATGCCCACGAATCGCCGAGGCAGATAGCCGATGGTGGGATCGAGCTCTGGGAGCAGATCGGCTACGGCAGTGTGCTCAAGCCGCTGGTCTCGTTGTCTGAGGGGACCCGCCTGTGGTCGTACATGCGTGAAGTGGTGGGCAGCCGGCGTGCGCACACCAACAGCTTGCTCGACCCCGCGCCGCTCACGGCGACTTTGAGCAGACTGATCGCGTTCGATCAGATACACGAGAACGTCGGCGCCGGGAAGCTCGCAACTGCGGCGGTGGTAGCCACTTCCGGGCGCACCAACATGAGCGTCGTGTTCCACGACGGCGGACGATCGCCCGCCCTCGACACGCGACGGGGCATCTCTTATGTCCAGGGTGAGCTGTCTGAGGACCACGTGCGCGCCTCGGCGGCGATTCCGCTGGTGTTCCCCGCCGTCCCGATCGAGCGCCCAGACGGACGGCGCTGGTATTTCGATGGCGGCACGCGGCTGAACGCGCCGATCAAGCCGGCGCTGGCGCTCGGGGCAGGGCGGACGATCGTGATCGCGCTCAACTCGCTCAAACCGATGGCCGAGCTACAGGCCGAGCCTCGTCCTGATGCCCTCGACGGCGCGACGCAGCTGATCCAGGCGGTGCTCGTCAACCCGCTCGTCAACGACGTGCATACGCTCGCGACCGTCAACGAGCTGCTTGAAGACGGCTCGGACGCGAAGGCCCGGGCGCACGAGACGCGCACCGGCCGCCGACGCGTCCCCTACATGCTGATCGCCCCGGAGGACCCGCTGGAGATCGGTCGGATCGCGAGCGAGGTGTACCGCAAGAGCTACAGGTCGCCGCGCGCGCTGGTCCGCTCGCCGAACGTCAGCGGTCTCGGTCATCTGGTCAATGCCGGCCAGGGCGCGAGCCACGGCGAGCTGTTGAGCTACCTGCTGTTCGCGGAGGAGTTCATCGAGCGTCTGATCGAGCTTGGCCACCGAGACGCGGCGCGCTGGCTGAGCGAGAAGCATGATCGTGGCCGCTGGCAGCTCGGACGGCTATGACTCGGCTAGCGCGCGAACAACGCCGGCACCGTCACGGTTGCCGCAAACAAGGTCGGCGTGCGCAGCCTCTCCGCTGAAGTCCGCTGCACGTCGAGTGCGAAGAAGGTGTCCTCCGTCACGTGCCCGCCGTAATTGCTGAAAGCGAGCTCGATGCCCGCCTTGGCCGCGGCAGCGCGACTGTGCTCGTCGAACACGCCGGGTACACCAACGGGGTAGGCGAACCAGCGCGGGCGCTCGCCGAGCTCGGCCTCGATGCGATCGGCCGAGCCGGCGATCTCCTCGTACTGGCGCTCGGGCGCCAGCTTGGCGAGGATCAGGTGGTTGACCGTGTGCGCGCCGATCTGATGTCCAGCGGCGCTCATCTCGCGCGCCATCTCCCACGTGATCCAGTCCTCTGCGCTGTCGTTCGCCGGCCGCCTGCCCGCGCCGCTGACGATCGCCAGCCCTTCGAGCAGTTGGGCGGTCTCTTGGGGCGAGAGCTCCCAGCACCTTCTCGCTACCGCAAAGATCGAGTGCTCGATGCTCTGCTCGTCGAGTGCGAGCGGCTGGGCCGACCAGGGTCCGGGGGGCAACACGCGCAGCGGGCTGTGTCGCAAGATCCACGCCACCTCGTCCCACCAGGCGTCGGCGAAGCCGTCGATGAAGCCCGAGCAGAGGAACATCGCGGCACGAACGCGATTGGCCTGCAGCACCGGGTAGGCCGTCTCGTAGAGGTCGCGATAGCCGTCGTCGAAGGTGATCAGCACGCGCCGCCCGCGCTGGGTCAATAGCTCAGGTCCGAGGTCGCTCGGATCGATCACCTCGCAGTGCCGCGTGAGGAAGCGCAGCTGCTCGTCCAGCGACTGTGCCGTCGCGCTGAAGAGCGAGCGGTCGGTGTCGAGCTTGCTCGCCTCGCCGATGCGGTGATAGGAGAGCACGAGTGCGCCTCGCCACGGAGCGAGTCGCCTCAGCAGGGCGCCCACGCCGCTGAGGCGCAGCCCCCCGGCTACGAGCGCGCGCTTTGAGATATGTCCGGCGGCGGTTCGCACGAAATTCCACTAACTAGACTACCCGTGATCGGGGTGGACATAACCTTGCGCGTGAGCGCGTGTTGGATACGGTGCAGCGGTGACTGACGCTGACCGAGCCAGCAGGCCGGCGCTTGTCCTCGATGCGGACCTGCGTCAGTCGCTCGTCACTGTCAGGTCGCTCGGGCGTGTCGGCGTGAAGGTTCACGTCGCCGAGTCGCACGCCGGGGCTCCCGCATTTGTCTCTCGCTGGTGCGCCGGGCGCACGGTGCTGCCGGATGTCGCCGATGATCCCGCCGGCTTCGTCGAGCGCGTCTGCGAGCTGTGTGAGTCACTCGGGCGGCCGGTCGTGATCACGAGCCACGACGGCTCGATTGAGGCCCTGCGCGCGCATCGCGCGCAGGTCGAAGCCGTCGCTACGCTCGCGCTCGCCCCTGAGCAGGCGCTGGCGCAGGCGATCGACAAGCGCGCGACGCTCGCCGTGGCCGAACGGCTCGGCCTGGCAGTGCCGCCGGGTAGCAGCGTCAGCGATCTTGCCGGCACGAGCGATGCGCTGACGCAGATCGGGCTGCCCGTCGTCGTCAAGCCGGCGGTCTCGTGGACCGAAGGCGGTCCCGAGGCGTGGCGCGCCGCGCCCACCCTGGCGAGGACACGCGAGCAGGCAATCGAGCAGACGACGCGCCTGCTCGACGCCGGCGCAGGGGCGTTGCTGCAGCAGTGGCTTCCAGGCGCACGGGAGGCGGTCAGCGTGCTGTACGCGCAGGGGCGGATGTGGGCCACGTTCGCGCAGCGCGCCGAGCGTATGTACCCGGTGCTCGGCGGCAGCTCAGTGCTGCGCCGCAGCATTGCCGTGCCGCAGGACATCGGCGCAGCCGCAGAAGCTTTGATCCGTGAGCTTGGCCTCGAGGGATATGCCGAGATCGAGTTTCGCCGCGACGCCACCGGTCGGCCGTTTCTGATGGAGATCAATTCGCGACTCTCAGCGTCCGTCGAGATCGCCGTGCGCGCCGGCGTTGACTTCCCGCTGCTGCTGTATCAGTGGGCGGCCGGCGAGCCGATCCAGGCTCCGAGCGCTTATCGCAGCGGGCGCCGCATGCGCCACCTGAAGGGCGACGTGGGCTGGCTGAAGGAAGCGCTGCGCGACCCCGGGCACCCCGACGCGCCACCGAGGGCCACCGCGATCGCGAGCTTCCTCGCCGCCTTCGCACGCCCGTCCGGCTACGACTACTGGGATCGCAGCGACCCGGCGCCGGCCGCGCTCCTCGCCACGCGGGTCATCCGCGGGCTGCCACGGAGGATCGTCAATGCGCTCCGCCGCGGCCGCTCGTTCGCAGCCGTGCAGGAGCCCACATGAGCGAGCCGCGACAGCCCCCGCCGGAGGGGCCGGCAGCGGACAGCGAGCCCTCGGCGGGCGAGCCACGCGCGGCTACCGTGCTGCCGGGCGGGGGCAAGGAGTCGGGCGCCGGACCGCCACGACTAGGCAGTTCGGTCAAGCGAGGGATCGTCTGGTCGATCTTCACGTTCTTCGTGACCAAGGGCCTCGCGATGGTCTCGCTGCTCGTACTCACGCGTCTGCTCGCGCCCTCGCAGTTCGGCGTCGTGGCAGCCGTCACGGCCGTGCTCAGCCTGATCGAGCTGACGACCGACCTCGGCATGGGCCAGGCCGTGATCTACGAGCAGGAGGAAGGCCACTCCGAGCGCGTTGACGTCGCCTTCACGATCAACATCGCGCTGACGACGCTGCTGACGCTGCTCGCATTGGCCGCGGCGCCGCTGATCGCGAGCTTCTTCCATGCATCGGGGCACGTCGGGTTGTTCCGCCTGGCGGCGCTCGACATTTTCCTGACCGGTCTCGGTGGCGTGCATGACGGCCTCTTGCTGCGCGACCTCGGCTTTCGCACGCGGATCATCACGCAGGTCGTCAACTCGCTCGCGCGCGCCGGCGTGGGCGTGACGCTGGCGCTACTCGGATTCGGTGCTTCGGCGCTCGTCTGGGGCATGCTCGCCGGGACCGGTGCGTGGGCGGCCTCGCTGTGGATCTGCACCGACTTTCGCCCGACCCTGCGCTTCGACCGCAAGATCGCGCGGAGCATCCTCCCCTATGGGATCGGCGCATCGCTGCTCTCACTACTCGCCCAGGTGACGACGCAACTTGACGTGGCGGTCGTCGGGCGCGTGCTCGGTCAGCGCGCGCTCGGCCTCTACACAGTCGCCTTTCGCTTGCCTGTGCTCGTGCTCGAGAACATCGCCAACCAGGTTTCGCTCGTCGCCTTCCCGGCCCTGTCGCGCAAGCGCGTGCTCGACCGTGAGGGGCTGAGCGCGGCGACCGGAAGGCTCGTCAACTTCCAGTCGCTGTACGCGCTGCCGCTCGCCGCCGGGCTTGCCGTGCAGGCCGGACCGATCATCGAAACGCTGTTCTCGGCCAAGTGGCGCGGCGCTTCGGGCGTGTTCGCCGCTGTCTGCGTGATGTCGGGCATCTCGGCGTCCGGCTTCGCGCTCGGCGACGCCTTCAAGGCGCTCGGTCGCCAGCGGGTGATGGTCGGGCTCACGTTCATCCAACTGCCCGTGCTCGTCGTCACGATCATCCTGCTCGCGCCATATGGCATCACGGCAGTCGCGTGGGGGCGCTGCGGCAACGTGATCTTCTGGGTCGCGCTGATGATGATCGCCGCTTCGCGTGTGCTGCGGATCCCGGTTGCGATCACGCTCGGCGCGATGTGGCCGGGCGCTGGCGCGGCGCTTGGCGTCGCGCTCGCCGCCGGTGCCGTGCGGCTGTGGTCGGGGCTGCCGGCGATCCCGGAGCTTGCGCTCGCCGGCGTGCTCGGCGTGCTCGGCGGCACGCTCGCGCTCGCGTTGCTCGCGCGGCCGATGTTCCATGAGCTCAGGTCGATCGCGCTCGGTCTGTGGCGCTCGGCGACAGGCACCGCCGCGGCACCGCTCGCCGATCCTCGCTAGTCCTGGCGCGGTTGCAAGCGATCATGCGCCGGGCGCTGCAGGTGGTACCGCGCTGGCCGCTGCGGGGGATCATGCGCTGCCAAGCGAGCCTCGCGGTCAGGCCGGCGACGCCCGTGATATCGCGCATGTACTCACCTGAAGCCCCCGGGGGGCAAGCTCCCGGGGGCCTCTGGCGGGACCGGCTCGGCGCCGCACTTTCGTGCGAGTGCCTCGCTCGGCCGGTGCACGTGACCATCTGTGGGGATGATTTGTGCAATGCCGGAGGATACCCGTCCTGACGGCCTAGGACTTAAACCCCTGGACATTGACCCCAACCGTCCGCGATGTTTCTTATGTGCATGAACCGGCGGACCCCTTCCTGGCGGCCCAACTCAAACGACTTCGCGAGGAGCGGGAGATGACGCAAGAAGAGCTTGCGTTCGATGCCGGCATCACCTCTTCGGCTCTGTCGCGCATCGAGCGTGGCCTCAACAGCCCTGGCTGGACCACTGTAAGGCGCATCGCGGACGCACTCGAAGTGAGCGTCGCCGACCTCGCCGCTGAAGTGGAAGACCTCGAGGAAGATCTCGAGGGCTGAGCGGCCCCGGGCCCAGCCCGCGCGGCCGTTTACTGCGCGCGGTCGAGGCGCATCGAGAGCACATCGAGACAGCCCGCGTCGCCGAACGGATGCTGATCGCAATCGGACTGCATTTGCAGCGTGGCCGGCGTCGCGATGCGCCAGTGCCCGTTTACGCGCATGAGCTGCCAATGGCGGACGAGCGGCGGCTTGCCAGGGCCGACGGAGTCTGCCGTGGCGCGGTTACCGTGCACACGGATCTCCCGCACCTCGAAGGGGCCGCGCGCAAGAAGACCTTGAGAGGGAACGTATTCGGCGTCTTGAGCGCTGCGCGCGAACAGCTCACCGACGTGGCTCGAGCAGCTGCCGTCGATGCTCGTCAACCTCGCTGCGACGGCCGGGGTGAAGTCTTCACACAGAGCCCGGGCGTCGCGGCGGCGCAGGTCCTGAAAGGGCGCTCGCACGGCTCGCCGGACCGCGGCTTGCTCGTCGGTCGAGCCGTGAACCCCGATCAGCTGGATCGCTAGACCGAGCCCAGATAGCCCAACGATCCCCCATATCAGCAAGCGCATCCCTGGCGCATCGTTACAGACGCAGGCGACCCGGCGATCGAATTAACCAAGTCGGATGATCGGATTAATTAAAAATCAAAAAATGCTCTTGAAGAATTTCACGGCGATGCTTCCGAGGAAGATCACCGAGGCCACGCCGAGCACGCCGATCGCGGCGCCGACGACGACGACCGCGATGTCGGTCAGCAGATAGCCGAGCGCGAGCACGACGAGACCGATCGACGGCAACGTATCTAGGCCCGAGAACGGCGGCGCGAGGAAAGCCGTCAAGGCGAGGCCGAGCGCGGCCAGCCCGAACAGGCTCCCGCTCAAGCGATGACCGAACAGCCAGCGCCCGCGCGGGCGCGAGATGCGCTCGAGCGATCTGATCCGTCGCAGCAGCGCGTCGATGAATTTCTCTTTGCTCTCGCCGCCGATCTGCAGCCCGCGCCAGCGGGCGGGTAGCCAGATCGTGCGGCGCCCGACGATCAGCTCGAGCGCGAGCAGCATCGTGATCACCTCGAATACATGCGTCACGCCGCCTGTCGGCAGCGGCAACGCCGGCACCGCCATCAGCAGCACGAACACGATCGCGAAGCTGCGCTCGCCGAACACGTCGATCAGACTGCCGAGCGTCTTCGGCTGATCGCCTCTCAGCCAGTGCTCGAGCTCGTCGCTGACGCGCACCGGGGCGAGCTTCTGCTCGGTTGCCATGCGTTCATTGTCGCGCCCTGCGGTGCTGCGCGGGTCAGGCGGCTTGTCCGAGGGGTTCGGCCGAGCGCCTGCGCGCCTCGTCGAGCAACTCGGCGAGGATCTCGCCGAGCGCCAACGTCTGCTCGTGCTCGGCCAGCGTTCCGTCGGGCGCGAACGCGTTCTCCGCGTCCGGCACTGGCATTTCTCGATCGATCACGCGCGCGCCGGCCGCGGCGAGCGACTTGCGCAGCTCCGCCTGCGCCCAGACGGCGCCGAACATGCCCGTGCTAGCGCCGATCACGGCGGCTGGTTTGTTGCGCAGCGCCGCCGTCGCGAATGGGCGCGAGGCCCAGTCGACGGCGTTCTTCAGGGCGCCTGGGATCGAGTGGTTGTACTCGGGCGTCGCGAACAGCAGCGCATCGGCCTGCTCGAGCTGCTCGCGCCAGTACTCGACTGCCGCTCCCGGCACCGCCTCGTCGTCCTCGTCGAACGGCGGGATCGCCTTCAGTCCGTCGAACTCGACGAGCTCCGCATCGGGCGGCAGCAGCTCTGCCGCCGCCCGAAGCAGGCGTCCGTTGTGCGAGTCGCTGCGCAGCGAGCCCGTTATGCCCAGGACGCGCATCGCCGTGCTACTCGCCGTCGCGGGCGAGCTCGAGCTCGACCGTCAGCTTGACGTCGTTGGCCAGCGCGAAGCCGCCCTTCGGCAGCGGCGCGTTCCACTCCAGGCCGAACTGCGTGCGGTCGATCACCGTCTCTAGCGTCACGCCGATCTTGACGGCGCCGCCGAGCGTCTCGTGCGGGTCGGTGATCGTGCCGCGTGCCTCGACCGCATGCGTCTGGTCCTTGATCGTCAGCTCGCCTTCGATCACGAGCTCATCGCCGTCGCGGCGGATCGCCTTTGAGGCGAAGCGCAGCTCGGGGTAGCGCTCGGTGTCGAAGAAGTCAGGCGAGCCGAGGTGCGCCTGCAGGTTCTCGTCCTTGACGACGATCGAGCCGGCGTCGACCGTGCCGAGCAGCTCGCCCGTGCCGTCCTCGCTAACCGTCAGCGTGGCGTCGATGTTCTCGAAGCGCCCGCGGAAGGTCGCGACGACCATGTGCTTGACGGCGAAACTCGCCGAGGAATGCGTCGGGTCGAGCTTCCACGTGCCGACGGGAAGCTGTGTCTGGATCTCTGTTGCTGTGGCTGACATGGGGGCTCCTTTGAAGTTCTCGATTTGGCGGGTTCTGGAGGTTCTCTTGCGTGCGATCCACTGCCCTGAGTGATACGGACCGTGGTCCGGATATAGCTATACTAACACAAATGGACCGTAGTCCGTTAATTACGCCAGGTAGGATTCCCCAAGTGGAGGGCAATGTCGCGCAACGGGGGTTGCCGATGCTCGAGCCTGTCCGGCACGAGCGGGCCGATGCTGCGCGCAACCGCGCCACGATCCTCGCCGCCGCCGAAGCGCTCGTCGCCGAGCACGGCGCCCAGTGCGTGACGATGGACCAGGTCGCGCGCGCCGCCGGCGTCGGCAAGGGGACCCTGTTCCGCCACTTCGGCGATCGTTGCGGCCTGATGCGCGGGTTGCTCGACGAGCGCGAGCGCGGCCTGCAGGAGGGCTTCATCCGCGGCCCGGCGCCGCTCGGGCCCGGCGCACCGCCGCGCGAGCGTCTCGTCGCCTTCGGCGAGCGCATGCTCGAGCACATCGAGATCCAGGGCGACCTGCTCGTCGCCGCCGAGAACGGCGCGCCCGGCGAGCGCCTGCGCCACAGCGTCTACGCTGCCTACCGCGCACACGTCACGGCGCTGCTCTCAGAGAGCGGCTACGAGGGGGACGTCGATTACCTCGCCGACGTGCTGCTCGGCACGCTCGTCAGCGAACTCGTGCTCTTCCAGCGCCGCGAGCGCGGCATGTCCCAGGCACAGCTGAAGGAATGCTGGGGCGAGCTCGTGCGCACGATGCTGCCGCGCGGCTGAGGCCGCTCAGTCGGCGACTTGCAGCACGAGCTTGCCGACGTTGGCGCCCTTGAACAGCTTCAGCAGTGTCTCGTGGAAGTCCTCGACGCCGCCCCGCACGACGTCCTCGCGCGAGACGATCAGCCCTTCGCGCATCCACCCGGCGAGCTCGGCGATCGCCTCGCCGTAGCGGGCGGCGTAGTCGAACACGACCATCCCGGTCATGCTCGCGCGGAACACGAGCAGCGACATGTAGTTCGACGGTCCGCGCACAGGCTCGGTGTTGTTGTACTGCGAGACGGCGCCGCAGATCACGATCCGCGCGTGACGCGCCAGGCGGGTGAGCACGGCGTCGAGGATCTCGCCGCCGACGTTGTCGAAGAACACGTCGACGCCGTCGGGCGCGTGCGTGCGCAGGACCTTGCGCACGTTCTCCGACTTGTAGTCGATCGCCGCGTTGAAGCCGAGCTCGTCGGTCAGCCAGGCGCACTTCTCGGCGCCGCCTGCGATCCCGATCACGCGCGCGCCCTTGAGCTTGCCGATCTGCCCCGCCACGCTGCCGACGGCGCCGGCGGCGCCGGAGACGACGACCGTCTCGCCCGCCTTCACCTTGCCGACGTCGAGCATGCCGAAGTAGGCCGTCAGCCCGGTCATCCCCAGCGCGCCGAGGTAGGTCGGCAGCGGCGCGAGCGATGGATCGACCTTGATCGCGCCCTTGCCGTCCGACAGCGCGTGCTCCTGCACGCCGAAGGTGCCATAGACGTGCTCGCCGACGGCGAAGGCCGGATGCGCTGAGGCGCTCACACGCCCCACGCAGCCGGCGCGCATCACCTCACCGACTTCGACGGGCTCGATGTAGGAGGCGCCGGCGTTCATCCAGCCGCGCATCGCCGGGTCTAGCGAGATGTGCGAGATCTCGACGGCGAACTCGCCCTCGCCGGGCGCCGGAATAGGCTCCTGAACGAGGCTCCAGTCAGAAGGCTTGGGCAGGCCCGAGGGACGTGCCGCCAGACGGATCTGACGATTGACCGCGCTTTGCTCCACCCCCATGCCGCGACTATATGCAGTGCCGGGCCGCCGCGGCGTTTCGCATCGGGCATAGTGGGCAGTGATGAGAGGATGAGCGCACCGGCGCAGCAGATCCCTGACCTGGAGATCGCCCCGAACGAGCGGATCCCACAGCTCGGCTTCGGCGTCTTTCAGGTCCCGCCGAAGGAGACCGAGGTGGCGGTCGCCGAAGCGCTTGCGGCCGGCTACCGCCACATCGACACGGCAGCCGCCTACCGCAATGAGGGAGGCGTCGGCGAAGCGCTGCACTCCTCCGGCCTCGATCGCGACGAGCTGTTCATCACGACGAAGTGCTGGAACGAGGACCAGGGTTACGAGCAGGCCAAGCGCGCTTGCCGCGCGAGCCTTGAGCGGCTCGAGCTGAGCCATCTCGACCTCTACCTGATCCACTGGCCGGTGCCGGCTCATGACCTCTACGTCGAGACGTGGAAGGCGTTCGTCGAGCTGCAGCAGGAAGGGCTCGTGCGCACGATCGGCGTATCGAACTTCGAAGCCGAGCACCTTGAGCGCGTGATCGCCGAGACGGGCGTGACGCCGGCGATCAATCAGGTCGAGCTGCATCCGTACTTCCAGCAGGTCGGTCTGCGTCGCGAGCACGAGCGGCTGGGGGTCCTGACCGAGGCGTATAGCCCGCTCGGCCAAGGCCTCGAGCTCGACGACCCGGCGATCGTCAAGATCGCCGAGGCGCACGGGAAGACGCCGGCGCAGGCGATTATCCGCTGGCACCTGCAGATCGGCAACGTCGTGATCCCGAAGTCGGTGACGCCGTCGCGGATCCGCGAGAACATCGACGTGTTCGACTTCGAGTTGAGCGAGCAGGAGCTGGAGTCGTTGGCGGCGCTCGACGCGGGCCGGCGGATCGGCCCGGATCCGAATACCTTCGTACGCCCCTGAGCAGACGATGACCGACGTTGTCGCGGTACTGGGCGCGGGTGGGACGATGGGGTCCGGCATGGCACGCAACATCGCGCGCGCCGGCATCGAGCTCGTCGCGTGGAACCGTTCTCGGGCAAAGGCCGAGCCGCTTGCCCGCGACTGCGCGCAGATCTGTGACACGCCCGCCGAGGCGGCGGCATCGGCGGAGCTGATCGTGACGATGCTGAGCGACGTCGATGCCGTACTCGCGACGATGCAGGGTAGCGACGGGGCGCTCGCGGGCGTAGGACCGGGCAGCGTGTGGATCCAGTCCTCGACGATCGGCGAGCAGGGCACGGCGCGCTGCGTAGAGCTCGCGCAGGAGCACGGCATCGGCTTCGTCGACGCACCCGTGCTCGGCACCAAGCAGCCGGCGCGGGAAGGCAAGCTGGTCGTGATGGCCTCGGGCCCGCAGTCGCTGCGCGAGCGCGTACAGCCGGTGTTCGATGCGGTCGCTCAGCGCACGATCTGGGTCGGCGAAGAGGCCGGCGCGAGCACGCGGCTGAAGCTCGTGACGAATGCCTGGATCGTGTCCGTCGTCGAGGGCGCCGCCGAGGCGATCGCGCTCGCCGAGGGCCTCGGCCTCGACGGCTCGGCGTTCTTCGACGCGATCGACGGCGGCCCGCTCGACATGCCTTACCTGCGGCTCAAGGGCGGGGCGATGATCGAGCGCGACTTCGAGCCGACGTTCGCGCTCGAGCTGGCCAGCAAGGACGCGCGGCTCGCCGTCGAGTCGGCCGAGCGCGTCGGGCTCGACCTGCCCGCGCTAAAGGCGATCAGCGCGCGCATGCTCCAGGCCGTGCCCGAGCACGGCAAGCAGGACCTGAGCGTGACGTTTTTGACTAGCGCGCCCCGCCGCTAGTGCTCCCGAATCATCGCTGACGCGCCAGAAACGGGGCCCTGGGCGCGACAACACGATGTTGACACCAATTCCTGCAGACCTGGTGAGGATTGAGCAGCTTCGCGCAGGGTAGTGTCGTGTAAGGAAGGGTGTATAGGCACGGTCCGGAGAGAGCGGTCGGCCGAGAAACGAGGAAAGGGATTCTCATCGAGGTCTTCGATCACGCACGCGAAGTCGGGCTGCAGCGCCACAAGCACCCTCGTCTGTGTCCACACACGCCGCATCGGCGCGCACTCACGTACAGGCTGCTCACGGGGATCGGGCTTGCGCTCACGATCGCGCTCGCGGCGCCGGCAGCCTCGCTGGCCGCCCAGCGCCCGCGCCCCTCGAACCTCCAGCTGACCGCGGCGGCGGGAGCGCTGTCGGCCTCGTGGGACGTGTCGAGCACGACCGGTCTGACGGGCTTTCGCATCCGCTGGAAAGAGGCCGGCGGGGGCGGGGGTGGTCGCGTGGATGTTGCGCGCGGGGTGCGCTCCTACACGATTTCGAGGCTGAGGCACGTGGCCTATGAAGTGCGTGTGCGCTCGCTTTACCGCGGACGGATCGGGCCGTTCGCGCTCGCCGAAGCGACGCCGCTCCCCGGCGGCGAAGAACCACCCGAAGAAGAAGAACCGCCGGTGGAAGAACCGCCAGAAGAAGAACCGGTCGAAGAAGAAGAACCGCCCGTGGAAGAAGAACCGCCGTTCGAAGAACCGCAAGAAGAAGGCCCGCAGGGGGCGCTCGTCAGCGCCACACCGACGGGCCCGCCGACGCCGGCGGGTGGCTGGTCGGTCGTCTACGCCGACGGCTTCGGCGCGCCGTTCGGCAATGGCCCAGGCCAGGACAACACGTGGTTCCCGAACAACTGTACGCTGACGAGCAACTGCCACGGCTTCAACTCAGACGAGCTCGAGGTGTTCAATCCGAGCGCGGCGAAGGTGACGCCGGAAGGCTTGAAGCTGACATGCACCTACACCGCGGCGGCGCAGGAACCAGGCAAAAAGCACTACGTGTGCGGCGCACTGCGCGGCCAGAACCAGGGCATGCCCGGCTACCGCTTCTTCACGTGGTCGCCCGGCAAGGGCCAGACGCTCGTCTTCCAAGCGGTCGCCAAGCTGCCACCGAACACGGGTGAGGCCGACCCGGGCTGGTGGTCGGCCGGTCCGCCGTGGAACGACACCGAGATCGACTTCTTCGAGGGCGGCGGCGCAAGCGGTTCAGCACTCGACGGGTTGGCGCACCGACCCGATCTATACGGCGTGGTTCGCCACCCCGCACGTGACCGCCAACAAACCGGGCTTCACGGTTGACCCGTCATTGGCGTTCCACACGTACACGTTCGAGGTCAAACCGGATAACACGTACAGCATCTGGATCGACGGCGTGCCGCAGTCGTGGGCGACGAACGTCGGCCCGGTCAAACCGGACCTGGCGGCGAAGACGACGCTCGTGCTGAGCTACGCGCTGAGGGAATGCCGCTGCGTGACGGGCTTCACCAGCGGGACACGCGAGTTCGACGTCAAATCGGTCTCGGTCTACGAGGACAAAGCCCACCGGGGCGTGGGCGTCGAAAACGAAGGCATCGCGCCGGGCACGAGCATCGGTTGATGGCGCTCGACGGCGCGCGCGTGGGGGGCCGCGCGCTGGGCTGCGATAGTCTAGAGAGATACGCACGGCCATGGAGGGGCGCAGAAGCGCGCTCTGCCGCTGCCTTCGCCCATGCCGCGCCGCATGCGGTGCACGCGGCGCAGCTCCTGCACGGCCTCGTCGACGCCGCCGAGCGCGAGTCGCTCGCCGTCGCCGAGCAGCTCGGGCTCGAGGCGCTTGCGCACGAGCTCGCCGGCGACCGGGTCGACGCGCTGCGCGCCGGCGCCCGGGCGCGAGCTGACCACACGCGTCATGCTGCAGGCCGCGAACAGCAGCCCGACGCCGTCGTCGAGCGCCCAGCCGCCGGGCAGCGAGCCGTCGCGCACGGCGCGCGAGCCAGACCGGCAGCCGCTCGGGCTCGCCGTCGGCGTGGACGGTCAGCGAGCCCTCGAGCAGGCCGAGCCCGGCGAGCGCCTCGGGCGGCCCGCTCGAGCGCGTGACGCCGCCCTGGAACCAGCACATCGCGCCGGCGCTGAGACCGGCGAGCACGGTCCCGCGCTCGCCACGCCTCGCACGAGCAGCTCGTCGAGGCCGTGCGCGCTGCCAGATCGCGAGCAGGTTGCGCATCGAGCCGCCGCCGACGTAGATGATGTCCTGCTCGAGCGACGATCTCGCGCAGCGGGCGCCGGGCCTCGCGCAGGCGGAACAGCGAGAGATGCTCGGGTACGCACCAGCGGTCGGCGAAGCGCGCCTGGAAGGCGTTGATCTGCGCGGTCGTGTCGCCGGAGGCGGTCGGCAGGAACAGGACGCGCGGCTCGCTTGGCCGGCGTCAGCGAGAGCACGAAGTCGTCGAGCAGCGGGTTAGTCGGCTCCATCGTGAAGCCGCCGCCGCCCATCGCGAAGATCTTCCGCTCGCCAGCGGCACCTCGGCGACCGGCTCGCGCTCAGCCCGCGCCGCGCTCACGCGGGGACCGGCTCGGGCGCGACCGGCAGCCGCTCGCCGGCGGACGGCGCCAGCGCCGGCGCGGCCGTGCGGACGGCGTGCGTGCCGGCGCGGCCGCCGTGCGTCGGCGCCGCTCGGCGCCGCGGCGGCCTGCTCTGCCTCGGCCTGCCAGCGGCGCGCTCGCCGAGATAGGTGACCTCAGCGGCGTCTCGACGACGCCGTCGCCGGCGTGCTCGACGCGGTAGGCGCAGCCGTCCGGCGCGCGAGCTGACGGCGCGCTCCAGGCGCGTGCGGCGGAAGTGCAGCGCGACGCCGTCCTCGGCGGCGAAGCCGGCGCGCATGCCGTCGGCGACGAAGCGGTGGTACTCGGCGCGGCGCGCCGGCTCGGCGTCGTAGTGGACGCAGTTGGAGTAGGGCAGCAGGCCGAGCCCGCGCACGCGGCGCGGCGCGCCGTGGAAGGCGCTGAGCGCCTGCTCGAACCAGCACAGCGAGCCGGCGGAGGGCCCGCACAGGACGATGCCCTTGCGCCAGGCCTTGCGCAGCACGTCGTCGAGCCCGTGCGCGCGCCAGGCGCCGAGCATGCTGACGACGTTGCCGCCGCCGACGTAGATCAGGTCCTGCGAGAGCAGGTGGCTGGCGAGGTCGTCCTCGACCCCGCCGGTGCCCTGGTCGCGGCGGAACAGCGAGACGTGGCTGGCGTCGCAGGCTCGCGGCGAAGCGCCGGTAGAAGCGCACGACGTAGTGGTCGGCGTCGCCGGAGGCGGTCGGCAGGAAGCAGACGCGCGGCCGCTGCGCGTCGGTCAGCGACAGCACGTAGTCGTCGAGCAGCGAGCTGTCGCGCTCCATCGAGAAGCCGCCGCCGCCGAGGGCGACGATCTGGGGGGCTCTTGCTCGCATGGTCTCGTCTCCGCTCGCTTGCTCTCGGAGCTGGGCGTGGCTCGAACAGCGTTGCCTCAGATTGCCCGAGCGGCGTGCTCGGCGATATGGACCGCCGTCGGAGATTCGCGCGCCCGGGACTGGACATCCGACAGGCGCACCTGCGGAGGTCGGCGCGGGCCGCGCACGGGCCCTAGAGTGTCGTGGCGTGGCCGAGGGGACGACCAGGCACGCGAGCGCCGGCGGGCCGAGCGGCGATCTCGCTGCGCGGCGTCGTCAAGCGCTTCGGCGCGATCGACGGCCGTCGACGGCCTCGACCTCGAGGTGCCGCGCGGGCGTCTGCTTCGGGCTGCTCGGGCCCAACGGCGCGGGCAAGTCGACGACGATGCGGATGCTGACCGCGCAGGCGCTCGCCGACGAGGGCGAGATCGAGGTGCTCGGCTACGAGCTGCCGCGCGAATCCAAGCAGGCGCGGATGGAGATGGGCGTCGTGCCGCAGCTCGACAACCTCGACGTCGAGCTGACCTGCCGCCAGATCCTGACGGTGTTCGCGCGCCTGTACCGCGTGCCCGCGCGCCGAGCGCGACGACGGCGTCGAGCGCGCGCTGGACATCGCCAACCTGCGCGCCGCGCGCCGACACGATCGTGCGCGAGCTCTCGGGCGGCATGCGCCGGCGCCTGCTCGTCGCGCGCGGGCTGATCCACCGCCCGCGGCTCGTGCTGCTCGACGAGCCGACGGTCGGCCTCGACCCGCAGGTCCGCCAGGAGCTGTGGTCGCTGATCGACGGGCTGCGCGCGCGAGGGCGTGACGGTGCTGATGTCCACGCACTACATCGAGGAGGCCGAGCGGCTCGCCGACACCGTCGCGGTGATGTCGCACGGGCAAGATCATCGCCCAGGGCACGCCGGCCGAGCTCGTGCGCGCGCACGCCGGCGAGCAGGTGCTCGAGGTCTACGGCCCGCCCGAGCGGCTGGCCGAGGTCGAGCGAGCTGGCGGCGAGCGCGGCTGGCCGAGCCGGCGCAGCGGCCCGGCGGTCGCGATCCTGCGCGCCGAGGCGCTCGACGGCGAGGCGCCCGAGGGCGTGCGCCGCCCGGCGAACCTCGAGGACGCGTTCGTGGCGCTGACCGGGGAGGAGATCGAATGAGCACGCTGACCGGCGCGCCGACGCGCGGCCGGACGCCGGCGCGCGTCGCGTGCGGGCGCCTGGAACCGGCGGCGCTCGCCGGGCGTGATGAGCCGCGACGTCGTCGATCTTCGGGCGCTACTGGAAGGCGACGACGTTCTCCTCGATCGTGCAGCCGACGATCTACCTGCTCGCGTTCGGGCTCGGCTTCGGCGCGCTCGTCACGCACGATCGGCCACGTCAAGTACGTCGAGTACGTCGCGCACCGGCGTCGTCGCCACCGCGGTGCTGTTCTCCTCCGCCTTCCCGGGCATGTTCAACACGTTCGTCCGCTGGCAGTTCCAGCGCACCTACGACGCGATGCTCGCCGCGCCGGTCGACGTCGAAGAGCTGATCACCGCCGAGGTGCTGTGGATCTCGGTGCGCGCGGGCGTCTACGGCATCGCGCCGCTGCTCGTCGGCGTTCGCTCTTCGGGCTGCGAACCGGAGTGGGGGATGCTGCTCGTGCCGCTCGATCGGCTTCGTCACCGGGCTTCGGCTTCGCCGCGTTCGGCGTGCTGATCGCCGCGGTCGCGAAGACGATCGACAACTTCAACTACGTCACGAGCGCGGTGCTGACGCCGATGTTCCTCGTCGCGGGCACGTTCTTCCCGATCGAGACGCTGCCCGGACGGCGTGCGCCAGGTCGCCCAGTTCAACCCGCTCTACCACTGCGTGCAGCTGGTCCGCGACGCGTCGCTCGGCGAACTGCAGCTGGCGCGACCTCGGCCACGCCGGCGGTGCTGATCGCGTTCGCGCTGCTGATGTGGCGCCTGGCGATCTCGCAGCTCGGCAAGCGCCTGATCGACTGAGCGCGCGCGGCTGGCCGAGCTGCCGGCGCCGGTCCGGCTCTGGGCGCGCCGGCGTCTCTCAGGCAACTTTCGAGCTTCGGCTCAGGCGGCTCCTACACGCCGCGCGCGATGCTGCACGGCCATGAGCTCCAGTCCAGCGCGCTTCGGCCGCCGCCGCTCGCCCCGTGGCACCGGCCACCCTGCGGCTCCGAGCGGCGTGCGAGCGCCTGGCGCTGCGCGCGCCTGCCGCGCCCGGAGCTGCGCGCGCTGCTCGTGCTCGCCGCCGTGCTCAACCTGTGGGCGCTGAGCCGCAACGGCTGGGCCAACGACTACTACAGCGCCGCCGTGCGCTCGATGAGCACGAGCTGGCACGACTTCCTGTTCGCCTCGCTCGACCCGAGCGGCGTGATGACGGTCGACAAGCCGCCGCTCGCGCTGTGGGTGCAGGCGCTGTCGGTGCGCGTCTTCGGCTACCACCCGCTGAGCATGCTCGTGCCGCAGGCGCTGATGGGCGTCGGCGAGCGTCGGCGCTCCTCTACGACCTCGTGCGGCGCCGCTTCGGCCGCGTCGGCGGGCTTCGTCGCCGGCCTCGCGCTCGCGCTCACGCCGATCACGGTCGCGATCTCGCGCCACAACAACCCCGACGCGCTGCTCGTGCTGTGCTGCGTGGCCGCGCTGTGGTTCGCCGTGCGCGCGCTCGAGGACGGGCGCACGCGCTGGCTCGTGCTCGCCGGCGTCTGCGTCGGCCTCGGCTTCGAGACGAAGATGGGCGTCGCGCTGCTCGTCGTGCCCGGGATCGCGCTGGCCTGGCTGTGGTGCGCGCCGCGCGGCCGCGCTGCGCGCGCTGCGCCAGCTGCTGGCGGGCGGCGCGGCGATGATCGTCGTCGGCGGCGCCTGGCCGCTGCTGGTCGCGCTGACGCCGGCTCGCGACCGGCCGTGGATCTCGGGCACGAGCGACAACAGCGTCCTGGTCGCTGATCTTCGACTACAACGGCCTCGGCCGCGTCGACGGCCAGGCCGGCGGCCCGGCGGGCGCCGGCGGCGGGTGGCGGCGGCAGCGTGTTCGGCGGCGCCACCGGGCCCGCTGCGCCTGCTCAACTCGGCGCTCGGCGGGCAGGCCGGCTGGCTGCTCGGCTTCGCGCTCGTCAGCGGCTCGGCGCTGCTCGTCGCGACCCGCCTGCGCCGCGCGCGACGCGCGCACCGGCTGGCTGCTCGCGGTCGGCGGCGCGTTCGTCGACGACCGCGGTGCTGTTCAGCTCGCGCGAGCGGCATCTTCCACCCCTACTACGTCTCGCTGCTCGCGCCGTTCGCGGCCGCGCTGGTCGGCGCGGGCGTCGCGCAGCTGCATCGCGGCGGCGACGCGCGCGCGCATCTTCGCCCCGCTGGCGCATCGCCGCCGGCGTGGTGACCGAGCTCGTCGTGCTCGCACGACTACCCCGGGCAGCTGAGCTGGCTGGCGCCGGTGCTGATCGCCGTCGTGCGCGCTCGCGGCGGTCGCGCTGGTCGTCGCTCGCGCGCCGCGCGTGCGCGCGGCTCGCGGCTGCGCGGCGGCGCTCGCCGCGCTGCTGATCGCGCCCGCGACCTGGGCGGTCGACACGCTCGGCCACGCGACCAGCGGCACCTTCCCCGCCGGCGGGCCGGCCAAGTGCAGACGGCGGCGGCGTCGGCGGCCGCGGCGGCTTCGGCGGCGGCCGCGGCGCGCGTCGGCGGCGGCTGCCGCCCGGCGCGGGCGGCGCCGCGGCGGCGCGCCGGCGGCGGCCGGCTCGGCGGCCGCGGCGCGGCTGCTCGGCGGCGCGGGCGGCGGCTCGCGGCTCGCCCGGGCGCGGGCCTGGCGCCGGCCCGCGCCGGCGGCGCGGGCGCCGGCGGCGCGGCGCGGCGGCTTCGGCGCGGCGGCGGCGGGCGCGCTTCGGCGGCGACTCGGCATCAGCTCACGCAGGCGCTCGCCTACGTCAAGGCGCACGGCGGCGGCACGATCGCCGTCTCCAGCCAGTCGAGCGCGGCCGCGGCGATCATCGCCGAGCGGCGCGAACGTCGCCGGCATCGGCGGCTTCTCCGGCCGCGAGAGCGCGTCACGTCGACTGGCTCGCGCAGGAGGTCGCGCGGGCAGATCCGCTGGGTGCTCGACGAACAGAGCGGACAGGGCAGCGGTCAGCGGGCCTGCCGGGCGACACGCGCGCGGGCTCGCGAAGCGGCGATGACGGCGGTCGCGAAGGCCTGCCGCAGGTGACGCTCGCCGGCGCGGCACGGGCTCCGCGAGCGCGCGGCGGCCGGGCGCGGCGACGAGCGGCCGCGACGGCGGCTCGACGCGCGGGCAGCGTCGGCGACGACGCTCGTACGACTGCCAGGGCGCGCGGCACGCTCGCGAGCGCCGGCGCTGAGCCGGACGCTCGCACGCCCGCGGGCCTCGGCGGTATCGACGCGCCGATGCGCAGAGCGTCCGAGCCGATGCGTCCTCAGCGGCCATCACGGCGGCGCGCGAGCGCACGGAAGGACATTCGCCCGCTCGTCTAATACAGCCGTTGGACCGCAACTTTTGGGGATATGGGAGTCATAGGGGTAGAGGATGCCTGTCCGATTAGGAGAGGTTGGCATGAGGTCGAGCGTCCGCGTGTCGTTGGTGGCGCTGCTTGTCTGCGGGCTCGTCGCCGTCGCGGTGCCCGCGGCGGCGCAGGCGCTCGGGATCGAAAAGTTCGTCGCCACGAACTGCGAAGACGAAGAATGCGGCGAGGAAACGTGCTCGACACCTGCTTCGGGCCGAAACCGGCCAAGGAACCGAACCGAAGCAGAAGCCGAAGAAGAAGGCTTCACGCAGGCCGGCGGCCGCGTGCCGTTCGGCGTCACCGACTTCATGGTCGCGAGCGTCGGCGAACCACTCCGAAAAGGTCCCGACCGCGCGTCACCCACATCCGCACCGACGTCGCGCCCGGCCTCGCGACCAACCCGCGCGGCCGTACGCATGCTCGACTGACGGACTTCGGAGACAGCGAAGCGCTCCCGGGCAGCGGCCTCTTCCGGCCCCGAATGCCGAATGCGAGAAAGCGAAATCGGCGAACAACAAGCCACGATCTACACCGGGCCGCACGGCGAGCGCCGGCGACGTTCCGATGTCGAAGGCCCGGTCTACAACCTCGTGCAGCCCGAAGGCCTCGCCTCGGAGTTCGGCGTCGCGCTCAAACTGCCGAAATCGCTGACCGAAGGCGAGCTCGAAAGCTTCGAAGAAGCTCCCGACAAAGGCGAAAAAGTCCCGTTCGAAAAACACGCAGTACTTCGCCCACACGCTGATCAAAGGCAACGTCGAATGGGGCAAAGAAGCCCATGGCACCAGCGCAGGCGACTACCACGACTACTTCGAAATCGACGGCTCGCCGTCGCTGCCGCTGATCCGCTCGCGCCTGATGTTCTACGGCACAGGAAGGCAACGGCGCCTTCATCACGAACGCCACCAGCTGCCCGGGCCACCTGACACGACCTGACGCTGAAGCACCGACCGACGAAGAAGGCGCGACGCGTCGACCAGGCCTTCACGACGCCGATCGGGCTCGAACGGCTGCGACAGCGTGCCCGATTCGATCCGAACTTCGCGCTGACCCCGGGACGACGACGCACCGACCAGCCGAACGAATTCACGGCTGAAGTCGCTCCCGCGCCACACGACCCGACCGAAATCGACAGCTCGCAGGTCAAATCGGCGACATTCATGCTGCCGGCAGGCATGACGCTGAACCCGTCGGCCGCGCCGGGCTCGAAGCCTGCACGCCGGCCAGGCGCGGATCGACAGCACCGAACAATTCGGTGTCGGGTGCCCCGCCGGCTCGAAAATCGGCACGGTCACGCTCGAACGTGCCCGACGCTCCCGACGGTCGCTGACCGGCAGATCTACCTCGGCGGCCCCGAGTCGGGGCCGATCACCGGCCCGCCGTTCACGATGTACGTGGTCGCGAACTCCGCAGCGTACGGCGTCTCCGTGCGCCTCATGGCGAACGATCCCCGAACGAAGCGACCGGGCAGGTGACGACGACGTTCACGAAACCCCCGAACAGCCGTTCACGAACCTCGCGATCCACTTCGAACGCGGCGTGCTGGCGCCGATCGCCAACCCGCTGCTGTGCGGCGACCGCGAAAAGCGTCGCGGCGTTCGAGCCGACACCGGCACCCGAGGCACGCCGAAAACCGACGTCGTTCGTCCAGACGATCGACCGGCTGCGCCGATCCCGCCGCCGTTCAAACCGACGCAGTCGACCGCCAACCAGAACGGCAACGGCGGGCGAGCACAGAACTTCACGTTCAACCTCGCCCGCAACGACGGCCAACAGTACCTCTCGCAGGTCAAGACGACGCTGCCCCCGGGTCTCGTCGGCAAGATCCCGACGCCGACGCTGCCAGGAAGCGGCCGGCCAGCGACCGCCGCGTGCCCGACGACGAGCCAGATCGGCACGGCGACGGTGCTCGCGGGCTCCGGCCGAGCCGTTCTCGTTCAGCGGGCCGGTCTACCTGACGGTCCCTACCAGGGCGCGCCGTTCGGCCTGTCGATCAAGGTGCCGGCGGTCGCCGGGCCCTTCAACTTCGGCACGGTCGTGACCCGGGCCGGGATCACCGTCGACCAGTTCACCTCGCAGGTGATCGTCGACAGCGATCGCTGCCGAGGATCGTCAAGGGCGTTCCGCTGCGCATGCGCAACATCAGCGTCGCGGTCAACAAGCAGGGTTCATGATCAACCCGACCAACTGCAGCGCGCTCACAACCGTCTCGACGGTCGGCTTCACGCCTCGAGCCGGGCGGGCACGCGACGCGAGCACTCACGAATCGCCGTTCCAGGTCGCCAACTGCAACGCCCTGAAATTCGCACCGAAGTTCAAGGCGACGTCCAGCGCGAAGACCTCGAGAGTCAACGGGGCGAGCCTGAACACGGTCACGCAGTCGGCGGGCCAGGCGAACATCAAGTCCGTCAAGGTCCAGCTGCCGCGCTCGCTGCCCTCGAGGCTGACGACGCTGCAGAAAGCGTGCACCGAACAGGTGTTCGCGGCCAACCCGCTGCGCTGCCCGAGCGGTGCGTTCGTCGGCGGCGCGCGGTGAAAACGCCGACGCTGCCGAGCCGCTGAGAGGCCCGGCGATCCTGGTCTCCCACGCCGGGGCTGCGTTCCCCGACCTCGACCTCGTGCGTCGAAGACCGAACCACCTCAAAGTGATCCTGGTCGGCAACACGAACATCAAAAACAGCATCACGACGACGACGTTCGCCTCGACGCCCGACGTACCGGTCTCGAGCGTCCGGTGAACCTGCCGATCGGCTCGCACAGCGCGCTGGCGGCGTTCGGGAACATCTGCGCCAAAACGCTGGTGATGCCGACCACGATGACCGCGCAGAACGGCAAGACGTCAAACAGAACACGATCATCAACGTCGGCGGCTGCCCCGTGCGCGATCGTGGGCCGCAAGGTGGTCGGCAACTTCGCCTACATCACGGTCAGACCTCGGCGGCGGGCCGCGTCAGCGCCACCGGCACCCGTCAACAAGACGACGAAGAAAGCCAAGAAAGCGCACCAGAAGGTCACGCTGAAGGTGCCGCTGACGGCGCCGGCCGCAGCAAAAACCGCCCGTTCACGTCCAGGTGCGGATCGGGTTCGTGCCCAAGAAGGGCGAAGCACTCGGGCGCCGACACCGAGGTCACGTTCCACTGAGCGAGCGCGGCTCGCTGACAGCGCCTTCGCGCGGGGCGGCCGTCGGCCGCCCCGGCTGTGCGTGCCGCTGCGCGGCGTGAGCGCTGCGCCTGCGAGCTCGAAGAGTCGCGTCTGCCGCGCTGTCACAGCGCCCGCGATGGCGTAAATTGGGGGCATGGATGTCGTTTCAGGTACGGATACCTCGGCGTCCCGGGGGCGTGGAGCGGGTTCTCGCGGGGATCCGCCGGCTGACGCCGCTCGCCGACGGCGCGCGGACCCCGACGCGATCTTCCGCGCGCTCGCGCGCGAGCTGCTCGCGTCGCCGGGGGCCGAGGAGGTGCACATCCACCACCTCGCCCGCAACGGCGCGGCCGAGGACCTCGTCGACGTCTACCTGTTCGAGGCCGAGGGGCGGGTCAGCTACCTCCTCCGCGCGCCGAGCGCCCGCCGGGCGTGAGCTGGGTCGCGCAGCACGCGGCGCAGCTTCCTCGCCGCCGACGCCGAGGAATTCGCCGCGAGCGTGCCGCGGCTCACCGCGACCGGCGAGATGAGCTGTGTCGCTGCTGCTGCCGGTCGTCGAGCGCGCCGAGGTCGAGGCCGTCGTGATGCTCGTGCGCCGCGTCGTCGCCGGCGATCTACGAGCGCGCGCCGTCGACCTCGCGCGCACGCTCGTCGAGCAGGGCGCGACGGCGCTCGCGCTCGTCCGCGCGCGCGCGGAGGCGGGCACCGACGCCGTCACCGGCTGCATGAACCACCGCGCGATGCGCCGCCGCCTGGACGAGGAGATCGGGCGCGCGATGCGCACCGGCGGCCCGCTCTCCTGCCTGCTGATCGACCTCGACGACTTCAAGATGGTCAACGACCAGCACGGCCACCCGGCGGGCGATGCGATGCTGCGCGAGGTCGTGCGGGCGCTCGTCGGCGAGTTCCGCGCCTTCGACCGCGTCGCGCGCTACGGCGGCGACGAGTTCGTCGTGATCCTGCCCAACGCCGACCTCGAGAGCGCCGCCGCGGCCGCCAACAGGGCGCTCGAGCGCCTGCGCGCACTGCCTCGTACGCCGGCGGCGAAGGCGTCTCGGCGTCGATCGGCGTCGCCCAATGGCAGCGCCGATGAGCACCGACGAGCTGCTCGCAGCCTGCGACGCCGCGCTGCTGCGCTCCAAGCGCCAGGGCAAGGGCCGCGTCACGCGCGCGTCCGCCGAGCCGCGCTGCGCCTGACGCGCGCCGCGGCGCGCAGCCGAGCGCCGGCGCGCGACTCTGCGAGACTGCGAGCCGCCCGCAGACGCGAGCCCGACGCCCGGGAGTTGCGATGCCGCAGAACAGCTTTGGAGCCAAGGACACGCTCGAGGTCGGCGACCGCGAGCTACGAGATCTTCCGGCTCGACGCGCTGCAGCAGCGCTTCGACGTCGCGCGGCTGCCGTTCTCGCTGAAGATCCTGCTCGAGAACCTGCTGCGCACCGAGGGCAACGGCTCGGTCGACGCCGCCGACATCGAGGCGCTCGCCGAGCTGGGACGCCAAGGCCGAGCCGAGCAAGGAGATCGCGTTCACGCCCGGCGCGCGTGCTGATGCAGGACTTCACCGGCGTGCCCGCCGTCGTCGACCTCGCCGCGATGCGCGACGCGATGGCGCGAGATGGGCGGCGACCCGGCGCAGATCAACCCGCTCGTGCCCGCCGAGCTGGTGATCGACCACTCGGTGCAGGTCGACGCGTTCGGCACGCGCGACGCCTTCCGCGTCAACGCCGAGCGCGAGTTCGAGCGCAACCAGGAGCGCTACGCGTTCCTGCGCTGGGGCCAGGGCGCGTTCGACGACTTCGCGGTCGTGCCGCCGGACACCGGCATCGTGCACCAGGTCAACCTCGAGTACCTCGCGCGCGTCGTCTTCCGCGACGAGCCAGACGCGGCCAGGCCTACCCCGACACGCTCGTCGGCACCGACTCGCACACGACGATGGTCAACGGCCTCGGCGTGCTCGGCTGGGGCGTCGGCGGCATCGAGGCCGAGGCGGCGATGCTCGGCCAGCCGATGTCGATGCTGATCCCGCAGGTGCTCGGCTTCCGCCTCACGGCGAGCTGCCCGAGGGCGCGACGGCGACCGACCTCGTGCTGACCGTCACCGAGATGCTGCGCGAGCACGGCGTCGTCGGCAAGTTCGTCGAGTTCTACGGCGCCGGCGCTCGCCGGCCTGCCGCTCGCCGACCGCGCGACGATCGGCAACATGTCGCCGGAGTTCGGCTCGACCTGCGCGATCTTCCCGATCGACGCCGAGACGCTCCGCTACCTGGAGTTCACCGGCCGCCCGCCCGAGCAGATCGCGCTCGTCGAGGCCTACGCCAAGGAGCAGGGCCTGTGGCACGACGAGCAGCTCGGAGGAGCCGACCTTCTCCGACACGCTCGAGCTCGACCTCGCGACGGTCGAGCCGAGCCTCGCCGGGCCCAAGCGCCCGCAGGACCGCGTGTCGCTCAGCGAGGCGCAGGCGCGTCTTCCAGCGAGGCGCTGCGCGACTACGTGCCCGAGCGACGGCGACCAGGCCGACGCGCAGGACGAGGCCGTCGCCGAGTCCTTCCCGGCCTCCGACCCGCCCGCCAACGACGCCCGGGCCACGCGGCCGCTCTCGGCGTCGCCGCAGCCGCAGCTGCCCGAGGGCGGCGCGGCGACGCGCTGCCGCACAACGGCACGGCGCAGCGAGCGTGACGCGTCGACGGCGAGACGCTTCGAGCTCGACCACGGCCACGTCGTGATCGCGGCGATCACCAGCTGCACGAACACCTCCAACCCGTCGGTGATGGTCGGCGCCGGGCTCCTCGCGCGCAACGCGGTCGCGCGCGGGCTGCAGCGCAAGCCGTGGGTCAAGACCTCGCTCGCGCCGGGCTCGAAGGTCGTGACCGAGTACCTCGACCGCGCGGGGCTGACCGAGCCGCTCGAGCAGCTCGGCTTCAACCTCGTCGGCTACGGCTGCACGACCTGCATCGGCAACTCCGGGCCGCTGCTCGCAGGAGATCTCCGAGGCCGTCGACGAGGGCGACCTCGCGGTCGTGTCGGTGCTCTCGGGCAACCGCAACTTCGAGGGCCGCATCAACCCCGACGTGAAGATGAACTACCTCGCCTCGCCGCCGCTGTGCGTCGCCTACGCGCTCGCCGGCACGATGGACATCGACCTCGTCGCCGAGCCGCTCGGCCAGGACGAGCGAGGGCGAGGACGTCTACCTGCGCGACATCTGGCCGTCCGAGCAGGAGGTCGCCGAGACGGTCGGCGAGGCGGTGCAGCGCCGACATGTTCCGCAAGAGCTACGGCGAGGTGTTCGCCGGCGACGAGCGCTGGAACGGCCTCGACGTGCCCGACGGGCGAGCGCTTCGCCTGGGACGAGCAGTCGACCTACGTGCGCCTGCCGCCGTACTTCGAGGACATGCCCGCCGAGCCGCGCGCCGGTCGCGCGACATCGAGGGCGCGCGCGTGCTCGCGCTGCTCGGCGACAGCGTCACGACCGACCACATCTCGCCGGCCGGCTCGATCAAGCGCGACGGCCCGGCCGGCGCCTACCTGCAGGAGCAGGGCGTCGACGCCGCGCGACTTCAACTCCTACGGCTCGCGGCGCGGCAACCACGAGGTGATGATGCGCGGCACGTTCGCCAACATCCGCCTGCGCAACCAGCTCGCGCCGGGCACCGAGGGCGGCGTCACGCGCCACCTGCGCCGACGGCGAGCAGATGTCGATCTACGACGCGGCGATGCGCTACGCCGCAGGACGGCGTCGCCGCTGGTCGTGCTCGCCGGCAAGGAGTACGGCTCGGGCTCCTCGCGCGACTGGGCGGCGAAGGGCACGCAGCTGCTCGGCGTGCGCGCGGTGATCGCGCAGAGCTTCGAGCGCATCCACCGCTCCAACCTCGTCGGCATGGGCGTGCTGCCGCTGCAGTTCGCCGACGGCGAGAGCGCCGCAGTCGCTCGGCCTCACCGGCGAGGAGACGTTCGCGATCGACGGCATCGCCGACGCGGTCGCGCCGTCGGACGGCGGCGGCGGCGCGCAGACGGTGCGCGTGCGCGCCGAGCGCGACGGCGCCGAGCCGGTCGAGTTCGACGCGCGCGTGCGCATCGACACGCCGCGCGAGGCCGACTACTTCCGCCACGGCGGCATCCTGCAGTTCGTCCTGCGCGAGCTGCTCGCCGCATGAGCCAGGCGCCGGAAACCGACGCCGTGCGGCAGACGCGCCGCCAGGCCGTCCCGCAGCTGCTGCTCGACCTGCTCGCCGCGCGCGGGCCGTCGGGCTATGAGAGCGCCCCGGCCGCCGTCTGGCGCGAGGCGGCCGGCGCGTTCGCCGAGGTCAGCACCGACGTCGTCGGCACGCCGCTGGCGCGCGTCGCGCCGGAAGGCACGGCTCGGCGAGCCCGCGCGCGGCGCGCTGCTGGTGATGGGCCACATCGACGAGATCGGGCTGATCGTCACCCACATCGACGACGACGGCTATCTGTGGTTTCGCGCGAAGTCGGCGGCTGGGACGCGCAGATCCTCGTCGGCCAGCGCGTGGTGATCGACACGCGCGAGCGGCCCGATCACGGGCGTGGTCGGCAAGAAGCCGATCCACCTGCTGCGCGACGAGGAGCGCAAGAAGGTCGCCGAGATCCGCGACCTGCACATCGACATCGGCGCGCGCGACGGCGAGCAGGCGCGCGAGCTGCGTGCGCATCGGCGACGTCGCCGTGATCGACGCCGCAGCCCGCCGAGCTGCCCAACGGCCGGCTCGTCTCGCGCGCGCTGGACAACCGCCTCGGCTCCTACGTCGCGCTGCGAGGCGGCGCGCCTGGTCGCCGAGGCCGGCGGCGCGGAGTGGGAGCTCGCGGCGGTCGCGGCCGCCAGGAGGAGATCGACCTTCGGCGGCTCGCGCACGAGCGCCTTCGCGCTGGAGCCCGACGCGGCGATCGTCGTCGACGTCACGCACGCCACCGACGCGCCCGGCATCGAGGTCAAGGAGAGCGGCAAGCACGCGCTCGGCTCCGGGCCCGGTGCTCAGCCGCGGCTCGACGCTCAACCAGCGTCTGTTCGAGCTGCTGTACGACGACCGCCGAGGCCGAGCAGATCCCGTTCACGCTGGAGGCGACCGGCGCGCGCGACCGGCACCGACGCCGACGCCGTGCACCTCAGCCGCGGCGGCGTGCCGACGGCGCTCGTCTCGATCCCGATCCGCTACATGCACTCGCCCGTCGAGCTCGTGCAGCTCGACGACGTCGACGCCGCGCGCGCGTCGCCGCTTCGCAGCGCGCTGCCGGCCAGCGCTTCGCGCGCTGACGGCGCCGAGCGGCAGCTTCGCCGCGCTGACGGGCGCGCTGCGCGGCCGCGCTCAGGCGGCGTCGAGCTCGGTGGCGGCGACGATCTCGTACGGCTCGCCGGGCGAGCCGCCGATCGCCAGCATGCGCAGGCCCTGCGGGCCCGGCGAACACCTTGCGCGTGTCTCCGGCGCCGACGCGCACGAGCGTGTCGCCGTCGAGCTCCACGCGCTCGCCTTCGATCTCGATCCAGCCCGAGCCGCTCAGCGCGATGAAGACCTCCTCCTGCGCCGTCTCCGCGTGGTCGTGCTCGGGGTAGTCGGCGTAGTCGGGCGGCAGCTGGATCACCTGCATGCCGAACGCCGTCACTCCGAGCTCGGCGCGGGCCTTCACGAATCCCGCCGCCGAAGCCTGCCTCCATGTCCTTGATGCGCTTCGCTGTGTAATCGCTCATTAGTCGACACTAACCGATCGGCAATGGCAGCACGATGCCGAGCTGGCGCGACTGCACGAGGACCGTTCCGTCGGCCGCCCAGATCACGCCGTCCTCCTCGAAGAAGCCTTCCTGGATCAGCCCCGAGCGAAAGCGGGCGAAGCACAGCTCCGCCGGGTCGGGCTCGGCCGTGCGCGGCATCGGCGTGCGGAAGTGGATCGTCAGGTCGATCGTCGGCGTCGTCGACGGGCTCGCGTCAGGCGGATGAACGGCGGCGAGAACAGCGCGTCGCTGAAGAACGCCAGCGACAGCGCGTCGATCGGGCGCGCTCGGCCAGGCCCAGCCAGGAGCCGACTTCCATCGGCGCGTCGCGAGCCCTGGAAGGGCACGGCGCCGATGCGCGGCTGCACGATCAGATGGCGCGTGAACGGCGGCGCGCCCGCGAACAGCGGGATGCCCGGCTTGCGCTCGGCGTCCTGCGGCTCGACGTCGGGCATCGGCAGCTCGGCGATCTCGCGGCGCGCTCCACGGCACCGAGAACGCCGCGAGCGCGAGCGCGACCAGCGCGCCGTCCTGCTCCATGCGCGCCGACAGCGTGCTCAGCGAACGCCCTGCGCGCTCGATCCTCGCGGCGATGCTGACCGGGCCGGGCTGCGGCGCGCGCGCGTAGTGGATCGTCAGCGAGCGCGGCGCGCGCTGCGGGTCGGCGACGGCCTCGATCAGCGCGCGCAGCAGCATCGCCGCGAGGTAGCCGCCGTGTGGCCCGCGCCCGGCGCGCCAGTCGGCAGAGACATCGGCCGCGAACTGCGACCGTGCGCGCGGCGCCGTCGTCCGCGCGCGACAGCAACGAGACCGCGGTGTCGCGGTCGAACGCCGCTCAGCGTCGGGCTCGTGCTCGCGCGCGGCGCTCGGCCGTCAGCCACGGACCAGGCGCTTGTAGGTGATGCGGTGCGGGCGGTCGGCGGCGGCGCCGAGCAGCGCGCGGCGGTGCTCCTCGTAGGCCTCGAAGTTGCCCTCGAACCACGTCACCTGCGAGTCGCCCTCGAAGGCCAGCACGTGCGTGGCGATGCGGTCGAGGAACCAGCGGTCGTGGGAGATGATCACCGCGCAGCCGGGGAATTCCAGCAGCGCGTTCTCCAGCGCGCGCAGCGTGTCGACGTCGAGATCGTTGGTGGGCTCGTCGAGCAGCAGCAGGTTGCCGCCGCTGCGCAGCAGCTTGGCCAGGTGCACGCGGTTGCGCTCGCCGCCGGAGAGCTTGCCGATCTTCGCCTGCTGGTCGGAGCCCTTGAAGTTGAAGCCGGCCGTGTACTGGCGCGAGTTGACCTCGCGGTCGCCGACCTTGATGTGCTCGTAGCCTTCGGAGATCTCCTCCCACACGGTCTTCGCCGGGTCGAGCGCGTCGCGCGACTGGTCGACGTAGGCCAGCTTGACCGTGTCGCCGAGGCTCGATCGAGCCGCCGTCGGGCGCCTCCTCGCCGGTGATCATGCGAAACAGCGTCGTCTTGCCGGCGCCGTTGGCGCCGATCACGCCGACGATGCCCGCGCGCGGCAGGTCGAAGCTGAGGTCCTCGATCAGCAGCTTGTCGCCGAAGCCCTTGCGCACGTCGCTCGGCCGTCAGCACCTTCTCGCCCAGGCGCGGGCCCGGCGGGATGTGGATCTGGACCTCGTCGAGCTTGACGTTGCGCTCCTCGGCGATCAGCTCCTCGTAGCGCGCCAGGCGCGCCTTGGACTTCGTGCGTTTGCCCTTCGGGTTCGTGCGCACCCATTCCAGCTCGGCGGCGATCGTGCGCTCGCGGCCCTTGTCCGCGCGCGCTTCCTGGGCCAGGCGCGCCTGCTTCTGCTCCAGCCAGCTGGAGTAGTTGCCCTCGTAGGGGATGCCCTTGCCGCGGTCGAGCTCGAGGATCCAGCCGGCGACGTTGTCGAGGAAGTAGCGGTCGTGGGTGACGGCGACGATCGCGCCCTTGTACTCGGACAGGTGCTGCTCCAGCCAGGCGACCGACTCGGCGTCGAGGTGGTTGGTGGGCTCGTCCAGCAGCAGCAGGTCGGGCGCGCGCAGCAGCAGGCGGCACAGCGCCACGCGGCGGCGCTCGCCGCCGGAGAGCGTGCTCACGTCGGCGTCGGCCGGCGGCAGGCGCAGCGCGTCCATCGCGTATTCCAGCTGCGTGTCGAGGTTCCACGCGTCGGCGGCTTCGATCTTCGCCTGGATCGCGCCGAACTCCTCGGCGGTCTCGTCGGAGTAGTTGGCCGCCAGCTCGTTGAAGCGGTCGAGCAGCGCCTTGGTCTCGGCGACGCCGTCCTCGACGTTGCCCTTGACGTCCTTGGACTCGTCCAGGTGCGGCTCCTGCTCGAGCATGCCGACCGTCGCGCCCGGGCGCCAGCTGCGCCTCGCCGCGGTACTCCTGATCGACCCCCGCCATGATCCGCAGCAGCGTCGACTTGCCGGCGCCGTTGTAGCCGAGCACGCCGATCTTCGCGCCCGGATAGAAGGCCAGCGTGACGTTGTCGAGCACCGTCTTGTCGGGCGGGTGCAGCTTGGACAGACGGTGCATCGTGAAGATGTACTGAGAGGACATTGGCAGGCAGGATAGGAGGTCGCGCGCGGTCGCTAACGTTGTCGGGTCATGCCCACAACGGTCCTGGATGTCGAGCAGCACATGCTCCTGCTGGAGCTCGAGGCGCCGTTCGACAAGCGCGACGTTCAGCTCGCGCGTCGGCGCATGGCCAAGCGCTGGCACCCCGACATCGCGCCCGCCGGGCGCCAGTTCGAGCACGAGCGCCACCTGAAGGCGATCAACGAGGCGGCCGACCAGCTCGAGCGCCTGGCCGAGGGCTCGCGCGGCGGCAAGGTCTCGCGCAACGCCGTGCGCGCGAGCGCCGTCGGCGGCGCGCCGCGAGCGCGAGGAGGCCGGCCGCCGCGCCTACGAAGCCGAGCAGCGCGCGCGCGAGCACGCCGCCGACCGCGCCAAGCACGACCCGTTCGCCAGCCGCGTGCCCGACCACTCGGTCGTGCACCGCTACGCGCGCTGCCTGTCCTATCCCGAGTGGGGCGTCGGCACGGTCGCCGGCATCTACTTCAGCGGCGACCCCGACGGCGACGAGGACGTGCAGCAGTGGGCGCGCGTGCAGCTTCAGCCACGGCGTGCGCACGGTGCCGGCCGGCAGCATGCGCTTCGTCGACTTCTCAAAGCCCGACCCCGGCGAGGAGCGCGTCGAACGCTTCATGCTCGCCGCGCAGCGCGCGATGGCCGAAGGCGAGTACGAGCTCGCCGCCCAGCGCCTGATCTACGCGCGCGACGCCGAGCCCGAGAACGTCGCCGTGCTGCGGCTGATGACGCTCGCCTTCTGGCAGGCCGGCAAGCTCGACGAGGCGGCGCGCGCGGTGCGCGACTGGGCGCGCGTCGACGGCGCGCGGCCGGCCGCGCATCGCTTCGCCTCGCGCATCTACGAGGACATCGGCGCCGTCGACCTCGCCGAGGAGGCCGCCGACGCGCGCCGCCCAGCGCGGCCCGGCCGACGCCGGCGCGTGGGAGCGCCTCGGCCGCCTGCGCCTGCGCCTGTGGATCGCGAGGGCACGCTGGAGGCGCTGCGCCGGGCGATGGCGCTCGGCGCCGGCGAGGACGTGCGCGAGCTGATCGCGCAGGCGCTCGCGCTGGAGCCGCAGGTCGCGCCGTCGCGGCGCGCCTGAGCCGCGCCGCTCGCCGCTAGAGGATGTTGACCGCGCGCGAGACGATCAGGCCGATCGTCAGCAGCGAGACGACCGACTGCACGCCCATCACGCCCTTGGCCATCGGCGTCAGCGGCATCGTGTCGGTCGGCGAGAAGGCCGTGTTGTTGGTCAGCGACACGTACAGGTAGTCGATGAACTTCGGCCGCCAGTCGCGCGGCTCGATGCGGTCGTCGGACATCTGCGGGAACAGGAAGTCCGGCGGCCGGTCGCTGCCCGGACGCGCGCAGGCCGGGCCCGCCGCGGTCCATCTCCCAGTACCACAGCGCGAAGATCAGCAGGTTGGTCAGCCAGATCAGCACGCCCGCGACGATCAGCCCGCGGCCGTCGGAGACGTTGTGGTGCAGCAGGTAGTGCGTCAGCGCGCCGAGCGAGAAGATGTTCGCCGCGCTGACGAACGCCGTCAGCGACGAGCGCGATGCGCCGCCGGCGCGGGTGCTCGTCCTCGACGACGTTCGGCGTGACGACGAACAGGCCGACCAGCAGCACTCCCTCCAGCGACGGCACGAGCCAGCGGGCCCGCCGTCAGCCGCTCGGGCAGCAGCAGCTGGATGACGATCGCCGCGCAGCACCGTGAGCTGCGCCGGCCAGAACGCCTCGCTGTCGGGCGGCGGCGGGTACGCGCGCCCGGCCGTCGGCGGCCGCGCTGAGCAGCCAGCGCAGGCGTGCCGCACGGCCCAGAGCCTACGGCCGCCGCGGTGGCGCTAGCCTTGCAGTGCCCGCTGCGCGCGTCGTCGCGCAGCGGCCAGCGCCATGGGCATCGAGAGTCCCACACCTGATCTTCATCGCCGTCGTCGCGCTGATCGTGCTCGGCCCCAAACGCCTGCCCGACCTCGCGCGCGCGCTCGGACACGGCATCCGCGAGTTCCGCCAGTCGCTCGAGAACGGCGCCGATGCCGAGCAGCACGGCCCGCCGCCCGCCGCCAGTGCCGCCCCGCGCCGCACGCGTCCTCCGAGACGCCCACCCCGGCGCCACCGCCCGACCCCTCCGACGCGACGGCCGCCGCGTCGGCTCCGCCGAGAGCGTGCAGACCCACCCCGCGACTGACCGAGCTCCGGCTGGACGCGGCACGATCGCGCCGTCCACGGCGTCCGGCGGCGCCGCCGCCGGTAGGCTGCACGTCCTCCCGACCAAGGAGCCAACCGCCGATGAGCGCCGAGCAAGCCGCAGTCACCGCCGATGCCGTCCTCACCGAGCGTCGCGGCAACGTGCTGCTGATCACGATCAACCGCCCGGAGGTCCGCAACGCGGTCAACGGCGCCGTCGCCGAGGGCATCGCCGGCGCGCTGGACGAGCTCGACGCCGACGACGGCCTGTCGGTCGGCGTGCTGACCGGCGCGGGCGGCTTCTTCTGCGCCGGCATGGATCTGGGCGCGTTCGTCAAAGGCGAATCGCCGTGGTTCGGCGACCGCGGCTTCGCCGGCATCGCCCAGCGCGCCTCGCGCAAGCCGCTGATCGCCGCGATCGAGGGCTTCGCCGTCGCCGGCGGCATGGAGATCGCGCTCGCGTGCGACCTGATCGTCGCCGCCAAGGGCGCGAAGATGGGCATCCCCGAGGCCAAGCGCTCGCTCGTCGCCGCCGGCGGCGCGCTGCTGCGCCTGCCGCAGCGCATGCCCTACCACGTCGTCATGGAGCTGGCGCTCACCGGCGACCTGCTGCCGGCCGAGCGCTTCCACGAGTTCGGCGTCGTCAACCGCCTCGCCGAGCCCGGCACGGCCGTCGACGTCGCGCTGGAGCTGGCCGGCGCAGTCGTCAAGAGCGGCCCGCTCGCGCTGATCGCCTCCAAGCAGATCCTGCAGGAGCAGTACGACTGGAGCAGCGAGGAGATGTGGGAGAAGCAGGGCGCGATCTCCGGCCCGGTGTTCGCCTCCGAGGACGCCAAGGAGGGGGCGCCAACGCCTTCAAGGAGAAGCGCGAGCCGGTTGGAAAGGCGCGCTGAGAGCGCCGCTGCGAGAGCCGCGGCGCCGGCTAGCGCGCCGCAGGCGCTTCTTGCGCTTGCGCTGGCGGCGGATCGCCAGAAACCGCTTCCACAGAGCCCACATCAGCGCTGCCCCGGCGTCTTGCGCGGGTACTGCGAGATCGCCTGGTCGAGGTCGATCGCGGTCGTGACGATGCGGTTCTGTTCGGCGAGGTGCGCGGCCGGGTAGCCCTCGCCCGGGCTCGCGCGCTCGGGCCGCCCGACGAAGCCGAAGCGGATCTCCTGGGGCATGATCTGCATCAGCCGCGGGAACATGTGCGCGCGGGCGCCCACGTTGCGCGGCTCCTCCTGCACCCACACGACCTCCTCGCAGGTTCGGGTAGCGGCGCATCAGCGCGAGGATCTGGCCTTCGGGGAACGGGTAGAGCAGCTCGACGCGCGCCGACGGCGAGGCCCGGGTGCGAGGCGCGGTCGGGGTGCCCGACGAGGTCGTAGTAGATCTTGCCGGTGCACAGCACCAGCCGCGTGACCTGCGCGTCGTCGACGCCCGGCTCGGCGAGCACGGGCTCAAAGCGCGTGCCCTCGGCCATGTCGGCGAGCGCGTTCGTCGCCTGCGGCAGGCGCAGCAGCGACTTCGGCGTCATCACGATCAGCGGGCGCTGCTTGGCGATCCGCGCCTGGCGGCGCAGCAGGTGGAAGTACTGCGCGGGCGTCGTCGGGCTGGCGACGCGGATGTTGCCCTCGGCGGCGAGCGCGAGGAAGCGCTCCAGGCGCGCCGAGGAGTGCTCGGGGCCCGAGCCCTCGTAGCCGTGCGGCAGCAGCAGCGTCAGGCGCGAGGTCTGGCCCCACTTGGCCAGGCCGGAGACGATGAACTGGTCGACGATCACCTGCGCGCGAGTTGACGAAGTCGCCGAACTGCGCCTCCCACAGCACGAGCGTCTCCGGCGCCTCCTGGCTGTAGCCGTACTCGAAGCCCATGCACGCGAGCTCCGACAGCGGGCTGTTGTGCAGCTCCAGCGGCGCGAGCGCGTCGGGCAGGCTCTGGATCGGGCAGACCGTCTGGCCGGTCTTGGCGTCGTGCAGCACCATGTGGCGCTGGCTGAACGTGCCGCGCTCGGTGTCCTGGCCGGTCAGGCGGATCGGCGTGCCTTCGGTCAGCAGCGAGCGCGAACGCGAGCGCCTCGGCGTGCGCCCAGTCGATCGTGGCCGTCCTCGCCGAGCGCCTCGCGGCGGCGCTCGAGCTGTTTGACGAGCTTCGGGTGCACCGTGAAGCCCTCGGGCACGCGCAGCAGCTCCTCGCCGAGGTCGCGCAGCGCGCTCGCCGGGCACCGCCGTCTCGACTTCCGGGCTCGGCGAGCGGTCGAGCTCGTACTCGCCGGTCGCGTGCTCGCCGTGCTCGTCCGCCGCGGCCCGATCTTCGCCTTCAGGCGCTGGTGCAGCAGCGTCATGTTGTCCCACACCTCCTGCGCCTGCGCGTCGACCTCCTCCTGGGTGACGACGCCTTCGGCCACGAGGCGGTCGGCCCACAGCTCGGCGACGCGCTTCTTGCTCTTGATCTTCGCGTACATCTCCGGCTGCGTGTAGGCGGGCTCGTCGGACTCGTTGTGGCCGAAGCGGCGGTAGCCGATCAGGTCGATCAGCACGTCGTGGCCGAACTCCTGGCGGAAGGCGAAGGCGAGCCGCACGGCGCTCATGCAGGCCTGCACGTCGTCGGCGTTGACGTGGATGATCGGCACGTCGAAGCCCTTGGCGAGGTCCGAGGCCCAGCGCGTCGAGCGCGCGTCGTCGGGGTCGGTCGTGAAGCCGACCTGGTTGTTCGTGATGATGTGCACGGTGCCGCCGACCTTGTAGCCGTCGAGCGCCTGCAGGTTGAGCGTCTCGGAGACGACGCCCTGCGCCGGGAAGGAGGCGTCGCCGTGGATCACGATCGGCACGGCCGCGTCGGTGTCCTGGTGGGCGTGCGGGCCCTGGCGCGTGGTCTGCGCGGCGCGCGTCGCGCCCTCGACGACCGGGTAGACGTACTCGAGGTGGCTGGGGTTGGACTCGAGGTTGACGCGGATCGTCTCGCCGTCGTCCAGCTCGTAGGAGCCCTGCGTGCCGTGGTGGTACTTGACGTCGCCGGTGCCGCCCTGCGGGATCGTCGTCACGGCCTCGAGCGTCGAGGCGCCCTCGAACTCGGCGAAGATCGTGTCGTAGGCGCGGCCGAGGTTGTGCGCGAGCACGTTCAGGCGCCCGCGGTGGGCCATCCCGATGACGACCTCCTTGCCGCCGTGCGCGGCCGACAGCTTGATCAGTTCGTCGAGCATCGGCACGGTCATGTCCAGGCCCTCGATCGAGAACTGGTGCTGGCCGAGGTAGGCCTTGTGCATGAAGCGCTCGAGCGCGTCGACCTTGACCAGGCGCCGCAGCAGCCAGCGGCTCTCGTCGTTGGTCAGCGGGTGGCGGAACGCGCCCGACTCGATGTGCTCGCGCAGCCACACGCGCTGGCGGTGCGAGGCGATGTGCTCGATCTCATAGGCGATCGTGCCGCAGTAGGTCTCGCGCAGGTGCGGCAGCGCGTCGGCGAGCGTCGCGCCCGGCACGTACATGTTCAGCACCTTCGCCGGGATGCGCGCCTGGATCTCCGGCGTCAGCCCGAGCGGCTCGGGGTCGAGGCCCGGGTCGCCCTCGGGCTCTGAGTCCAGCGGGTCCAGCCGCGCGGCGAGATGGCCGTGGCTGCGCAAGCGGCTGACGAGCGTGCTCGCGGCCTGCACCGCGCGCAGCAGTTCCTCGCTCGCGCCGCCCACGCCCGCCGGGGCGTCGCGCTCGGCCTGCGCCGCAGCCGAGGCGGCGGCTGCCGGCGCCGGCGGCGGCGGCGGCGGGCCGAGCTCCACGCCGAGCGACGCGAACACGCCCTCGTAGAAGCCGTGCTCGCCCTGCAGGTACTCCTCGATCCGCGCGAGGAAGCGCCCCGACTCGGCGCCCTGGATGATGCGGTGGTCGTAGGTCGAGGTCATCGTCATGACCTTCTCCGCGCCGATCATCGCGCCGATGTTGGCCAGGCCCGGCGGGTAGGCGATCGAGCCGGTCGCGACGATCGTGCCCTGGCCGGTCATCAGGCGCGGCACCGAGGCGATCGTGCCGATGCCGCCGGGGTTGGTCAGCGTGATGTTCGCGCCCTGCAGGTCGTCGGCGGTCAGCGTGTTCGTGCGCGCCTTCTCGACGAGCGCGTCGTAGGCGGCGAGGAAGCGCTCGAACGGCATCCGCCCGGCGTCGCGGATCACCGGCACCATCAGCGTGCGCGAGCCGTCCTTCTTCTCCACGTCGACCGCGAGCCCGAGGTTGACCTGGCCGTCGTGCACGCGGTTGGGCTTGCCGTCGATCTCCGCGAAGTGGTCGGCCATCACCGGCATGTCGTCGGCCGCGCGCGCGATCGCGTAGGCGATCAGGTGCGTGAAGGAGACCTTGCGCTCGGCCGCCTTGAGCTCCTTGCGGCGCGCGTCGAGCATCGTCACGGTCAGCGTGCGGAAGCTCGTCGCCGTCGGAATCGAGCGCGACTGCTCCATGTAGCGCGCGAGCGCCGCCGCGCCGCCGCGCATCGGCTTGGTCTCGGCCTGCGCCGGGGCCGGGCGGCGCCGTCGCTCGGCGCGGCGCCGTGCGCGCCGCGCCGTTGCCGGCGGCCGCCGAGAGCACGTCGGACTTGACGATGCGCCCGGCCGGGCCGCTGCCCGAGACCTGCGCGAGATCGACGCCCTCGGCCGCCGCGGCGCGCGCCGCGACCGGCGAGACCTTCACGCCCTCGGGCAGGGCCGTCGGCGCGCGCGCCGGGCGCGCTCGGCTGGCGTCTGCTGCTGCGCCGTGCCGCGCGCGTCGGCGCTGCCGGCGGCGTCGGAGCGCCGCCGCGCGCCGACGGCGATGCGCGCGATCACCTGCCCGACCGTGACGGTGTCGCCCTCCTGCACGAGCAGCTCGGTGACCGTGCCGCTCGCCGGGGCCGGGCAGCTCGACGTCGACCTTGTCGGTGGAGATCTCGACGATCGTGTCGCTCGCCTTGATGAACTCGCCGACCTTGACGCGCCATTCGAGGATCGTGCCCTCGCTGACCGACTCGCCGGCGGCCGGCGTGACGACGTCGACGAGCTCTCCGCTCGCCGCGCTCGGCCGCGCTCGCGCCTCGGCCGTCGCTGCGTCTGCCCGGCGGCGGGCGCGGTCTCGGCGGCGGTGCCGGCGGCTCGGTCGGCGTCGCGCCGTTGCTCGCGCCGTTCTTCGCCGAGCCCGTCGCGGCGGCGCCGTTGCTCGTCGGCCGCGGCGCGGCGCCGCGCTCGCGCCGACGGCGATGCGCGCGATCACCTGCCCGACCGTGACGGTGTCGCCCTCCTCGACGAGCAGCTCGGTGACGGTGCCGGTCGCGGGCGAGGGCAGCTCGACGTCGACCTTGTCGGTCGAGATCTCGACGATCGTCGCGTCGGCCTTGATCGCGTCGCCGACCTTGACATGCCATTCGAGGATTGTTCCCTCGGTGACCGACTCGCCCGCGGCAGGGGTCACGACGTCGATTATCTGCTCAGCCGTGGTGCCTGTGGCCATTGATTCTCTACTCTAGCGCGGCCCGCTGGCGTTGCTCACGGATGAACTCGTAGCTGCCGAAGAACGGCCCGATGCCGCCCAGCACGGCCACCGCGACGGCCAGCCGCAGCGAGACGATCCGCAGTCGCGCGGCCGTCAGGCAGGCGAGCGACATGAAGATCCACAGCAGCCCGTGCGTGAGCCCGAGCACGAACGTCAGCGGCTGCGGGCTGCCCGCAGCGAACGCGCAGATCAGCAGCGCCACATACACGCACGAGTGCACGAACGACGTCCACTTCAGGCGCGCGAACGTCAGCGGTCCGGCCGCTGCCGGGCGGGCGTGCACTCGCCGGAGCCGGGGCCGCGCGCGGCCTGCGCTGCGCCGGTCACTCGGTCAGCCAGCGGGCCATGCGCGGCAGCGCCTCGCCGGCCTCCGCCGGCCACTCGTCGATCTCGGCCGGCCACCAGGCGAACTCGTCGTGCTCGTGGTCGGGCGGCACCGTGTCCTCCTCGCCGGCCGCGATCCACGCCTGGCCGACGAACATGACCATCTTCTGCGGCAGGCAGATCAGCGCCTCGCCGCGCACGCGCTCGGGCGCGACCGACCACTCCTCGTCGAGCTCGCGCACGAGCGTGTCGGCCGGGCTCTCGCCGAGGTCGACGGCGCCGCCGGCGCCGAGCGCCCAGCGCCCGGCCCACGAGGCGACCCACGGCGCGCGCCGTCCCGCCAGCCAGCGCCCGTCGGCCGAGCGCGTGACGCACAGCGCGGCCATGCTGTGCGAGGCGTCGCCCGCGACCAGCCGCAGCGCCCAGCGCAGCGGCTGCAGCTCGATCGCCAGTCCCGTCGTCGTCGGCGCGGAAGTCGACCAGCCGCGCGGCCACGCCGTCGTGGCTCGGCGAGCCGCGCTCGCGCAGGCCCTCGATCGCCTCGTCGGCCGCCTCGATGTGCGCCGCCGACGGCTCGTACTCCTCCTCGCGCCAGTGCGCCTTGACGCGGTCGAGCTCCCACGGGCCGCGCGCGAGGACTTCGGGCGCTTCGCTGGGGGGGGGTTCTGTTGCGCGGACATGAGCGGGCTCCGAAAGGAGAGGCGAGACCCCGGCACAGGCGCGTGACGCGCCCGCTCGGGCGGCTGAACGCTAGTGAGCATAGACTCGCGCGCGTGAACATTCGTCGCTTCAAGCACTGGGGCTGGGGCTATGAGGACCAGCAGCCGACCGACGCAGGCGATGCGCCAGACGGCCGCGCTCGCGGCCGAGCACCTCGGGCTGGCGCTCGCCGAGATCGAGGCGCCGGTCGCGCTCGAGCGCCTGCAGCTGCGCGAACCGCGCGTGCGCCCGCCAGCCGAGCTGGCCGAGATCTGCGCGAGCGACGACCACGCGCGCGCCTCGCACGCGCTCGGCAAGTCCTACGTGGACGTCGTCGAAGGCTTTCGCGGCCGCTTCGAGCACCCGCCCGACTTCGTCGCGCGCCCGCGCGAGGAGGCGGACGTCGAGCGGCTGCTCGAGTGGTGCGCCGGCGAGCGCGTCGCCGCGATCCCGTTCGGCGGCGGCACGTCGGTCGTCGGCGGCGTCACGCCCGACGTGCCCGCGACGCTACAACGGCGCGGTCACGATCGACCTGCGCGCGCTCGACCGCGTGCTCGAGGTCGACGCCGTCTCGCGCGCCGCGCGGATCCAGGCCGGCGCGACCGGGCCGGCGCTCGAGGCGCCAGCTCGGCGAGCACGGGCTGACGCTGCGCCACTTCCCGCAGTCGCTTCGAGTACTCGACGCTCGGCGGCTGGATCGCCACGCGCGCGGCCGGGCACTTCGCGACCGGGCGCACGCACATCGAGGACTTCGTCGAGTCGGCGCGCGCGATCACGCCGGCCGGCGTGTGGCAGTCGCGCAGGCTGCCCGGCTCGGGCGCCGGCCCCAGCCCCGACCGCATGCTCGCCGGCTCGGAGGGCACGCTCGGCCTGATCACCGAGGCCTGGGTGCGCGTGCAGCCGCGCCCGGAGCACAGGCGCTCGGCCGGCGTGCGCTTCCCGACTTCGCCGCCGGCGCGGAGTGCGTGCGCGCGCTCTCGCAGTCCGGGCTCGACCCGGCCAACTGCCGCCTGATCGACGCGCGCGAGGCGGCGATGACGATGGCCGGCGACGGCAGCCACGCGCTGCTCGTGCTCGGCTTCGAGTCGACCGACCATCCGGTCGACGACGCGCTCGCGCGGGCGCTCGAGATCTGCGCCGAGCACGGCGGCGTCGTGCCCGAGGCGCGCAGCGCGGCGACGGCGGCGAGGCGAGCCGACGGCGGCGGGGCAGACGCCGTCAGCTCCTGGCGCGAGGCGTTCCTCGGCGCCCCCTACGTGCGCGACGTGCTCGTCGCGATCGGCGTGCTCGCGGAGACGTTCGAGACGGCGATCACGTGGGATCGCTTCGCCGCCTTCCACGAGCGCGTCAAAGCGGCCGGCGAGCAGGCGCTGGCGCGAGGTGTGCGGCGAGGGCGGGCGCGTCACGGCGCGCTTCACGCACGTCTATCCGGACGGGCCGGCGGTGTACTTCACGGTGATCGCGCCCGGCGCGACGCGGCGAGGAGGTCGAGCAGTGGGGCGCAGTCAAGCGCGCCGTCTCGGACGCGATCATCGCCGAGGGCGGCACGATCACCCACCACCACGCCGTCGGGCGCGATCATCGGCCGTGGTATGACCGCCAGCGCCCGGACCCGTTCGCGCTCGCCTTCGCCGGCGCCAAGGCGGCCGTCGACCCGCGCGGCGTGATGAACCCCGGCGTGCTCGTCGACCCGCGCGTGCTGATCGACCCGGGCGCGCGGATCGCGCCGGCCGCGGATGAAGATCGCCGTGCTCGGCCCCGGCGGCGTCGGCGGCCTGCTCGCGGCGCGCTCGAGCGCGCCGGCGAGGAGGCGATCGTGGTCGCGCGCGAGTCCACAGCCGAGGCGATCGCCGAGGATGGCCTGCGCGTCAGCAGCGTCACGCTCGGCGAGTTCATCGAGCGCCCGCGCACGGCGACGCGAGCTGCAGGAGCCGGTCGACGCGCTGATCGTCGCCACCAAGGCCGCCGGGCTCGAGGACGCGCTGGAGCGCATCGCCGTCGAGCCGCCGGTCGTGCTGCCGCTGCTCAACGGCCTCGACCACATCGCGCTGCTGCGCGAGCGCTTCGCGCCGGAGACGGTGCTCGCGGGCACGATCCGCGTCGAGGCCGACCGTCCGCGAGCCGGGCGTCGTCGTGCACACGAGCCCGTTCCTGCTCGTCGAAATGGCAAGTCGCTACGAGTCCGCGCGCGCGGGCATGGCGGAGCTCGCGCGCGTGCTGAGCGAGGCCGGCGTCAAGGCACGCGGAGAGTGGCCGATCTCGGAGCGCTCGGAAGCGCAGGTGATGTGGTCGAAGCTCGTGCGCCTGAACGCGCTGGCGTGCACGACGAGCGCCTACGACAAGCTGCTCGGCGAGATCCGCTCGACGCCGGCGCTGCGCGCCGATCTGGTCGGCGCGATCGAGGAGTCCTGCGCGGCCGGGCAGGCCGAGGGCGCCGAGGACGTCAACCCGCAGAAGGCGATCGACGAGCTCGAGCGCGCGCACGAGACGCTTGGCAGCTCGATGCAGCGCGACATCGCGGCCGGGCGCGAACCGGAGGTCGACGCGATCCCCGGCTCGGTGCTGCGCGCGGCCAAGCGCCACGGCCTTCAGTGCCCGACGATCGAGCGGCTCGTCGCGATGATCCTCGCGCGCGTGGAGGGAATCGAGGCCTGACGACAGGCCCGGCTAATTAGCCCCGTAACTGATCGTCCCCGATCCTAGATTCTCTGACAACCCTGTTTGCAGTGGTTTTCAATACAACTTGTTTCTGTGACAGATAGACCCAAGTTTCCGGCTATATACTTGGGTCGTGCCCGCCAAACGCCTGTCTACCAGCCCAATAGGGCGTGTCGTACCGATCATGGGCCCTGATCCGGTTACGCATGAGATGGCAGAAGGCCGGCGTTACTCCCCGACGCACTCCCCGCTGACCTCACGCTGACAACACAGACCTGGACAGCTGTCAACACCGCCACGGCCGCGCTCGCGCGCCTGGATGGGGCTGGGCGCCTGATTCCCTCGCCGGGATTGCTGCGTCGCCCAACTCTCCGAAGAGAGGCTCAAAGCACCAGTGCTCTCGAGGGCACGTACGCACCGTTTGCCGATGTTCTTGCCGCCGACGCCGACGACCCCGCGACGCTGACCGCCGAGCTGCGCGAGGTACTGAACTTCGAGCGCGTGCGGCGCGCCTTCGCTTGGCCTGAGGATCGCACGATCACGCTTGGTTCCTCGGCGAGCTACAGCAAATGTTCGTCCGAACGGGGAGCTCAGTGACTCCGAGGCCTTCGTGATCGCATCGTGTTGATAGGTCAGAGAGGAAGCAGCTACACCGATGCTCCATTTATTCCTCCGCCGCCTCGAGATCAGCTCTTGGCTGTCGTCTAAGCCTCCTGAACTCTCTCTCTAATCCCCCGCCTCTCCCAGCGGTGGTTCACGCAGCAATGGTCCACTACCATTTGGACTCTGCACCCTTATTCCACACGTCCGCTCCGCAACTGCTGGTGATCTTGCAGTGCTCCATGCAGTCATCCGTGCCACTGCTCTCTTATCTCCTTCTTTCTAGCAGCGTCTCTAGCAGTACCAGACGCGCTGCTCGAGCTGAGCTGCTCGGTCGAGGACGCCTGCGTCACTTTCTTTGCCGTAGCGTCTCGCTTCAGCGCCTAGTCCCAGCATGTCGGCGCCTGGTCGTCTTCAGGCCGTCCTGCGCTCGCCGTTCGTCGGCGCGCACCGAGTCGTCTCCTGCCTCTCTTCTCATCTCTCCTTGCTCCCTATGTCACCCTTCCATCCTTCTCTTCTCTCGCTCTACCATCCCATGCATCAACCTTCATCTCCATATCCCTTTCTTGGCGGCTCAGGTCGTGGCGGGCGCCGTGTGTCTCGCCGGACTCGCGGTCGTGGCGCAGCACCTCGAGCAGCTCGGCGTAGGGGCCGACGAGGTAAGCGTCGTCCTGGGGCGCCAGGCGCGTGTCGCGACGCGGCGGATGCTCGAGTGCGTTGGCGCTCGAGGCGCGGCGGATGGCGACGACGCGCACGGTGCCGGGCAGCTCGCGCATGGCCAGTCCGTCGAGGCCGCCGCCGGCGCTGACGCGCAGGCGGGCGAGCAGGAAGGGGTGGTTGCCGACGTAGAAGGTGAACAGCACGTCGAGCCCGAGCGCGGCGCCGACGAACCAGGGGGCGGCGATCGCCGAGGTCGACCACACGTGGCGGAAGCCGAAGCTCGACTCCAGGCGATGGCCGAGCTGGCGGTCGAACACGCGCAGCACGACGGGCACGTCGACCCAGCGCTCGCCGAGGTGGTCGCGGATCGCGAGGCCCGTCTCGATGTTGGTCAAATCGTCGGACGTGAGGATCGCGACGGCGGCCGCCTCGGACAGGTTGACGGCGTCGAGCGTGCGCGTGAGCGTGGCGTCGCCGAGCACGATCGGCGCGTGCAGCGCGCGCGCCTCGGTCAGGTTGGGGTTGCTCTCCATGCGCTCGATCACGACTACCTCGGCGCCGGCGCCGAGCAGCCCTTCGAGCACCTTCATGCCGACGCTGCCGAGGCCGACGAGCACGACATGCCCGCTCATCCCGGGGATCCGCCCGTGGCCGAGCGACTGCGCCAGGCGGCGGCTGACGAGCGCGTTGGTCAGGAGCGCGAACATCGTCGTCGTCAGCGTCACGCCGGCGACGATCAGGAAGATGCCGAACACGACCATGCCGCTCGGCTGCGCGGCAAAGGAGTAGTCGCCGAAGCCGACTGTGGCGACGGTCTCGACGGTGAAGTAGGCGGCGCCGAGCAGACTGAGATGGGAGCGCCCAAGTGGCTCGTGGTAGGCGAAGTGCAGCACGACGGTCGAGATCACGAGCAGCGCGAGCGCTAGCAGCAGGGCGACGCGCAGCGGGCGATCGACGATCCCGGCGATCGCGCTGCGCTGACGCTTGAGGAAGCTGCGCGCCCGAGCCGCTGCGGCGGCAGTGCGAGCGGCGCTCGACTCGTGGCGCACGAGGCCGGCCCCGTCGAGCTCGGCGCGCGTGCCGAGCAGCGTCACGCGGTCGCGCGCGCAGACGGGCTGATCGCGCCCTGGGCAGGCAATCACGGTCTCGTCGGCATCGGCGACGACGCCGATCGGGGCGAGGCTGCCGTAGAGCTCGCGCAGCGTGCCATCGCGCGGAGCGCTCACCTCGGCTGTGACGAACGCGGTCCTACCGAGCTGGATCTCGCGCGCGCGGCGCCCGAGACACGTTTCGACGACGGCAGGTGCGAACAGGGCGGCGACGTCGAGCACGCCGACCGAGCTGAGCACGCCCTCGAGGGCGTGCGCGACGGACGGGTTGTCGAGGTCGGCGACGACGCGCACGTCGGGGCGCAGGTCACGGATCTGCAGCACCGTCTCGAGCGTGCGCAGGTCGGTGCTCTCGGCGCAGACGACGGCCAGGGCGCCGGTGATGCCGGCGTCGAACAGCGGCTCTGAGAGGTGCCCGCCACGCGGCAGGTGCGGGATCTCCCAGCCGCGCACAATCCGGATCAGGCGCTCGTCAGGTTCGTCGCTGAGCACGACCGTACGCGCGCCGGCCAGGTGCAACTGCTCGACAGTGCGCAGCGCGACGTCGTTGAGGCCGCACACGATCACGTGCCCAGTCCAGTCACGACAGCGCCCGGAGCCGGGCGCCCCGACGGTCTCCTCTGCGGCCACGAGTAGTGAGTTTGCCGCCCGCGGCGGCCGCCTGCCCTTGGCCGGGCGTCCAAAATCGATGCCGCTCGCTTGAGACTCGCGCCGGGCGCGGCCCAGCCAGGCGGCAACGGCGATTCGGCTTCTATTGATTAATAAAAAGAGAAGACGACTGAAGTAGAGCTAGCGCTCAAAGGGGAACGGAGCGGCGCTGGGGGCGACCGCGTCTCCGACGGACTGCGTCGAGACGGCCTCGACGACCTCCTGCTCGGCCTCCTCCGCCTGCTCGTCGTGCTCGCCGTCGCAGAGCACGCGGAAGTTGCCCGTCACGCCGCTGTCGGCGTGGATCGTGATGCCAGGCAGGATCTCCTCGCCATCGTCGAAGCCGAGGCGCTCCATGTCGAAGTGCGCCAGCCCGATGCCGTGCGCTGTGTGCGTCGGGTTCTCGCGGTCGTGCGCCGCCACCGCCTGCGCGAAGCGCTCGAGGTTCTTGGCTACTTTGCCCGTGCCCGACATCGGTTCTGGGAGGGTAGCGCGGTACTTCAGCTCGGGGTGAGGACGGCGAGGCCGTGTTCCTCTGCTCCCTGTGCGAGCCGCTTGTCGTAAGTCATCAACGCGTCGAGCTTGTCCTCGGCGGCCAAGCGCAGCGCCGTGGCCAGGTGAATCGCGTCGAGCGTGCCGACGCTTGAAGGCGTGAGCGTCTCGGCCGCCGCCAGGGTTTGCTCGTCTATCGGCAGCAGGGACACATCCGCAAGAAGCGTCTCAGCGCGCGAGCTCAGCTCACGCCGCAGACCGACTCTCCGCAGCTCCACACCCAGCAATCGGCTGGCTACCCTGCGGTCGAAGGTCACCAGCGAGTGGCCGATGAGCTGCCTATCGGGCTCGTCGAGGAGCACGCGAGCAAGCACGCTCGTATCCACATAGACGGTGCTCATCGGCACAAGTGAGCGTCGACGCGCTCAAAAACGATCGCGACGGTCCTCGGCGAGCAGAGCATCTGTCGCTCCGGCCGGTGCCGGATGCTTCAGCGGTGGCAGGTTCGCGATCGTCACGGCCAGGTCACCCTTCGGGATCGTCGCCCCGTACTTCTCGGCCAGCTCGAGATAGAACGGGTCGATGTCGGGACGCGACGGCACGAGCCGCGCCACCTCGGTGCCGCGCTCCGTGACGACTAGCGTCTCGCCGTCCTTCACGCGCTCGAGATACTTGCTGAGGTTCTGGCGCAGCTCACGTACGCCGACTGACGATGTGGATGCCGCCGTGGCCATGTGCGTCACAATGTAGCACATCAAATGCGGTGCGCTGCCCTGCGCACCGCACCGCTCCGAGGCCCGACGAGCTAGGCGGCGGCCACCGAAACATCAGCCGGCACCACCTCGGCGTATCTGACCGTGTCGGCGAACTGCCGGAAGCGGGCCACCTTGCCGTCGCGGATGTCCCACACGTGCACGACCGCGAGGTCGAGCGACTTCCCCGTCGCCTTGCCCGTGCCCGTGTAGCGGACAACCGCAGCCACCGTGTCGTCCGCGACGATCAGCTGCTCCGGGACGATCGCGAAGCCCTCGACGTCGGTGGCGATCGGCCCGAATACGTTCTGCGCGATCGCATCGGCGCCCCGGTAGACACCGCCGTAGGGCATTCCCTCGGCCTCGTGCCACTCGATATCAGGCGCGAACCCACCCAGCACGCTCGGCACGTCGCCGCGCCCGAACGCCTCGTACAAACCCCTGACGATGTCCTCGCTCTGCCCGCTCATGTCCTACCCCCTTGCTCGGATTGTGCTGGAGGTGAACCTACCCGACCGCCGCTTTCGCGTTAGCCCTGCGTCTGCTCGACCGTCGGCTGCTCGATGATCTCGATCCGGTAGTCGTCCGGATCGCGCACGAAGCACAGCCGCGAGCCACCCTCGCGCACCGAGTACGGCGGCTTCTCCGGCTCGATGCCCTGCTCGGCCAGCTTGGCCAGCGTCCCGTCGAGGTCATCCGAGGTGATCGCGATGTGGCCGTAGCCGGTGCCGACGTCGTATGAGTCGACGCCGAAGTTGTAGGTCAGCTCCAAGCGCGGCATGTCGCCGTCGCCGGGCTGGTTCATGAACACGTTGACCGCCTCGTCTTTGATCGGCAGCCGGCCGACCTCTCGGAAGCCGAGCGCCTCGTAGAAGGCCACAGAGCGGTCGATGTCGGTGATGCGGTAGCAGGTGTGGATCAGCGCCATGGGCTGAGTCTATGGCGCTGACGGTCGCGCTGTCCAGGTCGTCTGGGGCTTCGCGAGAACGGGTAGGGGTAGAGCACGGATGCGGCGCACGGGGCTGGAGCTAAAGGAGCGCAGGGAGGCGGACAGGGTGTCCGTCCTGCTCGTCGGCGAGCTCGACATCGACTCAGCTCATCGTCTGCAACAGGCGATCGCGCGACTGTTCGCGGCCGGCCGGGTCGAGGCGCTCACGCTCGACCTGAGCGGACTCGCGTTCATCGACTCGACTGGACTGGCGGCGATCGTCTACGCGAGCAAGCTGTGCGAGCGCAGCGGCTGCGAGCTCGCCGTGATCCGCGGGCCCGGATACCGTGCAGCAGGTCTTCGCGCTGACCGGACTGCTCGAGCAGCTTCCGTTCTACGGCGCCGAGGAGGCCGAGGCGCGGGGCTGAGCTCCTCGACCGTATACTCGCCGCGCGTGCGAACCCTGATCGTCGGTCACGGCGGGCGAGAGAGCGCCCTCGCCTCCCGCATGGCGGAGCACAGCGAGCTGTACGCCTTCGCCGGTCACCTCAACCCGTCGCTTGTGCGCTACGCCGAGTCCTCCGGCGGCAAGGTGCAGATCGGCGACGTCTGCGACGCGCGAGGCCGTCGCCGAGTTCGCGCGCGAGCACGCGATCGACATCGCGATGGTCAGCGCCGACGAACCGCTCGAGGCCGGCGTCGTCGACGAGCTGCTCGCGCAGGGCATCGCGCGCCGTCGGCCCCACGCGCGACGGCGCCGAGATCGAGTGGAACAAGGCCTTCGCCCGCCAGCTGCTCAGCGAGGTCGCGCCCGAGGCGACGCCCAAGCTGCGCGTCGTGCACGGCGCCGACGAGGTCGACGACGGCGATCGCGTCCTTCGGATCGCTGCCCGTCGTCGTCAAGCCCTCCGGCCTGACCGGCGGCAAGGGCGTCAAGGTGATGGGCCCGCACCTCGCAAGCCACGCCGAGGCCGCCGACTATGCGCGCAGCCTGCTCGCCGGCGCCAAGCCCGGCGACTCCGTGCTGATCGAGGAGAAGATCGTCGGCGCCGAGTTCACGATCCAGGCGATCAGCGACGGGCACACCGTCGTGCTTCCCGCCTTCGACCTACGACTACCCCTACCGCTTCGACGGCGACGAGGGCCCCGGCACGGGCGGCATGGGCTCGCTCAGCACCGAGCGGGCCGATCCTGCCGTTCATGACCGACGCGCACTACGCAAGCAGGCCTGCTCGATCGTCGAGCGCGTGATCGCCCGGCTGACCGCCGAAGGGCGTCGCTTCAACGGGCGTGATGAACAGCGGCTTCTTCGCCACCGCCGCCGGCGTGCAGGTGATCGAGTTCAACGCGCGCTTCGGCGACCCCGAGTGCATGAACATCATGAGCCTGTTCCAGGGCAACTGGCCGGCCGTGATGGAGCGGATCTGCGCCGGCGAGCTGAGCGCCGCCGACGTGCCGCTGAGCTCCGATGCGTCGCTCGTGCTGTACCTCGTCTCGCCCGACTACGCGCTGCCGCGTCCCGCCGGCGCTGCCGCCGAGCCATACGAGTTCGCACTCGACGTCGAGGCGATCGAGCGCGCCGGCTGCAGCGTGTTCTTCTCCTCGGCCGTGCACGTCGCCGGGGACACCTACAGGACCGTCGGCACCTCGCGCGCCGTCGCGCTCGCACCACCGCGCCGACGCTGGGAGAGGCGCACGCGCGGATCGTCGAGCGCGCCGGCGACGGTCGACGTGCTGCAGTGGCGGCGCGAGGTCGGCGACGAGCGCTACCTGCAGGGGCTCGCCCGTCTGCTCGCGCAGGCGTAGGATGGCGCGCATGATCGTCGAGACCTCGATGCACCCGCAGTTCCTCTCGAACACCTACCTCGTCGCCGACGGCGACGGCGGCCCGGCCTTCTTCGTCGACGCCGGCGGCCCGATGAGCCGCTGATCGAGGCCGCCGACCGCCTCGACCTGTTGCCGACCCACGTGCTGCTCACCCATCACCACTTCGACCACGTCTGCGACGTCGGCGTGCTGCGCGAGCGCTGGCCCGAGCTCGAGGTGCTGATCAACCCGGTCGAGCGCGACATGATTATCGCCGAGTCCGGCGCCGAGGACGCTGCCGACGCGGCCTCGGCGACGGCGCACATGCATCCGATCCAGGCCGGCGAGACGTTGCGCTTCGGCACGCTCGAGGTGCGCCCGCTGAACACGCCCGGCCACACCGCCGGAATGCTCTCCTTCCTCGTCGGCGAAGGCGCCGGCGCGACCCCCGTCCGCGGACGGCGGCAGCAGCGCCTCGCCCGGAGGCTTCAGCGGCGGCGAGGCCGTCGTGTTCACCGGCGACACGCTGTTCAAGAACTCCGTCGGCGGCGTCAAAGCGCCCGGCCACAGCACCTACGCCGACCTGCGCGACTCGATCATGGGCACGCTGATGGAGCTGCCGCCGCAGACCGTCATCTACCCCGGTCACTCCGACGCCACGACGGTCGCCGAGGAGTGGGAGGGCAACAGCTTCATCCGCGTCTGGCGGGGCCTTGACCCGGAGGGCTCCGAGCCCTGCATGGCGCTCGGCGAGCCCGCCACGCTCGTGCTGCTCGGCCAGGACTACGACGGCGGCACCAAGGCCTGGGTGCGCTGGCCCGACGGCGCCGACGACATCGTGCCCGGCTCGAAAGTGCAGCGGGGCAGCTAGCCGCGTCCAGGCGCCGGAGGGACGCGTCGCCCGGCTGCGCCTAGGATGCAGCCATGGCGCGCGAAAGCGAGAAGATCCCGACCTCGCGCGTTCGCCGCACCGCGACCGTCGCCTCGCTCGCCGCCGGAGAGGCCGTCAAGCAGTTCGGCACTCGTGCGGCGAACGTCACGCGCGGCGAGGAGGCCTCCGAGGAGGCGATGGCCAGGCGCCAGCTGGAGACCGCCAAGCAGATCGTCGCCGCGCTGGGGACGATGAAGGGCGCGGCGATGAAGCTCGGGCAGGTGATGTCCTTCCTCGACATGGGCCTCGTGCCCGAGCAGCACCGCGAGGAGTTCCAGCGCGAGCTGGCCAAGCTGCGCGACGCCGCGCCGACGGTCTCCTTCAAGCAGATGCGCAAGGTGATCGAGGACGACCTCGAAGAGTCGATCGACGACGTCTTCGCCTCCTTCGATCAGGAGCCGATCGCGGCCGCGTCGATCGGCCAGGTCTACCGCGCCACGCTGCACGACGGACGCGAGGTTGCCGTCAAGGTGCAGTACCCCGGCGTCGCGACGGCCGTGCGCGCCGACATGCAGAACCTGGACATGATCATGCGCCTGCTCAAGCGGATGACGCCCGGACTCGACGTCAAGGCGATCACCAAGGAGGTCCGCGAGCGGATCGTCGAGGAGCTCGACTACGAGCTCGAGGCGCAGAACCAGCGCGCGCTCGCGCGCATCTTCGACGGGCACCCGTTCATCGTCGTGCCCGGACGTCGATCAGCTCGCTCTCGCGCGAGCGCGTGCTCGTCTGCGAGTTCGTCAAGGGCGTCGGCTTCGAGGAGCTGAAGGGGCGCGCGCAGGCCGAGCGCGACCGGCATCGGCGAGATCGTCTTTCGCTTCTTCCTCGGCTGCCTCTATCGCCACCGCCAGTTCTCCGGCGACCCGCACCCGGGCAACTTCCTGCTGCTCGACGACGGCCGCGTGGCGTTCCTCGACTTCGGCCTGTTCAAGCGCCTCGACGCGGGCCCGGTCGACCTCGAGCTCGCCGCGCAGCGCGCGGTCGCCGAGGGCAACGCGATCGCGCTGCACCGGCTGCTCGCCGAGTCCGGCTTCCTGCCCGACCCCGAGCGCGTCGATCCCGAGCACCTGCTCGACTTCATCCAGTCCGCGATCTGGTGGTACACGACCGACGAGGTCGTCGAGCTCTCGCCGGAGATCGCCACGGCAGGTGATGATCGAGAGCTCCGACCCGCGCTCGACCCACTTCCGCGAGATGCGCCACCAGGACATGCGCCCCGAGCACCTGTTCGGCCGGCGCATGGAGATGCTGACGCTGGCCGTGCTCTCGCAGCTGCGCGCGCGCAACAACTGGCACCGGATCGCGCGCGAGTGGATGTACGGCGATCAGCCCGTCACCGAGCTCGGCCGTCAAGAGGCCGAGTTCTACGGGCGTTCCGGCGTCGGCGCGCGCTAGCTCAGCGCAAGATCTCCCCAGGCGGGCACGAGGTACTGGCCAATCGAACAGTTTGGCGGGATAATCGCCGGATGGATGGGGATCGCCAGGCCGAGCGCCTCGTCGAGGAGCTGCAGCGCGCGCTAGCCGGCAGCGAACAGCGCCTCGCCGTGATCCTCGACTCGCTCGCCGAGGCCGTCACGATCCGCGGCCGCGACGATCGCCTGATCTACGCCAACACGGCCGCGCTTGACCGGCTCAGCCTCGACTCGGTCGAGCAGCTGCGCGCTGCCGACCCGCGTGCGCTGATGAGGCCTACGAGACGACCGACGAGCACGGCGGCGAGATCCAGCATGGACGACCTGCCCTCGGTCAAGCTCCTGCGCGGCGAGCAGCCCGAGCCGCTGCTGCTGCGCGCCGTAGACCGCGAGAGCGGCGACGAGCAGTGGACGCTGCTGAAGGCGACCGCCGTGCGCGACGCCGACGGTGAGATCGAGGCGGCCGTGACGATCATCGAGGACGTCACCGCACTCCAAGCGCGCCTCGCTGCGGATGGAGTTCCTCGCGCAGGTCGGCGACGTGCTCGCCTCCTCGCTCGACTACCAGCAGACGCTGCGCAACGTCGCCGGGCTCGCCGTGCCGCAGATCGCCGACTGGTGCGCGGTCGACCTGTTCACCGAGGACGGCGCGCGCGAACCGGTGGCGATCGCGCACTCCGATCCGGCCAAGCTGCGCACGGCCGCGCGCCTGCGCGAATACGAGCCCGAGCAGCTCGACCCCGAGCAGGGCCTCGGGCTCCGTGCTGCGCACCGGAGAATCCCAGCTCTACACCGACATTCCCGACGAGCTGCTCGTGGCGGCGGCGGTCGACGAGGAGCACCTGCGACCTGCTGCGCGAGGTCGGCATGCGCGCGGTGCTGGTCGTGCCGCTGACGATCCGCGAGCGCACGATCGGCGCGCTGACGATGGTCAACGCCGAGTCCGGGCGCAGCTTCGACCGCGGCGATCTCGAGTTTGCCGAGCAGATCGCCGCGCGCGCCGCGCTCGCCGTCGAGAGCGCGCGCCTGTACAGCGAGCGCTCGGCGATCGCGCGCACGCTGCAGGACAGCCTGCTGCCCGAGGCGATCCCCGAGATCCCCGGCTGGGAGTTCGCCGCGCTGTATCGACCGGCGGGGCAGGAGGGCGAGGTCGGCGGCGACTTCTACGACTTCTGGGAGCTCGACGGCGAGTGGCTGATGGTGATCGGCGACGTCACCGGCAAGGGCGTCGGCGCGGCCGCGGTGACCTCGCTCGTGCGCCACACCGCGCGCGCCGCATCCGAATTCGATCCGCGCCCTGCACAGATGCTCGCGCGCATCGACGCTGCGCTGCGCCGCCGCCCGACGCGTCTCGCTGTGCACGGCCCTGTGCCTGCGCATCTCACCCGACGGCGCGACGCTCGCCGTCGGTGGGCATCCACCGCCGCTGTGCATCGGCGAGGGCGGGGTGAGCGAGATCGGCGAGCACGGCACGCTGCTCGGCGCGCTCGCAGCGAACGCGCTGGCCGGAAACGCGCGTCGAGCTGCGCCCCGGCGAGACGCTCGTCGCGTTCACCGACGGCGTCACCGACACGGTCGGCGAGGGCGGCGAGCGCTGGGGCACCGATCGCCTGCGGGCCGCGCTGGCCGACGCGCGCGGGCTCGCCCCGTCGGAGATCGGGCGCGCGCCTGGTACCGACGCTCGACGAGTTTCAGGTCGGTGCGCAGGCTGACGATACTGCCGTCGTGATAATGCGCTACAGCGGGGAGTCGTCCACCGGGGGGCGACTCGATCAACTGTCGAGCGTGGGCGCTCGAGGAAACGGGTAGGGAGAAGATGTCTCAGACGCCGTTTGAGATCGAGAGCGTTCGCGAGCAGGACGTCGCGCGACTGGCGCTCTCGGGTGAGCTCGACATAGCGACGGTGCCGCGCGTGGAGGCTGCGGTGAATGCGACGTTGACAGCAGAGGTACGGACGCTGACGATCGACCTGAGCGAGCTCGGCTTTGTCGACTCCTCGGGGCTGCGCCTGTTCATCGTGCTCGACCAGCGCGCCGCGGCCGAGGGCTGGACGCTGCGCTTGATCCGTCCCGCCGAGCCCGTGATGAAGGTCTTTCGCGTCAGCGGCGTCGAGGAGAATCTGCCGTTCGTCGAGGATCCGAGCCTCACATGACAGCACGCCCGTCCGAAAAAACCTTCGCCACCGGCAGGGGCACTCGCACGCTCCGCGTCGAGCTCGAGCTCGAGCACGACGTGCAGGCCCCGGCGCTCGCCCGTGCAGAGATCGCGGAGTGCTGCCGTGAGCTCGAGCTCGGCGGCTCGCTCTGCCAGTCGCTGATCCTGCTCGTCTCAGAGGTCGTCAGCAACGCCGTCCGTCACTCGGGCGGCGACCCGCACGCGCCCGTCGGGCTGGTCGCCTCCTTCGGCGAGCGCGCGATCCGCGTGACCGTGACCGACGCCGGCGAAGGCTTCACCCCGCGCCCGCGCGATCCCGCGCGCACGCACGACGGCTACGGGCTCTACCTGCTCGAGAAAGTCGCCGATCGCTGGGGCGTGCAGTCGCAGGGCGACACCAAAGTCTGGTTCGAGCTGCCGCGCAAGGGCTAGTCCGCGGGCCGCGGCGCTCTGTCTGTGCGGCCCGCGGATGAAGCCCCTGGGAGGCGTCAGTCGTCCTCTCGGCCTCCCACGCCCGTGCCGGCCTCGATCGGGCCGGAAGCTTCGTCTGAGCTCTCGGTCAGCTCGCGCAGCTGATCCAGGCAGCGGCGCAAGAGGCGTGAGACCTGCATCTGCGAGACGCCGATCCGCTGCGCTATCTGTGTCTGCGTGAGGTCCTCGACGAAGCGCAGGTGCAGGATCTCACGCTCGCGCGGCGTGATCTGCTCGAGCGCCAATCCCACGCTCAGCCCGAGCTCGATCAGCTCGAAGCGCCTGTCCTCCTCGCCGACCGATTCGGCGTAGGAGCCGCTTTCGTCCTCCTCGCCGCCACGCCGGGGTGCGTCGAGCGAGAGCGTGCCGTAGCCGGCCAGTGCCCGCAGCCCGTCGAGCACCTCGTCGGTGCCGATCTCGAGGTACTGAGACAGCTGGGACACGCTCGGTGCGTGTCCGCAGTCCTCACTCAGCTGCTGCTGGGCCTCGCGCACCTGCAGCGCTCGCTCCTGTGCGCCGCGGGGCACGTGCACCGACCAGCCCGAATCGCGGAAGTAGCGACGCATCTCGCCGAGGATCGTGGGCACGGCAAAGGCTTTGAAGGGGAAGCCTCGGTCGGGGTCGTAGCGATCGATCGCCTTCAGCAAACCGAGCTGAGCGACCTGGAAGAGGTCGTCGAACGGCTCCGAAGAGCGCCCGTAGCGGCGCGCCAGGCTGCGGCTGAGCGGCGTGTACTCGCGGATCAGCGACTCGCGGGCGAGGCGATCGCCGCCTACCTTCCACCTTCTGAACAGGGATGCCTCATCGCCCGGCAGGCAGTTGACTCGCGACTGACGACGTCGGGGGGCAGTTGCTACATAGGTCATTACGCGCTCCCATCTACAGGATCGCGGTTCGACCCATCGGCGCTCGGTGTCGCCGCCTACGTCTTCCGCTATGTGCGTACGAGATACCCCGACATCGAAGCCTCCCGCACAAAGCAACTACCCGCCGCGAGCGATTCTCAAACCCACTCCTGTGCTCGAGCGTATTTGCCGAGCAGGAGGCTGGATCGAGGAGCTACAGCACCTGGATCTGCACGAGGCTTGTCGTGCCCGGGCGGCCCGAGGGCAACCCCGCGGTGATGCCGACGCGCTGCCCCGTCTTGCACCAGCCCAGCTCGACGACGCGCCGCGCGGCGTCGGCGATCAGCGCCTCGGTCGTCTCGTGGCGGCGCATCGAGGCGGCCTGCACGCCCCACATCAGCGCGCAGCGGCGGACCGTCTCTTTGCCCGGCGAGAGCGCGTAGATCGGCACGGTCGGGCGGTGCGCCGAGACCAGGCGCGCCGAGCGCCCGGACAGCGTCGGCACGATCAGCGCGTCCAGGCGCAGCTCACGCGCGGCGAGGCTGAGGTTGTGGGCGATCGTGTACGCCGGGTCGGACTCCGTGCGGCGCACGCGCGAGTCGTTCCAGCGCTCGTAGGGGGCGATCGCCTCGGCCTGCACGGCGACGGCGGCCATCATTTCGATCGCCTCGACCGGGTAGCTGCCGATCGCGGTCTCCTGCGAGAGCATCACGGCATCGGTGCCGTCGAGGATCGCGTTGGCGACATCGGCCACCTCGGCGCGCGTCGGGCGCGAGGAGGCGACCATCGAGTCGAGCATCTGCGTGGCCGTGATCGACGGGCGCGCCATCCAGCCGGCCAGCTCGAGCAGCTGCTTCTGCACGATCGGCACGCGCTCGATCGGCAGCTCGATGCCGAGGTCGCCGCGCGCCACCATCAGGCAGTCGGCCGCTTTGAGGATCTCCGCCGCGCGCTGCACTGCCTGTGGCTTCTCCATCTTCGCCACGAGCGGCAGGCGCGTGTGCTCGCGCACCGCCTCGACGTCCTCCGGGCGCTGCACGAAGGAGAGCGCGACCATGTCCACGCCGATCGACTCGCCGTGGCGCAGCAGCTCGAAGTCCTCCTCGGGTACCGCCGGCAGCGACTCGACCTCGCCCGGGATGTTCAGGCCCTGGCGCGAGGCGACGGCGCCGCCGACCTCGATCATCGCCTCGACCTCGCGGCTGGCTGGGCGCGCCTCGAGCACGCGCAGGCGCACCGAGCCGTCGGCCAGGTACAGCACGGCATCCTTCTCCAGGGCGTCGGCCATCCCCTCCCAGGAGACGCTCATGCGCTTGGCGTCGCCCGCGACCTCCTCGCCGTCGACCGAGAACGTCAGCGTGCTCGCCGGGCTTCAGCTCGACGATGTCCTCGCGCAGCGGGCCGATCCGCAGCTTCGGCCCCGGCAGATCCTGCAGGATCGCCACCGGGCGCCCAACGCGGCCCGCCGCGTCGCGCAGCGCGCCGCACCGTCTCGGCGTGCTCGTCGAGCGTGCCGTGTGAGTAGTTCAGGCGCGCCACGTCCATCCCGGCCTCGACCATCCGCAGCAGCGTCTCCGGCTCGCGCGAGGCCGGTCCGATGGTGGCGACGATCTTGGTGCGGCGCATCGGACCCAAGGTATCGAGCGCCGCCTTTACACGCGGTCGAGCGCGATCTCTTGCACGGACTTCGCGCCCAGCTCTCGCCCGCTTAGCATCGTGGAATGCTCGGCCCTTCCCGTCCCGTGCCCATCGTCGGCGCGCGCGTGCGCATCGCGCACTTCGGCGGCGGCTTCGAGCCCGGCACGATCGTCGCCGTGCGCGAGGACGGCCGCCGCGTCGAGGTCCGCGGCGAGGGAGGGGAGACGCACGAGTTCGTGCTCAGCCCCGCCACCGCGCGGTTCGTCTCGGCCGCCAGCGCCCAGGGGCCGCGGCTCGAGCTGCTCGGCTGAGCGCAAGGTGGCCCTCGGCCGTCAGTGACTCGGCTAGGGCGCCTGAACGTCGGGGAAGTGCTCGGCGCAGTGCGTCGCGCAGCGCATCGCGCACCCAGGCGCGCTCGGCCGGGCTCGGCGACGCGCAGGCGCGCGAGCAGCTCGCGCTGGCGTTCGATCGGCGCGCCCGCGATCGTCCAGCGCACGGCAAGGCGCTCGAACAGCAGCTCGACGGCACGCTGCCACGCGTCCTCCTGCGTGGCTGCCGCGCGTGCGCCTGTGCCGGCGAGCGTTTCGGCGTACTCGCGGCGCGCGGCCGCCGTGAGCGAGCCGCGCAGCGTGAGCACGTTGCCCTCGGCGTCGGCGTAGTCGCTGCTCGGGGCGCGCACGCGTTCGCGGCTGCGGTTGCGCTTTCCCATGCGCGTGAAGCTTAGGCCGCGCTACGCCTCTCCTTCACAGCAGGCCGTAGGACCCGACCTCGCTGAGCTGCGTCACGACCGGCTGCTCCTGGCAGCGCTCGGCGATCTCCTGCTGGAAGCGCGCGAACGCGGCCAGCTTCGGCAGCGGGTTCTCGACGCCGTCGGCGAGCACCGCGAGATGCATGAAGCTCGCGCCGTCCTCGAGCTTGAATGTCCCGTATTTGAAGCCGACCGGCTGCTCTTGCGCGAGCTGCTCGTAGACCCCGGCGACGAGGCGCTCGTTCTCCTGCACACGATCCGTCTTGACGCGATAGCGAACCATCACGATGCCCATCGTGCCTCCTCTGCTTTGCGTGTGTGCTCCTTTAGACCCGGCGAGGCGCCGAGACTCATCGCAGGGGGGGCGAAGTTACTGCTGTGTGGCCGCGCGCTCGAGCTGGGAGCGCACGTCGCCGGTGAGCGCCTTGGCGTGGCCCGGCCACGCGGCGGCCGGCTCCAGCGCGGCGAGCTTGAGCATGCTCGCGCGCGCCTGCTCGGTGTCGAAGTTGTAGATCGGGAAGGGCAGGTGCGGCTCTGAGTCGCGTCCCCAGATGTCGAGCGTGTAGAAGCAGTCGCTGCTCAGCGCCAGACGGTCCGACTCGCGCCACAGCGCGATCTGGCCCGGAGCGTGGCCGGGGATCTCGACGACGCTGAAGCCCGCGACCTCGTCTCCCTCGGAGACGGTGCCCGCGATCTGCACCGGGCCGCCGTCCCAGGCGTAGCGGTGCATCAGGCGCTGCACCTGACGGTGGGGGAAGGGCAGGCCCGAGAGTCCCTCCGGCCAGTAGCGAAAGCCGCCGCTGCCTTCGGCGTCCTGGACCTCGGCCGGGTGGCAGTAGACCGGCGCGCCCAGTCCTGGCGCCGCGCCGCGGTGGTCGGTGTGCCCGTGCCCGAGCACGATCCGGCGGATGCCGCCGAGCTTGGCCCCGGCGCGGGCGAGCGCGCGCGTCATCGTGCGCGCGCCGGCGTCGAACAGCGTCACGCCGCCCTCGTCCTCGATCAGGTACACGTTGCAGCGCGCCGGCTGTCCCTGCACGACCCACACGCCCTCGGCGATCAGCTGCGCCTCGCCGCCGGCCAGGCGAGAGCCCAGGCGTGTGCGCGCGTTGAAGGCGCCGGCGAGCCGGCTCTCGGCGCTCGAGCCCTGCGCCGGCATCATCCCGATCTGACGCGGCAGCGCGATCGAGTCGGGGAAGGCCTCGTTGGCCTGGATCAAGCCGTCCTCGACGGTCAACAGGTCGATTCCCTCGATCGTCAAGCGGTCGCCCGTCGGCTCGATGCCGTTGAGCGTGCCCGGGCCGGCGAACGTGCCGCTGAGTCGCCACTGCAGCGGCGCAGCGCGTGTCCTGCGCCGTTGTCGAGACGAGCTCGAAGTCGAGGTCTGGGACGGCCTGCAGCAGTTCGCCGAGGAACGCCCGCACGCCCTCGGGCGCGAGCACGTCGACCTGGCCGCGCACGTTGTCGCGGCCGCCCTCCGCCCACAGCGCGACGGCCGTGTCGAGATCGCGCGCGCCGATCGCCTCGAAGTAGCGTCGCGTGACCGCCTCGGGGCTCGTCTTCGTGATCCTTTTGCGCGGGCTGCGGGCCTGGCGTACGTTCGCCGCGGCCTGCTCGACCTTGGTCGCTGCCTCTGCCCCGTCGCTCTCCTGCTCAGCCATGCGTCCTCCTCCTCGCAGTCTGCCTCGGACCCCGCTCTGGGTGCGTAGTCTAGTCTCCGGCGGGTGGTCGAGGCGAGCAACGGCAGCCCTGCGAAGGTCTCGCCCCGGGCCGATCCCAAACGCGAGCTTGGACGCGGCGAGCGCGTGTTTCCAGGGATCTTCCGCCTGCGCCTGCCGCTGCCGTGGCCGGGCGTCCCGCACTGCAACGCCTGGGCGGTGCGCTGCGGGCGATGGTTTCGTGCTGTTCGACACCGGCATGTACCAGCCCGACTCGATCGCCAACCTCGAACGCGCGCTTGGGATGTGCGGGCTGCGTCTGGAGGAAGCCAGCCTGATCGTCTGCACGCACGCGCACTCCGACCATTGCGGGCAGGCGCCGATCATCGCCGAGCGCGCGGGCTGTGACATCTGGATGCACCCAAGCCACGAGCTGCTGAAGAACATGGTCGAGGACCCTGAGGCCGTGTTCGCACGACGCCTCGAGGTGGCTCGCCAGAGCGGAGTTCCGGCTGAGCCGCTGCGGCGCTATGCCGAGGAGCGCAAAACCGGGGAGACGGGCTTCGCCGCGGTGATCGAGCCGGCCCGCGAGCTGCTCACGGGCGTGACCGTCGAAACCGACCTCGGCCCGTGGACGGCCTATGAGACGCCCGGCCACGCGCCCTCGCACGTCTGCCTGTTCCAGCCCGAGCGGCGCCTGTTGATCTCCGGCGATCATCTGCTTGGGAGGATCTCGCTGTACTTCGAGTACGGCACCTCGCCGGACCCGGTGGGCGAGTTCCTGCACTCGCTCGACGTCGTCGAGCGCCTTGGCGCGCGCCTCTGCCTGCCCGGACACGGGCGCACGTTCGCAGACGTGCACGCGCATATCGAAGGCAACCGCAAGCTCGTGCACGAACGCCTCGACGGCGTGGCCGGTGCGCTCGGCGACGAACCGCTGAGCGCCTTCGAGATCGTCCCGCACGTATACGGCGACAGGCTCTCCGCGCAGAACGCGCAGTGGCTGCTCTCGGAGGTGCTCAGCTATCTGCGCCACCTGCAGGCGATCGGGCGTGTGCACCCGATTGCCGGCGAGACCGAGCGCTGGGCTGCCTGAGAACACCGCTGGGCTGCTGGACTCCCTGGCGCCAGCTTGCATAATCAGCGGATGCGCATCAACGAGATCCTCGCCGCCGAGACGCCCGTCTTCTCCTTCGAGTTCTTCCCGCCGAAGACAGACGCCGGCGAGCAGAACCTGTACGCAGCGCTGCGTGACCTGGAGGCGCTCGACCCGTCGTTCGTGTCGGTGACCTATGGCGCTGGCGGCTCCAGTCGCGAGAAGACGATCGAGATCGTCAAGCGGATCAAGGACGAGTTCGGCCTGGAGGCGATGGCGCATTTCACGTGCGTGGGCGCGACGGTGGAGCAGCTGCGGGAGACGCTCAGCGAGATGCAGGAGGCCGGCATCGAAAATGTGCTCGCCCTGCGCGGCGACCCGCCCGAGGGCCAAGAGGGCTGGACGAAGACCGACGGAGGCCTCGAGTACTCACGCGAGCTGGTCGAGCTGATCGGCGGCGAATACCCGTTCGCGATCGGCGCGGCCTGCTTCCCCGAGACGCACATCCACGCTGAGGGCGCGGAGTCCGACCTGCGTTACCTCGCGGAGAAGGTGCAGGCGGGGGTGGACTTCCTGATCACGCAGATGTTCTTCGACAACGATTTTTATTTTGATTTCGTGAAACGAGCACGGGCGGCCGGCGTCACGGTGCCGATCATCCCGGGCGTGATGCCGATCACGAAGGTGGGCCAGGTCGAGCGGATGGCGCAGATGTGCGGCTCTGAGATCCCTGCGGGCCTGCGCGCGGAGCTGCACGCCCGCAAAGACGACACCGAGGCGGTGCTGGACTTCGGCGTGGCCTACGCGACCTTGCAGTGCTCGGAGTTGCTGGCGGCGGGTGCGCCGGGGATCCACTTCTACACGCTGAACCGCTCGCCCGCCACGCGCGCGATCGTCAGCGCGCTGAAGCTGACGCGCCCGTGGGAGCGGGCGATCTACCCGGCCTCGATCTCGAGCCCCTCGGCCACCCGCGGCGAGCCGTCGGGCGCCTCGTAGCGCACGTCGACCGAGTCGTTCTGGCGATAGGTGCCGACGCCCCACGCGCCGAGCAGCCAGCGCCAGCCGCTGATCTTGTCCTTGCGCAGCTCCTGCTCGAACACGAGCGCGCCTTCGCGCACCGAGAAGTCGCTGCCGAGCTGCTGGGGCACGCCGTTGAGAAACACCTGGTAGGGCTCGCGCACGTCGCTCGGCAGGCGGACTCTCGATTTGCTCATCGCGAGCGATTATGCACCTGCCGGGGGCGCATCCGGACAGCGGAGCGGGCTTGGAGTCTGTCACCCGGTCGGATGCGTACTCTCCGCTGCGTGAGCGTCAGCGAGATCCCCTACACCGTGCGGCGCTCCTCGCGTGCGCGGCGCGTGCGCGTAAACGTGCATGCGCACGCCGGGGTCGAGGTCGTGCTGCCCACGCGCGCCCCCGAGCGCGCCGCGGCGGCCGCGATCAGCGAGCTGCGCCCGTGGATCGAGCGTCGCCTGGACGAGGCGCGCGAGGCGCTCGCGCGCGTGGCCGCACGGGCCGGCACGGTGCCCTATCTCGGCGAGTCACTCGAGCTGGTGGCGCAGGAGGGGCGCACGCGCGTGCATCGCCGCGGCGCGCAGCTGCTCGTGCCTGACGGGGACGCCCGCCCGGCGATCGAGCGCTTCTATCGTCGCGCCGCGCGCGCCGAGATCGCGCCGCGGCTGGACCATGCCGCCGCGCTTGCCGGCACGCCCTACAGCGACCTCTCGATCCGCGCGCAGAAGACACGCTGGGCCTCGTGCGCGGCCAACGGCTCGATGAGCTTCAACTGGCGCCTATTGCTCGCGCCCGAGCGCGTGCTCGACTACGTCGTCTGGCACGAGGTCTGCCACCTGCAGGTGCTCGACCACTCGCCACGCTTCTGGAGGCTGCTCGAGCGCTGGTGCCCCGACTATGAAGAGGACCGCGAGTGGCTGCGCGTGAACGGGGCGACGCTGGTGCTGTAGGGCCGGGGCCCGGGCTTAGACGGCCGACGTGCATCGCGACAGCTCCACGCATCCGGCCGTTCGCCTTGAGCCCTGGGGTCAAAAGGACCTTGCACTGCTCCGGCTATGCGTCGGCGAGGAGTCGATGATGAGGCATCTCGGGGAGCCGAGAGCACGGAGAAGATCGCCGAGCGACAGCACCGCTACGAGCAGCCCGGCTCGGGGCAGTTCAAGATCATCGAGCAGGACACGGGGGAGGGCGTCGGCTGGGTCGGCTACTGGGACCGTGAGTGGCGAGGTGGGGGCGTCTATGAGATCGGCTGGGCGGTGATACCGGCGTCTCAGGGGCGCGGTGTGGCTCTTACGGCTGCGCGTGAGGCGATCGCGTCGGCCCGCGCCGACGCGCGGCATCAGTTCGTCCACGCCTACCCGGCCGTTGAGAACGCTGCCTCGAACGCGATCTGCCGCAGGCTTGGCTTCGTGCTGCTCGGGCCGTGCGAGCTGGAGTACCCGCCGGGGCGCTCGATGCGCTGCAACGACTGGCGCCTTGACCTCCTCGCTGCGCGCTGAGCGCCGTCAGCGCTTGTCGATGGGAACGTAGTCGAGGTCGCGATCGCCCGTGTAGATCTGGCGCGGGCGGGCGATCTTCTGCTCGTCGTCCTCGACCATCTCCTTCCACTGGGCGATCCAGCCGCTCGTGCGCCCGATCGCGAACATCACCGGGAACATCGCCACCGGCAGGCCGAGCGCCTCGTAGATCAGGCCTGAGTAGAAGTCGACGTTCGGGTAGAGCTTGCGCGAGGTGAAGTAGTCGTCGTCGAGCGCGCGTTTCTCCAGCTCCGTTGCCACGTCGAGCAGCGGGCTCTTGCCGCGCACCTCGAACACGTCGTCGAGGTATTTCTTGATTATCCGGGCACGGGGGTCGTAGTTCTTGTAGACGCGGTGGCCGAACCCCATCAGTCGCTCATCGCCCTTCTTGACGCCTTCGAGGAACGTCGGAATGTTCTCGACCGTCTCGATCCGTTTGAGCATCCGCAGCGCCTGCTCGTTGGCGCCGCCGTGCAGCGGCCCGTACAGCGCCGCGACGCCTGCAGCGACGGCCGAGTAGGGGTCCACCTGCGTCGAGCCGACCGAGCGCACGGCGCTCGTCGAGGCGTTCTGTTCGTGGTCGGCGTGGAGGATGAAGAGCACGTCCAGCGCGCGCGCCAGACGTGGATCGGGCTCGTACTTGAGCTCGGTCATTTTGTACATCATCCCGAGGAAGTTGCCGGCGTATTCGAGGTCGTTGTCGGGGTAGACGTAGGGCTGGCCCATGTTGTGGCGGAAGGCGAACGCCGCGAGCGTCGGCATCTTCGCCAGCAGGCGGATGATCTGGATCGCACGCACGCGCTCCTCTTTGATCTTGTTGGCGTCCGGGTAGAACGTCGAGAGCGCGCCGACCGAGGCCACGAGCATGCCCATCGGGTTCGCGTCGTAGCGGAAGCCCTGCATGAAGTCCTTGACGTTCTCGTGCACGAACGTGTGGATCGTGATCTCGTCGACCCAGCCCTCGAGCTCGACTTTGTTCGGCAGCCGCCCGTTGATCAGCAGGTAGGCGACCTCGAGGTAGCTCGAGTGCTCGCACAGCTGCTCGATCGGGTAGCCGCGATGCTGCAGGATGCCCGCGTCGCCGTCGATGTAGGTGATCGAGCTGCGGCACGAGGCCGTGTTCATGAAGGCCGGGTCGTAGGACATCATCCCGAATTCGTCCTCGTCGACCTTGATCTGACGCAGGTCGCTGGCGCGCACCGTCGCGTCGGTGATCGGCAGCTCGTAGGAGCGCCCTGTGCGGTTATCGGTGACCGTCAGCGTGTCCTTCGCGCCGGCGCCGTCGCCCTGTCCTGCGGACTGGCTCGCTGGGCCCGTCGAAGGGTCCACGACCTGGCCCTTCGCGTCAGCCTCGGTCTCTGTGCTCATCTGCTTCTCCTATCGACGGGTGGGCCGGATGCGGGGGATTCCGTCTCGAATTATGAGTCAAGTCGACGCCCGACCCCGGGTGGGCGCACGCGGCACCGGCGCGGTTCGCGGCTGCGAGCTCGCCCACGCGGCTCAGCGGTGGGGCAGGCGAGTGCGCGCGACGAGCGTGCGCACTCGTGCCGGCGAGGGCGGCGGCGCCTCGCCGTGCGGGCCGCGGCGGCGCGGGCGCGGGCCACGCGAGCGCGGGTGATGCGGGTGGCGCGGCCGGTTGCGCGGGCCGATGCCCCCCTCGCCGCCAGGGGCCGGCTCCGGCGTCTGGCGCACGGCCCAGCGGACCAGCAGGAAGAGCGCCACGATCGGGATCTTCAGCAGGAACATCAGCCAGATGAAAGTCCAAGTCGTCACGTCGCTCGATCATACCCCGGTGAACTGCGTAATTGCCCGCAACTCGACTAGTCGCACGTCGATCTCCTCGCGTGTCAGCCGCTGCACCCGCTCCGTGCCGAACTCCTCGACGTTGAACGACGCGAGCACCGTCGCATGGGCCATCGCGCTGCGCAGCAGCTCGTCGGACAGCTCCTCCTGCAGGTTCGCCGCGATGTAGCCGACGAAGCCGCCCGCGAACGTGTCGCCGGCGCCGGTCGGGTCGATCACGGTCTCCAGCGGATAGGCCGGCAGCGCGAAGAAGCTCTCCGTCGTGACGAGCGCCGCGCCGTACTCGCCCTGCTTGGCGATGATCACGCTCGGCCCCCATGTGAGGATCTCGCGCGCGGCCGAGACGAGGTTCGGCTTGCCCGTCAGCTGGCGCAGCTCGGCGTCGTTGAGGATCAGGCAGTCCACGCCCTCGATCGCCGCGACGAGCGAGTCGCGCGCGATCTCGATCCACAGGTTCATCGAGTCCAGCGCGACGAAGCGCGCCTCGGGCAGCTGAGCGCGCACCTCGCGCTGCAGGTCGGGCTGGATGTTCGCCAGGAACAGCACCTCGCTCGAGCGCGAGCTCTCCGAGAGCTTCGGCGCAAAGCCCTCGAACACGCCGAGCTGCGTGTCGAGCGTCTCGCGCGAGTTCAGATCCCAGCCGTACTCGCCGTGCCAGAAGAACGTCTTGCCGCCCGCCACGCGCTCGACGTCGGCGAGATCGACGTCGCGGGTGCGCATGATCTGAAGCTGGCGCTCGCCGAAATCGTCGCCGACCGGGCCCACGACGCGCACCTGCTCGAAGAACGACGCGGCCAGCGCGAAGTGCGTCGCCGCGCCGCCGAGCATCCGCTCGCGCTCCCCGAACGGGGTCTTTACCGTGTCATAGGCGATCGAGCCCACCACCGTGATCGACATCGGCGCGCACCTTAGAGCACGCTCCCATCCCGGTGCCTCGCGCCGCAGGGGTCTCCCAAGCCTCCGCTAGCCTGACCGCCCGATGCGAGCTATACAGATGACCGAGTTCGGCGGCCCCGAGGTGCTCGAGCTGGTCGAGCTGCCGGTCCCCGAGCCCGGCCCCGAGGAGGTGCTGATCAAGGTCGCCCGCGCCGGGCTGAACTTCGCCGACACGCACACGCGCACGAACTCCTACGTGCGCAAGGCCACGCTGCCGCTCGTGCCCGGCGGCGAGGTGGCCGGCGTGCGCGAGGACACCGGCGAGCGCGTCGTGGCGCTCGTCGGCGACGGCGGCTATGCCGAGTATGCGACCGCCCCGCGCGAGCTCGTCTACCCGATCCCCGACGAGCTCGACGAGGGCGCGGCGCTGGCGCTGATCATCCAGGGCCTGACCGCTTGGCACCTGTATCGCACGGCCGGCCATGTCGTCGTCGGCGAGAGCGTCGTCGTACATTCGGCCGCCGGCGGCGTCGGCTCGCTCGCCGTGCAGCTCGGCCGCGCGTTCGGCGCCGGGCGCGTGATCGCGACGGCCTCGAGCTCCGAGAAGCGCGCTCTCGCGCTCGAGCTCGGCGCCGACGTGGCGATCGACGCCGAGGCCGACGGGCTCACCGAGCGCCTGCTGCAGGCCAACGACGGCCGGCCCGTAGACGTCGTCTTCGACATGGCCGGCGGGGCCGTGTTCGACGCCTCCTATCAGGCGCTCGCCCCGTTCGGACGGATCGTCGTCTGCGGGATCGCCTCCCAGGAGCCCAACGAGGTGCGCACCGGCTCGCTCTTGCGCCACTCGCGCTCGGTCGTCGGCTTCTACCTGTTCCACACGCTCGAGCGCCCCGGCATGTTCGCCGACGCGCTCGCCGACCTGTTCGCCCGCGCCGCGCGGGGAGAGCTGCGCACCGTGATCGGCGCCACCTACCCGCTCGAGCAGGCCGCCCAGGCGCACATCGACCTGCGCGAACGCCGCACGAGCGGCAAGCTGCTGCTGGACCCCGCCGCGTGAGCGCCGGAGCGCCTGCTTCGAGGTCGGACCCCGGCCGGTGGCCCGCTATGCGTAAGCTGCTTGCTTGCTGACAATGGCTACCTCCTTCGCCGATCTCGGTCTGTCCGAGTCCACACTGCAAGCGCTCACCGACGTGGGGTACGAGTCGCCAAGCCCGATCCAGGAGCAGGCGATCCCCTCGCTGCTGCAGGGTCGCGACGTGATCGGGCAGGCGCAGACCGGCACCGGCAAGACGGCCGCCTTCGGGCTGCCGATCATGGAGTACGTCGATCCCGAGAACTCCGAGGTGCAGGCGCTCGTGCTGACGCCCACGCGCGAGCTGTGCATCCAGGTCACGCAGGCGCTGCGCACCTACGGGGCGCACTCGGGCATCGATGTTGTCGCGGTCTTCGGCGGTGCGCCGATCCGCACCCAGCAGGCCCAGCTGCGCGCCGGCGGGCACGTCGTCGTCGGCACCGTCGGGCGCGTGCTCGACCTGATCTCGCGCCACTCGCTCGTGCTGCACGACTGCCGCTTCCTCGTGCTTGACGAGGCCGATGAGATGCTCGACCTGGGCTTCCTCGAGGACGTCGAGAAGATCCTCTCGCTGACGCCCTCCAGCCGCCAGACGGCGCTGTTCAGTGCGACCATGCCGCCGCCGATCCGCAAACTCGCCGACCGCTACATGTATGACCCGACGATCATCCAAGTCGAGGCCGAGACGCTGACGATCGACACCGTCGCCCAGTTCCAGCTGCCCGTCGAGACCAAAGCCAAGGCCGACAAGCTCGTCGAGGTGCTGCAGGCCGAGAAACCCGAGCAGGCGATCGTCTTCGTGCGCACGAAGATCCGCGCCGACCAGCTGTTTCGCACGCTGAAGGACCGCGGCATGAACGTCAGGGCGCTGCACGGCGACATGTCCCAGGGCTCGCGCGACGGCGTGATGCTCGCCTTCAAGGGCGGACGCGTGCCGATCCTCGTCGCCACCGACGTCGCCGCGCGCGGCCTCGACATCTCGACTGTCACGCACGTGATCAACTACGACGTGCCCACCATCCCCCGACACCTACGTGCACCGGATCGGGCGCACCGGGCGCGTCGGGCGCTCCGGGCGTGCAATCACGTTCGTCGAGGACCGCCAGAAGCGCGAGCTCGAGGCGATCGAACGCCACATCGGCACGAGCGTCGCGAAATGGGAGAAGGGCGCGCAGGCCACGCCGACGCCCGTCAAGGAGCGCCCGCGCCGGCACTCAAAGCCCCGTATCTCGCGGCGCGACGCGCAGGAGCCCTATGTCAAGCTCGTGCTCGGCGGCGGCAAGGCCGCCGGGCTGCGCGTCTCAGACATCGTCTCCGCCGTGACCTCCTCGGCCGGTCTCGACGGCGAGGCCGTACGTGATGTGCTCGTGCTCGACCGCTTCTCCTTCCTCTCCGTGCCCGCCGACGAGGCTGAGCGCGTGATCGACTCGCTCGACGGTCGTGAGCTGCGCGGGCGCAAGCTGAGCCTGCAGCTCGTCGGAGGGAAGTAACCGGGCATCATCGCCCGCAGGGCGACCATCAAAAATCGAATGCGGGTCGGATGCGTCCCGCGGAGGAGATTTATGTCAACGGCAACCATGCAGACCACTGAGGGCCCGATCGTCTTTGAGCTGTTCGACGAGGACGCGCCGAAGACCGTCGAGAACTTCCGCAAGCTGGCCGGCGAAGGCTTCTATGACGGTCTCACCTTCCACCGCGTGATCAAGGACTTCATGATCCAGGGCGGCTGCCCCGAGGGCACCGGCACCGGCGGCCCCGGCTACACCTTCGAGGACGAGTTCAACGAGCACAAGGTCGTGCGCGGAGCGCTCGCGATGGCCAACGCCGGTCCGAACACCAACGGCTCGCAGTTCTTCATCGTCACCACCGACGCCGCCCCGTGGCTCGACGGCAAGCACACCGTGTTCGGCCAGGTCAGCGAGGGCATGGACGTCGTCGACAAGCTCGAGGGCGTTGACACCGACGCCGGCGACCGGCCCAGCGAGCCGATCGGGATCGCCTCGATCGAGCTGTCGCAGTAGCGAGCGCGGCGATGCCGCAGGAGCACGAGGCCATCGCGAGGCGTTCCATAGAGACCTTCAACGCCCGCGGAGTCGATGCGGCGCTCGGCTGCTTCAGCGCGGACGTGCTCGTTTATCCGCTTTCCGACTGGGTCGAGGCGTCGATCTATCGGGGTCACGACGGTCTTCGCGCCGTCATGGCCGTGTGGACGGAGAACTTCGACGACTTCGAGATAACGGCCGCTGAGTTTCGCGAGGTTGGGGACAGGGTGCTGATGCTCGGCCAGACGCGCGGGCGGAGCAGCGGCGTGGAGATGAGCCAGCCGCTCGGCATCGTGTTCTCGGACTTTCGCGACGGCCGAATCGGCGAGGTGCGCAATTTCGCGAGCTGGCAGCAGGCGCTCGAAGCGGCCGAGCCGGCGGAGTAGCCGCTGCCGAGCGCCGAGCGTCGGCTGTCCCCGGCCGATCCTCCCAACTCGGAGTAGTCTTGTTCACACAGAGCGAGCACTAAGAGAGCGAACAGGGGAGACACCGATGGCGTCCGTCGAGCAGGCCCAGACCGTCGAGCAACCGCTGCCGAGCACGAACGGCGGCGCGCCCACCAACGGGGCGCATTCCGCGGGAGGGATCCCTGTCGAGAACCCGGCGACCGGCGAGATCGTCGCCACCGTCCCCGATCTCGGCGCCGACGCCGTCGCCGAGATGGCCAAGCGCGCCCGCGCCGCGCAGCCGAGCTGGGAGGCCTACGGTTTTGACGGTCGTGCACGCGTGATGCTGCGCGCGCAGAAGTGGGTGATGGACAACGCCGGGCAGATCATCGCCACGATCATCTCCGAGACCGGCAAGACCTTCGAGGACGCCTCGCTCGCCGAGATCTCCTACGCCGGCAACGCCTTCGGCTTCTGGGCCAAGCACGGCGGGGAGTACCTCGAAGACGAGCGCGTCAAGTCCAGCCAGCTGCTCGTCAAGGGCAAGAAGCTGATCCTGCGCTTCCGCCCGCTCGGGCTGATCGGCGTGATCGGCCCGTGGAACTACCCGCTGACCAACTCCTTCGGCGATTGCATCCCGGCGCTGATGGCCGGCAACAGCGTGATCCTCAAGCCTTCCGAGGTGACCCCGCTGACCTCGCTCTTGCTCGCCGAAGGGCTGCGCGAGTGCGGCCTGCCCGAGGACGTGCTGCAGATCGCCACCGGTCGCGGCGAGACCGGCGCCGCGCTTGTCGAGCACGTCGACATGATCATGTTCACCGGCTCCACGCGCACCGGCAAGAAGGTCGCCGAGACGGCAGCCAAGCGGCTGATCCCGGCCTCGCTCGAGCTCGGCGGCAAGGACCCGATGATCGTGCTCTCAGACGCCGACCTCGAGCGCGCCGCCAACTTCGCCACCTATTACTCGATGCAGAACGCCGGGCAGACCTGCATCTCGATCGAGCGCGCCTATGTTGAGGCGCCCGTGTACGACGAGTTCGTGGCGAAAGTCTCTGAGAAAGTCCGCGCCCTGCGCGTCGGCAAGCCCGAAGGGCCCGGCTCGGTCGAGGTCGGGGCGATCACCTTCCCGCCGCAGCTGCAGACGATCGAAGACCACGTCACCGACGCCGTCGACAAGGGCGCGCGCGTGCTCGCCGGCGGCCATGCCTCAAAACAGGGCGGCGGGCGCTTCTACGAGCCGACCGTGCTCGTCGACGTCGATCACACGATGAAGTGCATGACCGAGGAGACCTTCGGCCCGACGCTGCCGATCATGAAGGTCGAGGATGCCGACGAGGCCGTGCGCTTGGCCAATGACTCGCCTTATGGCCTTGGCTCGTCCGTGTTCACGCGCGACGTCGAGCGCGGCGAGCAGATCGCCCGGCGCCTGGACGCCGGCGCCGCCAACGTCAACGACGCGATGATTAACTACACCGTGCTCGAGCTGCCGATGGGCGGCGCCAAGCAGTCCGGGCTCGGCTCGCGCCACGGCGCAGGCGGGATCCGCAAGTACTGCTCCCAGCAGGCCATCGTCGTCACGCCCAAGCTCGCGCTCAAGCGCGAACCGCACATGTACCCATACAAGGCGCGCAACTCCAAGCTGCTCGCCGGCGTGTTCAAGTTCCTTTACGGCAGGGGTAAGCGGGACTAGCTTCGCCCGAGCGCGAGCTCGGCACGGCCGGTCTCGCGCTCGAGCAGCGTGCACAGGGCGCCCACGACGCGCGGGTCGAACTGGGTGCCCGCGCATCGTTCGAGCTCCTCGCGCGCCGCAAGGTGGTCCATCGCGCCGCGGTAGGAGCGCTCGCTCGTCATCGCCTCGTACGCGTCGGCCACCGCGATGATGCGTGCTTGCAGCGTGACCTGCTCGCCCTTTAGTCGGCGCGGATAGCCGTTGCCGTCGGGCTGCTCGTGGTGGGTGCCGACCCACTCGCGCACATCCGTCAGGCTCGGGTGGCTGAGCATCTGCGCGCCCAGTTCCGGGTGCCGGCGGATCACGGCGAACTCCTCCTCGGTCAGGCGACCCGGCTTGTGCAGGATGCTATCCGGCACGCCGACCTTGCCGATGTCGTGCAGCAGGCCGGCCAGGCGCACGCGCGCAGTCAGCTGCGCCGATAGTCCCAGCTCGCGCGCCATCATCTCGGCGTAGCGCCCGACCGTCTCCGAATGGCGCGCGCTGCCGCTGAAGCGCAGGTCGATCGCCTCGGCCAGGTCGAGCATCACCGCGAGGAAGCGTTCGGAGGCGATGTCGCGCGCCTCGCCCTCTCCCGACGGCAGGCCGCGCATCGCCGGGTCGTGCAGCATCGTGCGATCGCCGCCGCTCCACTTGGCCGCTTGCAGTGCCTCCTCGGTCGCACGCAGCAGTGCAGCCGCCGTCTGTCCGCCGCGCGGATAGCCCGCGACGCCGAAGCTGATCGTGATCGGCACCGCGTCGGCGCGGAACTCCTCGCGCAGCTCGCTGCGCAGCCGCTCGCCGATCACGAAGGCGCCATGCGCATCCGTGTCGGGCAGCACCAGCGCGAACTGCTTGCCGCCGACACGCGCGACCGCGTCGATGTCGCGCTTGCCCCGCTGCAGCAGTCGCGCCACGCGCTGCAGCGCGAGGTCGCCGACCTGATGGCCCGAGCGGTCGTTGACTTCATCGAAGTGGTCGAGGTCGCCGACGATCACCGACAACCGGCCCTCGCGGCGGCGCGCCCGCGCCAGCTCGAGGTCGAGCAGCTCGCGGAAGCCGCGCCTGTTGGAAAGGCGCGTGATCGGGTCCGTACGCGCCGCGTCGAACAGTTGCGCGATCAGCGCCTCCACGCGCGCGCGCATCGTGCGGATCACCAGTGCCCCCACGCCCATCGTCCCCATACCGACCAGCCACCACGCAGTGGCCCGCTCGACTGAGAGATGCAAGAGCAAGAGCGCGCCATAGCCGACCGCCACGTAGGCGATCTGCGCGGCCATCTGCTTCGTCGAGAAGAAGTAGGCCGAGTACAGGAAGATCCACAGATACAGGAAGACCAGCGGGCTCGGGCTGGGCGCCGTGAAGTGCGCGACGAGGGCGATCAGCGTGCTGCCGCTCGCCAGCGCCCACGGCAACACGCGAGGCTGCAGATGCGCCGCGCGCCAGGCCAAGAGGCCCGAGACCAGATACGCCGTCGCCACGATCGCGAGCACTGCCAGCACATGCGTGCGCGAGGAGTGCGGCAGCGCGAGCGTCGCCAGCGCGAGCGTCGCGCCCGCCGCGAACAGCGTCGCTAGGATGCGCGCCCTCAGCTCCGTACCGAAGCTTGCGCCCGTCTGCGCGTCCGGGGTCCTCAGATCGGCGAGGTCGGAGTCCGCCAGTAGCCAGCCCATTGCCGTTTATTCGGGTCACCTGCCCGTTTTGCAGCGGATTTTGGGGCTATCTCGACAGGTGTTGCTCAGCGAAGCGCGAGCCCGAGCAGGCGCTCGAGCTCGGGGATCGTCTGCTCGGCGCTCGTGTGGTGGACCGTCGCCATGCCGAGCTCCTGCGCCGGCGTCAGGTTGAACGGAAGGTCATCCACGAACACACACTCCGTCGCCGACACGCCGGCGCGCTCTGCGCCGAGCTCGTACATCCGCCGCGCCGGCTTGCGCGTGCCCTCCTCGCCCGAGATCACGACGCCGTCGAACAGTTCGTCGAACAGGTCGTGCGGGTAACGGTGAACGCCCCACGAGTTCGACACGAGCGCCGTGCGCACGCCGCCCGCCCGCGCCCGGCGGACCGCCTCGACCATCGCCACGTCCGGCTGCACGCCCGCGAACAGGCCGTCGATCAGTCCATCCGGCTCGACTCCCAACAGCGGCGCGAGCTGCTGCTCGAACTCACCCTCCTCCAGCACTCCCTTCTCCAGTTCGATCAACAGCTCGCGAAACGACGGATCCGAGGAGAAGCGATCGCGCAGCGTCTGCGGGTCGATGTCCATGCGCTCGCAGAACTCACGAAAGGAATGGAACAGGTTGCTCGTCAGTACGCCGCCCCAATCGATCAGCAGGCCGCTGCGCAGGGCCGCGCTTGTGCCGTTCGGCTCAGCCGCCATATGCGATCGCTTCGGCCTGGCCCGCCAGCTCGAGCACGCCCTCGCCGAACGTCTTCAGGTACGGATCGTCCGTCGTACCCGCCACGGCGCGCTTGTAGTTGCCCTCCATGAACACCACCGACTTCCACACCGCCAGCGTCGTATACCAGCGCAGGTCTTTCATCGATCGCCCTGTGCGTTCTTCGTAGCGGCCGATCAGCTCTTCGCGCGTGGGGAAGCCCTCGCGACGCGTGACCGTCGCGAGCGCCTCGCGCAGGCCGCCCGAAGGGTCGTCCTTCTCCGTCCACATCATGCACAGGTAGCCGAGGTCGGCCAGCGGGTCGCCGATCGTCGCCATCTCCCAGTCGAGCACCGCCTCCAGCCGCGCCGGAGCGCCCGAGGCGAAGATCGTGTTGCCCAAGCGGAAGTCGCCGTGCACGATCGTCGCCGGACCCGACTGCGGCATGTTCTCCTCCAGCCAAGCGCCGACCCGCTCGACGGCGGCGATCTCGCGCGTCTGGTTGAGCTCCCACAGACCCCGGAAGCGGCGCAGCTGGCGCTCGAGGTAGCCCGTCGGCTTGCCGAAGCCCTCGAGGCCGACCGCGCGCCAGTCGACGCCATGGATCTCGACCAGCGCGTCGATCAGCTCGTCGCTGATGCGCCGGCGCTCGCTTGGGGTGTCCAGTGCATCGGGGATGCTCGCCACGATCACGTCACCCTCGACCCGCTCCATCACATAGAACGGGCTGCCGATTACCAGCTCATCCTCGCCGACCGCCAGCACGGCCGGCACGCGCGCGGGCGTGTCCTGCAGGGCGCGCAGCAGGCGCGCCTCGCGCAGCACGTCGTGTGCGCTCGGCGGCAGCGGCGGGCGCGGCGGGCGGCGCAGCACGACTTCTCTCTCGCCACGGCGGATCAGGTAGGTGACGTTGGAGTGCCCCTCGCCGATCGGCGAGGCCTCGATCTCGCCCTCGCCGAGGCCGTGGGCGTCGAGGAACGCCGCCAGCGGCTCCAGCACAAGCAGCGGCGGACGCTCATTGCCCTCCGCCTCCTCGGGCGTCTGCACGATGTCGTCCGGTGCGATGGCTGTACTCACTGACCGAAAGCTACACGTCAATCGCCCTCGCCGGACCGCAACCTTGTGCGTCGGAAGGTGTCTCAAGCCACCATGCCCCAAATCAGAAAGCTCCTCGCCACTGCACTCGCCTGTACCCTCGCCGCGGGCGCCCTGAGCGCCGCCCCGGCGCTTGCATCCCACAGCCAGGCCAACTACTTCGAGGGCTCCAGCGACCTGCTGAATCCCCGCACGCGCCCGCACGCGCTGGTCCAGATGCAGACACTCGGCGTCAAAGCGCTGCGTGTCGAGCTCTACTGGAGCGCCGTCGCGCCAGGGCCCACGAGCGCGAGTAAGCCCGCGTTCGACATGACCAACCCCGGCAATTACGCCTGGGGCGAATTCGACACGCTGATCGCCGAAGCTCAGCGGCTGCGCTGGAAAGTGCTGATGACGGTGACCTCACCCGTGCCGCGTTGGGCCACGTCGAACAAGAAAGCGCCCTACGTCACCAAACCGGACCCCAAAGACTTCGAAGAATTCATGACCGCCGTTGCCCGCCACTACGGCCCAGCCGGTCCGTTCGGCTCAACCGTCTCGCTGTTCTCGATCTGGAACGAGCCCAACCACCCCGCCTTCCTGCAGCCGCAGTGGAACACCAACGGCTCAGCCGCCTCGCCACGCATCTACCGCGCGCTGTACCAGTCCGGCTATGCCGGACTCAAAGCCGGCGGCATCGCTAGCCCAAAGGTGCTGCTCGGCGAGACGGCGCCGACCGGATACGAGCGGGTCAACTACAAGCGCGAAAAATCGAGGGCGCTGTTGCACGATGTCGCCCCGCTGCTGTTCATGCGCGAAACGCTGTGTCTCAATGCCAAGTACAAGAAATCGGGCTCGTGCACGCCGCTGACGTCGGCCGGCTACGCGCATCACGCGTACACCACGGCCGCCGGCCCGCTCTACAAACCGCGCGAAAAGGACGACGTCACGATCGGCGTGCTCTCGCGCCTGTCGAGCGCGCTGAGCAAAGCCTTCCGCGCGCACGGCACGACCTCGAACCTACCGATCTACCTGACCGAGTTCGGCGTGCAGAGCAAGCCCAACCGCTTCCTCGGCGTTCCGGTCTCCCAGCAGGCTGAATTCGACGCAATCGCCGAGAAGATCGCCTGGAGTAACGCCCGCGTGTCGGCCTTCTCGCAGTATCTGCTCGTTGACGATCCGCTCGGCGGCAAGCCCGGGTCGAGCGTGACCGGTGGCACGATCGGCTTCCAGACTGGACTCGAGTATCTCAACGGTAAGCCCAAGCCGCTGTACTTCGGCTGGCCCATGCCGCTGACCGTGTCGAAGTCCGGCCACGGATATTCGCTGTGGGGGCTCGTGCGCCCGACTACGGGGGCTACCAAGGTGACCGTGCTGATCCAGAAGAAGGGGTCGCACAAGTACACGACGCTGAAGACCGTTGCCACCAACAGCCTCGGCTACTGGACGCTTCACTCCTCGAGCAAGGGCGCACACTGGCGCGTGCAGTGGAAGAGCCCCGCCGGCGTCAAGTACGAAGGGCCACCCATAGGGGCGCACTGAGCTGAGCGCCCCGGCATCGCCCTCCTCCTAGAGTGGGAGGGCATGCCTGAGTTGCCGGAGGTCGAGATCACCGCACGGCTGCTCGACCGTGCGCTGGCAGGTGCCGAGATCGAGTCGGCGGTTGCGCCGGGCATCAACGCGCTGAAGACCTTCGACCCGCCGCTGTCCGCGCTCGACGGGTTGCGCGTGGCCGGTGTGCGCAGGCGCGGCAAGAACCTGATCCTCGACACCGACGGCGAGCTGTCGCTGTTGCTGCACCTGATGTCGGCCGGGCGGCTGCAGCTATACGAGAAGCGTGCCGGGCCGCGTGATCGCACCTCGCGGCTGCTCGTGCGCCTAAGCGACGGGCGTGAGCTGCGCCTGCGCGAGTTCGGCTCCAAGCAGGCCGCGTGGGTCAAACTGCTGCGCTCCACCGAGCTCGAGCAGGACGAGGCGCTCGCAAAGCTCGGCCCCGAAGCGTGGCCCGAGCCGCCCGAGGGCGAGCAGCTTGCCGAATTGCTCGACACGCCGCGACCGCTTCACTCGCTCCTACGCGACCAGCGCACGATCGCAGGCATCGGACGCTCGTGGGTCGATGAGATCCTCTGGACGGCCGAGCTCTCGCCGTTCAAGCGCGGCGCCGACCTCGAGGCCGAGGAGCGCGTGCGTCTGCGCGAGGCGATCGTGACCGTGCTCGGCGACGCGCTGGCCCGTTATGAGGAGCTCGTCAAGCTGCCGATCCCCGACAAGCTGCCGATGCCGTTGCGTGTGCACCGACACGAGGGCGAGCCCTGTCCGCGCTGCGAGCAGACGCTGCAGGCGGTTCACTTCGAGGACTACGTGATCGCCTACTGCCCCCACTGCCAGACCGAGGGGCGCGTGCTCAAGGACCGGCGCCTGTCACGGTTGCTGCGGTAGGCTCGAGAGACGCGACATCGCTCCGTTGAAAGGTGGTGTTGACGTGATCACAATGGGGGAGAGTCGCGGCATGGTGAGTGGCGCAGAGGATCCTCCTGCAGCGTTGGAGGGGGTGTTGCATGTCACGCGACGAGGTCGGGCATGGCGCGAGCGCAGATGGCTCGCAGACGGCCGCCCTCGGGCGAATGTCGCTCCGCGTCGTCGACCGCGGGGCTCGACGCACGCTGATCCTCTCGGGCGAGTTGGACTTAGCTTCGCGTCCTTTGCTGGACGAGGCGCTCGCCGGCGTCGGCCAGCAGCGGATCGAGGCCCTGGTGCTTGACCTCAGCGCCGTGAGCTTCATGGACTCGACCGGGCTGCACGCCGTGCTCGTCGCCAAAGACCTCTGTACCCGGCGCGGCTGCGAGCTGCTGTTCGTGCGCGGCTCGACGCAGGTACAACGGCTGTTCGAGCTGAGCGGCGTGCTCGCCCAGCTCAAGTTCTGCGAGCCGACGACGGCCTAGCTGCGACCGGTCGCCGAGCTTCCCGCGCGAGATCGCGGCGTTCCGCAGCATGCAAGCTGTTTAGCCGAGGCTCACCCGGCTATAGGACTTGTAGCGGCCTAGCGCGTGGGTATTGAGTTCGCTCATCGTTGAGCTGCAGGGCGCGTGCGACGTGTTTCCTCATTGGGGCAGGCGCGGAGTGCGCGCCCAACTTCTTCAGAGGGTGTTCTCGAGCTGCTTGTAGGCGATCTGCAGCACGTCTGAGCCGAACACCACGGCGAGCACCGAGGCCGCCCATCTGGTCGGCCGAGGCGCCACCACGAGGCCCGCGGCGAAGGCGAAGCCGATCCACACGCTCAGGCAGAACGGGCAGATCAGCAGCTCGCCGACGGCCCTGCGCAGGCCGCGCCCGCGCGGGCGCTCCTCGACCCGGCCGGGGTCGCCGTCGGCTTGCAAGCGCGTGAACGGCGCGCGCACGGCGCTTGTGACGCGGTCCTTGGCGAGCATCCGCGAAGCCTTGTGCGTCGCGACCGTGATCAGCGCGAGGTCGCGTGCGTCGATGCGCTCGGGCAGCTCGCGACCCGATCGCCGCACCCAGATCGAGAAGCTCGCCGCAAAGCTCGCGAAGGTCGCCGTCAGCGCGGCATAGCCCTTGAGCGGTCGCTCTTCGCCGGGTGCATGGTCGGCGGGTGGGCTCGGGCTGCGCTGCGTTTGCGTGGCCATACCCAACGTTCTACCCGTTCTGCCGGGAAGAACAGCCGTCGGCACCCGCTGACGGCCTACATCGGCTGCCCGTTTGGCCGGCTTCGGCGAACGGGTATGGGTGGGGCATGAGCAAGTTGATCTTCAGGCCGGTCAGCATCGTCGCGGGACTGCTCGCGGGACTGGTCGGCAAGAAGCTGTTTCAGGGTCTGTGGAAAGCGCTCGACGAGCACGAGCCGCCGAAGCCGGAGGAGCGACCTGTCCCGATCGGGATGCTCGCCTTGGCGCTAGCGATCGAAGGCGCGCTGTTTCGACTCGTGAAGGGACTGGCCGAGCACGGCTCGCGCCACGCCTTCTCGCAGCTCACCGGCTCCTGGCCGGGAGAGCGGCCCGCCGAGGCGGACAAGGCCTCGTCCAAGAGCAAGAGCTGAGTACAAAGGAGCACTGAATGAAGGCGGTCACCTGGCACGGCAAGCGCGACGTGCGCGTGGACACGGTTCCCGATCCCAAGATCGAGCAGCCGACGGACGCGATCGTGCGCATCACGTCAAGCGGCATCTGCGGCTCCGATCTGCACCTGTACGAGGTCATGGGTCCCTACATGGCCGAGGGCGACATCCTCGGCCACGAGCCGATGGGCGTCGTCGAGGAGGTCGGCAGCGAGGTCGAGCAGATCGCCGTGGGCGATCGTGTCGTGATCCCGTTCAACATCTCCTGCGGGCATTGCTACATGTGCGACCAGCACCTCTACTCGCAATGTGAGACGACGCAAGTGCGCGAGCAGGGCAAGGGCGCCGCGCTGTTCGGCTACACGAAGCTCTACGGCGAGGTCCCCGGCGGTCAGGCCGAGTTCCTGCGCGTGCCGCAGGCGCAGTTCGGCCCGATCAAGGTGCCCGAAGGGCCGCCCGACGACCGCTTCGTCTACCTCTCCGACGTGCTGCCGACGGCCTGGCAGGCCGTCAAGTACGCCGACGTCCCGCAGGGCGGCAGCGTCGTCGTCTACGGGCTTGGGCCGATCGGGCAGATGGCTGCACGCATCGCACGCCACCTCGGTGCCGGGCAAGTGATCGGCGTCGACCTCGTGCCCGAGCGCCTGACCGCGGCCGCGCGCCACGGTGTCGACACGCTCGATGCCGGCGACGGCAGCGGCGACGACGTGCTCGAGGCGATTCGCGGGCGCACCGCCGGCCGCGGTCCGGACGCCGTAATCGACGCCGTCGGGATGGAGGCGCACGGCGCCTCGCTCGGCAAGCTCGCGCAACAGCTCGCCGGCCTGCTCCCGGACGCCGCCGCGCAGAAGCTGCAGGAGAAGGCAGGCATCGATCGCCTCAGCGCGCTGCATCTCGCGATCGACACCGTCAGGCGCGGCGGCACGATCTCGCTCTCCGGTGTCTACGGCGGAATGGCCGATCCGATGCCGATGATGGACCTGTTCGACAAGCAGATCCAGCTGCGCATGGGGCAAGCCAACGTGAAGCGCTGGATCGAGGAGATCATGCCCTTGCTCGAAGGCGATGAGGACCCACTCGGCGTTGAAGATCTGGCCACGCACCACGTCCCGCTCGAGGACGCACCCCATGCCTATGAGATCTTCCAGAAAAAGGAAGACGGTGCGCTGAAGATCCTGCTTCAGCCCTAGCCGAGAGCCTCCCGGCCGCGACCCGTGCGGCTTCGCCGTACACCGTTTGGGCCTAGGCCCATCCGCTATCGTTCGTCGCGTCCGAGGCTGTTCGGATTGAGCTCGATCAGCCTCGCCTGTGGTGCCGGCTGTACGCCGCAGGAGCGTCGGACCGGCGCAGGCAAACGGCCACGGTGCGAGGATCGAGAACTTGTACACGCCATCAGCGCAATGCGCTGATGGTTTAACGCGTAAGCCGGGGTACCCACTCATGCAGAGATGCGGAGAGGCGGCTCGGCAGAACCGTAAAACGACGAGAGGAGGCAAGCAGATGGAGTCGCAGGCGCCGATCGAACCGAAGAGCGAGGACCGGCGAAATGGAGCGTCCGGCGATCGCGGCCAGATGCTTGCCGACGTCTCGAACGCGATCGTGCGTATCCATAAGCAGTTTTATGGCAAGGGCCCAGTCAGGGCACGCGCCCATCTCTCTGAGGATCTGCTGACGGTGGTGCTCGAGGGCGGGTTCACGCGCAGCGAGCAGACGCTCCACGATCATGGTCACGAGCGCGAGGTCATGAGCTCACGATTGGCGATGCAGCATTCAGTAGAGGATGAGTTCCGCACAGCTATCGAGACGATCATGTACCGCTCGGTTCGCTCGTTCATGAGCGCCAACGACCCGTCCAATGACCTGCAGGCCGAGATCTTCGTGCTTCGTCCGCGCGGCTCCGAGGAGCTGCCCGACGAGGACGTACCGGCCCTGCCGAACGCGCCCTATGAGCCGGACGGCAACGGCACGCAAGGCCGGCAGGTATAGCGCTCACCGCATCTTCTGCGGCTAGGATCGAGCTGTGATCGAGGTAGGTGACGCAGCCCCCGACTTCGAGCTGCCCGACCAAGACGGGCGGCCGGTTCGGCTCGAGGATTTCCGCGGCCAGCGCGTCGTCGTCTACTTCTACCCGAAGGCCGACACGCCCGGCTGCACGACGCAGGCCTGCGGTGTACGCGACCGAAAAGCCGACTATGCGCAGGCCGGCGCCGTCGTGCTCGGCGTCTCACCCGATCCGGTCGCCAAGGTGAAGAAGTTCCAGGAAAAGTACGCGCTCGACTTTCCGCTGCTCGCCGACGCCGACCACAGCGTCGCCGAGGCATTTGGCGTGTGGGTTGAGAAGTCGATGTACGGGAGAAAGTATTTTGGCAACGAGCGCACGACGTTCATCATCGACTCCGAGGGTATGGTCGCCGAGGTGCTGCGCAAGGTGAAGCCAGCGGAGCATGATGAGCGGGTGTTGGCTGCGCTATCCAAGGCGTAGCCGCACGCCCTGTTCTGCGGCCAACGTGGACGAGCATGATCGGCGGCGTATCCCCTGGGGCTGCCAGCGCCAGGTAGGTACTCAGCCCACCGGCGTCAACCTATATGTGCGAACTCCGGGTAGCTCGGGCGGGGTCGGCTCGCTCGCGCGGGTCATCATCTGTCTGCAAGGAGCTGTTCGTGAAGGTCCACAACAGGGCGCTTCGATGCTGTTTCGACCGGGCGGAGCAACGGGATTTGCCCGACGGTGCCCGAGATTTCGAGCAGGTGCGCGATGTTCTGCTGTCCGGGAATGACTGCGAACTCGCTCTCGCCCTCGCGGCACAGGCTGCCGGCAAGCAGGATCAGTCGCAGCCCGCTCGAGTCCATGAACGTCAGGCGACTCAGATCCAACACGAGCGCGTTGCCATTCCCGCAGATCCTCAAGATCACAGTCTCCAGGTCTCCGACTGAAGCGAGATCCAGTTCACCGCTGAGAACCAATCTATGGCGATCACCGTTCACGACGTCCTGCACTCCGAAGTGTTTCGCGGCGGCTCGCCGCATTCGTGGACTCGACATAACGACCTCCGCACAGTTGAGTTTGGGTGCGAAGCCCACGTCAACCGACTGGCACGCGAGCTCACACAAAGAATCGTCGTGCGAGGAATCCGATCCGACACCCGTCGTGAAGGGCCGGCTTACCCCGTGTCGTCAGCGCCTCAGATCCCCCTGGAGGGAGAACTGAGGCGGCGGGCAGTATAGCTCCGGATTCCACGACTTTGGCTCTAGTAAGAGGATTTGAGCACCCAAAAGCGATCCCCTTCGGCACCAAAACCTCCTGCAGCGGCGCGCGCCCCGGCGAGGCTGAGCACGGAGGGCCTAGGCGCCTACATCCGCCGAGCTGCGCATGCTTGGCAGCAGCGAAGCGTATTCGCGTTCATGACCTTCCAGCCATCGCCGCCGATCGATGTCGCCGACGAACACATCAGGCACTTCCTTGCCACGGGAGACGCGATGGCAGGGGAAGATGACCGGCATCGGGTTGGCTCCCATCCACCGCCCAAGCTCACGGGGGCCCAGCTCGCCGAGGAGCCCCGTGTAGGAGCGGTGGCCTGCGTACGGGATCGCACGCGTGGCGTCGAGAGCTCTCGACGCGGATGCGAGGTCGCTGGGATCGACCGTGCAGTCGACCGCTTGGCTCTTGCCTGCGAGAAACTGCTCAAGTGCGCCGGTCGCCGTCTTCAGGTGCTGGCGCGCGGTGCGAGACCCCCGACGGCTCGCGGCTCTAGCTTCGAGCTCTCGGATGTCGAAGTGGTTCTCGAATGCCAGCCGAATCACACCGGCCGGCGAGGCTGCGAGCAGAATCCTGCCCAAGGGGCCATCGGTCGCTACGCAGGCAACCTCTGTGTTCTCCAAAGTGGGCTCCCATGGCAGTTCGCTCGCCTGGCCTTGGATCGAGCGCACTCCGTCCTCGAGGCCCGTCTCGTAGTTGACGCAGTCGGCGCAGATCCCTTCAGAGCGTACGTCCACGCGCTCGACGATCGAGCGCGGAGGTCCGAGCCCGGCGGCTCGTGGGTCGCTGTCGAGGTCGAACAGGCGCTGGCACAGTCGGCAGCGGAAGTGATCGTGGCGAGCCGTGTTGAGCTCGTAGCGCACCGGTTCGGGTAGTCCGACTGCGCTCAGCAGGCCGAGCTCGGTCAACTCGGCAAGCGCCGCGTAGACCGTGCCGCGGCTGAGGCTCGGCAGTGAGCCCGACGCCCGGCTGTGGATCTCTTCAGCGGAGAGGTGCTCGCCGGTGTCCTGCTCGAACGCGTTGAGGATCGCGTGACGCTGAGGGGTGCTGCGCAGGCCGTGGCTACGCAGAGTTTGACGAATCGTCTCCTCGCTCTGTGGCATCGCTTCTCATTCTTTCGGATCGGGCCGGACCGGGCAGGCGACGACGCGCGATGAAGACCGGATGTGTACTATCTGGACACCGTCCTAATAAGGAGAGCGTCCAGAATGATTATACGTATCGATCGCCTGCAGACCGCGATGCCGCCGCCGTCGGACCCAGACCCGATCGGCGCCTCTGCCGTGCAGGAGCTGCTCGGCGGCAAGTTCGGCGAGATGTCGACCTTCATGAACTACACCTACCAGTCGTTCAACTTCCGCAACCGCCAAGGCGCACGGCCGTTCTACGACCTGCTCGCGAGCATCGCCGCCGAGGAGTTCGGGCACATCGAGCTCGTCTCGACAGCGATCAACACGATGCTCACCGGCGCCGCCGACGGCGCCCCCGGCGAGAGTGGCTCGCTGGCCGACGTCAAGGGCACGCGCAACACCCAGCAGTTCATCGCCGGCGGCGCATCGGCGCTCGTGCAGGACTCGATGGGCAAGCCCTGGAGCGGGGATTACGTCAATGCCACGGGCGACCTGATCGGCGACCTCACGCACAATTTCTTCCTCGAGACCGGCGCGCGCAACAACAAGCTCAAGGTCTACGAGATGGTCGAGCACCCGGCCGCGCGTGCGCTGACCGGCTACCTGCTCGTGCGTGGCGGCGTGCACCAGGTCGCCTACGCGCGAGCACTGGAGAACCTCACCGGCGCCGACATGATGAAGCTGTTCCCCTCGCCGCGGATTCCGACCGACAAGATCCCCGAGTGCCAGCCGCACATAAAGCGCGGCGAACACCTCAAGCTGTACCGCTTCTCCCAGGATGACTTCAAGGAGCTCGCGGCCGTGTTCAACGGACCGCACCCGGAAACCGGCGAGCCGCTCGAAGTTGCCGAGGAGACCCACCCCGAGGGTGCGCCGGCGTTCGACCTGCCCGCGCAGCCGGCCGTGTTCGCGCCCGGTCCCGAGCCGCAGGAGATCGAAGAGATCGCCGCCAAACTGCGCGAGTCAGCCGGGCTGTCGAAGGAGCCGACGGGCGTCGTGGCACAGAACGCCAACGGCAACTCAAGCGGTCACGCCGACGCCAACGGCGTGATGGAGAAGGTCAAGGACGCCATCAGCTAGACGCTGAGCTCGACCGATCGGCCGGTCGGGAAGCGCCGCATCGACGGCGAGTTGGTGATCCCCCCGAGCATCGCCCCGGCGTTGAACAAACGTCGGGCGGACTTATTGAAGAAACGACCCTAGGAGACGCAATGGCTGAACTGACGAATCTTGAGAGCAAGCTGGCGGAGGTGCTCGGACTGGCAGAAGCCTCGAAGGGTGCGGCCGAAACGGTCAAGGGCATGCTCGACGGGGACGAGCAGGATCTGGCGAGCACGCTCGACCGCATGCATCAGGAGGCTGTCGAGACGGCCGAGCGGTGCATCGAGGTCGCAGGCGGCTTTGACGGCAAGAAGACCGCGATCGTCGAGGCGGCTCGCGAAACCAAGCAAGAGGCTACCGAGATGATGGAGACCTACCTCGAGGGCGAGGACGATGCGCTCGACGGCTTCGAGTTCCTGACGATGGCCGAGGCGGGTGAGGTCGGACACTGGGCGATCGTCAAGAAGCTCAACGAGCGAGCCGGTTTCAGCGCGGTCACAGAGCTTGCCGATTGGGCGCTTCCGGTGCAGGAGGAGCATCTCAACCTGATCCTGAAGGGTGCGCTCGATCTCGCTGGGCGTGAAGACCCGAACGAGCCGGCTGAGTAGTCCGTCCGCTGCGGTACCGACGAACCGGTCGCAAGGGGTACCCGCCGCACACCAAGCGCCGGACCGGTGCTTGTCATTCACTCAAACACGAGGAGCTCTTATGACTGATGAGAACATCGACAAGGCAACAGGTCGCGTGAAGGAGGCTGCTGGAGCGTTGACCGGCGATGAAGACCTCAAGAACGAGGGACGCGTCGAGCAGGCCAAGGGGTCTGCGAAGAAAGCTGTTAACAAGGTGGTCGAGACGCTCTCAGGGCGGAGAAGCGACAAGCGATGAGGCGCGAGCATGGTCACGACGGTCTATTCGGCACGGGGAGGTGACCATGCTCACGATCCTTCTGATCATCATCCTGATCGTCCTGCTCTCCGGCGGCGGGCTCGGACTGAGACGCCGACGCAGACGCCTCTAGCGCGGATTGGTGGTGTGCCTGGCATCGCGTACCTGAGCAGCCAGTGACGACGCTCGCGTGGCGCACAGGCGTACCGTTGCGATCGAAGCCTCTGCTTGCGGATCGGCGATCGTGGGTAGCCCCATTAGAGGATCGACTCCATTGCGCCGTCGCGTGCAAGCAAGTGACTCACGCGATCGTCGGGCACCCCGGCCCTGCGTGGAGACAATCATCGGCGGCGAAGCCGCCAAGACGACAAGGAGATCACATGGCTGAACCATCAGCCGCCGCAGCCAAGCTGGTCCAGTACCTCAACGAGGCCTACGGTCTGGAGCAGAAGCTTGAAACCTCGCTGCAGGCGCACATCGCGATGACTGCTGATGCTCCCTATAGGAAGCGCTTGAAAGAGCACCTGACGGAGACCAAGCGCCACAGCAAAGAGGTCAAGAAACGCATCAAGGCGCTCGGCGGGGTACCCGCGACGATCGATCCTCCCGGACCGGATGTCGTGAGCGACGCGGCGCAGGCTGTCCTCGGGGGCGCCCAGAAGGTGATCGCCCTGGCCCAGGGGCCGATCCATGCGATCAGGGGAACCGGGCAAGAGGAGAAGCATCTGAAGAACGTCAAGACCGAGTACGCGAGCGAGTCCGAGGAGATCGCCACTTACACCGGCATCCACGCGCTTGCCGAGGCGCTCGGCGATAAGGACACACAGCGCCTCGCCCGCGCGATCCTGCGCGAGGAGGAGCGGATGCGATCCTACCTGGAGAGGCAGATTCCGCGCTTCACGAAGGCCGTCGCCAAAGCCGAGATCCCCGCTTCACAGAGGGCAAAAGCGACGAAACCTGCCTCGCGCGCCAGCAAACCTGCCTCGCGGACGGACAAATCGCGCACGAGCAAACCTGCCTCGCGGACGAGGAGGTCTCCCGCCGTCGCAGGCGCCGGGGCGGGCACAAAAGGTCGGCGACGCTGACCGATCGACAGCATTGGAAGGACGTCTCGCGCGCCGCCGGAAGCACGCTGGCGGCGCGCGTTCGCTGTTGGGCGCCATCGGCAGTGCGTGCGAGCGCGTAGCCGGTCACGCTAGCCGCGCGCGCATTCACATGCTCGCGCGCGTGCTAGCTTGCCGAGTCTCTAGATGGTGTGGCGGTTTGAGCACAGCGCAACGTCTGCGGCCGGCAAGGAGGATGTGTGGCCGCGATATGTAGACGTGCCCAACTGGAGAGACTGGTCGGTCAAGGGCGTCGAATGGTCGAGCCTGGATGGCTCGTTCGAGGTGGGGACGAGGGGAAAAAGCAAGCCCCCGAAACTGCCCGCAGGGAGCTTCCGCCTAGTTGACGGTCGTCCCTGAGCGGATTTACCGATCGGAGACCAGGCTGCCCTGCGCTCGGCTGCAGTTCGAGCACGAGATCGAACCTGCTGAGGTGGGCGTGACGATCACCCACCGCGCGATCCTCGACGGGCCGATCGCGCGACTCTGGCTCCCAATCCTTCGCAGAGCATCGAGAGCGGCCTTCCCGCAGGCGTCGAGCGCCTGGCCGAGCTCGCAGCCGCCGACCATTCGGCGAGCCGCCGCGCCTGAGCCGCGTCGTCGCCAGTCAGTTGCCTGACCTCGCATGGGCGGCGGCTCCGGGTGGGGCGATGCGGCCGCGGCGGCCATCGGCATTCATATCTATACTGAACTATATGGTTCAGTGTCAAGCAGAGCTCGACTCGACGTTCGCGGCGCTCGCAGATCCGACTCGCAGGGCGATCCTCGGGCGACTCGGTGCCGGCACGGCCACGATCAGCGAGCTGGCCGAGCCCTTCGGCATGTCGCTCACCGGTCTGAAGAAGCACGTTCGGATCCTCGAGGACGCCGAGCTCGTCAGTACCGAGAAGGTCGGCCGTGCGCGGCAGTGCACGCTCGGCCCGCGCCGGCTCGAGGACGTCCAGAGCTGGATCGATCAGTACCGCAGAGTGCTCGACGGGCGTCTCGATCGCCTCGGCGAGCTGCTTGAAGACGACAAAGGAGAGGCCAGATGAGCACCGAGCAGCAGGACATCAGCGGCGTGACGAGCATCAGCACGCCATCCGACCGCGAGATTGCCAGCGAGCGCATCTTCGACGCGCCACGCGAGCGCGTCTTCGCCGCCTACACCGACCCCGAGCTGATCGCTCGTTGGTGGGGTCCGCGCGGGACGAGCACGACCGTCGAGCAGATGGACGTGCGGCCCGGAGGCGTCTGGCGCTTCGTGATCCGCAACGACTCAGACGGCCAGCAAAGCGCTTTCAAAGGGGTCTACCGCGAGGTCACGCCGCCCGAGTGGATCGTGCAGAGCTTCGAATGGGAGGGCATGCCCGGGCACGTCGTGATCGAGACCGCCAGCTTCGAGGCGCTCGGCGAGCGCACCCGCGTGCGCGGCGTCTCGCTGTTTCACACCACCGAGGAACGCGACGGGATGCTTGCCTCCGGGATGGAGAAGGGACTTGGCGACTCGCACGATCGCCTCGCCGAGCTGCTCGACTGAGCGCAGCGACCGTTTACACAGGGTTCACCACTGCTTATAATCCCGCCCGCGCGGAAGGCTCCGGCTCCCAAGCCGGACCGGGAGTCCAACGGACGGACGAGCGTCCTTGCTCGGCAGTGGGCCGAGCCGACGATCACAGCAGTTCCGGGGGTAACCGATGCTCGCCCGTACCGCTTGTCAAACGAAAGGATCGACCAGATGTCACACCGCTCCACCAGCCCTGCGCGGGCCGGGAGAACGCTTCATCCGATAATCGTCCTCGCAGGCGCCTGCATGGCTCTCGCGCTCGGCGTGTTCGGTGCCAGTGCCGCACAGGCGGCCACTTTGCCGACAGTGACGGCCACCGTCAATGCCACCTCGATCACCGTCTCCGGCGCGCTGCAGTCGGGCGCCGTCAACATCGCGAGCACCGCTACTGGGGGCAAGGAACCGTCGGTCGTGCTGTTCCTCGTGAAGCCAGGCGTCAGCTTGGCCGAAGTCTATGCATTCCTCGACTCCAACAAGATCGCAGCCGACCCCAACGCCGCCGCCAAGTACGGCTCACTGGTGTTCGACGCCGAAGCCGGTAAAGGCAAACCGACAGAAGCTCAGACGATCCTCGCGCCGGGACAGTACGTGGCGCTGAACGCCGAAGGTGAAAAGGCGTCCAAATGGCCGCGTTCGAGCTTTGCTGTTGCCGCCTCTCCCTCGCCGGCTGCGCTCCCCGCGCCGCAGGCAACCGAGAAGACGATTGACTTCGGCTTCCGCGGGCCGGCCGTGCTGAAAGTGGGCGAGGTTGTGCGCTTCGAAAACGAAGGCTATCTCGTGCACATGGACATCGGCTTCGCTGTGAAGAGCAAGAAGGCCGCCAAGCTGGCGTTCAAGGGACTCGCCACCGGTCACGAAAAGGGCCTTGAAAAGCTCGCCGCCGGACCGCCCGTCAGCTTCGCCGGGCCGATCTCGACGGGGGCTTTCCAGCAGGAGGTCATCACCGCCAAGCCCGGCTGGTACGTGCAGGCGTGCTTCATGCCCACGCAGGACGGGCGCCCGCACACGCTGATCGGCATGGAGCGGATCATCAAGATCGTCAAGTAGCGCGACGCAAAACGTGGGCCCTCCCCGCGTTGGAGTAGCTCGAGCCCGTTCCGCGAAGCAGCGGGGCGGGCTCGTTTGCGCTTCAGGCTCGGGTGAGCTCGGTGAGCCCCGCAAGGCTCGTTCGCGTCATCCCGCCCACGAGCATCCCCGCGCCGAGATGCGCGCCGAGCACCGGTCCCACCTGCGTGCAGAACAGCGGCTCCGTACCGAACAGCTCGCTTCCGCACGCGACCAGCCGCTCGGCGTCGCCGGGCGCCTGCGCGTGTTGCACGATCCAGTCGCTCGCGCCGCGCTCGTGCAGCTCTGCCAGGTAGGCCGTCATCTGCTCAAACGCGCGCCGTCGCGTGCGTACGCGCCCGACCGGGGCGATCTCGGTGCCGAACGTGAGGATCGGCTTCACCTTCAACGCCGTCCCGAGCGCCGCCTGGGCCGCGCCGATGCGCCCGCCGCGGCGCAGGTACTCGAGCGTGTCCAGGCAGAACCAGATGTCCAAGCTCGCGCGCGCCGCCTCGACGGCCCCGATCGCCTGCTCCAGCGAGGCGCCTTCCTCGAGCGCGCGCGCCGCCGCGATCACCAGGCAGCCGAGCCCGCCGGCGCCCGTCTGCGCGTCGATCACGTGCACGCGCTCTGCGCGTCCCTGCTGCGCGATCAAGCGTGCCGCTTCACGCGCGCTCTCGCACGTGCCCGAGAGTCCCCCTGCGATGTGGATCGAGAGCACGTCGCGACCCGCCTGCACGAGCGGCTCGTATGCGGCCACGAAGTCGCCCACCGACGGCTGCGAGGTCGTCGGGAGCAGCTGCGAGGCGTGCAGCTTGGCGTAGAACGCGTCGAGGTCTGTGTAGTCGCTCTCGCGCCGCAGATCGCCGTCCCAGCCAACGTACAGGCTGACCTGATGGATATGCCAGCGCTCGATCAGCTCGCGCGGAAGATAAGGCGTCGTGTCCGTGACGAGCGCCACGCCACCGGGCGTCGGTCCCTCAACGTCCACGGGTGCACTGGTCAAGTGAGGAACCCTACGACGCTTCGCCGCGCCGTGCGCCGAATCCGCTCTGCTCCGCGGCGTCCCGGACTTGTCAGCGGATCAGCGGGTCCAGGCGCGCGGCCGCGATCGTCTCGCGCAGAGTGCTCAGCGCGTCGTGCTTCGGGCGCCAGCCGAGCTCCCGCCGCGCCTTTGCCGTGCTCATGATCACCGGCTCGCGGAAGGCGCTGATCCACTGCGCCTGGGCCGGTAGGAAGCCGAGGCGCCCGACCAACTCCGCGACGGCGTCCACCGCCAGCTCGGGCACCGGGATCGAGTACCAGCCGAGCTCGCTCGCGAGCAGCTTCACCGTCATCTCACCCGCGCCCGCCAGGTTGTAGACGCCGCTCTCGCCGCGTCCCAGCACCGCCGCACGCATCGCGCTCGCCACGTCGTCGTGGTGGACCAACTGGAACGGCACGCCCGGATCGGGCAGCACTGGCTTGAGGATCGGCACGCCGTCGAGCAGCCGCAGCACTGGTGCCGGCAGGCGCTCTGAGATCTGTGTGTACGGGAGGCTGTCGAGCAGCAGCGGCGCGTTCGGCCCCGCGACGATGCATGGGCGAAAGACGTATGACGCCGTCTTGTTGCCCTCGAGCGTCTCGCGCAGCAGCGCCTCGACCTCCGCCTTCTGCGCCGAGTAGTAGTGCCCCGCCGTGCCGCGCGCCGGCACGTCCTCGTCCAGCGGCTGCGGGTTCTCCGCGTGGAAACCGTATGCGGCGACCGAGGAGGCGTACACGAGCCGCTGCACCCCCGCTTCGACGGCAGCGCGGAAGACGTTGCGCGAGCCGTCGAGGTTGACGCTGGCGCTCTCCTTAGCGCCGCCCATGATGATGAATGCGAGGTGCACCACCACGTCGGCGTCCTTGACGAGCCGATCGACGGCCCCGCGGTCGAGCACGTCGCCCTGGTGGTAGGAGACCTTCTTCCAGCCATGCGCCCGCGGGTCGAACGGGCGGCGGGCCATGCCGAGCACGCGCTCGACGCCACGCGAGCGCTCGAGCGCCGCGACGACCGCCTTGCCGATCTCCCCCGTCGGCCCGGTCACCGCGACGGTCAGCCCTCCTGGAGAGCCTGCACCAGACGCCATCGACAGGTTGTATCGCAGCAACGGGACCGGCGCGAGCCGGCAGGGGCCGGCGCCGGACGGGCACGGGCGCGAGGCGGGCCCGCGGCCGCGTACGCTTGACTCGTGCCGACGCTGCTCGCCTCAGCCTCGATCGGTGAGACGCTCACCTCGTTCTTCGACGCCGTCGGGAAGTTCTTCTCCGATCTGGCCTCTGTCAACTGGGGCCTCTTGCTGCTCGGGCTGCTGTTCTTCGGCCTGAACCTGACGCTGCGCTCGCGCGGCTTCTTCCACAGCCTGCGCGCCGCCTACCCGTCGGTCAGCTTCCAGTGGCGGCGCGTGTGGGGCGCCTACTGGGCCGCCGTCGGCTTCAACAACGTCGTCCCCGCCCGCGGCGGCGACATCATCAAGCTCTTCCTCACGCGCTCCTCGATTCCCGGGTCCAGCTACCCGACCGTCGCCGCCGCCTTCTTCGTCGAGTCCGTGTTCGACGCGACCGTCGGCGTGCTCGTGCTGATCTTCGCCTTCAGTCAGGGCGTCTTTCCCAAGCCGCCCGACTTCTCCAAGCTGAACGCCTTCGAAATCTCCTACTTCGCCCAAAACTTCCGCTTCACGCTGTTCCTGCTCACCGCCGTCGCCGTGCTCGGCTTGACTGCCTTCGCCGTGCTCTCATCGCGCGTGAAGGCCTTCTGGGCGCGTGTGCGCCAGGGCGTCACGATTCTCACCGACCGGCGTCGCTACCTGCGCGAGGTCGCCTCGCTGCAGGTGCTCGCGTGGCTCTCGCGCTTCGCCGCCTTCTGGTTTTTGCTTGACGCCTTCGGCGTCGGCGGCTCGGTCAACAACGTGCTGCTCGTGTTCGGCGTCAACCAGGTCGCCGGTGCCGTGCCGTTCACGCCAGGCGGCGCCGGCGTGCAGCAGGCGCTGCTCGTCAAGGTGTTCGCCAAGAATGCCCCGACCGCAGTGGTCGCTGCCTACTCCGTTGGCCAGCAGATCGCGATCGCCGCCTTCACCGCCACCGTCGGGCTCGCGGCCGTCGTGTTCATCTTCCGCTTCCGCTCCTTCAAGGAGGTGATCTCCGCCGGGCGCGCCTCGCGCGATGCCGAGCGCGAGCAGCAGCGCGCAGCCGAAAGCGGGGAGGGGGCAGGGGGACGGCCCGAGGACGACGAGGGCGCTACTGCAGTCCGGCGCGTGCCTCGCGCACGAGCGTGACCGCCTCAGGGAAGACGAGCGCCATCACCGTGCGGATCTGTTCGGCCTGAGCCTCCGCGTTGCCCTGCAGGTTGACCCGCTCGACCGCCGCGACCGTCATGTCCACAGCGAGCTTGATCGCGTTGTCTGCCCACGCCAGGCGCTGCTGCCCCTGCATCTGATCGGCGAACTCCGCGAGCCGCCGCTGCAGCTCCTCCGGATCTCCGAACAGGTCACCCAGACCGCCGCTCTCCATGCGCTCATCATAGACTGCCCCCGACATGCCCAGCTCGAGCGAGATCAAGGAGCAGGTCGCCTGGGAGACCGAGCGCCGCACGCGGCTGGCCGTGCCGGCCTTCGCCGGCGGCGTGCTCTACCTGCTCAGCGGCATCATCACGCAGTCGACGCTCAACGGCGCGCCGACCGTCGGCATCCTGCAGGGCCTGGCGCCGGCGCTCGAAGGCGTCGCCAACCCGACCGTCAGCCCGCGCGCCCCGGAGGTCAAATTCATCAGCCACCACGCCGGGGCGCTGATCGCCGGCAGCGTGCTCGCCGCGATCGCGATCGCCGTGCTCACGCTTGTGCTGCTGCTGCTGATCCAGGCCACTCGCTTCCGCCGTCCGGAGACATGGGGCCCGGCGCGCATGCTCGTGCTCGCCGGTGGCATCGGACTCGCCGTGATCAGCATCGCCCATCAGATCGTCGCCGCGATCGAGACGCACAAGTTCGCGACCGGTAGCGACCTCTCAAACCACGCTGTCGACAATGCGCTGACCAAGGGTGCCGCCAACCTCGTGGTCGACTACCTCTCGCTCGTCGCCGGCCTGTCGCTTGCGGTCGCGATGATCGTGACGATGATCAATGCGATGCGCGTCGGCCTCGTGACGCGCTGGATGGGGGTCGTCGGAATCATCAGCGGGATCTTGATCTTCCTGCCAATCGGCGGGGCCACGCTCGAGGTCGTGCCGTCCTTCTGGATCGTCGCCATGGGCATCCTCTACATCGGCAAATGGCCCAACGGGCAACCGCCGGCCTGGGAGTCCGGCGAAGCGCGGCCGTGGCCCTCTCGCGCGCAGATGCGCGAACAGGCCGGGGGCGCAAAGCCCGCACTCGCCACCGGCGCGGGCGACGTCACACCGGCTGCCCAGCCCAAGGCGATTTCGGGCGGGCGCTCCTCGCGCAAGCGCACGCGCGGGCCGCGCAGCTGATCGACGCCGAACGGCTCTGCCGCGCGGCTGCGACACGCGCCGCCTGCAGCTGCTCGAGCAGATGATTAGGGCGCTCGCTGAGCGGGAAACCATCAGTTAAAGAGCACTCGCTGGAGCGCGTGCAACTGCGGCTCCCCCGGTTGCTCACCCGAATGCAAGTACCGCCGCGCGATTCGCGGGCGACGGGGAAGGAGGTTCTGATGGAGGCTGCAACGATCCAGCGTGGAGAGCCCACGCGGCATGGCGAGGAACCTGCGCTGAACGAGAGGGCTGCGAGCGGCTGGAAACCGGCTGACCCAGGGCCACTCGGCTTGGCCGCCTTTGCGATGACGACGTTCGTGCTCTCGATGTTCAACTCGAACCTGGTCAACGGCAAGGGTGTGCCCGTCGTGCTCGGGCTCGCGCTTGCCTACGGCGGCATCGTGCAACTGCTCGCCGGCATGTGGGAGTTCCGCAACGGCAACACCTTCGGCGCCGTCGCCTTCTCGTCCTTCGGCGCCTTCTGGATCTCCTTCTGGGCGCTCGAGGCGTTCTACGCCAAGGACATCACCGGCAACGCCGGACACGCCGTCGGCCTCTACCTGTGGGCGTGGGCGATCTTCACCGCCTACATGACGATCGCCGCGATGCGCACCAGCGGCGCGGTGCTGCTCGTGTTCGCATTGCTGACCGCGACGTTCGTGCTGCTGGCGATCGGCGAGTCCGGCGCGCACGAAACGGTCACCCACTGGGGCGGCTACGTCGGCCTGGCAACGGCCGCCGCCGCTTGGTACGCGTCGTTTGCGGCCGTCGTCAACTCGACGTTCGGGCGTACCGTCGCACCCGTCATTCCGCTCTCGCCTGGCAGTCATGGCGAGGCGCCCCAGATCCAATAGACGGGCCCTGCTCTTCACCGGCGCGCCGAGGTGCGACGCGCCGGTGAGAGAATGGCCTCAGACAGTCCGTATGTGACTTGGAGTGAGAGGAGCGAGAGCGATGTCGACCCAACCGGATACCGCCGAGACAGGCGAGGCGCTCGACGCCGAGCTCGCCGAGCTGCTGAAGGTCGAGACGTTCGACCCCCCCGCCGAGTTCCGCGAGCACGCGCTGCTGAACGATCCCGCCGTCTACGAGCAGGCCGCCGCCGACCCGCAGGCCTGGTGGGTGGCTCAGGCCGAGCGGCTCGACTGGTTTCAGAAGTGGACGCGCGTGCTCGACGATGACGATCCACCCTTCTACAAGTGGTTCACCGGGGGCACGCTGAACGTGTCCTACAACTGCCTCGACCGCCACGTGATCGCCGGCCGGGGCGATCGCATTGCCTTTCACTGGCGCGGCGAGGAGGGCCAGGAGCGCGACATCACCTACGCCGAGCTGCTCGCCGACGTCGAGCGCTTCGCCAACGCGCTGAAGGATCAGGGGGTGCAGAAGGGCGACGTCGTCGGCATCTACCTGCCGATGATCCCCGAGGTGCTCGTCGCGATGCTCGCCTGCGCGCGGATCGGCGCCCCGCACAATGTCGTCTTCGGTGGCTTCTCCGCCGAGGCCGTGCGCGAGCGGATGGAGTTCTCAGAGGCCAAGCTGCTCGTGACCGTCGACGGCGCCGCGCGCAAGGGTAAGACCGCGCCCGTCAAGGACCGCGTCGATGAGGTGATGGGCGATCTCGACACGCTCGAGAAGATCGTCGTCGTGCGCAGCTCCGGCACGGAGTGTCAGATGCGGGAGGGCCGCGATGTCTTCTACGACGAGATCTGTCGCTGCCGCCGATCCGGCCTGCCCGCCGGAGCCGCTCGACGCGGAGCACCCGCTGTACATCCTCTACACCTCAGGCTCGACCGCCAAGCCGAAGGGCATCCTGCACACGACCGGCGGCTATCTCACGGGTGTCTCGGCGACCCATCGCTACGTGTTCGACCTGCGGCCGGAGTCCGACGTGTACTGGTGCGCCGCAGACGTCGGGTGGGTCACCGGGCACTCATACATCGTCTACGGGCCGCTCACCAACGGTGCCACCTCGGTGATGTGGGAGGGCGCGCCCGACTACCCCGCCAAGGACATCTGGTGGGAGATCGTCGAGCGCTACGGCGTGACGATCCTGTACTGCGCTCCAACCGCGATTCGCGCTTGCATCAAGTGGGGCGCGGACTGGCCGGGCAAACATGATTTGAGCAGCCTCCGGCTGCTTGGATCGGTCGGCGAGCCGATCAACCCGAAGGCGTGGCTCTGGTACCACAAGGTGATCGGCGGCGAGAACGCTGCCCGATCGTCGACACCTGGTGGCAGACCGAGACCGGCGCGATCATGATCACGCCTCTGCCGGGGATCACCGCGACGAAGCCCGGGTCGGCCACGCATCCGTTCCCCGGCGTGTTCGCCGAGGTGCGCGACGAGTCGACCGGCGAGCCGATCGAGGAGGGCCAGGGCCTGCTCGTGCTGACGCAGCCGTGGCCGTCGATGCTGCGCACGCTCTACAAGGAGCCCGAGCGCTTCATCGAGACCTACTTCAAGCGCTTCGGTAAGGAGACCTACCTCGTCGGCGACGCCGCACGCCGCGATTCTGACGGCTACCTGTGGGTGATCGGGCGGATCGACGACGTCGTCAACGTCTCCGGGCACAGGCTCTCGACAGCCGAGGTCGAGTCGGCGATCGTCGCCCACGTCGACGTCGCCGAGGCGGCCGTGATCGGCCAGCACGACGAGGACACCGGGCAGGCGATCGTCGCCTTCGTCACGTTGCAGGGAGACCTCGGCGGCGACGAGCAGACCGTCGAGGGGATCCGCGCGACCGTCGCCGAGCGAATCGGCAAGTTCGCCCGCCCCAAGCGGATCATCTGGGCCGACGATCTGCCCAAGACCCGCTCAGGCAAGATCATGCGCCGGCTGCTGCGCGACATCGCCGAGGGACGTGCGCTCGGCGATGTGACGACGCTGCGCGATCCGGCCGTGACCGAGCAGCTCGAGGAGCGCGTGAAGGAGATGCAGTCCCAAGAGGACTGAGCTTGGCGATCGCCGCCGCGCGGCCGGGGCGCTCGCTTGCCGAGCTGCGCGAGTGCGCGGCATGGTGATCGCGATCATCGCCGACACGCACCTGCCGCGCGGAAAACGCAGGCTGCCCGAGCCGTGCCTGGCGAGGCTGCGCGTAGCCGACCTGATCCTCCACGCCGGCGACATCTCGACCGTCGGCGTGCTCGATGAGCTCTCCACGCTGGGCCCGACCGTGCTCGCCGTGCACGGCAACGTCGACGAGCTCGCCTTGCGTGAGCGCCTACCCGCAGAGCTCGAGATCGAGCTCGACGGCGTGAGCCTGGCGATGACGCACGATGCCGGCCCAGCGAAGGGGAGGGTCGCACGGCTGTGCAGGCGCTTTCCGCGAGCCGACGCAGTCGTCTTCGGTCACTCGCACATCCCGCTGCACGAAGCCGACGGCGAGGGTTCCTTTCAGATCTTCAACCCCGGCAGCCCGACCGACCGGCGCCGCCAGCCGCGGCACACGATGGGAGTGGCGCGAATCGAGCAGGGCACGATCGCGTTCGAGCACGTCGCGCTCGACGGCTGAGCGCTACGGCGGCGCTAGACCTTGTGGTGCTCGGGCACCCAGGAGCCCTCCTCGTCCTGGGTGAAGTCCTGGAACAGCCCCGGCGCCTCGACCTGCATCATCCGGGCGATCCGATCGAACACCGTGCGCAGCTCCTCCTCGGCACCCGGGGCGGTGCGCATCTCGATCACGTGGCGCAGCGTGCGCGCGTTGGCCGTCCAGACGATGTCCGTGCTCAGCCCGATCGGCGCGAGGCGGCGCAGCGCCGAGGTGACCTCCTTCTTGACGTGGAAGGGAACTCCCTCCTCGTCGATCCCCAGCTCGGCGGCAGCGCTGACCTGGAACTCCTCGAGCTGCTCGACGATCGCGAGCACCTGCTCGCGAACCGGCTCGAGCGCCGGCGGCACGCGAAAGCCTATGTCCGTCAGGCGCACGTAGCGCAGGCTCTCCTGGCTGAAGGCCGAGCCGGCGCGGTGCCTTACAAGCTCGTGAGTAAAAACTCTCGAACAATTTCGAATAACGAAAGAGTAGTTGGCGTGCTCCATCACGCTCCCGTGCGCCGAGCGCAGGATGTTGGCGAAGTACTCGCGCTGGTCGGTGCGCACCTTCGTCACGTTCGGGTTCAGCCCCGGCTCCCAGCTTCGATAGCACGCGCGCCCGCCGAACTCGACGAGCAGCTCGCCGCCGTTCGGCGCCCCCTCGGCCTGCTCCAAGCGGCGGTCCAGCCACGACGCGCCGCCGACATCGGCCAGGTAACCGCGCATCCCCTCGACGTCGATCGAGGGTCGTGCGATCAGGAAGACTTGGGGAGTCGTCTCATGCATCGGGGCGAGGATGCTAGGCCGTCTCTCGGACGGCGCGAAGCGGGCGTGCGGGGGCGGTGCGTCCGTCCGGGGCAGGGCTGTAATCTGCCCGAAGACGTGAATTCAGCACCTGCCGCCAACGCCTCGCAGACACTCGTCGAGGCCCACGATCTCAGCCGCCGCTACGGCGAAGGCGAGGCGGCCGTCGATGCCCTCGCCGACGTGACCGTCGACTTCCCGGCCTCGCGCTTCGCCGCGATCATGGGCCCCTCGGGCTCGGGCAAGTCGACGCTGATGCACATCCTCGCCGGCCTCGACCGCCCGACGTCGGGCACCGTCCGGCTCGGCGACGTCGAGTTGAGCGGACTTGACGACAAGCGCCTGACCGAGCTGCGCCGCGACAAGATCGGCTTCATCTTCCAGACCTTCAACCTGCTGCCGGTGCTGAACGCCGAAGAGAACATCCTGCTGCCGCTGTCGATCGCCGGGCGCCAGCCCGACCGCGAGTGGCTCGACCGGCTCGTCGAGACGGTCGGCATCGGCGATCGCCTCAAGCACCGTCCGGCCGAGCTCTCCGGCGGCCAGCAGCAGCGCGTCGCGATTGCCCGCGCGCTCGTCTCGCGCCCGGCTGTCGTGTTCGCCGACGAGCCGACCGGCAACCTCGACTCGAAAGCCTCCGGTGACGTGCTCGAGCTTCTGCGCCATGCCGTCGACGACTTCGACCAGACCGTCGTGATGGTCACGCACGACGCGCACGCCGCGTCCTATGCCGACCGTCTGCTCGTGCTGGCCGACGGGCGGATCGTGCACGACGGCCCGTCGGTCACGACCGACGAGACGCTCGATCTGATGAAGGCGATCGGATGATGCGGAGTGCTCGGGTCGGGGTGCGCAGTGCCGAGCCGGCTCGCGGGAGACTGGCCGTCACGCGGAGCATCTGAATGGCGCGGCTGATCCTCCGCGGCTTCTTGCAACGCAAGCTCCGCGTTGCGCTCACCGGCATCGCGATCGCGCTCGGCGTCGCGCTGATGGCCGGCACCTACATCCTCACCGACACGATCAACCAGTCCTTCGCGGGGATCTTCAAGACGGCCGCCAAGGGCGACTCCGTCGTCGTGACACCGACCGAGACGCTCGGCAACCAGACGCGATCACAGACTTCGCCGATCACCCAGCAGATGCTCGAACAGGTGCGCAAAGTACCCGGCGTCGCGAAGGCGGCCGGCGGGATCTTCACGACGGCGACATTCCTCGACGTCAATCGCAAACGGCTGACCAACGGCGGCGCGCCGGCGTTCGTCGCCAGCCTCGTGCCGCAGCCGTTCGAGTCGTTCAAGCCGATCGAAGGCCGCTTCCCGCGGGGGGCAAGCGAAGTGGCGATCGACCAGGCGACATCGGAACGCTCAGACCTGAAGGTCGGCGGCGCGATGCTGATCGCCGGGCGTGCGCCGGCCAAGCGCTACGCGATCGTCGGCATCGTCAAGTTCGGCGGCGGTGAATCGTTCGGCGGCGCCGGCGCGGCCGTGCTCGTCCCGGCTGAGGCGCAGCGCGTGGTCGACGAACCCGGGCGCTTCGACCAGATCGACGTGGCTGCCGCACCGGGTGTCACGCCCAAACAGCTGCGCGCGAGCATCCGCGCGGTGCTGCCGCACACGGTCGACGTACGCACCGGCACGCAACAGGCCGCCAAGAACACCTCCGATCTGGAAGAAAACCTCAGCTTCCTGCGGACGTTCCTGCTGATCTTCGCCTACGTCTCACTCGTCGTCGGCGCCTTCATCATCTTCAACACGTTCTCGATCACCGTCGCCCAGCGAGCGCGGGAGTTCGGCCTGCTGCGCACGCTTGGCGCCTCGCGCGGGCAGATCATGCGCGAGGTGGTCGCCGAAGGGCTGCTGCTCGGGGTCATCGGCGCCGTGCTCGGGCTGTTCGCCGGGATCGGCCTGGCGCCCGCGCTCGATCAGCTGTTCAAGGCGTTCGGTGCCGACCTGCCCGACAGCGGCACCGTGCTCGAGACCCGCACGATCGTCGTCTCGCTGCTCGTCGGCATCGTCGATCACGGTGCTCGCCGGCCTGCAGCCGGCGTTGCGCGCCACGCGTGTCCCGCCGCTGGCGGCGATGCGCGAGGGGGTCGAGATCCCGCCGCGTCCTGTCACCCGGCGCAGGCTGCTGATCGTGTTCGGGGCATCTCTCGTGGTCGTCGTGGTCGTCGCGATCCTTGATCCCGGCGTCGTGCTCAGCGGTCTCGTGGCTATCGTGATCCTGCGGCTGATTCGACTGATCGTGCGCCTGCGGCGTGGAAACAAGCCGCCGCGCTACCGCGTCGTCCCGGCGCTCGCGAAGGCGATCGGCGTGCTCGTCGCCTGGCGCGGGATCACGGGCCGCCTGGCGAAGGAGAACTCGATGCGCCAGCCGGGGCGCACGATGGTGACAGCGGCGGCGCTCACCGTCGGGATCGCGCTGGTCGCCTTCGTGGCGGTGTTCGCCGACGGCCTGAAGGCGACGATCGATCACACGATCAGCCGCTCGTTCGCGGGCAACCTGATCGTCGAGAACTCGCAGGGCGGCGGCGAAGAACAGGGCATTCCGGCCGCTCTGGCCCCGGCCGTCGAACGCGTGCCCGGGGTCGACCGCGTGACGCCGGTCGCGTTCACCGTCGGGACGGATGCACGGAAGCTCGAGCAACGCCACGATCACGGCGATCGACGCGAGGACGTTCGGAAGCGTGTACCGGATCGAATGGAAGCAAGGCTCCAATGCGACGCTCGCCGGCCTGCAGGGCGGTGGCACGATCGCGAGCAAGAAATACGCAAAAGCCCATCACCTGCGGCTCGGGCAGGCGATCTCCGTGCTCACCCCCGCCAACCAGCACGTCGCGCTGAAGCTGATAGGCGTCGTCGATGAAGAATTCGGCATCCTGCAAGACCTGACCATCGGGCTGCCGCTCGCGCGCTCGCGCGTTCGGCCTGCGCGAAGACGCATTCGACTTCGTCGCCTACGATCCCGGCGCCGACAACGCGCGCGTGCAACCCGCGGTCGACAGGCTGCTCGCGAGCCAGTTCCCGCAGGCGCGCTCGCGCACCGCCACGCAGTTCAAGGATGAACAGGCCAAACAGGTCAACACGCTGCTGGCGCTGATCTACGTGCTGCTCGCGCTCTCGGTGATCGTCTCGCTGTTCGGCATCGTCAACACGCTGATCCTCTCGATCTACGAGCGCACGCGCGAGCTGGGGATGATGCGCGCGATCGGCACCTCGCGCCGCCAGCTGCGCCAGATGATCCGCTACGAGTCGGTGATCACGTCGCTGATCGGCGGCGTGCTGGGGCTCGTGATCGGAGTGCTCGCCGCGGTGCTCGTCGCAGCGCTGGCGCTGTCCGGGTCGGGCTACATCATCGCCATACCGGTGGGCACGCTGGTCGTGCTGCTCGTCGTCGCCGCGATCGCCGGCGTGATCGCGGCGCAGCTCCCGGCGCGCCGCGCGGCGCGCCTGGACTATCTCAAAGCCGTCACTTCCGAGTAGCCCTCGCCTCCGAGCGTCCTCGCTCGCCGCGGCGCGCGGCTAAGCTGCCAGCGATGGCCGCCGCTGCCCCACGAGTCGACCGATCCCGAGCTGCAGGCGACCGCCTGGGATCTCGAGCCGCTCGTCGACGGCGAGGGCGCCGAAGGCGTCGAGCCGCGCCTGAGCGAGGCGCTGCAGCGCGCTCAGGCCTTCGCCGAGCGCTACGCCGGCAAGCTCGGCGAGCTCGACTCGCCGGGCCTGCGCGAGGCGATGCAGGAGCTCGCCGCGATCCACGAGCTCGTCGGGCGCGCCGGGGGCTACGCCGCGCTGCGCTTCTCCACGGACACCGCCGAGCCTGCCAACGGCGCGCTGCTTGCAGCTCGCGCAGGAGCGCGGCACGGCGATCGAGACGACGCTGCTGTTCTTCGACCTCGAGTGGGCCGCGCTCGCGGACGAGCGCGCCGAGGAGCTGCTCTGCGGCGATGGTCTCGAGCCCTTCGCCCATCACCTGCGCAACATTCGCCGCTACCGCGAGCACCTGCTCTCCGAGCCCGAGGAGAAGATCCTCTCGGAGAAGTCGCTCACCGGCGCCGGCGCGTGGACGCGGCTGTTCGAGGAGCTGACTTCGGCGATCGAGGTTCGCCTGCCCGAGGAGACGGTCGCGCTCGACGTCGCCCTCAGCCGGCTGGCGCTGTCAGACCGTGAGACGCGGCGTACGGCCGCCGAGGCCGTCACCGAGGCGCTCGCGCCGGGACTGCGCACGCGCGCGTTCCTGTTCAACACGCTGCTCGCCGACAAGGGCATCGACGATCGCCTGCGCCGCTATCCGCATTGGCTGGCCGCGCGCAACCTCGCCAACGAGGCGAGCGACGAGTCGGTGCAGGCGCTGATCGAGGCCGTGCGCGCGCGCAACGAGATACCGCGGCGCTGGTACCGGCTGAAGGCGAAGCTGCTCGGCCTCGAGCGGCTTGCCGACTACGACCGGATGGCGTCCGTGACGGAGGATCAAGCGAGCTTCCCCTTCTCGCAGGCGCGACGAGATCGTGCTCGACTGCTACTCCTCCTTCTCCCCCGAGCTGGGCGAGGTCGCGGGTGCCTTCTTCAGCGAGCAGCGGATCGACGCGCCCGTGCGCCCGGCCAAGCGCGGCGGCGCCTTCTGCGCCTCGGTCGTGCCGTCGGTGAAGCCCTATGTGCTGCTCAACTACACCTCCCAGCGTCGCGACGTGCTCACGCTCGCGCACGAGCTCGGGCACGGCGTGCACTTCGCGCTGGCCGCGCGGCAGGGCATCTTCCACCAGACGCACGCCGCTGACGCTCGCGGAGACGGCGTCGGTGTTCGGCGAGACGATCGTGTTCGAGCGCCTGCTCGCCGAGGACTCCTCGCCGGCCTCGCGCCTGGCGCTGCTCGCCGAGAACCTCGAGGACACGATCGCCACTGTCTTTCGCCAGGTCGCGATGAACCGCTTCGAGGACCTCGTGCACACGGCGCGCCGCGAGGAGGGCGAGCTGTCGGTCGAGCGCTTCGGCGAGCTGTGGGCCGAGAGCCAGCAGGAGCTGCTCGGCGACTCCGTCGAGGTGACCGACGGCTACCGCTCGTGGTGGTCCTACATCCCGCACTTCATCGGCTCGCCCGGCTATGTCTACGCCTACGCCTACGGCCAGTTGCTTGCGCTGTCGGTATATGAGCGCTACGAGCAGGAGGGTGCGGCGCTCGTACCGCTGTACCTCGAGCTGCTCGCCGCCGGCGGCTCGAAAAGCCCGGAGGAGCTGGGGCAGATCGTCGGCATCGACCTCGCCGACCCAGGCTTCTGGGATTCCGGGCCTCGAGCTCGTCGAGCGCCAGCTGACGCAGGCCGAAGAGGCCGCCGAGGCCTCCGGGCGCTTGTAGCGGGCTTGCCGCGCACGGCCCGGAGGCTTAGGGTGCTCGCGGCATGAAACTGAGGCCCGCCCCCGACGACCTGCTCGAGCGGATCGCGCTCTCGTTGGACCTCGTGCCCTTGCCCGGGGCCTACGCGATGTACGGGATGATCGCCGGGCGCGTCGTCAGCGTCGCACAGCGGCTCGGTGTGTTCATGGAGCTGCTCGAGGGGCCCGCCACCGCGGGACGTGTCGCCGAGGAGCTGGAGCTGCAAGTCGCGGGAACGCGGCTGCTGTGCGAGAACCTCGCCGGCCTCGGCGTGCTCGACAGGATGGCCACACCTTCTCCTGTCGCGAAGAGCGCGCGCAAGTGGCTCGACCCGGCGTCGGAGACCTACATTGGCACCTGGCTCGAACACACAACGACCTACTGGGAGTGGTACGCCGACCTCGAACGGATCGTGCGCGACGGCGGCAGCTTCGAGATCCACCGCGAGTCCGCCGAGGATGAGGAGTACTGGCGCGTGTACATCACCGGCCAGTACGAGCTCGCACGGCTGTCCGCTGCGGAAGTCGCCAAGGCGATCAAGCTGCCCGAGCGGCCGACCGCGCTGCTCGACGTCGCCGGCGCGCACGGCTGGTTCTCCGCCGAGCTGTGCAAGCGCCACGAGGGATTGACAGCGACCGTGCTCGACCTGCCCGGCAGTGCTCGCGTCGGGCGCGAGATCATCGCCAAGGCCGGGATGTCCGATCGCGTCGAGCACCGCGACGGCGACATGTTCGAGTCAGAGCTCGGCGGCCCCTACGACGGCGCGCTGCTGTTCGACATCGTTCATCACCTCAGCGGCGAGCAGGTCGTGACTGTGCTGAAGCGAATCCGCGCTGCGATGAAGCCCGGCGGCACCGTCGCCGTGCTCGACATGTTCCGCTCCACCGAGGCCAAGCAGCAGCGGGCATCGGCCGCTGGGCTCGGGCTGTTCTTCCATCTGACCTCGGGGGCTGATCTGCCGAGTCCGGAGGAGCTTGCCGGCGCTTTCCGGGAGGCCGGGTTCTCCGAGCCCAAGCGGACGAAGGTGCGGCGGATACCGGATCAAGGGCTGTACCAGGCGCGCACCGTGTGAGGTGCATGTGGCAAGGGGGGTGTGCCTCATAGCGGTACTGACCAAGCCGGTGCGGCCAACGCGGCAGGTCAACGTCTAGAGTCGAGGACGTGACAGGGTTCGGACTCATCTGCGCCAACGCCGTGATTCGATTGGTCTACGGCGCGGCGGCGCTTGGCAATCCGTCCCGCCCGCTCCTAGGGAGGATTCCGCTTGCGCCTGATACGGAGCAGTTTCCAGAGGCGCGGCTGTTCGTCCGCGGCTTCGCTGCGCATCAGGTCGCGGTGGCGCTCCTGGGGCTCGTGAGCCTGGCTCGTCGCGAGCTTCGCCGGCCCGCGATGGCCCTCGCCGCGGCCACGGACATCGCAGATATCGCCTCGGCCGCGATCGAGGCGCGATCGAGGCCACATCTCGACTCGGATCTGAGCGGCGGCATCGCGTTCTCGAGCGTCGGCCTCGTCTCGGCGCTCGTGGGCTTGCGCCGCTCGTAGTCCGCGGCTGCGCTGCTAGCTCGGCAGGATGCGTCGGAGCAAGTTCGGCACGTCGGCGATCGAGTCGGTCGACCGCCGTCGGCGTGACTTCGGGCAGTGCGTCCTGGCGGAACTTCCCCGTGCGCACGAGCACGCCCGCCAACCCGGCGGCCATCGCGCCGCCCACGTCTGCCTCGACGTCGTCGCCGACCATCACCGCCTGCTCGAGCTCCATCTCGGCGAGCGCCGCGGCGAAGAACTCCTGCGAGGGCTTGCCTACAACGACGGCCTCGCTGCGCGTCGCGTACTCGAGCGCCGCCGCGTAGGCGCCGACGTCGAGTGCCATCCCGTCGCTGCGTCGCCAGTAGCGGTTGTGCTGCAGCGCGATCAGCTCGGCGCCGTCCATCATCAGGCGGAAGGCTGGTTGAGCAACCCCGCGTCGAAGCGGTCACCAACGTCGCCGAGGATCACCGCGTCGATTGGCGTACCCGGCTTGCCGCCGCCGCGCTCGCTCGCCGGTGCGCTGCCGAGCGGCGCGAGGTCCTCGCGCAGGCCGTCGCTGACGATCAGCTCCACCGAGGAGTGCCCGCGCTCTTCGCAGTGGCGCACGGCCATCGCCGCCGGCGTGAGGATCTCCTCGATCGAAGTGTCGAAGCCGAGCTCCTCCAGATGCTCGGCGACCTCCCTGCGCGAGCGCGAGGTCGTGTTCGTCACCAGGCGCAGCCCAGCGCTCTGTCCGCGTAGTTGCGTGAGCGCCTCGTGTGCGCCCGCGATCGGCTCATCGCCGACGTACAGGACGCCGTCGATGTCGAGCAGTACCCCGAAGGGCTCGCCGGTCGTGCTCATCGGCCTAGAACAGCCCGCCCAATGCGCTCCCAGCGTGGTGCACGAGGTTGAACAGCGGCTGCGGGACGATGCCGAAGAAGACCGTCGCCGCGCCGGCCAGCAGCGCCACGAACAGCACCTCCGGCTGGCCGCGCCCGGCGGAGGCGCCGGCGGCCTCGCTCAGCTCGTCGAGCTCCGGCGAGCCGCCCGCGAGCGCCGGCAGCGGCGTAGCGCCGGGCGCCGGTGCGCCGGCAGGAGGCACGGTCGCCGCGAAGCCGGCTCCCGGCTCTGGTGCCGGGCGCATCCAGATCGCCGCGATCACCGGCAGGTAGTAGCCGAGCGAGATCATCGAGCCGATCACGATCACCACGCCCAGCCACGTGTAGCCGCCCGAGACGGCCGCGTCGATCAAGTAGAACTTTCCCGTGAAGCCCGCCGTCGCCGGGATGCCGGCGAGCGCGAGCATCGAGACGGTCATCGGCGCAGCCAGCCACGGGCGCTCGCGGCCGAGGCCGGTGATGCCCTGGATCGAGTCGCCGCAGCGCCGTTTCCCGCTCGCGCGCGACGATCACCGCGAATGCCGCCATGTTCATGAACAGGTATACCGCGAGGTAGAAGACCGTCGCGCGCACGCCCAGCTGCGTCGCCACGACGACGCCGGCGAGCATGTAGCCGGCCTGCGCCACCGAGGAGTAGGCGAGCATCCGCTTCAGCGAGGACTGCCCGAGCGCGCCGACGTTGCCGACGAGGATCGTGATCGTCGCGAGCACCGCCACCGCCGGGCCCCACGTGCTCTGTGCGCCGATCAGCGCGACGTCGAAGAAGCGCAGGAACGCGCCGAGCGCGGCGACCTTCGTCGCGACCGCCATGAACGCCGTGATCGGCGTCGGCGCGCCCTCATAGACGTCGGGTGTCCACTGGTGGAAGGGCGCGACAGATGCCTTGAAGGCGAGCCCGGCGACGCACAGCGCGATGCCCGTCAGCGTGAGCGGGTCGCGTCGCAAGGCTGCCGCTCGACAGTGCGCTCGCGATCGCGCCGAAGTCGGTCGCGCCGGTCGCGCCGTAGATCATCGCCAGCCCGTACAGCAGCGTCGCCGAGCCGACGGCGCCGACGATCAGGTACTTCAGCCCCGACTCGAGCGAATGCTCGCGGCGAAGCTCGCTCGCGCAGAGCACGTAGAGCGGGATCGAGAGGAGCTCGAGGCCGACGAACAGGGCGACCGTGTTCTGCGCCGCCGCCAGCAGCGACATGCCGCCGACCGAGGTCAACAGCAGCGCGAAGAACTCGCCGTGCCCGGCTTCGCGCGCTGCGTGCGAGCGCCACGCCAGCAGCACCGCCATCGCGGCGCCCGCGGCGAGGATCAGGTTGAGCATCAGGGAAAGGTCATCAATGCGCAGCGCTCCGGATACGACCGACTTCTCCGCGTCCCACTGCCAGATCGTCAGTCCCGCCGCCGCGCCGAGCGCGACGAGGCTGAGCGCCGGCACGACGTGCGCGCGGATCCAGCGGGGGCGGGCCAGCCCGACCAATAGCACGATCGTCGCGCCCCCGAGCAGGGCGATCAGCGGCGAGAGCGCCGCGAAGTCGACGTGCGGGCCTTTCAGGTGGGCCGTGGCGAGCAAGCTCATTCGTGGAAGCCCTTCACTTCAATGACCTGGGCGGGTGCGCTCGCCAGCTTTTGCGAGCCGGGCGCTGTCGCATCGGTGTGCGCGCTCGCCACGGCCGTCTTCACCGAGCATTCGCTGCGGTGCAGCGCCAGCTGCGGGTAGAGCGCCATGAACAGGATCACGCCGACGACCGGCACGAGCACGACGCCGTCGGTCAAGCTCAGCTCGCGTGACTGAACGCTCGAGCCGACGCGGTTGTGCATCGCGCGGATGAACAGCCGCAGCGCGTAGACGCTCGCCAGCACGACGCCCGTGAAGGCGATGATCGCGATCACGAGCTTGGCGTTGAACACGCCGAGCAGGATCAGGAACTCGCCGACGAAGTTCGACGAGCCCGGGATCGCCAGCGTGGCGAGCGCGACGATCAAGAAGACAGTCGCGAGCACGGGCGCGCGGAAGGCGATCCCGCCCATCTCGCGGATGTCCTCCGAGCCGCCGGCGCGCTGGGCCAGCAGCGCGACGATGAACAGCAGCGGCGCGACGACGAGGCCGTGGTTGACCATCTGCAGCAGCGCGCCCTGTGCACCCTGTGGGTTCAGCGAGAAGATGCCGAGCGTGATGAAGCCGAGCTGGGCGACTGAGGAGTACCCGGCGATCAGCCGCGCGTCGGTCTGCGTGAAGGCGACGACCGACCCGTACAGGATCGAGGCGAGCGCGATCAGCAGCATCAGTGTCTGGAAGTGCGCTGCCGCCTGCGGGTACAGCGGCAGCACGATCTTCAAGAACCCGTAGGCGCCGATCTTCGAGAGCACGCCGGAGAAGACCATCAGCACCTCGATCGGCATCGCCTTGTAGCCGTCGGGCATCCAGCCGTGCAGCGGGAAGGCAGGCATCTTCACGAGGAAGGCGGCCGCGAAGAACAGGAAGATCCACTCCTGCGAGCCGCGCGGAAGCGGCAGGTGTTCGAGCGATGACAGCACGAACGTGACGTGCCCCCCGCCGTGCTGGGCCGCGAGTACGCCCGTCGCGACCGCCGCCGCGAGCATCAGCAGCGAGCCGACGAGCGTGTAGATCACGAGCTTGATCGTCGCTTTGACGCGCCCCGGCTCGCGGCCCCACACGCCGATCAGGAAGTAGAACGGGATCAGCATCAAATCGAAGAAGGCCACGAACAGCGCGAGGTCCTGCGCGAGCAGCGCGCCGAGCACAGCCGACTCGGCGAGCATGAAGCTGAAGTAGAAGAGGCGCGGGCGCTCCCATTCGCGCAGGTTCGCCGCGATCACGGCGACCGCGAATAGCAGCGCCGTCAGGCCGATCATGAAGACGTTCAGGCCGTCGATGCCGAGCTTGTAGTGGATGCCGAGCTCGGAGATCCACACGACGTCGGTCACGTGGGTGAGACCGGAGCCGGGGGAGTAGTCAGCGATGTAGCCGATCGCGAGCCCCAGCGTGATGAGCGAGCCGAGCAGGGCGATCCCGCCGGAGGTGCTCAAGCGCGAGAACGGTGCGCCCTTGGTGCTCGTCTGACCGGCCGGTATCTGCACCGGGTGCGCGACGCCCGTGCGACGCAGCAGCGCCGACAGCACTGCACCGAGCAGTCCGGCGACTGCCGGCAGCCAGAGGATGATCGAAAGCGGTGGCATCAGCTCAGACCGCTCATGTCTGCAGCAGGAAGTAGAAGCCAACGCCCGTCAGGCCGAGCACGAGCAGCGCTGCGTAGTAGCGCACGAAGCCGCTCTGTGCCGCGCGTACGGCGGCCGAGCCGATCCGCACGAGGCCCGTCGAGCCGCCGATCAGCGTCTCGTCGACGAACACGCGCTCGAACGTGCCCTTGGCGAACTGACCGACCATCGCCGCCGGGCGCACGACGAGCGCGTCGATCAGCTCGTCGAAGTACCACTTGTTGACGAACAGCTCATACGCCGGGCGCAGCCGCTCGCGCACGACCGCCGCCGTGCCGGGGCGCTGCACCCACACCCGGTATGCGATCGCGATGCCGAACAGGCCGAGCGCCGTGCCGAGCACGATGCCGAAGACCAGCAGGCCGCTGCGTTCGTGGACCTCATACAGCCGCGAGCCGATGAACGAAGGGGCGAGGAAGTCGTCGATCACGAAGTCGACTTTCGGGATCTGCACGAGCCCCGCGCCGAACGCCCCGATCGCGAGGATGAACATCGCCACGCGCATCGGCAGCGCGCGCTCGGCGATCGTGTGGAACGGGCCCGGGAAGCCGACGTCGGTGTCCTCGACTTCGCCGTTTGCCGGGTTCGTCGGCTGCTCGGCGTGGTGCAGGTGGCCCTCTTCGAGCTCCACCGCCTCTTTCACCGGCTCGCCGTGGAAGGCGCGGAAGATCATCCTGAACGTATAGATCGCCGTCAGCAGCGCGCCGAGGTAGCCGGCCACGTAGAGCGCCCAGTGCCAGCCGCCGCGCTCGCCCGTGACGAGCAGGATCTCGTCCTTAGAGAAGAAGCCCGAGAACGGCGGCAGGCCCGACAGCGCCAGCCCGCCGACGATGAAACAGCCGTAGGTGAACGGCATCGCCTTGCGAAAGCCGCCCATCTTCTCCAGCGACTGCTCGCCGGCCATTGCGCCGATGATCGAGCCCGCGCCCATGAACAGCAGTGCCTTGAAGAAGGCGTGCGTCATCAGATGGAACAGCCCCGCCGCATAGGCGCCGACGGATACGCCCATGATCATGTAGCCGATCTGCGACATCGTCGAGTAGGCGATCACGCGCTTGATGTCCGTCTGCGTGATCGCGATTGTGCCCGCGATCAAGAGCGTCGCCGCGCCGATCACCGCGCCGACGTCCTCGGCCGCTGGCGCCAGTTCGAACAGCGGGTGCATGCGCGCGATCAGGTAGACGCCGGCCGTGACCATCGTCGCCGCGTGGATCAGCGCGCTGACAGGCGTCGGGCCTTCCATTGCGTCCGGCAGCCACGTGTGCAGTGGGATCTGCGCCGACTTGGCAAACGCGCCGACGAGCAGCAGCAAACAGCCCGCCGTCAGGTCGCCGTCGCCGCTCGAGCCGAACGCGCCGCCGCTGGTCGCGTGGAACGCGCGCAGCAAATCGAGCGTGCCCGTGTGCTTGAAGATGAAATACGTCCCGAGCACGAGCCCGACGTCGCCGACGACGTTGATCACGAACGCCTTGATCCCCGCCGCCGTCGCCGTCTTGCGCCGGTACCAGAAGGAGATCAACAGGTAGGAGGCCGCGCCGACGAACGCCCAGCCGGCGATCAGCAGCACGAAGTTGCCCGCCAGCACGAGCAGCAGCATCGAGAAGACGAAGAAGTTGAGGTAGGCGAAGTAGCGCGCGAAGCCGCGGTCCTCGGTCATGTAGGAGATCGAGTACAGGTGGATCAGCGTCGAGACGCCCGTGACGACGAGGATCATGAAGACCGACAGCGGGTCGACGAGGATCGACATCTGCGCGTCGATACCGACCGTCGAGGCGTAGCTCCACAGCGAGGACACCGCCTGCCGGTGGGAGGGATCGAGACCCTGCATCTTGATCAGGGCCCCCAGTGCGGCGAGGAACGCGAGGAAGATCGCGCCCGTGCCGATCCAGCCCGCGCTGCGCCCTGGGAGCTTGCGGTAGCCGAGGCCGATCGTCAGCGTGCCCAGCAGCGGAAACGCCAGTACCAGCCATCCGTACGTCGTCTGACTCATCTAGCCCTGCAGCTCCCGTAGCTCGTCCACGTCGATCGGCAGGTGTCGCCGATACAGCGCGACGATCATGCCCAGGCCGATGCAGACCTCGCAGGCCGCGACCGTCATCACGACGATCGCGAGGATCTGCCCGTCGCCGTTGCCCCACATGCGCGAGAACGCGATCAGCGCGAGGTTGCCGCCGTTGAGCATCAGCTCCAGGCAGAGCAGCACGACGAGCGGGTTGCGGCGCGTGATCACGCCGATCGCGCCGAGCGTAAAGACGATCGCCGAGACGGCCAGGTACCAGGCAATGCTCATCGTTTGCCGATTCCCTCGGCCATCGTGCCGGTCGAGCGCGGACGCAGCAGGTTCATCGGCGTGAGCACGTCCTGCTCGTCGTCGTCCTCCTCCAGCCCTCCTCGACGCCGCGCCAAGACAACGCCGCCAACGGCGGCCATCAAAAGAAGGAACGACGCGACCTCGAACGCGAGCAAAAAGCGCGTGAGCAGCAGCTTGCCGATGTACGCCGGTGTGCCGAACGCCTCGGGTCCGGGGCTGTAGCCGGCGCCCTTGCCGTCGATCGCCTGAAGGCCCGTGCCGAGCAGCGCGATCAGCAGCTCGACGAGCAGCGCGCCCGCGACGATCGCGCCGCCGAGGCGCAACTGCGATCCGACCGCGCCCGGATTGCGCAGGCGCTCGCCGAGCGGCTCGGTCTGGTCGCCAACGTAGGCGACGACGAACACGTACAGGACCATCACGGCGCCTGCGTAGATGACGACCTGGATCGCCGCCACGAACTCGGCGCGCAGCAGCAGGAACAGCACGGCCAGCGAAAGCAGATGTCCGACCAGCGCAAGCACGCTGTAGAAGGGGTTGCGCAGGACGACCACGCCGACCGCGCCCGAGATCACGCCGATCGCCGCGATGAAAAAGAGAATGGAGCTCATCTTGCCTCCATCCCGTCGGCGCGTTTGATGGGGGCGCCGGACCTCCTGTCCGTCGTGACCGGATCTTCGATCCTCATCACTCGTCCTCGGTCCTCAACGGCGTGCGCTCGAGCGGCTCGGCGAGCAGCATCTCCTTGGTGAAGATCAAATCGGTGCGGTCGTAGTCGGAGAGCTCGTAGTCGTGGCCCATCGTGATCGCATCGAACGGACATGCGATCTCGCAGTAACCGCAGAAGATGCAACGCGACAGGTTGATCTCATAGACGGCCGCATAGCGCTCACCGGCGGAGACGCGATGCTCCGGCGTGTTCTCGGCGGCGACCACGCGGATGCAGTCCGCCGGGCACGCCGCCGCGCACAGCGAGCAGCCGACGCACTTCTCCAGGCCCGTGTCCTCGAAGCGGTGCAGCTTGTGACGGCCGCGAAAGCGCGGGAAGACCGGCGTCTTCTGCTCTGGATACTGAACCGTGACGGGGGTTTCGCGAAAGCGGCCGAACGTCGTCATCAGCCCGCGCGCCGTCTCGCCGAAGGTGCGCCAGATGCTGCGCGCGGCCCCCGGCGGCGGCGTCCGCTGCACCTCGATCACGTCATCGCCGGGGCTCCACGCCGTGACGTTCAGGCTGGCCGTGTCCGCGGGCTGTTGGGGAGTCGTGGCCATCAGTGCGTCACCACCACGAGCACGGCCGTGACCAGCGCGTTTAGGGTCGCAAGCGGCAGCAGGATCTTCCAGCCGAAGCTCATCAACTGGTCGTAGCGAAGGCGCGGCAGGGTCGCACGCACCCAGATGAACAGGAACGTGAACAGGCCCATCTTGAAGAGCACGATGAACGGGTCGAGGAAGCCTGGGGGGTGGATGCCGAACGGCAGCAGCCAGCCACCGAGGAAGACCGTCGTGACGATCCCCGAGACGACAAGCACGTTGAGGTACTCGGCGAAGTAGTAGGACGCGAATCGCCCGCCCCCGTACTCCGTGTTGTAGCCGCCGACCAGCTCCGCGTCAGCCTCGGTCAGGTCGAACGGGGCGCGGTTGGTCTCGGCGAAGCTCGCCGTGAGAAAGATCAAAAAGCCGAAGAACTGCGGCACGATGTACCACATGCCTTTCTGGGCCGTGACGATGCCGGTCAGCGAGAGCGTCTGCGCCGAGAAGATCACGCCGAGCAGCGCCAAGCCCTGGGAGACCTCGTAGGAGATCAGCTGCGCCGCGCCGCGCATCGCGCCGAGGAAGGAGTACTTCGAGCCCGAGGACCAGCCGCCGAGCATGATCCCGTAGAAGGCGACCGCGCCGAACGCGAACAGGTACAGCGGCCCGATCGAGACGTCGAGCCCGTACAGCCCGACTTTCGTGCCGAAGATGTCCTGCGTATTGCCGAATGGGATCAGCGCGAACGCGGCGACCGCCGTGAGGATCGAGATCGTCGGCGCGAGCGCGAACAGGAAGCCGATCGACGTGGTCGGGCGGAACTGCTCCTTGGTCAGCAGCTTGAGAATGTCCGCGAGCGGCTGCAGCGCTCCATACGGACCGACCCGGTTGGGTCCGTAGCGGCTCTGGAAGCGGCCGAGCAGCTTGCGCTCGGCGAGCAGCACGACCGGCACGAGCTGAAGGCCTACCGCGAAGATCACGATCGCCTTGATGATCTGGATCCACCACGGCTCGTAGTAGCCGACCAACGCCAGCGGACCCGCGCTCATGGCCGCCCGCCTTTGGCCGGCGGCGGCTCGCCGCTGTCGGGGTCCTCGCCTTCGGTCTGCGTGTCAGCCGCGTGCGTCTCGCGATCGGGACCACTGTGGGCCTCGGCGCTGGGGGCAGTCTGCTCTCCTCGCGCGGACCCCGTGTAGCTGTCGTCGTGCGTCACCTGCGCAGGGGTGTCCCCTTGCTCGTCATCGCTGCGCTCCACGCCGCTCCCGGTGCTGCCGGCGCCCACGCCGACAGCGACGGCCTCGCGCTCCTGCCAGCGCACGCCGCGCCCGCCGATCTGCTCGAGCGTCAGCCCGCCGTAGAACGGCACCGCGTCGAACAGAAGCTGGGAGGCCGCGTGCTCGTCGCGCACCTGCGCCTCGAAGCCCAGGCGCTCGCACAACTCAACGAGCACCTGCCGACCCGGCCGCGTTGAGCCTGCGCGGGCGACGGCCTGGCGTACCCGTTGCAGGCGCCCGTCGGGGTGGGTGACGGTGCCCTCCTTCTCGGCATAGGACTCGGCCGGGAAGACCACGTTGGCGTACTCATGGATGCCCGTGCTCAGCAGCGTCGCGTGCGCGATGACCGTGCTCGCGCGCTCCATCGCCGCGCTCCAGGCCGAAGCGTCGGCGCTCGCCGCGAACGGGTCCGGCGCGTCGAGCGGGTCGGCCTGCAGCAGATAGAGCGCATTCAGCTCGCCGCCGGCCAGCGCGGCGGCGATGCCGGGTGTGTCGAGTCCGCCGTCGGTCGCCACCGCGCGCAGGCCCGGCGCGGCGTTGGGCAGCACGCCCGCCTCGCGCAGGCCACGTCCGTTCGACGTCGCCGGGATTTCCAAGAGGCCCGCGCCGTCGACGTCGGCCAGTGAGAGCCCACCCGCCAGGTCGAGCAGCGCACGTACGCGCTCGGCGCCCTCGGTCCCCGCCGCGAAGCGCTCGCCCCACACGATTACGAGCTCCTCGCCCGCCTCCTCGAGCAGTCGCCCGGCCAGCTCGCGCAGCTGCTCGAGGTCCTCGCCCGAGCAGCGCTCCAGGCGCATCCCGTGGCGACGCACGCCCTTGCGCAGTCGCAGGTCGAGGATCGGTGCGTCCGTCAGCGGCTCGCAGTCGAGCAGCAGCACCGCGTGGGCGAACTCGAGGTCTGAGACCCTCGCCTGTAGGCGAGGATCGGTCAACTGCTGAAGCAGCTCCAGCGGCAGCGCTCCGGCCACGCGCGAGTCGACATGTGGCGAGCCGAGCCCCTCGCGCAGCATCCGCGCGAGCAGCAGGCCTTCCTCGTTGGTCACTCCTGCTCCGGCGATTGCCGCCGTCTTCTCACCGGCGCGTTTCAGCGCGACGCCCGCCTCCTGCAGCGCGCGCTCCCAGGAGACCGGACGCAGCTCGCCGCCGTCGCGCAGCAGCGGCTCACTCACGCGCATGCCGAGGTGGACGCTGGGGGCGCTGCCGTTGGCGCTCGGCCCCGGAACGCCCTCCGCCAGCGCCGGGTAGGCAAAGCGCCCGTGGTCGCACAGCCAGCCGTCGTCGACCTCGGAGTGCTCGCGTGAGAGCACGCGCAACACGCGCTCGTCGCGCACCGTCAGCTTGACATTGCACTGCGCCGGGCAGAGCGTGCAGACCGTGCCCGCGTCCTCGATGTCCCACGGACGCGCGCGGAAGCGGTAGGAGCGCGAGGTCAGCGCTCCGACCGGGCACAGCTCGATGATGTTGCCGCTGAACGGCGCCACGTATGGGTGCCCGTCGAAGGTCGAGACGAACGAGTGCGCGCCGCGCTCGAGCAGCACCAGCTGGTAGTCCTCGGAGATCTCCTGGGAGAAGCGCACGCAGCGGTAGCAGAGGATGCAGCGCTCACGGTCGATCGCGATCTTCGGCGAGAGCTCCAGCGGCTTGACGAAGTGGCGCTTGGGCTCGATGAAGCGCGAGATGCCGCCGCCCCAGCCGAAGCTGATGTCCTGCAGCGGGCACTCGCCGCCCTTGTCGCAGACCGGGCAGTCGAGCGGGTGGTTGATCAGCAGGAACTCGACGACCGAGCGCTGCGCCTCCTTCACGCGCTCTGACTGCGTGTTCACGACCATGCCGTCCTTGACCGGCGTCGAGCAGCCCGTCTGCAGCTTGCCGATGCCCTCGATCTCGACCAGGCACATGCGGCATGCGCCTACCGGGTTGCCGAGTTTCGGCTCGTAGCAGAACACAGGGATCTCGACGTCGCCGTGCTTGGCCGCGTCGACCAGCATCGCGTTTTCCGGCGCCTGCACCTCGCGACCGTCGATCGTGAACGTGATCGTGTTCGGTTCGGGCCGCGGCATCAGCTCGCCTCGTGCGCGAGCAGCGCGCGTTCGCCGGCCGGCACGTCCGCCGGCGTCAGGTTGCTGCGCATGCGCGCCGTCTCGATGTGCTGCCTCGAACTCCGGGCGGAACTTGGCGATCATCGAGCCGATCGGCATCGCCATCGCGTCGCCCAGCACGCACAGGCAGTTGCCGATGATGTGATCTTGGACCGAGGCCATGATGTCGAGGTCCATCGGCGTGGCCTCGCCCGAGTCGATCCGCTCGAGCATCTTCACCGTCCAGTTCGTGCCCTCGCGGCACGGCGTGCACTTGCCGCAGGACTCGTGGCGATAGAACTTCGCGACCTTCAGCGCGAGGTCGACGATCGGCGTCGAGTCGTCGACGACGATGATCGCGCCCGAGCCGAGCATCGAGCCGGCTTTCGCCATCGAGTCGAAGTCGTAGGGGACGTCGAGATCGTCCGGCGTGAGCACCGGCGAGGAGGAGCCGCCGGGGAACCAGCACTTGATCTCGCTGCCCTCGGGCGGACCCCCGGCCAAGCCGTAGATGATCTCTCGCGACGGGATGCCCAGTTCGATCTCGTAGTTGCCCGGGCGCCGGACGTGCCCCGAGATGCTCACGAGCTTCGTGCCCGTCGAGGTCTGCACACCGATCTTCGCGTACTGCTCGCCGCCCATCGCGATGATCGCTCGGCACCGTCGAGAGCGTCTCGACGTTGTTGATCAGCGTCGGCCCCTGGTAGAGGCCCTGGTTGGCCGGGAACGGGGGCTTCAGGCGCGGGTTGCCGCGCTTGCCCTCGAGCGAGTCGAGCAGGCCTGTCTCCTCGCCGCAGATGTAGGCACCCGCGCCGCGGTGCACGACGAGCGAGAGCGAGTGCTCCGAGCCGAGTACCTGTTCACCGACATAGCTTGCCTCGCGCGCTTCGGCGAGCGCTGCGTCGAGCACGTCGGCCTGCAGCACGTACTCGCCGCGGATGTAGATGAACGAGCGCTGCGCGCCCGCCGCGTAGGCCGCGATCGCGATCCCCTCGATCAGCACGTGCGGGTTCTTCTGCATCAGTTCGCGGTCCTTGAACGTGCCCGGCTCGGACTCGTCGGCGTTGCAGACGAGGTACTTGTCCATCGAGCCCTGCGGCAGGAACGAGACCTTCTTGCCCATCTGGAAGCCCGCCCCGCCGCGCCCGCGCAGGCCCGACGCTTCGAGCTGCTCGAGCACCTGCGCCGGGGTCATCGCGAGCGCCTTGCGCAGCGAGGAGTAGCCACCGCGCGCTTCGTAGACCGCCAGCGTGTTCAGCCCAGGCTCGTCGATGTCCTTGAACAGCAGCATGTCGCTCATCGCGCGCCGCCCTCCGGGGCGTGGCGCGGGAACTCCTGCGAGTTCGCGTTCGGGTCGGCCACCAGGCGCGTCGCGAGCTGCTTGTCCGGCAGCACCGGTCGCCCGGCCCGCGCGTCCTCCAACAGCTGCGGTACATCGTCCTGCTCCAGCGGGCCGACGTAGACGCCGTCGACCGATGCCATCGGCGCGATGTCACACGCGCCCAGGCACTCGAACGCGCGCACGTTGAAGTCGGGGTCCTCGCCGGTCTGCTCCTGAATCGCTCGCCAGCAGCGCATCGGCGCCGCGCAACGAGCACGAGATGTTCGTGCACACGTACACGCTGTGCCTGCCCACCGGGTGGTTCTCGAGCATGTCGTAGAAGCTCGCGACGGAGTCGAGGTAGGCAGGCGTTACCTGCATCACGCACGCGACCTGCTCGATCGCCTCCGGCGAGCACCAGCCGTGCAGCTGCTGTGCGGCGTGCAGCGCCGGGATCGCCGCCGAGTGGCGCTCGGGATAGAGCGCCATCGCGTCCTCGATCGTCTTACGCAGCTCCGCCGGGCACCTGCGTGCTCGCCGGGTCGGGGATCAGCGCCGGGTCCTTCTCCAAATCGGCCGGCCGATCCCAGCCGTCTACGTGTGGTGCGTTTCCCAGGCGGGGGACAGGGGTCATCTATCTATCCCTCCCAAAATCGGATCGAGCATCGCGACCGTGGCGATCATGTCGGCGATGTAGGCGCCCTCGGCCATGTGCGAGAGCGCCTGCAGGTTGACGAAGCTCGGGTCGCGCATGTGCACGCGCGCGGGCTTGGAGCTGCCGTCCGAGCGCACGAAGCAGCGAGCTCTCCGCGGGGCGACTCGATCGGATAGTAGACCTCGCCCGGCGGCACCCGGAACCCCTCGGTGACGAGCTTGAAATGGTGGATCAGCGCCTCCATCGAGGTCGCCAGCTCGTGGCGCGGCGGCAGCGCGACCTTGCGGTCCTCGGTGATGTGCGGTCCCTCGGGCAGGCCGTCGAGCGCCTGCGTCGACGATCTTCACCGACTCGTAGATCTCGGCGAGCCGCACAGCGAAGCGGTCGTAGTTGTCGCCGACCGTGCCGACCGGGATCTTGAAGTCGAAGTCGCCGTAAGAGCTGTACGGGGCGGCCTTGCGCAGGTCCCACGGATTGCCCGCCGCGCGCAGCAGCGGACCGGTGACGCCGAGCGACAGCAGCGTCTCCGCGTCGAGTGGGCAGGTGCCGCGCAGGCGCTCGAGCACGATCTGGTTGGAGTTGAGGATCGCGCCGTACTCGTCGGCGCGCTCGGGCATCACCTTCAGGAACTCACGCAGCTTGCGCTCGAACCCGGGCGGGATGTCCTCGATCACGCCGCCCACCTGGAAGTAGCGCGTGTGCATCCGCGCGCCGGAGGACATCTCGAACAGGTCGAGGATCAGTTCGCGCTCGCGCAGGCAGTACAGGAAGATCGAGACCGCGCCGAGATCGAGCGCGCTCGTGCCGAGCCAGATCAGATGCGAGGCGATCCGGTTCAGCTCGAGGTGGATCACGCGCAGGTACTGACCGCGCGTGGGCACCTCGACCTCGAGCAGCGTCTCCACCGCGCCGCAGTACGCCATCGCGTTGAAGTAGTAGGAGAGGTAGTCCATCCGCTCGACGATCGGGATCACCTTCCAGTAGGCCTTGTCCTCGGCCGTCTTCTCGATTCCCGTGTGCACGTAGCCGATCACCGGTTTGATGTCGCGCACGATCTCGCCCTGCAGCGTCACGAGCAGCCGCAGCACGCCGTGCGTGGCCGGATGGTGCGGGCCGAAGTTCAGCGTCAAGAGCTCTTGCGTCGTGTCCGGGCCGCCGTCCTGGAACTCCGCCGGCTCTTCCAGCGGCGAGAGCGTGATGCTCTGCTCGCGTCTGCGGTACTCCGACAGCCCCGGCTGCTCGCCGCCGGGGCTCACTCGCGTGCCTCCAGCCATTTGCTCTCGTCGCGCGTGAAGATCACCGGTTCGCCGCCGATCGGGAAGTCGCGCCGCTGCGGGTGACCCTCGTAGTCCTCCGGCATCAGGATCCTGCGCAGGTCCGGGTGCCCGTCGAAGACGACCCCGAACATGTCGTACACCTCGCGCTCCTGATGGTCGGCCGTCGGCCAGTCCGCCGTGACCGAGTCGACGTGCGGGGCATCGGTCGGCACGCGGACCTTGACCGTCACGCGGTCGACCCGGCTCATGTCCAGCAGCTCGTAGACGACGCCCAGGCGCGGCTCCTCGGGGTAGTGGTCGACGCCGTGGACGCTCGCAAGGAACGCGTAGCCCTTCGCACGCAGCGTGCTCAGGACGCCGCGAATCTGCGCTGGATCGACGAGCAGCGTCGCCCGTTCACGGAAGTAGACGGTGTCAAGCGACGCGTCGCCGAGCTCCTGGGCAAGCAGCTCCAGCCCGGTCGCGTCAGGCATTCAATTGCCTTGCAGTCGCCGGCCGGTGGCGACTACACATCCGCGGGAGCCTCCTCGGTGCCGACCGCGTCGTAGCGCTCGCGCCAGCCCATCTCCGGGTCGTCCTGGACCAGCTTGCGCAGCTTGAGGATCCCGTGCATCAACGCCTCCGGGCGCGGCGGGCAGCCCAGGCACGTGCAGGTCGACCGGCATGAACTTGTCCGCCGGCACCAGCGCGTAGTTGTTGAACACGCCCATCGAGCTGCAGCAGGCGCCCATCGAGATCGCCCACTTGGGCTCGAGCATCTGGTCATACAGCTTGCGGATGATCGGTGCCATCTTGATCGAGACCCGTCCCGCGAGGATGATCAGATCGGCTTGGCGCGGCGAGGCGCGAAACGCCTCAAAGCCGAAGCGAGCGATGTCCATCCGCGGACCGGCCGCGTGGAACTGCTCCATCGCGCAGCACGCCAGACCGAAACCGAGCGGGAAGAACGAGTTCGACCGCGCCCACGCGACCGTTTTGTCGAGCGTCGTCAGCAGCACGCGCTCTTCGACGTACTGTTCGAGCTCTTCGCCCTCCAGCCGCGCCGGGCGGTTGGCGCCCTCCAGCTCGCCGCCGCGCAGGAGCTGGTGCGCGTTCAGCTCGCGTACGCGCAGCGCAGGCTCACGTTTTACTTCCACTCGAGTGCCCCGCGACGCCAGACGTAGACGAACGCCACGAACAGCAGCACGATGAAGACGATCGTCTCCGCCAGCGCGAAGCTGCCGAAGGCCCGCAGCTCGACCGCGATCGGGTAGAGGAAGGCGACCTCGATGTCGAACAGGATGAACAGCATTGCGATCAGGTAGAAGCTGATCCCGAAGCGCATGCCGCGTTTGACCTCCGACGGCAGGCCGCACTCGTAGGGGTCCTGCTTGTGCGGCGTCGCCCGCCGCGGCCCGATGTAGGAATTGAGCGCCGCGAACGCTCCGCCCACGGCGCCGCCGAGTATCAGGAAAACGATCGCCGGGAGATAGCTGCGGAGCACCGGACGCTGTTATATCACCGCTTGTGGCACTCTGTTACATAGTGGCAATCGGCTCGAAATCGCGGCTAGAAACAGGCGCCTTTGGGGCGTGGGGATGGTCGTGACGTGGATCCATGCGACACGTGCCGGCGCGCGTCCGGCGCGCGCATGACGCAGGCCGTCGTCGCCGGCTCGATCGCCGTCGCCGCACTCGACCTGCTCGCCGGTCTGCTCGGCGCCTGGCTGTGGCACGACGGCGATCCCCCAGAGCGCGCCGCTGCCGCCTTCTGGGTGCTGCTGCGCGCCGGGCAGGGCGCCGCGCTCGTGCTCGCGCTCGCCGTCGGCTCGCTTGCCGCCGCCGGCAACTCCTCCACCGACAACCTCTTCTACCTGTACGCACTGCTGCCGCTCGCCGTCGCCTTCTTCGCCGAGCAGCTGCGCCTCGCCTCCGCCCAGATGGTGCTCGACCAGCGCGAGCTCGCCGACGCAAACGCCGTCGGCGCCCTTCCCGAGGACGAGCAGCGTCGCGTCGTACGCGACATCGTCCGCCGCGAGATCGGCATCATGGCGCTGTCCGCGCTCGTCGTCGTATTCCTCGCGCTGCGGGCCGCGGGCACGGCGCATGGGTTCTAGGCAGGGCTGCCTGTGCCTTCGGCCTATATATTCCGCCTCGCATGAGGCTCAGCGCGAAGATCGCCGCCCCGCTCGCGGCTCTGCTCATTGCGGCACTCGCGCTCAGCGCGTGCGGCTCGCAGGGCGTGAGCGTCGCCAAGGACAGCCCCTACTACCGCGGCGCCGTCCTGTTCCGCGAACACTGCTCCGGCTGCCACACGCTGTCGGTCGTCGGCGCGCAGGGCTCGGCGACGAGCATCAAGGATCGCGTGAAAACGGGCGGCCCCAACTTCAACGTCCGCACAGAGAACGACGAACAGGCGCTCTACGCGATCCGCAACGGCGGGTTCTCCGGCGCGATCATGCCTGAGAACGTCGTGGTCGGCGATGACGCCAAGGCGGTCGCCAGGTTCCTCGCCAAGTACTCGGGCAGCCAGGCCCAGCAGGCGCCGCAAACGCCGATCAAGCTCTCGACGAAATAGGACGCCCGCAGGGCTGCGAGGCGTGCTCGACCTCAAGCGCATCAGGGAGGACCCGGACGGCGTCGCCGAGGCGCTCGCGCGGCGCGACCCCGAGCTGAAGGTGCTCGTGCGGGAGCTGCTCGCGGCCGACGAGCAGTGGCGCGGCGCGACCACCTCCGCCGAGAGCTTGCGCGCTGAGCAGAAGGCCCGCTCGCAGGAGTTCGGCGCAGCCAAGGCGCGCGGCGAGCAGGCGCCCGAGCTGCGCGAGGCGATGCAGGAGCTGAGCGCGCAGGTCAAGCGCCACGGCGAGGAGGCCGCGAGCGCCAAGGAGCGCCTCGACGAGCTGATCGCGCGCCTACCCAACCTGCCCGACCCGACGGCCGCCGACGGTCCCGAGGACGAGCAGCTGCGGACGGTGGGCGAGCCCGCCGCGTTCTCCTTCCAGCCCAAGCGACCACCTCGAGCTGGCCGGTCAGATGATCGACATGGAGCACGGCGCGAACCTGTCCGGCGCGCGCTTCGCCTACCTGCGCGGAGACCTCGTGATGGTCGAGCTCGCGCTCGTCGGCTGGGTGCTGCAGAAGCTGCGCGGCAAGGGCTTCGAACCGGTGATCCCACCCGTGCTCGTGCGCGAGCGCGCACTGTACGGCACCGGCTTCCTGCCCGACACCGAGCAGCAGATCTACAGCCTGCCCGAGGACGAGCTGTACCTCGTCGGCACCTCCGAGGTCGCGCTCGCCTCGCTGCACGACGGCGAGATCCTGCAAGCCGAGCAGTTGCCGGCACGCTACGCCGGCTTCTCGCCGTGCTTTCGTCGCGAGGCCGGAGCCGCCGGCAAGGACACGCGCGGGATCTTCCGCGTGCACCAGTTCGAGAAGGTCGAGATGTTCAGCTTCGTCGCGCCCGAGGACTCCGTCGCCGAGCACGAGCGGATTCTCGCGATCGAGGAGGAGATCCTTGGCGAGCTCGGCCTGCCCTACCGCGTCGTCAACATCGCCGTCAACGACCTCGGCAACTCGGCCGCCAAGAAGTACGACTGCGAGGCGTGGCTGCCAAGCCAGGAGCGCTACCGCGAGCTGACCTCTTGCTCCAACACCACCGACTACCAAGCGCGGCGCCTGAACATCCGTATGCGCGCGGAGAAGGGCACGCAGACGCCGCACACGCTAAACGGCACCGCTGTGGCCGTTGGGCGCACGATCGTCGCGCTGCTCGAGAACGGGCAGCAGGCCGACGGGAGCGTTGAGCTGCCCGACGTGCTCGTGGCGCATGGCGCGCCGCCGCGGCTGCAGCCGGCCTCCCCTTAGCTACGAACTACCCGAGCTGAATGTGGTCGGCCTCGGCCGCCCCGGGGAACGGCCGCGTCAGCCCGAACTGGTTGAGCGTGGCCTCGGGCACGCCCTCGACGCCGGGCGTGTCGGAGGCTTCGCCGCGCGTGTGCGGGTCGTTGGCGAAGCCGCCGACCTCGACCGAGTGCTGCGGGGAGCGGTAGCCGGAGATGCCGATCAGGTGCAGGTGCAGCGCCTTGCCCATCGTGTTCAGGCGCTCGGCGATCGCCGGCTCGTTGCCGACGGAGTAGTTGGTGCCGGCGGCCTGGAAGAAGCCGTAGTCGCCTTCGGTGGTGCCGTTGAATTCGCCGATCGGGCCGGAGAAGGTGACGCCGGAGGCGGCCAGTTCGCGCTCCTGCACGTGCGCGAGCTCGTGTTCGAGTGAGTGCTTGTGCGACTGCAGTTCATCGAGCTCCGAGCTCTTCGCGTCGCGCGCGCGGACGAACTCGAGCTGGCGCTCGACGAGCGCCAGGTGCAGTTGGGCGACCTCGTCGCGCTGCACCTGCACGGCGCGCGTCTCCGAGGCGTGCGTGCTCTCGAGCGCGGCGAGATGCTTGGCCTGGGCGGTGACCTCTTTCTGCGTCTGCATGACATGGCTCGTCGCGGCCGCGTTCTCGCGCGAGATCGCACGCAGGTCATCGACACGCTCGATCAAGTCGGCGAAGCCGTGCGCCTCGAGGATCACCGTCGCGATGTCCGGCGGCGGCGACTCGTAGGAGGCGACCACCTGTGCGACGAGCACGCGGCGGTCATGGGCGAGCTGCACCTGCAGCGCCGCCAGGCGCGTGCGCGCGACGCTCAGTTGCGAGCGGATGCTGTCGAGCAGGCTCTGCTCGACCTGGAGGCTCGATTCGAGCGCCGAGAGGCGAGTCTGCAGATCGTCGATGTTGCCCTGAAAGCCCGCGATCTGGTGTTCGTCGGCGTGGATGCCCGAGCGCACCTCGCCTTCCTTGCTCTGTGCCGCGCCGATCTTGCCTTCGAGCGCGCCGGGCGTCGAGCCGCTGGCGACCGAGCCGAGCGCGACGGTCACGCCCGCTGCGAGCACGAGCATCAGCGTGAGCAGCACGCGCGTGCGCCGGCGTGCGTGCAGGCGCTGTCTGCTGCGGCTGCTCAGCGGCTGTGGCGATACGTAGCCGGAGCCTCTGTGGTCAGAGCTTCGGGGCATGAACCGGCCAAGCTAGCCAGGGGTGGAGCGGTTCACAAGCGCCGGGAACGCTCGTGCAACTCGGGCGACGGCCTCGCTAGCCGCTCCAGAAGACGATCGAGCGCGCGGCACCATGTTCGGGGGCGACGGTCAAGCGGTAGCGCCCATGTGGCAGCGGAGTGCGGGCGCTGAAGCGACGCGTCTGCGAGCCGCCGTGTGCACCGAAGCTGAGCGGCGCGGAGATCGTGCGCCACTGCAAGCGGCCGCGGACGCGTACGCGCCGCGCGAGCGTGGCGCGCACGCGCGTGGGCACGTTGAGCGTGAAGGCGAAGCCGAGCTGCGCGACCCGCGGGCGTTTGCGCAGGGCCGTGAGCGCGCTGCGCGTCAAGAAGAGTGCCGAGACGGCCGGCTTCGCCGCTGCCGGCGGCGCTTCACCGCTGCCGCCGGGCGAGCTCGTTCCGCTCGGAGGCGGTTCGCTGCCCGATGTTGTCGGCGGCGCGGGTGTGAGCGCCGGCTGGCCGCCGCTGCCGCCGGGCACGGCCGGCTGGAAGGCGGCGAGCCCGTTGGGCGTGCCCACGCCGCTCGGCCCGTCGTAGCCGGGGGCAGCGAGGCAGATAAGTCTCCCGGGACAGCTGTTCTGGGCATCTTCGGCGCTCGTACAGCCGGAGACGCCTGTGTTTTTGTGGAATTTTTTGAGGCATTCGCCGTTGGAGCCGACGGTCACATCGTGCAGGGAAGCCGGGTTCAGCTGCAGGTTTTCGTAGAGCAGTTGCGCCGGATAGGCGAAGCCCTGGGCACCGCCGGCGAGCGCGAAGATCGAGGCGATGATCGGCGAGGCGACGCTCGTGCCGCCGATCGCGGCCCAGCCCTTTTCGCCTTTGGGCGTTTCGGTGGAGTCGTACACGGCCACTCCGCTGTAGGGGTCGCCGTCGGCCGAGATGTCGGTCACGGCGCGTGCGCTGCCGCAACCGACGGCTGACCAGTTGGCCGTGCCCTGCTGCCAGCTGTCGGCGAGGAAGTGCCCGCTGCAGCCGCCTCCACTCGCGCCGGCGCCTTCGAGGAAGCCGCTGCTCGCACCGCCGTCGTTCCACACCGTCTCGCTTTCCCATGTCTTCGCCGGGCTGAGCATGAGGCGTGTGCCGCCGACGGCGATTACGTGTGGGGAGCTCGCCGGGTAGTTCGCGTACGTGGCAGGTTCTTCGGAGAACCAGTCGAGATATCCGTCGTCGCCCGAGGATGCCGTGATCACGATGCCGGGATGGTTGAACGCTGAGCTGTCGGTGCTGCCCTCCTGCCCGCCGTATGAGTTCGAGATCTCGGTGGCGCCGAGCGCGGCGGCCGTCTGCTCGGCCGCGTAGAGGTCGTTGTTGTTGTTCGATTTGGCCTCGACGAGCAGGATCTTGCAGCTCTGGCACACGCCATGGGCGACCTCGACATCGGTCGCGATCTCTTGCGCCCAGCTGCGTTCTTTTTCGCCACTGGAGGCGGGCAGCGGCCCGGCTTTGCCGTTCTGGTTGACCTTGCGGAAGCAGCCGTTGGCTTCGTTGCAGGCGGGCAGGCCGAACTGTTTTGAGAAGACTTCGAGATCGCCGGCGATCGTCGCGTCGTCGTAGGCGTCGACGAGCGCGATCGTCTGCGTGCTCGGGGGAGATGCACCGGCCAGGCCGTAGGCGCTGATCAGGTTCGCCGGCGTGAGGCTGCCGTGGATCGGTTCCGTGAATTCGGTCGTCTGCGGCGTCGTTTCGACGCCGGGCACGCTCGAAGGTTCGTCGGCGATCAGGCGCAGCGACAGGCAACCCGAGTAGCCGGGCTCCGGCTGCGCGCAGATCGCGCTCGCTTCGTAGTCGGTCGGGCTCAGCTGCAGGTGAGCAGAGGCGGGGGCGCTGAGCAGCAGCACGGCGGCGAGCGAGCCGAGCAGGATGGGCGTGAGCCGGACAGGGACGAGCGCCAGCCGGGCGCGCAGGGCGCCGGACGCCGGCCCTGGTAGGAAGCGGGTGATGTGAGGCATCTTCATCGGGTTGGCTCTTACATTCGGCTCGGAGTCCTTACCCGCGTGCTTGACCGCCGCATCGGCGCGCAGACGGACGTTGTACGGCGGCGGCCGGTCGCGTTCGGCGGCGATCGAGTGCCGCGGACGTCGAAGCGGCATTAGGCTGGAGTGGCGATGTCCTCGTCGTTCGGCTTCCTGCTGGCGCCCAACCCGCCGCCGCGCCGCGTTGGCCTGGTGGTCGCCGCGCTGCTCGTGGCGTTGTGCACGCTCGTCGTCTACCCGCTCAAGCACGTCGCGCCGGTCGTCTCGCTGTCGGTCGTCTACCTCCCAGCGGTGCTCGTCGTCTCGGTGATTTGGGGCGGCTGGCTCGGTGGCGCGACGGCCGTGCTCAGCGCGGCGGCCTTGAACTTCTTTCATCTGGAGCCGGTCGGGCACTTCGCGATCAGGCAGTCGAGCAACTGGGTCGCGCTGGTCGCCTTCCTCGTCGTCGCCGGGCTGGCGAGCTCGGTAGCCGAGGTCACGCGCGCCCGCGCCCGCGACGCCGAGGCGCGGCGCCGCGAGGCCGACCTGGCGGCCGAGATGGCGCGCCTCTTGCTGCGCGGAGACGATCTCGCGGCGGCGCTGCCGACGGCGGCAGCGCGGCTGGCGCAGGCGCTCGAGCTGTCCTCTGCTGCGATCGAGATGGACGCCGTCGAAGGCGACGAGCGCACGGTCGCGTTCCCGCTGCGCGACGGCACGCGCCGGCTCGGCACGCTGCTCGTCGGCGCCGACACCGCCGAGGCGAGCCTGCGCCGGCTGCAGGAGCGCGTGGTGCCGGCGCTCGAGGCGCTGATGAGCGCGGCGCTCGAGCGCGAGGGCCTGCTCGGCGACGTCGTCGAGACGGCGGCGCTACGCCGCGCCGATACGGTCAAGACGGCGCTGCTGCGTGCCGTCTCCCACGACCTGCGCTCGCCGCTGACGGCGATCTCGGCGGCCGGCGAGGCGCTCGGCTCGCCGTCGCTCTCACAGGACGAGCGCACAGAGCTGGCGGCGGTGATCCTCGAGGAGGCGACGCGCCTCTCGCGGCTCGTCGACAACCTGCTCGACCTATCCCGATTGGAAGCGGGGGCGGCCGAGCCGCGCCGCGACTGGACCTCGGTCGAGGAGTTGATCCGCGCGGCCGTCGCCGAGCTCGGCGCGGGCCCCGACGACTTCGCGCTGTCGATCGACCCCGAGCTGCCGCTGGTCAGCGTCGATCCGGTGCAGATGGAGCGAGCCTTCGTGAACGTGCTCGAGAACGCGCGGCGGCACTCGGGCGGTCATCCGGTGTCGGTGCGCGCGCGCGCCGTGCACGGACTCGCGCGTAGCTCGGAGGAGAGTCGGCGACCGGCCGGCGGGCGCGTGATCGTGCGCGTGGTCGATCGCGGGCCAGGCATCCCGCCGGCGCAGCTCGAGCGTGTGTTCGAGCCGTTCTACCGTGCCGGCACAGCGGCGAGCGGGCATCGAGGGTCGGGCCTCGGGCTCGCGATCGCGCGCGGCTTCACCGAGGCCAGCGCGGGCTCGCTGCATGTCGAGTCGTTGCCCGGACAGGGGGCGTCGTTCGTGTTCGAGCTGCCGCTCGAGGTGGAGGCGAGCGGGCGAGTGGGCGAGCTCGAGACAGACCGTGGCGCAGGGCACGTGAGCTCGCCGGGGCGTGCCCGCCGAGGCGCCGCCGAGGCGGGTTCTGGTGGTCGACGACGAGTCGCAGATCGTGCGCGCGCTGAAGGTCGTGCTACGCGAGGCCGGCTTCGAGGCGGTGCCGGCTGAGACGGCCTCCGAGGCACTCGATCTCGCCGCGCGTGCGTCCGCCGGATGCGGCGATCGTCGATCTCGTGCTGCCCGACGGCGACGGCGTCGAGGTGACGCGCAGGCTGCGCGAGTGGAGTGAGATGCCGATCCTGGTGCTGTCCGCGCTCGGCGACGAGGAGCAGAAGGTGCGGGCGCTGGAGGCAGGCGCCGACGACTACATCACCAAGCCCTTCGGCGCGCGCGAGCTGGTGGCCCGCCTGCAGGCGGCGCTGCGCCGCGCGGCCCCGGCCGAGGAGGAGCCACGTGTCGCGGTCGAGGGCCTAGAGGTGGACCTTGCCGCTCGCGTCGTGCTGCGCGACGGGGAGCCTGTCCACCTGACGCCGATCGAGTTCGAGCTGCTGCGCGTGCTCGTGCGCAACCGCGGCCGCCTGATGACCCACCGCAACCTGATCGTCGAGGTGTGGGGACCCGAGTACGTCGACGACATTCAGCCGCTGCGCACGCACATCGCGCGGCTGCGGGCGAAGATCGAGCCCGACGGCAAGGCCGGGCCGCGCTACATCGTGACCGATCCCGGCGTGGGCTATCGGTTTTCTCTCTGATTAGATTAGAATAAAAATGCCGTAACGAAATCGTTATGCGCAGCGCCACGATCGTCATGCGGCCGTGACGCTCGCCGTCCCATAGTGACGGCATGGACATCGTCGCAATCGTGATCGGGCTCGCAGCCTTCGCGATCCTACTGCTCCTGATCGAGGGAGCAGATCGGGTATGAGCGCCGCCGACCTGTTCGGGCTGGTCGTCTCCGTGCTCGTGATCGCGTACCTCTTCTACGCCCTGATCCGCGGGGAGAAGCTGTGACATTCTCGGGCTGGCTGACGATCGTCCTTTTCGTCGTGATCCTGAGCACGCTGGCGATGCCGCTCGGCAGCTACATGGCGAAGGTCTACGGCGGCGAGCGCGTGTTCCTCTCGCCGCTGCTCGCGGGACCGGAGCGGCTTCTCTACAAAATCCTGCGCGTCGATCCCGAACGTGAGCAGGACTGGAAGTCCTACGCAAAAAGCCTGCTTGATCTTCTCACTTGCCGGGTGGCTGCTGCTGTACGTGATCCTGCGCACGCAGGACGCGTTCTTCGTTCCTCACGCGGTTAACCCGCTCGGCTACCACTCGGCGCCCTGGAATGTCACGTTCAACACCGTTTCGTCGTTCGTGACGAACACGAACTGGCAGTTCTACAGCGGCGACACGACGATGAGCTACCTCAGCCAGATGATCGGGCTGACAGTGCAGAACTGGCTCTCGGCGGGCGTCGGCATCGTCGTCGCGGTCGCGCTGATTCGCGGGATCATCGGACGCTCGCGGCAAGAGCCTCGGCAACTTCTGGAAAGACCTCGTGCGCACGATCCTCTACGTGCTCGCGCCGATCTCCGTGATCGGAGCGTTGGTGCTCGTCTCCCAGGGCGTGATCCAGAACTTCTCGACGTACCTGACGGCCCACACGCTTACCGGCCTGACGCAGTCGATCGCGATGGGGCCGACCGCCTCGCAGCAGTCGATCAAGATGCTCGGCACCAACGGCGGCGGCTTCTTCAACGTCAACTCGGCGCACCCGTTCGAAAACCCGACGGCCTTCACGAACCTGTTCGAGATGCTGCTCGTGTTGATCATCCCAGCCGCGCTCGTCTTCACCTACGGGCGGATGACGGGCAACCGTCGTCAGGGCTACGCGATCTACGCGACGATGATGGTGATGTTCCTCGGCGCCGTGGTCGTCGCCTACATCGCCGAGGCGCACGGCTCGCCCGCCCAGCACGCAGCCGGGCTGCACACACACGCGATCTCCGGCTCTGGCGGCGGCAACATGGAAGGCAAGGAGCAGCGCTTCGGGATCGCCGGCTCGGCGCTGTTCGACGTTGTCACGACCGTCACCTCCTGCGGCGCGGTGAACAGCGCGATCGAGTCCTTCACCGGTATCGGCGGTGCCGTGCCGTTCGCGAACATGTCGGCCTCAGAGACGATCTTCGGCGGCGTCGGCACGGGGCTCTACTCGATCCTGCTGTACGTGCTGCTGGCCGTGTTCATCGGCGGACTGATGGTCGGGCGCACGCCGGAGTGGCTGGGCAAGAAGCTCGAGGCGAAGGAAATCAAGCTCGCCGGGCTGGCCATCCTGATCACGCCGCTGGCCGCGCTATTCGCCACCGCGCTGGCAACGGCCACGCGCGCGGGTCGTGCGTCGATCTCCGAACTGGGGAAGGGGCCGCAGGGTTTCTCGGAGAGCTTCTACGCCTACCTCTCGCAGGCGAACAACAACGGCTCGGCGTTCGCCGGCTACACGGGCTTCATCCAGCCGAACGCCGGCAACATCGGCTCCCACGGAGTCACCTTCGCCGACGTGCTCGGTGGTTTGGTGATGCTGTTCGCCCGCTTCGGCCCGATCGTGCTCACCCTGGCCGTAGCCGGAGCGCTCGTCGGCAAGCGTGTCACCCCTGCAGGTCTCGGCACGATGCGCACCGACAACACAACCTTCGTCGTGCTCTTGATCGGCGTGATCATCCTCGTCGGCGCGTTGACCTTCTTCCCCGCCCTGCTGCTCGGACCGATCGTCCAGGGCCTGACCGGACACCTCTACTGAGATGCGCCGCGACATCGTCACCTCAGTGATCGGCATCGTCGTCCTCACGGTTCTGCTTGGTCTGGTCTACCCGCTCGTGATCACCGGCGTCAGCCAGGTGGCTTTCCCGGGCAACGCCAACGGTCAGAAGGTCTACGTGGGCGGCAAGCTCGTCGGCTCGAAGATCATCGGCCAGAGCTTCCAGAGGCCGGTACTCGAAAAGAACGGCAAGCCGAAGGAAGTGGAAGAAGAACTCGTCACCGAACCCGACCCGATCTACTTCCAGAGTCGTCCCTCGGCGACCGAAGGGGGCGCCTACAACGCCGCCGCGAGCGCGTTCTCCAACCGCGGGCCGAACGACAAGGTGACCGAGGAAGAAGACGCCGAAAACATCAAGGCGTATCTCGAACTGGAGAAGCCGTACGACCCTGGGCTGACCACCGCGCAGATCCCGGTTGACGCCGTCAACACGTCGGCTTCGAACCTCGATCCCGAAATCTCGCCGGCCAACGCGCGCATCCAGGCGCACCGGGTCGCCGCCAAGCGGGGACTTTCGCTGAGCGCGGTCGACGCGCTTGGTCGCGAAGTACACCGACTCTCGCGGGCCTTGGCTTCTCGGGCGAACCGGGCGTCAACGTGCTCGAGCTCAACCTCGCGCTCGACCGCCTGAAGGGAGCAAAGGCCTGATGAACGCGCAGAGGGTGGGCGGGACCCCCAAGAACGAACGCCAAGCGATCTCGCTGTTCCAGCGTGAGATCGTCAAACGCGCGCTGATCGACAGCTTCAAGAAGCTCGACCCGCGCGTGCAGATCCGCAACCCCGTGATGTTCGTCGTCGAGATCGGCTCCGTGATCACGACCGTCACGTGGTTGATCCAGGCGTTTGGCGGCAAGCCACTCGGCGGCGGCTCAGAGCCGGCCTGGTACACGTTCACGCTCGCCGTCTGGCTGTGGCTGACGGTCGTCTTCGCGAACATGGCCGAGGCTTTCGCCGAGGGGCGCGGTCGCGCGCAGGCCGACACGCTGCGCTCGATGCGCAAGGAGACAGTCGCGCGGCTGCGCGACGGTGGCACGAAGGCCGCCGCCGAGCTGACCCGGGGCGACGTGGTGGTCGTGCCGGCCGGCGAGCTGATCCCGGGCGACGGCACGGTGATCGACGGAATCGCGACGGTCGACGAGTCGGCGATCACGGGCGAGTCGGCGCCGGTGATCCGCGAGTCCGGCGGCGACCGCAGCGCCGTCACCGGCGGTACGCGTGTGACCTCGGATCAGATCGTCGTGGAAATCACCCAGGAGCCGGGGCAATCGTTCCTCGACCGCATGATCGCGCTCGTCGAGGGCGCCTCGCGGCGCAAGACGCCGAATGAGGTCGCGCTGAACATCCTGCTCGCCGCGCTCACGCTGATCTTCATGATCGTCGTCGCCACGCTGCGCCCGTTCGGCCTGTTCGCGGGCACTTCGATCTCCGAGACGACGCTGATCGCGCTGCTCGTCGCGCTGATCCCGACGACGATCGGCGCGCTGCTGTCTGCGATCGGGATCGCCGGCATGGACCGCCTCGTACGCCGCAACGTGCTTGCGCTCTCGGGACGTGCGGTCGAGGCCTCGGGCGACGTCGACGTGCTGCTGCTCGACAAGACCGGCACGATCACGATCGGCAACCGGCTCGCGTCTGAGTTCGTACCGATGCCCGGCGTGGCCGAGGCGGAGCTGGCCGAAGCCGCGCAGCTCTCCTCGCTCGCCGACGAGACGCCGGAGGGTCGCTCGATCGTCGTGCTGGCCAAGCAGTACGGCATCCGCGAGCACGACATGTCACAGCTGAACGCCGAGTTCGTGCCGTTCACGGCGCAGACGCGGATGAGCGGAGTCGACTACGACGGTCAGCAGCTGCGCAAGGGCGCCGGCGACGCGATCATCGAGCTCGTCAAGCGCGAAGGCGGCTCCCCGCCGCCGGAGCTGCAGATCCAGCTCGACCGCATCGGCAACGAGGGCGGCACGCCGCTGGCGGTCTCGCGCGACAGCCAGGTGCTCGGCGTCGTGTACCTGAAGGACACGGTCAAGGAGGGAATGAAGGCCCGCTTCGACCAGCTGCGCGCGATGGGCATAAGGACCGTGATGGTGACCGGCGATAACCGCCTCACGGCGGGCAAGATCGCCGAGGAGTCGGGCGTCGACGACTTCCTCGCCGAAGCCACGCCGGAGCGAAAGCTCGCGCTGATCCGCGAGCAGCAATCGGAGGGACGCCTAGTCGCGATGACCGGCGACGGGACCAACGACGCCCCGGCGCTCGCCCAGGCCGACGTCGGCGTGGCGATGAACACCGGCACCCAAGCCGCGCGCGAGGCGGGCAACATGGTCGACCTCGACTCCAACCCGACGAAGCTGATCGAGATCGTCGAGGTCGGCAAGCAGCTGTTGATCACGCGCGGCGCGCTGACGACGTTCTCGATCGCCAACGACGTGGCCAAGTACTTCGCGATCCTGCCGGCCGTGTTCATCTCGACCTACGCCGCCGGAGCGGGCGGGACGGGTCAAGGGACCGCTGCACGTGCTCAACATCATGGGCCTCGGTTCCCCGCGCTCGGCGATCATCTCGGCGATCATCTTCAACGCGCTCGTGATCCCGCTGCTGATCCCGCTCTCGCTGCGGGGCGTGCGCTACCGACCGATCGGCGCGAGCGCACTGCTGCGACGCAACCTGCTGATCTACGGCCTCGGTGGGCTCGTCGCGCCGTTCATCGGCATCAAGCTGATCGACCTCCTGGTGCACAACTTGCTGGGGGCCTAGGGTGACGTAGGTGATGCACAGCGCGTCAGGCGATCGTCGGCCAAGCGGATCAAGGACGCAGTGAGCGAAGTGTGCGCCGCACACGAGCGATCGAGGACGCCGAGCCCGCGCAGCGCCGACGGTCGCCTGAAGGTCTTCATCGGCATGGCGCCGGGGGTCGGCAAGACCTACCGCATGCTGCAAGAGGGCAGGGCCGAGGCCGACAGCGGGCGCGACGTGGCGATCGGATACCTCGAGTCCCATGGCCGCGAGGAGACGCTCGCGCAGGCTGTCGGGCTCGAGCTGATCCCGCGCCGGCGTGTGGACTACCGCGGCCGCACGCTGCAGGAGATGGACCTGCCTGCGGTGCTCGCGCGCAAGCCGGAGCTGTGCCTGATCGACGAGCTGGCGCACACCAACGCGCCGGGGGTCGAGCACGAGAAGCGCTACGAGGACGTGCGCGACGTGCTCGAGGCCGGGATCGACGTGTACTCGACGGTCAACGTGCAGCACCTGGAGAGCCTCAACGACCAGGTCAATCAGCTGACCGGCGCACGCGTGCGCGAGACGATCCCGGACGAGGTGCTTTCGGCGGCGGATGAGGTCGTGCTGATCGACCTCACGCCGGAGGCGCTGATCGCGCGCCTACGCGCGGGCAAGGTCTACCGCCCCGAGCGCGTGCAGGCGGCGCTGAACAACTTCTTCAAGATCGAGAACCTCTCGGCGCTGCGCGAGACGGCGCTGCGCCAGGTCGCCGAGGACGTCGAGGAAAAGCGCCTCGTGCGCTGGCCGATCTCCGATCGGTCGACGCCGGTGCGGCGCGACGAGGAGGGCGTTGCCGTGGCGGCCGAGCCCCAGCCGCAGGCGATCGCCGAGCGGCTGCTCGCGCTGGCCACGCTCGCGCCGCACTCCGAGCGAGTCGTGCGCCGGGCGTGGCGCTCGGCCCAGCGCCTGGATGCAGAGCTCGACGTGCTGCTCGTGCGCCCGCCCGGGCACCCGCCGAGCCGCGAGGATCGCGAGCGCCTGGAGGCGCTGCGCCGCCTCGACGGCAATGCTCGGCGCGCGGCTGCGCGTGGAGGAGGGAGAGGACGTCGCGGCCGTCGCCGTCTCGGTGGCGCGCGAGCTCGGGGCGACGTACGTGCTGATCGGCACGCCGAGCGCCCGCCGGGGCATCGGCCGCCTCGGACTACGCGGCGGTGGGCTCGACGGCTCGCTGCTCGGGCGCCTGCTGCGCGAGCTGCCCGGCGTCGACGTGCGGATCGTCGCCGACCCGACGCTGCGCAGCGGGAGGGCCGCTGAGCGCCCCCGGGCCGATGCACCCGACGAGCTCGACGGGCCAGAGGAGTAAACCCGTCGTAAAGATGACGGGCAGATTGCAGGTAGTGGGCTAAAGGCCGCGTAAGACTCGTTGCAGCCCGACGCAACTGCGCAACCTTCTCCCTCCGACCCTGTTCCCGCCTGCACATGCCCAATCTCCACGCCCATTCCCCGCGACGTTCCCTGCTGCTCGTGGCGCTCGCCACGATCTGCGCCGTGCTCGCGGCGCTCGCTTTCGGCCACGCCGGCTCGGCCGGCGCGAAGTCGGCAAAACCGGCGAAGGCTAGCCCGCGCGCCCATGCCGCCTCGACCTACTTCACGGGCGTCGGCGATGAGTCGCACGAGATGTTCACCGACCCCAACTGGATCCAGCTGAGGACGAAAATCGCGCGCTACATCGTGCCCTATGACGCCGCGGTGCGCTCCTACTCGCTCGACAAAGCGAAGCTGTGGATCAAAGCGGCCGAAGCCAAACACCAGCAGATCCTGATCGCCTTCTACCACTCCGAGTACACGCCGACGAAGATGCCGAGCGTCGCCACCTACCAGCACGACGTGCAGAAATTCGTGAAGCTGTTCCCGAAGGTCCGCCAGTATCAGTCCTGGGACGAGGCCAACCGGGGCAACATCCGTGGCGTGCTCGCGAGCCCGTCGGCTTCGGCGGCGGCGAGGTACTACCAGGCGCTGCTGCGCGTGTGCAAGGGCTGCACGGCGATCGGGCTCGACGTGCTCGACGCGAACAACATCTCTCCGACGCTGCAGCTACATCTCCGAATTCAAGCGCGAAGTCGGCAAACTGCGCACGGTGATGCCGAAGATCTGGGGGCTGCACAACTACTCGGACATCAACCGCCTGGAAAGCTGGCGCACGCGCGACGCTCGTGCAGGCGCTCGGCGGTCAGACGTGGCTGACTGAGACCGGCGGTCTCGTCAAATTCGGCGGCGCCTTCCCGAACAGGAACGGCTCAGGCCTGCGGCGCGCCTCGAAGGTGCTCGCGTACATGTTCAACGTCGCCGCGTCGCACGCACGGATCAAGCGCCTGTACATCTACAACTGGATCGGCGGCAACGCCTCGACGCGCTTCGACGCGGGGCTGACCGACAGCCATCACGTTCCGCGCCCTGGCTACGTGACGGTCTGCAAGAAGCTGCACGGCGCCAAGTGCAACATCAAGCGCATCAGTAACCACTGACGGCTGGGCTGCCCGAGGGGCCGGGAGTTGCTGGCCGGCCTCGCTCGGGCGGATCCTCGCGCGTGCGTCCCGTGCCCGGGCCCGCGTGGGGGCGCTGCGCTGCGCCGGGCGGCGAGGGATCGTTGCGCAGCAGCCGCGCGCCGATCAGCGCGAACGCGCCGGCGATCACGGCGTAGATAACGAGCCTCGTCAGCGGATAGGTGGTGCCGTCGTGCAGCTTCAGGTCCAGCGCCGTCTGATCGCCGGCACCGACGATGCTCAGAGGCCTCGGTGGTCGATCCCCAGCCCGGTCGGCGCGAGCGCGGCGAACAGGCCCCAGGCGAGCAGCGCGAGCGCGCCGGCGCCGAGCGAGCGCAGCGTCAGGCGCACGCGCGCCGTGGCGAGCGCGGCGAGCAGCACGCCGGCGCCGGCGGCGAGCAGGAACGGCCAGATGCCGCCCCAGCCGCGCCCAGCGCCGAAGGAGCTGGCGATCGTCGGCTGGAAGAAGCCCTTGCTTAGGTAGCGCGTCCAGACGACGGCCTCGTTCTCGTAGCCGATCAACGGGTGCGTGATCGTGGCGATCACGGTCGTCGTGACCGAGACTGCGGCGAGCGCGATCGTCGGGCCGGGGAAGCGCTTGAAGGCGAGCCCGAGCGGGACGACGAGGAACGGCAGCATCGTCGTCAGGAAGCGCGGACCCATGAAGCCGCCGCCGAAGGGCAGGTAGTAGCCGGAGTTGTAGCCCACGTAGCAGAGGCAGATGCCGCCGATCGTCAGCGCCTCGGCGCGCTTGCCGCGGCGGTAGAGCAGCACGGCGCCGACCGCGCCCATGATCAGCACCGGCGAGATCGTCAACAGCCCGCGCGAGTCGAACAGCAGCGTCGCGAGCACCTTCAGGCTCGGCAGGTCGATGCCGAAGAAGCCTTTCTGCTGGCGCGGAACGTCGGAGTAGGCCAGGTGCGTCCAGGAGTGGAAGGCGTAGTGGTTGTAGAGCAGCAGCGGCACGATGCCGACGACGCCGCCGCCGATGTAGGCGCCGGCGCGCGGTGAGCACGCCGCGCACGTTCAGCGAGTCGCGGCGCGAGAGCAGGTACAGCCCGAGCACGGCGCCGACGAAGAACAGCGGGTACTCCGAGCCGACGGCATAGCCGATCGCCAGGCCGGCGAGCGCTAGCAGCGATGGTGCCGGCGGCCCGTCGCGCTCGCGCAGCATCAGCGCGAAGGCGGCGAAGCCGAGGAACGCGCTGAACACGTGCGAGAAGAGCAGCGTGGAGAGCGGCAGGACCATCGTGCCGAGCCCGAGCGCGATGGCGGCCGCGGCGCCGTAGCCGGGCTCGAAGCGATCGGCCACGCGCCACACGAGCAACAGCAGCAACAGGCCGGGCAGCACGTTGCCCCACAGCCCGATCAGGTAGACCATCTCGTCTTCTCCGCGCAGCGCTTCGGAGCTGCGCGTCCACTTTTCGGCGTCGAGCGCCTTTGAGCGTGTCGTAGAAGGGCAGCGCGAACAGCGCCAGGCCAGGCGCGCGGGCGGAGTACCAGTGACCCTTGTAGAAGACCTTGTCGCCCGTGTTTTCCTGGAACTGGTCGATGTTCGTCTTTTCGACGTTGAGCGAGCGGATCAGGTCGTAGTGCGAGGTCTGATTCCAGGAGAAGCTCTGGATCATCGTCGCGTAGGCGATGCCGACGAGCAGGATCGCGAGCAGCGCGAAGCGTTTGCCCGAGCCCCACGAGCGCAGGCGCGCGGCGCGAGCCGGGGCGCTCGGCTGCGGGCGGCCGGAGCGTCCCTCGGCGGGCGAGGTCTCGGGGGTGCTCATCAGTCGCTGCCGTGGAGGGCCGCCGGCCCGGGCCCGATCTCGTAGATCACGAGCGAGCCGACGCGTTTACGCGTGATGCCGAGCCCAGCGATCGGCTTTGCCGCGGCAGCCACGGGGCTTCGCGGCTCGAGCTGCGCGAAGCCGTGGGAGGGTGGCAGTTCCTTGAATGGGGCCAGGTGGAGCACGACGGTTCGAATCCCGTAGTAGCGGAGCTTCTCGACGCTCGCCTTGTCTGGGAACTTGTGAACCCCGCCGCGGATGTCGTCCACCGCGGGTATGTCGAAGGTCGAGTTGCCGATCGGGATCTTGTAGAAGCCGTCAGTCGAGAAGTACTGCCATATGCGGTCGTAGGGACCGTCGGTGGGCAGGTCCAGGCGCGGTCCGGGCAGGCCGATCTCGGCGCGCGCGGGCTGGGGTACGACGCGGGTGGGCCATGTGGCCGGCGCCTTCGCCGACGATCCCGATCACGATCACGACGCCGACGGCCGCGGTAGCCCCGGCGAGCGAGACGCGTGCGGCGAGACGCCCGCCGTGGCGTGCGAAGAACGCACCAAGTCGCCCAGCGAGCAGCTGCGCACCGGCGCCGGCGAGCAGCGCGAGGAACAGCGTCGCGGTCGTGAACACGCGCCCGGGCACGCGCACTCCGTCCCAGCCGGGCGCATAGTTGAACAGCAGCCGATACGGATAGCCGTAGCCGGTTAGCCCGAGCCCGACGGCGAGCACGGCGCAGACGACGGCGCCCACAGCGAGGCCGATGCGCAATCGGCGCGTGTAGAAGGGCGCGGCCAGTCCGATTAGCCCGAGCAGCAGGATGAAGCCGCCTCCGAACAGCACCTGCTCGTTCTTGGAGTGCACGTGCTCGCGCATGCCCGACGTCAAGCCGCCCCAGACGCGGTTCTCCGAGGATGCCGACAGCCACGCGGCGGGACCTGCGGAGTACGTTTTGACTTCCCGCAGCGTGCGCTTGGCTGTCGGGTAGTCGTGCGAGATCTTCAGGTATGGCCGCGCCTCATAGGCGGTGACGGCACCGACGACGAGGATTCCGATGCAGGTGATCGCGATCAGATCGCGCGGCAGCGAGGGCCGCCCGGCGCGCAGCCAGTAGATCGCGGCGAGCACTGCGAGCACGGCCATCAGATAGGCGAACTGCAGCCCCAGCGTGAAGCCGAGCGATATCTGCCAGGCCGAGACAAGCCAGCCGGCGATCACGAGGCCGCGCGAGGAACGCCGGTAGCCGCGCAGCAGCAAGAACAGTGCAAGCGCGATCCCGCCGGAGGAGATCACGTGCAGGTGCCCGGCCTCGGTCACGCGGTAGGGCGCGTAGGCGAAGGCGGCCCCGGCGGCGGCGGCGCCGAGCTTGCGCAGCCCGAGCTCGCGGGCAAGCAGGTAGCAGCCGATGAAGGCGAGCGACCAGGCGAAAAGGAACAGCAGGTTGTAACGGACGAGCGCGGCGACGGTGCCCGAGCCGAAGAAGCCGGCCGGCCCGTAGCCGAGCAGCGAGTCGGAGAAAGCGAGGCTCAGCGGATGCGGGTAGAAGGCGTTGGCGTCGAACAGGTGCAGCGGGTCGTGCAGCATCGCGTGGCCCACCCAGGCGACCTGCCAGGCGGTGCGAACGGGGTCACCGAGGTCGGGCGAGATGCGACTCGGGAGGTGCAGCACGAGCGGCCAGGTCACGATCACGGCGAGCGCGACGCCGGCGAGGATCATCCACAGGATCTCCGAGCGCGCGAGCTGGGGCGAGGGCGCCCAGCGACGGCCGTCGGAGGCCGCCGAGCCGCCGTCCTCGGTGCCGTTGTGCGCGCCGGGTGAGCGTTCGCCGCCTGTGCTCACGGGCGATTCGGCCGGCGTGTGCGAGGGGGCGGGAACCCCGGTGCTCATCGTCTGCTCGTGTTCGCGACAAGAGGGATCGGCGCAGCATACGGGAGCGGTGAGCGACACAACGGCGCCTGCGACGGGCACGGATGGCCCCCGCGGCGGGTGCGCCCCGGCCTCTGTGACGTTCCGGCGCAAGGGCCTAGGGCCGATGTGCCAGTCGGACCGGTCGATATGCGTCAGACTGCGCTCGTGAAGATTCTCGTCGTCGGCGCGGGAGGCGTCGGGGCGGCATTTGCCGCGATCGCACAGCGCCGCTCGAAGTTCGAGCGCGTTGTGCTCGCAGATGTCTCGCCGGAGCGGGTCAAGTCGGTCGTGGCCGCGCTCGGCGAGCCAGGTCGCTTCTCGGCGGAGCGCGTGGATGCCTCGAAGCAACAGAGCGTGGCAGACCTGATCGGACGCGTGCGGCCGGATGCCGTGCTGAACGCGTGCGATCCGCGCTTCAACGAGCCGATCTTCGACGCGTGCTTTGAGGCGAAGGTGACCTATCTGGACATGGCGATGACGCTGTCACGCCCACACCCGCAACGTCCGTACGAGCTACCGGGCAAGCTGCTCGGCGAGCGTCAGCTCTCGGCGCACGAGGCGTGGGAGCAGGCGGGCCTACTTGCGCTCGTCGGCATCGGCGTCGAGCCGGGGCTGTCGGACGTGTTCGCCGCCTATGCCGCGCAGGAGCTGTTCTCGAGCGTCGAGGAGGTCGGCGTGCGCGACGGCGCCGACCTGGTCGTCGAGGGCTATGACTTCGCGCCGACATTCTCGATCTGGACGACGATCGAGGAGTGCCTGAACCCACCGCTGATCTGGGAGCGCGAGCGCGGCTTCTACACGACGGCGCCGTTCTCGGAGCCGGAGGTGTTCGAGTTCCCGGAGGGCATCGGCAAGGTCGAGTGCGTCAACGTCGAGCACGAGGAGGTCGTGCTGATCCCGCGCTGGGTCGACTGCGAGCGCGTGACGTTCAAGTACGGGCTGGGTGAGGAGTTCATCGACGTGCTGCGTACACTGCACAAGCTCGGCCTGGACTCGACCGACCCGGTACGGGTGCGCGACGTGCAGGTGGCACCTCGTGACGTGGTGGCCGCGGCGCTGCCCGATCCGGCGACGCTCGGGGAGCGGATGACGGGACGCACCTGCGCCGGTACCTGGGTTCGCGGCACGGGAGTCGACGGCAAGCCACGCTCGACCTACCTCTACCACGTGGTCGACAACGAGGAGACGATGCGCGAGTACGGCAGCCAGGCTGTGGTCTGGCAGACGGCGGTCAACCCGGTCGTCGCGCTCGAGCTGATCGACGAGGGCGTATGGGGCGGCAGCGGGGTGCTCGGCCCGGAGGCGTTCCCGCCGAAGCCGTTCCTCGATCGTCTCGCCGAGCTGGGCTCGCCGCACGGGCAGCAAGAGTTGCCGGCCTAGCCGGCTTTCGTGACGACTCCGGCGGCCCGCGATGTCGGGGCGGACACACCTGCCGCGAAACTTCAGTCTGCCTCAGGCCCGCTGGCGGGGTGGGGGGATTAGCCTCGCTGTGCGGCTGCATCGGAACTTCCTCCTTCCGTCACCCGTAGCAGGAGCGCTAACTAACCCCGACGCATATTAGACTTGGATTCTCGAATCGGATACGTAATTTTGATATACGATTGAGGGACTGTGATGATTGACGACGACGCGTGGCAACTCGGCGATCCGGCGCTCTGGTCGCTCGAGCCTGGTCAAGAGATTGAGCGCAAGACCTTGCAGCGACGCTATGGCGGGCGAACGCAAGGAGGGATCGGCCCCTCAAGTAGTTCGCCAAACGTGCTGGTCTTCTCCGATCCCGTGGCGGGAGAGCCGCATGGCTACTTCGACGGTTGGCGCGCTGACGGCTACTTCCACTACACAGGCGAAGGGCAACGTGGCGATCAACAAATGAAGTCGGGCAATCGCGCGATTCTGCGCCATGCAGAGGAGGGCCGCGCTTTGCGCTTGTTCCTCGGCGCGCGCGGACGAGTCGTATACGAGGGTCAGTTCGTATTGGCGAGCGAGCGTCCCTTCTACACAACGGATGCGCCCGAGACGAACAATGGCCCGGTTCGCAGCGTGATCGTCTTCCGCTTGGCTCCTGTTGACATCGAGCCGAAGCCGAGCGAGTCGAAGTTGGATCGCGTGAGCACGCCCGGTGTCGAGGACGTCCCGGTCGAAGAACAGTGGACGGAGAGAACCTTTGTCTCGCCTAGCAGCGAGCCCTACGAAGCTGAACGGCGCGAGCAGACGCTTGTACTCGCGTTTCGTGAGCACCTTCTAAGACAGCAACACGAAGTAAGTCGCCTGAAGATCGTCCCGCCTGGCGAGGCTAAGCCGCTGTTCTCGGATCTGATCGACCGCACCACAGGCACGTTGTATGAGGCGAAGGGAACCGTCGAGAGGGGCGCTATAAGAATGGCGATTGGCCAGCTAGCGGACTACAGCCGCTTTGTGCAGCCGCCGCCGCGGACGGCGGTGTTGTTGCCGTCGGAGCCGCGCGCTGATCTTCAGGAGCTCCTGAAAAAGGCGGGCATCGGTCTCGTCTGGCAGGCGGGAGATGGCTTCATAGTTTCGGCCGACGCAGCGAACTGAATTTGCAGGCGCGCGGCCGGGGCGCGGCGACCCTTGCTCAGAAGTCCACTGGCGCCGGCAGCACTGGCGACGGCGGCTCGTCGAGGATGCCGGGCCGGGCCGTTTCGGTCTTGCGCGAGAAGAACTCTTTGAAGTAGGGCCGCGACGCGAGCATCAGGATCAGGCCAAGCAGCAGTCCGCCGAGACCGAACCAGAGGGGCAACGTGATGCCGAGGATCGGCTTCGATTCGACGTTCGCAGAATGCCCGTAGAAGATCGCCGCCTTGATCAGCACGCCGAACAGCATCAAGCCACCCAGCAGTGGGACGACGCCGAGTAGGAAGAACGTCCTGACGCTTTTGAATAGCTCATGACGGAAGTACCAGACGCAGGCGAAGCCGGTGAAGCCGTAGTAGAAGCAGACAGGAAAGCCGAGCGCCGTGATCGAGTCGACGAGCACACTTTCGGAGATCAGCAGCAGCGGCACTGTCACGAGGATCGACAGCGCTCCCATCGCGATCGTCGAGACGTCGGGCGTCAGATACGTTTTGTGGACTTTGCCGAGCACTCGGTGCACGGCTTTCCAGTGGGCCATCGACAGCGTGGTCCGCGCCGTCGGGAGAATCGTCGTCTGCGTAGACGCCGACGCCGAGGTCAGCACGCAGACGATCAATGCCTTGGACAGGATCCAGCCGACGGCGCCTCCGCCGAACACGGGTTTTCCGAGCGCGTTGAGAACGTCTTCGGCGTTCGCTTCGTTGGTCAGGAAGCCGACGCCGTGAAACGCCTGGGCGCCTGTGGCGACGAGCAGGTAGATGACGAGCAACAGCACCGTCGAGATCACCGCGGCCTTGCCGGGGCCGTTGGCGGGATCCTCGGACTCCTCGTTGACGGCGACGCCGGAATCCCAGCCCCAGTAGATGAATACCCCGAGCAGGATCCCGTCGAGCAGGTCGCCGAAGTTGACCGCGAACGGGTTGAACCAGTCGGCGGTCGGCTTGATCGAGCCATGGGGAGCGCTGCCGCCGTAGACCTTTGCGAGAGCCACGATTGCGAACACGGCGAGTATCAGCACCTCGAACGTCAGCAGCGCGCGCTGGATCGCGGCTGAGAGCTCGATGCCGCGCCAGCAGATCCACGTCATCAGCGCGATCCACAGAATGGCGATGAGCAGGATCAGCCCTTTTGTTTCGTCGATGCCGAACAGCTTCAGCGTGTAGATCGCGGCGATGTCCGAAAGCGACGCCATCACGATGATGTCGGCGAGGAAGATCGCCCAGCCGTTCATCCAGCCGATGCTCGGGCCGAAGGCTCGGGTGGTCCAGGCAAAGCTCGTGCCGGCGTCCGGGTCGGCACGGTTGAGGTATTTGTAGGCGACCGAGACCAGCAGGATCGGGATGAACGAGGCGAGCAGTACGGCGGGGGCGTGGACGCCGATGCCGGCGACCAGCGCGATGAAGCCGAGCGTGGCGGCGAGCGAGTAGGCGGGGGCGGTGGAGGCGACGCCGATGACGACGTTCGAGATCGAGCTGATCGCGCCCTTTTTCAGCCCCTTGTCCATGACCCCCTGATGACCCTTCTCGCCGGAACCCGTCGGTACGGCGCCGCTCTCGGTGGCCATCGATCTCGTCCTCTCCTGTGGGTGGTCGCGCGAACTGCGCAAAACCTATGCCCCCGGTCGGTCACGGGCAATGGGCGCTTGTCCCAAAGCGGACCGAGCTGTTTGTACGGTCCGTATAACGACGCGCCCGTCTCTTGACCGCAGACTTACTTGATAGGCGCTTCTCGGCGCAGTACGGTTGTCCTGAGTGTCTATCGGCGACGGCCGGGCGCACTGGCGCCTTGACAGGGAGTGGATCCAATGAGCGACTCCGCAGATCTCGATCAGATGGCCGGCGCGAACACGACTTCGGCCGACTCGGACCAGCAGGGCGAGTCGACGGGAACGCCGTGGGCACCGGGGCCGGCGGGCATGGCGCTGGCAGAAGACCCGGACCGCCTGCAGCAGCTCGCGCGGCGCAACCTGTGGATGCACTTCACGCGGATGGGCTCCTACGACGAGCACCACGCGGTCCCGGTGATCGTGCGCGGGGAGGGCTGCTACGTCTACGACGAGCACGGCAAGCGCTACTTGGATGGCCTCTCGGCGCTGTACTGCGTCAACGTCGGCCACGGCCGCGCAGAGCTCGGTGAGGCGGCGGCGGCGCAGTCCAAGCAGCTCGGCTTCTACACGAACTGGAGCTATGCGCACCCGCCGGCGATCGAGCTGGCGGCACGGATCGCGCAGCTGGCGCCGGGAAACCTGAATCGCGTGTTCTTCACCTCAGGCGGCTCGGAGTCGGTGGAGTCGGCGTGGAAGCTCGCGAAGTCCTACCACCGCGCGCGTGGCGACGCGACACGTCACAAGCTGATCTCCCGCAACCTCGCTTACCACGGCACGTCGATGGGGGCGCTGACGGCGACGGGGCTGCCGCCGCTGCGCGAGCCGTTCGAACCGCTTACGCCGGGCGGCGCGCACGTGCCGAACACGAACTCCTATCGCTGGAGCGAGGACCGCGATGAGCTGTGGGCGGCGGATGCGATCGAGGAAGCGATCCTGTTCGAGGGTCCGGACACGGTCGCTGCGGTGATTCTCGAGCCGGTGCAGAACGGCGGCGGCTGCTTCGTGCCGCAGGACGGCTACTTCCAGCGGGTGCGCGAGATCTGCGACCGCCACGGCGTGCTGTTGATCTCGGATGAGGTGATCTGCGCGTGGGGCCGGCTCGGCCACTGGTTCGGCTGCGAACGCTTCGACTACCAGCCGGACATGATCACGACGGCGAAGGGGATCAGCTCGGCCTACGCGCCGCTGGGCGCGGTGATCGCTGGCGACCACATCGCGGAGCCGTTCCTGCACGGCAAGGCGTCGTTTGTGCACGGCTTCACGTTCGGCGGGCACCCGGTGGCGTGCGCGGTGGGGCTGGCGAACATCGAGCTGATGGAGCGCGAGGATCTCAACGGCAACGTGCGCGAGAACGAGGGCAAGCTGCGGGCGATGCTCGAGAGCCTGTACGACCTGCCGATCGTCGGCGACGTGCGCGGGGCGGGCTACTTCCACGCGATCGAGCTGGTCAAGGACAAGGAGACGAAGGAAACTTTCAACGACGAGGAATCGGAGCAGCTGCTGCGCGGCTTTCTCTCGGGTGAGCTCTACAAGCGTGGGCTGATTTGCCGCACGGACGATCGCGGCGACCCGATCATCCAGCTCTCGCCGCCGCTGATCGCGGGCGAGGAGCAGTTCGAGGAGATCTTGGCGGTGCTGCGGCCGGTGCTCACTGAGGCGTGCGAGCGGATGGCGGCGTGGAGCTCACAGTCGAGAGCCTGATCGCGGAGCTCGGCCTGGAGCTGGCGAGCGGCCACGAGTCGGCGCATGGGCACGTCCGCTGGGTGCACAGCACGGAGCTGGAGGACCCGACGCCATGGTTGCGTGGCGGCGAGCTGTTGCTGACGACGGGCATCCAGCTGAACGGACCGAAGAGCCAGCGTGAACTGATCGACCGTCTTGCGGACCACCGCATCGCGGGGCTCGGCTTCGGTACGGGCTTCAAGCACAAGCGGCTGCCGGCGGCGCTCGTGGCGGCGGCGCGCAAGCGCGGCTTCCCGCTGTTCGAGGTGCCGTATGAGCTGCCGTTCATCGCGATCACGGAGCGGGCGTTCGCGCAGCTGGTCAACGAGCGCTACGAAATGCTGCAGCGCAACATGGCGGGCGACGTGCTGGCGGAGGCGCTCACGGGCCACCTCTACCCGGAGGACCTGCAGGCTCGGCTGCGCCCGTTCGGGATCGGCGATCAGGTGGCGGTGTTGGCGTTCGCGCTGGAGGACCCGACGGCGGCGGCGGCGCCGCTAGAAAGGGCGCTGGAGCACGAGCGCACGCACAGCCTGGTGGCGATCCGGGCGGGCCTGTTGTGCGCGGTGATCGACGCGGCGGCGGGGGTCGAGCCGGAGGAGCTCGCGCGCAAGTTGCGCGGCGAGCTGCGCACGCGCTTCGGCGAGGTCCGCGCGGCGGCTAGCCGGGCGGGGGCGGCGCACTCGCTGCGGCTGAGCTTCCACGAGGCGCGCTGTGCGCTTGAGGCGGTGCGGCTGCAGAACGGCAGCGCGCCGGAGGTGGCGACGTACCGTGACCTGGGCGCCTTCCAACTGCTGCTCTCGTTGCAGGACGACGACGCGCTGCTGTCCTACTGTCGCGGCGTGCTCGGTCCGGTGGAGCAGGACGAGGGCGACTACGGCGAGGAGCTGCTGCGCTCGCTGGACGTGTTCATCGAACACAACGGCCACTGGGAGAAGGCGGCGGGGGCGCTGTTCTGTCACCGGCACACGCTGCGCTACCGCGTACGGCGCGTGGAGCAACTCACAGGCCGCGACTTCTCAAGCGCGCGCGATCGCATCGAGTTCTGGCTGGCATTGCGCGGACGGGAGCTCGCGCGGTGATGTTTTTTTGGATTAAGAGAACCCGACAGGGCGCCTCGGCGCGGCCGGGCACCACGAGGAAACGGAGCCCGCTGCGATGAGAATCGGCGTACCGAGCGAGATCAAGCAGGACGAGTACCGCGTGGCGATCACGCCGGCGGGCGTGCGCGAGCTGAGCTCGCGCGGGCACGAGGTGATGGTGCAGGCGGGTGCAGGGCTGGGAAGCGCGATGGACGACGAGCAGTTCGCGGCGCAGGGCGCGCGGATCATGGCCGACGCTGCGGCGGTGTTCGCCGAGGCAGAGCTGGTGCTGAAGGTGAAGGAGCCCCAAGCCTCGGAGGTCGAGCTGCTGCGCAGCGGACAGACGCTGTTCACCTATCTGCACCTGGCGGCCGAGCCGGAGCTGGCGCGCGGGCTGCGGCGTTCGGGGGCGACGTGCATCGCGTATGAGACGGTCGAGGACAGCGCGGGGCGGCTGCCGCTGCTGGCGCCGATGAGCGAGGTGGCGGGCAAGATCGCGACGCAGGCGGGCGCGTTCATGCTGGAGAAGCCGCTCGGTGGGCGCGGCATCCTGCTTGGGCGGCGTGCCGGGCGTGGCGGCGGCGACGGTGCTCGTGATCGGCGGCGGCGTGGTCGGGATGAACGCGGCGTTCATCGCGATCGGGATGGAGGCGGACGTGTTCGTCTTCGACCGCTCGATCGACAGGCTGCGCGAACTGGAAGTGGCGTTCGGAGGCCGCGCCTCGACGGTCTACTCCTCGACGCTGGCGATCGAGCAGATGCTGCCGCTGGCAGATCTCGTGATCGGTGCGGTGCTCGTGCATGGCGGTCGCGCCCCGCACGTGGTCACTCGCGAGCAACTGAAGCTGATGAAGCGCCACGCGGTGCTGGTCGACGTCTCGATCGACCAGGGCGGCTGCTTTGAGACTTCGCGCCCGACGACGCACTCAGAGCCGACGTACGAGGTCGACGAGATCACGCACTACTGCGTGACGAACATGCCGGGCGCGGTGCCGATCACCTCGACGTATGCGTTGACGAACGCGACGCTGCCGTATGTGATCGAACTGGCAGAGCTCGGCGTGGAAGGCGCGCTGGAGGCGAACGCGGCCCTGCGCGGTGGCCTCAACGTGCGTGCCGGCGAGATCACCCATCCGGCCGTCGCGGAGGCGCTCGGCGAGCAAGCAGTGAGCGTGTAGCTTGGACGCCTCCGGACCGACCCCCCGGACGGCGATGGCCCAGACCCGATTCGACGCGAGGAGAGCAGCGAGATGGCAACGACCGTAGAGACCCTCAAGAACTTCATCGACGGCGAGCTGGTGGGCGCGGAGGGCGAGACCGAAGCGGTGCTGAACCCGGCGACGGGTGAGGAGATGGCGCGCGCGCCGATCTCCGCGGCGCAGGACGTCGACAGCGCGGTGGGCGCGGCGCGGCGCGCATTCGAGGGCTGGTCGCAGTCAACGCCGCAGCGGCGCTCGGAAGCGCTCTTGGCGATCGCGGCGGCGCTGGAGGAGCACGGCGATGAGATCGCACGGCTGGAGGCACTCAACGCGGGCAAGCCGATCGAGGCGGTCAAGAGCGACGAGATCCCGGTGGCGGTCGACAACCTGCGCTTCTTCGCTGGCGCGGCGCGCGTGCTGGAGGGTCGCGCGGCGGGCGAGTACATGGAGGGCTACACGTCATTCACCCGGCGTGAGGCGGTCGGCGTGATCGGTCAGGTGACGCCGTGGAACTACCCGCTGATGATGGCGATCTGGAAAATCGCACCGGCGCTGGCGGCGGGTAACACGGTCGTGCTGAAGCCGGCCGAGACGACGCCGATCACGACGCTGCGCCTGGCCGAGCTGACGGCGGAGATCCTGCCGAAGGGCGTGCTCAACGTGATCACGGGCCCGGGCAGGCCGACGGGCGAGGCGCTGATCTCCCACCCGGACGTGGACATGCTCGCGCTGACGGGCTCGGTTGAGACGGGCAAGCACCTGGCGCGCACGGCGGCGGAGACGCTCAAGCGCGTGCACCTCGAGCTTGGCGGCAAGGCGCCGGTGGTCGTGTTCGACGATGTGAGCCTGGAGAGCGCGCTCGAAACGATCGCGGGCACGGGCTACTACAACGCGGGGCAGGACTGCACGGCGGCGACGCGCGTGTTGGCGGGGGCGAAAGTCTACGACGACGTCGTCAGTGGCCTGGCGGAGCAGGCGAAAGGACTCGTGATCGGTGACACGCTTGCGGCTGAGACGACGCTGGGCCCGGTGAACTCGGCGAAACAGCGCGAGCGAGTCGAGGGCTTCCTTGAGCGCCGTCCCGATCGGGCGGAGATCGTCACGGGCGGCAAGGAGCCGGAGCGCCCGGGCTTCTACCTGGAGCCGACGGTCGTGGCGGGTTTGCAGCAGGACGACGAGATGATCCAGCGCGAGATCTTCGGCCCGGTGATCACGGTGCAGCAGTTCACCGACGAGGAGCAGGCGATCGCCTGGGCGAACAGCACGCGCTACGGCCTGGCCTCGTCTGTGTGGACGCGCGACGTGGGCCGGGCGCTGCGCGTCTCACGCGCGCTGCGCTTCGGCTGCGTGTGGATCAACGATCACATACCGCTCGTCTCGGAGATGCCCCACGGCGGCTTCAAGGAGTCGGGCTACGGCAAGGACCTGAGCGTGTACTCACTGGAGGACTACACAGTCGTCAAGCACGTGATGGCCAACCTCGAATAACCCTGAGTATCGGCCTGGGGCGCGGCGCTCAGGCGGCGTGAACGCTTTGCACAGTTTTGACGATGTTTGATTAGGCGGAATACGCCCGCCTGCCCTGTCTTTGGCGGGAGTTCAAGCGCCCGCCGTGTCAGCTAACGTCGCGCCTGTGAACGGTTCGATTCCGCCGGATTCCGAGGTCGGAGACGCGCGGACTGAGGAAGAGGACGAGGCACGCACGGACGCGGGTTTACTTCGCGACTACGACATCCTGCGCCTGCGCGCCCCCAATCCAGGGCCGCTTACGCTGTCGGGAACGAACACGTGGGTGGTCGGCAGGCGCCCGGCGTGGGTCGTCGACCCGGGACCGCTGATCGACGAGCACGTGCGCAAGCTGATGTCGGCGATCGAGGCGCGCGGCGGGCTCGGCGGGGTGGTCTTGACGCACGATCACGAGGACCACGCCGAAGCGGTCGAGACGCTGCTTGAAGTGCACCCGGCGCCGCTGGCGGGCGCCCGCGGCAATGTCGACATCATGCTTGCCGAGGGCAAGCGCGTGGGGCCGTTTGAGGCGGTGCCGACTCCGGGCCACTCGCCGGACCACTACGCGTTCATCGCCGACGGCGCGTGCTTCACGGGCGATGCGGTACTCGGCGACGGCAGCGTCCTGATCACGCCGCACCCGGGGGCGATGTCGGGCTACCTGTTGGCGCTCACGGGCCTGCGCCTGCGCGAGGACTTCAACGTCCTGTGCCCGGGCCACGGCGAGGTGGTGTGGCAGGCGCGCGAGAAGCTCGAGGAGTACATCGGCCACCGCATCGACCGCGAAAACAGACTGATCATTGCGCTCAACGAAGGTCTGCGCTCCGTTCCGGACCTGCTCGCGGCGGTCTGGCCGGAGGTTCCCCAGGAGCTACGCCCGGCGGCGACGGCGACGCTGGCGGCGCATCTGGACAAGCTCGAGGACGAGCAGATCCTGCCGCGTGGCGTGCAGCGCCCGAACTTCGACCCCGAGCAATGGTGAAGCCGAGTAGCCGGCGTTAGCTCGGCGTTGCGGCGCCGGACTCGAAGCCGCGACGATGATCCAAGGCCGGGCTCAGACGAAGCGCGGATACAGCGTCATGCCACCGTCGACGAACAGCGTCGCGCCGGTGACGTAGCCGGCCTGGTCGCTTGAGAGCCAGGCGACGGCGCGGGCGATGTCGTTGACCTGCCCCCACCTGCCCAGCGGCACCTCGGCGAGCACCTTCGCGCTTTCCTCGGCGTTTTCGAGCACGGACTTGTTGATCGGCGTGTCGACGGCGCCGGGGCCGACGTTGACGACGCGGATGCCGAGCGGTGCGAGCTCCTTGGCGATCGACTGCGCGAACAGCTTCATCCCACCCTTGGATGCGCAGTAGTGCGAGAAGCGCTCCCATGCGATCTGCTCGTGCACGCTCGACATGTTCACGATCACGCCGGGAACGCCCTCGTCGCGCATCGCCCGCGCCGCCTCGCGCGCGCAGAGGAAGGCGCCGGTGAGGTTGACGTCGATTACTTTCTGCCACGCCTGCAAAGGCATCTCGAGCAGCACGTGCGCGCTCTCCACGCCGGCGTTGTTGACGAGCAAGTCGATGCCGCCGAATGAGTCTTTGGCTTCGCCGAAGGCACGTAGAACGTCCTGCTCGGAAGAGACATCCATCTTCACGGCGAGTGCCTTGCCGCCGGCGGACTCGATCTCGGCGACCATCTGCTCGGCCTCATCGGGCGCGGCGATGTAGTTGATCGCGATGGCGGCGCCGTGCGCGGCTAGCTCGAAGCAGACGCCCTGGCCGATCCCCGAGTCCCCGCCGGTGACGAGCGCGCGACGGCCTTCGAGCAGGCGCGCAGCAGGAGGGTGCAGGGCAAAGGGCGTGGCGCTCATATTCGTCTTCACGCAGCCTACCCCGCTACCGTTCTCGCAGATGTCCCCGCGCGTTCCCTCTCCAGCCCGGCGTGCGCGGAGCTCAGATCACAGCAGCGGCGTCGATGGTGGGAAGAAGGCCGGGGCACAGCCCGCGAGCACACCGGCCTCGCGGGGCTTCGGCAAAGCCTCTCCGTTCCCGCCGATCGCCGACTACGGGTTCCTCTCGGACTGCCACACCGGGGCGCTGGTCGCCTCGGACGGCTCGATCGAGTGGATGTGCGTGCCGTACTTCGACTCGCCGTCGGTGTTCGGCGCGCTGCTCGATCGCGGCGCGGGAAGCTGGCGGGTAGGTCCCTACGGGCTCTACGTCCCGGCCGGGCGCCGCTACATCCCGGGCACGAACATGATCGAGACGACGTGGATGACGCCGCAGGGCTGGATCCGTGTCGTCGACGCGCTGGCGATGGGCGAATGGCACGACAACGAGCACGGCTCTAGCCACACACGCCCGCCGACGGACTTCGACGCCGACCACCTGCTCGTGCGGATGATCGAATGCGTCCAGGGCCAGGTCCAGGTCGAGGTCGTGTGCGAGCCGATGCTCGACTACGGCGCCACGCCGGCGGAGTGGAAGAAGGTCGAGCTGGAGTCCGACGCCGACGAGCCACCCGACGCGCACGACGCGCTCGCGATGGACGCCTCCGACGGCCGCACGATGTTCAGGCTGTTCAGCGACATCCGCATGGGCATCGAGGGCAACCGCACGCATGGGCGCCACACGATGGTCGAAGGCGAGAAACGCTTCTGCGCGATCTCCTGGACGGAGTCGCGCGGCGGTCCGCACACGGCGGAGGAAGCCGAGCAGATCCTCGAGCGGACGGGGCACTTCTGGCGCGGCTGGCTGGCCGAAGGCACCTATCCGGACCACCCCTGGCGCGCGCATCTGCAGCGTTCGGCGCTGGTGCTCAAGGGGCTGACGTTCATGCCCACGGGCGCGCTGGTCGCCGCGCCGACGACCTCGCTGCCGGAGACGCCGGGCGGGGAGCGCAACTGGGACTACCGCTTCTGCTGGATGCGCGACGCGTCGTTCACGCTGTGGGCGCTGCACGCGCTGGGGCTCGACTGGGAGGCCGACGACTTCATCGAGTACGTCGCCGAAGTCCCGCGCAACGAGGATGGCTCGCTGCAGATCATGTACGGCGTCAGGGGCGAGAAAGACCTCGAGGAGTCGACGCTCGAGCATCTGAAGGGCTACGAGGGCTCGCGTCCCGGTGCGGATCGGCAACGGCGCGTACAACCAGCGCCAGAACGACGTGTTCGGCGCGGTGCTCGACTCGGTCTACCTGCACTCCAAGCAGCGCGACCACATTCCGGAGCGGCTGTGGCCGGTGCTGATCGACCAGGTCAAATGCGCGGCGGACGTGTGGCGCGAACCCGACCAGGGAATCTGGGAGGCGCGCGGCGAGCCCCAGCACTACGTCTCCTCGAAGCTGATGTGCTGGGTCGCGCTCGACCGCGGCGCGCGGCTGGCCGAACGGCGCGGGCACGACGAGTCGGCCGAGGAATTCCAGGGCATCGCCGACGAAGTGCGCGAGGATCTGCTCAAGCACGGCGTCGACAAGCGCGGCGTGTTCCGCCAGCACTACGACACGGACGCGCTGGACGCCTCGACGCTGCTCGTGCCGCTGCTGCGCTTCCTGCCGCCGGATGACGAGCGGGTGGTCGCAACCGTCTGCGCGATCCGCGACGAGCTGACCGAGAACGGGCTCGTGATGCGCTACCGCACCGAAGAGACCGACGACGGCCTGCAGCGGCAAGGAGGGGACGTTTTTGATCTGCTCCTTCTGGCTCGTCTCGGCGCTGTCGGAGATCGGCGAGGACCGCGAAGCCGAACACCTCTGCGAGCGGCTGCTTGTCCTACTCCTCGCCGCTCGAGCTCTACGGCGAGGAGCTCGAGGCCTCCAGCGGACGCCACCTGGGCAACTACCCGCAGGCGTTCACGCACCTGGCGCTGATCAACGCGGTCACGCACGTGATCGCGGCGCAGCAGCAGAGCCGAGCGTAGGCAGAGCCCCTGTAGGGCGCCGCCGAGCGCGGCTCAGTAGCCGGGGTCGCCGGGAGCAGCACGCGCGCGACCTCGCCCTCGAGCAAGCACCTTCGGCTCGACGGGCTGCACGTCGCGCCCGCGCGCGTGCTCGAGCAGCTCCTGCACCGAGGCGAAGCCGCCGAGCTGTTCGAGGTGCTTGATCGTGGGAAAGACGAGCTCGATCTTGCCTTCGCGGCGTGCGCTCGAGCGCCGCCTGCGGCGTGAACCAGCCGAGGTCGACCACCTCCTCGCCGTCGACCTGCGGCTCCTGGCCGGAGGGCAGCGGGGCGAGGAAGAAATGCGTGTCGAAGCGGATCTTCACCTGCGCCGGTGTGATCCAGCGGGAGAACTTGACGAGCGCGTCGGGATCATCGAGCTCGATCGCCGCCTCCTCGCGCAGCTCGCGGATCGCGGCGGCGCGATGGGCGCGATCGCCGTCGCCCTCGTGGGCATCGACGGCGCCTCCGGGAAACACCCACACGCCGCCCATGAAGCGCGCCTTGGGCGTGCGTCGCACGAGCAGCACCTCGAGCCGCATCGTGCTCGCCGCGCAGCAGGATCACGGTCGCCGCCTGGCGCGGCTCGGCCACCGGGCCGGGGTTGTACTCCTCGCCGCTCGTCGCATCGCGCAGCTCGGCAGGCGCGTCGGCGCCGCCATGGCCGCTCTCCCCGTGCGAGCTCATCCGCTGACCCTACCTGCCGATAGTCTTTGGCGCATGAGCACCGCCACGAAGACCCTGCAGCGATGGATCTGCGAGTCCTGCGGCTTCATCTACGACCCCGACGAAGGCGACCCCGACGGCGGCATCCCCGCGGGCACGGCCTTCGAGGACATTCCCGACACCTGGTTCTGCCCGGTGTGCGGCGCGCGCAAGCGCGACTTCGTCCCCTACGAGGATTAGGCGCGGCCTGAGCGACTGGGACGAGCTGCTCGCGTTCGACCGCGAGCACGTCTGGCATCCATACGGCGCGCTCGATGGCGGGCTCGCGCCGCTCCCGGTAGTCTCGGCACAGGGCGTGCGCCTGAGCTGGCCGACGGGCGCGAGCTGATCGACGGGATGTCGTCGTGGTGGTGTGCGATCCACGGCTACCGCCACCCGGCGCTCGACGGGGCCGTCACGAGCCAGCTCGGGCGGATGGCGCATGTGATGTTCGGCGGGCTCACGCACGAGCCGGCCGTGCGCTTGGCCGAGCGCCTGCTCGAGCTCGCCCCGGAGGAGCTCGACGCGGTTTTCTTCGCCGACTCCGGATCGGTGTCGGTCGAGGTCGCGATCAAGATGAGCCTGCAGTTCCAGCGCGCGCAGGGGCACTCCAAGCGCACGCGCCTGCTGACGGTCAGGGGCGGCTACCACGGCGACACGTTCGGCGCGATGGCCGTGTGCGATCCGGTCGGCGGGATGCACAGCATGTTCACCGGCGTGCTCGCCGAGCACGTCTTCGCCGAGCGCCCGCCCGACGGCTTCGATGCGCCGCTCGATGAGCGCTGGGCCGAGCACGTGCGGGCGCTCGCCGAGCGCCACGCCGGGGAGCTCGCAGCGATCGTCGTAGAGCCGGTTGTGCAGGGGGCCGGTGGCATGCGCTTTCACTCGCCCGCCTGCGTGAGGCTGCTGCGCGAGCTGTGCGACGAGCACGAATTGCTGCTCGTGCTCGACGAGATCGCGACCGGCTTCGGGCGCACGGGCGCGCTGTTCGCGTGCGAGCACGCCGGCGTCTCACCCGACGTGATGTGCGTCGGCAAGGCGCTGACCGGCGGCTACATGACGCTCGCCGCGACGCTCTGCACGCGCGCGGTGGCCGACGCGATCTCCGCCGGAGAGGGTGGCGGGCTGATGCACGGACCGACGTTCATGGCCAACCCGCTCGCCTGCGCGGTCGCGCTCGCCTCGCTCGAGCTGCTCGAGGGCGCCGGCGAGACGGCGAGCTGGCGCGAGCAGGTGCCGGCGATCGAGCGAGGGCTGCGCGACGGCCTTGCGCCCGGCGCGTGAGCTGCCGGGCGTCGCCGACGTGCGCGTGCTCGGCGCGATCGGCGTCGTGCAGCTCGAGCACGCCGTCGACGATGGCCGCCGCGACCGACGCGGCCGTCTCGCACGGGGTTTGGCTGCGCCCGTTTCGCGATCTGATCTACGCGATGCCGCCGTACGTGATCGACGAGCAGGACCTGGCGCGCGTGTGCGAGGCGATGCTCGCCGCCGCGCGCGCCGGCTGAGCTTGCGGCTCGGCTCAGGCGGGCTTTGCCGAGCCGAAGCGTGCGATCCGTGCGATCAGGCCCGGCTTGAGCATGCTCGCGGGCGGCCGTTCGCGGCTGCCGATCCGCTCGAACGCCTCGCGCACGACGCTGTCGCGCGCCGCCGCGCGGTACAGGCGCCGCTCGAGCGGGTTGATCGGGCGGCCGCTCGAGATGTCGCTGATCATCATGTGGTGGGGCAGCAGGCGCTTGCGGTGCAGCTTGCGGTAGCGCTCGAGCGCCTCGTCGAGCGCTTGCTCGCCGCTCGTCGAGCGCGCTGGCCGTCTCCTGCACGAGCCACTCGGCGCTCTGGAAGGCCCAGCCGCAGCCGACGCCCCACAGCGGGTCGCCCGCCAGCGCGGCGTCGCCGACGAACGCCACGCCCGGACGCGCCGCCGGGCGGTACACGTTCGGCAGCTCGAGCTTGCCGAGCAGCTTTCCCTCGAGCGTCGCCTCGCTCATGTCCGGGCCTTCGGGCAGCGCGCGCAGCATCCTGTTGTAGGCGCCGTGCAGGTCCGCCTGGAAGTCGGGCAGGCGGTCGCGGTGGGGCGCGACGAGCACGACCGTCAGCCCGTCCTCGTTGGGGAACGTGTAGGCCGCGTCGGGGTCGATCAGCCACATCTTCGAGCGCTCCGTCGCCGGGCGCAGGCCGCGCCAGTAGCCCCAGTAGAAGAAGCGCCCGTGCGGCTTCACGCGGCCCGGCACGCGCGCCCAGCGCGCGACCTTCGAGTCGCGCCCGTCGGCCGCGACGACGAGCTTCGCGCTGATCTCACGGCGCGCGTGCGAGTGATCTTCGATCCGCACGCCGGCCGGGCGCGCGTCGCCGAGCAGCCCGACCGCGGTCCAGCCCGCGATCAGCTCCACGCCGGGCGTCTCCGCCGCCAGCCTGCGCAGCAATGGGTCGAGCGTGCGTCGCGTCATGCTGAAGCCGTAGGGCGCGTCTGGGCTCGTCGCCGATCCAGCCGCTCGGCGCCGTCCACACGTCGACCCCGTTGTGCACGGCGCCACGCTCGTCGAGCAGTGGCGCCAGGCCGAGCTCGCTCGATCGTCGGCGTGGCGCTCGACTGGATGAAGTGCGTGCAGACCGTCTTGTACGCGTCCGGCGAGGGCTTGCGCTCGATCAGTGCCACGCGCGCGCCGCGCTGTGCGTAGAGACGCGCCGCCGTGCACCCCGCCGTACTGGCGCCGACGATCGCGACGTCGTAGTGCTCGCCGTCCGAGCCGGCGCTCATCGCCGCGCGAGCCGAGCCTGCAGGCGCTGCAGGGCGACCATTCCGCGCTCGGCCGTGCTGCCCGGCGGCGGCACGATGCCGAGCTGGCGGGCGACATCGTTCATGTCGTAGTAGGCGCGGTACAGCGCGATGCGCCCGTCGCGCATCGTCCAGTGGTCGACCCCGTCGACGCGCATGCGCTTGCCCGTCGGGGCGAAGCCCGGCGGGTCGATCGTGCCGCGGTGCGTGCCCTCCATGAACCACGACCAGAACACCATGTCTCCGGAGACCGCCAGCGACGGCGGGTCCGGTTCGCCGAAGTGCAGGTCCGGGAAGGCGCGGAAGCTCGTGCGCATGAACTCCTGCACCTCCGCCAAGCCGCGGGCCGGCGCCGGCAGCGCCGGATCGGCCCAAACGACGTCCTCGGTGACGAGCTCCGCCATCGCGTCCGTGTCGCAGGCGTTCCACGCCGCTGTGTAGCGCGTCGTGAAGTCGCGCATGTCGAGCGGAAGGCCGCTGGCGGGCGTGCTGACGGCCATGCGCCCAACCATAGTCCCGCCCACGACCGCGCGCAAGCAAGTGAGCTTGCGGCACGTGGCGGAAGCCGAATCCCTCGCGTGCAACGGAGGACGTCCGACGCTCGCGACGAGCGCGAACCGGCGTCGGCAACTCGCGAGAACGACTCAGCGTCGCGACGCCGCAGGCGATCGGCGCTCGCCCAGCCAGCGCCGCCACGGAAGCGCGCCGCCGATGCGCGCGAGCTCGGCTGATCTCCGCGCGCTCGGCCCGCGCCAGCGTGTCCACCTCGACGAAGCCGAAGCGGCGGATCGTCTCGCAGGTTGGACTGCTCCAGACGCGATGGCTGCTCCGGCCACGGCGTGAGCACGACCGCGCGCACGTCCAGCCTGCCGCGCGCGCCGCCTGCAGCGTAAGCAGTGTGTGATTGATCGTGCCCAGTCCCGGGCGTGCCGCGATCAGCAGCGGCAGGCGCAGCGACGCGGCCAGGTCGCACACCGTGAAGTTCTCCGCCAGCGGCGAGAGCAGTCCGCCGACGCCCTCGACGACCACCGTCGTGGCCTCGCGCTCGACCGTGCGCGTGAGCTCGGCGCCGGCCGCGAGCAGCATCTCGCGGTCGAGCCGCTCGCCCTCGATCTCGGCCGCCAGCAGCGGCGAGCGGCCGGGCCGTAGCGCAGCGGCGCGACCTGCTCGGCTGCCATGCCCGCCGCCGCCGCGAGCAGCTCGTGGTCCGGCGGCCAGCCCGCCCCGTCGGCGGACGGCTCCGCCAGCCCCGTCACGGCCGGCTTGTACGCCCTGACCGGCTCGCCCTCGGCGGCCATCGCCGCCAGCAGCGCCGCGCTCAGCACCGTCTTGCCGACGCCCGTGTCTGTGCCCGTGACGAACAGTCCCCGCATGGCCGTCTTCGACTGCAAACGTCAGGCGGCGTGCGCGACGGCGCTCTCGCGCTCGCCGTCGAACGGTGCGCTGCGTCGCCGGTGGTCTCCGCCCGCGCCGGAGCCGGCGGTCGTCGCGGCCGTGGCGCCTCGACGTCGAACGGCGCAGCCGGGCGCCGAGCCTCGGCCCGTCGTGCGCCGACGGGGCGTCGCGCTCCTGCCACTCTTCCAGCTCAAGCTCGTCGGGCTCCGCCGTACTCCGGCTCGGGCGGCGAGCCGAGCTCGCTCGGGTTCAGGCCGAGCTTGCGCGCCGCACTCGCCGAGCACCCCCGCCGCCAGGCGCATGTCGCTCGCCGTGTGCGAGGCCATCGCCGCCAGGCGCAGGCGCGAGGTGCCCGCCGGCACCGTCGGCGGACGGATCGCCTGCGCGAAGACGCCCTGCTCGATCGCCGCCTGGCACAGGCGCATCGTGTCGCGCTCCTCGCCCACGATCAGCGGAACGATGTGCATGTCGCCTTCGGCGCACCTGAAAGCCCTCGCGCCGCGAGCGAGCGGCGCAGCGCGCGCGCGTTGGCCGCCAGGCGCTCGACGCGGTGCGGGCGCTGCTGCAGCAGCTCCAGCGCCGCCAGCGCGCCAGCGACCGCCGGCGGCGGCGGGGCCGTCGAGAAGATGAACGAGCGCGCACGTGTTCAGCAGGTAGCGGATCATCTCCTCGTCGCCGCACACGAACGCGCCGTAGGAGCCGAGCGACTTGCCCAGCGTGCCGACGATCGCGTCGACCTCGCCCTCCAGGCCCTGCTCGCCGCGAGCGCGCCGCGACCGTCCGGTCCGTACGTGCCGATCGCGTGCGCCTCGTCGACCACGATGCGCGCGCCTGAGGCCTGCGCCAGCTCGACGAGCTCCTGCCAGCGGCGCCACGTCGCCGTCCATCGAGAAGATCGAGTCGGTCGACGATCAGCGCGCCGTCCCTGCCCGCTCGCCGACGGCCGCCGTGGCGGCGCATGCTCCACAGCAGGTGTTCGGTGTCGCGGTGGCGGTAGACGACCACCTCCGCGCGCGACAGGCGGCAGCCGTCGACGATCGAAGCGTGGTTGAGCTCGTCCGAGAAGACCGTGTCGCCGCGGCCCGCCAGCGCTCCGATCACGCCAAGGTTGGCCAGGTAGCCCGAGCCGAACAGCAGACACGACTGGCGGCCGGCGAAGTCCGCCAGGCGCTCCTCCAGGCGGCGATGGACGGTCATCGTCCCTGAGATCAGCCGCGAGCCGCCTGCGCCGACGCCCCAGCGCATCGCCGCCTCGGCCGCCGCCTCGCGCACCTGCGGGTGGTCGGCGAGGCCCAGGTAGTTGTTCGAGCAGAGCAGCAGCACCGGCTGGCCGTCGAGCAGCACCGTCGGTCCCTGCGGGCCGGAGATCAAGCCGCAGGCGGCGGCTCAGGCCAAGGCGCTCCAGCTCGGCCAGACGATCTTCGATCTCTGTCGTTCCCATCTCCCCATGCATCGCGCCGCTCCTCCCTTGCCGTCCGTCGCTCAGCCGCTCGCCACCGTGCTCGGCGGACTCTTGGCGCCGTCTCCTGCGCCCCCGCCCGCGCTCACGCGGTCCCGAGAGCGATTCGGCGCTCCGTCCGGGCGCGGCGGCACGAGCCGCTTGGCGCGGAAGCGCAGCTGCGTCGACGGGTCCCACAGGCGGATCGTCAGCTTCTCCTGCGCTGCCTGCGGCGCGGTGTCCTGCGGCGCGTGCCCGAGCAACTGCTCGACCACGTCCGGCGTCTCGCCTGCGAGCCAGCCCGAGCGATTGTCCGGGCGAGGGTTTGAAGCGTTGTCCGGCTGGCGCGCGACGTTCAACCCGAGCTCCTCGAACATCTCCCGATCCGTCTCCGGGTCGTTGCCGAGCGTCGTCAGGAAGTTGCCCATCATCACGCCGTTGATGCCCGCCTGCACGGCGGCCTGCTGAAGCTCGCCCAGGTTCTCCACGCGCCCGCCGCACAGGCGGAACAGCGCCTCCGGCAGGATCAGGCGGAAGATCGCGATCCACTTGACCGCCTCCCACGGGTCCATGTACTCGCGGTCGCCGAACTTCGTGCCCGGGCGCGGGTTGAGCATGTTGATCGGCACGCTCGTCGGGTCGATCGCGGCCAGCTCGAAGGCCATCTCCACGCGCTGCTCGCGCGACTCGCCGAGGTTGAGGATGCCCCCGACGCATGTCTCCAGGCCGGCCTCGCGCACCGCGTCGATCGTGCGCAGGCGGCCCGCGTAGCGGACCGTGCTCGTGACCTCGTCGTAGTAGGACTCGGCCGTCTCCACGTTGTGATGCACGCGCTGCACGCCAGCGTCCTTCAGTTCTTGCGCGCGCGAGACGCTCATGTGGCCGATTGACGCGCAGCGCTTGAGGTTCGTGTGCTCGGAGACCAGGCGCACTCCCTGCAGGTACTTCTGGAAGTCGCGCTTGGAGAGCCCCTGACCCTGCGTGACCATGCAGAAGCGGTGCGCCCCCGCCGCTTCCGCCGCGCGCGCGTGCTCGAGGATCTGCTCGGGCTCCATCATCGCGTGTAGCGGCGTCTCGGCCTCGGCGAAGCGCGACTGCGCGCAGAAGCCGCAGTCCTCCGCGCAGCCACCCGACTTGGCGTTGACCAGCGAGCACATGTCCGTCGAGTCGCCGAAGCGCTCCACGCGGGCGTGCCAGGCGCGCTCGATCAGCGCTTCGATCTGCGCATGGTCCTCCAGCTCGCCCAGCCTGGAGGCCTCCTCGCGGGTGATCAGAGGCGGCATGCGCCGCAGGTTATGGAGCGTTGCGGACGCTACTGGCCGAGCCAGCGCGGTGCGCGTTTCTCGGCGAACGCGCGCATTCCCTCGCGCATGTCCTGCGAGGCGAACGAGGCGCGGCGCAGCTCGATCAGCTCCTGCTCGACCTCCGACACGAGCTCGCCCTCGGCCGACAGCAGCGCCGCGATCACGCGCTTGTTGCCTTTCTGGGAGAGCGGCGCGTTGCCCGCGAGCTCTGCCGCCAGCTCGAGCGTCAGCGGCTCCAGTTGCTCGCCGATCGCGAGCCGGTTGACGAGTCCCCACTGCAGCGCCGTCGGCGCGTCGACGTAGCGGCCGAGCAGGAACAACTCGCGCGTGCGCGCCGCGCCGATCGCGTCGATGAAGCGGCGCAGACCCGTGTGCGAGTAGACCAGACCCAGCTTCGCCGGGGGCATGCCGAGCTTGATCCCGTCAAGTGCGACACGCAGGTCGCAGGAGAGCGCGAGCTCCAGGCCGCCGCCGATCGTGTAGCCCGGCAGCATCGCCAGCGTCGGATACGGGAACGCCTCGAGCGCGTCGATCGCTTCGGTGAACGGGTGCGCGACCAGCCGCTCAGCACGCTCTTCGAACTGCTCGGCCGGTATCTCGCCGATGTCGTAGCCCGCCGAGAACATCCCGTTCGCGCCCGTGATCACGAGGCAGCGTGCGCTCGAGTCCTCAGCCGAGAGCTCGGCGAGCTTCGCCGTGATCGCGTCGAGGATCGGATGGTCCAGTGCGTTGCGCTTGGCAGGGTTTGAGATCGTCAGCCGCACGATCCCCTCGCCCGGCTCGTCGATCAGCAGCTTGCCGTCGGCAAGCTCTCCCATGGTTGCGCTCGTGGTGGACACCGAGCCGACAGGCTAGCGGCGTCTCAGCAGCAGCGTTACGTGGTGACCATAACCCGAGCCTCCGGCGGACGGGTTCGCGCGTACGACGGCCATCAAGCGCACGTGGTGGCGCTTGGCGAGCAGCCGGCGCATGTGCCTTGTCAGCTGCACGCGCACGCTCGCGTGTTGTCCCGGCGCGATCGAGAACGCTGCAGAGGCGCCCGCCGTGACGCGCCGAACCTGCACGCCATGTCTGCCGTGCCGGCCGTGGCGTGCGGCTCGGGCGACCGTCCGCGTGAGCTGCACGCGACCACTGCAGGCCCGGCGCAGTCCGGAGGGGCAGGCGACCCTGACTCTCGCCGTGCCCGCCCGTGTTGTCGCGGCATGCCCGTTCGTCACCGCCGCGCCGATGCCGAAGACCCTCACGGCGTTGGTGCCGAAGGCGACCACGTAGACCTGGCGGCCGTCCGGGCTGACAGCCGCGTCCGTGACGCCTTCGAGCGGGGGGAAGCTCGTGCAGCGTGGATCTTCGTTGACCGCGCACGAGGCCTCGCTCAGCTGACCGGTCGCGGCGTCGCGGGAGAAGATCGCCGCCGCTCCGTTGCCGATCGCGTACACCGAGGAGCCGTCGCCGCTGACGGCGACGACGCTCACGCTGTCAAGCCCCGCGGCAGATGAACAGCCCGCACTCGCACGTTTACCTTTCGGCGCGGGTTTGGCTTGTTCGTCTTCATTTTCTTCTTCGCCTTCCCCGCCTTCTTCGCCATCTTCTTCTTTGGGCTCAGGCTTCGGGGCGAACTGGACGCAGCCGCTTGCCGACAACGCGCCCGTCGTTTGATTGCGCGCAAGCACATCGAGCTGGCCGCCCGAGTATCCCGGGCCCTTGTCGGCCACGTACACGTTCTTGCCGTCGGGGCTGACCGCGAGCTTGCTCGGTTCGTTGAGGATCGAGGTCGAGCTGCACAGCCCACGCGGAGCATCGAGCTTGATGCAGCCCGCCTCGGTCAGCCCCCCTGCGGCCGCGTGCGTGAAGACGTCGATCGCCGCGCTGCCCGAAGCCGCACCGTAGATCTGCTTGCCGTCGGGACTCAGCGCGAGATCCCCGAGTCCCTGCGTCGCGACGCCCACCGAGCAAGCGCCGTCGAGCCCGTTGACGGCGATGCACGGGTTCAGCAGTTCGTCGCCACCGAGTGAAGTCGCGAAGATCGACGAGAGGTCGGGGATCGCCGCCGTCGAGGGTGGCTCTGTCGCCGACGCCGCGGGGCTCGTCGCCGCAGGGCTGGTCGTCGAGGCGCCCGTCGTCGCAGTGCCCGTGCCCGTGGGATCAGCCGTCGCGGTGGCGCCGACCGAGGCTGCCGGGACCACGCCCGTAGGCGTGTGAAGGCTGTCGGAGCTGTCCAGCGAGGACACGGCGCCCGCCAGCGGGGCGGCGACATAGAGGGCGCTCCCGTCGGCGCTGACGACCGGACTGCTCGCGCTCGGCATCAGGCTCGCGGCGCCGCAGGGGACGCTCGGACGCGGCGTCCCCTGAAAGCAGCCGAGACGCGTCAGCGCGCCCGTCGTCGCATTGCGCGCGAACGCGACGACGCTCGCCGAGCTGCTCGAGCTGACGTAGACGGTCTTGCCGTCGGGGCTGACCGCCACGCCGCTTGTCCCGAGCAGGGAGGGCTCCGGCGTGCAGGCGCCGGAGGCTCCGTCTTGGTGGTCCGTCCCGTCTGAACTGAGGCAGCCCACTTCCGTGATCGCGCCCGTGGCCTGGTCGCGCTCGAGGATCGCCACTGCGCCGTAGCTTTTCGCCACGTTGTCGCCCGCGATGCCGCTGGCGACGTAGACGTTGGCTCCGTCGGGTGAGACGGCGACAGCGCGCGCCCCATACAGCCCCTTTGCCTTGCCGCAGCCACTCGTGCCATCTTCGGCGGTCTGCCCGCCCGATGCGACGAGGCAGCCGTGATCGCCGCTGAGCGGCCCGAAGCCGTCGGCCGCCGCCGCGGCCGACGGGGCGGCGCAGAGCGTTGCGGCCAGTGCACCCGCCATCGTCGCGATCTGCCTACCGGAGAAGCTGCCGAACCGCATCTGCGCTCCCTCTGCTCGCTCAGACCCGCCTCGCGCGGATCACACATTCCGATCATCGGACGCGTTCGATCGGGTCTTTAGCCCGTGGCGATCACGCCCCACGCGGCTGCTAGTCGAGCATCACCAGCGTGTCCCCCTCATTGACCGCCTGACCCTCCTCGCAGAGGATCTCCGTGACCTTGCCCGAGTCCTCGGCCTCGACCGGCATCTCCATCTTCATCGACTCGAGGATCGCGACCGTGTCGCCCTCCTCGATCTGGTCGCCGACCGCGCACTCGATCTTCCACACGGTGCCGGTGATGTGCGCCTCCACTGCAGACATTCACGAACCTCCAGACGTCCAGATCGCCGATCGTCGCTGACCGCCGGGACAATAGCCTTCGCGCACGACGGCCGGCGATGCTCACCGTGGGGCCGGGCGCGGGAGGGCCGCACAGGATGGATCGTCAAATTTTCATAATCGTCGCCGCCTACAACGAGGCGGATCGGATCGGCGTCACGCTGCAGGCGCTCGCCTCGGCGTTCCCCGGGGCACGCCTGCTGCTGGCCGACGACGGCTCGAGCGACGACACCGCGAGCATCGCCGCCGGGCTCGGGGCTCAGGTCGTGCGCAGCGAGCGGATGCTCGGCAAGGGCGAGGCCGTCACGCTCGCCGCCCGTGAGGCGCTCGGCAACGCGCGTGCTCTGCAGCTCGAGCAGGAGGCCGTGTTCGTCCTCTGCGACGGCGACCTCGGCTCCTCCGCCGGTGCGCTGAGCGTCCTTGCCGATGCCGTCGCCGACGGCCGCGGCGATCTTGCCGTGGCCGCCTTTAGCCGGCGCGTCGGTGGCGGCATCGGGCTCGCACTCGGCTTCGCCCGCTGGGCGATCCGCCGTCGCTGTGGCCTGCGGACCGTCGCGCCGATCTCGGGACAGCGCGCGCTTGAATGCCGCCGTGCTCGCCGACGTGCTGCCCTTCGCGCACGGCTTCGGCATGGAGATTGGGATGACGATCGACGCCGTGCGTTGCGGGCACCGGCTGATCGAGATCGAGCTCGATCTCGAGCACCGCGCCACCGGGCGCACTGCCGTCGGCTTCGCCCACCGCGCCCGCCAACTGCTCGACTTCGCGCGTGTGTATGTGCAGCGGGGGCGCCGGTAGGCTCGCCGCACCGATGATCCTCGCAATCGACCAGGGCACGACCGGCACCACGAGCATCGTCTTCGACGAGCACGCCGAGCCGATCGGCAGGGCCTACCGCGAGTTCACCCAGCACTTTCCCCATCCCGGCTGGGTCGAGCACGACCCGCGCGAGATCTGGGAGGTGACGCTGCCGTCGCCGGCGCCGCGCTGCACGACGCCGGCGTCCGCCCCGGCGATCTCGATGCGCTCGGCATCACCAACCAGCGTGAGACCGTCTGCGTGTGGGACCCCGACAGCGGCGAGCCGCTGCATAACGCGATCGTCTGGCAGGACCGGCGCACCGCCGCGCGCTGCGAGGAGCTGCGCGCCGACGGTCACGAGCCGCTCGTGCGCGCGCGCACCGGGCTCGTGCTCGACCCGTACTTCTCGGCCACCAAGATGCAGTGGCTGCTCGAGCACGTCGACGGCCTGCGCGAGCGCGCCGAGCGCGGGCGCGCTGTGTTCGGCACAGTCGACTCGTGGCTGATCTTCAAGCTCACCGGCGAGCACCTGACTGACGCCACCAACGCCTCGCGCACGCTGCTCTACGACATCGCCGCCGGCTGCTGGGACCCCGAGCTGCTCGAGCTGTTCGCGATCCCCGAGCGGGCGCTGCCGCGGGTGCTACCCAGCGCAGGCCCCTTCGGCGAGACGAGGCCGAGCGCGTTGCACGGTCACGCCGTGCCCCTCAGCGGCGTCGCCGGCGACCAACAGGCCGCGCTGTTCGGCCATGCCTGCATCGATCCCGGGATGGGCAAGAGCACCTACGGCACTGGCTCCTTCGTGCTCGTCAACGCCGGCTTCACCGCGCCCGAGCCGCCACGTGGCCTGCTCGCGACCGTCGCCTGCGCCGTCGGCCGGTCGCGCGCCTACGCCTTGGAGGCCTCGATCTTCGTCACCGGCGCCGCCGTGCAGTGGCTGCGCGACGGGCTTGGCATCATCGAGCGCGCCGAGCAGACCGAGCAGCTCGCCGCTTCGCTTGAAGGCAACGACGGCGTCTACTTCGTACCCGCCCTGACCGGCCTTGGCTCGCCGCACTGGGACGCGCACGCGCGCGGCACGATCGTCGGCCTCACGCGCGGCAGCTCCCGTGCCCACCTCGCGCGCGCCACGCTCGAGGCGATCGCCTACCAGACCGTCGACGCCGTGCGCGCGATGGAGCCCGCCCTGCCTGAGCCGCTGTCCGAGCTGCGCGCCGACGGCGGCGCGAGCACCAACGGCTGGCTGATGCAGTTCCAGGCTGACGTGCTCGGCGTGCCCGTCGTGCTCGGCGAGCTCGCCGAGATGACCGCGCTTGGCGCCGCCTACCTCGCCGGCGTCGGTGCCGGGCTGTGGAGCATCGAGGACCTGCGCCGTGGCCCCGGGGGACCCGGCGGCGGTGTCTCGCGCACGTATGAGCCGCGCATGGGCGAGGACGCGCGCGCGAGCCTGCTGGCCGGATGGGCCGATGCGCTGAGCCGGGCACGCGCGTAACCTTGCGAGGCATGGGAGGTAATCCGCTCAGATGAGCGATCTCGCCCCGATGCGCGAGCAGGTCTACTCCGACCCGCGCCCCAAGGAGTACTTCGACCGCTTCCACGAGCGCGCGCGCACGCGCGAACCGGACTGGGTCTACGAGCTCGTGCGCGTGCTCACCTCGCTGTACGCCTACACGTTCCTGCGCGCGCGCTCGATCTCCAGCGAGAACGTGCCCGGCAGCGGCGCGGTGATGCTCGCCCCCAACCACTTCTCGTTCATGGACCACTTCCTGATGGGCTGCTTCATCCGTCGCAAGGTGCGCTTCATGGCCAAGTCGCAGCTGTTCAAACGGCCGATGCAGTTCATCTACACCCACGGCGGCGTGTTTCCTGTGCGCCGCGGCGCACGCGACGACGAGACGTTCATCACGGCCGAGACGATCCTCGCGCAGGGGCGGTGCGATCACGATGTACTGCGAGGGCGGTCGCTCGCGCACGGGCAAAGTCGCCGAGCAGGCCAAGCGCGGGATCGGGCGCCTCGCGCTCGAGACCGGCGTGCCCGTCGTGCCGATCGCGATCTACGGCTCCTCGCGTGTGCGCAACTGGAAGCGCCTGCAGTTCCCGCAGGTGACCGTGCAGTACGGCGAGCCGATCCGCTGGGAGAGGATCGAGCACCCCACGCGCGAGCAGCAGCAGGAGGTCGCCGACCAGATCCTCGTCGAGATCCGCAAGCTCTACGCCGGGCTCGAAGCAGCACGGTCGCAAGGGCATCCTGCGGCGCCTGCGCGCAGAACGCAGCAGCATCGACGGTACCGTCGCAACCCGCGGGTAGGCTGCACCGCGATGACAAATCGACTCGATGTCGGGGCGGTGATCCGCCGGGTGTTCGACATCTACGTCGATCAGACCCCGTGCTGCTGCCTGCCTCGGCCGTCGTGTTCGTGATCACCGGGCTCGTCTCCGCAGTACTCGTCGCCGCGGCGCCGGGCCTTGCGCTGATCGCGCTGCTGCTCAGCCTGGTTGCCGGCACGCTGTTCACGGGGATGGTCGTGGAGCTCGTATCCGACATCCAGGACGGCCGGCGCGACCACAGCGCGGGCGAGCTGCTGCGCGCAGCCACGCCCGTGCTCGGGCAGCTGCTCCTCGTCGGCATCGTCGCCGGCATCGGCATCGTGATCGGCTTCGTCCTGGTCATCGTTCCCGGCCTGATCTTGATCACGATCTGGTCGGTGGCGGCGCCGGTCGTCGTGCTCGAGCGACCGGGCGGCGTGTTCGCGGCGCTCGGGCGCAGCCGCGAGCTCGTGCGCGGCAACGGCTGGCAGGTGTTCGGCGTGATCTTCGTGCTCTTCTTCCTCGTGATCATCGTCAGCTCGGCCATCGAGATCGGCGCTGACTCCGCCGGCACGGGCGCCGGTATCGTCGCGCGCGTGATCGTCGGCATCCTCACGGGGCCGATCTCGGCGCTGGCCGCGGCGGTGTTGTACTTCGACCTGCGCGCAGCATCGGGCGAGCGCGCGGCGGCGGATGGCCCCGTCGCTCCCAGCCCGCCGCCGATCTCCTGACGAGCGCGCCCCATTAGGGTGCGCGGCAGCAATGGCCGAGATCAACGTGACCGAGGTGCTGCGCGCGGGGCTGCTCGACGGCGTACCGATCGTGCTAGCCCACTCCGGGGTGGAGGGGATGGCGGTCGGCTCAGCGGCGTCCGCGGTGGCCGGCGCCTGCAGCGGGCTCGGCGCGATCGTGCACGAGCTGCCGCTGATCTGCACGGGGCAGCCGGAGGCCGACGACGCCGTAGTCGATGCTGCCCTGAGCGCCATGCCGGATGGCGGTGCCGGCATGCGGATACTGCTCGCCGATGCCGCCGGGATGTTTGCCCGCGTGAACGAGCGGGCCGAAGCTGGGGACGGAGCTGCTCACGCTGACGCGCTGATCGCCACGCTCGAGGCGAGCTGGCGGGTAACGCAGGCCGTGGCCAATGCTGCCTTCATCCCGACCGAGGCAGGCGGGCGAATTGTCTTTGTGGCGCCGCCGACACAGACGATTGGCGGCGAGCCACACGCCGACGCCGCCCGCGCGGGCCTGGAGAACCTCGCGCGCACGCTCTCGATCGAGTGGGCGCGCTACGGGATCACGCCCGTCGCGATCGCGCCCGGGCCGAGCACGACGCCGGAGCAGATAGCCGGCGTCGTGGCCTACCTTGCCTCGCCCGCTGGCGACTACTTCTCGGGCTGTCAGCTCGACCTGCGCGGCTCGTCGCCGGGCGTGTGAGCCGCCCGGCGCGCGCTCCCGGCGCTCAGCCGGTCATCCCTCCGAACAGCCCGCCGGTCACGTGCAGCGTCTGGCCGTGCACGTAGTTCGACCACGGCGAGCAGAGGAAGAACACGCCCCCGGCGGCCTCCTCGGGTGAGGCCGGGCGGCCGAGCGGGATCAGCATCGAGGCCATGCCGCGCATCTGCTCGGGGATGCCGAGCTGGATCTTCTCGCCGTCCTTTTCCATCATGTTCTCGTCGACCTTGGCCTGCGTTAGGCGCGTGTCGATGAAGCCGAAGGCGACGGCGTTGACGTTGACCTTGAACTGGCCCCACTCCTTGGCGACGGTTTTGGTCAGGCCGACGACGCCGGCCTTGCCCGCCGAGTAGTTGGCCTGGCCGGCGTTGCCGAACGTGCCCGAGGTCGAGGAGATGTTGACGATCTTGCGGAACACCTCCTTGCCTTCCTCGCGCTCTTTCTTGGCCGGCTCGCGCAGGTGCGGCGCGGCGGCGCGGATCACGCGGAAGGGGACGATCGTGTGGATGTCGAGCATCGCCTGGAAGTGCTCGTCGGACATCTTGTGGATCGGGGCGTCGAGCGTGTAGCCGGCGTTGTTGACGATGATGTCGATCTTGCCGAACGAGTCGACTGCCCTCTGCACGAGCTCGTCGGCGGCGCCCGGCTTGGTCAGGTCGCCCGCGTAGACGGCCGTCTCGCCGTCGATCTCGGTGGAGGCCTGCTCGGCGATGTCTCCGTCGAGGTCGTTGATCAGGCACTGTGCGCCCTGCGCGACGAGCAGCTCAGCCGTTGCACGACCGATCCCGCGCGCCGAGCCCGTGACGATGGCCGACTTGCCGTCGAGTACTCCCATGTTCGTTCCGTCTCCTTGTCGTTTGAGGTGCGCCGGAGGTTATCCGAGCGCTCACGTCAAGGAACGATGATGCGCCCGAAGTCCTGTGTGTAGATCGCGCCGGACTGGCCGTGCGCGAGCGAGGCGAGCGGGTGCGGCGAGACGCCGATCCCCGTTTCGCGGAAGGTCGCGTCGAGGATGTTGGCGCGGTGGCCGGGCGAGGCCATCCAGCTGGCGACGATCGCGTTCGGCGTGGACAGTCCGAGCGTTGCCCAGGCGATGTTCTCGCCGACGGCGTAGCCGATCCGCGCGCTGAAGATGTAGCCTGACGCGCGCATCCGCGAGAGCGGCGTGTCGCCGTGGCGCCCGTCGTGTTCGAAGTAGTCGCCTGCTGCCATGTCCGCCGAGTGGCCCTGCGCGGCGTCCTGCAGGCGCACGTTGGGCGCGAGCGCGGCCATGCCGTGGCTGAGCCGTTCGCGGTTGACCAGGCACAACGTCGCCGTGCGGATCAACGGCAGGTCCTGGCGGGAGGGGCGCAGTTGGGTGTTCGGGCAGACGCCGTTCTGCGGCACCGGGGCGGCGCCCGTGGGCCGCGCGCCGCCGTGGTGGTGTGAGGAGCCGCGATGGCCCGAGCGGCGGCATTTGGTGCCACGCCGCGTGTGGTGCTTGCCGCCTTTCGTGGCGGGCGCGCTGGTGTTGTGGAAGCTGGCGCGCCTGGCGCAACCTCGCCGTTTGCGCCGGCGCGCCGGCGGTGAGCTCGTGTGACTCGAGGCGCCTTTGGCTGAATGCCTGCCTTTCAGCGTGGCAGCCGGCGCGGCGCTCGAGGCGATCGCGCAGCAGCAGACGCACAGCACGAGCAGCGCAGCGCCGACGGCAGCGTGCAGTAGATGACGGCGGATCGCGTCATACGTTCGGCGTCCAATTGCCACGTAGGCGTATCGGAGCCTCGGCCGGCCCACATGAGCCGGTTTGCGACGCTTGGACGAGTTTTTGCAGACGCTCAGAGTGCGAGCACGCGGCCGAGGATCTCGCGCATGATCTCGTCCGAGCCGCCGCCGATCGGGCCGAGGCGGGCGTCGCGGGCGGCGCGCTCGACCCAGTACTCGCGCATGTAGCCGGCGCCGCCGTGGATCTGCAGGCACTCGTCCATCAGCTCGTAGCAGGCACGCTGGGTCAGCAGCTTGGCCATACTGACCTGCTTCAGCGGTTCCTCGCCGGCGACGAAGCGGCGCAGCGCGTCGTAGGTGACGCAGCGGCAGGTGTACACCGACGTCGCCATGTCGGCGAGCTTGTGGCGGATCGCCTGATGGCCCGAGAGCGAGCGGCCGAAGGCCTCGCGCTCGCGCGCGAACTCGGCCGTGCGCTCCCACGCGAGGCTCATCGCGCCGACCGCGCCGAGCGCCATCGCCAGGCGCTCCCATTGGAAGTTGGCCATGATCAGCTTGAAGCCCTCGTTCAGCTCGCCGAGCAGGTTCTGCTCGGGCACGAAGACGTCCTCGAAGGCGATCGTCGCTGTGTCCGAGGCGTGCCAGCCGAGCTTCTGTAGCTTCGACGAGGTCACGCCGTCGCCGCGGTCGACGATCAGGAAGGAGATGCCGTGGTGCCCGCCCTCCTTAGTCGTCTTCACGGCGGTCACGATGAAGTGCGCACGCACGCCGTTGGTGATGTATGTCTTCTCGCCGTTGAGCACCCAGCCGCCGTCGACGCGCTCCGCACGCGAGGTGATCGAGGCGACGTCGGAGCCGGCGCCGGGCTCGGTTATCCCGAGCGCACCGATCAGCTCGCCGGCGATCGACGGCACGAGGTAGCGCTGCTTCTGCTCGTCGAGTGCCGAACTTCCAGATCGGCGGCGTGGCGATGTTCGTGTGCGCGCCGATGCCTGCCGCGGTCCCGCCCGAGCCGATCCGTGCCATCTCCTCGCACAGCACCGACTCGTGCAGGTAGTCGCCGCCCTGGCCGCCGTACTCGGTCGGGTACTTCAGCCCGAGCAGCCCTTGCGCGGCGAGCTTTCCGAAGACGTCGTCCGGAAACCAGCGATCGTCCTCCCATTGCCGCGCGTGTGGCGCCAGCTCGCGGTCGATGAAGCCGCGGATCGACTGTCTCAGCTGCTCGTGCTCGTCGGAGAAGGGGGGTGTGAGAGGGCTCATGGAATCGAGATCGAAAGCGATTGGTAATCTGATGGTATGCGAGTTGCCATCGATGGTGTGGGCCGGATCGTGATTCCGAAGCCGATGCGAGACGTGCTCGGGATCGACGGGGCGACCGAGCTCGAGCTGACCGAGCGGGACGGCGCGCTCGAGTTGACCGTGCCGTACATCAAAGCCCACCTCGAGGATCGCGACGGCTTCACTGTGATCGTCCCCGATGAGCGCGTACCGACGCTCACGACCGAGATGGTGCGCGAAGAGATCGAACGCTCGCGCCGTTGATCGCACCCGACTCCAGCGTGCTGATCCCGGCGCTTGCGAGCACCTTCGAGGGGCACGAGCGCTGCGTTTCGGTGCTGGCCGGCCGCTCGCCACGGCTGATCTCCCATGTCGCATTCGAGACGACCTCCGTGCTCAGCCGGATGCCCGAAGGGCTTCGTATGACGCCGGTGTCCGTGCGCGATGCCCTCGACCTGGACTTCCCGGATTCGTGGCTCGCGCTCGATCAGGCTGCCCAGCGCTCGTGCCTGCGCCGCGCGGTCGACGCCGGCCTGCGCGGCGGCGCGCTCTACGACGCGCTGATCGCCGCAACGGCGCGCGAGCACGGCGCGACGCTGCTCAGCGCCGATCGGCGCGCTCGCGAGGCCTACCAGGCGATCGGGGTGGACGTCTCCTACATCGAGTAGTTCCACCTACAGCCCGTAGGAGCGACCGATCACGTCGAGCATGATCTCGTCGGTGCCCGCGCCGATCCGGTTCAGTCGCGCGTCGCGCCAGACGCGCTCGACGCCGTACTCCTTCATGTAGCCAGCGCCGCCGTGGATCTGGATGCATTCGTCGGCCACTTCGCAAAGCACGCGCGAGGCGGTCAGCTTGGCCATCGAGATCTCGCGCACCGGGTACTCGCCGTTCTTAAAGCGCCATGCCGTTATGTAGGTCATCTGCCGCGCCGCCTCGATTTTCGTGGCCATCTCGGCGAACTTGTGGCGGATCACCTGGAACTTGCCGATTTCACGGCCGAACGCCTTGCGCTCGTGCGCGTACTGCAGCGTGCGTTCAAAGCACTTCTGCGCGCCCGCCACCATGCCGGCCGCACCGATCAGGCGCTCGCCCTGGAGCTCCCACATGATGTGGTAGAAGCCCTTACCGACCTGGCCGAGCACTGCCGAGGCCGGCACACGCACGTCCTGGAAGGCCAAGAGCGCCGTATCCGAGGCGTGCATGCCGAGCTTCTCGAGCTTCTTCTCGCGGATCACCCCGGGCGCGTCCATCGGCACGAGGAACAGCGTGAAGCCGTCGTAGCCAACGTCCGGGTCGGTCTTCGTCACGAGGACGATCACGTCCGCGCGGTGGCCATTGGTGATGTACGTCTTCGAGCCGTTGATCAAGTAGTCATCGCCGTCCTTGACCGCGCGCGTCTTGATCCCCGCGACGTCCGAGCCCGCGTCGGGCTCCGTGATGCCGAGGCAGAGGATCTTCTCGCCCTTGATCGCCGGCACGACCCACTCCTGCTTCTGCTCCTCTGAGCCGAAGGCGAGGATCGGCGGCATCGCCATGTCGGTGTGCACCGCGAGGCCCATCGCCAAGCCGCCCGAGTTGGCGTTCGTGATCTCCTCGGCGAGCACGAGCGCCGAGTAGTAGTCGCCGCCCTGTCCGCCGTACTGCTCCGGCTTGTCGAGGCCGAGGAAGCCGAGTTCGCCCATCCGGAGGAAGACCGAGTCCGGGAACGTCGTCTCCTCCCATTCCTCGGCGTGCGGGGCGAGCTCCTTGGTCGCGAAGTTGCGGATCGACTCGCGTAGCTGTTCGTGCTCGTCGTTGAAGAGGAAGTGCTTGCGCGCGGCCTGGAAGTCCGGCTTCAGCACGCTCTCGGCGGTCGCGGCCATGGCTTGGAAGTCTCCTTGTGATCGATGCTTGGATGCCCTGCGCCGACGCGCCGGAGCAGTCGGTGCGCGTTCGGCGCCTGATCGCAGACGCTAACGCAGCCGTCCGAAAAAGTAAACAGTAGAGCTTGCTACTTCTCGTGCCTGGACCGCGCAGGCGTCAACCGGCGAGCGCGCGCAGCGGCTCACCGGCCGTTTCCTGCTCGGCCGCCAGCGCCGTCGCGATCGCCTGCGCGCGGTCGTGCGTGCCGAGCTTTGCGTGGATGCGCTCGGTGTGCTTATGCACCGTGCGCGGGCTGATCGCCATCTCCGCCGCGATCGACTGCGTCGTGCGCCCGCGCGCGAGCAGGCGCAGCACCTCGGACTCACGCGGGCTCAGCCCGAGCCCGCGCAACGCCGTGTCGCTCAGATTCGCGCGCGGCTGCTCGAACACGACGACGAAGCTGTTGCGGGCGCCGCTCGGCAGGCGGCGGACGACGAGGTTGCCGTCGGCGCTCGGCACGAGCAACGGGTCCCACAGCCGCCCGGTCGGCCCAGGCGCGAGCAGCAGCTCCGGCGCCGCCCGCCCCTCGTGCCAGCCGAGGGCGCCCAGCAGCTTGGCGGCCGCCAGCGACGCGAACGAGACGTTCCCCGCCTCGACGATCGCGATCGCCTCGCCGCTGGCGTCCACGCCGCGGCGCAGCGCTTCGATCAGTTGGCTCGCCCGCTCGCGCGCCTGCACGTTGCGGTAGGCCTGGATCAGGTGCGGGCGCGTCAGGTTCAGCAGGTCGCGGTCGCGGTCTGTGTAGTCGCGCCCGCCACGCGAGAGCGCCAGAGCGAACGTCAGATGCGGCGGCGAGGGCAGCGTGAAGGCGATCTGGTGGCGGATGCCGAGCGTGCGGTAGAAGCCCTGGAACAGCTCGAGGTCGTCGAGCTCCTCGCGCGCCGCCACGTCGGAGAAGCGGTACGCACGGCCGTCGCGCGTGCGCGCGTGGCGGTTGGCGAGCGGGTTCTGATGGGCGTAGCGGACCCAGTCGGCAATCAGCTCGCCCGGTACCTCCGGCACGCTCACCGCGACATGTACCGAGCCGTTGACGCCGACCTCGTTGTAGGAGGCCCAGTCGGTGCGCACGAGGCCGCCCAGACCGATCGGCAGGAATGCGCGCAGCTCCTGCAGGTCGCCCGCACCGTGGGCCTCGCCGACGAAGTCGAGCGCCTTACGGACGTCGATGGCAGAGAGTCCAGCCATCGGCAGATACTCTCAACCCGCGTAGCGGCAGCGTTGGTCGGGCATCCTGCGATCGAGCCCGTGACGATCGGGCGCTGGCGCGCAGGCCGTCTGAGCGCTAGCCTGCGCGGCCGGAGTTCTTTCACGATTCAGGAGGGATCGGATGGTTGGGCGCACCCTCGCGCTTGCTCTTGCCGCTGCTGCAACGATTGCGCCCGCCGCTCACGCGAGCGTCCCCGCGCCGTCCCCGCCGGTGACGCCGGTGCCCCGGGCGGTCCCTCTCGACCTGCAAGCGCTCGAGCAGAAGATGCTCGCATTGAAGCCGACCAGCGAGCGGTTCTCGGCCAGCATCAGCATCGCCGAAAAGCCGAAGGTCAAAGGCCCGATCGGCGGCTTCAACCACATCTTCGGTCATGCCAGCAGCGTCCTCGTGCCGCTGATTACCCTGGCCGGCGAAGTCAGCCTAGGCCCGCCACCCGAGGCAAGTTTCACGGCCAGCTTCCTCGGGATCGCGATAAGCGCGCGGCTGATCGGCAGCACGCTGTACACGCACGAGCCGGAGCTGTCACGGCTCGACGGCGGACGTCCGTGGGTGGAAGAGCGCAATACGAGCCTGGCTCAGGCGCTCGGCTCGCAATCGAACGGTCCAGGCGGCTCCGTCGGTGAACCCGGAACAGGCTTCGCGGCGCTGGCCAAGCTGATCGCTCACGCGCAGAGCATCGCCGAGCTCGGCCCGGCCAACGTCGACGGACAGTCGGTCACGCGCTTCAAGCTCGCCGTTCCGATCGCAGCGCTGCAGAAGCCGGCGCACTCGCGCAAGGGACGCGCGCGAGCGCGACACGAGCGCAAGCTGTTCGCTCCGCTCTTGCGCATCGAACTGTTCCTCGCCGAGACGGGCCTCCCGGTGCGCACAAACGTCGTCGTGGTGGCGCGCCACGGCAAGGGCGAACTGATCGAGCAGTCCGACATCACGGCCATCGACGTGCCGGTGCTCGTGCAGGCGCCGCCCGCCGCCGAAACGATCGAAGCGGCCGAGCTACATCGCCTGTTGCGCCGGCGAGCCCGCAGGCTGGCTGCGAAGCGCCATCGGGGCGCACAGCAGATCGTCATCGTGCGGCGAGGCAGGCTGCGCAAACCGCAAAAGTAGATAGTAAGGCTGCGCACTTCCCACTTGGCGCGGATCGGGTTAGGATGCGCCAATGGCCGACGACGCAGTCCTCTACGCGCTCGACGAGCAGGGCGTGGCGACGATCACGATGAACCAGCCCGACACGCGCAACGCGCTGTCGGCCGAGATGCTCGGCGGCCTAATCGCGGCGTTCGAGCGTGCTCGTGGTGAAGACGCGGCGCGCTGCGTCGTGCTCGACTCCTCGCACGAGCGGACCTTCTCCTCCGGTGCCAACCTCGGTGGCTTCGCCGCCGAGGTGCCGCTCGTGGAGCGCCACTTCGGCTCCGAGCGCTTCGTCGGTCTTTTCAAGCTGATCGGCGAGCTCGGCAAGCCGACGATCGTGGCGGCCGGCGGCCACGTGCTCGCCGGTGCGCTCGGCATCGCGCTCGCCTGCGACTTGATCGTGGTCTCCGAGGATGCGAGCTTCGGCACGCCCGAGATCAACGTCGGCACCTTTCCGTTCATGATCATGGCGCTGATCTACCGCAACGTGGGGCGCAAGAAGGCCAACGAGCTGCTGCTGCTCGGCGAGCGCTGGAGCGCGCAGGAGGCGCTCGCCGCGGGAATCGTCAACCGGGTCGTCCCCGCCGCCGAGCTCGAGACGGCGGTGCGCGAGTGGGCCGTCAAGCTGGCCGGCAAGTCGCCCGTGATCATGCGCCTCGGCAAGGAGGCGATGCGCCGTCAGCTCGACATGCAGCTTGACGAGGCGCTCGACTACCTGCGCGCCCAGCTGACGCTGGCGATGTCGACAGAGGACATCGTCGAGGGCGTCAGCGCCTTCTTCGAGAAGCGCGAGCCCCAGTGGAAAGGACGCTGATGAGCGCGACCGAGAAGCCGCCCGCGACACCGAGTGTCAGCGTCGGTGAGACGAGTAGCTCGCTGCTGCGCCCGCTGGTCGAGGATCTGCACGCGCGCCGCGAGCAGATCAAGCTCGGCGGCGGCGAGGAGAAGATCGCCCGCCAGCACGCCGCCGAGAAGCTGACCGCGCGCGAGCGCCTGGCGCTGTTGATCGACGAGGGCACGTTCACCGAGCTCGGCATCCACGGGCGCCCGCACTTCGCCCAGCGCGCGATGGACGGCAAGGTGGCTCCGGCCGACGGAGTGATCACCGGCTATGGCAAGGTCGACGGGCGACTGGTGGCTGTGTGCGCGTACGACTTCACAGTGATGGCCGGCTCGATGGGGATGACCGGCGAGCTGAAGGTCACGCGCCTGCGCGAGGTGGCGCTGACCAAGCGGATCCCCTTCATCTGGCTGCTCGACTCGGCCGGCGCACGCATCCAGGAGGCCGTCGGCTCGCTGTTCGCCGGCTCCGGGCATCTGTTCCGCGAGGAGGTCGTGATGAGCGGCGTGATCCCGCAGATCGCCGCGCTGATGGGACCGTGCGCGGCCGGTACGGCTTACATCCCAGGGCTGGCCGATTTCGTGCCGATGGTCAAGGGCCGCGGCTCGATGGCGCTCGCCGGCCCGCACCTCGTGCGCGCGGCCGTCGGCGAGGACGTCACCCAGGAGGAGCTCGGCGGCTCGCGCGTGCACTGCCGCAAGTCCGGCGTCGGCGACCTCGAGGTCGCCGATGATGAGGAGTGCATCGAGCGGATCAAGCAGTACCTCTCGTTCATGCCGCAGAACTGCGAATCCAAACCTCCGCTGGGGGCGAGCGAGGACCCGATCGAGCGTGGCGACGAGGAGCTGCTCGACGTGCTGCCCGAATCCAACCGCAAGCCGTATGACATGTACGAGGTGATTCGCAGGATCGCCGACGACGGCTTCTACTTCGACATGAAGCCGCAGTGGGCGAAGACGCTGATCACCTGCTTCGCGCGCTTCGGCGGCCGGCCGGCTGGGATCGTCGCCAACCAGCCCAAGCAACTCGGCGGCATCCTCGACAACGACTCCGCCGACAAGGCTGCGCGCTTCATCAACCTGTGCAACGCCTTTGGCATCCCGCTCGTCTTCCTGATGGACGTGCCCGGCTTCATGGTCGGCTCGAAGGTCGAGGCCGACGGGATCATCCGCCACGGCGCGAAGATGCTCTATGCGGTCGCCAACGCGACGGTGCCGAAGATCACGGTGATCACGCGCAAGGCCTACGGCGCCGGCTACTACGTGATGAACGGCCGCGCCTACGAGCCCGACCTGATCGTCGCCTGGCCGAGCGCCGAGATCAGCGTGATGGGCGCCGAGGGGGCCGTGGAGATCGTGATGCGCAAACAGGTCGAGGAAGCCGATGACCCGGAGGCGAAGAAGGCCGAGCTGGTCGCTGCCTACCGCAAGATCATCGATGTGTACATCGCCGCGGGCAACGACATGATCGACGACGTGATCGACCCGCGCGAGACGCGCGCGACGATCTGCCGCGGCCTGGAGATGGCCGAGGGCAAGAAGATCGAGCGTCCCTACAAGAAGTCAGGAGTGGTGCCGGTATGAGCCTCGACGATCCCGTCGTGATCACCTGCTCGATCTCGGGCGCGATCGCCAACCGCGAGCAGTGCCCGGCGATCCCGTATACGCCGGCCGAGTACGCCGCGGAGGCGCGGCGGATCGTTGACGAGGGCGGCACGATGATCCACATCCACGCGCGCAAACCCGACGGCACGCCGAGCTATGAGATCGAGGACTTCCAGGCGATCACCGAGGCGATCCGCGACGAGGTCGGCGACGCGGCGATCATCAACTACTCGACCGGCACGATCGGCGTGCCGCTGGAGAAGCGGATCGAATATCTGCGTGCCTGCCGGCCGGAGGTCGCGGCGCTGAACATGGGCTCGATGAACTACGCCAAGTACTCGCGCTCGCGCAAGGCATTCGTCTTCAGCATGGTCTTCCAGAACCCGTTTGAGGAGATCGTGCAACTGCTCGAAGCGATGAACGAGCTGGGTATCAAACCGGAGCACGAGTGCTTCGACCTCGGCCACGTCGGCAGCCTCGCGCCGCTGATCGACATGGGCGTGCTGCAGACGCCGCTGCACGTGGACTGCGTGATGGGCGTCGTCGGCGGCGTGCCGCCGACGGCGCACAACCTCGCGGCGATGGTCGAGAACATCCCGGAGAACGCGCCCGGCGAGCAGCACTCGCACTGGGGCGTGATCGGCGTCTCGCGTGACCAGTGGATGCTCGTCTCGGCCGCGCTCTCGCTCGGCGGCTCGATCCGCGTCGGGCTGGAGGACAACCTCTACCTGCCGAGCGGCCAGATGGCCAAGTCCAACGGCGAGCTGATCGCCAAGGCGCGCCAGATGGCCGAAGACGTCGGTCGCCGCCCGGCGACGGTTCAGGAGGCACGCGCGGCGCTCGACATCCCGCAACGAGGCGCCGACGCATCCGATTCCGCCTCATCCGGCGTCAGTCAAGGCGCCGCGGCATGAGCCTGCCGCTGGAGGGCATCCGCGTACTCGACCTCTCGCGCCTCTTGCCCGGCGGCTTCTGCTCGCTGCTGCTCGCCGACTTCGGGGCCGACGTGCTGAAGGTCGAGGACACGGGGATGGGCGACTACATCCGCTGGTCGCCGCCGTATTACGAGGGCGCGCACGAGACGGCGAAGTCGGCCCTGTTCCTCTCGCTCAACCGCAACAAGCGCTCGATCCGCCTCGACCTGAAGAACGAGCGCGGGCGCGAGGCGCTGCTGCGCCTGGTGCGCGAATACGACGTAGTGCTCGAGTCCTTCCGCCCGGGCGTGCTCGACCGGCTCGGCGTCGGCTACGAGCGGATGCGCGAGGAGAACCCGGGGATCGTCTACTGCGCGATCTCGGGCTACGGCCAGGATGGTCCCAAACGTGACGCCTCGGGACACGACATGAACTACCTCGGGCTGATCGGATTGCTCGGGCTGACCGGCGAGCGCGGCGGCGAGCCGGTGCAGGCTGCCGGGCAGATCGCCGACCTCGGCGGCGGCGCGCTGATGGCGGCCTTCGGCATCCTCGCGGCGCTGCGCGAGCGCGACGGCGGCGGTCCGGGCTCGAACTCGCCCGGCTCGGGCCAGGGTCAGCTGGTCGACGTCTCGATGGCCGATGGCGCGCTGTCGTGGCTGGCGATGGTCGCGGCGACGTACTTCGCCGACGGCAATGTCCCGCGCCGCGGCGAGTTGCCGCTCGCGGGTTCACTGATCTGCTACCGCCCGTACGAGTGTGCCGACGGCTGGGTGACGCTTGGCGCGCTCGAGCCGAAGTTCTGGCAGGGCTTTTGCCGCGGCGTCGGGCGCGAAGAGCTGATCGCGGCCCAGTTCGAGCGCCCCGGCTCGGCCGCGCACGAGCAGGTCAAGGAGATCTTCAAGGGACGCACGCGTGAGCAATGGGAGGCGTTCGCGCGCGAGAACGACTGCTGCCTGGAGCCCGTGCTCGAGCTCGACGAGGCGCTCGGCTCGGAGCTGGTCGGGGCGCGCGAGATGGTCGTCGAGATCGACCAGCCCGGGGCCGATCGCGCGGTGCGGTTGCTCGGCGTGCCGGTCAAGCTCGGCCGCACGCCGGGCGACCACGCGCGGCTGCCGGGTCCGGCGCTCGGCGAGCACACCGAGGAGGTGCTGCGCGCGGCCGGCTACAGCGAGCAGGAGGTCGCCGAGCTACTCGCCGACGGAGCCGCCGCCGGTGCGGTCGGCGAGGCGCAGGACATCTCCTTCCAGGTATAGGGGAGGGCAGGAGATGAGCGCCACGGCAGGGAGCGCTGCGGACCGTCGTCTGCTGAAGATGAGCGAGCTCGCCGAGCGCTCCGGCGTGAGCGCCGGGACGATCCGCTACTACCTACGCGAGGGGCTGCTCGGCGAGGGCGAGGACATCGTCAGGACGAGCCGCAACATGGCCTACTACCCGCCCGAGTACGTCGAGCGGATCGAGCTGATCAAGCGCCTGCAGGAGAAGCGCTACATGCCGCTGCGCGTGATCAAGGGCACGCTCGAGGAGGACCCGGGGCGCGTGCACGCGCTGATCGAGCTCGAGGACCGCATCCTCGAGCGGGCGCTCGCGAGCGCCGAGGACTCCAGGCGCGTCTCGCTGAAGGCCGTGCGCGAGCGCTACGAGATCCCGCGCAACGTGCTCGACCGTCTCGCCGAGATCGGCGTGCTCACGCCCAACCGCAGCGGTTATGACCAGGATGACGTGAAGATCATCGAGGCGATCGCGAGCTTTCGCGCGGGCGGCTACGAGGAGGAGCTCGGCTTCACGGTGTACGACACGCTGCGCTACCGCGAGGCGCTCGAGCCGCTCGTGCAGGCCGAGGTGCGCGCGCTGTTGGAGCGACTCGCCGGCGAGGTCGAGGTCGAGCGGGCGATGGAGATCGTTGCCGCCGGGGTGGAACCGCTGCGCGAGCTGCTCGGCGCGATGCACTCCAAGCTGCTGCTCGCCGAGCTGCGCCGCCAGCGCGCGCGAAGCTGAGCCCAGCGACGGCTACCAGAGCGCGCGGTGATGCTCCATCACGCCGAGCCCGTGCGCGAGCGCGACCCTGCCCGGCAGCGCCCCCGCGAACGTCCCGAAGGGCGCGCGATAGTCGCTCTTGAAGATCACGAGGTTCTCGCTGCGGCTGCGCTCCGCCTCGGCGTGGAAGCGCAGCTGCGACCCGTCGGCTGAATCGATCCGTTGCAGATCGGCGCTGAAGTGCACCGGCTCTGTCTCATGCGGCTCGCCGGCAACCCACACGGCGCGCTCGGATCCATGCGGCGGGTCGTTGACGCCGCTCACGAGGTTCCATGCGAGAGCGACGCCCTCGGGGCTCTCGCCGACGCCGGCCGACCACCACCACTCGGTGCGGCGCGCGTGATATCCGGCGGTGTCGTCGACCACGGCGCGCGCATCGATCGCTCGCGGTGCCTGACCGGCGACGGTCAACGTTCCATACGCGACGATTCCGGCCTGCTTGCGTGTCCACACGTGCTGGCGAGCATTCGCGCAGCGCACCTGAATCCCCGGCTCTTCAGCCAGCGCCAAGTCGAGCTCGAGGTCCCGATCGCGCAACAGCAGTCGTCCGCGCTCGAGCTGCAGCTCTGTTCGACGCGGCAGCAGCCGCGTGCGCTCTTGCAGCCGATCCTCATCCCGCCGGTAGAGCGCCCAGAAGGATTGGCGTGCCGGGCCGACCTGCACGATCGCGGCGCATGCCATCAGCTGCTCGCTGAATACGCCGACGTAGCGCCAGCGCTTGAGCGGTCGGCCACCCCGCAGCAGCGCCATGTGGCCCGCGCGACTCGACGCCTCCGGGCTCGCCATGCGTGGCTCGGGCGTTATGCTTTGGGGTGTTGACTGACCAGTCAATCTATTTGGGGAGCGGACCGCGTACCGAGTTTGTGTATGCGCGCCGGCCGCAGGGAGGGCTCAGTTGAAGGCCGCCGCAGTTCAGCTCAACGCCACCGCCGACGGCGCGGCCAACCTGGCCACTGCCGATCGACTGGTGCGCGCGGCGGCGGCCGACGGCGCTGAGTTGATCGTACTCCCCGAGAAGTGGACGGCGATGGGCTCCGATGAGCAGTTGCGAGCAGCCGCCGAGCCGCTCGACGGTCGCTCGACGCGCTGGGCGCGGGCGCTCGCCGCCGAGCTGGGTATCGAGCTGATCGCCGGGTCGATCCTCGAGCGCGTGCCCGAGCGGGAGAAGCTCGCCAACACCTCTGTGCACGTCGGCCCTGACGGTGAGCTGAAGGCCGTCTACCGCAAGATCCACATGTTCGACGTGGACGTCGGCGGGCGCTCCTATCGCGAGTCCGACCTGGAGGAGCCGGGCGAGGAGATCGTCCTCTCGGAGACCGCCGCCGGGCTGCAGCTGGGAATGTCGATCTGCTACGACCTGCGCTTCCCTGAGCTGTTCCGGATTCTCGCTGTCCGCGGCGCGCGCGCGTTCCCACTGCCGGCGGCCTTCACGCTGGCGACGACGCGCGACCACTGGGAGGCGTTGATTCGCGCGCGTGCGATCGAGAACCAGGCGTTCGTGATCGCGGCCAACCAGATCGGCGAGCATCCAGGAGGCAGCCGCTCAGGTGGGCGCTCGATGATCGTCGATCCGTGGGGCATCGTGCTCGCGCAGGCGCCCGACGGCGAGGGTCACGTGATCGCCGAGCTCGACCTCGAGCGCCAGCGGGAGATCCGCGCCAAGCTGCCGTCGCTGGCAAACCGGCGAGCGGAGGCCTACCGCTGGCCGCAGGCGGTACGGGCATGAGCGCCGCGAGGGCGAGGGGGGGCGGTACGACGCCGAGCTCGCAGACGAGCTCCGGTGAGGCCGGCGCGGCGCCGCGGCGCGGTGGCGCGAAGACGGCGCCGGACAAGCGCCGCCTGATCCTCGACGCCGCCGTGCGCGTGTTCGCGCGTCAGGGCTTTCATGCCTGCCGCGTCGCCGACATCGCCGACGAGGCGGGGGTCGCGTACGGGCTCGTCTATCACTACTTCGGCTCCAAGGACGAGGTACTCGACACGCTCTTCCTCGAGCGCTGGCAGGTGATGCTCGAGCTGATCCGCGAGGTCGACGCCGAGCCGCTTCCCGTGCGCGAGAAGCTACGCGCGATCGCGTCGTTCATCATCGACAGCTACAGCCACGACCCGGACCTGATGAAGGTGATCATCGTCGAGGTCACACGCGCGGCGAACTCGTTCGGCGACACGCACATCGGCACGATTCGCGACGCCTATGAGCTGATCGGCAAGATCGTCCAGCAGGCACAGGACGAAGGCGTCTTCAAGCCAGAGATCGAAGCGCGCTTTGCGGCGATGGCCTTCTACGGCGTGATCGAGCAACTGCTGACAGGCTGGATCTTCGACCTGCTGCCGCAGGGCGAGGAGGAGTTCGAGCGGGCCAAGTCGGTTGTCGTCGAGACCGTCTGCGGAGGTCTCGAGGTGGGCGTCGTTTCCGATGAGACCACCCCGGGCAATAGACTGCCGCGGTGATGGAGAACGAGATGGTCAAGCGGTTGGTCTGGTCGGGCATCCTGGCGGCGTTCGGGGCGCTCGCGAGCATTGCCGCGCAGCGGGCGGCAGCGCTTACGTTCCGACGGCTGTTCGCCGAGGAGCCGCCGGAGTGAGCGCACCACCGACGCCGGCACCGGGCCAGCAGGGCCCGGAGGCGCCACACAACATCGCCGCCGCGATCGCCGAGGTGTCCGAGCGAGCACAGGTGCTCGTGCGTGAGGAGATCGAGCTCGCCAAGGTCGAGGTAACCGAAAAGGCGACCAAGCTGGTCAAGGGCGCGGTCGTCGGCATCGCCGCCGGCATCTTCGTCGTGATGGCCGTGATCTTCGCGCTCGTCGGCTTTGCCTGGCTGCTCTACTACTACCTCCCTGGCAACCAGTTCACTTACTTCTGGGGTTTCTTCGCGATGGCCGTGATCCTGCTGCTGCTCGGGGCGCTCGCCGGCCTGCTCGCGGCCAAAGCCGTCAAAAAAGGCTCGCCGCCGATGCCGACGATGGCGATCGACGAGGCGCAGAAGATCAAGCAGACGGTCAGCAACGGCTCGGCGGCAGCGCCCGGCCCACCGACGCCCGGCGGTATCGTCGGCGGACCGGGGGTGGGCGGCTGATGGCGCAACGCTCGCCCGCCGAGATCCGCAGCTCGATCGAGAGCAACCGCATGGAGCTCGCAGTCTCGCTCGACCGCCTGCGCGGCGAGGTCGCCCACATCACCGATTGGCGCGGACACGTCGAGCGTCACCGCGAGCAGCTGACCGCCGGTGCGGCCGTCGTCGGGCTCGCCCTCGGCGTGAAAATTCTCCGCGGTCGCCGTCGTCGGCGCCGCGGTCGCTAGCTCAGCTCAGCAACGCGCGCGGAACGCCGCCGACGCCGATCAAGCCGGGGCCTGTGTAGGTGCCGATCACGGGGCCGACCTCGGAGCTGAAGACGGGCTCTGAATCGAAGATCTCGCGGCAGCGATCGATCAGTCGCTGCGCCTGGTCGGGCGCCTGAATGTGCTGCACGACCCAGCCGTCGGCGCCGTTGTCATGCAGCTCCTTGGCGTAGTCGACCATCCGCTCGAAGGCGCGACCGGCCGTGCGCACCCGCTCGACGGGGGTGATTTCGTACTCGAGCGAGAGGATCGGCTTGATCTTCAGCGTGCCGCCGAGCCAGGCCTGAGCCTTGCCGATCCGCCCGCCCCGGCGCAGGTACTCGAGCGTGTCCAGACAGAACCAGATCCTCAGCGCCTTGCGCGTCTCGCGCACGTGCGCGACGACGGCGTCCTTATCGGCACCGCGGCGTGCGGCGGCGCACGCGGCGAGCACGAGCAGGGCCGCCCCACCGCAGCCGCTTTCGGCATCGAGTACCTCGACGCGCTCGCCCAGCCCGCGCTCGCCGAGCAGGGCGTGCGCTTGGCGCGCGGCCTCGCAGGTGCCCGAGATGCCGCTGGCGAGGTGGATCGAGACGACGTCGTGACCCTGCTCGATCAGCGGCTCCCACACGGCGAGGAAGTCGCCGATTGAAGGCTGGGAGGTGGTGGGCAGCTCGGGGTCGGTGCGCAGGCGCTCGTAGAAGGCGTCGAAGCTCGGCATATCGAGCTCGCGTTCGGGCTGCCCCTGCCAGCCGACGTACAGGCTGATCTGGTGGATGCCTTCGCGCGCCGCCAGCTCACGCGGCAGGTAATGGGTGCTGTCTGTGGCTACGGCGACGGCGGGCATGCGCCGCCGGACGCTACACCAACGCCTCGGCGAGCTCTCCGGACTCGTACATCTCGGTCACGATGTCGCAGCCCCCGAGCAGCTCGCCGTTGACGAACAGCTGGGGGATCGTCGGCCAGTTGGAGATCGCCGAGAGCTCCTGGCGAATGCGCGGGTCGGGCAGGATGTCGACGGCCGCGAACGGCGTGTCGAGGGCCTGCAGAGCGGCGACGGTGCGCGCCGAGAAGCCGCAGGCCGGCGCCTCCGGCGTGCCCTTCATGAACAGGATCACCTTGTGCTCGGAGATCGCCTCGGAGATCGCCTCGCGGATCGGGTTGGACTCGCCGGCGGGTGCGGGGCCTGCGCTCGGGGCCTGCTGGCCGGGGGACATCGGAAGCTCGCTGGTGGGGTTGGTGCTTGACATGGAGGGCTCCTGGCTCAAGTGGTTGTCGTCGGTTGGCGCGCGGAGGGGTCCTCGGCGGGCATATCCGCGGTGCTCTGCTGCGGGGTCTGCGTCTTCAGCGACAGCGCGTGGATCGGACCGCCGATCTCGGCGCCGAAGATCTCATAGACGAGGCGATGCTGCTCGATGCGGCTGCGCCCTGCGAAGGCGGTCGCCGTCACGGTCGCGCGGAAGTGATCGCCGCCACCGGTGTAGTCCTCGACCTCGGCGTGCGCGCCCGGGATCGACGCTTCGATACGTTGCCTTAGATGTCCTCTGCGGAGGGCATACAGGGCTAGCGTAGAGGATCGCGGCGGGCCTCCCAGCCGCCGCTATACTTTGGAAAGTCTTGAGGCCGCAACGAGGAGTAATGCGATGATCACGATCAGCGACAAGGGCGCAGAGAAGGTGCGCGAGTTCCTCTCCGCCCAGGAGGCCGATGTGGCCATGGCCGGCCTGCGCGTCGGCGTTCGCGGAGGCGGCTGCTCGGGCTTTCAGTACCAGCTCGCCTTCGACGAGCAGCGCGAGAACGATCTCGTCTTCGAGGATCACGGGTTGAAGCTGTTGGTCGACAACGAGAGCCTGCCGTTCGTGCGGGGATCGGTGATCGACTACGAGGAGAGCCTGCAGGGAGCGGGCTTCAAGGTCTCCAACCCCAACGTCGTCGCCGCCTGCGGCTGCGGCTCGTCGTTCCGCGTGGCCGAGGAAGAGCAGGTCTCGGCGGTCTGAAGTCGCGCCGATTGCTCGCGGGCCTTTTGCTGCCCGCGGTCATCTTGGTGGGCTGCGGCGGTTCGGGCAGCACGGGCAGCACGGCGGCATCCTCGTCGGAGCGTGCAATCGAGTCCTCCGAAGCTCGCGAACCGGCGCTCGGACTGACCGAGGACAACGCCGATCTGCTGTGGAACCCGAGCTCGCCGTCACGGGCAGGGGGCGCCCTCTTCCAGTTCGCGCGCGAGCAGCTGACGGCGCTACATCCGCGCTACATCCGCCTGCTCGTCGACTGGGCGGTGCTGCAGCCGCAGCGCGAGCGCCCGGCGAACCTCGAAGGCCCGATCGACGGGTGCGCGCGGACCGTTGGTCCCTGCGCGCCGTTCGCCGGCATCCGCGCGGAGCTCGCCGCGATCGCCACCCAGCAGCGCGCGGCTCGAGCTGAAGGCCACGCCGGCTTCGAGGTGGTACTCGACGTTTTCGGCGTGCCGTCGTGGGCGGCCGTGGCTGCGCGTGGCTGTGAGACGGCCAGTTCACAGCCGTTCTCGCGCCCGATAAACGAAGCGGGGATCGCCGGCTACAGATCGTTGATCCGGACCCTGCTAGCGCTCGGCCGAGAGCAGGGCGTGGCGCTGAGCTGGTGGAGTCCGTGGAACGAGCCAAACAACCCGGTCTTCTTGAGTCCGCAGCGATCGGCCTGCTCGATCGCCGCGCCTGCGGCGGCGCCAGCGGTCTATGCGCAGCTTGCCGAGGCGATGGACGCGGAGTTGGCCTCCGATGACGCCGCAGATCACCTGCTGCTCGGCGAGCTGGCCGCCTATCCCGCAGACTCGCTCCATCGGACCAGCGTGGCAAGCTTTGTGGCGGCGCTGCCCGCGCGCGTGCTCTGTCTCGGAAGCGTGTGGGCGATCCACGCTTATGCCGCCTGGGGTAGGGCTGCACCCGAGTCTGATCCCGTCGGAGGGCTTGGGCGAGCGCTCGATGCTCGTGGGTCATGCGCTGCCGAGGCCAAGATCTGGGTCACTGAGACGGGCGCCGGGGCGCCGCATCCGGGTAGGCAGCGCCCGGCAGGGGAGGCCGAACAGAAGGGCGGCATGCGACGCTCTCGGCGAGCAGCTTCGACGCTGGTCGCAGAACCCGCGCATTGGCGCGGTCTTCCAATACAGCTTCCGTGAGGATCCGGCCTACCCGGTGGGGCTGGTGAACGCCGACCTGCAGCACACCTACCCCGCCTATCGCCTGTGGCGCGCCTACGCGCAGGCGCGCGCCGCCCACGCGCCGCCGCCGCCCACCTCCCCGAGCTGCGCATAGGCTGAACGCGTGGCGATCGTTCCGCAGAGCATTCGCAGCCTGGCGCCGGCGCGCCTGCGCGATGACGTGCGCCTGCGCGCTTTCACCGTCGGGGCGGGGCTGATCCCACCACGCACGATGCACTCCGAGGAGGATGCGCGCGTCCTGCTGCAGGCGGTGCGTGGCGCCCGCCGCGTGGTCGAGATCGGCGTGTACGAGGGATCCTCGGCGCTCGCGCTGCAGCGTGAGCTCGGAGCGCAGGCGGAGCTGCACCTGATCGATCCGTTCGGAGGCCATCCAGACGCGCTGCCTGGTGGCTGGGGCGCGAGCGAGCGAGCGACGCGCCGGTTGCTCGCGCGCGCCGGGCGCAGACTGGGCGAGCATGGGCCGGCGGTGCACTGGCACATCGCCATGTCACACGAGGTAGCGGCCGGCTGGAGTGGCGAGCTCGACCTCGTGTTCATCGACGGCGACCACTCCGAGCAGGGCTGCGAGCGTGACTGGTTGGACTGGAGCCCATTCGTCGGCCTCGGTGGGCACGTCGTCTTTCACGACGCTCGCGCCGACCAGGCCGGGGGGCGCGGTCTACCGGGGCCGACGGCGGTCGTCGCCCGCCATCTGCGCGGGCAGCGCTCGGCCGGTTGGAAGATTTGCGCGGAGGCCGACAGAACGGTCGCGGCGCGCCGCGACCGATGAGCCGTGGCGAGCCAGGCTCATGAGCGCCCTGACCCTAAGAAACATAGGCAAAACGGCTAAACACTTGACTTTACGTCAAGTCCTGTGTTACGTTCGCGGAGACATGATGTCAAGTACGGCATGGGGCCCAGTAGCCCTGTCGCAAGGGGTCGGTGTCTCACGAGGAGGGATGGGTTGACGGTAGCTCGACGACCGAAGCTTGTTGCGAGCAATCGTTCAGGTCGTTGCTCGGCTGGGCCAAGGCACGGTCCAGCTGGCAGGGATGCTGGAAAAGCAATGCCAAGGATGTACATGGACTGACCATGCTGAACCTGGCCGGCGAGAGCCATCTCGCCGGGGTCCGGGATTGGAGGGCCGCTGGCTGGGGTACAGCACAGGGGCAGACTGGCGCGACAGGGCGAAACCGTCCTGAGGGCGGGGAACTGAGCGTCGGCGAACTGTTCAAGAGGGAAGAAAAAGGAGCATCTAGATGCGACGTATCAGGATTGCGGGGCTCTGTCTCGTGGCCGTTTGTGCCATGAGCATCATCGCCTCCTCGACCGCCTCGGCGGCGGCACCCGAATTCGGGCGCTGCATCAAAAAGGCCGTCAAATCGCTGCCGGGCTACTCGGACTCGAAATGCACCAAAGAAGCCACGGAAGCCAAAAAAGGCAGCTATGAATGGCTGCCGGGCCCTGGTGCTAAAAACAAATTCACGACATCGGGCGGCGCAGCCACCCTTGCCACCAAAGGCGGCAAGACCGTGACCTGCACCAGCGAGAAAAGCGGTGGCGAATACCTCACTGGCGGCGACAACAAACACGAGTTAACGACTGTTGAATTCGCAGGCTGCAAATCAAACGGCTTCGCCTGCACGACTGTGGGCAAGGCATCGGGCGAACTCGTGACGAACGAACTGCTCGGTGAAGTCGGCTACGAAAATCTCGCGAAAAAAAAGACGGCCTTGAAGTTGTACCCAGCGCCGTCTGCTAAAGGCAAATTCATCGAATTCAAATGCGTCGGGCTGGAAATTAAAGTCCGCGGCAAAGGCGAAGAATCCGGTGCCGGTATTCTTGTCAACATCAAAAACGGCAAGATGACGACGACCGAAGCGCTGAAGTACAAAGCGACTAAAGGCGTTCAGAAACCGGTCAAATGGGAAGGCCCCAACCCCGAAACGTTCCTCGAAAGCAACTTCGAAAACCTCGGGTACGAACAGTCGGGCCAGACGATCACGTCTAACGTGAAAAATGAAGAAGCGATCGAGCTCAACCTGCTTGTCTAGGTAGCTCGTGTTCGGTGGTGCCCGCACACGTGCGGGCACCACCGAAGTAGTGAGCGCGATCGGGCGCTCGAGGTCGAGGGACCTCGGGCGCCCGTCGTGGTCTTGGTGGTCGGGACTAGGCGTCGCTTGGACGCGGTTCGATGGTGCGAAGGCAGGACGAACTGGGTTCTCGCTTGACGCACCAGCTGGCGCTGCCTAGACTGGAGACAATAGGGAGACGATGTGGTCTGGGAGAGGGAATGAGCTTGGGGAACGCGAGGGCTATGAAGCACCGGTGCGGCGCCTCAAGCGGGCGTTACCGGGGTGCGTTCGCCCTAGTCGTGCTCCTCGCCCTGGTCCTGAGCGTGACGCTCAGCGGTACCGCATCGGCCCTTAGCCAACGCGGGCTGGTCGTCGGCGGTACGACGATCGGAAGTCCGGGCTCGGGCGACGGGCAGCTCAACGAACCGGGTGCCGTCGCGGTCAACGAAGCTACCGGGGACATCTACGTGGTAGATCGCGGCAACAACCGGATCGTGCGCTTCGGTTCGAATGGCCAGTTCATCTCTGCGTGGGGCTTCGGCGTCGCCACGGGAGCGCAGACGTTCGAGGTCTGCACGAGCGGCTGCAAAGCGGGCACCGGAAAAGGGGCATTGCAGTCTCCGGGAGCTATCGCCGTCAACAACTCCCCGGGGCCGTCCAAAGGCGCCGTGTACGTGGTGCTCGACTCGCGGCTGAACTCGGGGGCGCTTTGGAAGTTCACCTCCGAAGGCGTCAAAATCAAAGTGATCAAAGAGGAAGGCGAAGCCGCAAAATGGGAAGGGGCGCTCGACGGCGTGGCGGTCGACGCGAGCGGCAACCTTTGGGTATACCGATCCGGTGAAGAACCCATTGAAGGCTATGTCGAAGGGTTCGACAACAAAGAAGAACTCGGTAAAGAAGAAGGGCAGATAGGCAACGAATACCGCTTCCTCCAAATGGAAGCAGCGCTCGAATCAGAAGCTCTCGTCACGGGCAAAGAAAGCGAAGGCCTGTTCTGTGCGAAACCGGGCTTCGCCGTTGACGCGACGGCCGAACACATGTACTTGGATCACGAACGCGTGAACGGCGAAGAAGAATGCCCGGAACAGCGGATCGCCGAAGAACTTGAAGAAAACAAAAAAGCGACGCCCGTTGAAAAACTGCGTACGGTCGTTGCGGCAAAGTTCGTATTCAAGCCGGCCGAAGAACTGATCGAAGGGCTGATCGGCGCGCTTGACCCGCATTACACACGTGCGATCGCCACGGATATCGCCAGTACCTCCAGCACGCCGTTCGGCGAAATAGGAAAAGGGGAGACGTTCCTCGCCGGTGGGGCCGATGTGACGTCTGTCAACACGAGCGGCGAAGTCATCCAACGTGTGGCCTTGCCGGGGACGGCGCCTGTCGCGAGCGGAGTCGCAATCGATTCACAGCGAGGGAAGGTGTACGCGGCCGACGCGGCCAATGGGCAGATCGATCTGCTCGAACCGGTGCCGGCGGGCAAGCCGACGGTAGACAGCGTCTTTCCGCAAAACCTGACACCCACCGCCACGAAGATCTTCGCGCGGATCGACCCGAATGGATCGAGTACCCACGCGCTGCTGGAATACGGGACGGCGAGCTGTGCCGCGAGCCCTGGCAGCTGCACGGTGGTGGCGCTGCAGCCGGAAGCTCTCGGCGAAGGGTTCGGCGACGTCGGTGCGGAAGTCGAACTGACGGGCCTGCAGCCCAACACCAGGTACTTCTATCGGGTCGTTGCGGAAAACGGCAACGGCAAGGGCGAAAGCCTGGAGAGCTCGACCACGTTCTTCACGACGCTTCCCTCTGCCGAAGGCTTGCTTGCGGATCACCGCGCGTGGGAGATGGTCTCGCCTCCGACCAAGGCGGGCGCACTTCAGATACCGACTGATTCGGAACCGGCCCAGATGCAGAGCGCGGCTGATGGCAGCGCACTGACGTTCGGGGCAGTCAACTCCGGCCCAACGGGCGAAGTCGTGGGCAATCGCAGCAAGCAAGCTACGCAGTTCCTGTTCATCCGCGGGGCAGATGGATGGTTAACGCAGAACTTGACGACGCCGCACGAAAAGGGCGAAGGCTTCTCCGCCGTCGAACCGCCCGAGTATCTGGCGTTCTCGCCGGAACTGTCTTTGAGCCTGCTCTCGCCGGAAGCCAAGCTCCAGTTCCCGCTCGAATCGCCGCCGCTAGCACCACCACTCACGGAAGCCGAAAAAGGCCACCAGGAAAAGACGATCTACCTGCGCGCCAATGCCCCGATCACGCCAGCTGCGGATGAGGCCAACAGCTACGGCGAAGCCGCCGCCAACAACGGCTATCTCGCCCCGGGATTCCTTGCTCTGATCACGCAGGTCAACGACACGGCCGGCAACGCGTTCGGGAAAGCGCTGGGCGAAGAAGACGAGGGCTTCCTGGGCGCCTCACCGGATCTCAACCATGTTGTCATCGGCTCGCCGGTGCCGCTCGTCTCGGGGGTCACAGGGAGTGGCCTGTACGAGTGGAACGCCGAAAGCCCGGGCCACGAACTGGAGTTCGTGAGTGCGCTGCCGGGCAGCTCGGTGCAAGCCGCGCCAGCCGTTCAGCTGGGAAGCGGCGGCAATCCTCGCCACGCCGTTTCGAACGACGGCTCATTGGTGTTCTTCACGGCCTCCGATGCTTCGGAAAACAACGAAGGCGCCCACCTGTACATGCGCAACACGGTCACGGACGTCACGACGGAAGTCAACGCTGTCCAGGGCGAACACACCGCGCCGACCCCACTGGACGAAGAAAACGAAGAAGTCAACTTCGCCAACTTCCAATCGGCCAGCAGCGACGGCTCGAAGGTATTCTTCACCGACACCTGGCCGCTCACAGATGACTCGAGGCTTTCGCCGACGGGCGCAAATCATCCGTCGGACCTTTACGAATACAACACGCAGACGGGTGTGCTCATTGACCTCACGGTGGACCAGCACGTGGGACAGTCGGCGGACGTCCTCGGTGTGTTGCCGGGCGTCTCCGAAGACGGCAACGAGGTCTACTTCGTGGCCAACGGACAGCTGTCTTCGGAATCGATGGCGGGCAACTGCTCGGAGGTCCACAGCACAGAACCTGGATCGTGCAGCCTCTACGTGTCGCAGCCCGATCCTGCCAATCCCGGGCAGCGCCAGACGAAGCTGATCGCGCGAGTCTCAAACACCGACGCTCCTAACTGGGGACGCGGTGCGAGGTCGCTGGCCGGCGAACACCGGAACGACCTGAGCTACGTCACCTCGCGCGTTTCGCCGAACGGTCGTTACCTGGCATTCATGTCGGCGAACAGCCTGACGGGCTACGACAACGAAGACGCGACGAGCAAAACACCCGGCGAACGGATGGACCAAGAGGTATTCGTCTACGACTCCCAGCTCGGACAGCTCGTGTGCGCATCCTGCAATCCCGATAAAACCAAGCGGCCGATCGGTGCGCTCGATCAATCGGACGCCGGCGAAGGGGAAGGCCTAGTCGTCGATCGCGCCCAGATCTGGGAAGGCCAGTGGGTGGCAGCGCTGATCCCCGGGTGGACGACGATCGTGGAACAGCGCCGCGCCGTCCACCAGCCGGCCTATCTCTCCGACAACGGTCGCGTGATCTTCAACAGCCTCGACGCGCTTGTCGCGCAGGACACGAACCAGAGAACCGAGACGGTCGCCGGGGTCGCCGAAAAAGTGGGCGTCAGCGACGTGTACGAGTACGAGCCGAATGGAGTGGGCACGTGCAACGTGGCGCCCGGTTGCGACGCGCTCGTCTCGTCGGGCACGGCGGCCAACGAATCGGTCTTCGTCGAAGCCGGGACCACGGCCGACGATGTCTTCTTCCTCACGCCGGCGAAGTTGCTCGCGTCGGACATCGATTTTGCCTACGACATCTACGATGCGAGGGTGTGTGGAGTGTCGGGCGCTGCTCCGTGTCTGACGCCGCCGGCTCCTCCGGCGCCGGAATGCATCGGCGAATTCTGCAAAGCGGCGGCCCCCCCGCCACCATCTTTCGCCGATTCCGCGACAGCCACTCATTCAGGCGCGGGGAACACGCCCACGACAGAAGTGCTCAACAACAAAGCGACGAAGCCTCCGGCAAAGAAACTGACGCGTGCACAGCAGTTGACCAAAGCGCTGAAGTCATGCAAGAAGCTGAAGAAGAAAAAGAAGCGGGTTGCATGTGAAAAGCAGGCGCGCAAGAAATATGGCGCCAAGAAGAAAGCCAAGAAGTCCCCCGCGGCGAGGCGTGGCAGGCGATGAGTAACGATCGCCGAGTCACCGGAAGGCGACTGCTCAGGGCGGTGACCGTTGTCGGCGTCGCGCTCGTGGCAATGCTCGTTTTTGCCGGGCCGGCGTTCGCGAGCGCTTGGTGGAAGACGACTGCCCGAGTCGCGCCGGCCAACCTGCCGACAAAAGGACCCGGTTACATCACGGCCCAGGCGATCAACCTCGGTGACGTGGCGATAAGCGCCAAAACCAGCCCGGTCACAATCACGGACACGCTCCCCGAGGGCGTGACGGTCACGCATCTCGGTCAGCGCCGCGAGAACACCGTCAACGGCGAAGAATCGGCGGAACTCGCGATCTGGACGTGCAGCGAAACGAAACCGGCGACGCGGGTCATCGTCAAATGCACATACGACACGGCTAAAGCTCCGTTGGCCGAAGACTATGTAGTTCGCCCCTACGAAAACCTTGAATTGCGGATGAACGTGGAAACGAACGGCACTTCCGGCTCGTCGCAGAACGAACTAACCGTCGAAGGAGGCCGCGAAGCCAGCCCAACGGGCGAAGAGCTCGCTGGCGAAGGCACTGTTCCCGCGCCCCCGCCCTCCGTGCGGTCCATTGGCTTCGATGATGCTCCGACGACGTTCGGTCTCGAAGACAAAGGCTATTCGGTCACGCCCGAAAACGATAAAGGCGCGCCTGAAAGCCAGGCCGGCGCGCATCCATTTCAATTGACGACGTCGGTGCTGCTCAACGAGCAACTCGAAACGCGCACGAATGGCCTGGGCGAAATCGAAACGAACCCTGCAGCACCGGCGCTTACGCGAAATCTTCATTTCAACCTTCCGCCGGGACTGCTTGGAAACGTGACGGCAGTCGCGCAGTGCAGCGAGCTCCAGTTCGGCACGATCAACAACGGCGGTGGAACGAACGAATGCCCCGCGAGCTCGGCGATCGGGGTCGTGCGTGTCACGATCCTCGAACCCGAACTACTCGCGTACCACACGCTGACGGCACCTGTCTTCAATCTCACGCCCGCCAAGGGCGAGCCGGCGCGGTTCGGCTTCTTCGTCTACCACCTACCCGTGCTGCTCGATACGAGAGTGCGAACCGAAGGCGACTACGGCGTCGAAGTGAAGGTGACCGATACGACCGAGCTCGCGCAGGTACTGGGTAGCGAAGTCACGCTATGGGGCGCTCCCGGTGCCGCCGTTCACGACCAGTCGCGTGGTTGGGCCTGCGTGGCAGGGGGCTACTGGGTCAACCGCTCGCTGACTCCTTGCACAGCCCCGTCGGAACACTCGTCAACAGCGTTCCTGACCTCACCCACCTCATGCTCCGGCTCGCTCACGAGCAATGTCACGGGCGAGTCTTGGCCGCTCAGAGCGCCCGGAGAAACTGGCTTGGGACACGCGCTCTCGCTCGAAGGGGGATCGAAAGAATTCACGTTCCCCGAACTTCCCGGCGGGATCACAGGATGCAACGCTCTGCCGTTCGGGCCGACGATCGGGGCCTCCCCGAGTGCCGCCGAAGCGAATGCGCCAATTGGCGTAAGTGTCGACGTCCACGTGCCGCAAGACAGCACACGCGACGCAGGCCAGCTCGGCGAGTCGGCGGTTAAGGCGACGACGGTCACGTTCCCGTTGGGCATGCAGTTGAGCCCCTCGGCGGCGAACGGACTGGAGGCGTGCAGTGAGGCGCAGATGGGATACATCGGCAGAGGCGCCACCAGCGATCCGTATGCACCGGGCACCGAAGAACCGATGAAGTTCAACACCGCGCCGGTGGGATGCCCGGACGCGTCGAAGGTCGGCACCGTCAAAGTGAAGACCCCTCTGCTCAGCGAAGAATTGGCAGGGAACGTCTACCTTGCGGCGCAAGAAGCCAACCCATTCGGGTCGCTGCTCGCGGTCTACATCGTTGCGGAAAGCGAAAATGCCGGCCTCCGTGTCAAGCTCGCAGGAGAAGTCAAAACTGACCCGGTCACGGGACAGGTCACCTCTACGTTCGAGTCCACTCCGCAGGTGCCGTTTGAAGATTTCAAAGTCAACCTGAACTCTGGTCCGCGCGCGTCGCTCTCCTCACCGCCTACGTGCGGCAGCTATACGACAGAAGCGTCGTTCACGCCTTGGTCTACGGGGCTCGCACAAGCGTCCACGTCCCCGATCGGCGAATTCGACCTGACGTCGGGGCCGGGTGGCAGCCCGTGCTCCAACCCCCAGCCCTTCGCCCCTGGCTTCACGGCTGGCAGCACAAACCTCCAGGCCGGCGCCTTCACACCCTTCACGGTGACAATCACCCGCCCGGACACCGACCAGGCATTGCGGAGCGTGTCGGTTTCACTGCCGCCCGGTGCGGCCGCGATGCTCGCGTCCGCCACGCAATGTCCTGAACAGCAAGCCAACGAAGGCACGTGCGGGCCCGACAGCCTGATCGGACATGCGACCGCCGTCTCTGGCCTGGGTCCCAACCCATTTACGGTCAACGGAGGTCGCGTCTACATCACCGGCCCCTACAACGGCGCGCCGTTCGGGCTCTCGATCGTGACACCGGCGGTTGCCGGGCCGTTCAACCTCGGGGAAGTGGTCGTGCGCTCGGGGATCTACGTTGAACAAGACGACGGCTGCGGTCACGATCAACACCACGCTGCCCACGTTCGTGAGCTCGGCTCAGCACCCGAACACGGGGATCCCGCTGCAGCTGCGCGCGATCAACGTCGTCGTGGACCGCCCGAACTTCGAGTTCAACCCGACCAATTGCACGCCGATGTCGGTCACCGGCACGCTCGGGGGGGTCGCCGGAGCGACCCATCCCGTGTCCGCGCCGTTCCAGGTCGCCAACTGCTCGGCGTTGCCGTTCCACCCGACGCTGACAGCCTCGACGCAGGGCAACGCCAGCAAACTCAACGGTGCGAGCTTGACCGTGAAGGTCTCCTCGAGCAGCGGACAGGCGAACATCGCGAAAACCAAGCTCGTGCTGCCGATCCAGCTTCCATCGCGTTTGACGACGATCCAGAAAGCGTGCCGGGACTCGGTGTTCGAAGCCAACCCGGCGAGCTGCGACGAAGGCTCGAACATCGGCACGGCGACCGTGCACACGCCGGTGCTGAAGAGCCCGCTGACGGGCCCCGCCTATCTCGTCTCGCATGGAAACGCAGCATTCCCGGATGTGGAGTTCGTGCTGCAGGGCGAAGGGATCACGCTGATCCTCGACGGGCAGACCGACATCAAAAAAGGCATTACGACGTCGACCTTCAACGCCGTGCCCGATGCGCCCGTGACGACGTTTGAAACCACGCTGCCCGAGGGCCCGCACTCGGCGCTCACGTCGAACGTCGCGCAGAGCAAGAGGTTCAGCCTCTGCGGCGCCAAACTGGTGATGCCGACGACGATCACCGGACAGAACGGTGTGGTCATCCAGCAGGACACCAAGATCCCGGTCGGCGGCTGCAAAGCCCCCCGTCCGGTATCGAAGCTGCAGAAGGCGCTCAACTCGTGCCGCGCCAAGTTCAAGCACAGCAAGAAGAAGCGCGCTGCTTGCGAAAAGCAAGCGCGAAAGAAAAACGGGTCGAAGAAGAAGGCCAAGTCGAAGAAGGCCGCGACAAAGCACAAGTGATCGGGCGAGCATCCGCTCGCAATTGACACCGCGGTCCGCTTGGACCAAGCGCAAGGAGGCGCATGACACCGGTGTGCGGAGGCGTTTACACCCTGCTGTTATGGGGTACAAAGAAATGACTTGTCGATCGGCGGGGGTCGCCTGGCGGTACGGGCGTCCGCATGTGGAGATGCGAGCGGGTACTGTCGATTTCAACCCTAGGAGAAGGGAAGAGGAATGAAGCGGATTGGGACGATGGCGGGGTGCATCCTCGCCTCCTGTGCTCTGGGGGGAGCCTACGCGGCTACGGCGTCGGCCGAACCCCCCGAATTCGGATCGTGTGTGCAGGTGGCGCCGAAAACGGGTGAATACTCGGGGAAGAACTGCTTGCACCCGGCACCGGGCAAAGGCCGTTACAACTTCGTCCCGGGTGGCGGAGCCAACAAAAAATTCACGACGATCGTCGAAGAACCTGTTTTCAAGACGGCCGGCGGCGGCGAAGTCACGTGCGCGTTCGGCGAAGGCGAAGGGGAATACACGGGGGCCAAAACGCTGTCCGTGACGAAACTCCTCCTCAACAACTGCACACAGGCCGGCGCAAAAACGGTCTACGAATCGTTCTGCCAGAACATCGGTTCGTTTCGGGGCGAAGTCAGCGCCAATGAACTGACAGGCGAACTTGGCTACTTCGACAAGAAAGGCAAAAAAAAGGTCGGGCTCGACATCAAAGCCAAACTTGGTAAAGCCATCGCCCTGTTCGAATGCGGCGGGGCGAACGAACTCACCGAACACGGCATGGGCACCGGCACGCTGATCGAACTCGAAGGCTCAGTTATCGGGGAAGTCAAGAAGATCAATAAACCGACTGAAGAAAACTCGGTCGCGTTCGCTGTGAAGCAGGGCGCGCAGTTCCCTGAAATGTTCGAAGGCGGCGAAAAAGACACGCTGATCGCGAACATCGGACCGACCAAAACAGCCGAAGCGACGACGCTGGGGACGGTCGTCGAAGTCGAAAACGCAGAACCGATTGAGGTCAAGGCCAAATAGTCCAAGCCGTTCTGCAAGTGAAGCGACGGGCGCCGATCGGGCGCCCGTCGTCGTTCAGGGCCGCCACGGACTCGAAGGCTGATGTCGCTAGGCCCGAGTGAGCCTGGACGGGACGCGTCTGGCCTAACCGGGGGTGTTCTGCAGCGAGCGCCACAGGTAGCGACAGGCAAGGCTGCGGTACGGTCGCCACGGCTCGCCGATCCGCTCAACCTCGGCCGCGCTCGGCAGCTCCTTCAGGCCGTATGCCCGCTCGATCGCACGACGGATTCCGAGATCTCCGACCGCGAGCACGTCGGGCCGTTCGAGGTGGAACATCAGGAACATGTGCGAGGTCCACTCGCCGAGACCCTTGACGGCGATGAGCTCGGCGATCACCTCCTCGTCGGGCAGTCGGTCGAGGCGCTCGAGCTCGAGCTCGCCCGAGATCACGTGCTCGGCGAGCGAACGCAGGAAGCCGACCTTCGCGCGCGAGAGCCCAGCCGCGGCGCGCAGCTCTTCGGGCTCGTCGGCGAGCAACTCCTGTGGCGTCGGCGGACGGCCGCCGAAGCGCTCGATCAGGCGCCCGTAGATCGCGCGGGCGGCGAGCACCGAGAGCTGCTGGCCGACGATCGAGCGCACGAGCGCGCCGTAGTGATCTTCGCGCTCCGGGCGCCCGGCACGCGCGCTCGGCAGCTTGCCGACCGAGTCGATCACCCCAGCGAGCACGGGATCCGCCGCGCGCAGCTGCTCGCTGGCCTTGGCGAGCGAGACTCTGCGACGGCTCGGCGCCTTCGCCGGCTTGCCGGCAGGTACGGCGCTCGCGGATCGCGGTTTGCTCGGCTTACGTGACGTGGCCTTTGCGGCGGCGGCTTTGCGCGGCGGCACTGCTCAGACGCCCGGCAATGCGTCGGCCAACGCGATCGGCTCCCCGTCGAGCGCGTTGAGCGTGCGCTCGAGCGACATCGCCAGGCACGTGAAGCTCGGCGTGTCGCGCACCGTGAAGCGCGAGGCCTCGGTCGTGCGCAGCCGTTGCACGAGGTCGAGGAAGGTGCCCACGTCGTCGGTGTCGAAGGCGACGACGAACTCCTGGTCGTCGAGGCCGAAGGAGTATGTCGTGTGGTTGTCGACGCCGGGGTATTCGCGCCCGACCTGGATGTGGCCCTGCATGATCCGCCAGCGCTCCTCGGCGGGTAGCGCATACCACTCGCGCGACTTGACGAACGGGTAGACGAACACGTACTTGCCGAGGAAGCCGCGCGGCACTGTGCGCTCGTCTTCGGAGTACTCCGAGCTCTTGCGCATGCCGAGGAACGAATGCGAGATCTCGGCCCACTTCATCAGCCCGCTCTGTGCGAGCACGACATGGAACTCGTGGATCCGGTCGAGGTTCTCCGCCTCGGAGAGCAGCATCAGCTCGGCGTCGCCGCGCGTGCCGACGAGCGAGAAGCTCTGCAGCAGGTGGCCGTCGGCGAAGTCCTCGCAGGCGGCCATGAACTCGCGCTTGTCCTGCTCGCGCTGCTCGGCTCCCAGGCGGCGCCAGGCCGGGTCGAGCTTGAGAAATGTGTACTTGACGAAGTGGCGTGCGCTCACAGCCTGGATTATCGCAGCCACCGAGCTGCGAACGGCGCGTCGGACGACATCGATGACGGATAGAGTGGGCGTGTGCGGATAGCGCTGCTCTCGCCGTACTCCTGGACCTATCCGGGTGGTGTCACACGCCACATCGAAGCGCTTGCCCGCGAGCTCTCCGAGCAGGGACACGAAGCGCGAGTGCTCGCCCCGTATGACCCCGACGACGGTCTGAGCAGACGACTGCACCGTGGTGCTCATCCCCAGCGCCATCCGGTCCCCGAGGGATTCGTCTCGCTCGGGCGGACCGTCGGCATCCCGGCCAACGGCGCTGTCAGCAACATGGCGATCACGCCGAGCTCGGTCTACGCGTTGCGACGCGAGCTGCGCGAGGGGGGCTATGACGTGCTGCACATCCATGAGCCGGTCGTCCCCGTGCTTGCCTGGGACGCGCTGCTCTCGACGGGCGAGCTGCCGCTTGTCGGAACCTTCCACACCTACTCCGAGAACGCGTTGACCAACGGCATCGCCGCCGTCGGGCTCGGTGGGCGGCGGCGGATGAATCGGCTGCAGGTCCGCCTCGCGGTCTCCGAGGCCGCCGCGTGGACGGCGCGACGCTTCTACGGCGGGCGCTATCGGATCGTTCCCAACGGCGTGCACATCCCCACCGAGGATGAGCTTGATCGTGCAATCGCGGCAGAGCCCGAGCCGGGCGGGACGGGGGCCGGTGCCGACGAGGCGCTGCGGATCCTGTTCATCGGCCAAGCCGTCGAACGCAAGGGGTTGCCGGTGCTACTGCGCGCGTTTGAGGCGCTGCGCGAGCAGATCCCGGCGACCCTGACGCTCGTTGGCGCCGCGCCGGCCGAGGTCGCGCACATGACGCTCGACGACCGCGGCGTGCACGCGCTCGGCAAGGTTTCCGAGCAGCGCAAGCTGGCCGAGCTGGCGCGCGCCGACCTGCTCTGCGCGCCCTCGCTGCACGGCGAGAGCTTCGGCATGATCTTGACCGAGGCCTTCGCCGCGGCGACGCCCGTCGTCGCCTCCGACATACCCGGCTACCGCGACGTGGTCCGCGACGGGCTCGACGGGCAGCTCGTGTCCGCGGGGGATCCTCTCGCGCTCGCCGAGTCGTTGCGCACGCTCGCCTTTGACCGCGCTCGGCGCGAGCGCATGGCGCGCGCCGCGCGCGAGCGAGCCGAGCGTTTCGCCTGGCCGCACGTCGCCGCGGAAGTGCTCGACTCCTACGAGCAGGCCGTCGCGCTCGGTGATCCGGCGCGTCAAAGCGCGCGCGGCGCGCTCGCGCGCGCGGCGCTGCGTCACGGCTTCGCTCCAGCCGACCTGCAGCCGCGTGTGCCCGCCCAGCGCCTGCCGTCGCTCGCTCCCGAGCCGGCACCGCTTGTCGGGCGCGAGCGTCGCGTGCGCGCGCTGCGGCGAGCCGGGCTGGCGTTGACCACGCTCGCCGGCGCCGCGCTGGCTGCGCTCGCGCTCGAGCGGGTCGGCGTGACGCGTGTGGTCGCCTCGCTGCTCGCGTCCAAGCCGGGGCTCGTGCTCGGTGGGCTCGCGCTGATGTGCGCCGCCATGTTCACCCGCGCGATCTCCTGGCACGCGATCCTCGGCGCGGCGCCCATCTGGCGCAGGGTCAAACGGCGCGATGCGATGCAGGGAACGTTCATCGGCGTGCTGATGTCCGCGACGATGCCCGCCCGCCTGGGCGAGTCCGCGCGGGCGCTGATCGTCGCGCGGAGGATCGGACGAGCGCGTGAGACGCTCCCGATCGTGCTCGGCACGATCGTCTCGCAGGCGATGCTCAACCTGATCGCGCTCGTGGTCCTCGGCGCGGTAACGCTCTCCAGCGTGACCGTGCTCGACCGCCACGATCGGGCGCTGCTGCTCGTCGCGCTCGCGCCGCTCGTCGCGCTTGTCTTGATCCGGCTTGCGCCGGTGCTCGTTCCCGCGGCGGGTGCCTCCCGCGCGGACGCCGTCGCCGCGCTGCGCCGCGGCGTTCGCGCTGCTCTCGCGCGGCTGCGCGATGGCCTGCTCCTCTTCCGTCGACCGCGCTCGGCGATGATCGCGACGGCCGCCCAGCTGCTCGCATGGACGCTGCAGTGGCTGTCGTGCTGGCTGCTGCTCGTCGCGCTCGGGCTCGACCCCCATGCCGGCGCGGCGGCGGCGGCGGGTGTGCTGTTCGCAGTCAACGTGACCGCTTTGATGCCCGCCACGCCGGCCAACGTGGGCGTCTTCCAGGCGGCCTGCGTCGTCGTGCTCGCCGGCGCCTACCACGTCTCCACACCCGACGCGATCGCCTACGGGATCGTGCTGCAGCTCGTCGAGCTCGCTACGGCTGTGCTGATGGGGCTTCCTGCGCTGCTCAACGAGGGCCTCTCCTGGCGAGAGGTGCGCCGGCGCACGATGCACGCGGCGCCTGTGCGGCTCGAGCCGCTGCCGCAGGGCGCCGGGGCGATGGCGCCGGCCGACTGAGCGCTCCGTGCCGGTCGCTCCCGGACTGAGCGGACCTTCTACATACGCCACGGTTGACCGAGGCGTGCGTGTCTGTTAGGAACTACGAGTACCGCGCCGTCAGTCACGATCATCTTTGTGGCTGCCCGCTCGCATCGAGCTTTGGAGAGAGCGCGTGGCGGAGGCGCAATCGAGCCGGGGGGTTGGGGTATGCGCCGCGCGAGGTTGTTGGGGTTGGCAGTCTGGGCCACGTGCGCGCTCGGCGCCGTGGCGTGCGCTACGGCGTCGGCGGCAGCGCCCGAATTCGGGCGCTGCGTCAAACAGGTAGCGATCGAAAAAGCCTATGCGGGCGCGTTCAGCGACGCGAAATGTACGAAGTCGGTGAGCCCCGAAGAACAGGCCAAAAAGGGCAAGTACGAATGGTTCGCCGGGTCCGTCGCGGGACAGAACGACTTCACGCTCAGTGGTGGGCCCGTGACCTGGCAGACCGTTGCCGGCAAGACGCTGACGTGCCAGAGCGAGCAAGGGACGGGGGAATACAGCCTGTCCGACAGCAAACGAATGGTCGCTATCACGCTTGAAATGAAAGGGTGCGAGGGCAACGGCTTCAAATGCACGACCACCGGCAAGAGCGCGGGTGAACTGGTCTTCAACGAACTCGCCGCCGAAGTCGGCTTCGAAAACGTAGCCAAGCACAAGACGGCGCTGAAGCTCGAGCCTGGCTCGGCGGGCGCCGCGTTCATCGAATTCAAATGCGTCGGGCTCGAAGTTCAGATACGCGGCAAGGGCGGCGCCGCGGGCGCCGGGATTCTCATACCGATCAAGAACGACAAGATGACCGCCTCTGAAACGCTGAAGCTCAAGGCCGCCAAAGGCAAGCAGCGGCCGCTCAGTTGGGAAGGCGTGCCGGCTGAAACGTACATGGAGATGAACTTCGAACACACCGGTTACGAACAGGCAGGCTGGGACGGAGAAACGACGATCACCAACGACGAAGCGATCGAGCTCAACCGGGTCGTCTGAGCTCATATGGCGAGGCCGACACCGTCGCGCGCGGGGCGCGACGGTGTGTCGCGGCCCGCTGGCGCTTGGTGTTGTGCTTGCGTCGGCCTCAGTTCTGGCCGAATTTCGTATTCGCGAACAATTGGGGTTGACGCGACGAGCGCCGGGGGATGTGCCGGATTGGAGAGACGCGCCCCTGTCGCGCTCGCCCCAACCGCAACGAAAGGGGCATTGAGATGAAGCCCATCAGGGTTACGGGTGCGTGCATGCTTGTCGTCATGGCGCTCGGCGGCATGAGTGCGGCGCAGGCATCGGCGGCAGCGCCCGAATTCGGGCGCTGCCTGAAAAAGGCCGAAGCCGGCGGTACGGGATACTCCGACTCGAAATGCACGAAAGCGGTCGAAGGGTCGACGGCGAAATACGAATGGATACCGGGGGCCGTGTCCGGCAAAAACAGCTTCACGCTCAGCGGCGGAGCGGTGACCTGGGCAACCAAAGGGGGGAGGATCTTTACCTGCACGAGCGCTAATGGCAGCGGGGAATACAGCCTGACGAATCCAAAACGAGAGGAAGCGATCTCGCTGGAATTTCAGGGATGCAAAGCAAACGGGTTCGCGTGCACGACGGTTGGTCGGCCGAGTGGCGACATCGTTTTCAACGAACTGGCGGGCGAAGTGGGGTATGAAAACCTCGAAGCCAAACACACCGCGCTCAAGCTGGAACCCGGGCCGACAGCGGGAGGAAAATTCATCGAATTCAAATGCGTGGGGCTCGAAATCAAAGTGCGCGGGAAGGAAGGACTCTCGGGTGCGGGCATCCTCGTGCCGATCAAAAATGACGTGATGACCTCAACGACCAGCCTGGTCTACAAACAGACCAAAGGCGTGCAGAAACCGGTTGTGTGGGAAGGCACTCCCACTGAAACGTACCTCGAACAGAACTACGAAAACCTCGGCTACGAAGAGTCTGGATGGACGCTCACGATGAGCCTCAAAAACGCGGAAGAAATGGAGTACGAGCTCAACCTGCTCGTCTAAGGGCAAGCGAGCGTAATCGGTCGCCGCAAGCCGAATAGCCGGCAGCTACCGCTCTCCCGTCCTTGGCAGGAGCGCGTTCCGGCGTGGGTCGGACGCGCTCCTGTGCCCGTCGGCCGACGCCGGGCAGGCATCGGCGACGGCACGGCGTATCGAGCGGTATGACCGACGCCTGGGTCTACATCCTGCGCTGCGCCGATGGCTCGCTTTACACCGGCTGGAGCATTGACGTGGCAAAGCGCTTGGAGCGCCATCGAGCCGGCAAGGCGAGCCGCTATACGGCCAGCCGTCTGCCCGTCGAGTTGGTCTACGAGGTCGCGATGACCGACCGCTCGGCGGCCAGGCGCGAGGAGGCGCGGATCAAGGCGCTCGATCGGCGCGAGAAGCTCGCATTGATCGCCAATCGCAGTGCTCGTCCTGCCGGGCGGAGGGCTCGACGGCGCTCTTAGGGCATGATGGGGGTATGGCAGATCAGTCCTCAGCTAGCCGCCCCAGCTCCCGCAGCGTCAAGATCGGCGCCGACGAGCGCACCGGCTGGTCCTCGGATCGCCCGCGCCGCGAGGGTGGGCCCGAGCGCCCGCCGAACATCTCGGTCCACTGCAAGGTGCTGAAGCCGGCTGACAGGCTGCGCTACTCGCCTGGCAGTCTCGTCGTCGTCGTCTCCGCCTCGGCTGCCGAGCGCGAGAGCTTTGTCGCGCGGCTGATCGAGGACCGCGCCAGCCTGCTCTCGCTGGCAAAGGTACGCGGCCTACTGAGCGGCAAGGTTGCCGAGGATGAGCTCGAGGTCCGCGCCCAGGAGCTGTTGCAGGCTGCTGTCTCCAAGCGCCTGCAGAACAGGGAGACGGTCGTGCTCGTCGCCGACGGCGTCGGACCCGAGGAGCGCGAGCCGATCGTGCGCATCGCCGCCGCCCTGAAACGACCGCGGCATCTGATCCTGCTCGAGGTCGCGCGCGATCAAGTCGCCGAGGAGGATCTGCCGACGCTCAACGCGCTGCGCAGTGCGCTCGACGTCGGCGAGCTTGGCCAGGAGGGCTTCCAGACCGCGCTGCGGCTCGGCGGCGGGACCGCCTCCGAGGTCAAGCGGATCCTCTTCCGCCCGCCCCCCAGAGAAGACGACTAAGTCAGCGCCGGTTGATCCTCGGCTTCGACCGCGCCCTCGGGCGGGTCGTCGTCGTCGATCTCGCCGAATAGCGAGGGGTCGCGGGCTGAACCGCGGATCAGGTCATCCGGCGAGCCGTCCGGCAGCAGCCGACCCTGGCGCGTGCCGAAGTAGATCGCCTGCGGGTGGTGGGCGATGAGCGCGAGCGTCGACTGCTCCGGTTCGGGCGCATAGCCGTCGGTGATCTTCATGCCGATCTGCTCCAGATGCAGCAGCTTCTCCACCTTCAGATGCTCAGCCTGCTCGGGCACCGCCGGGTAGCCCCACGAGTAGCGACGGCCCTGCGCCTCGCCGATCCCGAGCATCTGGCGCACGCGCCAGTGCAGCCACTCGGCCAGCCCCTCGGCCGTCTGCACGCCGAGGCCGTGCACGAACAGCTGCTCGGCGAATTCGCCTTCGGCCTCGAGCTTGGCCATCAATTCCGTCACCTCCGAGCCGACCGTGACCGCTTGCACGGCGATCACGTCGAGCTCCTCCGGTGGCTTGCCGTCGACGGCCGGGTGAAAGAAGTCGGCCAGGCAGATGCGATCGCCCTTGGGCTGGCGCGGGCAGACGAAGCGCGTCAGCTCGCGTTGCACGGTCCTCCGGGTCGAGCACGACGATGTCGTTGCCCAGCGCGTAGCAAGGGAAGAAGCCGAGCAGCGCGCGCGGGTGCAGGTAGCTCTGCTCCTTCCACATACGCTCCAGGCGCGGGCGGAAGTCCTCGCCGAGCAGCTTCTGCCACGCCTCGCCTTTGACGCCGCGCCCGCCCCAGTGCAGCTTGAACAGCACGTGTGTGTCGAGGTGGCGGTAGACCTCGTCGAGGTCGACCTCGATCTCCTGTACGCCCCAGAACGGCGGCGTCGGAATCGGCACGTCCGTACGCGCCGCCGAGCGCACCGAGTCATCGGCGAAGTTCAGATCCTCCTGCGGCGCCTCGCCCTTGGCGCGGAACTCCGTCGCGCCCGCGAGCAGCTTCTCCACGAGCGCGCCGCGTGCCTCGGAGTCGATCAGCTGGTCCATCACCGACAGGCCCTCGAAGGCGTCCTTGCAGTAGAAGACGCCCGGCTCGTAGACCTCCTCGGAGTCTTTGCCGCCCGGATACAGCGTGCGGTAGCTGAAGGCGCGGTTGATCGCGGCGCCGCCGATCAGCACCGGGTAGGACAGGCCCTTGGCGTGCAGCTCCTGGATGCACGCGGGCATCTGCTTGGAGGTCGATACCAGCAGCGCCGACAGCCCGATCGCCGTCGCGTCATGCTCCTGCGCGGCGTCGACGATCGTCTGGATCGGCACCTGCTTGCCGAGGTCGATGACCGTGTAGCCGTTGTTCGTGAGGATCGTGTTGACCAGCGACTTGCCGATGTCGTGCACGTCGCCGAAGACCGTCGCCAGCACGACCGTGCCCTTCGTGTAGCCCTCGATCTTGTCGAGGTATTTCTCGAGCTGTGCGACCGCCTTCTTCATCACCTCGGCCGACTGCAGCACGAACGGGAGGATCAGTTCGCCTGCACCGAACTTGTCGCCGACCTCCTTCATCGCAGGCAAGAGCACCTCGTTGAGCGTCGGCACCGCGCCGATCTTCTCCACGCTCTTGTCGATCTGCGCCTCCACGCCATCCTTGCGCCGGCGCAGGATGTGGAAGTGAAGCGCCTGCTCCGGCTCCATCCCCTCGGTCGGGTCGGCGGCTCCCGCCGGGCCCTCCTCCTCGCCCTTTGACTCGAAGTGCCCGATGAAGCGCTCGAGCGCGTTCTCGCGGCGGTTGAAGACAAGATCGTCGGCCAGCTCGCGCTCGTTGTCGGGGATCTCCGAGTACGGCGTGATGTGGTTCGGGTTGACCATCGCCAGATCCAGCCCAGCGTCGACGCAGTGGTGCAGGAAGACCGAGTTGAGCACCGCGCGCGCCCCTGGGGAGACACCGAAGGAGACGTTCGAGACGCCAAGCGAGGTCTTCACATGCGGGATCTCTTGCTTGATCGCTTTGATCCCCGCGATCGTCTCGACCGCTGAGGGCCGCCACTCCTCATCGCCCGTCGTCAGCGTGAACGTGAGGCAGTCGAAGATCAACAGCTGCGGGTCCAAGCCGTGCTCCTCGCAGCACAGGTCGCGGATGCGCTTGGCGATCTCGACCTTGCGCTCCGCCGTCTTCGCCATACCGACCTCGTCGATCGTCAGCGCGATCAGCGCGGCGCCGTGCGCCAGCGCCATCGGCACCACGCGATCGAGCTTCTCGCGGCCCGCCTCGAGATTGACCGAGTTGACGATCGCCCGGCCCGGGATCTGCTCGAGCGCGCGCTCGATCACCTCTGGCTCGGTCGAGTCGACCTGGATCGGCGCCGGCTGTGTGAGCGAGACCTTCTTCGCCAGCAGGCGCATCTGTTCGTCCTCGTCCGCGCGCTCGGTCAGCGCGACGCACAGGTCGAGCACGTGCGCGCCACCTTCGACCTGGTCTTCGGCGATCTGCACGAGCCCGTCGTAGTCGTCGGCCAACAGCAGCTCCTTGGCCTTGCGCGAACCCTGTGAGTTGACGCGCTCGCCGACCATCGTCGGCGCCGGCTCCTGCTGTAGCGGCGTCGAGGCGATCATCGAAGAGAGCTGAGGCGCGCGTGGCGCCGGACGCGGCCCGACCTCGCGTCCGGAGACGCGCTCGACGATCGCCGCGATGTGCGCAGGCGTCGTGCCGCAGCAGCCGCCGACGATGCCGACGCCGTAGCGCTCGACGAACTCCTTCAGCGCTTCCGCCAGCGGCCCCGGCTGCTCGGGGAAGATCGTCTCGCCGTCCGGACCCTGCAGCGGCAGCCCCGCGTTGGGGATGCACGCGACCGGCACCGGGGAGAACTCGCCGAGGAAGCGGATCGCGTCGCGCATGTCCTCCGGGCCCGTCGAGCAGTTCAGACCGATCACGTCGACCTTGAGCGCCTCGAGTGTCGTCAAGACAGAGGAGATATCCGTGCCGAGCAGCATCTTGCCGCCGTTCGGCAGCAGCGAGACCGAGGTGTGGATCGGCAGCGTGCGGCCCGTGCTCTTGAACGCCTCGCGCGCGCCGAAAACCGCCGCCTTGACCTCGAGGATGTCCTGCGCCGTCTCGATGATGATCAAGTCCACGCCGCCGTCGATCAACGCTGCTGCCTGCTCGGAGAAGACCTCGACGAGCTCGCCGAAGCGGATCTGCCCGAGCGAGGGGTCTTCGGAGGCCGGCAGGTAGCCGGTCGGCCCGATCGAGCCTGCCACGAAGCGCTCCTCGCCCGCCGCCTTGCGCGCGATTTCGGCTGCCTTCGTGTTGATCTCGACGGTGTAGTCGGCCAGACCCCACTCATCGAGCTTGATCCGCGAGCCCTGGAAGGTGTCCGTCTCGAGCACTTCGGCGCCGGCTTCGAGCATCGAGCTGTGCACGCCCTCGATCACGTCCGGGCGGTTGAGCACGAGCGCCTCGTGGCACTTGCCCTCGAGGCCGCCGTAGTCCTCGTTGGTCAGCTCGAACTGCTCGAGCGTTGCGCCCATGCCGCCGTCGTAGACGAGCACGCGCCGATTGATCGTGTCGCTGAAGTCCCGCGCCATGTGGTTATGCTAGCCGTCGCTCGCTGATAGCCTGCGCCGCTCGCGGCGGCTGAGAGTACCCGCCGCGCTGAGTGCGAGACCGGACGAGGGAGGGGAAGGGCGCATGACCAAGACCGCCGTTGCATCTGCGTGCATCGCGCTGCTCGTCCTCGCCGGTTGCGGTGGCAGTGACCAGGGCGCCAAACGAAAGACGGCCTGCTCGAAGGCGGCCCCCGCGCTGCGCCAGTACGTCCGCGTCGGAACGGAAACCGGGCTGAACATCCTCGATCCGAAGTCCGACAAGCGCGTGATCGCTGCCGCCACCACGCTCAGCTCACGGGTCGACGAGCTCGCACCGTTCGTCAGCGCCGGGCAGCGGACGCAGCTGCAGGGATTGCGCACGGCGCTCGCGCAGCAGTCGAAGATTCTCGGGGCGCTTGCCGTGCACGACACATCAGCAGCGCACAAGGCCGCCGAATCGCTCGACGAAAAAGCGCTCGACGGGGGTCGCGGCACCCTCGAACGTGTCTGTCACGTGTCGGTCTCGCTCTAGTCGCTGACCGGACGTCGGTAGGTCTGACCCGCTCGGATCTGCCCTGAGCCGTCCCTTTCGGGCAGCCGTCGTCCCGGCCGGGACGACGTGGCGTATGCCCTTTGGCACGCGCCTCTAGAACGGCTGTCCAAACGCGTTGGGTAACACCAGCTCACTGTGCAAACTGCGCCGCGACGAGCAGCGGAACGGGAGGACAACTCGGCTCCGCGACGGTCTCGCTAGCACGACAGGGGCTCCTCACCGCGCGACGGGCACGGTGCAGCGCCGACAAAGCTGACTTTCCGAATCCGATAAGGGGGCATTACCATGTTGCGAGACATCGCGGTCGACTCGACGGTCGAGCAGCCGGGGGTCGGGGTGGGGATCGAAGTCGCGCCGGGCGCGGTTGCACCCGCCGATGCGCCCGGCACAGGTGCCGGCGCAACGGAGTCCTCCGCGGCGGCCGTTGCCAGCGAGCACGCCGTGGTCGCCGTCGTCGGGCTCGGCTATGTCGGGCTGCCGACGGCAATCGCCCTGCGCAACGCCGGCTGCCGGATCGTCGGCCTCGACAGCTCGCACGACCGCCTCGCGCAGATCCGCGCCGGCGAGGCCGAGCTACTCGACTCCGAGCGCGAGAGCCTGAGCGGGCATCTCGCAGGCGACGGCTTCGTGCTGACCGACCGCAGCGAGGCGCTGCACTCGGCCGACCTCGTGCTGATCTGCGTGCCCACGCCGATCGACGAGTGGCGCACCCCCGACCCACGTGCTCTGCAGGGCGCGTGCGCGTCGGTCGTGCGCCACGCTCGTCCCGAGCAGACGATCGTGCTCACCTCGACCACGTACGTCGGCTGCACGCGCGAGCTGCTCGTGCAGCCGCTCGCCGAGCGCGGCCTGCACGCAGGGGAGAACGTGTTCGTCGCGTTCGCCCCCGAGCGCATCGACCCGGGTGTCGATGAGCATTCGCAGACGAGCACGCCGCGCGTGCTCGGTGGCGTCAGCGAGACATGCTTCCGCCGCGCCGCCGCCGTGCTGCGCCACACCTGCCAGCGGCTGCATCGCGTCACCTCCCCCGAGGCAGCCGAGATGGTCAAGCTGTACGAGAACACTTTCCGCGCCGTCAACATCGCGCTCGCGTTCGAGATCGCCGAAGCCTGCAACGCTCACGGCCTCGACCCGATCGAGGTCACCGAGGGAGCCGCGAGCAAGCCCTACGGCTTCATGGCGCACTACCCCTCGGCCGGCGTCGGCGGGCACTGCATCGGCGTCGACCCCTACTACCTCGTGCACCCGCTTCGCAGTCGCGGGCGCCCGGCGGCGGTCGCCGAGCAGGGACTGCGCAAGCTCGCCGCCCGCCCGCGCCACATCGTCTGCCGCGCGCACGAGATGCTCGTCGAGTCCGGTCAGTCGCTCGCCGGCGCGCGCGTGCTCGTCGTCGGCGCCTCCTACAAGCCCGGCGTCGCCGATGCCCGCGAAGCGCCGGCACGGGAGATCGTCGAGCGCCTGCGCGAAGAAGGTGCCGCCGTCGATTACCACGACCCGCTCGTGCCCGTGATGCGCCTGGGCGAGGACGAGCTGCACAGCGTCTGTCCCGATCCGCGCGTCGATGCCTCGGGCTTCGGTCCCGAGGACTATCAGCTGACGATCGTCGTGACCGTGCATCCCGGGTACGACTACAGCTGGCTCGAGCGCTGTCCGGCCGTGCTCGACTGCACCTACCGCACGCCCGGCGGGCGCCGCAGGATGGTCCCGTAGCGATGCTCCTGCGCGTGCTGAAGGCTGTCGCGGCGCTCTACCTCGTCGCCCTGATCGTCTCCGTGATGGCCTACAAGGCGGCCTTCATCGACCTGATGTTCTCGAACGTCTTCTTCGGCGTCTATAGCGTCTGCGTCGCCAGCTACATCATCAGCCGCTTCGTGCTGAGCCTGTTCTACCGCTCCTGCAAGGAGACCGGTCAGGAGCCGTGCATCGCGATCGTGATGCCTGGCTTCAACGAGGAGGAGGCGATCGGGCAGTCGCTGAGTGCGCTGCTAGAGCTCGACTATCCCGTGCAGAAGTTGCAGCTGATCGCCGTCAACGATGGCTCCGACGACGACACGCTCGCCGAGATGCGACGCGTCGCCGACGGCGCACCCGGTCGCGTGCAGGTGATCGACTTTCCCGAGAACCGCGGTAAGCGCGCCGCGATGGCCGCGGGCATCCGTGCCAGCGACGCCGAGGTGATCGTGTTCGTCGACTCCGACTCCGTCGTCGCCCCGGACGCCCTGCGCCGTCTCGTGCAGCCCTTCGCCGATCCGCGCGTGGGGGCTGTGTGCGGTCACGCCGACGTGCTCAACCTGCGCGATAACTGGCTCACGCGAATGCAGGGGGTGCGCTACTTCGTGGCCTTCCGCGTCGTCAAGGCCGCCGAATCGGTCTTCAATGCCGTCACCTGCTGCTCCGGCTGCTTCTCGGCCTACCGTCGCGAGGCGATCCTCCCGCGCATGGAGTGGTGGGAGAATCAGACCTTCCTCGGGATCGAGTCGACCTTCGGCGACGACCGCTCGCTGACCAACTGCGTGCTGCGCGACTGGCGCGTCGTCTACGAGAAGCGCGCCGTCTCGCACACGATCGTGCCCGACGACTTCCGCGGCTTCCTCAAGCAGCAGACCCGCTGGAAGCGCTCATGGACGCGCGAGTCGCTGCTCGTCGCGCGCTTCATCTGGCGCAAGCACCCGGTCGCCGCCTTCTTCACCTATCTCTCGATCGTGCTGCCGCTGATCGCCCCCGTCGCCGCACTGCATGCGCTCGTGTGGGGGCCGCTGATCCATGGCGGCACGCTGCCGCTCGTCTACCTCGCCGGGATCTACTCGCTCGCGATGGTCTACTCGCTCTACTACGTGCTCTTCCAGGACGAGTACAGCCTCGTCTGGCTCTACGGGGTGCTGTTCGTCTTCTTCTACCTCGCAATCATGCTGTGGCAGACCTACTACGCGATCGCGACCTGTCGCACGAGCAAATGGGGGACGCGCGCGCCGCCCGGTGGGGCGCCCGGTGCCGGGCTGAGGCCGGGCGGCGCGCAGCTCGTTACCGACGGGGGGTCGATCTGATGGACGCCTCTTCGACCGCCTACCGGCCGGGTGACGACGACGCCCGAGCGCGCGTGCTCACGCCCAAGCGCGTGCTCGCGATGCTCGTGCTGCCCGCCTCGCTCTTGCCCGTCACGCTGCTCGGCCCAGGCGAGCTGAACGCCCCGCGCCACCTCGCGCTACAGGCGTGGGCCGGGGTCGTACGACTCGAGCGCAAACTGCAGCCGGCACGTCAGCGTGTGAAGCCTGCGCCGCGCCAAGCCGCCGAGGCGAGCCTCGGCAAAATCTACGGTCGCTGGCATGCGTTCCCGCAGGTCGGCCGCGAAGGCATCGTGCGACTGGGGCCGACGCGATGAGGCGCGCTCGCTTCACGCTCGCGCTGCTCGCGCTGCTCGCGCCGAGTGCCCTCGCTTCGGGCATTCCGTCGTCGGCGACGGCCGCCTCGACACCAGGGTGCGCCGGGCAGACTCCGCGCGATCTGCATCTGACGCGGATCGGCGGGCCGCGTGCGCGCCTGAGCTGGAAGGCGCCTGCCGCCGCCGGCACCGGGATCAGCTACCGCGTGCAGCGCTCCGGGCGCACCGTCGGGCAGACCACGCGCGGCTCGATCGTCCTGCGCGTCACGCCCGGCCGCGTGACGACCTTCTCCGTGCAGGCCCGCGGGGGCGTCGACGCTGGCCACGGCTGCTGGTCGAAAGTACGCAGCAAGGTGCCCTTCCGTGGCCCCGGGAGGGTCGCCGGCGTGAAGGTCCTCAGCCACGGCGGCGGCAAGATCACGCTCGCCTGGCGTACCGCCGCGCGCGGGGACGCGCCGCTCGCCGGCTACCGCGTCGTGCGTGACGCCGCCGTCGTCGGGCAGACGCACGCACGCAGCTACGCGCTGAAGGTCAGCTCCGGCCGCTCGCATCGCGTGAACATCTCGGCCGTCGACACGCGCGGGCACCTCGGCCCGGCAAGCGGCACGCTCGTGATCGGTGCCGATGGACAGGTGAGCGGGGGTGGCGGGAGCGCAGGCCCGAGCACGCCCGCCGGCGTGAGCGCCGCCGAAGTCTCAGAACAGGGTGCCACGATCGTGTGGCTGGCGAGCAAAGCCGATGGTGCGCGGATCGTCGGCTACCGCGTCTACCGCGATGGAAGGCTCGTCGGTCAGACCCCCGGCAGCTCGATGCGCCTCGCGCATCTCGCCTACCCGCATACCTATGCGGTCGCCGTGAGCGCGATCGACGCGGCTAAACACGAGAGCCCGCGCAGCGCTCCGCTCAGCCTGTCAACGACGCACACGCCGCCCGGCGGCTCGCCGCTGATCGCCGCCGAACGCGTGACAGACACCTCGGCCACGCTCTCCTGGCAGCCCGGCAGCGTCACCGCCGGCTCGCTTGCCGGCTACGTGCTCTACAAGGACGGCGCCCCCGTTGGCGTCGTACACGGCCAGAGCGCGACCGTCGCGCTGGCTTCGCAGCGCTCCTACGCGTTTACCGTGCGCGCCGAGGACGCCGCCGGCTACCTCAGCGCGCCGGCGCCCGAGGTGACCGTCGTGACGACGCACACGCCGCCATCCGCGCCCAGCGGCCTCAGCGCGAGCGCCGTCACGAGCCAGTCCGTGCAGCTCAACTGGTCAGCGAGCGTCGCCGTCAGCGGCAACGTCGTCGGTTACCGCGTATTCCGCGACGGCGAACCCGTCGGGCAGAGCGGGGAACCGGCGATGACGTTGAGCAACCTCGCGCCGAGCACCGATTACAAAGTCACTGTGGTCGCCGTCGACTCGCTCGGCGCGATCAGCGAACCGACGCCGGAGCTGACCGTGCACACGGCCGACCCGACGCCGACAACCGGCACCGCGCAGGCCTTCCTGCTCGCCTCGACCGACCAGAGCTTCCACGACCTTGAGGCCCATTACCAGCAGGTCGGCGTCGTCTACCCGACGTACTTCGAATGCGGCAACGGCGGCGAAGTCACCGGCAAAGACGATCCGCTCGTGACAGGCTGGTCGGAGGCGCGCCAGATCGAAGTGATGCCGCGCCTGAATTGCCAGAACTCGGGGCGTGAGGCCCAGCTGCTGAATGACCCCTCACAGCGCGCCAAACTGATCGACAACCTCGCCAAACTCTGCCAGACCTACAGCTATCAGGGCATCCAGGTCGACTTCGAGGGCGCCGATCCAAGCGAGCGCAATCCCTTCACCGCATTCATCACGCTGCTCGCCGAAAAGCTGCACTCGCAGGGCGAGAAGGTCTCGACGATCGTCACCGCCAAGTACTACAACGTCCCTACCGGGCGTGCCGCGATGTATGACGACGCCGCCCTGTCGGTGCCCTCCGACTACATCTTCGTGCTCGACTGGGGCATCCACTGGACGACCTCCGGCCCCGGCTCGCTCGATGAATACCCGTGGTTCAAGCGTGTCGCCGAATACACCGCCACGATGCCTCACCTGAATAAGTTCGTTCTCGGCATGCCGATGTACGGAATCGACTGGGCCAACGGCGGCGGTCCGGGCAACCCGGGCACGCCGCTCGAGTACGAAGACATCGTCGCCCTGCAGACCGTCTTCGGAGCGCTGCCTGAATGGGACGCCACTGCGCTCAGCCCACACTTCTCCTACAAAGACGGCTCGGGCGTGCGCCACGACGTGTGGTTCACCAACCAGCAGTCGATCGGCGCGCGCATGCAGCTCGCCCAGTCGCTCGGCCTTGGGATCGGGCTGTGGCACCTTGGCAGTGAGGACCAGAGTGTGTGGGCGCTGCCGCAGGTCGCCGCCGGTTAATGAAGGTCACGGCCTCGGTGCGGCCTTTCGCCGTCGCGCCGGCCGTGCTCGCGCTGCTCGCCTGCGTCGCCGTACTCGCCGCCGGCACCGGCTCAGCGTCTGCCGCCGCCGCACCCGGTGTTGCCGAGGCTGCGCACAAAGCTGCGTCCCCACGCTCGCTGCAGGCGTACCTGCTCGCAAGCGCGCCCGACTCGCTGCGTGACCTGCGCGCGCATGCGCGCTCGATCGGCGTGATCTACCCGACCTACTTCGACTGCGCCGTGCCCAGCGGCCGCGTCATCGGCGCCGACGTGGCCGAAGACACCACATACGCACGCGCGCAGGGGATCGCCGTGATGCCGCGCTTCAACTGCCAGGACGGTGCCACCGTGCACCTGATCCTGAGTGAACCCACGCTGCGCGCCGCCACGCTCGCGCGCCTGGCTGCGATCGCGCGCAACCCTTCCTTCCAGGGCCTCAACCTCGACCTCGAGAACGACGGCGCGAGCGACCGGGCCGCGCTGACGAGCTTTGTCACGACGCTCGCCGCGCGGTTGCGCGCGATGCACAAGAAGCTCTCGCTAGTCGTCGTCGGTGTGAGCGAAGACGACCCCAAACGCTCGACCGGCTTCTACGACGACCGCGCGCTCGCAGCGCTCGCCGACACCGTGTTCGTGCTCGCCTGGGGCGCCCACTGGGAAGGCTCCGCGCCCGGCCCGATCGCTCCGCTCGGTGCCGCCTCCGAAACGGCTGCGTATCTTGCCTCGCTGCCCCACGCCTCGCGCTTTGTGCTCGGTGCACCGATGTACGGGCTCGACTGGGCTGCAGGTGGGGGCAAGGCCGATCCCGCCACGGCCTACCAGTACGAGGGGATCGTCGCGCTGGCCCACGCTCAGCACGCGCACGTGCGCAGTGACCCTGCCTCGCACGAGCTCACCTTCGAATACACCGACGACGCGGGCGTTCCGCACGTTGTCTGGAGTATGGACGCCGCCGCCGATGCCGCGCTGCTGCGGATCGCCCGTACCCACGGGCTGGCCGCAGGGCTGTGGCGGCTCGGACAGGAGGACCAGGGGTTGTGGTCATCCGCTGCGCTGCGAGCGATCGGGCCCGGGTGATCGCACCAAACAGCACGACTCGTTCGGGAATATAGGATCTCCGATCGATGAAGTTGAGGCCGAAGTCATTTGCTGTGGTGTTCCTCGCGGCGGCCGCGCTGGCGGCGCCGGCGGCCGCGCCAGCCAGCCCCGTCGCGCACGTCTCGTGCAGCTCGGGCTTTAGATCCGCGACGATCGGCGGCAGCCACAAGTGCCTGCACGGGGGCGAGTACTGCGCGCGCCGCTACGAGCGCCAGTACGAGCGCTACGGCTACGAATGCAGCACTTCCTACTCGCCACCGCGCCTACGGCGGCGCTAACTGTACGGCTCGACCGAGGGGGGGTTGGGTGGCGCAGCGGATGCGCCGATCGTAAGGCCGGATATCAAGAGAGCCCGCCGAAGCGGGCTCTCTCTCATCAAATAAGTCCAAGCGTCTCGCGGACGCTTACTTGATAAAAAGCATCTCCGAGTACTTCGGCAGCGGCCACAGGTCGTCGGCCACCAGCTTCTCCAGCCGGTCTGCCACCTCGCGTGTGTCCTCCATTGCCGTGATCACTGTGTCGCGCATGTACACGGCCTCCTTCTGCGCCGAGCTGTCCGGGTGATTCTCGTCGAGGTTTGCGTCCTCGAGCTTGACGAGCGCGATAGTGGAACTCCTTGACGACCGGCTCGATCTCCTCGATCAGCTCCGCCAGGCCCGTCACCCGCAGTTCGTTGAGGTAGCGGATCGCCGCCGGCAGCAACATTGTGCGCGCGACCATCGCGGCCGTCTCGGCCTCGATGTTGAGGTTCATCACGTACTGCTCGGTGTACACGTCATAGCGCGCCTCGAGCTCGCGCTTGGTCAGCACTTTGTATTTCTTGAACGCCGCGATCGTCGATTTCTCGATGATCCACGGCAGCGCGTCGGGCGTCGTTTTGAGGTTCGCCAGGCCGCGCTTCTCCGCTTCTTTGTGCCACGCCTCGGAGTAGCCGTCGCCGTCGAACACGACGCGCTTGTTCGCGATCCACGTCTCCTTGACGACCGTTGTGACTGCCTTCTCCAATGTCGTGCCGCCCTTCAGGGCCGCCTTCAGCTTGCCCGCCAGGTCATCGACCGCTTCCGCCACGATCGTGTTGAGCACCGTGTTCGGGAACGCCGGCGAGGAGTTGGAGCCAAGCGCGCGAAACTCGAACTTGTTGCCCGTAAAGGCAAACGGGCTCGTGCGGTTGCGGTCCGCCGCCGTGCAGGGGTAGCGGCGGCAGCACCGGCGTGCCGAAGCCGAGGAATGAACCTGGCTTCGACGGCTGCACTTTGCCCTTCTCGATCGCCGTGAAGACCTTCTCGAGCTCCGTCCCGAGGAAGATCGAGATGATCGCCGGCGGCGCCTCGTTGGCGCCGAGGCGGTGGTCCTGTCCCGCGCTCGCGATCGACGCCCGCAGTAGCTCCTGGTGCTCGTTGACCGCCTGGATCACGGCCGTGCAGAAGAACAGGAACGAGAGGTTCTCCGACGGTGTGTCGCCCGGGTCGAGCAGGTTCATGCCCGTGTCCGTGCCCATCGACCAGTTGTTGTGCTTGCCCGAGCCGTTGACGCCCGCGAATGGCTTCTCGTGCAGCAGGCAGATCAGGCCGTAGCGCCGAGCCGTGTTCTGCATGATCTGCATCGTCAGCATCTGGTGGTCCGAGCCGACGTTCGAGTTCTCGAAGATCGGAGCCACCTCGAACTGGTTCGGCGCGACCTCGTTGTGGCGCGTCTTGATCGGCACGCCGAGCTTCGCCAGTTCGAGCTCGACCTCGAGCATGTATGCGAGCACGCGCTCCGGGATCGAGCCGAAGTAGTGGTCGTCGAGCTCGTGTCCCTTCGGCGGTTTCGCGCCGAACAGTGTCCTGCCCGTCGTCACTAGGTCCGGGCGTTCGAAGAAGTATTGCTCGTCGATCAGGAAGTACTCCTGCTCGCATCCCGTCGTCGTGAAGACGTGCTTGGCGTCATCAATGCCGAGCAACTCGAGCGCGCTCACCGCGGCTCCGGACAGTGCGTCCATCGAGCGCAGCAGCGGGATCTTGTTGTCGAGCGCCTCGCCCGTCCAAGAGGTGAACGCCGTGGGGATGCACAGCAGCGTCCCATTCGGGTTCTCCAGCACGAACGCCGGCGAGGTCGGGTCCCATGCCGTGTAGCCGCGAGCCTCGAACGTCGTGCGCGTGCCACCGCTTGGGAACGACGATGCGTCCGGCTCGCCCTGGATCAGCTCCTTACCCGAGAATTCGGCGATCGCGTTGCCCTCGCCGTCGGGACCGTAGAAGGAGTCGTGCTTCTCCGCCGTCGAGCCTGTCAGCGGCTGGAACCAGTGCGTGTAGTGGGTCGCGCCCTTCTCCATCGCCCACTCCTTCATCGCCTGGGCGACCTGGTCGGCGATCGTCGCGTCCAGCGTCTCGCCGCGCTCGAACGTCGCCTGCAGCGCCCTGTAGACGTGCTTCGGTAGGCGGTGGCGCTGGACCGACGCGCGAGAAGACGTTCGATCCGAACACCTGGTTCCCCTGGATCGTCAGGTCGGGTGAGCCGAGCGCTCCTCCGTTGGCACTCCATTGCGCGGCGCTGACGTTGTGCTGGCGTGTCCTGGGCATGAGCGGGATCGGTCCTCCTGAAGACGGTCGTGCCAATATTTCGGCGAAGTTCGGTCGGGCCGAAGCCCCCTTGGCGGCACACGGGCCAAGGCCCGTAAAGCCGAACGCAATCGTAGTGCCAAGCGGACCTTCGGACAGCATCTCTTGGCGAAATCGGCGAGGACCCGTTTCGACAGCGGGCCAAACGCCGGGCGGGGGAGTCCTCGCATGCGCCCGGGCCGCGCCCGTCGCGTACCCGCCGCTAGTTGGAGCTCGTCGGGAACGTGCCCGGCACGACTTTGCCCGTGCTTGGGTTCACGTGCGTGATCGGCGGGGCCGGGGCGATCTTGGCGGTGAGACTCTTGCTCACCGGACCGCCGCCGCTCAGCACGGCGCGGGCGTTACCCGCCAGTCCCGCTGCGACCTTCAGATGCAGGGTGTAGGAGCCCGCCTTCACCGGCACGACCTTCCACGTGAACGTACGCGACGCGCCGGCCTTCAGCGGCCCGAGCGCCCACGTGTTCACGTACGCCGTCTGCCCGCCGCCCGGCGGGCTCACGGCCTGACTCTGGACCGGCAGCTCTGCCGGCGTTCCCGGGCCTTCTTCGACCACCCATACCGGCCGCTTGTTCGCGGCCAGTTCGGCGAATTTTTCGACGTAGGAGAACGAGTCGACCGAGATCGCGACGTTCGGCACCGTGCGCGCGCTTTCGTTGCTCACGCGTACTGTCATCTTGGTCGGGCGCGCCATCGACTGCTTCGCCGGAAACGTCGCCGCCACGATGCGCATGTCGTAGCTGCGCTTGGCTTCGCCGTGGCTCTGTTCGGTGCCGCCGCCGCAGCCGCTGATGACGAACGCCGCGCACGCGCCGAGCAGCCCCACCGAGATTGCTCCTCTCCCAGTCACGGTCGAGCCACCCTATCAACGGCTGTTGCGGTCTGTCACGGCATTCCCGGCGGTGTCCGACGGCTCGTGGCACGCTTGGCGCTGGCGTCGCACAGGTCCATCGCGTAGAGTCCCCTGCAGCGAAAGGCGACCCGAGGAGGGGCAGCAGAGATGGTGCGCAGCGTAGCCGAGCGGGCGTTCGTCCCGGCACGGCACGTGCTAGAGGAATTTGGGGACATGATGATCCTCACCGGGAGGACGATCGTGTCCGCCCTGCGCCCGCCCTATCCCTACGGCGGCGAGCTCGTCTCGCAGTTCCTCTTCGCGCTGCGGCTGTGCTGGTTCCCGCTGCTGATCTCGACCGTCTGCCTCTGCTACGCCGCGCCTGGCCTGCAGGCCGCGAACTTCCTGACGATCTTCGGCGCGCTCGACCGCCTCGGCGGCTTCTTCGTGCTCGGCGCGATCCGCGAGATCGGCCCGAGTGTGACCGCCGTCGTCGTCGCCGGCGTCGCCGGCACCGCGATCACGGCCGACCTCGGCGCGCGCAAGGTGCGCGAGGAGCTCGACGCGCTGCAGGTGCTCGGCGTCGACCCCGTCAAGAACCTCGTCGTGCCGCGCTTCCTCGCGCTGATGGTCGTGACCGGGCTGTTCGACATCTACGCGCTGCTGTTCGGCATCTTCGGCGGGATCATCGCCGAGCTGATCAACGCGCAGCCGCTCGGCCCGTTCTGGAACACGCTGTTCGCCAACGCCTCGACCACCGACCTGTGGGGCTCGGTGCTGAAGACAACGATCTACGGCGCGATCATCGCGATCGTCTGCTGTTACAAGGGCATGTCCGCCTCCGGCGGTGCCGAGGGCGTCGGGCGCGCCGTCAACGAGGCCGTCGTGCTCGCCTTCACCGCGATCTTCTCCTTCGACTACGTCTTCACGCAGACCCTCCTGGCCACCCACCCGCAAATCCTCGTGATCAAGTGAGCGAGGGGGTGACCGAGTAATGGGCGAGCTTCTGGCAATGCCGCGCGAATGGCTCGCGGCGACCGGCGAAATCGGCAAGTTCACGGGCCAGATCGTCGGCGACGTCTATGGCCTGCGCGTGTTCCGCTTCTTCGGCGAGTCGCTGCGCCAGGCGGGCATCCTGATCGTCGGCTCGACCACGATCATCTGGACGCTGATGTTCATCCTCGGCCTGCAGTGCGGGATCGAGGGCGCCTACTTCACCGCCGCCCAGGGCGCGCCGGCCTACTCGGGCGTGTTCACCGCATGGTGCGACCTGCGCGAGATCACCCCCTACGCCTTTGGCTACATGATGGCCGCCAAGGTCGGTACCGGGATCGTCGCCGAGCTCGGCGCGATGCGCATCTCCGAGGAGATCGACGCGCTTGAGGTGATGGGCATCAACTCGATGACCTTCCTCTGCGCCACGCGCCTGCTCGCCGCCTGGCTGGTGCTCCCGTTCATGTACCTCGCCGGTATCGGCGCTGCCTTCCTCGCGTCCTACATCGCCGTCGTGCAGCAGATCGGCTACGTCTCCTCCGGTGGCTACTTCCTGATCTTCTGGCAGTTCCAGAATCCACCCGATTTCCTCTACAGCCTGATCAAGGCCATGTTCATGGCCACGGCTATCGTGCTCGTTGCGTGTTACTACGGCTACAACGCGAGTGGCGGACCGGTGGGGGTGGGGAGAGCCACGGCCAAGTCGATGGTGCTCAACCTCGTGCTCGTGCACGTGATCGGAATGCTCGGTACGCAGATCTTCTGGGGCGCCAATCCGCGCGCCCCGATCGGGGGGTGAGCTAGCGCATGGCCGAGCAGCCGCCCGGTCCCCACGGCGACGCCGAGGGGCCAGAGGAGTCCTACGAGCCGATCGAGCACCACACGGCCCCGCCGCAGCCCGGCAGCGAGAGCGACTTCGCGCCGGCCGCCGCCGAGCGCGAGGCAGCACGGCGGACGGCCGCCGAGGAGGCTCAGGCCGAGGCGGCGCCGCCGAGCGGCGTACTGGCCGGCACCTCGTTCAGCGCGCGCGAACGTCAGCGTGAGGAGTCCGACGAGTTCGCCTTCCACACAGGCACGATCCGCCCGTCCAAGGAGCCCGATGCGATCGAGTTCATCGACGTGCACAAGTCCTTCGGGCGCAACCACGTCCTGCGCGGTCTGAACATGGGCCTGCCGGAGAACCAGATCTCGATGATCCTCGGCCCGTCGGGCACGGGCAAGTCGGTCTGCATCAAGCACATCGTCGGCCTGCTCTACCCCGACCAGGGCGACGTGCTTGTGCACGGAGTCTCGATCCCGAGCCTGTCCGACGCCGACCTGTTCGAGACGCGCAAGAAGTTCGGCGTGCTGTTCCAGGACGGGGCCCTGTTCGGCTCGCTCAACCTGTACGACAACGTCGCCTTCCCGCTGCGCCAGCACACCGAGAAGGGCGAGGATGAGATCGCCGAAATCGTCAACCGGCGGATGAGCGAGGTCGGCCTCGGCGGCGAGGGCGAGAAGATGCCCAACCAGCTCTCCGGCGGTATGCGCAAGCGCGCCGGCTTCGCGCGCGCGCTCGTGCTCGATCCCGAGATCGTGCTGTTCGACGAGCCCGACTCCGGCCTTGACCCCGTGCGCACGGCGCTGCTGTGCGAGCTGATCAAGGAAATCCACGCCGAGAACGGCGGCTGCTACACGGTCATCACGCACGACATCATGAGCGCTCGCCGCGTGGCCGAACACATCTCGGTGCTGTGGAAGGGGCGGATCGTCGAATCCGGACCCGCCGAGGAGCTGTTCGCCTCCGAAAACCCGTTCGTGCGTCAGTTCCTCTCCGGCGAATCGGCCGGACCCCTCGGGATGGAGTAGGCGCCGGGCCGGTGGCTCGACGCCTGCGCGTCCGATCGTCACCCGCGGTTAGCCTTCACCTGTGAACGCAGCGCGACTCTTCTCGGCGCTGGCCGGTGCCGCTGCGCGGCGTCCGCGCTTGGTCGTCGCCGTGGCGATCGTGCTCGGCCTGGCCGGCGCGGCGCTCGCGCTGCGACTGAAGCCGACGGCGGCGACGAGCACGTTCGTGTCGAGCTCGAGCTCGGAGTACCGCGACACGCAGCACTTCTATGAGAACTTCGGCGAAGAGCCGGTCGAGGTGCTCGTCAAAGGCGACCTGCAGCAGCTCGTGCTGAGCGAAGACCTGCAGCGGCTGGTCGGGCTCGAGGGTTGCCTGTCGGGCAACGTCCCCGTCGCGGCGCTCGCGCGGGAGGGCGGCGTGAACGGGCCTTGCGGCAAGCTCGCGCACGGTCACCCGGTGAAGGTCGTGTTCGGGCCGGGCACGTTCGTCAACGAGGCGGCCGACCAGATCGACGAACAGCTAGCCAGCCAGAGCAAGCAGGCCGAAGCCCAGGCCAAGCAGGCCGAACGCGCGGTCACGCAAGCCGCGCTGAAGCGCGGGCTGAGCGCTGAAGAAGCGCGCACGCTCGGCAAGCAGGCGGGCAAGATCACGACGGCGCGCTTCCAGGAGGGGCTCGTGACGCTCGCGCTGCAGTACGGGCTGACGTCGAAGCCGAGCTATCGACAACAACGACTTCGTAACGGCGCTCGTATTCGACTCGAGCAAGCGCGCGGGCACGCCCAAGCAACGCTTCGCCTACCTGTTCCCGAGCCGCGAAGCGGCGCTCATCTCGGTGCGTATGCGCGCCGGGTCTGAGCGAGTCCCAGCGCACGCACACGATCGGGCTGATCCGCCAGGCCGTGGCGATGCCGCAGTGGAAGCTGCGCCACGGCGAGCGCTATCTCGTCACGGGCGTGCCCGTGATCGTGTCCGACCTGACCGACTCGATCACGCATTCGATCGAGCTGCTGCTGATCGCGGTGCTGCTCGTGATGGCCGCCTCGCTCGGGCTGATCTTCACCGGCCGCCCGCGCCTGCTGCCGCTGGCGATCGCGGTGCTCGCGGCGGCGCTGACGTTCGGCGCGCTGTCGCTCGCCGGCGCCTCGCTGACGGTCGCCTCGATCGCCGTGCTGCCGGTGCTCGTCGGGCTCGCCGTCGACTACGCGATCCAGTTCCAGTCGCGCGTGCAGGAGGAGTCCGAGCGCGACGGCGGCGATTCGCGCGAGACGGTCGTCGTGCGCGCGGTCGCGCTCGGCGCGCCGACGATCGCCACGGCCGGCGCGGCGAGCGCGGCGGCGATGCTCGTGCTGCTGCTCTCGCCGGTGCCGATGGTGCGCGGCTTCGGGCTGCTGCTCGTGCTCGGCGTGATCGTCGCCTTCCTCTGCGCGCTTAGCGCCGGCGCCGCCGCGATGACGTTGGCCGCAGGCCGAGGGTCTCGCTCCACGCGAGTGCCGCAAGCGATGCGGGGGATCGCGGCGGACGTCGCCGGGGCCTGGCGCGAGGCCGGCGAGCTGCTGCGAGACAACCCGCTGACGCGCGCCGTCTCGCGTGGCGCGCTGATCGGCGCGATTCGCCGTCCCGGCCGCGTGCTGCTCGTCGGCCTCGCGCTCGCCGCGCTCGGCTGGGGCCTCGACACGCAGACCCGGGTCGAGACCGACATCACCAAGCTCGTGCCGCAGAACCTCAGCTCGCTGGAAGGCCTCAACGCGCTCGAGCGCTCGACCGGGGTGGGTGGCGAGATCGACCTGATGGTCAGCTCGAAGGCTCTGACGAAGCCGACCACGATCGAATGGATGAGTAGATACGAGAAGCGCGTGCTCGGCGCGATTCGGCTACAGCTCAGCCCGCGGCTGCGGCAAGGCCCGCCTGTGCCCGGCCTTCTCGTTGCCCGACCTGTTCTCCACCCAGGGCGCCACGGCCGGGCAGATCGTTCCCGAAGAAGGGATCAAATCGTCCGCGAGATCTCCTAAAGCGGGCAAAGCGAAGGCGCCGGCGAAATCGAGCAAGCTGACGCAGGCGCAGGTCACGGGGCTGCTCGACGCGATCCCGCCGTACTTCTCCCAGGACGTGATCACGCCCGACCGCCGCGTGGCGACGCTCGCCTTCGGCATCCGGCTGATGAGCCTGGCACAGCAGCAGCAGCTGATCGACGGGATGCGCGCGAGCCTGCATCCGCCGGCCGGCGTCAGCGCGCAGCTCGTCGGCCTGCCAGTGCTGGCGGCCAAGTCGGGTAGCGAGGTGGCCTCGCCGCTGCGGCGTGTGGAGACGCTGCTGGCAAGCCTCGCCGTCGTCGCGCTCGTGCTGCTGCTCGCCTTCGGCGGCGATTTGAGGCGCGCGCTAGTCCCGCTCGTGCCGATCGCGCTGGCGAGCGGCTGGTCGGCGCTGATCCTGTTCGCCGTGCGCGTGCCGCTGAACCCGATGTCGGTGACGCTCGGCGCGCTCGTGATCGCCGTCTCGACCGAGTTCAGCGTGCTGCTCTCCGAGCGCCATCGCCAGGAGCTGCTCGCGGGCCACGACACCGTCGAGGCGCTGCGGCGCGCATACCGCCGCACCGGTGCCGCCGTGGCCGCCTCCGGCGTGACGGCGATCGCCGGCTTCGGCGTGCTCGCGCTGTCGGACATCCGCATGCTGCGCGACTTCGGACTCGTCACGCTGATCGACCTGACCGTGTCGCTGCTCGGCGTGCTCGTTGCGCTGCCCGCCGCGCTGATCCGCTTCGGCGCGCCCGCGGCGGACGGTGCGGGTGCAGAGCCGATCGCGCTGCACCCGCTTGGAGGCGAGCCCGTCGTCCATGAGCCAGTCTGAACAGCGCCCGCCGCGTCGCACGACGCCTCGCTACGGCGGCTACGTCGGCCTGCTGGCGCTGCTGATCATCGCGCTGATCACGATCAACACGATCGTGACGAAGCCCAACGGCGTCAAGGGCTTGGCTCCCGGCGAACGGGTGCCGCCGTTCGCCGTGCCGCTCGCGCTGGGCAACCTGAACGGCGATGCCGACACGGCGACGCGGGCCAACGAGGGCGCCGCCGGGCGCGTGCCGGCCTGCGAGGAGCGCGGCACGCAGATCCTCAACATCTGCGAGCTCTACGAAGGCGCCCCGGTCGTGCTCGCGCTGTTCGTCGACGGCGGCTCGTGCCCGGACGTGCTCGACGAGATGCAGGCGCTCGCGCCGTCCTTCCCCGGCGTGCGCTTCGCCGGCGGTGGCGCTGAAGGGCGACCGCGGCAAGCTACGCAAGCTGATCCGCACGCACAGGCTGTCGCTGCCGATCGGGATCGACAGCGACGGGGCGCTGGCGGCGCTGTACAAGGTCGCGACTTGCCCGCAGGTGAGTTCCTCTACCCCGGCGGCGAGGTGCAGGGGGGTGCGCTGCTCGACAGCCCCTCGCGAGCGCTCTTGCGTCGGCGGGTGGCAACGCTTGTGCGCGGTTCTCGCGGCCGCGGCTGGCGCGGGCCGGCGCGATGAGCGCGGCGCCGACGCCAGAGCTCGTGCATGGCTGGTGCGCGCGCGAGGTCGAGCAGGAGCTGCCCGGGCTGGCGCTCCTGAGCACGCACGTCGAGGTGGCGTCGCCCGGGCTCGCTGACGGGCGCCTCGCCCGCCGATCTGCTCTCGCGCCTGCGCGAAATGTCCAATCGCTTCCGCGGCGCAAACGCGGTCGCCGTGCGGCGCGAGCCCGTGCCGTCGGCCTATCGCGTGTTCTTCCGCCACATCGGCCTCGACCCGGAGGTCGTGCGCACGCCGATCGAGGCCGCCGTGTTCGACCGCATGATGCACGGCGGCTTCATCTCGGCCGGCCTGCTGGAGGACGTGCTGCTGATCGCCCTGCTCGACACGGGCGTGCCCGTGTGGGCGCTCGACGCCGAATGCGTCGACGGGCCGCTAGGGATCCGCGCGAGCGTCGAGGGCGAGCGCCTCGGCCGCGGCGAGGACACCTCCGAGCTGCCAGACGGCCGACTGGTCGTCGCCGACGCGGCGGCCCCGCTGGCGGTCCTGTTCGGCGAGCTCGCTGCTGCGCATGCAGCCGCGCTCGCGCTCGCCTCGGCTGGTGCTGTTCGCGGTGCAGGTCGCTGGCGTGCCCGAGCTGTACGCCGAGGAGGCGCTATGGAGCTGCCGCGCCTCACTGCAGGCGCGATGAGCGCGCCTGCAGTGGATGCCGCGGGCGAGCCGCAAGCGAGCCCGCAGGGCCTGCCGCGCTGGTAGAATTCCGGCGTCCGGCACGCAAGCAGGAGGAGTCGGGGCGTGAGCCAAGCCGAGCAGCTGACGATCAATCGCGGCACACCGGCGGCTCTGCCTGTCGAGACACTCGACGAGTCGGCGGCTCGACGTTCGCTGCGCGCGCAGATCTCGCGCCTGGAGCGTGAGCTCTCGCAGATCGTCGCGGCCGGCTTTCCGCATATCCCGGCCCGCGCCGGGTGTCTACCGCGCGAGGAGCATTTCGGCGGACCGCGGCTGCTCAGCCTCGAGCAGCTCGAGCGCCAGCGCGACCGGCTCGCGGCTCGGCTGCAGGATCTCCGGGGTATGGCTCGCGGGCGCGCGCTGCACGAGTTGCGCGCCCAGGAGCAGCTCGAGCGAATGAAGCTCGAACCTGGGCGCTACAAGTTCGTGCGCCTGCCGGTGCGCGAGCTCGGCCAGGGCGGCTGCGGGGTGTGGGAGGTCCGCCCGCGGCTCGGACTGATCGGAATGCTCGCCGGCTGGTGGGAGCTCACGCTCTCGTCAGGCTGTCCGTTACCACGGGAGTCGCGCCCCAGGCGCGGCTCCGCTCGGCAGAGGAACGCAGCATCGCAGCCAGCGTCCGCCGCTGACGCTCGGTCATCGAGCCGATCGTCTTCTTCTCGGACATCGGGATCTGCGCGAGGAACTTGCGGCAGCGGGTCTGGCCCCAGCGGCGCTGGCTCATCAGCAGGTCGGCGACGGCCATGCTGTGCGCCTCCCACGGGCAGGAGAGGATCACCTCAGCGGCATCGGCCTCGTCCATCGAGACCTTGCGCTTGAGCTCCGCACGGGCCAGGCGAACCTTGTTGGCGCGCTCCAGGGCGCGCATGTACTGCGGAGCAGGGGCAATCGTCGCTGTCGCGTTCATTTGGGACTCTCCCCGTTGCGGCCCCGGGCATCCGAGCCGCAACATCCGTGCTTGATTTTTTGACGAGTTAGCGCTCGGGAGACGTCCAGGATCAACCCAGGGCCAGGGCTTGAGGCCCATCAAAGATTGTCTCGGAGATGACAGGTGCGGAGCGAACCTGGACGACATGCAGAGCGCTCCCGCAAGCTATGTCAGGACGGGGTATCCGGTCAACCAGGTTCTCGCGCTTCGTACGCTAGAAGCGACCTTTTTGTGTCGGCATCGGACTTGTGAAGATTTGGACAAGTCGCTCGGCGGGTATGGGCTACCCGGGGGCCGGTAGCGAGACCTCGCAGATCAATCGGAGGCCGGCCCCGGAAGCGGACCGTGCTCCGCCTCGAACTCGCGCTTGACCCGCGCGAAAGCATCGAGCGCCCGGTCGAGCGTGGCGTGTGTCGTGTGTGGCCATCACGCTCGTGCGCAGCAGCGCGCCGCCCGGCGGCACGGCTGGGTGCAGCGCCGTGTTGACGAACACGCCCTCGTCGTACAGCGCGCGCCACAGCAGCGCCGCCTTCCAGTCGTCGCCGACGAGCACGGGCACGATTGGCGTGACGATCGTCTGTGAAGAGGCCGCCTCGCCGGTCTCGCTGTCCGCTTGCAGGCCGGGCGCGTGTCGCTGCACAGGGGCGTCCTCGGGCAGCGCCTGCGCGGCGACGACCGCGAAGCCGCGCTCTTCCAGCCCGCCGCGCAGGTGCCGCGCGTTCTCGAGCACGCGTGCGAGCAGCGGCGGCCCATCGTCCGAGCGCAGCACGCGCAACGCGGCGAGCGCCGCGCCGACGGCGGCGGGGACCGCTGAGGCGGTGAACAGGAAGGCACGCGAATACAAGCGCAGGTACTCGATCACCTCGTGCGAGCCGGCGACGAAGCCACCGCAGGAGGCCAACGACTTGGAGAACGTCCCCATGCGCAGGTCGACGCGGTCGGCGACGCCGAGCAGTTCGGCCGTGCCCGCGCCGTGCGCGCCGAGCACCCCGGCGCCGTGCGCCTCGTCGACCATCAGGCGCGCGCCGTAGCGCTCGCACAGCTCGCAGATCTCGTTCAGCGGGGCGATGTCGCCCTCCATCGAGAACACGCCGTCGACGACGACGAGGATGCCGCCGCCGTCGTCCTGGGCGCGCTGCAGCATCTTCTCGAGCTTGTCGAGGCGGTTGTGGCGGAACGGCCGCAGCTTGGCGCGCGAGAGCAGGCAGCCGTCGAGGATCGACGCGTGGTCGCCGGCGTCGGCGATCACGGTGTCTTGGGGCCCGAGCAGCGTGCCGAGCGTGCCGACGTTCGCCTGATGGCCGGTCGTGAAGACGATCGCGTCCTCGCTACCCATCCACTCGGCGATCTCGCGCTCGAGTTCGAGGTGCAATGGGATCGTGCCGTTGAGCAGGCGCGAGCCGGTCAGGCCGGTGCCGTAGCGATGCAGTGCGTCCTCCGCGCCTGCATCACGCGCTCGTCGCCGGTCAGGCCGAGGTAGTTGTTGGAGCCGAGCATGATCCGCTCGGCTCCCTCCATCTCGACGACCGGCATCGCCGGCGAGGTGAGCAGATGAAAGTACGGCAGGATGTCCGCCTCGCGCGCCGCCGCCAGCAGCTCGGAGCGGTCGTGGTTGCGGACCTTTGCGAAGACGTCGATGGAGGTCTGCATGTAGTGTGCCTCGGCCGTGGGAGTCGAAATCAGGTCCGTTGCGGGCGGTAGAGATCTGAAGCGATTCATCGACCTCCCGTTCGGCCTGCATGCTAACCACCCGCAGTGGGTGCCCCCGCTGAAGCTGGAGCGGCGACTGTTCCTCAGCCGCCGCTTCAACGCCTTCTTCAGCCACGGCGAGGCCGAGTACTTCCTCGCCTGGCGCGACGGTCGCGTCGTCGGGCGGATCACCGCGCATGTCAACGACGCGTTCAACGACTACCAGAAGAAGAATTGGGGCTGGTTCGGCTTCCTCGAGTTCGAGGACGACCAGGAGGTGCTCGACACGCTGCTCGATGCCGCCGCGGCGTGGCTGGGTGAGCGCGGCAAGGAGCGCATGGTCGGTCCGGCCAGCTTCGCCATGAACGACGAGAGCGGCGTGCTGATCGAGGGATACGAGTTGCGCCCGATGATCGCCCAGATGTGGAACCCGCCGTACTACCGCGAGCGCATCGAGGCGGCCGGCATGACGAAGGCGATCGACCTGCTGATGTGGAACCTCGAGGTCACCGATCGCGACCAGGTGCTGCCGGTGATCTGGGAGCTCGCCGCGAAGGCCCAGAGCGAGCACGGCATCCGCGTGCGCCCGATGCGCCGCTGGCAGCTGCGCAAAGACATGGACAAGTTCGCCGAGGTCTACAACTCGGCGTGGTCGAAGAACTGGGACTTCGTCCCGTTCTCGAAGAAGGACCTAGATGCGTACGCGCAGGAGCTGCATCTGGTCTTCGACAAGCACTGGTTCATGATCGCCGAGCGCGAGGACAACGGCGAGGTCGTCGGCATGGCGATCACCGTGCCCGACGCAAATCAGGTGTTGGCCAAAATGAAAGGCCGCCTGCTGCCGTTCGGCTGGTGGTACTTCCTCAACAAAGGCAGGCTGACCGATCGCGTCCGCGTCGGCTTCCTCGGCGTCAAGCCCGAGTACCAACACACGGGCGTCGCCGCGCGGCTGTATGAGCTGCACTACGACGCCGCCGAAGCGCGCCCGCAGGACGGTGGCGAGATGGGCTGGATCCTCGAGACCAACACGCCGATGAACCGCGGCATGGAAGCGATGGGCGGAAAGGTCGTCAAGCGCTATCGCATATATGAGCGCGAGCTGTAGGCCCGGGGCGCCGGATGGTCTGAGGCGCTCTCTACACTTGCCCGATGAGAACGTCTACAGGACGCACGGAGGCAGAGATGAAGCCCGATGAGACGGTCGAGTCGGGAGCCGAGAGCCAGGATGCCGTAGGGCACGGCGCCGATGCCGGCTCGCTGCCGGTACTGGCCGAGGAGGCACGCGTCGTGCACGCAGAGGTCGTCGCCGGCGAGGTGCTGAGCACACGCGAGCTGACGACGCTGCCGGCAGTGCAGGCCGCAGCGGTCGCTGCCGGAGGCTTCGTCGCCGGCGCCGCCGTGGTCGGGTTGGTCGCGCGGCGCCAGCGCCGCTCGCAGGCGCTTGCGCGAGGACGTCAGGCGGGGCGCAGGCTCGCGCGTGGGGGCCGGCGCAGCGGCGCGGGCGAGCTCGTGCAGATCGTCGGCAGTCGTTCGCTGCTGCTCGATGTGCACCTGCTCGGCGGGCGCGACTAGCGCCGACGGCACGTCGTGGACACGCTCGAGCAGCGCGTCGAGGTGCGGCCGGCGGGGCCGTTTCGCCTACCCGGCGGCGCGATGGACGGCACCGTGCGCCGACGCGGGGGCGTGCTCGAGCGGTTGCTGCACCACGAGGGCGAGCCGGTACTGGTGCGCGTCGCGCAGACGGCCCCCGACTGCGTGCTGTTCGGCGCCCGCGCGGGCACGCCCGCGGCGGCGTCATACGGGATCGAGCGGATGCGCTTTGCGCTGGGCGTCGACGAGGACCTGCGCGCGTTTCACCGCCGCTTCGCACGCGACCCGCTGATCGGCCGCTCGCTGAGCCGCCGTCCGTGGCTGCGCGTGCGGCGGCGCCCTGAGCCATTCGAGGCACTCGCCTGGGCGGTCTGCGAGCAGCTGATCGAGTACGAGCGCGCCGCCGCGATCGAGCGACGGCTGCTCTCCGCGCTGGGGCGGCGCTGGATCGGCTGGGACGGCGCCGCCAGCCCGCTGCGCGACCTGCCCACGGCCGAGGCGCTCGCCGGGACCGCGCCGGCGCGCCTGGAGTCGTTCGACCTTGCCGCCTGCCGCGCCGTGACGCTCGTGCGCGCCGCGCGTGAGGTCGCGAAGGGCCGCGTTGACCTGTACAGCTCAGATCACGAGCGCGTCTGGCGTAGGCTGCGCGCGATCCCCGGCATCGGCAGTTGGACGGTCGAGATGCTCGCGCTGCACGGACAGGGGCGACACGATCAGGTGCCCGCCGGCGACGTTGGCCTGCTCAAGCTCGTCGGTCGCCTGCTCAGCGGCGGGGACCCGTATGCACGTGCGCTCGAGCACGAGGTGCGCGCGTTCTTCGCGCCTTATGAGGAGTGGGCTGGGCTGGCCGCCGTGCACGCATGGGCGCTGTAAGCGACTGACGAGCTGAGCCCACCGCGCCGGGGTGCGCTCGGGTGCGCCGGCTCAGGTTCGGCTGCGCTCACGCTCGCGCTCGACCAGCAGCGCGAAGGTGGGGCACGCCTGCGCGGCGCGCTTTGCGTGGTCGACCACCGCGCCAGCCAGCGGCTCGTCGTCGAGCACCGGGTAGCCCCACTCGTCGAGCGTGATCCGCTCGGGCAGGAGCTCGGCGCACATGCCGTGCGCCTCGCAGGCGATCGGGTTCAGACGCAGCCGGTGACTCATCGGACCGCTCGTTCGCCGGAGAGCGAACGCCGCGAACGCGAGGAGGCACGTGTGCGGCCGCTCGAGCGCGGCTGCACGCGTTCGTGCGCCGGCAACGGCAGCTCGGCGGGGGCGCCGCAGCGCTCGCAGGTCCCGTGGCGGGCGTGGTCGGCGAACTCGTCGCCGAACACCTCGATCGCACTTAGCGCAAGGCGGGCGGTCCCGTCGGGGTGCGCGCAGGCGCCGCGTCGGCGCACGAGCCGCGAGACGCTCTCCACGCGCTGCTCGGCGTCGTTTGAAGCCACGCCGGCGGCGAGCTCTGAGATCGTCCCGGCGAGTGCCCCGAGGCCGTGGACGCAGGGTCCGCATTGTCCGGCGCTCTCGCCCGCCAGCCAGCGCGTGACGCGGGCCGTTTCGGCCACGGGGCAGGCGGCGTCTGAGAGCAGCGCGATCACGCCGGCTCCGAGCGAGGCGCCGTGGCGCGCGAGCTGCGCGTCGGAGAGCATCAGATCGCCGAGCAGCGCGCCATCGAGGAAGGTGCCGGCGTAGCCGCCCAGCAGCACGGCGCGCGCGGGCGCGAGCAGGCCGCCGGCCGCGTCGAGCAGGGCGCGCAACGAGGTGCCGTACTCGATCTCGTAGACGGCCGGGGCGGCGAGCGATCCGGACAGCGTCACGAGCGTCGAGCCCGGCTGCTCGGCTGTGCCGAGCGCGCGGAACCAGTCGGGCCCATGGCGCGCGATCAGCGCGATGTTGGCGAACGTCTCGGCATTCGAGAGCATCGTCGGGCGTCGCCTGACCCCCTGCTCGAAGGGCATTGGCGGCGTGAACGTGGGCAGTGCCTGGCCGCCGTTCAGATGGCTTATAAGCGCCGACTCCTGCCCGCCCACGTATCCGGCCGGCACCATCGACAGCTCGATCTGGATGCCATCGCCCGCGCCGCGTTCGGCGATCGCGCGAGCGAGCGTCTCAGCGCCGGAGGAGGACTCGCAGACGCCGACGATCGCCTCGCGCGCGCCGAGCGCGTGCGCGACCGCCACGGCGCCGTCGAGCATCAGGTGCGGCGCGAGCTGGCATAGCACGCGATCCTTGTCGCTCGCCGGCTCGCCCTCGGCGGCGTTGACGACAATGATCGGGCGCCCGCGCCGTGCCGCCACGGCGCGTAGCTTTGCGCCCGTGGGAAAGCCGGCGCCTCCGCGTCCGCGCAGCCCGGCCCGCTCGACCTGTTCGATCAGCTCAGTCGCCGAGGAGCGTCGGCGCCGGCGTTCGTGACGGAGCTGGCCGTGCACGTCGAGGTGCCGGTCGAGGTCGAGCGCATCGCCGGCCGCCGGAACGCCCCTGAGCAGGCGTGGCAGCGAGCCCGTCCCGTCCGGCCTGGCCGGCTGGGGTGGTCTCTCGTATACGCGCGTGAGGTCGTCGGCCGTGGAGAACTCGGCCGTAGGGAACGATTGGCTCATTGTTCGCCACCCTTCCGCTGCTTGATGTGCGTGGAATGCCCGAGCAGCTTGCCGGGCGTGCCCGAGCGCCGTGCCCATTCGGAGCCGAGCGGGCCGCCGGGCAACCACAGCAGCAAGAACAGCGAGAACGCGCCGGCGCCGCCGAGCGCGGCGCTGCGGGCGCGCAGGTGCGCCGGCCAGCCGGAGATCGCGCGTGCGAGCACCGCGCCGAGCACGACGAGCAGGCAGATGACGCTGAGCGCGAGCAGCCATCTGGACTTCACGTCGGTCCCCGTGCCGAAGCTGTGCAGCAGGGCGATCGGCCAGCTCGCGTAGGTAAGCCAGTGGATTGCGCGCCAGCTGGCGAAGCCGAGGCGCCGGCGCAGCAGGCTGCTGATCGTGACGGCCAGCAGCATGTCGAGCGAGAGCGCGCCGAGGCCGAGCCAGAAGGGCCTGTAGCTGCCGGCGAACGGAATCACGGAGTCGACAATCGAGATCGGCGCGAAGCTGTCGAGGATCGCGGTCAGCACGTGCACGGCGAGGAACGCCATCGCCAGTAGCGAGACGTTGCGATGCAGCGTGTCGAGCGCGAAGCGCGGCCAGCGCGGCGTGCTCAAACGGCGGACGTCGACGACGCCGAGCGCCACCGCCAGCGTCAGCAGCAGCAGGCCGACGACGCCGGTCGAGCGCGTCAGGTACCAGTAGGCGCTGCCGCCGACGACCGCGAGTGGGGCGATCATCCCGCCACCGCCTCGCTCAGCTGAACAGACCGCTGCGCCGGCCAGTGCCCGATCGTCGTCACCGAGCCGTCGTGCTCCTGCAGCCTTGCCGGCAGCTCGAGCTCGGCGAGCCAGTCGAGCGCCGAGCGGCCGCGCACGAGTGAGGCGGTGCAGGCGATGTTCGCCTCTGCGCAGCTCTCGGCAGCCACGCTCACTGTGCGCCAGCAGGTATTCGCGGGGTGTCCCGTCGCGGGGTCGAGGATGTGGTGCATCGTGCGGCCTTCGTGGCTCCAGCGCCGGACGGTCGTGCTCGACGTCGCCAGGCCACCCGAGCGGATCGCGACCGTCTGCCCGGGCGCCGTGGCGTCGCTGCGGTGGTCGTCGGTTACGTGGATGCGCCAGCCGCCGCCCGGCGCCGGCCCGGCCGTGGCGATATCGCCGCCAAGGCTGACGAGCACGCCATAGCCGCTGGCTGTGTGTGCGGCCGTCGCGGCGCGGTCGGCGGCGAGCGCCTTGGCAGTCGCGCCGAGGTCGAGGCGCACTCCGTGCGGCAGTCGAACGGTGCACGTCTGCGCGTCCAGCGACACCGAGCGCCAACCGCTGAGCGCGCGCAGCTTCAGTGCCGGAGTGGGTGCGCCGACGCCGTGAGCCTGCCCGTCGCCAGGCACGGGCAGCAGGCGCCAGTCGCAGTCATAGCCGACAAGCTCGAGTGCCCGCCCGAGCGCGGGGTCGACATCGCCATCGGTCAAACGCGCCGCGTCGAGCGCGAGCGTGAGCGCTTCGAACAGCAGCGCGCTGACCTGCACGGGCCTGCCGGGGCGGTCGTTCAGCCGCGCGAGCTCGGAGTCCGCGCGGAAACGGCTGCACGCGCGGTCGATCGCCGCTAGCTCTGCCTCGATGGCCTTGCGGGCGCTCGCCAGACCGGCGGGATCGGTGGTGCGCAGCACGACATTCGTGCCCAGCGCCTGCCAGAAGGCGCAGCCTGTCCAGCGTGAGGAGCGCGAGCGCTCGAGCTTCACGATCCCCCCGAGACGACCGGCGCTTCGGCTTGTGGAGCCGGTTCGGGCGCGGCTTCTGGTTCCGGCGCCGGCGCCGGTTCTGGTTCGCGTGCTGGTTCTTCGGCCGGAGCTGCTTCATGCGTTGCTTCGGGGGCCGGTTCGGTTGGCGCTTCGCCCGAGCCTTCGCTACTGGATTCGCTCGCTTCGGGTGCCTGCGCAGGTGGCTTCAGCGTGCTCGTCGAGGTAGAGCCGTGCGTGGATGAATGGCTCGGGTGCTTGTGCCGTGCCGCTTTGGCGGCGGTGCCCGCAGAGCTCGCATGCGCGCTTCCCGGGAACGCGTGGGCGACGACCTCGGTCAGCACTCCCGTAAGCGTGAGGCTGCCCGCGAGCAGCCAGCGGTTGACACGATTGAGCCTGCGCAGCGAGCTGTCGCGCTCGTGTGTGGCGTGCCGGTGCATGTCAGTGGTGTAGGTGGTGGGCTGAGAGCCAGGGGCTGAACTGCGGGATCAGCACGATCGCGAGCACCACGCCGAAGGCCAGCGCGCTTGTCAGTGAGAGCACACGACTGGCGCGACCGTTGGCGCCCTCGCCAGGATTCAGGCGCTGCTCCCAGGCGGCCGCACGCCCACGCGTGGGTCGGTAGTCGGCGAGCACGCCGCGCAGCATCGTCGGCAGGTGGGCGAGCACGTGGAGCGACATGAAGGCGACCCAGACGAAGAAGCTGACCTTGTGGATCGGCAGCAGCGTGTCGCGTGAGCTCGGACCCACGAGCAGCAGCGCGACGCCGCTGGCGAAGACGACGAGCGTGCTCAGCACGACGATCGGCGCGATCAGCCGCAGCGGCAGCGCGGGCGGAGCCTTGCGGCGGTAGCGCGGGTTCGCCGTGTAGTAGCGGGCGAAGCGATAACCGGTGCTCGCGAGCTTCAGCAGCACGGGGCCGACCAGCACCATGCCGACGAACAGGTGAACGGAGAGGAGCGGCCCGAGGGCGATGATCGTCACGCCGATCACGGCGAGCAGCACGATCAGCACTGCGGCGGTGGCCGACGTGAGGCGCTCGTTCCCCGTCGTCCCGCCGCCGACGAGGCCTCCGAGGCGAGCCCAGGCCGACGGCGGGAACGACGCTTGACGGTCGACTGCCATGGCTCGCAGTGTGTGAGCGGGAACTAAGGACGCGGTAACAGGCAGATGAGAAAGTTCTCCTAAAGCCGCAGGCGCTGATACCGGGCGGTTCGCGGCCCTATCCTTGTGCAATGTCGGCGAGCACGCGCGCGGAGCGCGGCGAGGCAGTTTCCGCCGGTGGCGAGCCGGCTGTACGGTCTGAGCCACAGGCGGCGGCGCGCGTCCTGCTGATCGAGGATGAGCCGGGAATCGTCGACTTCGTGCGCCGCGGCCTGGAAGGCGAGGGATTTGCTGTCGAGGCGGCGCTTGACGGGATCGAGGGTGAGCGCCTGGCGGTGGGTGGTGACTGCGATGCGGTCGTACTCGACCTGATGCTTCCCGGCCGCTCGGGTATGGAGATCCTCCAGGGTCTGCGCCTTGCGCGACCGACGATGCCCGTAATCGTGCTGACCGCCCGTGGCGAGATCGAGGACCGCGTGGCGGGCCTGGAGGCCGGCGCAGTCGACTACCTCGTCAAGCCATTTTCGATCGCCGAGCTTGTGGCGCGCGTGCGCACGCACCTGCGCGTCGTTGCGCAAGCCTCCGCCAACACGCTGCGCGCCGAGGACATCGAAGTCGACCTGCTCACGCGCAAGGCCAACCGAGGCGGGCGCGCCGTGACGCTCTCGACGACTGAGTTCGAGCTGCTCGCCTACCTGATGCGCCACCACGGCCAGGTGCTCTCGCGTGAGCAGATTCTCAGCGCCGTGTGGGGCTATGAGCATGATCCGACGACCAACGTCGTCGACGTCTACGTCGGCTACCTGCGGCGCAAGCTCGCGGGGCCGGGCGATCCGGCGCCGATCTTCACAGTGCGTGCCGTCGGCTACCGGCTGGGCGGCAACGGCTGAGCGCGATGCGCGGCTTACGCGAACGCCTCGCGCGGGTAGGCCTGCGCTGGCGGCTGGCCGGCTGGATCGCTCTCGTCACGCTGCTCTGCACGGGCATCGCGTTCGTCGCCGTCTACCGAGGGACGGGCACCCAACTGCGCCAGCAGATCGACAGCGAGATCGCGGGCTACGCCAACGGGCTGACGCACGACCTCACGCGCGGAGGCCCGCCCACGCGCGGCCGGGCGTACGCGGAGGCGGGCGAGTACGTGCGCGATCAGTCCTTCGCCGCCAGCTCGATCGTGCTGTTCGCGAAGGTCCCCGGCCGTGGCACGGTCACCAATCGACCGGAGCTCTTCTCCGACGCGGTCAAGCCCGACGACGGCGAGAGCGCCGCCCAGCAGGCACGCGAGAACGCGCTCGCCGCGAGGCTGCTCACGAGCACCGCCGGCTACTCGACGCTGCCGCTCGGCGACGTCGGCGACCTGCGCCTGCTCAAGCACTACGTGCGCCTGCGTGACGGCTCGAGCGCGACGATCGGCGTCGGCGAGTCGCTGGCCGGTGTCGCGCACGCCCAGGCGAGCGTTGCGCGCGCGTTCATCCTCGCCGGGATCATCGCGCTGGCCGGCGCGCTGCTGGCGGCCTACCTGATCGGCACGCGCGTCTCGCGCCCGCTGCGGCGGATGGCCGCGGTCGCGGCACGGGTCGACGCCGGCGATCTGCATCCGCGCATCCACGATCCCGAGGGCGAGGCGCGCGAGGTGCGAGTGCTCAGCGACGCCTTCAACCACATGCTCGACCGGCTGACCGAGGCATTCGCCGGACAGCGCGCGTTCGTCGCCGACGCCTCGCACGAGCTGCGTACGCCGCTGACGGTGATCCGCGGACAACTCGAAGTGCTGGCCGCGCAGGAGCAGCCCTCGCCTGCCGAACTGCGCCGCGTCGAGGCGCTCGTGCAGGCTGAGATCGGGCGCGTCAGCCGTCTTGTCGACGACCTACTGCTGCTCGCCCGCAGCGAACAGACCGAGTTCCTGCGCCTGGCACCGATCGAGCTGCGTCCCTTCGTCGAGCAACTGTGGGACGGGATGGGGCTGCTCGCCGACCGTCGCTTCGAACTCGTCGGCAGCGTGCCCGAGGGAGTGCTCAACGGCGATCCCGACCGGCTCGCCCAGGCGCTGCGCAACCTGATCGGCAACGCGATCGAGCACACCGCACCCGGGGTGGGCATCGTGCGCCTGCGTGTCGAGACGGTACACGGCGGCCGTCTGCGGCTGCTCGTCGAAGACGACGGTCCCGGGATCCCACGAGAGCAACGAGAGCGGGTCTTCGATCGCTTCCATCGCATCGACTCGGCTCGCGACCGCGCCTCCGGTGGCACTGGGCTTGGTCTGTCGATCGTGCGCGCGATCGCGCTCGCGCATGGGGGCGACGTGAGCGCCGGCGGCTCGTCCGAGGGCGGAGCTCGCATCGAGCTCGTGCTCCCCGGTTTCGTGCCCAGTGCTCCGGGCGCTGCGAAGCGGGCGTACCCGGCCGGCCCGGTGCCGCTAGCGCAGGATGCCGGTGTGCCCGAGCGAGTAGCGGCCCGGCTGGGGCCAGACGAGTAGGCCGTGCGGACCTTGACCAACGCCGATGCGGTGCACGAGCCGCCCGGTGCGCGTCGAGATCGCATACACCGAGGAGTCCGAGCGGCCCGACAGCCAGAGGATGCTGCCGTCGGCCGATACCCCTCCCATGTCAGGCGAGCCGCCGCCGGGCAAGCGCCACTTGGCGATTGGGCGGCGCGTCGCGAAGGAGATCACGCTGATCGACCCTTCGGCGCGATTGGAGACGTACAGCACCTTCGCGTTGCGGCTCGGATAGAGGCCGTGCGCGCCGGCGCCGGTCAGCTCGAAGCGGATCACGCGCAGCGTGCGCACGTCGATCAGCCAGACGCCGCCAAGCGCCATGTCGGCGACGTAGAAAGTGCGCCCGTCCGGTGAGAGCTTGACGTCCTGCGGCATCGAGCCGGACGCGAGCGCGATCGTGCGCACGACCCGCTCGCTGCGCAGATCAACGACGATCACGCGGCCGGCGAACTCGCACGAGGCCACGGCGTAGCGCCCGCCGGCGGTGAAGTCCAGGTGATCGACGCCGCGGCACTGCGGCGTCGGCAGTGCGCGGTGCAGCGCCATCGTGCGCGGGTCGCGGAAGTCGAGCTCGCGGTGTGCCTCGGAGACCACGATCGCCCATCGCCCGCTCGGCGTGAAGTACATGTTGTAGGGGTCCGCCACCGGGATCGGCCGCCCTGGTCGGCCCGTGCGGGGATTGATCGGCGTGAGGCTGTTGCCGAGGTCGTTGGTCACGTATAGCGTGCGCAGGTTCCACGCAGGGACGACGTGTTGGGGCAGCGTGCCGACCGGGAAGCTGTCGATCACCTTGAACGTCCTCTGCGAGATCACATCGACCGTGTTCGATTCGCTGTTGGGCACGTACACGAGTGCCCTGTCGCCGCGCACGCGGGGGCTGAACCGCCCAGGCTGGTCGGCCGCGTAGACGTCGGCGTGCCCGAGCGGTGGCGGCACCCGGCCGGGGCGCGGGACTTCTACACCGCGCCCCGCCCGTGCGCCGGCGCCTGGGACGACGCCTTCGGGCCCGCCCGTCGCATCGCTCGATCTGCGGTCGGCGTGCGATCGATCTGCCGAGGAGCCTCCTGCGCATGCGGTGAGCCCGAGCGCCAGCACGAGTGCCGCGACTGCGGCGAGCGTGCGCGGCTCGCTCATCGCGCGGCTACGAGCAGCGTCAGCGCGCGATCGTGCACCGTCCCGGCGCGATCGCGGCCGCCGACCGCGATGATACGGTCGCCGAGCGAGGCCGCGCCAAGGTCGGAGAGCGCTTCGGGAAGGCGCCCGGCCGAACTGACCGAGCCGCTCGATGGGTCGATCGCGAGGATCGCCGAGGTCTGCTCGGTCAGCCCTTCGCCCCGCCCACCGAGCACGTACATAAAGCCGTTCAACGATGCGCCTGCGGCATGCGTCAGCGCACGTGGCAGCTCGCCGACCTGCCGCACGCGCCCACTCGCCGGGTCGAAGGAAAGGATCGCTCGCTGGGCGGTTTCGCCGGAGGTCCCGCCGGCGATCAGCAGGCGCCCGCCGACGGCCGCGACGGCGGCGTAGCGCAGCGGGCGCGGCAGCGTCCCGGCGACGCGTGTCGCCCGCCCCGGCGTGAACGCGACGATCGTGCGTAGCGGCGTCGTCTCGGTGTAGCCACCGACGACGTAGGCGGTGTCGCCAATCGCTGCCGCGGCGACATCAGAGGACGGTGCCGGTAGACGCCCTGTGACATGCGCGCCCGAGTGGGTTACCTCGAGGATCGAGGAGCTCGCAGTGCCGGCGTTGCCACCGCCGAACAGGTACGCGCGCCCGCCGATGTTCGCCGCGGCGGCGTCGTGCAACGCTTCGGGCAGTTGCGCGACGGCGCTTGCCGAGCTGCCGCCGATCAGCGTCACGCTCGCCAGCGATGAGTCTGCGGCGTCGAGGCCGGCGAGCGCTAGTACGCCGCCGAGGCCGGGCGTCACGGCCGGCAGTTGTACGGCTTCCGGGAGCCTTGTGCTCGCGCCGAGGTGCAGCGCGGAAGGGTGTCCGGCGGCCTTGGCCGGGTTCCGCGCGGGGGCCGAGCTTGAGTCTGTGGCGTGAATGCCGGCGGTGGCCTGCGCCGCGGCCCGGCTGCTCGAGCCAGACCCCGCGCCACCGCAGCCGGCCAAGAGCAGAAGGGCGGCCGCGGCACAGGCGGCCGGCAGCGCCGCGGCCGAGCGTTGCGTGTTGGAACGCTTGGCGGCGATCACTCCGGGCAGCTTCTTCGAGCGCGCTAAAGCGACGCTGAGCGGGCGATGAGAACCCGCTTAGACCGGACGTGGCGCGACGGCTGGCTCAGGGAATAAGCACGGCCGCGCCGGTGAAGCGCCCGGCGCGCAGGTCCGCGAGCGCCTCGTTGGCCTGCTCGAGCGGGTAGGTCGTGACGTGAGTGCGCACAGGGACCTGGGGCGCCAGCGCCAGGAACTCGCGCGCGTCGGCACGGGTCAGGTTGGCGACCGAGCGCACGGAGCGCTCCTGCCACAGCGCGCTGTACGGAAATGAGGGAATGTCGCTCATGTAGATGCCGCCGCACACAACCGTGCCCCCAGGCGCGACGGCGGCGAGCGCAAGCGGGACGAGCGAGCCGACCGGCGCAAAGATGATCGCCGCGTCGAGCGGCTCGGGCGGCGTGTCCTCCGAGGCGCCGGCCCAGACGGCGCCGAGCTCGCGCGCGAAGGCCTGTGTCTTCTCATCGCCCGCGCGCGTGAATGCGTAGACCTCGCGTCCCTGCGAGCTGCACACCTGCGCGAGGATGTGCGCCGAGGCGCCGAAGCCGTACAAGCCGATCCGATGCGCTTCGCCGCACATGCGCAGCGCGCGATAGCCGATTAGCCCGGCGCACATCAACGGCGCCGCCTGCTCGTCCGGGTAGCCCGCGGGGATCGGGAAGCAGAAGCGCGCATCTGCGACCGCGTACTCGGCGAATCCGCCGTCGATGTCGCAACCGGTGAAGCGCGCGTTCGGACAGAGGTTCTCGCGGCCGCTGCGACACCACGCGCACGTCCCGTCCGTCGAGCCGAGCCACGGCACGCCGACACGATCGCCCAGCTCGATCGTCGTCTCGTTGCCCTCGCCGATGTCCTCGACCGTCGCGACGATCTGGTGGCCGAGGATGCGCGGTGGCTGCTTGATCTCGACCTCTCCGTCGAGCAGGTGCAGGTCCGTGCGGCAGATGCCGCAGGCGTGCACGCGTAGCAGGAGCTGTCCCGCCTGCGGCGTGGGCGCCTCGCGCTCGACCGCCCGCAATGGGCTGCCGAGCTGCTCGAACACCATCGCGCGCATCGCGCTAGCCGAAGAACAGCTCGGCCGTCGCGTACAGCTCGGGATCGAGCAGCTTTGGCTCGAGCAGCGCCTCGGCGAGCGGCGTCTCGACGATCTCCGTCCCGCGCAGCCCGACCATCACGCCGGAGCGCCCGCCGAGCGCGGCGTCCATCGCGGCGACGCCGAAGCGCGTCGCGAGCACGCGGTCGTACGCGACCGGCGTGCCGCCGCGCTGCACGTGGCCGAGGATCGTCACGCGGCTCTCATAGCCCGTTCGCCGCTCGAGCTCGCCCTCGAGCATGACGCCGATCCCGCCAAGCCGGGCATGTCCGAAGGCGTCGGTCGCCGTGCCCTCGAGCACCTGCAACGTGCCCTCGCGCGGCGTCGCGCCCTCGGCAACGACGACGATCGAGAAGCTGCGCCCACGCTCGTGGCGGGCACGCAGGTGCGCGACCACCGTGTCGATGTCGAATGGGCGCTCGGGTACGAGGATCGCGTCGGCGCCGCCGGCCAGGCCGGCATGCGTGGCGATCCAGCCCGTGTGCCTGCCCATCACCTCGAGCACCATCACGCGGTTGTGCGACTCGGCCGTCGTGTGCAGACGGTCGATCGCTTCGGTCACGATCTGCACGGCAGTCTGGAAGCCGAACGTGACGTCGGTGCCGCCGAGGTCGTTGTCGATCGTCTTCGGTACACCGACGACCGGCACGCCGTCTTCATGTAGGCGCAGCGCGACGCCGAGCGTGTCCTCGCCGCCGATCGGGATCAGCGCGTCGATCTCGCGCGATCGCAGGGTCTCGCGGATTGCCGCCGTCCCGTCCTGATCGTCGGCGTAGGGGTTCGTGCGCGACGTGCCGAGGATCGTGCCGCCGCGCGGAAGGATGCCGGCCGTGCTCGCGAGCGTTAGCTCCATCGCGTCGTCGGCCAGCACGCCGGCCCAGCCGTAGCGGAAGCCGACAAAGCTGTTGCCCGGCTCGGCCAGACCGCGGCGCACGACAGCCCTGATCACGGCGTTCAGCCCAGGGCAGTCGCCACCTCCGGTGAGCAATCCGACGCGCATGCTCCCAGCCTATGGCAATCGGTTAGATGCCCTGCCCCGGGAGGAACTCGTTGGTGAACGGAGGCAGCGCCGAATTCGGATTGTGCTTGAGCAGCGCGTGATCGAACATCCAGCGTCCGAACGACGCCCACGCCGAAGGGGCCTGCCAGCCGAACGGCTCGCCGCTCGCTGGGCACGGCGGCCGGCAGCGTCTGCTCGATCGAGGCCTGCTGCAGCTTCGGCTGCAGCGACGGGTTGGCCTTGACGACGAGCGCTGCTGCCGCGGCCGGATCGGCGCGCACCTCGCGCTCGCCGCGCGTGAGCGCCTGCATGAACGCGCGCAGGTCTTGCCCGCGCTTGTGCGCCTCGTCTTCGCGCACGACCAGCACGAGCTCGTTGTATGTCGGTACGCCCGCCTTGTCGACCGGGATCACCAGCGGGTGCTTGTGCATCTGCTGCAGCTGAATCGCCTCGTAGTTCCAGAAGCCGCCGAGCGTCGCCGCGACTTTGCCTGAGAGCATCGCCGGCACCAGGTTGAAGCCGACGTTGACTTCCTTGACGCTCGCCGGGTCGGCGCCGGCTGCCTGCACGGCCGTCTTCAGCTCGGCCGCCTGGTAGGGGATGCCGGCCGTGCCGACGGTCTTGTGCGCGAGGTCTGCGACCTTGCGCACGTGGCCCTGCCGGCAGCGCGATGATCGAGGTCAGCGGCCGCTGCACGAGCGCGCCGATCGACTACGAGCTTGAAGCCTTCGTCGCGTGCGAGCAGCAGCTCGGGCTCGTAGGAGATCGCCATGTCGGCCTTGCCCGCCGCGAGCAGCTTCAGCGGTTCGGAGGGGTCGGCCGGCGTCTGCGGCTGCACGTCGAGCCCGACCGCGCTGAAGTCGCCGTGCGCGATCGCCGAGTACAGCGCAGCGTGGTCGGCGTTGGGGAAGAAGTCGAGCACGACCGTGAAGGGCTTCGAGCCAGACGGCGAGATCGTGTCCTGCTTGGAGCCGCAGGCCGAGAGGACGAGCAGCGAGGCCGACGCCAGCAGCAGGGCGAGCGCCCTCGCGGTGCGACGACGCGCGCGGGGGCGCGATGCGGGCAGCGGCGGTGCGGACGTCGTTCTCAAGTCGTCTCTCCTCGGGTCGGGTGCGCCCACGGCGCGAGCACGCGCTCGGCCAGCAGACAGGGCATAGAAGCAGGCGATCGCCAGCGCGAACAGCACGAACGCCGCAGCGTAGGCACGCGGCGTCTGCAGTGCCGTCAGGTCGGCGTTGATCTCGTGGCCGAGGCCCGCGTGTACGCCGCTTGTGGCTGTCTGGGACTCGGCGATGTAGGCGCCGATCACGCCGACCGCCAGCGCGATCCGCGCGCCGCTCAGCGCTGCGGGCAGCGCCGCCGGCAGCTCGGCGAAGCGGAACGCCTGCCAGCGCGAGGCGTCGAGCGTGCGCAGCAGCTTCAGCTGCTCGCGCTCGATCGCGCGCAGGCCGTCGACCGTCGTGACGAGCACCGGAAAGAAGCAGATCAGTACGATCACGACGAGCTTCGGCAGCACGCCGAAGCCCCACCAGAAAACGAGCAGCGGCGCGATCACCGCCACCGGCATCGCCTGCGAGCCGACGGCCAGCGGGTAGACCGCGCGGCGCAGCGGGCTCGACAGGTGCATCGGCGACGGCCAGCGCGAAGCCGAGCGCGAGCGCCAGCAGGATGCCCAGCCCGACCTCCTCGGCCGTCGGTCCGAGGTTGGCCGCAATGAAGCCGGCGTTGTTCCACAGTGCCGAGGCGACCGCGTGCGGCGCGGGCAGCACGAACGAGCTCGTCGTGCCGAGGTCCGCATAGAGCTCCCACGCACCGAGCAGCGCCAGTGCGAGCAGCAGCGGCGGCAGCAGTCGAGCCGGCGCGAGGCGCCTCACGCCGGGTGCGCTCCGGCGAGCAGCTCGAGCGCCTGCTCGCGCAATCCGATGACGCCGGCCTCGGTGCGCCCGCGCGGGCGCGGCTCCTCGACCGCGATCTCGCCGGCCACGCGTCCCGGCCGCGGCGAGAGGACGAGCACGCGGTCGGCCAGCAGCACGGCCTCCTCGACGTCGTGCGTGACGAGCACGACCGTGCGCGGCTCGCGCGTCAGCGCGCCCGCGAGCCAGTCCTGCATCTCGGCGCGCGTGATCGCGTCGAGCGCGCCGAACGGCTCGTCCAGGCACAGCACGGGCTTGCCTGACAGCAGCGTGCGCACGAACGCCACGCGCTGGCGCATGCCGCCCGAGAGCTCGCTCGGATGCGCGCGCTCGAAGCCCTCGAGGCCGAGCTCGGCGAACAGTGAGGCGGCTCGTTGCGCGGGCCTGTGCACGCGGCACGTGCGCGATACGCAGCGCGAGCGCCGCGTTGTCGACGCGCGTCGAGCCACGGCAGCAGCAGGTCGCGCTGGGGCATCAGTACCGCCGGCTCGCTCTGCGAGCGTGCCCGCGTCCGGCGCCTGCAGCCCGCAGATCAGCTCGAGCAGCGTCGTCTTGCCGCAGCCGCTCGGGCCGACCAGCGCGAGCAGCTCGCCGCGCGCCACCCGCAGCGAGATCCCGGCGAGGGCAGGCACGCGCACGCCGCGCCGGTCTGTGAACGTGCGCTCGACTGCCTGCAACTCGATGGCGTCGCCCACTGCCGTAGCGTCCTCGGGCAGCGGCTGCGCTCGCCGGGCGGGCGGCTGGTACGGGTTTGCAGTTCGGTTGCCACTTCGCTCCCTTCGCGGGCATTACCCCACAGGTTCAAAGGGTCGGCGCCGGCGGAAATCGCTTCCCGGGCACCATCTCAGCCGGCCTCCGCCAGCCCCCCTGGTGTCTGCTCTTCGGGCTGATGCTATCGCCCGCGACTGCAGTCACCGCGCGGCGGCTGAGCGCGCGCTCGCCGCGCGGCGCCGGTCGGCTCAGGCGGACGACGACCGGCCGCGTCAGCGCCCGCACGAAGTCCTCGAGCTGCGCGGTCGTCCAGCACTCGAAGGCCGTGCAGAACTCCTCGTAGGCCGCGATCACCGAGTCGCCGTAGTTCCAGTACAGGCGCGGCTCGGGGTTCAGCCAGAACGTGCGCCCGGCGCGCGCGGCGATCTGGGCGAAGATGTCCGCGCGCGGGTCGCGCCCGTTGGTGCGCGCGTCGCCGAGCACGATCACGGTCGCGCGCGGGTGCAGGTCGTCCTCGACCTGCACGAGGAACTCCGACCACACGCGGCCGTAGTCGGTGTAGCCCGAGATGTCGGCCACGCCGGCATCCGAGCCGATCCGCTCGCTGACGGCTTTGAAGTTGCGCTCGTGTTCGAAGATGTCCGTCACCTCGGAGATCCGCTCGATGAACACGAACGAGCGCATCTTGCGGAACGTGTCGTGCAGCGCGTGCAGCACCGAGAGGAAGAAGACCGAGGCCGAGGTGACGCTCGTCGAGACGTCGCAGAGCACGTAGATCTCCGGGCGTTTCGGTCGTCTGGGGCGGAACTTGAGCTCGACCGGCACGCCGCCGGTCTGCAGCGAGGCGCGCATCGTGCGACGCACGTCGACGTGCGCGTGGCTTGCGGTGGCCGCGCATCTGCTTGTCCCTGCGTCGCCAGGCGCCGGCGCAGCTGCGCGACCACGCGGTGCACCGCGGCGAGGTCCGCCAGCGGGCCCGAAGGCAGCGCGCGGTCGAGCTCACCGAGCGGCCGCGCCGGCGGCAGGTTGCCGGTGCGCTCGATCTGTGAGCGCTCGAGCTCGCGGCGCAAGCAGCGCCTCGAAGCGGCGCAGCGCGTCGCGCGGCAGGCCGTCGTGGCGCGGGTCCTCCTCGGGCAGCTCCGGCTGGGGCTCGGCGCGCAGTCCGAGCGCGCGGCGGATCCGCTGCACGTCGACGCCGATCACGCCCGAGCCCTCCTGCCGGCGCGCGAAAGCGGCGATCGCCATCCGCGCGAGGTCGCGCATCGCGCCCTCCGAGCCGTCCCTCAGCGCTTGCGGCGATCTCCGCGCGCAGCGCGTCGAGCTCATCCTCGGAGAGCTCGCCGAGCATCGCCAGGTCCTCCTCGCGCACCCCCTCGCGTGTGGCCGCCAGCTCGACGGCGCGGAAGAAGAAGCGCTCGAACACGAGCTCGAACACGCGCCGGTCCTCCTGGCTCTTGGCGAGCGTCGCCGCGAGCGCCTCGCGGAAGTCCTCGCTGCTCGGTCCAGCTCGATCTCGCGCAGCACGGCGAAGGCGTCGAGCAGCTCCGAGGTGCCGACCGCCACGCCTTCGCGGCGCAGCTCCTCGCCGAGCTCGAGGATCCGCGCCGGCAGCCCTGGCGGCGCGGCCGTGAGCTGCTCGCGGCCTGGGTCTTTGCCGGGAACGCTTGCCACGCCGGCCCTCAGGCGACATCGGCCGGCGAGCCGAGCTTCAGCCCGACGCGCTCGGCGACAACGTCCATGTCGGTGCGGTGCTTGACGATCACCGACATCGTTTCCGTGAACGTCTCTGCGTCGATGTCCTCGACGCCGAGCAGCAGCAGCGCACGCGCCCAGTCGATCGACTCGGCGATCGACGGTGGCTTCTTCAGGTCGAGCGCGCGCACCATGCCGATCACCTCGACCAGCCGGCGCGCGACCGTCTCGTGCAGCTCAGGCGTGTGCAAGCGCACGATCTCGAGCTCGTGCTCGAGCTCGGGATAGTCGAGCCACAGGTACAGGCAGCGGCGCTTGAGCGCCTCGGTCAGCTCGCGCGAGTTGTTCGACGTCAGCAGCACGACCGGGTGCGTGCGCGACTCGACGCGACCGAGCTCCGGGATCGAGATCTGGAAGTCGGAGAGCACCTCCAGCAGCATCGCCTCGAACTCCTGGTCGGTCTTGTCGATCTCGTCGATCAGCAGCACGACCGGCTGCTCGGAGGAGATCGCCGTCATCAGCGGCCGCGCGAGCAGGAACTCCTCGCCGAAGATGTCCTCCTGGACGGCCTCCCAGCCGGTGCCCGACGCCTCCGCCTGGATGCGCAGGAGCTGCTTGCGGTAGTTCCACTCGTACAGCGCCTTCGCCTCGTCCAGCCCCTCGTAGCACTGCAGGCGCACGAGCTCGCGCCCGAGATACTTCGCCAGCGACTTCGCCAGCTCCGTCTTGCCGACGCCGGCCGGGCCCTCCACGAGCACCGGCTTGCCCAGCTTCGTCGCCAGGAAGGAGACCAGCGCCGTCGACTCGCCCGGCAGGTAGCCGACCTCGCGCAGGCCCGCGGCTACGTCTTGAACTGAGTCGGGCGAGGCCATCGTGCAGGCCATGATAGGTGGCGGCCATCGCCTTGCGCCGTCGCGCGCTTAGGCGCGAGTCGCGCCGTGGATGATCAGCACCGAGCGTCGCGAGTGCGCCGCGACGGCCTCGGCGACGCTTCCGAGCACTACTCCGGCAAGCCCGGTGCGGCCGTGGGAGCCGAGCACGATCAGGCTTGCGTCGTGCTCGTCGGCGGCATGGACGATGCCCTTCCAGGTTGGAGCCGCCTCGACCTCGATACCGCTCGCCTCGAAGCCTGCCGCCTCCGCCAGCGCCGATCCCTCGGCGGCTGTTCGCTGCGCAGCGTCTCGGACGTCGCCGGCCGCGGCGGCGTCGATGCGGAGCGCGACGGCCGGCACGAACCCGACGTCGAACGGTTGCCAGACGGTGAGGACGAGCGCGTCACGTCCCGACGCGAGCTGTCGGCCGGCCTCGTCGATCGCGAGCTTCGCGAGCTCAGAGCCGTCGTAGGCGAAGACGACCGGGCCCGGCCCCGGGTCGTGGCCGCCGGCATCGATCGTCGCCGTCATGCTGCCTCCTCGGCGAGCGTTCGGCCGCGCGGGCTGCGGTTGCGAACGCCCGCGAGCAACGGGGGCGAGTCCCAAGCCGGACCTTCGCCGTCCATGAATCGCTCGAGGTCGGGCGCTTGCGGGCGGGCGCGGCCGAGGGCGTAGAGACCGACCGCGGCGAGCGCGCCGCCGATCGCAAGGCCGAAGCCGATCCACAGTGCGATGCCGGTGCCGGCCTTGGCGCTGCCGCCGACCGTCGCGGCGAAATGCACGAACACGGGGGCGATCATGAATGCGGCCACCGCTCGGAAGAGCTCGACGATCGCGAACACCCGCTGCAGACTCGCGGCCGCGAGCGAGAACCCGGCGACGAACAGCGCCGGGGCGACCGCCGCGCCGAGGCCGATTCCCGTGAGACCGGAGCCGATCAAGGTGAGCGCTTCGCTGGGTGGGGCCTGGATCCGGAACACCGCGATCCCCGCAGCCAGGAACGCCATCCCCGCCAGCGGCAAGAAGTGCATCTCACGCTTGTTGAGGACGATCCCGAGCGCGACCGCCGTGAGCAGCGCGCCGCCCAGCTCGGGGAGGTAGAGCAGCCCTAGGTGCAGAGGCGAGTAGTGGGGCGCCAGCTCGTCAGCGGTGAGAACCGTCGCCGAGACCGACGCCGCCGCGGCCGAGAGTGCGAGCACGATCCCCGCGACCGGGATCGTGCTCGTAAGCATTGTGCGAATCGTCAGCAGCGGACGGCGGCTGCGGTACTGGTTCACAACGAGCGCGACGATCAGCGCCAAGCCCACAAGTAACGGGAGGAGCGTCTGGGGACCGACGAAGCGGTGCGTCACCAACTCGGAGGCACCGTAGAACGCGGCAACACATCCCGAAGCTGCCAGGCTGATCGCGACCACATCACGCGGGGCATCCCGGTCGGCGGGCGGGGCGTCCTCGAACGTCAGCACCGAGAGCAGCAGCGCGGCGAGGGAGATCCCGGCGACGATCCAGAACAGTGGCCGCCAGGCGTGGGCGCTCGCCTGCACTCCGCCGAGCACGGGTCCGAGCGCGACGGCTCCGAAAATGCAGACGTTCATGATCATCGCGGTCCAGCGGAACTTGTCCAGGCCGAAGCCAAGCGCCAGCGGCGGCACGGCGGCGATCAGCAGCAGGCTCGTGCACAGGCCTTGGAGCACGTGCCCGGCAATGAACATCGCGGGATCCTGAGCCGCGGCCGCGACGATCGAGCCGATCACGAGCACGACCGCGTAGAGCACCATCATCCGTCGCTGCGGCAGGAGCTGCGCGAACTGCACCGCGAGGATCGTCCCGACGGCGTAGCCCGCGTTCGCCATGCCCAGCCCGAGGCTCATTGTCTGCGCGCTCATGTGCAACTGCCGGCCGATGATCGGCGTGAGCGGACCGAGCGCCGCCGAGAGCCCCAGGTAGGGGACCAGTGCGAAGATCACCATCGCGGCCGCGGCGGGGTAGCGGCCGGCGAGCAAACCCTGTCGCATCAGCGGCCCTCCCGTCCGAAAGCAGTCAGATCGAGGGATCGGTTGGAGGTTGCGTTCATACGGATCACCTTGTCGGAAGCGTGAATCACGGCTAAAATGGAGGCCACCTCCGGAATATTCGGAGGCTGCCTCCGGTACTATATGGAGGCTACCTCCGTTTTTCAAGGAGTTCACGAGAATTTTTCGAGGGGACGGGTCATGAGCTCAACGCAAACCGCGACGCATTCAGCGCCTACGGCTCCGAAGCGGGCGGATGCCAGGCGCAACTACGAGCGAATCCTCACCGTCGCGCGACAAGCGTTCGCCGAGGGGGGGGACTCGACCTCGCTCGAGCGGATCGCGCGGGAGGCGGGGGTGGGAATCGGCACGCTCTACCGGCACTTCCCGAGCAGACAGACGCTGTTGGAGGCCCTTTACCTCAACGAGGTCCACGAGGTCTGTCGCTCCGCCACGCAGCGCGAGCAGGATCCATGGAAGGCGCTCAGCGTCTGGTGTGAGGGGCTGATCGGCTATCTGACCACGAAGCGGGCGCTTGCCCAGGAACTCCTGAACTACCTCGACGAGGATGCTGCGTTGTTCCAAGAGTGCCGCACCACGGTCTATGCCGCCGGCGAACCGCTGCTGAAGCGCGCCCAGGACGCCGGCGTCGTGCGGCCGGACGTCGACTTCTCCGACGTGCTCCAGATGCTGGCCGGCATCTCGCGGATGCCCGCCGGCGACCCCGATCAGGTGAGGCACGTCGTGCGCATCGCGCTGGACGGCCTTCGCTATCGCACGCAGCCGTAGCAAGGCGCCGGGCGGGCGCTGCCGCTAGGACTCGCGGGGCGGCTCCTCCTCGAAGGACATCTGCTCGGAAGGCGGCGGCGGGTAGCGCGGACGCTCGTCGCGCGAGCGGCGTTCGCTGGCTGGAGTCGACGGCGCCGTCGGCACGGTTGGCGCCTCGGCGCCGGACGCTCGCGCCGGCACCGCCCGGTCCGCCGTCTCCCGCATTTCGGGCTCGGGCAGGGTCTCGCGCGTATCGGGCTCATCCTCGTGCGCGGGTACGACGACGGTCTCCGCCCGCTCGCGGGCACGGCGCGAGCCAGAAGCACCCTCGCGCCGCTGCGCTCGCGTCTGCGGCGGCGCGCCGCGTTCGCCGAAGCGCATCAGCCGGCCGACGTAGGCAAGGCCGAGCGCGACGAGCAGGGCGACGAAGATGCCCCACTGCACGCCGACCGAGGAGACGATCTGTTCCTTTTCCTGCAGCCCGGGCTTGTCGAACAGCCGGTAGAAGATCAGGATCGCCACCCACGCGCCGGCGAGCATCACGATCGTGCCGTCGCCGCCGGGAAGATGGAAGTCGCGCCGCTCGGCGCGGGCGAGGAGCGTTGCCAGCACGCCGACGCTGACGAGCAGCACGGCGGCCTCGACGAACGAGAAGGCCTGGAAGGCGCTGAGGCTCTGCGAGCCGGTCCCGCCACCTCGCGTGCGCACGATGACGGTCTTGCTGTACCACGGCAGCAGCATCGACACGAACAGCCCCAACGAGGCCATCGCTGCCAGTCGCTGGTCGCGGCCGAGCGCGCCCCACGCGTTGAGCAGCCTCGTCATGGAACCAGTCTAGGCGCGGCCCGGCGCGAGGATGCGCGCGTGCCGCGCGGCGCCGAGCGCCTCGGCGCGCCGCGTCAGCCGTGCGAGACGGCGATCGTGCCGGTCGCCGTCGCGAAGTTGCCCGCCGGGTCGGTCGCGCTCAGCGTGACGTTGAACGTGCCCCCGCCTTTCGGCGTGACCCACAGCAGCTTTGGCTTGCCGCGCGCCAGATAGGCGCTGTTGCTCCACACCGTGCGCCCGCCCTGGCGCACCGTCAGGCGCACGGTCGAGATCTTCGACAGCGAAAGCTGCACGCCCGCGCGGGTGCCGCCCTTGAGCGTTTTCGTGAGCAGCGAGATCACCGGCGGCGTCTTCTCGTAGGTCGTGAATTTCTGGGCCGTCGTGCAGTAGATCTGATCGCCCGGGATCTGCGCCGCCGGGGGCGTGCTCGTGGCGGCCGACCGGCCTCGCGCAGCGCTCGCGGCCGTGCCCGTCCGCGCGGCCCTTGCCGTCGTACCCGTCCCGGGCGCCGTGCCGCCCGAGGGCGTCGTCGGAGTCGTGGTCGTCGGCGTGGTCGTGGTCGGCGGCGGCGTGGGTGTCGTCGGCGTTGGCGGTGGTGCGGTGCTCATCGGCGGCCCTTTGCGCGTGCGTTCGCACAGGTGCTGGAGGAATTCGGTGAGCAGTTCGTGGTAGTTGAGGTTCGATTCGGAGAACTGGTCGTATAGCGACCAGGCGCCCGTGTCGTAGTGCGGCACCTCGGCACGCGCCTCGGCGTCGCCCGCTTCGAACAGCTTCAGCCCGAGTGGGTCTTTGGTGATCTGCGTGTAGTCGTAGAGCCCGATCACGGCCTGGATGAAGCCGTTGAGGATGCGGTCGCTCGGTGCGTAGGTGTACTCGGCGTACTCCGAGCCGGCCGGCGTCTTCACCTGCACGCCGCTCGACGGCGCGGTCTGGAAGATGCCGAGCGCCTGCTGTGCGGTCGTCAGTAGTTCTGGTTCCTTGAAGCGCTGCCACGAGCGCGCGAGTACCTGCAGCGCGGTGCCCTGCGAGAGCCCGCTCGTCCACGGCGGGCGACCGCCGTCGAACTGGAACATGTACTCCCAGGCGATCCCGCCGGCGCGCTTGGTCGCCAGCGGCAGCACTTCGGAGACCAGCTGGCGCAGGTTGGCGTTTTCGTGGCCCGAGAGGTAGAAGCCGTTGCCCGCGCCGAACGTGCCGAGCCACTGGATCTCGATTCCCTGTCCGGCGTAGTGCTCCCACACGAGCTTGGAGCCCGGGAAGCTCACGCGCACGCCGCTGCCGACGCAGTGGTTCGGTCGTCCACCACTGACGGTTGCGTTCGAGCGTGAGGAAGACCGCGGGCAGGCGTGAGGCGATGAAGTAGCCGCCGGCCGCCATCGCTTCGACGTTGGCGAGCACCGCGCCCAGTTCCGCACGGCGCGTGCCGCTCAAGCGGCCGAGCGAGCGCTTGGCGGCCGAGTAGGCGCCCGCGTATTTCGTGTACAGCGCTGGGGTGATCTGCCCGCTGCGCTGCAGACCCTGCAACGCGCTCGACACGGTCGGCGCCCGCCCGGCGTGAGCACGCGGCTTGGCCGCCGAGGCCGGGGAGGCCGCGAGGGCCAGGGTCAGCGCGCCGAGGACGAGCGCTGCGAGCTGCTTTGCGCGCATCCGGCGCATGCTAGGAGCGCCTTGCCCGGCCGCTGCAGTAGTCGTTGCAGCCGCGATCGATCTGGCTGCCGGGGGGCGAGGTGGGCGCACGGTCAAGGAACACATGCGCGAGCCCGCGAGTTGCGCAGGCTCGAGGAGCCGGCAACCGCGGCCGGCTCTCCGGCGGGCTACTCCGGATCGAGCTCCAGGTCGTCGTCGGGTTCGAGTTCGTCCTCCTCGTCCTCGACGTCGTCGCCGTCGGACAGCGGTTCGCCGCCGGGCTTGTAGGTCGTGCGGAACTCCTCGATCAGATCGTCGCGCTTGTCCTCGTCGACGGGCGAGTCGTCGGAGATCAGCACCCAGTCGGTGCTGTCGAAGTCCTCGGACTCGAAGATCTCGTGGTCGACCTCGGGCGAGTCGTCGACGACGATCAGCATCTCCGTCGAGGGGTTGAAGTACGTCCCCGGGCGGATCATCAGCTCGTCGAGCTGCGAAGCGGCGTGCGTCCTTCATGGCGCCGTTTATACCCGACGCGCCACTCGGCGTGGGGGCCGAGCGGTGAACGCTTGAGCGCTATGACCGTCGTATGTGGAGATCGCCGCCCGCCTCGCTTATGGATCGAGCTCGTCGAGCGTGCGCTTGACCTCGGCCTCGACGTCGAGCGGCTCGAGGCCCTGGCGCGCGCGTCGTTCGTTGCGCGCGACGACGAGCTGGCGGACCTCGGTCGATCAGTCCCGGGTCGTGTCCGCTGCGCTGCACCGGCGCGAGCAGGCGCGCGACCTCGGCCTCGACGTCGAGCGGCGCTTCGCCGCGGCCGACCATGCGCGCGCTGCGGGCGCTCAGCATCTGGCGGATTTCGAGCTCCTGCTCGGCGCGCCCGGCGGCCGACTCGGGCGGGGCCGGGGGCAGTTCGGGGCCGGCATCGCGCTCGCCCGTCAGCCCGCCGTCGCCGATGTGGTCGAATACGCTGCCGCGGCTGAACAGGAAGATCAACGACATCACGATCGACAGCACGACGGCGCCGAAGACGACGATCGGGAATGCGCTCTGCAGCGCGAGGGCCGTGCTGTGCGCCACGTCCTGATTGTTGCCGATCGGGGTGCGCTTCGCTACCCTGGATCGTGGGTTGACTGACCAGTCAATCACTGTCCAAGCGCGCCACGCGCCCCGGCAGGGGCCCAGCGCCGTCCGCCACCTGTAGGGGGTAATTCCAAGAATGGTCGATTTCACGCTCACCGACGAGCAGAAGAACCTGCGCGAGATGGCGCACGACTTCGCCGTCAAGGAGATCCGCCCTGTCGCCTGGGAGTACGACAAGGAGGGCACGTGGCCGCAGGACATCATCGAGAAGGCCTGGGAGGTCGGCTTGATGAACTCGCACATCGAGGAGGCCTACGGCGGCGCCGGCGCGGGCTACCTCGACGGCTGCCTGATCGAGGAAGAGCTCTCGTGGGGCTGCTCGGGGATCCAGACCTCGCTCGGCTGCAACGGCCTGGCGACCGCGCCGATCGCGCTGGGCGGCTCTGAGGAGATCAAGAAGAAGTACCTCGGGATGCTCACCGAAGCGACCCAAGCTCGCCTCCTTCTGCCTGACCGAGCCGGACGCCGGCTCAGACGTCTCGGGCATGCGCACGACGGCCGTCAAGAAGGGCGACAAGTACGTGATCAACGGCTCGAAGTGCTTCATCACCAACGGCGGCTACGCCGACTACTACACGGTCTACGCGAAGACCGACAAGGAGGCCGGCCACCGCGGCATCTCGGCCTTCGTCGTCGAGCGCGACTGGGGCGTCGTGGTCGACAAGAAGGAGGACAAGCTCGGCCAGCGCGCGTCGAACACGGCGACGATCTCCTTCAACGACGTCGAGGTCCCCGCAGAGAACCTGCTGGGCGAGGAAAACGCGGGCTTCAAGCTCGCGATGATGACGCTCGACCGCACGCGCCCCGGCGTGGCGGCGATGGCGACGGGGATCGCGCGCGCGGCGTTCGAGTTCGCGACCGACTACTCGCGCGAACGCGTCCAGTTCGGCGTGCCGATCGCGATGCACCAGGCGATCCAGTTCATCATCGCCGACATGGCGACTGAGATCGAGGCGGCGCGCCTGCTCACGTGGAAGTCGGCGGCGATGCTCGATGCGGGCGAACGCAACACGCTGATCTCCTCGCACGCCAAGCGCTTCGCGGCGGACACGGCGATGAAGACGGCCACCGAAGCAGTGCAGGTCTACGGCGGCTACGGCTTCATCAAGGAGTACCCCGTCGAGAAGCTGTTCCGCGACGCCAAGATCATGCAGCTGTACGAGGGCACCTCGCAGATCCAGCGCCTCGTGATCGCGCGCGAAACGCTCTTGCCGCGGCGTGTCGAGGAGCCGGCTGCGGTCGGCGGCGTGGAAACGGTCGCCGTCTAGTCCGAGCCCGACGGCCGGACTTCTTCTCTCAATTGATTAATAAGAAAAGAGAACCCAGGTGAGCGCCGCTACCTTCGCATAGCGGCGCTCACCTGGCTGAAGCGGTCGAGCCTCAGTGGACTAGCAGGGGCGTGCCGTACGCGGAGACGACCGCGCCCGGGGCGACCTTCACGAGCACGCGGTAGGCGCCTTTCTGCACGCGCACGACGCGGCTGAATTGCGAGCTCGAGGCGTTCTTCGGCTTGGCCACCGTGCCGCCGGCGAGGATCCCGTGCCCGCGGGCGATTCGCAGCATGCCGACCTGTGCGCCGTCGACCGCCGGCGTGACCGTGCCGTAGATGCGCGCGAAGCCGCGGCGCTTGGTGCGCGCGACGTGACTGGAGACGCGCACGGCGACGTTCTCGCTCGCCACCGGGCTGATGATCGGTGTGCTCGTCGGTGTGAACACGCGGAACTGGGTCGAGGTGCTCAGCGACGGAACGGTGAAGATGAAGCTGCCCGTCGAACTCGTCAGCTCGGTGTTGCCAATGCTCTGAAAGCCCGCCGTGAACGGAAACGCGTTGGCCTGCAGCACGACCGCGCGGTTGGCATTGCCCGTGCCCGAGAGCGTCCCCTGCACGGTCACAGCGCCGCCGAACGGCACCGGATTGGGCGAGGAGAGGATCGCAAGCGACAGCGGCACCTTCGTCGTCAGCAGTTTTTCGTCATCGCCAATGCTCGCGCCGGCACTGTTGACCGCGACGAGCCGGTAGTGGTAGACCGTAATCGGCGCCAGCCCCGAGATCGGCAGGCGTACTGACACGGCCTTGGTGCCCGCGCCGGCGTCGGCGATCGCCGTCTGCGAGCCGTACGCTTTGGTCAGCCCGTACTGGAAGTAGTAGGACGTGTTGCTCCCGCTCGGGTTGACCGAGCCTGTCAAGACAGCCGATCCGTAGCTGACTTCGCGTGCTCCATTGGTGTTGACTTTCGCCAAGCCGGCCGCTTGCGCGGCGGCGGGTAGCGCCAGTACGGCGATTGTCGCCGCGCCGGCCAGCAGGCCACGCCGCCGCGCGCTGTGTGCTCGCGGCCGGTCACCCCCTCGAAACTTCGTCTGAGTTACTTCGAGCTTGTTCATACGCCTCTCCTACCCGCGATCGCGATCCCCGTCACCAACCACAACCCGCGCGGGGGGCGGGAGGTGCGGTGCGCTGTTGCCGGACGCCGCCATGCCACAGGACAGCTAGGCTCCGGCAACCCTAGCCAGAAGGAGTGACCGAAAAGCAATGTTCGTGTTCAAAGCAGCAGTCGTCGGTGCCGGGACGATGGGCGGCCAGATCGCCCAGACGATCGCCGCCGCGGGGATTCCGGTGGTGCTGAAGGACATCGACGACGCGCTCGTGCAGGCGGGACTCGACGAGGCCCGCAACGTGACCACCGGGCAGATCACCAAACTCGCCGAGAAGGGCAAGATCACCGCCGAGCAGGCCGAGCAGCAGATCGCCGAGATCCTCGGGCGGATCGAGGGCACGACCTCCTACGCTCCCTTCGGCGACGTCGACTTCGTCGTCGAGGCCGTGCCCGAGCGGATGGAGATCAAGCAGGCCGTGTTCGCCGAGCTCGACGCCTCCACGCCGGGGCACGCGATTCTCGCCTCCAACACCTCATCGCTGTCGATCACCGAGATCGGCGAAGCCACACTGCGCCCCGACAAGGTCGTCGGCTTCCACTACTTCTACCCCGCCTCGATCATGCCGCTGATCGAGATCGTCGAGGGCGAGGAGACCTCCGCCGAGACCGTCTCCGCGGCAGTCACGTTCGCGCAGGCGATCCGCAAGCAGCCGATCACGTGCGCTGAGGTGCCCGGCTTCGTCGTTAACCGGATCCTCAACTCCTCGAGCGCCGAGGTGTGGCGCGAGCAGGAGGAGAAGGGTCTGTCGATCAAGAAGATCGACGAGGGCCTCGGCTCGGCCGGCATCCTGCCGCTCGGCCCCTACACCTTGATCAACCTGCTCGGCCTCGACACCGTGCTGCACGTCGCCGAACACCTGATCGAGTCCTACGGCGAGGAACGCTTCTTCGTGCCCAAGGGCATGCAGAAGCTCGTCGCCGACGGCAAGCTCGGTGCGAAGACCGGCGGCGACGGCTTCTACTCGCCCAGCGGCGAGCCGAACCTGCCGGGCGAGAACGACCCCGACATCGACGAGCTCGTCGAGCTGCTCTCGCTGAAGACCTTCCTCGAGGCCTGCCTCGTGCTCGAGGAGGGCGTCGCCAGCCACCGCGACATCGACTTCGGGATGATGGCCGGCGCCGGCCTCGACCCACGCCGCGGCCTGTTGCCGCCGTTCATGCGCGCCGACGTCGACGGGCTCGACACCGTGCTCGAGCGGATGGAGAACGCGCAGGAGAAGTTCGGCGAGCGCTTCACGCCGCCCGCGATCCTGCGCCGGATGGTCGCGCAGGGCAGGCTCGGGCAGAAGAGCGGACAGGGCTTCTACGCCTACCCGCAGCCCGACGCCGAGCAGCCGGCCGAGGTGATCAAGCTCGAGACGCGCGAGGACGGCGTGGCGATCGCGTGGCTCGCCAACGGGCAGATGAACTCGATCTCGCCGCAGGTCGCCGGCGACCTGGCGAAGGTCTGGCAGCAGATCAAGTCCAGCGGTGTGCGCGCGCTCGTGATCGCCTCATCCAACCCGATGCTCTATTCGGCCGGCGCCGACATCAAGGCGTTCACGACGATGGACGCCGCCGCGGGCGAGCAGTTGATCAACGACACGCATGCGCTGTTCAAAGAGCTCGGCGAGGGCCAGATCGCGACGATCGCCGCCGTCAACGGGCTCGCCTTCGGCGGTGGCTGCGAGCTCTCGATGGCCTGCGACGTGCGCATCGCCGCGCGCTCGGCGCTGTTCGGCCAGCCCGAGATCAAGCTCGGGATCATCCCCGGCTTCGGCGGCACGCAGCGCCTGCCGCGGCTCGTCGGCGCCAACAAGGCGCTCGAGATGAACCTCGTCGGTGACCCGATGGGCGCCGAGGAGGCGTTCGAGTTCGGCCTCGTCAACCGCGTCGTCGAGGATCACGAACTGCTCGACACGGCGCTCGCCTGGGCGCGCAAGCTCGCCCAGCAGGCGCCGCTCGCGCTCGAGCAGATCAAGCGCATCTCAGCCGCCGGCGACCTCGACGAGGGGATCGACGCCGAGAAGCGCGCCTTCGCCGAGGTGTTCGCAAGCGAGGACGCCAAGGAGGGCATCAGCGCCTTCCTCGGCAAACGCGCGCCGCACTTCCAGGGCAAGTGAGCGGGATCCAGGCGCAGGCGGCGCGGGTGGCCGGGCCCGGGATCGGGGCGGGAGCCGCCGCGACGAGCGCGGGCGAGCTGGAGCGGTTGGCCGAGCTGGTGCGTGGCGCCCGCTCGGTCGTGGCGCTGACCGGCGCCGGCATCTCTGTGCCGTCGGGCATCCCCGACTTCCGCACGCCGCGCACCGGCCTGTGGGAGCGCGTGAACCCGATGGAGGTCGCGCACATCGGTGCCTTCCGCGAGGACCCCGTGCGGTTCTGGAGCTTCTACGGCGAGCGCTTCGCGACGCTCGGCGACAAGCAGCCGAACGGCGCGCACGTGCGCTCGTCGAGCTCGAAGGCAGCGGCCTGCTCGACGCCGTGGTCACGCAGAACATCGACATGCTGCATCGCAAGGCCGGCACGCGCGAGCTCGGTCGAGGTGCACGGCACGATCGCGAGCTGCTCCTGTCCGCGCTGTGGCGGTCGCGTCGAGCTTGCGCAGGTGCAGTCGCGGATCGCGGCCGAGGAGGATGGCGTGCCGCGCTGCACGGACTGCCTCGGCCCGTTGAAGCCCGACGTCGTGCTGTTCGGCGAGCTGCTCTCGGCGCCTGTTCTCGAGCGGGCGCGCGAGCTGTGCGAGAGGGCCGATCTGCTGCTGTGCGTCGGCTCCTCGCTTGGAAGTGCATCCCGTCGCCGGGCTGCCGCTGCTGACGCGCGGCGCGGGTGGCGCCGTGGTGATCCTCACGCAGGGACCGACGCCGCTCGACGGGATCGCCGACGTGCGGCTACGAGGCGATGTCGTAGCCGAACTGCAGGGTCTGCTCGCGGCACTCGGCGAGGGCTGAGCGCTCAGCTGGGTAGCTGCGCGACGCTCAGTAGGTACTCGGCGCGTACGCGCATGCTGCCATCCTCGGCCTCGTTGGCGTCGGTGTAGAGCTCGGTCAGATCTGCGCGCAGGTCGCCCCACTTGCCCTGCGGCTCGAGCGCGGCCTTGGCCATGACGCTCGGGCCGAGCACCCTCTCGTTGTAGTCGAGCCAGCCCTCGATCGAGTCGTGCTCGAAGGTGACCACGTGACGCTCGAATGCGAGCTCAGCGCCGCTGTCGGCGAACAGCTCGCGCACGCGGTCTTCGTTGCCCCACATCACCGGCGGCTTCAGCTCCGGCGGCGGGGGCGGCATGTAGGAGCCGACCGTCTTGAACATCTGCCCGTTGAGCCCCTCGGGGGTCCAGGCCGTAAAGACGATCCGTGCGCCGGGCTTGGCGACCCTGACGAGCTCCGCCGCCGCGACCGGCTGGCGCGGCGCGAACATCACGCCGAAGCACGAGGTCACGCGGTCGAATGAGTCGGCATCGAACGGCAGCTCCTCGGCGTCGCCCTCGACGAACGTGATCTCGAGGCCGGCGGAGGCCGCGCGCACTCGCGCGGCCTCGAGCAGCTTCGGCGTCAGGTCCAGCCCGGTCACCTGCGCGCCGCCGAGCGCCGCCGGGATTGCGACGTTGCCGCTACCCGTCGCCACGTCGAGCAGCGTCTCGCCGGGGCCCGCGCCGGCACGCTCGACAACGAGCTCCGCGACCCCCTCGATCGTGCGCGCCAGGTCGGGATAGTCCCCGGCCGTCCACATCATCCGCTGCCCTTCCTTGATCCCGCTCACGTCGATGCTCATCTGCGTACTCCTCCTCGGGAGTGCTGCGGTCAATGTGACTGCTTGACGAGGTCGCGCCCCGGCTCGATCTGCCAGCGCTGCGCGAGCGCCGCGAGCTCGTCGTCGAGCGCCCAGCGGTCGGCTACGGGGGCGCCCTCGTATTCGGGCGTCGCGCCCTTAAGTGCCATGCAGCCACGGTTCTCGCCGATCGCGTCGATCGCCGCGACGTCCTCGGTGCTGAGCGGCGACGGCGCGCGCACGGCGGCCAGCTCGGCGCGCTTGTCCTCGACCGGCCTGGCACCGGGGCCGCTCTCCTGGATCAGCGTCGGCGCCACGCACTCGACCTGCGCATGCGCGAGGTTCCATGCGCACGCGAGCTGCAGCATCGTGAGTCCGTGGCGCTCGGCGATCGGGCGCATCGACTCGAGCTTCTCGCCTCCCTGCTCGACCCAGCCGTCGGGGCGGAACTTGCGGTGGTCGTACTCGGCGAAAGCGTGGCCCGGCTTGACGTCGTCGTGGAACACACCGCCGTAATCGACGACGCGGGCGATCAGCTTCACATCGTGCGCGGCGGCCGCCTCGAGCGCGAGCTCTCCCGGCCAGGGCTCGAGCGGGTTGAGGATGATCATCGCCCAGTCGATCAGCTCGGAGAAGCGCTCGAAGCAGTCGATCAAATCGAGCGTGAAGCCGTTGGCCGGTCCCGGCGCGACGCCGAGCAGGCGCGTGAGTCCTTCGTCTCGCACCGCGCGCATGCCCTCCCACACGGCCGGGCTGCAGTAGCCGGTGCGATCGGGGTTGTGCAGCAGCAGCAGGTCGAAGCGCTCGACGCCGAGGCGCTGCAGGCTGCGCTCGGCGGCCATACGGATGTAAGAGGCGTAGTCGCGCTCGCCGCGCAGGCGCGGGTCGGTGAAGCGGGGGAAGCCTTTGGCGCCTTCGCGCTGCGCCCGTGTAGAAGTCGTGCCCGACGGCGCCGATCAGGCAGTAGTCCTCGCGCGCGCAGCCCTCAAGCGCGCGCCCGAGCATGCTGTCGGCCTCGCCGGCGCCGTACGCGTCGGCGCTGATCACCGTGTCGATCCCGTTGCCGGGGCGCAGCAGCGCGAGCAAGCGCTGCTCCTCCAGCAGCTCGCCGAAGTGCATGAAGCGGCCGCCGCTCCAGGTGCCGATCGCGGTCGTCGTTGGGTCCATGCTCACTGGAGGTTAAAGCCCGCCGCCGTGCGCGCGCGAAGGGCCGCCTCGAGACGGCCGAGCGCGTGGCGCACGACCTCCTCGTCGAGCCCTTGCGCGCCGGCGTCATCGGTAGCCCTCGGTGGCTTGCTGCCAGGCGCGGCGAGCGCCGCCTGCGCCTGCGCCTCGACGCCGTCGCGCAGCTTCTCGAGTTCGGCGATACGGATCGCGAGGTCCTCGCGTCCCTCGGCGGGCAGCTCGGCGAGCGCGGCAGCGTAGGCGCCGCGCAGCTCGATCGCGGCGTGCGCGACGCGCCCCTGCTCGAGGTCCGCACGGGCGCGCAGCACGAGGTCCTCGCAAACGAGTGCCACGCCGCGCCCGCCGAGCAGCACCGCGAGACGCTCCTGCGGTCGCAGCGCGGCGGCGCGATCGCCGATCCGTTTGCGCCGCACCCCGCCGGGGCCGCGCCAGGGAAGCTCGACCGCGTGTGTCCACAGTCCGTCGGCGACCTGCTCGCCCTCGCCCCAGCCCACGCGGATCACGAGCGCCTGCTCGGGTGAGACCTCGCGCACATGCGGGTCGGCGGCGGCGATGCGATGGAAATGCAGCACGCGGTTGAGCGCGGCGATCGCCAGGCCGATCTCACGCTCGCCGTCGAGTTCGGCCAGCCACGCCTTGGCCTGGCGCTCGGCCGAGATCGACAGCGGGTTGACGATCGTCGCACGCGCGGTCGCCACCGGCTCGGGCTCAGGCTCGGGCTCGGCCGGACGCTTGCGCGAGCCCGAGCGCGTCGCCGCGCTCCACAGCTGCCCGCGCGTGGGCGGACGTTTACGTGCGCCGATCGTGCCGAGCACGATCACGTGCTCCGGCTCGGCCTCGCGTCCGGCGCGCACCAGGTAGCGCCCGTCCTGTGGTCCCAGCTCCCACGGAAACTCGAACTGTGTGAACAGGAACCAGCGGTCGGACATCGCTGCACCGTATCCTTCCGCGGTGGCGGTGACCGGGTAGCCGCCGCGGGCAGCTCGCCCGTTCGACCACGACCACCAGGAGCGCCGGATGTCAGATGCGAACAATCTCGCCAAGAGCCTGCGCGAGCGGTTGAGCGTGAACACGGAGGAGCGCATGGGGAAGGCGCTCTCCGATCTACTGGAAAACCCTCTGATAACAGGAGCGATCGGCCGGGCATTCGACGCCCGCGAGAAGGCTTCTCAAGCACAGGAGGTTGCAATGGGTGCACTGAACATCCCGTCGGCTGCAGACATAGAACGGCTGACGCGGCGGTTGCGGGCGGTTTCGCATCGGCTGGAGGGCATCGAGGACGGCGTGCAGCGCCTCGACCGCGCACTCTCTCCGAGCGCGGTGGAGTCTCGCCTGTCGGCGATCGAGGATCAGTTGGGCAAGCTTGCCGGCAAGCTCAAATCGGAAGCCGCCAGGCCCGCGCGAGCGGCCGCGGCGGCGAAAACGACGCGCAGCAAATCGACCAAAGCCAAACCGACGAAAGCCAAAGTGAAAACAAAAACCAAAGCGAAACCGGCGAAAGCCAAAGCTGCGACAAAAGCAAAAGCCACGAGCACGAAAACGGCGGCCAAAAAAACGGCGCGCAAAGCCAAAGCCGTCGGCAAAGCACGCGTGAAAGCCGCCAAAAAAACCGCGACGAAAGCGAAAGCGAAAGTCGCGAGCAAAGCGAAAGCGGCGGGCAAAGCCGCGAGCAAAGCGAAAACCGCGGCGAGCCGCAGCAAAGCGGCGAGCAAAACAGGCAAAGCCAAACCGGTCAAAGCCAAAGCGAAAGCCGCGGGCAAAGCGGCGAGCAAAGCGAAAGCGGCGGCGAGCCGCAGCAAAGCCGCGAGCAAAGCCGGCAAAGCGAAACGGGCGAAAGCCAAAGCTCGCTGATCTCAGGCCGGCCTCGCCGCGCCGCTCAAGCGAGCGCGGCGAGTGCGACGGCTCCCATCCGCTCGGCCGCCGCACGCAACTGCTCGGGCGCGATCCGCGTGCGCGCGCCGCTCGCGTCGAACGTGTCCGAGACGGCGAGCACGCACGCGACGGGCACCGACGCGGCGGCGCCGAGCGCGAACAGCGCGGCCGCCTCCATCTCGACGGCGAGGGCGCCGGCGTGCGCATCGGCGCGCGGCGCGCCCTCGTGCTCGTAGAACAGATCGACGCTCACGACCGCGCCGATAGCGGCGCGTGGATCGCTGCGCGCGAGCGCTTCGCTGAGCACGCCGTCGGCGGCAACGCGCTCGCCGCCGCCGAGCGCGCGCGAGGTGCCGTCGGCGCAGATCGCCTCGCGTGCGATCACGAGCCGTCCAAGCTGAAGCGAGGAGTCGAGCGCGCCGCATGTGCCGACGCGGATCGCCCGCCGAGCGCCGAGCGCGATCAGCTCGGAGAGGACGATTGCGGCCGACGGACCGCCCATGCCGGTCGCCTGAATCGTCAACGCGCTCCCGTCTTGCGCGAGACCTGTGTAGCCCCACAGCCCGCGGTTGTGGTTGAACATCAGCGGGCGCTCGAGCAACGTCTGAGCGAGCGCCAGCGCGCGGCCGGGGTCGCCGGGGAGCAGCACGCGCTCGGCGAGCTCGGCCGTCGGATGCAGGTGGATCGCGGGGGCCGGAATCGCCGCGCCATCGCGGGCGCCGACCTCGCCAGGGGTGATCGGGCTGTCGGACATCGCGCGCGACTTTAGACTGCGCCGCATGGGAAAGCCCTTCGCGTCGCGCCTGCGTGGCTGAGCCCGGAACAGATCCTGCGAGTCCCCCGGCCGAGCCGACGCTCGCGCAGGTGGCGGCGCACGCGGGGGTCTCGCCCGGAACCGTCACGCGCTGGATCGAGAAGGGTCTCGTGCCTGGCTACACGGGACGCTGGACGCCGTCGGCGGTCGCCTACGTGCGAGTCGTGGCACGCCTACGCGCGCGCGGGCACTCGCTCGAGCAGATCAAGCGTGCGAGCGATAACGGCCAGCTCGCGGTCGGCCCACTGGAGAACCTGCTGGCCGGTTCGGAGGGGCGCTACACGGTGCGTGAAGTCGCGCGTGAGACGGGCTTGGAAGAGGCGCTGATCGAACGGCTCTTCGCGGCGCTGGGCCTAGGCACCTCGGCGGGTGAGCTGCTCTCCGAGGAGGACATGGAAATCATCAAGTACGTCGCGGCCGTGCTCGAGGCGGGGCTGCCGGCTGTCGCCTTCCTGCAGCTCGCTCGCGTATACGGGCAGGCGATCGCCCAGATCGCGGAAGCCGAGGTGCGCCTGATCCACCTATACGTGCACGAGCCGCTGATGCGCGAGGGCATGCCCAACGTGGAGATCGCCGAGGAGATGGAGGGCCTTGCGCGCGAGCTGATCCCGTTTGTCGTGCCGCTGCTGCGCTACACGCACGACCGCCTGCTCGGCCATTTCGTCGAGCAGGATGTGATCGGCCACATGGAGAACGACCTGGCCGAGAGCGCCTCCGAGGAGGGCCGCGTGCGCGTGGCGATCGTGTTCGCCGACCTCGCCGGGTACGCACGCCTGACCGTGGAGCGCGGCGACGAGGAGGCGCTGGCGGCGGTCGAGCGCTTCGTCGACGCGGTCGAACATACGCTGCCCTCAGATGCGCGCGTGATCAAGACGCTCGGGGACGAGGTGATGGTCGTCGGTCCCGACGCCGGGGCGCTCGTGCGCTGGGCTGTCGGGCTGGGAGGGGCGATCTCGCGGGGCGACCCGCCGCCGCGCATTGGCATGCACTACGGCGACGCCCTGTACCGCGATGGCGACTACTACGGACGCGAGATCAATCAGGCCGCGCGCGTGGTCGCTCGCGCTGGCGGTGGCGAGGTGCTCGTGACACGACCCGTCGTGGAGGTCGCCTCGAACCTCGATGGCGTGCGCTTCGAGCGCATCGGCGAGGTCGGCCTGAAGGGCTTCTCCGAGCCGACCGAGCTGTTCATCGCTTCAACCAAGGACCCGTAGGGCGGCGCGAGCGGCCGTGGGCGCTGAGCGCATCGGCGAGGTTGAGCAGGTGCGCGCGGCGATCCGTGCCACGGCTCTGCTCGACGCGCAAGCGCTCGTGGCGATGGTCTCGGGCGGGCGCGACTCGATCTGCCTGCTCGACGTGGCCGTCGCGCTGCGTGGCGCCGGGGCCGTTCACGCGCTGCACGTCAACTACGGGCTGCGCGAGGCGGCCGACGCGGATGAGCGCCACTGCGCGTCGCTGTGCGCCGAGCTCGGCGTCGAACTGTCGGTCGTGCGCGCCGGGCCGGCGCCAGGAAAGGAGCAGGGCAACCTGCAGGCGTGGGCGCGTGAGCTGCGCTACGAGGCGGCCGAGCGCCTCGCGCGCGAGCTCGACGGGGACGCCGACGAGGCGGAGTCCGGCGCCGGCCGCGCGGACACGCCGATCGCGACGGGTCATACGGCAAGCGATCAGGTAGAGACGATCCTCTACCGCCTGGCGGCCTCGCCGGGCAGGCGCGCGCTGCTGGGGATGGCGGCGGCAGAGGGCCGGCTGGTGCGCCCGCTGCTGGCGATCACGCGCGAGCAGACAGCGGCCTACTGCCGGGCGCGTGGCCTTGCCTGGTGCGAGGACGCGAGCAACGAGGATGAGCGCTTCGCACGCGCGCGCGTGCGTAAGCAGCTCGTACCGGCGCTGCGCGAAATCCACCCGGCGGCCGAGTCGAACGTGCTGCGCACGGCGCGGCTGCTCGGCGAGGAGGCCGAGCTGCTCGACGAGCTCCTCGAGCGCGAGCTCGAGGACGGCAACGGGGCGAGCATCGAGCTGGCAAGGCTCGAGCGGCTCCCGCCGGCGCTCGCGCGGCTGGTCGTGATCGGCTTGGCCGAGCGAGCGGTCGGGACCTACGTGCCGCAGGCCGGGGAGCGCGTCGCCGAGCTGCTCGAGCTCGGCGCACGCGGCGGGCGCAGCGAGATACACATCGGCCGCTTCGCGGCGGCGGTGATCGACGAGGGCATGCTGAGCGTGCGCCGCCTCGCGCCGGGTGAGAGCTCGGAGCGGCTCGGTACGCCGCCGGACGGCCACTAGACTGCTGCCGGTGGCGAGTCCGGTGAGTGCTCCAGAGGAGTCGGCGGTCGGCGAGGTGCTTGTCAGCGCCGAGGAAGTGCAGCGGCGCGTGGCTGAGCTCGGCGAGCAGATCTCGCGCGACTACGCGGGGCGCTCGTTGCTGTTGATTGGTGTGCTGAAGGGCGCCGTGTTCTTCCTCTCGGATTTGATGCGCTTCATCGAGGTGCCGGTCGAGGTGGACTTCATGGCGGTCGCCTCCTACGGCTCGGCAACGGACTCCTCGGGCGTCGTGCGCATCCTCAAGGACCTCGACGCGTCGATCGAAGGTCGCGACGTGCTGATCGTCGAGGACATCGTCGACTCGGGGCTGACCTTGCAGTACCTGATGCGCAACCTCGGCTCGCGCAACCCGAGCACGCTCGAGGTGTGCGCGCTGCTGACCAAGCCCGAGCGGCGCAAGGTCGACCTGCCGACGCGTTACGTGGGCTTCGAGATCCCCAACCGCTTCGTCGTCGGCTACGGCCTGGACTACGACGAGCGTCACCGCAATCTGCCGTTCGTGGCCGCGCTGGAGCGCTAGATATCGCGCTCTGAGATGGCCGCGAGCACGCTGTCAACCGCCGGGATTACGACACCCCCATGGTACGCTAGGGGACTGGTGACCACGCTTTCCGACGGCGCCAGAGCACTTCAAACCAGCCCATGAGCCGTTTCTTCAAGAGCGCCGCTTTCCCGATCCTGATCGTGGTCGTGCTGGCGTTCCTCGCCGTCAAACTGGTCAACCCGGGCTCGAGTACGCACCGCCAGCACAGCTACCAGACGCTCGTCTCGACGGAGCTGCCCAGCGGCGAAGTCAAGTCGGTCGAGCTTAAGAACAAGGGCAAGGCGCTCGAAGTCGAACTGAAGAACAAAGAAAAGTACGAAACGGGCTTCATCGATCAGGCGGCGCCCAACCTGATCTCACAGCTCGAAAAGACGCCCGGCATCAAGTTCAACGTCGAATCGGAAAAGAGCAGCGCGTTGCTGAGCCTGCTCACGTACATCATCCCGTTCGTCCTCTTCTTCGGTTTCTGGATCTTCCTGATGAACCAGGTCCAGGGCGGCGGCTCGAAAGTGATGTCGTTCGGCAAGTCGCGCGCCAAGCGCCTCTCGGCTGATTCGCCGAAGATCACCTTCCGCGATGTGGCAGGCGTCGACGAGGCCGTCGAGGAGCTCCACGAGATCAAGGAATTCCTCGAGAATCCAAAGAAGTTCCAGGCGCTCGGAGCTCGCATCCCCACGGGTGTGTTGCTGTATGGACCGCCGGGCACCGGCAAGACGCTGCTCGCGCGCGCTGTCGCCGGCGAGGCGGGCGTGCCGTTCTTCTCGATCTCCGGATCAGACTTCGTCGAGATGTTCGTCGGCGTCGGCGCCTCGCGCGTGCGTGACCTGTTCGAGCAGGCCAAGCAGAACAGCCCGTGCATCATCTTCATGGACGAGATCGACGCGGTCGGCCGCCACCGCGGCGCAGGCCTCGGTGGGGGGCACGACGAGCGCGAGCAGACGCTCAACCAGCTGCTCGTCGAGATGGACGGCTTCGAGGCGAAGGACAACATCATCATGATCGCGGCCACCAACCGGCCGGACATCCTCGACCCGGCGCTGCTGCGCCCGGGCCGCTTCGACCGCCAGATCGCAGTCGACCGCCCCGACCGCAAGGGCCGCGCGAAGATCCTCGAGGTGCACACGCGCGGCAAGCCGCTGGCGAAGGTGATCGACATCGACGCGCTCGCAGGACAGACGCCCGGCTTCACCGGCGCCGACCTGTCGAACCTGATCAACGAGGCCGCGCTGCTGTCCGCCCGCACGGGCAAGCGCGAGATCGGCCAGGACGAGCTCGAGGAGGGGATCATGCGAGTGATCGCCGGCCCCGAGAAGAAGACGCGCGTGATGAGCGAGAAGGAGCGGTTGATCACGGCCTACCACGAGATGGGCCACGCGCTGGTCGGCCACTTCCTCGAGCACTCCGACCCGGTGCACAAGATCTCGGTCATCTCCCGCGGCCAGGCGCTCGGCTACACGATCTCGATGCCGCAGGAGGACCGCTTCCTGACTACGCGCGCCGAGCTGAAGGACACGATGGCGATGACGCTCGGCGGGCGCGCCGCGGAGGAACTGATCTTCGGCGAGATCACGACGGGCGCGTCCAACGACATCGAGAAGGTCACGGCTACGGCGAAGCAGATGGTGATGCGCTTTGGCATGAGCGAGAAGCTGGGCCCCCGTGTGTTCGGCCACGACCACGGCCAGCCGTTCCTCGGACGCGAGTTCTCGACGGAGCCTGACTACTCCGACGAAATCGCGCGCGAGATCGACGACGAGGTTCGCCGGATCATCGAGGCGGCGCATCAGCGCGCGCGCGACATCCTCGCCGAGCATCAGCAGGAGCTGACGAAGATCTCCGAGATCCTCGTCAAACGAGAGACGATCGAGAAGGAGGAGTTCCTCGCGCTGCTGGCGGGCAAGAGCGAGGAGGACGTGTTCGGCGTCGAGGAGGAGTCAAAGCCGGAGCTGCCTGCGCCGCCGGTGCCCGATCGCGGCACGCCCGAGCGCGAAACGCCGCGCACGATTCCGCGCCCGGGGCTCGCCGGCGGTACCGCCGAGATGCGCGGCGACGACCCAAAGGGTCCTGAGCTTCTCTAGATGAGCGATCCCACGGGCTACCGCCTGATGGGGATCGTCAACGCCACGCCGGACTCGTTCTCCGACGGCGGACGCTTCCTCGAGCCGCAGGCGGCGATCGACCACGCGTGCGCGCTGATCGAGCAGGGCGCGGCAATCGTTGACGTGGGCGGCGAATCGACGCGTCCGGGCGCGCAGTCGGTGAGCGCCGAGGAGGAGCTGCGCCGCGTGGAGCCGGTCGTCGAGGGGGTCGCGGCATGTGTGCGCGAGGGGGCAGGTCGAGCAGCGCAGGCGCAGATCTCGATCGACACGAGCAAGTCCTCGGTGGCCATCGCGGCGCTGGCGGCGGGGGCGAGCCTCGTCAACGACGTCAGCGCGCTACGTGCGGACTCGGAGATGGCGGCGGTCGTGGCCGATGCAGGCGCTGACTGTTGCCTCGTGCACACGCTGGCGAGTCCGGGTGCGGCACGATCGCGGCCGCACTACGACGACGTCGTCGACGAGGTCAAGTCGTTCTTGGGGGAGCGCATGGCCTTTGCGGTGGGCGAGGGCATCGACGAGCGACGCCTGCTGCTCGACCCGGGGATCGGCTTCGGCAAGACGGTCGAGCACAACCTGCAGCTGCTGCAGCGTCTGCACGAGCTCGTCGAGCTGGGGCGCCCGCTCGTGATCGGAACCTCGCGCAAGAGCTTTCTCGGGCGGATCGCCGGCACTCCGCAGGACCCAGAGCGGCTGAGCGGCACGATCGCGACGAACGTGCTCGCGCTCGAGCGTGGAGCGCGCGTGTTCCGCGTGCACGACGTGGCTCGGCTGCGCGAGGCGCTCGAGGTGGCGGCTGCTACGTTGGCGGGACAATGGACGGAGAGCCGCGGGGCGAGGACCCGGACGACGCAGACGAGCTAGACGAGGACGCGCGCGATCCGGAGGATCGCGAAGAGGCAGCCGAGGCGGTCACGGTCGAGATCACTGGCCTCTCGCTCTACACCCACCACGGCGTCAGCGACGCCGAGCGCGAGGTCGGCCAGCGGCTGGTGCTTGATCTGCGCCTCGACGTCGGCGAGACCGATGCGACGGTGACGGACTCGATCGAGGACACGGTCGACTACGCAGAGGTCTGTCAGCTGGTCGCGCTGATCGCCCAGCAGCGCTCCCACAAGACGCTCGAGCGGCTATGCAGCTCGATCGCGAACCGCCTGCTCGAGGACTACCAGCTCGAAGGCGTGTGGGTGAAGGCGACGAAGCCCGAGCCGCCGATCCCGCTGAGCGTCGATGAGGTCTCGGTCGAGGTCTGGCGCGAGGGCGAGGGGTAGAGTTCGAGGCGATGCTGCACGCGCGCCGGATCGAAGCGTCATGAGCACGGCCGAGCGCTTCCGCGCGGCGGTCGAGCGCAAGGATCTTGCTGCCGCGGGCGAGCTGCTCGCGCCGGACATCGTCTTTCACAGCCCCGTCACGTTCCACCCGTTCCTCGGACGCGAGACGGTGTCGGCGCTGCTGGGTGAGGTGGCGCAGGTGTTCGAGGACTTCCGCTACACCGACGAGCTCGAGATGGACGGCGCGCACGCGCTGATCTTCCGTGCAGGGGTTGCGGGCACGGACCGCGAGATCGAGGGCATCGACCTTCTGCGTTTCGACGAGGACGGGCTGATCGCCGACTTCACGGTGATGCTGCGCCCGCTCTCGGCGCTCGTTCCGTTCGCCCAGGCGATGGGCGAGCGTGCGCAGGCAGCCGGGCTGCAGACGACGCGCGCCTGAGCGCCGCCGGCATGCCGAAGCGCATCGGACTGCTCGGCCTGGGCTCGAACGTGGGCGACCGTCGCGCGGAGCTGCAGGCGGCAGTGGATGCGCTGGCGGGGGAGGGGATCCGCCCGCTGGCGAGCTCCTCGACGTATGACACGGACCCTGTAGGCGAGGTGCTCGAGCAGCCGAGCTTCCTCAATGCGTGCGTGCGCGTGGAGACGGAGCTCGAGCCGCTCGAGCTGCTCGACGCGGTCAAGCGCCTGGAGCGCGGGCTCGGGCGCAGCTCGGGCGGCGAGCGCCACGGTCCCCGGGCGATCGACATCGACGTGCTGCTGCTCGGCGATCTGGAGCTGGCGGACGAGCGCATGACGCTGCCGCACGAGCAACTGCTCAACCGTCGTTTCGTGCTGATCCCGGCACTCGAGCTCGACTTCGAGGCGGCCGTGCCCGACGGCAGACGCCTGTCGGACGCGCTCGCGGTGCTGGCGCTGGACGAGGGTGTGAGCTGGGCGGGCCCGCCGCTGCAGCTGCCTAGCGCACGATGACCTTGCCCTTCATCCCCTTGTTGACGTGCACGGTGCAGATGTAGGAGAACGTGCCGGCGTTGGGGAAGCGGACGGTCAGCGATCCGCTCGACCCGGTGCGCGAGTGCGTGCTGTGGAATGTGACGTTGTGTTCGCTCTTGGGGATGTGCCAGGACCAGGTGACGCTGTCGCCGCGTTTGATCGTCAGCGTGCTCGGGTGGAAGCTGAAGCCGCTGAGCGCGACGGCGTGGGTAGAGGAAGCGTGGGCGCCGCCGAGGGCCCCCGAGGGGATCGCGCCGAGGAGGGAGATCGCGGCGACGGCGGCGGAGAGGGCAAGCCTATTTCTGTTCATGCCGACTAGACGCCGTGCGCGGGCAGAACTTCCCGGATTCTCCCGGCTGGTTCGCCGGACGTCCCCGCCCGGGAGGGCTCAGGAGGCCTGTGAGCGGTGATCGTCCCAGCTGGCCAGGCGCAGCAGGGTGGCGCCGCCGACGCCGCGGCCGGAGACGACGCACAGGTGGCCATTGCGCTCCCAGGTGACGACGGGCGAGCCGTCGATCGTGAGCAGCCGATAGGGAGTGCCGTCGCGCCGGGAGACGACGCCGCCGCTTCCCTGCGAAGGGGCGGCGCCGGCGACGATCGAGTAGCCGATGCGCTTGCCGTGACCGTTCTCGTAGAAGATTGTGGTGACTGTGCGGCCGTCGATCTGATCGCTGCGCGAGCCGGTCGTGCGCCAGCCGAGATGACCGCCCCAGTAGGGAAAGGAGACGCCGTCGACGGCCGCGGCGAGCTCGCGCTTGTCGCGGGAGTTCTCGGCGGGGGCGCGGTGGGTGGCGGCGCGGTGGGTGAGTGCCGCCGCGTCGCGCACGCTGAGCGTCGAGGAGCTGCCGCTGAGACTGAAGGCGACGGCCAGCGCTATGACGGCGGCGGCGATCGCGCCGACGGCGGCGAGCCGCGGGGCGAGCCCGAACGGACGCATGGCAGTGCCCTGTTGACGTCCGCGAGCCGCCTGCGCGACGCCGGATCGCTCGGCGATCATGGCGTCGATCTTGCGGTGAAGCGACGCCGGCGCGGGCACGTCGATCGAGCGCACGAACTCGATCAGCTCGGCTTCGTCAGCTGGACGCGGTATCGATTGGCGTGGCTCGGTCATGGCGAATCCCTACCCGGAAGGACTCCGCGGGAGCGCATTTGTTCCCGCCTGCCCTGGGCGATCTCGCCGTGCGCCTCGTTGGCAGCGAGCGGCGCGGCGCTCCCACGGGCGGTGGTCCCCTGCTCACTCCTGGCACTCTCGCCGGGCTCGTCGCCGTCGCCCAGCCGCTGGGCGACCTGCTTGCGCGCGCGGAACAGCCGCGTCGTGATCGTGGCCTCACGTACGCGCAATGCGCGCGCGGCCTCGCGGTAGGAGAGCCCGAGCACGTCGATCGCGACGAGCGCCATGCGGAAGTCCTCGGGCAGCTCGGCGATCGTCGCGTACAGCTCCTGGATCTCCAGGGCCTGCTCGGGCCTGCCGAGCGGCTTGGGGTCGGCGGTGACGACGTCCTCGAGCGTGGCCACGGTGACGGGGCGGCGAGAGGCGGTGCGCCGGCTCGTGAGGAACGTGTTGCGCAGCACGCGCATCAGGTAGTAGAGCTCGTCGTCGCCGTGCAGCAGGCGCTGGCGCGAGAGCACGCGCGCAAAGGTCTCCTGCACGAGGTCCTCGGCGTCCTCGCGCGAGCCGCACAAGCCCCATGCCGCCCGGTACAGGCGATCGACGTGCTTGCTCAGGGACTCGGGGTCGAGGATGCGCATCTGGCGAGGAGTCGAAGGCCGCGGATTGGGGCTCCGACCCACTGGCGACTGTAGCGCCAGGCACCCTGCCGTGGTGTTTTGCGAAGAGTTGGGAAGGATTGCGCGCGTGCGGGGTCTGAGATCGCATGCGCAAAGACATGCTGGTTATCGTGGCGGCGGTTTTGGGGGTGTTGGCGGTGATCCTGCCGGCGGTGGCGGGGTCCGAAACGAGCCCTACGATCACGGCGGTCAACGGGCCGGGGATGCCCCCATCACACTCGTGGTCGCCGCCGCAAGCGACGGTCGGTGAAGGCGGGAGCGTGGCGTTCAACAACCCGACGGCGGTGCCGCACGGCGTGGAATGGGTCAGCGTGCCGGCGACACCGGTGTGCAGCGGCGTCCCGGTCGGCACGACGGAAGCGGCGTCGGGCACGCAGTGGAGCGGCAACTGCACGTTCACGCGGCCAGGAACGTACTCGTTCTACTGCACGGTCCACGGCGCGGCGATGAGCGGCACGATCACGGTGAGCGCTGCGGCGGGCGAACCGCCGGTCACGACGACGACCACGACGACCACGTCCCCGCCCGGCTCCCCCGGCTCGGGTGGCGGCGGGGGTGGGGGACCGGGTCAGCCGGGCACGACGGGCGCCGGCGGAGGCGCGCCTGGCGTGGGCGGCTCGCCGTTCGTAGGCGGTGCGGCGCAGGCGTTGAAATTGAAAGCACAGCAGCGTGGCAGCGCCGTCCGCGGCTCGCTTGCGGTCTCGTCGGCGGGGGCGCACGGGCGCCTCGAGGTTGACGTGCTGAGCAAGGCGGCTTCGCTGACCCGCGGGGCCCATTCCTCGGCGGTGCGCGTGGGTAAGCTCGAGCGCGGCTCGCTGGCGCCCGGCACGGTGCGCTTCACGGTGGCGTTGAACGCGCGGGCCAAGCGCGCGCTGGCGCGCCGCGGGCACCTGGCACTGACGGTCGAGATCACACTGACGCCGCCGGGCGGCCGGGCGGCAAAGCTCGAGCAAGGCGTCGTGCTTCGCTCGGCGTCGCACTAGCGCGTCGAGGCCTTCGCGCAAGCCCGGGACGGCGGGAATGTCAGGAGAAGGCTGGGAGCGTCAGACGCCGGCCGGCGCGGCGGGGATCCACTCGGCGCTGAGCGCGCCGGCAGGCACTTCGCCGACGGAAGGCGGGAAGTAGCGCGCGAGCGCGGCGGCGGGACGTCCGTCGATCATCGGGCGCAGGTCGCCGAGCGTCAGCAGCAGCCGCACGGTGCTGCCGATCTGCAGGTCGGCGGCGTTGGGCTGCTCGCGGCCGAGCAGGCCATCGGCGATCCAGCCGTCGATCCGATCGAGCTGCGCGGGCAGCGCGGCGAGGTCGGCGCGCACGGCATCCTCGCGCGCCTTGTTCTTGAGCGCCATCAGCTTCGCGGTCAGCGGCAGCGCAGGGCGCATCAGCCCGACGGGCAGCGGCAGCTTGGCGTCGGCGGCGTAGCTCACCATCGCCTCGGGATGGCTGAGGAAGGCGAGGTCGAGAATGCGCCGCGGCACGCTCTGCAGCACCTCGTCGCCCCAGCGCTCGGCCTCGAGCACCTGCGCGTAGGAGGGGCTGCCGACGGGCGGCAGCAGCGCGGGCTCGGGGACGAGCTCGTCGAGCCGGCGCATGATCGCGCGCGAGCCGACGAGCCGCTCGCCGTGCAGGCGCAGGCCGGGAACGGTGCTGCCGCCGTAGCGCAGCGGTCCGATCAGAACCTGGCTGAGCGGCAGCAGGTCGATGCGTTGAAAGTCGATCGACTTGATCCGCAGCGCGACTTCGACGGCGGCGCACGGGTGCGAGCCGGGCAGCACGTACAGCTTGGTCGCGTTCGTTGACATCGGCGTGCACGAGCATAATGGTTCGCGGATGCTGCTCGTCGTTGACGTGGGGAACACGCAGACGCACTTCGGTGCGTTCAGAGGAGAGGAACTGGTCGAGCACTGGCGCTTTGCGACGGTGCGCCAGTTGACGGCGGACCAGCTCGGCGCGGCGCTGCGCAACCTAATGGAGCTACGTGGCTACGGCTTCGGCGATCTAGAGGCGTCGATCGTCTCCTCGACGGTGCCCCAGTTGGAGCCGGAGTGGACGGCGATGGCGAGCCGCTACCTGCGCCACGAGATGATGGTGGTCGGCCCGGGCACGAAGACGGGCATGGCAATCCGCTACGACAACCCGCGCGAGATCGGCGCGGACAGGCTAGTCAACGCGGTGGCGATCCGCGAGCGCTTCGAGGGCTCGGCGGTGTGCGTGGACTTCGGCACGGCGACGACGTTCGACGTCGTTTCCAACAGCGGCGAGTACCTGGGCGGTGCGCTGATGACGGGCATCGAGATCTTGTTGGAGGCGCTCTCAGAACGCGGTGCGCGCCTGCCGAAGATCGACCTGGCGCCGCCGAAGAGTGTGATCGGCAAGAACACGATCGACGCGATCCGCTCGGGCGTCGTCTACGGCTATGCGGGGGCGATCGACGCAATCCTGCGGCGGCTGTATGACGAGTTGGGGGAACGGGCGCAGGCGATTGCCACGGGGGGGTTGGCTGGGCTGGTGGTGCCGTATGCGGAGGAGCTCGACGAGGTGGATGACCTGCTGACGCTCACGGGCCTGCGGTTGTTGCACGAGAAAAACTCGTAGGGGCTGCCGGGTTTCTTTGAGGGCGGCCTGGCGGCCGCGATGACGCCTTGGGTGGGTGCTTGTGATTTGCACCACCCGGGGCGGCGCTCGGCGCTTTCACCGATCTGGCGACGGCTGGCCCTGGACGTGCTCGGCGCGTGGTCTCGCCGCTTTAAACGGCATCCAGCCTCTTAGTCGAGCCGGCCTCCGCTCTTGGTCACGAACTGAAGCCGCTCCGGCCGCCACGACAGGTACCGGGCCGGCCGTCCGGGCCGGCTGCTGGGTGCGCCATGACGCAGTTCGGGGGCCTCGCCCCGCCGCGGCCATAATTGGGCTGTGACCGAGCCGCGCCGCCTGACCGATTCTTGGATGCTTGGCGACCTGCGCGTGCCCAACCGTGTGCTGCTTGCGCCGTTGGCGGGGATTGGGAATTGGTTCGTGCGGTTGCAGGCCAAGCGGTATGGGGCGGGGATGGCGGTGTCGGAGATGGTCTCTACGCACGCGATCCACTACGGGAACGAGAAGACTCATGTGGAGATGCTGAGGATCGACCCGCGTGAGCGCGAGCGCGGGCCGGTGTCGATCCAGCTGTTCGGCGAAGATCCGGCGCTGATGGGCGAGGCGGCGCGCCACGTGGCGAGCATTGGGGCGGACGCGATCGACATCAATATGGGCTGCCCGGTGCCGAAGGTGTGCAAGACGGGCGCCGGTGCGGCGCTGCTGGGCAACCCGGACCGGGCGGTCGAGGTGGCACGCGCTGCGGTCGAGGGGGCACAGGGGGAGCGAGGGCCGCTGCCGGTGACGGTCAAGCTGCGCTCGGGACTGCGCACGGGCGAGACAAGCGGCTTCGAGCTGGCCCAGCGCTTGGTCGCTGAGGCTGGCGTCGCGGCAATCGCGTTTCATCCACGCTCGGCGGCGGTGCAGCACAAGGGCGTGCCCGACTACGCGCTTGCGGCGCGTCTCGTCCAGGAGCTGCCGGCGCCGGTGATCCTGACAGGCGGGATGGACGACGCGCAGAGCGTGCGCGACGCGTTCGCGCAGACGGGCGCGACGGCGGTGATGCTGGCCCGCGGGGCGCTCGGCAACCCCTGGCTGTTCGCCGAGCTGATAGGCGACCGGGAGGGGCCTCCGACGCGGGCGGAGGTCGGCGAGGAGCTGCAGTGGACGATCGATTGCGCGGTGGAACACCTCGGCGAGCCGCGTGCCACCCGCTACCTGCGCAAGTTCTATCCGTGGTACGTCGAGCGCCTGCAGCTCGACGCGCAGCAGGCAAAGCGCCTGCAGGCGGCGCTGCAGCAGTCAGAGACGTTGGCGCAGGCGAGAACGCTGTTCGAGCGCTGCGAGGCGCCGCTCGCGCTGGCCGTCTGAGCCCGCTCGGTGGGGCGCCGCGGCCCCGCTATACTGCTGCGCTCTCTGGGGGCCGTTTGCCGCGAGAAGCCCCGCCTACAGGCGGGTTTTTGTCTCTATCGGCCCCATCCTCCAATCGCGATCGAGGGTCACATGCCGAAGGACGTCATCCTCACCCCTGAAGGCCTGAAGAAGCTGAAGGACGAACTCGAGCTGCTCTCCACGGAGAGGCGACGCGAGGTGGCCGAGCGCATCAAGGAGGCAAGGGAGTTCGGCGACATCTCGGAGAACTCCGAGTACGACGACGCCAAGAACGAGCAGGCGATGCTCGAGAGCCGCATCGCGCAGCTCCAGGAGAAGCTGCGCATGGCGAGCGTGATCGAGACGAAGGACCTCTCGACGGACATCGTCCAGGTCGGTTCGGTCGTGCACGTCAAAGACGAAAAGACGGGCAAGTCGGTCAAGTACACGATCGTCGGCTCGGCCGAGGCCAAGCCGGAGGAGCAGAAGCTCTCCAACGAGTCGCCCGTCGGCCGCGCCCTGATCGGTCGCAAGCGCAACGAGACGGTCGCAGTCAAGGTCCCGCGCGGCCCCGCCCGCAAGCTCAAGATCACGAAGATCGACGTTGGGCTGAAGTAGCGCGCTGCCGGCCGGCGGACTAGGCCGGCCAACGCGAGCGGGCCCTTGTCCAGCCGAGCAGCCAGCCGGGACCGTAGAGTTAGCCGGCCCGGATGGCCGGCCCGGTAACTGCCGTGGCGGCCGGAGCGGCTTCAGGTTGTGACAAGAAGCGGAGGCCGGCTCGGCCCAAGAGGCTGGATGCCGACTAACACGCGCGATGAACGACACCCCGACCGATCCTCCCCAGCCCCCCGAGTCAACGAAACACGGCCTCCCCGAGCTGATCGCCGAGCGCCGCGCCAAGCGCGAGCGCCTGCGCGCAGCCGACCCGGGCGCCTATCCCCACGCCTTCCCCGATGTCGAGCCTGTCTCGGCGGTGCTGAGCGCCTACGAGCACCTGCAGGCCGGCGAGGAAACGGAGGAGCATCACCGCGTCGCCGGGCGGGTCACGGCGCGGCGCGGCTCCGGCCGCGCCGCGTTCCTGGATCTGGTCGACCGCACCGGCAAGATCCAGCTTCATGCTCGCCAGGATGTGCTCGGCGAGGAGCGGTACGCGCTGCTCACCTCGCTGGACCTCGGCGACCTACTCGGCGTTCGACGGCAGCGCGATGCGCAGCCGACACGGTGAGGTCTCGCTGCGCGTCGAGGACTTCCAGATCCTCGGCAAGGCACTGCGCCCGCCGCCTGACAAGCACCACGGTCTGTCAGACGTCGAGACGCGCTACCGCCACCGCGAGCTCGATCTGATCTCGAGCGAAGAGAGCCGGCGGCTGTTCATCGACCGCGCGCGGATCATCTCGGCAGTCCGCGCGGCACTCGACGGTGACGGGTTCGTCGAGGTCGAGACCCCGGTGCTTCAGCCGCTCTACGGCGGCGCGATGGCGCGACCGTTCACGACACATCACAACGCGCTCGACCGTGACCTGTATCTGCGGATCGCCACCGAGCTGTATCTCAAGCGCCTGATCGTCGGAGGCCTGGAGCGCGTCTACGAGCTGGGCAAGGATTTCCGCAACGAGGGGGTCTCGCACAAGCACAACCCCGAGTTCACGATGGTCGAGTGGTACGAGGCCTACGCCGGCTACGAGGCCGCGATGAGACGGACCGAAGCAATCGTGCGCGCGGCAGCCGCGGCGATCGGCTACGACGGGGAGCTGGACTTCGCGGCACCGTGGCCGCGCCTGGACTTCGTCGATGCGATCCGCGAGGCAACCGGTGTCCACCTACCCGACTTCCCCACCTCCGAGGCGCTCGCGGCGGAGATCGAGCGCCGCGAGCTCGCGGTCGAGACGAAGGGCAAGGACGTCGCCTGGTTTCAGCTCGCCGACGATCTGCTCGGCAAGTATGTAGAGCCGACCTTGACGCGGCCGTCATTCGTCGTCGACTACCCCAAGGAGCTCTCGCCGCTGGCGCGAGAGCGTCCCGACCGCCCGGAGATCGTCGAGCGCTTCGAGGCGTTTGCCGGGGGGATGGAGATCGCAAACGGCTTCAGCGAGCTGATCGATCCTGACGAGCAGCGCGCGCGCTTTCAGGCGCAGGACCGGATCGACACGCTCACTGGCGGCGAGGCCGAGACGATGCCCTACGACGAGGCCTATGTGCAGGCGTTGGAGCAGGGCATGCCGCCCACCGGCGGTGTCGGGCTCGGCATCGACCGCCTGGTGATGCTGCTGACCGGTCGCGACTCGATCCGCGAGGTCGTGCTGTTCCCGGCGATGCGCGCCTGAGCTACGCGCATCCAGCCGTGGTGGGACGCGCGCTCAGCTTGTACACGTAGAAGTCGGGAGCCGGGTTCATCACGAGCGTCGCGCCTGGGCTCTGGGTGGTCCACGCGGGCGGGACGGACGGGGTCGGGGCGGGCGTCAGCACCACGTACGCATAGCGACCGGCCCTCAGCTGCTTGCGCCAGGCGCTGCAGCTCGAGATCGGTCGGTAGCCCCCATCGCCGGTGTGTTCGCCGAGATAGTCGAGCACGTTGGTATCGCGTGCGCCGTAGAGTGGATACTGCTCGGCGGATCCGTACAGGGCCAGGCGCGTGTGCGAGACCCCCTGCGCCCAGCGAAAGATTGCCCCGAGCGGCTCGTTGCGGCTGAAGCCGATCTCATAGCGCCGGGCGAAGTAGTGGCGCTGGGCGGCGAATGCGACGGCGCCAACGGCGATCAGCAAAGTTGCGGCCGTCGCCAGCGATCGAGGCGCCCGCCAATTAAGACGGCGTCCAGCGAGCGCCCTTGCGCCGAGAACGGCGGCGATCGTGGTGACCCCGAAGATCCCGATCAGCGCGATGTGACGGGTGGTCTGCGTCGGCCACAGCGAGTGCTCGAGTTGGCTGCCGAGCAGCACCAGCAGCAGACCCGCACCGAGCGCGGGCAGCAGCTTCGGTGCGCGCACGCGCACGATGATCGGGGTCAGTGGAATCGCCAGGGCGAGCGCCGGCGTGGCGTAGCGCAGGTTGACCTCGAACAGTGTGGTGTCCTGCTCGATTCCGCTCGCGCCGGTCGGCAGGACGAGGTAGGAGGCGCCCGCCAAACCGGCGACGAGTGCGAGTACGCGCACGAGCCGATCGCGCACGCCGAATAGAGCGCCGAGCATGCCCACCAGATACAACGCCGCGACCGCCGGCCACAGCGGTCCGAGCGCGTGGTCGAGCCCCGGCAGGAAGCGCGAGCTCCACAGCGACAGATGGCTCAGCTCGGAGATGACCGTCTGGCTCTGCGCTTCGGCGAGTACCGAGCTCGGACCGGGCAGTCGCAGCGGCCCGAGATGCAAGCCGAGCCCGAGCGGGTTGCCGACGGCGATCAGGTTGCGCAGGTACCACCAGCCGCCGGTCAGCGCGGCGGGCACGAGGAGCGTGGTGAGCATCCGGCGCCGGCGCATCGGCGCGGCGATCACGGTGAGCGCCACGACCAATCCGGCCACGGGAACGAGGAACGTCAGCTTCGTGCCCGCCGCGAGGCCAAGCGCCAGCCCGGCCAGCACCATCGCGCCGCGGTCCTCGGCGACGTTCAGCGCCAGGGCGCTCGCGGCGAGCAGGCACGCCAGGCCAGGAATGTCGTTGAAGGCCTCGCCGGGCTGCGTGCCGCTGAGCACCGGCAGCGAGACGACGAGACACCCGGCGAGCAGGGTCAGCGGCTCGACCTTCCAACGCCGTCCCAGACACCACGTGGCGAGCAGCGCGATCGACAGCCACAGCAGGTTCAGCAGCGGGGAGAGGAAGTCCCCATGCAACGCGACAATGCCGAGCGCGTGGAACAACTCCGAGTTGGCCGGGAAGTAGGCCACGTACGGGTCGGCCACGGTGAACTGAATCGCCGTGACCGAGCTCGAGCGGGCGAATTCGGCGGCGAGTGGCATGTGGTACCAGAGCGTGTCGAAGTTCAGCATTCCCGAGCCGAGCGAGTTGGCGCTCTGCAGCATCCACTGGGCCGCCACGACGACGACGCCGACGGCCGCGGCGCTGCCCGCGCGCGTGTAGCTCTGCGACTGGAAGCACGAGCGCGTTGCCGAAAGCGTCGGCGAGTCCTCTGGGGACGCGCTCACAGCAGTCGGCTGCGCGGTGGGAAGTGAGCGTCTGGCGGAGATCCAGCCGATCAGCGCGAGCGCCCACAGCAGTGCGATCAATGGAGCGGCGCTGAACAGACCGACCACTCCGAGCAGCTCGCAACAGAGCAGCACGACGCTGAGCATCGCGACCGTCTCGCCCAAGCCTGCCAGTCCGCCCTTGAGGGCACCGGTCAGCGCGGAGCGGAGCCGGTGCGCAACGAGCCACGCGGGGACTGCGATCGCTGCCAGCCGCACTACTCCGAGGAGGAATTCGCCGAAGTTCATCGCCGCCGCAGGGCGGTCATTTGCCGATCGGCGCGCCGCCCGGTGCTGCGGGTGGATCGCTGGCGGCTTGCATCGGCGCAGTCTACGGTCGGCATCGTTGGGCGCTCGTGCGCGGCCACTGCTCGGCGGCGGGCATCGTGATTCGGCGCCGCACATCGCTAGGGCAAAATGGCACCACTCGAAAGGATCGCTCCCTCAGGCCTCAAGCTGACGGCTCGCGCTGACGATTGACCCCCCACGGGGCCGAAGGACCGGTTGGTAGACTGCCGTTCAGGCCTGGACCCCGTCCAGACAGGCCTAGACCAGACCACAGAGCTCACTTGAGGCGCCGTCCTCGCAGGAAGGAAAAGCATGTTCGAGCGATTCACAGAACGGGCCAGGCAGGTGGTCGTTCTCGCGCAGGAGGAGGCGCGAACGCTCAAGCACAACTACATCGGCACCGAGCACATCCTGCTCGGCCTGCTCCGCGAGGAGGAGGGCCTGGCTGCCCGTGTACTGGAGAGCCTGGACATCACCGTCGAGCGAGTGCGCGCGCAGGTCGTACGCATCGTCGGCTCCGGTGAGGAGGTCACCTCTGGTCAGATCCCGTTCACGCCGCGCGCCAAGAAGGTGCTCGAGCTGGCGCTGCGCGAGGCGCTCAGCCTGGGGCACAACTACATCGGCACGGAGCACATCCTGCTCGGCCTCGTGCGCGAGAACGAGGGTGTGGCCGCGCGCATCCTGCTCGACTTCGACGCCGACTCAGAGAAGATCCGCAACGAGGTCATCCGCATGCTCTCGGGTCCCGGCGGTCGCCGCCAGGGTCAATCGGGTGGCGGTTCCGGGTCAGCCGCTGGTGCGGGCCCGGGCGAGGGCAAGAAGTCCTCGAAGCTGCTCGACCAGTTCGGACGCAACTTGACCAAGCTCGCCGCCGAAGGCAAGCTCGACCCGTGCGTCGGGCGCGAGACCGAGATCGAGCGGATCATGCAGATTCTCTCGCGGCGTACGAAGAACAACCCGGTGCTCGTGGGCGAGCCGGGCGTCGGCAAGACGGCCGTCGTCGAGGGCCTGGCCCAGCGGATCACGAGCTCCGACGTACCGGAGCTGCTGCGCAACAAGCAGATCTACACGCTCGACTTGGCGGCGCTCGTCGCCGGCTCGAAGTACCGCGGCGAGTTCGAGGAGCGCCTGAAGAAGGTGATGAAGGAGATCACCCAGCGCGGCGACATCATCCTGTTCATCGACGAGCTCCACAATCTCGTCGGCGCCGGCGCGGCCGAGGGCGCGATCGACGCGGCCTCGATCCTCAAGCCCGCGCTCGCCCGTGGCGAGCTGCAGACGATCGGCGCGACGACGCTCGAGGAGTACCGCAAGTACCTCGAGCGCGACTCGGCGCTGGAGCGGCGCTTCCAGCAGATCCGCGTGGACGAGCCGACGGTCGACCAGACGGTGGAAATCCTCAAGGGCCTGCGCGACCGCTACGAGCAGCACCACAAGGTGCAGATCACCGACGAGGCGCTGCGCGCGGCCGGCGAACTGGCCAGCCGCTACATCTCCGACCGCTTCCTGCCGGACAAGGCGATCGACCTGATCGATGAGGCCGCCTCGCGCATGCGCATCAAGTCGATGACCTCGCCGCCGGCCAACCGCGAGCTCGAGGGCGAGGTCGAGACGACCCGTCGCGAGAAGGAGGCGGCGATCGAGGCGCAGGAGTTCGAGAAGGCCGCCGCGCTGCGCGACACCGAGCGCAAGTTGACAAATAAGAAACGCGAGCTCGAGCAGGAGTGGGAATCGGGCGAGTCGGGCGAGCGCCCGTCGATCGGTGAAGAGGAGATCGCGGACATCGTCTCGATGTGGACCGGCATCCCGGTGTTCAAGCTGACCGAGGCCGAGACGCAGAAGCTGATGCGCATGGAGGACGAACTGCACAAGCGCGTGATCGGCCAGCACCCGGCGATCGAGGTGATCTCGAAGGCGATCCGCCGCTCGCGCGCGGGCCTGAAGGACCCCAAGCGCCCTACCGGCTCGTTCATCTTCCTCGGCCCCTCCGGGGTCGGCAAGACGGAGCTCGCGCGCACGCTTGCCGAGTTCCTGTTCGGCGACGACGACGCGATGATCCGCATCGATATGTCCGAGTACATGGAGAAGCACGCCGTCTCCAGGCTGGTCGGCTCGCCCCCGGGCTACATCGGCTACGACGAGGGCGGTCAGTTGACGGAGGCCGTGCGGCGCAAGCCATACAGCGTGCTGCTGCTCGACGAGATCGAGAAGGCGCACCCGGACGTGTTCAACATCCTGCTGCAGATCCTCGAGGACGGGCGACTGACCGACGCGCAGGGGCGTACGGTCGACTTCCGTCACGCGATCGTGATCATGACCTCGAACATCGGCGCCTCGGAGATCGCGCGCAACACTCCGCTCGGCTTCGCCGTCTCGGAGGATGAGACGGGGATCACCTACGACGACATGAAGTCGCGCATCATGGGCGAGCTGAAGAAGGTCTTCCGCCCGGAGTTTCTCAACCGCATCGATGACGTGATCGTCTTCCACAAGCTGCAGAAGGACGAGATCAAGCAGATCGTCGAGTTGCTGCTGCTGCGGATCCGCGAGTCGATGGCCGAACGCGAGCTGCAGCTCGAGCTGACGGGCGAGGCGAAGGACCTGCTGGTCGAGAAGGGCTGGGACCCGTCGATGGGAGCGCGCCCGCTGCGCCGTGCGATCCAGCGCTACATCGAGGACCCGCTGGCCGACTTCGTGCTGCGCGAGCAGGTCGTGCCGGGCGCGACGATTGTCGTCGATCCTTCGCCCGACAACGCGGAGGACGTGCGCCTGACGATCGTCAAGCCGAAGAAGCAGAAGACGCCGGTCGGCGTCGGCGCCGAAGGCGGTGCGCCGGAGGAGCTGACCGAGGGCGAGGGCGCGCCGGCGGACGACGCGCCGGAGATCGCCGAGCCCGACGGAGAGTAGCGCCAGCCGGCATCCAGGCTGAACCCGGCTCCCGGCCCGGCGGGCGCCGGACGAGATCGCGGTGCACTGCGCCTCTGCGGGAGCAGGGCCTCGCGGGCTGCGGGGTGACCGCGATCACGCAGAGCGTCCGGCGTGCGATCCTTCGGTGCGTGAAGAAGCCCGCCTGGATCGCGCTGGGAATGACGGCGGCGCTTGTCCTCGGGGGGCCGGCGCCGGCCCTCGCAAGGCCCGCGTCCACGGCTGCGCCCGAAGTCGGCTCGGCTACCTCCGAAGGGTCTTCCGCGGCTGCGCCGGAAGCTCGCTCGGCGGCGCCCACGGCGGCTCCCTCGGCTCCACCCGAAACCGTCTCGGGCGCCCGCTGCACCCCCGGCGCGCATACGCTCGCGCCCTACGGCGGGCGGGTCTACCCCGAGACGGGCAACGGCGGCTACACGAGCGTGCACACTGAGGTGGACCTCCGCTACAGCGCCGCTACGAACAGGTTCCTGCCGGGAAACCATGTGGTGCTCACGGAGAGCGCCACGCAGTGTCTCTCGAGCCTCACCCTCGACCTCGAGCCCTCCGCGCTGGGCAGCGACCATCCGGAGCTCTCGGTCGCCTCGGTGACGGTTGACGGCAGGCCGGCTGCCTTCTCCTTCGTGCAACCGACCTACCCCGGCGATCCGCTCGGCCCCGACGACCCCGACCCGCGTGCTCACGAGGCCTCGCAGACAGTGCCTGTGGGTGGCCCGCAGCAGAACCCGTTGCCTCCCGCCTGCAGCCCCGAACTGCCCCACGAAGGCGCTCCGCCCGACTCGCGCGACGGCACGCAGTGCCCCGCAGACAAGCTGCTGATCACCCCGCGCAGGCCGATCCCCGCCTCCGCGACGTTCGTCCTAGATGTCGCCTACACGGGCCGCCCGGGACTACACAAAGACGCCAACGGCGAAGCCGAGGGCTGGTTCCGCGCGCCGGGCGGAGGGCTCGTGGCAACCGAGCCGATCGGAGCGAGGGCGTGGATGCCGCTCAACGACTACCCCACTGCGAAGCCCACGTACAGCTTTCATGAGACGGTCGAGGCGGGCAAGGTCGCGGTCACGAACGGTCTCTTCGGGGGCGTTACGCGTAATCCACCCGACTCCGACTTCCCGGCCGGCTCTTCAACCTGGAACTGGGAGTCGCCCGCGCCCGTGTCGAGCTATCTGGTGCAGAGCAGCATCGGCAACTACTCGCTGAGCTCGCACGTGGGCGGCGAAGGCGTGACTTACTACCAGGCCCAGGATGAAGCGATCTCGCCCGGCAAACGTGCGCGCAACGCCGCGATCCTCGATCAGCAGCAGGAAATCACCAACTTCGAGAGCGTCTTCAACGGGCCCTACCCGTTCACCTCGGACGGCGCCGTCGTGGGCTTCCCCGCAGTGGCCTTCGAGGAGGAGATGCAGAGCATGATCTCGTTCAACGACGGCACCGTCGAACTGCCGATCCTGTGGCACGAGAACATGCATCAGTGGTGGGGCGACAACGTCAGCGAGGCGAGCTACGAGACGACCTTCTTCAAGGAGGGGCTCGCCGAATGGATGGAAAGCTATGTGTTCCCGGCGCGCGCCCTGAAGGGCAGTGAATTCGAGCAGGCGCTAATCGCGACGTTCGACAGCGCCTATGCCAACGGCGCCGGCTATTGGACGATCGCGCCCTCGCGGCCCTACGCCTACACGCTGTTCTCGGGATCGGCTACATACGAACGCCCGGCCGCGGCCTACGAGGCGCTGCGCAGGATCCTCGGGGCTCACGGCTTCGACGCAGTGCTGCAGGAGGTCCAGCGCGACTTCGGCGGTGCGAACATCTCAGAGCCCCAGCTCGAGGGCGCCTTCGCAGAAGCGCTCCCCAATCAGAGTCCGGGGTGCCGCGCGCGCCTCGCGCAGTTCTTCGGCGAATGGTTCGACACGGCCTACGCTCCCGGCGGCGGCGCGCAGCGTCCCCAGATCACGGGTCCGGGGCTCGAAGGGACGAACTTCTACAGCACCGCCGCCGGCTGCCCCCGCCACGGCTGAGCGCCTGCCGCACGGGCGCCGCCGCAACGCGACGGGGCCGTCCTGGGCCGGCCGTACTGTGTGAGCGGATGGCCCCCGCCACCATCTCAGCCCCCGCCACCGTCTTCACCCGCTTCGCATGCGGCACGTGACCTCGACACGTGCCGCGTAGCTCCGTCCACGTCTGCTCTGAGTGCGGGGCGCAGGAGTTCAAGTGGCACGGGCGATGCCCGACGTGCGGCGCGTGGAACACGCTCGTCGAGGAAGCGCTGCCGAAGGAGCAGGGCGGGTCGCGGCGGCGTGGTGGCGTCGGGCGCGAGCGGCGCCCGACGCTCGCGGCGCGCCCGCTGCGCGAGGTCGGGGCGGCCCCGGTGCAGCGCATGTCGACGGGCATCGGCGAGCTCGACCGCGTGCTCGGCGGCGGTCTCGTTCCGGGCTCGCTCGTGCTGCTCGGCGGCTCGCCGGGCATCGGCAAGTTGACGCTCACGAACATGGCACTCGGGAACCTGCAGGAGGCGGGTCACAAAACCCTTTACGTCAGCGGCGAGGAGTCGGCCGAGCAGGTGCGCCTGCGCGCCGAGCGCCTGGGCTCAGGTTCGGCCAACGCAGCGCTGAAGGTTCCGATCCTCGCCGAGACCGACCTCGAGACGGTGCTCGATGCGATCGCCGCCGAAGGCCCGGCTGCATGTGTGATCGATTCGGTGCAGACGCTCAACTCGGGTGAGCTGTCGGGCGCTCCGGGCTCGGTTGGTCAGGTACGCGAGGTTGCTGGGCGGATCATGGAGCTGGCCAAGGCGCGAGGGACGGCCGTGATCCTCGTCGGCCACGTGACCAAGGAGGGTGCGCTGGCGGGCCCCCGCGTGCTCGAGCACCTGGTCGACTGCGTGCTGCAGTTCGAGGGCGAGCGCGAGCGCCCTTATCGCGAGCTGCGTGCGCTGAAGAACCGCTTCGGCTCAACCAACGAGGCGGGGCTGTTCGAGATGCGCCAAGGCGGACTCGTCGAGGTGCTCGATGCCTCGGCTCGCTTTGTCGCCGAGGCGACGCGGGCCCCGGGCAGCGTCGTGCTGGCGGCGATGGAGGGCTCGCGCCCACTGCTCGTGGAGGTGCAGGCGCTTGTCGCGCCATCGGAGCTCGAGCAGCCACGGCGCGTGGTCTCGGGTCTGGACCGCAATCGTCTGGCGCTGGTGCTGGCGATCCTCGGACGCCACGGGCGCATCGGCACGGGTGGCGCGGACGTGTTCGTCAACGTCGTCGGCGGCGTACGCGTGGACGAGCCGGGGTGCGATCTGGCGGTTGCCCTGGCGGTCGCCAGCGCGAGCCGCGGGGTGCCGTTGATGGGCACTCCCAGGGCCTGCTTCGGCGAGCTTGGGCTGACAGGCGAGCTGCGCTGGGTCGGGCACCCGGAGCGGCGCCTGGAAGAGGCGGCCAAGCACGGTTGCGGCGACGTGATCGCCCCTCCGGACAGCGGTGGCGGTGCGTGTGAGGCGACGACGCTGCGCGAGGCGCTCGCGCTGGCTCTGCCGTCGGGCTCGAGGCGCCTGACGGAGGCTGTCGCTTGACTAGCCGTACACGTGTGTACGAGGCGCTAAAGAAACGCTAAATGCCCTAGAATAGGGCTAGTGGCTCTACGATCCGGCGAAGATTTTCATACTGAAGTAAGGCCGGAGCCGGGGTTGATGAAGGCGCTGGAGATGATCGCTCCAGGCACCGCGCTGCGGGAGGGAATCGAGAACATCCTCCACGCTCGCACCGGTGGCCTGATCGTCATCGGCGAGCCTGAAGACCTCAGTTTCCTGAACTCCGGCGGGATCAAGCTGGACATCGACTACACGCCTGCCTTCCTCTACCAGGTGGCAAAGATGGACGGCGCGATCATCCTCAACGCGAGCGCCACGAAGATCACGATGGCCAACGTCCAACTGATGCCCGATCCGACGATCCTCTCGCACGAGACGGGTACTAGGCACCGCACGGCCGAGCGTGTCTCCAAGCAGACCGACGCGCTCGTGATCGCCGTCTCCCAGCGCCGCGAGGTCGTCTCGCTGTACGTAGACGGCGCTAAGTACATCCTCGAGGACATTCCGGTTGTCCTCGCTAAGGCCAACCAGGCGCTGGCGACGCTCGACAAGTACCGCACTCGCCTTGACCAGGTCTCGACGCGACTTACGGCGCTCGAGTTCGAGGGCGGTGCGACGCTGCACGACGTGTTGACGGTGCTGCAGCGCTCGGAGCTGGTCACGCGCATGGCGGTCGAGATCGAGCGCTACATCGTCGAGCTCGGCAGCGAGGGTCGCCTGATCGAGATGCAGCTCGAGGAGACGACGGTCGGCACGGCTGCCGAGAAGGCCGCGCTCGTGCGCGACTACCTATTTGACTACTCCGACGAGGCGTTCGCGGCCGGCCTTGAGGAGATCGGCCGGCTCGCCCACCAAGACCTGCTCGACTTCGGACGGCTCGCCGAGCTGCTCGGCTACGACCGCAAGCTGAATACGCTCGACTACCCGGTCTCGCCGCGCGGCTACCGCGTACTCGGCCGCATTCCGCGGCTGCCGAAGATCGTCGTCGCCGAGATCGTCGGCGTGTTCGGCGGCCTCGACGAGCTGCTGGCGGCGACCGATGCCGAGCTCGAGTCAGTCGAGGGAGTTGGGGAGATAAGGGCCAAGGACATTCGCGAGGGACTGCGCAGGCTGCAGGAGATCAACCTCGTGGATCGTTACCTGCAGACTTGAAGACGGGCCGGCCCTTGTGGCCGGCCGAACAAAGGAGAACACCATTCCGCCACAAGCAACGCAAGAGGAAGAGCTCGACGTCGAGCTCGAGGTCACACGCGAAGTCGAGTTCATTGAGTTCGAGCTCGGCGATCATGTCGTCTACCCCCATCACGGCGCCGGCAAGGTGCTGAAGAAGGAGGAGATGGAGATGCTCGGCGAACGGCGCGAGTACCTCACAATCAAGATCCTCCACAACGACATGACGGTCAGGGTCCCGACCGAGAACGCCGCGCTGGCGGGCTTGCGCCGAGTGATCGACGAGGAAACCGTCAAGAAGGTCCTGGACGTGCTGCGCGACGAGGTCTCGGAGATGCCGAAGAACTGGAACCGACGCTTCAAGCACAACCGCGACAAGATCAAGACGGGCGACATCTACGAGCTCGCGGAGGTTGTGCGCAACCTCTCGCTGCGCGAGAGCGAGAAGGGCCTCTCCACGGGCGAGAAGCAGATGTTCACGCGCACCAAGAAGATCCTCGCGTCCGAGCTGATGTACGCGCTCGACAAGGACGAGGAAGAGGCTGAGAGCTACCTCGACGAGCTGCTCGCAGCGTCGGCCACCAGCCAGATGGCCGGAGCAGCGGCCGAGTAACGGGCTTTCGCGCACGCTTCAGCGGCGAGACCGCCTGGAGCGTGCGCGACAGTCTCCGCAGCGATTGCCATGGACGAGCTGTGAGCAGATGGCGATCGCGCTGATCGTGGCCGCCGGTAGCGGCGAGCGCCTCGGGGCGGGATGCCCAAAGGCCCTGGTCGAGTTGGCCGGGCGCCCGATGCTCGATTGGTCGCTGCAGGCGCTCGCGGCCTCGCCGGAGATCGAGCAGGTCGTCGTGGCGCTTCCCGTCGGCGCTGGTTTGCCCGAAGTCTCCGGCGAGTATGTGATCGGCGTGGAGGGGGGCGCCACGCGCTCGGAGTCGGTGCGCTGCGCGCTGGAGGTTGCCCAGGAAGGCGACCCGGTGCTCGTGCATGACGCGGCGCGCCCGCTACTTACGCCGGCGATCGTTGCCCACGTACTCGCTGCTCTGGCGGCCGACGTGGAGGCCGATGCGGCGATCGCCGCGGCGCCGGTGACCGACACGATTAAGCGCGTGGCCGACCACGGCGGCGTGCTTGAGACGCTTGATCGCTCGAGCCTGTGGGCTGTGCAGACGCCGCAGGTCTTCCGTCGCGAGGCGCTCGAGCGCGCGCTGGCGCAGCCGGCCGCTGTGCTCGGCGAAGCGACCGACGACGCCTGGCTGATCGAGCGCGCAGGTGGGCGCGTGGTCGTGGCTTCGGTGAGCGCAGAGAACCTCAAGGTGACCACACCATTGGATCTCGAGATCGCCGGCGAGCTCCTGTCGCGACGCGCCCGCGGTGCGAGGACCGATCCTGCTTGAATCGCAGCGCCGGTCCGCTTCCGGCTGCATCGACATGCTTACCGACTATCACCTCCACCTGCGCCCCGACGATCTCGACGCGCGCCCCGACCAGTACTTCACGCCGGCTAACTTCGAGCGCTACCGCGCGGCGGCGAGCGAGCGGGGGATCAGTGAGCTGGGCGTCTCCGAACACATCTATCGCTTCGAACAGGCGCTCGATGTGTGGCAGCACCCGTTCTGGCTTCCGTTCGCCCGCGACGACATCGACTCCTACTGCGCCTTCGTACGCGAGCAGACCGACCTGCGCCTGGGGATCGAGGCCGACTTCGTGCCGGGGGCCGAGGATCGCCTCGCCAACGTGCTCGAGGCACGCGACTTCGACTACGTCGTCGGCTCGGTGCACTTCATTCGCGAGGGTGCTGTGGACATGGACGACTACAGCGTGTGGGACTCCGGGCGCAGCGTCGAGGAGATCTGGCGGCGCTACTTCGAAACGATCGGCGAGGCAGCCCGCAGCGGCCTGTTCGACATCCTCGCGCACCCTGATCTGGTGAAGGTCTGGGGCGGCGAGCGCCCATTGCCCGACGGCGATCTGCGCCGCTACTACGAGCTCGCGATCGACGGGATCGCCGAGTCGGGGATCGCTGTTGAGGTTTCCACGGCAGGCCTGCGAAAGCGCGTGCAGGAGATCTATCCGGCGCCCGCCTTCCTGCAGATGTGCCTGGAAGCGGGCGCCCCCGTGGCGCTGTCGAGCGACGCCCACCGCCCTGAGGACATCGGCGCCGATTACGAGCGCGCGCGGGAGCTGCTGGGCGAGCTCGGCGTGGGCGAGCTGAGTGTGTTCGAGCGCCGCCAGCGCCGTCAGGAGCCGATTGGCGCTAACGAGCCCGCGCTGTGAGCGCGCTCGTGGGGATCGGCTATGACTCGCACCGGCTGCTCGCCGGGCGTCGGATGATGATCGGCGGCGTTGAGATCCCCGGTGAGCTCGGGCTTGACGGGCACTCAGACGCCGACGTGCTCGCGCACGCCGTAACCGATGCGCTGCTTGGCGCCGCCGGGCTCGGGGACATCGGCGAGCACTTCCCCGACACCGATGAGCGCTGGCGCGACGCGGACTCGATGCAGCTGCTCGCCGAAGTCGTCGAGAGCGTCCACAACGCGGGCCTCGAGATAGTCAACGTTGACTGCACCGTTGTGATGGAGCGCCCCAAGCTCGCGCCGCACCGGCGGGCGATCCGCGAGCGGCTCGCAGGGGTGCTCGACCTCGATCTCAGGCGCGTGAACGTGAAGGCCAGCACGGGAGAGGGCATCGGCTTCGTCGGCCGCGGCGAGGGCGTCGCTGCGCTGGCCATCGCCGGGCTGGACACGCCAGCCGCTCTCACCGACGGCGCCTGAGCCCAAGCCCCGCGCGCGCGAGCGCTAGGGTTGCCGCGCGATGCGCCGTATCCGCATACATGACACACGCGGCGAGCTGCTGTCGCTGCAGCCCGTCCGGAGAAGCCAAGACGGCTTGCCGTTGGTTGGGATCTATGCGTGCGGTCCCACTGTGTACAGCCGTATACACATCGGCAATGCGCGTCCGTTTGTGATCTTCAGCCTGCTCAAGCGCTTTCTCGAGCACGAGGGCTGCGAGGTCGAGCTCGTGATCAACGTGACCGACGTCAACGACAAGATCTACGACGCCGCCGTAGCGCAAGGCCGCCCCAGCGCCGAGCTTGCGGTTGAGACGACGCAGCTCTATCGCGCAGACACCGACGCCTTGGGCCTCGGTCGTCCCGACTACGAGCCTCTCGCGTCGGAGACGATCGAGGAGATCGTGGCGCACATCGCGTCACTGGTCGAACGCGACCACGCATATGCGGTCGATGGCGACGTCTACTTCCGCGTTCGCTCGGACGGGGAGTACGGCAGCCTCTCGCATCGTCGGATCGATGACATGGACCAAGGGGAGGGAGTCGAGGGCTCCGAGCGCAAGCAGGACCCGCTCGACTTCGCCCTGTGGAAGGCGCACAAGGAGGGCGAGGACACTGTATGGGACTCACCCTGGGGCCCCGGTCGTCCGGGTTGGCACATTGAGTGCTCGGCGATGGCCGAGAAGTTCTTGGAGCTGCCCATCGACATCCACGGCGGCGGCTCCGACCTTGTTTTCCCCCACCACGAGAACGAGGCTGCGCAGACACGCGCCGCTCGTGACGGTGAGCTCACACGCATTTGGATGCATAACGGGATGATCCAGTTCACCGGCGAGAAGATGGCCAAGTCGATTGGCAACATCGCGCTGCTGCACGAGGTAGTCGAGGAGTACGGCGCTGAGGCTGTCGTGATGTACCTCGTCTCAGGTCACTACCGCCAGCCACTGGCGTTCTCCCAGGCGGCGCTGGAGCAGGCGCGTGCGAACGTCGCTCGCATCCGCGAGGCTGGACGGCGCCTTGACGATGCTCCCTCGCGCGCCGACCTCGAGCCTCTACGCGACCGCTTCTTTGAGGCGTTGGCCGATGACTTCAACACACCCAAGGCGATCGGCTTCCTCAACGAATGGATCGCATACGCGGCGAACGCCGACGGGCGCGGTGATGCGCACCTGCGTGAAATGCTCGGTGTACTGGGTCTGGGGAGCCTGCTCGAGCCGGACGAAGCCGCGCCCGCCGAGGTTCGCGCACTTGCCGAGCAGCGTGAGCAGGCCCGCGTGGCCCGGGACTTCGCGGCCTCCGATCGTCTGCGCGAGGAGATCGCGGCGCACGGCTGGGACGTGCGCGACGGAGCCGACGGCTTCGAGCTGCTGCCGCGGTGATCCTCTACGGGCGCAATCCCGTCTTCGAGGCGCTACGCGGCAAGCGGGCGAAGGCCGTGAAGGACGTCTGGGCGACGGTGCCGGCCGCGCGTGAGCCGTGGCTGAAAGAGGCGCGCGCGAGGATCGTCACGAGTGAGGAGATCGAGCGTCGCTGTGGCTCCAGTGCTCACCAGGGCGTCTGCGCGGACGCCGGGCCCTACCCCTACACCTCGGCCGAGCAGCTGCTCGCGGGCGTCGATCCGCTAATCGTCGCGCTCGACCAAGTGCAGGATCCGCAGAACCTCGGCTCGATCTGCCGCAGCGCCGAGTGCGCCGGCGCCGCAGGCGTCGTGATCCCTGAACGCCGCGCCGCCGAGGTCACGCCGGCCGTCTGTAAGGCCTCTGCCGGCGCCGTCGAGCACCTGCGGCTCGCGCGCGTGCGCAACATGGCCGATTTCCTCGCCCAGGCGCGTGAGGCCGGATGCTGGTCCTATGGAGCCAGCGGCGACGAGGATGGGGCAGAGGGCGGGCAGGGAGATGAGCGGGGCGGCAAGCGCCCCGCGCGTGGGGCGCGCACCCCGATCCCGTATGACCGCCCCGACTATGCCGGCGCCGGGGTCGTGCTCGTGCTCGGCAGCGAGGGCAGCGGGTTGCGCCCGCGCGTGGCCGGCGCCTGCGATGAGTTGATCGCGCTGCCGCTGCTCGGCCGGATCGAGTCGCTTGGCGTGAGTGCCGCCGCCGCGGCGATTCTGTACGAGATCTTGCAGAGCCGGGCTGCCGGCCTTGACAACTCTCCATAACTGTGCGAGGCTCGCGCCGACATAACGCTGAACCTAAGGTTGAAGAAGCCTTAGGTGTACATAGCTTTGGCGCCAGGGGAGGAGTGCGCCACTGAGCAAATTGGAGCCTGCCCGATGGGTGGAGCGCCAGAAAGGATCTGCTCGTGGCCCGAATCTCCCACAACCCTAACTCTGAACCGAAGGTTGATGATGGCTTTCTCATCGCCCTCGCCAAGCTCGGAGACCGCAATGCCTATGACCGACTCGTGCGGCGCTATCACGGTTTCGTCCGCCTGAAGGCCTCTTCGTACTTCCTCGCCGGCGGCGACTCCGACGATCTGATTCAGGAGGGGCTGGTCGGTCTGTACAAGGCGATCCGCGACTTCCGCACCGATCGCGAGTCGAGCTTTCGCAACTTCGCTGAGCTCTGCATCACCCGTCAGATCATCACGGCCGTGAAGACGGCCACGCGCAATAAGCACACGCCGCTGAACCAGTACGTCTCGTTTTCCTCGACGCCCGCGGGCGCTGGCGACGACGTACCCACGCTCGACCAGATCCTGCCCGGCCCGACCGTGCACGATCCCGTAAATCAAGTGATCAGCTCCGAGGAGCTGCGCTCGCTCGTCGGCTGTCTCTCGAGCGCGCTCTCAGAGCTCGAGAGCCGCGTGCTCTCGCTGTACCTCGACGGCTACTCCTACGAGCAGGTCGGCGAGCGCCTGGAGTGCGACACGAAGACGGTTGACAACGCGCTGCAACGCGTCAAGCGTAAGGTCGGTGCGCACCTGCAGGCACGCGCCGTCGCCGCCTGAGCAGGACCGGCGAGCAACAGCGCGGCCGCGCCGAGTGAGCGCGGCGCGCGGGCTTTGCCGGCTGCTCCGGCGGGGAGTCGCGCTCCCCGCCGGAACAAGCGCCGTCTTACCGGGTTAGAGGTGCCCTTCGGCGGGCTGCGTCGAGTTACCTGGCGCCTCCGGCGTCAGCGCGCCCGCCGGTGCTGGTATCACTTCAAGCGGGACCGCGAGCGTCGCGGCGCCCTGGTTTTCGGGGTCGCCCGGGATCTTGACCCTGAGCTTGCGTGCACCTGGCGCGTAGAACGTGTGCGCGATCGCGAACGTCCCGTCGTGCGCCACCGTGGCGACCTCGACCGTGTGGTAGTTGACGCCCGATCCGCTCAATGCCTGCAGGTAGACCGGGTGGCCTTCGTGGGCCGGCGTGACCGTGCCTGAGAACGTGACCGGCTGGCCGGCCGCGACGCTGCTCGCCGAGGCGCTCGCCGTGACCCCGTAGCGGACGCCCTCGAACAGGCGCGAGGAGGATTTGCCGGCGCCCGTGACCTTGTAGAAGGTGCTCTGCGTCGGGGTCTGTACCGGGAACGAGTAAGCGCCACCAGCGCCACTCGTGCTCGTCGCCACCGGGACGAAGTCATGCTGCAGGCGCGTGCGCGCGAGCAGCGTGAGCGTGGTCACAGTCGCCGATTCGATCTTGCCGCTGAGCGTCACGGGCTGGCCGTAGGAGATCGGGTCGGCCGAGCTTTCGATCGTCAGCGCCGGGTTTTGCGCTTGCGAGATCTCATAGGAGAGCGATTCGGAGGCGGCTGGTGCGTAGAGCTTGTGCGAGCGGATCACGACGCGGACGTTCGCCTCGCCGGGGACGGCGAAGGTGTGCGCGATCGAGTAGGTGCCGCCCTGTCCGACCGTGCTGAGCTTGCCGATCCGGTGCCATTCCTCGTTGCCGACCGAGCTCTCGCGCTGCAGTGCGACCGTTGCGCCCTGGTCGCTCGGGCTGACGCTGCCCGAGAAGACGACTTTGTTGCTCAAGCCCTGTCGGCGCAGGCGCGAGCGGATGAACGGCCCGCCGCCTGTGAACAGCTGTGAGCCGTCGGGCGGGCCCGTCATCGTGACCTTTGGCGAGACCTTCACGCCGCGGCGTCCGCTCTGGACGCCGTAGACGATCGCGTAGAGCTGGCTGTTGGACTGCAGCGCAGGGGTCGTGAAGGCGTAGTTGCCGTGTTCGTCGGTCGTCGTCGTGCCGAGCGCGCTCGCCGGTGGGCCGCCGACGGACTGTCCGTAGACGGTGACCGTCTGGCCGGCCGGAGGCTGGGTCGGGCAAGTCAGCTCGCCGAACACAACCGTCGATTCGCCGGCCTGGATGAAGCGCGGCGCGACGTTGATCTGGACGTGGCAGCCACCCGTTCCCGCCGCGTGGCGTCCGGCGTGCCGGGATACGTGAAGGCCGGCCGAGGCCGCCGCAGGGAACAGCACGGCAACCGATGCGGCGATCGCCGCCAGGGCCGATGTCAGTTTGATCCAACGCATTACGCGCCTCCTTTGTGCTCTCGCTCTCGTGGTGCTGCAAGTAACCCGGCAAAGAGGGCGTCGATGCGGTTGCTGGACGACGTATCACGACCCCCGAGATCGGCGTCTGAGCGAGCCCGCTCAGGACGCGAGCGGGGGTGGACCGCAGCCGAGCGGCTAAGGCACGATCACGTTGGCCGGGTTCGGCTGCTCCTCCGGCGGCGCCTGGCTGTAGTCGCCGAACGGGCCGTCGCGCTGGACGACCGCACCGCTCACGCCCTCGCGTTCGGCCAGCTCGATGAACTCCTTCGCCTCCGGCGTGTTGCGCATCAGCCCGTCGAGCACCGGGCCGAGGAACTGCGTCGAGGCCAGTCCCATGTTCTCGTAGGCCTGGTTGACGATCAGCTTCATCGCCGTCAGCTGCGAGAGCGGGATCGCCGCCAGCTGGCGTGCGCGCTCGGCCACCTCGGCCTCGAGGCGCTCGAACGGCACCGCCGCGTTGATCAGCCCCGCCTCGACCGCTTCGAGACCGGACAGCGGTTTGCCCGTCAACGAGTATTCCTTGGCCTTCGTCAACCCCAGCCGGTACAGCCACATCCCGGTCAGGTAGCAGCCCCACATGCGCGAGTAGGAGGTGCCGATACGCGCGTCCTCCGAGGCGATCACGAGGTCTGCGCACAACGCCATGTCGCTGCCGCCACCCACGCACCACCCATGCACCTGGGCGATCACCGGCTTGGGCGAGCGCCACAGGCTCATGAACTTCGGTACCGGGCCGACTGCCTGCGAGGTGGCCATCGCGAAGTCCTTGCCCGCGTCCCACTCCCCGTCGGTCGTGAGCGACTCATCCCAGTGGTGAAAGCCGCCACCGAGGTCGAAGCCTGCGCAGAACGCGCGCCCTGCTCCGCGCAGCACGATCACCTTGATCTGCTGATCGGCGATCGCGCGATGCACGGCTGCCTCGAGCTCCTCGGGCATCGGCGGCACGATCGTGTTGAGCCGCTCCGGGCGGTTCAGCGTGATCGTCGCGATCGTGTCCTCCGTGTCATACAGCAGCGTCTGAAAGGACATCTGGCCTCCTCGGAATAGAACGGCGGACAGGCGGGCACTAGTTATCTGACGATGTCATCCCCAGCCCCTCGGCGCGATGCTATTGGGGAACGCGCCGACACAAGCGCGACGAATCGCCTCTCGAGCGCCACGAAGCGGCCTGCGGCCGCCCGCGAGCCCACTGCGCGGCCCGTCCAAGCGCCGGAGCGCCATTTTGGACGCGCGTCGAACGACCTGAGCACCGCCTCGCCCCACAATTGGGGCATGTCGGGGACCGCGCCAGCAGAGCTGCAGGGCGAGCGTGCGCTCGAGATGCCAGTGGGCACGATCGGCGAGCCGTCGATGCGCGACTCGCCGGCGCTCGGCGAGGACGGCGCCGAGGCCTGGGACGTGCTCGACGCCCGCAACGGCGACGATCGGCCCTATGACGAGGGGCTGCTCGCCGGTCCGCACGCGACCGAGGCCGACAGGCGCCTGCGGCGCGCGCTCGACCGGCTCGACCTGCGCGAGCTGTGCGAGCAGGTCGCCGGCGAGGCCGGCCGGCGCGGCGTCTGCTTCGGCACGGCCGACGGCGTGCAGGACTTCCGCATCGACCCGATCCCACGGCTGATCGAGGCGGCCGAGTGGCGCGAGCTGTCGGCCGGCGTCGCCCAGCGCGTGCGCGCGCTCGAGTGCTTCGTGCGCGACGTCTACGGCGAGCGGCGGATCGTGCGCGAGGGAGTCGTGCCAGCACGCGCGATCGACGGCGCCGACCACCACGAGCCGCTGCTCGACGGCGCCGGCGAGCGGATCGGCACATGGATCACCGTCGCCGGCCTGGACATCGTGCGCGACAGCGATGGCACGTTCAAGGTGCTCGAGGACAACCTGCGCACGCCGTCCGGCATCGCCTACGCCGTGGCCACACGCGAAGCGCTGCGCGCGCACCTCGCGCCGCCCAGCGGCGTGCACGTGCGCTCACTCGACGCCGCCTTCGACATGCTCGCTACCGCGCTGCGGGCGGCGGCACCGGAGCGGGCCGGCGAGGATCCCACCGTCGTCTTGTTGAGCGACGGCGAGGGCAACTCGGCCTTCTACGAGCACACGCAGATCGCCCGACACACGGGCATACCGCTCGTGCTCGCCGAGCAGCTCTCGTTGCGTGGCGGACGGCTCTACGCGCGCCTGCCCGACGGCGAGCGCCCCGTCGATGTCGTCTACCGGCGCACCGACGAGGACAGGCTGACAGGCGAGCGCGGCGAGCTCACGCACGTCGCCGAGCTGCTGCTCGAGCCGGTGCTCGAGGGCACGCTCGCCTGCGTCAACGCCTTCGGCACAGGCGTCGCCGACGACAAGCTCGTGCACGCCTACGTCGAGCAGATGGTGTGCTTTTACCTTGGCGAGGAGCCGCTGCTGCAGTCGGTGCCGACGTATGACCCCAGCGACCCCGAGATGCTCGAGATGATCCTCGAGCGGATCGACGAGCTCGTGATCAAGCCGCGCAGCGGACACGGCGGCTACGGCGTCGTGATCGCGCCGCATGCGCGCCCCGAGGACGTGCGCAAGGCCGCCGAGGAGCTCGCCGCCGCGCCTGAGCGCTTCGTCGCGCAGGAGACCGTGATGCTCTCGCGTCACCCGACCGTCACAGACGGGCGCCTGGAGCCGCGACACATCGACCTGCGCCCGTTCGCGATCGCCGCCGGCGAGCAGGTCCGCGTGCTGCCCGGCGGATTGACCCGCGTCGCCTTCGACCGTGGCGCGCTCGTCGTTAACTCCTCCCAGAACGGAGGCAGCAAGGACACATGGGTGCTCGCATGAGGAGAAAACACGAGCGGGAGGCGCAAGCGACATGAGCAGGCCCGTGATCGGCGTGACCGTCTCTGAGATCCGCCAGAAGGAACACGTGCAGAACGTGCTGCACGGTGAGCCGACGCACACCGAGATGACGCTCGGCCTCTCCTACATGCGCGCCGTCGAGATGGCCGGCGGCCTGCCCGTCGCGCTGCCGCCACTGACGACCGAGAATGTCGACGCACTGCTCGACCACCTCTCCGGGCTGCTGTTGACCGGCGGCCCCGACCTCGACCCCTCGACCTACGGCGCGGCGCCGCATCCCGCGCTCGGCCCGACAGACCCCGTGATCGACGCCTTCGAGCTCGCCCTCTGCCGCCACGCCTACAGGCGGCGGATGCCGATCCTGGGGATCTGCCGTGGCGCCCAGCTGCTCAACGTGGCCCGCCAGGGCACGCTGCACCAGCACGTGCCCGAGTTCACCAACGGCACGATCGAGCACCGTCAGGCCGAAATCGGCACGCGCACGAGCCACGAGGTGCGCGTCGCGCCCGACTCGAGCCTCGCGCAGACGACCGGCGGCGGCCCGGTCAAGGTCAACTCCTTCCACCACCAGGCGATCGATCAGATCGGCTTCGGCCTGCGCGCCGTCGCCTGGTCTGAAGACGGCTTGATCGAGGCGATCGAGGAGAACGAGGGTCGCTTCATCCTCGGCGTGCAGTGGCACGCCGAGACGCTCGTCGCCGATGCCGAGCAGCTCTCGCTGTTCGAGCGCCTGGTCGAGGCGACCAAGCACCCAGGCATGGCAGCGCCGCGCGAACGCGACCGTCCCGGCGCCGACCGCGGCGGGCAGGAGGACTTCGGTGCACGCGCCGTCTAGGGTCGCCCTGCCCACGCTCGGCGTGCCCTCCGGGCGCCTCGTGCCACCGGGGCGCGCTCCCGCCGAAGCCGACACCGACGCAGAGGCCGAGCGCGTGAGCGAAGCGGAAGCTTCAAGTAGCGCCGGAGCGCTGACTGGATCGGGCAATGCGCCGAGCCCCGGTGAGTGGTCTCGCTGGGCGCCGACGGCCAGCTCCTCCTGGACGATCGGCGTCGAGGAGGAGGTGATGCTGCTCGACCCCACCGATTGGGCGCTTGCCTCGGAGGCCGACGCCGTCATGTCCGGGCTCACCGGCGAGCTGGCGTCGCACACGAGCACCGAGACGCACGGCTCGGCGCTCGAGCTGCGTACCGATCCGCACGCGACCGTCGCCGAGGGCCTCGCCCAGCTCGAGGATCTGCGCGGCGATCTCGCGCGCGAGCTGGCGCCGCTCGACCTGCGCGCCGCCGTTGCCGGCCTGCACCCGTTCACGTTGTGGCAGGACACGAAGATCTCCGAAGGCGATCGCTACCGCTTCCTGTACGGGTCGATGCGCGAGCTCGCGCGACGCGAGCCGACGTTCGCGCTGCACGTGCACGTCGCGCTGCCCGACCCCGAAAGCGCCGTCCGCGCGATCAACCGGCTGCGCTCGCACCTGCCGCTGCTGCTCGCCCTGTCTTCCAACTCGCCCTTCTGGCAGGGCCGCGAGACGGGTCTGGCCTCGGCGCGTACGCCGCTGTTCCAGGCGTTCCCGCGCGTGGGCATACCGCGTGCCTTCCTCGACTACGAAGACTACGTCTCGACGATCGACCTGCTGCTGCGCTGCGAGGCCTTCCCCGAGCCGACCTTCCTCTGGTGGGACGCGCGCCTGCAGCCGCGCTTCGGCACGATCGAGGTGCGGATCATGGACGCGCAGACGACCGTCGCCGACTCGGCCGCGCTGACGGCGCTCGTGCAGTGCCTCGTGCGCCTGGAGGCGACCGACGGCTCGGACATCGACCCCGCCTTCGACCTGCCCGAGATCCTCGCCGAGAACCGCTTTCTCGCCGCGCGCGACGGCGCCGAGGCGAGCCTGATCGACGCGCGACTCGGCCGCCGCTCGCCCGTTCCCGACGTGCTCGAGGCGCTGCTCGAGCGCTGCCTGCCCCACGCCGAAGACCTGCGCTGCGTGCAGGAGCTCGAACTGACGCGCAACCTCGCAGCCACGCCGCGATTCAAGCGCCAGGTCGATCTCGCACGCGGCCCCGACAAGCTACCCGGGCTCGTCGAGGCGCTCTCGGCGCTGTTCTAGGAGCGCTTCTGCGCGACACTTAGGGCGTGCGCGCCCTCCTGCAGCGAGTCTCGAGCGCCAGCGTCGACGTCGGCGAGCGCACGGTCGCGCAGATCGGCCCCGGCCTGCTCGTGCTGCTCGGCATCGCGCGCGACGACGGCGCCGAGACGGCCGACAAGCTAGCCGAGAAGGTGCGTGCGATACGCATCTTCAACGACGCCGACGGGCGCATGAACGAGCCGCTCGGCGAGCGCGAGATCCTCTGCGTCAGCCAGTTCACGCTGTATGGCGACGCGCGCAAGGGCAACCGCCCGAGCTTCGTCGCTGCCGCGCCGGGTGAGCAGGCCGAGCCGCTGTACGAGCGCTTCTGCGAGCGCGCCGAAGCAAAGCGCGGCGTATTCGGCGCACACATGGCCGTGAGCCTCGTCAACGACGGCCCAGTGACGATTCTCGTGGAGGCCTGAGTATCAGCAGCCCGCAGCCATCTGACGTCCGCCAGGACGTGATCCTTTACGTCATCCACGGCTCGCACGCCTGTCGCGCGGCGATGCTGATGCTCGCGCACAAGCAGATTCCCTACCGGCTCGTGACGCTGCCGACCGGCGCTCATCCGCTGCTGCTGCGTGCGCGAGGCTTCGCCGGGCACGCCAAGCCGATCCGCAGCGTCAACGGGCGCACGCACCGATCGCTCGCGACGCTCGACCGGATGGGGACAGTGCCGGCGCTGCGCTGCGGAGCGGAAAGGGTGCAGACCAACCGCGCGATCGCCCGCTGGCTCGAGCGCGTGCAGCCCGAGCCGGCGCTCTTCCCCGCCGACACGCAGCGCGGAGCGGCCGTCGAGCAGGCCGAGGAGTGGGGCGATCAGACCTTCCAGATGGCCGCCAGGCGGATTACCCTGCTCGGCGGTCAACACGGCCTCGACGCGCTGCGCGACCACGCCAACGACGGCCGGCTCGGTGCCCTGCTGGCCAAGGGCGAGCGCTCACGCAAGATCAACAACCAGATCGCCGCGCGCGCCATCTTCAAGGCCGACGATGAGCAAGCCGAGCGCGAGCTGCTCGCCGAGTTGCCCGGCATGCTCGACACGATCGACGCCTGGATCGCGCAAGGCGTGCTCGATGGGCCCGAACTGAACGTTGCCGACTTTCTGATCGCGCCGAGCCTCGCGCTGATTGCCTATCGCCTCGACCTGCGCGAGCAGATCGAACGGCGCCCTGCCTGGGGCTGGCTCGAGCGGGTGCTGCCCGAGCCGGCGCTCAAGCGTGTTGCCAGATAGAGACGCTGATCGCCCCTAATCGCCCATCGTGCCTGGACTCCCGGCATTGCTTTTTTGCGCATGACACGCCGGTGCATAGCGTGCTCGCATGGGATCTGTGACTCGGTGTGCCTTGCTGGTGTGTTTCTTTAGCTGCTGCTGGGCGGTGGGTACGGCAGCCGCTGCCACCTGGACTGTTCAAGAAGTGAAAAGCCCCAAAGAAGCGACCGGCGCGCGATTGTCCGGGGTTTCGTGTAGCAGTAGTGCATTCTGTACAGCGACTGGCAGCTACACGACAATCGCAGGTCGGTTAGAACTCGCCGAGCTTTGGAACGGAAAAGAATGGTCCGCCCGAGTGACGAAAACCAGCCCAGGCTCTGAGTTGCTGGGAGTGTCCTGCCCGAGCGAATGGTGCATGGCGGTCGGCTATCTGAACGGCATCGAATTAGTCGCTCGCTCGGTGTACTGGACGAAAAGCGGCGCGACTGGCGAATATCCGAACCCACCCCTCCCTGTGGGAGCGAAAAATCCGGTTCTCCGAGGCGTTTCGTGCGTTGCCAGTGAATCATGCATTGCCGTTGGAAGCTATCTCGACAAAGAAGGCAAAACGCGTCCGCTGGGTGAGTCGTTGAGCGGCAAAACATGGACGCTGCTCGCGCCGCCCACTCCCGTGGAAGCAGAAGCGGCAACGTTGACCAGCGTGTCGTGCGTCTCCAGCGAATGGTGCACGGCGGCGGGCTACTACAACAAGAAAGGGACGCTCGAAGAATCGTTCGTCGAGCATTGGAACGGAAAAGAATGGGTCATCCAACCCCTGCCCAAACTTGCGTTCAACAGTATGTTCGGAGTGGCCTGCAAGACGACCGAAGCCTGCGTCGGGGTCGGGTTCATCAAAACCGAACCGCTCAGCGAGAAATGGAATGGGACGGAATGGAGCTTCAACCTCACTCCGGCTCCCAAAGGTGCCAAAAGCAGCGCTTTCCGGGGAGTGTCCTGCGCATTGCCGATGTCTTGCATCGCGACGGGGCACTACCTGGATAGCTTGGGCAACGAACTCACGCTTGGCGAGCAGTGGAATGGCAAAGAATGGATTATCCAGCAACGAAAGACCCGGAAGGGAAAGGCCGCTCCCTCGATGGCGTCTCGTGTGTCACGTTCGAATCGTGCATGGCTGCCGGCCACTATGTGACCGGCGCCGGCACAGAAGTGGCGTTCTCGGAGAAATTCTCGTAGCGATTCGGGAACGCCAGCTCGGCGGGCGGTGCGTAGCCGCTAGGCGACGATCACGTCGTCCCGCATGCTCGCGGCCGCCATCGGCTCCTCCATCGCCCGCTCATGGCGGATCAGGTCGGCCGCGCGCTCTGCCACGGCGATCGTCGGCGCGTTCGTGTTGCCGCGCGGGACGATCGGCATCACCGAGGCGTCGATCACGCGCAGGCCGTCGATCCCGTTGACGCGCAGCTCGGTGTCGACGACGGCACCGGCGTCCTCGCCCATGCGGCACGTGCCGACGGGGTGGTAGATCGCGAACGTCGTGCGCGCCGCGTGTGCGCGTAGCGCCGCCTCGCTGTCGTCGGCGGGCGTGTTGAAAGGCGTCGCCGCGTACGGCTTCATCGCCGGCTGCGCGCAGATGTCGAGCAAGAGGCGCAGCCCTGCGACCATCCGCTGCATGTCATCGCCGGCCGTGTAGAAGGCGTTGTGGATCACCGGCTTGGCCGTCGGATCTTTGGAGAGCAGGCGCACCGTGCCGCGGCTCTGCTCCGTGAGCAGGCAAGGCGAGGCCCACACGCCATGTGCCTCGGGGTCGCGCATGCCCTCCTCGACGATGTGCACCGGGGCCACGTGGAACTGGATGTCAGGCGCCGGGGCTCCGTCGCCCACGCGCGCGAAGCCGCCCGCCTCGGCGAGGTTCGACGCGAACGGTCCCGTCTGCGTCGCTTCGAACTCCTCCAGCGCGGCCGGCTCGAGCGCGAGCAAGAGGCTCTCCGGCTCGGGCGTCGTCCACACGAGCTGCGTTGCCGGGTGGTCTGAGAGGTTCTCGCCGACCTGCGGCTGGTCGAGCAGCACCTCGACCTCGCGCATCGTCAGGTGCTCGGCCGGGCCGACGCCCGAGAGCATCAACAGCTGCGGCGAGTTGTAGGCCCCACCGCAGAGGATTACCTCGCGCTCGGCGCGCAACTCCTGCAACTGCCCGAGCTGGCTCGCCTGCACGCCCACAGCGCGCGTGCCCTCGAACAGGATGCGGTGCACGAGCATGTATGGCATCACCGTCAGGTTGGGCCGCTCTGCCGCCGGGTGCAGGTAGGCGACGGCCGCGCTCGCGCGCATGCCGCCGCGCTGAGTCACCTGGTAGAGGCCGACGCCGTCCTGCTCATCGCCGTTGAAGTCGGGGTTGCGCGGCAGGCCGGCCTGCTCGCCCGCGTCGACGAAGGCGCTCGAGATCTTGTTGTGCGAGCGCTCCTCGCTGACCGGCAGCGGGCCGCCGGCACCATGCCACTGCGAGGCGCCGCGCTCGTTGTCCTCGGCCTTGATGAAGTACGGCAGCAGGTCGGCCGCACTCCAGCCCGGCACGTTCCATTCGTCGTAGTCGAGACGGTTGCCGCGGATGTAGACCATCGCGTTGACCGACGAGGAACCGCCGAGCACGCGCCCGCGCGGCAGCGTGATGCGTCTGTGGCCGCACTCGTGCTCGGGTGCCGAGTGGTAATCCCAGTCGACCTCAGTCGAGCCGAGCTGCAGGTAGCCGAGCGGCACGTGGATGTTCTCGTTGACATCCGGCCCGCCGGCCTCGAGCAGCAGCACCTGCACGTCCGGGTCCTCGCTGAGACGGTTGGCGAGCACACACCCCGCCGATCCTGCGCCGACGATCACGTAGTCGTACATCTGGCTCCCCTTCCTCGCGGTGCGGCAACGATACTCCTAGGAGGTCCCGCGTGGCGAGGGCGCTCGACCCTCTTTTGATGGAGCCCTCACGGGCTCGATATGACCGCGTCGCTGCCGGCGCGCGGGTCTTCGGCGGGCTCAGCCCTCAGCCAGCGCCTGGCGCTTGATCTGCTCGAACTCAGCCTGGTTGATCGCGCCGCGCTCGAGTAGCTCGTGCGCTTTGGCGATCTTCTCCGTCGGATCGACGTTCCCGGCGACCGACTGCACGTACTTGCCGAATTCGTCTTCCACCGCTTTCTGCTGGCGCTGGGCGCGTTGGGTCATTCCCGTGTGCTGCGTGATCAGGTAGATGAACGTGCCCAGGTAAGGCAGCACGATGATCGCGATGATCCACAGCACCTTCACCCCGCCCGTCGTGTCGTGGCGGCGGAAGATGTCGCCAAGCACTGAGAACAGGATCATCAGCCAGACGATGAACGCGAAGAAGACGAGGATCGTCCAGAAGATTTCCAGCAGTGGATAGTCCGTAGCGAGGATCATGCTTTCGAGCATAGGCGAGCATGGAGACGCGACGCTCGCAGCGGTGCCTGAGCGGATGCATGGGCCGTCGTGTCCTCAGCCTTTGCGCATGCGGTCATAGCCGTATGCCGCCCTACCCACGAAGCCCACCGCGAGCAGGCCCCAGATGAGCGCCACGATCGGCGCACCTTTGACGCCCGCCAGGATCGCGACGATCAGGCAGGCGAGGGCCGCGCAGAGGGAGAAGACGAGGTTGGGCACGCCGTCATCACCCGGCTCCGGATACGCGCCATGTCGACCCCGAGCGGACCAGCTTCAGCGGCGCCGCGTCTTTAGCCTGCACCGTCGCGGCGCTCTTCGTCTTGGAGACGAGATGAAGCTTTACGTGGGCGAGCTTCCCGAGCCGCTCGTTGCCGCCCGCAATACGGCTTAGCGTCAGCTCGACAGCGCCGGCACAGGTGCTGGCCTTGGTCTTGCCGCCCGGAAGCCGCGTGGCGATCTCGATGAACCGGCGCTGCCGGTCAGCGGTACTGAGCTCACAGAGCTTCTTGCCGTCCTCGGCCGCCGTCGCGCGATACCACTGTTCGCCTACCTGCACGGGTGTCGATCCTGACGAGCCGCCGCAACCCGCGACTGCGAGGGCGGCCAGCGCGGCGGTCAAAGTTACGGCTGCTTTCGACAAGATTGCCTTCCTCCAGTCAGATCATGCCTGCGATGGGTAGGGCATTCCCAGCAAGCCGGAGATCGGTTTCGAACCGATGACCTCCTGTTTACAAGACAGGTGCTCTACCAGCTGAGCTACTCCGGCATGCGGGCCATCGTACCGTCGCAGCGCAGGTCAGATGGCGGAACTCGGCGCCCTCCGGTTCATCTTGGCGCCAGTGGGTTGAGGCCCTGAGCTTCTGCCACGGCGTGCAGGTCGCCGTCGTAGACGAACACGGCTCCGAGCTCCTCGCGCATCGTGAGCGCCGTGGCGAGATGGATCGCGTCCATCGCCCTGAGTGGGGGTGCATAGGCGTCGGTCGCGAGCTCGATGATCTCCGAGGACAGCGGCACCAGCGTGATTTGCTCGAGCGCCGCATCTGCTCGCCGGAGGGTGTCCTCATCGCTCAGACGTCGTGCTGTGCAAATCGCCTCGACCCGGATCAGCTCACTCGCAACCTGCACGGGCCAGTCACCGAGCGCCGTGCGGAAGGCTTCTGTCTCGGGCTCGGCCTTGAACAGCTTCACCAGCGCCGAGGCGTCGACGTATGCAGCGCTCACTCGCCGCGGACCCAGCGCAGCGCGTCGGATGCCGGCGCTCTCCCGGCAGTGTCTGGCTCGTCCGGTGGCGGCTCCAGCTCCAGCAGGCTGCCACGGCCCGGTTTGGCGCCGTAGCGCTCGGCCAGCCGGGCTCGCAGTTGGGACTCGGAGCCGGCATCGGCCAGCACGGCCCGCGCCCCGCGCAGCGTGAGCGCGCGGATCTGCGCCGCCGCCGAGCGCGTCTCCACGGGGTCGAGTAAAGGCTCGGTGAGCGCCAGCGCGCGTTCCATCTCCGGATCGCGCACCACGCCGAGGCGAGGGTGGCGGGAGGCCATGGGCTGAAGGGTAGCACTCTGGTGTAGCACTAATCCGACGTTGATCACTCTGCGTTTGATCGACGTCTGTAACGGCGCCCTCGCGGACGGTGTATTTCGGGCATGGAGCAGCCGCACGAGCCCGGCGCCGACCTCGAATCCTTCCGCGACCGTTCGCTGAAAAAGGGGGTCAATCCCTTCGTCTACTGGACGCTGCGTGCGATCCTCGTGCCTGCCTTCCTCATCTACTTCCGCATGCAGCGGATCGGCCGCGAGCACCTGCCCAAGCACGGGCCACTGCTGCTCGCCTCCAACCACCGCAGCTTCCTCGACCCGTTCGTGATCGGCATGCTCGTGCGCCGTCCCGTCTACTACATGGCCAAGCGCGAGCTGTTCGAGAAGCGCTGGCAGGCCTGGATCCTCAACGCGCTTGGCGCCTTCCCCGTCGACCGCGGGCATGGCGACAGCGCGGCGATGGACACCGCGCGGACGATTCTTGAACGCGGCGACTGCGTCGTGCTGTTCCCCGAGGGTACGCGCGTGCGCCCTGGCCCGCTCGCCAAGCCGCGCCGCGGCGTCGGGCGCCTGGCGCTCGAAACCGGGGTGCCCGTCGCCCCGGTGGCCGTGATCGGCACCGAAGATGTCCGCCGCGGCTGGCGCATCCGCCCGCGCAAGGTCCGCATCCGCGTCGGGCGCCCGCTCAACTTCCCCACTGCCGGCAACTCCTCACCTTCGCTCGCCCAGGGCGTCACCGACCGCGTGTGGTCATGTGTGAGCCTGCAGTGGGAGTGGCTCGGCGGCGCGCCCGCCGAGCCGGCAGCCGCGCCCGCGCGGCGCGCGCCGCGCACCTTCGTGCGCCGCCGGCGCAGCGAGCAGCCGGCCGCTCGCGCCGAGCGCGAGGTACGGCAGGAGTCGGCCGTCGCGACAGGCGCCGACCGGGCGAGCTCGCGCCCTTCCGGTGACGAGGAGAGCCGCGCGGCCTGAGCCGACGCGTCCGCATGCGCCGAACGGGGCCGCGAGCCCACGACCGCGGGATAGGGTGTGCGATGAGTGACCGAGACGCACGTCAAGAAGTCCAAGGCGCAGCTCGACGCCGAGTTCTCCGAGCTCTACCGCGCCCATCTGCGAGACGTGTACAGCTACGCCTACTACCGCGTCGGCGACCACCACGACGCCGAGGACCTGACCGAGCAGACCTTTCTGCAGGCATACCGACACTTCGAGCGTGCGCAGCAGGAGTCAAACGGGCGGCCGCTGCGCCCGTGGCTGATCCGCATCGCGCACAACCTCGCCGCCAACCTCTACCGCGACCGCTCGCGCAAGCCGGCCTCGCCGATCGACGAGAACAGCAACCTGACGGCGCTGCACACGACCGAGCAGCTCGTCGAGGGACGCGACGAGCTGAGCCGTGTGCTCGCCGGCGTGCAGCAGTTGCCCGACGACCGTCGCGAGGCGCTGATCATGCGCTTTGCCCTGGGCATGGACAACCGCGAGATCGCCCGGGCGATGGACCGCACCGACGGCGCCACCAAGGTGCTGATCCATCGCGCCATCAAACAGCTCGAGGAGATCGTCGGCGACCCGCGCAAGGAGGGAGGCGATGAGTGAGGCCGCACACAATTTCGAGAGTTTGCTACGCGAAGCGCTGACCCCCGTCGAGCCGCCCGCCGACCTCGTCGAGCGCCTGGAGTCGACGCTCACCTCGATCACCGAACTGGCCGCTGATGAGCTCGAGGCGTGGGAGCTCTCGGCGATGCGCGATCCGCGCAACTGGGTTCGCCCGGCAGCGGCGATCGTCGCCGGCAGCGCCGCCGGCGCCGCGCTCGTCGTGCTGCGCGCGCGCAGGCGAGCGGCCGCGCGCCCGAGCGGTCCGCTCGGCGTCACCCTTCCTCATCTCGACCGCGCCGCCGCCGAGCGCACACTGAGAGACCTCAGCCGCGAGACGCGCAAGCTGTTCGGCGAGCGCTGAGGGCTCTCGACGCCGCCGTCGGCGCGCGATCGAGGAGGTGCGCTCGCGCGACCGGCGCCGAGCTAGTCTCTTTCCAGCACATGGCCACCTGCTACCGCCACCCCTCGCGCGAGACGGGGGTCTCGTGCTCGAACTGCGGGCGGCCGATCTGCCCCGACTGCATGACGACGACGCCTGTCGGCATGCGCTGTCCCGAGTGCGCTGGCGAACGCACGAAGGTCAAGACGATCCGCAACGTCTCCAGCCGGCCCGAGCTGACGCTTGCGCTGATCGCGATCAACGTTGTCGCGTTCCTCGCCGAGGGCAACGTCAGCATCACCGGCCAGCCGACCGACAAGGTCTACGAAAAAGGGGCGCTGTTCGGCAGCCTCGAAGGCTTCGCCGGCCAGGGCGTCGCGCACGGGCAGTGGTGGCGCATCGTCACCGGCGGCTTCCTGCACGAGAACCTCCTGCACATCTGCTTCAACATGTACGTGCTTTACCTGCTCGGGCAGATGCTCGAGCCCGCGCTCGGGCGGATGCGCTTCGGCCTGATCTATGCCGTCGCGCTGCTCGCCGGCTCGCTCGGCGCGCTGATCGTCTCGCCGCACTCGCTCACCGTCGGCGCCTCCGGCGCCGTGTTCGGCGTGATGGGGGCCGCCGCCGTCGAGATGCGCGCACGCCAGATCCCGATCATGCAGAGCGGCGTCGGTGGGCTGATCCTGATCAACCTCGTGATCAGCTTCGCGCTGCCCGGGATCTCCTGGGGAGGTCACGTCGGCGGGCTGATCGGCGGTGCGCTCGCCGCGATCGCGCTGCAGCTAGGCGCTCGCTTTCGCCAGCAGGCCGTCGCGCTCGCCGCCTGCATCGTGCTCGGCGCAGCCTGCTTTGCAGGCTGCATCGCTGTCTCCAAGTCGACCGAAGCCGAAGCCGGCACGCCGCCCGTGCGGCTGATCGAAACCGGCTAGCGAACCGGCTGGCGCCGGCCTGCGTCGGCGCCAGGGCTCGCGACAGGCAGCTCGACCTCGAGCACCTCCGCCGGCGCCGACGGCAGCCGCTCGGGGTGCAGGATGTGCCCGAGCAGTTCGAGGCCGTCGATCAGGCGCGGGCCCGGGCGCGAGAAGTAGGCCGACGCGTTCACTGCCACGATCCGGCGAGCGCCTAGCGCAGACAGCTCGGCGGCGTGCTCGAGCGCCTCCTCGCGCGCGCGTTCGGCGTGATAGCCGCACGGCATCACGACGACCACCTCCGGTCGTGCCGCCGAAAGCTGCTCCCACGAGAACACCTCGGAGTGTTCGCCCGGCAGGCCGAGCACGTCCTCGCCGCCCGCCAGCTCGATCATCTGCGGCGTCCAATGCCCCGCCACGTAGACCGGGTCGAGCCACTCGAGCGCCGCCACCAGCACGCGGCGCCGCCCGCGCACCGCGAGCTTGACGCGGTCGATCCGCCCCGCCGCCTGTGCGATCAGCTCGACGCCCCGATCGCGGCGGCCCGTCGCCTGCGCCAGCGTACGCACGTCGCCGAGCGTCTCGCCAAGCGTCTTCGGGTCCAAGGCGATCACTTGCGGGCTCGAAGGGAGTTCCTTAGCGAGCGCCGCGACCTCGTCGTAGGAGACAGCGCAGACCGGGCAGAGCTCCTGCGTGACGATCAGATTCGGCTCCAGCTCAGCCAGCGCCTCGCGGTCGAGCGCGTAGATCGCCTCGCCCTCGAGCGTGCGCTCGCGCACGGCCGCGTCGATCTCGCCCGCGCTGAGCCCTGTAGGCAGCACGTCGCGTGTCACCTTCGGCCGCTGCAGCGCCTCGCGCGGGAAGTCGCACTCGTGCGTCACCGCCACGACCTGTGGACCGAGGCCGAGCGCGAACAGCAGCTCCGTCGCGTGGGGCACGAGGCTCACGATGCGCATGAGCATGACTTTACGAGCCGCGTCTCCCCGGCGTGCTCTCACCGCGTCGCACGCTCGCTATGCTCGGCGCTCGCGATGACCGTGCTGAGCGATGCGCAGATCGAGCAGGAACTGCAGGGCAGCGAGTGGCGGCGTGAGGGCCAGGCGATCGTGCGCGACTACGAGCTCGCCGATTTCGTCGCCGCGATCGAGCTCGTCGAACGCGTGGCCGGGCAGGCCGAGGCGGCCAACCACCACCCCGACATCCTCGTGCACGGCTGGAACAAGGTCCGCCTGACGCTCTCCACGCATTCCGCCGGCGGGCTGACCGCCGCCGACTTCGCGCTGGCCGAGCAGATCGACGAACCGATCGGGCCCGTGTTCGACGGTTGAGCGCCCCGCGAACCACACCGCGAGCGCGGCGAATCCCTCCTGCTTCCGACGCTGTGCCTTGCTACCTTTGGCGGGTCGGCAAAGCATGAACGACGACGAAGAACTTCCCCGAAGTAGCTCGGCCCTGATGGGCCTATCGCGTCGCCCCCGTCTTGGGCGGCGCATCCGCGCCGGGCGCATGGCCCCACAGGTGCTCGCCGCCGCGTGAACGCGCTGAAGATCATCCTCGCGGCCCTGCTCGTCGCGATCAACGCATTCTTCGTGATCGCCGAGTACGCGCTCGTGCGCTCGCGCCGCACGCGCCTGGAGCAGATGCGCGACGAGGGCGTCAAAGGCGCGCGGCTCGCGCTCGAACAGCTTGCCAACATCAACGAGTACATCTCGGCCGTGCAGATCGGCGTGACGCTGACCTCGATCGGAATCGGCGCGCTCGGCGAGCCCGCGCTCGCCGACGTCTTCAAAAGCGCGCTCGGAACCGCGCTGGCGCACGGTGCCGCGGTCGCGATCTCGGCGATCGTCGCCTTCCTGATCATCTCCAGCGCTCAGCTCGTCGCCGGCGAGATGGTGCCGAAGTTCTACGCGATCGATCGTGCCGAGTCGGTCGCCCGTCGCGTCGCCCGCCCGCTGCAGGCCGTCAGCGTCCTGTTCCACCCGGTCACCGCCGTACTGACCGGCGTAGCCGACCGCATCCTGCGGTTGCTCGGCGTCGACATGAGCGAGGAGCGCCGCGGGGGCTCGCCCGACGAGCTCAAGCGCCTGATCGCCGAGTCCCACGCCGGTGGTCACATCGACCTTGGTGAGGCAGGGATGCTCAGCGGCGTCTTTCATCTGCACGAGCAGGAGGCGCGCCAGGTGATGACGCCGATTCCGGCAGTCGTCACCGTCGACGCTGCGCAGGACGTCGAGGCGGCGCTGCAGCTGTGCGTCTCCAGTGGCCACACGCGGCTGGTCGTCACCGAGGCCGACGACCGCGATCGCGTGCGTGGGATCGTGCACTCGAACACGCTCGTGCAGCAACTGATGGAGGACGGGCCACACTCGCCGATCGCCCCCCTCGTGCACGACGCGCCGATCGTGCCAGAGACGAAGCCGCTCGACGACCTGCTCGCCGACCTGCAGCGCGAGCGCACCTCGATGGCCGTGATCGTCGACGAGTACGGCCGCGTCGTCGGGATCGTCACCGTCGAGGACATCATCGAGGAGGTCGTCGGCGAGATCACCGACGAGACCGACCCGACCGGTGGCGAGGTGCGCAAGCTCGCCAACGGCGACTGGTTCGTGCGCGGGCACGTCGCCGTCACCGACCTCGAGGACTACGGCCTGCACCTGCCGATCGACAGCGACGCCTACAACTCGATCGGCGGGCTCGTCTTCGCCGAGCTCGGCAGGCTGCCGCGCCGCGGCGACACCGTCGCCGTCAACGGCTTCTCCGTTCGCGTCGAGTCCGTGCGCGACAACCGCATCGAGGCCGTCCGCATCCGCGAGCGCCGCGCCGTACAGACCGGCGACGCACGCGGCGAGAGCGAGGACTGAACGCCCAGGCTTCCAGAGGGCCGAGAGGCAAGCGAGCCAAGGACGCAGGGAGCGAAGTGTGCGACAGCACACGAGCGACCGAGGACACAGGATCGCGCCGCCTCTCGGTTCTCTGGCGTTAAACACGTCCGGCCCGCGGGGGGAGCGGACCGGACGATGTGCACTGGGAGGAGGCGGGTGTGCGTTGCGACTCAATGTCGCTGATAACCAGTATTGCCAGTGCGATGAACGCCAGCTAAAAGTCTCCTGAGGCTTCTTAAGGAAACGGTGTGCCGATGCTCACAAGCATCGGCTGGGCCCGGCGCCAGGCGAGCGCCAAGCGCGTCGATCTCATCTCAGGCGCGCAAGCGCCTCAATAAGAATGAAAGCCCCGCCCGCTCTTGCGACCGAGCGCGTCTTCGCCGATCAGCTCGTCCACGCGCGCCGGGATCGGTGCGCCGATCGTCTCGCCGATCGCCTTACTGACGTCGAGGCCGACGAGGTCGAGCAGTGCCAGCGGCCCCATCGGGTGGCCCGCCCCCAGCTTCATGCAAGTGTCGATCGCCTCCGCCTCCATGCCCGTCTCTTCCTGCAGGCGAACCGCGCTGAAGAGGTAGGGGAACAGCAGACGGTTGACGACGAAGCCCGGCACGTCCGGGACCTCAACCGGCGTCTTCTCGAACGTCTCGCACAGCGTCAGCGCGCGCCGGCGCGTCTCCACACTCGCGCCCGTCGGGAAGATCAGCTCGACCAACTGCATCTTCGTGACCGGGTTGAAGACATGCAGGCCGACGAAGCGATCCGGGCGCCCGCTGGCCTCCGCCAAACGCTCGATCGACAGCGACGAGGTCGTGCTCGCGAGGATCGCCTCCGGGCCGACGATCTCGTTCAGTTCTCCGAGTAGGCCGGCCTTGACGTCGTGATCCTCGACAACGGCCTCGACCACGAACGTGTCCTCCGCGAGCTCCTGCGGGTCGGTCACGATCTGCACGTGATCCGGGTCAACTTCGGCTCCTAGGCGGCTGAGTGTCTTCTCGACCGTCGCGCGGGCGCGCTCGGCCGAGCTCGTCGAGCGGGCCAGCAGCTGCACCGGTCCATGGTGCGCGGCCGTCGCCGCCAGGCCGCACGCGATCGCACCGCTACCGGCTACCGCCAGGCGTTTGCTCGGGGCGTTCGTCTGCTCGTTCAAGGGGGAGCGTTTCCTTCCTGGATCTGGGGCTCGTTCGTTGCTGCACCACGTCTCGACGCCGTTGACTGACCAGTCAATCTACAACTGCCCAGACCGCGGTAGAGTATGTGTTGCAGGGGCCGGGCACCATCTTCGAGCGCGCCCGCCGGTCGGGAGCGCCCCGCGTTTTCCCAGCATCCGCCGCGCAAAACCGCCGCGCAACAACGCCGTAGGAGGCAATCAAAATGAGGCAAGCAGAGGGCCGCGAGGTCGTAATCGTCGAGGCTGTGCGCACGCCGATCGGACGCGGGCATAAGGAGAAGGGCTACTACAAGGACACCCACCCCAACGCGCTGCTTGGCAAGACCTACTCCGAGGTCATCAAGCGCTCCGGGATCGACGCCGCTGAGGTCGAGGACGTCGTTGCCGGCTGTGTGCAGCAGTTCGGCGAGCAGGGCTTCAATATCGCCCGCAATGCCTGGTTGCAGGAGGGCCTGCCGATCGAGACGCCCGGCACCACAATCGACCGCCAGTGCGGCTCTGCCCAGCAGGCAGTCAACTTCTCCGCCGCGCTGATCGCCGCCGGCGTGCACGACGCGATGATCGGCTCCGGCGTCGAGCACATGGGCCACCTGCCCTTCGCCGCCGGCATGAAGACCCAAGAGGACTTCGGCTACGCCTTCACACCCGAGCTGATGGCCAAGCACAACATCGTCGGCCAGGGCCTCGGCGCTGAGATGATCGCCGACCAGTGGGAGATCTCCCGCTCCGAGCTCGACGAGCTCGCCGTGCGCTCGCACAAGCTCGCCCACCAGGCCACCGAGGAGGGTCGTTTCGAGCGCGAGATCGTGCCGATGACCGTCGACGGCCAGGAGTACGTGACCGATCAGGGCATCCGCCCCGAAACGAGCCTCGAGGCGCTTTCGCAGCTGAAGCCCGCCTTCAAGCCCGACGGCAAGATCACAGCCGGCAACGCCTCGCAGATCTCCGACGGCGCCGCCGCCGTGCTGCTGATGTCCGCTGACAAGGCCAAGGCGCTCGGCCTCCCGCCGCGCGCGCGGATCGTCGACCAGACGACCGTCGGCTGCGACCCCGTGAAAATGCTCGAGGGGCCGATCCCCGCGACGCGCAAGATCCTCGAGCGCAACTCGATGTCGATTAACGACATCGACCTGTTCGAGATCAACGAGGCCTTCGCGCCCGTCGTCGCCGCCTGGCGTCGCGAGCTGAGCCCCGACATGGACCGCGTCAACGTCAACGGCGGCGCCATGGCCCTCGGGCACCCGCTCGGCTCCACCGGCGCGCGCCTGATCACGACGCTGCTGCACGAGCTCGAGCGCTCCGACAAGGAGATCGGCTTCGTCACGATGTGCTGCGGTGGCGGGCTCGGCACCGGCACGCTGATTCAGCGCGTCTGACCTACGTTTTCGGCCCACCCCCGGTCCAGTTCACTGCGACCGGGGGGAGGGTCAGCAGCGCCGCCCACGTCGGGGCTTCGGCAACGCCGTTCGCCGTCAGGCCTCGCGAGGTTTGGAAGGCCTTCAGGTTTTCCTGGGTCTGCGCGCCGAACAGGCCCGTGACTTCCTGGGTCGGGATCGCGCTCGCGAGCAGCTCCTGCAGCCACAGCACCTGATCGCCTTTGGAGCTTTTGCTGAGCGCCGGGAAGCCTGTGTTGGGCGCCACGCTCGTCAGGGGCGCCAGCGGCGCCGTGAGCGCGCTCCAGCCGCTGGCCGGCGTCTCCTGCCAGTCCCAGAAGGAGAAGCCCGTCGCGCCGTAGTCGACGGCCTCCTCGCGGAAGCGCAGCACGTCGCTCGCGCTGACGCCGCCGTAGGTCTGCCCGAGCGGGAAGATCGGACGGTTGTAGATGCGGTTGTTGATGTACGTGTTCGCGTAGACCGTGTCGACCGAGACGCCGATGTCCTTCCAGTACATCTGCGGCGCGTTGTACTGCGCCCCGTTCGGCCCGAGGAACACCGAGTAGGGCATCGACGGGTGGTAGTTGACGTAGGGGAACGACGCCAGCGCGAGCGGATAGGCCGGGCCGATCTTCGCGCGCAGGTCGTTGATGTAGGTCTGCGCCGCCGCGTAGTGGCCCTCGTACTCGCCCTCCGCGTCGATCACGAGGCAGTCCGCGCCGTTGGCCGCTGCCTGCGCGCCGAGGTTCGCCTCGCCCGCCGGGTTGGTCCCGTACACGTACTGCCACGCACACGCTTTCAGTCCGTTGGCGTGCAGTTCGGCCACGAGCTGTGCCGAGAACTGGCTCCAGTAATTGCTCGAGCCGTCCGAGCTCTTGATGAACAGCGTGCTGACACCGGCCGCGTGCGCCTGGGCGACGATCGAGGCGACGTTGCCACCGTTCGATTTGCTCACGTACCAGATCCACATGCCCTGGCCGTCGAACGGCGAGCCGCTGACCGCGCCGACAGTAGCCGGCAGCGGGTGCGGCGTGACCGGCGGGTGCAGCGCGTGTTTGTAGATGTAGATCGGGCCGTAGGAGCTCGAGTGCCGCGCGCGGCTGAGCAGTGCCTGGATGCGACCCGAGTGCGCCGCGCTCGGCACCGTCAGCACGAGCCCCGCGCTCGTCTTGCGCAAGTGCGAGATCGGCGAGCTGCGCACGATCCGCCCGCCCGGCGTGCGCGGGAAGGCGATCGTCGATCCTGCCGCCAGGCCTTTGCCCGCGATCAGCAGCGTCCCGTGCGCCGAGACCTGATGTGGGTTGCCGCTGCACTTGACCTTCGGCACGCAGTTGACGCTCATGATGCGCACGCTGAGCACGTGTGGGCTCGACGTCGTGCGGCTTTTGACGGGCGCCGGCTTCGCCGTCGCAGCCGGGCTCGCGCCGCCGCTGACGCTGCCCTGGGAGGTGCCGCCGGCGCTCGCGCCGGCCAGGCCGGCGGCGGGGTTCAGCAGCGCTCCGAGCAGGCACAGCGAGATCGCGGCTGGCATCGCCGTGAGCCGTGAGGGCCGGAGCCTGGATCGCTTGTGGGCGGCTTCGATCGCCAAGACAATCCCTTCTACGCGGGCGCGCATCTGGTGCCCGATTGAGGCGGCGTCAGAGGTTAGCCGCTATGCCTTGGAGAACCGGGCAGCGCGACGGAAGTTGCGTGCGTAGCCGACGAGAGGACGCTCATTCGCGCCATCGACCGCCCGAGTAAACGCTCCTTCGATCACGGCGTGCGAGCTTGGGCGCGGCCGTACAGCAGAGCGATGAGTCGCCGCTCCAGCGGTAGGGCAACAGGCTTGTGACCCCTCGCCTCATTCTGTGCGCCGGCTATGTAGAAGAGCGCCACGACGTAGGGCCCCGCCGCGAACCAGAGCCGATCCGTGAAGCTCCGGCTGCTACTGCGGCTGCAAGGCTGCCCGCCGGCGAGACATTTCCACACACGCGTTCCGGATGCGCCGGCCGCGCCCAGCGGCCGGCGAAGCGCCAAGACTTCGATCTCGCCGCGCACGCCCGCCGGCAGGGTGGCCCGCTTGCGGATTTCCTCGCGCTCGGTGCAACGCAGGCCTTGGGGGCTGTCGGCCGCTCTGATGTAGGCCGCCGCGGTCGACGGGCTCTTCATCCGATACACGCCCGAGATGACGGTCTGCACCGGGACCTTCTGCTTCTGGAGCAGCGGCGAGAAGACGCCGCGGTCGGCTCCGCTGACGACCGGGCCGCCGTCACACAGTTCGATCCGGCGATCGAGTGGGCTGGGCCGTCCTTCTTCGTCTTCGAACACCACCTTGAAGCCCACGAGATCTGCAGGACGCAGGTTGACGTCGCCGGCGAACGAACGAGCTTCCGCCCGTTCGCCTGCCGTCTCGCTCGCCGAAGCTGCGCTGCCTGCGCATCCCGCGGCCAGCGTCGCGGCGGCAGCTAGTGTGAGCCACGCGGCCGCGATCCCTGGCGCGTGGCGTCTCATGCAGCTTCAGCCCCGCTCGACATCGGGACGATGCTATTGGCGCTGCGGGCCGCGTGCGATGGAATCCGCTCATCAGGAACGAATCAAAAATCCAGGAGTTGCCGTCGCGCAGTCGAATCGTCATGCTTCGGCCTCGATGGGGATCACGGGTTGAAGACGTTGGTCGCGGTGCTCGCATGCGCAGCTTGCGCGTGCTTGCTCACGCCGTCCCTTGCGACCGCCGGCGCCAGTGACGCAGCGGCTACGCGTGCGTACCTGCGCGCCAGCTACGCCTACGAGCTCAGCGCGAGCCGCGAAGCGCCGGCCGGCGAAGCGGCGCTTGCGGCAAGCGCGGGCCGGATCGCCGGTGAATGCCCGTCTGCCTTGACCTATGCGCCGCGAGACGAAGCTTTCGGGGGAATCGACGTAGAGATCTACGCGACGCTGGCCCACGCCTATTGGCTGGGGACCCCGACGTTGCGCGCTGCGTCGCTTCGGTTCGTCGGCGAGATCGCGCATCTGCGCTGGAGTGATCGCAGGCTCACGCGGCTGGTGCACGCAGAAGCCGTCGAAGAAAGCGCGGACACCACGATCGTGTCCCCCGAGGTGTGTGCCGACATCGCCGCGTGGAAGGGGAGCTCGTATGCGACGCTCCCGCCCGACGCGATGCGGTTTCTCGCGCGCATGAACCGGATCGAAGCGCTGTCGTTCGTCGGCTTCACCGAAGAATCGCGCAAAGCGATCATTCAGCGCCGGCTCAGGCGCTTCGAGCAGGCCAAGGAGCGGGCGCAGGCAAAGCGCCTGGCAACGCTGGCAGTCAGCGCGGACGCGCGAGCCGCAGCCGTGAAAGCTTCCGCACGGAAGAAGCTCGCGACGGCCTTGGGAGTTCCGTTCCTATGAGCGCCCGCCCTCGGCTTACCGGCCTGCGAGTCGCCGCGTGTGCCGCCCTGTCGCTGCTCGTGCCGACCGGCGTCGCGGCTGCGCAGCCCGCCCCATTGACGTTCGGGGCGTGCCCGCCCGTGCAGGTGGCAGTCCGCGCGGCCGGTCTGCAGTGCGCCGCGTTGGACGTGCCGTTTGACCGGGGAAACCCGGCGGCCGGCAGTATCGCGCTGGCCGTCCAGCGCGTGCCCGCGAGCGCGCCGCGCGTCGGCACGATCGTGTTGCTCGCGGGCGGACCCGGCCAGCCGGCGCTCCCCGCCTTCGAGGACCTGATCGCGCCGCTTGCGCGCGAAGCTGCCCTGCGCGGCTTCGAACTGGTGGCTTTCGATCAGCGCGGAACCGGCCAGTCGCAGGGGCTCGAGTGCCCGGACGCCGAGCCGCTCAGGGGTGGACTGAGCTCGTACATGGGCACATGCGGCGAAGGGCTCGGCGCCACGCGCTCGTTCTACACCAGCCAGGAATCCGTCGAAGACCTCGACGCGCTGCGAGACGCGCTCGGCGGCACGCCGCTGTCGTTGTTCGCCGTCTCATACGGCACGCGTGTCGCCGGGATGTATGCGCGCGAGCACCCGCAGGGCGTCGCGCGGATGGTGCTCGACTCGACTGTTCCCACGACCGGCCCGCTGCCGCTCGACAGCGAGCGCCTGCGTGCGCTGCCGCGCATGCTCGACGAAGGCGCCTGTGCCGCCGGTGCGTGCCGTTCGTTCTCGAGTGACGTCTACGGGGACCTGGCGCGCTTGGTCGCGGTGCTCCACCGCCATCCGCTGCGCTCGAGGATCTACGACGCTCGCGGCCGGTTGCGGCCTGCGCGCGTGACCGAAGCGGGTGTGCTGAGCCTGCTCGTCGGACTCGACCTGGCGCCGACCGTTCGCGAGCTCGTCCCGGCCGCGATCACTGCGGCTGCCCATGGCGACGCGGCGCCGTTGGCACGCCTTACGCATGTGCTGCAGCCCGAACGCCGCGGCGCCAGCTTCGCCGCCGGGCGCGCCGCCGGTGGATCGCTCACACCCGTTTTCGCGCCCGGACCGCTCGGCGAAGAGCCATCGGCCGTCGAAGCCCCACGCAGCGACTCCGCGATCTCACTCGCCCTGTATGCGGCGACCTCGTGCATCGAGAACGAACTGCCGTGGCGCTCGGACTCGGCCCCGAGCGGACGCGCCGCGACGCTCCGTTCTTGGCTGTCCTCGCTGCCCGCCGCCACGACCACGCCGTTTGCGCCGGCCACGGTCGTCGACTCGTCCGGGCTCGACGTGTGCGTCGCCTGGCCCGCGACGCCGCCGGCGCCGCCTTCGCCGACGGGTGTCAGCGCAACGCCCACGCTGATCCTCTCGGGCGATGACGACCTGCGCACGCCTTACGAACAGGCCGTCACGATCGCGGCCGCCTACAGCGACGCTCAGCTGTTGAGGGTTCCCGACGTCGGGCACTCGACGGTCAGCGAGGACCGGACGGGCTGCGCCCGCAGGGCGATGATCGAGTTCCTCGCTTCCGGCCAGGCCTCCGCATCGTGCCCTGGCACCGCCGAACCGCAGGCTCTACCGCTGCCGCCGGCATCGCTCGGCCGGGTGGCGACCGCGGCATCTCGTTCGCGCCTAGCCGGGCGCGTTGCGAGTGCGGCCGCGATCACGCTCGAGGACCTTTTCGGCCAGACCGGCTTGCAGGGCGGGGGCCTGCGCGGCGGCGCGTGGACGATTCAACGCCGCGGCTTCGTCTTGCGGCGCATGATCGACGTCCCGGGGGTCGCGCTCAGCGGTCCCGTTCGCGTCCGCACAACAGGCAGCTCACGCACGTTGGCGATCACCGCCAGGTTGAGGGTCAGCGGTCGCTTGACGGGCGAGCTGACGCTGCACGGTCGCACGCTCAGCGGCCGTTTGGGCGGAGCGGTCGTGCATGCGCGCTTGGGCGCGCTGTAAGAGCGGACGCGGGCGCCCCAGCGGGCGCGATCAGCCCCAGCGAAAGCCGAGCGGCGAGGGCGCCGGTGCGAGCGGGCTCGCCGGAAGCCCCGCCTGCGTCTCGGGCAGGTTGAAGCCCGTCGGCGCCACGTCGTTGGGGGCGTCGCCGTGAAACAACGAGGCGAGGTACTGGATCTGCTCGCGCCCCACGCCCAGCTCGAACTGCCCGCCACCGTAGTTGCCGATGCCGCGCTCGGCGCAGTAGTCGTAGGTGTCCAGCAGCTTGCGCAGTCCGCCGATGCGCGAGGGCTTTACGTTGACCATGCGCGGCGGATAGGGCAGCGCCTCGATGTCCGCGATCGAGTGGATCGGCGCATCCCAGGAGAAGCGCTCACGGTGATCCGCCAGCAGCTCGTCGATCTCCGGCGTGAGCTTCGGGTCCTCGATCCATGCATCCGGGAACGCTGTGACGACCCGCTCATACAGCAGCGGATCGGCCGGTTGGTCGACGATCGTGCCCGTGTACAGGCCCTTGAAGTCGACCGAATCGACCGCGCCCGTCGCCTTCAGCTCGGCGATCAACTGCTCATCCCACGAGCTCGTCGGGTCGAGCTTGAAGCGCAGCCCCGGGTAGAGCTCCAGGCGGCTGCTGACCGGCGCGAGCGTCGGCGGCTCGCCGAGTCGCAGCGAGACGACGAAGCGCACCGGCTCAGGCTCGCGCCCGAGCAACGCATGGAGCGTTGTGCCCGCCTGGCGCAGGGCGAGATCGAGCGCCGCCGACTCATACGCCCACGTGCGGTAGTTGCGCGAGACCTCGCGCTGCGGCGGCTGTGGAAAAAGCTCGAGGCCCGCGAGGAGCTCGGCGAAGGAAGCGATCGTGAAGCTGCCCGCCAGCGGCAGCGACGGCCCGCCAGCCTGCAGGATCTCGTGGTCCTCGGCGTCGTAGGTGACGTCCTCGCCGACGCCCTCATGGCCCTTGCCGTGACACCTGATGACCGTACTCTTGCGCGTGAAGTCGCTCGAGACGCTCGCCTGCAGCGGATCGAGCGCGTAGCCCTCGATCTCCACGGGCAGCTCGGCGAGCAGGTCCCACGTGCTCATCCGGCGGCCTCGCGCTCGAGGCGAGCGACGAGCTCGTCCAGGTGCAGCTCCTCCAGGGCGTTGCCGACCGCGCTCAGCTCGCGCGCACACAGCTCGATCAGCAGCTTGCCCTCCTTGACCAGCTCGAGCGTCTCATTCAGGCTCGCCTCGCCCGAATCCAGGCGGCGGATGATCTCCTCGACGCGCGCCGAGGCTGCCTCGTAGCTGAGCGGCTGCGCCGCCGGGTCGCCCGGCAGCGGCAGTGTCCCGCCGCTCTGCTCGGTCTCGCTCGTCACTCGCGCACCTGTGCGGGCACCGCGCCGTCGGCGAAGCGCAGCAGCAGCTCGCGCGACTCGCGCGCACGTGCGGCGCTCGTCAGCGGCTCGCCCGCTGCCGACTCGACGACGGCGTAGCCACGCTCGAGCGTGCGCTGCGGGTCGTGTGCGGCGAGCGCCAGTGCAAGGCGCTCGAGCTCGCGCGGCCGGCGCTGCCGAGCGTCCGACAGGGCCGCCTCGGCCTTGCGCTGCACGACGAGCGCTCGCCGCCCGGTGACCTCGTGCTCACCCTCCAGGCGCCGGCGCGACCCGGCGCGGATCTCACGCAGCTGCTGGTGCAGGCGCGCGCGCTGGCGCTCGACATGCGCTCCGGGCGCGCGCGAGAGCGATGCCAGCAGGCGCGCCCGGTTGAGCACGGCGCCCCGCCCGTGCTCGCGCAGCCGGACCGCCGCCCGCGGCAGCTCCGCGCGTGCCAGCATCGCCCGCCTGGCGTGCTCGTGCAGTCGCTGAGCCATCCTCGCCTGCTCCGAGCGCGCGGCGGCGCAGTCGATCCCGACGGCCGCCTCGGCAGCGTGGGTGGGCGTCGAGCAGCTGACCGCCGCGACCTCGTCGAGCAGCGTGCGGTCGGTGTGGTGCCCGACCGAAGCGATCACCGGTATGGGCAGCAGCGCCACTGTGCGGCAGAGCGTCTCGTCGCAGAAGCACAGCAGGTCGGCCAGCGAGCCGCCGCCGCGGGCGACGATCACCACGTCGACCTTCGCCAGCGCCGTCAGGTCGCCGAGCGCGCGCGCAATCGCCGGCGCCGCGTGGCGGTCCTGCACCGGCGCAAAGCCCCACACCAGGCGTCCGGCCCAGCCGCGCCTTGAGAGCGCGGCGAGCACGTCGTCGCGCGCCTTGCCCCGCTCGGCCGTGATCACGCCGATCGAGCGCGGCACGAGCGCGCGCGGGAGCAGCTTCTGCGGTGCCAGCAGCCCCTCGCCGTCGAGTTGCTTGCGCAGCCGGTCGATGCGTGCGAGCAGGTCGCCCTCGCCAGCGACGCGCAGATCGGAGACCGCGAAGGAGAAGCCTGGCGAGGACGTCGCGCTGCCCGGGTAGTAGTCGCAGCCGCCGGCGATCACCACCTGCACGCCCTCGCTCGGCTCACCGCCGGCGCGCGCGACGATCGCCTCCCAGTCGGCGCGCCACGCCGCGCACGGCAGCGCGCCGCCGGCGTCGCGCAGCTCGAAGTACACGCGCGCCCGTGAGGGGCGCAGATTGACGAGCTCGCCGACGACCTGCACCCGCGCGAACGAGCGCAGCTTGCCGCGCAGCGCCGCCGCGTACTCGCCGACCGGGAACGGCCCCGCGAGGTCGCTCTCGGGGATTCCGCCGGAGGCTTGCAGAGGCTCGATCGATGGGTCCGTCTGCGCCATCAAAGGCCAGCATAGGCGGTACGATCGACGTCAATGCGCGGCACCCGACCCCGGCCCTCCGGCTCCTAGCAGCGGCTGTCGTGGCAAATCGCAGCAAGGGCGGACGCGGGCGCTCGCGCAAGCGCAGATCGGACGGGCGCACGAAGGCCGCCGCGACCGTCGCAGGCGCTGACACGGCGCAGGGCGAGCAGGCTTCAACGGGCGGATCGGCGCCGGCGTCGGGCGCCGGCGCGGTGAAGGGCGCTGGGGGGGAGCGTGCGGGGCGACGGCCGCGTGAGCGGCGCAGGGCGGGTGCGCCAGGACCCGACGACGGTTATCGCGCCCCCGGCTCCGTCGGCGCGCGCCCGCGCGCGCCGTGGCATCCGTTCCCGCTCGCCGAGCTTTCGATCCTCGTCGGGCTGGTCGCCGTCGCGATCGGCGCTGCGCGCGGCGAAGCGGGCAAAACGCTCTTGCTCGTCGGCGTCCTCGTAGTCGTGTTCGGCACGCTTGACACGACGATCCGCGAGCACCTAAGCGGCTACCGCTCGCACGCTGGGCTGCTCGCGGCGGTGCCCACGGCGCTCGTGCATGGCGCCATCGCGCTGGGGTTGTTCGCGCTCGGAGCGCCACGCGTGACGTGGGTGCTCGTGCCGATCGTGCTCGACGTGCCGCTGTTCTCGCTGCTGCTGAAACTGCTCCGCGCGCGCTTCGAAGATGCCCGCCGCGAGCGGGTATTCGCCGGGCGCCGCTAAGTGCTTTGACCGGCCGGACCCCGCCGGGCGCCGCGCGGGGCTAGAGGCGACCGGCGGCGCTGTCGTCGAGCGACGGCAGCGTGCGCTCGCCGGGGGCTCCCGGCTCGCCGCGCACCTCGCCGTCGAAGCCGAGGCGCTCCAGGCGCGCGATCTCGCGAGTTCCTTCGATGTACGCCGGGTCATCCTCCGCCAGGCCCGCGATCAGTTTCGCGATGCGCTCGCGCAACTGCAGCGCGAAGTGCGGCGTGGAGGCGCCCATCAGCTTGCGCACGTCCTCGACGGTGACTTCGCCGGCGCGCTCCTTGCGCAGTGTCCGCGGGTCCTCTGCCTGGCTCATTCGGTCCTCATCATTCGGCTTCGGCGACCGACTGTTCGGCGGCCGACTGCTGGCGTGGGGCGATCTCGAGAACGGTGTCGATTTCGGCCTGCGCGAGCGCCGAAATGGCCTGTTCGTCGCCGATCAACCAGCCGTGATTGTAGACCTCACGCACGGGCGGGATCGCCGTCGTATAGCCAGGCTCGATGTTGCTCAGGTAGCGCGTCAGCGGCGTGGGTACCGAAGCGCTGTGTTCGAGCAGCAGCAACGGCCCGTAGTCGCCGTGCGCCGACAGCGGCGCGGCGGCCGGGGCGTCGAGCGAGCGCGCGACGTTGGCGAACACGAGCCCGTGGCCGGCTTCGTGGATCCCCCAGCCGAACGTCCCGCGGGAGAAGCGCGAGACGGAGATCGCGTTTTCGACGGGGTCTTCGCTCGCGTGCGCGGCGGCTTCTCCGGGGCCGGCTTCTCCGGTCACGTGTACAACCGTGCCCAAGCGCGACAGCGCGGCGTACGCAGTGGCGTGCAGCGTCTTCGGCGCGACGACGTAGATCGCTGGGTGCTCGAGCGCCTTCAGCGCGTCGCTTGTCGCCCTCGGCACGCCCGCGCGGGTCACGAACAGGATCGGCGCACCGCTCTCGGCGGCAAGCCCCGCGGCTGGCATCTGCAACGCTCGCGGCGCATCGACGGCGACGACGATCACATCGTGCGGCGGGCGCCCGCGCGCGGCCTGCAGCAGATGCAGCACCGATACACCCGCGCCGGCCGCCGCTTCGCCTTCTCCTGCGGTCACGGCGGTCGTCCCGCTCCCGGCGCTTGCGGTCGAGCTGGTCGATGCGGTGCCCGATCCAGGCCCTGCCGCAGCGGCGCTGCCTTCGATCGCCTTGAGTTTGTAGCCGGCCGGCGCGGCGACGGAGTCACCGACGGTAATCGCCTGCACGCCGCCGAGCGTGGCGGCGCCGATCGGGCGCATCGCGCGCAGCGCCTGCTCGCTGACTTCAGGCAGCGTCTCGCCGTCGGCGTAGAGCAGCGGCGCGGCCAGCGGGGCCGACGCGAGCGAGGAGGCGGCGAGCGCTGCCGGCCAGTCGCCCCGATCGACGATCACGACAGCCTGTGGGCGGGTGGCCGGCGTGAAGCCCGGATAGACGGCGCGCGCGACAGCAGCGGCGTCGTCGGCCGGATCAGTACCGCCGAGCCTCGTCGTGTTCTTCGTCGAGATGCCCGCGACGCCCCGCGCTTCGGGGGCCGGGACCCCGGCGGCGGCGGATCTGGCGGCTCCCGCGTGCGAGCCCTTGCCGCAGGCGGTGAGCGCGCCCCCGCACAGCACGAGCGCGGCGAGCAGCCGAAGCGGGGGGGCGCGCATGCCCGCGGACACTAGCGGCAGCGCCGGAGCGCGAGGCGCAGGCGCGGGGTGCGAGCGGGGTCTCGAGCGCCGAGGCATCGGCGGCTTGTGGCAGGAGTCCGGGCGGCAAGCAGGAATGCGTAGGTTTGAACCCGCGTCGCTCGGGTAATCCAGGCGATTATTTTGCTTCTTTGCAGGCAGAACACGCACACCGGTGCTCACATGCTGCAAGCGTCATTGCAGTTTGCTAGCGTGCGACGCCAAGAACGCCGAGTCCCTGACCAGATGTCAGAGACCGGGGGACCCAGGTTGTTGGGGCGAATCTCGCGGATGGCCGCGAGAAGCGCAGGCTCTTTCAGCGCTAGCCCGTCAGCTAACCCCGGAGGCCGACGAAAGAGGTTGTTGTCTTGCGGGTGCGAACCCTCAGCAGTTTCCTAGGCAGTTTGACGATCCTGGCCATAGCGGCCCCCCCCGGAATGGCGCTCACCACAGGTGGAGCCGTCGCCGGTAGCGGCACCCCGGCGGCACCGACAACGGCGCCGGCGATTCATCTTTCCCCGATCGTCTCGAAGACGCGGCGCCTGACCTACAAGGGCCCGGTCTATGAGAAGACGGCCACGGGCGAAGTCGTCCCGTACGTGCCGAGCGCTCCGACGCCGGCGGTTGCGACGGCGACGGGCGGAAGCCCGGTCGGAACGACCGCCTCGGCGAGCGCGACCGCTCCGGCGAGCGCACCGATCGCCGGCACGCCCCAGCCGGAGCTGCTCGTGCCGGGCTCGATCGCGCGCTACGTGAACGGCTATGCGGCGGCGCCAATGAACGCGCCGGCGAACGTCCAACAGGTGATCTGGACTGCCAACCAGATCATCGGCCTGCCCTACATCTACGGCGGCGGACACGCCTCGTTCACGGCATCCGGCTACGACTGCTCGGGCACGGTGTCCTTTGCGCTGCATGGCGGCAGCCTGCTGAGCACGCCTGAGGACTCCTCGGAATTCATGCACTGGGGCTCGCACGGCGCGGGTCGCTGGATCGCGGTGTTCGGCAACGCAGGTCACGCCTACATGGACGTGGCCGGGCTGCGCCTGGACACGAGCGCCGCCGACGACCCGACCAACCAGCAGGGCCCGCGCTGGCGTCCGTTGCGCACGGACAACAGCGGCTACACCGTGCGTCACCCGCTCGGCCTGTAGACGTCTCGTGGATCGCTCCCGGTCGGCTAGGCTGCAGAGAGCCGGTCGATCCGGGATCGACCGCCCCCGCGCAAAGCAATAGGAGGATCACATGGCCGGCCTGACTGGGCGCATGTCAACCGTCGTGAAGGCGAAGGTCTCGAAACTGCTCGATCGCGCCGAAGACCCGGCCGAGACGCTGGACTACAGCTACCAGAAGCAGGTCGAACAGCTGCAGAACGTGAAGAAGGGCATCGCCGACGTGGTGACCGCCAAGAAGCGCCTGCAGATGCAGGAAAAGACGCTGCAGCAGAGCGTCGTCAAGCTCGACACGCAAGCGCGCCAGGCGCTGTCCTCTGGCAACGAGGATCTCGCGCGCACCGCGCTGGAGCGCAAGAACGTTGCGCAGACCGAGCTGCAGGGTCTCGACGGGCAGGTCGCGGAACTGGAACAGCAGCAGCAAAAACTGATCGATTCCGAGCAGAAACTGCGCGCCAAGATCGAGTCCTTCCGCACGAAGAAGGAGGTCATCAAGGCGCAGTACTCGGCGGCCGAGGCGCAGGTGCGCATCTCCGAGGCCGCGACCGGCGTGGGCGAGCAGATGGCCGACGTCGGCCTCGCGATGCAGCGCGCCGTCGACAAGACGGAAAACATGAAAGCGCGCGCCGATGCCGTCTCCGAGCTGGAAGCGGCGGGCACGTTCGATGACATCACGGCGCTCGGCGGTGGCGAAGACGACATCGATCGCCAGCTCAAGCAGCTCTCCAGCCAGCCAGCCGTCGATGACGACCTGGAGAAGATGAAGGCCGAACTCGGCAAGGGCGGTGGCGGCGAGGCGCCGCAGATCGCCCCCGGCGGCGATGCCGACACCAGCGCAGCGGCTGCCGCGCCGCCGAGCGAGAGCGGGCAAGCATGATCGTGCGCATCTCCGGCGAGGACCAGTACCGCCTCGACGACGAGCAGAAAGACCGGCTCAACGAGCTCGACAACGCCGTCGTTACGGCCTGCGAGGGCGGCGATGAGAAAGGCTACGCGGAGACGTTCGCCGCGTTGCTCGACTATGTGCGCTCCAGCGGGGAGCGCGTCGGCGACGACGAGCTGGCCGGCTCGGACCTGATCCTGCCGCCCGCCGACCTGAGCTTCGCGGAGGCTGGGACGGCGTTCAACGGCGAGGGGCTGATTCCGGACTAGATCGGGATGCCCCAGAGCGGGAACCACCGCTCGATCTCAGCCTCGACCGGCAACTCGCTCCCAACCTGCGCCTTCAACTGCAGCTCGCGCTCGACGGAGCGCTCCTGCGCGCCGCCGGGGGCGGGCACGAAGGGGTACCAGGAGCCGCGCTTGTAGTTGTAGATGAAGTAGATCTGCTGTCCCTTGGCGTCGGTGAAGCCGAACACGGCGCACAGCAAGCGCTCGCCGAAGCCGGCGGTCTCGATCGAGCTGGAGACGGCATTGATGCCGACGGCGAGGTCTTCGACGCTGGGAGCGTCGGCGGGGCTGCGCAGGATCATCCAGCGGTAGCCGTAGCTGTCGTCCTCGGTCTTGACGGTCGTGCCGTTGTCGCCGCCGGTGGCGGTGACAACTTCTTCCATGTCCTTGATCGTCGATTCGAATTCGCTCGTGGCGAGCGCCTGAAAGACGATCGCGGCGCTGCCGGAGGGGTCGACACCGTGCTCGGCCTGCAGGTCGACGTAGGCGGTGGTGATCGCGAATAGGCGGTCGGGCGCGGGTCCCTTGACCTGGTGGCGGCCGGTGAGGATGTCACGTAGGCCCAAGGCTTAGGCGCTGGCGGCGCTGAGACCGCCCTGCAGCTGAGACTCCAGGCGATCGAGCGCGGCGATGCGCTGCTCGAGCGGCGGGTGGTCGGCGAACAGGTTCATCAACGACTTCTTGGCGCGCGGGGGGATGATGAAGAAGGCGCTCGAGCCTTCGACGCGGCGCAGATCCTGGCTGGGCGCCTGTTCGATCGCGCCGCTGATCTTAATCAGCGCCGAGGAGAGCGCGCTGGGGCGCCCGGTGAGCACGGCCGAGCCACGGTCGGCGGCGAACTCGCGGTAGCGCGAGAGCGTGCGCAGCAGCACGAAGGAGACGACGTAGACGACGACCGACACGAGGATCACGAGCATGATCTCGCGCTCCTCTTCATCGCCGCCGTAGCCACCGCCGAAGAAGAAGGCGAACTGGAGGATTAGCGAGGCGAGCGAGGCGAAGAAGCTAGCGAGCGTCATCACCATCACGTCGCGGTTGATCACGTGCGTGAGCTCGTGCGCCATCACGCCTTCGAGCTCGGCGGGGGAGAGCATCTGCAGGATGCCGCGCGTCGCGGCGACGGTCGCGGACTTCTGCGAGCGCCCGAGCGCGCATGCGTTGGGCACTGCGGTCTCGATCACGCAGACGCGTGGTTTGGGCAGATCGGCCTGCACGCAGAGGCGGTCGATGATGCCGTGCAGCTCGGGCTCCTCGTCGGGCGTGACCTCCTTCAGGCCCATCGCTGCTATCGCGAGCTTGTCGGAGCCGAACAGCTGACCAAGCAGCAGCACAACGGCGACAACGACGATCAGCCCGGCGCCGGCGCCGGCGGCGAACAGCACGCCGACGAACACGACGTAGAGCAGGCCGAGCAGGAACAGGGTGAGCGCCATGCGCGTTTGCAGCCCGGTGTCCTTGCCGAAGTTCCGACGGTTCGCGGCCATGCGCGAATTGTCGCAGAAGCGGTTACACGTACCCTAAAGTTGCGCGCGAGCCGATGACCGACCGTCGCCAGCCATGAAGCCCGAGATCCACTTCCTCGGCATCTCGATCAAGACGTTCGGCGTGACGTTCGCGATCGGCTTCGTGGCGTGCGGGGCGGTCGTCGCGCGGCGCCTGCGCGAGCTGGGCCGGCCCGTCGACTGGGCGTATGAGATCACCTTCTCGGCGCTCGTCGGCGGCGTGGTCGGCGCGCGCGCGTACTACGTGATCCAGAACTGGTCGACTGCCAAGCACGACCTGCTCGGCAGCATCTTCTCGGGCTCGGGCCTGGTCTGGTACGGCGGCGCGATCGGCGGTGCGATCGGCGTGATCGGCTGGATGCGCTGGCGCAAAGTACTCGAACTGCGGATGTTCGACATGTGCGCGACGGCGCTTGCGCTGGGCTATGCGATCGGGCGGATCGGCTGCCAGGTTTCGGGCGACGGCGACTACGGCATCAGCTCGAACCTGCCGTGGGCGATGGGCTACCCGCACGGCACGCTGCCGACGCCGCCGGACGTGAAGGTGCAGCCGACGCCGATCTACGAGACGGTCGCGATGTGCCTCGTGGCGTGGGGGCTGTGGCAGCTTCGCGACCGCGTGAGGCCAGGCGTCGTGTTCGCCCTGTACCTCTTGCTGAGCGGCTTTGAGCGCTTCCTGGTCGAGTTCATCCGCCGCAACACGGAGGTCTTCGCGGGGCTCACGACGCCGCAGCTGGAGAGCCTCGGGCTGATGGCGATCGGCCTGCTCTGGCTGGCGCTGATGGCGCGAAGAGGCGGTACGGCCTCGCTGCGCGCTTCGCCTGCGTAGCGCCGCTGAGCCCCGCGCGAGCGTCGTCTCGCCGTGGCACGCGATAATCCGCATCGATGGCGACCGAGACGATGCTCTCCGACGTGTTCCCGCTCGGCAGTCGGCTGAACGAAGCCGGCCGCCTGGAGGTGGGCGGCTGCGACACGATCGAGCTGGCGCGCGAGTTCGGCACGCCGGCATACGTCGTCGCGGAGGAGGACCTGCGCACGCGGGCGCGCGCCTTCCTCGACGCCGGCGCGCAGTCAGGCCATGAGGACTTCCACGTGGTGTTCGCGTCCAAGGCCTTTCCCTGCACGGCCGTACTCGCGCTGTTCGCGCAGGAGGGCCTGTGGTGCGACGTGGCCTCGGGCGGCGAGCTGCACCTGGCGCTGAACGCGGGCTTCGCTGCCGAGCGCATCGTGATGCACGGCAACGCCAAGTCGGCCGTGGAGCTTGGGACGGCGCTGGAGCGCGGAGTGGGCCTGATCGTGATCGATAATTTTGATGAGATAGATCGATTGCAGCGGCTCGTGGAGTTGCAGGGCGCGCGCGCAGCAGACGGCCGCTCGGATGTTCAGCGCGTGCTCGTGCGTGTCACGCCGGACGTGCGCGGCGAGACGCACGAGAAGATCTCCACCGGCCAGGCGGATTCGAAGTTCGGCTTCTCGGTCGCCGATGCGGCGCAGGCGATCGAACGTGTGCAGGCTGTCGCGGGGCTCTCGCTGGCGGGCCTGCACGCGCACATCGGCTCGCAACTGCTCGACCTGGAGCCGTTTCGCCGCGAGGTCGCGGAGCTGGCCAAGCTCGGCGACTTCGAGACGTGGGATCTCGGCGGCGGCCTCGGTGCGCGCTACACGGGCGACCAGCCCCAGCCGCCGTCGATCGAGGAGTACGTCTCGACGCTGCTTACGGGGGCCTCGGCGCACGGCATGGGGGCGCCGGGCAGAAGGCTGTTGGTCGAGCCGGGCCGCGCGCTGTGCGCGAACGCGTGTGTCACGCTGTACACGGTCGAGTCGGTCAAGCAGAACGTCTCGCGCTGGGTGGCGGTTGACGGCGGCATGTCGGACAACTTGCGCCCGATGATGTACGGGGCGCGCTACGAAGCTCACGTGGCCGATCGCTTCGACGGGGAGACGCGCTGTGAGCTGGCCGGCAAGCACTGCGAGTCGGGCGATGTGATCGTGCGCGAGGCGCTGCTGGCCGACCCGCGCCCGGGCGACGTGATCGTGACGCCGGCGACGGGCGCCTACGGTTATGCGATGGCGAACAACTACAACGGCGTGCCGCGGCCGCCGGTGATCTTCTGCAAGGACGGCGACGCGCGCCTGGCGGTCAGGCGCGAGCGCTTCGAGGATTTGACGGCGCGCGATGTCGGCTGAGGCGCGCACGGCAGAGCAGACGGGCGCAGCGAGCGCCGGCGGCAAGCGCCCGTTCCAGGTCGGCCTGCTCGGGCACGGCACGGTTGGCGGCGCGTTCGCGGCGCTGCTCGATGAGCGCGCCGATGAGATCGAGCGCTTCAACGGCCGCCGTCCGGTGATCTGCGGCGTGCTGACGCGCTCGAAAGGAGACTTCGAGCAGATCCTCGCCGACTCGGACCTGCTGGTCGAGGTGATGGGCGGGATCGAACCGGCGCGCGAGTACCTGCTGCGCGCGCTGCGCGGCGGCAAACACGTAGTCACGGCGAACAAGCAGCTGCTCTCCCAGCACGGCGAGGAGCTGTTCGAGACGGCACGCGAGTACGACGTGCGGCTGCGCTTCGAGGCGGCCGTAGCGGGCGCGGTGCCGGTCGTGCGCGTGCTCGAGGAATCGCTCTCGGCGACGCCGATCGAGCGAATCCACGGGATCGTCAACGGCACGACCAACTTCATCCTCTCGGAGATGGCCGGCGGCAAGAGCTACGCCGAGGCACTGGCCGAGGCCCAGCGCGTGGGCTACGCCGAGGCCGATCCCTCCGATGACGTCTCCGGGCGCGACGCGGCGGCGAAGATGGCGATCCTCGCGCGCCTGGCGTTCGGCTCGCCGGTGCACCTCGACGAGGTCCGCTACGAGGGGATTGAGCAGCTCGACTCCGACGATCTCGAGTACGCCCGCGAGCTCGGCCTCGGGCTGAAGTTGGTCGGCACGGCAGAGCGCCGCGAGGGTGGCATGTCGGTGCATGTGCACCCGACGTTCCTCTACTCAGGGCACCCGCTGGCGTCGGTCTCGGGCCCGTTCAACGCGGTCACGGTCGAGTCGGACACGATCACGGAGATAACGCTGTCGGGGCCAGGTGCGGGCGGGCGACAGACGGCGAGCGCGGTGCTCGGCGACGTGGTCAGCGTGATGACCGGCGGCGCGCGACCGCCGGCGCCGCCGCTTCAGCTCGAGCTGATCCAGGATGTCGACAGCGCCTTCTACCTGCACCTCGACGTGCTCGACGTGCCGGGCGTGCTGGCGTCGGTCACGAGGGTGCTCGGCGAGCACGACGTGTCGATCAAGTCGGTCGTGCAGCGCGGCATCGCGGAGCACGCGCGGCTGGTGATGGTCACGCACCCGGTGCTCGAGTCGAGCCTGCGCGCGGCCGTGGCCGAGGTCGACGCGTTCGACTTCATCCGCGCCCCAACCCGCGCAATCCGTGTAATAGAAGAGGAGTTCGGTTGAGATGACGGTTCCGACGGACATAAACGAGCTGCCGCCGGTACCTCTGCCGCGTGTGGAAGGGGCTGCGTTCGAGGGCACGCACGTACCGCTGATCGAGCGCTACCACGAGCGCCTGCCGTTCGATCCGGGCGACAAGCTGGTCAGCCTGCAGGAGGGGTCGACGCCGCTGTTGCGCGCACCGGTGCTCTCGCAGATGGTCGGCGCGACGGTGCGGCTGAAGCTCGAGGGGGCCAACCCGACGGGCTCGTTCAAGGACCGGGGCATGACGTGCGCGCTGTCGGCCGCCGTGCGCGACGGCGCCAAGGCGGTGATCTGCGCGTCGACGGGCAACACGGCGGCGAGCGCTGCGGCCTACGCGGCGCGGGCCGGGATCACGTGCGCGGTGATCGTGCCCGACGGCAAGATCGCGCAGGGCAAGATGGCGCAGACGCTCGTGCACGGGGCGCGCGTGATCTCACTCGCGGGCAACTTCGATCAGGCTTTGACGCTCGTGCGAGAGCTGACGGCGACGCACCCGATCGTGCTCGTCAACTCGGTCAACGAGTACCGCATCGAAGGTCAGAAGACGGCCGCCTTTGAGATCCACGAGGCGCTCAGCGGTGAGCTCGAAGCGCTCTGCATCCCGGTCGGCAACGCGGGCAACATCACCTCCTACTGGCGCGGCTTCCGCGAGGTCGGGGCGGCGCCGAGGATGCTCGGCTTCCAGGCCGAAGGGGCGGCGCCGCTGGTCGAGGGGCACCCGATCGAGCACCCGGAAACGGTGGCGAGCGCGATCAGGATCGGCAACCCGGTGCGCTGGGAGGACGCGATGGCGGCGTCGACCGACTCGCGCGGGGCGATCCGCGTGGTCAGCGACAAGGAGATCCTCACGGCCTACCGTCTGCTGGCCTCGCGCGAAGGGATGTTCTGCGAGCCGGCCTCGGCGGCGTCGGTGGCCGGCCTGTTGAAGTACGGCGCGGAAGGCGCCGAGCAGATCGTCTGCGTGCTCACGGGGCGCGGCCTGAAGGATCCGGAGACGGCGCTGGCGAACAACGACGGGCGGATCATCCAGTGCGCCGTCGACACGGCGGCGATCGAGGAAGCCGTCCTCGGCGACCCGTGAGCGACGAGCCTGTGAGCGCAGGCGCGTGATTCGCAGGCGCTTGGTGCGCGTGCCGGCTTCCTCGGCGAACCTGGGGCCGGGTTTCGACTGCATGGCGGCGGCGCTGGCGCTGCACGTCGAGCTGGAGGTGCTCGAGACAGGTAGCTTCGCGGTGGAGACGGAGCTGGCGGTCGCGCGGGGGCGCGAGAACCTGTGCGTGCGCGCGTTCGAGCGTCTGCACCCGGCGGACGAGTTCACGTTCAAGATCTCCTCGCAGGTGCCGCTGTCGGGCGGGCTCGGCTCGAGCGCGGCGGCGATCGTGGCGGGGCTGATGGCGGCCGACCACCTGTTCGAGCTCGACGCCGACCTGCTGGCGCTGGCGAGCGAGCTCGAGGGCCATCCGGACAACGCGGCGGCCTCGCTGCACGGGGGCTTCGTGATCTGCGCCGACGGAGAGGCGACGCGCTTTGAGCCGCCGACCGGTCTGGAGGCGCTCGTGGTCGTGCCCGGCGAGGCGGTACACACGAGCGAGGCGCGCGCCGCGCTGGCCGAGGAGGTCCCGCTGGCTGACGCCGTGTTCAACGTGGCCCACGGCGCGCTGCTGACGCTCGGCCTGGCGCGCGGGGACTGGGACATGCTGGGGCGCGGGCTGCAGGACCGCCTGCACCAGCAGCAGCGCTCGCACCTGTTCCCACGCTCATATGAGCTCGCACAGCGGGCGCGCGAGCTGGGCGCGCTGGGCGCGACGATCTCGGGCGCCGGGCCGACGGTGCTCGTGTGGTGCTTCTACGAGCAGACCGGTGCCGTTGCGGAGGCGCTGCGCGGCGAGATCGACGGCTGGGCAACGCTCCTGCGGGCGCCGTTCGAGCCGCAGGGGGCGTACGTCACGGAGCTGTAGGAGCGCGCCGCGCGGCGGCTTCGCGGGCGCGGTGGCCGGCTCGCTAGCTAGCGCAGCTGCGCGAGGCGCTCGGACGCGCCGTCCAGGGCCGGCAGCCGCGCAAGCACTTCGCCGGCGAGGTCGAGGTAGTCCGAGCCGAGGTCGGGGCGATGGTCGAGGATCGAGCGCGCGCGCTCGGCTGACTCGGCGTAGGCGATCGAGGATCGGATCGTCGTGTCGAAGACGAGCTCGCCGAAGCGCTCCTTCAGCGAGACGAGCGCCTCGCGCGAGTGGATCGTGCGCATATCGGCGAGGTTGAGCAGTACGCCGACGACCGAAAGCTCTTCGTTGAGGCCGTCGCGCGCGAGCTCGACCACCTCCATCGCCTGCTCGACGCCCTGCAGCGCGAAGTACTGCGCCTCGGCCGTCACCAGCGCGCGGTCGGCGGCGACCAGCGCGTTCACCGTCAGCAGCCCGAGCGACGGCGGGCAGTCGATCAAGATCAGCTCGTACTCGTCGGGCAGCTTGGCCAGCGCGCGGCGCAGCGTCAGCTCGCGTCCCATCTTGCCGCCGAGCATCAGCTCGGCCTCGGCCAGCGTCAGGTTGGCCGGGATCAGATCGTCGTGGATCGCCTCGGCCGCCTTGGCGCGCCCGGAAAGTACGTCGGCGATCGTCGGCTCGGCGTCCGGCGGGACGTCGAAGTAGTCGGACAGGTTGCCCTGTGGATCGAGGTCGATCGCGAGCGTGCGCACGCCGCTGCGGCGGAACGCATCGGTCAGCGTGCGAACGGTCGTCGTCTTGCCCGTGCCGCCCTTCTGGGAGAGCACCGCGATCGTGTCAGCCATCGGCTGATACTACGTCCCCACGCGCTCGCGCGCGCGTTCGCTTGGCCAGATTGTCGGAGTGGTGCGCTACGGCGCGACTACGAGGTAGCTGAGCCGGTAGCGGCCGACGATGATCTCATCGCCGTCCTTGAGCAACCTGCCGTCGATCCGCTCGCCGTTGACGAAAACGCCGTTGAGGCTGCGGTCGTCGAGCACGCGCACGCCGTCTGGCTGGCGCACGATCAGCGCATGGCGACGCGAGACGGTGGGGTCGTCGAAGCGCACGTCGGCGGCCAGGCTGCGTCCGATCCGCGTCCACTCGCGCGCCAGCGGCACCGTGCGCGTCTCGGCTCCCTCGGCAAAGCACAGGTACTCGCCGGGCTGCTCGATCCGCTTGCGCGCCTCGGCCAGGGTCGCCTCGAGGTCGAGCGCGGCGGGCTCGGAGAGCACTCCTCCGTGGCGGGCTGTCTGCTCGCCGCCGGACTCTCCCGCCGTGGCCGGCTCGGCGCTGAACAGAGAGGCGCGCACGAAGTCGCTGCCGCCGCACCCCGGGCAGTCGCTCAGCGTGTCCTCGCCGCTCAGCGTGAGCACGTAGCCGCAAGTGCGGCAGCAGAACGAGCCGGCGCCGATGAAGGCTGTGGGCGCAGAGTCGCCACCCGTGAGAGGCCCCTTGCTGAGTAGATCCATGCTGCTCCTCCTTCCTCTTTGCTCGGCGCTCCGCGGTGTGCTTCTGGTGCTTCCGTCGAGGGAAAGATCGTGGCGATCATAACAAGTTGTCCAACCCGGCAGATTCCAGATTCCCGCATTTTCCGGGAAGGTCAACACGAGCGCTGTCAACCCCGCCCTTGCCTCACCTCGACGCCGTTCAGATACCCGGCACCCTTTGCGGACAAACCACTAGCCGTGCTCCAGTGATGCCAGCGCGATGTCACGGCGCCAGGGCGGCAGGAAGGCCCGCCCGCGCGGCGAAAAGCGAGTAGATGGCTTCAACGATCAACGACGCAGATCAGCTCGAGCGCTTCCTGCTGCGCCGCGGCGTGGGCGCCCTGCGGGCCGATCGCGACCGCTGCATCGACTGCGGGCGCACGCCGCTCACCGGAGAGCAAGTGCACCTCTACGACGGACGCGCCGGCGGCGTCGTCTGCGAGCTATGCCGCACACTGCGTCGCGAGCCGCCCATCGCGAGCGAGATCGTGCGCCACTGCGAGCACGGCCACGCGGTCCGCCTGACCGCCCGCGCGGCCTGACAGCACCCTGGTCGGGCGTAACGCGCTACGGCGTCCGGGCCCGGCGCGCTTTAGACTGGCTGGCGCTGTGGACCCATTGACCGTCTCGACCGTTATCTCGGCGCCGCGCGAGCAGGTGTTCGACTACCTGCAGGACATCGCCAACCACAGCGAGTTCACCGATCACTTCATGGTCGACTGGCACCTAACGCGGATCGATTCCGTCGGGCGTGGGGCGGGGGCGCGCTTCCGCGTGAAGGCGCCGGGCAACCGCTTCAGCTGGGGCGACGCCACATTCGTGGAGGTCGAGCGCCCCCATCGCATCGTCGAGGCCGGCCGCACGGGCAAGAACAACCGCATTCGCACGCTCGGCACCTACGAGCTGGCGCCGGGCGCGTCGGGCACGACACGCGTGCGCTTTACGCTCGAGACGGCGCCCGTAACGGTGTCCGATCGGCTGATGGAGTCGCTCGGGGCGCGCGGCTGGCTGAAGCGCAAGAACACGCGGGCGATGCGCCGCCTGCGCGCGATCATCGAGCGCGGCGAGCAGCGCGGAGACCGCGTGACGGTCGCCGCCGGATAGACTGCCGCGTCGCATGTCCAGCCGTCTGCGAAAGCTCCCGCTGCTCGGGCTCATCCTGCTCGCGGCCGGCGCCCTCGGCGCCTGCGGCGACTCACACACGAAGGTCACCACGGGCACCTACGCCGGCGAGTCCGGCCAGAACGCGCCCTACCTGGACGTTGGCCCGCTCGTATACGAGGTGCAGCTCTCGCGCGAGTTGAACCCGTACGACGTCGAGGACTCTTCCTATCTCGAAGGTCTCTCCGCCGAACAGCGCAAGCTGGAACCGGGGCAGGAGTGGTTCGCGGTGTTCGTGCAGGTCTACAACAACCACTCCCAGCCCCAAGCGGCTTCGACGGACATGAAGATCTACGACACCCAGGGCAACACCTACCTGCCGCTCGTGCCGGCTGGTCATAACTCGTTCGTCTACAGCGGCGGTACCGTGCCCGGAAAAGAACGCCTGCCGGCGCTCAACACGGTCGCCTCCAACGGCGCGACGCAGGGCTCGATGCTCCTGTTCAAGATCCAAACGGCTTCGCTCGACAACCGGCCGCTGGATCTGAGAATCGTTGACCCCACGGACGCGGCCGAGACGGCCACGGCCGAGCTCGACGTCTAGCTGCTCACGAATCATCTACCGACCTGATTGGCCGGCGGCGGGCGCTCAGCGGCTGGCCTGCAGACCGGCCTCGAGCACTTCACGCGCGACCGGTGCGGCGGTGTCGCCGCCGGCGCCGTCTTTGACGAGCAATACGCCGACGACGATCCGCGGGCGTAGGGCGGGGGCAAAGGCGGCGAACCACGCATCGGTGTTGCTCGCTTCGCTGTCGGCGCCGACGCAGCCGGTGGAGCCCGATTCTTCAGAGCTCGATTCTTCGCCCGATTCGCCGGATTCCCCCGACGTGCTGCACTCGCTCTTCAGTTCGGCCGTACCCGTCTTGCCGGCGACCGTGACGCCCGAGATCGCCGCCGAGGTGCCGGTGCCGTCTTTGACCACCCCGATCATCAGCCGGCGTACGGTGCGGGCGACCGAGGCGCTCGTCACGGAGGGGCCCGGCGGAGGGTGCTCGATCGCGAAGGTCGGGCTCGGGCGGCGCCCGCCGTCGGCAATCGTGGCTGCGACGATCGCCATCTGTAGCGCGCTGGCCTGCACCTGGCCTTGACCGATCGCCGTCGAGCCGACGTCCAGTTCGCCCTGGATCTCGCCCGCCGCCGGCAACGTGCTCTCGGCGGCGCCTGCGATGCCCGGGTCGTGGTTGAAACCGAACCGTTCAGCCATCGCCACGAGCCGCGGCGCGCCGAGCTTGACGCCGAGTGGCGCGAACACGGAGTTGCAGGAGACGGCGAAGGCGAGCGCCAGCGAGCCACCGCATTCCTCGCCGTTGGCGTTGCTCAGCTTGACTCCGTCGAGCGTCGCGTAGGTGGCGTAGGGGAACGTCGTCTTCGGCGTGGCGATATGCGCCGCGAGCGCCCCTGTGAGCGTGACCATCTTGAAAGTTCGACCCGGGCGGCTGCACGCTGTTCAGGGCGATTCCGGCGACGGCGAGGATCTGGCCGGTGGACGGCTGTAGCGCGACGACGCCGCCGAGCTGTGAGCCGAGCGCGGCGACTGCGGCTTTCTGCACGGCCGGCGACACGCTTGTACGGACCGCGTGGGCCTCGTGCGGGGACGCCGTGGCGAGCACGCGCTGCCCGGCCAGCAGCTCGCCTCCGGGTGTGCCGCGCAGGCGGGTGTCGAGCGCGCGCTCGAGGCCGCTCGTGCCGACGATCGCGTCGGAGGGCACGCCCTTGGACTCGAGCGCCGTCAGCTCCGAGCTCGGGATCGGCCCGACTTCGCCAACGACCGCACTGGCCGATTCGCCGAGCGGCGAGATGCGCGGTCCAGTGGTGTCGGCCGGTCCTTCGGCGAGCACCGAGCCGTCGCGCGCGAGCAGCTTCGCGCGCTCGGGCAGCGTCGTCCTGCGCGAGAGCTGCTCGCCGGAGTGCATGCCCGGGAAGGCGAGCGAGCGCGACCAGATGACCTTCTCGCCGCCTTCGGCTTCGCTGTCCACCGGCACCTCGACGCTCAGCGCGAGCGTGCCGAACAGCCGCGTGGAGACCTTCACGGGCACGGTCACCAGACCATCCGCGGAGTGGTGCGTCTTGCCGGCCACGCGCAAGCCCGTGGCGGTCGCCGTGTTCATCGCCTCGTGGTAGGCCGAGACAAACTCGTCGGCCGAGACCGAGCGACGCGAGGCGGCGTCCACGTCGGCGTACATCGCCGCGTATTCGGCTTTAGCCCACTTGCGCACGAACTTCTCGGCGAACGAGTCGGCCGGCGATGCCCCGCTGTTGGCGCCGACGATCGCGCCGATCGCGAAGGCCACGGCGGCCAACGCGATCACCGGGCGCGCGCGCCTGACCCTAAGTGTCTGCTCTTCGCTCAGGGCACGGTAGAACATGGCGGGTGACGGGCCTCGACTGGATCATCGTCGCGTTTGCGGCAGTCCTCGCTGCTTTTGGCTTCAGACGGGGGTTCATCGTGGGGGTGCTGTCCTTTGCTGGGTTCGCCCTTGGGGCATTCCTCGGAACTCGCCTGGCTCCTCTACTGCTCTCGCAGGGATCCTCATCTCCGTATGCGCCCGCGTTCGGCCTGTTCGGCGCGTTGCTGGCCGGCGCGATCCTGGCGAGCGGGGCCGAGGGCCTCGGCTTCAGGGTCAGGCGCGCACTGCTGCTACCTGGGATCGGTGCGCTCGACGGGTTGCTCGGAGCCGTACTCGGCATCGCGCTCGCGCTCGGCGTCGTATGGATCGTGGCGGCCGTCGTCGCCCAGGCGCCCAGCGAGACGCGGCTGCGCGAAGATATCCAGCGCTCGGCGATCCTCGGCGAGCTGAACGCGCTGCTGCCGCCTTCGGGGCCGATCCTCAACGCGCTGGCACGCCTGGACCCGCTGCCGTCGATCTCCGGTCCCTCCGCCGATGTGCCGCCGCCGCCAACCAAGATCGCACAGGCGCCCGGCGTGCGCCGTGCCTCGCCCAGCGTTGTGCGCGTGCTCGGCACGGCCTGCGGGCTGGCGATCGAGGGCTCCGGCTGGGTGGCGGCCGCCGGCGAGGTCATCACCAACGCGCACGTCGTCGCCGGCGAGCGCGACACGACGGTCGAGCTGGGCGGACACGCGCCGACGTTCCCCGCGCGCGTGCTCGCCTACGACCCGCGCGACGACGTCGCCGTGCTCGGCGTTGCAGGCCTCGACGAGCCCGCGCTCGAGCTCGTCTCCGATCCCTCTTCCGGCGAGGCCGGCGCAATTCTCGGCTATCCGGAAAACGGTCCATTCGATGCGCGCTCTGCGCGCATCGGGCGCACGCAGACGGTGCTCACCGACGACGCCTACGGCAACGGTCCCGTGCACCGTCTGCTTACGCCGCTGCGCGGGCTCGTGCGTCCCGGCAATTCCGGTGGCCCGCTCGTCGACGGGTCCGGTCGTGTGCTCACGACGGTCTTCGCCGGCACTGTCGGCAGCGGCCCGCGGGGCGGCTACGGCGTGGCCAATTCGACCGTAGCGCGCGTCCTCGCAGAGGCCGCTGCTCGTGCAGCGGGCGGGGGGAGCGTCAGCACCGAGGGGTGCGCGTCGGGGTGAGTCGCACGTTTGCGCCTATCGATCTGTCGGGCTAAGGTCCGGCTCGAGGTAGCTGGGGAATGGTGACACGAGCTTCGTCTGCGCAGCCTCCCGATCGTCGCGGGCCGATCCTGCAGCGGGCAGCTATGGCGGCGATCACGGCGCTCGTGACCGTCAATGTCTGGACCGGCTGCCCACTGCTGGCGCTGTGGGTCGGCTCGCGTGCTGTCGGCACCGGCGATCTGAGCATGGCGGCCGTCGTGGTCGTGCTCATCGCGCTCGGCCTGCTCGAGCTCGCGATGATGTTCGTCCTGGCGTGGCTGACCAACCGCTACGACGACTTGATCGGCCTGCAGCGCCCCGAGCACTCGGCCACGTGGATACGCCGGCTGTGCGCGCCCGAATCGGCGGGACTGAACAGAAGACTGAGGATCACGACACTCGAGGGCATCGTCGTGATCAACGTATACGTCGCCGTGTTCACGCTGCTCGCCTGGTACCTGTTCTTCGCGGCGCATCGATAGCGCCTGTCGCGCGCACCGGGCCGACCGCCGATCGAGCCGCGGGGAAGAAGGAACCGCCGCCGTTTGCTCGTTTCAGCCGCTCGCCGGGGCGGGGCGCCCTGTCGGCCGCGCGCGTGGGGTCTTCCTCGGCGAGTCGGCCGGCTTCGTCTTTGCCTTGCGCGGCTCCCGTGCGGGCGCCTTTGCGGGGCTGTCTTCACGTCGCTGTCCGACGTGCTCGTCGATCGCGCTCTGCACGATCGTCAGGCGCCGAATCAGCGAGGCGCGGACCTGCGTGAGCTCCTCAACGGTAAGCAGCGTCGGACCGATCCCGCGGCGGCGGCGCGCCGGTGCTGGGGCGATCCCGGGATGGTCGGATTCGAGCTCGGCGATCGCGCGCTCGAAGGCGGCGATCTGGCTGCGCAGCGAACGGCGCCGTGCCTGCTCGGACTGCTCCTCGCCGACGGCCTCGGTGGGTTGCGTGGCGTCGCCGACGTAGAGTGCGGCGGCCACCTCGCGCGGGTCAACTCCCGTCTCGCGCGCTTCGTGGGCGGCGTTGGCCGTGATCGTGCCGACCGCCGCTGCGCGCTGCGGCGCGGCTGCGACGAACGTGCCACTGCCCTGGTGGCGGTCGATCAGGCCGTCCTGCTCCAGGCGCTGGTAGACGGCGCGGACGGTGTTGACGTTGACGCCGGTCGCCTCGGCCAGGTCGCGCAACCCGGGCAGGCGCTGTCCGGGCGCGAACCGCCCCTCGGCGATTCGCGAGCGCAACGCCCACGTCAGCTGGACGCCAATCGGCACATCCGCCTTGCGGTCGATCGCGAGCCCGTCGAGGTCGAGCTCGGCGGTGGGGGCATTGTCAATTGGGCGAGCCACGTCTCCAGAGTACCCGCTGTCAGGTGGGACACCTAGTGTGCTAGTCAACTAGTACACTCGCACAATGACCGAACGGCTATTTCGCCCGATGCGTGGAGTGCTCGAGGAATTCGGCGACGTCGTGCTGCTCACCGGTCGGACGATCGTCTCGGCCCTACGCCCGCCGTATATCTATGGCGAGGAGCTCGTCTCGCAGTTCCTGTTCGCGCTGCGGCTCGTGTGGTTCCCGCTGCTGGTCACGATCGTGGCGATCAGCTATGGCGCGCCCGGCCTGCAGGCGGCGAACTTCCTCACGCTGTTCGGTGCGCTCGACCGCCTCGGTGGCTTCTTCGTGCTGGCGGCGATCCGCGAAATCGGCCCACTGATCACCTCGTTGGTCGTCGCCGGGATCGCCGGCACCGCGATCACGGCCGACCTCGGCGCGCGCAAGGTGCGCGAGGAGCTCGATGCGCTGCAGGTGCTCGGCGTCGACCCCGTCAAGAGCCTTGTCGTGCCGCGCTTCCTCGCGCTGCTGGTCGTGACCGGCCTGTTCGACATCTACGCGTTGCTGTTCGGCATCTTCGGCGGGATTGCGGCCGAGCTGGTAAACGGTCAGCCGCTCGGCCCGTTTTGGGGCACATTTTTCGCCAACGCCTCGACGACCGACCTGTGGGGGTCGGTGCTGAAGTCGAGCTGCTTCGGCGCGATCGTCGCGATCGTCTGTTGTTACAAGGGCATGACCGCCTCGGGCGGCGCCGAGGGCGTCGGGCGCGCGGTCAACGAGGCCGTCGTGGTCTCGTTCCTGGGGATCGGCGCGTTCAACTACGTCTTCACGCAGACGCTGCTGGCCACGCATCCGCAGATCCTGGTGATCAGGTGAACGACCTGCTGTTCGCGCCGCGCGAATGGCTCGCCGCGACGGGCGAGATCATCCGCTTCGGCGCGCGCATGGTCGGCGACGTCTACAGCCTGCGCGTGTTCCGCTTCTTCGGCGAGTCGCTGCGCCAGGCGGGCATCCTGATCGTCGGCTCGACGGTCGTGATCTGGTCGCTCGTGTTCCTGATGGGGATCGGCGTGTGCGGGATCGGCGGGGCCTACTTCACGCTGTCCACAGGCGCCCCGGCTTATGCGGGCGTGTTCGCCGCGTGGTGCGACCTGCGCGAGGCCGTGCCCTACGCCTTCGGCTACATGATGGCCGCCAAGGTCGGCACGGGGATCGTCGCCGAGCTCGGCGCGATGCGCATCTCCGAGGAGATCGACGCGCTCGAGGTGATGGGGATCGACTCGATGATCTTCCTCTGCGCCACCCGCCTGCTGGCGTCGTGGATCGTGCTGCCCTTCATGTACGTTGCGGGAATCGGCGTGGCCTTCCTCGGCTCCTATATCGGCGTCGTGCAGCAACTCGGCTTCGTCTCCTCCGGCGGCTACCTACTGATCTTCTGGCAGTTCCAGAACGCGCCCGACCTGCTGTTCAGCGTGATCAAGGGCATGTCGATGGCGACCGTGATCGTGCTCGTGGCCTGTTACTACGGCTACAACGCGAGCGGCGGACCCGTCGGCGTGGGCACGGCCACGGCCAAGTCGATGGTGCTCAACCTCGTCTTCGTCACGCTGATCGGCATGCTCGGCACGCAGGTCTTCTGGGGCTCCAATCCGCGGGCGCCGATCGGCGGGTAGGCGCTCGCGCTGTCCTCGTCACCGCACTCACCCGCTACGCTGCCGCCATGTCCAAGACGCTCGTGATCGCCGAGAAGCCCTCTGTGGGGCAGGACCTCGCGCGCGTGCTGAAGGGTCCCTTCAAGAAAGGCGAGGGCGTGCTCGAGGGTCCCGAGCACGTGGTCACCTGGGCGGTCGGGCACCTCGTCCAGCTGGCCGAACCGGACGAGTACGACCCCAAGTTCAAGCGCTGGCGCATGGAAGATCTGCCGATCGTGCCCGAGCGCTTCAAGTTGGTCGTACGCGACGAGCGCTCGCGCAAGCAAATGTCAGTCGTGACCAAACAAATCGGGCGCGAGGACATCGCCGAGATCGTCAACGCCTGTGACGCCGGGCGCGAGGGCGAGTTGATCTTCGCCTATCTGTACGAGAAGGCCAAAGGCAAGAAGCCGGTCCAGCGGCTGTGGCTGAACTCGATGACGAGCGCCGCGATGAAGGAGGCGCTCTCATCGCTGCGCCCCGCCGAGGAGTTCGCCCGCCTGGAGCAGGCCGCCCGCTCGCGCTCGGAGGCGGACTGGATCGTCGGCATGAACGCGACGCGCGCCGCCACGATCCGCCTGCGTAGCTCCTTCGACGGCGCCGTTTCGCTGGGTCGCGTGCAGACGCCGACGCTGGCGATCATCGCGCGCCGCGAGGAGGAGATCAAAGCGTTCGTGCCCGAGCCGTATTGGCTCGTCGACGCCACCTTCGAGGCCGACGGCAAGCGCGTCTACGAGGGCCGCTTCCACGAGGGCGCCAAGCCGCGCATCGCCACCGCAGAGGAGGCCGACGCGATCGTCGCCGCCTGCGTGGGCAGACAGGGCACGATCTCGAAGCTCGAGAAGAAAGAGCAGCGCGAGAAAGCGCCGATGCTCTATGACCTGACGACGCTGCAGCGCGAGGCCAACAACCGCTACGGCTTCTCGGCCAAACGCACGCTGGCGGCGGCGCAGCGCTGCTACGAGGAGCACAAGGCGCTCACCTATCCGAGGACCAACTCGCGCTACCTGCCGGGCGACATGGTGCCTGAGATCAAGCCGACGGCCGAGCTCGTCGGTCACAACTCCGAGTACACGAAGGGCGCGGAATACGTGATCGGCCTGGACCTGCTGCCGCTGGCGCGCGTCGTCAACGACGAGAAGGTCACCGACCACCACGCGATCATCCCCACCCGCTCCGAGCACAACCTCGACAAAATGGGCGCAGACGACCGGCGCATCTACGACATGGTCACGCGGCGCTTCCTGGCCGTCTTCCACCCCGAGGCAGTGTTCGAGAACACGCGCGTAGAGACGACGGTGGGCGAGCCGGGCCACATCTTCCGCACACGCGGCAAGTTGCTGATCGTGCCTGGCTGGCGCGGCGTCTACGACGAGGTCGCGGCCGACACGCGCCCGAAGGGCGAGGAGGACGAGGGGGTCGACCAGCAGCTGCCCAAGCTCGAGGACGGCGAGACTGTCGACACGAAAGAGATCGCGGCCGAGCGCAAGGAAACGAAACCGCCGCGGCGCTACTCAGACGCCTCGCTGCTCGGCGCGATGGAGACGGCCGGCAAGCTGGTCGACGACGAAGAGTTGCGCGAGGCGATGAAGGAGTCTGGCATCGGCACGCCGGCGACACGCGCGGCAATCATCGAGCGCCTGATCACGGTCGGCTACGTCGAGCGCGACGCGCGTGCGCTCGTGGCAACCGAGAAGGGTCTGAACGTGATCCGCCTGCTCGACGCGCACATGCTCACCTCACCCGAACTGACGGGTAACTGGGAGCACCGCCTCGGCAAGATCGAGCGCGGCGAGGACTCGCGCGAGAAGTTCATGAGCGACATCGCCGGCTTCGCCGAGCAGACGGTGCACAAGCTCGACGAGACGCTCAAAGACGTACGTATTCCGCGCGCCAAGCTCGGTCCGTGCCCGGTCTGCGGGCACGAGATCAACGAGAACCGCAAGGGCTACTCGTGCTGGGCGCGCGAGGACCCGGGCTGCGGCTTCGTGATCTGGAAGGCCAAAGCGGGCAAGACGCTGACCGTGCCGCTCGCACGGGAACTGATCAAGACTGGCTACACCGAGAAGCAGGTGACGGGTTTTCGCGGGCGCAGCGGGCGCTCCTTCCGCGCCCATCTGGCGATGAGCCAGACCGAGGAGGGCAAATGGCGCGTCGAGTTCGACGAGGAGTGGGCCAAGGAGGGTGCCAAAGCGCCCGAGGCCGAGGCCGAGGCGAACGAGCTGACCGCCGCGAAGTCGAAAGCCAAGAAGAAAAAAGCCGCGCCGGTCAGCCAGCGCAGCGCCGCTTGAAGCTGCGCCGCGCCTAGCGGCGATGTCGGGCGGTTGCGCCAGGATGGGTCGCGATGGCGATCACGCTGATCACGGGCCCCGCCAACGCGGGCAAGGCCGAGCTGGTGATGGACGCGCTGCGCTCACACCTGTCGCGTGGCGAGGAGCCGATCCTGGTCGTGCCGACGCGGGCCGACGCCGAGCACTACCTGCGCGAGCTGGCCGGCGATCGAGCGGCGATTGGGGTGCGCGTCGAGCGCTTCGCCGGGCTGATCGGCGAGGCGGTTCTGCGTGCCGGCATCGCCGAGCCCGTGCTCGGCGGCCTTGCGCGCGAGCGCCTGCTGTGGGCGCTCGCGGCGGCTGAGGACCCGCAGCGCGCGCAAGGTGCGCAGCGCGGGTTCGTCCGCGCCCTGTCGGACCTGCTCGCCGAGCTGCAGTTCCGGCGGATCGCGCCCGGCAGGCTGTTGCGCGCGCTCGAGGACTGGCGCGCCGCCGACGGCGCGGACCTGGCGCCGGCCGAGCTGGGGCGCATCTATGCCGGCTATCGCGACGCGCTGCGGCGATTGGGGCGCCTCGATGCCGAGCAGCGGGCCGTGCTGGCGCTCGACGCGCTGCGCCAGCGACCGGCCCTGTGGGGACGCACACCGGTCCTGCTGTACGGCTTCGACGACCTCACGACGCTGCAGCTGGACGCAGTCGAGACGCTCGGCAGCGTCGTCGACGCGCCGGTCACGCTCTCGCTGCCTTATGAGCCCGGCAGGGCGGCGTTCGGCGGCCGCGCGACGACCTTCCAGGCGCTCGCGCCGCTGCTTGGCGAGCGCGGCGAACACCGTGCGCTGAAGGCTCGCAGCGACCACTATGCCCCGCACGCGCGCCGCGTGCTCAGCCACCTGGAGCGCTCGCTGTTCGAGCCCGGCGCGGCGCGCCTCGACGCCCGGTCTGCCGTGCGACTGCTGGAGGGCGGTGGCGAGCGTGCCGAGCTCGAGCTCGTGGCGGGGGAGATTGCCTCGCTTTTGCAGAACGGGATGGCGGCGGAGGAGATCGCCGTACTCGTGCGCGGCGCCGGCACCTCGACGGAGCTGCTCGAGGAGGTCCTCTTGGCGGCCGGCGTGCCGTTTGCTCTGCAGCGCAAAAGACCGATCGGGGACGCATCGATCGGCGCAGCGCTGCTCGGGCTGCTGCGCTGCGTCCCGGGCGCTGAAGTTGCAGAGGCCCTCGAGTCGGACGACGCCGGCGAGCTCGGCGATCTGCTCGCCTGGCTGCGCGCGCCGGGCCTGCTCGAGCTGCCGGCGCTGGCCGATCGGCTCGAGCTGCGCGCTCGTCGCGCGGGCGCGCGGAGCGCGGCGCAGGGGAGGGCGCTGTGGGAGGAGCGCCACTGGCCGCTCGAGACGATCGATCGCCTGCACGAGGCACAGGCACGCGGACCTCTCGCCTTGATCGAGCGGGCCTCGCGCGAGCTCTACTGGCTGTTCTGCGCACCGCGGCGCTCGACGGCCGCCGTGCTCGAAGCGCAGGAGCTCGATGAGGCGGGCGCGCTGGCAGCCGGGCGTCGCGCGTTCGCCGAGCTGCGTGAATTCGCGCGGATTGCGCCAGAGCTCGCCCCGGCCAGCGCTCGCGAGCTGGCCGACGTGCTCGAGCAGGTGAGCTTCCTCAGCGGAGAGGGCCCCGGCCCAGGCGCGGTCGCGGTGCTCGACCCGCTTGCGCTGCGCGCCAGGCGCGTGCGCGCGCTGTTCGTATGTGGACTGCAGGAAGGTGCGTTTCCGGCGCGCTCGCGCCCGCAACCGCTGCTGTCGGAGGAGGAGCGACGGCGCCTGGCCGAAGTCTCGGGGCTGCGCCTGGGCGAGCAGGTCGATGGATCGCAGGGAGATCAGCTCGCGTCCGAGCGCTATCTGCTCTACGCGGCCGTCTCGCGCCCGCAAGAGCTGCTGGTGCTGAGCTGGCACGCCTCCAACGACGAAGGGCAGGCGACGCCGCGCTCGCTGTTCGTGGACGACGTCTGCGACCTGTTCGAGGAGAGCCTGCTCGAGCAGCGCGAGCGCCGGGCGCTCGGCGCCGTCGAGGATCGCGCCGAGGACGCGACAGGCGAAGGACGCGCCACCGTCGGCGCGAACGGGCGAAAGTCAAGCGCCGGCAGCACCCGGCGCTCGGATGAGCCGCTGCGCGACGAGCTGCTGCTGGCCGAGCTGGCCGCGCGTCCATGGTCGGCCTCGGCGATGGAGCGCCGGATCGCCTGTCCGGTGGCGTGGTTCGTCGATCGCCTCTTGCGACCGGACGAATTCGAGCCACAGCCCGAGCCGCTCGCGCGCGGCGCGCTGGCGCACGCCGTGCTGAAGGACACGCTCGAGGGGTTGCGCCTGCAGACGGGTAGCGCGCGGCTGCGTGTAGCGACGCTCCCGCTCGCGCGCGAGCTGCTCAACGCCGCGCTGCAGGCGCGCGAGAGTGAGCATCCGCTGTCGGTCGCTCCGGAGCGGCGCGCCGCAGTCCGCCGCCGGCTGCAGGCCGATCTCGAGCGTTACCTGACGCAGGCGGCCGAGGCCGATAGCCCGCTGGAGCCGAGCGAGCTCGAGCTTGGCTTCGGCTTCGATGGCTCAGACGACCGCGGTGAGGCCACCGCGCTGCCCGCGCTCGAGCTAGGCGGTGGCTTCAAGCTGCGCGGCAGGATCGATCGCATCGACGTGGGCAGCCGTGGCGAGGCGGTCATCTACGACTACAAGGGCAAAGATGCGCCGGCGTCGGCGCGCTGGATCAAGGACGGCAAGCTGCAAGTCGCGCTTTACATGCGCGCCGCCGAGCAGCTGCTCGGACTCGATGTGATCGGCGGGCTCTATCAGCCGCTCTCCGGTAGCGACATGCGGGCACGAGGCGTGCTCGACGGCGAGGCCGGCGTCGAGCTCGACTGCGTCTCGACCGATGTGCGCGAGCACGTCGAGCTGGCCGAGCTGCTCACCGATGCGCTTGCGAAGGCGCGCGAGGTGGCCGAGCAGACAGCGAGCGGCGAGCTGCAGGCTCGGCCACAGACGTGCGCCTGGCGTGGCGGCTGTCAGTACCCGACGATTTGCCGGTGCGAGCGATGAGCACGCGCCACGCGCCGCAGCTGGAGACGCTCCCCGGAATGGAGCCGCCGAGCGCGCCCCCTGGCGGCGAGGGCCCGCCGCTGACGATCGAGCAGGAGCAGGCGATCGCTCGACGCGCTGAGCCGCTGCTCGTCTCGGCTGCGGCGGGCAGTGGCAAGACCTCGGTGCTCGTCGAGCGCTTCGTACGGGCCGTGCGCGAGGACGGCGTCGCGCCGGGGAGGATCCTCGCGATCACCTTCACCGAGCGCGCAGCGGGCGAGCTGCGCGAACGGGTCAGGGCGCGGTTGCTTGGACTGGGCGAGCGTCAGGCGGCGCGCGACACCGAGGCGGCGTTCGTTGGCACCTTCCACGGCTTCTGCGCGCGGCTATTGCGAGCCCAGCCGCTGGCCGCCGGCGTGGACCCCGACTTCGCCGTGCTCGAGGAGGGGCTGGCGGGGCGCCTGCGCCGGCGCGCCTTTGAGCAGGCCGTACGCTCGTGGCTGGCCGAGGACCGCGGCGAGGCGGCCGAGTTGCTCGCCGCCTACGGCGTCGATCGCGTCGGCACGATGCTCGAGCAGGTCTACCTCGAGCTGCGCAGTCGCGGCGAGCACCTGCCGCTGCTGCCCGCGGCTGCGCTCGGGGACAATCCATCAGAGGAGCAACTCGAGGCCGCCGGTGTATGTGCACTGCTCGGCGGGTTGCTCGAACACTTCGGGCCCGCCTACGAGCGGCTCAAGCGGGCACGCTCGGCCGTTGACTTCGACGACCTGGAGCTGCTCGCTCAGCGCCTGCTGCTCGAGCGCGAGGCTGTGCGCGCGGCCTGGGCCGAGCGCTTCGAGCTGTTGATGGTCGACGAGTTCCAGGACACCAATCCACGGCAACTGGCGATCCTGCGCGCGCTCGATCGCGAGAATCTGTTCACGGTCGGCGACGAACTGCAGTCGATCTACGGCTTTAGGCACGCCGACGTGAGTCTCTTTCGCGAACGGCGCGATCAGTTGCAGGAGCGCGGCGGCAGCCTGCCGCTTACGTACAACTTCCGCAGTCGTGCCGAGCTGCTGGACGTTGTCAACGTTGTCTTCAGCGAGCGGTTTCCGAGCATGCCGACGCTGATGGCAGGTCGCGCGGATGCAAGCGAGCCCGAGGAGCCTCGCCCAGCGGTCGAGCTGCTCCTCACCGACGTCGAGGGGTGGGAGGAGCGCGAAGCGCTGGCCGAACAGGTCGCGAGCGGTTTGCCGCCGGCCCAGGCCTGGCGCCAGGCTGAGGCACGCCTGCTGGCCCAGCGCGTGGGTGAGCTCGTTCGGAGCGGGCGCGCCCGGGCGGGCGATGTCGTCGTGCTGCTGCGTGCCTCCGGCGATCTGGAGGTGTTCGAGCGCGCGCTCCAGCTCGTCGGTTTGCGCACGCTTGCAGCCGTCGGAGCCTTCTGGGGGCATCAGCAGATTGGCGACCTGGTCGCTTATCTGCGCGCGCTCGCCAATCCGCTCGACGAGGAAGCGCTTTATGGCGTGCTCGCCTCGCCGCTCGGCGGGTGCTCGCGCGATTGCCTGGCATTGCTCGCGCGCTCGGCTCAGGCGAGCCGAGCCGGCGTGTGGGAGACCGCCAGGCGCGTTGTGGCCGAGCCCGCCGACACCGACGAGTCCCTGGCAAGGATCGCAGCTGAGGACCGGGCGGCGCTGGCTGCGGTCATCGGGCTGCTCGAGCACGAGCGGGCCGGAGCCTCACGTCGGACGATCGCTGGACTGATCGAACGCGCGATCGACGCGAGCGGCTATAGGGCGCACGTGCTCGGCCTGGACTGGGGTGAGCGCCGCCTGGCGAACGTACACAAGCTGCTGCGGCTCGCGCGTGAGTTCGAGGCAAGCGAAGGCCGTGACGTGCGCGGGTTCCTCGACCACGTCGAGTACCTCCAGGGTGCGGCGAGGATCGAGCCCGACGCCCCCGTCGAGGGAACCGAGCCCGATGCCGTCCGGCTGATGACCGTGCACGCGGCGAAGGGCCTCGAGTTCCCCGTCGTTTGCGTGGCCGATCTAGGGCGCCAACCCAACGCGCGCATGCCCGACCTGCTCGTGGACGGCTCGCGCGTGGGCCTGCGCCTGATGCGCCTGGACGGCGCCAGCTCGAGCCCGACGCTGGCCTACGAGGAGCTGTGCGCCGAGCGCCGCCAGCGCGAAGCCGAAGAGGAGGACCGGATCCTCTACGTGGCGATGACGCGTGCACGCGAGCTGCTCGTGCTGAGCGCCTCGGTTAGCTTCGCGCGATGGCCGCGTCAGGGTCCTGGCGCCACGCTGATCTCCTGGCTTGGCCCGGCGATCTTGAGTGAGCTGCCGGAGCTGCTCGCCAAGGGCGAGGTGCCGCCGGTGGAGCTAGCGGTTGGCGCGGCCGGCACGGCGCGTATCGGGCTGCTGCTGAACGCGCCGGGCGCGCCTGCGCTGGAGGGTTTGCCGACGGGCGAGCCGACCTCGCAGCGGTCGGTCGGCGGAGGGGAGGTCACGGACGCGCCCGTCGGCGTGGAGCGCACCGGCCGGCGCGACGGCGGGCGGGCGGTGGACCTAGGCGCGGACGCCGCCGCCCAGGGCCGTCCGGCTCCGGCACCCGTGGAGTCGGCGCGGATCTCGACGCTCAGCTACAGCTCGTTGACCGAGCTCGAGCGCTGCGGCTATCGCTACTACCTCGAACGCGTGCTCGGGATCGGGGAGGATCGCGCGGCGGCGCGTGGCCGCGCGGGCGAAGACGGGCTCGAGGCGCGCGCGCGAGGAACGCTGGTGCACCGGCTGATGGAGCTGCTCGACTTCGCCCGCGCGCAGCCGCCGTCGCCCGCCGAGGTGGGGGAGCGAGCGCGCGAGTTCGGCCTGCGCGTGGGTGCGGACGAGCGCGAGGAGCTAGCCGGGCTGATCGCCTCGAGCGGCGACTCGCGCCTGGCGGCGCGCATCGCCGCTGCGAAGGACGTGCGGCGCGAGCACCCCTTCGCCTTCTCGCTGGGCGCGAACGAGCCGCTGATCAACGGCGTGATCGATCTGCTGGCGCTCGAGGCGGACGGCGCAAGCCTCGTGGTCGACTACAAGAGCGATCGAGTCGAGGCGACAGTGGACCTGGAGCAGCTCGTCGAGCGTGAGTACGGCGTGCAGAGGTTGCTCTATGCGCTAGCCGTGCTGCGCGACGGCGCGCCGGCGGTTGAGATCGTCCACTGGTTCCTGGAGCGCGGCGAATGGGTGGTTGCTCGCTTTTCCGCGGCCGACCGCCTCGTGCTCGAGGGGCAGCTATCGCAGCGGATCGCCCATACTTACGAGCAACCATTCGCGGTCAGTGCCCATCCCCATCGGGGACTCTGTCTGACCTGCCCGGGCCGGGTAGGTCTCTGCTCCTGGAGCGAGGCTGAGACGCTCCGCGAGCACCCCTAAATCGCTCGTTTACAAGGCTCGGCGCACTGCTACGCTTTCTGGCTCAGCCTCAGGTGCCCGCCTGCCCGCGCCACGGGGGATGCACCGCCCCAAGGGAGCACTTCCATGAATCCGCACAACAAGCAGCCTCCACAGGCGGTCGGACTGTACGACCCCAGCTATGAGCACGACGCGTGCGGTGTCGGCATGGTGGCGCGACTCGACAATGAGCCAACGCACGAGGTCATTAGGCGTGCCGTGACGGCGCTCGAGAACCTCGAGCATCGTGGCGCCAACGGGGCCGACCCGCTGACGGGCGACGGCGCCGGGATCCTTATGCAGATGCCCGACGAGCTGATGCGCGGCGTCGTCGAGTTCGAGCTGCCGCCGGCCGGTCAGTACGGCGTGCTGATGTGCTTCCTGCCGACTTGCGAGGCCGAGCGCACGAGCATCGAGCAACTGCTCGAGCGCACCGTGCAGGAGGAGGGGCAGCGTCTGTTGGGCTGGCGCGACGTTCCCGTCGAGGAGAGTCACGCCGGTGAGGTCGCCGGCGCCTGCCGCCCGGTGATCCGCCAGCTGTTCGTAGGCGCCGGCCCCGAGCAGGCGGCCGACCAAGACTCCTTCGAGCGCAAGCTCTACGTGATCCGCCGCATCTGCGAGCTGAGCCTCGAGACGCCCGGCCTGTACATCGCCTCGAGCTCCTCGCGCACGCTCAACTACAAGGGCATGCTGATCAGCTTCCAGCTGGCCGCCTTCTACCCCGACCTGAAGGACGAGCGCTGCAAGAGCGCACTCGCGCTCGTGCACTCGCGCTTCTCGACGAACACGTTCCCGAGCTGGGAGCTCGCGCACCCCTATCGCGTGATCTGCCACAACGGCGAGATCAACACGGTGCGCGGCAACGTCAACTGGATGCGCGCACGCGAGAGCGAGCTGCGCAGCGAGCTATTCGGTGAGGACTTGCCGAAGATCCTGCCGGTCGTCAGCGTGGGCAACTCGGACTCGGCGACGTTCGACAACGTGCTCGAGCTGCTGATGCTCGGCGGCCGCTCGCTGCCACATGCGGCAATGATGATGATCCCCGAGGCCTACCGTGACCGCGAAGACCTGCCCGAGGACCTGAAGGGGTTCTACGCCTATCACGCCTGTTTGATGGAGCCATGGGACGGTCCGGCCTCGGTTGCCTTCACCGACGGGCGCGTCGTCGGCGCCACGCTCGACCGCAACGGCCTGCGCCCGGGCCGCTGGGTCGAGACGACCGACGGGCACGTCGTGCTCGGCTCGGAGATCGGGCTGCTCGACATCCCGCCCGAGCAGATCCGCCGGCTCGGGCGCCTGCAGCCCGGCAAGCTGTTCCTCGTCGATCTCGAGCGCGGGCGGATCGTCGAGGACGAGGAGGTCAAGCGTGAGGTCTCCACGCGCAAGCCCTACCGCGAGTGGTACGAGCGAAACGCCGTGCCGTTTTCCGAGCTCGAGCCGTCTGACCAGGTGACGATCTCCGACCAGCCGCTGCGCGCGCGCCAGCGCGCGTTCGGCTTCAGCCAGGAGGACCTGCGCGTGCTGCTCACGCCGATGGCGCGCGACGGCGCCGAGCCGGTCGGCTCGATGGGCAACGACCTCTCGCTGGCCGTGCTCTCCGAGCAGGCGCCGCCGCTGTTCTCCTATTTCAAGCAGCTGTTCGCGCAGGTGACCAACCCGCCGATCGATCCGATCCGCGAGGAAATCGTGATGAGCCTGGCGACGACCCTCGGCTCGGAGAAAAACCTGTTTGCGGAGACGCCCGAGCACGCGCACAAGCTCGTGCTCAACCAGCCGATCCTGCTCAACCGCGAGCTCGAGACGCTCAGACACGTCGACCACGACGTGTTTGCCGCGCGCACGATCAACACGACCTGGTCGCTCGAGACCGGCGCCGCCGGCATGGCCGAGGCGCTGCAGCGGATCTGCCGGGAAGCCTCGGAGGCGATCGAGGAACGCGTCAACATCATCGTGCTCTCCGACCGCCTCGTCGGCCCGCGTCGCGTGCCGGTGCCCTCGCTTTTGGCGGTCGCCGCCGTACACCACCACCTCGTGCGCGAAGGCACGCGCCTGCGCGCCGGGATCATCCTCGAGTCCGGCGAGCCGCGCGAGGTGCACCACTTCGCCACGCTGATCGGCTACGGGGCGGTCGCGATCAACCCGTACCTGATGCTCGAGACGCTCGACGACATGGTGCTCAACCAGAAAGCGATCAAGCGCGCGGGCGCAGATGGCAGCGAGGTCGCGATCGGTGCCGTCGAGGCCGCCGAAAACGTCGTCAAAGCACTTGGCAAAGCGCTCTTGAAGACGATCTCCAAGATGGGCATTTCGACGATCCAGTCTTACTGCGGCGCGCAGATCTTTGAGGCGGTTGGGCTCGAGCCCGAGGTGATCGAGCGGTTCTTCACGGGCACCGCGTCGCGAATCGGCGGTGTCGGGCTCGAGGTGCTGGCGACCGAGGCGATCGAGCGCCACGCGCGCGCATACCCGGTGCCGCAAGACGAGCTGCTGCCCGTCGGCGGCGTCTATGCCTGGCGCCGTGACGGCGAGCATCATCAGTGGAACCCCGAGACGATCGCGCTCGTCCAGCACGCGGTGCGCGCGGCGAACGGCAACGTCGGCGCCGCGCTGCGCGGCGACACGGAGGCCTATGACGAGGTGCGTGGCAGCGTTGCCTTCGAGAAGTACCGCGAGTACGCCGAGATGATCAATGAGGACGCCTCGCGCAAGGCCACGCTCAGGGGGCTCTTGAAGATCGGTCCCTCCGGCGAGGCCCACCGCGAGCCGATCGCGCTCGAGCAGGTCGAGCCGGCCAGTGAGATCGTCAAGCGCTTCTGCACCGGCGCGATGAGCCTCGGCTCGATCTCGCGCGAGTCGCACGAGACGCTCGCGATCGCGATGAACCGCCTCGGCGGGCGCTCGAACACGGGCGAGGGCGGGGAGGATCCGTCGCGCTTCACGCCCGATGCCAACGGCGACAGGCGGCGCTCGGCGATCAAGCAGGTCGCCTCGGGCCGCTTCGGTGTGACGATCCACTACCTCGTCAATGCCGACGAGCTGCAGATCAAGATGGCCCAGGGCGCCAAGCCCGGCGAGGGCGGCCAGCTGCCCGGCCACAAGGTCGATTCCTACATCGGCTCGATCCGCCACACGACGCCCGGCGTCGGCCTGATCTCGCCTCCCCCGCACCACGACATCTACTCGATCGAGGACCTCAAGCAGCTGATCTACGACTTGCGCTGCGCCAACCCCGAGGCCGAGGTCTCGGTCAAGCTCGTCTCCGAGGTCGGCGTCGGCACGGTGGCGGCGGGCGTCTCCAAGGCGAATGCCGACCGAGTCCTGATCGCCGGTCACGACGGCGGCACCGGCGCCTCGCCGCTGTCCTCGATCCAGTCGGCCGGGATCCCCTGGGAGATCGGCCTGGCCGAGACGCAGCAGACGCTCTTGCTCAACGACCTGCGCTCGCGCATCAAGGTGCAGACCGACGGCCAACTGAAGACCGGGCGCGACGTCGTGATCGCGGCGATGCTCGGCGCCGACGAGATGGGCTTCTCGACGGCCCCACTGATTGCGACGGGCTGCATCATGATGCGCGCCTGTCACCTAAACACGTGCCCGGTCGGCATCGCCACGCAGGACCCGGAGCTGCGCAAGCGCTTCAAGGGCACGCCCGAGCACGTCGTCAACTTCTTCTTCTTCGTCGCGGAGGAAGTCCGCGAGATCCTCGCCTCGCTCGGCCTGCGCTCGCTCGACGAGGCGATCGGCCGCGTCGACCTGCTCTCCGTACGCGAGGCGATCGACCACTGGAAGGCGCGCGGCGTCGACCTCACGCACATCCTCAAGCACATCGAGCTGCCTGAGGGCACTGCGCGCCACCGCGTCGAACCGCCGCCGGCGGTGCTCGAGGACGCCCTGGACTGGGAGCTCGTGGAGCGCGCCGAGGCGGTGCTCGCCGCGTCGGGCGACCCTGTGCTCGACGGTCGCGCGCGGATCGCCGGCGAGCGCCTTGAGATCGAGCTGCCGATTCGCAACCGCAACCGCTGCGTCGGCGGCATCCTCTCAAGCCGGATCGCGCGCGAGCGGGGCGCTGACGGGCTGCCGGAGGACTCGATCGTGGTCGACTTCGAGGGCTCGGCCGGGCAGAGCTTCGGCGGCTGGCTGGCGCCGGGCGTGACATTCACGCTGCACGGCGACGCCAACGACTACGCCGGCAAGGGCCTCTCGGGTGGAACCGTCGCGGTGCGCCCGCGCGAGGGCATGGACGAGCAGTTCGTCGCTGAGCAGAACGTGATCGTCGGCAACACGGTGCTCTACGGGGCCACGCGCGGGCGCGCCTTCTTCCGCGGGCTCGCCGGCGAGCGCTTCGCCGTGCGCAACTCGGGCGCCAGCACGGTCGTCGAGGGCGTGGGCGACCACTGCTGTGAGTACATGACCGGCGGTCGCGTCGTCGTGCTCGGCCCGACCGGTCGCAACTTCGCGGCTGGGATGAGCGGCGGCGTCGCCTACGTGCTCGACGAGCGCGGCGACTTCGCCGAGCGCTGCAACATGGGCATGGTCGGCTTCGAAACGCCTTCGCCAGAGGATGCAAGCGAGCTGCGCGAGTTGATCGAGGAGCACTCCAGGCGCACCGGCTCGCCGGTCGCGGCACGCGTGCTCGGCGTGTTCGACGAACTTCTCTCCAGGGGGGCCTTCGTCAAGGTGATGCCGCACGACTACAAGCGGGTGCTCGCCGAACGTGCGCAGGAGCAGTTGGCGGTGCCCGCCTGATGGGCAAGCTCGGCGGCTTTCTGCAGATCGAGCGCCACGGGGTCCCCTACCGGGACCCGGCCGAGCGCGCGCACGACTACAAGGAGTTCCTGATCACGCGCCCGGAGGCCGAGCTGAGCGACCAGGGCGCTCGCTGCATGGACTGCGGCGTGCCCTTCTGCCACAACGGCTGTCCGCTGGGGAACCTGATCCCGGACTGGAACGACCTCGTCTACCGCGACCGCTGGCAGGATGCGATCGCGCAACTGCACGCGACGAACAACTTCCCCGAGTTCACAGGGCGGCTGTGTCCGGCGCCGTGCGAGGCGGCGTGCGTGCTCGAGATTCGCGAGGGCGACGCTGTCACGATCAAACAGATCGAGAACTCGATCATCAACCGTGCCTGGGAGGAGGGCTGGGTCGTGCCCATGCCGCCGCGCAAGGAGACCGGCCAGGCGGTCGCCGTCGTCGGTTCGGGGCCGGCCGGGATGGCGGCGGCCCAGCAGCTGCGCCGCACTGGGCACCGCGTGACGCTGTTCGAGCGCGATGAGTCGATCGGCGGCCTTGTGCGTTTCGGCGTGCCCGACTTCAAGATCGAGAAGACGGTCGTGCAGCGGCGCGTCGAGCAGATGGCGGCCGAGGGCGTGGAGCTGCGCTGCGGGGTCGACGTCGGGCGTGACGTGACGGTGCAGGAGTTGCGCGGCAACTACGATGCCGTCGTGCTGGCCACCGGCTCGCGCGTGCCGCGCGATCTGCCCGTACCCGGGCGCGAGCTCGACGGTGTGCACTTCGCGATGGACTATCTCTACCAGCGCAACCGCTGGGTGGCGCGCGAGTTTGGCCCAGAGCCGATGGCCGAGCAGCCGGCGGCCGAGCACACGATTACCGCCAAGGACCGTGACGTCGTCGTGATCGGCGGCGGCGACACCGGCGCCGACTGTGTCGGCAACGCTCTGCGCGAGGGCGCGCACTCGATCACCCAGCTCGAGCTGCTGCCGGAGCCCCCGCCGAAGCGCCCCGACGAGCGCACCCCGTGGCCGGAGTGGCCGCAGAAGTACCGCATGAGCTACGCGATGGAGGAGGCCAGGGAGGCACAGCTCGGTGAGCAGGACTATTCGATCGTGACGACCCGCTTCTCCGACGACGGCCAGGGTGGCGTCGCGGCACTGCACGTCGCGCAGGCCGAGTCGGCGCCGCCGTTCGGTCCCGTGCCGGGCACCGAGCGAGAGCTGAAGGCACAGCTCGTGTTGCTGGCGATGGGCTTCTTGCATCCGGAGCCGGAGCTGCTGGAGGGTCTAGGCGTGGAGAAGGACCCGCGTGGCAACGTGAAGACAGCGGCGCCGTACACGAGCTCAGTGGAGGGAGTGTTCGCGGCCGGCGACGCACGCCGCGGGCAGTCACTGATCGTCTGGGCGATCAACGAGGGACGCCAGTGCGCACGCATGGTCGATCGTTATCTCGCCGCTCGCCGCAACGGCGGCGGCGAATCGGCTGAGTCAACACGGGACGAGGGGATCGCCGGGCACGAAGACGCTGACACCGGGCCCGAGGGCCCGCCGCGGCACGTCGGCCCGGGTATCTCCGCGAAGGACTAGTGGCACTCCCGCGGGTCTGCATAATCGGCGCCGGCTCCTCTGGGATCGCCGCGGCCAAGGCGCTACACGAGCGGGGCATCCCGTTCGACTGCATCGAGAAGTCCGACCGCGTGGGCGGCAACTGGGTGTTTGGCAACAAGAACGGGATGTCGGCTGCCTATCGCGACCTGTTCATCAACACCTCGCGCCAGCGGATGGCCTACGCGGACTTCCCGATGCCCGAGTCCTATCCGGACTTCCCCCACCACACGCACATCGCGGCGTACTTCAACGACTACGTCGATCAGTTCGGCTTCCGCGATCGGATCATGTTCGAGACCGGCGTCGAACACGCCTCGCGCGATGAGCATGGGATGTGGCATCTGCGGCTCGACAACGGCGAGACCCGCAGCTACGACGCGCTGCTCGTCGCCAACGGCCATCACTGGAAGCCGCGCTGGCCTGAACCTGCGTTCCCGGGCAGCGACACGTTCGCCGGAGAGCAGCTGCACGCCCACGCCTACGTGGACAACTCGATCTTCGAGGGCAAGCGCGTGGTCGTCCTCGGCATGGGCAACTCGGCGATGGACATCGCCGTGGAGTCCTCCTACGTGGCCGAGCGGACCTACCTGGCCGCCCGCTCGGGCGTCTGGATCCTGCCGAAGTACATCTTCGGCAAACCGGTCGACCAGATGCGCAACGACCCGCGCGTGCCGTTCGCGATTCGCCAGCGCATGATCCAGAAATTGGTCAAGAGCTATGTCGGGCCGCCCGAGCGCTATGGGCTGCCCAAGCCCACCCACCGCTTCGGCCAGGCGCACCCGACGGTCTCGGGGCGGATCCTCGATCGCATCCAGCACGGCACGATCACGCCGAAGCCGAATATCGAGGCGCTGGAAGGCAGGCAGGTGCGCTTCGTCGACGGGACCGTCGTCGAGGCCGACCTGGTCGTCTACTGCACGGGCTACCAGATCGCCTTCCCGTTCTTCGATGAGGACTTCATCTCGGCTCCGGACAACCACATCGAGCTGTACCGGCGCGTCTTCCATCCCAATATCCCCAACGTCTTCTTCATCGGACTGCTGCAGCCGCTCGGTGCGATTATGCCGATCGCGGAGGCCCAGGGGGCGTGGGTCGGGGACTACCTGCGCGGCGATTACCGGCTGCCGTCGGAGGCGGAGCTGCGCGACGAGATCGCCGCTGATCAGGCGGCCATGCGCAAGCGCTACGTGGCATCCAAGCGCCACACGATCCAGGTCGATTTCGACGACTACATGTACGCGCTGGAGAAAGAGCGCGCCGCCGGAGCCGAGCGTGCGCGCCAGAGCGGCTTCCAGCCACCGGTCGAGTGCCTACCTTCTGCCGTCACGGCCGCTTCCTAGAGCGCTGCCCGATCTGCAGTAAGACGCTGCCCGGCGCCTCGCCGGCCGGCGGGTCCTCGGGCGCCGGGACGAAACGGCGCTCGTCCTCCTCTGCCGGCGCGGGGGGCAGTGGCGTTGCCCGTGCGCGGCGAGGCGGCGCGCATGCCGGCAGCCTGCGCGTCAGGCGTCAGGAGCGGGCCGTCGAGGATGGCTACAGCAGCTCGCTGCTGCCGGGTCTGCGCGCCTCCGCTGACGCGGCACGGCTGGCCGATGAGCTTGCTTTCTCCGAGGGGCGGCTGCAGGCCCTCGCAGGCTCGGATAACTCGGCGACGCCGCCCGATCAGTATGGCGAGGTGCGCTCGCTCGCTGCCGGCGGCGAGCTCGAGCGCGCCAGCTGGATCTGCTTCCTGATCGCGTACCTGTGCCCGCTCGAGGGCGCCGAGCCATTCGCCGGCATCGAGCGGGCTCTGGCCGCCGGCCCCGGCGAGCTCCCCGATCTCGCTGACGTCCCGCTGGGTCCACGCACCTCACACGATCCGGCGCGTGGGACGAGCACCGTGCAGGCCTACCGCACCTGGTACGGGCAGGCGGGCTCTCAGGAGGCAGCCTTCACCGGCGATCCCGGCTGGACCCCGGTACGGCGCTTTGAGCGACTGTTCGAGCGCCTCGCGCTACCCGGGCTGACGCGTGCGGCGCGCTATGAGCTGCTCGTACTGCTCGGCATGCTTGGACTATTCGAGCTCGAGGCTGATTCGCTGCATCTATCGGCCGCACGCACGGCTGGCCAAGAGGACGCGACGATGCTCGCCGCCAAGCGCCTGTTCGCGATCGGCGATCCGCTGCTGCTCGAACGACGGGCGCGTGCGCTGGCGGAAGCCGTTGCGTTGCCGGTGGCGGCGCTCGAGCTGGCACTCGCCAATTGGCAGACGGACGAGCGCGCGACGCTCGGCTTCCCACCCGAGACGGCCGACGACGAAACGCTGCAGGTTGCGCGCGAGGCGCTGGGGCTCTAAGCCCACCCGCCTTTGCCTCGAGATGCGCGAAGTGCCGTCCACACCGCTCCCTACAGTCCACCGCAGTCACCTGTTTCCCACCTTCGCGGGAGTCAAGATGCCACTCTGCTTCATCGAGCCTCAGGACGCCATACGAGTCATCGCCGAGTCCGTCGGGCGCGAGGCGCGCCGTCAGCTCGTCAGCGAGGTCGTGCGCGCGTGGGTCGATGACATACCCGAGCCGGAGCTGTCGGTCCACTACGCCAAGGCGATCGCCGATCTCGACGAGGACGACCTGCATCTGCTCGCGGCATGGCACGCCTCGCTGGAGGTCGGTCAACCGATACCGAACACGGACTTCCTCGTCGGCGTCTTTCCGAGTCTCGGCGACAATCGCCGCGAGGCGCTGAAGATCGCCGCGGGCTTCCGTGGCGAGGAAGCGTTTCAGGCCGGGGTCTCCGAGGAGCAAGCGCTCGAAACCGTGCTCCCGCGACTCTCGCGCGATCGCGCGATCGAGCTCGCCAACGAGTGCATCCAGCTGTATATGTGGGACCGGCTGGGCTCTGACAACTAGGACACGGATGGCCGACGCTGGCCGGTTCGGGGATGCGAGCGGAGCGAGTGTTTCCCGGTTCGGTCGGCGTCGTCAGTCGCTCGCGTAGTTAGGCCGAGGGCGCCGGCGACGACCCGCGCGGCCAGCAGCGCATCGTGCGGCGCCTGGTTCGCGAGCGCAATCACGGCGCCCTCGAGCGCGCCGAGCAGCGCAAGCGCCACGGCCCTAGCCGGTGGCCCCGGTGGAATCGAGCCGTCCTTGCGCCCTGCGTTGATCAGCCGGGCGCAGCGCTCGATGCCGCCCTGCCAGATCTGTTCGATCTCCCGCCCTACGGGATGATCGCGCCCGCTGAACTCGAGCCTGAGCGCCATTACGACACGGGCGATGTCGCGGCGGCAGAACACGGCATGACGTCGAGCGAGCGTCACCAGCTCGGCGACCGGATCGTCCTCTCGTGCGGCGAGTTCTCCGACCTCACGCATCCAGTTCTGGTTGATCCAGCCGATCACCGCCAGGGCAAGAGCCTCCTTGTCTTTGAACTGGTGGTACAGCGCACCACGCGTGTAGCCCGCCTCGCGCGCGACCTCCTCGAGGACGAGATTGCCATACCCGTAGCGCGAGAGCCCCCTAGCCGCCGATTCGAGCAGGGCACCGCGTGAGTGGGCGCTGCGCTCGGCCTGGGTCAACCGACGGGGCGTGCGCGTGGCAGCAGGAGTCACCGGTGTCACGTCTCTACCAGGGAAACATACATACAGACATGTATGTATAATAGCGTCCGGCCAGGCGCCACTGGGTCATGCCGGGGCCGCCCCCACCAAGCCCTTTTGCGTTTGAGGAGGCGATGCTGTGTCGACGGTCCGATGGCAGCGAGGCGTTCCGGAATCGATCCGCCCGCTCGGCGCGCTCGAGGGAGCCGACTACGAGGACGTGGTCACGGCAGGGATGAACGAGATCCCCGAGATGACGCCGGAGCAGCTGGTCCGCGCGACGTTGAAGGGGTTGCCACGCAGCCTGGTCCTGGTCGTGCCGGCGATTCAGCGCATGGCCCTGGGCCTTCGCCTCGAGCTGCGACCCTCCCCCGACCACGTGCTCGGGTGGAAGATCGCCGAACGCGCAGAGAATTGGATACGAATCGAGGCTGCTTCGTGGTTCCTGACGGGCCACGTCGTCATGCACGCCGAGGATGGTTGCTTGTCCTTCGCCACGTTCGTCCGCTATGACCGACCCCCGGCGGCGCTCGTCTGGCCACCGGTGTCGCTGATCCACCGGCAGGTCGCGCTGGCTCTGGTACGCAGCGCTACGAAGATCAGATAGCCGAGGCCGACGAGTGGACCGGAGCTCGTTCGGGCTAGACTCGACAGCATGTCCGAGGAATCCATCTCACAGGCGCCGGCCATCGGGGGCGAGCCGGGCGCGGCAGAGCAGGTGACGGCGAGTGCGCCCGCTCCGGGGCCTGGAGCGGCGTCGCCGAGCGTCGACGACGTGATGGATGCGCTGTCGAACGTGATCGATCCGGAGCTGGGCCTCGACTTCGTCGAGCTCGGCTTGATCTACGGCGTCGAGGTGCTGGACGGCAACGTCCGCGTGACATTCACGCTGACGACGCCGGGCTGCCCGATCGGCCCGCAGGTGACCGAACAGATCGACGAGTTCGTCGGTGAACTCGACGGGGTCAGCTCGATCGAGTCCGAGATGGTCTTCGTGCCGCCGTGGTCGCCGGAGAAGATGAGCGAGGACGCCAAGTTCGCGCTCGGGTACTGAGTCCGGCGCAGTACGGTCGGTAGGGCCACGCCGAGTCCAGTCTGCCTCTACCGGCGAGATCCCTCCTCGATCTCCTCGCCACGCTTTTGCAGGAAGCTCCCCATCGCGCCCGCGAGCGTCGCGATCACCGTGATGGCCCAGACCTCCATGAAGATGTCGAGAGCTCGCCCGCCGGTCGAGATCGGGTTCTTCACCTGAGAGGAAACCGTGAGCAGCTGGGTGCTCGTCCAGAAGAACGCGCTTCCGAGCGTCTTGATGTCTGTTTCCGGCGTGTGCCGCTCCAGCAGCAACCCCGCAAGCGCGCAGACGACGTTGACTCCCAGCGTGGCAATGACGATCGCTGTCAGATGGTCGCGCAGCCGTCGATGCGTCGTCGTGCTCGCCCTGACGACTCTGTAGGCCTCTCGTGCTGCCGAGGCGAGAACCCTGTGCGGCATCGGCGGCTGCTGTCGCGTCTGTGAAAGCTCTAGTCCCGGTCGATCGCCAGTGCTTCCTCCTGGCCGTCGTCGCTCAGGTCTGGGTCGAGCCGGCGAGCCTCGTCGTGATGGCTTCGGGCCTCCTCGGAGTGGTGCTCGGCCGCGATGCTCTGGCGCTCGGCCAGCGCGCGATCCTTGCGGGCCTTCGCTGCGAGCTCTTCGGCTTCGGCTTCGGCCCGGCGGGCCTGGGCGGCCTGCTCGTCGGCCGACGCACGTGAGCCTTCGGCCTCGATCGCCCGGTGCCTGGCCTGCTCGCGCAGCTCGCGTGCCTCCTGGCGGCGCGAGTCCCGGCGCCGGCGAGCGCTCGCACGCGCTGCCACGGCGACCACACCCAGCGCTATCACAACGATCACGACTATTGCGACGATCGCTCCTGTGCTCATCTGTATCCCCTTCCGGCCGGCTCGCGTCGGCTACCGATTCGGACTGACCCCGCCTGCCCACGCGCCGATATGCGCTCGCAGTCCCTATCCCGCTCTAGCTCTACCCCCAGCCGAGATTCACTAACCAGCTGACGGATACGAGCATCCGGGGCGTGAGAAACCTGCCATCCGGATTGCGCGGCGCTGGCTACGGGTAGAGCACGCCTGGTACTCATCAACTGTGTCGGGAGGTATTATGGGACTCGTAGAGCTCGTCTTGATCGTGCTCGTGATCGCAGCAATCGCCGGCGGAATCGGCGTCAGCCCTTTCCTTTGGTTGTTGCTCTTGGTCGCTCTCGTGGTTCTACTCACGGGCGGTGGCTTCGGCTATCGGCGTGGCGGACGCATCTAGGGATTCGACATGCCACTGGGCACATCGATATTCCTGATTGCCGTCGGCGCGATTCTTCGCTACGCCGTTACGGCAAGTGTTTCTGGTATCTCGCTGACGACAGTCGGCCTGATATTGATGATCGTCGGCGTCGTGGGAGTTCTGCTTTCATTGCTGTACATGCTCACCGCGCGCCCTCGAGGAGGCGTGGTGCGAGAGCGGGTGCTGACCCGCGACCCGTACGACGAGCCGCCGCTGTAACCGCCGGCGAGCGGAACACGAGACCGGCAACGGATATCAAACGGCGCAGGGTGGGCCGCCGTTTGCCGCCGGTTTCGGGCCTGGGTTCAGGCTGGCGCGCCGACTGACTCGCGCGCGAGGGCGACGAGCGTGGCCAGTTCTTCGGCGATGTTGTCGCTGATCGCGTCGATGTCGGGCAGCGCGTCGAAGTCGCCGAGCAGGCCGAAGTTCATCTGGCCGTTGTAGGACATGATGCCGATCGCGAGGGCATGGTTTTCGGGCAAGAAGGCCACCGGGTAGGCCTCGAGCATCTCGCGCCCGAGCACGTAGAGCGGGAACTGGGGTCCGGGCACGTTGGTCACGATCAGGTTGAACAGGCGCGTGGAGAAGTTCAGCCGCGAGGCCTGGGCCAGGATCGTCGGCGGGGCGAAGCTCTGAGCACCGGCGATCACCTCGGCGCCGAGCGCCTGCTTGGACTCCTTCAGGCCGTCCATCGCGTGCGAGACGAAGCGCAGTCGCTGCACGGGGTCTGAGATGTACACGGGCAGCGGCCCGCGCATCACGACGATGCGGTTGCCACCTTGGCCGTGCTCATCCTCGACGCGGACCGACACGGGGACGAGTGCGCGCATCTCAACGCCCGCCGTGCTGCGCCCGCGCGAGATCAGGAAGGTGCGTAGCGCACCGGTCACGACGGCGAGCACGACGTCGTTGACGGTGCCGCCAAAGGCGTTCTTGACGGTCTTGAAGTCTTCGAGGCTGGCGCCGATTCCGTAGAAGCGCCGGTGCGGTCCGATCGGTACGTTGAGCGGCGTTTCCGGTGCGGGGTTCAGTCCGGCCCAGACGATCTCGCCGACTCCCTCGGCCGCCTCGCGGGCGCGTGTGAGCGCGCGCTCGGGATGCGTCAGCGCGTCGAGCGCGCCCTCGGCAAGTTCGAGTCCCGCCTTCACGGCGCCACGTAGCCCGGCCGCCACGAGCTCTGCCGAGTTCGGTTCGCGATGTGGCTGCCACGCCTTGCCGGAGTGTTTGATCGGCGGCGCGTCCGGCGAGAGATCGAACAGCACTGTCGCGAGGTCAACGCCGGCGATGCCGTCGATCAGCGAGTGATGGGTCTTGGTTATCAGTGCGAAGCGGTCGTCCTCGAGCCCCTCGATCAGCCACATCTCCCACAGCGGCTTGGAGCGGTCGAGTTGCTGGGAGAAGATTCTCGCCGTCAACCCACACAACTGCTCCCAGCCCCCTGGACTCGGCAGCGCGGTGTGTCTGATGTGGTACTCGAGGTTGAAGCTGGGGTCGTCGACCCACACCGGTCGGCCGCTATCGAGCGCCGTTGAGGCGAGCTTGTGGCGGTAGCGCGGGACGAGGTGGAGGCGCCGACGGATCTGCTCGAGGAACTCGTCCATGCTCGGCGGCGGGCCTTCGATGATCGTCAATCCGCCGATATGCATGTGCGAGTGTTGACCCTCCTGATGCAGGAAGGAGGCGTCTACCGGTGTCAACCTGTCGAGGTGGCGCTGGGGCACGAGCGCTTAGCGTACCTGGGTGAGCCCTACAATGGCAATCGTGTCGAACACGGTTGAGAAACTGCTGCTCGCCGCGCCCCGAGGCTACTGCGCAGGCGTGGACAGGGCGGTACAAACGGTCGAACGCGCGCTAGAGATACACGGCGCGCCCGTCTACGTGCGCAAGGAGATCGTGCACAACAAGCACGTCGTCGAGCAGCTTCGCGAGCGTGGCGCGATCTTCGTCGAGGAGGAGACGGAGGTCCCCGAGGGCGCCGTCTGCGTGTTCTCAGCCCACGGCGTCGCCCCGAGCGTGCGCGAGGGAGCCGACGCTCGCAGCCTGCGCACGATCGACGCCACCTGCCCGCTCGTGACCAAGGTCCACCGCGAGGCCGTGCGCTTTGCCGAGCAGGGCTACACGATCGTGCTCGTCGGCCACGACGGCCACGAGGAGGTCGAAGGCACGATGGGGGAGGCGCCCGAGCGGATCGTGCTTGTGCAGGACGAGCAGGACGTCGAGACGCTCGAGATCGATGACCCCGAGCGTGTCGCCTACATCACGCAGACGACGCTCGCCGTGGATGAAACGACCGCGATCCTCGCGCGCCTGCGCGAGCGCTTCCCGAAGATCGTCGGTCCGCGCACCGATGACATCTGTTATGCCACCACCAATCGACAGGCGGCCGTCAAGCAAATGGCCGAGCATTGCGACCTGCTGCTCGTGATCGGCTCGCGCAACTCCTCCAACTCCGTACGTCTCGTCGAGGTCGCACGCGAGTGTGGCACCGACTCGCACCTGATCGATCGTGCCGAGGAGGTGCGCGAGGAGTGGCTCGACGGCGCACGCGTGGTCGGCATCTCCTCCGGCGCGAGTGCGCCTGAGAATCTCGTCCAGGATCTCGTCCAGCTATTCCGCGATCGCGGCGTGAGCGACAGCGAGATATCCGAGTTCCACGTGATCAAGGAGGACGTCCGCTTCATGCTGCCCAAGACGATCCGCGAAGCCACGAGCGTCGGCGAGGCCCGCTGAGCATCGCTCGCGATCGACGGCATGCGCGCACGGAAGGAGCGCTCGCAGGCCGTCTCCCAGTTCGCCCGGCGCGGACGATCTGATGCGCACACTGGTTCTCTCCGACCTGCACCTGGGCAGCGCGTCGCGCTCGGACCTGCTGCGCCGCGAGGAGTTGCGCGCGCCGCTGCTCGAGCTCGCCTCGCAGGTCGACCGCGTCGTCTTGCTCGGCGACGTGCTCGAGTTGCGGCATGGCCCGCCGCGCGAAGCCCTTGCGGTCGCTCGGCCCTTCTTCGAGGAGCTGGGCCGAGCGCTCGCCGGGCGAGAGCTCGTGCTCGTCGCCGGCAATCACGACCACGCGCTGATCGAGCCGTGGCTGGCGCTACGCGCCGAGCTTCCCGAGCCGCGCCCGCTCGGCCTGGAGCAGCTGATCGGGCCCGCAGAAGCATCGCCCGCGGTCACGCGCGTGGCCGACTGGGCCGCGCCGGCACGTGTCCAATTTGCCTACCCAGGCCTCTGGCTGCGCCCGGACGTATACGCGATGCACGGGCACTATCTCGACTGCCATCTGACCGTGCCGACGATAGAGCGACTCAGCGTCGGCGTAATGAGTCGGCTGATGGGCCGGCCGGCCAGCACGTTCGAGCGCGTCGGCGACTATGAGGCGGTCACGGCGCCGATGTACGCGTGGCGGCATGCCGTGGCGCGCGATGCGATCGCCGGAGATGCTCTGAACGGAATGGGCACCGTGCATGCCTGGCGCGCGCTCAGCGGCAGCGACGGTGCAGGCCGCAACGCTCGCAACGGTGCACGCGCCGGGCCCCGCGCACGGCTCGCCGCGATCGGGGCGAGCCTGCGCACGCGAGCGCTCGTTCGCGGCTTCCCGCTAGCCGTCGCCGCGCTGAACCGTGCCGGCCTCGGACCGCTCAACGCCGAGGTCTCCTCGGGCGAGCTGCGTGGCGCCGGCCTGCGCGCGATGCGCGAGGTCGCCGCGCGCCTGGGCTTGGGTGACGCCTATGTCGTGTTCGGGCATACCCACCGTGCTGGGCCGCTACCTGGCGATGACGCAAGCGAGTGGATCGGCGCGCACCGCGCGACCGCTGGTGCGACTCGGTCCGGGAGCTCCGGGGCGAGGCTCGTGAACGTCGGCTGCTGGACCTATGACTCGATCTTCCTCACGCGCAAGAGCGGTGAGAGCCCATACTGGCCGGGAACGTGCGCCCTGATCGGCGATACCGGCCCGCCCGAACTCAGGCGGCTGCTGCTCGACCGCGACTACGACGAGCTCTCGCCGGCCCGTCGGGTCAGCGCCTAATGAGCCTCAGCCGGCGACGCCAGGCGTGAAGCAGGTGGCGAGGCATTGCACGCCCTCGTCGAGCTCCAGCTCAAGCACGCCCGTCGTATGGCGGGCGTGCTTGATCAGCGGATAGGCGCCGGGTTGCTCGACGCTCAGCTCGGTGCCACCCGCGGCGTTGCCGCCGTTGACGTGCACGGCGCCTGAGCCGCCGAGCACAGCCCACACGGCCCCGGCTTCGTACGGGCCTGCGTAGGCGCCCGACTGGTCGGGGGTCGGCGGCGCGAGCGTAGCGCCCGGTGCGTCCTCAGGGCGCAGCGGCTGAAGCGTCTCGCGCTCGACACCGAGCAGCTCTTGAATCGCGCGCTCGGTCTCCTCGTAGCCGCCCTCGCCGAAGTGGTACTCGAATAGCCGCGCGCCGCCGTCAAACAGGTAGCGCGCCGGCCACCCCTCGTTCTCGTACTCGCGCCACAGCTCCAGCTCCGAGTCGATCAGCACAGGATGCTCGATGCCCAGGCGCGACACGGCCCCGCGTACCGCCCCCTCATCACGCGAGAGCTCGAAGCCCGGACAGTGGACGCCGACCACGCGCAGGCCGTCCTCGGCGTAGCGCTCGTGCCAAGCCTTCATGTAGGGCAGCGTGCGCATCGAGTTCGGCCGGCAGAAGTCCCAGAACTCCACCAGCAACGGTCTGTCGCGCTGGATGATGCTCACCTGCCCGCCCGCCGGCGTGTTCACCCACGGCAGATTCCGCGGGAACAGCGGCGCGGCGATCGTGTCGACTGGCGCCCTCAACCGGGGCGCCTAGCCAATACTGCCGACCATCTCCAGCTGAATCAGGCGATTGAGCTCGACGGCGTACTCCATCGGCAGCTCCTTCGTCACAGGCTCGATGAAGCCGTTGACGATCATCGCGGCGGCCTCGTCCTCGGTGAAGCCGCGCGAGCCCATGTAGAAGAGCTGGTCGTCGGAGATGCGCCCGACCGTCGCCTCGTGGGCGACCGTCACGTGCGGGTTCTGGATCTGGATGTCCGGCCACGTGTCAGAGCGCGATTCGCCGTCCATCATCAGCCCGTCGCACTGCACGCGAGCTTTCGAGCCGGCCGAGTTGTTGCCCATCTTGACCAGGCCGCGGTAGCCCATGATCCCGCCGTCCTTAGAGATCGACTTGGCGAGGATGTTCGAGGTCGTGTTAGGGGCCAGGTGCACGACCTTGGCGCCCGTGTCCTTGTGCACGCCTTTGCCGGCCACGCCGACGTTCAGGTGGTCTGCGCGCGCGCCTTCGCCCATCAGGTAGGAGCCCGGGTAGAGCATCACGTACTTGGCGCCCATCGAACCGCCGACCCACTCGACCGTGCCGTTGGCGTCGACGATTGCGCGCTTGGTGTTCAGGTTGTAGACGTCCTTGGACCAGTTCTGCACGGTCGTGTAGCGCGCCTTGGCGCCCTCGTGCACGAAGATCTCGACGACCGCCGAGTGCATCGAGTTGACGCTGTAGGTCTGCGCCGTGCAACCCTCGATGTAGTTCACCTCAGAGCCCTCGTCGGCGACGATCAGCGTGTGCTCGAAGGTGCCCTCGCCGGCGCCCTCCATGCGGAAGTAGGACTGCAGCGGCAGGTCGCACTTGACGCCCTTCGGGATGTAGCAGAAGGCTCCGCCTGACCAGACGGCGCCGTGCAGCGCCGAGAACTTATTGTCCTGCGGCGGGACGCATTTGGTCATGAAGTATTTCTGCACGAGCTCCGGGTACTCGTTGATCGCCGTGTCCATCGAGCAGAACAGGATCCCGAGCTTTGCGTACTCCTCCTTCAGGCCCTCGTAGACCGGCTCCTGGCGCCACACGCCGACGACGCCGGCGAGGTGCTCGCGCTCGGCCTGCGGGATGCCGAGGTCCTCATAGGTCTGCTTCATCTCCGCCGGCACTTCGTCCCAACTGTTGAAGCGTCCGGCCGTCGGCGGCGAGTAGAGCACGAGGTCGTCGAGCTGCAAACCGCTCAGGTCTGGGCCCCAGTTCGGCATCGGCTTGCGTTCGAAGATCTCCAGCGACTTGAGCCGTTTCTCTGCCATCCAGTCGGGCTCGCCCTTGATCTTGGAGAGCTCGCTAACGACCTCGCGGGAGATGCCCTGGCGGGCGTGCAGCTGTCCCTGCTCGTCCTCGACGATCGGGCTGGGCTTGGTGATCTTCGTGCGGTCAAGCGTTGCCATAAGGCTCCTTACCGGGGGCTTGCAAGTCCTGTGCGCGCGGGCTCGAGAGATTCCTCGACGAATCCTGTGCGCTGAAGTAGGAATTGTATCGCGAGGGTCGGGTCTTCCTCCGCGGGCGCGACCCGGGGGTGCGGAATACTGCGCGCCATGTCACAGCGGAACATCGAGCTCGTACAAGAGGCGATGGCCGCGTACTTTCGCGGGGACGAGGCGGCGCTGCGAAAGCTCGTCACAGCAGACGTGATGGTGACGACCAGGCCAGACCAGCCCGACGTGCGCACGAGCTACGGATATGAGGGCTTCGTGGAGAGCACGCGTCAGTGGATCGAAGCGTGGAAGGACTGGTCGTTCGACGTCGTGCAAGTCTCCGAGACGGGTGACTTCGTGATCGTCGAGGCGAATCAGACCGGGGAGGGCGCCAGCAGCGGCGTGCCGATCGAAGGCGGCGTGACCTTCCTCTACACGATCGCCGCCGGCCGGATCGCGCGCCTGCAGATGTTCGCCTCCGAACGCGACGCCTTGCAGGAGATCGGCATAGCCGAGTAGCGCCGGCCCGCATCCGGCGCGCAGGCTGCTCAGGAAGGCCAGGCGTTGTCGCCCGTGATGGCGCCGCGCACGGCCTTGAGGTTCAGCAGCGCACACTTGCGCCGCGTCGCCGAGACGGGGATGCCGAGCAGCTCGATCATCCAATCGGCGTTCAGCTCGCCGACCTCGGAGAGCTCCATGCCCTTCAGCTCCTCCGAGGCGATCGACGCCGATGCCTGCGAGATCGCGCAGCCGTGACCGTGAAAGCGCAGGTCCTCGATGCGACCGTCCTTCACGCGGATGTGCACGCCGAGCTCGTCGCCGCACAACGGGTTGTGCTCGAGCGCCTCGAGGTCGTGCGGGTCGAGCTCGCCGAAGTTGTGCGGGCGCTTGTAGTGATCGAGGATGTAGTCGCGGTAGAGATCGTCCATAGCGGGCTCGTCCGGTTACAGCTCGAAGATCTCGCGCCCGAGCTGCAGCGCCTGCACGAGCGCGTCGATGTCGCTTGCCTCGTTGTAGACGCCCACCGAGGCGCGCGCCGTGGCGCCGACGCCTAGGCAGCGCATCAATGGCTGCGCGCAGTGATGCCCCGCGCGGATGCAGACGCCGCCGCGGTCGACCAGCTCGGCCACGTCGTGCGGGTGGATGCCCTCGACCATGAACGAGGCCAGCCCGCCGCGGCGCTCGGCCTCGGGTGGACCGACGACACGCAGTCCCGGCACCTCGGCCAGGCTTTCGAGCATGTAGGCCGTCAGCGAGCGCTCGTGGGCGCGCACGCGCTCCATGCCGAGGCCGTCCAGGTAGTCGACGGCCGCCGCCAGCCCAACCGCCTCGGCAATCGGCGGCGTGCCCGCCTCGAACTTGTACGGAAGCTCGTTCCAGCTGACCGACTGGAAGTCGACCGACGCGATCATGTCGCCGCCGGTGAGAAATGGCTCCATCCGCTCGAGCAACGCCTCGCTGCCGTGCAGCACGCCGATCCCGGTCGGTCCGACCGCCTTGTGGCCTGTCCAGGCGTAGAAGTCGGCCCCCAGTGCAGCGACGTTGACCGGCATCTGTGGCACAGCCTGCGCGCCGTCGACGATCGAGACGGCGCCGGCGGCACGCGCACGCGCCGTCATCTCGGCGACCGGGTTGATCGTGCCGAGCACGTTCGAGACGTGCGCGAAGGCGACGAGCTTTACGTCGCCGCGCGCCAGCTCGGCGTCGAGCTGCTCGAGCGATAGCTCGCCGCGCTCGTCGACCTCGAGGTAGCGCAGCTCGGCGCCGCGCTCGCGGCACAGCACCTGCCACGGCACCAGATTCGCATGGTGCTCCATCTGCGTGATCAGCACCGCATCGCCGGGGCCGACGTTGGCGCGTCCCCACGAGTAGGCGAGCAGGTTGATCGCCTCGGTCACGTTCTTCGTAAAGATCGTCGTACGCGGATCGCCGCCGACGAAGGCCGCCACGTGCCGGCGCGCCTCGTCGTAGGCCGCGTCGGCCTCTTGGGCGAGCGCGTAGACGCCGCGGTGCACGTTGGCGTTGTGGCTGCGCAGGTGCTCGGCCTGCGCGTCGATCACGACTCGCGGCTTCTGCGCCGTGGCGCCCGAGTCCAGGTAGATCAGCTCGCGCCCGGCAAAGCGGCGCTCGAAGATCGGGAAGTCGGCCTTTACGCCAAGCGTTGACTCAGCGACTGGTGGCATAGGCCTCGATGTCCTCGCGCGCCGCCGCGAGCTTGCCGGCGACCTTCTCGCGCACGAGCTCCTCCAGGGCCTCGTCGCCGAGTTCGGAGATCAGCGGCTCGAAGAAGCCCTCGACGATCACCCGCACAGCGGCCGGGCGGTCCAAGCCGCGCGTCTGCATGTAGAAGATCGCCGTCTCGTCGAGCTCGCCCACCGTGCCGCCGTGCGAGGCCGACACGTCGTCGGAGGAGACGAGCACCGAGGGGATCGCGTCGACACGCGCTTTGGGCGAGAGCATCATCGAGTGGATCTGCAGGTAGGTGTGCGTCTGCTGCGCGCCCGGGTCGATCTGGATCAGGCCCTCGAAGCTCGCGCGACTCTCGCCGGTGGCCGCACCGCGCCAGTGCACGTCGCCACCAGAGGGGCCCGTCTCGTGCAGATCGACGGCGAACACGTCCAAGTGCTCGTGCTCCTCGGTGAAGAACAGGCCGCGGAAGGCCATGTCGCCGCCCGGCTCGGAGACGGCCAGCTCGAGGTGCTGGCGCACGAGGCGACCGCCGAGCAGCGCCGGCAGCCAGTGGCAGTAGGCGTCGCGGCCGACCCCAACGAAGCGCGTCGAGACGTCGTAGACCTCGCCCGCGCCCCAGTCCTGCACCTGCGCCAAGCGGCAGCGCGCGCCGTCCTGCAAATACAGCTCGAAGGCGCCCGCGTGCAGCGCCTGGCCCTCGAAGTCCTCGGCCAGGTCGTACTCCTGCACGCGGAAGTCGCTCATCGCCGCTCCCACGACGAGCGTGCGCCCGTATTGCGCCACGCCGGCCTGCTCGATCGCGTAGACGATCTCGAACGGATCCTCGACGATGATGCCCTCAGGGACGTGCAGGAACACGCCGCCGCTCCAGAAGGCGGCGTTGGCGGCCTCCAGCTTGTGCCGGTCGATCGGCAGCCGCTTTGAGTACCACGGCGCGACGAGCTCGGCGTGGTCGCGGAAGGCTTCCTCAAGCGAGCAGAGGATCACGTCCTTGGCCGCCAGCGCGGGGTCGAGCTCCACATGCACGACGGTGCCGGCGCTCTGCACGATGCGCCCGGCGCGCGGGCGCTCAGGCAGCGTTCGCGCGACGACGTCGGGCACTGCCTGCGGAGCCGGCGAGGGGTCGGTCGTGAGAGCGTCGAGCTCGACGCTCTCGAGGCTGGTCGTCCAGAAGCCCGAGCGGCGCCACACGGGCAACTCGCTCGTCAGGAAGTGGGCCTTGGCTGCCTCGCGCAGTTGCTCCAGTGAGCGTCCGTCGCCCGCCCCCGTGCCGGCCAGCGCGTAGTACAGGGTCGCGTCGCGATGGCGCCCCGGCTTGCTCTGTACCGGCGCCGCGCCGTTATGCGTCACCGTGGTCTCAGACACCGCTGTCACCGGCGGCGACGGCGTCGATCTCTCCGCCGAACTCGCGGCGGATCTCGTCATAGCCTTCGCGCTCGAGGCGCTCGACCAACTCGACGCCGCCCTCGAGCACGATCCGCCCGTCCATCAGGATGTGCACGAACTCGGGCTTCACGTAGTGCAGGATGCGCTGATAGTGGGTGATGATCAGGGCGCCGAGGCCCTGCTCGTCGTGCAGCCGCTGCACGCCCTCGGCGACTGTACGCAGGGCATCGATGTCGAGGCCCGAGTCGGTCTCGTCGAGGATCGCGACATCCGGCTGGAGCATCGCCATCTGCAGGATCTCGGCGCGCTTCTTCTCGCCGCCGGAGAAGCCGTCATTGAGGTGGCGCGAGGTGAACGTGCGGTCGACGTCGAGCAGGTCGATCGCGTGCTGCAGGTGCGTGCGGAACTCCTTGACCTGGATCGGCTCCTCGCGCTTGGCGTTGATCGCCATGCGCAGGAAGTTGGCGACCGATACGCCCGGGATCGAGACGGGGTACTGGAAGGCGAGGAACAGGCCTGCCTTGGCGCGGTCGTGCGGCTCGGCCTCGGTGATGTCCTCGCCCTTGAACGTGATCGTGCCCTCGGTGATCTCGTAGGAGGGGTGGCCGAGCAGCGTGCTCGCGAGCGTCGACTTGCCCGAGCCGTTCGGGCCCATCAGGGCGTGGATCTCGCCGCGCGAGATATCCAGGTCGACGCCCTTGAGGATCTCGCGCTCCTCGATGCGCACGTGCAGGTCTCTGATCTCTAGGTCGGCCATGTTCTCCGTTCGTGCTCCAGGTATCGGGATTTGTTCAAGTTCAGGATGCGACGGGCCGCGGTACGGCATCCAGCGCCGCCAGGGCGGGGCCGGTCGTGAGCGGTCCCGCCGGCAGCGACGGGCCCAGCACGAGGTCGGCGAGCGTCGTGTCCTGCAGCGTGCGCACGATCGAGAAGCGCACGCGTGTCCACAGCAGCTTGGTCGGGCACACGTGCGCGGGGTCGGTCTCGCGCGAGCAGGTGATCGAGCCGTCGGCGCCCTCGGTGATGCACTCGATTGGCGCGATCGAGCCCTCGAGCGCCTCGACGACCTCGGCCATTGTGATCTCGGTGGGCGAGCGTGCCAGCAGGTAGCCGCCGCGCGAGCCGCGCCGTGAGTCGACCAGGCCGGCCTTGCGCAGACGCGCCACGAGGTGCTCGAGGTAGGCCAGCGGCAGCCCGCCGCGCTCGGCGATCTCGGCGAGCGGGATCGGTTCCTCGCCGGATTGCCGAGCAAGCTCGACCATCACGCGAACGCCGTACTCGGACTTGGTTGAGAACATCATCTGATCGAATACCTACCTGGGCGCTAGGGTATCAACCGACCGACGGCGCTCCGGCTTTATTCGAGCAGCTTGCGCACGTCGTGCGAGAGCGCTTCGGGGGTGAGCTGTTCGAGCTGGAAGATCACGCGCTCCATGCCCCGGCGGTCGATCAGGAAGACCGAGGCCGTGCGCGCGAAGGCTGCGCGACCGGCGCTTGCCGGCAGCACGCGGAAGGCGTGCCACACCGGGCGCAGTTGCGCCGGCGAGCCGCTCAGCCAGCGCACGCGCCCGCTCAGGGACACCTGCCGCAGGAAACGCTTCACGCTGGTCGTCGTGTCGGCGGCCGGATCGGCGCTGATCACGAGCACAGGGACCGACCGCCCAAGTTCGTCGAGCGCGCCGCGGATCTGCTGTGCGATCACCACGCAGGGTGAGCCGCAACTCGAGTAGAGGAACGCGACGATCACGACTCGGCCGCGATAGGCGGCGAGCGACGCCGGCGCGCTGGCCTGATCGCGCAGCAGGAACGTCGGCGCAGAGATGCCCGACGGCAGCGCGGCGCCGTCGAAGCCCGATGCGCCCGTCGGCCCGGACTCCATTGCGTTCGAGCCGGACGTCGATGAGGACCCCGACGAGCAGCCTGCCAGCGCGAGCGCCAGCGCGAGCGCCCCCACCAGCATCAGCGGGCGAACGGCGTGCCGGGTGGCTGAAGCTGGGGGAAGGCACCGGGCCATCGCCGGGCAGCGTACGGCAAGCCTTCGGGCGGGTGGCAACGACCCCTTGGAAGCTTGCTGACCGGCGCTATACTTTGTGAAGTCAATAAAACCCGACCGTGGTTTAGGAGTTTCACGATGAGTCCCTCTGGAGCTGAGCTTCTCCGCGAGATCAAGAGCCGGATCGAGGAGATCGATCCGTCCAAGGTGCACGAGCTGGTCGACGAGGGCGTGGCGATCATCGACGTGCGCGAGACCGAGGAGTACGGTGCGGGCCACCTGCCGGGCGCCAAGCACGTCCCCAAGAGCTACCTGGAGAGCCGCATTGAGGGCGTCGTGCCCGACCGCGACGCGCACATCGTGCTCTATTGCCAGTCGGGCAACCGCTCGGCTTGGGCGGCGCGCACGCTCGAAGAGGACCTCGGCTACACCAATGTCGCCTCGATGACCGGCGGCATCACGCTGTGGAAGGACCGCGGCTACGAGGTCGACGTCCCGCGCACGCTCACCGCCGAACAGCGCGAGCGCTACTCGCGCCACATGCTCGTGCCGGAGATCGGCATCGAGGGCCAGCAGAAGCTGCTCGACGCCAAGGTGCTGCTGCTCGGCGCCGGCGGTCTTGGCTCGCCGACCGCGCTCTACCTGGCCGCGGCCGGCGTCGGCACACTCGGCATCGTCGACGATGACGTAGTCGATCTCTCAAATCTTCAGCGTCAGGTGATCCACTCGACGCAGCGCATCGGCATCCCCAAGGTCGACTCCGCCGAGGAGTCGATTCACGCGCTCAACCCTGACGTCAACGTCGTCAAGTATCAGACGCGCATCGACGCCTCGAACATCGTCGAGATCATCAAGGACTACGACGTGGTCGTCGACGGCGTCGACAACTTCCCGACGCGCTATCTGCTCAACGACGCGACGGTACGCCTGAAGATCCCAGTCGTGTCGGCTTCGATCCTCGGCTTCGACGGGCAGCTCTCGGTGTTCAAGCCGTATGAGGGCCCGTGCTACCGCTGCCTCTTCCGCGAGCCGCCGCCGGCTGAGCTGGCGCCGTCATGCGGCGCCAACGGCGTGCTCGGCGTGTTGCCCGGAACGATGGGCCTGTTGCAGGCGACCGAGGTCGTCAAGCTGATCGTCGGCATCGGCGACCCCGCAATCGGGCGCCTGTTGCTCTACGACGCGCTCGGCGCGACGCTGACCGAGGTCAAGGTCCACCGCGACCCGGAGTGCCCGATCTGCTCGCGCGACCCCGACGAGATCCGCGACGAGGAGCTCGGAGTCTTCCCGGACTACGAGGCGTTCTGCGCCGCCGCGGGCTAGCCGCTAGGCTGCCGCGCTGAGATGGCAACGATCAAGATCCCACCAGTCCTGCGCGCCTCGGTCGGTGGCGAGAAGCAGGTCAGCGCCTCCGGCGAGAACGTAGGCGCCGTGCTCAAGGACCTCGCCGCCAACCACCCTGCCACGCAGGACCAACTGTTCTCCGCCGACGGCGAGCTCAACCGCTACGTCAACGTGTATCTCAACGACGAGGACGTGCGCGTGCTCGACGGGCTCGACACGGCCGTCGGCGAGGGCGACACGCTCGTGATCCTGCCGGCTATGGCGGGCGGCGCACAGGGCCGATAGCCGAGCGGCCGGCTACCTAGCCGGCGTCTCGCACGTCGATCGCGTCGACGCGATTGGGGTAGAACGCGACGTGGTCGGCGATCTTCGCCACCGCCGGGTAGGGCTCGCGATAAGTCCAGACGGCGTCGTTGGACCGCTCACCGCCGTCGGGCAGGCTGTAGTAGCTGGCGTCGCCCTTGAAGGGGCAGTAGCTCGTGTGGGTGCTCTCGCTCAGCCGAGCTCGATCCACGTCGGCCAACGGGATGTACTGCACCGGCGGATAGTCCGCCTCGCGCAGGGTCAGGGCGCGTGCCGTGTCGGCGACGGTCTGTCCAGCCACGATCACCACCACGCGCGCCGGGTTCGGCTCGATCGTGATCGGATGATCTGGGCCCGGCTGCATGATTGGCTTGTCGGTCATCTCAGATGGGTCCTCGGTGGTCTCGGGCGGCGTGGAGAGGCGATGCATTCGAGGTTAGTGCCGAGCGCGAGCCCCGCCGCCGGTGCGTGGCCCGACCTGCTCACGGCCAGTCGCCGCCGGCCGCGACGAAGTCGGCGCCGTGCGCGTAAGCCGTATTGATCGGCTTGCCTTCGCGGCAGAGCGGGCACTCCTCGCGCGGCCACGAGTCGAGCTTGATGTCGGCCAGTCCGCTCAGCCGATCTACGCCGATTCGCTTGCCCGCGAGGGCGTTGCGGTTGCACACTGTCGCCGCGAGTCGTACCGCCCCGCCGCACTGGCGCACCGCCTCGATCGTCCCGCGGATCGAGAAGCCCGTGTTGACGACGACGTTGACCACGAGCACGTTGCGGCCCGCGACGAGCTTGTCGTAGCCGCGACGGATCACGAACGGGCGATTGCCCTCGGCGTGGTGCTCGTCTGATGTCGGCTCGCCGTGCTCGCCGAAGACCGCGAGCGCGCCCGCGTGGTGGGCGACCCACTGCGCGAGGATCAGCCCGCCCGTGGCCGGGCCGCAGACGACCTCGATCCCCTCGCCGGCGATCGCCTTCGCGATCATCGCCCCGAGCGCCGAGGTGCGCTCGGTATGCGGGTACACCGCGTCCTTGTCGATCCAGCCCGAGCCGTGCTGGCCTGAGATGTAGACGAAGTGGTCGTGCTCGAGCAGCGCGCCCGACTCGCGCAGGATCGTCTCGGCGTCGAGTCGCGTAGCCATTGGCCGCGTTCTAGCAGTGAGCCTCGACTGATTCGTCCTATATATAATTATATATAATGGATGTTGGAAGCCTGATTCGAGAGCGGCGCGAGAGGAGCGAACTCAGCCAGCTCTCGCTGGCGCGTCGCGCCGGCACGACTCAAGCCGCAGTCAGCAGGATCGAGCGGGGTCTCACGACACCCACCTGGCAGACGGTGCAGGCCCTCCTGCTGGCGATGGGCTACGCGCCCGAGTTGGGCGCGCGACGGCTCGGCGGACGGTTCGACCCGGTTCACCTGGCCGCGATACATGAGCGCACTCCGGCGGAGCGACTCGAGCTCGCGATCTCGGCCAACCGGCTCGCGGGACGATTGCGCCAGGCGGGAGCCAGGGCAGGCGATGGAACCTGACACGCCGCTCGACGCCGAGCGCATCCTCAGAGCGCTCGCCGAGCACGACGTCGACTACGTGCTCGTGGGTGGGCTCGCCGTGCAGACCCACGGCCACGTGCGCACGACCGTCGATGTCGATGTCTATCCGCGGCCAGACCGTTCCAATCTCGAGCGCCTCGCCGCCGCCCTGAACGCGCTCGGCGCCCGGGTCCTGAACGCCGGGGCGGCCGGTCTGACGATCGACGCGGCGATGCTGCCGCGTGCGACGCTCTGGCAGTTCGCCACTGCTCACGGCGCGGTCGACGTGCTTCACGACGCCCCCGGGGCGCCGCCCTATGACGAGCTACGCCGCCGCGCGCTCGAGATCGAGCTCGACGACCTCCGGCTCGCCGTCGCCGGGCGCGACGACCTGATCGGCATGAAGCGTGCAAGCGGTCGACCCGTCGATTTGGAAGACCTCGCGGCGTTGACCGAGCCCAAGTCCAAAGGCTCCTGAGCCGGACGCTAGGCCGCGGCCGGCTCGGCGCGCTCTGCGATCTCCATCCCGCTCGCCGGCACGCGGCTCATCGCGTGCTCGGCCAGCGCCGTGATCGTCAGCGATGGATTGACGCCGACATTGGCCGGAATCGCGGAGCCGTCGCAGACGAGCAGGTTCTCGTAGCCGAACACGCGCTGGTCTGCGTCGACGACGCCCTGCTCGGCGTCGGGCGCGATCACGGCGCCGCCGAGGATGTGCGCGGTGGATGGGATGTTGAACATCGCCTCGGTGAACGAGCTCTGCGCGATTCCGCCGGTGCGCTTCGCGAACCATTCGGCGGCTTCGTTTGCAATCGGGATGAATGTCGGGTTGGGACGCTCGGGGTCCTGTTCGGTCTGCAGCCAGAATGAGCCAAACGGGCCTTTGCGCGGACGCAGCGCGATCGCGTTGTCGAGCGTCTGCATCACGAGCAGGATGATCGTGCGCCGCGACCAGTGCTTCGCGAAGAGGATCTTCGCCAGGCGTCCCGGGTGGCGGACGAGTTGGGCGAGCAGCTTCAACGGTCGCGTGACGCGCGTGCCGTCGCCGGTCAGCAGCGTGTACAGCATCCGCATCGAGTCGCCGTCGTCGCCGTAGGTCACGGTCTCGATGTGCGTATTCGGGTCGGGGTAGATCGAGGACGTGATCGCCACGCGCTTGATCAGGTTCTCGGGGTAGTCCTCGGGCACGGTCACCGTCAGGATCGACTCGCTGTTCGTGCGCACGAGCTCGCCCAGGCGCGAGGAAATCCGCGGCAGCGAGCCTTCCAGGCGACATTTCTGCAGCAGCCGGTTCGTCCCGAGCGGTCCCGCCGCGACGACGACGCCGCGCGCGCGCTGCACGCGCCGTTCCTTGCGCAGCCACGCCCCCGAGCGGACCGATTCGACCTCGTATCCCTCGCTGCCATCGGCAGCCCCGAGCGGACGCACGTCGACCACGGTGCGTTCGGCCATCACGTGTGCGCCACGCTTCTCGGCGAAGTAGAGGTAGTTCTTCACGAGCGTGTTCTTGGCCCCGTGCACGCAGCCGACCATGCAGCGCGCGCACAGCTTGCAGCCCGTGCGCTCCGGGCCCTCGCCGCCGAAGAAGGGGTCCGCCACCGTCTTGCCGGCCTGGCCGAAGTAGATCCCGACGGGCGTGCGTTTGTAGGTCTCGCCAACGCCGAGCTCCTCGCCGAGCTCGCGCAGCAACTGGTCGGCGGGATCCTCGTGCGGGTTCTCGACCACTCCCAGCATCCGCTGTGCTTCCTCGTAGTGGGGCGCGAGCTCGCCCTCCCAGTCCGCCATCTGCGCCCACTGACGATCCTCGAAGAACTGCTTCGGCGGGACGTACAGCGTGCAGGCGTAGCCGAGGCTGCCGCCGCCGACACCGCAGCCCGAGACGACCGCGACGTCCTTGAAGTTGGTCAGGCGGAAGATCCCCTTCATGCCTACGCGCGGGTTCCAGAAGTAGCGCTTCAGATCTGCCGTGTTCTTCGGGAACTCGTCGTCTGCGAAGCGCCGCCCGCACTCGAGCACGCCGACCGAGTAGCCCTTCTCGGACAGGCGCAGCGCTGAGACGCTGCCGCCGAAGCCCGAGCCGATCACGAGCCAGTCGAAGTCGTACCCGCCGCGCGTCATCGTCGCCATGCCCCGCTGCCCCCTGGATCGAGTTGGAAGTCGCCTCGATCTTAGAGGTTGCCTGGCTGCCCGGCCAGTCGAGTCGAGGCCGGCGCAGGACGTCCAGGAGGGGCCCCAGCTTCTCGACGCTCTCCTGCCATCGACGCACGATTATCTCGCGGCTCCCAAGGGCCGCTATATTCCGTGAAGTAATGGCGGTTGAGAGGGTTCGAAACCGGCCGTGTGGCGGCCGCTACGGCGACATCGTCCAGTCGATCGGCAATACGCCGCTGATCGAGCTGCCGAACCTTTCGCCGAAGCCCGGCGTGCACATCTGGGCCAAGCTCGAGTCGCACAACCCGACGGGCTCGGTCAAGGACCGCGTCGCGCGTGCGCTGATCGAGGATGCCGAGGAGAAAGGCGCGATCTCGCCGGGGCAGACGATCCTCGAACCGACGTCCGGCAACACGGGCATCTCGCTGGCGATGATCGCAAAACGCAAGGGCTACAAGCTGAAGGTCGTGATGCCCGAGAACGTCACGCCCGAGCGTACGCAGCTGCTGAAGATGTACGGGGCCGAGATCGTCTACTCGCCCGGCGATCAGGGTTCGAACGGTGCCGTCGCGATGTCGCTGCAGATGGCCGCCGAAGACCCATCGGTGTACATGCCCTACCAGTACGGCAACCAGGCCAACCCCAACGCCCACTACAACGGCACGGCGTTGGAGATCCTCGAAGAGCTCGACGAGATCTCGGCGTTCGTCGCCGGCCTCGGCACGGGCGGCACGCTGATGGGCAACGGCAGGCGCCTGAAGGAGACATTCGGAGACGCCTGCAAGATCGTTGCGGCCGAGCCGATGCAGGGCGAGCCCGTGCAGGGCCTGCGCTCGCTCGACGACGGCTTTATCCCGCCGATCATCGACATCTCGCTGCTCGACCGCAAGATCTTCGTGACCAACGAAGACGCGATCGTGTGGACGCGCAAGCTGCTCGACGAGGAGGGTGTGTTCGCGGGCGTCTCGACCGGCGCGATCGCGAGCATCGCGGTCCGCATCGCCGGTGAGCTCGACGAGGGCAACGTCGTGTTCGTCGTCGCCGACGACGGCTGGAAGTACCTCTCGAGTGGCATCTACACGCTGCCGGTCGAGGAGATCGAGAACCTGGACGCGACCGTCTGGTGGTAGGCCGGGCGTTCCTCGCGCACGGCCTGCAGGCAAAGTCGAGACGCCCGAGGCGCACGTGAAGATCGCCAAGCAGTTGCTCGCCGAGATCGTCGCGCACGCGCAGGAGAACCCGCGCATCGAGTGCTGCGGCGTTGTCGCCGTGCTCACGGACGATGACGGCACCGGGAAGACGGCGGCGCGCGTCTACCGCGCCGAGAACGTGCACGCAAGCGCGCTGAAGTTCGAGATCGCCCCGATGGAGCTGTACCGTCTCAACGAGCAGATCGAAGAGGAGGGCTGGGAGATCGGCGCGATCTATCACTCGCACGTACGCAGCGCGCCCTATCCGTCGCAGACGGATATCGGCTTCGCCGCCGGCTGGCCCGGCCTCGAGTGGATCATCGTCGGCCTCGCCGGTGGCGGCGAGCCTGAGGTGCGCTCCTACGTGATCGACGGCGCCCAGGTCAGCGAGATCGCCGTCGAGGAGACACCGAGCTGAGCGAGACGCCGCTGATCTGCCCGAGCTGCGGTACGGACTACCCACGCTCCGAGCGCTTTTGCACGAGCTGTGAGATGCCGCTCGTCTATCTCCCGGGCAGCGAGCGCGGCGCGGCCAGCGAGCGCCAGCGCAAGGCGCGCAAGATCAAGCCGCAGTACGCCGAAGGCCAACTCGTCAAGGTCGCGCGCGCCGGCAGCCAGCCCGAGGCCGAGCTGATTGAGACGCTGCTGCTCGAGGAGGGCATCCCGAGCATGTCGCGCCGCGCCGGCGGCTTCGACGTGCCCGACTTCCTCGCTGCTGGTCCACGCGACATGCTCGTACCCGAGTCAGGTGCGGAGGCCGCTCGCGAAGCGCTGGCGCCGCAGACGCTTGCACCGGACGCTCAGGCGTAGACAGGCTCGCCGGCATCAGCACCGGCGGCTTCGCTCGTGATCGCGCGGATCTCTTCAGAGGCCCGCTCGAACTCGGCGTCGGAGAGCACAGGCGTGCCCTCGAAGGGGAGCTCGCGCTGTAGCTCGATCCATGCCTGCGCGGCGGTGTACTCGTCCTTGACCTTGACGGTCACCGGGCGCGGAATGCGGTAGGTGCGCAGCAGCAGCACATGAAGAGGTTGGTGGCGGCGCCAACCGAGGCGCTTTTCGGCGTAGTCGGGCGTCCACACGTAGAACGGCGAGAGCGCGTCCACGCAGCGCGGGTCGGCGACCGTGAAGTGGCCGGCTACCTCTGCCCAGGCGCGGATCCGTACGCGGTCGGGCTGCTGCACGGGTGCACCGGAGGTGAATGCGTTCAGCAGCGGCTCGCCGTCGCTCCACACGCCCTCCTCGAGCGCACGGCGCAGCTCGGGCTGGTGGGACTCGCGTACGAGGTCGCCAGGCTGGTGCTCGAACGTCGGGTAGAGGAAGAACCGCTCGTGAGCAAGCCTCATCGACTTGCCCGGCTGGCGAATGCCGCCCTTGCGGAGTGTTATGAGCTGCTCACCTTCGGCTAGCGCGCGGACGGTGACGGCCCATTCTTTGAAAGCAATTGGCATAAGCGGGTGAAGCTAGGAGTACGTCTCTATCTCTCGCCCGCTTGCCGACTGATTCGGCGGCCGCGGACCCCTTAAAGATACGAAACCCAGGCGGAAATCCCAAATCCCCTGCAAATCGCGCCCTTATTTTGGCCGCCAACGACTGTCTGAACGGCCAATCCTGTCGTTCGTCGGCTTGGGGCGCGTGTTTCCGACTCGTCGGTCAAGCCCGTCTCGGCGCGGCTCGGACGCTCAGCCGGCAGGGGTGGCGGCAGGCTGCTCGTCCGCGCCGGCCGTGATTCGCGCGGTCTGCTTGACGGCGAACACGACGAGCACGATCGGGATGACCCAGTTGAAGAACGTCTCGGCGCGGTGCGTGTCGATTACCCCAGCAAGGATGTGCGAGGGGATCATCAGCAGGAACACGAACCCCCAGATCGTCGTGATCTGTCGATTGATGCTCTTGAAGACGGGCGAGGACCAGTACTGCGACGGCACCGATTCGCGTGCGTACTGCTCGGTGAACGGCGTTGCCATCAGCGAGCCGAAAGCGATCGTCGCGAGCAGCCCGGCGGAGACGGCGCGTGCGTAGCGCGCGAGCCATTGGCGCGTCGCATCGTCGGCGCTCAGCGCGACGATCGTAAAGCCGATGAAGGCGACGATTGCACCCAGCTCGAGCAGCTTGGGTCGTCCGGCGCGCAGCGACGGCAGGCTGATCAGAACGGCCGCTACGAGCGCGACGACGGCGGCGGCCTCGACTTCGTAGCGCCGCGTGATCACGCTGAAAAGAATCCACGGCACGAACGCGATGTAGATGTTCGAGTGCGACTCGTGCTGGCCTGCGGCGGCACCGCCGGCTCCGCTTCCCCCGTTCGCCATCGGTTGAGTTTATGGCTTGGGGCGTCTCGCGCGCGGTTCACCGAACCCGCCGCCGCCAGGCGTTTCGATACGCAGCCGCTGCCCAGCACGCAGCGTCCCGGTGACCTTGCCCGGCAGCGGCTCACCGTCGAGCTCGTCGTGCCCTGGCGCCCCGGGCGCTCCTCCATCGGCGCCCGGCGGAGCGTGCCGGCGACGCTCGCCGATCAGTGAGAAGGACATCTCGCGCAGCGCCTGCAGCTCACGGATCACGCCGTCGCCGCCGCGCGTGCGCCCGGCGCCACCGGAGCCGCGGCGGATCGCGTACTGCACGACGCGCAGCGGGAATTCGCGCTCGAGTGCCTCGATGGGTGTGTTCAAAGTGTTGCTCATGGCCACGTGCACGGCACTCGGCCCGTCGGCCTCGGCGCAGGCGCCCTGCCCACCGCCGAGCGTCTCGTAGTAGGTGAACGAGCTGTCGCCGTCGGCGCCGAGAGATGAGGATGGATCGGCACCAAGAGTCAGATTGTTCATCGTGCCTTGCCCGAGCGCGCAGCCGAAGGCGCCGAGCACGAGGTCGGCGACGCGTGAGGAGGTCTCGACGTTGCCCGCTGCGACGGCTGCTCCGGGGCGTGCGTTGAGCAGCGAGCCGAGCGGCGCGCGCACCTCGATCGGGCGGTAGGCGCCGGCCGAGGGGGGGATGTCGGGGTCGGTCAGCACGCGCACGGCGAAGTAGCAGGCCGAGCGCGTGACGGCGATCGGGCAGTTGAGGTTGCCCTCGTGCTGGTCGGCGCTGCCAGCGAAGTCAAGGATCAGCCGCTCTCCCTCGACGGTCGCGTGCAGGCGCAGGGGGAGGTCGCCGTCGGGCCCCTCGAGCACGTCCTCGGCATGAACGTCGCCGTCGGGCAGCTCGGCGATGCACGCGCGGGTGCGCCGCTCGGCGTAGTCGAGCACGGCGTCGCTTGCCTCACGCAGCTGTTCTGGGCCGAGCCGCTCGGCGAGCGCGCGCAGGCGCGACGCGCCGACGCGGTTGGCCGCGAGCTGGGCGCGCAGGTCGGCGCGTCGCTGCTCGGGCTGGCGCATCTGTGCGACGAGCTCTTTGATCGTCGGCTCATCGAGCGGGCGTGGCGAGATCACGACGCCCTCCTCGGCGAGCGTATGACTGTCGGCGGGCATCGACCCGGGCACGCGTCCGCCGACGTCGGCGTGGTGGGCGCGGCTGGCGGCGAAGCCGAGCAGTGTCTGCTCGTCGGTCGCGAACACGGGCGTGATCACGGTGATGTCCGGGAGGTGCGTTCCGCCGCCAAACGGGTCGTTGAGGATCCATGAGACGCCCGGGGCGTGGCGCTTGTCGAGCACGGCGGCGACTGAGGCGGGCATCGAGCCGAGGTGCACGGGAATGTGCTCGGCCTGCATGATCATCTGCCCGTCGGCGTCGAACAGCCCCGTTGAGGCATCGTGGCGCTCCTTGATATTCGATGAGTAGGCGGCCTGGATCAGTGCGACGCCCATCTCTTCGCAGGCGGCGCGCAGCGCGCCGACGACGACCTGCAGCTCGATCGGGTCGAGCGCGCTCATGCGCCCCGCCCGGCCTTCCCCGATCGCCCGGCGTCCCGGCTGTTCCCGCTCACGGTCTCGCCTCAAGCACGCACGTCCCGTGCTCGTCGACGGTCCCACTCCAGCCGGGCGGCACGAGCAGCGTGGCCTCGGGCAGCGCGCACAGCGCGGGACCGTGGACCTCGGTCCCGGGCGCGAGCTCGCCACGCAGCACGCTCGCCCGCAGCGTCTCGCCGCCGAACACGACCTGCGCGCTCGAGCGTTCGGGCTCGGCCGCCGTATCGGCCTGCGGGCGCAGGCGCGGCGCGGGGCCCCAGACGGACACTCGCACGTTGACGAGCTCGACTGGGGCATCGTCGTCGCGATAGCCGTAGCGCCGCACGTGCGCGGCGGCAAACGCCTCGCTTAGCGCCTCGGGCTCGGGAACGCCTGGCGCCTCGACGGACAGCTCGAAGGACTGCCCGACATAGCGAAGCTCGTAGGCGACGCGCAAGCTCGCACGCTCACCAGCGAGCGCGGCGTCGGCTTCGGTGGCGAGTTCGTCGCGCGCTTCGCGCAGGCGCTCGCGCGTCAGCTGGGCGCCGCTCAGCATGACGGTGCGCGAGACGTCGTGGCGCGGCGCGGCGGCGGCGAGCCCGAGCGCGCAGAGCACGCCGGAGGCGCGCGGGCAGAGCACGCGGGCGATGCCGAGCTCGCGCGCCATGGCACAGGCGTGCAGCGGCCCGGCACCGCCGAAGGGCATCAGCGCGAAGCGGCGCGGGTCGATCCCGCGCTCGACGGTGATCAGGCGCAGCGCGCCGAGCATCTCGTGCTCGGCGACGCGGACGATGCCCTCGGCGCAGGTGAGCGTGTCGATGCGGAGCTCCTGCGCGAGCGCCGCGACGGCGCGCTCGGCAGCGTCGCGGTCGAGCTGCATCCCGCCGGCGAGCGGCGAGTCGGCGAACATCCGCCCGAGCAGCAGGTTGGCGTCGGTCACGGTCGGCAAGCTCGCCGCCGAGGCCGTAGCAGGCGGGCCCGGGGTCGGCTCCTGCGCTCTGCGGCCCGACGCGCAGGGCGCCGCCGGAGTCGCGCCAGGCGATCGAGCCGCCGCCGGCGCCGACGGTGTGGATGTCGAGCGCGGGCAGCGCGAGCGGGCGCCCGGCGATGGCGCGCTCGGCGGTCTCGGAAACCTGGCCGCCGTCGATCAGGCAGACGTCGCAGGAGGTGCCACCCATGTCGAAGCAGAGCACGTCGCGCTCGCCGGCGAGCTCGGCGAGCAGCAGGGCCCCGCCGACACCGCCGGCGGGGCCGGAGAGCACGGTCAGGGCGGCGTGCGCGGAGGCACGTGCGATGTCGGTGAGCCCACCCGAGGACTGCATGATCTGCGGCTCGACCAAGTCCTGCTCGCGCGCGGCAGCGGCGAGCCGGCGCAGGTAGCTCTCGAGCAGCGGCGAGAGCGCGGCGTCGAGCGCGGTCGTGGCGGTGCGCTCGTACTCGCGGAAGGTGCCGACGAGCTCGCCGGACAGCGACACGGGTACACCAGGCAACAGCTCGGCGAGCAGCTCGCCGAGCAGCCGCTCGTGGCGCGGGTCGGCGTAGGAGTGCAAGAGCGCGACGGCGACGGCCTGCGGCCGGGCGTCGGCGACGCGCTGCACGAGCGCCCGCGCGGCGTCGTCTCCCAGCGCACGCAGCACGCCGTCGGGGGCGATTCGCTCGGGGGCGGCAAAGCGCAGCTCGGCGGGCACGAGCGGGGCGGGCGCGGCGTCGCACAGCCGGTACAGATGCGGGCGCGCCTGGCGAGCGAGCTCGATCACGTCGGTGAAGCCGTCGGTGGCGATCAGCGCGGTGCGGGCGGTCTGGCCCTCGAGCAGGGCGTTGGTCGTGACGGTCATGCCGTGCGCGAAGCGGCGGACGTCGGCGGCCCGTGCGCCGGCCCGCTCGAGCACGAGCGCGACTGCCCGCAGCACGCCGACGGCCTGCTCGCCGACGGTCGTGGGGACCTTGGCGGTGTGCACGGAGGAGCGACCGTCGGCGTCGCTGCCGACGAGCACGGCATCGGTGAAAGTGCCGCCGACATCGACCCCGAGGAGCACGCCTCGGAGCCTACGCGACGGCTATGCGGCCGCGAGCTCGCGGTCCTCGGTGTCGGCGAGGTGCTGGTGGGAGGGGCAGTAGCCGTTGTGCGGCAGCGGCACGCGCTGGCAGGCGGCGCCCTTGCGGGTCGTGGCGCGGCATTGCGGTGGGGCGCCACTGACGGCGGCGTAGCCCTCGATGGGGTGCAGCGTGAGGTAGTCCTGGGCGAGCTGCACGTAGCGGCAGACGACCTGATGCACGTGCGACTGCGCGGACATCGGGAAGTAGTTGCGGATGTCTGCGAACAGCGCGCGTTCGGGGCGCGCGAAGTAATGGCGGTCGGTGGCCAGACGGGTCACGACGGCCTCACAGGCGCTCAGCACGGCAGCGTGATTTGCGGCGGCGGGCTCGCCCGGCGGAGCAGGGACGATCTGCGGAGCGAGCTCGCGGTAAATGGCTCGGCTGAACTGGTACATGGCTACTCCTGGCCCTCCTTCTTGGTTGGAGCAAACCCGCCTATTCCCAAAGACTCCGATGGCCTCGGATCCTTCTACGTTCCAGAACACGTCTCCGATCTCAAAAGGACCGAGATAAAGACTTAAAGGCGATCTTTTTATGTAGAGAGACGATTGCCCGCTCCGGGCTGCGCGGGTCGGGCCTGGGGTCAGCCCCAGGTCTGCCACTCGACAACCGGAGCCGGCGCTTGTTCGGGGGCGCCGGGCTCGTCGTCGGTGCGACCGGTCTGATCGCTGGCGCCGCGCACGACGACGTGGCGGAGGTCGAGCGCGGGGTCGAGCTGGGGGTAGTCGCTGCGCTGGTGCGCGCCGCGACTCTCGCTGCGCGTCAGCGCACACTGCGCGATCGCGCGCACGAGCGGGTGGGAGCTTTCGAGCAGGCGCGAGAGCCCGTCGGCGCTGCGCACGATGCCAGCGTCCTGCCACAGCGCGGCGCGCGTGTCGTGGTCGGCGACGGGCGGCGCTGGCAGCGCGGCGAGCGCATCGAGCTCGGCTGCGCTCGTGCCGGCGGCGGCACTCGGGGCGGGCTCGGCGAGCGCGTGCGCGACGGCGCGCCGCGCGAACACGAAGCACTCGCTGAGCGAGTTGGATGCGAGCCGGTTGGCGCCGTGCAGGCCGGTGCAGGAGGACTCGCCGACGGCGTAAAGACCGGGCAGCGTCGAGTGCGCGTGCAGATCGGCGACGATCCCGCCCATCGTGTAGTGGGCGGCCGGTGCGACGGGGATCAGCTCGCGCGTGGGGTCGAGGCCGGCGTCGCGCAGGGCGCCGACGACATTGGGGAAGCGCGCGGGGTCGACGCCGCGCATGTCGAGGCCGACGGAGCGCTCGCCGGACTCCTGCAAGCGTGCCTGGATCGCGCGCGAGACCTCGTCGCGCGGCAGCAGCTCGTCGACGAAACGCTCACCGGTGTGGTCGTGCAGCGTGGCGCCCTCGCCGCGGATGGCCTCGGTCACGAGAAAGCCCTCGCGGCCCATGACACCGATCACGGCGGTCGGGTGGAATTGCAGCAACTCGAGGTCGGCGAGCGCGGCGCCGGCGCGCCCAGCCAGCAGCAGCCCGATGCCCTGGGAGCCGGGCGGATTGGTCGTGCGCGCCCACATCGCGGCGCAGCCGCCGGTGGCGATCACGACGGCACGGGCGGCGATGATCCGACCGTCCTCGCAGACCAGCCCGGCGCAGCGCTCGTCGGAGCGCCACAGGGCGCGGGCGCGTGCGCCCTCGAGCACGGCAATGCGCGGCTCCTCGGCGGCGAGCGCTGAGAGCTGGCGCACGACGCGCCGGCCGGTCGCGCTGCCGCCGGCGTGCACGACGCGACGCACGGAGTGGCCGCCCTCGAGGCCGAGCGCGAGATGTCCCTCGCTGTCGGCGTCGAAGCGCACGCCGAGTCCCTGCAGGTCGCGCACGCAGTCGGGCGCCTCGCGCGCGAGGATCTCGGCGGCCGAGCGACGCACGAGCCGGCGCCCGGCGAGCTCGGTGTCGCGCAGGTGAAGCTCAGCGCTGTCGTCGGCGGCGAGCGCTGCGGCGAGCCCGCCCTGCGCCCAGTAGCTGGCCGTCCGCGCGAGCGGCGTGGCGGAGACGAGCGCGACGGACGCGCCGTCGCGGGCGGCGCACAGCGCGGCATACAGCCCGGCGGCGCCCGCTCCGATCACTGCTACGTCGATCTCGCGGGCAACGGTGCGCGAGACCGACGGGGGGGACGCGGGCATCGCGGGAACCGTATCTGTCGGCGCGCCGACGACGCTGCGGCGCCGCCGAGGCGAGCGGTGCCGCGGTGCGCGAGCGAGCTAGCGCCCGGAGTTCGTCTTGGCGCCCGGTTTGAGCAGTTTTTCGATTTTCTTGCGCTCGGCGGGGGTCAGCTTGCCGAGCCCGGGGATCGATTTGATGCCTTTCTTGGCGGTGACCGTCGGGGTGGTCCTCGGGCTGGCGATGCCGCCGGCGTTGCCCGGCTGCGCGGTGACCGTCGGCGTGCTCGCCCCGGTGCTCGGTGTCGTCGGTGTCGTCGCTGCCCCCGGCACGATCGTCGTCGGGACGCCCGGGGTGGTGGTCGGCGTCGTGACGGGCGCGCTCGCGGTGGGCGCGGTCGTCACGGTCGTCGTCACGGGCACCGAGCTCGAGTCCGAGCTGCCGGCGAGCTTGATGAGCGCAGCCGCGAGCACGCCGAGCGCGAGCACGGCGACGACGGCGATCGTGGCGACAGGACCCTTCCAATTGGGCGTTGCCGCGAGGCGGGTGCGCGCGGCGGCGCCGCAGCTCAGGCACCAGTCCTGGCGTGGGTCGAGCTGTGCGCCGCACAGCGGGCAGGCTTCGATCACGGCCGGGCGGGTGGGGGCGATGCTCTGCGGTGGAGGTGCGGGGGCGCCCTCGGAGCGCTCGGGGGGTGCTGCGACGGTCACGAGCCGGGCGCCGGCGGGCGGATGATCTCGGTCGGCTGATCGCCGCCGCCGTCGGCTGGGACCGCGTCGAAGGCCTGCGTGGCGGGCTGCGGCGCTGCGTGCGGCTGGGCGGGAGCGGCGACGGGCGCAACGGCGGAGTGCTGCTGCGTGGCCGGGGCGAGACCGCCGGTCGAGTCCCCGGGAGCAGGCTGCGCGGCGGCGCTCGGTGTCGGCGGTGTACCTGCCAGCGGCGAGCCGGCGGGCGGCTGCTGGCTAGGGGGCGGCGTGCCCGGCGCTGGCGTCTGCGCGGCGCCACCGGCCGGAGCACCGGCGATCGGCAGATCGCTGCGACGACTCATCGACAGTCCGCAGTTCGGGCAGAAGCGGTCTTCGCCGCTGTGGATGGCGGCGCAGCGTGGGCAGGCGGTGATGCCGGCCTCGCGTAGCACGGTGACGGGCTGGCGCTCGCCGAGGCTGTCTTCGAGCGCGCGCAGCTCGGCGTCGATGCGACTCAGCGTCGCGAGCTTGGCGAGCACGAGCGAGTCGTTGCGCTGGCCGAAGCGGTGCAAGCTGAAGACGAGCCCGCCGAGGTCGCGGTAGGCGAGCTCGCGTGCCTTGCGCAGGAAGCGCGCGCGCCGGCGCCGGCGCCCGCGCGAGCCGAAGCCGGGCTGCTGCTCGACGGCGGACGCCTGCGTGTCGGCTGCGAAGCCGTCGCCGGTTGCGGGCGAAGCGGGCGAGGCGTCAGTGGCGGGCGCGGCCGAACCCGCTGCAGCGGGCGAAGATACCGGGGCCGGCGAAGGCGTTGCGGCCCCCGCGGCGGGCGGGGCTGCCGCGCCGGGGCGCTCGTTCGGCTGTGCCGGGGCGGCGGGAGTCGTGGCGGATGTCTGGCTGTCCACGGCCATCCCATGCTACCCAGCGCGCCCCCGGGCTGTGCGCCATGCGTCGGCGACGCGCTGCGCCATGCTCGTGGCCGACCAGCGCTCGGCGCTCGCCCGGCCGGGCACGCGGGGGTCTTCGTCGGCGAGCAGCGGCGCCAGCACGGCGCCCCAACGGGCGAGATCGAAGGGCGCGCAGAGCGTCCGGGTCACGCCGGCGAGCGCCTGCTCGTGGATGCCGACGGGGGTGGCGAGCACGGGCACGTTGCAGGCGAGCGCCTCGAGCACGACCAGCCCGAAGCCCTCGCGCTCGGAGGGCACGAGCACGGCGTTTGCGGCGTTGACGAACAGTGGCACGCGCGCGGGCTCGACGCCGCCGAGCGTGAGCAGCTCGGTGCCGGCGTTTGCGGCCAGCTCGACGGCGCGGTCGTAGCGCTTCTCGGGACGTGTCGGGTCGGCGGCGAACAGCGCGTAGCGGCCTCGTGCATCGAGCCCGAGCTCGGCGCGCGCGTCGGCGCGCGGCAGTGGGTGAAAGCGCTCGAGCTCGACGCCGCACGGGAGCACCTCGGCGCGCCGCGCGGCGCGGGCGGGCAGCTCGTCGGCGAGCGTGGCGGAGACGACTGCGAGCAGGTCGACGCTTCCCAGCGCGGCGAGCGTCAACAGGCGCGTGCGCGGATGGCGCAGGTCAGTGCCGTGCAGCGTCAGCGCGCGCGTATGGGCGGGGACGGCGAGCGCGGGCCATGCGGTCAGGCCGAAGTGGGCATGCACGACATCGAAGCGTCCGCCGGCGTTCCGGCGGGGGAACCTGCGGCGCAGCTCGCGCGCGGCGCTCGCCAGTGCGCGGGGACCGGGCGGGAACTCGTACAGCTCGACGTCGAGCCCGTCGAGGCGACGCAGCGCGGTGACCTGGTCGCGCACGAAGCTGCCGCGCTCGGGGTGCGCCTGATCAGGCCGCATGTTGGAGAGCACGAGCGCGCGCACGTGCCGACGGTAGCGCCGGCACGCGACGGCGCGTGCCGGGCGACGACGGCGAGCTTTGGAATGATGGCCGTGTGGGCAGCGACTTGCCGAGGCCAGCAGATCCGCGCGAGCGGCCGATCGGCGTGTTCGACTCGGGCGTGGGCGGGCTGACGGTCTTGCACGAGCTGCTCGTGCAGTTGCCACACGAGGACTTCCTTTATCTGGGCGACACGGCGCGCTTCCCCTACGGCGAGCGCACCCCCGAGGAGCTGGCGCGCTTCTCGGCGGAGATCGCCGAGGAGCTTCTGCGCAGGCGCACGAAGCTGCTCGTGGTGGCGTGCAACTCGGCGACGGCAGCGGCGCTGCCGAGCCTGCGCAGGCGGATGCTCGAGACGACGCTCGGCGTGGACGTGCTCGGCGTCGTGCGCCCGGAGGCCTCGCAGGCGGTCGCGACGACGCGCACGGGGCGGATCGGGCTGCTGGCGACGCCGACTACGGTGGCCAGCGGCGCCTACGAGCAGGCGGTCGCGGCGATCGACCCGCACGTGACGCTGTACGCGGTGCCATGCCCCGATCTGGCGGGGATCATCCAGGCGGGCGAGCAGTTCGACGAGCGCGCGGTGCAGATGGTGCGTGAGGCGTGCGCGCCGCTGCGCGATGCGGACGTCGACACGGTGATCCTCGGCTGCACGCACTACCCACTGATCCGCCCGATGCTGCAGCGTATGCTCGGTCCGCAGGTAACGCTGGTCAGCTCGGGGGCGGCGCTGGCGCGCCAGGTCGAGCACGCGCTGAGCACGCGCTCGCTCGGCAACCCGCGCCGCGGCGAGGGCGAGTACCACTTCCTCTGCACGGGCGACACGCAGGCGTTCCACGAAGTGGGCACGCGCTTCTTGCAGATGCCGCTCGGTGAGGTCGAGCACGTGCAGCTGGCCGAGGTCGAGGCAGCGGCATGAGGGCACAACCACTAGGCGAGGAGAAGGCGTGACGGCGGATACGAGCGGCGAGGCGGTGCCGCAGCGCAGCTACGGGCGCGCGGCGGGCGAGCTGCGACCGGTCGAGATCGAGCCGGGCTTCATGCGCACGGCGACCGGCTCGGCGCTGATCTCAGCGGGCGAGACGCGCGTGATCTGCACGGCCTCGGCGGAAGAGAGCGTGCCGCGCTGGATGAAGGGCCGCGGTACGGGCTGGGTGACCTCGGAGTACGGCATGCTGCCGGCCTCGACTGCCAGCGCAAGCAGCGCGACGCCACGCGCGGGCGCCAGGATGGGCGCACGGTCGAGATCCAGCGCCTGATCGGGCGATCGCTGCGCGGCGTGGTCGACTTCAAGGCACTCGGCGAACGCACGATCTACCTCGACTGCGACGTGCTGCAGGCCGACGGCGGCACGCGCTGCGCGTCGATCACGGGCGCATACGTGGCGCTGGCGCTGGCCTGCGCGCGCTTGAGCGAGCAGGGTCTGCTGGAGCGCTCGCCGCTGAGCGGCTCGGTGGCGGCGGTCTCCTGCGGGATGGTCGGCGGCCGCGCGCTGCTCGATCTCGACTACTCGGAGGACTCGACGGCGGAGGTCGATGCGAACGTGGTGATGACGGGAGATGGTGGCCTGATCGAGGTGCAGGCGACGGCGGAGCGCACGCCGCTCTCGCGCGCGCACCTGGACGAGCTGCTGGCGCTGGCGGCGGCGGGCATCGAACGGCTGCAGGAGGCCCAGCAGCGGGCGATCGCGGGCGTGGGGCAGGGGCAGAGCACTTCGACGTGAGGCTGCTGCTGGCGACGCACAACGAGCACAAGCGGCGCGAGCTGGCGCGGCTGCTGCCCGAGCCGGCGCAGGGCGAGGCCTGGCAGCTGGACGTGCTGCCGGCGGAGGTGGAGCTGCCGCCGGAGGACGGCGAGACGTTCGCGGAGAACGCGCTCGGCAAGGCACGCGCGGCGGCAGTGGCGACGGGGCGCGTGAGCATCGCCGACGATTCAGGCATCGCGGCGGCGGCGCTCGGCGGGGCGCCGGGCGTGCGCTCGGCGCGCTACGCGGGCGAGCAGGCCTCGGACGAGGAGAACCTGGCGAAGCTCTTGCGCGAGGCGCCGGCGGGCAGCGGGCTGGAATACGTGTGCGCGATCGCCTACGTGGACCCGGCAGGCGGCGAGGAGCGGCTGTTCCACGGGCGCTGCGCAGGCAGGCTCGCGACTGAGCCGCGCGGCGAGCGTGGCTTTGGCTATGACCCTGCGTTCTTGCCCGACGAGGGGCCTGAGGGCCTGACGATGGCGGAGCTGAGTGACGAGCAGAAGGACGCGATCAGCCACCGCGGACGCGCCGCACGGGCGCTGTTTCAGTGGCTTGGCGAGCGAGACGCGCAGGGTTGAGGACGCGAAGGGTCTGCCACGCTGCGCCTCGGCCCCCGGGCGCGTCTTAGAGCAGGTTGATGGCGGCGGCGATCGCGACGGCCAGGCCGAGGGCGGCATAGCCGTTGTAGCCGCCGAGCAGGAGCAGGAACCCGGTGAGCAGCGCGACGAGCACGGTCACGAGCCAGGCGATTCGGGTGACGCTCATCGGGGCATTGTGGCGGATGGCCCGGTGTACGGGCGCAAAACGACGTTCTCCGGCGCGGCAGCGGCGTGACGGCGGGTCTGGGCGCAGGTTGCGCCGCGTCCGCGCATGGTGTTAGCGTCGATTGACCGGTTTCACGAACGAGGAGGAACCCAAGTGACGAAGGCCGAGCTGGTCGACCAGGTGGCGGATCGCGCCGATCTGACCAAGCAGGATGCCGGACGCGCGGTGGACGCGGTGCTGGCGACCGTCGAGGACGCGCTGCGCCGCGGCAGCGAAGTCACGGTGGCGGGATTCGGCAAGTTCCACGTGAGTGATCGCGGCGCGCGGATGGGCGTGAACCCGCGCACGGGCGAGCGCATCCAGATCGCCGCGAGCCGCGTGCCGCGCTTCACGGCGGGCAGCGGTCTGAAGAGCGCGGTGAAGGGCCGCTGAGCCTGGCGCAGCCGTTCGCGCAGGCACTGTCCGCTCGGGTCACCGAGCGCGAGTCGCAGATCGTGCTCGGGCTCGACCCGGACCCGGGGGCGCTGTGGCCTGACGCGGAGCTCGCTGGCAGCGCCGAGGACGCTCCGGCAGACCGAGCGGCTGCGGCCGTTCTGCATCACTGCCGCGAGGTGATCGACGCGACGGCCGAGGCGTGTGTCGCGGTCAAGCTGCAACTGGCGCGTTTCGAGCTGCTCGGGGCGCCCGGTTGGGCGGCGCTCGAAGAAGTGGCTGCACACGCTCGCCTGCGCGGCCTGATGGTGATCGCGGACGGCAAGCGCGGCGACATCGATGTCAGCGCGCAGGCCTATGCGAGCGCGCTGTTCAACGGTCGCGAGACGCCGTTCGGGCGGCTGCCGGGGCTGGGGGCGGAGATGGCGACGGTCAACCCGCTGATGGGCGTAGACGCGATCGCCCCGTTCGTCGCGACGGCGCGCGAGGCGGGGGCGGGTGTGCTCGTGCTCGTGCGCACCTCCAATCCGGGTGCGGCCGACGTCGAGGACCTGGCGGTGGCGGGCGGCGGCGCCGTGTGGGAGCGGATCGCTGAGATCGTCGCGCGGCTCGACGAGGACACTCGCGGCGAGCCGGGTCTCGGCGACGTCGGCGCGGTGGTCGGCGCGACCGAGCCGGCGCACCTGGCGCGGGCACGCGAGCTGATGCCGCGCGCGGTCTTCCTGCTCCCGGGGGTGGGCGCACAGGGCGGACGCGTCGAGGATCTTGCGCCGGCGTTTGCGCCTGGGCGCGCGGCCGGCCTGATCACGGCGTCGCGCAGCATCGTCAACGCCTACCTGGCTCCCGAGAACAGCGCTCGAGACGTGGGCGCGGCGGCGGCTGCGCGCGGGGAGGCGGAGCGCCTGCGCGGGCAGGCGTGGGCGCTGTCGGCCCCACCCGCCTGAGCGGCTCGGCATGCGACGGACGTCCGCTAGCCTGTGGTGGGTTTCGCTGCACGACTGTGGCGGGACCGGCTGGAGGCCGAAGGGAGCACACGATGATCATCACGGTCACGCTCAACGCCGCGATTGACAAGTCGCTCTCGGTACCGAACTTCCGGCTCGGTAGGCGTCACCGCACGGTCGAGCAGCGCACGATGGCGGGCGGCAAGGGCGTCAACATCGCGCGCACGCTGAAGGCGCTCGGCCAGCCCGTGATCGCGACGGGCTTCGCGGGCGGCGCGACGGGCACGCACATCGTCGAGCAGTTGACCGAAGAGTCGATCCTCAACGACTTCGTGCGGATCCGCGAGGAGTCGCGCACGAACACCTCGGTGCTCGACCCGACGACGGGCGAGCAGACGGAGATCAACGAACGTGGACCGGCGGTCTCGGCGAGCGAGGTGGAGCTGTTCCGCGACAAGCTGCTCTACCTGGCGCGCGGCGCGGCGATCGTCGTGTTTGCAGGATCACTGCCGCGCGGGGTCGAGCCGGACCTGTACGCGGGCCTGATCCACGATCTGGAGCGCCTTGAGGTGACGACGGTGATCGACACGGACGGCGAGCCGCTGCGCCAGGCGGCGCGCGCCGAGCCGCACGTCGTCTCGCCGAACGTGCTCGAGGCCGAGGAACTGGTCGGGCACGAGTTCGCCGGCGAGGAGGAGCGCCTGCAGGTCGTGCGCGAGATCGCGGCGATCGGCCCGCGCGAGGCGATCATGACGCTGCCGGACGGCTGCATCGCGCAGGTGCTGATCGACGGCCAGCCGCAGGCCAAACGCGCGCGCATCGAGCAGCGGGCGGAGCCGATCGCCCGCCGCGGCTCAGGCGACGCCTTCCTGGCGGGCTACGTGGCGGCGCGCTACGAGGGCCGCCCGCCCGACCACTGCCTGCGCCTCGGCGTGGCGTGCGGCGCGGAGTCGACCGGACGCCTGGAAGCCGGGCTGATCGACCCGCGCGAGGCGCGGCGGCTGATGGGCGACGTCGAGCTCTCGCCGGTCGAGCTGCCGGCGCAGGTCAGCTAGCGCCGGGCTCAGCCGCCAGCGACGTCGCGGCGCAGGAAGACGAGGTAGGCGGCGAACAATGCAGGGCACTGCGTAAAGCGCGCAGACCCACAGCGAGTGCAGGATCGGCGCCCAGTCGGTCGGTGTGCGCAGCAGTCCCTGCCAGGCGTTGTACTCGGTCGTCAGCAGGTACGGCCTGGCTCCCTCGAGGCCCGGGATGATCGGGATCAGCGCGAGCACGAGCGTCACGGCGAGCGTGCCGACGACGGCTGCGGCGCTGTTGCGCGTGACGGTCGAGAGCAGCACGCCGATGCTGACGATCGCGGCGATCGGGATCAGGTAGCAGACGTTGGCGGCGAGAATCAACAGCAGCGCTTCGCCCGGGGGCACGACCGTGCCCGAGAGCGAGACGATGTCGTTGAAACCCCACGAGGCGACGCCGGCGACGGCGGCGACGAAGGCGGCCAGGAAGACCGCGGCGGCGGCATAGGCGAAGGCGGCGAGCACCTTGGCCGCGAACACCTGCCCGCGGTCGACCGAGCGCGTGAGGATCGTCTTCAGTGTGCCGTTACCGTCCTCGTTGGCGACGATGTCACCGCACACGAGCGCGGTCGCCAGGGGCAGGAAGAAGGTCGAGGCGAGGATCAGCGAGAGCACGGGCGTGACAAGGCCGGACTGCGTGATCTCGGAGAAGAAGATGCTGTTGTCGCCGTGGCCGTGGTGCTGGTTGAAGTGCTCGGCGATCACGAAGAACACGGGCACGACGAGCGCGATCGCGAAGCCGAGGTAGGTGCGCTTCTGCGCGGCGAGCTTGCGCAGCTCCCAGCGCCAGATCGCGAACGTGCTCGGACGGCGCGTGCTCGTGCGCGGCACGAGCGCGGCAGGGGCGGCGGCGGAGGCGCTCATGCGACCTCGACCGGATCGCGCTTGCGTGCGGGCGCCGGGTGCTCCTGCCCGGCGGGGGCGCCTTCGGTCAGGCGGAAGAACAGGTCCTCGAGCGTGGCCAGCTCGGGCGTGAGCGCGAGGATGCCGACGCCGGCGCGAGCGAGCGTGAGCGACAGCTCGCCGACGGTGCGCTCATCGGCCTGGAAGCCGAGCCCGTGCTCGCCGCCGGCCACATGCTCCACGCCCGGCTGTTCGCTGAGGATGCGCAGCGCGCAGCGAGTCGTCGGTCGTGCGCAGCCGGTAGCCGGCGCCGCCTTGGCGGCGCAGGTCGGCGAGCGCACCCTCGTAGACGACGCGGCCGGAGTCGACGATCGCGACGCGGTCGCACAGTTCCTGCACCTCGGGCAGCTGGTGGCTTGAGAGCAGCACGGTGATCCCTTCGCCGGCGAGGCGGCGGATCAACAGGCGCATGTCGCGCATCCCGCCCGGGTCGAGGCCGGTCGCGGGCTCGTCGAGGATCAGCAGGCGCGGGCGGCGCAGCAGCGCGGCGGCGATCCCGAGACGCTGTCGCATGCCGTGCGAGTAGCCGCCGACGCGGTGCTTGGCGCGCGGCGTGAGCTCGACGATCTCGAGCACCTCGTCGATCCGCTCGCGCGCCCCGCCACCGTCGAGCGCGGCGAGCAGTTCGAGGTTCTTGCGCGCGCTCATGTACGGGTAGAAGCGCGGCGCCTCGACGAACCCGGCTACGCCCTCCAGTGCACGCGCGCCCTGGCGAAGGGGGTCGCGGCCGAACAGCTCGACGCTTCCCTCGCTGGGCGTGATCAGCCCGAGGGCCATGCGCAGCGTCGTCGTCTTGCCCGCGCCGTTGGGGCCGAGGAAGCCGTAGACGTCACCCGTTTGGACGTTGAGGTCGATGTGATCGACCGCGAGCACCTCGTCATAGCGCTTGACGAGGCCGCGTGCGCGGACCGGCTGCGGCTGCTCGTCGGAGACGGCGTCTGCCGTCCTGGGCACGGCTAGAGGCCTCGCGCGACTGCCTCGATGTCGGCTGGGGTGACGGCGCCGGCGAGCACGTAGCGCACGCCCGAGCGCTCGAAGCTGAGCAGCGTGCCGAGCGCCGTCGGCAGCTCGGTCGCGGTCGTCGTGCCGTCGATCTTCACCTTCGGCAGTCCTTCTGGCAGGCTCGCGGGCTTCTCACCGGGCTTGAGCTTGCTTTCCACCACGGCTACCGAGGAGACTCCGTGGCCGTGTGTCGTGACGTTCGGCTTGCCGTGCTCGCTGGCGGCACCGTCCGCGTGCTTGCTGGCTGCGCGACTTGGCAGCTTGACTTCTTCGACCTTCGCGCTCGCCGGGGGCGTGAATTCGAAGACCGAGCTGTCGACGGGGCCGAACGAGGCTTCGGTGGCGGCGAGTTCGATCACGGGCGAGGAGCTCGTGGAGGAGTACAGCGCGGCGCGCAGCGGCAGGCCGTTCTCGGCGTCCCACGAGACCTCTGCGCCGCCGAGCAGGCTGCCGCCTTCCTTGGGCGAGACGCGCGCAGTGTAGGCGGGCTGCCCGGCCACGTTGCTCGGCGTCGCGCCGGAGACGTTGACGTGTTCGAGCTTGGCGATCGCTTCTTCGATCTTGGCCACGCTCGGGACTTCGTGCTTGTCAGCTTGGTCGCTCGAAGGATGGGTGGTGCTGCCCTCCTCGCCGGTGGGCGGCGTGAAGCGGTAAAGCGTGTTTGAGGAGGCGTCGTAGACAGTCAGCGTGTGGCCGTCGTAGAGCACCTGCGTGTCGCCCTTTTCGGCCTGCAGCTCGAGCCGCACGCGCCCGTCCTTGGCGATCCACAGCCGGCCGGAGGCGCCGGAGAGCAACGGGCTCGAGGAGAGCTGGCCGCCGGCTTCGCCGGCTGCGCTCGTCAAGCTGGCGCCTTCGAGCAGGTGATCGGTCAGCGTGACGTTGGCGCTCACGCCTTCCACGGGTGTGGCGGAGAGCGCGTCGTGGATGGCCTGTGCGAGCGGCTTGGGCGGCGGCTTGGCGCCAGAGCCGAGCGCGAGCGCGATCGCCGCCAAGGAGCCGCCGAGGACTGCGACGAGCGCACAGACGAGCAGCAGGCGAGAAAGGGGCAGGCGGCGGAGGATGTTCATGACTGCGCGTCCATGGTCACGGGCCCTGAAGGCTTGAACGAGCCCGACTTCCAGGGTAGCGCCGGACCTTGGCGGCGCCTAAAGAGAGGCCTTCACCGAGCTGCCAGGAGGGCCCGTGGCATCGCTTCGATCGACCGTCCGGCGCCGCCAGGCGATATGTTCTCGCGCGCATGGTCATCGTCATCGTCCTCAGCTGGGTCCTGCTGGGCCTCGGCGTGTTCTTCGTCGCGATGCGCGGCGGCCCGCGCGGCGCGCGCCAGTCGCTGCACACCGAATCGAAGGTCAGCCGGCGCTCTGTGACGGCCGGCGTGATCGTGCTGTTCGCCTTCGGTCTCGCCGTGCCGGCGATCGTGCTGGCGTTCAACGGCGACCACAAGGCGAGCGTGGGCGTCGGCGGCGTGCACCTGAACGCTGGCGAGCAGAAGGGCCGCGAACTCTTCGCCAAGTCCTGCGCCGTCTGTCACACGCTGGCGGCGACCAAGTCGGTCGGGCAGATCGGCCCGAACCTCGACGTTCGCGTCGGCGCCGACATCTCGACGCCGGCCGGGCGCAAAGCGCTCGTGCTGAGCGCGATCGGCGAAGGCCGCGCGCGCGGCCTCGGGCAGATGCCGGCCCTGCTCTACCAGGGCAAGGAAGCCGAAGACGTCGCCAACTTCGTCGCGGCCGTAGCGGGACACTGAGCGTCCGGCAGCAGTCTGGCCGCGGTGGCGCTTTAGCCAACCGTCGATACCGATCGGCGGGACCCGTCGATAAGGTCAGACGGGCATGACGGAGTCGCCGAAAACCGCGGAGGACGTCAAGGCGATCGTGGCGGAGCGGGAAATCCGCTTCATCCGCTTCTGGTTCACCGACGTCCTTGGTCAGTTGAAGTCGTTCTCGATCAACGTCGAAGAGCTCGACGACGCGTTCGAGAACGGCATGGGCTTCGACGGCTCCTCGATCACGGGCTTCAATGCGATCGAGGAGTCGGACATGATCGCGATGCCCGATCCGGCGACGTTCGCGGTCCTGCCGTGGCGCCCGGAGGAGCAGGGCGTGGGCCGGATGTTCTGCGACATCGTCACGCCGGAGCGCACGCCCTACGAGGGCGACCCGCGCCATGTGCTGCGGCGCGCGCTCGAGCGCGCCCACGGGATGGGCTTCGACGTCTTCAACGTCGGCCCCGAGCTCGAGTACTTCCTGTTCAAGGACTCGCGCTCGACGGAGGTGCTCGACGAAGGCGGCTACTTCGACCTGACGACGCTCGACGCCGGCTCGGACGTGCGCCGCGAGACGGTGCTCGCGCTCGATCAGCTCGGCATCCACGTGGAGTACACCCACCACGAGGTCGGCCCCTCCCAGCACGAGATCGACATGCGCTACGCCGACGCGATGAAGATGGCCGACGACTGCATGACCTACCGCATCACGGTCAAGGAGTACGCGATGAAGTACGGCTGGCATGCGACGTTCATGCCGAAGCCGCTGTTCGGCGAGAACGGCTCGGGCATGCACACGCACCAGTCGCTGTTCAGCGGCGGGCGCAACGCGTTCTATGACGCCGAGGACCAGTACTTCCTCTCCGACGTCGGCAAGGCGTTCATCGCGGGACAGCTCAAGCACGCGCGCGAGATCTGCTCGATCTTCGCCCAGTGGGTCAACTCCTACAAGCGTCTCGTGCCGGGCTTCGAGGCGCCGACGTACGTCGCCTGGTCGCGGCGCAACCGCTCGGCGCTCGTGCGCGTGCCGCTGTATCACCCGGGCAACGAGAAGGCCACGCGGATGGAGTTGCGCTGCCCCGATCCGGCGTGCAATCCCTACCTGACGTTCGCTGCGCTCTTGCAGGCGGGACTCGAGGGCATCGAGAAGGGCTATGAGCTGCCCGAGCCGATGGAGAAGAACCTCTACCACCTCTCCGGCGAGGAGCGCCGGCGCCTCGGCGTCGAGCAGTTGCCCGAGAGCCTCGGCGAGGCGATCGAGCTGACTGCGCAGTCAGAGCTCGTCCTGCGCACGCTCGGCGAGCACATGTTCAACCGCTACGTCGAGATCAAGCGCCAGGAGTGGGACGACTACCGCGTGCAGGTCACGCAGTGGGAGCGCGACCGCTACCTGGCGATTCTCTGAGCGGTCCTCACGCGCCAGAGTCGGGCGTGCCGCGTTTGCTGTAGACCGCCGCGTGGACCTCCTTGGTGAGCTTCGCGACCTCTCGCGTTAGCTCCGTGTTCTGGGCGAGCATCTGCGAGTGCTGCTCGGCGAGGCGCTTGTCCTGCTCGAGCATCTCGACTTGACTCGCCTCAAAGCGTTCGGAGCGCTTGGCCTCCAACTCGCGGTGCGCCTGCAGCGCTTCGTCGTGTGCGTGGTCGCGATCGGCCTGGCGCGTCTGAGCGAGCAAGATCAGCGGCGCGGCATAGGCTGCCTGCAAGGAGAACAGCAGGTTCAGGGCGATAAACGGGTACTTGTCCCAGGCGATCGTCCCGGTGATCGCGAGCGCGTTGAGCAGAGATCCACAGCGCGACGATGGCCGTTTGCCCGAGGATGAACCGGGGCGTTCCGAAGAAACGCGCGAAGCGCTCGGCGAGGACGCCAAAGCGGTCGCCGCCGAACGGACGGTGATGATCGGGAGCGAAGCGTTGGCGGCGGCGTGCGCTCGCTCGTCATAGGCAGGGTCGTTCGGCCAGTGCGGCCCGGCCTCCTGCCTGACGCCGCAAGCAACGGCGGCGTCTCGCTAGCTACGCGGCGCTTGACTGCGCGCGGCCAGGCACGCGCAGGCGATCGGCCGCGCGGGGGAGAGGTACCAGTGCATGACCTGCAGCAGGTGCCCGAACGCGCTCGGGTGGCGCGGCGCGATCTCGGCGAGCAGGCGCAGCACGGAGACGGCGTGGCGCTCGTAGCGCTCCTCGCCGGTGAGCTGGGCAAGGCGCAGCAGGCCCGATCGCGGCGCTCGAGCCGCCGGCCGGGATCGGCGAGTCCTCGAGGTCCTTGCGCCGCGCGATCAGCGGCTGGTGGTCGGCGGCCGTCGAGAAGAAGCCGCCGCGCTCGGGGTCTGCGAAGCGCTCGATCATCTCGTCGGCGAGCGTCGGCGCCTCGGTGAACCAGCGCTCATCGCAGGTCGTTTCGAACAGCACGAGCAGTGCCTCGAGCAGGAAGGCGTGGTCCTCCAGGTAGGCGCCGATCTTGGCCCGGCCGTCGTTGTAGGTGCGCAGCAGCCGTCCGCGCTCGTCGCGCAGTCGCGCAGCACGAACTCGCGCACGACACGCGCCGCGCCGAGCAGCGCTGCGGCCAGCGCCGGATCAGATCCGTCGCGGCGTCGCGCAGCGCCGCGCCGGCCTCGGCCAGCGCGCAGATCATCAGCGCGTTCCACGACGTCAGGCGCTTGTCGTCGAGCCCCGGGCGCACGCGCTCGGCGCGCGCCGCGAGCAGGCGCTCGCGGATGCGCTCGCGCGTGCGCGGCGTCGAGCTCGCGGCGCGCGCTCGCGCGGTCCTGCAGCACGTTCAGCCCGGGCTCGGGGTGGTGCGGGTCGGAGAAGTTGCCCTGCTCGGTCGCGCCGAACCAGCGCGATCGCCGCGTCGGCGTCCTCGCCGAGCGCCGTCGCGCAGCTCGGTCGAGCGTCCACACGTAGTAGCGGCCCTCGACGCCCTCGGAGTCGGCGTCGAGCGCCGAGTAGAAGCCGCCCTCGGGGCCGCGCATCTCGCGCAGCGCCCAGTCGAGCGTGTCCAGGCAGACGTCGCAGCAGGCGGCGCTCGCCGAAGCGCCTGCCAGCCGTGCAGGTAGGCGCGCGCGAGCAGCGCGTTGTCGTAGAGCATCTTCTCGAAGTGCGGCACCGTCCAGGTGCGGTCGACGCTGTAGCGGGCGAAGCCGCCGCCGAGCTGGTCGTGGATGCCGCCGCCGGCCATCGCGCGCAGCGTCGCGCAGCGTCATCTCGCGCTCGCCGCGCAGCAGCAGGAACTCGAGCACCGAGGCCTGCGGGAACTTCGGCGCGCGCGCCGAAGCCGCCGTTGTCGGCGTCGAAGGACTCGCGCAGCCTCTCGACGGCGTCGTCGAGCGCTCGGCTCGTCGATCGGCTCGGCCGAGGGCTGCAAGCTGCGCGCCGCCGGACAGCCGCTCGCGCAGGCTGCTCGCCGCCGGCGCGGATCTCCTCGCTGCGCTCGCTCCAGGACTCGGCGATCGCCTGCAGCACCTGCGTCCAGGCCGGCATCCCGTGGCGCGGCTCGGGCGGGAAGTAGGTGCCGCCGTAGAACGGCAGCTGCTCGGGCGTGAGGAAGACGTTCAGCGGCCAGCCGCCGTGGCCGGTCATCGCCCTGCACGGCCTCCATGTAGAGCGCGTCGACGTCCGGGCGCTCCTCGCGATCGACCTTGACGCAGACGAACGCCTCGTTCATCAGCGCCGCCGTGCGCGCGTCCTCGAAGGACTCGCGCTCCATCACGTGGCACCAGTGGCACGACGAGTAGCCGATCGAGACGAGCAGCGGCTTGTCCTCGCTCGGCGCGCGCGCCGCAGCGCCTCGCTCGCCCCACGGCAGCCAGTCGACCGGGTTCTCGGCGTGCTGGCGCAGGTAGGGCGAGGTCTCTGCGCGAGCGCGTTGGCCATGCTCGGCCAGCCTAGTACGCGCCGCGCAGTCGGCCGCCGCGCGCGGGACGTCGGCTCGCAGCGCGCGCTCGGGCGGCCGTTCGGCACGAGCCCGGCAGCGGCAGCTGCACCGGCCGCGAAGGCCATTCGCCCGGCGCCGCCGGCGCGCGAGAGCTTGACCTTGCGTCAGGCTGACGTCGAAGCGCTTGCCGCCGAGCGTGCCGCTGACGCGTTTGTCGGCCGACAGCCGGACGCGTGCCGTGCGCGGCGCTGGCGCCGCCGATGCGGATCGTCGCCGGCTGCAGTTCGTGGTTCGCACCGGGAACGTGCCCGCTGAGCGCGACGCCGCTGACGAACGAGAAGCTCTGCAGCGTCGCCGCCGAGGAGGTGCAGCCGCGCGTAGCCGCCGCGCAGCCCGCCGAAGCTCGATCCGCTCGGCAGTTCCTGCTCGGCCTGCAGCGTCGCCGCGACCACCTGGCGGTCGAGGTCGACGATCGCGTCGAGCACCGCCGCCAGCGTGCGCCCCGGCTTGCCGCGCAGGCCGGACGGCGCGTGCACGTAGGCGAGCTTGCGCGGCGCCACCGGCGTCGGCGCGAAGACGTCGCTCGTCGTCGTGCACGGCTGCACGGGCGTGCCCGCGAAGAACGCGCCGACCGCCGCCTGCGCGCAGCCGCTGAAGTCGCTGCCGAGCACCGAGTGGCCGGTGTAGGGGACGACGTCAGCACCTGCGCGTCGGGGATCAGCGCGGCGACCGCCCTGGCGCCGGAGGTCGGCGTGCGCAGGTCCTGCCCGCCGGAGAGGATCAGCGTCGGCACGTTCGGCAGCGCGGCCGGCGCGCCGGCGGCGCCGGCGAGGCGTCGGGCCAGGAGGCGCAGATCGGCACCAGGCTGTCGGCCAGCGCCGTCGTCGCGTCGAACGGGTAGAAGTCGCCGCCGGCAGGCGCGTGCAGCGCGCCGATCGCTTCGGCCAGGCGCGTCGCGGCGCGGCGGCGCTGCGCTGCCACGGGAACGGCGTCTCCTCGCAGGACGTCGTCGACGAACAGCGCGTTGTTTTCTTCTTCGCTGCCGACGCGTTCGGCGTTCCGGGTTCGGTCGGATCGGCACGCTCGGGACCAGGCCCTCGGCGATCAGGTTCAGGCGCAGCAGCGGGTCGGGGTCGCCGTTCAGCGCCGAGTGCACGGCGGCCGGCAACAGCGCGCGCAGCGCCGGGTTCAGATCGCCGGCCTGCAGGATGTCGAGCAGGTCGAGCTCGTCCAGCGACACCGCGTGGCGCTTGCCCGGAGCCGTCGTAGGCCGAGCCGCTGAGCGCGGTGCTTGCGCAGGCGCGCGACCAGCTCGCGCGAGGTCGCCGAGCGGGTTGGCCGTGATCCCGCGCAGGCGCGGTTCGGCGCACAGCTCGCGCGAGCGCCGGCGCGATCGCCTGCGAAGCGCGTCGATCGCCGAACGCTTCGGGGCCGCTGGCTCGGCACGACCGAGTCGAGCACCAGCGCTTCGACGTGCTGGGGGTAGCGTTCGGCGTACTCGAGCGCGACCTTCGTGCCGTAGGAGGTGCCGTACAGCACGAGCTTCTTGTAGCCGGCCGCGTGGCGGATCGACTCGATGTCTTCGACCGATTCCTGCGTCGTGAACGCGCCGCGCGCCGGGCCGATCTGCAGCGCGCACAGTTCGACCAGCGAGCCGAGCGTGCTTTCGGTCGCCTTCTCGAGCGCGGCTTCGTCGTTGAAGATCGGGCAGTTCAGCGGGCTCGACGTGCCCTGTGCCGCGCTGGTCGAACACGAGCAGGTCGCGCGTGGTGAGCGCCGGCGCGATCGCCGGCGCGAGCTCTTCGCCGAGCGGGTCGGCGGCCTGCCCGGGCCCGCCGGCGAGCGCGACGCACCGCGCTCTGGGTCTGGATCGGCGCCGGCCGCTTTGCGCTCGATCGTCAGCGCGATCGTGCCCGGCGCCTTGCCGCTGCGGTCCAGCGGCACGGGCAGCGAGGCGCAAGAGAAGCCGGCGACGTTCGAGCACGGGGCGAACGCCAGCGCCGCGCCCGCCGGCGCGCGCCGCGTCGCGGCGCAGCAGGCAGGCGGCGAGCGGCACGGCGAGCGTCGCAGGTCAGCGTTCGCCGTGACATGGCGGCGAACGTTAGCGGCAGCCGTGGTCGAGGGCGCAGTTGCAGGCGGGATGTCGCCACTGCTCTGGGCTACCCGTCCGGCGCGCGCCGAACGCCGGCGCGCGCGATAGGCTCTGCTCGATGGCCGGCGAACGCGAGATCGTCGACGCGGCGGGCGCGCCGGCCGCGGTCGGCCCATACAGCCACGCGGTGCGCGCCGGCGGGCTGCTGTTCTGCTCCGGGCAGATCCCGCTGGACCCGCGCAGCGGCGAGCTCGTCGGCGACACGCCGGCCGAGCAGGCGCGGCGCTGCCTGGAGAACCTGCAGCGAGGTCTGCGCGGCCGCCGGCACCTCGCTGGCGCAGGCGGTGCGCCTGACGATCTACACGACCGATCTCGGCGCGTTCGCCGAGATCAACGAGGTCTACGCGCTCGTTCTTCGCAGCAGAGCCCGCCCGCGCGCGCGGCAGTCGGCGTCGCGGCGCTGCCGAAGGGCGCGCTGTCGAGATCGACGCGGTCGTCGCGCTCTAGCGAGCCGCGGCCGCTCGACGGCGGCAGCCGCGCTGACGAGTCGGCGCTCGCAGGCCTCGTCGAGCTCGGGCTCGGCGCCGCGCAGCGCGCGGCCGAGCAGGCGCCACAGCGTCGCGCGCTCGTCGGAGTCGAGCGCCCCGAGCACCTCGTCCTCGATCGCCTCCTGCCGGTGCTCGGCGTCGTCCAGCGCCTTGGCGCCGACCGGCGTCAGCTCGACGAGGTGGCGGCGGCGGTCGCTCGGGTCGCGCAGGCGGCTGATGTAGCCGAGCTCCTCGAGCTCGTTGAGCAGCAGCACGACGTTGTTGGCGTCCATGCAGAGCGCCTCGGCGAGCTCCTGCTGGGGGCCGCCGTCGTGGTCGCGCACGTAGCTGAGCGACATCAGGTGGCGCATGTGCATGCCCGAGCAGCTCCTCGTCGCTGCGCCGGTAGACCTGCTTGGCCAGGCGCGTCAGCAGCGCCATCGAACCAGGAGCACATGGCCTCTCCAGTACCCATCGCGGCGTGATCTTACATCATTTCGCATCGCTTATCACTATAGCAGCGATGTTAAATTTTAGATTGATCTTCCTTGTTATAGGGATGATCCTTGCTATGGTGTCCCACATCGCAACCGAAGGGAGCCACATGAGCCACGATCATCGAACAGCTCGAGAAGAGAAATCCAGCCGGCCGCAGGCGTCGCCGCGCGGCACAATCGACCGCAGTCGGCACGGAGGGTCAGACCGCCCGTGCAGGCGCTCGGCGGACGCGCAGGTCGCGTCCGGTCGACCGGCTGCACGCGGACGCGCAGCTCACCGCGTCCGCCGCCGAGCTCGCGAGCAGGAGCGAGCGCCGTCGCTGGATCGCGCTCGCCGTGCTCTGCCTCGGCCAGCTGATGATGGTGCTCGACTCGACGATCGTGAACGTCGCGCTGCCCTCGATCCAGCACGACCTCAGCTTCTCCCAGAGCAACCTCACGTGGGTGATCGACGGCTACCTGATCACGTTCGGCGGCTTCCTGCTGCTGGCCGGGCGCCTCGGCGACCTCGTCGGGCGCAAGCGCGTGTTCCTCAGCGGCCTCGTGCTGTTCACGGCGGCGTCCGTGCTGTGCGGGATCGCCGACAGCCAGGGGCTGCTGATCGGCGCGCGCCTGCTTGCAGGGCGTCGGCGGCGCCGTCGCCTCGAGCGTGATCCTCGCGATCATCGTCACCGAGTTCCCGGAGAGAAGCGAGCAGGCCAAGGCGATGGGCGCTTTACGCCTTCGTCTCCGCCGGCGGCGGCTCGATCGGCCTGCTCGCCGGCGGCGCGCTGACGCAGTCGCTGGACTGGCACTGGATCTTCTTCGTCAACGTGCCGATCGGCATCGTCGCGTTCGTGCTCGGCTCGCGGCTGATCGTGGAGAACGAGGGCATCGGCCTGCGCGGCGGCGTCGACTGGCTCGGCTCGGTGCTGATCACGCTGGCGACGATGGCCGGCGCGTTCGCGATCGTCAAGTCCAGCGACTACGGCCTCACCTCGGCGCGCACGCTCGGCGTCGGCGGCGGCGTCGCTGGTGCTGCTCGCCGCGCTTCCTCGCGCTCGAGTCGCGCCTGGAGAACCCGATCATGCCGCTGCGGATCCTGCGCCTGCGCATCCTGATGGGCTCGAGCCTCGTGCGCGGGCTGCTGATCACGGGCATGTTCTCGGCCTTCTTCCTCGGCTCGCTGTACCTCGAGCGCGTGCTCGGCTACGACGCGATCAGCACCGGGCTCGCGTTCCTGCCGCTGACGATCGCGATCGCGGTCATGTCGATGGGCGTCTCGGCGCGGATCGTCGAACGCTTCGGCGCGGTCAACACGCTCGCCGCGGGGCTCGTCGGGATCATCGCCGGGCTCGTGCTGCTCGCCGACCCAGGGCGTGCACGCGAGCTACTTCCCCGGCCTGTTCTTCGCGTTCCTGCTGCTCGGCCTCGGCGCCGGCGCCTCGTTCCTGCCGCTGTTGACGATCGGCATGGCCGACGCGCCGCAGCGCGACGCCGGGCTGGCGTCGGGCATCGTCAACGTCTCGGTGCAGCTGTTCGGCGCGATCGGCCTGGCCACGCTGGGCACGATCGCGACCGACCACACCAAGGCGCTGACGGCGAGCGGGCACTCGCTGATCAGCGCGCTGACCGGCGGCTACCACCTCGCCTACGTCGTCGCGGCGATCTGCGTCGCGGTCGGCATCGTCGCCGCCTTCGTCACCCTGCGCCCGCCGTCGCGCACGGTGCAGCAGGAGGTCGAGGAGCTCGAGCGCGACTTCGGGCGCGCGAGCGCCAGCGCCCAGACCGCCGAGCAGCTCGTCTGAGCCGCCGCCCGACGCGGCGCCCTCCGCACGGGCGCCGCCCGCAGCCCGTCGCCCTCCCCCGGGGCGGCGGGCTGCTACGCTCGACGCGCGAGCGCAGCAGCGCGCGCTTGATCTTGCCGCTCGCAGTCTTCGGCAGCTCGGCGGCGAAGTCGACGATGCGCGGGTACTTGTAGGGGGCCGTCTCGCGCTTGACGTGCTCCTGCAGCTCGCGCACGAGCTCCGGGGAGGGGGCGTAGCCCCGTCGCGCAGCACGACGACCGCGCGCACGACCGAGCCGCGCTCCTCGTCGGGCGCCGCGACGGCCGCCGCCTCGGCGACGGCCGGGTGGGCGACGAGCGCCGACTCGACCTCGAACGGGCCGATGCGATAGCCCGGAGGAGATGATCACGTCGTCGTCGCGCCCCTCGAAGCGCAGCCAGCCGTCCTCGTCCTGCTCGACCAGGTCGCCTGTGCGCCAGACCGCGCCGGTGCGGCGGTCGTCGACCGTCCACGCGCCGTCCTCGCCGCGGCTGCACGTGCTCGCCGAGGTAGCCGAGGAAGAACGTCGGCACGGTCGCGGGTTGGCCGTCAGCTCGCCGTCTTTGACCAGCAGCCCGACGCCCGGGCAGCGCCTTGCCCATCGAGCCCGGCCTGGCCGGCTCGCCCGGCGGGGCGCCCGTCAGCTGGCCGGTCTCGGTCTGCCCGTAGCCGTCGCGGATCTCCAGGCCGGTCGCCTCGTGCCAGGCGCGCAGCACCTCCGGGTTGAGCGCCTCGCCGGCCGCCACGATCGCCGCGCAGCTCGGGCAGCGGCTGCAGCGTCGCGCGCTTGGCGATCACGCGGTACTCGGTCGGCGCCATGCAGAGCACGTTGACGCGCTCGCGCGCGAGCAGCTCCAGGCGCTCGTGCGGGTCGAAGCGCGCGTCGTGCAGCAGCGCCGACGCGCCCCGCAGCCACGGCGCGATGAACACGTTGCGCGCCGACTTCGACCAGCCGCTCGCGGCCGTGCACCAGACCAGCTCGCCGGCGCGCGGCGCCGAGCCAGTGCTCGGCCTGCAGGCGCTGGCCGTCGAGGTAGCGCTGGGCGTGCACGACCGCCTTGGGCTCGCCGGCCGTGCCGCTCGTGAACGTGATCAGGCACGGCTCCTGCTCTGAGAGCTCGGCGACGCGGCGCCGGCTCGGCGTCGTACAGGCTCTCGTCGGGGACGAGCACGACCTCGCACTCGGGCGCCGCCGCCTCGAGCTCTGCGCGGTTGCGCTCGTCGGCGACGATCAGCGACGGGCGCACCGCGTCGAGGCGCAGTGCGCAGGTCCTTGGCGCGCAGCTGCTCGGTGCACGGCAGCACGACGGCGCCGATGCGAAAGCACGCGACCATCGCGAACACCCACTCCGGGCGGTTGCCGATCAGCGTCATCACGACGTCGCCGCGGCCGATGCCGCGCTGGGCGAAGCGCGCCCGCCATGCGCGCGCTGCGCTCGCTCACTTCGCCGAAGGTCCACTCGCGCCGCGCGCCGTCGCGCGCCAGCTCGACCAGCGCCAGGCGCTGCGCGGGCATGCGCTTCGACCACCTCGCCGGCGAAGTTCATGCCGGTATTCTCCCTTTACCAAGACAAAAACGACTTTGGAGCGCTAATCCGCATGGCCGTAGCCGCCACGCCGTACACCGAGATGACCGACGAGCAGAAGGCGATCACCGAGATGGTGCGCCAGTTCGCCGACGAGCAGATCCTGCCGAACGCCGAGCACTACGACCACGAGGACTCCTTCCCCGAGCCGATCGTCGAGCAGATGAAGGAGCTCGGGCTGTTCGGCGTGACGATCCCCGAGGAGTACGGCGGCATGGGGCTCGACCTGACGACCTACGCGATGATCGTCGAGGAGCTCTCGCGCGGCTGGATCTCGATCTCGGGCGTGATCAACACGCACTTCATCGGCTCCTACCTGCTGATGAAGTTCGGCACCGAGGAGCAGAGCCAGAAGTACCTGCCGCGGATGGCCACCGGCGAGATCCGCGCGGCCTTCTCGCTGTCCGAGCCCGAGCTCGGCTCCGACGTGCAGGCGATCAAGACGTAGGCCGAGAAGACCGACGACGGCGACTACGAGATCAACGGCCAGAAGATGTGGGTCACCAACGGCCTGCGCTCAGACGCTCGTGTTCGTGCTCGTCAAGACCGACCCCGACGCCGAGCCGCGCCTACAAGGGCATGACCTGCTTCATCGCCGAGAAGGAGCCCGGCGCGCACGAGAACACGGGCGCCTACGCCGGCCTGAACGTCCCGCCGCAGATCAAGAAGATGGGCTACAAGGGCGTCGAGTCGACCGAGCTCGTGTTCGACGGCTACCGCTGCCCGGCCGAGAACATCCTCGGCGGCGAGGAGGCAGGGCCTGAACAAGGGCTTCGCGCAGATGATGGACGCGCTCGAGGTCGGGCGCGTGAACGTCGCCGCGCGCGGCGTCGGCATCGCCCAGCGCGCGCTCGAGCTGGCCTGCGCTACTCGCAGGAGCGCAAGACCTTCGGCAAGCCGATCGCCGAGCACCAGGCGATCCAGTTCAAGCTCGCCGACATGGCCACGCAGGTCGACGCCGCGCGGCTGCTGACGCTGCGCGCCGCGCGCCTGAAGGACGCCGGCGAGCGCTCGGACCTGGAGGCCGGGCATGGCCAAGCTGTTCGCCTCCGAGGCCGGGCGCTTCTGCGTCGAGGAATGCTTCCGCATCCACGGCGGCTACGGCTACTCCAAGGAGTACGAGATCGAGCGCCTCTATCGCGACGCGCCGCTGCTGTTGATCGGCGAGGGCACCTCCGAGATCCAGCGCATGGTGATCGGCCGCAAGCTACTGCAGCGGCATAAGATCTGATCCGATGGCAGAGGATGCCAAGGCGCTGATCGAACTCGGCACGAGACGCTTCATCGAGGAGGTGCCGGCGCTCGCGCCGATCAAGCTCGTCGTCGGCGTCGAGCTGCGCGGGCGCGGCGACGTGCAGCACTTCCGCCTGGAGATGCCCGACGTGAAGGTGACCAAGGGCCCCGCCGCCGACGCGCGCGTGCGCCTGGACATGCGCCGCGAGTTCTTCAACGTGATGGCGCGCGAAGGCAAGGTGCCCGACTGGGTCGAGGCCTTCGCCTACGGCCAGGCCAAGGCGACGGGCCCCGAGCAGATCCTCAAGCTGATCGTCAACGTCGTCGAGCGCCAGCAGGAGCGCGAACGCACGCGCAAGGCGCGCAAGCCCGCCTGAGCAACCACTCGCTGCAGCCGGCGAGGGCGTCTAGTGGTAGGAGGTCAGCTGCTGCGCGAGGAACGCCAGCGAGCCGAGCAGGAACAGGCACATCACTATGAGCGAGAAGTTTTCGTTCATGGCTCGACGTTCACGATACAGCGCCGGTGCGCGGCCCGCCAGGCGAGGTCGCGCGCGGCACCGTTGGCGCCGATATCGGGATAATCGATCGATGTCCGATTCGAAGACACTCGGGGCCGAGTTCGCGCACGCGCTCGCCGAGAGGGACGCGCCACGCCTGAGCCGGCTGTTCGCGCCGGAGCTCGACTTCCGGGCGATGACGCCGAACAGGACGTGGCAGGCGCACGATGCCGACGGCGTGCTCGAGATCGCGTTCGGCCACTGGTTCGAGGACAGCGACCGGATCGACTCGCTCGAGCGAGTCGAGACGGACAGCTTCGCCGACCGCGAGCGGGTCGGCTACCGCCTCGCCGTCAGCAACCCCGAAGGTCGCTTCCTGGTCGAGCAGCAGGCGTACCTGTCCGAGGGCGAGGGCGAAGGCGCGGGCAAGATCGCGTGGATGCGCATGCTCTGCTCCGGGTACCGCCCGGCCACGGATCGCTAGCGTCGACTCGCAGTCGGCGCCGGGCCCTGCGCGGCCCGGGCCGCGCTCAGAGCGTCGCGCCGTCGTCGTAGAGCTTGATGATCTTCACCGCGCCGTCGGGCGCGGCGTCGAGGCACAGCCGGCAGAGCACGCACTCGTCGAGGTTCTTCTCCACGAGCTCGAGCGTGCCGTCGCCGTTCTGCGCGTAGATGTCGACCGGACAGGCCTCGGTCAGCTTGCGCGCGAGCTCGGCGTCGGCCGCGGCGGCGTCGTCGACCTCGACGGCGATGAACAGGGCGTCCTTCCTCATGCCCCGCCCCGCTCCGCGATCTTCGCCTTGACGAGATCGGGGATCTCGTCGATCCGCTGCACGACGGGGATGCCGGCCGCCTCCAGCCGGGCGATCTTCTCGGTCGCTGAGTCCTCCTTGCCCTCGACGATCGTGCCGGCGTGGCCGAAGGACATGCCCTGCATCTCCTCGTCGTCCATGAACTTGCCGGCCATGAAGGCGATGATCGGCAGGCGCGAGTCGTTGTCCGTGACCCACTGCGACAGCTGGGCCTCCATGCGCCCGCCGGGCTCGGTGTAGATCACGATCGCCTGCGTCTGCTCGTCGGCCTCGAAGAACGGCATCAGCTCGGCGTAGGTGGAGCCGATGATCGCGTCGCCGCCGATCGAGACCGCCGTGGAGACGCCGAGGCCGGCCGCCGTCAGCGTGGAGGAGATCTCGGTGGTCATGCCGCCGGAGCGGCTCATCACGCCGATCGCGCCGGGCTGGTAGGCCACGGCGGCGTTGCGCGCCGGGCCGCCGATGCCGCCCATCTTGGCGACGCCGGGGACGATCACGCCGAGGCAGTTCGGGCCGATGATCCGCGCGCCCTTGGCATCGGCGAGCTCGACCATCATCGCGACGTCGCGGCGCGGGATCCGCTCGGTGACGATCACGATCGTCTTGATGCCGGCGTGCAGCGCCTCGAACACGGCGTCTCGCGTGCCTGCGGGGGGGACGGTGACGACCGAGCCGTCTGGCACGACGCCGCCGTTGTGCTCGACGACCTGCTCGACCGTGTCGAAGACCGGAACGCCGTGCACCTCACGGCCCTTGCGCCCGGGCGTCACGCCGCCGACGATCTTCGAGCCGTAGTCGAGGCACTCGCGCGTGAGGTTGACCGCCTCGCGCCCGGTGATGCCCTGGATGATGAAGGTCGTGTCCTGGTTGATGAGGATCGACATCGCTAGGCCGCGGCTCCCTGGATCTTGGCGACGGCCCGGCCGGCGGCCTCCCACAACGAGACCGAGCGGTCGCAGTACTCGATCCCGTAGCGGTCGAGGATCTTGAAGCCCTCCTCCTCCCACGCGCCCGGGATGCGGAAGATCGCGATCGTCTCGCCGGGGTCCTTGCCGAGCTCCAGGCAGGCCTTGATCACGCCGCGGGCGACGATGTCCACGCGCGTGTTCGAGACGATCGACATCATCACGGCGATCTTCTCGACGCCGTCTTTCTGCAGGACCTGCTTGGCCAGTCCGCAGGCCTTGGCGACGGACGGGTTGCCGCCGATCTCGGAGTAGTTGGCCGGATCGCCGCCCTGCTGGCGCACGGCGTCGGTCAGCGTCAGCGAGCCGCCGCCTGCGCCGATCACCAGGCCGATGTTGCCGTTGAAGCCGGTGTCCTTGCCCTGGATGACGCCACGGTGGTCGGCCGCGTCGATCGCCTTGACGGCCTCTTCGAACGGGGTCGGCGTGTGACCCTCGCGCGTGCCCTCGTCCTCGCCGATGCCCAGGGCCTTGAGCAGGCCCCTCTGGCGGGGCATGCCCTCGTTCTCCATCTCCATGTGCGCGTCGAGCGCGACGAACGAGCCGTCCTTCAGCTCCGCCAGCGGGTTGATCTCGGCGAGCGTCATGTCGTTGTCGAGGAACAGCCGGGCCAGGCGAGCGAGCACCGGGGTCGCGCGCTGCAGCGCCTTGCCGGTGACGCCGGCTGCGGCGATCACCTGCTTGGCCTGGAAGTCGGAGAACGGCTCGAGCGTGGAGAAGTGGCCGCGACCGACATGGTCGGGGTGCTCCTCGGCGACCTGCTCGATGTCGATCCCGCCCATGTCGCTGAACAGCATCAGCGGCTTCTTCGCCGTGCCGTCCCAGACGACGCCGGCGTAGTACTCCTGCGCGACTTCGGCCTTCGGGTCGACGAGCACGCCGCGCGGCATGTGGCCGCCGATCTCCAGCTGCAGGATGTCCTTCGCGTAGGCCTCGGCTTCGGCCGGCGTGTCGGCGAACTTGACGCCGCCTGCCTTCATCCGCCCGCCGGAGAGCACCTGTGACTTGATCACCGTCGGGCCGCCGATCCGCTCGGCGATCTGCGCCGCCTCGGCCGGATCGGTCGTGAAGCCGTAGTCGGTGACGGGGATGCCCGCGCGCTTGACGATCTCGCGCGCCTCGAACTCGAAGAACCTCATTTGCTTGACCTCATGCGGCCGGGAAGCCTATACGCCGACGTTGGGCGGCGACTTCAAGCGGCGGCCGGGGCGGGGGCGAAGCCGTAGGCCTCGGCCAGCTCGGGGTCCTTCTTGGCGAGCATTTCGGCGAGGTTGACCATCACCTTGCACTGCTTCCACGTCGCGTCGTCCTGCATCTTGCCGTCGATCATGTGCACGCCGCGCCCGTCCGGGATCGCCTCGATCACCTTCTTCGCGAACGCCACCTCCTCGGGCTCCGGCGAGAAGACCTTCTTGGCGATCGCGATCTGGCCCGGGTGCAGCGACCACGCGCCGACGCAGCCGAGCAGGAAGGCGGCGCGGAACTGCGTCTCGCAGCCCTCGGCGTCGGAGATGTCGCCGTAGGGGCCGTAGAAGGGCAGCGCGCCGACCGACGTGCACGCGTCGACCATGCGCGCGATCGAGTAGTGCCACGGGTCCTGCTGGTAGCTGGGACGCGGGGCGTCGGGGTTCTCGGGGTCGGGGTCGGCGATCGTGCGGTAGCCGGGGTGCCCGCCGCCGACGCGCGTCGTCTTCATCCGCCGCGAGGCCGCCAGGTCGGCCGGGCCGAAGCTCATCCCCTGGATGCGCGGCGAGGCGCTCGCGATCTCCTCGAGGTTGGCCACGCCCTGCGCCGTCTCCAGCACGCAGTGGATCAGGATCGGACGCTGCACCCCCGCCTTCGCCTCGAGTTGCGCCAGCAGGCGGTCGGCGTAGTGGATGTCCCACGGCCCCTCGACCTTCGGGATCATGATCACCTCGAGCTTGTCGCCGATCTCGGTGACGAGCTGCGTCAGATCGTCGAGCACGTACGGCGAGGCCAGCTCGTTGACGCGCGTCCACAGCGCCGTGTCGCCAAGCTCCATCTCCTTGCCGACCTTGATCAGCCCGGCGCGCGCGGCCTCCTTCTTTTCGAGCGGCACCGCGTCCTCGAGGTTGCCGAGCAGGATGTCCACCTTCGGCGCCAGATCGGGCGTCTTCTCGACCATTTTCGGGTTCGAGAAGTCCATGAAATGGATCATCCGGGACGGCTTGAAGGGGATCTCGCGCGCCGGCTCCGGGGCGTCGATCGCGAGGGGCTTGAAGAAGTCGCGGGGGTTGCGCAAGTCGGCTCTCCTGGGTCTGCGGTCGGGTCTGCGGTTTGGACGCGATGCCTTGATCGCTGTGCAGTGAACGCTATCGGCTCGGCTGGGCGGGGGCCGTCAGAACTCCGGTGCCGGGCGAACGTGGAGGCTGGCGGCTACGCCGGGTTCGCGGCAGCCCAGGCCGCGATCTCGCGCGAGCCATCGATCACGGCCCCGTCGTCGAGCACGAGCGTGGGCACCTCGAAGTTGCCAGTCAGGCGCTTGACGTGGCGCCTGCCGCCGAACAGCGGGTCGGTGCGGTAGCAGCCGTACGTTCGCGACACCTTCGGCGAATGACCCGCCGCGACGAGGGCCTTGTGAGCACGGGCGCAAGCGTGTCGCTCGGCTGGTCCGAACGTGCCGTAGCAGACGTACAGCGTCACGCGCCGATCGTACTCGCTGCCTTGAACGCCTCGCCTACTTCGTGAGACCCGCAGCCGCGAACGCCGCCTGCTCGTCGTAGAACTCCCTGAAGCGCAAGATCTTCCCGCCCCGGATCGTGACGATCGAGTAGTGCTGGGAGCTAACCGCCGCTCCGCTTGTGGATCCACGTGCGTATTCTCGCCCGACCACGAGCACGTCCTCGCCGCAGTCGATGAACCGCTCCGCTTCGTAGCCGAACTCGTCGAAGTGCTCGAGCCATTGCTCGAAGGACTCCTGCACGCCGGCGTGGCCGCGGTACACCTTCCCGTCGGCTCGCTGGGGGTCCTCGACCCATTCGATCTCAGGGTCACAGGCCTGTGCGATCAGCTCGGGCAACGCGGCCAGCAGCGTCTGCTTGTCGGTACCTGCAGCTCCGGCGTACAGGGCTTCGACTACTGCCAGGGTCTGCTCTGACATTGCTCGAGCAGTATCCCCAAATCGGGCTCATCTTGGCTGCGGGATACTGCCCGGGCGATGTACGGGAAGCCCGCCATTGGCGACCAGGCCGGGTAGACGATGGGCCGGGAGCGTGTGGAGATCGTCAAGCGCGCGATGGACGCCTTCAACAGGGTCGACATCGAGCTCTTCACCGCGTTCACGACAGCGGACTTCGAGTGGTCTCCGTCGATGGTCGCCATCGAGGGACAGGTGTTCCGGGGAAGCGAGGGTATCCGCGCATACTTCGCGAGCCTGAGCGATTCCTGGAAGGAGTTTCTAATCATCCCGGGGACGTTCCGCGACGTCGGCGACGCCGTAATCATGCTCGGGGGGCTCAGGGGACGCGGACAGAACAGCGACGTCACGGTCGATTCGTCGCTGGGCATGGTCATCGAGCTCCGGGGCCGGAAGCTCTCACGGATACGGGGCTTCCTCGATCATGGCGAAGCGCTGCGAGCAGCCGGAGCAGCCGAATAGACGGCGGTAGCCAACTACTATGCTGGCGCGCGATGCGCGACCTGTATCGCGTAATCGAGCAACTAAGCAAACGTCGAAACGCTAGGAACCCATGAGCGAGACGCAGACCGTCGAGACCGAGCAGGCCGCACGCGAGGCGAGCGGCGCCCACCCGTACGGCCGCTACCTCGAGGAGTTCGAGGTAGGCGCCATCTACAAGCACTGGCCGGCCAAGACTGTCACCGAGTCAGACGATCACCTGTTCTGTCTGATCACGATGAACCACCACCCGCTGCACCTCAACGACGTATACGCGGCCAAATCGCAGCAGGGCCGCAACGTCGTCGTCGGTCCGCTCGTCTACTCGCTCGCGCTCGGCATGTCCGTCTCGGATGTCAGCGGCAAGGCGATCGCCAACCTCGCGACCGAAGAGCTCAAGCACCCGGCTCCCGTTTTCCACGGCGACACGCTGTTCTGCGAGTCCGAGGTGCTCGAGAAGAAAGAGTCCAAGTCCAAGCCCGATCGTGGCACGGTCAAGGTGCACACGCGCGTGCTCAACCAGGATGGCGTGCTCGTCGCCGAGTTCAAGCGTCTCGTGCTCGTTCCGCGCAAGACCCCCGGGGCCGGCGAGGCCGAGGGTAACGTCGAGTAGGACGCGCCGGAGGGCCCCGTCCGCAGCTCTAAAGGCCCCCCTGAGGGGGGCCTTTAGTCCAGACAGAGACGCGTTGGCCAGTCCCGTCGCGTGAGCGTGCGATACCCTCTGGACGCCGCCCGCACGGGCGTTTTTCCGTTCCCGGGGCCATCGAGGGCCCTTCGGACGGCGCCGACCGACAGACGAGCGCGTCGGCGTGCCGATCATGACCGCGATCGAGGAGCCGCTTTACCCCATGAACACGACCGCCTCCGCCCCCACGACGAACGAGCGCCTGCTGACCTGGGTCGGCGAGGTGGCGTCGCTTACCGAACCCGACGACATCCACTGGTGCGACGGCTCCGCCGAGGAGTACGACGCCCTCTGCCAGGAGCTCGTCGATGCGGGCACGTTCGAGAAGCTTTCCGACGCCAAGCGCCCCAACTCCTACCTCGCCCTGTCTGACCCGGGCGACGTGGCGCGCGTCGAGGATCGAACGTTCATCTGCTCGCAGAGCGAGGACGAGGCGGGGCCGACGAACAACTGGCGTGACCCCGAGGAGATGCGCGGGACGCTGAACGAACTCTTCTCCGGCTCGATGCGCGGTCGCACGATGTACGTCGTGCCGTTCTCGATGGGGCCGCTCGGCTCGGACAAGAGCTACGTCGGTGTGCAGCTGACCGACTCGATCTACGTCGCCGTGAGCATGCGGATCATGACGCGCATGGGCCAGGACGCGCTCGATGCGCTCGGCTCAGAAGGCGAGTTCGTGCCGTGCGTGCACTCTGTCGGGATGCCTCTCGCCGACGGTGTCGAGGACGTGCCGTGGCCGTGCAACGCCGAGAACAAGTACATCGTCCACTTCCCCGATACGCGCGAGATCTGGTCGTTCGGCTCCGGCTACGGCGGCAACGCGCTGCTCGGCAAGAAGTGCTTCGCGCTGCGCATCGCCTCGGTGATGGCGCGCGACGAGGGCTGGATGGCCGAGCACATGCTGATCCTCAAGCTGACCTCACCCGAGGGCGAGGTGAAGTACATCACCGGCGCCTTCCCGAGCGCATGCGGCAAGACCAACCTGGCGATGCTGATCCCCACGCTCGAGGGCTGGACGGTCGAGACGATCGGCGATGACATCGCCTGGATGAAGTTCGGCGAGGACGGCCGCCTCTACGCGATCAACCCCGAGTACGGCTTCTTCGGCGTCGCCCCGGGCACGGGCGAGGAGACCAACCCGAACGCGATCCACACGATCGAGCGCAATTCGATCTTCACCAACTGCGCCAAGACCGACGACGGCGACGTCTGGTGGGAGGGCCTGACGAAGGAGCCTCCGGCCCACTTGATCGACTGGCACGGCAACGATTGGACGCCCGAGTCCGACTCCCCCGCGGCGCACCCCAACGCACGCTTCACGACACCGGCCGCGCAGGACCCGGCGATCGCGCCCGAGTGGGAGGACCCCAAAGGCGTGCCGATCGACGCGATGCTGTTCGGCGGTCGCCGCTCGACGGTCGTGCCGCTCGTGACCGAGGCATTCGACTGGGAGCACGGCGTGTTCCTCGGCGCCGTGATGAGCTCCGAGAAGACCGCCGCCGCCGCCGGCACGGTCGGCGAGCTGCGCTTTGACCCGTTCGCGATGCTGCCCTTCTGCGGCTACAACATGGCCGACTACTTCGGCCACTGGCTGGAGATGGGCCGCCGCCAGGGTGCCACGCTGCCGAAGATCTTCTACGTCAACTGGTTCCGCAAGGACGAGGGCGGGCGCTTCCTCTGGCCCGGCTTCGGCGAGAACTCGCGCGTGCTCTCGTGGGTCTTCGCGCGCTGCGCCGGGCACGGCGCCGCGACCGAGACGCCGATCGGCTTGATCCCGCCCGTTGGGGCCGATGGGATCGACACCCGCGGTGTCGACGTCTCCGACGCCGACATGGCGGAGCTACTCCGCGTCGACGTCGATCAGTGGAAGGCCCAGCTTCCCCAGCTTCACGCGCACCTGGCGCAGTTCAACCGTCTGCCCGACGCGCTGAACGTGCAGCTGCAGGCGCTCGAAGAGCGGCTGGGCTAGCGGCTAGTAGTCGGAGTCGGGCAGCGGCCGTGCGTGTTCGCGGCGCGGCTTGCGGGCACCAAGGCACGGGTCGAAGCACAGCGGCGGGGTGAAGCGGCTGCGCGTGCGCTTAGGACTGCACGGGGTCGGCCACACGTAGTAGCACTGGCGCGTGCGACCGCGCTGTGGGGCCGGCTTGGTCTTTCGGCAGCCGCGTCTCATGCCTAGAACTGAACGGTCGTGGCGGTCGTGAACGCTGGGAACAAGTTGCCGAATTCGTCGGTCAGATTGGTGTCCGGGGTCAGTTTGGCCGCGCTTGAGCTCACTGTTTTCGTCGTGCCCGAGCCGCCCTGGCCACCGAGTTCGATCGTGAGTTTTTCGTTGCTCGCCGTGTATTTGACGGTTGACGCGCTCGAGCCGTTGCCGCTGAAGGTGGCGCTGCCCCCGCTCACGTAGCCGGCCGAGCCGAGGTCGATCGTGCCGAGGTGGATCGTGCACGCGGTCGAGCTCACCGTGAGGGTGTCATCGCTTGTGCCCGATCCATCGGTGAGCGTGACGGTGACTGCGCCGTTGCCAGTGAGTTCGTGGTTGGCGCCGTTGCCACTCCATGAAGAGCAGAACGAGTTGGCCGCGATCTGGTCGTTGAAGCCGAGCGTGAGCGTGTCGTCTTTTTCGATACGGCCTTTTGTGCCGCCCATGTGATTGGTCATCGTCAGCGAGGAGATTTCCGCAGCTTCGACGGTCACGCTCAGGGGGCTGCTGGTGAGGGTCCCTTCCGAGACGACCACGTGCGCCGTTTCGATCGCGTACAGCTTCATCACACCGCTCGAGCCGGATGATTTGGCGACGCCCGCCGTGAACGTGATCGCCGTCGGGGCTTCGAAGCCGATCGGTACATTCGACGAGCTGCTTACGGTCGGTTCTTTGCCGCCGCTTGCTTTGGCGCCGGTGAATTTCAAGTTCCTGGAGCCCGCGTAGCTCGTGATCGTGTTTTCGAAGCTATCGACGGCCTTGATCGTCAGTTCGTCACCCTGGCCGGCGAACACCGTCGAGCTGACAGCGCTCAGTGAGAAGCCAGCCATCGTCGCGGCGTTGACGATGAAGTTGGACGTCGGACTGCTGCCCGTGCCGCTGGTGACTTTGATCGAAGTCGTCTGCGCGTCGCTCAGCGTCACGGTGGATTTCGCTTCGCCTGCCGTGAACGTGGCGCTCGACGGATAGCTCGGAGCCGTGCCGTCCGGTGCGCTCGATGGTCCGGAGAAGCTGAGCGCCTGGGTGCCGCCGACGAGATTGCCGTATGCGTCTTTGGCGGCTGTGATCGACAGGTTGAAGGCAACGCCTGCAGTTTGTGTCGCGGGAGTGCTCACGCTGAGGCTGCTCGGGGAGGCCGAGGCGACGGTGAAGCTTTCCGATTCGCCCGAGATCGAGCCGAAGGTTTCTTTCGCCGTCAGCGTCGTCGTCTGCGCGGCATAGAGCGTGATCGACGATGTCGTGCCGACCCCGGAGCTGAACGACAACTGGCTCGGGTATTTGGGCGAGGTGTTGTTCGGGCTTTTCGCCGGACCGCTGAAGCTGATGTTTTTGGTGCCCGTGTAGCCGGTCGTCGTGTTGCCATAGCTGTCCGCCGCCGTGACCGTCTCGGTCAGCGCAGTACCCGCGGTCGGCGATGGTGTCGAGAGCATGAACCTGCTCGTCGTGCTCAGGGCGTTTACGGTGAAGTTCGCCGACGCGGCGCTGATCGTTCCGTCCGAGGCGTTCAGCGTGGTCGAGCCGGCGTCGTAGATCGTGATCGAGGAGGCTTTCCCGGTGCCCGCGCTGAAGCTCACGGTCGCCGGGTATTTCGGCGCGTTGCCGAGCGGGCTGCTGCCGGGTCCGGTGAAGGCGATCGGCTTGATGCCGGTGTAGCTCGTCGCCGTGTTGCCAAAGGCGTCCTTGGCCGTGATCGTCGGTTCGAATGCCGTCCCGGCGCTCTGCGCGGAGATCGCGGCGAACGTCAGCCTGGCGGCGCTCGCAGCCGAGACTATGAAGCTGGCAGATCCGCTGAACGTAGCCTGGGTAGCTTTCAGCGTCGGCGTCTCGGCCTTGTACAGCTTGATTTCGGAGGTGCCCACGCCGGCCGTGAAGCTGACCGAGGTTTTGTATTCGGGGGCGGTGCCTTCTGGGCTCGAGCCGGGACCACCGAACGACAGGGTCTTGCCCCCGGCGTAGGAGGTCGCCGTGTTGCCAAAGGTGTCCAGGGCTGTGATCTGCTCGGAGAACGCCACGCCGACGGTCTGGGGTGCAGAGCCGAGCGCGAAGCTCGCGATGCCGACGGCGTTGACGATGAAGCTCGCCGAGGTCCCGCTGACCGTGCCCTGTGCGGCCGTGAGCGTCGCCGCTTCGTCGGCGTCGTAAAGCGTGATCGGAGAACCCGTCGTCGTGCCGACGCCGGCGTTGAACGTGACCGAGACGGTGGGTAGGACGGGCGCTTTGCCATTGGGGCTGCTGCCGGGTCCGCTGAAGACGATCGTCTTTGCGCCTGTGTACGAGGTGGCGGTGTTGCCCGAGGAGTCCTTGGCGACGAGTTCCTCTCCGAATGGGGTGCCGGCTGTGCGCGTCGCCGTCGAGAGCGTGAAGCCGACAGCGACGCTCGCGGCGACGGTCACGGATGTGCCGCTGCCGTTGTCGATCGTGCCGTCGCTGACCTTGACGCTCGCCGTCTCGGCCTTGTACAGGGTCATCACGCCGTTGGTCGCTCCCGACACCGATGCGACTCCCGCGGAGAAGGTGATCGCGGTCCCTTCAGGGGCGCCGAATTCGCGGGCCGTGCCGTTGCCGTCGCTGACTGTGGGATGCAGCGAGCCGATCGTGTTAGCGCCCGAGAATTTCAGGCTCTTGGAGCCCATGTAGCTGGTCACGGTGTTGTTCGCCGCGTCCTTGGCGGTGACCGTCAGGTTGTCGGCGGCGCCGGCCGTCGGGGTCGTCGTCGCAGGGGTCAGCACGAGGTGCGTCGCCGCGCCGCTCGTCACCTGCGCAGCGGCACTTGCGCTTTTCGCCGTCCACGAGTGCCACACGGCCGTCACGGTGTATTTATGGCTGCCCGTGGAGACGCCCGTGTCGGTGCAGCTAGTCTGCGTCCCCGGTGACGTCGAGCTCGGGCACGCGCTGCTCGCAGCGCCCCCGTCGCGACTGACGTAGTAGCTCACCGTGCCGCCTGCGGGTGCGCTCACCGTCGTCCAGTTGAGCGTCACGGTGCCGCCGCCGGGAGTGGCCGAGCTGATCTGCGGCGCCGGGAGGCCACCAACTTGCCCGCTCGCGCTACCGCTGCTTTTCGCAGCCCAGAATGCCCACGCCGTCGTGCTCGCCAGGAGCACGGCCAGAAGCAATAGGACTAGTGTGCGTCGGCGCCCGAGGACGCGCGTGAAGGCGGTTCTCATGAGTGCGCGCTCCCGCTGTAGGTGAAGGTGAACAACGCGCCCTTGCAGGCGTCCTGGTTGGTCGGCAGGTCCTTCATCAGCACCTGCGGGGCGCTGATCGCGCCCGAGGGCAGCGTGACCTGGCCGCTGGCCGGGATCGTCAGCGTTTTGGCTTCCGAGAGGTTCGACTGGGTCAGCTGAAGGTTGCTCGGCCCGTCACAGCCGACCTTGCTCGAGCCAGACGCGACAGATGCGGCCAGCGCGGTGACCGTGATCGCGACGTTGTTGGGGTTCGACAGCGTGATCGCCAGTGCTCGCGTCGTTCCTGGCGCCAGCGGCCCGGTGGCATTGCCTGACACCGTGAACGGTTTGCCCGGCGTTTCTTTGGCGATTTCTTTGACGATCGTCCACGAGTAGCTGGCCGGTGCGCTTGTGTTACCGACTGCGTCGACGGCCTCGACTTCAAAGCGGTGTGAGCCGAGCGAAAGCGAAGAGTAGGACTGCGGGCTCGAGCAGGCCGAGAACCTGCCGCCGTCGCGCCGGCAGAGGAAGCGAGCGCCCGTCTCGCCGTCGACGAAGCTGAACGCCGTCGATTTCGCGGTCGTCGTCGCTTCCGGCTTGCCCGTGATGCTCGGTACGGGTGGTGGCGTCGTGTCGATCGTGAAGCGCGAGACGGCCTGAGCCGAAGATGGGGTGGTGTTGCCGGCCTCGTCGGTCGCGCGCACGTGCAGCGTGTAGGTCCCGTCGGCCGGGAGGCGCAGCGGGTAGGACCAGCGAACGCTGTCGCGACCGCTACCGGAGACGTCGACCGGCCCGAACAGCTCGCTCGAGCGATCGAATGCGCCGCCGCCCCACCAGTTGCCGCCGCTGCGCTGGATTGAAATCAGCACGCTCCTTACGCCGTGCGTATCGCTCGCGCTGCCGCAGAGCGATACGTGACCCGGACAGTGGGCGCCCCAGTCGGCCGTTCCGAGCGTGATCCCGTCGTTCGGGTAGGAGATCGAGGCGCTCGGCGCCGTCGTGTCGATCGTCCACGAGTAGGAGGTGGTCGAGCTCGTCTTCGAGCCGCCAACGGCCTTCACCTTGAACGTGTGCTGACCCTGGCTCAGCGGGCCCGAGTAGCTGACACCGCTCGTTGGGCACGAGTTGAACGAACCGCCGTCGAGCTGGCACTGAAAGTTGATGCCCGACTGTGCGTCGGAGTAGGTGAAGTGCGCCGTGGCCTGGGTCGTCGGGTCGGCCGGGCGACTCGTGATGCTCGGCGCCGGAGGCGTCGGCGGCTCGGGTGGGCGCGGCGGTGCCGGGTGCAGCAGCGGTGCGAACGCGCCTGCCGCCGCGAGCGAGATGCTCACCGCCAGCAGGACCGTCAGCGAGGCCAACAGCACGAGGGAGCGGCGGCTGCCGATCAACCGGCGACGGGTCTCGTCGCGGGTGGCGCCGTCCGCTCGCCTCGCCTTTCTCTTGCTGTTGTCAGTTCGCAGGCCCATCCGGTTACCGCTCGTTCTCCTCGTTGAAGTTCAAAGTCGCAAGTGCAGAAGTTCAGAGCCGGCCAACGACCGGCAAAAGCTTGTGGAGGGGAGGCGTCCGTGCCCCCCCTCCACTGCCCCCTTCGCTAGCTCGTCAGAGCGAGCGAGATCGTGGCGCCCTGGCAGGCGTCCTGGTTTTCGGCGCTGTCGGCCATCGAGATCGAGCCGTCGTGCGCGAGTGCTGCCGAGCCGTTGGCCGGGATGACCTGGTTCTCGGGTGTGGCGGCGATCGTGAAGTCGGATGCTTTGCACCCGGAGTGCGCAGCGTCGATCGAGACGACCGCTTTCACCGTGCCGACCTGCAGGCTCGAGGACCCAGCGTTGTCGGCGGTGAAGGACACCGACGACGTGCTGCCTGGGGTCAGAGCGTTGTTGATCGTGCCGTGCAGCACGAGCGTGCCGTTGCTTTCAGCGACTGCGCCCGAGCCGTTGCCCGAGCCGCCGGTCGTCCAGTAGGCGACGGCGATACCGGCAACCGCGAGAACGGCGACGGCGCTGAGCACCAGTGCGGTGCGCTTCTTGAGTAGTTTGCGGAACACAGGCTCCTCCTTGGTTGGTTTCCTTTCTTTGGAGCCGATGTGCTCCAGTGGCGGTCATGGTGGACTGCGCCGGGAGCGATCTCGCCGGAACTTCGGCTAGTTCCACCTGCACCTTCCGCTAGGCCCCTGCCGGATCGCTGTGTGGCGGGCCCCGGTCCAGGCCTCGATCTAGACCAAGGTGCAGTAGGCCGCGGATCACTCTGGCGCAAAGCTGTCGGTCATGGATCGGGATGAGACATCGGATGATGCGCAGGTGATCAGGCTGCACCCGATACGGGTGCTCGTCGTCTCCGAGGACGAGCCCTTCCGTGCGGTCAATGCAATGCTCGTCGCACGGCGTGGCTGTCGCGTCTTTAGTCTCACGGGGGTATACGCCGCGGCCGAGTTGATCGCGCGTGAACGGATCGACGTCGTCGTCGTCGATGGTCCCGAGCGCGCACGCTCGTTGATCGGTGAGCTCGAGCTCACCGCCGACCTCGTGCCACCCGTTGGGCTCGTCTGTGCCGGGAACAGCGGCGAATCCGCCCCCGGCGGCGAGCCGGTGCTCGAGAAGTGGGCGCCCTTCGAGGATCTGTTCGACGCGATCGTGCGGGCTGATCGTGCGCGCGTGCGCGAGCGCATCCCCGATACCACTTCCCCTCACAGCACAGTCGCGCGCGCGCTCGACTGACGCAGTTGAACCGGTCGCACTCGATTGCGGTTCAGTCGCCGGCGGACGGCAGCTCGCGACGCCCTCTTCTGTTGAGTTTTTCACGTGAGCTGCCGATAAATCCACCGCGCGCGGTCGCAGGACGGCGCGCGCACCGCGATGAGACATCAGACCCCTGCACAAGAGACCCCAATGCGCGATCTCGACCGCGTCGAGGGCGCCTTCGCCGAGTTGGGCCTGCTTCCCGACGCGCAGGCCCGTGAGCGCGCGCGCGACGCGGCCGATGCTGCGCTGCGGTCATCTGACCCGCCGGGTGGCGAGACGCAAGCGACGATGCTGCTGCTCGCGCGGCGGTTGTTCGCCCATGCGGCCGGCACGCTTGCGGAGGATCCGGCGCTGATCGCGCGCCTCGTGGATCGGCTGGCCGAAGAGCTCGGAGATACGCGTGCGCACGTCGCTAGAGAGCTGCTCGGGGCGCCCGAGCTCGAGGGTCGGCGCAAGGGCTACGCCGCCGAGGCGCTGCTCGCCCTCGTCGAAGGCAGTGACCGCCGTCTCACGCGTCTCGGCTTCGATTTGCACGACGGGCCGCTGCAGGAGCTGCTGCTGCTCGGCGAGGATCTGCGGATGTTTCGCGGGCAACTCGGGTCGGTATTGGGCGAGGACCGTCAGGCGTGGCTGCTGCAGGGGCGTCTGGATGACTTGAATGCCCGTCTCATGGCGCTTGAGAGTGGCTTGCGACGGATCTCGACAGCCGTCCATGCGAGCTTCCTGATCGAGCGGCCGTTCGCCGACGCCGTGCACGAGCTGACGGAGGCCTTCGCGGAGCGCACCGGCATCGTTCCGGCGCTCGGCCTGCATGGCGAGCCGGCGAGCATGTCGCCCTCGCAGCGGATCGCGCTCTTGAGCGTCGTCGGCGAGGCTCTCAGCAACGTCCGCGAGCATGGACGCGGGGCGGGCGAGGTGGAGGTCTCAATCGCGCTCGGCGCCGCAGGCGTCAGCGCGCGCGTACGCGACGACGGCTGCGGGTTCGACGTCGAGGCGGCGCTGCTTGGGGCCGCGCGCCGGGGCCGGATCGGGCTCGCCGGCATCCACGAGCGCGTACGGCTGCTCGGTGGCGAGTGTGTCGTTGAGAGCAGGCCCGGGGGTCCGACGAGCGTGTCGCTGACGCTGCCGCGCTGGGAGCCGCTGATGGGTTCGATTGCCGCCGCCGGCGGCGAGTGACGCCGCTCAGCCGGCGCTTGGAGCGAGCCCGTGCTCGTAGGCGTAGCGCACCGCTCCGCTGCGGTTGCTGACGCCGAGCTTGCGGTAGATGTTGGTGAGGTGGAACTTCACCGTGTGCTCGCTGACCCACAGATCGCTCGCGATCGCCTTCGTTGTCAGACCGCCGGCGACTGCCGCGAGGATCGTCAGCTCGCGCTCGGTCAACGTCGCCTCAGCGCCCTCGCCGTCCCCTGACCCCTCGCCCGACTCCTGCTTGGGCGAGTGAAACAATGTGTAGCCGGAGGCAACCTGACGCAGCAGCGCGGGAACGTCGAGCGCGCTGACGCTCTTGATCACGTACGCACTGGCCCCGGCCTTGGTGGCGGCGTCGATCGACGCTCGATCGTCTGAGCCTGACAGCACGACCGCCTTGACATCGGGCCAGCGGCGCTTGAGCTCGGTGATGCATTCGACGCCGTCCATCTCAGGCATGCGCATATCCAGCAGCACGATGTCCGGATTGCGCCGCTCGACCAGTGGCAGCACCTCGGCGCCGGAGCGCGCCTCGCCGATCACGTCGATGTCATCGCACGCCTCGAGCGTCCGGCGCAGACCCTGGAGGATCAGCGGGTGGTCGTCGGCGACCAGCACCTTCAAGACCTGCTCCATGCAATTTCTCCCGTAGTCGATGCCTACAGGAGCTGCATCGGCCGCCGAGCGTGCCGACTCAAGCCCCGGCGCTTGGAGCGGACGGAGCCGCTCATGGCGCCAGATGCCTATTCGTGGCCGTGGCTCTCGCCGGCGGCTGCCGCCGGCGGGCGTGACTCCTCGGCCAGCGAGGTGATCGTCAGCGCTCCGCGCGCGGAGGACTCGAGCACCTCGGTGGCCTCCTCGAGCGACCGTGCATAGAGCTCGACGAGCAGGTGCACGATGATGCGCGAGTCGTCCTCGTGCTTGTGGAAGCGCACGTGCGTGAAGAACTCGCGCACCCCGTGATCCCCGAACGCAGCGTAGGAGAGCGCATCGCCGGCCTCCGGACCGGAGCAACTCTCGACCTCGTCGGCATCGACCGCGACCGTGCAGGAAGCAACCCAGGGCGTTCCCGCGATCATCCGTTCCCAGCGATCCTCGATCGGCTCGACGCGGCTGTTGTTGAAGCCGAGGTGGGGTTGGTCGTGCATGCAGTCAAGGCACTGCACGACAGCCTCCTGCAGCTCGTCGATCACTTCGGCGCGCTCGCCCGTGTCCGGGTCGATCTTGTGAATCCCCTCGTAGTGGACCTGCACCTCGAGATCCTGCGACCAGCAGCGGTAGCAGCGCAGCCAGCTACGGGCACCGGTCTCTGGGGTGGAGCCCTCCATGGCGCAATTGTAGGACGCCGCCCCCCACGCACTCTTGCGAGTGGCGCGGGGGGCGGCGCATCCCTGTGCTTAGTGATGCTTCTTGCGAGCCTTCTTCTTCGCCTTCGGGCGCAGCGTGACGTGTTGCTTCTTGACGTCCACGACCGTGCCGTTGAGCGTGCGGATCGTGAATTTGATCGTCAGGTGCACAGACTTGCCCTTGAAGTGCCCGAGCGCGGACTTGCCCTTCGCTGTTGGCTTCAGGATCAGCTTGCCCTTGCCCGCTTTGCTCAGCTTGACCTTGCCCTTGCCGAGCAGCACCGGCTTGCGCTTCTTCTTTTTCTTCTTCTTGGCGTGCGACGCGGCAGCTTCGGCAGCGACTTCGCCACCGGCTGGGGCGAACGGCGTGAGCGAGGCGATCTGCGCCAGGCCCGGTTCGTTGAACAGTTCGCCGAGCGATTCGCACGGGAAGCCGCAATCGATCGGAATTTCGACTTCGCCGCCCGGTTTGATTGTGCCCAATTCGGAGAGATCGACGTGGCTGGCAAGTTCGCTCGCCGGACCGTAGTGCGTCTGGGCCGTGCTCGAGTTGTGCGTCGCGTCGCCCGAGTAGGTCGCCGTGATCGCCGGGAACGTGCTCGCTTTTGCCGGCGGCAGGAACTGCACCGAGCAACTCGAGACGTTGCCCGAGAGGGGCGTCGATGTGAGGGCGCAGGTGTTGCCCGCGCTGAACACCCCGCCGTTGGCGCTTGCGAACGTAACCGTCCCCGTCGGGTTCGTCGAGCCGGATGGGGCGGCGTCGCCCACCGTCGCGGTGCACGTGTCCGTGGCTGTCGCGATCACAAGGTTGCAGATCACCTGGCTGACGGTTGGATGCGAGCTCGGTTTGCTCGCCACCACGCAAACGCCCGTGGCGCTGCGTTCCTGCCCTGCCGGGCACGGCGCGAGCGGCGTCGTCGCGCCGGTTTCGATCAGCGTCGTCAGGCTATTGGCGAGGTTGCCCGCCGCTCCGCCGAGGGCATGGCCACCGGACAGCCCCGCCCAATGTTCCCAGTAAGGGAGATATCCGCTTGGGCCTGAGAAGTCCACGTCCTCGAGCGGCTTGCCGTCGAGACCCAGTTGGGTCATCGTCGACTGGAAGTCGAGGTTCGTGCTCGACGTCCATTGCGTGCCCGGGATCGCCCATGGGCCAGGTCGTTCTTCGCCGGTGTCCCACGGCGCTGGTACCGCCCATACGCTTTGCGGGATCCCTTCGTCCAGTTCGTGGTCGTGCGGGACGTTGTCGGCGATCAGCACGATCACGTGACGGGCTTCGTCGCGCCAGCCGACGTTCGGGTTCGTGTCGGTCTCCCACAATGCTCGCCCGTAGGATTCGGGAAAGTCGCCTCCGCCGCTCGCAAACAGCGGTTCGATCGCTTTCTTGACTGCTTCTGGATCGGCGGTGAGCGCCTGATTCAGCTTCCAGGGTTTTTCGGTGCCTTCGGCTTCCGCTTCGCTGAAGGGAAAGTCGCGGACTTCGGCCACCCCGTAATGCGCATCGGGCAGCGTCGCGTTGATGTGGTTGATGACGCCGACGATTTCAGTCTTGGCTTCGTTGAGCACTCCGCCCATCGACCCGCTCGTGTCGAACAGGAACATCACGTCGGTATGTGCCGGCGTGTCGGCGCCGGCGGAGCTCACGGCGGGCCCGTAGCCCACGGCCAGCAGCGCGGCAGCGGCCGCGATCGTTGTGCACAGTCGTCGCCGCACGCTATGAGCGCGCGCAGGTACTCGCATACGCATTCGTGATCCCCCCGGATCTTGAGGTGGTTGTCCTTCCCCGGACACAACGAGCGTATGGCACTTGACCTTTCGCGCCGTGCCGGACCACCTCGAGACATACGCGCCGATACGTACCCCCAACCGGCGCGACTTATCGGCCTCTTAAAGCAGGCGGGGCGCCCCGAGGACGCCCCGCCCGTCAACTCACCGGTCGCTTGCGACTAGTGGTGACCCTTCTTTTTCTTCTTCTTGGCCTTCACCGTGAAGTGGTAGGTCTTCACGGTCGGGGCACCGCCGAGGGCCGACTTGTAGGTCAGCTTGGCCGTCAGCTGAACCTTCTTGCCCTTGGCCAGCGCCTTCTTCACCTTGCGCGAAGGCTTGACCGTGATCTTCAGCGGCACGCCCGCCTTGCCGGCGGCCGTGACCTTGCCCGAGACGGTCGTCTTGGGACGGCACTTGCCCTTGATCCGCACCTGGTTCTTTTTGCACTTCTTCTTCTTGGCGATCGACGCGTTGCGCGAGATCGTCCCTGTCGGCACCGTCACTTCGACGGTCGCCGTGCCGTCCTGCGAGGGCACGAAGGTGATCGTGAGCGTGCCGTCGGAGTTGGCTTTGATGCTCTGGATCGTGTAGGTGCTGTTCGGCGTCGGCGGTGCCGGCGTCCAGATGACCTGTGCCGCCGAGGCCGGCTCGCCATTGCTTGCCGAGCCGTCGCCGTTGAGATCCAGGAACATCTGCATCGTGTCCAGCCCGGCTGCTGTGCCGACGTAGCTGATCACCGCCTGACCGGCGGCGTTCGTCGTCACGCTCCCCGTTTTCGGGTTCGCCCCGGCGATCGAGTAGACGAGCGTGCGGTTCGAGTACGGCGTGCCGATGTTGTCCGTCGCAGTCACCGTGACCGTCGCCGTCTGTCCCACCGTGTGCGACTGCGAGACCGGCTGCACGCCCAGCGTCGTCGGTACCTGCGAGCGGTTGACGATCGTGAAGATCGCGTGTTCGCCCGCCGGTAGACCTGTGGTCAGGAACTGATCCCAGCTGACTCCAGCGCCGTTGTCGATCAGGTTGGGGTCGATCGTGTCGTTGAACACAGGGGTCGCGGCGATCGATTTGTTTACCGCTTCCCAGATCGGCTCGAAGTAGCCACCCTCCTGCCAGTTCGACCATTCGGGGCTGGCTTCGATGAACCCGCCGAGCGTGCCCGTCGTCGTGTTCTGCCCGCCGATGAAGCGCGGCGGGCCGCCAGCGAACACGCCTGTGCCGAGATCGCTGTTGGCGACATAGAGGTCGCCCGCGACGATCGCGTGGAAGTGAAGCGTCGCCGCACCCGGGGTCGTCAGACCCGAGATCGTCTGTCCGGTCACGTTCTGCACGTCGTAGCTTGAGGTGAAGTCGGCGGCGCCGTTGACATACGTCGTGGTGACCGTGATCAGGGCGTAGTCTTTGCCTTCGATCGTCGCCTTGAACGTGGTGATCTCCTTGTACGGGTCGGCGGCGGTCCCGCTGCCCGTCGGCGCTCCTTGGGCGATCGCGGTGTAGAGGACGCCTCCTTCGGCGCTATCGACGTGCGGGCCCGCGGCGCCCTCGAAGCCGAACACGGTGCCGGTTTTGCCCGACTGTTCGAGCGGCGTGGGGTTGCCGAGCGCCGGTGGGAAGGCGAGGAAGAAGCCGCAGTCTCCCAGCGTGTCGCTGGGTGGGTAGAAGTTCGCCCCACCCACGTTGGGATAGCTGGACTGGCACTCGCCGAGCGAGCCGACCGAGACAATCAGTGGGCTACCCGGAAGGGTCACCGTGCCGTCGGCGCTGGCGATCGCGGCGCCGGCCGAGAGCAGGCCGATCGCGGCGAGACAGGCCGCAATGATGCTCCGAGGACCACGGAGCAGGCGCCCGCGCGCGGCGGACCTGCTCCGCTCGGAGCTTTCGATACAAGTCATGCTTTGAGACCTCCTTGTGCCCGAAGCCCCCCTCGGGCGCCACGGCACGACGTTGCTGGGTCTGGAGCGCCGCAGATTACAACCTGCGGCGGCACGCAGCGGAGCCCAGTGGACGCGTTGACATGGTCCCGCTCTTGCGGGGCTAACCGAACGTGAACGCAAAGCCGCTGACACCCGGCGCGAAGCGCAGGCTTAGCAGATGGCGCTCGTCGCGAGGGACTGACACGAGCGTGTAGAGCCGCTGTCCGCGTACGGTCACGCTCCCTCCGTGGACGTCTGCGCCGGCATCGGCCGCCGGAATCGGCTTCCCGTCGAGCAGCACCTGCACCTGCCGCGGGCGCGCGCCGGCCGAGCTCAGCACGAGGTAGACGTTCTTTGCCTGGAACTCGACGTCGATGCCGGCGTCGGTGACGGCTTCGGCCGGCTGCGCGGCGATCTTCCAGATGCCGCTGTAGGCGAATTCGTTGAGCGCCAGATGGCCGGTGGTGGCGGCGCCGTAGTCGTGCACGCCGTCCTTCGGGCGCTGCAGCCAGCCTTCGGCGCGCTCGGTGCCGAGATAGGTCTCCGGCGTGGCCTGCCGGCTCGGCACGACGACGTCCTTCGGTGCGCTGCGCCCGCCGAGCTGGCTGCCCGATTCGGCCAGCAGCGCACGGATCGCCGTTTCGGTCTTGTCGTAGTCGCCCTCGCCGAAGGCCGCGTAGCGGACCTGCCCGCGCGCGTCGATCAAGTAGTCGGCCGGCCAGTACTCGTTGCCGTAGGCATTCCACGTGCCCATCTCGTTGTCCTGGACGACCGGGTAGCGCAGGCCGAACTGCTTGATCGCGTTGGACACGTTGGCCGCGTCGTGCTCGAAGGCGAACTCGGGTGTCTCGACGCCGACGATCGTCAGCCCGTCGTGGCGGTAGCTGGCGTCCCATGCCTTCAAGTACGGCAGCGTGCGGATGCAGTTGATGCACGTGTACGTCCAGAAGTCGATCAGCACCACATGTCCGCGCAGCGATGCCAGCGAGAGCGGCTTCATGCCGGGCGTGTTGAACCAGTCCTGGGTCTGCATGAATTCAGGCGCAGGGCCGAGCTTGCGCAGGCCGCGCGCGTCGGCGAGCAGCGTGGCCTGGCTCGCATTCGCCGGCGCCGCCGTCACGCTTGAGCCCGAGCCGCCGCAGGCGGAAGAGCCGTTGGCCGGGGCGAACTTGGGCTGGTGCCCTGAGATTTCGTGCAGGTGGTTGGTGACCGTTTCCGAGCACTCGAGCGACGCCGTCAGGTTGACGTCGGGGATGTGCTGGGCGACGAACTGGTCGAAGTTGACGTCGAGGTTCGTCGCGATCGCGATCGCCGTGACGATCATGATCGCGCCGAGCGCTCGCTGCAGCGCCGGTCCGCGGCCGGCCCTGCGAATGCGCTCGAACAGCCGTCGGCCGCCGAGTGTCAGCGCGAGCAGCACGAGCGCCGAGCCGAGCGCGTAGGCGAGCGCGATCACGATCGTTTTCCCGCTCGCCGCGCTGACCGAGATGACGGCCGCGAGGATCGGGCTCGCGCATGGCGTGTAGACGAAGCCGAGCGCGCCGCCGACGAGCATTCCCGACCAGAAGCCGTCGCCGCGCGAGCGCGGGCCGAAGCGCGCCAGGCGCGACAGCGGCGCCTCGATCCGGTCGGCCAACGCTCGGCACGAGCAGCGCCGCGCCGAACACGAGCAGCACGACGATCGCCACGTCGCGCAGCGGGTCCGAGCCGAGGCCGACGCCGTCGACGACCTGCGCCACGCCGACGATCGTCACCGTGAACGTGATCGACAGGCCGAGCACGATGCCAAGCGGCCGACGCCGCCCGCCGACGCCGCCGGCCGAGAGCAGCGCGGGGAGCACGGGCAGCACGCACGGCGAGAGGGCGGTGCCCGCGCCGGCGAGCACGGCGAAGCCGAGGAGGACGAGCATCGAGAGAAAAGCCTACGCGGCGGGCTGCGACTCAGGCGCCGATTCCGACGCGCAGGGTGGCCTCGAAGTCGGTCTTCGAGATCGGGCCGACGCACGGCGTTGTGGCGCCCGCCTGACGGTAGCGCTCGATTCCGGCGCGCACGTCCGCCTCGGCGCCGACGGCAGTCAGCTGGGCGAGGAAGTCGTCGGAGATCGCAGCCTGCATCGCCGCCAGATCGCCGCTGGCCGCGTCGTAGCGCTCGATATCGGCGCCGAAGCCCGAGCGCTCGATCATCGCGCGGTAGAAGGGCAGGCCGAAGTACGGAATCAGTTCCATGCGCATCGCCGCGAAGGCCGAGTCGCGCTCGTCGGTCAGCGCGCAGGGCACGGCCGGTACGACGTCGAAGCCCTCGAGCGTCTTGCCGGCACGCTCGCGTCCCTTGCTCACTTCCGGGATCACGACGTCCTCGATGTACTGCGGGCAGCACAGCCACAGCAGCACACCGTCGGCGATCTCGCCGGCCAGCCGCAGCATCGCGGGGGAGAGGGCGGCGATGTAGATCGGCAGCTGCGGGCGCGGGTCGATCCCGGCCAGCTGGAAGCCCGTCTGCCACTTCTCGCCGCTCTCATAGCTCTCGCCGCGCAGGATGCCGCGCACGATCGAGGCGTACTCACGCATCTCGGCGACCGGCTTGTCGATCGTCTGTCCGTGCCAGCCCTCGACGACCGGCCGGTGCGAGACGCCCATGCCCAGGTTCAGTCGCCCGCCCGACAGCTCGTCGATCGTCGCCGCCGTCTGCGCCATCGTCGCCGGCGTGCGCGTGTAGATCGGCACGACGCCCGGCCCGACGCGGATGCTGCTCGTGGCGAGCGCGTATGCCGTGACGACCGTCAGCGACTCGCGTCCGGCGATGTGCGTCACGTAGGCCGCCTCGTAACCGAGCGACTCGGCGAGCTTGACGCGCTCGATCGCGCTGTCCAGCGTGCGGCCACTCGAGACGAAGCATCCTGTTCCCATCACCCCAGCTTATGTCAGCACGTGGCCTCGGTGCATGACTCAAGCCCGTTGCGGGCGTTGCCGATGCGGTCGAAATGCCGGCCAAGATTGCAACCCACCTGCGCGGCCACGCGCTTGCCCTGCTCGCGCTGTTCGTAGCCCTCGGTGGCACGAGCTACGCGGCCGTGGGCGGGTTCGTGGCGAGGAACGGCCAGCTCGCGGGCTGCGTTGGCGCCAGCGGCGCATTGAAGGTGCTGAAGCCGGGGCGCCGGTGCCCCAAGGGCCAAACCGCCGTGGCGTGGAACGTCGCCGGTCGTGCCGGTGGCACGGGTGCGGTGGGGGCGACGGGCGCTCGTGGCGCTACGGGCGAGACGGGCAGCGCCGGCCCGAGCGGGCAGAGCATCGTCGGCTCGGTCGGACCAACCGGACCGAGCGACGCCTACACGAGCAAATCTCACGGCTCGCCGATCTCCCTGCCGGCGGGCGACTACGTGCTCTTCGCCAAGGCCAGGTGGCGCAACGGGCAGAAAGCCGAAACCAGAGAACTTTTCTGCGAACTCAAGGACTCCGCCGAAATCGTCGACTCAGAGGCAGTTGACGTCGAAGCCGGTAGCTCTGTCACGGTGGTTCTCGGAGCGCCTGTCCACTTGGACAGCGCAGGCAAAGTCTCCCTGGTCTGCTCGGAAGAAGAAGACCCGGTCGAAGAAGGCTCGCTCAAAAACCCCGAGCTGACCGCGATCCACGTCGCCACGCTGCACGAACAGTAAGACCGCGTCAGCGCCTGAGCAGCACGTAGACGACCATCAGCGCCAGTCCGATCTGACCGAACGACAGCGCCGTGCCGAGGTTCGCCGCGCCGAGCGCGCCGGCGAGCGCGCTCGCGAGCACGAACGCGCCGAAGATCAGCAGCAGGTCCACGGCCGCGTGCGAGCGCCCTCGGGCGGCCTTCCGCGCCGGTCGCGACTGATCAGCCGCCCGTGCCGGGGGGTCCTCCCGCGCGGAGCGCCTGCTCATCGCCGGGCGCCTTGCTTGAGCGCGGCCACCAGCGCGGCGGTGTCGAGCTCTGGATCCTGTGCGGCGAGCAGCCGCTCGGCTGCATAGCGGCCGCCGAGCGCGCGCAACCCGCGCTCGCCGTGCTCGTGCGCGAAGTCGGCCAGCGCATTGGCTCGCCGAGCCCGCAGCCTGCGCTCGCGCACGTCGACGTTCGCACGATGCTCGTCGCAGCGCCTCGATCAGCTCCTCGATCCCCTGCGGCGGCGAGAGCGAGGAGACGGCCACGACGCGGCGTCTCGCTCGAACCGAGCGAGCGCAGTGCGGCGCTGACGTCGCGCCGCGTGCGCAGCGCGATCTGCCCGAGATCGGCCTTGGTCACGACGAGCACGTCGGGGATCTCCATGATCCCGGACTTCAGGAACTGCAGCACGTCGCCGCTGCCCGGCTGCACGACAACGGCGACCGTGTCGGCGACGTCGGCGACCTCCGTCTCGGCCTGGCCGACGCCGACGGTCTCGATCACGACCACGTCGAACGCTGCCGCTAGCGCGTGGGCGGCGGCGCGCGTGGCCCATGCGAGGCCGCCGAGCCGCTCGCCGGCGGAGGTCGAGCGGATGAACACGTCCGCGGTCCTTCGGGTCGAACTCGATGCGCGCGCGGTCGCCGAGCAGCGATCCGCCCGAACGTCGCGAGCTGGGGTCGACGGCGAGCATCGCGACTGCACGGCCCTCTGAGCGCCAAGCTTGCAACAGCGCCGAGAGCAGCGTCGACTTGCCGGCGCCCGGCGGCCCGGTGATCCCGACCACGTGGCCCGGCGCCTCGCCTCCGAGCGCGGCGGGGGAGACCTCACGCAGCAGCGCCGCGGCCTGCTCGCGATCGCCGGCGGCGGTGCTCTCGAGCAGGTTCAGCGTCGCCGGGGCGGCGCTCAGGTCGCGTTCGCGCAGCCGTGCGCCGAGCGCGGCGCCGAGCGCGTCTTGCGGGCGCGATGCCCCGCTCACGCCGCGCCGTTGGCGGAGGAGCCGTTGCCGGCCACCGCCACCGGGGCGGCCGCTACGGCGCCGTCGCCACTCGCGCCCTCGGCGCCTACGAGCTCGACGATGTCGCGCATGATGCGCGTGATGTCGAAGTCCTTCGGCGTGTACACCGCCGCGACGCCGGCCTGGCGCAGTCCCTCGACGTCCTGCTCGGGGATGATCCCGCCGACGACCACGGGCGCGGTCACGCCGGCCTCGTGCAGCGCGTCGATCACGGCCGGGATCAGCTCGCGGTGCGAGCCGGAGAGGATCGAGAGGCCGATCACGTGGACGCCCTCCTGCAGCGCCGAGGCGGCGATCTGCGCGGGGGTCAGGCGGATGCCCTCGTAGACGACGTCCATGCCCGAGTCGCGCGCACGCACGGCGATCTGCTCGGCGCCGTTTGAGTGCCCGTCCAGGCCGGGCTTGCCGACGAGGATCTTCGGCCGCCGGCCGAGCTTCTCCTGCAGGCGCGCGACCTCTTCGCGCAGCTCGCCAAGATCGCCGTCGGCAGGCGCCGCGGCGGCCTCGCCGACGCCGGTCGGCGCGCGGTAGCTGCCGAACACGTCGCGCAGCGTGCGCGACCACTCGCCGGTCGTCGCGCCGGCGCGTGCGGCGGCGATCGTCGCAGTCATCAGGTTGGTGCTCTGCTCCGGTGCCGCGGCGGCCTCGGCGAGCTCGGCCAGCGCCGCGTCGACGGCGGCCTGGTCGCGCGCGGCGCGCCAGGCGCGGACCTCCTCGATCTGCTGCGCTTCGACGGCCGGGTCGACGACGAGGATGCCGCCCTCGGCGTCGGCCGTCAGCGGTGACTCCTCGGTCTCGGCGTAGCGGTTCTGCCCGACGACGACCTGCTCGCCGGCCTCGATCCGGCGGATCCGCTCGCGGTGGGAGTCGACGAGCGCGCGCCTTCATGTAGGCGACGGCCTCGACGGCGCCGCCGTGCTCGGCGACGACGGCCATCTCCGCGCGCGCGCCCTCGAGCAGCTCGGCGACGAGCCCGTCCATCACGATCGAGCCCTCGAAGATGTCGGGGTACTCGAGGATGTCGGTCTCGTAGGCGAGCACCTGCTGGATGCGCAGCGACCACTGCTGGTCCCATGGGCGCGGCAGGCCGAGCGCCTCGTTCCAAGCCGGCAGCTGGATCGCCCGCGCGCGTGCGTCGCGCCCGAGCGTGACGGCGAGCGCCTCGAGCACGATCCGCTGCACGTTGTTCTCCGGCTGGGCCTCGGTCAGCCCGAGCGAGTTGACCTGCACGCCGTAGCGGAAGCGCAGGTGGCGCTCGTCCTGCACGCCGTAGCGCTCGCGGCCGAGCTCCTCCCACAGCACGCCCATCGCGCGCAGCTTGGCGTGCTCCTCGACGAAGCGCACGCCGGCGTTGACGAAGAAGGAGATGCGCCCGAAGACCTGTTCCATCAACTTCTGCGTGGCCTGCGCGTCCCCGGCGTGAGCCGCCTCGACCCGCACGCGCGCGGCGTCGAGCACGGCGATGCGCGTTGCTCATCGCGAAGGCGATCTCCTGCACCGGCGTCGCGCCGGCCTCCTGCAGGTGGTAGGAGCAGATGTTGATCGGGTTCCACTTCGGCACGTGCTCGACCGTGTAGGCGATCATGTCGGCGATCAGGCGCATCGAGGCGGCCGGCGGGAACGCGTAGGTGCCGCGCGCGAGGAACTCCTTGATGATGTCGTTCTGCGTCGTGCCCTGCAGCTGCTCCTGGGTGACGCCCTGCTCCTCGGCGGCGACGATGTACAGCGCCAGCAGCCACGCGGCGGTCGCGTTGATCGTCATCGACGTGTTCATCTCGTTCGAGCGGGATGCCGTCCATCAGCGCCGCCATGTCGCCGCGATGGGAGACCGGCACGCCGACCTTGCCGACCTCGCCGCGCGCGAGCTCGTCGTCGGGGTCATAGCCGGTCTGCGTCGGCAGGTCGAAAGCGACCGACAGGCCGGTCTGGCCCTTGGCGAGGTTGCGCCGGTACAGCTCGTTGGAGGCCTTCGCCGTCGAGTGCCCGGCGTAGGTGCGCATCATCCAGGGCCGGTCGCGCTCTGGCAGCCGCGCGGAATGATCGCCGCTCATATGCTCAATTGTACGGCTGCGGCGCGCCCTTTATCCTCTCGGGCGTGGCAGAGACGATCGAGCTTCCGCGCGTCGGGGGGCCAGGGAGTGGCCTTGGCGGCTCGTGGCGGGTGATCGTGCGCAACGACGATCACAACACGTTCGAGCACGTCGCGCGCACGCTGGCGCGCTTTATCCCCGGCATCACGCGTCGCCCGCGGTCACGAGATCGCCAACGTGATCCACAACTCCGGTCAGGCGATCGTCTACACCGGCATGCAGGAGCCGGCCGAGCACTACTGGGAGCAGCTCAAGGGCGCCGGGCTGACGATGGCGCCGTTGGAGCAGGGTTAGGCGGACTCGCCCTCGACGACGCCGTGCGGCGCGCCGTTGGCGTGACCGTGGCCGTTGCCGGCTGGGCCGGCGGCGTCGGTGTGGATCTCACCGCCGGCCGTCTTGTCCCACCACCCGTAGAGCACGGGCACCTGGTACCAGCTCATGTGCACCGTGCGGAAGTGCGTCATCTCCGGGCCGGCCCAGTAGCGGTCCCACTGCAGGTGGTGCTCGAAGGTCGCGAACTGCTGGAACTTGTAGCGGTCGTCGCGCGCGCGATAGACGGCGTAGGAGGTCGCGCCGTAGCGCAGCGCCGCGGCGGCGACCGGCTCGAGCTCCTGCTCGAAGGCGTCTGCGCGAAAGCCCGTGGCGTACCACGGGACGATTACGGTGCCAGCCACTAGGCGCCCACCTCCGCGTGGATCGCGCCGGGGCCGTCGGCCGTCTTGCCCTCGCCCTCGTTCTCGGCGCCGACGAGGATCGAGATCTTGCCGAGGTGCTTGTTTTCGAGCATCAGCTGGTGCGCTTCGGCGACGCCGTCGAAGCCGAGCGTGCGCCACAGCACGGGGCGGATCTGCCCGGACTCGATCAGCTCGTTGGCCTTCATGCACTCATACGCGTTGGCGAAGTGCGAGCCGACGATCTCCTTCTGCTTCATCCACAGGTAGCGCACGTCGAAGTCGAGGTTGTAGCCGGTCGTGCCGGCGCAGATCACGACCTTGCCGAACGGCTTGACGGTGAATACGGAGGTCGGGAAGGTCGCCTTGCCGACGTGCTCGAAGACGATGTCGGGGGCGTCGCCGAGGATGCCCTTGACGCGCTTGGCGAATTCGCGCGAGACGCCGAAGCGGGCCTTCTCCTCCTCGGGGGTCTCCTTGCCGGTGCGCATCATCCCCGTGAACTCGGCGCGGTCGATGTAGTCGACGGCGCCGAGGCGCTTGACGAGCTCGCCCTTCTCTGCGGAGGAGACGACGCCGACGCAGTGCGCGCCCGCGGCCGCGCAGAGCTGCGTTGCGAACACGCCGAGCCCGCCGGCGGCGCCCCAGATCAGCACGTTGGCGCCGGCCTGGATCTTGCAGCGCGTGATCAGCATGCGGTAGGCGGTGAAGTAGACGAGGCCGTAGGAGGCGGCCTCCTCCCAGGTCAGCGCGTGCGGCTTGGGCAGCAGCTGCTGGGCCTGCACCTTCGTGAACTGAGCGAAGGAGCCCCACGTCGTCTCATAGCCCCAGATCTTCTGCGAGGGCGCGGCCATCGGGTCCAGGCCGTGCACCTCGGGGTCCTCGTAGGAGGCCTGGTTGCAGTGCACGACGACCTCGTCGCCCGGCTTCCAGCGGGTCACGCCGGCGCCGACCTTCCAGACGACGCCAGAGGCGTCCGAGCCGCCGATGTGGTGACCGTACTCGGGGTGGTCGCCGTAGCGCCACACGCCGACCGGCTCGCCCAGCGCGGCCCACACGTTGTTGTAGTTGACGCCGGCGGCCATCACGCGCACGATCACCTCGAAGGCGCCCGGCTCGGGGACCTCGATCTCCTCGACCTGGAAGGCGTCCTTCGGTTCGCCCTGGCGCTCCTCGCGGATCACCCAGGCGGCCATCGTCTTCGGCAGCTCGCCGGGCTCGGTGCTGACGTCGGATACTTGCTGCAGGTCGAGTGCCACTGGCCGATGAACCTCGCGTGTTAGGGAACAAGTTGCGCCCGCCATCCTACCCGGCCGGCGGGGAGGGGGTGGGGCCACTTCCGCCGAGGCCACTCGGCCCGCAAGTGGCCTGGCTGGACGTTCGGACGATCGCGCCCGCAGCGTGTTGTAGGTTGCGCGAGATGGCCAGGCAACCGGGGGTGTTGGTCGTAGCGATACTCGCGCTCGCGCTGGGGCTGCTCGCCTCGCCTGCGCTCGCGGTGGAATCGACGGTCAACTGCGCCGGTCTTCAGAGCGCGCTGACGGGGGCCAAAGCGGGCGACAAGGTGACGCTGAGCGAACTCTGCAAAAGCGGCTTTCCCTACAAACTGCCCCCTGTACAGATGACGCTCGCGGGCACGCCCGGGGCGGGCTTCGACGGCGGCACCAACACCGTCCAGCTCGAAGGCAGCGGTGGCGCGCCCACGATCGAAGGGCTGATCTTTGAGAACGCGCACAGCACGGCCGCGAACAGCGGCGGCGCACTGACCCTCAACCTAGCCCCGGAAGGCTCGACGGTGACGCTGGCGCGCGACACGTTCGTCAACGATGTCGCGAGCGGCGGCGAAGGCGGCGGCGCGCGGATCAACACCATAAGCGCGGTCGTAACCGTTACGGATTCGACATTCAGCGCCAACAGTGCAGCGGTCGGCTCCGGTGCACTCGCGATCTACGCGACGAGCGCGCACCTGAGCGGCGACACGTTCACAGGCAACTCGGTCACGGGCGCGGAAGCCAGCGGTGGGGCTCTGTTCGCTTTCACGCTCGGTGGTGCGGTCACGCTCGCGAGCTCGCAGTTCAGCGACAACTCGGCAAAAAACGAGGGTGGCGGAGCGCTGCTAGCCGCGGAGGCGGAAGGGGTCGGGTTCTCGCTGAGCGGCAACACGTTCAGCCACAACAGCGTCTCCGACCCGGCCGGGACGAACAAAGACCTGCGCGGCTACCTCGGCGGCGGACTCTCTCTGCAGGGTGAGGCCGCGATACCAGTCCGCGCAGTCCAGCAGGGCAACACGTTCGACGGCAACAGTGTGAGCTTCAAAGCGGCGCCGATCATGGCGATGGGCGGCGGCGAGTCGACGACGCACGTCGAACTGCAGAGCACGGGCGATCGCTTTACGAACGACACGCTGCAGTCGCCGAGTGCGGCGGAAAACGCGGAAGCGAAAAAAGTCTTCGGCTGGGGCGCGGGCCTCTCGGTGGCGCAGTGCGGCGACACGGGCGAAGCACCGCCCACGGTCCCGAACGTCACGTCGACGCTGACAGACGCGGTCGTGGCGGGCAACACGCTGCAGAGCGGCCCGAGCGCGAACGGGGCGGGCATCTACGTCGGCTTCGTCTGCCCGAACGCGTACGCAACGCTGCAGCTGAACGACTCGACCGTCGCGGGCAACGTCGTCTCGGGCGCGAGCGGACGAGTCGCCGGGATCAGCGGCGGTCCCCACGACGAGCTCGGCCTGACGAACACGATCGTATTCGGCGACAGCGGCGGCCCGGAGCTCGGCGGCTTCCAGGGCCTCGCGGGCGTGAGCGCGACCTACAGCGACGTCTGCTCGGGAGTAGCGCCGTTCGCTGGCGCGGGCAACATCTGCGCTGACCCGCTGCTGCTTGGGCCTGGCCCTGGCAGCGCGGACGTGCGCGAGAGTGCAGCGAGCCCGACCTTGGAGCGCGGCTCGAACGCGCTGATTCCGGCGGGCGTTGGCACGGACACCTTCGGCGGCCCCCGCGTGCTCGGCCCGATCCTCTGCGGTACGAGCCCGGCCGCGGTGGTGGACATCGGTGCCGCCGAGTACGCCTACCCGACGCCCTCGTGCCCGCCGGTGATCCTGTCCTCGCATCCGCAGCCGCCGCTGGCGCCAACGCTGTCGAGCCTGGGGCAGACGAACAAGACCTGGCGCGAGGGCACCACGCTCGCGCAGCTGAGTTCGATCCGGGCCAAGGGCAAGAAGAAGCTCCCGGTCGGTACGACGTTCTCTTTCAAGCTGGATCAGGCGGCGCGGGTTGCGTTCACGTTCACGAAGCCCGCGCCGGGTCGCAAGGCCGGCAAACGCTGCGTCGCGCAGACGCCGAAGAACAAGCACAAGCGTCGCTGCAAACGCACCGTGACCGCGGGTGTGCTGACGTTCGCGGCGCACGCCGGCACGAACAAAGTGCGCTTCCAGGGCCTGATCTCCAAGCGCAAGAAGCTGAAGCCGGGCACCTACAAGCTGCTCGTGACCGCCACGGCGGCGGGCAAGCGCTCGCGTACGAGCACGCTCAGCTTCACGATCGTCCGCTAGAGCGGGAGAGCCTGTCAGGACGCCGCAGGTCCTACGTGTCCCAACTGCTGGGATAATCGACGACGATGTCCGAGGAGAACGTCAACATCCTGCGGCGCGTCCTCGCTTTCTACGAGACGACCGGCAATCACCTAACGGAGTCCTATGCGTCCGATTTCGTATGGGACATGAGCAACTACCGCGGCTGGCCTGAGCAGGCCATCTACGAGGGCGTCGACGGGATGCGTCGCTTCCTCGAGGAGTGGAGCAGGGTGTTCGACTGGGAGTACGAGGTCGAGTCGATGCACGACGCGGGAGACCGGGTGGTGACGATCGTCAGCCAGCGCGGGCGGACGAGGTCGGCCGGCCCGGCAGTCGAGATGTGCAATGGCCTGGTCTGGACGATGCGCGAGGGAAAGATCGTGCGGATACAGAACTACGCCGATCCGGAGGAGGCTTTGCGCGCGGCGGGACTCTCGGGCGAGGACGGCCGACCGGCGATCTAGCCGGCCGCGACTGGCTCGCGCAAACGCTCGGTGTCCTGCGGGGATGCCGCGCCAGAGCCGGCGAGCTCGCGGCCGGGGCCGCTGGACGCCTCGGGCTCGGCGATGCCGGCAGCGTCGGGGAGCTCGTCAGCGCGCTTACGGATCAGTGTGAACGCTGCGAGCGCCCCGAGCAGCGCGACGGCGGAGCCGAGCAGAAGGCCGTAGTGCAATGCGTAGACGAAGGCGCGCTGGGAGGCTTCGATCACGTGCGCGGGAATGCCACGCGCGACGCCGCCTGAGCCGAGGCCGTCGGCGAGCTTGCCGCGGGCGGCGTCGGGCAGCCGCGGCAGCAGTTCGTCGATCTTCGAGCGCCCGAGCGTGGCGACGAGCGCGCCGAGGATAGCGACGCCGAAGGTGCCGCCGACCATCCGGTTCATCGAGAGGATGCCGGAGGCGACGCCGGCCTTGGCGCGGTCGACAGCGTTCATTGCGGCGAGGCTCATGGGTGACATCACGAAGCCCATGCCGACGCCCATCAGCATGAAGCCGGGCAAGAGCGCGCCGTAGCCGCTTGAGACGGTCAGGTGCGACTGCCAGAACAGCGCGCCGGAGACGGCGAGCAGGCCGAAGGTGATCAGCGGCCGCGAGCCGACGCGGTCGGCCAGGCGCCCGGCGAGCGGGGCGATGATGATGATCATCACGGTCGAGGGCAGGAAGCGCACGCCGGCCTGCAGCGGCGAGTAGCCGCGGATGTTCTGCATGTAGAGGGCGAGGAAGAAGAACATCGCGAGCATCGCGAAGCTGACGATGAAGGCGACGATGTTGGCGCCGAGGAAGGTGCGCGAGCGGAAGAAGCTGAAGTCGACCATCGGCACCGCGCGGCGGCGCTCGACGAGCGCGAAGGCGGTGAGGCCGACGGCGGCGAGCGCGAACATGGCGAGCTCGAGCCCCGAGCCCCAGCCCCAGCCGTTGCCCTCGACGAGCGCGAGCACGAGCGCGGCGAGGCCGGTCGTCAGCGTCAGTACGCCGGGGATGTCGACGGAGCGCTCGACGGTCTCGTCGCGCGACTCGCGCACGGCGAACAGGGCGATCACGACGGCGCCGACGGCGACGGGCAGGTTGAGGAAGAAGATCGACTGCCAGCTGACGGACTCGACGAGGAAGCCGCCGACGACGGGGCCGATGGCGAGCGCCATCGCGGAGACGCCGGCCCAAGTGCCGATCGCCTTGCCGCGCTCCTCGGGCGGAAAGGCGTTGGTGATGATCGACAGCGTGGCGGGCATCATCAGCGCGGAGCCGACGCCCTGCACGGCGCGCCAGGCGACGAGCCAGGTATCGCTGGGGGAGAAGCCGATGGCGGCGCTCGAAGAGGCGAAGATGACGACGCCGGCGAGGAAGATTTTGCGCCGCCCGAACAGGTCGCCGAGGCGACCGCCGGTAACGAGCAGCACGGCGAAGGAAAGCGTGTAGGCGTTGACGGTCCACTCGAGCGAGGAGGTCGAGGCGTTCAGGCTGCGCTGAATTGAGGGCAGCGCGACGTTGACGACCGTGTTGTCGAGCATGATCATGAAGAGGGCGAAGCACATCGCCCCAAGCGCCCACCAGCGGCGGTTGCCGTCATGCATCTGCAGGGCCCGGATTCGCTCAGTCATGTGCGGCTCTTTCGTCGGTTGGTCGGTAGGCGGCAATCTCCTCGCGGCGTCCCAGGATCAGCTCGAGCGCGCGAGCGAGCGCTTCGGCCTGCTCGTCGTCGAGCGAGTCCATCAGCTCATGCAGCGCAGAGAGGCGCGCCTCGTTGAGCGCGAGCGGCGCGGCGCGGCCGGCATCGGTCAGGCGCACGCGCTTCATCCGCCGATCGACGGTGTCCTCCTCGCGCCTGACGAAACCACGCTCGAACAGTCCGTCGACGGCACGGCTCATCGCGGGAAGCGAGACGCCGAGCGACTCGGCGAGCGCCTTCACGGAGCGCCCTTGGCCGTCGTCGTCGGACTCGAGCACGCACAGCGCCTTCAGCTGCGTGAACGACAGGTCGAGCTCGCCGATCTTCTTGAACGTGCCCACGTTGGCGCTGCGCATGAGGTAGCTGGCGAGTGCGTACATGTCGCTAGTGAGCGCGTCGCGCGTGGCCTCGGCGGGTGGCGAAATTGATTGCATCTAATTAATTATATATATAAAGATAACCTTTCCATCTGTGACGTGCATCACAGATTGGTAGCGCTCGTGCGGAGGAGATCACGGAAGCGGACCGAGAAAGGCGGCTCGACAGGGTCCACCCGTCAACGGGGTGCGGTCAGTTGTGCAGACGCGCGTAGCGTCAGGCTACGTGGCGTCGATCAGGTGCCCGATTCATCGCTTACGCCCGTGCCCTTGGTGCCCAGACGGTAGAAGCCGGAGAACCACAGCAAGTCGCCGTTTGCGGCCTGTAGGTGTGGCTTGTTCACGCCGCCCTTGAAGGCGATCGTGTTGTCCAAGTCGTCCTTGCCCTCGTCTTTCCCTGGGGGGTCCACGTCGCCCACCTTCGCTTCGAGACTGCCGCTGAAGCTGCCGTAGTTGACTCCACCGCAGCTCAGTTCGAGCGTGACGCCTTCCCATCTGTCGATCAGCGGGAGCGGTCCGTCCAGCAGCGTTGAGCCCCACGGCAGGAGTGGAGTCACGGTGGCTTTTCCGCACGATGCAGTGCTGCACAAGAAGCTGATCGAGCGCGTTTCGTCCATCCCGTTCTTCGGCGTGTTCCAGAACGCCTCGACGCCCCCCGCCGAGCAGGAGATCTTCACGGCCTTCTTCTTGGGCGCCTTCAGCGTCAGCGTGAGCTTCGTGCTGTTCGATGCCACCTCGGCAGTTTCGCGCGACGCTATGAGCTGGCGTTCGTAGAACCACTGTGTGTTCGCGCTCGCCGCCGCGGGCAGCGCGAGGGCAAGCAGTCCCACCGGGATCAACCGTCGCATTCAATCCCCTCCTGCTCGGATCTCCGAATCGTTCCACTCTATGCGACGAGCCGCACCTGCAGACCTACCGGTCGAGGATCAGACCGGGCCGGTTGGACGACTACGACAGGAACGGCAGCGCGAGGACCTCTGCGCTGGTGTCAGCATCGCCGACCTGCACCCTCGCTCCGGGCTCCGCCTCGCGCCGTACGAGCGCGAGCGCGATCGGCCCGAGCGTGGGGGAGATGGCGACGCTGGCCAGCTGTCCCACCGTGCGCTCACCCAGGCGAAGCTCCGCGCTGCTTTCGACCGGCGCCGACAGCCGTAGACCGCGCAGGTGGCGGTTGGGCTTGCCCTTGTAGTAGAGGCGCGCGACCGTCTCCTGGCCGACGTAGCAGCCCTTCGTGAAGCTCACCGCGCGCTCGTTGAGCCCGGCCTCCTGCGGAATCGTGCTTGCGTCGATGTCCACGCCGTAGCGCGGACGACCGCGTTCGATGCGTACGCATTCAGCCGCCTGCTCTGAGACTGCCTGCGCGCCGCGCGCCAGCAGCGCCTCGCGCAAGCGCTCGGTGTCGGCCGAATCGCACAGCAGGTCGACGCCGACGTCCGTGCGGATCGTCAATGCCGCGATGCCGGCAATCTCGACCGCCACGTTCGCGTGCTCCGCCGACGCGAGCGTCGTGGAAGCGTCGCCGGCTCCGTCCGTGCCCGCCACGCGGTCCGACTCCGGCCCGATCAGCGACAGCAGCCCGCGCTCGAGCGTGCGCTTGTGCAGCTCCACGTCGTAGCCGACCTTGAAGCGGCGGATCATGTCGAACAGCTCCTGCAGCGCCACGCGCTCGGTGTCGAGCTGCAGTTCCGCCGGCGCCTCCGCTGCGCCCTCGCCGGTCGCGAGGATGCGCAGGTCGCCGAGCATCTTGCCCTTGTGCGTGAGGAACGCCGCGTAGCGGCCTTCGCCCGGGGCGAGGTCGGCCAGCTCGTTCGTGACCTGACCGTTGAGGAACTCCACGGCGCCGGCGCCGCTGAGCGCGAGCTTGCCGCGCTCGGAGCGATCGAGCAGCCCGCATTGCTCGCTCACGATGCCGTGCTCGGCGGCGAGCGCGCCTGCCTCGGCGGCGCGGGAGTTTGTCTCTGTCGCGGCCACTAGATCGAGCATAGCCACGCTAGGCTTGCGGGCAATGGGCCTCGCCGACACCTTCCAGCAGATCGTCGACTCGCTGCCCGACGACTGGACGGACCTCGAGCTCGACATGCGCATCGCCGACGAGTCGCGCTACGTCGAAGCCGCCCTGTATCTGACGATGTGCAACGCGCGGCCCTACTCCAAGCACGACTGGCACTGGCGCCTGCTCATCGCCCATCGCTTCGGCCACGCCGCCTCGGCGCCGACCGTCCACGGCACGCTCGCGCTGCTCGACGATGCCGGTATCGAGGCCGAGCTCGTCGTGCGCGAGACGCGCAGCGGGCGCGCCGAGATCACGCACGGCTGGGGGCGCCCGCAGTCGGCCCGCGAGGAGTTCCGCAGGCTGCGAGCGCAGTAGTCGATGGCGCGCGTGCTGGCGCTCGTGCCCGACCTGCTGTTCGGCTCGCGCGTGCAGGGAGCGCTGGCCGCGGCCGGCGACGATGTCGAGCTGATCGGCGACGTGCCGCGGCTACGCGAGCGGCTCTCCGCGCCTGAGGAGCCGCGGGCAGATGTGCTCGTCGTAGACCTGACCGACGCGCAGCTCGACGGCGCCGCCGTGCACGAATCGCTCGACGAGCACGGGCTGCTCGATCAGATCAAGACGCTCGCGTTCTACTCGCACGTCGATGTCGAGACTGGCGCGCGCGCCCGCGAGGCCGGCTTCGACCTGGTCATACCTCGCTCGCGTATGGCGCGCGAGGGAGCTGAGCTCGTCGCGCGCCTCGCCGGCGATGGCTGAGCGCGCGCGGGGGCTGCTGTCGAGCCCGTTCTTTGACTTCGCTCCATGGATCGTGATGTCCGTGATCGTCGGGCCGCAGCGCTTCGTGCTTGCTTCGGGACTCGCGCTGCTCACGGCGCTCGCGATCGCCGCCGCCAACTGGCTCCTCGGGATCAAGCCGATGGTGCTCGATGTCGTCGGCATCGCCTTTTTCGCCGCCCTGTTCGGCATCGGCCTGTTCGTCGACGACGTCACGCGGCACTGGCTCGAGCGCTGGTCGGGCGACCTCTCGAACACGATCATCGCGCTGATCGCGCTCGGCTCGATCGTGCTGCATCGGCCGTTCACCGTGCAGTACACACATGAGGCGGTCCACCCGCGCCACTGGGACTCGCCGCTGTTCATGCGCATCAACTACTGCGTCACGTGGGTCTGGACGGGGGCGTTCCTGATCACCGCCGTCGTCGGCTTCCTCGGCGACGGCCCACTCGATCAGCCCGACAACATGTGGACCAACTGGGTTGTGCAGATCGCCGCGCTGATCCTCGCGCTGCGCTTCACCGAGTGGTACCCGCAGATGGCCCACGCGCGCGATGAGATTGAGCATGGCGAACGCACCGAGCCCGCGCCGACCGTGCGTGAGCTCGTGCTGCCGCTGACCGGCTACCTCGTGCCCGTCGGGATCCTCGTGCTGGTGCTCGACACCGCGCCCTGGTGGGTCGGTGCCGCGCTGATCGCGCTCGGCGTGCTTGCCACGCGCCTGCTCGCCGAGGAGGAGGCTGAGATCGAGTCTGGCGTCGCCGCGCGCTGAGCTTCGCGCTTGGTCTGTCAGGCGGCGGTGGCGCCGGCAGTCTCGCGCTCCGGCGCCGATCTCCGCTCGGCAGCCTCGCGCTCGCGCCTGAGTAGCAGCGGGTGCTTGGGCGAGGCGCCCGGGCCCGGCACAGCGCGCGATTCGCGCGCGCTCAGCGGCTTGCCGCACTTCTCGCAGACGCGGTGCTCGTCGACGGCGCCGCCGCAGCCGCGGTGTTCGAGCACGACCGCCGGCCCGCCGGCGGGCGGCGTGTGGCGGTCGCCCCACTGCATTAGCGAGACGACGATCGGCCACAGGTCGATGCCCTTCTCGGTCAGCTTGTACTCGTAGCGCGGCGGGCGCTCCTGGTAGAGACTGCGCTCGAGCACGCCCTGCTCGATCAGACGCTCCAGGCGCGTCTGCAGGACGTTGCGCGCGATCCCCAGGTTGGCCTGGATCTGGTCGAAGCGTCGCAGTCCGAGGAACACGTCGCGCACGATCAATAGCGACCAGCGCTCGCCGACGACCTCGAGCGCGCCGGCGATGCTGCACGTCTGGCTCTTGTAGTCGTTGCCGAGCATCCCAGCGATAGCATAGCGGCTTTGAGTTGCATCACGCAACCCTTGTGCTAGGGTGCGTTTCGTCATGCAACCGAAGGGGCTTCACATGCAACGGAAGTGGACGGTTTCCCTAATCGTGTGCGTCGGCGTGTTCATGTCGAGCCTCGACCTGTTCATCGTCAACATCGCCTTCCCGGCGATCGGCAAGCACTTCGGCGGCGCCTCGCTCGACTCGCTGTCGTGGATCCTCTCGGGCTACGCGATCGTGTTCGCCGCGTTGCTTGTCCCCGCCGGGCGCTGGGCGGACGCGTTTGGGCGAAAGCGCGCCTTCCTGCTGGGTCTGGCGATCTTCGTCGCCTCGAGCGCCGCCTGCGCGCTGGCCCCCTCGGTCGGCTTCCTGATCGGCGCGCGCATCGTGCAGGCAGTCGGTGGTGCGCTGATGCTGCCGACCTCGCTCGGGCTGATGCTGCCCGAGTTCGGCCCGCACGAGCGCCATGTTGCGATCGGCGTGTGGGCGGCGACAGGCGGTATCGCCGCTGCCTCCGGACCGCCGCTCGGCGGCCTGCTCGTACAGGCCGACTGGCGCTGGGTGTTCCTTGTGAACGTCCCCGTCGGGCTGCTCGGACTCGGCTTCGGCCTGCGCCTGCTCGCCGAGCGACGTGAGCGCAGCGCGCTGCGCCCCGACCTGCTCGGCGCCGCTGGGCTGATCCTCGCGACAGGCGCGCTCGTCGTGGCGATCGTCAAGGGTCAGGAATGGGGCTGGGGCTCGGTCAAGGTGATTGCGCCGCTGGCCGTTGCGGCGCTGCTCCTGCCGCTGATCTGGCAGCGCTCCAAGCGCCACGCAGCGCCGATCGTCGAGCCGGCGATGCTGCGCGTGCGCAGCTTCGGCCTGGCCGTCGGCGCCTCGCTCCTGTTCTTCGCCGGCTTTGGCGCGATGCTGCTCTCGGGCGTGCTGTTCCTCACGGGCGTGTGGCACGAGAGCGTGCTCACGGCCGGGCTGATGCTGTTCCCGGGCCCCGCGATGGCGACCGCCTTCAGCATTCCCTCCGCCCGCCTGGGCGCCCGCCTCGGCTACCGCGTGCCCGGGGTCGCCGGCGCGCTGATCTTCGCGAGCGGCTCGATCTGGTTCATCGCGCGCACCGGCGACACGCCGGCGTTCTGGTCTGAGTACCTGCCCGGTTCGATCCTGACCGGCGCCGGCGTCGGTCTGATGATCCCGACGCTGACCGGCGCCGGCGCCTCCTCGCTTGCACCCGAGCGTTTCGCCACGGGCGCGGCCGTGCTGACGATGGGCCGCCAGATCGGCGTGGCGCTTGGCGTCGCCGTGCTCGTCGCCGTGCTCGGCACGAGCGCCACGAGCGCATCGGATTTCCACACTGCATGGCTGATAACCGTCGTCGGCGGCCTGGCCGCCGGCCTCGCACTGGCCGCGATCGGGCCGCCCGCGCTAAATGCGGCGGGTGCGGACGGCCCGGCGCGGCCGGTGATCTCAGAGCCGATCGCCGATCCGTTGATCGCCGAGCCACTGATCGCAGAGGAGGCAGCATGAGCACGCAACCGCAGTTCACCGCGGCGACACGCACGCGCACGTTCAGCTGGCGTGACCCGGCGGCAACCGCTGCCGAGGGCATGAAGCTCGCCGGGATCGACTACATCCGCGCGATCCAGACCGGCGAGCTCCCGCCGCCGCCGATCGCCAGGCTGCTGGAGATGGAGATCGTCGAAGCCGAGCAGGGGCGTGCCGTGTTCGCGCTCACACCGGCCGAGTGGATGTACAACCCGATCGGCATGGTCCATGGCGGCATCGCCGCGACGATCCTCGACTCGTGCATGGGCTGCGCCGTGCACACGACGCTGTCCGCCGGCGTCGGCTACACGACGACCGACGTGCAGCTCCGCTACATCCGCGCGATGGGCGGCGCCACCGGGCGCGTGCTCGCCGAGGGGCGCGTCGTGCACGCCGGAAGGCGCACGGCGACGGCCGAGGGGCGGGTGTTCACGCAAGACGACGAGACGCTGATCGCCCACGGCAGCACCGGCTGCGCGATCCTGCGCTGAGCGGAGCGCTCAGCTCGCCTCGGTCGCCTGCGCGCGGCCGATCTCGGCCAGTTCGGCCTCGCTCGGTTCGAGCGGCACGATCGCGCCGTTGGGCACGCGCTGGCCGTAGGGCAGCCAGCGGCCGATGCGCACCGACAGCGCGGCGCGGATGACCATCCCGTGGCAGACGACGAGCGCCGGCAGCGGGCCTTGTTCGACCTCGTCGAGCGCCGCGCCGACGCGCTCCTCCTGTGCCACGAAGGACTCTCCGCCGGGGAATGCGAAGTCGGGGTCGGCGTTGGCGAAAGCCGCGAACAGCTCGGGTGCCTCGGCGATCACCTCCTCGAACGAGCGGTTCGTCCAGTCGCCGGCGTCGGTCTCCATGAAGCGCGCGTCCTCGCGCGGCTGCAGCCCGATCCGCGCGGCGACGGCGTCGGCCGTTTCCCGGGCGCGCAGCAGCGGGCTGCACCACAGCGCGGCGAAGTCGTAGGCGGCTGCCCGCTCGGCCAGCTCGAGCGCCTGCTCGCGCCCGAGCTCGTCGAGCGGGACGGGCTGCTGGCCCTGGAAGCGCCCCTCGTGGTTGTAGGCGGTGCGTCCGTGGCGCGCCAGGTAGACGCCGGTGGAGGAGGCGCCCGTCAGGATCGGTCGAAGCGGTCGAGGTTCATGACCTTGTCCCAGGCGGCGACGAAGTCGCGCGCGAACTTCTCGCCGGCGTCGTCGGCCGCGTAAACCTCGGCGAGCGCCCGCAGCTCCGAGTTCGAGCCGAACACGAGGTCGACCGAGCGTGGCGGTCCACTTGAGCTCGCCCGTCTCGCGGTCGCGTCCCTCGTAGACGGTTCTCGCTGCGACGGCTTCCACTCCGTGCTCATGTCGAGCAGGTTGACGAAGAAGTCGTTGCTCAGCGCCTCCGGCCGGTCGGTGAAGACGCCGTGCCGGAGATTGGCCGAAGTTCGCGTTCAGGACGCGCATGCCGCCGACCAGGACGGTCATCTCGGGAGCGGTCAGCCTCAGCATGTAGGCCCGCTCCAGGAGCCCATGCTCCAGCGGGAGTGCCTCGTCCTCACCGAAGTAGTTGCGGAAGCCGTCGACGGTCGGCTCGAGCACGGCGAACGACTCCACGTCGGTCTGCTCCTGGGAAGCGTCGGTGCGTCCCGGCGCGAACGGGACCGTGATCGTCGTGTCCGGCGTTCTTCGCCGCCTGCTCGACAGCCGCGCAGCCACCGAGCACGATCAGGTCGGCGAGCGAGACCTGCTTGCCATCCGACTGCGAGCTGTTGAAGTCCTGCTGGATCTGCTCGAGCGCCTGAAGAGTGCTCGCGAGCTCAGCCGGTTCGTTGACCTCCCAGTCCTTCTGCGGGGCGAGGCGGATCCGGGCCCCGTTGGCGCCGCCGCGCTTGTCGGTGCCGCGGAATGACGACGCCGCGGCCCAGGCGGTGGAGACGAGCCGCGAGATCGACAGCCCCGATGCGAGGATCTTCTGCTTCAGCGCGGCGACGTCGGCCTCGTCGATCAGCTCGTGATCGACGGCGGGGACGGGGTCCTGCCACAGCTGCGCTTCGGGAATCCACGGGCCGAGGTAGCGCGAGATCGGCCCCATGTCGCGGTGCAGCAGCTTGTACCAGGCCTTGGCGAACGCCTCGGCGAGCTGGTCCGGGTTCTCGTAGAAGCGCCTGCGAGATCGGCTCGTAGATCGGATCGAGCCTGCAGCGCGAGGTCCGTCGTCAGCATCATCGGCGCGTGGCGCTTGGACGGATCGTGAGCGTCCGGCACGGTGTCCTGGGCCTCGGGGTTCTTGGGCGTCCACTGCTTTGCCCCGGCGGGGCTCTCCGTCAGCTCCCAGTCGTACTCGAACAGGTTCTCGAGGAAGCCGTTGTCCCACTTCGCCGGCTCCTTCGTCCACGCACCCTCCAGCCCGCTCGTGAGCGTGTGCGACGCCGTTGCCGTTGCCGAAGCTGTTCTTCCAGCCGAGGCCCTGCTGCTCGATCGGAGCCGCCTCGGGCTCCGGGCCGAGGTACTTCGGGTCGACCGCGCCGTGGGTCTTGCCGAACGTGTGGCCGCCGACGATCAGCGCGACCGTCTCCTCGTCGTTCATCGCCATGCGGGCGAACGTCTCGCGGATGTCCCTGGCTGCGGCCAGCGGGTCCGGGTCGCCGTTGGGGCCCTCCGGGTTGACGTAGATCAGGCCCATCTGCACGGCGCCGAGCGGGCCCTGGCGAGCTCGCGCTCGCCGCTGTAGCGCTCGTCGCCGAGCCACGTGTCCTCGGTGCCCCAGAAGATCTCCTCGGCCTCCCAGATGTCCTCGCGTCCGAAGCCGAAGCCGAACGTCTGAAAGCCCATCGACTCCATCGCCACGTTGCCCGTGTAGACGAGCAGGTCGGCCCAGGAGATCTTCCGGCCGTACTTCTGCTTGATCGGCCACAGCAGCCGGCGCGCCTTGTCGAGGCTCGCGTTGTCGGGCCAGCTGTTCAGCGGCGCGAAGCGCTGGGCCCCCTGGCCGCCGCCGCCGCGCCCGTCGGCGATGCGGTAGGTGCCGGCCGCGTGCCAGCTCATGCGGATGAACAGCGGCCCGTAGTGGCCGTAGTCCGACGGCCACCAGTCCTGCGAGGTGCTCATCAGCTCGATCAGGTCGCGCTTGAGCGCCTCGAGGTCGAGCGTGGCGAACTCCTTGGCGTAGTCGAAGTCCTCGCCCATCGGGTCGGAGAGGGGCGAGTGGCGGTGCAGCACGCTGAGGTCGAGCTGGTTCGGCCACCAGTCGTGGTTCGTCCTCGGGTGGGGCACCTCGGAGGTCGGGCTCGGGATCGCCGGGTTCTCGCTCTCGCTGACGCTCTCAGTCATGTCGGTTCTGTCCTTTTCTCTGCTCGGTGCGATGGGCGAGGACGAGGGTATCGAGGCTCACGCGATCGAGCCGCCGAGTGCGAGGGGTTCCTGAAGTGCGAGAGGTTCCTGTCTACACGGCGACGAGTCGCCCATCGTCGGCCGCGGCCTCGGCGAGGGCGCCATCGAGGGTGATCAGGCCTACGTCGAGGCGCTGAGCGAGCGCAAGGTAGGCGGCGTCGTAGGTCGTGAGGTTGAAGCGAAGCTCCCATGTTGGCTTGAGCAGCTCCCGCATCGGGTACGTCAACGCCCGGAACCTGGCCAGCCCCGTCAGTGCGCTGGCCGTCCTCCGGTCGCCAAGCCTTCCCTGGAGCGAGTAGCGGCGCAGGGCAGAGAGCACCTCGACATGGAAGTGCGAGGGAACGTGGACCTCGCTATGGCTGCGGAGGGCGGTACGGATAGCCGCCGTGTGGGGCCGTGCGAGCAGTAGCTCGACGAACGCGCTGGAGTCGGCGACGATCAAATCGGTTTGCGCGCTCGCTCTGCGGCGATCGCCTCGGCCGGCGTTTCATCGACCTCGACCGGCTCCCACGTTTCGCTGGCGTCCAGCCATTCCTGCATCGTAGGTCTGGTCGCGAGCACCCGCAGCTCCCCGAGCAGGTAGTCCGAGAGGGTCTTCCCATTCTCCGCCGCGCGCACCTTCAGTTCCCTGTGGAGGTCATCGGGGACGTTGCGAATCTGGATCATGGCCACGTTCCCGAGCGTAGCATGCGATTCGCATGTTGAAGACATGTGTCTGTCTTGCTCACCTTCCTTTGTCCGACCGGAGCGGGGCAGACGGGACGCCCCGCGCCCTCATGCGTGAAAGACGGCCTCGACGTTGTGCCCGTCAGGGTCGAGCACGAAGGCGCCGTAATAGCCCTCGCCGTAGTGCGGACGCGGCCCCGGCGACCCGTGTTCGCGCCCGCCGGCAGCGAGCGCGGCGGCGTGGAAGGCGTGCACCTGCTCGATCGAGTCGGCCGCGAAGGCCACGTGGACCGGAGCGCCGACGCCGTAGTCGGTCGAGATCGCGAAGTCCATCTTCTCGGCGCTGCCGAACTCGATCTCGCTCGGCAGGATCTCGCTCGTGTTCGTTTCGCCGAAGCCGAGCGGCGCGAGCGCCTGCAGGTAGAAGTCGCGGCTGCGCTGCAGATCGCTGACGCCGATCGTGATGTGGTCGAGCATGACGCGGCGGGTGGGCATGGCGGGGTGATACCCGATCGCACGCGAGTCTGCACTTCGAGCCTTCCGGCGAGCGGGCCGAGCCGTCATAGACTCCACCCATGCGTCGCCGAGTCACCTTCTCGCGCAACCTGACGCTGTCGCTGTCGCGTACGTGCCAGTGCTACTGCAAGTACTGCGCGTTCGCCACGCACCAGGCGCACCTGTACTCGCCTCAGGAGGTGATCGAGATCCTCGACGGGGCGACGCGCAGGCAGGTCAAGGAGCTGCTCGTGCTGACCGGCGAGAAGCCGGAGGTCAACTCGCAGGTGCGCGAGCGCTTGGCCGAGTACGGCCACGAGGACTTCACGGCATACGTCGTATGGGCATGCGAGCGTGCACTCGAGCGTGGCCTGCTGCCGCACACGAACCTCGGAGTGCTCTCGCGCGAGGATCTCGCGCGGCTACGCGAGGTGACCGCCTCGCAGGGGCTGATGCTCGAGTCGATCTCCGAGCGGCTGATGCAGACGGTGCACGCCGGCTCGCCGACCAAGCACCCGCAGCGGCGGCTGGAGACGATCCGCGCGGCGGGCGAGCTGAAGATCCCGTTCACGAGCGGGATCCTCGTCGGCATCGGCGAGTCCGAGCAGGAGCGCGTGGAATCGCTGCAAGCGCTGGCGGAGCTACACGCCGAGCACGGTCACCTGCAGGAGGTGATCCTGCAGAACTTCGTCCCGCACCAGCGCTACTACGGGCAGGAGCCGGCCGAGATCGCCGACGCGGCGGCGCGCGACTACTGGCGCACTGGCGTCGGCGAGGGGCGCCCGAGTCTGCCGCTGCCCGAGTGGGCGTGTCCGGTGTCGATCGAGGACATGAAGCGGCTGATCGCCGAGGCCAAGCGCCTGATGCCGGACGTGGGCATCCAGATCCCACCGAACCTGGCCGACTGGTGGGGTGAGCTCATCGCCGCCGGCGCGAGCGACCTCGGCGGCCTCAGCGCCAACGGCGACCACATCTCTCCGGAGCACCCGTTTCCCTCTCCGCATCAAGTGCGCAAGGAGCTGCAGGCCGAGGGCTATGCGCTGACCGAGCGCCTGTGCGTGTACCCGAAGTACATCGACCAAGAATGGGTTGCGCCGGGCGTGCTCGACACGATCAAGGTCAAGTACTGGAGCTTCATCCCGCGCCGTGGCTCGGGACGTACGGAGCCGCCGGCGCCGATCCGCCTCGACCTCGTGCCGCGCGCGATCGAACGCGGCCGTGCCGGCGAGCGGCTCAGTCCGGCCGAGCTGACGGCGCTGTTCGCCGAGACGCGCCCGGAGGCGATCGAGGACATGCGCCAGGCGGCAGATGAGCTGCGTGCGGAGCTCGCGGGGGAGACGGTCACGTTCGTCGTCAACCGCAACATCAACGTCTCGAACGTCTGCACCGTCGGCTGCGCCTTCTGCGGCTTCGGCCAGGGCAAGCGCTCGCCCGACGCCTACGAGCACGATCGCGACGAGTTCGCCCGCCGCGTGCACGAAGCCGTCGACTACGGCGCCAGCGAGCTGTGCATCCAGTCCGGTATCCACCCGGACTGGACGTTCGAGGACTACCTCGGCTGGCTGCGCTTCGCCAAGCAGCTCGCGCCGCAGCTGCACCTGCACGCGTACAGCCCGATGGAGATCGCGCACATGTGCGACATCTCCGGCTTGCCGCCGAGCGAGGTGTTCGCGCAGCTGCGCGACGCGGGGCTCGGCTCGACGCCGGGCACGGCGGCCGAGGTGCTGCACGACGGGGTGCGCGAGCGGATCTCGCCGAACAAGCTGCCCGTGGCGCGCTGGGTGGAGATCATCGAGGCCTCGCACCGCGCCGGGCTGCGCTCCACCTCGACCGTCATGTTCGGCCACATCGAGGAGCCATGGGAGCTGGCCGAGCACATGCGCGTAGTGCGCAAGCTGCAGGAGCGTACGGGCGGCATCACCGAGTTCGTGCCGCTCTCGTTCATCCCCTTCCAGACGCTGCTCGGCCGTACCCACGGCGTCGAGGAGATCTCGCGTGAGGAGAACCTCAAGCACACGGCCGTCTTCCGTCTCGCGCTCGGACGCACGATTCCAAGCGTTCAGGCCTCGTGGGTGAAGATGGGGCTCGACGCCGCCACCGAGGCGCTGCGCTGGGGCGTCAACGACCTCGGCGGCACGCTGATGGAGGAGTCGATCAGCCGGCTCGCCGGCAGCTATCACGGGACCAAGCTCGATCCAGAGGAGCTCGTCGCTGCGGCGCACCGCGCCGGGCGCCCCGCCGCTGAGCGCACGACGCTGTACGAGATCAGACGCCGCTACGAGCAGGCTGTCGCTGCCTGACGGCTGCCCCCTGCGCTAGTTTCAGCGCAGCGCCGGCGACGGCCGCCGGGTGCGTGTACGGCGCCATGTGCCCGCCCGAGACGATCTCCAGGCGGGCATCGGGCAAGGTCGCCGCCAGCCGGCGGCCATGAACGGGCTTGACGAGCTGGTCGTCTGCGCCCTGGATAACCACTGCCGGCACGTCGATCGTGGCGAGGCGCTTATCGACGCCGTCGATCACGCCGTTGGCCGCGAGCTGCTCACCCGCAAACGCTTCGAGGTTGCCGCGCGTCGAGTTGATCTCCAGCAGGCGACGTTCGTGCGCCGGGTCCACGGTGTGCGGGTGAAAGGCCTGGTCGTCGCCCTGCTTGACAGAGGCCGTCGTCAGTAGCTGTGCGAACGTGGCGTTGGCGATCTGATGGATCACTGGCAGTTGCAGCACTTTCACGAGGTGCGCCTGCAGCTTGTCGTAGCTGCCCAGGTGCTGCCCGGCGGCCGCCGCGTCGACCAGCACCAAGCCGCCGACCTCTTCGGGATGGCGCTCGGCGAAGGCGAGCGCGAGCGTCCCGCCGTAGGAGTGCCCGACGAGAATCGGCCGGCTTACGTGCAGCGCGCGAAGCAGCGAGTCGAGCGTCGCGATCTGGCGGTCGAACTTCAGATAGCCATCACCGGAGTAGCCGAAGCCGGGCCGGTCGAAGGCGATCGTGCGGTGGCCGCTCAGCAGCGGCGTGACCCTGTTGAAGTCTTCGGCTGTTCCGGGCAGGCCGTGTATGAGTACGACCGGCGTGCCGCTGCCGGGGCGTTCGAGGTAGTGGATGCGCAGCGAGCCGACGCGGATGAACGAGCCGCTCGGCTTGGGCTCGGAGGGCAGGCGCCCGTAGGTCCAGTTGAGGACGACGACGATCAGTGCCAGCGCGCCCAGCACGAGCAGCGCGATCCGCCCGATCCTGCGCATCTACACGCGCCCCCGCATCGACGCGCAGCCTAACGGCAGGCCGAGCGGCGAGGATCGTGGCGTTCCTCACTCGCGCCGTCGCCCCGCGTTCTGACGCCGGCTAAGCGCGTGCGAACTGCCCGTGAAAGCCAAACGGGATGTGGTGCGGCACGCGTGCCCGTGCGAGCTCGTGCAGGTTAGCCGCGTCGAGCACGAGCAGGAACGAGCTCTCGGCGCCGGCGTCGAGCACGACCGACAGCAGCACGCCGTCGTCCTCGCCCTGCGCATCTGGCCGCGCGACGAACACGGGCTCGCCGGGGTAGCAGCCGCGCTCGGCCCACGACAGGGCAGCGCCGTCGTGCGTGTCGATCTTGACGATCCGCTCGAGCCAGCCGCTGGGGCCATTGCCATTGCCCCAGACGTAGCGGTAGGAGCGCTCGTTGCAGCGGCCGTAGTTGATCCGCGGCAGCTCGATCTCCTCATCGGAGAGCCGTTCGCGCTGCACCGAACGGTCAGCGAGCCGCAGGCGGAAGCGGGTCAGCTCGGGCGCGGCGACCGGCTTGCCCTGGCGCAGGCGGTCGAGATAAAGGTCCTCGATCACGCCGGCATCGGCGAAGGCGCACAGGTCGACGACCACCTCACCGTCGTCCTCATAGGCGTTGACGTGGTGGAAGGCGAAGCAGGCGTCCGTTTGAAAGCCGCCGGTGGCCTCACCGGTGGCGCGATCGACGAGCGTGAAGCGCGTGCCGAGCTCGGGCTTCCACTTGTAGTTCTCGATGTACGGGCGCCCGGACAGGGCGAGCGCGAGCGGGTTGACGACGAGCGGGAACTCAGCGAGCACGAGCCAGCGCTCGGTCAGGCCGAAGGAGTGCATGTAGGCCGGCTCCTTGACAGGCAATGAGCCGATCGCGCGGGGCTTGCTCGCGTCGGGGTTGACCGCGAAGAAGCGGTACTTGCTGACGCGGCCGAGCTTGGCGGCGTAATTGAGCATGCCGCGGCTGGCGCGGTCCATGTGCGGGTGGGCGGTCGTCAGCTGTCCGGGGACCTCGTATGGCTGCACGCCGGCCGTCTCGAGCGTCTGCGGGTCGAACTGCACGGGCATCGGCGTCTCGGTCATCGAGATGAAGCGTTCGCCGAGGCGCGTGACGTTGATGTTGGCGTTGTCGGGCAGCGTCTTGCCGGGGGCGAACAGCGTCTGCACGCGCTTGAACAGCGAGCGGCACGGGTCGGTGGCGAACTCGCCGTAGACCATCCGGCCCTGCGCCTTCGCGGCGCGGTAGGAGCGACTCTGCAGGAAGCGATTGCCGTAAGAGACCTTGCCGGCGTCGATCGTGAAGCGGTGCAGCATTGCGAGGCCGTCGAACCAGTGGCTCATCTGCTGCTCCCCGACCTCGAACTTGGCCGGTCCGGTGCGCAGCAGCGAGCCGCCAAGCCACGCCGGAAGTTCACCGCTCAGCGCGAGCTCGTCGATCACGGTCTCCTGCTCGAGCGTCGTGAAGCCGAGCTGCGGGGAGCCGCCGGCCGAGCTTGAAGGGACGCTCGGAGCCGGCGTCTGGACCGGAGCGTGTGCGGACGTGGCGGCGGGGCTGGCCATGATAATGCCTCCTGAATGGTTCGACTCGGACCATTCGCACCGTACGCTAGTCTGCGAGCCGTGTCAAGTCCCGAACCTAAGCCGCGCCTCCCCGAGCAGCAGCCGCGTCTCACGGAGACGTCGTACATAGTGCTCGGGCTGCTCGAGCAGGGCGAACCGGCGACGCCGTACGACCTCAAGCAGATCGCGCAACTGAGCACGAACAACTTCTGGTCGGTGCCGCACACGCAGCTGTACACCGAGTGTGCGCGCCTAGCCGCTGAGGGGCTGCTCGACGAGCGCCAAGAGCAGACGGGGCGGCGCAGGCGCGTCTACCGGCTGACCGCCGGCGGACGCCGGGCGTTGGAAGCATGGCGCAATGAGCCGGCGACCGATCTTTACGAACTGCGCGACGCGGCCACGCTGAAGCTGTTCTTCGGTGGCGAGCCGGCGACGCTCGCGGCGGCCCAGCTCGAGGCCCACAAGGGCCGGCTGAAGGAGTACGAGCAGATCTACCGGGGTGCCGACGCCCTGCCCGAAGGGCAGCGACTCGCGCTGGAGTGCGGCATCGGTCACGAGCGGGAGTTCATCCGCTTCTGGTCGCGCCTGGCCGCAGGCGAGGGCTGAGCCTCAGCGGAACATGTCCTCGTGCAGCGGGCGCAGCAGCGCCGCTGCGCCGGGACCGTCCTCCTCGGTGAGGAAGCGCTGCAGTCCGTCGACCACGACGACGGGCTCGCGCGAGTCCTTCGCGCGCACGAGCTCGCCGAGCGCGGCGGCGGCGTCGGCGACGGCGAGCCAGGTCGCGCGCAGCTCCATCCCGCGCGCGTCGCTGCGACCGCGCCAGTCCTCGAGTGGCTGCATCCCAGCGAGCCCGATCGCGACGTCGAGCTGTCCGTGGCGCCAGGCGCGCCCGAAGCTGTCGCTGATCAGCACGCCGGGGCGCGCGCCGCTCAGCTCGCGCAGTCGCGCGCGCAGCCGTTGCGCCGATCCGTCGGGGTCGCGCGGCAGCACGATCAGCGTCTCCTCCTCGGCCGCATTGGAAGCGTCAACGCCGGCGTTGGCGCAGAGGAAGCCGTGATGGGTGCGGCAGATCAGCACGCCGCGCTCGGCGCGCACGATCTCGGCCGACTGGTCGAGCACGACCTGCACCACGCGCGGGTCGCGCACCTCGCCGGTGCCCTGGGCCGTGAGCCGCTCGGCCAGTTCGAGCGCCCGCACGCCGGGTTGCACATCGCCGAGTGAGACGACGGCGCCCTCGGCCTTGGAGACGACCTTGTGCGCGATCAGCACGAGCTGTCCGTCGCGCAGCCCCTCGCTATCGGTGGCCGCGGACTCGACGATCAGCGCCGCTAGGTCGTCACCGGCGCGCAGCTCGGGCAGGCCCGCGAGGGCTCTGGCGCTGAGGCTTGCCATCGACGTCCCCGGTCAGCCGGCGTTGTGTGTGGTGAGGATTTCCGGATTGCTTGCGGGCTGCGCGAGTACCGCCCGAGTACGCTCGGCGGGCGTCTCGGCGCCGGCCAGGCGGTCGCGCAGGGCGGCCAGGTCGGCGCCCGTGTCGACGTCGAGCAGCAGCGAGGAAGGATGCGCCGCGCGAAGGCCCACGCCGGCTTCGCGCGCGAGCGCGCTGTGGCGCTCGCAGCTCCCTGGCCCGAATGCCGGCGCGATCGCGTCGGGCGGAGTCAGCAGCAGTCCGTTCGTACCTGTGCCGTGGCGGTCGGGGACGATCACGACCGAGCGCTCCTCGCTGCAGGACAGAAGCGCGTCGAGCTCAACCGGGTCAAGCGCGGGGCAGTCGCCGGGGATGCATAGCACGCGCTCGAAGCCATCGGCCAGCGCGCGCTGCACGCCCACCGTGACGGCCGCCGACTGACCCCGCTCGGCCGTGTCCTCGATCAGCAGCGCGCCGTACTCGCGCGCGGTCTCGGGCAGGCTCGGCTCGCGCGTGACGACGATCGTCAGCTCGATCGAGGCGGTCTGCGCGAGCGCCTGCAGCACGTCGGCAACCATCGCCCGCGCCAGGCGCGCGCGCAGGTCCTCCTCGACGCTTTCGCCGAGTCGCGACTTGGCCGCGGCGAAGCGCTTGACCGGGAGGATCGCTGCCGTGCGCATCAGGCGCCCACGATAGTGGCGAAGCTCCGCGTTCACCCGGTGCCGGGCCCGGCGCGAGTGGCGCCTCGCGACCTGCTCGCGTTACCAACCGAGCAGCATCAGGCCGACGGTCACGCCCGGCCCGACGGTGACGGCCAGGCCGCGCTGGCCGGGGTCCGGTTTGCGGGCCTCGATCGTGTCGCGCAGGACGTACATGATCGACGGCGTGCCGACGTTGCCGTGCTCGGAGAGCACGTGCCAGCTCAGTTCGGTCTGCTGCTGGTCGAGCTCGAGCGCGGACTCGACGTTCTCGATGATCCGCCGCCCGCCGGGGTGCACGATCCAGTGGTCGATCTGCTCGCGCTGCAGGCGGTTGCGCGCCAGGAAGCGGTCGACGACCTCACCCAATCCGGCGCCCGCCAAGTCGGGCAGCTCACGGGCGAGGTGCAGGTGGCTGTCGCCGTCGCTGCACTCGAGTTCGACCGCGCCGAGCGTGCCGGCGATCTGGTGGACCTGCGAGTCGAGGATCAGCGGCCCGTCGGCATGTGGGTCGGCCGACAGCAGCGCAACCGCACAGCCATCGCCGAAGATCGCCGAGCCGACGGTCTTCGCGCGCGGGTCCTCGTCGGTGGCTCCCATCAGGATGCCGCTCATGCTCTCCGCTGCGACCACCAGCGCCGGGCGGTCGGGGTGCTCGCGCATCGCCTGCGACGCGAGTTTCATCAGCGGCACGGCGCTCGCGCAGCCGACGCCGGTGATGTGGTACTTGTCGGTCGCCGGATCCATCTCGTAGTGGTCGACGAGGCGGTGTGCGAGCGTGGGGCAGCCGAGCGAGTAGAGGCTCGAGCTGATCACGGTGCCGATCCCGCGCGGGTCGAGCGCGAGCTCGTCGATCGCGCGGATCGAGTGGTCGAGCAGCTGCATCTCGACCTGCGCCGTACGCCCCTGCAGCGTGAGCGAGAGGAAGTCCTCGCTCAGCTCGAGATGGCGGTGGTGCACACCGCAGCGCGCAAAGACTCTCTCGGCGAACTCGTCGCCGGCGAGGCCGAGCCGACCGAGCACCTCGCTCTGGGAAAGTACATCGGGCGAGTCCGACACGGCTAGCCCGGCGATCCGCGTCCCGACGCGGCGAGCGCGTGAGGGCACTCGCTTGCGCGGCGTTACGGTCGGCCCGGCGTGGGTCGATCCGGCGTGCGCGGATCGGTCGCCAGGGCGGTGAATGCCGCTGTGCACAGTCTCAGAACTCCTTGATTTGCTTACGAGCGCCTCACTCTCCAGGTGGGGCGCTTGCGACGATATGACCCATATACACCGAACGACGGCACTTTCCGGTCGTTCTTATCCAGTTCTTCGGCAGACAATCGCACCGATTTGCTGGCATGGTGCCCCTGATCGGACGGCGTCTCGCCGTCACCTAGCCACGACGGAGGGATGCGATGAAGGTAATAGGCGCAGGACTGCCGCGTACCGGCACGCTTACGCAGAAGCTCGCGCTCGAGCAGCTCGGACAGGGCCCCGCCTACCACTGGGTCAACGTGATCGCCGACCTCGACCAGGTCGAGCTTTGGGACAGCGCGATGGACGGCGAGGCGCGCTGGGATCAGGTGTTCGAGGGCCACGAGAGCACGGTCGACTGGCCGGGCGGCTACTTCTACCGCGAGCTGATGGAGGCCTACCCGGAGGCCAAGGTGCTGCTCAGCGTGCGCGACCCCGAGAAGTGGGAGCGGAGCTTCCGCGAAACGATCTGGACGATGAGCCACGGCCGCACGCTGATGCCGCTGCTGGCACATGCGCGGGCCGAGGTCGACCCGCGCTTCAAGCGCTATCTCGAGCTCGTCGATCGGATGTTCTGGGGGCCGCAGGGCACGTTCGCCGACGGGCACGATACGCCGCAGCAGCTGATCGATCAGATGCTGCGCCACCACGAGCAGGTCAAGCAGACCGTCCCGCCCGAGCGCCTGCTCGTGTGGGAGGTTGGCGAAGGCTGGGAGCCGCTCTGCGAGTTCCTCGACGTGCCCGTCCCGGACGAGCCGCTGCCGCACGCCAACGATCGCGGCGAATTCGTCGAACGGGTGATCGGCGGGGCGCTCGACACGCTCACGGCCTGGCGCGAGAGCGGCGCACCGGTTCCGAGCTAGCCGGGCGCGAGCGCTTCGGCGAACTGGAGCGTCTGCGCGGCGACTGCGGCGCGCTCGCTTGCGTCGGTCATGCGCGTGCCGGTCTGTAGCACCGGCACGTGCGGCCCGGCATCCTCGTCGGCCACGATCCCGTCGAGCAAATCGCCATAGAAGCTGGCCACGCCGTGCGCGCTGCAGTCGAGCGCCGCGAACGCCATGAACGCCTCTGTCGGTCCCTTCAGCACCTCGCCACCGACGATCGGGCTGACCGCGACGACCGGCGCGGCGGCCTCGGCGAGCGCCTCGCGTATGCCCGGCACGGCGAGGATCGGCGCGATCGAGGCGAGCGGGTTCGACGGCCCGATCACGATCGCGCTCGCCTGTGCGATCGCCTGCAGCGCCTGCTCGCTCGGCAGCGCCTGCTCGGCGCCACGGAACTCGAGGCCCTCGACGGGCCCGGCCGCGCGGTCGCGGATCATGAACTCCTGGAATGAGCGCCAGCCGGTGGGGGTGCGCACCCACGTGCGCACCGGATCGTCGCTCATCGGCAGCACACGGGCCTGCAGGCCGATGCTCGTAGCGAGGTGTTCGTGGGCGACCGTCGCCGAGAGCCCTTCGCCCTTCATCCGCGAGCGCTCGATGCACCACGCCAGATCGCGGTCGCCGAGGTTGAACCAGACATCCGATCCGATCGCCCGGAGGGCGTCCATCACAAAAAAGGTGTCCCCTTGCAGGCCCCAGCCACGCTCGTCGATCAGGTCGGCGAGCCAGAACGAGACGAGATCGGGGTCCGGCGAGACATGCGCGCCGTAGATCTCGATGTCATCGCCCGTGTTGGCGATCACGCTGAGCCGCTGCGGCCCGACGACGTCGAGCATGCCGCGTGCCAGCTTCGCCCCACCGGTCCCGCCGGCGAGCACTACGACCGCGCCGCTCACTCCCACTCGGGGTCGGCGAGCCCCGTCAGGCGGATGCCAGCGTGGGCCTTGTAGCGGCTGTTGACGCCGATCAACAGCGCCGTCAGCGACTCCGTGATGCGCGCCATCTCCAGGCGCCCGCAGTCGACGCAGCGCAGCCCCTCGATCCGCTCGATCAGCCGCGCCGCCTCGGTCTTGTCGGCGCGCTTGTCGCCGCACAGCAGCACGTCCTGCTCGAGCGGGTGGGCGAGGTCGGTCAGCGACGCCGCGCTGATCGTGTGCAGCGCCGAGACCACGCGCACGCCCTCCGGCACCATCTCGGCCACCTGCTGTGCAGCCGAGCCCTGCCACACGCCGAGCATGCGCGTCGCCTTGCCGCTGACCGCTGCCGCCAGCGGCACCGTCGCGTCGATCACGAGCTGCCCTGGCTGGAGCGTCTCCTTGAGGTTGGTCAGCGTCTCGGAGTGGTTGCGAAACGGCACGCTGAGGATCACGATCGGCGCCACCTTCGCCGCCTCGTCGTTGGCGTAGCCCGTGAACGAGCCGCCGGGCACGACCGAAAGTGCGCGCTGGGCCGCTTCCTGCGCGCGGTCGGGGTCGCGCGAGCCGATCGCGATCGACACGCCCGCGCGCGCCAGCCGGATCGCGACGCCGAAGCCGAGGGCGCCCGAGGCGCCGATGATCGCGACTGGATCCGTCGCGTCTGGGTCGGCGTCTGAGGACGGCATCGCGGCGAGTATAGGCTTCGGTCCTATCGTGGGCCCGACGATGGACGAGAGTGAGCAGCGGTGATCGAGCAGGCGCAGCGGGCCGTGAGGATCCGCGAGGTCGGACCGCGCGACGGCTTCCAGAACGAGCCTGAGACGATCTCGACCGAGGCGAAGGTCGAGCTGATCGACGCGCTCGCGCGTACCGGCCTGCGACGCCTCGAGGTGACGAGCTTCGTGCGCGCCGACGTGATCCCGCAGCTCGCCGACGCCGCCGAGGTGCTCGCGCGGATCGACGTGCCCGACGAGGTCGCCGTCAGCGTGCTGATCCCCAACGCGCGCGGGCTCGAGCTGGCCTTGGAGCAGCGCGATCGGATCGACGAGATCAACGTCTTCATGTCGGCCTCCGAGACGCACAACCGCGAGAACGTCAACCGCTCGATCGCCGAGTCGCTGAGCGAGCTGGAAAGAGTGCTCGCCCGCGCAGGCGAGGCCGGGCTGCGCTGCGAGGGCGTGATCTCGACCTCCTTCGGCTGCCCCTACGAGGGCCACGTCCCGCCCGAGCGCGTGCTCGAGATCGCGGCGCGCCTGCGCGATGCCGGCGCCCAGGAGATTGGCTTCGGCGACACCACCGGGATGGCCAACCCGCGGCAGGTCGCCGAGTTCTTTCCCGCCGCCCGCGACGCGCTGGGCGCCGATGTCGAGCTGACCGCGCACTTCCACAACACGCGCGGGCAGGGTCTCGCCAACGTGCTGGCCGCGCTGGAAGCCGGCGTCGAGAGCTTCGAGTCGAGCTTCGGCGAGCTCGGCGGCTGCCCCGTGCCGGCCGGCGCCACCGGCAACATCGCCACCGAGGACCTCGTCTCGATGCTGCACGAGATGGGCGTGCAGACCGGCATCGACCTCCCGGCGCTGCTCGCCTGCGCGCGCCGCGCGCAGGAGATCCTCGGCCGCCCGCTCGGCAGCCACACGCTTGTGGCCGGGCCGGTGGACTGGGCCCAGGCGCGCTAGCCGCGCCCCCTACCCGCCGCCGACGGGTTCGGCCTCGATCTCCTGCTCGACCTCGTCCGCGCTCTTGACCTGCTGGGCCTCGCGCGCCATCTCCCGCGCGGCGGCGACGCAGAACTCCTGCACGGCGACCTCCATCTCGAGCGTCTGCGCGAGCGCCGGGCGCGCCGAGGCGTCGATCACGCGCTTGGCGCGGCCGACGGCGATGTGCGAGTTGGCGAGCAACTCCTCGACGAGCGCCTGCGTGGCCGACTCGAGCTCCTCGGGCGCCACGACGCGGTTGATCAAGCCGATCCGCTCGGCCTCGGCAGCGTCGATCGTGCGCGCCGTCATGATCAGCTCCTTGGCGCGGCCGAGGCCGACGACGGCCGGCAGGCGCGTGGAGCCGCCGACGTCGGGGATGATCCCGAACTTGACCTCCGGCAGGGCGTAGTACGAGTCGCTGGAGGCGATCCGCAGATCGCAGCCGAGCGCCACCTCGAGCGCGCCGCCGACGCATGTTTGGTGGATCTGGCAGACGACCGGCTTGGCCATCTCTTCACAGATGTTCGGGCAATCGACGAAGACCTTTCGAAACGGCCGCAGCTGCCCCGGCTCACCGGCCGACTGCGCCAGCTCGACGAGGTCCACGCCGGCGGAGAACACCGGCCCCTCGCCGCGCAGCACGACGCAGTGCACATCGCTGTCGGCGGCGGCCTCGCGCAGCGCCTCGCCGAGCGCGCGCAGCAGCTCCTGGTTCATCGCGTTGCGCTTCTCCGGGCGGTTGAGGATCACGTGGCGGACGGCGCCGCGATCCTCGGTGAGGACGATGCTCATCGTTTGCCTCCTGGCGGTCGGATGCGGATCTGCGGTCAGGCTACAGGCACGACGGAGCCGATCCCGCTGGCCCCACCCGGATCGGGGGCAGGACCAGCGGGACCGGCTCCGCCCTCGCGCCGTCGGGGGGGATTGACGGCGCGGGGGAGGAGGCGACCCGGGAACGCTCTATGCGGGCCGCCGCGCAGGCGTTCGTGCTTCCAGCACGCGCCGGCGCCTCACACACCCAGACGTCCACCGGAGGCGATCCTTCCCGGCCCGGGACGGGAAAAGTTCCGGCGCCGCGAAACTTCCCCCTGCGCGTAATAGGCTGCCTCGAAAGAGGGTCACTCAAGCGGAGGTCAGATGGCGAAGATCGAGAAGGTGGGGGTGCTGGGCGCAGGGCTGATGGGCCACGGCATCGCGCAGGTGGCGGCACAGACCGGCTACGAGGTCGTGCTGCGCGAGGTCGACGAGGCGGCGCTCGCCAAGGGCATCGGCAAGATCGAGAAGCAGCTCGCGCGCGCCGTCGAGAAGGGCAAGTCCAACCAGGAGGACGCCGACGCGGTGCGCGGGCGCATCCAGGGGACGACCGACTACGGCGAGCTCGCCGGCTGCGATCTCGTGATCGAGGCGATCACCGAGGATCTTGCGCTGAAGCTCGAGATGTGGCGCGAGGTCGATCAGATCGTCAAGCCCGAGGCCGTGTTCGCGACGAACACCTCCTCGCTTGCCGTGATCGACCAGGCCGCCTGCACCGGGCGCCCCGAGCGCTTCGTCGGCCTGCATTACTTCAACCCCGCGCAGGTAATGAAGCTGGTCGAGGTCGTGCGCTGCGTGACGACGAACGACGAGACTTTCGACGCCGCACTCGAGTTCGCCCGCTCGGAGGGCAAGCTCGCGATCCCGACCAAGGACAAGGCCGGGTTCATCGTCAACCGCCTGCTCGTGCCCTACATGCTCGACGCGATGCGCGCCTACGAAGAGGGCGTCGGCTCGATCGAGGAGATCGACGAGGCGATGAAGGCCGGCGCCGGGCACCCGATGGGCCCGCTGACGCTCGCCGACTTCGTCGGACTGGACACGCTCGGCTCGATCTGCGACGTGCTGTTCGACGAGTTCCGCGAGCGCCGCTTCGCGCGCCCGCCGACGCTGCGCAAGATGCTCAGCGCCGGCTGGTACGGGCGCAAGGCCGGGATGGGCTTCTACGACTACTCCGGCGAGGCGCCGCAGCAGAACGCGGCGCTCTAGCGCCTGCATCGAGCGACTAACCTTCTCGGCATGAGCAATCTGTCGAAGCTGCGCGCCGGGGACGCCGATCGCGAGCAGCTGATCGACGAGCTGCGCGAGCATGCCGGCGCCGGGCGGCTGACCTCCGAGGAGCTCGAGCAGCGCATCGGCGAGGCATACGCCGCTTGCACCCGCGCCGATCTCGACGTGTTGCGCGCCGACCTGCCGGTCAGCTCCACCTCCGTCAAGTTGGCCCTGACCAAGCGCAAGGGGCAACTGCGCCGCCGCCTGCTTCAAGAGTCCGGCGGATCGCTCGGTGTCTCGGCTCTGGCGGTCGGGATCTGGCTCGCCAGTGGGCCGAGCGGGAGCTTCTGGCCGGCTTGGGTGATCGGGGCGACGCTGCTGCCGGTCGTGCGCGACGCCTGGCGCCTGTTCGGACCGGCCTCGGATCTCGACATCGTTGAAGCTCGCCTGCAGGCACGCCACGAACGCCACCTGGCTCGCGGGCGCCGCCATCGGTACAGAGGGCTTCCTCGGCCGTGAGCGACCTGGGCGGCGCCACCGAGCGCGCGCTCGGGGGTGGGCCGCAACGCCACCGCGAGAAGGCGCGCGAGCAGGGCAAGCTGCCCGTGCGCGAGCGGATTGCGCTGCTGCTCGACGAGGGCAGCTTCGCCGAGGAGGCGCTGCTGGCCAACTGGAACGAGGACGGGCTCGGCGCCGACGGCGTCGTCACGGGCGTGGGTGAGATCGAAGGGCGCCCGGTCGCGCTGATGGCCAACGACCCGACCGTCAAGGCCGGCTCGTGGGGGCCGAAGACGGTCGAGAAGATCCTGCGTATTCAGGAACGCGCGCTGTCGCTCGCCGTGCCGATGGTCTACCTCGTCGATTCGGCCGGCGCGCGGATCACCGAGCAGGTGCAGATGTTCCCCGGACGCCGCGGCGCTGGGCGGATCTTCCACAACCAGGTGAAGATGTCGGGCGTCGTGCCGCAGGTGTGCGTGCTGTTCGGCCCGAGCGCCGCCGGCGGCGCCTACATCCCGGCCTTCTGCGACATCGTGATCATGCGCGAGGGCAACGCCTCGATGTATCTCGGCTCGCCGCGCATGGCCGAGATGGTGATCGGCGAGCGGGTCACGCTCGAGCAGATGGGGGGTGCGAAGATGCACACCGGTGTCTCCGGCTGCGGGCATCAGCTCGTCAAGAGCGACGAGGAGGGGATCGAGACGGCGCGCCGCTACCTCTCCTATCTGCCCGGCAACTGGGAGCAGCCTGCGCCGCAGGCCTCGCCGGTGGAACCGGCGGCGCTGGCGGACGGGCAGTCGATCGGTGGGCTGATCCCGGCCGATGAGAACAAGCCGTTCGACATGAAGGCGTTGATCGGCGCGCTCGTAGACGAGGGCTCGCTGCTGGAGATCCATCCGCGTTGGGCCAAGGAGCTGATCGTCGGCTACGCGCGCCTTGACGGCCAGCCGATCGGGATCGTCGCCAACCAGCCCAAGTTCAAGGGCGGCGTGCTGTTCGGCGACTCTGCCGACAAGGCCGCGCGCTTCATCTGGGCGTGCAACGCGTTCAACGTGCCGCTGCTATTCCTCGCCGACGTGCCGGGCTTCATGATCGGCACGCAGGTCGAGCGCGAAGGCATCATCCGCCACGGCGCGAAGATGATCAGCGCCGTCAGCGAGGCGACCGTGCCGAAGATCTCGGTGGTCGTGCGCAAGGCCTACGGCGCCGGGCTCTACGCGATGGCCGGCCCCGCCTTCGAGCCCGACTGCTGCCTGGCGCTGCCGAGTGCCTCGATCGCCGTGATGGGCCCGCAGGCGGCGATCAACGCCGTCTACTTCAACCAGCTACAGGCGATCGAGGACCCCGTCGAGCGCGAGCAGCGCACAGAGCAGCTGCGCACCGAGTACGCCGAGGACATCGACATCCTGCACCTCGCCTCAGAGCTCGTGATCGACGCCGTGATCGAGCCCGAGGCTCTGCGCGAGGAGCTGATCCGCCGCTTCGCGCACGCTGCCTCGAAGCGGCGGACCTGGCCTGCCAAGCACAACCCAGTTACGCCGGTCTAGTTCGGCTCGCTAGCTCGGGGACGGCGCCTCGGGGATCGTCGGCCCGGGCGTGCCGGCGCTGCGCGTCGTCTCGTCCTGGAAGGGCGGGTAGGTCTCGCTCAGCAGGAACACGTAAGCGTCGCTGCGCGCCGTGTAGGAGTTGGCCAGCACCATCAGGTCGAACAGCCCACGCGGCATCTTGCCGGTGAACAGGATCACGAACCACGCAGCGAACGCGCCGACCTCGAGCAGCAGGTTGAGGACGTAGCGCAGCACCATGATTGGGATCGCCAGGATGATGCGGAAGAAGGTCTTCAGCCGGCTGTACTGCTCGAGCGGCCCGGCGAAGCTCATGCGCACCGGATAGGCCGGGTCGTCGGCGCCGCTGAAGGGCGGATAAGGGTCGCTCAGCAGCACGGCATATGCCGTGACTCGCGCGAGAAAGCGAGTGAAGTCGGCGACGAAGTCATACAGGCCCTTTGGATAGCGACCGGTGATCACGATCGCGAACCATGCGATCACGATCGCAATGCTGGCGACGATCCCGAACACGTAAAGCACGATCGCCACGGGGATCACCAGCAGCAGGCGAAAGAACGTCGTCAGCCGGTTGCGCCGCTCGACGTAGTCGACCTCGAAGGTCACTGGATAGGACACGTGCACACACTCCCTTTTCGGTTATCCGTATGGGACGCCCCGCGCCATGCGTGCCGTTCGTTGGCCATGCGCCACACCCCGCGAGCTCGCATGACGCTCGGTTGACATCCTATGGGGGGCATCGGCGGGTGGTAGTCGATTTTCAATAGATTCAAGGCAACGATGGACGCTTCTGAGATCGCCTTCGCAGGGATCGCCCGCCAGGCCGATCTGATCGCCGCCGGCGAGCTCTCCTCACGCGAGCTGGTGGAGCTGTGCCTGCGCCGGATCGAGCGCACGCAGCCGGTGCTGAACGCGTTTCGCGTCGTGTTCGCCGAGCGCGCGCTGCTCGAGGCCGAGCAGGCCGACGCTCGTAGAGGTGCCGGCGATCGGTCACAGACCGCCCAGCGCCCGCTGCTGGGCGTGCCGATCGCGGTCAAGGACGACATCGACGTGTCCGGCGAGGTGACGGCATTCGGCAGCAACGCCTACGGCGAGCCGGCCGCGGCCGACGCCGAGGTTGTGCGCCGCCTGCGCGCTGCCGGCGCGGTGATCATCGGCAAGACCAACGTGCCCGAGCTGTGCGTGTGGCCGTTCACCGAGACGGCGACGTTCGGCGCGACACGCAACCCGTGGGACCTGCAGCGTGCCCCCGGTGGCTCCAGCGGTGGCAGTGCGGCTGCTGTGGCAGCCGGGCTCGTGGGCGCGGCGCTCGGCTCCGACGGCGCCGGCTCGATCCGCATCCCCTCGGCATGGTGCGGCCTGTTCGGTCTCAAGCCCCAGCGCGGCCGCGTCTCGCTGGCGCCGCGCCCGCGTGCGTGGAACGGGCTGTCGGTCAACGGCGTGCTGACGCGCCGCGTGGCGGACACGGCGCTGTTCCACGACGTCGCTTCGGGGGCGATCGAGGTCGACCAGGACAAACCGCCCCCGCCGCAGATGTCCTTTGCGCAGGCTGCCACGACGTCGCCCGGGCGCCTGCGGATCGCCTACTCCACGCGCATCCCACCGGGCGTGCTGGCGAAGCTCGACGACGATGGTGCGCGGGTACTGAGCGAGACGGTCGAGTTGCTGCGCTCGCTTGGGCATGAGCTGACCGAGCGTGACCCCGACTACGGGATGGGCACTGCCACGGCGCTGATCCCCCGCTACGTGCGCGGCGTCTACGAAGATGCCCGCGCGATGGCCCACCCGGAGCGCCTGGAGCGCCGCACAAAGGGGATGGCACGTCTCGGCGCGCTCGCCGGGCCGCTGTTTGAGAAGGCGCTCGCCGGCGAGGCCGAGTTCGCGCGGCGCCTGAACACGATCTTCTCCGACCACGATGTGCTGCTCACGCCAGCCACGGCGACCGGCCCGCCGCGCATCGGCCAGCTGCAGGGACGCGGCGCGCTGTGGACGCTGAACGCCGTCGCCGGCTGGGTCCCGTACAACGGCGTGTGGAACGTGACCGGCCAGCCCGCCGCCTCGGTGCCGGCCGGCTTGGGCGCTGACGGGCTGCCGCGCGGCGTGCAGATCGTCGGGCGGCCGAACGACGAGACGACGCTGCTCTCGCTGGCCGCGCAGCTCGAGGCCGAGCGCCCGTGGGCCGACGCGCGCCCGCCCGAAGTCGCGTGAGCGAGTCCGCCGGGCCGGCGAGGGGCGACGGCGCGACGAGCGATGAGCGAGCGCTGCTCGAGCTCGCGGTGCAGGCGGCGCGCATGGCCGGTGGCATGCTGCTGGCGCGCACGCGCCACGGGGCCGAGCGCGAGGTCGCGAGCAAGAGCACACCGACCGATCTCGTCAGCGAGGCCGACGTGAGCTCACAGCGCGCGATTCGCGCGCTGTTGCGCGAGCGGCGTCCCGACGACGGCTTCCTCGGCGAGGAGGAGGGCGATTCTGAGCAGGGCACGAGCGGGCTGCAGTGGATCGTCGACCCGCTCGATGGCACGGTCAACTTCCTCTTCGGCATCCCGCAATGGAGCGTCAGCGTGGCCGTCGTCGACCACTGCGGGACGCTGGTCGGTGCCGTGTTCGATCCCAACCGCGGCGAGCTGTTCAGCGCGACGCGCGGCGGCCCAGCCGTGCTCCACAGCCCGCATGGCGTGAGCGAGCTCAGCCAGGGCGCCGCTCGTGATGCAGCGCACGAGCGCCACACGGGGGAGGATGCCGGTCCGGGCGCGGAGGATCTGGCCAGCGCGATGGTCGCGACCGGTTTCTCCTACGACGCGGGCGTGCGCGATGCGCAGGCGAAGGTGCTCGAGCGCCTGCTGCCGCGCGTGCGCGACATCCGTCGCCTCGGTAGCGCCGCGCTCGACTTGGCCTGGACGGCGGCCGGGCGCTACGACGCCTACTACGAGCGCACGGTCAAGCAGTGGGACATCGCCGCCGGGGCGCTCGTCTGCGAACGCGCGGGGCTGCAGATACGCGAGCTGCCAGTGCGCGAGGGGCTGCCGTGGGGGATCCTCGCCGCGCCGGCCTCGCTCGCCGAGCCTCTGCTCGAGATCGTCTCCTAGCCGAGTCGCTCGCCTCCTCGCCCGTCCAGCGGGCGCCGACCTCGCCGTCCGTCTTAGTCGGCGCCGACGAGCGCGTTGGCCTCGCGGTTACGCAGCGCCGCCAGCGGCGCCTCGTACAGCCGGCGCTTGATCGCGCCCAGCGTGGCCGGATCCTTCGAGGCGAGCGCCGCGGCCAGCTCGATCGCCTGTGCCAGCACGCGCTCCTCTTCGACTGCCTGATCGACGATCCCGGCTGCCTGGGCGTCGAGACCGCCGTAGCGGCGGCCGGTCGTCATCGCCTCGTGCGCGGTGTGCTTGCTCAGGCGCGCTGCGATCAGAGCGTTCATGCCGTGCGTGAAGGGGATGCGGATGTCGACCTCGGGCAGGCAGAAGAAGCCGCGGTCGGCCCGCATCACGCGCTGGTCGTGGGCGAGCGCGAGCATTGCGCCGGCCGCAAACGTATGTCCCTGAAGCGCCGCGACGCACGGCACGTCGAGCTCGAGCACGCGCGCCAGCAGCTCGTGCAGGCGCGGCACGAACTCGCCGATCAGCTCCTGGTTGGCGGCCATCCACTCGAGGTCGAGCCCATTCGACCAGATCTTGCCGCTCGCGGTCGTCACGAGCGCGCGCGGCGCTGCTGCCGCCTGGACCTCGTCGAGGCATCGCTCGATCGCGCCGAGCGAGTCGGCGTTGAAGCGGTTCTCGCCGTCGCCGAGGTCGAGCACGAAGACCTCGTCCTCGCGCGTCAGGCTGGGAAGCGTCTGCACCTGCTCGTCTTGGCTCACTCGCTGCTCCTGTCCGGTCGGCTGTCGTGGGCGTCGCAGTTCGGTCGCGGCGCGTGTGCGATCTTTTCATCCCGCGAGCGATCAGAGGAGGACGGATGACCGAGCAGGCCGAGAAGGCGCGCCGGTTCCTGGAGCTTCACCACGAGCAGCGACCGCTGTTGCTACCCAACCCATGGGATCGCGGCTCGGCGAAGCTGCTTGCCTCGCTGGGTTTTCAGGCGCTGGCGACGACGAGCAGCGGCTCGGCGGCCACACTTGGCGAGCTCGACGGGGCGATCGGCCGCGAGCGGGCGCTCGCGCACAGCGCGGAGATCGTCGCGGCGAGTGAGTTGCCGGTCTCGGCCGATCTCGAGAACGGGTTCGCCGAGGATGCGCAGGGCGTCGCCGAGACCGTGCACGCGGCGATCGCGGCCGGACTCGCCGGTTGCTCGATCGAGGACTACTCAGCTGACGACACGTCTCCGATCTACGAGCTGGCCGAGGCGAGCGAGCGCGTCGCGGCGGCGGCCGAGGCGGCGCACGGAGGCGACGTCCCGTTTGTTCTCACCGCTCGCGCCGAGAACTACCTGCACGGTCGCAAGGACCTAGAGGACACGATCGAGCGGCTGCAGGCCTACGAGCAGGCCGGCGCCGACGTGCTCTACGCCCCGGGGCTGATGGATCTCGCGGAGATCGCCAGGGTGGTCGAATCGGTCGGCGTGCCGGTCAACGTGCTCGCGCGACCCGGCGCCCCTTCGGTCGGCGAGCTGGCATCGGTGGGCGTGGCGCGCGTGTCCGTGGGCGGCGCCTTCGCCTTCGCCGCGCTCGGTGCGCTCGTGCAGGCCGCCGAGGAGCTGCAGGAGTCCGGCACCTACGGCTTCTGGGAGCGCGCCAAAGTCGGCGCGAAGGCCGCGCAGGCGGCGTTCGCCTAGCTCCAGCCCCGAGCGCCGCCCAGCGAGTGCGGCGGGTGGGAGTCGAACCCACACGCCCTTGCGGACAAGGCCTTTTGAGGGCCTCGCGTCTACCGTTCCGCCACCGCCGCACGCCGGGTCTCAGTGTAAGTGAGCTCAGGCGGTCTGCGGCGGGGCGCCGGCAAACGTGCCTGGAGCGAGCGAGGGGTCGCGACGCTCGAGCTCGACGTTCCAGCCCTGCTGGAAGCCGCGCATCGCGAAGGCGACGAGCAGGATCTGCAGCGGGGCGATCAGCAGCGTGAGCACGCCCAGCAGGCCAGCGTCGATCGACGGCTGCGAGAAGCCCGCTTTATCGCGGTCGAACCAGCCGGGGCCGGCGACGAGCGCGAAGATCAACAGCAGTACGGCGAGCACGGCCGAGACCGGCAGCACACCGCGGTTCCAGCGCATCGCGTAGAAGGCGAGCGTCAGATACACGATCACGTAAGCGATCTGCACCGGCACGGCACCCTGCAGCACGCTCCAGCCGCCGATCGTCACGATCAGGACGAGCGCTGCGCTTGCCAGCAGCAGCAGCACGACGGTGGCGCGCGTAGCCTGCACGACTGGCTTGTCGCGATTGGGGTGGGTGACGATCACTCCGGCCGATTCGGAGTCACCCGGCGACTGCGTGCCTGCGGTGGAGGACATCGCCGCATCACCATACAATCTCTCACCGCGCCACGCGCGGGCGTGGTGGAATTGGTAGACACGCCGGCCTTAGGAGCCGGTGGGCGAAAGCCCTTGGGGGTTCGAGTCCCTTCGCCCGCATCCTCGTCCCGGGCTTGTGCCGCGGCAAAAGAGCACCGCCGCCGCCGCGCTACATGCACGAGATAGCGGCCTCGTTCAGCCGGTAAAGCTCGTCGGCGGCGCGGTCTCGCGGCTGACTTTCCAGGAGCTCGCGTTCGTCGGGCTGAGGAAGCTCGGCGGCTGCTGGTTGGCGAGCCGGTCGTCGTAGTTGTAGTTCTTGATGTAGCCGCTGCCGCCCGCTTGCCCGACGGGACCACGCCAGAACTGCGCGATCGAGCCCCAAACGGTTAGTTTGCCCAGTTGATTGCCGCACTTGTAGTTGTTGACGATCCACGAATGCTTCGTACTCAGGATCGCCGCGTCGATCACCGGGTCTTTGAGCGCGCCCCAGTGGTTCGTCGAGTCTTCGGCGGCACTCAGGTTTTCCGCTTTTTCGGCGCAGCCGCCGGAGTCGTTTTCGTATTCGCAGAACAGGTTGCCCTTGTACGAGCCTTCTTCGCACGACTTTATGTATACGTTTTCCGTGGGGCGGTATTCGTCCCAACCACTTTCCGATTTGTGGCAGAGGTTCAGTGACGAGTTCAAGACGTAGTTGCTCGCCACGAGGAACTTCAACATGGTGTTTTCGCCGTAGAACTTGAGCGTGCTCGGTCCCCAGAACTTCAGCGTGACGCTCGAGCCGTAGAATTTCAGCGCGGGGTTTTCGCCGTAGAATTTAAGCGTCGTCGTTTCGGTGTTTTTCGCCGCTTTGCTCACCTTGATTTTGCTTCCGGTTTTGATTTCCGTGATCACCGTCCCGGCAGCGAACTGAGTACCGCTTCCTTCGACTTCTTCGCCGACTTCGAGCCCGGTCGTTGTGATGTTCGTGATTTCGGTCGAGCCGTTGGTGATTTTTGCGCTGAGTGACGTAGCGGTCGGTTTCGCCGCTTTGCTCAGCTTGATCTTTTTTTCGGACGCTTTGATTTCGGAGATCGTCGTGCCGGCTTCGATCCCCGTCCCTTCGACTTCATCGCCGACTTCGAGCCCGGTCGTCGTGATGTTCGAAACTTCGATCGACCTCAAGGTTTTCCCGGTCAAGCTCGTCGTGGTCGGTTTCGCCGCTTTGCTCAGCTTGATCTTTTTTTCGGACGCTTTGATTTCGGAGATCGTCGTGCCGGCTTCGATCCCCGTCCCTTCGACTTCTTCGCCGACTTCGAGCCCGGTCGTCACGATGTTCGTGATTTCGGTCGATCTGAGCAGTTTTACGTTGCTCAGTTCCGTCGGGGTCGGTTTCGCCGCTTTGCTCAGCTTGAGCTTTTTTTCGGACGCTTTGATTTCGGAGATCTTCGTGCCCGCTTCGATCCCCGCCCCTTCGACTTCCTGGCCGACTTCGAGCCCGGTCGTCGAGACGTTCGCCACTTCGGTGGAGCCGTTCACAAGCTTCACGCTGATTTCAGCGTCTACGCCTGGTTTCGCCGCTTTGCTCAGCTTGAGCTTTTTTTCGGACGCTTTGAGTTCGCTGACCGTCGTCCCCGATTCGATCATCCCAACCACGGTCCCTTCGACTTCGGCGCCCGTTTCGAGCCCGGTGGTCGTGATGCCGGTCACTTCGGTCGATCGCAGCACTTTCCCTTCGGCTTGTTTGGTCGTCAGGCAGCGTCCTTTGATCGCCGGTTCCGACGGGGGTTCGACGTGGGGGGTCGTGTAGCCCTTCTTTACTGGGTGGTAGAGGCGGACGAAGTTTTCGGCGATCAGTCCGAGCGTCGCTCCACCGGTCGGTTCGCCATTCGCTTCGTGCGTGGTTTCTAGGTTCCCATTGACGATCACGTCGTCGGCGGAGGCGATCGTCAGCGATTCTGTGTATTCGCCGTGCACGTAGACGTTTCCACAGCCCGTGTCGTTTTCGGTATCGGCGTTGAACGGCGTGTAGGCCGTGATCGCGCAGGCTTCGGATTTCGAGTTTTCGACGTAGAGGACGCCATTGCTGGGGAAGTTCTGTATTGTCGCGGCCTGGCCGGGTTTCGTGACTTTCATCGTGTTCGGCGCGCCCGGTTTCAGTTCGATTTCGGTACGCCCTTCGAAGTGGGTTTCGGCCGCTTCGAGGATTTCCTGATCTGTTGGCGGTGGCAGTATCGACCCGGCCGATTCGGTGTAGGTACCGACGATGTTCGGCGAGTTCGTGCACCCCGACGGCGCATAGTGGCCACCGTTCATGGCGATTTCGTCGTTATGCCCTTCGCGCCCGAATTTTGGCGAGCTGCCGCTTTTTGTGCAGGTTGCGGCGGCGTCGTTCGTGTGCATTGGACCGTTGACTTCATCGGTCGGGGCAAATTGGATCACCGGACAGGTCGTCGTGAGCCCTTTTTTAACTCGTTCTTCGTAGTAGTATTCGCAGACGCTTGCGGCTTTGCCGAAGTTGACCGGATCCTCAACCTCGAAGTTGCTCTCGTAGACGTACTTGGTGAAGCCGGGGTGCGAGAACGTCGCGACGATCTTCCGCGTCACCGTGTTGGGACCTTCGGTGGCGGTACCGGTCGAGAGGACGCGAAACGTCCCGTTCGCCGTTCCTTTCGTCTCGAGGATGCTCGCTTGCTTGCCGCTTTCGCAGGTTGTTGAGGTTTTCCAGCTCGAGGACCGCAGCGTCTTGACGGTATAGGCCTCGTCGGTCGTTCCGGGCACTGTCACGGCGCCGCCCGAGCCGTTGGCGATCGTCGGGCATTTGCTCCAGTATTCCGGTGAGCTACTTAGCTGGTACTGGTAACGGTTGACGCCTGCGACGGCCGCGTAATAGGCCTTCGCCTGGAGCGTCGAGCGTTGCGTAAGTTTGATGTCGCCGTTGGCCGACGTGAAGGCGGCCGCTACGAGCAGGGTTCCGACCATCAGGCTTAGCAGGGTGAAGAGCATCGTAAAGCCGTCCTCGCGAGCCAAGCGCTTGGCCAGGAACGTAGGTCTGATCAGGCGCATGTAGCTCCTTCCGAGCCGACTTCTGGAGGCGTTAGCCGCAGCACGGCCGAACCGGTGATGGCGGTCGTGTGCCCTTGCCGCGTGTCGCCCTTTTCCGGCGCCTGCTTGTAGGTGATCGTGACCTGCGCGATCTTCTCATTCGTGGCGACTGTTCCCACTTCGCTCGGGCTGACTTCGACGAGCGTGCCATACGTTTTCGTGTTCGCCGGGTTCGTGTCGTAGCGGTAGTAGCGGAACAGCGTTGACGCCGGCGGCAGGACGTTCTTCGCGAGAACCTTTGTGGCGCCAGCGTTGGCGGTTGACAGCGTCGGGAACAACCAGTTGGGCGCTGAGCCAGAGCCAGTGAAGGAATAGTCGCGGAGCGTGCCGAGCTGTTCGCCGGTGTTGCTGGTTTCGGTAGCGGTCCAGTTGATGTCGTGCTGGACGACGCCCGACACAGCTGGTTCGGCGCTCGTCGGATTACCGTAGGCGCTGAGGAACCAGAGGTTCAGCGGACCGGTTAACGCGAGCGGGCTAACCGGTGTCGTTGACGGCGCCTGGATCGCGGTCGTGCCAAAGCCCGTGCAACTCGAGTGCAGCTCTTCGAGGACCACGTTCATCGCATTGCGCCCCGCCCGGTTCGCCTGCACGTCATCGCTGATCCGCGTGGTCTGGCGCGCCGAGATCTCCAGCAGCCCAAGCGCCGCCCCGGTGACGACCAGGCCGGCGATGATCGCCACGAGCATCTCGATCAGCGTGAAGCCGCGCTCGTCGGAGATCCGTGGGCGAAGCGACGCCATCATCCTCAGCATCCCGTCGTGCTTTTGTAGATGCTCGAGGACATGTAGAGCGGACCGACGGTTACGCCTGCCCGCGCTGTGTTCGAGACTTCGCTCGAGTATTTGTAGCGTTGGCTGCCGATCAGCTGCGTCAGACAGAGCGTCAGTTTCGTGTACGGCTGGTAGGGCTGTTCAAGAGCGCCGGCGGTTGTGGTTTTCATCGTCCGCGATGAGCCGCAGAAGGTGAGCTTCGCTTCGGCTTTGCTGTCGAGCAGGCCCGGGCTCGCCGAGGAGCTGCCTTCGTAGAGTTTCAGGTTGATGGCCGGGAGTTCGACTTTGACGGGTGTTTGCGCGCCAGGTTCGACCTGCGGCGCGGGGGTGGCAACTTCTCCTTTGCTGATCGTCGCCGGATTGGTTTCTTTGCAGCCCGCATACACCGTGTACGGGCTCGGGCCCGGGGGCGAGCCGGCCGTTTGGTAGGGCCAAAGGCCCGGAACCGTGATCGTCGAGCTGTACGTTCCGGCTGTACCGAGGAGTTTTTCGGGAGCACCTGTGTGCGCGACGTAGACGGTGTCGCCCTGAACGCCGACCGGGTTGCCGGCACTCTGGAATTCGACGAGCAGGCTGCCGGGGTTGGCGATCGCGAATGTCTTGGTGACGAGCGCCGACGTAGACAGCTGCGCTTCGGTCGCCGCCGGTTCGCTTTCGAGTTTTTCGTTGATCCAACCGGTTTTTGTCCCCGTGATTTTGACTTTTTTGTCGGGCAGCGCTCCGAAGATCACGCAGCCCGATTCCGGCGTCGTCTGTTCGTAGGTCGTGCCGCTTTCACCCGTGACCTTGACCGTCGCGCCTTCGACGTCTTCATTGGCCTGATCGCGCACATTGACGAGCAGGCTCGAGCTCGTGGGCACCGGGATCAGGCTCGACTGTGTGACCGCTTCGGGTTCGCGGTTCTGCTTTGTCAGCGACGCCCATGAGACCTTTGAGGTCGTCTGGATGTAGTCGGCCGTGCCGCCGCTCACTTCGCAGGCGAATTCTTCTTTTGCAGCCGACACGAACTGCGCCTTTGATTCGATCGTGAACTTCGTGCCGTTTTGTTCGGCTGGGCTCGTGCTCGCTCCCAGGCGACCAAGTTCGGTGATGTTCATGGCCCGCATGCGTTCCTCGTCCTGTCCCGCGAGCAGCGTGGCCTGGTTGCGCTGGCGCTCCTTCGACGTTGCGCGACTCGCGCTGTCGAAGCCCGTCAGCGTGCCGACCACGATGATCGCGACGAGCATCGCGCTGATCACGACTTCGATCAGCGTCACGCCCGACTCTGATCGGCCCTCTGAGGCCAGCGCGGTGAAGGCGTTCGAATTGCGCAGCTGCGCGGCCCGCCGGCTCACGCGGGCGTGGGCGCCGTGGGCGGAACGGAGCATGGCAGAGAAAGTGAGCATTGTTACGAGCGACCCCCGAAGGCTGCTGCTTCTCGTGTCGGCATCGCGCCACGGGTGCTTGAGCCTCGGGCGCCAGTCTTAGGCGCACTGACCGGGCCGGTCGGCAGGCGGCCGAGCGCCTACAATCTCGACTCCCCGGGGGACTGGTGTATCGGTAACACGGTGGTCTCCAAAACCGCAACGCCAGGTTCGATTCCTGGGTCCCCCGCTCGTCCGCATGAGCCCGGCGTTGCCGTGAGCAGGCCCGGCGCGTATGGCTCTGCGCCGGTGAACGGCTAAGGGCCGCCCGCGGGCGCGGAGCGCAGCCAGGTCAGCGGGATCCAGAACGCCGCGGCCGCGAGCAGAACCCAGACGAAGGCGGCGGCGAGCGCGAACGACCGTCGCGGCCGTCTCCAGGCAACGAGCTAGCCGAGCGCGAGGAAGAGAAGTGCCGATGCGAACAGCCAGATCGGGTGGCGCTGGACTCCTGGCAGCGTCCGCCGGCCACAAGCAAGGCTTTTCGTGCTAAAGTCGATAAAAATGATCGACAAACATGGATTTAGCCGTTTGACCGTATGGTCAGAGGGGAGATGAGGACTTTGCCGGCGGCAAGGGTTGATGTCCACCAGCACCTCTGGACGGAGCCGCTGGTGCAGGCGCTCGAGCACCGCGGTGAGCTCCCGTTCGTGCGCCACGAGCATGGTCTCACCGTGCTGTTCCTCGCCCGCGAGCGCCCGTATGTGATCGAGCGCTCCAGCGAGACGCCGGCGCGCCGGGCGGGGCTCGTGCGTGAGGACGGCCTCGCTGGCGCGCTCATCTGCCTGTCGAGCCCGCTCGGCATCGAGGGCCTCCCGCGCCGCCATGCGCTGCCGCTGATTGACGCCTACCACGACGGCGCACTCGCGCTCGGCGAGCCTTTCGGCGTATGGGGCGCGATCGCGCTCGACGGCGCCGGCCCCGACGATGTCGAGCGCGTGCTCGACCGCGGCTGCGCCGGCGTGTCGCTGCCGGCCGGCGCGCTCGGGAGCATCGAGGGACTAGGTCGGCTCCGTGGTGTGCTGCACGCGCTTGAAGCCGCCGACGCTCCGCTGTTCGTGCATCCCGGGCCCGGTCTGGGCGGTTCGCGTGCGTTACCGGCGGCGAGCGGTGAGCCGTCGCTCAGCGATCCGCTGTGGTGGTCGGCGCTGACGCTGTACGTGTCCGACATGCAGGCCGCATGGCTCGCCTTCCTCAGCGCCGGGCGCGCGGAGCACCCGCGCCTGCGCGTCGTCTTTTCGATGCTCGCCGGCCTCGCGCCGCTGCACGCCGAGCGCCTGCGCTCGCGTGGCTGCCTCTCCGCGCCGTCACACGATCCGCTGATCTTCTATGAGACCTCCTCCTACGGCCCTGCCGCGGTCGGTCAGCTGGCCGATGTGGTTGGAGCCGAGCAACTGCTCTATGGATCGGACCGCCCCGTCGCCGATCCGGGCGAGCACGGCATCGCCGCCGCGCTCGACTGGGATGCGATCGGCCGGAACACACGACGTGTGCTCGGCGCCGCCGCGCCCGTCCCGGCGCACGCTCGCCCGCCGCGAGAGGGGGTGGCTGCGTCGTGAGCGCCCTCCGTCCCGTCTCGCTCGCCGCCATGGCGCCTGCGCCGCCACGCTCCGTGTCGGCGCTCGACTCCGTGCCTCGACCGCGCGGTCGCGATCTCGGCGGCGCCGAGCTGGAGCGGTTCGTGCGCGAGCTCGCCGACCGGCCCGAGTTGTGGATCGACTTGGTACGCCACGACGCCACCCAGCGCGTCTATGAGGAGCTGCTCAACGACGCGCACCTCACGGCGTGGCTGATCTGCTGGATGGACGACCACGACACCGGCTTTCACGACCACGACGTCTCGTCGGGCGCCGTCGCCGTCGTCGGCGGCCGCGTGCGCGAGGAGCGGCTGACGATCGGCGGCGAGCCGTGCAGTCGCTCGTTCGCGGCGGGGGATGCCTTTCACTTCTCGCCTTCGGACATCCACCGCGTGCGCCACGGCGGCAGCGACCCGGCCGTAACGCTGCACGTCTACTCACCGCCGCTCGCGCGAATGGGTGCCTACGAGATCGACGACGATGGCGTACTCGCGCGCCGTCCGATGGCCTCCTCCGAAGAGCTGCGCGCCGCTTAGTCTTCGCGCTTGGCGCCGGCGCGGCGCTCGATGCCCTGAGCGCCGGCGATCAGCACCGAGCTGACCATCTGCGGCGCGAATAGGCCGTGCTCGACGACGCCCGGCTGTGCGCTTAGCGCCTCGGCCAGCGCGCGCGGGTCGCCGACCTCGCCGAGGTAGTCGGCGATCAAGCCGCCGTCCGGGCTGCGCGGCACGTCGCGCAGCTGGGCATCCCCAAGCGCCCGCAGAGTCGTCTGCACGGCGAACGGCACGAGCTCGAGCGGGATCGGCGCGGTCAGTCGCTCGACGACCTTCTCGGCCGAGACGATCACGACGAAGCGCTTTGCGGCTGTCGCCACGATCTTCTCGCGCGTATGCGCCGCGCCGCCGCCCTTGACAAGCCAGCCTGCCGGGTCGACCTGGTCGGCTCCGTCGATCGCCAGGTCGAGCTCGCCGAGCTGATCGAGCTCCTCCACGCCGAGCCCCAGCGCACGCGCCATGCTCGCCGTCTGCGGCGAGGTCGCCGCGCAGCGCAGGCCTGTTAGCGAGGAGACGCGCTCGCCGAGCGCCTGCAGCAGGAAGGCCACGGTCGAGCCAGTGCCGAGGCCCAGGCGCATGCCGTCGTGCACCTCCTCGGCCGCCGCGTAGGCCGCCTCGCGCTTGCGCTGCGCGACCGCCCCAGCGTCGCTCAGCGCCGGCTGCTCTCGCCCAGTCGCACGCGCGGACGCCATGGCGCGGACGTTACCGCCCCGGCGTCGCCCGTGAGACGCAGCCGCTCGGGCGAGTCCGGTCGGTGCAGCAGAAAGCCCTGGCCGACCCTGCAGTCGAGCTCGCGTGCGAGCGCTAGCTGGCGGTTTGTTTCGATCCCCACCGCTACCGCCGTCAGCCCCGCCTTGTGCGCCAGCGCGATCATTGCCGCGACCATCGCGCGCGTCTCACGGTCGCGCTCGAAGGACTGGATCAGCCCGCGGTCGAGCTTGAGCATGTCGAGCGGCAGCTTGCGCGGCAGCGTGATCGAGGAGTCGCGTCCGCCGAAGCTGTCGAGCGCGATCGCCACGCCCAGGCGGCGCACGTCGCCGAGCGCCGCGCGCGCCCGCTCGGGGTCGCGCAGCACGGCCTCCTCGGTCACCTCCAGGCACAGCGCGCGACCGGGCAGCTGAAAGCGCATCAGCTCCTTGTGCACGCGCGCCGCGAGGTCGAGCTCGCTCATCTCGCGCGCTGAGATGTTGATCGAGATCGGCAGCGAGATGCCCTGGCGGCGCCACTCGGCGGCCTGAGCGCACGCCGTGTGCAACACCCAGTCGCCGATCTGCACGATCAGCTCGCTTTCCTCCGCGCGCGGCAGGAAGGTGGCAGGCAAGAGCTCGTCGATCTCCGATTCATCCTCGCCGTCGGGGTGCCAGCGCACGAGCGCCTCGCAGCCGATCGCGCGACCGCCCCCGAGCGGGAGGATCGGTTGGTAGGTGAGCACGAGCTCGTCGTGCGGCAGCGCCCGCAGCAGGCGTTCCTCGATCTCCAGGTGCGCCGTCATCTCGCGGCGCAGGCTCTCGTCGAACATCTCCGGACGCTGCCCGCCGGCGCCCTTGGCGCGATACATCGCCACGTCGGCCTCGCGCAGCATGCTCTCCGGGTCGGCTTCCGGATCGTGCGTGATCGAGACGCCCACGCTCGCCGGCATCGAGACCTCGACTGGCCCTACGCGGAAGGGCTGCTGCAGCGTCTGCACGACGCGCTCGGCCAGCGCGAACGCTTCCTCGTCGCTTCTCATTTCCTCGCCGAGGATCACGAACTCGTCGCCGCCCAGGCGCGCCACCGTGTCGCTGTCGCGCATCATCTCGGCAAGCCTGTCGGCGACCGCGATCAGCAGCCGGTCGCCGATGTCGTGGCCGAAGTTGTCGTTGACCGCCTTGAAGCGATCGAGGTCGATGAATAGCAGCGACACGACGCCGCCGCTACGGTGCACGCGCGAGAGCGCTTGGCGCGTGCGGTCCATTAGCAGCAGGCGGTTGGGCAGATGCGTCAAAGGGTCGCGCAGCGCCTGGCGCTCGAGCCACATACGGTCGGTGACGTCCTTGGCCGCCGCGTACCACTCATCGCCATCACAGCGCGCGCTCCACAACAGCCAGCGCCACGAGCCGTCGCGGTGGCGGTAGCGGTTGGTGAAGTTCTCCAGGTGAGCCGGGCGGTGGTTGCCGGCCAAGAGCAGTGCGATCGTCTGCTCGACGTCGTCCGGGTGGATCAGCTCGTGGATCGGGTTCGCTTCGAGCTCCTGCAGTGTCCAGCCGAGCACTGCCTCCCAGGCCGGGTTGAGCAATGTGAAGCGGCCGTCTAGCGAGATCGTCGCGAGCAGGTCGCTCGTCATCTCAAACAGCCGCTCGATGCGCTCATCGGCGGGCTGGGTATCCACCGCCGAGACCGGCTTGACCGGCGCCAGCGCCGGTCCGCCCCCGGCCGGGGTTGAGGTGCCGGTTGCGCCGGGCACGCCCGCCGGCTCGGCGCTCGTCACCACACCGGCTACAGCCGCGCTCGGGCCGGCTGCGCTCGGGCCGGCGTTGCGCAGCGGCTCGAGGCGCGTGACCTCGGCGTGGGTGCTCGAACGGGATGGACGCATTCCTGCTCACCACGTCGGCGGTCCCTCGCGCGTGCGAGCGCCACGACCGCCTTTCTGGACGGATTTACTATCGAGAAAGCCCGAGTTCTCGGGCTCTATGCGGCTTACGTGCCCAGTGGGGCGGGGGCTTCGTCGGGGCTCAGGTCCGACCGTGCGGTGGCCTCGCGCAGACCGGGATCGCCGCGCAGGAAGCGCCACACGGCGAGCAGCATCAGGATCGTCACGAGCACCGCGCTGGAGACGCAGTACTCGCAGATGTGGTGGATCGAGAACAGCTCGCGGTAGGTCAGGTAACCGCTAAAGCCGCAGCCGACGACCGTGAAGGCGACCGTCGCCAGCCGCGAGGTCTCGCTCTCCGGCACGACCAGTGAGCCGAGGATCGCGATGTAGCCGAGCAGGCCGATCAGCGCGACCGGCACGCCGACGAGCTTCGAGTACTGCGAGGTCTGCACGATCTCGCAGCCCCCGCCGTTGGTCCCGCACAGCGGCTTGATGCCCGCGTAGTGGATGTACGTGAGGTAGCTCGCCAGCGCGATGCCGAGCACCGTAAGGACGGTCATCGTGATCCTGAGCGTGCGTGCGCTCATCGCCCGTACCGCGCTACTTCAGCAGCGAGTTGATCGCCGATTCGAACGAAGACGGGTCCTTCAGCGAGCTGTATTCGAGCTTCGTCATCTGCCCGCCCGTCTTGCCGAGCAGGAACGAAGGCGTGCCCGTGAAGGCTGCGTTGTTCGCCGCCTGCGCATCGGTCGTGATCGTGTTCGTGAACTCGCCGTTGCCGCGGTCGGCCGTCCATGTTGCGAGGTTCAAGCCCGGCACCTGCTTAGCCAGTTCCTGCAGGTATTTCTCGGTCACGTAGCCCGTGTCCTCTTGGCCCTGCTGGTGGTAGAAGAGCTCGATGTAGTACCAGCCCTTCTTCTGCTTGCCCGCCGCCAACGCCGCGATCTGCTGCGTGCGGAAGGTTTCCGGTTCGCGCGTTGCCGTCTCGAGGTTCTTGTATTCGATCTTCAGCTTGCCCGCCCGCACGTACTTTTCGATCAGCGGCTTCAGCGCGCCTTCGCTGAATTCTCGGCAGATCGGGCACTCGAGGTCGCCGAAGTACTGCAACGTGACCGGGGCCGTCGGGCTGCCGAGCGTGTTTCCGTTCTGCGGGATCCCGCCCAACAGTTTTTCGGTCTGGGCAACAACCGGGTTCTTTTTGCCCGGAGGAGCCGGCTTGATCGATTCGGTTTTGCTGCCGCCGCCCGTGGCGACGAGGATCACGATGATGATTACGGCCACGCCAGCAACGACCGCTCCGAGTTGGATCAGGCGTTTGCGGCGCTGTGCGCCGGCCGCTTCGGCTTCCTCGATTGCCTTGCGCTCCGCGCGCGCCTGCTCGCGCCGCTGCTTGCGCGTGAGATCCTGCTCGTCATCCTCCACCGTGCTCATGGCCCGAACTTTTACAGATTTCCGATCAAGCGTGCCTAAGTTCGTGCCACGATTGCAATCGCGCGTGTGTGTAAAGGGCGCTAGACGGCGTGCCGAAGCCTTCTCCGGCGCGTCGTGTCAAGCGCTCCTCGCGTCACGTGCCCCCGTAGCTCAACTGGATAGAGCACCGGCCTTCTAAGCCGGGGGTTGCTGGTTCGAGTCCAGCCGGGGGCGCTTTCGCTTTACGGTTTCTCCGTCGGCGAAGCGGGTACGAAGCAGACGAGGCCCCGCACACCCCGGCATTGGGGCCTCGATGGGGACGGGACCAGATCCCGGCCGCTCTCGCCAAGCAGCCCCAATCCCCCGCGCGGGGCTGTCGAGAGCGGCGGGGCGGTCCTGGATCGCTTGCGGCGCGTCCGGCACCACGCCGGGCGCGCCGCGAGGTTTTCCCGCCCGATCGAGGATGATGGCGCCGTTGTTCGCGCTCACGGTGTTCGCCTATCCGCTCGTGCTCGCGCTGCTGTGCCTCGGCGCCGGCCTGGCCGTCGACCGCTGCAGCGGTCGCTTCCTGCCGACGGCGCTGCTGCCGGCCGTCGGTGCGGCCGCGCTGATCGCGCTCTCGCAGCTGAGCACGTGGATCGTCGTGCTCGCGCCCGCCACGCCGTATCTGATGCTCGCGCTCGCGCTGCTCGGCTTCGCGCTGGCGCCCCGGCGCGAGCTGCTCGTTCGCCTGCTCGCGCGGCGCTGGGTACTGCTCGTACCGCTGCTCGCCTACCTGCTCGCGCTCGCGCCCGTGCTGCTCTCCGGGCGCGCCGGGTTCTCGTCGTTCATGGCGCTGTCGGACTCGGCCGTGCACATGATCGGCGCCGACTACTTGATCCAACATGGTCAGAGCTACGGCCATCTCGACCTGCAGAGCTCCTACGGCCAGTTCATCGAGGCCTACTACGGCACCGGCTACCCCTCCGGCGCCGACACGCTCTTCGGCGGCAGCGCGCTGCTGCTCCGGCTGCCCCTGATCTGGGCCTTCCAGCCGTTCTGCGGCTTCGTGCTCGCGCTCGGCTCGGGACCCGCCTGGGTGATCGCCCGCCGCTGTGGGCTGCGTGGGGGTTGGGCCGCGCTCGCGGCTTTCGCGGCGAGCATCCCCGCGATCGTCTACGGCTACGAGCTGATCGGCTCGGTCAAGGAGCTCGCCGCCGTGCTCATGCTGCTCACGCTCGGCGCCCTGCTCGCCGGGCACCGCCGCTGGCTCGCACGCTCGCCGCGCCGCTCGATCCCGTGCGCGCTCGTGCTCGCCGCCGGCGTCTCGGCGCTCGGCGTCGGCTTCGGCGCGTGGGCACTCGCCGCCGGTGCCGTGCTGCTCGGGGCGCTCGTGCAGGGTGCGCGCGGCGGGCGGATTGGGTCGCGAGTCGCCTGGGCAAGCGCTGCCGCCGGCGGCCTCGTGCTGCTGCTCGCGGCGTGGCCGACGTGGCGGCACATCTCGCAGTCGCTGCACGTCGCGCAGAGCATCTCCTCGACGGCCAACCCCGGCAACCTGCACGAGCCGCTCAAATGGACCCAGGCGTTCGGCGTCTGGCTGCGCGGCAGCTACAAGGAGGAACCGACCGGTGCTGCCGCGCTCGCCACGTATGCCTTGGTCGGCGTCACGCTCGCCGCCTGCCTGCTCGGCGCGCTGCAGTTGCTGCGCCTGCGCCGTTTCGCGCTGGCCGGCTGGATCGCGCTGACGCTGCTCGTGTGGATCGTGCTCAGCAGCACGGCCACGACCTGGGTCGACGCCAAGGCGCTCGTGCTCACGTCTCCCGTGCTCGTGCTGCTGGCCTGGGGCGGCGTGGCCGCGCTGCTCGGCACTCGGCCTGATCGCCGTGCAGTCGTCGGGACGGAGCGCGGTGTACGCCGCTCGCGCGGGACTCCGCTCGCGGGGCTTGCCGCCGCGCTGCTCGCACTGGCGCTCGCCGGCGGCGCGCTCGCCTCGGACCTCGCCCAGTACCACAGCTCGAACCTCGCCCCGACAGCACGCTACGAAGAGCTCGCGGCCCTCGGCAAGCGCTTTGCCGGGCGCGGGCCGACGCTGTTCACGGACTTCGACGAATACTCGATGTACGTGCTGCGCCGGCTCGACCTCAGTGGGCCCGACTTCGTCTATCCGCCGCGCGCCGCGGCCGGGGGGCTGGCCGTCGCCTACGGGTATCCCGTCGAACTCGATCGCGCCGCGCCCGGAGCGCTGAGTCGCTTCCCGTTGATCGTCACGCGACACGATCCAAGCGCCGCATCGCCGCCCGCCGCCTATGCGCTCGCCTGGCAGGGCACCTACTACGAGGTGTGGGCGCGGCGCGCGGGCGCCCGCCCGGCGCTCGTGCACGCCCCGGCCGGCGAACGCAAGCGCTCGTTGTCGTGCGCGCGCGTGAAGCGACTCGCGCGGATCGCGCAGACCAACCATGCCCGCACCGTCGCCGCGCTCGCACCGGAGCTCGTGCGCGTCCGCCTGAGACAAGGACACCGGCCACCTGGCTGGGGGCACTCGCACGGTGCCCTTACGATGCGGCGCGCCGGGGCCGTGTCGCTGCGCTTCAGCCTGCCGCGCGCCGGCATGTGGGAGCTGTGGCTGCAGGGGCAGTTCATGCCCGACATTCGCGTCGGCATCGACGGCCGTCCGCTCGCCACGTTCTCCGGCCAGCTCGCCGGCAACTCGCTCGTCCCCGACACGGCCACGCCCGTGCGTGTGCGACTGTCCGCCGGCAAACACCACCTGAGCGTCGCCCGCGCCGGCTTCAGCCTCGCACCGGGCAACGGCGGCGCGGCCGTGCTCGACGCCGCCTTCCTCACCCGTGCAGGCGCACCCGCTCGAGTGCTGAGAGAGCTCCCCGCCGGAGCCTCGCCGAGCGACCTCTGTGCCGAGCCCGTCGAATGGATCGAGCTCGTCCGTCGTTGAGCACCGCCTGATTGCACGACGCCGTCGTCTCTTCCATTAATTAATAAAAAGAGAACCCGCCTGAAGCGATTGCTCCATCGGCGGCCAGGCGTAGGCTCTCGCTCGGTGCGCCCTGGAGAGGAACCCCAGACCGATCAGATCCTGCTCGGCGAGAACCTGCAGCTGCTGCCGTCGTTCGCCGACGGGTGCTTTCAGCTGATCTACATCGACCCGCCGTTCAACACCGGGCGCGCGCAAGTGCGCAAAACGCTGTCTGTTGTTGGTGATGAGCAAGGCGAGCGGGCCGGCTTTCAGGGGCGGCGCTATCGCACGCGGCTGCTCGCCGAGTCCTCCTACGGCGACGCCTTCGACGACTACCTCGGCTTCCTCGCCCCGCGCCTCGAGCACGCGCACAGGCTGCTGCGCGAGGACGGCACCTTTTACTTCCATATCGACTACCGCGAGGCGCATCACTGCAAGCTGCTGCTCGATGAGATCTTCGGCCGCGAGTGCTTCCTCAACGAGCTGATCTGGGCCTATGACTACGGCGCCCGCGCCAAGCGCCGCTGGCCGGCCAAGCACGACACGATCCTCGTCTACGTCAAGGACCCCGCCGCCTACTACTTCGACTCAGCCGAGGTCGACCGCGAGCCATACATGGCGCCCGGGCTGGTCAGCGCCGAGAAGGCCGCCCGCGGCAAGCTGCCGACGGACGTCTGGTGGCACACGATCGTTCCCACCAACGGCGCCGAGAAGACCGGCTACCCCACGCAGAAGCCCGAGGGCATTGTGCGGCGCATCGTCAACGCCTCCTCACGGCCCGGCGACTGGTGTCTTGACTTCTTCGCCGGCAGCGGCACACTCGGAGCCGTCGCCGCCAAGCTCGACCGGCGCTACGTGCTGATCGACTCCAACCCCGAGGCCGTGCGCGTGATGCGCGAGCGGCTCGGCTCAACGGTCAAGGCCGTCAGCGGCTGAGCCGATCAGGTGGGCGTGTCCGAGCATCCAGTACGCCTGCTGCTCGACGACGATCTCGAGCGCGACCGCCTCACCGTCTTCTTCCGCGTCGTTCTCGCCATCCCACACTTCCTCTGGCTTGCGCTCTGGGGGACCGTCGCGCTGCTCGCTGCCATCGTCAACTGGGTCGCCACACTGCTCGCCGGCCGCTCGCCCGCCTCGCTGCACCGCTTTCTGGCGGCCTACGTCAAATACGCCACGCAGTTCTACGGCTACTACCACCTCGCCGCCAACCCCTACCCGTCGTTCAAAGGACGAGACGGCTACCCCGTCGATCTCCTGATCGCGGCGCCCGCACAGCAGAGTAGGTGGAGCGTCGCGCTACGCGGACTGCTCTTCCTGCCTTCGCTGCTGGTGTTCGTCGCGCTCGCTGGGACCCCCGTCGGCAGCAACAGCGGCGCACGGAACGCCAACTACACCGTCAACCTCGGGCTGTTGCATGTCGCCGCCTTCCTCGGCTGGTTCGCGAGTCTCGCGCGAGGACGCATGCCGCGCGGGTTGCGCGACGCCGCCGCCTATTCGCTGTCCTATGGCGCGCAGTTCTGGGCCTACGCGTTCCTGCTGACCGATCGCTACCCCAACAGCGACCCGATCGCCGCCGTCCCCGACCTGCCCGTGCGTAGCGACCCGATTCAGCTCGAGCTGTCCGACGATCTGCGCCGCTCGCGTCTGACCGTGTTCTTCCGCGGTCTGCTCGCATTGCCGCATCTGATCTGGCTCACGCTGTGGGGGATCGTCGTGCTCGCCTGCGCCGTGCTCAACTGGTTCGCCACGCTGCTCGCAGGACGATCGCCGCAGTGGCTGCACCGCTTCCTCGCCGCCTACCTGCGCTACGCCAATCACGTCTACTCGTTCCTCTATCTGATCGCCAACCCCTTCCCCGGATTCGTCGGCCAGGCGGGCAGCTACCCGTTCGAAATCGCCGTCGCGCCGCGCGAGCGCCAGAATCGCTGGAAGACGGGCTTTCGCATCGTGCTCGCCGTCCCCGCCCTGATCCTCACCGGCGTCTACAGCGCGCTCGCCAACATCGTCGCGCTGCTCGGCTGGTTCAGCGCGCTCGCGCGCGGTCGCATGCCAGAGGGGCTGCGCAACGCCGGCGCACTAGCGCTGCGCTATCAGGCACAGACCCACGGCTATCTGCTGCTGCTGACCGACGCTTACCCCTACAGCGGACCCGCACTCAGTGGGGGCTCGGCCGATCGTCCCGACGCGCCTGATGCCCCTGTCTTGCTCGACGCTCCCGCGAGCGCGCTCCCCGACGTCGGCCTGAGCTGAGGCCCGTGCCGAGCGCTCGCGCGGCATGGGGGAGCCTCGCCGCGCGGCCCGTACGTTCGGCCGCGGCGCTCGGCGCGTTTGTCGCGCTCGTCCTCGCCTGGGTGGTGGTCGCGCATGCGCTGTGGGACTCGAGCGTGCCCGCCTCGCTGCAGCTGGGGCACGTCGACGCGCGCAGCCTCTTCTCGCCATCCTTCTTGCGCCGCAGCGCCTCCTTCGAACGTTTCCTCGACATCGACGTCGTGCTCGCCGACGTCACGCTGCTCGTCGTGCTCGCGCTGTACGCGCGCTACGGGCATCGGCTGATGCGTGAGTCCGCCGCCGGACGGATTGGCACGGGGATGATGCTCGGGATGCTCGGCTTCGCCGTGCTGTGGCTTGCCGAGGTGCCCTTCAGCCTCGCCGCCGTCTGGTGGGAGCGACGCCACGGGATCTCCCATCAGGGATATCTCGCCTCGCTGCTCTCGAGCTTCCTCTCGCTCGGCGGGACCTTCCTGTTCGTCTCGCTCGCGCTGCTCGTGACGATGGCCATCGCCGGCGTGCTGCGGCGCTGGTGGTGGGCTGTGGCCGCCCCGATCTTTGCCGGCCTCGCCCTGCTCTCGACCTTCCTCAGCGTCTACCTGATCCCCAACACGCACCCGCTTCAGCGCGAACCGACGGCCGCCGACGTGCGCCGCCTCGCGCGCGCCGAGGGAATCCCCGGCACCCGTGCAGACGTGCAGGACGTCAAGCGCCAGACGACCGCCCCCAACGCCGAGTCCGTCGGCTTTGACTCCACGCGCCGCGTGATCCTCTGGGACACATTGCTCGACGGGCGATTCGATCGTCGCGAAGTAGACGTCGTCGTCGCGCACGAGCTCGGCCACCTAGCCCATCGCCACACGCTCAAGCGCGTCGGCTGGCTCGTGCTGTTCCTGCTGCCCGCCGCCGCACTCGTCGCGCTGTTCACGCGCCGGCGCGGCGGACTGGCCCGGCCCGAGGCCGTGCCCGTCGCGCTGTTCGTGTTCGTCGCCTTGCAGCTGCTGACCGCGCCCTTGATGAACATCGTCTCCCGGCGCGACGAGGCCGAGGCCGACTGGTCGGCGCTGAACGCCACCCACGATCCAGCCGCCGCGCGCTCGCTGTTCAAGAAGCTCGCCAAAGCCAGCCTCGCCAACCCAGACCCACCGACCTGGTCTTACGTGCTCTACGAGGATCACCCGACGATCGTGCAGCGGATCGCGATGGTCGACGCCTGGCAGGCGCGGCGCCCGCACTGAGCGAAGCGCACGCTTGCGCGGCAGTTGACGCCTCGCTGCGCCCGACGTGCGAGCCTTACGCGCATGTACCACCTCGAGCTGCGCAAGTTCCCGCACGTCGTCTGTCGCTTCAACCAGTCCGAGGAGCAACTACGCGCGCTCGTCATTCCCTGGACGCGTCAGGAATGGATCGAGGAGGGCGAACGCAAGTGGAATGTCAACGAAGCCACGCTCACGATCCTCGAGGGACCCAAGCTGTCGATGCCCGACCTCGCCATGGGCAAAGGCTGGCGTAATGCCCAGAAGCGGGGCAAGGACGTGACCGAGCGCGTGCTCGGCGCCGTGCAGCAGGGCGGGGGCGATGAGCAGGGGGCGCAGACCGTTGCGAGTGTTCAGCCGGGTGAGGCCGCGCGCGGTGCACCCGGGGGTGGAGACGATGCCCGCGACCTCGACCTGCTCGCCGACTCGCTTGCGCTCGAGGTTCTTGCGCTGCTCGACGACGACACCGTCGCGCCTGCTCGCGTGTGGCTGATGGCGCAGGAGCGCCTTGGCGAGCGGGGCGGGGCTGCTTCGGCCGCCGACGCGCTTGCGCTCGGGGAGCGCGCCGTCGGCTCGCTGCTGCGGCGCGGGCTGGTTGTGCTGCAGGTCGCTCGGCAGGATGGGGTGGCCCTCGTGCCACGGCCGCAGGAGATGATCCTCGCGTCCGTCGAGACCTGGGCCGGTGGTGGGCAAGAGCAGGCCCTGATCGCCCGCAAGAGCTGACTCCGCGGCGCTAGACTGCGGTTTCCGTGGTGGGCGTAGCTCAGTTGGTAGAGCTCCTGGTTGTGGTCCAGGCGGTCGCGGGTTCAAGTCCCGTCGCTCACCCTCACGATCCGGCGCGATGAAGCGTCTCGGGTGTCTGGCCGTGGTCGCATCGCTGCTCGTGCTCGCCGCTGGCTGCGCCAGCTCGCGAGCGCCCAGAACGCGGCCAGCCGCCGCGAGCGCTGATCAGCGATTCCACTTTCTGCCGGGAGGCATCGACACACTCGCGCAAGGGCGCGTGCCGCACGGCCCGGCCTTCGCGATCTCCGCCCTGCGCTACCGCTTCCAGGGCAAGCTCGCCACCGATCTGCAGGCGCAGATGGGACCGCACGCAAAGCCCACCGGCGAAGCGGGCAGCTTCTCTCCGCGCTCGCGCGAACCCTTCGAATGGACCACTGAGCAAGGCTGCTCGGCGACGGTAACGTGGTCGATCCTCTACGGCCTGCTGCGCGACCCCGGCGCGCGAGGCGTCCTGTCAATCGGCTCGCGGCACCAACGCCTGCTCACGGCGTCGATCCCCGCGCGCTTTCACCTTCGCGGAGTGCTCGGCTACGCGGCGCTCCCGCGCAACCCGACCCGCGTGCTCGTGCGTGACTCGGCCGGCAAGGTGCTGCAGGATCAGGATCTCGGGCGCGGGGCGAGCGAACGGTGCACTCCCGGGGAGAGCAGCAGTTTGATCGTCGGGGGAGGGTGAGGCTTGCTGTCGTCGCCTAACGCTGAGGTTTGCTCGTCGCTGGCTGTCCCGACGTGCGAGATTGCGTCAAGTGGCGACGGGCTCCCGGTCGGCGCCAAGCCTTGGCATACTGAGCGGGCACGCTCGGTGCACGGCGCAGCGCGCGTGATCTGGGGGGCGTAGCTCAGTTGGTTAGAGCGCTGCCCTGTCACGGCAGAGGTCGCGGGTTCGAGTCCCGTCGCTCCCGTTCAGTCCCTCCCCTTACTTCCACGGCCGGCTCGCGGCCCCGGAAGTAGGGGAGTAGGGCCGCGCGCGGTTGCGCGCGATGATCCGCTTGTCCTCACGCGTTGCTTGGGCGTGCGGAAGGCACCTGGATGCACGGAGTGGGCGGGACGCTGGCGAGGCACCCGACGACGTCAGTGCCCGATGTCGGTCACCTCAACGTTTGACCCGCCCAGCCCGCCGCGGAGATGCCGCGTGCTGCTTCGCGTTGCCTGCGGCGTCGCCACGACTACGGACGTTGACGAGGAGCAGTTCATGACCGAGAGCCGCGCGAGCCGTACAAGGGAGCAGGATCAGGCGCGGCGCAATCGGACGTTTCGCTCGCGAGCATTGCGCCGTCGCTGGTGTGAGCGTCGCACCAAGGGCTGACACTATGTGGGTCAGCTGAGCGGCGGTAGGAACAAGCGATCGGTGTTTGGCGAAGCACACGCTGTCTCGATCCGGGCAGTGCCCTAGCCGCGCGAACCCCTCCGGCGCGGTTAGGCGCGCCAGGGTGGCCGCAGCCGCGGGCGGGCTAGTCGTATAGATGTGCTCGTCCGAAAAGGCCGCCTTGCCCCTCTGTTCGCTGTCACTTTCACCGCAGGCGCCAAGCGAGAGCACTGCACTGGCGAGCAAGGCCCCAGACACGCAACGGAAGGCTGACGAACGCTCGCAGACGCGCTGTCGAGCGACCCTTTGCCACAAGCGCTTCGTGCCCACATGAGCTCTGTCGGCATCGTCGCGAGGCGAGTTGAGTGAGCGTCCAGCGACGCCTCCACCCCTCAAGCTCGGGCGGCTACTTGGCGATGCGTTGACAGGGTGTTTACACGCATCTTTGCTCCAACGCACGATTCGCGCTCCGAGTCGCATCCGCGGCTGCTGCTCGCGGGCTTCGTTGCTCTCGCGGCGGCGCTTGCCTTCCACGCGACGCACGCGCTAACCCACTTCGGCGGACCCGGTCTCGATGCGTTCTCGAGCGACTACCTGTATACGGCGATCGAGCTCGTTGCGGTCGGCCTCTGCTTGGCCCGCGCCGTGCGACGCTCACGGGACCGCGTTGCGTGGCTGCTGATCGCGACCGGCCTACTCGCATGGACGGGCGGCGATCTCGTGTGGACGCTGTGGCTCGATCATGCCTCGACCCCGCCGTACCCGTCGATTGCCGACGCGCTCTACCTGACCGAGTACCCGACGGTCTACGTGGGCCTGGCTCTGTTGATGCGTTCGCACTTTCGCCACACCGGCGCGGCGATGTGGCTCGACGGCGTCGTTGTCGGTCTCACGCTGGCGGCGCTCGGCGCGGACCTCGTGTTCCCGGCCGTGCTCAGCGCGAGTGAGGGCTCGGCGGCGTCGGTCGGCGTGAACCTCGCCTACCCGTTCGCCGACTTCTTGCTCCTCGCGTTCGTCGCGATCGGCTTCGCTCTGGCGAACTGGCGGCCTGGTCGGCAGTGGACGCTGATCGCCCTCGGTATCGCGCTGAACGCGATCGCGGACATGGTCTATGCCTATCAGGTGGCGAAGGGCACCTACGTCGAAGGGGGGGTGCTCGAAACGATGTGGCCGGCCTCGATGGTCGTGCTCGCGGCGGCCGCCTGGCAGCGCGCGCCGGCCGGGTCGGGGCGTGCGACGACGGGCCGGCACACGATCGTGCTGCCGGCCGGGTTCGCGCTCGTGGCGCTGGCTTTGCTCGTGAGCTCCTCGCTCGACCGACTGACGCCACTCGCCGTCGGCTTGGCCGCCGCCGCGCTGCTCGCAGCCGGTGCGCGGGCCTGCATTACCTACATGGAGAACGTCAAGCTGCTCGAGCGCGAAGTCGAGGGCGCGACGACCGATCCGCTCACGGGGCTCGGCAACAGGCGCCGGCTAATGGACGAGCTCGATTCCGCCGTCAGAGGAGCCCTGGCCGGCGCGCCGGCGACGCTGGCCTTCTTCGACCTCGACGGCTTCAAGCGCTACAACGACAGCTTCGGTCACGGTGCCGGCGATGCGCTGCTGATCCGGCTCGGGCGCGCACTGGCCAACACGGTCGGTCAGGCCGGAAAGGCCTTCCGCCTCGGCGGCGATGAGTTCTGCCTGCTTTTGCCCGGGAGCTTCGAGCGCGAGGACGCGCAGATCGCCTCTTGCCGTGCGGCCCTCTCCGAGCGCGGGAGCGGGTTCACGGTCACTGCGTCCTGCGGCGTCGTCTCGTTGCCGCAGGATGCCGATTCGCTCAGCGCCGCGCTGAACCTCGCCGACGAGCGCATGTATGCCGACAAGGCGGCCGCCGGGCGCTCGACGCGCGCATACGTGCAGAGCGTGACGATGCAGCAGCAGGTGCTGATGCAGTTGCTCAACGAGCGCCAGCCCGACCTGCACCAGCACGTTCGCGACGTCGGCGTGCTCGCGACGGCGATCGGTCGCACCTACGACCTCGACTCAGAACAGCTAGACGAGCTCGGCAGGGCGGCCGAGCTGCATGACCTCGGCAAGCTCGCGATCCCGGATCGCATCCTCGACAAGCCCGGACCGCTGAGCGAGGCCGAGTGGCGTCTGATCCGCCAGCACACGATCATCGGCGAGCGCATCCTCAACGCAGCTCCGGCGCTGCGCCCGGTCGCCCGGCTCGTGCGCTCGAGTCACGAGCGCTGGGACGGCGAGGGTTATCCGGACAGACTCGCCGGCCGCGCGATCCCGCTCGGCTCGCGGATCATCGCCGCGTGCGACGCCTTCGACGCGATCACCTCCGAGCGTGCGTACGACGCGGCCCGCTCGCGGAGCGAGGCGGTCGCCGAGCTGCGGCGAAACGCCGGAACCCAGTTCGACCCCGAGGTCGTCGAGCGCCTCTGCGAGGCGCTCGAGCGTCCGGACGTGGCTCGCGCGAGCCAGTTCGCGTCGGCCTAGCCCCGTTCCGCTCGACGACCTCGCACGTGCCCGACCGACGTCGCCGGTCGCGCTGAACGCGGTTCGAGCTGCCGGAACCGTCAGGAAACGTGGTAAGAAACGAATATTACTTCGACCGACCCGGTGTGAAAGGCTCGTAAGAGGACGATGGCAAAGCTCTTGTTCACTGCCGACGGTCTACTGCGCGAGCAGGGGCGTGGAGCCGAGCCACGCGTCCTGGCGCACGTCGTCGAGGGACCAGGTGGCACGGAGGCACGGCTGCTCGCCGGCGAGCGCGAGTACGAGATCGTGCCGCTGGCGCAGAGCGGATGGGGGTTCGAGCTGCACGACGGTAACGGCGCGCGCAACGGCGGCTTTCAGCCGTTTCGCCTGCGCCGCGGCGGACGTCTGCGGGTTCGCGAGGTCGGAATGTCACTCCATGGCAGGCCGTGGAGTCACGAGGGCTGGGCATTCTCGCTGCCGGATGGGCGAAAGGTGGAGGCGACCGTCACGCCGACGGATGACGTCACGTCGAATGGCGATGACACAACCGCTGACGTTTCCCCCGCCGCCCACGCCCCCGCCGGGTCGTTCGTCGTCGTGCTCGAGGCCGTTGCGTCACTCGAGCTGCTCGCGCTCGCGGAGGTTCTCGCGCTCGGAAGCTGGCTAATCGCGCGCTGGCACGTGGCGCCGGCGCTCGACCACGTGCTCGCCTCGGCGGCCACCGGGACGGGCCTCGCGAGCGGCTCGGCGAGACCGGCGCCCGCAGGGATCCGCGCGCAGACGGCGAACTAAACAGCGGTCCTCACCGGCGATCTCGAGAAGGAGGTTGGGATGGCTCTAAAGCGTGCTTCGGCAGAGTTTTTGGGCACCTTCGTGCTCGTTTTCGGCGGTGTTGGAACGGCGGTCCTAGCGGGCGATCACGTCGGCTACCTCGGCGTGGCGTTCGCATTCGGCCTCTCGCTCTTGGCGATGGCCTACGCGGTCGGCCCGATCTCGGGCTGCCACATCAACCCGGCCGTGACGATGGGCCTGCTCGTCAGCGGCAAGGTCGAGCTTGGCGAGGCTGTGCGCTACTGGATCGCGCAGATCCTCGGCGCGATTGCGGCGGCCGGCATCCTGCTGGCGGTCGTCTCGGGACGCAAAGGTGGCTATGACGTGCGCATGGAAGGGCTCGGCGCCAACGGCTACGCAGCGCACTCGCCAGGCGGCTTCCCAGTTGGCTCAGCGCTCGCCGTCGAGGTGATCCTCACGGCCTTCCTCGTCTTCACCGTGCTCGCCGCTACCGACCGGATCGCCAACGTCGCCTTCGCGGGCATCCCGATCGGCCTCGTGCTGACGCTGATCCACCTCGTCGGCATCCCGGTCACGAACACGTCGGTGAACCCAGCACGCAGCATCGGCCCGGCGATCTTCGTCGGCGGCTGGGCGCTCAGCCAGCTTTGGCTGTTCATCGTGGCGCCGCTCGCCGGCGGGTTGCTCGGCGCGCTCGTGCACCGGCTGCTGTTCAGCGGCAGCCAGCAGATCGCACCGGGCGAGTCGGCCGTCGAGGCCGGCGTCTAACGCGTAGGATCGGCGCATGCTCACGCTTAACGGCCTGGACGAGGTCAAGACCTACATCGGCAAGGAGCTCGGCGTCAGCGACTGGCACCTGGTCACGCAGGAGAAGATCAACGACTTTGCGGGGGTCACGGGCGACGATCAGTGGATCCACGTCGATCCGGAGCGCGCCAAGCAGAGCCCGTTCGGTGGCACGATCGCGCACGGCTACTACACGCTCTCACTGGCACCGCGCTTCTCCTACGACATGGTCAAATTCGACGGCTTCGCGTTCGGCGTCAACTACGGCCTGAACCGCGTCCGCTTCCCGGCGCCGATGCCGGTCGGCGAGAAGGTACGCATGCGCTCGAAGCTCGTCTCCGTCGAGGACATCCCGGGCGGTGCGCAGATCACCTCGGAGCTGACGTTCGAGCGCGAGGGCGGCGAGAAGCCGGTGTGCGTCGCGGAGTCGCTATCGCGCGTGTATACAGCCTGACGCCTGTCGCCCGGCTGACGCCCGTCGCTTGGATACCCTGCGCGTGATGGATGACCAAACGATCCTCAGCCGCATCGAGTCGCTTGTCGCGGAGGAGCACTCGCTGCAGCACCACGAGCAGGACGACGCGGAGCGAGCGCAGGCCGAGCCGCTGGCGGCAGACCGCGAGCGCCTGGAGCAGGTCTCGGTCGAGCTCGACCAATGCTGGGACCTGCTGCGCCAGCGCCGGGCGCGCCGAGCGGCCGGGGAGGACCCGGACGAGGCGCAGGCGCGCGAGCCGGGCACGGTCGAGAAATACCTGCAGTAGCGGCGCGCTCGTCCTCGCCCGAAACGGAGCGTGAGCGATGAGCGCCGGCGTGGTGGCCGCGTTCGCACTGGCGCTGTGTTCCACAACTCTGACGAGCTTGGCCTACCTGCGCGAGCACGACGCGGCAGCGGCGATGCCGGCGCTGTCGATGCGCAGGCCGCTGCACTCGCTGCACGTGCTGCTCGCCGATCGCAGCTGGCTGCTGGGTTTCGCGATGGAGTCGAGCGGGTTCGTGCTCTACGCGCTCGCGCTCGCGCTGGCGCCGCTGGCGCTCGTGCAGAGCATTGTCGCGGGTGGCATCGGACTGCTGGCCTACCTGACCTACCGCATGGGCGGGCGTCAACCGCTGGGCGGGCGGCGCATCGCGGGCGCGGCGCTCTCGGTGCTGGGGCTGATCGCGCTGGCGGTGTCGCTGGCGCAGGGCACGGGCGAAGGCCACAGCGGCTCGACGGCGAGCGTGCTGATCTGGATCTTCGGCACGGCGGCGCTGGCGCTGGCGGTCTTGCTACTCGGCCGGCGCATCCTGGGCGTGGCGGTGGCGAACGCGATCGCGGGCGGCCTGTTGTTCTCGATTGGCGACATCTCGACGAAGCTCGCCACGCAGGGCGGCGCGCGGATCGCCTTTGCGCTTTCGCTGATCGCGGGCTACACGCTCGGCACGACGCTGTTGCAGCTCGGTTACCAGGCGGGCGCGGCGCTGACGGTGGCTGGCCTGGCGACGCTCCTGACGAACGTGCTGCCGATCCTGGCGGGGACGATCGTGCTCGAAGAGCCGGTGCCCTCGAGCGCGCTCGGCGCGCTGCGCGTGCTGGCGTTCGTCGCGGTCACGCTCGGCGCGGTGCTGCTGGCTCGCCCGGAGGCGCAGCCGGCGAAGGTGGCGGCGCCGGAGCTCGAATAGCTCGGGCGCGGGGCCGCGCTCAGCGGCCTTTGGGCGCGACGATCGCGACGGCGGCCTCGGGCGTGAGCACGCGGAAGCTGTAGGACTCCTCGATGTACAACGACACGTTCTCGGCGTCGTGGGACTCGTAGCCGACGGACAGGTCCTCACCACAGTCGAAGACGAAGTCCCCGCCGCGCAAGCTCAGCACGATCGCGCCTTTGACGCCGGGCGCCCACACGAGCGGTCCCTTGACGATCTCGCGCAGGTGTTCGAGCAGCGGGTAGCCGCCGTGCTCGGCCGTTTCGACGACGCTCGTGTAATCCTCGCCGCCGAGCGCGATGCCGTATGGGCCGGCGATGCCGTTGCGCAGCAGCAACTCGACGGCGCGCGCGACGCAGCCTGGATAGTCCTCGAAGCTTTTCTTGCGCACGATCGGCGGGTGGGGCGAGCTCGTCGCGATCCCCTCGACCCCGGCCTTCGGCCAGGAATGAAAGACGGCCGTGTTCTCGGCCTCGACGATCCGCTGAGCGGCGACATCGAGGTCGTGGAAGTCGACATCCTCGGCACCGCGATCGCCGGCGCGCAGCTCGGCATGCGAGAGGAGAAAGCGCGCGCGCAGCTCGAGGAGCGGCAGCACGATGCGACGATTTGCTTCGAGCCCTTTCAATGCGCTGACGTTGGCGTCCTCGACGCGGCCGAGGTTGGTCGCCGAGTACTCCCATCCGTGCGGTCCCGAGAAGTCGACGAGCCGTCGCGCGGCGAGTCCGGGCGTGAGGCGCTCGCGCGCCTCCTCGTCGATCAGCTTCCACCCCTCGGCGGTGATCGGCGCGTGCTCGCGCAGTAGATGGCTCACAGTCCCTCCCCTCGTAGGCTGCCGATCCCGAGCGAGCCACCGCCGGGCACGCTGCCGCTCGCTTTCGAGCCGGCGCCGGGAGCGTCGCTGCTGCCGGGCTCGCCGTCATCGTCGGCGCCGGCCTCTGCTGCCTCGCCGTGCTCGACGATGTCACCAGGCTGGAACAGCACGCCCTCGGCGATCTCGCGCCACTTGGGCGTGCGGCGCAGCAAGAACTCGAGGTCCATGCTGAAGTGCTTGTACTCCTCGCCGACGGCGTCGGACATCACGGCGACGGCCTCGGGGTCGCGCTCGACTGCGAGGCGCTGCTCATACCAGCCGATCGCTTCGGCCTCCTCGGTCAGCGAGGCGCACAGCCGCGCGAACGTGCGCGTCTGCTCGGGCAACTCCTCGGGCGGCTCGTGGTACTGATCGAAACCCATGCCGCGAGTCTATTGCTCGGCGGCGCCTCAGCTCAAACCGGAGGCGCGTTCGGGCTCGGGCGCGGGTGACGGAGAGGCTTCACCGCGGCCGCGCAGCGGGCCGCCGACGAACAGCACCGCCACGAGCAGCGCGCAGAGCGCGAGCGCGGTGTCGAGGCGGAAGGCAGTGTGCAGCCCGGCGACGAACGAGTCGCGCACGAGCGAGGAGAGCCGGTGCGCGACGCCGGCGGAGAACTGCCCGAGCACGTGCTTGCCGGATGCCGTCCCGGCGAGGATCCCGTGCACGAGATCGGACTGGGCTTCCGTGACAGCCGCGCCGACTTTGTCGAGATGATCATTTAGATTCGTCTTCGACGACGACGTGAAGATCGTCGTGTTCAGGCCGAGGCCCACCGATCCACCGGCGATCTGGAACATGTAGACGATCCCTCCGGCGAGCCCCGAGCGCGAGGCGTCGAGCGCGGTCACGCTGGCGGTCGTGATCGAGGAATAGAACAGGCCGATGCCGATGCCGAGCACGAGCATTCCGGGGACGAGGCCGGCGTACTCGGAGTCGTTGCTGATCAACGACAGCAGCAGGATGCCGACCGTGATCGCACCGCAGCCAAGCGAGACGATCAGCTTGGCGCCGAGCTTTTCATACAGCGGCCCGGCGATGAACGAGGTGAGCGCGAAGGTGCCCATCATCGGCACCAGCCCGACGCCGGAGCGAAGCGGCGAGTAGCCGAGGATCTTCTGCATGAACTGCGGCAGGTACAGCAGCGAGGCGAAGAACACGGCCGACATCAGCAGCACGGCGAGACAGGCCGTGGCGAAGTTGCGGTTGGCGATCACGTCGCGCGGGATCAGCGCCGACTCGCCCATCCGCCGCTCGACGAGGCCGAAGCCGACGAGCATCGTCGCGCACAGCACGAGCAGCACGACGATGCGCGGGTCGCCCCAGCCCCAGTCGGTCACTTGGTCGAGCGCGACGAGCAGGGAGACGAGCCCGAGCGAGAGCGTGGCAACGCCGGCGTAGTCGATCCGGTGGTCGGCCGGTTCGGGTTCTGTCTGGTGAATCGCGAGCCACGTCGCAAGCACGCCGAAGGCGGCGATCGGGACGTTGACGAAGAAGATCCAGCGCCAGCTGAGCAGGTCGGTCAGCACTCCGCCGAACATCGGCCCGACGGCGTTGCCGATCCCGGCGGCGCCGAGGATCAAGCCACCGGCCAGGCCGGCCTTGCTTTCGGGCAGAGCGGCGAACGTCATGCCGAGGATCGCCGGCCACATCAGCGCGCCACCGATCCCCATCAAGGTGCGGCAGGCAAGCAGCCAGGCGGTGTCCTGCGCAGCACCGCCGAGCAGCGAGAAGCCGGCGAAGATCGCGGCGCCGATGATGAAGATGCGCTTGCGCCCGAAGATGTCCGCCAGCCGCCCGCCGACGACGATCAGCACGCCGAAGGTCAGCGCGTAGGCGTTGATCACCCATTGCGCGGTGCCGACGTCGGTGTTGAACTGCTTCTCGATCGCCGGCAGCGCGACGGCGAGCGCAGTGAAGTCGTTGGCGATGATGAACACTGCGACGCCCATCGCGACGAGCGCGAGCACGGTCGCGCGGTCGAGGGCGCGCTCGGAATCCTGTTGGCCGACCGACTCCACGGATGACATGCGGCGAAGATATCCGCGACCCCCGACACTTTCCTCGCCCTGGACAAGCGATTGAACCGACCGGCTGAGCCCGCGTATGCTGAGCGTGATGGAGGTGCGCTCCTACGGCGAGCTGGCGGCGTTCACGACGCTCGACGGCTCGGAGATCCGCGAGTGGGCCGGCCCGGTCTCGGCGCCGGCGCGCAACCAGAGTCTCGCCGAGGCGACGATCCCGGTGGGCGGGGCGACGACCGAGCACTACCACCGCACGACGGAGGAGCTGTACCTGATCAGCGCCGGTCGCGGGCGCCTGGTTATCGACGGCGAGGAGCGGCTGCTGGGCGAGGGTGACTGCGCGCTGGTCCCGCCGGGCGCGCGACACAAGCTCTTCAATGTCGGCGAGCAGCCGCTGCGGGTCGTGTGCGCGTGCGCCCCGGCCTACTCCGACGAGGACACCTGCCTGACCGAGTGAGCGAGCGCTTGGATCCGTCGACGAGCCCGGGCGAGCCGCTGGCGCTGCTCGAGCGCTGGCTCGTGGACGCGCGCGAGGCGCAACTGCCGGCGGCGGAGTCGGTCGCGTTCGTGACCGTCGGCGAGCAGGGGCGCCCGACGGCCCGCACGGTCTCGCTCAAGCGCCTGCGGGACGGGGCGCTGCTGTTCAGCTCGGCGCTGTGGACGCGCAAGGCGCGCGAGCTGCTGGCGAACCCGCACGTGGCGCTGCTGTTTCACTGGCCCTCGCTCGGGCGCCAGGTGCACGTCGCCGGCGATGCCGAGCTGGCCGAGCGCGCGCTCGCGGACGAGCTGTTCGCCGAGCGAGACCCGGCGCATCAGGTGCAGACGCTCGTCTCACGCCAGGGCGAGCCGATCGATGATCTCGCGCCGCTGCAGGCGCGCCATGCGCATCTGCTCGAGGCGATGGAGGCGCCGCCGGCGTGCCCGCCCGACTGGGGCGCGATCCGCGTGCGCCCACAGGCGGTCGAGTTCTGGCTGGAAGGCGACGATCGCCTGCACGACAGGCTGCTGTATCAGCGCGACGGCGAGCGCTGGTCGCTGACGCGCCTGGCGCCCTGAGCGCTCTTCAGCGTCGCTGGGCGCTCACGAGGATCGCCTCGTAGGGCATCTCGAAGGATCCGCCGAGCGAGTCGATCGCCCCGCCGATCGCTTCGAGCAGCCGCTCGCGCCGCTCGGCCGGGAGCGTCTGGTGGTCGCTGTGGGTCTGCAGGATCTCGAGCCATTCGGCCGTCGTGTGGGTCTGCCGCCACCCATACGTGCTCGCCTCGGCGTCCTCGAACTGTCCAGCCGCGGCGATCCCGGCGGTGGCCGTGTCCGCTCGCGCATCCTGTCCGCCGAGCAGCACCGAGTAGCCCTCGAGTCCAGGCGCAAGGCGCTCGTAGATCGGATCGAACAGCTCGGCCACCGCTGGTGGCTGGCGGCCGAAATTCCAGAACAGGGCGAGGCGCCCGCCGGGCTCGAGCACGCTCGCCGCCTTGTGTGCCCCTGCGAGCGGGTCGATCCAATGCCACGCCTGTCCGGAGACGACGAGCTCGAAGCTGCGCCCGGCCGGCTCCCAGCGCTCGAACCGGGCAACCTCCACAGGTACACCGTGGGCGCGCGCGAGGCGCGCCATGCGCTCGTCGATCTCCACGCCGAGCACCTCACAACCACGTGCGGCGAGCAGTCGGGAGGCGATTCCGGTGCCGCAGCCGACGTCGAGCACGCGTCGCGGCGGATCGATCTCGGCACGCCCGCCGCCGGCGAGCAGCGCGTCGACCATCGCCGGCGGATAGGACGGGCGTACGCGGTCGTAAAGCTCAGCTACCGCGCCGAAGGACTCGGCACGTGAGCGCTCGCGATAGAGCATCGCCGCCAATCATCCCAGCTCCCATGCGCCGCAGTGCGCGCGCGGCGACGACGTGATCGGTAGGCTCGCGCCAGGGAAAGCGCCGAGGTAGCCGAGGGAGAGATGGCGATCCGAACAGACAGCATCGGCACGAGCGAGTCGCCGCTGAGCGCGGCACAGCGGATCGCGCCGCGCGCGGCCGAGCTGGCCGAGCAGTCAGAGCGCGAGCGCAGGCTGCCGGGCGAGCTGGTCGGCGCGCTGCTCGACGCGGGGCTGTTCTCGTTGTGCCTGCCGCAGGCGCTCGGTGGGCGCGAGGCCCAGCCGGCCGAGATGGTGCGCACGCTCGAGGCGCTCGCCTGCGGCGACGGGGCAAGCGCATGGTGCGCGATGGTCGCCTCGACGAGCAGCCTGCTCGGCGCGTACCTGCCGCAGGCCGACGCCGAGCTGATCTTCGCGGGTGGGCGCAACGTGACCGGCGGCGTGTTCGCGCCGCGCGGGCGCGCCGAACTCCGTGACGGCGCGTACGTCGTCAGTGGACGCTGGTCGTTCGCCAGCGGCGTGCAGCACTGCGACTGGGTGCTCGGCGGGTGTGTCGTGCACGCCGGCGAGGAGCCCGAGATGTTGCCGTCCGGCGCGCCGGACGTGCGCCTGATGCTGATGCCGGCCGACGCCGTCGAGGTGCTCGACACGTGGTCTGTTTCGGGCTTGCGCGGCACCGGCAGCCACGACATGACGGTCGTCTCACAGGTTGTGCCGGAGGCTCGCGGGATCTCGCTGATGAGCGATGCTCCGCGCCATCCGGGCGCGCTCTACGCCTTCCCGCTGTTCGGCCTGCTCTCGATCGGTATCGCGGCGGTGGCGCTTGGCATCGCCCGTGGTGCGGTCGAGGACTTCCTCGCGCTGGCCGGCGCGAAGACGCCTGCTGGCGGTCGCCGCACGCTCGCCGAACGTTCGACCGTGCAAGCCGAGCTCGCGCGCGCCGAGGCGGCGCTGCGTGCCGCGCGCGGGCTCGTGCTCGGAGAAGCCGAGCAGGCATGGCAGGCGGCGCAGGGCGAGGGTCCGATCCCGGAGGCGCGCCGCGTCGGTCTGCGCATGGCGGCGACCCACGCCACGACCGTCGCGGCCGAGGTGACGACGTCGATGTACCACGCGGCCGGTGGCTCCTCGATCTATGACTCGAGCCCACTGCAGCGCCGCTTCCGCGACGTGCACGTGGCCACGCAGCACGTGATGGTCGCGCCGGCCACGTGGGAGCTGACCGGCCGCCTGCTGCTCGGGCTGAGCACCGACACGACGCAGCTCTAGCGCGCGGCCGTGCGCCTGCTGACCTACGACGACGGCTCGGGTCCGCAGGCCGGGATCCAGCTCGAGCATGAGCTCGTCCCGGTCGCGGCGCTCGGCGCGCCGGCAGGCTCGCTGCGCGGGCTGCTGCACGCGCTCGACGCCGACGGCCTGGCTGAGCTTCAGGCGCGCGCGGGCGACGCGGAGGACCGCGTCGCGCTGGCGGACGTGCGCCTGTTGGCGCCGGTGCCCGATCCAGAGAAGATCATCTGCCTCGGCCTCAACTACCGCGATCACGCGGCCGAGGCGGGGCAGGAGATCCCGGCGGCGCCGATGTGGTTCGCCAAGTTCGCGAATTCGCTGATCGGCAGCGGCAAGCCGATTGTGCTGCCGCCGGCGCACGCCGATCACGTCGACTACGAGGCCGAGCTGGCGGTCGTGATCGGACGCGCGGCGCTGCGCGTCCCCGCCGAGCAGGCGCTCGACTACGTCGCCGGCGCGATGCCGTTCAACGACGTCACGGCGCGCGATCTGCAGTTCCAGAACCCGCTGTGGACGAGCGGCAAGGCGATCGACACGTTCGCGCCGTGCGGACCGGCGCTGGTCACGCTCGAGGAGATCGACGACCTGCAGTCGCTGACGCTGCGCACGCGCGTCAACGGCGAGACCCTGCAGGAGGGGACGACGGCGAACCAGATCTTCGCCGTGGCCGAGGTGGTCGCGTGGCTTTCGCGCACGATGACGCTGCTGCCGGGCGACATCATCGCCACGGGTACGCCGGCGGGCGTCGGCGCTTCGAAGGGACGCTTCCTGCGCGGCGGCGACAGCGTCGAGGTCGAGGTCGAGGGACTCGGCGCGCTCGTGAACCCCGTGCGCGCGTAAGCTGGAGCGGAGATGAGCACGCCAGGAGAGCGGAGCACCGTCGGCAGCGTCGAGCCGGTCCCGCGCGGGCGAAACCCGTTCGACTCGAGCGGCGTCGAGCGCGGCGAGGACGGCCGCGCGCGCTACTCCGAACGACCGCAGTCGCTCGTGCACCTGCTGCGCGAGAGCACCGAGCGCGACGGCTCGGCAACGGCGATCGTCGAGCTCGGCGGGCGCTCGCTCAGCTACGGCGAGCTGTGGGACTCCGCCGCGCGCGTCGCCGGAGGCTTGCGCGAGGCGGGCGTCGGGCGTGGCGATCGCGTCGCGATCCGCCTGGGCAACGGCGCGGATTGGGTGCTGGCGTTCTTCGGCGCGCAGCTGCTCGGCGCGGTCGTCGTGCCGGTCAACACGCGCTTCACCGAGGACGAGGTCGCCTACTTGCTCGAGGACTCCGGCGCGAAGTTCAGCTTCGTCTCAGGCGAGCCGCTCCCCGACGGCGAGCCGACGTTCGTCGAGGACCTGCAAGCGGACGATCTCGCGGCGATCTTCTACACGAGCGGCACGACGGGGTTCCCCAAGGGGGCGATGACCTCGCATCGCAACTTCGCGACGAACAACGAGAACTGCTTCCGCGTGCTTAACATCGAGCGCTCGGAGCTGGAGGGGATGTCGACGCTGGTCTCGGTGCCGCTGTTCCACGTGACCGGTTGCAACAGCCAGCTGCTGCCGGCCCTGGAGTGGGGCGCGCGCGTGGAGATCCTCTCTGGCCCGCTCGACTTCGACGGCTTCTTCGAGGCGGTCGGCAAGCACGGCGTCAACCAGCTCGTCTCGGTCCCGGCGATCTACCACGCCGTGATGCGCCACCCGCGCTTCGCAGAGCTTGACGTGAGCAAAGTGAGCTGGGTCTCCTACGGCGGGGCGCCGATCGCCGAAAGCCTCGTGCACGCGATCCAGGAGGCCTTCCCGAACGCGCGCGTCGGTAACGGCTTCGGCCTGACCGAGACCTCCTCCCTGACGTCGTTCCTGCCGCACGAGGAGGCCGCCGAGCACGCCGACTCGGTTGGCTTCGCGATGCCGGTAGACGACCTCGCGATCGACCAGCCCGATGCCGAGACGGGCGTGGGCGAGCTGCTCGTGCGCGGCCCGAACGTCGTGCAGGGCTACTGGAACAAGCCAGAGGCGACGGCGGAGACGTTCGTCGAGGGCTGGCTGCACACGGGCGATCTGGCGCGGATCGACGCGGACGGGCTGCTGTACATCGTCGACCGCAAGAAGGACATGATCAATCGCGGCGGCGAGAACGTCTACTCGATCGAGGTCGAGAACGCGCTCGCCGGCGCGCCCGGCGTCGGCGAGGCGGCTGCGGTCGGGGTGCCGGACGAGATGATGGGCGAGAAGGTCGGCGCGGCGATTGTGCCGGCCGCCGGTACGACACTCGACGTGGCCGCCGTGATCGCGTACTGCCGCGAGCGGCTGGCCGACTTCAAGGTGCCCCAGTACATCGCCGTGCTCTCAGAGCCGCTGCCGCGCAACCCGGGTGGCAAGGTGCTCAAGGCGCAGTTGCGCGACGAGACCGACTGGGGCAAGCCGCTCCGCTAACTGAAGTCAACGGGAGGAGTAGAGAGATGGCACAGGTCCACACTGTCCAGGGCCCGGTCGAGGCAGATCAGCTCGGCCTGACGCTCGTGCACGAGCACGTGCGCTTTCGCGACGAGGCGGTCGCGGAGCAGTGGCCGGGGCGCTATGACGAGCAGCTCGAGCTCGACGCGGCGCTGCTCGCAGTCAACGCTGCGAAGGACAGGGGCGTGCGCACGATCGTCGACCCGACGGCAATGTTCGGCGGGCGCGACGTCAACTTCATGAAGCGCGTTGCCGATGAGACGGGCGTTCAGATCGTCGCGTGCACGGGGATCTACAGCTACGACTACCTGCCGCACTATTTCGAGAACCGCGACATCGACGTGATGGCCGATCACTTCGTCGAGGACATCGAAATCGGCTGCCAGGGCACGGAGATCCGCGCGGCCTTTCTCAAGTGCGCGGCCGACGCGGCGGGCGTGACCGAGCACGTCGAGAAGGTTCACCGCGCGTGCGCGCGCGCGAGCCTGCAGACGGGGGCACCGATCATGGCGCACTCGATGCCCGCCGTCGGCACAGGGCCGCGCCAGGTCGAGATCTTCCGCGAGGAGGGCGTCGAGATGGCCAAGGTGCAGATCGCTCACTGCGGCGACACCGAGGACGTCGCCTACATCGAGGGGCTGATCGAGCAGGGCGTCTACGTCGGCCTCGACCGCTATGGCCTTGAGATGTACCTGCCGATCGACAAGCGCAACGCCACGGCGGCGGAGCTGCTGCGCCGCGGGCACGCCGAGCGGCTGATGATCTCCCAGGACTTCTGCGCGACGATCGACTGGTTCCCGCCGGAGGCGGCGGAGGTGTTCGAAGGCCAGGGGGCGATCCGCAACTGGTCGATGACGCTGGTGTTCGACGAGGTCGTCCCGGCGCTGCGCGAGACCGGCGCGATGGACGACGATTCCTTTCAGACGGTGTTCGTCGAGAACCCGAAGCGCTGGCTGACGGCGTGAGGCGCACGCTGCGCAGCCGATCGAAGTCCTCGGCGCGCCCGGCCGCGATCGACGGGCTCGTGCTCTCGGGCTTGACCGAGCTGGCGCTCGGCGCGCTGACGGGCTGGCCCTACGCGCTCGCGATCGCCGATCCGGCGCGTGCGCGGGCGCTCGGCATCCGCTCGACGGCGCGGATGCGCCAATGGCACCTCGACCTGATCGCGCTCGGCGGTCTGACGGTGCTCGCGGGCACGGCGCTGCCGGACCTGCCGGCGCGCGTGAAATGGCCACTCGGGGTCGGCGCATGGACGAACGCGATGGCCTTCGGCGTGCTCGTGGCGGCGCCCGATGCGAAAGACCACCCGGCCTACCGCGCCGGCGTGGCCGGCTCGTTCGTGGCCACGAGCACGGGCTTCGTCGGTATGGCGGTGGAGGGCTTCAAGCGCCGACGGCTCGCTCGCTGAGCTGCTCACCCGAGGCCTCGGAGGGCCTTGGTAGGGTGAGCCGCGAGGTGTCGCGCTGAGACCAAGAAAGGGCAAGGGCGATCGCGAGGAGCAGGCGCGAGCCGCCTCACGCGCCGGCGCCGCGCCGGCGCCCGTGGCGACGCTTCCGGCGCAGTTCGACGAGTGGCAGATCGAGTTGCACGGGCGGCGCGTGATCTATCGCGTGGCAGGCAGCGGGCCGCCGATCGTGCTGATCCACGGCATGCTCAACTCCTCGAGCCACTGGCGCTCGGTGGCGCTCAACCTGGCGAGCGAGTACACGGTGATCGCACCAGATCTGATCGGCCACGGCGACTCGGCGGCGCCGCGCGGGGATTACTCGCTCGGCGCGCACGCGGCGAGCATCCGTGACCTGCTCGCGGCGATCGGGATCGACCGCGCCACGATCGTCGGGCACTCGCTCGGCGGCGGCGTGGCGATGCAGTTCTTCTACCAGTTCCCCCAGCGCGTGGAGCGCCTCGTGCTGGTCTCCAGCGGCGGCCTCGGCCGCGAGGTCAAGCCGACGCTGCGCACGGCGGCACTGCCCGGCATCTCGGGCCTGCTGGCGCTGACGATCCGCCCGCGCCTGATTGCCGGGCTGTATGGCGCGGGCGCGCAGATGCGCGAGCGTGGGGTGGGGGCAGGCGTGTATCTGCAGGCGGCGGCCCGCGCGCTCAGGCCGCTGCAGAACGCCGATGCGCGCGGCGCCTTCCTGCACACGCTGCGCTCGGTGATCGACATCCACGGCCAGCGCGTCAGCGCGACCGACCGCCTGTACCTGCTCGAGGCGTTGCCGACGATGATCGTGTGGGGCGAGCGCGACAACACGATCCCGCTCGCGCACGGTCAAAGCGCGCACGAGGCGATTCCGCACAGCCACTTCCGCACGCTTCCCACAGCAGCGCACTTCCCGCACCTGGAGGACCCCGACGGTCTGTCGGGACTGTTGCGCGAGTTCATGCGCACGACGCACCCGGGAGTGATCGAGGACGGCGACTGGGGTGCGATCCTGGCACGGCGCTCGCTGCCCTCGAGGCGGATCGGCAATGCGGCCTAACGCGCCACGCGCGCTCTTCCTCGCACTGATTACGGGGCTGCTCCTGGCTCTCCCGGCGCTTTCCTCGGCGGCTCTCGCGCCAGCCGGTTCGGCGCCGCAGCCGGCGGCCGCGGCGAGCTGGTGGACGCCGCCGCAGCACTTGACGTGGTTCTGGCAGCTGCAGGGCAAGATCGACAACAGCAAGCAGGTCGCCGCGTACGACATCGATGGCTTCGAAAACGACGCCGCCGAGGTGGCGGCGCTGCACGCGCAGGGCAAGCACATGATCTGTTACATCGACGTCGGCACGGCTGAGAACTTCAGGCCCGACTACGACCAGTTCCCGCGCTCGACGCTCGGGCACTCGAACGGCTGGCCAGGGGAGCGCTGGCTGGACATCCGCCGGCTGGACGTGCTCGAGCCGATCATGACTGCGCGCTTTCAGATGTGCCGTGAAAAGGGCTTTGACGCGGTCGAGCCGGACAACATGGAAGCGTTCTCGAACAACTCGGGCTTTCCGATCACAGCGGCGCAGCAGCTCGAATACGATCTGTGGATCGCCGGGGCGGTGCATTCGCTCGGCATGGCCGTGCTGCAGAAGAACGACGGCGAGCAGTCCGCAGAACAGCAGCCGTACTTCGACGGTGCTCTCAGCGAGCAGTGCAACCAGTACCGGGAGTGCGCGAACTTCGCGCCTTATCTAGCGGCGGGCAAGCCGGTGCTCAACGCGGAGTACGCGAAGAAGAACGCCAAGTTCTGCCCGGCGGACGAAGCGGCCGGCATTATGGGCGTGCGCTTTGCCAAGAGCCTGAACGGCAAGAAGTTCCTGCCCTGCTGAGCGCACTCAGCCGCAGCCGGCCCGAATCGCTGGGCCGGGACGTGGGGGCCGCTAACGTGAGCGTCATGATGATGAGCACCGAGCCGATGGTGGCCCGCAGCACGCACTACACCGCGCTGATCGAGCTGCTCGACCACCACGGCGCCGCCAAGTTGCATCCCGGCGAGCGCGAACAGCTGCTCGAAGCAGCCGACGCGCTGCTGTTCGGCGAGCCCGAGAGTGAGCGTCTGGTGCGCCTGGCGGAGACTCAGATCGAGGCACTGGAGACCAGCGGCCGCTGGTCGGCGGAGAGCTGCGACCAGCTACGCGAGCACCTCTACGGCTGCGATGCGCCCGGCGAGACGCACTGAAAGCGCGGTTCGACAGTGCGCTTAGGGGTACCTAAGTAGGGCTCCCTAATCTGCTAGCGTCCCGGCTGATGGCTGGTGCGCGACAGATGACGATCATCGCCTGAGGTTTCCGGTGGCGCAGACCCAAGCCGCAACGATCTCCAGATCGCCCGCCAAACGCGTGCACGAGCGCGCGAGCTTCTACATCTGGACGGTCGTCGTGCTCGCCGTCTCGGTGACGGCGGTCGTGCTCGGCTGGCACGCGAGCGGCGGCACGGCCAACCCGACGGCGCTTCCGGCGGGCCGCAGCCTGAGTCACACGACGGTCGTCGTCAACAGCGCGATCCTCGTGTTCCGCGAGGGCCTCGAGACGATCCTCGTGCTCGCCGCGGTGACGGCAAGCTTCCTCGGCGCGAACAAGCTCTACCGGCGCCCTGTGGTGGCCGGAGGCGCCGGTGCGATCGCCGCGTCGATCGCGACCTGGTTTGCCGTCATCTGGCTGATCGGGCAGTTCCACGGCGGCGAGTTCGACGTGCAGGCGGCGACAGGGCTGCCGGCATTGATCGTTCTCTTGATCGTGATGAACTGGTTCTTCCACAAGGTCTATTGGACCGGCTGGATCTCCAACCACCACAAGCGCCGGCGCTCGCTGCTCTCGTCCGACCCGGAGACGAACAAGCGACGAATGCTGCTCGGCCTCGCACTGCTCGGCTTCACGTCGGTCTATCGCGAGGGCTTTGAGATCGTGATCTTCCTGCAGAACCTGCGCGAGCTGTACGGCTCGAGCGTCGTGCTCGAGGGCGTCGCGATTGGGCTGCTGTTCACGGCCGCAGCGGGCGTGCTCACGTTCGCCCTGCACCAACGCCTGCCCTACAAGCGCCTGTTGATCATCACCGGCGTGATGCTGCTGTTCGTGCTCGTCGTCTCGGTCGGCGAGCAGGTCAACGAGATGCAGCTCGCCGGCTGGATCGGCACGAGCGAAATCACATGGCTGCACATCCCTGCCTGGATGGGCACGTGGTTCTCGCTGTTCAACAACTGGGAGACCTTCATCGGCCAGGGCCTCGCCCTGCTGCTCGTGCTCGGCTCCTACGTCGCCGCGCAGTACGTTCGCGTTTGGCGCCCGCGCCGCCGCGGGCTGAAAGGCGCCACGCTCGCGCAGGCACCGCCGGAGCGACCGGCTGAGCGTCAGCCGGAGCGCCCTGCCGAGCCTGTCCCCGCATCGGTGCCTCGCGCGCCGGTCGCAGTCGCCTAGCGCCGGCGGGCGAAGCTCAATACGGCGGCTCCGCGAGTTGGTACGCGCTAGCCGCGGGCGGTTGCGGCAGGCGCCTTCTTCCACTCGGCCTTGTGCTCCCGCTTGGCGGCGCATGAATACTCGCTGACGCTTTTCGAGCCGATCCCTGTGGCTCGATGTCGCGACTGAGCGGCCCGGCCGTCAAGCAGGCCCAGCGCTTCGCTCGCGAGCGGGTCGATCTACCGGACGCGGAGCCGGTACGCGCCACGGGCCACAAGCACGGGCGGTGTGTGTGCTGCGGAAGGCACGGAACGACGCTGCTGCGAGTCCACGTCGAGACGATTGACGACGGGCGCCGGACGACGATCGTCCTCTGTCAATCGTGCGCGTGTTCTGAGGACCGCGTTTGGCGGCTCAGGTGGCGCCCGGCGCGATGAACGGTCGGCGCTGCACCGTGTGCGGCAAGTCGCTCAGCTACCAGCGTCGCGACGCCCGCTGTTGCTCGCCCTCCTGCCGTCGCGAGGCCGCGCGCTGGAGGCGCGTCCTGGGCGGAGAGACCGATGGTCCCTACACGACGATCGGCGAGCTTCAGCAGCGCCGTCAGAGGCGTGCAAATCAACCGATAGTGCCCTAGGGGCCCCGGCCGGAGCCGCCCTAGGATGGACAGAGTGATCGACGGTCGTTAGGGTACGCCCGTCAGTCGCGACCCCGATCACGGATGATCCTCAGCCATGGAGCCGCTCTACAAATCACTGTCGGTCCAGCTCGGACCGCAGCTCACGAAGATGCCACCGGACCCTCTCGCGCGAGGCGATCTTCAGGCGATCTTCTCCGAGGTCATCGACAAGTACCCGTACCAGACGTTCGGGTTTACGCCGGATGATCGCGGCGCGATCTTCCACAACGGCCCCGAAGACGCCGTTGAATTGCGGCCAGCTCAATACACCATCCAGGCCAAGCTAGGCGGCCAAGAACCGCTCGGCGCCGAGACGGCCCAGCGGAAGGTCATGCGTATCTTGAGGATCGCGAGCGCTCGACTAGAGACGGAGACGTTCCTACAAGCCGCGATCCAGATCGACGCGCTCGTGGCGGTGCCAGGGGATGACCCCGACGCGAAGGCGTTCGTCGCCGAGCGGCTTATGGCCGACGGCAGCAACCCTTCGATCCTCGGGCCGCGTTACTTCGGAGGCGGCGTGAAGTTCCGCAACATCGAGAAAGACGAATCGGGCGAGGACGGCCTCACCATCGAACCGTTCGTCCAAGACAACCGGTACATCTACATCCAGCACCAGGTCATGCGCGTCGCCGTCCAGCAGGCGATCGGGCTCGACAACTTGTCTACCCTGGTCGAAGAGGCTTTCGAGTTCTGTGCTGGCCCGACGATGAAACTACTCACGCGTTAAGGAGAGAGCATGCAATCGAGTGGGGTCGCAGAAGTCGAAGGACCAGACAGCCCGATTACGTCGCAGCTCAGTGCCTTCGTCTGCGAAAAGGGCGACGAGGACCACGGCACGACGATCCTGTTCTCGTCGTTCGAGAACGTGTCGGCGGCCGTCGGGCGGGTCTTGGATGAGCGTCGCACGCTGTGGTTCAGCGAGGCGATCGTGGATGCTCGCCCTGCGGCGCAGATGAGCGAGTGGACTAAGGACCTTGACGACGAGGCACGAGCGATTCACGTCGACCTGATGGACGCCACGCACCGCGCGCTGGGTGACGACTAAGCGGTCGACCTGGCGGTCGACGCGGTGTCCGCGTTCCCCAAGAAGTTCCCGCGCCGTGGCGAGATTTACTGGGCGCCGGCCGCGACCAAGGTCAGACCGGTTCTAGTGGTCTCAGCCGAACACGGAAACAAGTACTCCGCTTCGGTGGTAGTCGCGGCCATCACCACGAAAGTGCCAGCGAAGCGGTTCCCCGTCAATGTCTACCTCCCGGCAAATGAGCCTCTGCCGGAGGCCGGCGAGGTCCGCTGCCGGAGCCTTTACGAGCTGCTCAAGGACGATCTCAAGGGTTACCGGTGCACCTTGTCTGACGCCAAGATGGCAGAGGTCGATGCAGCGATTCGAGTTGCGCTCGGCCTGCAGTGAGTCTGCCTGATCCGGGCCAACGGACAATCCACCGGGCGCCCGGCGACAATCCGGCCAATACGGAACTGTGCGTGATTATGTGGCGCCCCTACCCGGCCACAACTCCCACACGTCGCACTTCTGGCCAGATGGCCGTCGTCGGCAGGTGCAGGCGCCTTGCACTTCTCGCCCCCTGTCCAGGCGCCTGGACTCGCCCCTCTGGCCGCCAACCCCGGACACCCGACGCCGACCGGCAGGCCGTCATCCGCACCGGTGGACTCGCGCTCGTCGATGCCCCGCTCGAAGTAGCGCACCGCCCAATCGCCGTCATCGAAGCGCCGACGGTGCTCGGCGAACACGGCGCGCAGCTCGTCAAGCTCGTCGTCGTCGCGCGGGCCGATCGTCAGGGCCATGTAGCGGTCCAGTGAGAGCGCGTGGCGCGAGCGGCGCTGCCTGCGCGGCCGAACGGGCACTAGGACCGCCCACCGCCGACGCGCGGCACCCTCGACTCGCCGACGTACTCGCCCGCGTCGAGGCTGAGCTCGCGGAACAGGCGGGCGACGGCCTGCCGATTATCTCGCTCCAGAGCGCACGCCGGATGCGGGCGCGGCTCGCCAAACCGGTTCTCATAGACCATGCCCTCGGCCTCGACGATCTTGCGAGCGGTGTCGGCGGCGTCAAGGGCCTCCAGCGCCAGTCGCAGCACTTCGCGTGCGTGCGGCTCGCCCGCCAGGTCGTAGTCGTCCACGACCGATCGGTAGATGCGCTTGGAGCGCGTGGTCAGGTGCTTGGGCGCGGTGACGGCCATCGCCGTGATCGTCGGCGACGGCTCGGATGGTCACGCGCTCCGTCGACTCGACCAGAGTTCGACTCGATTGGGGAAGCCGCGTTGTGCGGGCGCGAGGAACGGGTGTACAGCGCTCGGGCCTGCTGACAGGTGGTGGGGGGCTCGCCGAGCGTCCTCTCAGAGACGCCGGGCGAGCCCTCTCTCGCGGGCAAGGTCAGCGACACCCTACGTCCGCGTCCACGGCCGCCAGGAGGAGCTGCGCGAGCCGCAGCGCCTGATCGTGGCGCATCGACCATCCACTGGCGACGACGGTGGGGTTCGGGTGATCGGTGATTGTGATCGCGAACTGCTGCCGCACGACTGACAACTGACGAGCGTCGATCCCGACCGTGCCGATGAGCTTGGCGTCCACGTGTCAGCGTGCGGCTGCGAGGTTGCGGCCCATCGGCGGGCGGTGCTGCTGCGAGGGCTCGGCAGGTGGCTTGGCTGCGCCGAGAGCGGTTTGCAAGTGCGAGCGACGCCCTGGCGGAACTAGGCTCAAGACAGTACGATTCCGCCTAGCCGAAAACACGGACGGAAGGCGGAAACATGAGCGTGTGGTTGCGCATGGGGCCAGTGAAAGTGTCCTCACGCGGACGCGTAGGAGTCAAAGCGGGTCCGGTGAGCGTCTACGGCGGTGGCAGCCGGCGGCGGCGAAGTCGCAGCCGCTCGTCGTCGAGCGATGGCGGGGGAGCGGCGCTGGTCGCGGTACTCGGGATCATCTTCGTGATCGCGCTGATCATCGCCTACTGGTACATCGCAGTGCCCGTGCTGGTCGTGTTCGGCGTGTTGACGGCGATTATCAGGAAGGCGAGCGCTGAAAAGCGAGCCGAGCAGGCGCAGCTACTCGCTGAACGTCAGGCCGAGACGCAACGCAAATGGCTGGCAGGTCCGCCGCCGACGTTGCTCGTCCCCGGACGCTTCACCGACAAGTGGTTCGCCGAACATGCGCCGTATTTGCACCCTGGCCAGGTCCCGGCGTTGATGCAGGAGCTACACGAGCGCGGATGGACCGACGATCGCATCGAACGTCGCGTGCGGCCGTACCTGCTGAAGAACCCGTACTTGGCGGACGTGCCCGACTCGCAGCGCACTCTCTCCAGCGAAGTCAGAAGCGCGTAAACGTCAAACGGCTTGGCCGTCTCAAACGCCGCCACGCGAGGGACACTTACGTCATGCCCAAATCCCCCACAGCCCGCCTCGGCATCCCGCGATACGAAGACAGCGAAACCGCCGCATTCTCCTTCCAGGTGAACGCGATCTCAGAAGCGGTCGACGCGAAGGCCGAGCTCCGCCTAGTCAGCCGCCCGCTCGAAGTCTCGGCCGTGGCAGTTGCGCAGGACCGCATCATCTTCAGGGGCGCCGGTGGTCCCTACACGGCGACGCTGCCCGTGCCGGCTGCCGAAGCCCGCGTTGCTGTCTTGAACGAGACAGCAACCAAAGAGTGCAAAATCAAAGTCAATACCGGGCTAATCTACGGCGATTTCGTGACCGGAGTCACCGAAATCACGCTCTCGGTCGGACAGCACGTCGAACTGGTCAGCGACGGCACGAACTGGTTCATCGTTGCAGGTGAGCCGAAGCGGGTACAGACCTACGGAGTCCTCAAATCGTGGACGCTTGCTGAAGCAGAAGCCGGGCAGGAACCGAGCGCCACGCGGCTGACGATGGTCAGCTTGACCATCACATCGGGATCAAATCCCTGGGCGGACCTCTCTGTGGGCGGCGTCAAGATAGGCGAAATCGCCGTCGGGCTGACGGCCGTCTCTTTCCTGGTGCCGCCGGGGCAGAAATGGAAAGTCGCACTGAAATCAGGAACGGCTCCGAGCTGGTCTACGTCATACCTGCCCCTATGACCCCGCAGACGCCAATCGTGGCCAACCCGATCAACGAGGCGCTTTTCGAGGCCGTCGGCCTTAACAGGGACGGCACCGCGAAGACGTCGGCGTCGGCAGGCAATCCCGCCCTGCGAGAGCGGCTTAGCGGTGCTCTGAATGACCTCGAAGCTGCTCGTCGTGCAGGCGACGACGCGACGATCGGGTTCGCCGAACATCGGCTCGACACAGTTATTCACGACGCCCGCCAGGCGCGCGAGCAGCCGCGCGAGGAGGATGGCCGCTTCGCTGGCTTTGACGGCGGCGTTCGTGGCCGTAAACCGCCGCCCGTTCCGCACATGCACGTCGAGAGCTCGGCCGAGCTCATGCTGCGCGCGTTCTCTGCATCGCGATTCGAGCGCACCCAGAGTGCCGACGACGGTGCTCTCTCCCTCAACATCTGACCAGGAGGTCTGACCGTGAAGCGCATCGTCCTTGAACGCACACCGCAGCGTCGCAACCCGCAGCTACCGCCGAACTACGCGGAAATCGATCATCCGGCGATCCGCGACGCCGCCGCAGCGTGGGATGGCGCACGCGCGACGCTGGAGAGCGCACGCCGGGAGGTTGTCGAGCTGGAGCAGACCGCCGAGCAAGCTCAGTGGAAGGACGCCGAGGCCGCCGAGAAGGCGCGCGCCGAGGGCAAGGCCGAGCCCAAGCGCACGAACATCGCCGCGCACGAGAAGAAGCTCGACCAGGCACGCCACGAGGCTAAGGTGGCCGAGCTTGCAGAGGACCGCGCTTTCAACGACCTCCAGAGCGGGCTTGACGAGCACACGGCGACCTGGGCGGCCAGCGTCGAGGCGAGCGTGCAGGAGCTCAACGCCGAGTGGGAGAACGCACTCGCCGCCCTCACTGCCCTGCACGAGCGCCGCAGCCGCGCTCTGGCGATCCGCGCGATGGTGGTCGGCGAGACGCCTAGCGCCCGCGCGGTCGGCTTCACACCCGGGCAGCTATTGAACGTCGAGTTCGCAGCGGGCGCTCGCGAGAGCGGCTATGTGCAGACCGGCGACGTGCTGGCCGCTCTGACCGCTCTCGGCGCAGCCAAGCCACCTGCCGAGCCCTCGCAGCAGCACCGCCCGCCGATGGGCCGCAACCTCGCAGCCGCACGCTGACACGTGGACGCCAAGCTCATCGGCACGGTCGGGATCGACGCTCGTCAGTTGTCAGTCGTGCGGCAGCAGTTCGCGATCACAATCACCGATCACCCGAACCCCACCGTCGTCGCCAGTGGATGGTCGATGCGCCACGATCAGGCGCTGCGGCTCGCGCAGCTCCTCCTGGCGGCCGTGGACGCGGACGTAGGGTGTCGCTGACCTTGCCCGCGAGAGAGGGCTCGCCCGGCGTCTCTGAGAGGACGCTCGGCGAGCCCCCCACCACCTGTCAGCAGGCCCGAGCGCTGTACACCCGTTCCTCGCGCCCGCACAACGCGGCTTCCCCAATCGAGTCGAACTCTGGTCGAGTCGACGGAGCGCGTGACCATCCGAGCCGTCGCCGACGATCACGGCGATGGCCGTCACCGCGCCCAAGCACCTGACCACGCGCTCCAAGCGCATCTACCGATCGGTCGTGGACGACTACGACCTGGCGGGCGAGCCGCACGCACGCGAAGTGCTGCGACTGGCGCTGGAGGCCCTTGACGCCGCCGACACCGCTCGCAAGATCGTCGAGGCCGAGGGCATGGTCTATGAGAACCGGTTTGGCGAGCCGCGCGCGCATCCGGCGTGCGCTCTGGAGCGAGATAATCGGCAGGCCGTCGCCCGCCTGTTCCGCGAGCTCAGCCTCGACGCGGGCGAGTACGTCGGCGAGTCGAGGGTGCCGCGCGTCGGCGGTGGGCGGTCCTAGTGCCCGTTCGGCCGCGCAGGCAGCGCCGCTCGCGCCACGCGCTCTCACTGGACCGCTACATGGCCCTGACGATCGGCCCGCGCGACGACGACGAGCTTGACGAGCTGCGCGCCGTGTTCGCCGAGCACCGTCGGCGCTTCGATGACGGCGATTGGGCGGTGCGCTACTTCGAGCGGGGCATCGACGAGCGCGAGTCCACCGGTGCGGATGACGGCCTGCCGGTCGGCGTCGGGTGTCCGGGGTTGGCGGCCAGAGGGGCGAGTCCAGGCGCCTGGACAGGGGGCGAGAAGTGCAAGGCGCCTGCACCTGCCGACGACGGCCATCTGGCCAGAAGTGCGACGTGTGGGAGTTGTGGCCGGGTAGGGCAGGCGTGGGCACGGCGGTCGTGACGTAAGCCGTTACGCGGATAGGGCGACGATGAGCGCGGCACCCGAGATAACGAGGCTGACCAAGGCGATGACCACGCTGGCCGTCGTCAGCCGGAGCATTGACCTCTCGCGCCGGTCGGCCGCTTCTGCGAATGCGTGCATAGTCTGTTCACGAGCTCTCCGCTCCCTCTCCCTCTGAGATCGCATCGACGCAACCTGCTCCTCGGCCTCGTCGGCGTCGGCCTCGGTCGCTTGGTCGTATGTAGGCCTGAATAACGCCGTGATCTGCGGCCGCGCCACTTGACGCATCGCCGATTTGATCCCGTCTAGCGGACCCGACTTGTATTTGCGCGCTACGTGCGTCGCGTCTGGATCGCCACTCAGCTCCAGCGCCCGGAGCCGCTCTGCCGGCGTGGGTTCATTGCCGATGTCGCCCGAACTCATGGCGAGAAGGATGACACTCGCTCACGTCTGCCGCCGGGGTCGCCAGGGGGATGCGAGGCTTACTCCTCGGACAGACGGTGTGCGCTATTCGCTCGCTCCACAGACCTTCAGACCGTACCCCTGCGCAAGTCCTCGGTAGGTCGCCTTACTTCGTTCGCCGGCTTGCTTGGCGGCTTCGACCGCGGTTGAGTCACCGCTACCGATGGCGCTCGCGATGTTGTCGATGTCTGCGGCCTCGTCGTTCAAGGCGTTCAGAATCTTGTGGACCGTGGGAGCGTCGCCAGTCGGGACGGGCAGCGCCTCAAGCCGAGCGATCCCTTCGCGAGTGAGCGCTCCGGCGTGGCGCAGGGCGCTCGGCGCTTCAGCCTCGATCTTAGATTCGCTGCCGTGCGAGAGCACTTCGACTTGCTGCTGCACAGGCTTGATCTTTGCGTTGGACCGGGCGCAGATTGCGTCCGCCCGCGCGACGAACTGTGCCTTGGTCGGAGGCGACGCTGCGGCGTGCGCTGAGGTCGTCGCCGAGGTCGTCACAGTTGTCGTTGACGAGCCGCCGCCGCAACCAGCGGCGACAATGACAGCCGCAAATACACCTGTCACGGTGGGCAGAATCGTCCAGTTCACTCGCACTAGGCGTGGAAGCTAACAGGCACGCGTCGAGTGCGCTTTGTGGGCGAGCGTGCTCCTCGCGGAGCCGCGCGGGCACCCCGCTCACGTGTCGTCGTCGGCCTTAGCCTGGTCGTCAGGGGGCTCGTTGGTCTCAGGCGGGAACGCGCGGGCAAGGGTGAGGGCAATCCCTTTGAGCGCGTCCGCCATTCGCGTCTCAGGCGAGCCGAAGATGCTGCCGCCAGCGCCAATGTTCCGCAACATCTGTTCGTGCGCCTGTTTCTCGGATGCCTGCGCGAGCCTGTCCGTGGCCTTCACGTGCTCGCGCATTACGTTGACCTGCCGATCGGACGAGCGCATCTGGAGCACGGCGACGATGGCTAGGACCGTAGTAGTGACTGCGGCAAGCACCGCCGCGATTGCGGCCAGCCATGTGGCAGTCGAAGCCGCGACAGGCGCGCCGTGAGTGGATGCCAGGTGGCTAGCTGCGAACGTGATCGTCACCCTCTGAAGCGTATGCCGCGAGACGCACTAATGCACGCCGGGAGAGCAGCAAGGCACGCGCGCTCAGATGCCAGGCTGGCTAAACACGTCGACTAGCTCGGCGTCAAGGCCCGCACCCGGCCCCGGCGCGTCGCTCCAAGCGGCCTGCCAGGCGTCGCGCGTGTCCTCGAAAACCTCACCCCAGGATCGCCGCTCGGCGGTGCTCAGACGCCCGAGAACGAACGCGAGGCCCTCCGCCCAAGCGACCTCGAAGGGGAACGCCCACCGGCCGCGATCTTCGCGCAGCAGATCGGCGAGCAGGCGCGCGGGCGCCGGGTCTGAGATCGAGACCGGCTCGATGACCGTGCCGTCCTCAGTGCGCGGCGCGGCGGCGCGTTCTTGCTCAGCACGCCGCTTGCGCGCGTTCGAGCAGGACAGGCACTCCCGATAGACCACAATGCGGCCGCGCTTGGTGCTCTTGGTCATGCGCTCGATTGGCACGTCTTCAGCGCCGCAAACCCGGCAGGCATAGAGCGTCGTCTCTGCGGCGGCGATCTCGAGAACGGGCATCGACGGGCAGTATCAGCGTCGTCGGTGACGGTCAAGGCTGTCACTTGGCCGTCACCTGCCCGTGTTAGCTTGTGAGGCGTCGTTGGTTGTGACATGTGAGCGTCTTGAACACGCGCTTCCGCAAAGGGGCTTCCTGGTCAACCCGGGAAGCCCCTTTTTTCGTCGGACCGTCCGAGGTCGGGGCGATCCTTTAACGAGCGTGTTCAACCTAAGACCTCACACGTCCGATGCTCTCGCTGGCTGAAGCACCGCCGGCCGCAAGCCTCTCCAAGTCCTGGCGCTCCGCGCTGGGCGACTATGGCAACCACCACCCCTTCGAGCGATGCGCCTCAGGGGTGGTCGTGGCTTGAGTTGCTAGAGCCCCGCGCGCGCTCAGCGAATCGAGCGCAGGCCCACACCCCGCCAGGGCCGTCACCAGTAGGGGTAGCCAGCCCGAACCCGTCCGCTCGTGCCACTGGCAGAGCAGCACGGGTTCACTAAAGGGTTAATGTGGTGGCCGCCGCTTTGAGAGTGGCCAGCAGGGTTAGTACCTCGATTGAGGCGCGGTGCAGTAGCGGCTATTTGGTGCCGCGACGGCTCCAGGCGAGCGCCGAGAGGGATCGTCCCGATTGCGATACCGACGGGTATGGCAAGTGAATCGGAGGGACACTTCGCTCCTAAGCGGCAGGGGTCCCTCCTGCTCAACCTCAGGGATTGGCAGGCAGGGAATAGGCAGTAATGCAGGCGGTGCAGTTAATGCAGTAGTGGGTCTCGAAAGTGAAAAGTCTCGGCGCCCCCGTCCCCAACGTTGGGGACGCCGAGTAGTCCAGGCGCCTGGACTAACAGAATCTGAGTGCCTGCGCAAGCACTTTTGGACCGGGGAGCCGGCATATGTCGATCTGCCTTTCGCGACGACGAACACCGAGCTGGAACGCCGAACGAACGAGCGGTCCTCAACGCCCTGCGACGCACGGTGCCCGCCGGTCGAGTCCTAGCGTCTCGATCATCTTTTTCGCGGGCGCCTGGACTAACAGAATCTCGCGCCGAGGTGAGCGCATAGCGGTCCTATCCGTGATACCGTCTAGACCATGACCCAGCCCTCGGTCCACGTTCGCCTACCGGCGACCCTGCTCGCCGCGCTTCGCGAGCGAGCCGAGGCCGAGGGCGTGTCATTGAACGCGCTGATCTCGGCGCTGCTGGCAGGCGCGATCGGCTTCGAGCTTGTCGAGCGCAAGGCCAAGACGCGCGGGGGAGTCGTCTACATCGACCCCCCCGAGAACGTGATTGCGCTGCCATGAGAGCCGTCATCTACGCCGCCAAGAGCACCGAGGATGAGAAGGGCTCGATCCCTGACCAACTAGACGATGGGCGCAAGCTCGCGGCAGCTCGCGACTTTGAGGTCATCGCTGAGCATCAGGACGAGGCCAAGAGCGCCTACCACGGCAATCGCGGTGATGGGCTCGCTTCGGCGATGGCCGACTGCGAGCGTCTAAGCGCGGAGCACGGTTCCTGTGCCCTGATCGTCCAGCGATCCGACCGGCTGGCACGCGGCGACGTCAAGAAAGCGCGTCACCTGACGCAAATCGTCACATGGGCGATTGAGCACAACGTTCAGCTACTCAGCGTCCAAGACGCGGCCACGTTCCCCGACTCGACGGACCCAAATATGAAGGTGCTGCTTGGCGCGATCGGCGGAATGAGCGGCAACCAGGAAAGCGAGAAGCGTGGCCAGTCGGTCAAGAAGGGGCTCAGACGCCGGGTGGTAGATCGGCGCCAGTACATCGGCGGTCGCGCACCGTTCGGCTATCGCTATGAAGCATGGATTGACGAGAGAGCGGAGCGTCAGTCGCGGCTTGTGATCGACCCGTCCGAGGCCGCGATCGTGCGCCGTATCTTCGGCGAGTACGTAGCCGGGCGAGCGCAGAACGCGATCGCGCAAGCTCTCCAGCGCGAGGGCGTGCCGACGAAAACGCCGACCGGCGCCTGGTATGCCACCACGGTCGCCGGGATGCTCCGGAACCCGCTCTACATCGGCATGGCTGCCCACAACGGCGAGCACTTCCCGGCCGAACACGAGCCGATCATCGACTCCGCAACGTGGGGCCGGGCAAGCGAACTGCGCGAGGCGCGGGCGACGCAGGGGCGCAAGCGAGGCCGACGCACAGCCGGACGGCATTTGCTGACCGAAGGGTTGCTCTCGTGTCCGGTCTGCGAGTCGGCTATGAGCCCGGTCACGAAGCGCGACAAGCGGGCCGCGAACGGCCAGCCATACGAAACCTATGTATGCGTGAAGCGCCTGCACCACGGTCCCGCCGCCTGCGCGCAGACGCCGATCAAGAGGGCCGCGATCGACACTGCTGTGCTCGACTACTTCGAGACTGCCGCTCTTGACGTTGACGCCACCTGCGAGCTGCTGACCAAGCAGGTCGAGCAGGTCGCGGCGAACGGTCTGCACGACGAGGCCGAGACGGAGCTGGCCAAAGCGGAAGCCGCGCACAGGCGGATCGAGGGCGACTACTTGGCAGGCCGCATCACTGCCGATCAGTGGTCTCGGCTGGAGGATCGTCTCAACGGGGAAGTCGAAGCGGCCCGAGCCCAGGTCGAGCAGCACACGCGGCAGCGAGAGGCGATCGAGGCCGTCATCGGCGAGTTCGACGCTCAGGCCGCGCTCGTGAAGGAGCTGGCCGCGATCCGTCACCAGATCGTCGGCGAAGTCCAGGAGGGGAGAGAGGGCGATCTGGAGCGGTTCCGCTCGACGCTCCGCCGCCTGTTCGTCGTCTTCGAGCTAGCCGCTCGCGAGGACGGTAGCTATCTGCTGATGCCCGGCCCAAGGGTGCTGCGGAAGGGCAATCAGTGGGACTGGGAGGGCGCCGGTCGCGGTGTGCTCGACTTCAGCGACAACTTGTGCGCCCGCTTAGCCGCCTGGTAGTCGACGAGCGCCTGCGCCGAGTTGACGTCGCCGAGCGTCGGGTGCCACGGCACGAGCTCCTTGGCGGCCTTCACGCGAAAGCGCTTGGCGAGGACGGCCCCGAGCGCCTTGATCTTCATCTCGCCAAAGCCCGGCAGCGCCGCGATGTTCGCGCGCAGGGCATCGGCGTCGGCCGCGTCGGTCCACACGCGTGCGGCGTCGCCGTCGTACTCGTCGCGTATGTACACGGCGAGGTCGTGCACGCGCCCGGCCATCGAGCCGGGGAAGCGGTGGATCGCCGGTTTCTCGCGGAAGATCGGCTCGAGGTCGGCGTCGGCCAGCTTCGCCGCGTCGAGTGTACCCAGGCGTTCGCGCAACGCGAGCGGCCCCGAGAACGCCTTCTGCACGGAGACCTGCTGGTCGAGCACGAAGCCGATCAGCAATGCCATCGGGTCTGAGGCGATCAGGCGGTTGGCCTCTGCCGACTCCGTGAAGTACAGCTGCGCGGGCATGCGGCGAATGCTATCCCGAGCGCGCAACGAGCTGAAAGATCGGGATCACGCGCCCCGCCTCCGCCGCCCGCTCGCGATAGTCGGCGTACTCGGGGAAGACGCGGTCGGCCAGCTCCCACAGTCGCGCGCGTTCTGCCTCGCCCTCGACGAGCTCGGCGCGGAACGGCAGGCCGCCGTACACGATCTCGGGGTGCCTGCGCAGGTTGTAGTACCACGCCGGGTGCTCCGGCAAGCCGCGCTTGGACGCGACGATCGTCACGCGGTCGCCGTCGTGGAAGTACAGCGTGGCGTTGCTGCGCGCCTTGCCCGTGCGCGCGCCGCGCGACTCGAGCAGCGCTGCCGCGAGCGGTCCGGTCGTGCTCAGGCGCCCGCCGCTGAGCTTCAGCAGGAACGGGTCGAGTGTCCAGGCGACGTTGGTCGAGAACCACGCGCCGAACTTCGTGGCCGAGAGCCGTGCCACCGCCAGATACAGGCGGCCCCGCCGCTTGTATGGGTCCACGTAGGGCAGCTTCGCCGTGCGTGCCATGGCCGATTGCGCCCCGCTTTCCCTACGGCTCGTCCGGGGGCCGCTCTTGCTCGGCCTGGGGCGGGCGGCCGCCAAAGGACATCGCCATGCCGATGATCAACACGATCGCGACTAGGCCGAGCACGACGGCGACGAGGCCGCCCGGGCCGCTGTTGCCGGCGATCTTCACGCCGGCCACGACGACGAACACGCCGAGCATCGCCGGCAGGCCGAGTACCTGTGGCCCGAACGCGAAGTACAGCGCCCAGAGCAGTAGCGCGATCAGGACGATGTAGATCGCGACGCCACCGACGGCTTCCAGCAGTTCGACCACAGTCGGACCGTAGCGCTTGGGGCGCAGGTGGTGTTGACGGAGCGCGGTTCGACTAGGACGGGTGGCGATCGGCGACCGCCACCCGTCTTACGCCTTCCTACCGGCCGTTACGGCGTGTGCCCGTATTCGGTGCTCACTTTGTTGAGTTTGCCGCCGAGGATCGCCGAGTCCTTGCCGCTCGCTTCGTTGCCATCGCCGCCGAACACGCCCGCGTCTTCACCGCCGGCGATGTTCAGTTCGCCGCCGAACACCGATGCGCCGGGCCCGGTGGCTTTGTTTTTGCCGCCGCCGAGGACCGTCCCATAGTTGCCGGGGGAGGAGTTTTCAAAGCCGCCCGCGACGAACGAGGCAAAGCCTTCGGCCTTTGCGCTGTAGCCGCCACCCACGGTCGAGTATTCGGCCGAGGCAGTGCTGTTGCGGCCTCCGAGAATCGAGGCGAAGTGGAAGCCGTTCGCATTGTTTTCAAAGCCGAACACGACGTTGCTGTTGCCCCCGAGGGAGTTCTTTTCGCCGGCGGCCAGCCCGCCGTTGCCTTCGACGGTCTGCTGGCTGCCGAGCACGATGTTGTGCGAGCCGGTCTGCGACCCGGGCGATTCGTCATAGCCGACGACGAGGTTGCCCAGCCCGTTGGCGGTCGCCTGTTTGCCCGAGCCGTTGACCACCTGCACGTTGACGCCGGAGAACTGGATCGTCGGCCTCCCTCCTGCGCCGGCGCTCAGGTATTTGATGTGCGGCAGGATCGCTTTCAGCGTCGCCGTTTCTTCTTCGGTGAACGGCGATTTGCCTTCCGGTCCCGCTTTGCCGGCTTTTCCTTCTTTGCCGGCTGGCCCTTCTTTGCCTTCTTTACCGGGGGGCCCTTCTTCGCCCGGGGGTCCTTCTTTGCCTTCTTTTCCTTCCGTGCCTGTGCCGCCGAGTTCGGTCATCGTGTAGCCGGCTTTACAGACTCCGGCTTTTGGCGTGATGACCGGCTTGCCTTCTTTGGCAGGCACGCAGACTTTCAGCCCGGCCGCCGCGGCCGCGCCCGTGCCGAATGCCGCCAGCAGTCCAATTGCGACGATCGCGCCGACGATCGCACGCAGGTTTCTCGTTCCGTGCATTTCACATCCCCCAGTAGTCGGTGGCGGGCGGCTCCACTGCCGCCCATAGGGGAGTCAATCAGCTTCGTTAGACAGTGAGCGTCTCGGCCGGGGCCGAGGTGAGCACGGCGTCGAGCAGTCCCGGGAAGCGCGCATCGAGATCGTTGCGGCGTAGCGAGTTCAGCCGCGAGGTGCCGAGCTGGCGCTGCTCGATCAGGCCAGCCTCGCGCAGCACACGGAAGTGGTGCGTGCAGGTGGACTTGCTGACGTTCACGTCGAAGCCGCCGCACGACCGTGGCTCCGGGTCGGCGCTTAGCTCGCGCACGATCTGCAGCCGCTGCGGATCGCTCAGCGCGTGCAGCACGGTCGGGAGGTCGAGATCTTCGGTTGTCGGGTGATACAGGTTCATGAACTCATTGTACGACGTTCGTCAAACTTATGTTACGATGATCATCGAACTTACGATCAGAGGATAGCGCCATGTCCCAGAACACGAGCGAGAGCACGAAGATCACCGCCAGCCCGGCCGAGCGCCAGCCGCTCTCGGCATCGACCGAGGCGCGACTGGCAGCAGCCGTTGAGGCCGCCTACATACTCGAGGCTCGCACGCGATGAGGGTCGTCCCCGCGATGGGCGTTACCTCCGGGTTCAAATACACACGGCTTCAGCCGGTCGCGGCGACGGCGGCCAGCGCGGCCACGTAGTCCCCGGGCAGGTCGCGCTCGCGCGCCCCGTCGAGCAACGCCTGCAGATACTCGCGCGAAGGCTGCAGGTGCTCGGCGTCGGGCGCGATCACGGCGTAGGCGAAGGCCTCGAGCTCGCCCTCGCCGGCGACGACGCGCACTGCTCGGCGCTCGTAGGCCCAGCCGTTGCCCTCTTTCTCGTCGATCGCCGCGAGGTGCGCCTGATCCAGCGCGTACAGCGCTCCCCACACGCTTGCGCCCGACGCCGCAAGGACATCGGCGACGCCCGTGCCCGTGCGCAGCGAGCGGCGCGTGAAGGCGAGGCGATGGTTGGGCAACTCGGCCGCGCCGAGGAAGCGGTGTCCTGGGCACGCGAGCTCCATCGCCGCCGCGCCCATGTTGCGTCCGTAGGCGAAGTAGGGGAGCGAGGGCGCAGTGGGCGATGTCATGAGCTGAGTTTGACGCGACCGACGCCTCCTGAGCAGCCCTGACTTCGCCTGACTTTACACACTGTAGGTTCGTTTGTTATCGTCCGGCCAGCCGGAGAGGGCCGGCTTTGGCGCGTGGCGCTCGAGGACGAGGGCGCGCTCATAGGACGAGAGTGGGGACCGGCCTCCCACGGAGCCCAGAGGGGGGTTCAGGATGAGGATTCGCACGATCTCGGCGGTCACGATGACCGTCTTCGCAGTCGTGGCGATGCTGCTGACGGGAGTCGCTGCGGCGGCGCCGCAGCGCGAACGCGCGGCAAAAAAAGCCGAAGAACCGCTACCGCCGATCGAAACGGCCGGTGGCTGTGAGTTCATCGCCAACCCGGGCAGCCCGGTCTGCATGCTGCCGTTCCCGGACGACTACTACACGGCAGCCGACCCAAGCAGCGCGACCGGGCGGCGGATTGCCTTCAAAACCGAATCGACGCCGACCAACGTCGAAGGCAAACACGTCGAAGCTGCGCCTTACAACGCCGCCGACGGCTTCAGCCCGGGCTCGGTGATCCTCGCCAAGGTTCCCGGGATCGAAACGACAGCCGACGTCAAAGCGATGGGCGCGGTGCCGATCAACAAGCTGCACCAGTACAAGATGCCGAATGCGCCGGTAGTCGTGATCGACACGAGCACCGGGCAGCGCTGGCCGATCTGGGTCGAGATCGACTCGACGGCCAAAGAAGCGAACAAAGCCGACCTCGAGATCCACCCGGCGGTCAACTTCACCTCCGGCGATCGCTACATCGTCGCGCTGCGCAACCTGAAAAACGCGGCCAAAGAAAAACTGCAGGCGCCGGCCGGCTTCCGCTACTACCGCGACAACGTCGCCTCAGAACAGGAAGCGATCAACGAACGCAGGCCGCACTTCGAAGAAATCTTCTCGACGCTGCAGAGCGCCGGGATCGCACGCAGCAGCCTATACCTGGCGTGGGACTTCACGGTCGCAAGCGACGCCAGCAACACCGGCCGCGAGCTCGCGATGCGCAACGACGCGTTCGCCCAGCTAGGCGACACGAACCTCGAAGACGGGATCGTCCAAGGCACGGCGCCAGCGTTTGCCGTGACCAAAGTCGAAAACGAACCGAACCCGGGCCAGATCGCGCGCCGGGTCAAAGGGACGTTCACGGTCCCGTGCTACCTGACGCCGAGCTGTGCGGCGGGCGGCAAGCTCAACCTCAACGGCGAAGGCGTGCCCGTGCAGAACGGCACATGGACGGCCAACTTCGACTGCATCATCCCGCTGTCGGCGACGAGCGGACCTGCCGAATCGGCGCGTCCGTCGCTCTACGGGCACGGCCTTCTGGGCAGCGCCTCCGAGGTCGCCTCGAGCCCGCAGCGGAGCTTGTCTCAGGAACACGACATCGTGCAGTGCGCGACTGATGAGATCGGCATGGCCGAATCGGACGTTCCGGCGGTGATCAACGCGTTGAAAAACGCGTCGAACTTCCCGACGGTCCCCGACCGGCTGCAGCAGGGCCTGCTCGACGAGCTGTACCTCGGGCGGCTGCTCGACAACCCGGCTGGCTTCGCCACGAACGCGGCGTTCCACCAGAACGGCACGCTGGAAACGGGCTCGGTGCTGAACACGAGCCACCTGTTCTACAACGGCAACAGCCAGGGCGGGATCATGGGCGGAGCGTTGACGGCGGTCTCGCCGGACTTCACCCGCGCATCGCTCGGCGTGCCGGCGATGAACTACTCGGTGCTCTTGCCGCGCTCGGTCGACTTCGACGAATTCGCTCAGGTGTTCTACCCGTACTACCCGAACGAAACGTCGCGGCCGCTCGTGCTCGACATGATGCAGATGCTGTGGGACCGCGGCGAGCCCGACGGCTACGCCTCGCGGATGACGTCGAACCCGCTGCCCGGAACGCCGGCTCACCAGGTGCTGTTGGACATCGCGTTCGGCGATCACCAGGTGACCGACTACCAGGCCGATGTCGAGGCCCGCACGATCGGCGCCTCGGCGCACAAGCCAGTGCTCTACAAAGGCCGCTGGCCGAACACGAACGTGCTGTGGGAAGTGCCGAAGATCAGCGGTTACCCGTACACCGGCTCGGCCGCGTACTACTGGGACATCGGCCCCGTTCGTCCGAACCCGGCCAAACCGGAATCGACGATCGGCACCGAACCGCCGCCGTATGAGAACCTGCCCAACCGCACCGGAGAAGACCCGCACAGCGCCCCGCGCGCCGCGCCGGCCGAGCAGCAGCTCGTGTCCGACTTCTTCAACGGAGCGATCCAGGCGACGGACAAGTGCGGTGGCAAAGCCTGCTACGCAGGCAGCTTCACCGGTCCGTAGCGAGTAGCAGCAGATAGTCCTGCGGAGAGGGCCTCGGGAGCGATCCCGGGGCCCTCTTTGCGCTCAGCGCCCGCCCGCTTCCAGCCGCGCGATCGGCACCGGCTTCTCGCTGCCGAGCCCGTTGAGCACGCGTGCGGCGCCGACGACGTCGCCGCTGTCGTAGAAGTCGGTGAGGATCAGGTTCGGCAGTTTGTGGCGTTCTGCCTCGCACTGGCGCGCACGTTTGACGATGAAGTTGCGCTTCACCAGCGCCAGGTTCGGGCTGCGCCGCGGCGGGAACACGTCGGCCCAGTTGTTCATCATCAAGAGCGGGCTGCTCGGCAGCCCGCGGGCGAGCTTGCACGTGAACTGCTTCGGCTTCACAGCGCCGAGCGGCGTGTCCTGGATGAAGCCGCCGAACGCGTACATGTCCCACGGGTAGCGCCCGCTGACGGGCTCCTGCGTGAACACGACCACGTTGTGCTGCGAGTGCACGAGTTGGCCGAGCGTCGGCATCTGCTGACCGTTGCGCAGCACGGCGAGGTGCGAGAACAGGCCGACCTGCTTGAGCACCCCTTCGAGTGACTTCTCAGAGACGTAGTCCTCGTCGAACATCACGATCACGTTGCCCGGGTTGAGCTGCAGGAAGTGGCGGATCGTCTGAAAGAAGCTGACGGCGTTAGTCGCGCCGAGCTCGCACAGCGTGTGGCACAGCCAGACTTCGCGCTTGCCCTTGCGCGGGCCGAAGCCGACGGAGCCGCTGAAGCGCTGCAGCGCGGCGCGCGCTTGCAGGGAGAGCTTCTCCGAGACGCGGTTGGCGCGCGCCCCCTCGGCCGCGATGTCGGTGCGCACGTTGCCCGGCTTGCCCTCGCCGTAGTGCGTCGAGATCTTGAACGTGCGCAGGCCGTCGTCGAGCTGGCGCGCGATCGCGTGCTGCTGGTTGGCGATGAACCAGCCCGGTGAGTCGGCGGCCGACATCGCGTTGTGCGTGCCCGGGAGCACGACCTGGTCAAGGCGCCGCGAGCAGAGTTGGGCGTAGCCGTTGCACGTGCTCAGCGCCTCTGCCGACGGCGGGCGCGAGACTGAGTGTCCGCTGACGCCGAGCGCGATTGCGGCGCCGCCGATCAGTACGCCGAGGCTAACGGCGCTCGTGGCGAGCAGCGCGCGGTAGCGGCGCAGCGACGGTCGCTCGTGCTCGGGCGGGACGCCGGCCGCTGAGAGCAGCTCGCCGGCGCCGAAGTACACGAGCAGCACGCCGCCGAACACGCCGATGATGTCGATCGACAGCGACGGGTCGCCGACGAGCAGCAGGCCGAAGAGCAGTGCCAGCGCGCCTCGCACGATCACCCCGCGCTGCGTGCGCGGCGTCAGGCGGGCGCGCAGGCGCGCGAGGCCGGCGTCGGCCGTGTACGGGCGCAGCACGCTTGCCGAGGCGCCCGCCACGATGATCGCGACGACGGTCAGCCCGAGCGCCCAGTCGGAGAGGTTGCCGAGGTAGGAGTCCCACAGCCCCCCGGCCGCGGCGCGCACGTCGGCGTTGCTCAGCTCTTCGGCGCCGAACAGATTCGAGATCGTCGCGTGGCGCAGCAGGATCAAGTCGAAGAACACGGCGGCGCCGGCGATCGCGAGTGCCACGGCGCAGCGCGTGACGGCCTGGCGGCGGCGCGGCGCGAGCGCCACGGCGAGCGCGAGCAGGGCGAGCCCGAGCAGCGGCAGCACGAGCGCGAGCAGGCGCACTTTGCCGGCGATGCGCAGCGTGCGCACGGCGAAGCTCTGGCGGCGCAGGTCGAGCAGCTTGCCGTCGATGTTCTTCGGGATCTTGGCCGCGATTGTGGGGGAGAGGGTGCGCAGCGCCGAGATCACGACGGTGCTCGCGTCGGCGATGTCGAAGACGACGTTGCCACCGCGGTCGAACAGCAGCCGGTGCGCCTGTTCGGCGACGAGGTGGATCGCGTGGCGGAACTGCGAAGTGGCGGCGAGCGTGTCGACGACTGACGTGATCAACGGGCGCGCCGCGATCAGATCGGGCGAACTCTGGTCGATCACCTGCACGACGATCTCGCGCGAGACGACGCGGCGCACGGGCTCCTTGGCGAGCGCCGAGACGGTGCGGTCGGCGAAGGCGTGCGCGTTGAGCAGCTCCGCGCGCGCGTACAGGCACGCTCCGCCGATGACGATCGCCACGGCGGCGAGAATCGCCAGCGCGCTGCTCGACACCGTGCGCACGGGCTGATCCTATAGAGGCGTCTCCTGTGAGGCTCGCGATTGGGCGGATCGTCGAACGCACCGAAGTTTTGCGCCGGCGTCGGGGAAGGTCTGCCTACGTAGGGCGTCGTTAGCGGTTAGGGTTTCCTAATTAGGTAGCCCTAACTGTCTCGTCCTAACACCAGGAGGTCATTTCTTGCGCTTCTCGTCCCCGCGGCTTGCGTTCACCGCACTGCTGGCCGCACTTGCCCTCACCGCGATCGGCTGCGGCTCCTCCGGCTCCTCGGCGTCTTCGGGCAAAGGCGGCACGTTGACGCTGTATAGCGCCCAGCACGAGCAGATGACCAACGCCTTCGCGAAAGGTTTCGAAAAGAAGACGGGTGCGACCGTGCGCGTGCGCTTCGGCGAGGACGAGGGCCTGGCGAACCAGATCGTGCAGGAGGGTGCAGCCTCGCCGGCCGACGTCCTGCTCACCGAGAACACGCCGCCGCTGGAATTGCTCACCGAGAAGGGCCTGCTGGCGAAGGTCGACGCCTCGACGCTTGCGCAGGTCCCCTCAGCGGACAACTCGCAGAGCGGCGACTGGGTCGGCGTGGCGGCACGCGAGACGGTGCTGATCTACAACCCGAAGCTGCTCGGCACGATGGCGCTGCCGAAGTCGATCCTCGACCTGGCTAAACCCGAATGGAAGGGCAAGCTGGCGATCGCGCCGTCGGAGCCCGACTTCGTGCCGATCGTCAGCGCGATCGAGAAGCTCGACGGGCGCGCCGCGACGGAGGCCTGGCTGGAAGGATTTGCGGGCAACGCCAAGCGCTACGACGACAACGAGGGCATCGTCGCCGCCGTCGAATCGGGCCAGGTAACGGCTGGCATCATCAATCACTACTACTGGTATGAGCAGCGGGCAGAGGTCGGCGCGGGAAAGGTGCGCTCGAAGCTCTACTACTTCGGGCACCAGGACCCGGGTGCGCTCGTGAACATCTCCGGCGCCGGTGCGCTGAAGTCGAGCAAGGACCCGGCGCTCGCGCAGCGGTTCCTCGCGTTCCTCGTCAGCAAGGAAGGCCAGAACGCGATGACGCACAGCGGCGACTGGGAGTACCCGCTGCTCGCCGGTGTGACGCCACCGCCGGGGCTGAGCCCGTTCGCGAGCCTGGAAGCGCCCGACATCGGACCGGCGGTGCTCGGTGACGGCAGCCAGCCGCTCGCGCTGATGCAGCAGGCCGGGCTGCTCTAGTGGGATGGATGGGATCAGGCAAGTGAGGCGCGCGCGGACATGAGCACGGCGGCACCGGCACCGGCACCCGGCCGTAGCTGGTCCGCCGCGCGCCGCTTCGACCGTTGGCGAGCCCGGCGACCACCGCTTGTGCTGGGCGCGCTCGCGGTTGCGGTGGCGCTGCTCGTGCTGCTGCCGCTCGGCTTCCTCTTCGAGCAGGCGCTGGCGGTCGGCTTCTCGCAGGCCGAGCGCCTGCTCGTGCGCCCGTTCGTTGGCACGCTGCTGCTCAACACGGTGCTACTCGTGCTCGTCGCGACGGTTGCGTGTGCGGTGCTCGGCGTCGGCGTGGCATACCTGGTCGAGCGCACCGACCTGCCCGGTAGGCGCCTCTGGGCGGTGCTCGCGGCGCTGCCGATCACGGTGCCAGCGTTCGTCACGAGCTACAGCTGGGTCTCGATCACACCGGCTGTCCAGGGCTTCTGGGGCGCGACGCTGATCGTCACGCTGGCGTACTACCCGCTGGTCTACCTGCCTGTCGCGGCGGTCCTGCGCGGGATGGACCCGGCGCTCGAGGAGAGCGCACGCTCGCTCGGGTTCGGCCCGTGGCGGACGTTCGCGCGGGTAGCGCTGCCGCAGACGCGCCTGGCGCTGCTCGGCGGCTGCCTGCTCGTTGCGGTGCACCTGCTCTCGGAGTTCGGTGCCTTCGCGATGCTGCGCTTTCAGACGTTCACGACGGCGATCTATGACGAGTACCGCCTCAGCTTTGACGGGCCGGCGGCATCGATGCTGGCGAGTGTGCTCGTGCTGCTGTGCCTGGCGCTGCTGCTCGGCGAGCTGGCGCTACGGGGCAAGGGGCGCTACGCGAGCGTCGAGGCCGGCGCGCCACGTCCGCCCGCCCGTGCCCGGCTGGGGCGGGGTCGCTGGCCGGCGCTCGCCGCGCTCGCCGGCTTGACCGCCGTCGCGCTCGGCTTGCCGCTGTTCACGCTGCTCTATTGGGTGCTACACGGCGGCTCGACGAACTTCCCCGTGGTCTCGCTGCTGTCGGCCGCCGGCAACTCGCTCGAGTTGGGGCTGGGCGCAGCGCTGTTGACGACGTTGCTAGCGCTGCCCGTCGCGATCCTCACGGTCCGCCGGCCGAGCCGCCTGGCGACGGCGCTCGAGCGCGCCGCCTACCTGCCGTATGCGCTGCCCGGGATCGTGATCGCGTTGTCGTTGATCGTCGTCTCCGTGCGCTACGTCCCGCGGCTCTACAGCACGCGGCTGCTGCTGCTGCTCGCATACGCGATCCTCTCCCTGCCGCTCGCGCTGGTCGCGACGCGGGCGGCGCTCGCGCAGGCGCCGGTGCGCCACGAGGAGATCGCACGCTCGCTCGGCTGTGGCCCGCTGAGGGCGCTCGTGCGGGTCACGCTGCCGCGCATCCTGCCCGGGCTCGGCGCGGCTGCGGCGCTGGTCTTCCTGGCGACCGTCACGGAGCTGACGGCGACGTTGCTGCTGGCGCCGATCGGCACGCAGACGCTGGCGACGCAGTTCTGGACAGACGCGAGCACGCGCGCCTTCGGCGCCGCCGCGCCCTACGCTGCATTGATGGTCGCGATCTCGGCCCCGCCGACGTACCTGCTGACCCGCCGGCTCGGCCCCATCAGGGGAGCCCGGGGGAGATGAGCACAACGGGCGCGGCGGCTGCGCGTAGCGGCGGCGCGGCGTCGCTGTCGGTGCGCTCCGTGAGCAAGGCGTTCGCGACGACGTCGGTGCTGCGCGGCCTCGATCTCGAGGCGCCGGCCGGCAAGCTCACGGCGGTACTCGGCCCGTCGGGTTGCGGCAAGACGACGTTGCTGCGTCTGATCGCAGGCTTCGAGCGGGCCGACGCCGGTTCGATTGCGGTCGGCGGCCAGGTCGTCTGCGACGAGCGCACACATCTGGCGCCGGAGCGGCGCGGCATCGGCGTGGTCGCGCAGGAGGGAGCGTTGTTCCCTCATCTCGACGTGGCCGCGAACGTGGGCTTCGGACTGTCGCGCGCGCAGCGGCGCGGGGGAGGACGCGTAGCGGAGCTGCTCGAGCTGGTCGGCCTCGGCGGGCTCGGTAAGCGTCACCCGCACGAGCTCTCAGGCGGTCAGCAGCAGCGCGTGGCGCTCGCCAGGGCGCTCGCGCCGGCACCGCGCCTAGTGCTGCTCGACGAGCCGTTCGACGCGCTCGACGCGAGCCTGCGTGCGCAGGTGCGCGGCGAGGTCTGCGCGGTGCTGCGCGCGAGCGGCGCGACGGCGCTACTGGTCACGCACGACCAAGAGGAGGCGCTGTCCTTGGCCGACGTCGTCGCCGTCATGCGCGACGGTGCGATTGTGCAGTCAGCCGACCCGCGGACGCTGTATCGCGACCCGCTGGACGCCGATCTGGCGCGCTTCCTCGGCGACGCCGTGCTGCTCGCAGGCGAGCTGGGCGAGGACGGCGCGCATACGGCGCTCGGCTACCTTCGTACGCGCGGCGCCGGTGCTTGCAGCGAGGGCCCAGCGACGATCATGCTGCGTCCCGAGCAGATCCTTTGCGCCAACCCGCTCGCTGGCGCGCCGCGCGGGCGCGTCACGGCGACGCGCTTTTACGGCCACGACGCGACGGTCGAGGTCAGCCTGCTCGACGCGCCGGGGCCGCCTGTCACGGCGCGCGCCGCCGGCCACAGGACGCCGGCCGTCGGCGAAGAGGTCTCGCTGCGCGTCGAGGGTTCCGCGCTCGTGTTCGCGCCCGCCCGCGGCAACGCCGGCCATCACAGCGCCTCGCTCAACACGTCGATGCTCGCGTCGTAGCCGAAGCCGGCGATCTCGTGCAAGGGGGCCGGGCACTGGAGATGGGTCATGTCTTTTATTATATATCATAAAAATAATTGACTTTATGAGGTTTATCTTCCCGGAAACGTTCGCGCGGGACTCTTGACGGCGCCGATGACGTGCCGTTAGGTTGGGCCGATCCGCGCTTGGGGGAGCAAGGAATGCGCGACGGGGACCCCTGGGCGTACCAACCGCAGTGCGAACAGGGGAGAAGTCATGAAGAAGCAAGCCCGCCTGGTCGGCATCCTCGCCGTCCTCGCAGCAGTCCTGATCCCGGCGGCCTCCGCCGCCGCCTCGCAGTACGTCGCGCTTGGGGATTCCTACTCCTCCGGCGTCGGCACGCGCACCTTCTACGAAGAATCGGGTAGCTGCAAGCGCAGCCCCAAGGCTTATGGCCCGCTCGTGGCAGCCGCCAAGGGCTACACGCTGAGCTTCCAGGCGTGCAGCGGCGCCAAGACGACCGACGTCAACTCGGGCCAGCTCGGCACGCTGTCGAGCTCGACCGCGCTCGTCACGATCACGATCGGCGGCAACGACGCCGGTTTCTCCAACGTGATCGTCAACTGCGCGCTGTACTTCTTCACGTGCGGCTCGGCGATCAGCGAAGCCAACAACTTCATCGCCACCAAACTGCCCGGGCTGCTCGAAGCGACATACAAAAAAATCCGCGAAAAAGCGAGCACCGCCAAAGTCGTCGTGCTCGGTTACCCGAAGCTGTTCACCAAAGATGGCAAAACGTGCAACGTCAACTTCCTCACCTCCGGCAACGAGAAGAAATTGAACGAAACGGCTGAAAAACTCGACGCCGTGATCAAGGGCCGCGCGGAAGCCTCGAAATACACGTTCGTCAACCCGACGGCGCCGTTCGAAGCACACGAGGTCTGCTCGGGCTCGGAGTGGCTCAACGGCCAGTCCAACCCGCTCGAAGAAAGCTACCACCCGAACGTCAGCGGACAGGCTGAGTTCACGACGCTCGTCGAGGGCGTTCTGTAGGCCTCATTTCGCTGAGGTCGAGGTCTCGATCGCAAACCGCCCGCGACCCTTCGTGGTCGCGGGTGGGCTGCGTCCCGGCGTGCTCCGAGCGTCATCCGGCTGCGACGATCGGCCAGTCGTATGTTTGGAGCGCGAGCCGGCGGGCTAACTCTGCTCTGTAGGATGGCGCCAGAGCTACAGCGACGGCGCCAAGGTCAAGCGCGCCGCGCAGGGTTGCAACCACGGATCGGGACAAGGAGGCAGTTATGCATCGACCGGTGATCTCCACATTGGCATCGGTGATGCTCGGGATCGGCCTCAGCGCCGCCCCGGCGCTCGCCGCCAGCGCGAGCCCCTCCACTGCCTCGGCCAACGCCGTCCCGCTACAGGGCAGCGCGCCCGACGCCGCGCGTGGGAGCGCCGTCGGCGCGACACCCGCCGCGACGCCGATCGAATTCGACGTCGGGCTCGAACTGAGCGACCCCACCGGCGCCGTCGCGCTGCAGCGCGCAGTATCCGATCCGGGCAGCAAGAGCTATCGCCACTACCTCACGGCCGCGCAGTGGGAGAAGCGCTTCTCGCCGAGCAAGGCCTCCGTCGACGCCGTCACCGGCTGGCTGCAGTCCCAGGGCGTGGCCGTCGAAGCCGTCAGCCCCGACCGCCTGACCCTCCAGGCCACGGCATCGGCAGCGACGATCGAACGTGCCTTCGGCACGACCCTTGCCCAGTACAGCCGCGACGGGCAGGTGCTGCGCTCGAGCACCGGTGCATTGTCGGTGCCGGCCGCGATCGCGCCGCTGGTCGCCGGCGTCAGCGGCGTCGACCAGCGCCCGCAGGCACCGCGACGGCTGACCGGCGCGAGCCTGCCGCTGCGCAAGAAGGCGGCCGCCGCCCCGCGCGCGAACGCGCCGCTGGCGAAGAAAGCGCCCGAAGAAATCCCGCAGCCCGAAGGCTTTCGCAACGCGCCGCCGTGCTCGCCGTCCTACGGCAAGACGCCCGACACGAGCGACCCCGAATACGGCGATGGCTTCCCCAGCCCGCTGCCCTACGCCGTGTGCGGCTACACACCGCCGCAGTTGCAAGGCGCCTACGGCCTGAGTTCCCCCATCGCCGGCGGCCTCGACGGTCGCGGCTACACGGTCGCCGTCGTCGACGCCTACGTCTCGCCGACGCTGCTCGCCGACGCGCAGCAGTACAGCACGCGCCACCAGCCCACCCAGCCGCTGAGCAGTGCCCAGTACGGCCAGCTGCTGGCGCCCAAGTTCAACAACGCCGACTTCTGCGAAGCGAGTGGCTGGTTTGGCGAGCAGACACTCGACGTAGAGGCCGTGCACGCCACGGCGCCAGGCGCCAAAATTCTGTACGTCGGCGCCAAGAACTGTGAAACGGCGCTGTATCGCTCCGTGCAGCAGGTCGTCGACGGCCACCTCGCCGACGTCATCACCAACTCGTGGGGCGACGGCGGTGGCGACCTGCTCGACTCGCCCGGCTCGCGGCGCTCGTTCGACAACATCCTGCTGATGGCCGGCGCGACCGGCATCGGCGTGCAGTTCTCCTCCGGCGATGAAGGCGACGAGTTCACGACGCTCGGCATGACCGTCGCCGACTACCCCGCCGCGAGCCCGTACGCGACCTCGGTCGGCGGCACGAGCCTGCAGGTCGGCGAAGGCGACGAACGCCTCGGCGAGCTCGGCTGGTCGACCTCGCGCAGCTACCTCTGCACGGCGCTGTTGCATGAAGAAGGGCTGCCCGGCTGCAACAAGAACCGCTTCAACACATGGACGCCCAAGGCACCCGGCGAATACCTCTACGGCGGTGGCGGTGGCACGAGCTATGAGTACTCCGAGCCGTGGTACCAAGAAGGCGTCGTGCCGGCGCCGCTGGCCGAACGCAACTCGGCCGTGACCGGCATTGCCAACCGCGTCGAGCCCGACATCTCGATGGACGGCGACCCGACCACGGGGATGCTCGTCGGCGAGACACAGACCTTCCCCGACGGCACCTACTACGACGAGTACCGGATCGGCGGGACGAGCCTCTCCTCGCCGCTGCTCGCCGGCGTGATGGCCGACGCCGACCAGGCCGCCGGCGCCCCGCTCGGCTTCGTCAACCCGCTGCTGTACAAGCTCTACGCCTCCCCCGGAGGGGCGGCTGCCTACTACGACGTGCTGCCCGGCGGCAAGCAGGCCAACGTGCGCAACGACTTCCTCGATGAAGTCGACGCCGAAGAAGGCATCCTCACGAGCGCGCGCGTGCTCGGCTACGAAGGGCGCGAGAAGTTCTGCAGCGGCACCGGCAACTGCACGCACCAGAAGGTCGCGCTCAATGCCGCGCCGGGCTTCGACTCGATGACCGGACTCGGTACGCCGACGGGCGGGTTGATGGCAGCGCTGGCGGCCACGCCCAAGTAGTGGCCGCCGCTCGGCGCCGGGCCCTGTGCCCCGCGCCGAGTCGGCTCGCCTGGTGGTCAGTGCTCGCCCCCGGCCGTGCTCGAGCGCTCGGCCGGGACCTGGCCCGCGAGCTGCCCGTCGATGAACTCGTCGCTCTCGCGTACGCCGAGGAACGGCGTCAGCCACAGGTGCGCGATGTGCGGCAGCATCGCCGAGACCTCCGGCTTGCCGAGATCGCGCGCCTGCAGGTAGATGATCTCGAAGATGCTCGTCACGATCACCTCCATCGCCAGCCCCGAAGGTGGGTTTCGCTGCTTGCGATACACGAGCCCTTCCTGTAGAAAGAAGGTGAAGGCGAGAGCGCTGTCCTCGACGCGCTGGATCGCCGTCGGGCCGACGGCATAGGCCTCGACGAAGCCGACGTGGGCGACGAGCGGGTTGTCCTCGATCAGCTGGGTCAGCGCTCGACCTCCTTCCCAGCTGCGCACCGGCCACGTCTCGCCCGAGAAGAACGCCGTCGAGGTCAGGTCCATCACCTGCGCGTAGCCCAGTTCGTGCACCGTCAGGAAGGCCTCCTGCTTGTCGGCGAACAGGCTCGCGAAGACGTCCTGCTCGACGCCCGCCAGCCTCGTGATGTCGGCGACGCTCGTCGCGATGTAGCCCTTCTGCTCGGCCATCCTCGCCGCCGCGTAGAGGATCCGCAGGCGATTGTTCTCGGCGACTTCCTCCTCGGTGAAGCGTGGGCGGCCCGGTGCGTGCACGTTGTCCATCCGCTGGATCGGCTCCTCCGGCACGTATGGGGACGGCGCCAGGCGCGCGGTCGCCGCCAGCGCTCGCCAGCGGTGGTTGCGCAGCGGGCGCCGGTAGGTCGCCAGCCATCGTTCGAGCTCGTCGGTCAGTCGCGAGATCGCCGGCTCGCCCCGGCGCAGGCGTGGCGCGATCAGCCGGTAGACGCCGCCGATCAGTACCCGATGCGCGACATCGGGAGCGATGCTGTCCTGCTCGGCGGTCGCGAGCGCCCGCTCGATCGCCCCGGCGATCGCCGCGATGCCCGCGTCGCGCGCCCCGCGCCCCTCGGCGCCACCGGCGAGCGCTTCGCTCATCGCAAAGCGCGCTCGTGCCGGCTCGGTGCTGGCAAACGACACGAGCGCTTCGACGACCGCGAAGGCGGCCTCGCATGCGGGCCGCGCCGCGATGCCCTCGGCGACGAGCGCCTCCATCTGCAGCTGCACATCCTCGATCGCCGCTTTGAAGCACTGCTCGATGCTTGCGAAATGCTCGTGGAAGATCGACCGCGAGAGACCTGCGCGCGAGCTGACCGACTGCACGCTCACTCCGGCATAGCCCACGTGATTGGCCACATCGATGATCCCGCCGAGCAGCAACTCGCGGTCGGTGCTCTGGCGTGGCTGTGGCATCTGGCTGTCGCTTGCCTGCTCCCCGCGAGCCGGCGCTGCCCCTCTGTGTCCCGATTGGATCCCGCCCTATCGCCACCGACTCTACCGCCGCTCCATCGCCGCACACGTCAGGCGCGCCGGGCCATCGGCCAATACACGCTTAGGGAGACCTAATTAGGGTACCCTAATGACCCTGCCGTCCGAGCAAGTTGCCGAGCAGCCCTTTTTGACTCAGTTAGTCCGACCCCCCCGATGAGCGCGCTCCCCGGTGCCGAGGCCCGAGCGGCGAGCAACGACGCCTCGCTGTGGCTGGCCGGCCAGCTGCTTGGCTCGCCCGTGCTGGAGGTCGACAGCGCGCTGCTCTCGATCGCCGCTGCATATGGACGCTGCGATGCGGCCACCGTGCTCGGCCGGCTCGACGGCGCTGCCCGGATCCTGTTCGGGTGCAGGCGAGAGCGCTGCGAGGTCCAAGCGGAGCGCTTGCAATGGTCCTCACGAACGTGCTCGGACTGATACCCGAGCACGAGGACCCGCGTGCGTTGCTGATCGACGACGCGCTCGAGACCCGGCGCGCGCACCCCGTGGTGATCGCAGGCGTGGGCTGCGAGCTCGCTCGACGAGCGGGTCTGCGCGGCTATGTCTGCGAATCCTCGGAGGGCTGGTGGACGGGGATCAGCGCGCACGGCGAGACTATGCTCGTCGGCACGAGCCACGCTGCCTCCCGGGCCCCTCAAGCGTCGCTGCGCGGACTTTGCCCGCACCGCCTCGCGGGCGCGATCTTGACGCTGTTCGCCGAGCATCGCGAGCAATCGTGGAGGCTGCCCGCGGATCGACTCCGCAATGCCCTGCCTGACTGTGCCGCGGGCGAACTCGGCGGCTGAGCGTTCGCCGCGTGCGACTCGCCCGGTGAGCGGGTTTCGTACAAACGTCGAATATTGCGCGCACGAGTTCGACTGAGCGGCCTGCTCTGCCAATGTCGAGCCTGTGGGGGGCGTCGCACAAACACGTGGGGGTAATTCGGCATCGCACAAAGCGGCGGCGCATCCGCTGAGGGGCAAGCCAGGCAAGCGCACGCACAAGGCGGGTACGCACAAGCCAGGCAAGCACCACCGCAAGCATCGCCGCCATCACAAGCACCGCAAGCCGGCGCACCCGATCGTCAAAGCGCCCGTCGTCACGCCGGTCGCGGTCGGCCTACCCGGCGCCCCGCTCCCGCCGGCGATCCCGGCCAACCCGCCGGCGCCCTCCAACGTGCCCGCTCCGGTGCTCAGCGCACCGATCACGCTCGCCCAGGCCCGGCGCCTTTTGTGGCGCGCCGGGTTCGGTCCGGCGCCCGGCCAGGCCGAGGCGCTCGCCGGCCAGCCGATCGAAGCCGTCGTGCAGGGCCTGACCCGACCGAGCGGAGCGGCGACGCTGCGCGGGCCGGCGCCGACCGACGACGACGGCAACGCGCTCGCGCCGGCTGACTCCTGGGGCCACGATCACTGCTGGTGGCTCGATCGCATGGTCCGCTCCGACCAGCCGCTGATCGAGCGGATGACGTTCATCTGGCACGACTGGTTCGCCAACTCCAACGAGAAGGTCAACGACCAGCAGCGGATGCTCGACCAGAACGCCCTGTTTCGCGAAAAGGCGCTCGGCAACTTCCACGATCTGTTCACGTCGGTCACTACGAACCCGGCGATGCTCGTGTTCCTCGACGGGATCTACAACGACAAGTGGGACCCGAACGAGAACTACGCGCGCGAGATGATGGAGCTGTTCTCGCTCGGCGCCGATCGCGGCGCATACAGCGAGGACGACGTGCGCGAAATGGCGCGTGCGCTGAGCGGCTGGACGGCCGACTGGGTCGAAAGCGTAGGGTTGCAGAACTTCCGCTTTCTCGCCTCGCGTCACGACAACGCCAACAAGACCGTGTTCGGGCAGACCGGGAAATGGAGCTGGGAAGACGCCGTGCGCCTGTGCGTCACCCACCCGTTGCACCCCTCATTCTTCGTCGGCAAGCTGTGGGGCTACTTCGTGCCGACGCCGCCATCCGAAGCGACGCTTGCTTCGCTGCAGGGCCTCTACGTCGGCTCGGGCTATGAGATCCGGCCAGTCGTCGAGGCGATCCTGCAGCACCCCGACTTCCTCGACGGGCCGGAGCTCGTGACGCCACCGGTCGTCTACAACGCCGGCCTGCTGCGCGCGATCACCCGCCCGATCGACACGACCGCGTGGGCCTGGCTGTGCTCGGGCGCCGGGCAACAGCTGTTCTACCCGCCCAACGTCTCCGGCTGGGACTTCACACGCTGGCTCGACACCTCGACGGCGAAGGCGCGCTGGGAACTGGCGAGCTATGTCACCGCGAAGACGTATCCGAACCCGTGGCCTTCGACCGGCGAAGCGAAATACAGCGAAGGCGAGGAACCGGCCGAAGCGCTCGCCAGCGCGCTTGGCTACTGGGCCAACCCGGGACTCTCCGGCGAGTCGCTGGCGTCGATCTCCTCCTTCGCCGGGTCCTGCCTGCAGGGCCTGATCACGGCCAAATGGCAGAAGAGCCCGTACAAGGCGATGCGCCAGAACGCGCTGCGCATGCTGATCGCGACCTCGCCCGACATGCAGGTGAGCTGAGCATGGCCCGAAGCTGCTCCTGCAACGACTTCACGCGCGCGCAGCTGTTGCGCCGCGGCGTCGCTCAGGCCGGGCGCGGGCTACCCTCGGTCGAGCCCGGCCAGCCGATCCCGGCGGGCAGCGGTATGGACCGCCGCTCGTTCCTCTTGCGCTCGGCCGGGGCCCTGCTGTCGGTCTACGGCGCCGCCGCGCTCGCGCCGCATCAGTTCGAGGAGGGCATCCTGCAGGCGGCCGCCGCCGCCCCGCCCAACCAGCCCGTACTCGTCTCGATCTTCATGGAAGGCGGCTGGGACGCGCTGTCGGTGCTCGCTCCTGTACGCGAAGCCAAGTACCACGAACTGCGCCCCTCGCTTGGGCGCCAGGAAGGCGAAGGCGTCGAGTTCTCCGAGGACGAAGCGCTGATGTGGCACCCGCAGGCCGGCGGTCTCGCGCAGCTGCACGACGAAGGCAAGGTCACCGTGTTCCCCGCGATCGGCTACGACCCGCCTGATGAGAGCCACTTCACGAGCCGCCACTACTGGGAGGTCGGCGAGCTCAACGCGCAGACGCGCTCGGGCTGGATGGGCCGCTACCTCGATGTCGCCGGCGACCCCGGCAACCCGCTGCAGGGCCTCTCGCTCGACTACTCGCTCGCGCCGGCCCTGGCCACAACGAGGGTGCCCGTCGCCGCCGTCTCCTCGCCCTCGGACTACGACTTCTGGGCATACGGCCTCGGCGACCCGCTGACTTCGCCGACGCTCGACGCATTCGGCGCGCTGGGCGCTCTCTCATCACCCTCGCCCGCGTTCGCGCAGGCGCGCACGGCCTCGCTGAACACGAACATCATCCGCAACCAGATCGCTCCGTTCGGCGAAAGCGAAGGCAAACCGGGCTTCACCTCACCCGTCACCTACCCGACCGGCGGCGGCGAGTTCCCCAAGCGCCTCGCCGCGCTCGCGGCGATGCTCGACGACGAAGCGCTGCCGATCAAATGCGTCTCGCTCAGCGCCGTCGGCTCCTACGACACGCACTCCGACGAGGTCGACACGCTCAGCACAAACCTCGGCGAGACCGTCGAATCGGTGCTCACCTTCCAGCGTGACCTCGAAGCGCGTGGCCTCGACGACCGCGTGCTGATCCAGCTGTGGTCCGAGTTCGGCCGGCGCCCTCGCGAAAACGGCTCGGGCACCGATCACGGAGCGGCCGGCATCGCCTTCCTGATCGGCTCGCGTGTGAAGGGTGAAATGGTCGGCGAATTCCCGGGCCTGTCGAAACTGGACTCGAACGAAAACCTGCTCAACACCTCTGACTTCCGCGCGATGTACGCCGGGTTGCTCGGGCAGTGGTTCCAGACCGAAGCCGGGCTCGTGATTCCCGGAGCCGGCACCGGCGAGCCCGGATCGAGCGCCTACGGCACCGTCCCGCAGCTGATCGCATGACGCGCCCAGCCGACAAGCGCCGGCGATCGGGCTCGCGCCTGCCTGCGGGAGTCGTCTCGCTGGCCGTCGCGCTCGTATTCGCGACGATCGCTCCGCTTGCGCTTGGCGCCACGGCACCTGCCCGTGGCACGACGCCCTCCTCCCGCACGTCTCACCACGGCAAGTGCGCGCGGCACGCCCGCCGGCACAAGCGCCGCCATCGTCACTGCTCGGCAGTGCGCCATGGCGCGCCGAAGGCGCCCGTCGCCCCGCCGTCGGCGCTGGCGGCGCCGTATGGACCGCTCGCTCAGCCCGGAGCCTTGGTCGCTGCGCTGCCCGCCCCCGCAGCGCCCGCTGCGTCCGGCCCGGCAAGCGAAGGTGCCCCGCCTGTCCCGGGCGGCGATGAAACGGGCGAAACGAGCGAACCGCCTTCGGTCCCGCACGTGCAGGTGAGCGCGGTCGAGTACGCCTTCACGCTCTCGCGCACGACCGTGCCGGCGGGAAAGGTCGTCTTCCAGTTCGTCAACAACGGCCAGGACGAACACAACCTGCAGATCGAGCCCTCCGAAGGACCGCCGGCCGGGTCGTTCGCCGACACGCCGTCCAAAGGCATCGACGACCTTACCCTTGAAATGCAGCCTGGCACGTACACGCTGCTCTGCTCGTTGCCGGCGCACGAGCAGCTGGGGATGAAAGCGACGCTCACGGTGGAATGAGCGTCGCGCTGAGGCGATCGGGATCGCGCGATCTATGAACCACCCGAGACGCTCGGCACCTGTTGGGTGATGCAGTGGATGTTGCCGCCGCCGAGCAGGATCTCGCGCGCGGGGATCCCAACCACCTCACGTTCGGGGAACACCCCACGTAGGATCGACGCCGCCTGCTCGTCATAGCGCTCGTCGAGTAGCGGCAGCACGATCCTCGAGTTGGCGATGTAGAAGTTCGCGTAGGAGGCCGCGAGGCGGTCCCCGGCACGGCGCGGCAGGCTGCCCTCGGCGGTGTCAACGCCGCGCGCCTCCTGCTCTGAGATCGTGATCGGGCCGGGCGAGGGCAGGTGGATCACCTCGAGCGAGCGCTCGCTCGCGTCGCTCGCCGCCAGCAGGCGCTCGTGCGCGTCACGCGAGATCGCGTACTGCGGGTCTGACTCGTCTTCGGTCCACGTCAGCAGCACGACCCCGGGGCGGGCGAAGCACGCGAGGTTGTCGACGTGGCCGTCGGTCTCGTCGTCGTACACGCCCCGGCCGAGCCAGATCATCTTGCTTGCACCTAGGTAGTCGAGTAGCGCCAGCTCGATCTGCTCGCGCGAGAGCTTGGGGTTGCGGTTCGGGTTCAGCAAGCACTCTTCGGTGCTCAGCACCGTGCCCTCGCCGTCGACGTGGATCGAGCCGCCCTCGAGCACGAGCGGCGCGCGGTAGCGATCGGCTCCTTCGATCTCGAGCACCTTGGCGGCGACGCGCTCGTCGCGATCCCACGGGAAGTAGAGCCCTCCCTGAAGGCCGCCCCAGGCGTTGAAGTGCCAGTCAACGCCGCGCCGACAGCCGCTGTCGTCAACTACGAACGTCGGCCCCATGTCGCGGATCCAGGCGTCGTCGTTAGAGATCTCAACGACGCGGATCGAGGGGGAGAGCAGCGAGCGGCAATGCTCGAACTGGGCGTCGGAGACGGCCACCGTGACAGGCTCGGAGACGTTGATCGCCTCGGCCACGGCTGCGTAGGCCTGCTGTGCGGGCGTCGCGCCGAGGCGCCAGTTGTCGGGACGCTCGGGCCAGGCCAGCCAGCAGCCGGAGTGCGGCTCGAACTCGCCCGGCATGCGGTAGCCGTCGGCGCGCGGTGTCGAGGCGATCGTGGCGCTCATCTCGATACCACCGTACATTCACTGAGGTGGCAGAGCAGACTCAGTTGATCGTGTCGTCCGGGCCGCACTCCTCGCCCGCGCGCAAGCGTCCGCCCAGGCGCGCGCCGTTTCGCATCGGCGCCGTGCAGGAGCGCTGGCATCCCGATCCCGAGGAGCACCAGCGGGCGCTCGCCAAGGGCATCCGCCGCGCCGCCGAGCAGGGCGCGCAGATCGTCTGCATGCAGGAGCTCACGCTCAGCCGCTACTTCGCCACCGACCCCGGCGGTCCGACGGCGGCCGGGGCCGAACCAGAGGACCTGCCCGGTGGCCCGACCTTCGCGTTCGCCGCGCGAATGGCAGCCGAGACGGGGGCGCACGTGCACGCCTCGCTATATGAGCGCGCCGACGGCGAGGACGGCCTTGGCTTCAACACGGCGATCGTCGTCGCGCCCGACGGCGAGCTCGTGGCACGCACGCGCAAGCTGCACATCCCGCTGACGGCCGGCTACCACGAGGACCGCTACTTCCGCCCGGGGCCGGGCGAGGGTGAGCAGCCCTACCCGCTGCTCGGGCTCGCCCAGGCGCATCTCGGCCTGCCGACGTGCTGGGATCAGTGGTTCCCCGAGGTCGCGCGCGCCTACAGCCTGGAGGGCGCCGACGTGCTCGTCTACCCGACCGCGATCGGCTCCGAGCCCGACCACCCCGAGTTCGACACTCAACCGCTGTGGGAGCATGTAATCCTCGGCAATGCGATCGCCAACGGGGTTTTCATGGTCGCCGTCAACCGGATCGGCGACGAGCCGCCGCTGCGCTTCTACGGCTCATCGTTTATCTGTGACCCGTACGGGCGAAAGCTCGTGCAGGCGCCGCGCGAGGAGCCGGCCGTGCTGGTCGCCGAGCTCGACCTCGACCAGCGCGAGGACTGGCTCGAGCTGTTCCCGTTCTTGCAGACGCGACGCCCGGATACCTACGGCGGACTCGCCGAGTAGCGTTGCGCTCGTGGATCTCGGACTCACCGACAAGGTCGCGGTTGTCACGGGCGCGAGCAAGGGCATCGGGCTGGCCGTCGTGCACGAGCTGGCGGCGGAGGGGGCGAAGGTCGTCGCGGGCGCGCGCACGATCGATTCGCTGCAAGCGATCGAGCACGTCGCACCGCTGGCCGTCAACCTTGCCGACTCGCACGGTCCGACTCGCCTCGTTGAGCACGCAATCGAGCTCCATGGCCGGGTTGACGTGCTCGTCAACAACGTCGGCGCCGCGCAGGTCCGCGTCGACGGGTTCCTCGCCACTGGTGACGAGGACTTCGAGAGATCGCTCAACCTCAACTTCTTCGCCGCGCTTCGCGCCACGCGCGCGGCGGTGGCGAGGATGACCGAGCAGGGGGAAGGCACGATCGTCAACGTGGCCTCGGTCAACTCGTTCTTCGAGCCAGACGGGGCGGTGATCGACTACGGGGCGGCGAAGGCGGCGCTCGTCAACCTCGCCAAGTCGCTCTCGCAGGAGCTAGGACCGCAGGGAATCCGCGTGACCAGCGTCTCGCCGGGTCAGGTCGCGACGGACCTGTGGCTCGGCGATGACGGCGTCGCGGCCACGGTCGGACGCGCCACCGGGACCGACGCGGACGCCGTACGCAGGCAGGCCGTCGCGGGCATTCCGATGGGGCGCTTTACAACTCCGCGCGAAGTGGCCACGCTGGTCACGCTGCTGGCGTCGCCGCGAATGGCGAACGTGACGGGCGCCAACTGGGTGATCGACGGTGGGCTGATCAAGACGACCTAGCCGGCGCTGCCGGCACGCGCGTGCTCGACGCTCGCGCGGGTAACGGCACCGATCGCCTGCTCGGTCCCGAGGAAGGGGGCCAGCGCGATGTAGGTCAACTGCGGCAGGTATCGCGGCACCTCGCCGCTTTCGCCACGGGCGACCTTTCGCGAGAGCACCTCGAGCACGGCGCCGCTGATCGCTTGCGTGCAAAGGCGCGGAAGCTCGCGGTTCTGCTCGCGGTAGGTGAAGCCTTCCTCGAGGAAGATCGTCGCCGCCCGCACGAACTCCTCGATGCTGCGGATCGCCGCTTCCCCGGCCGCATAGCACTCGACCAGCCGCAGGTGCGCGATCGCGGGGTGCTCGGCGATCAGTTTCAGCATCGCCTCCAATGCCTTCCACACTCGTTCAGGCCAGTCGCTGACGCTGAAGTACGCGGCCGCACACGTATTGAGGATCGCCTGGGTGGCGAACTGCTGAGCCTCGAGGAAAGCGTTCTGCTTGTCGGCGAAATGGTCGTAGAACACATCACGGGAAACGCCGGCGGCGGCGACGATGTCGGCGACCGTTGCGTTGGCGTAGCCCTTGGCTGCCATCACCTCGGCCGTCCCGGCGATCAGGCGGTTGCGCTGGCTGCGCGCGACCACGCTCGGTGGGAGTCCGTGCCGGCCACGTGGCAGGCGCTCGGGGCGTCCGTCGGTGCCCGCGCCGGGAAGGCTCGCCTGTGCTGAGGTCGCCGACGCCGATGCCAACGCGGGCAGGAGCGCGTCTGGCCCCGTGCTCCAGCGCTCCTCGCTCGCCGGAATCGCGTAGCAGGACATCCACTGGAGTATCTCCGCGACGCGCGAGGAAAGCAGGTCCTCGCTGTGCGTTCGCAGGTGGCGAGAGACGATGTAGCGACGCGCACCCTCCAGTGCCACAACCGGAATATCGAGCGTCTCGCCCCCGGCCGGTCTGCTGCTGAGGAAGTCCTCGACGCGCCGCTCCTGCTCGCCCAGAGCCTGCTCGCGCTCCTCGCGCATCCGCTCTCCCCCGGCGAGCGACTCGACGAACAGCAGTCGGCCAGCGGCCGGGTCGGCCTGCAGCCCGCCGAACAATCCTTCGAGCGCGTCACGGGCGCCGTCCAGCCACGACTCGCTGTCGCCCTGCAGTTGCATCTGGTGGAACACGCGGGCCCGCGCGGCGCCGAAAGCAGCCAGCAGGCAGTCTTCCTTGCCGTCGAACTGCTCGTAAAAGGTGGCGCTCGAAACGCCGGCTCGAGAGCTCACTTCGGCGATGCTCACGCTCTGGTAGCCGACCCGCGCGCAGAGGTCGATCATCGCGCTCACGAGGCGCTGACGCTGTGTCGGCTTGGGGCCTATCGCCGACATGCTGTCGCTCGGCTTGGAGGAGCGACGTCGACTGTCAGAAGCCCGTGGGCGGGGAGGCTGGGGCACGGTGGGTGTTCGCGGGAAGGATACAACAGCCAGCCCAAGCCAGACCATGTCGTTTCAGACCCAGACCCGTGAAACCTGGTATCTGCATACCCCTCGTTTTGCCCCACCGATTCCTCCCCCCAGGCGCCGGTCCAACAATGCGAAAACTGCAGGCCCTGTAAGCGTACACCTTGTTCGTTCTTGACATCCCTCTGCTGGATATGGTTAGATACCGCCGTCGTTCAGGTGAGAGGTCGTTTCAACAGGCGACAGCCGTTCGAACTTGATGCACCTGAGTTGGGGAAAGGGGAGCGAGAAGGTTGGGGGGGTCAAGCCGTATTTCCTGCATTGCGGGTTTCCCTAGGGGGAAGAAGCCGCACGTCGAGCGGCCGCAACGACGGTCGCTCGCCGGCAGCCGTGACGCAGCCCGTGCCGCCGTGGCTCCGGGCGCCGCGCGGCTTGACCTTCTTGCGGGCGCGCCGGTGTCGAAACGGCGCGCCCGACTCTCGACGACTGGGGAGCCCGCCGTGGCGCGCGTCGCGCGGCCGGGCTCGCCTCGTCTACTGCTCGCCTCGTGCCAGCCCGTTGGCGCCGCTGTACTCGCGTGCGCCAACCACAGACGTCCGTCGAGAGGGCTCAATGACGCCCACTCGACGACGAGCGTGACGCCGAGCAGGGGGGCCGCTGGTCCCGGTCGGACACGCTGTCGCATCCACCGCCGAGCCGACGCTGAGGACGGGGGCCGGATGTCGATCGATCATGACCAGAGGACAAAGGAGAATAAGTGAGACATCTAAGGATGGTTGGAGCGTGCCTCATCGCCGTACTTGCGTTGGGTGCGATAGCTGCAGCTACCGCCTCGGCGAAAGACCCCTACAACCAGAACACCTGGGGTCAGTACAAACCGTGTCCGTATGAACTCTACGCGGAAGGCGGGATCACGGACTGCTTCGCGGGCATCACCGAAGGCGGCGGCAAGGGCGGCTTCTTCGAATACGGGAACATCAAAGTAAAGCTGAACCAGACGATCAAGCTCCAGGGTGGCTTCAAAGGCGCTTCATCGGAAATCGAAGTCGTGGCCGCTGCGCATGGCTACGAAACCCTTGAAGCCCCTCCGCTGAAGGTCACGGGCGGAATCGCCGTCCTCACAAAGCAGATCCAGCAGAGCGCGGAATGGCCGCAGGCGCTGAAGGACAGCTGGAAGGAAGCGAAAAAAAATAAAGAAGCCACTGTCTTCGCCAAAATCGAAATGGCCGGCAACGAATGCTACGAAGTCCCGGGCTGTCTCGACACGGAAAACATCCTGTTCGAAGAAGGCGTGGCGTTCAGGCTTCCGTTGAAGGTCAAAGTCACGGGCCCATGGCTTGAAAAACTCGGCGGCGGGCCGTGCTTGATCGGCAACGACGAAAACCCGATCCACATCAACCTGACCACAGCTGGTGGGGGACGATCTGGGGAACTGCTGTTCAACGAAATGTTCACCAACCTCGACCTGAAGAACACCAAGTTGGTCAACCTCGGCTGGCACATCACGCCTGCCTCAGGACCGAAAGGCTGCGGCGGGGAATACGAAACGTACGTTGATGATGCGCTCAGCAGGGCGCTCGAAGTGCAAAACGCCTCGAGGACCGGAATCGTGGTGCTCCAGGGCAACACGCACGACGCGGCAGCGTCAGCGGTCCTGAGCGAAGGCTTCGCCAGCGGGGAACTCCCGTAGCGAAAGAGAGGCTCGAAAAGAAGCAGCAGTAGGACGTCCCCAAGCGGAGCCTCGTCACTGGCGAGGCTCCGCACGGGCCGTGGCAAGGGCGTCAGCCGCAAGCTTGATCCAGTCAGCAAGCCCCATAACCGACATCCAGAGGGGCTGATCCGCAATCAAGATGGGAAAAGAGGAATGTCTGTGATGAAATCTTTCAAAATGTTGGCGCTCTGCGTAGTGGCGGCGTGCGCGCTGAGCCTCGCGGCGGTCGCGAGCGCCTCGGCCGCGGCGCCGGAATACGGTAGATGCCTGAAAGCCGAAAAAAACGTCAAAAAAGAATGGACCGGTAGCTTCAGCGACGCGAAATGCACGAAAAAAGTGACGGAAGCTGAAAAAGCCAAAAAGGGGAAATACGAATGGTTCCCTGGTGTCGTCAAAAAATTCCAGACCAGCACTGGCGGCAAAGGCATTCTTGAAGAAGTCGGCAAAAACGCCGTCGGTTGCAAATCAGAGACGAGCACCGGGGAATACTCCGGCACTAAAGAAGTAAAGAACGTGATCGTCAAGTTCAAAGAATGCGAGTCCGGACCCTTCACGTGCACCTCCGAAGGCCACGCAGAAGGCGAACTGGAAACCAACAAACTCGAAGGGCGTGTCGTCTGGGAAAACGAAGCGCTGAAAAAGCCGGCGCTTGAGCTGTTTCCGGCGGCAGGCAAAGAACAGTTCATCGAATTCACGTGCGGCGCCTCATTGACGGTTGCCGTGAAGGGCGCGATTCTCGTGCCAGTCAAGGCGAATACGATGAGCGAAACCGTGACCCTGAAATACAAGGCCAAACACGGCTTCCAGACGCCCGAATTCTATGAAGAAGGTGGCAAAAAAGTTAAAGCCGTGCTGTTCAGTAACTTCGCCGGCAAAGGCTTCGCCCAGGCCGGGCAGAACATCACCTCGACGGTCAAAAACGAAGAAAAGCTGGAGCTCAACACGGTCGTCTGAGCCCTGCTTTGCATGGGGCCTGGACTCGTGGAGCGCGGGCCTGAAGGATGATTCACAGCGGGGCCGCCGGCGTGCGGCCCCGCTGTGAGCGGGTGGGGAGCGGCCGTCGAGATCAAGAGTAACCAGCGGCGTAACTCAGACCGTGAGATTTCAAACTAACTCCGGCGGGCCGAGGGCGAGGGCGGCGCGCTTTCGATACCGCTTTCGGTTATGCGCCCATGCTGATTGGCGTAATCGCGACCGCGCTTCGTTGTACGCGCGGTTCCTTCTTGACAGGCCCCCCAGCGTATGCTTGGATACTTACATCGTTCATTGGGGAGCCACCAGCCGTGACGGCGTGGTCGCTGAGGCGTAATGAGACGCGTTGGCCGAGGCGGTTGAAGCGCGGTCAGGTTACAGGGGAGGGGCGGTGTGAGGGCAATCGAGCACGGGGAAGGCGCGCCGCCTGGGGGTCGCGGCAACGTGATCGATCCGCCGCTCGAGCGGGTCGATCTGCATGCACGCGCCAGGGTGATCGTCCTTTGCGTACTCGTGTCGTTTGCGGCGCTGGCCTGGAGTTGTGCGCCGGCCTTCGCACTTATTCATCGCGGGCACACGTTCGCCTCGTCTTTCGGTCAGGCCGGCTCCGAACGCGGGCAATTCGACGATCCAACGGGCGTCGCAGCCGACGAAGTGTCGGGCGATCTCTACGTCGTTGACGCCGGCAACGAACGCGTCGAGATCTTCTCGCCCAACGGCAGCGGCGGCTATGACTTTGCCTCCGAATTCAAGGTGCGCTCGCCGGGCGCGATAACCGTTGACAACTCGACGAGCGCGAGCGATCCGTCGCGGGGCGATGTCTACGTGGTCGCGAGTAAAGAAAAAGAAGCCGAACCGGAGGAACGTAGCGTCATCTACGAGTACAGCCCGGTGGCCAAAGAAGTCGTTCACAAGTGGTCGGTCTTCAAGGGGAAAGTCGAAAAAGAAACTGAAGAACTGGAACTGGAAAATATCTCCGGAGTCAGCGTCGACGCCGACGGCGTGCTTTGGGTCTATTGGGAAACCGAAGGACTGATCGACGGCTTTGACAAACAACTGAGCGGCAACGGAAATCCGCTGCTGGTGTGGCAGCCCGGACTGCGCAGGGAACCGGAAATCGAATCGAAATTCGAATGCTTCGCGCGACCGGGGTTTGCGGTCTCGCCCACGGGCGACACCTTCTACGCGGCCTACGAACGTAAGAATGCCGCCGAAGAATGCCCGGGGGAGTCTTTCGAAACGCCCGACCCCGTGGTCGTTGCGACGCTGGATGGCGCCCAGTTCAACGCACCCCCGCTGCGTGGCGAACTGGCGACGCAGAACACGACCGGCGTCGCCGTCGATCCGTCCAACGGCGATGTGTATCTGGACAACGCGAGCACGATCAGCGCGTTCACGGCGACGGGGCTGCCGATCCAGCGATTCGGCGAGGGCGATCTCACCGGGGGGTCAGGCCTTGCCGTTGACGCCCAGCGTGGAGAGGTGTTTGTCGCTGAGCCCAGCGAGAACAAGGTCGTCGTGTTCGGTCCCGAAGCAGCGAGCGCGCCGACGATCGATAGTGTCTCCTCGCAGGATCTCTCGCCAAGCTCGACAGAACTGAAAGCGCAGATCGACCCTCATGGCGTCGAACTCGAGTACCAGTTCCAATACGGCACGAGCGATTGCGTAGCGAGCCCTTCGTCGTGCACAAGCCTGCCCGCCGGGAAACTCGCCGGAGCTTTCGGTGCCGAGGAAGTGCATGCCGTCGTCAACGGGCTCTCACCGGCGACCGCCTACTTCTACCGGATCCTCGTGACCACCTCGTCGTCGAACACGATCGAAGGCGTCCCCTCGCCGAATAAGTTCACCACCCTGCCGGCGCCCGGCGTGTTGCCGGACGGACGCGGCTGGGAGCTGGTCTCGCCGGCGGAAAAGCACGGAGGCGCGGCGCCCGAAATGATCGCGCGTTACCGCGGTGGCTCGATCCAGGCGTCTACCGACGGGGACGCACTGACGTGGCTGGCGACGGGCCCGGTGGTCACCGAACCCGAAGGCAACCGCAGCTTTGAATTCACCCAGCTGCTCTCGCGCCGCGATTCGAGCGCCTGGAGCACCGTGAGCCTGGAAACTCCCCACGAACAAGGTCGTGGACTGCACTCTCCAGCCCCCAGCGAGTACCACTACTTCTCGCCCGATCTATCGCGCTCGCTGCTGCAGCCGGTTGAACCGTTTGGCCCGCTCGAAACGCCACCGCTGTCACCTGACGCGAGGGAAAAGACGATGTATATGCGCCCAACGCCGCCCGCGGCTGCGACGTTCGAGCCGCTGGTGACCGCGGCCAACGACACCGCGGGGACGAGCTTCGGCGGTCAGCTCGAATTCCTCGACGCAACCAGCGACCTCGAGCATGTGATCTTCGAATCGAAAGTCGGCCTGACCGCCGGCTTGCCCTCGACAGCAGGGCTCTACGAATGGGAATCGGGGGCGCCGCTGAAGCTCGCCAGCGTGCTGCCCGATGGGTCACCTGCGCCAGACGAAGGAAACACGGCGACCCCAGTGCTGGGCGGCGGTCGTGGGCTGAACACCCGCCAAGCCATCTCCGAGGATGGCTCGAGGATCTTCTGGACCGAGGAACACGCCGAAGTCGCCGAAGCTCTGTATCTGCGTGATACCTCCACCGGCGCGACGATCCAGGTCAACGCGGCGCAGGGACACGGCGCCACTGCTCCCGGAGAAGGCGGCCAAGAAGTCGCCGAACCAGCCAAGCAGGAAGTGGCTTTCCAGAGCGCCTCCAACGACGGCTCGAAGGTCTTCTTCACGGATACCGTGAGGCTGACCGAAGACTCGAGCCTCGAACCGACCGGCTTGGAATTGCAGCCGGCGGACCTTTACGAGTTCGAACTCACGAGCGCTCAAGGCCAGCCGCCAGAGGGGCGCTTGACCGACCTCACCGCGGAATCGAGCGCCGGGCGGGCGGACGTGCTGAATCTGATCCCGGGCACCAGCGAGGACGGATCGCGCACGTACTTCGTGGCAAACGGCGTGCTCGCCGCGGGGGCGACTCCCGGCGACTGCCCGCGCAACCCCGAAGAAGAATCCGAACCGCCGACGCCACCGCCGGGCGCCACATGCAACCTGTACGTGATCGAAAGCGATCCAGCTCACCCGCGCCAGCGTCAGACTCGCTTCATCGCCGCGCTCTCGCCAGAAGACGCGGCCGATTGGGGGGCCGGCCTCACCTCCGAACTGCCGCCGACACACGGCAACCTCAGCAACGTCACCTCTCGGGTCTCGCCCGATGGTCGCTATCTGGCGTTCATGTCGCAGCAGGGCCTCACCGGATACGACAACCGCGACGCGACCTCCGGCCAGCCAGACGAGGAGATCTACCTCTACGACGCCGTGGCCCGGCGCCTGCTTTGTGCGTCGTGCAACTCACGGGTGGGCGAAGGCGACGGCTGGATGCGCCCGCGCGGAGTCTTCGACACCGAACAGTCCGGCGAAGGGATCGGTCTGCTGGTCGATCGTCCGGAACTGTGGCGCAACCGCTGGCTGGCGAGCTCGGTTCCGGGTTGGGCCTTCAACATCACCGGGCTTCGGCCGCTGGCCCTTTACCAGCCCCGGTACCTCTCCGATGAGGGCAGGCTGTACTTCGACAGCGCGGACGCGCTCGTGCCGCAGGACGCCAACGGCAAGGAGGACGTCTACCAGTACGAGCCAAGCGGGGTCGGCGACTGCCGCCTGAGCGGCGGGTGCGCCGGGCTGATCTCCTCCGGTACCGGTGACAGCTCCTCGGCGTTCCTCGACGCCAGCGAAAGCGGCGACGATGTCTTCTTCCTCAGTGCCGCCCAGATCGTTGCCACCGACACAGACCATGCGGCCGACGTCTACGACGCACACGTCTGCACCTCGAGCAGTCCGTGCATCGTGGCGAAAGTCCCGAGCAGCGAAGAATGCTCGGGGACGAGCGACTGCAGGGGGGCTGGTGCCTCCTCGCCACCACCCGAACAGGCACCTGCAAGCTCGACCTTCAGCGGTCCCGGCAACATCGCCGCGAGCGGAGTCCAGGGTGCCAAGGCGAAAGCGAAACTCAAGGCCAAGCCGCTCACGCGGTCGCAGAAGCTCGCCCGGGCGCTGAAGAAATGCAGGAAGCAGAAGGACAAGCACAAGCGCGCTGTCTGCCAGAAACAGGCCCGTAAGCACTTCGGCGCCAAGGTCAAGGCCAAGAAGCATCCAACGTCGAAGAAGCGAGGCCGTTGAGCATGCGCGTCAATAGCTACCTCGAGCGCGGGCGAGGAATCTCTTCGCTGCACGCCCGGCCGGCGTATCTGCTCGCCGGGCTGTTGAGCGCGCTGCTCGCGATCGCCGCCTGCGCGGGCTCGGCAGCCGCGGCACAGCCGGCGGCAGCCTGGTGGCGCCTGACCGCGCGCCCGGCGCCGACCAACCTGCCGCCAGGGGGCAAGGGCCTGATCAACGTGGCCGCGGTCGATCTCGGCCCGGCCGGCATCACGGGCGCGAACAGCCCGTTGATGATCACCGACACGCTCCCCGCCGGACTACGGGTGTCCGACCCAGAAGCGGTCAAACCGCATCGAGCGCGCGCGGCAACCGTGGCGGAGCAGGAAAAATTCAAATGCACGGTGAGCGAACTGCGCGTCGTCGCGTGCTCCACGGCACTCGCGATTCCTTCCTACGAACCGATCGAACTAGAAATCCCGGTGGAAGTGACCGAGCCCTCGGGCACGGTCACCACGCTGGAGAACGAAGCGAGCGTGCAGGGCGGGGAGACGCAGGGCACGGGGGCGCCGGTGCCGGGGGCAACGCTGAAACGTGCGCTCAGGATCAGCGACGAGCCGGTCCATTTCGGCGTCGAAGAAGATGGCTTCTCGCTGATTCCGGAAACCGCGGACGGATCGGTTGACACGCAGGCCGGCTCGCATCCCTTTCAGCTGACCAGCACGGTTGACTTCAACGAGACGATCGAGGAAGTGCAGACGCCGGGAGAACCAGTGCTTCTCGCACCGGGCGCGCCGGCGCTTGCCAAGAACCTCAGCTTCCAGTTGCCGCCTGGCCTGCTCGGCAGCGTCACTGCGGCGGCGCGCTGCTCGGAGGTTGACTTCGCGGCGCTGCACGGCGAATCCAACAGCTGTCCGACCGAGTCGGTGATCGGTGTTGCGACGGTCACGCTGCTCGAACCGAATGCGGTCAAGTACGCGACCCTCGCGGTGCCCGTGTTCAACCTGGAACCCGCCATTGGCGAGCCCGCCCGCTTCGGCTTCGAGGCCGCATGGGTGCCGGTGGTGCTCGACGCAACTGTGCGCACCGACGGGGACTACGGCGTGACGGTCAACGTCAACAACGCGACTGAGGCCGCACAGGTGCTCGGAGCGCAGGTCACCTTCTGGGGTGACCCCGGCGACGAAATCCACGACCAGTCCCGTAACTGGGCGTGTCTGCGCGAAGGCGTGATCAAACACAAAGGCGATATCTGCGCTCCACCCGATCCCCGCCCGAGCACTGCGTTCCTGACACTTCCGACATCCTGCGCCGGCGCGCTCAACGCGCAGATGGCCGGCATTGCATGGACCGGTGAGAGCCTCGGCTCCGGTTACTCCTTCCAGGAAGGTCTCGGCGGCCCCTTGCAGCAGCTCGAAGGCTGTCCGGCGGTCCCCTTCAATCCGGCGATCGGCGTCGAACCGGTGCAACCTGCCGAAGAAGGCCGGCCCGAACAGCACACGAGCGCCGCCAACACGCCCACCGGCCTCAACGTTGACGTCAAGCTGCCGCAGCAGACGACGCTTCAGTCGAGCGTGCTGGGCGAGTCGGATGTGCAGAGCGCGACCGTGACGTTGCCGCAGGGCGTCGTGCTCAACCCCTCTGCGGCGAACGGGTTGCAGGCGTGCTCGACGCAGCAGATCGGCTATCTCGGCAAAGGCTCGAGCGATCCCTTCGCGCCCAACACGACGGAACCGCTGCAGTTCACGCCGGTCCCCGCCGAATGCCCCAAGCAGTCGAAGGTGGGCACGGTGCGCATCAGCACTCCGCTGCTGGCCGAAGAACTGACCGGCAGCGTGTACCTGGCCGCCCAGGAAGCCAACCCGTTCGGGTCGCTGATCGCCCTCTATATCGTCGCCGAAAATCCGGTTCTCGGTCTGCGCGTGAAGCTCGCCGGGGAAGGAAGGCTCGACGAGCAGACGGGGCAGATCTCGACCACCTTCAAAGACACGCCACAGGTTCCGTTCGAAGATCTCGAAGTGCAGCTGTTCGGTGGACCGCGCGCCTCGATCACTACGCCGGCGACCTGTGGCTCCTACACGAGCACCGCCTCCTTCGTGCCGTGGTCGAGCCCGGAAGCGTCGGTCGGCGCGGCTTCTGACCCGAGCACGTTCAACATCACCTCAGGGCCCGACGGAGGTCCATGCGCCAACCCCCTGCCGTTCGCACCGTCGGTGCAGGCCGGCTCCTCGAACCTGCAGGCCGGAGGCTTCACGCCGTTCACGCTCTCGATCGATCACCCGGACGCCGACCAGCCCCTGAGCGCGATCACGATGCACCTCCCGCCGGGCATGGCCGCGATGCTCTCCTCGGTGACGCCTTGCCCGGAACCGCAGGCGGCGAGCAACCAGTGCGGGGAAGACAGCCTGATCGGGCACTCCTCCGCGGTCTCCGGGCTCGGCGGCGAACCGATCACGCTGCCCGGGCGGGTGTACCTCACCGGCCCCTATCAAGGGGCGCCGTTCGGCCTGTCCGTCGTGACCCCCGCGGTCGCCGGTCCGTTCAACCTGGGCGACGTCGCCGTGCGCTCAAAGATCCTCGTCGACCGAAGTACTGCGGCAGTGACGATTGTCAGCGACCCGTTCCCGACCTTCGTGCGAGGCGTTCCGGTGCAGCTCAAACGGATCACGGTGAACGTCGATCGCCCGGGCTTCCAGTTCAACCCGACGAACTGCTCGCCGATGTCGATCACCGGAACGCTCGATGGTACAGGCGGCAGCAGCTCGGACTTCTCCAGCTCGTTTCAAGCGGCGAACTGCCCGGCGCTGCCTTTCCACCCCACGCTGAGCGCATCGACACAGGGCAACGCGAGCAAAGCCAATGGTGCGAGCTTCACCGTCAAGGTGACCTCGTCCCCCGGTCAGGCGAACATCGCCAAGACGAAGCTCGTGTTGCCGATCGCGCTGCCGGCGCGCCTGACGACCCTTCAGAAAGCCTGTCTCGCTGCCACGTTCGAAGTCAATCCGGCTGCGTGTCCGGAAGGCGCGAACATCGGCTCAGCGACAGTCCACACGCCGGTGCTGAAGAGCCCGCTGACCGGCCCCGCCTACCTGGTATCCCACGGCAACGCAGCCTTCCCCGACGTCGAGTTCGTGCTTCAGGGCGAAGGCATCACCTTGATCCTCGACGGCCAGACCGACATCAAAAAAGGCATCACGACCTCGACCTTCAACGCCGTGCCCGACGCGCCGGTGACGACGTTCGAAACCACGCTGCCGGAGGGTCCGCACTCGGCGCTGACCTCGAACGTGCCCACAAGCAAGAAATTCAACCTCTGTGGCACAAAGCTGGTCATGCCGACGACGATCACCGGCCAGAACGGCGCGGTCATCCAACAGGAAACGAAGATCCCCGTGCTCGGGTGCAAAGCCGTCCTGCCCTTCAAAGTCAGCAAGATCCAAAAGGCTTTGAAGAAGTGCCGCAAGCAGTTCAAGCACAGCAAGAAGAAGCGCGCGAGCTGCGAAGTGAAGGCGCGCAGGAAGTACAGCGCGAAGAAGGCCGGCAGGGGCAGACGAGCCGGCAAGCAACAGAGACGACGGTAGGGCGGATGAGGCGAAGGTGGATCGGCCCGTTGGCCGTCGTGCTCGCCGGCGCAGCGCTGGCGGGCTGTGGCGAAGGCTCGAGTGACGCTCGCACCCGGACGGTCTATGTGGCCGCCGGCGCGGGGCAGACGACCAGCTCGACGGCGCCAACGACATCGTTGACCGGCGTGGCAACGACGAGCCCAAGCGCGACGCCGCAGCCTGCACGCACAGCGCCGCAGACACGCACGTCACCGAGCGCCCCAACCGCCTCGAAGATCGGTGCGAGTACGCCGACTCGCCCTGTCCGGCCATCGGCGACGGAGAAGCCGAGCGCCGAGTCACCGGTGTCGGCCCCGAACAGGGCGAACGCCGCCAGGCCGCGCTTTGGTGCGCTCGCTGTGTGCAAACGGCACCGTGGATCGGGGCGGCCGCTGTCGGCCAAGCAGCGGGCCAAGGTCAAGGCACTCTGCGCGAAGCTGCGCTGAGCGCCTGGCTCACCCCGTCGCGGAGCCCTCGCGCAGCTTGCTCTCGACGAACTCGATTGCGCCGTCGGCCCCGAGGAACGGCGCCAGGATCATGTACACCATCATCCCCAGCAGCGCGAACAGCTCCTCGGCGCGGTCGTGGCGAATGTAGAAGGCGGTGGTCTCCATCACGGCGCCGGCGATCGCGGTTGGGATCGACGCGGAGGGCGCGCCATCGTCACGGACGTAGCGATGCCCGTCCCTGAGGAACACGGTGAAGGCGAGGACTGCCTCATCCGTACGCTGGGCGACGGATGGACCGAGGGCGTAGGATTCGACGAAGGCGAAGTGCGCAAGGCTCGGGGAGCCCACGACCAGGCCGGTCGCCGCTCCCCAGCTGTCCCAGACGCGCTCCGGCCAAGTGCCGGACGAAGCGATGAACGCGCCGGCGGCGGTCGCCATCATCTGCTCGAACACGAGCTTGTGCGTCGCAAGGAATGCATCAGAGCGGCTGTGGAAGTGGGAGTAGAAGACCTCCCGGGACACGCCGGCCTTGGCGACGATGTCCGCGACGGTCGTGTCGTCGTAGCCCTTGGCGTGGATCACGTCAGCAGTTGCGTGCAGGATGCGTTCGCGCTGCACGCGGATCACGAGCGCCATGGGGAGGCGATGGCGCCCTCTCGGTAGCGGTGCAGGTGCCATCGCGCCTGGCGCCAGACGGGTCTCGGATGCGAGCTCGGGCACCGGGAACTCGATCGGACGTTGCCCGGCGCGAGATCGTGTGCGGTAGCAGTTAACCCATGCGAGCGTCTCGGCGAGCAGCTCGTGAGAATCGTATGGACCGTGGCGCATACGCATGCCAAGCACGCGCACGAGCCCTCCGAGCAGGATGCTTGAAGGTAGGTCGGGCAGCAGCGCCTGCTTGCGCACGCGACGGTGCGCAAGCTCGACCCTCTCGTGCAGCTCTCCCAACAGCGTGTCTCGTGCCTCGAGCGCAGCGGGTCCGGCGAGCATGGCCTCGTGCGTGAGGAAGTCGAATCCGCGCGGATCGCTGCGGGCGGACTCGATCAGCGAAGCGAAGGCCGAATCGATCGCCCGCGCCGCCTCGCCCGCGCTGATCGCCGCGGCGACCTCGTTAACCAGTCGTGTAGCGAGTTCCCGGTGAGCGGCAAGGAAGCATGCCTCCTTGTTCTCGAACAACTCATAGAACGTCGCCCGCGAGACCCCTGCGCGTGCCGAGACATCGCCGATGCGAGCCGCTGGGTAGCCGCCCTCTGCGGCGACGGCGACGATCGCCTCCATCAACCGGGAGCGCTGATCGGCCCGGCTCGATCTCGCCTCCGGCGCAGCTTCAGCCCCCGGCTCCGGTGTCTCGTCCTCGCCCACGGACACCGGAGAGTACACAAATCTCTGGTCACCTTCTGCAGACCGTAAAATTTCAGTTGATCTATACGACAGGATCGCCTGAGCGCTCTGGCGAACATGTTTTGAACCGCGTTGAATCGGGCTGTCAAGCCTAGAAACAGTGCTTTGTGACACGCATCGAGAGCCTGCTCGACAATCCCAGATACTAGATACCAAGCACGTTCAGAAAGAGGGATGGTAGAGCACGACGGCTACCGACTCCTATCAGGGGTCAAGTGGCGAAGGATCAGGCGCCCGGCATCGGCTGTTGGCCGCCCTCGGCTGCCAGGACGTCCGCCGCAAGCGCGCGACGTATTCCGGTTTCTCAGGCGCTCGCTGCGAGCGCGGGACCCTCGGGGCTCTGCTCGACGAGCTCATCGATCAGCCGAGCTGCCTCCTCGGGGCCCGTGAAGGGCGCGAGTGCGATGTAGCTGAGCTGCGGCAGTCGCGGCAACAGGCCCGCGAAGTCGTGACGGGCAGCATGGCGCTGGATGATCTCGAAGGCCGCGCCCGCGATCGCCTCCGAGGTGACGCGCGGCAGCAACTGCGCCTCGGAGCGGTAGCCGTAGCCTTCCTCGAGGAAGATCGTGAAGGACCGCGTGATCTCCTCGCCCCGGCGAATCGCGACGGGGCCGGCGGCGTAGCACTCGACGAGCCGCAAATGCGAGATGGTCGGTGCCGAGGCGATCAGCTTGAGTAGCGCGCCGAGCCCGTTCCACACTCGCTCGGGCCAGTGTGCGACTGAGAAGTAAGCGCTCGCGCAGGTGTCGACAATGTGCTGTACGGGATGCTGCTGGGCTTCCAGAAAGGCGTCCTGCTTGTCGGTGAAGTGCTCGTAGAACACGTCGCGTGCGACCCCGGCTTGCGCGACGATGTCGGCGACAGTCGTGCTCGCGTAGCCCTTGCTCATGGTTACCTCAGCGGTCGCGTAGATGATCCGTGTGCGTTGGCTGCGCGCGACTACCCCGGCAGGCAGGCCGTGCCTGCCGCGGGGAAGGCGCCTGCGGGAGGGCTGATCCGCCGGAGGGGTTCGGGGGGAGTCGCAGGCGAGCAGTGCCCGAGGGCTCGAGCTCCAGATCGGCGTCCCCGGAGGGACCGCGTAAGCGGCAAGCCACGCGATCAAGTCGTCGGCCATCGCTGGGAGCTGATCGGCGGCGTTCGTTCGCAGTCGGCGGGCAATGATGCTTCGCAGCGCGCCGATGAACGCCGCGGCCGGTACGTCGAGGCGTTCACCCGATGGCGGCATCGCGTCGAACATCGATTGGACAAGGCGCTCGAACTGCCCCAGCACGCGTTTGCGCTCGTCGGCGATCAAAGGGCCTCCGGCGGCGGCCTCGACGAAGAGCAGGCGTCCGCTGTCAGGGTCAGCGCGAACGGCGCTGAGCAGCGCGTGCAGCGATCCATGCAGTACCTGGCGCCAGTCATCGCCTTCGGGAGTCCCATTTCGAACCTCTTCGAGAAGGCGATCGGCGACCGAGCGGTACGCCGCGAGCAGGCAGTCTTCCTTGCCGTTGAACAGCGTGTAGAAGGTGGCACTCGAGACGCGTGCGCGGGAGCTGATCTGGGCAACGCTGACGCCCTGATATCCGCCCTTCGCCGAGAGCTCGATGATCGCGTCGGTCAGTCGCTCGGTTTGCGTTGGCTTGGCGCTCGCGGACGTGCTGCTCGTCGCGTGGCGCGACTTCGATCGGCTGTCGCGTGGCTCTGCAGCGGGTCGGCGAGCGGGTCGTGCCATGACGGACTTGAGAAGCATACAGAAATTCATCCAAGTCCGACCGTTCGGTTTCATTCGCGCCGGACGCGGGGTCAGGTCGGTGATCTCACGACGGCCCCCGAGGGATCGCTGCTTTACGGCTTGATACTCGCTAGCCAGAGCCAAGAGGCTACTTGTCGCTCTAGCTTGAGAGACACTCGATCAGCGTGACCTCTTGACGCATGATGCATTTTATGTTTAGATAACGATCTCGTTCATAAGGGGCTACAAAGACGTCAGCGCGTCGGTCCGCAAGCGCAGGGCTAGCGATCGGGACCGGCTGGGGAGGGGGATTGGTGGGTGGTTCATCGGGGGTTTGTCGGCGGGCTTGTCCGAGCGTCATGGCTGGGTTCTTCCCTTCGCTGGCGCTCGCAGAAGCTCGGCGGCCTCTCTGTCCCTCTCCGCTGAGACTCAACGGGCGCCGGGCACACATTCTGTCCGGCGCCCGTCCTCGCCAATCTCGGTCTGGCTAAGGATCGGCCGGTGCACGGGGACCGCTCTGAGCAGCTCATGCACGAGGTTCAAAGAGAGCTCGTGCGCAGCGCCCAGCGTCGCTGGCTGATGTCGGCGCTCGCGAAGGTCGTCTGCGAGCACGGGGCCGAGGGGGCCAGCGTGAGGCAGATCGTCGCGTGTGCCGGCGTTTCGCGGCGACGCTTCTATGAGCTGTTTGCCAGTGCCGCAGACTGCTTCAGGGCGGTCTTCGAGGACGCGATCGAGCAGGTCCGCGTGCGGGCCGCGGACGCCTACGACGTTGACGGCACGTGGAGTCAACGATTGCGTGCCGGCCTGTTCGCGGTACTTGCCCTGTTCGACGCCGAGCCCGAGCTGGCCCGCCTGCTGATCCTGCACACGACCGCCGGAGGTCCGGCGGCGGCGCGACGCAACGAGCTGCTTTGGCAGCTGATCGATTTCATCGACGGCGAGGGACGAGCATCGAACCCGGTGTCGAACCCTCCGCCCCTCACCGGCGAGACCGTTGTCACGGGCGTGCTCGGTGTCATCTATGCGCGTCTCTCAGAAGACGACGACGCGCCGCTGACGTCGCTCGTGAATTCGCTGATGAGCGTGATCGCGCTGCCCTATCTCGGATCGCAGGCCGCCTGGGAAGAGCTTGCACGACCGGTTCATTCGAGCGGGAGAGTCCAGCCGAAGACCGACGCCGCACGCAACCTGCCGGGAGCACCCGATATGCGCCTGACCTATCGCACGCTGCGCGTTCTCGCCGAGATCGCGGCGACGCCTGGCATCAGCAACCTTGCGGTGGCCGAGGCGGCGGGGATCCGCGACCAGGGGCAGATCTCGAAGCTGCTCAGCAGGGTGGAGGGCTTAGGTCTGATCCGCAACGCCGGCGCCGGTCAGGCCAAGGGCCGTTCGAACGCTTGGTACATCACCCACCGGGGAGCAGCCGTCGGACGTGACTTGGGCCAGCGGCTGAGTCGCAGTCCCTCGGCGGTGAAGCTCGGCGATGGGGATTGGTGAAGCGGGCTCAGCCGCCGCGCCGGTGCGGTGCCCTGGCCAGGTAAGAATGCCCCGCCTGGACCGTGATGTGCTTATGGGTGAAGGGTTGGTTACGGCTACGCGGTCGGTGAGCACGCGGATCAAGGTGCCGCCGCAAAGATCCTCAGTCAGCCAACGCGTGCCGAGTACTGCGCCGGTCGCGTAATTGCCCTTGGTTGAGCGCATGCGCTACGCGTTCTCGCGCTTCGTGCCGGCCGGCGTTGTCGATGAGGTACTGGCGAGCGCCGATGAGAATCTCCCCCTCGGCGGCGTCGAGCGCGACCGCACGGTGCTGTTCTCCGACCTGCGCGGGTTCACGAGCTTCTCCGAGACGCAGCCCGCCGCTCGCGTGATCGACGTCGTCAACTGCTACCTCAACGAGATGACCGAGGCGATCCTCGACGCCGGAGGCACGCTGATCTCCTACATGGGAGACGGGATCATGGCGATCTTCGGTGCGCCGCTGGAGCAGGCCGACCACGCCGACCGGGCCGTCGCGGCGGCGCGCGAGATGATCGGCCCGCGCTTGGAGCGCTTCAACGAGTGGCTCGCCGAGGAGGGCTTCGATCATCGCTTTGCGATGGGCGTTGGGTTGAACAGCGGCACCGTGATGGCGGGCAACGTCGGCTCTGAGCAGCGCATCGAGTACACGGCGATCGGAGATACGACGAACACGGCTTCGCGCCTCGAGGGAATGACCAAGGGTCATGAGGCGATGCTGTTCATCGCTGCCTCCACGCGCGAACGCATGCGCTCCGGTGCAGAGGAATTGTCTCACGTCGGAGAGTTCGAGGTGCGCGGGCGGATGGGCACGCTCGCGGTGTGGACGATCTGGCCCGACATGGACGTGGATAGAGCGCCCGATGCGACGAGCGGCGAACAGGCGAGTCCCGATCGTCCGGCTAGTCGATCCTAGGGAGCGCCCGGCGCCTTCAGCCCGTGCACGAGCTCTGACGGGTCAACCCCGAGGCCGCCCGCGATCTTCAGCAGGTTGTGCAGGCTGAGGTTGCGCCGGCCGCGCTCGACCTGTCCGAGGAAGGTCCAATGGACGGCGCACTGGTCGGCCAGCGCCTCCTGACTGAGCCCGAGGCCTTCGCGGCGCTCGCGCACGCGGCTGCCGAGCAGGCGTGTGGCGTCGGAGAGCGGTTCGGGCATGGAATGTCAACACCATCCGACAGCGACTGTCTATGTCCAGAGCAAGTAGGCCTAATGCATCTGAGTCCCAACTATTCGTATCCTGGTAGAGTCCGCGTCCCCACGCGGAGAGGCGGGGGAGGCAGGCTCCCACTCAGCCTGCCTCCCCCTGCATTCGCGGGGGCTCAGTAGACTGCCAGCGGCTTCGATACCCGCGCGGAGCAGAGCATCATGGCAACTACGGTTCCCGAGCCTCCATTCCATCTCTTGCTCGCGGTCGACGAGATCGACGTGACGGCGACGGCGCTCAAACTGCTGATCGCCGACGAGGCACACGAACAGCAGATTCGCGGGCTCGCACGGGAGGTGCTGGCGCAGCTCGACGGCCAACCGGACGAGCACGGCATCCTTTCGGTGACGCTCGGCTCGCGCCAGATGAAGATCACGCACACGGCGTTGCGCTCACTGTTCCGCGACCTTGGCCGCGAGCAGGCCGAGGACCTCGAGCGCCTGCGCGCGATCCTAGAGAAGCTTCCCGACGAGCACACAATGCGCGCGATCGCGCTCGACTGAGCGAAGCACTCAGCGAATCGCGACGATCACGGCGAAGCGGTACTGCTTGAAGAGGCAGTTGACGTCGCTGAAACCTGCGTTCCTGAGCCACGCAAGTTGATCCTCGACGCCGGCGAGCCGATCGTGTGACATCCGCTCGACGGCTGCCTGCCACTCGGCATCGTCTGATCCGGCGCCCCGCGCGTGCTGCTCGTGCCAGCGCTCGTACACGGCCGTGAGCCGGGGCGTCGGCCCGCTGACCTGCTCCGCGTTGACGAACACGCCGCCGGGACGCAGCGACGTAAGGATGCGCGCGAACAGATCGCACTTGTGCTCGTCGCTGAGATGGTGGATCGCCAAAGCCGAGACGATCGCGTCCCAAGGTCCAGCCGGCAGCGGATCGAGCAGATCTGCGGTGAGGTAGCTGGCGCCAGCATCTCCGAGCAGCTTCCGCGCCTGCGCGAGCATCGCCGGCGCGCCGTCGAGCAGCGTGATCTGAACATCGGGGAGGCGCTTCTTGATTGCCGCTGACAGCAGCCCGGTGCCGGCGCCGATGTCGAGGATCTGCTCGACCGGCTCGGCCAGCCGCACCGCCTCCACGGCCGTGCCGTAGAACGAGTCGAACGGTGGGATCAGCCTGCGCCGAGCCGCGTCATAGGAGCCGGCTTGAGCGTCGAAGGTCTGCGGGGCATCCGTCATGACGTACGAGTGTACGTTATCGCTGAACGCAGCGGTCAAGTGCGGCTCATCGCCACCAAGTTCATTAGCTGCCCGGCGGTGAGCTTCGCCTGCCGGCGCCGGCCGCGCTCGGAGGCCACCTCAAGGCCGACGGATCGCAACAGCGTGTGGCGGTAGGAGAACGGCGCGAACGTCAGGGTGACGAACAGCAGCACGGCCTCTGGCACCTGGAACGTCTGCAAGCCTCGGTCGGGGCCGGCGCGCCGTAGCGCTTGGAAGGCATCGTCCATGGCGGTGGAGGCGCGGCTCGCGCGCTTCAGTCTGCCTCCGCCGTCGAGCTCCTCGCGCATGATCAGGGCGACGAACGCCGGATGCTCGTGGAGGAAGCCCATGTAGCCCTCGGCCGCCGCGATCAAGGCGCTGTGCAGCCGCTTGAGGTCGGCGTCATCCTCGCACCATGCGCGCACGTGCGCGAAGGCGTGCTCCGTTGCCTGCTGGCGGGTGCTGAAGACAGCGGCGAGGACCTCGCCGTACAGCGCTTGCTTGGAGCCGAAGAGATAGCCGGGAGCGCCGCGCGAGAGGCCGGCGGTGGCGCCGATTTCGGACATGCTCGCACCGTCATATCCGTGCGCCGCGAAAAGCCGCGTCGCTGCATCGAGGATCGCGCCGCGACTACGCTCGGCGTCACGGAGCCGGACGGAGCTGGCGGGAGCCACGCGCTCGTCTGCGCGCGTGGACGCTTCTCGCGAGCGAACCGGGTCGTGGACTGGGGCCCGTGCCATTCAGGCATCTTAGCTTGTCACTCAACAAGCTAACTCTGCTAACTTGCTCAGCGTCAAGTTAGATGTCCGAAACGAGGAGGATCGCTTGTCCACGGCCGACCCAGTCATGTACTTCGACCTCGGCTCCCCTTACGCGTATCTCGCACTGGCTCGCGCGGAGTCCATCCTGGGCGTGCGGCCAGAGCTTCAGCCGGTGCTGCTCGGCGCGATCTTCGCGCGGCGTGGGTTCGGATCGTGGGCGCACACGCAGGCTCGCGAGGGGCGGATCACCGAGATCGAGGAGCGGGCGCGCCGCTACGGGTTGCCGCCCCTACGCTGGCCGGCAGGATGGCCCGGCAACGGCCTCACAGCGATGCGCTGCGCGACGTGGGCCGGCGAGCAGGGGAGGGGAGAGACCTTCGCCCGTGCCGTGTTCGATAGGCAGTTCGTCGATGGAGCTGACATCGCAGATCTCGATGTCCTGCTCGCGTGCGCCGCTGACGCGGGCCTCGACGTCCAGGCGCTCAGTGCAGCCCTACCGCGGTCGGCGCTGAAGGAATCGCTGCGCCAGGCGACCGAACACGCGTGGGATGCCGAAGTGCGCGGCGTGCCGACCCTGCGGATCGGAGATGTCCTGTTCTACGGCGATGAGCAACTCGAGCTCGCGGCCGACGTGCGTCGAGGGAGGCCATGAGCGGCTGCTCCGATCTCTCCGATCAGCCCGTAGTCCCCGCAGTCACACGCCGCATTGTGTGCCGTCTAGATGGGCAGTTTGCCGCGGTAGTTCGTCAGCTTTCTACGCATTTCCATGATTCCGGGTTGCCGATAAGTGCAAATGGGTGAAACAGCATACGCCGGGTGACAAGGTCTCGAGGGGCCCAGGCCGAGCGCCGAGCAGAGCAAGCCACACCACCCGCGAGACCGTGCTGCTGTTGGTGGCCTCGCGACGATGGAGGGCCTTGTTCACGTGGGGGCGGCCGTGGATCACTTTGGCGAGCTCCCGCTCTACACGGCGGTGTTCGCGTCCTTGGCGGCGACGCAGATCGTGTGGGCTGGCCTCCTTCTGCGTGATCCTTCACGGCGCCTGCTGCTCCTTGGCGCGCTCTTCAACCTCAGCGTCTGCGGCGGCCTGGACGCGAGCGCGCTGACGTTCGAGATCACCGAGACGACGATCATGCGCGACGTAGAGGGGGCCGGTCGCCGGTTGGCTCTGATCAAGGGCCTCGGCGTGCGTGTGGTGATTGACGACTTCGGCACCGGCTACTCCTCAATGGCCCAGCTTCAACGCTACCCGTCGATACTTTGAAGATCGACCGATCGTTTGTCTCTGGCTTGACGCTCAGCGAGGAGAGCAAGTCTGTCGTTCACGCGCTCGCGCAACTCGGCAAGGCACTCTCCATCGAGACCCTCGCCGAGGGCATCGAGCGGCCGCAGGAGCTGTTGTTCCTGCAAGAGGCCGAGTGCGATAGTGGCCAAGGGTTTCTCTACGCCCGGCCCCTGGCCGTACCAGCCGTCGAGTCCTTCCTTGGCAGCTGGGTGGTTAAGACCGAACCGAGCCAGCGTGCTCGGCGGCTCGCGTCGGCCGCCCCTTAGCCGGAGCCAAACGGGATCGAACTGGCGCATCTCCGGGCATCCGGAACGCGCTGGCGTCCAAAGACACGAGCGGATTCCGTCTCTGCCACAAAACGGTACCTGCGATCAGTACGCGACACATCAGGGCAGGCTGAGGCCGCGAAGACGAGCCGTGAGCACCGCGGTCTCGCCATCTGCAGTTCGAAATCTTGGAAGTCGGCAGCATTGTGCATCGGCGTTGTTCAATAGCCTTGGCGCGGTGAGACGGCGCTGGCCTTCCTCCAGTCGTTCCCCGCGCGATGAACTCGCTGAGGCGGAGCGTGATCACAAGGACCGCTTTCAGCAGTGGGCGGCCGTGGCAACGATCTTGGCGCTGCCGACCGTGGTACTCCTGGCAATGTGGCAACAAGGCGTCTTCAGTAGCGACAGCAAGGCCGTGACACGCGTGGTCCGCCTCGAACCGGCTGGCCTCGTTGTATACAACACACCCCATGGTGCCGCCGCGCCGCAGATCGAAGTCACCCTGCACAACACCGGCACGGGACTTGCCGTACTTGAATCGGCGACGTTTCCGTCCGCCGGGTAGCGGTCCTCAAGCAGTGCTTCTCTGCCGGCGTCATTCCCCTGGGAGGCACGTACGCTGTTCCGATACCGGCTAAGCCACACGCCGGAGAAATCATTCAGGCGCCGCTGCACGAGCAGGTTGCCGCCAACGCTGCAGACCGTGTCCGGCTTTCATTGGGCACACCCGGTGAGGGCACCGCCTCAACGATCAACCTACTCCAGCTGGAGATCGCAATCGCGCATGACCGCCGTGCAGTGCCGATCCGGCTTGGCCCGGTATTGGTCGCCACGCCGACCGTGCCCGATGAAGACGGCTACTTCCTGACGCGCCGGCAGCTCTCGCGTGGCTTCATCGAATCGAATGCGCACGTCTTCCCCGCGTCCGGCCGTTCCCTCTACGAAGAACTGGCTCCCTGCTGGCGCATAAACGGATTGCGGCTGAACGAAATGGTTGCCTTGAAGGGCGTGCGTTCCTCTTCACTGCAGACGGCTGCAGCCGAAGTCATCAAGCCGCCCCCGCCTGCCCCGGGCAAGCAAGTGCCTCGGCCGCTGGGCAACTGACGGTTATTGCAGGTCCTTCCTATGCGCTCGTAGGACAGCTTTCAAGGTCGCTGCCGCTGTAACCCCGCCTAGTAGCGATTTAGGACTCGCCGTCCAACGCGTCGGCGAGACCACGAAGGTCGGTGCCGTAGGCGCGCAAGAAGGCTTGGAGCATGTGCCAGCGCATCCCGCGCTCGCCTCGCTCGATCAGCGAGACAAAAGTCGAGCGGATGCCGACGATCTCGGCCACTTCGACTTGCGTGAGGCCAGCCTCACGGCGGAGCTGCCGGAGGGCGCGGCCGAGGGCGACGTATTCCTCGGCCGCAGGCAGGCGTGGTTTGCTCATCTTAGGATTCCACAGCTAGTGCTAATTTGTTAGCATCGCTCCGCCTGTCGGAACAACGGAGACTCGGTGTATGCCCGACGACATTGCGGTTCAGGCCAAAGTCGTGCTCCAGCTCCTGGGGCGCGCCGGAGCTTACCCTCGCACCGATCTATTTGCCGACCTGGAGGGCATCGCGCCGGAGCGCGTCACCGACGCTCTCAGCAGCTTGGTGTCGGCGGGCGTCGTGCAGCTCGATACCGGTGGTGTCCGTACAACCGAGGCCGTACGGCGTCTTGATGAGATCGGCCTGATCGCGCTGTGATGAGCGCGCCCCGTACTGAAACGATCGCCGTCCGCTTTACCGAGCACGAGCACAACTTGCTCGAGGGGTTGGCAGAGCTGCGGGGGATGAGCGCCGGCGACGTGGTGCGCGAGCTGGTCGGCTTCGAGTGCCAGCAGCCGGCCTGGCGCCTGGACTTGTCCCCACAAGGCGAGGGGGGAGGCAGGCGGTGACCTGCCTCCCCTAGCTCGTCCTAGCTGCGGATGATCTGGGACACCCGCTGGTGGCTCATCCCCATAATCCTGGCTGTAGCGGTCATCGACGGGCGGCTCTCGTAGGCGGCACGGTTGGCCTTGCCGCGCTCTTGGCGCAAGCTCTCCGCTTGCTGCTCGAGTGCGGCTTCGCACTTCGAGTTCAATCGGCAGGGTTGGCGATGCCGTCTGCGGTTCCTTCAGTGGCGAGAAGTTCCAGTTCTGCATAGAAGCCGTGAGCAATCAATGCGCCATGTATGCCACCGTCCATAAAACGGCGGCCTACATCAGTCCGCAGACCTCGGATTGTTTCAAGGGCGCCTTTGCTCGGCGCGAGGACCAGCCGAATCCCTGTGGCTTAAACGCGGCGTGCAACTCGGGGTATCGAGGTGATGCGGATGCCAGTGCAGCGACGCATCCCACGCCTGCCCCTTCTGCACCGCAGCCGATGACCGACAAGTCAGCTCCGAGTCCGCACAGCGAGCCAGCCTTGTCTGTGAACGGCAAGACCGAACACGGTGACACGGTTCACCTGGAAGGCCGCTTCGGCCCAATCCTGTCGCCTAACGAAACGGACATCGCCCAGGAAACCTTGGCGGGGTGTCCGGAAAGCGACGGCCGTAATCTGGTGCGGCGGCTCGATCTGACGATCGCCATCACGTCGAGCCTGTCGGGACACGTGCAAGTTGTCGCGCCGACGGTGGCGCTCAACTACGAGGAAGGCGCCGAAGAAATCCGCAAGCTCGACTTCATCATGTCCGGGCCGGAAGGGACGGTCTGCAGCAAAGGTCTCGGTGAGCGGGAAGGTTATGTGGTCGATCTCGGCACCTTGCAGCCGCACGAACGGCGGACACTGTCGATCTGGGTCGTGCTGCTCGACGCGATCACGCCAGCCGATCCGCATCCCTCACTGAAGTATCTACAGAAGCAGGAATGGCTGATGAGCGAACCAATGATTCGCGTGGACGGGTTGTCGGCGATCAGTGGCGGCACGATCGACGCGACGGAATGAGTTACAGGCTCCGTCAGCATCGTCATTCGCCGTACGGGAAGAGGGGCGGGGGCTTGTAGACCGCCGTGGAGTAGCCGCCTTGTGCCCAGCCGTAGTGCCTCGCTCGACGCCTTCCATCTGTTTGCGGCTGATCCGTTCGCAGTAGCTATCCGCCGATATTCCGCACGCCATCACGCTCGGCGTAGCGAACCCAAAGGACGTAATGCGAACCCGGTTTGAATCCGGAGACTTTCATGCGCTCGAGTGGACTCGAACCACCACGGGCCGTAAAGCCCACAAGGCCCTCAACCTCATTCGCCCCGAATAGTTACGTACGCCGGTGGCCAGATCGTCCGGTTTGTGGGGCTTTGCGCACTTACCGGACGCGGTCGGCCCGCGCGACTGTTGCCACGATGTTGCCACGGTTTGAGCGGGTGCGACCGTTACGAGCCGTCGAGTCGGGCGGGAAGTGAGCCTAGATTCTCAAGCGGACCGGATGGCGGTCGCCGGATCGGTTCTGGAGCGGAGACTCGCCCGTCAGCGCGCGTCAGTTTCGCTGCGTTCGCCGGTCGCATCGTCGCCGGCTTGCGGCATCGGGTCGCCGAGCTCCGTGAAGCGCTGCAGCTCCTGCCGGGCCGGGTCCTCCACTCCACCGGGCATCCCGCCAGCCCCGCGCGTCCACCAGAACCCCGCGATGAGCAGCGCAATGATCGCGCCCGCAACGATCGCGTCGACCATCAGCCAACGGTATCGCCCGCGTCACTCGCAGCCCTTGTGGATTGCCACGCTCCCAGCTCTGGCGAGTAGCGAGCTGATCGTCAGTCGGCCTCCCTCGTGCTTGCTGCCGTCGCGCAAGGTTACGACGATCGGCTCATAGACGCCGATCGGCTCCCGGCACACTTGGCAGCGCGGCTGATCCATGCACCAACGATGAGGGCCGCGGCGTTCTCAACCAACCGTAGGCGACCACGTCCACCCGTCGTAGTTTCTCCGCAGGCACCCGGCCACCGAGCCCAGCGAGTCGCATCGCGCTGCTCGGGCGAGTGTCGCCCCACAAGAACAGGAGTATTCCCGGGACTATCCCGAAACGGTGGTCAATGCTACTCTGCGGAACTTCGGGCACGACGGACGGATGCCCGCCGTGAAGCATTGGGGGATCGAAATGGCACGGGCGCGAGACGTCAAAGGAAGAGATCGCCGCGCCCGGCTCGGCCTGGGTTGCTGTTTGCTGGCGCTGGCGAGCATGCTCGGTCTCGCCACCGACGCTAGTGCCACCGCCCTCTTCTCAAAGCTCCCGGCGCACATGACCGTCGCGCGCAGTGGTCCAGCAGCGGCGAGGCTGCCCGACGGCAAGGTCCTGATCGCAGGCGGCTACAGCGGGAGCGAAGACCTGAGCAGCGCGGAACTCTTCGACCCGGCCACGGAGACCTTCGAAGCCCTCCAGGCGAAAATGACCGTCCCGCGATACGCGCCGGTAATCGTGGCGCTCCCGGACGGTGACTTTCTGATCTCGGGCGGGTCCTCCGTCCGCAATGCGGAAGTCTTCGACCCGGCGACGGACACCTTCGAAGCGCTCGCCGCACAAACGGTCGAAGAACGCGAGGGAGCCGTTGCAGTGGAGCTCCCGGGCGGCGCTCTCCAGAACGGGACCGTCATGATCGCGGGCGGTTTCTCTGGCAGCGCAGTTGCGACGACGGAAGTCTTCTACCCGATCACCAAGGTCTTCTGGTTCATACCCGGGCTTCGTATGGCCACGCCGCGATTTGCTGCCGCGTCTGCCGTGCTCCCGAGCGGGAACCTGCTGATTGCCGGTGGCGTGAACTCGCAAGGCGGAGGCGTCCCGCCCCAGTGGCCGCGCAGCGCTGAAGAATTCAGCGAACAGAAAGGCTCGTTCTCAACTTTGCCCAACGAAATGGTCGAGGCGCGCGAGGGTGCCGCGGCCGCGGCTTTCGGCGACGGCAAGGCGCTGATCACCGGCGGCTGGGATGACTCCGACCATGCCATGCGGACCGCAGAACTGTTCGATCCAGCCACAGGGACCTTCCAGAAGCTCGCTGCTGAAACAGGCGATGCCCATGCGCTTGGCGCAGCCGTGGCGCTGGGCGACGGCGATGTGCTGGTGGCGGGTGGGAACGGCGGCGAAGGGCCGCTCGACACGGCCGAGCTGGCTTCGAGCTCTGCGACGCTGATCCCCTCCTTCGTCTGGTCGGGCGCCTCGCCCAGTACGTTCGCCTGGTCCGCGACGGCAAACTGGCGAGGGGGCACCGCGCCGAGTGCCGGCGATTCGGTTGGAACCCTGACCTTCCCTCAGCTGGGCAGCTCAGAATGCCAAGCCGGATCAGAAGTAGACGCCTGCTACTTGAGCTTCAACGACCTCCCCGGTCTGCAAGCCGAAGGAGTCCAGCTGGACAACGGCGATGACTACCTCATCGGCGGGGAAGCCCTGAAGCTGGGCAGCGGCGGACTGACGGCAGCTCCAGCGTCCGGATCAGTAGGCCCCTCAGGAGATGTGATCGAAACGCCGCTCGCGTTGACCGCGCCCCAGGAATGGCATCTCACCGGGCGCGACTCCCTGGTCAACGAAGCGGGTCTGCTGCTGGCGGGGAACGTGACCGGCACGGGCCACGCCCTCGACGCTCAGATGAGCGAAGAGTCCGTTCTTTACTTCGCAGAAGACGACATCGAGGCCGGCCCTTTGACGCTCTCGGGTGCCAACCCTGCTCAGGCCGGTGTGTTCAACGGCGTGGTCGCTCTCTTGGGAGCCAGCCTGAACGCCTCGAGCGGCCAGCCGGTCAAACTCAGCCACATCTTCGCGGCCGGCAGCGGTGCCGTGGGGGCGCTTGAAAGCACCGGGGCGGAACTCGACGTCGGCAGTCCGCAGGGCAAGCTCAACGCGTCCAGCGCCGCGTTTGACTCAAGCAGCCGCCTCGAATTCGCCATCGCGGGCGCCGGCGTCACGCCGGGGACGGCCAACTCCCAACTCGCCGCGCAGGGACCGGTCAACCTCGGCGGGGCACACCTCGAAATCGTGGTGCGCCCGCCGAAGAAAGGCGCGCCCTGTCCCGAGCTCACCCGGGGCGCGACCTACACGTTCGTCTCCTCCAAAGGACCGCTCACCGGAGACTTCTCAAACGCGCCCGCCTCCGGGCCGGAACTGCCTGTCCGCTTCGCAGAAGCATGCCCCAAAGAGTCCCGGACCATCCACATCGACTACCACGAGAGTGGGGCGACCCAGACCGTCACGGGCACCGTCGAACAGGACGCGATCACCCGCGAAGAAGAAGCGGCTGCCGAACACAGGACCGAAGAAGAAGAACGGGCCGCTCGCAACAAACAAGAAGAAGAAGCCGCGACTCGGCACCACCAAGAAGAAGAAGCCGCGACTCGGCACCACCAAGAAGAAGAAAGCGCGCGACGTGCACGCGAACAGGCCGTGGCGACCATCACCCCTGCACCGGGGCCTGGCCCCGCGCAGGGAGTTGCCGGCTTTACGAGTCCGCCTGGCGTCACATCAACTGTGCCTGATGTCCACCTACTCGCGACGAACCTTTGGGCTGACCGGTCGGGCGAGGTCCGCGTCAAGGTCGCTTGCCCTGCGGGTGAGACGCGATGCGAGGGGACGCTCACGCTGAAGTCAGCAGGCGCCACCGCGTCGCGCGCTCGGGCGGCTGCACTCGCAACCTCAACCCTTGGCGCCGCGGCATTCAACGTCGCCGGCGGGAGCTCGGCGACCGTCGTCGTACATCTCTCCGCGCGCGCCCGCGGGCTTCTTCGCGCCAAGGGGCTGCTGCGCGTCAAGGTGAGCATCGTCGCCCACGACCTTGGCGGAACGACTCACAGTGCCAGCGCCTCCGTGACGATCCACCGATCGCGCGCCAAGCACACCGGCCACTGAGCGGGTCGCGCAGCGACTCGTAATGAAGGGGTCCGGGGTTCGAGTCCCGCGTTGACAGTGTGGGAACCGCCTGCAGATCATTTTATTCCGCGTGGCTTCCGGGGTTGCACTTTCCGTCGGAACCCATCTGTGAGGGGGCGCGTGGACATCTGACGCGCTCAGAGCGCCAATCGCGCCCGCATCCCCAGGATCGCTAAGTGGCGCCGAGGGCGGCGGATCGTGAGCGGCCCTGGGGTTCGTGGGGATGTCGGATTTTCTGCCGTCCTCCTGTAAGGCAGGCAGCCGCCAAGTGAGGTCGAGTGGCCCGTGACCCGAGTCGCCGCCCGGCGTGATGCGATGGTTTTGTGTCGCGTTTGCCCGGGCGTCGTGCGAGCTTGAGTGCGAGCGCGCGGTTTATCGAGCCGATTCCCAAGGAGGATGAATGTAGTACGCCTTGATCGAAAGGTAACCAGAGTGGAGTTTTGGAGACGGCTTCAGGTCGTACGTAAATTCACCGCCATGAAGGCCAGAGTGATAGTGCCGCAACTTCGTGTCGTATTCCACGTGACATTCGTATTGATGGTGTGCGTTCAGGCCGCATATCTCTTCATCGGAAAGCAGCGACACTCGGAGGACGACACCACCAGGGTAAGGGCAGATGGCAACATTGCGGCTTGTCGTATGCCAGGCGTACGTTTCTTCGAGGCCGGTGTAAAGCGAGGAAGTTTCGCCATATCGGCTATACGAAAAAGTCACCGAAATGTCCTTACGATCACCACGAGTCGTTTCGTGAGCCTTTTGGACTTCGAGCGGATGCGCGCAGGTTGCGCCTGGTAGTTGATTGAAGCAATGCGCGCGGCCAGAGCTACCCTTGGCAAACTTCTCGCATTGAAAGGCGCTACGCTTATGCGCTCCCGACGCAGGGGAGGCTAGGCCCAAGGCCAGGGCCAGCACGGCGATTCCTGCTAGGACGAGCTTTGACAAGGTGGCCTCCATCGGCGTGGGCCCCCCGCACCCTATACGGGCGTCCGGGTGAGCTTCGCTCACGCGTCACCACTCGGTGTCGTCAATGCGAGGGCCTTTCTTCCGTACAGGACAGTGGCCTTGCCTTCGCGCAGTTCCCACACCGGTGAGCAGCACAAGGCCGTCTGATGATCTGAGACCGCCATCAGCACGGGACCCGGAAGCAGTTCGGCATAGTCGGCGATCAGATCAAGCGCCCTCTCTTTTTGTCTCAAGGGCAACCCGTCAAGGATGTCGTCAATGAGCAAGAGCTTGGGGTCAACAATGATCGCCTGGCCCAGTTCGACAAGCACTCGCTGCCAGTTGGAGAGCTCGATCTCTGGAGTATCGACCATGGATGCCGCTCGACACCCAGGCACAAAGCTGAAATCGTCAGCCCATGGCTGCTTCAAGTGATCCATCCGACAGCCTCGCGGGCCGCGAAATCGCTGCTGCACGACGAGATCCTCGGCTGACCCAAGGTCGCGACGCCGTCGTGGCCGACTGGTGGGCCGCGATGAATGCGGCCGAGCGCACACGCAAACTCGCCGATTGGGGTCTACACGAGCTGACCGAGTCTGAGGCCCACGAAAAGCACCAGCTCCGGGCCGAAAACCGGATGGATGAGAACGATCCACAGGCCGCTGCTGCGCTCCGTGCGGCACGTGAGCGCGCCGAGCTCGTCCGCGCCGACAAAGAAAACCAGCTTGTCGAGCACAACGCGATGACGCTGATCTCTATGGTCGGCGCACTCGACGCGATGGTCGAGGAGCTAGCACCTCGCGCGCGCGACATGCTGATCGCTCATCAGGCGCAAGCGATGATGGAGCAGGCGCGTAGGCAGGAGCCCGAGGCGGTCGCCAAGCTAGATGAGCCTGTCCTCGAGGCGATCGAGCAGGCAACGCGTGACCTTTTGACCGAGCGGCTTGAGAGCTTTGATCCGTACCCACGAGGAACAGGAGCGAAGCGCTGGGAGGACGTGCTTTCCCATGTCGGCTTACAGGCTCCGCCTGGGCGGCCAATTCCGGCCGATCTCGATGAGGCACTGATCGAGGTCGTCGCCCTCCGCCACGTGCTTGCGCATCGCGCGGGGCGCGTGGACCGTCGCGCACTGAGGCAGGCCCGCACACTGCGGTATGCCGACGGCGATCTCGGCCGCATCACTCGCACCGAGTATCGCCGCTACTCGGCCGCACTCTGGACTTACGGCGAAGAGATCATCCACCGCCTGATGAAAGACCTAGCACCGGCCCCTTCGTTGCAGGACTGGCTACGGAACTACACGCTGAACGCGTGACCGCCACAAAGGACCTCCCTCACGACACTTCGCCCAACGGCCGAACACCGCTAGGACTGCGCGCCCGATTAGCACTCTGCCGACGTACCGGTCGCCAGCCGTTTAGACCGCCACGAGCCTTGGCGTGGGCGGTTTCTTGGGCGGTCGCCCCTAAGACCAACTCGCTGCGGCTAACGAGCCCCTCGCTCTCGTTACCACGGAATCCCGGTTCTAGAAGGCCAGCTCGTGCACTACTCGGCGCTGCTTCGCCGGGAAGGTGGGGGAGTCACGCGGGCCTGGAAGCCTGGGGCGCCTCCCGACGGGTGGATTCCGAGGCCCACACGTTGACATTGTTGTAGCTTCGATAAGCAGACTAGTCCGAATCCGACTAGTCTTTCGACTGTGGGGGAGATGCTCAAAAAAGAGCGGGCGGTCCCGATGCGCTCGCCGGTCAACTGGACCGTTCTGGGTCTCGTGATCGAACGTCCGAGCTATGGATGGGAGCTCTGGAAGCGTTTCGAGCGGCTCTACGGCGATGTGCTGGCTGTGGGCAGCGAGTCCAACATCTACGCCGCACTGAACAAGCTCAGAGAAAACGGCTTCATCGAGGAGGTGGAGGGCTCGCGGAGCGTGGTTCCGGACGCAACCCGTCAGCCCAAGCCGCACTATCACGCAACTCCTGAAGGACTTGAGGCATATGAGGCTTGGGTTATTGCCCAAGCGCGCGAACACTCTCGTCGCTCTCTTCAGTTCGCGCGCCAGCTTGGCGCGTTTGCCCAGCAGCCGCAAACCGCGCTTGCGATTCTCGGGCGCTATGAGCAGGCGTGCCTCGATGACAAGGAAGCGCGGATACCTACTACCAGCGAGTTTCCGGCCCGTGTCGTTCCGGGCCTCGCGGACCGCTTGGCATCTTCCTACGGGCGCAGCATCAAGACGGCGACACTCGGGTGGATCGCTTATGCGCGCCAGGAGTTTGAGGCTCTCGTCAAGGCTTCGCCGCGATGAGCTTGCTTGAGCTCCGAGGTGTCAGCAAGTCCCATACGCGCGGATCGCGTCGGATCGAGGTCCTGCGAGAAGTCTCGCTTGAGGTCGATGCGGGCGAGTTCGTCGCGGTCTGGGGCCTGCGCCGCTCGGGCCGCTCAACGCTGCTTGCGGTAGCCGCAGGCGTGGACCCGCCAGACGCGGGAACCGTTCTGTTCGCCGGTCGGGATCTCAATGCCCGAGGGGCAACGGGGTTGGGACACGGCGTGGGCTACTGCCACCAACTGACCCGCGCGCCCGGTCGGCGGAGGGTCATCGACAACGTTCGCGCCGGCTTGCTCGCTCGTGGAATGTCAGTGCCCGATACTCACGCTCATGCCCACAAGGCCCTTGAGCGCGTCGGCGTGGAGCGCTGGGCTGAGCTTGTCTTGGGTGATCTCGACGCTGCCGAGGCGGTTCGCGTCGCGATCGCCACCGCGCTCGTCCTGCAGCCGCGCTTGCTCGTCATCGACGAGCCGACGAAGGGCGTAGATCTGCTTGAGCGCGACAAGCTGATCCTGCTGCTGCGTTCGTTGGCTGATGAGGGAATCGCAGTCTTGGTCAGCGACGGAGACGGCAGCGGACTATCGGACGCGGACCGAACCTTGTCGCTTGCTGCGGGCGAGCTGCATGGCAAGACCACGCCGCAGGTTGGTTCGGTCCTCCCGCTGCGAGCAACAGGAAGGAATACGGCCGCGTGAGTAGCGCCGCTGGCGGGCTAGAGGCTCCGGCGTGCGTCAGCTAGAGCTTGAGAACGTCGTCAAGCACTACCGCGGGGCCACGGAGGAGGTCCGGGCCGTAAACGGCGTGAGCATGACGATCTCCGAGGGTGAGATGGTCTCGCTGCTCGGGCCGAGCGGATCGGGCAAGACGACGCTGCTGCTGCTCATGGCGGCCTTGCTCCACGCCGAAGACGGCGCCATCCGATATGGAGAGCGCGATCTCGCGTCGCTTTCAGAGAGCGAGGTGTCCGGCTATCTGATGCATGAGGTCGGGTTCATCTTCCAGCGCACCCATCTTTGGCCGCGCAGCTCGACGCTACGTAACGCGGCCGAGAAGCTTGTCGCGACAGGGACAGGAGTACGCGACGCGCGGGAGCGCGTAATTCCATGGCTAGAGCGGGTTGGTCTTGGCGATCGTCTTGAGTCTCCAGCCGGTCAGCTCTCCGGCGGGGAGCGCCAGCGTGTGGCGATCGCACGAGTGCTCGCCTGCGAGCCTCGCTTGATCCTCGCCGATGAGCCCACCGGGAGCCTTGACAGCGAGCGCAGCAAGCAGGTCGTCGAGCTGCTTCGCTCGCTGGCGCACGATCGTGGCGCGATGGTCGTAATCGTCACACACGACTCGGCCGTGGCGGACCTGGCCGACACGCGCTACAAGCTTCACGATGGCGTCCTTGTCGGCGACAAACCGCGCTCAGAAGCTTCGCCGAAGTAGGATCGATGACACGCTTCGAGGCCGCTCGGCCGAGAGCTTTCATGAGCTTCTCGGCGCTGCGCTTCTTCTACCGCGAGAGGCTCCGCCAGCAAGGGGTCCAGGAGCTGTTTGCCGGCTTGGGAATCGCTGTTGCCGTCGCTCTGTTGTTCGCCGTAACCGTCGCAAGCCAGAGCGTTACGAGCTCGGCCGAACAGGTCAATCGAGCCTTGATCGGCCCGGCGGATCTTCAGTTGCGAGCGCGGGGAGCTGAAGGTCTTGACGAAGGCATGCTGGCTCGTGTCGAACGACTGAGGGGGGTCAAGCTCGCGGCGCCGCTACTCGAACAGACGGCGACGATCAAGGTGCCCCACGGCGCCAGCCTGACGGTCAACCTCGCTGGCGCGGTTGTCAGCCTGGCGGTCCTCGACGGTTTGGTTCACACGTTGCCGATCGCCACGCTCGAAAAGGGTGGCCTGGGTCTCACCATGGCCAGCGCGAACGCGTTGGGGATAAGGCGCATCGGCGTTCAGTCGAGGGGGCCGCGGGTGTCGCTTCAGCTGCGAGGTGCGACGATCCCACTTCGCGTAAATGCCGTCCTCGGGAACGAAACCGTCGGCGCACTCTCTCAAGCGCGCGTGGCGGTGATGCCTCTCGAACGCCTACAGCGCTTCGCCGGCCTACCTCATCGCTTGACGCGCATCCTCGTGCAGTCATTGCCTGGCCAGCAGGCGCTGGTGCGCTCAGAGCTCACAGGTCTTGCCGGCGGAAAGCTGAACGTTGCGCCCACGAATCAGGATGTCTCGCTCTTGCGTGAGGCGCTCCGCCCGAGCGGGCAAGCGAGCCTGTTCTTCGCTGCGATCAGCGCCCTGCTCGGGTTCCTGCTCACCTTCAACGCCTTCTTGCTCACTGTGCCTGAGCGCCGCAAGGCGATCGCAGATCTTCGACTGCGCGGCATCACCTCTACCGCGATCGTCCAGATGGTCTTGTTTCAGGCAGTCTGTCTCGGAGTTGCTGCAACAGCGCTAGGGCTGCTCGTCGGGTATGGCCTGTCCGTCGGAGTCTTCGCCCAGACGCCCACCTATCTCGCGCAGGGCTTCACGCTCGGTGCCGGCACGTCGGTTGGGCTCACGCCACTCTTGGTCGCCGGTGTGGGTGGAGTCTTGGCGACGTGCCTCGCCTCAATCGTCCCGCTGCTTGATCTGCGTCGTGGCCGCGCAGCCAACGCCGTTTATCTCGAGAGTGGCGAGCCCGGAAACGCCCTCGGGCGCCGCACCGCGCTTTGGCTTGCGTTCGCGGCGGCGGTCCTCGTGGTGATCCGCGTGGTTGCGAACTCCGCCCTTCCTTCCCTGGCGCTGGCCTGGAGCGCCCTGCTTGCACTGGCGGCCGTCCTATGCGTTCCGCTCCTCTTCGCTGGCGTGCTCCAGCTCGCAAACGCGGCCGCGCATCGGTTTCAGGCGCGTCTGAAGTTGCTCCCGTTGGCGCTTGAAGCGCTAAGCGAGACGACCCTGCGCTCGCTCGCGTTGGTCGCCACCGGAGCGGCGGCCCTCTTCGGCGCCGTAGCGCTCGGAGGTGCCCGCGACGACCTGGTCCGAGGAATTGGGGGCTTCGCGCTGCACTACTCGGGCGAAGCAGACATCTGGGTCGCCACGCCAGGCGACAATCAATCCGTGACGGCGTTCTCCTCCGGAGATCGCGCGCAGCGGATCGCTCGGGTTTCTGGAGTACAGAGCGTGACCACGCTCAACGGCGGCCTGCTCGACGTGGGCAATCGCCGTGTTTGGGTTCTCGCCTGGCCGTCGAGCAGTCCACGGAACTTCCTTGACGGTCAGCTCATTGAGGGAACCCGGGCGAGCGCTGCCGCGCGCTTGCGGGGCGGCGGCTGGGTGACCGTTTCACGGCAGCTCGCTGCGGAACATCATGTCGGCGTAGGCGGCACCGTCACTCTGCCCACGCCGAGGGGCAACATCCCGATGCGGGTTGCGGCGCTGACCACCAACTTCGGCTGGACGCCCGGGGCACTCGTGGTGAGCACCACCGACTACGCTCGCGGTTGGGCCACACCACAGCCGACCGCGCTTGCGGTGGAGACACGTGCCGGGTCGGACTCTCAGGCGATGCGCAGAGCGGTCGCGCGCGCCCTCGGACCCGCTAACGGCCTCGATGTCCTAACCGCACGCGGCCGAGAACAGAGGATGATCGGGTCGGTTCGCTCAGGACTCGCCCAGCTCGCGACCATATCCACGCTTCTGATCCTCGCCTCCATCCTCGCGATGGCGGCTGCTCTGGCTTCGGCGATCTGGCAGCGCCGCAGCTCTCTCGCGGCACTGAAGCTCTCGGGAGTGCGCCCGCCACGTCTACGAGGGCTCTTGTTGCTCGAGTCTGCGCTCATGCTCAGCGTCGGGGCAGTCGCCGGAGCCGCTTGGGGTATCTACGGCCAGGTTGCCCTCGACGGCTATCTCACGAGCACGACGGGCTTTCCTGTCAGAAGCCTCGGCGGGAGCTGGCGCCCTGTCGAGGTGCTCATCTTGGTCTTCATCGCCTCGCTTGCGATATCGGCGCTGCCAACCTGGTTCGCAGCGCGCGTTCCCGCGCGCACCGCGCTCGAAGAGTAGGGCCGGCGGCGTAGATCGGCGCGGGTCGATCCGACGTCGGAAGGGCCTTGTGCGCACGGTGGGTCATCGGGCTAGGCTCACGGGCAGTGTCCGCCATGGGCAGCCGGAGGTTCGTTGCACGCGCCGGTCTGTCGCTGGCTCTTGCTCATGGGCGCTACTGGTCGAGCGTCGCTCCGCTTGTGCGTCGCTTGCTTCGCAGCTGGGAGGCACGCGCTGCGGAAATACCCGATCCGCACCTAAATCATCTGGCGGCGGAGAAGCTGCGCAATGAGCGATTCAACGTCGAGGTCGCAGCGATGATCGCGACGATTGCTCCGAGAGAGCATCGCGAGCGGGCCGTTGAGGCGATCGTCGCCCTGCAGGTGATGTACGACTTCCTCGACGCGCTGACAGAGCAGCCCGCTTCTGACCCGATTCGCGACGGTCTTCAGCAATCAGGGGCCTTTCTCGACGCGCTCAACGTGTCCACGCCGCCGAAACGTGATTACTACGCCTACTACGTGGACGGCAGCGACGGAGGCTATCTCGAGGACCTGACCGTCACTGTCCGCGAGGCGCTCCTGGGCCTGCCGGGCGTTGACGCCGTCTCTGGGATTCTCCCTGCCTGTGCCGCTCGCTGCGCCGAGGCGCAGGTGCGCGTACATGCCGTCCCCTATATGGGCCTCGAACAGCTCGAACGGTGGGCGGGGGACGAAGCTGGAAGTACGGAGCTGGAATGGCGGGAGTGGCTTTTCGGCGCGATGGGGTCGGTCGTCGCCGCCCATGCGCTCATCGCGCTCGCCGCCGACCGGCGCGCGACGTCAGCTCAGGCCGCCCAGCTCGATTCGACATACCTGTCGCTGTGCGTTCTGACGACGGCGCTGGACCATCTCGTCGATCACGAACGCGACACGCTCACGGGCGAGGAAAGCTACCTATATCTCTACCCAAGCCGCGAGGACTTTGCCCGACAGATCGCGCTCGTGACCCGTCGCGTTCTCGACCGCGTGCGCACGATCCCCAACGGCGCCCACCACGCGATGATCCTCTCGGGGGTGGTCGCCTACTACACCTCTCAGCCTGGCGCGATGGGTGAGTTCGCCCGTCCAGTGACCGTTCACGTTCGAGATCAGCTGCGCCCGCTGATCACGCCGACACTCACGACACTACATGCGTGGCGCGTTGCGAAGCGCCTGCTGCGCCATCGCGATCCGAACTCACGCGAGCCCGCGGCGCTGGTGCGGTAATGGCTCATCCAAACCGCGACATCAATGCCTAGGCGCTCGCCTTCTGCTCGTCGGGCTGTTGCGTTCTCCTCGACGCGCTCCACGCGGGCATTTGACGGTCGTGTGCGCGGTAGCGGTGCTCTGGTCCTCAAAGCCGAAGTGGGCCACGAAGGGAAAGCCGCCTTTGGGGCACCTCGACGGTAGTAGAAGGCCGCGCGGAGCGAAGGGCACTCGCCGACCGTGCTCCCAGCGGTAGTAGGAGAAGTGGCCGGGGCCTCGACTCGTGGTGCCGAGCGCCATTTGGAAGCGCGTGACCGCTACGTCGGGAGCGCCGGGGAGGCTAGGGACGAGGGGGACGCTTGTTTCGATGCCCTCGCTGTAGGGCGGCGCGGCAGGGACTACGATCGCCGGGAAGACGAGCTGGGCGAAGACCGGGGATTCCGCGCTCGCGTACACGAGAAGCGCCAGGCGGCCCGACTGCACGGGAGCCGAGAAGACTTCGACGCGTGCGCTCTCGACGATCACTTCGCCGGCGATCGGGATTTCCGCCGTCGCGGTGCCCCGGCCCATCAGTGAATCCGCCGGACAGCCCTTTGCCCCAAGCGCTTCGAGTCTTGATACGAGGCAGTTCTCGAGGCCCAGCCCACTTGTCGCAATACCCATTTCGCTCGGCAACTCCAAGCTCACGCTCCTCAGGGGCGTCTGACTGCTCGGCGGGCTGCTGACGATCCTGAAGGCAACGGAGATCGTCGTCGGGGCTCCGAGCTTCTCTGGGCGAAAGGACGCGACCAAGCTCGCGCTCTGCGCGGCCATGCTGTCAGCAGGAAGGAGGCTGAAGACCGCTACGGCGATTGTCGCAAGGAGAAGTCGAGCAAGTCTCGCTTGAGCCTGTGTCACCTCGCTAGTAGGAGAGGTAGCCGGTCGTCTGGATCGTCAGTTCCAGTCGCGGGCTTCGCCGGTTGTATACGCCGTAGAGCCGCCCGCTGCCCCGGGCGTGCGCATACCGACCCGTGCCGCCAAGCACCTTTAGCGTGCCGCCAAAGCTCGCGTAGCTCCCGGATTCGTTCAGCTTGGCCGACCCGTAGCCGCGCACAGATCCGCCACGGGCGTAGAACGTGAATGTTCCCGTGATGTCTGCGGTGATCCGCACACGTGCACTCACCGTGCCCGCCAGCGCGCCCGAGGCCCGGCCTTCCTCGAACAGGTAGGAGCCACTGGCGGCCACATAGTGCAGATGCGCGACGACCGTGAGGTGCTCGGTGTGCGCGATCGCCGCTCGTGGCGCTGCGTTGCTTTGAGCACACGAGAAGCCCGTGGCGAGCGCGAGCGAAGCCGCCATCAGTCTTCGCTTGCGGGCGCACCAAGACGCCCTCCCTCGCCGCACCACCATGCGAACAATCCTACTCCTCCGTACCTGGCTCCAACCCATCAGCACAGGGTCCGCAGTCCCGCCAGCCGGAACTACTCAAGTTCTTAAGCCCTCACGATCTGCATTATCGTCGCGCCGCCGACGTGCGACCTTGGTCTGCGTGGCGACGGTGCGGACTGACTGCCGGCTAGATCCGGCGCACGGACTCGGGGGCCACGCGGGCCGCCCCGGGGCGTGAGGACGCGCCGGGTGCCACGCAGGGCGATCAAAGGCCCTCCACGCGAGAGGGCCCTCGGAGAGGGTGCATGCTTGGGCCGGGCGGCCCCCACTCCGCCCGGCCCGGGCGCTGCGGCGATGGCCTTTCCCAACGGGGTCTACCGCGGGTTGGAGGAGGAGCGCGCTTTCTGTTCTCGACTTGGCTCGACCTAACCCGGCCGCCTCTCGTACGCGCGCCTCGGGCGTCGCCACGCGCACCTCGCATGCGACTAGCCGAGGGTCGCGCTCTGTGACCTCCCCTAGCATCACCATTCCTGGGCCGCTCGTGCCCTACCTTCGTGTTGGACTCAAGCGTGAGATCAGCTCGCGCCTTGCAATCCTCGTGGGCGAGATCGATACGGAGCTCGATCCTGAGACATATTCAGCGGCGCTAGCACGTCTTTGGCCAGCGACGGCGATGTTCGAGCTGATCGGCTTGCAGGACCAGTCTGATCAACCTGATGTCGAAGTAGATCTAGGCAGCTCGGCGCGCCTGCTGTTGAAAGCGCTAGAGACCCAGCATCGCATCGAAGTTCAGCGCTTGCAGGACGCGGTTGCTGACGGCATCCACCTTCCGGAGGGCGACGTGCCGCATCTGGGCGCCTTGGTGGCCCTCATTCGTCAGAGGACCTGTGGCTAGTCACCAGATCGTCCCTAGCTATGACCCAGAGGCGGCGGGCAGCTCCCCACGGCGCGTACAGCAGCGACCGGTTCGGTCCGGGGTCAACCCGGTAGCCGTTTGAAGGATCAGTCCGGTGATGCACGACAGCCATGGTTGAGCCACGCCGCATGACGGGTGGCGAAGCAGCGCCGACAGCCGAGATCGCGAAGCAGGTGCGCGTCGTGCTGGCACAGAACGTGCGCTGGGCGCGCGAGCAGGCTGGGATGACGCAGGAGGATCTCGCGAATGCGAGCGGCGTAGCGCGCGAAACGATCGCGCGCCTCGAGCAGGGCGACCGTGAGCCGCGGCTGCTGACACTCGTGGCATTCTCCTTGGGCGCTGAGCCTCCCGCTGGAAACGCTGCTGAACGGCATCCCGGGATCGTAGATCAGCTCCCGGTGCTCCGCTCCAAGTGGGTTCATTATGTCCCCTTTTGTCTGTGCCGGAAGTGTCACTTGACGCTCGGCGCGAGCTCTGACAGATTACCGACTCGGATTATCGGGACGACTCGGGTATTCGGGCGGGCGTCGTTCCACTAGCAAGGGGGGGCAACATGAGATCCTGGTGGCGACGCCTCGCGGCCTGTTTGCTGTGCTGTGGAGCAGCGGTGGCATTCTCGCCAGTCGCTGCCTCGGGCGAGCACAACAGTGGTGTCGCGAAGATCACTACGACGGGGCAAGTCACTGAATATCCGCTTCAGAAAACGGAAACGGCGGTTCAGCTCGCGTCTGGCCCCGATGGCTACTTGTGGTTCAGCGAAACGGAATCGCCTCGGCTCAGCAAGCTGAATCCCAGCACGCCGGAAGGGGCGAGCCACTCGCCTGAACCGGGCGCCACGATCGAGTACAACGTGCCGCTCTCAGGTGCCGGCGCACCCGCTCAGATGACCGAAGGCGAAGTCGCGAAGTGGGGACAGAAAGACGACCCGATCTACGCTACGGCGATCTTCTCGCCAGATGAGCCGCAGGGGTGGCCGGCGACAAGCAGGCGCGGACGGGCGCACGCTAGAAACCATCTCCAAAGGAAACACAAGCGGGAGTGCGATCTCGCACTACGATGGGGCTGGCGGGGCTCTGGCCTGGACCGGCGAAGGCTCCGGGGAAGCGGAAAAATGGACGCGTAGCATCCCCGGTATGGGAGGAGCGCTCGCGGGGATCCAGGCAGGCGAAGGTAAAACGGCAGGAGCGGTCGTGTTGCAGCTGCACGACTTGCAGGGCAATATCGTCGCGGAAGCGAGCGATAACGAAGTGGAAACGAAACTACTGAAAACCTACAACAGCACGGAGTTTGGGGTACCGAGCGGCAAAGGCGCGCCGCCGAAGTATTCCTGGCTTGGTGCCGAGGGCGTGGCTCGCGAACTTCCGTCGGGCGTGATCACGCAGGACGGCATTACATACGTCCCGCAGACGGGAAGGCCGCTACAGACCGAGGGTGTAGCTCTAATCGCGATCGGTAACAGCGCCACCCTATTCACCAGGCCTGTCGAAGCATGGGTCGGGGCTCAGGCCGGAGAAGGTGCTGCGCGGGAACTTGCAAAGGCAGAACAAGAACGAGCAGAACGGGAAGCGGTAACAAGCCGCCGGGAGAAGAACCGGTCGCGAACCCAAGCTGGTGGTGCGGTGGGGAATACGGGCCGTGTGAAGGCGAAACGGCCGTTTCCGTCCAAGGGCCGGCGGGTGAAGGAGCGACCATAGCGCGTCGGAACGGCGGCGGCGGGAAAGCCACCGCCGGATGCTCAGCGATCTTCCAAATCATGGCTATAGGGCACGAGCAGTTGAAGTTTGGCGCCGAGCTCTTGTGTTCCCAGAAAAAGCCGCATCTCGAGTTCGAGGCTTGCATCTACGAGCAGTACCAGAATGGCGACTGGAAGCAGTCGTGGTGCGCGAACGACGGTCATCCTGCATTCGCTAAGAACGCACACGGGATCAGGACGGGTGAAGAAACTGGAGGGTGCACTGACGGGTTCCTTTACACAGGTTGGGTATGGGGCTTCATCTGGGGGTCCGGCATCGAATCGCAGGCGTTCGGCGGTGTATCGCAAGATCGGACGGATGCGTACGTCACCTGTGATGGCCAAAACTACGATCGCGAACTCTAGGATGCGCATGCCGCTCGGAGTTCCCAAGATGATTGCGTTGGTGGCGTGTGCGACCACGTTTGCAGTCTGTACGGGATGCGGAGAATCCTCTGCGACCGTTGTGGCGAATCGACGGGCGGGCGCGGAGGTTCTGTTGCTGCCAGTCCTACGTGGCGGGACGGCGGGATGGTGCGTAACGGACACCCCAGGGCACGGGTGTCCGGTCTCGCGACTGAAAGCTGGGCCGATAATCGCGGAAAGCTGGATTGCTCAGGGGTCGAAGAAAACGGCTGAGGGATTCGCACTAACGAGGAGCGATGTGGCTGCAGTTGCTATCAGCGGTAGTAGCCCCATTACGACCCGCAGCGAGCCTGGGCTCCCGCAGGGACTCCGCGCAGCCGTCGTCAAGGTACGGGGAGCATGGGCGCGCGAAGTGACAACGCCGTCGCTGTTCGGCGAACCTCCTCATAAGGCGCCAGAAGGACTACCTCGGTTCACACCTTTGGATAGCGCTGGAAAGCCTCTTGCGCAGCAGGACGAAGATGGTGTCATGGTGGAAAGGGAACTGGCGGGCCGGGGTTGGAGTTCACCGGCTACCGAGCCGCCCGGTGAGTGCGAACTTCGCGCAGCAAACCTGCGTGGATTGGTGGCAAAGGCGGGATTTGTGGTCGCGCGCGCCGAGCCGGTCAGCGGCCTCATCGGAGATCCGTTCCTTTCGTGCGCCAGCACGTCCTACTCCTACGAAGGTTGGCCGCTAGTCGGAAGCGTGCTGGTCGATGCCGAAAGTCCCGGATCCCGGCCGGGCCTGCTTCCTCATATGCGTCTCGTAGCTGGGTCTTCAGTGGTAGTCGATGCGCTCGGGTCTAACGGCCCGATGGTCGCTCGCCGGGTTCCGGGAGCTTGGCTCGTCGTTAGCGGAGGCAGAGACGAGGCTGAGCGCGGGAGATTGCTCGAACACCTACACGCCACGCTCCACCTCTAGGGCACAACGAGGCACTTGAGCTTCGACCAGCGGCTATCAACCGGGTTGGAACGACAAATCGGGGCCTAGCCGTGGGGGCCGGTTACCCCGCCGCGAAGGCGCCTTACTCCGCCGCGAATAGGTCGGCGGTCTACCGGTTCTCGGCTCTGTGATGTGGATTCGACGATTCGCGGCGGGGTAGGGCGCCACTCGGCGCTACTCCGCTGCGCGTACCCCTTGGGTTGACCCCTCGTGCGCGGAAAACTTGGCTTACCGATGCGGGTTGCGCCGACCGCGTGGCGGCCCGGCATACGGTGACTAGTAATCCAGATGTAGCTCGATGGGGATACCTGGCTGTTTGTCACACGGGGTGCGTGTGTCGCTGCCCATGTGGCTGGCCTCCTGCCGGCAGGCGCTCGGATGCTCAGGAGGGTTGCTCGGCGCCCATCCCCATCCCCGACTGGCGACGGCGCCTTGCTGGCCTCGGATGCGCTGGATGCTTGGCAGTGATAACTGCCCCTGATCGAAATTCGTACGGGGGGAACCGGACCCTCGCAACGATGTTTAGGTAGTGGCCGATCATCAAGCAGCCCCGTCGATCAACCCGCCCGAACAGAGCACCCGCTCCTGCAGTCATCCGCCTGTGCCATCACTGCTCGACCGTAAGGCTCTCAGCACGCGCGGTTGCCTGTCGCGATGCCGGCTGGAGACGGGCAGCACGAGCATTCCCACGCCTCGCCGCTGTGGGCATCCAGTCGATGGCGCTCTTGCGTCCTGGCAGGAGGTCGAGAGCGAGCAGGCGTGGCGTGAACTGCTGCTCGGCAACGGTCTCAGCAGCCACATCTGGCCGGCGTTCGCCTACGGCTCCCTCTACGCACGGGCCTGCACTTCGGGACTTCTCGCGGGCGGCGATCGCGAGCTCTTCAAGGGCAAACGCGACCGAGAACTTCGAGACCGTCCTGAGGGCGCTCGCGGTCTCGATCGGCACCCTAGGCACGCTCGGAGAGCCAGCAGTGAAAGGACTGCGCAAGCGCTACCTGCGCATCCAGAGAGCGCTCGGCGCCGCCGTCAGAGGCGTGCACGTCCCGTTGGCCCAGTTGCCGGCAAGCACACGGCGGGCGGTGCGCTCCGCGCTGCGCGAATACCGCTGGGTCTTCACCACCAATTACGACCTGGTGCTGTACTGGTGCGCCGGCTACGGAGAGAGCTTCGACGGATTCGCCGATCTGTTCTTCTGCAACGACCGTCTTGAGTTCAACCCGGCGAGAACTGCCCTCGAGCACGACAGCACAGGCCTCGTCTATCTGCACGGCGCGCTGCACCTGCTCGTCGACCGCGACGGCGTCGCGCGCAAGCGTCGCAGCCGCGCCTCGACGCTGCTCGCCCAGTTCGGTCAACCAGACGCGACCGATTCGCTGATGCGTCCGCTGCTCGTCGCAGAGGGCTCCGCACACGAGAAGTCGCGGATCATCAATGAGAACGACTATCTCTCCTTCGGGCTGAACCAGCTGCGTCGCGGCCGCTGTGGACTGGTGGTGTTCGGCTTGGGCCTGCGCGAGGAGGACGCGCACCTCCTAAGCGCGCTGAACTTCAACGCAAAGCGGCCGATCGCGGTCGGGATACGCCCAGGCACCAGAACCGAGAACCGGCGCCGCCAAGCCCGCGTCCGAGCGCTGATCGACGCAGAGGAGCTGTTCTTCTTCGATTCGAGCACTCATCCCCTCGGCGATCCGGCGCTGTCTCCGCTCGCGCCGGATCAAGGCCAGCGCATCCTCAGAAGCAGTAATGGCGAGACTGCATGCACTTTCACTGACGCACTGGATCACGGTCTTGACTGCTCGTGAACCTAGAACGCCGTACGAGCGCGACTGGCTAACCCGCGTGGAGTTCGCAGAGCTGCTCGAAGGCGCCGAGTGCCCCTTCCGAGACCGGCCCGGCATGATCGAGCGCGACAGGCTTGTGCTGATGGCGCTCCTGTTGAGCGGCATGCGTCCCTCGGAGCTGATCGCCATGCGCTGGGGCGATCTCGATCTAAACCGCCGGCGCCCCTCGCTTCTGATTTCCCGCGTCAAGGGCGACGGACGCCGGAGCCAGCCGTTGCCCAGGCAGCTTTCGAGAGAGCTTCACGGCTGGCGCGAGCTCCGACGCTGCGCTCCCTCGGAGACCGTGTTCTGCGGTCTGACCGGCGCACGGCTGCGGACGAGCAGGCTTGAGCAAATCATTGGCCGTGCGGCTCATCGCGTCGATCTGGACAAGCGCGTGAGCGCTCACATCCTGCGCAACACCGCTGTGGCGTGGCTAGAGCAGGGCGGCGCCAGCCCCTCGCTCATCGCTGCGTATCTGGGGGAGGCCGACTCGCCCACTGACCAGTACGCCGATGGCGAGAGCGAGGACGTGCGCGCCGCCGTGCAGAGCCTCGCCGACCACGCCATCGAGAACCGTGAGCTCGTGATCGCTCGCGGCGACGTGCGGCTGGCGAGTGATGATTGGCCGTTCGCGCCTCTGGCGGGTCAGTAACCGCATGGAGAATGAGCAGCAAAGCCTGATCGACCTGCTGAAGCCTGCAGAGGTGGCGGCGCGGCTGGGTGTCTCGAGAACCTGGCTCTACGACGCGGCCCGCGACGGGCGCATCCCCTCGTTCGCATCGGCGGACTCGACGGTCCGTTGCGCTTCGTGCCCGAGGATCTCGTTCAGTGGCTCGACGAAGCGCGCGCGCAGTGGACGCCTGGGCAACGCCGCGGCGGGTACGGCCTGTCGTCCGAGAGCGCCTCGAGGGGCTCTCCCAGCCTGGGCGTGCGAGCCGGCACGCCCGCCGATAAGGCGTTCTCGAGCCGTGCGCCCTCGCTGTTGCGGGAGCTAGGTCGAGGCTCCGAAAGGCCGGTTGGCTGACGTCGAAAGCAGTCGGACGCCGAGGTCATCGGATGTGGGGATACGGGCTTGGGAGGTCCCGTGCACGCGCGTGGTTACAACAAGCCGCGATCGTAGCGATAGGGTCTCCCAATGAACGTCCGACGATTCCGAAACTACGTACAGTTTGTCTTGCTGGCGTTGGCTTGCGCGTCGTGCGTAATGACGCCCCCAGCGCAGGCCTATACGGTCGAACCGCCGCCGCCGTGGGAGATCTGTGGCGCAGATAGCCAAGCCGCCCTAGCCGTATTGGAATATCGACTAGCTCCGCCCGACGGGTTGACCGTGCTTGTGGGGTCGCCCGTGACGGTGATGGGCGGCACCGAGGCGCCCGTTAGCTTCGCGTTCTCTTCCTCGCAGGGCCTCGACCTCGGAGGCCTTCTCGACGAAGGTCCCGGCTCAGCCTCGCCACAAGCCGAACCGGGGGCGCAGCCGATCTACACCTATAGCTTCTCCTCGACGAAAGCAACCGCAACGACCGGGACGGTGTACTGGCGGGCGTCTTTCTCCAACGCGACGCTTACCCCGTGCCTTGGGTTGCCGGCCACCGTGCTGCAGACGGCAATACGCAGGCTCATCGTGCTTCCGGCCCCCGCTCCTGCCCCTCAACCTGAGACCCCCTCTCCGATCGCACCGGTGCAGCTGGGAGTGAGCATTGAAAGTGGCGGGGGTCCGCCTCACGGGCACCGAGTCGTCACCTATCGGGTGCGCTGCACCGCAAGCTGTCAAGGTGATACCTACTTCCAGGTCGTAGCGGTTGGTCGTCATGGGAGGCATCGAGGCGTGGCCGGGCTCGACTTCGGCCCGGTACCAGTGTCGATGGCGGGCGCCATGGGCGGCAGCGAGCCGTTCGTTCACCGCTTTAGGGGTCGCTCGCTGCGGGTCCTGAACACGCTCCTTCATGCTGGAGGAGCCCTCGAAATCCGAGTGACCGCCAAAGTTGTCTCCGCATCAGGCGATGATGCCGTCGCGCACGGCTCGGCTCGGCTGCATTTGTAGCTGCGCGTCGACGAACCAAGTCTGAGCAGCTTCGCCGTGCCGGGATGACATGTCCCGACAAGGCCGCGGCGCGACGGGCCCGCCGCCGAGATCACCTCGACGGGCCCTCCCAGCCGGTGCGCACGAGTCGGCATGCCACAAGGCCAGTCAAGCCCTTAGGCCGCTGCGGCAGTGGCACGCGCGATCGCTTCTTCCGTAGCGCTCGCTCCAGCCGCCAGCACGTTGCGCTCGAGGTGTCCGTAGTAGCGCTCGGTCGTCCTGGTATCCGCGTGTCCGAGCTGGCGCTGGACATACATCAGCGAGTTGCCGGCGGCCAGCCACGCGGCGGCAGCTGTGTGGCGAAGTGCGTGCAGCGGCATGTCGCGAAGCGCCGCGTCTTGCAGCGCTGCCTTGTGCCAGTCGCGCGAGATCGTCGTTCGATCCATCGGGCCGCCGTTTCCTCTGCCGCCCCAGCGCCCGAGTTCCTTCTTGCGCGTCCGCATCGGCATGACGAAGACAAGGGCCTCGGGATCGTCGCCATCATCCATCTTCGCTCGGCGCGCGAGCTGGCGCTTGAGCACAAGCGCGAGACCGCGCCCCACCTCGACTGAGCGCATCCGTCGAGGCTTCGTCGCGTAGACGACGATCAGCCCGCCGCTCTCGCTTAGCTCGAGATCCATTTTCCGCAACGCCAGTGTTTCGGAGATACGCAGGCCCGCACCGATCTGCACCTCGGCCACGGGGCGGTATAGCTCAGAGCAGGAGTCGAGGTAGACCGGGATCTCGCGCAGGCGCAGGTACTCGCGCTCGATGTTGCTCGGCGGCAGCCGCGGCACCTGCAGCGCAGGGTTGACGACCATCAGCCGATCCTTGACCGCCGCGTTGAGGGCGACCACCAGCGTCCCGAGCGTGTTATTGATCGTCTTGGCGGCAATCTCGCCGGCTTCCATCGCCTCGGCCAGCTCGTCAACGATCGCGCGGACGTGCTCGACCTGCATTCTGCTGAGCCTGGTCGACTCCAACGCCGGCAGCAGTCGCAGGCGCCCGTCGCGCTCATAGGCGCTCCAGGTGCCCGCGCTCAGATAGGGCTTGCGCTGCTTCAGCCAGCGCGGGAAGAACGACCCGAAGGTCTCCGTGCTGTGGACGAGCTCGCCGCGCTCCCTCTTCTCGATGATCCGTCGGCGAGCGTTGCGCGCCGCCGTCTCGCTCGAGAACCCGCGCTTGCTCGTGAGGCTGCCATCCGAGCGACGCGCCACGTAGCGCCACTTCGTTCCAGACGCCGTCTCATAGGGGTAGACGCCGCCCTGCTGTCCGCGGCGTCGAGCGCCTTTGCTGCGCTCGACGACATCGTGATCGTGGATCGAGTCGTCGAACTCCTTGGCCGCTTCCTCGCGGCGAAAACGCTTGGAGCGATGGCGCCCCGAACCGTCGCGCCAGCGCACTTCGTATCGCCCTCTCGCAAGCCTGTAGCTCATGGCTCCTTCCTCCTCGCCGAAGGCATCGGCGATGTACGGAAAATTGTACGGAGTTGCCAATGGCAACTGTACGGAGTCTAATCGCGAGCTGCGACGAGAACGCCACTTAACGCGAAAAAGCCCCGCTGTGCAGGACTTTTTCGATGCGCTCGAGTGGACTCGAACCACCACGGGCCGTAAAGCCCACAAGGCCCTCAACCTTGCGCGTCTACCAATTCCGCCACGAGCGCAGAGTGCGCGAGTATAGCCCCGCTCGGCCCTCGCGAAATCGCCCGTCGCGCCCAGCTGATCAGGCGCGCAAGCGCACCCGCCTGTGGGCGCCGGCTTGCAAACGCGTCGACCGCTTCTTGCATCCGTCCACGGCCGACGCTACAGTGCGAACAAGTGTTCGTTTCACGACATCGCCCACCCGACCAGGGAGTCGAGCAGAAATGGATCTAACCAAGCGCCAGCAAGAGATCTTCGACTTCATCCGCAAGTACTCGGCGAAGTACGGCTACCCGCCGACGGTACGCGACATCGGCAAGGCTGTTGGCCTGGCCTCCTCCTCGACCGTGCACGCGCATCTGGCGAACCTCGAGAAACTCGGCCTGCTGCGGCGTGACCCATCCAAGCCGCGCGCGATTGAGCTGCTCGATCGCGCGATGGGTGGCGCCGTTGAGACGATGCGCGGGCTGGTGCGCTCGGACGGGCTGCCGCTACTCGGCTCGGTCGCAGCCGGTCAGCCGATGCTGGCGGAGGAGAACATCGAGGACTACGTCTCAGTACCCGAGGTCGCGGGCGGGGGCGAAGGCGAGTACCTGCTGCGCATCCGCGGCGACTCGATGAAGGAAGCGGGGATCATCGAGGGCGACTTCGTCGTAGTGCGCCCGCAGGACACGGCCCGTGACGGTGACGTCGTCGTAGCGCTGCTCGGCGAGGAGGCGACGGTCAAGCGCTTCTTCCGCGAGTCCGACCACATCCGCTTGCAGCCAGAGAACGAAACGATGGAGCCGATCCGCAGCAAAGAGGTCACGGTGCTCGGTCGCGTGGTGGGTCTGCTGCGAAGCGTCTGAGCGCTCAACTCGGTACTTCATACCCGTGGGGAGCGTTCCGCAAGGCGACCGAGAAGTCCCTCTCAGCACTTCCCACGGCGCGGCGTAAGCGCTACCGTGGCTATGCAGGTCAGGCAGTCGCGGAGGCGCAAGCCTTCGAGGAAAGTCCGGACATCGCAGGGCAGGGTGGTCGAGTGATCGACCCGGGGAAACCCGCGGGAAAGTGCCACAGAAACACACCGCCGATGGGGCCGTCCCACGTGAACGGCCCACAGGCAAGGTTGAAATGGTGCGGTAAGAGCGCACCAGCGTCGCGGTGACGCGGCGGCTGGGTAAACCCCACCCGATGCAAGGCCAAACGGGACCGCTTGCAGGTAGCCCGCCAAGGTCCAGGTAGGCCGCTCAGATGGATGGCTGCCCAACGACAGGATCCGGCTTATCGACCCGCTAAGGAAAAGCCCCGCTCTGGCGGGGCTTTTCTATGGATGGAAGGGGAGCAAGTCCACGCATGGCGAGCTCCTCGCTACGTCGGCAGGGTCGGCGACTCCTCAGGCAAATGGCGGATCTCCAACATCCTTACGTTCAGCACACGCACGATTCTCCGAACGGCGCCGCGCCAGATCACGATGTTTGCGTGCGCCTCGAGCATCGCGCTGGGTACGACTAGTCCGCTGCAGCCGGCCGCACGGGCGAAGTCCGCGAGTTCGAGGCATGTATCGTTATCGCGCCGTACCAGGTCGGCGCGACGTAGTCCGAGGAGCGCGAGCCCCTCAGGACCGAAGGCATCGAGTAGCGAGCCGTTAATCCGCACCGTCGTCAGGCGAAAGCGACTCAAGGGCACGCGGGCACGACGCTCGATCTCGATTGCGGCTACGTGGCGATGCAGCGTCGCGTAGAAGCTCTGCGGCTCGCCGGGGCGGTCATATCGAGTGCCACGCCCGCGTGAGGCCAACTCCGTTGCGTCGATGTCGGTCCCCGTGGCCCGGAAGGCATGCTGATCCACGGCCAGAATCCTTGGGCTGATGCCCTCGGGGGGCGCCCACTCTGCCATCTGAATTCTCCTCTACCTCTCGACACAATCCGTGCTTTCCTACGCGCCCCCAAGGCGCTGCCCCATACGCGGTAGTCTTCCATTCATTAGGACAGAAACAACACTTGTTTATAACTACAGGTACGGACATAAAATAGCGCCAACATAGGTCATATAGTTCTGCATACTTGTGCAGCACTGCCGATATCGAGAGAGGAATCGGAGCGCGACGAAGTGGTCCATGAATGCAGCAAAACTTGGCCAGCACGGGGCGATGAGCGCTTCTAGGCAGCCGAGGGATCTGAGGAGAGTCTCCCCGCGCTGGCGTCTACGACGCGCGCAACCGGCACCGAGAGTGGAGGCGCAACTGCGCCGTCACGTGCTTTTGAACGACCTACCCGGGCAACCCGACGCGTGGCAGCCACTTGAGCGCCGCCGGGACCCCTGCCTCTTCGAAAACCCCATCACACTAAGGGCGGCCATGCTAAATGAACAGACACGGCAGGATCTAGCCGAGCACCAGGCGCTCCCGACGGTTCTTCGCGCCCTGCAAGTCCAGATAGGCGTCGGGGAACGTGACATTGCGCGCTTGACGGACAAGGAAATGAGGACGGTGAGGCGGTGGCTCGCCGGCGCTCTACCCAAGGGGGATAGCGCAGAGCGGATAGACGAGCTTCGCGCAATCGTCACGGTTCTCGGGCAGTTGCTTGACCCAGAGGGCATCGTCGCGTGGCTTCGCAATCGCAACGCGCGGCTTGGCTTTCGCCGCCCGCTCGACGTGTTGGGGCAGGGCGGCGATGGCTTCGACGAGGTACTGGGCGCTGCCAGAGATCTCGTCGAGGGGATGTTCACGTAGCTAACGAAGCTGACGGTTCTACGAGCGCGGGGCGCAACTTTTCTCTGGCGCAGAGGGTTTGCGGGCAGCCAGGTCCTCGACGCGCGATCATGAGGTCATGAGCAAGCCCGGGCACTACAGCGAGCAGGAGTTCGAGGAGCTCGTTCGCTCGGCGCTCGACGAACTGCCGACTGAGTTCCAGCGGGCACTTGAGAATGTCGCGATCGTCGTGTCTGACCGCGGCGCCGAGAACCACGCATACGGCCTGTACGTCGGCCTCAAGATGGGCGGTATGGGTTTCTTCGGGGGCGGCGGTCTGCCGGACGAGGTCCTGATCTTCCGCGACACGCTCGTACGCGACTTCGGTGACGATCCGGCCCGCCTGCGGCTACACGTCAAGCAGACTGTGCTTCACGAGGCCGGGCATCACTTCGGTTTTGACGAGGCCGGAGTTCGTCGGCTCGGGCTGTGATGGCCCACTGTGCGCCATAGACGGAACTCTTATCCGTCCGACAGGTTCGTCTTACGCCCTCGCCCGAGGATGCTCGTAAGGTCGAGCTCGATTGGTGCTCGGCGAACCGCAGAGCAGGAGGTTCCAATGTTCCGCAAGAGGTTGATTGGCGTGGTGGCGGCGCTATGTGCGCTGGCGGCCGTCACGGCCGCGATCGCTCAGGGTTCGGGCACGACGAAGAGCTCGAGCGCGAAAAGCAAAGCCACGACGGCGCACGGCGCCCAGGCGTCCGGGGCGCAGGGCCAGCCGGGCGTGATGGGCGGCCCGGATGGCGACATGCATGGCCCAGGTGGAGGTGCCGTTCACTCGGTCAGCGTCGTGCCCGACAAAGCAGGCACGTCGTTCATCACGCTCACGAGCGACAGAGGAACGGTGAAGAGCGTTGACAGCGCCGGCGGCACGCTCACGATCGCTGAGGGAACGAAAAGCGCGACGTACAAGACGCTCACGCTGAGCGTGCCCTCGGGTGCCAAAGTCATGCGTGACGGTAAGACGGCCTCGCTCGCAGAAATCAAGGCCGAAGACAACGTCTCGGTCAGCTCCTCGAGCGAAGGCACGACCGTGTTCGCGATGGACTCCTCGTTCCGCCCCGAACACGGCCCCGGGAGGGGTGGACCTCCGGGCATGGCAGGCCCGCCGCCCGGTCAGGAAGCCTCGGGTGCGGAAGCGAAATCGGGCACCGGCACGAAGACCGGCACGGGAACGACGACGACGACCGAATAGTCGATCCCGTAAGCGGCTAGCGCGCCGTAAGGTTCCGGGCCGGGTCAAGCAATCCCGGCTCGGACCTTTATCTCTTTCTATTAATTAATTGATCGATGGCGATTGTGCTCGTGCTCAGCTGGAATCTCTTCCACGGGCGCTCGTTGCCGTTGACGAACGACTCGCTGTACGACGAGTTCGCGGCCAAGCTCGCCGAATGGAGCTGGGATGTGGCGCTGCTGCAGGAGGTGCCGCCGTGGTGGCCGCGGCGACTGGCGCGCGAGCTCGGCGCCGAGCAGTGCAGCGTGCTGACCTCGCGCAACTCGCTGCCCGGATTGCGTCAGGCGCTCGCCGAGCGCCGCCCGGAGTTGCTGAAGTCAAATGGCGGTGGCTGCAACGCGATCCTCTCGCGCGCGCCGATCGCCGAGCACTTGACGCTGCGCCTGCGTCGTTGGCCCGAGCGGCGCGTCGCTCAGCTGGCGCGCCTGCGGGACGGCACTTGCGTCGTCAACCTCCACGCCAGCACACGCCCGGCGCGTGCCATGCAGGAGCTCGAGCGACTATGGCCCCGTGCGCTAGCCTGGGCGGGAGCGGATCGCTTGATCCTCGGTGGCGATCTAAACGTGCGCAGCCCGGCGCCGGTGCCGGCAACAGTTGTCCATGCAGCCGCCTCGGGCGTCGATCACGTATTTGCACGTGGCCTAATTCCTGCCACGGCGAGCGATCTGGGATCGGCTGCGCCAGGTGCGCTCGATCGACCGAGTCGGGCGATCGAGCTCGACGGCCGCCGGATAGAGCTATCCGACCACGCGCCGCTGCTCGTGCGCCTGCGGGCGCAAGCGAGCTAGTCCGTCAGCTGCTCCTCGTCGGCCTCACCGTACTCGGCGCCGCTCGACTCCTCCTCGCCCTCGCGGAAGGCATCCTGGGAGATCTTCGCCGGGCTGTGCTCGTCGCCGTGGGAGGTGTGCTCGATCAGTTCCTGCTCGGCCTGCTCGAAGCCCTCGGACTCGCCGCCGCCGGCCTCCTCGACGGCCTCGCGCTCTTTGCGCCGGCGCTCGTCGAGCGGGAGCGGCGGGTCGGCTGGGAATTCTGCGGCCATGGGCAGCAGTGTATCGGCTCGCCATCGCGCGGCATCGGTCGAATGCCCCGTAGCCGTCCTTTCGTCCTTCATCCCCCCTGGGGGTATCCTGTCGGAATGGCCGAGATCAAGGCAACGCCGCCCACGCGCGGCTACACGGCGAGCAAGGACGAGCTGCAGAAGCGCCTTGCGCGGATCGAGGGCCAGGTGCGCGGCGTCTCGAAGATGGTCGCCGAGGATCGCTACTGCATCGACGTGCTCACGCAGATTGCCGCGATCGAGGCGGCGCTCGACAAGGTCGCGCTGGGGCTGCTCGACGACCACGCACGCGTCTGCGTGCTCGGCGGCGAGGAGGGCGAGCGCGAGCAGCGCACCGAGGAGATGATGGCCGCCGTCGGGCGGCTGCTGCGCCGCGGCTGAGAGGCAGATGCGGTGGCAGGCTAGAGCTGCAGCGCTTCGTGCGCCGTCTGCATCAAGCTCGGTGTGGCCTTCATCTCGTCGAGCGCCGCGCGCATCGCGTCGAGCTCGCACGCGATCTTGTCGGGCCACTGCTTCTGCGGATGCTCGTCGAGCGTCTTCAGCCCGTTGCCTGTGATCAGCGCCACGACCGTGTCGCCGGCCGCGAAGCGCCCCGCAGCGGCGAGCTTCTCGAGCACGGCGATCGTCGTGCCGCCGGCCGGCTCGGTCAACAGGCCCTCGGTGGCCGCCAGCAGGTCGATGCCCGCGAAGATCTCCGGGTCTGAGGCGAAGGCCGCCGTGCCGCCGCGTTTGTGCACGGCGTCGATTACGAGATAGCCGTCGCCGGGCGCGCCGATCGCCAGCGAGTGCGCCGCAGTCTCGGGCATCACCGGGTGGACCTCCGCCTCCTCGGCGAGGATCGCCGAGGCGATCGGGTTGCAGCCGCTCGGCTGGGCGATGTGGATCGCCGTGCGCGCCGTCTCGGCGAGGCCGAGTAGCTCGAGCTCGTTCAGGCCCTTGTGCATGCGCGAGGAGAGCGTGCCGCCGGCTGCGGGACTGAGGATATGGTCGGGCGACTCCCAGTCGAGCTGCTCGACGATCTCGAACGCCGCCGTCTTGGCGCCCTCGGCGTAGAACGGGCGCAGCGTGATGTTGGCGAAGTCCATGCCGGTCGCTTCGGCGAGCTCACGGCAGCGCCGGTTGGCTTCGTCGTAGTTGCCCTCGACCTGCAGGACCTTGGCGCCGAGCGCCATGCACGAGCGCGCCTTCATCTCCTCGAGGCGGTTGGGGTAACAGATGTATGCGGCCACGCCGGCCTTGGCGGCGAGCGAGGCGACGGCGGTGCCGACGTTGCCGGTGGAGACACAGCCGATCTCCTCCTTGCCGCGCTCGAGCAGCCTCGCGACCGACATCGAGACGACGCGGTCCTTGTAGGAGAGGCTCGGGCGATTGCTCGAGTCGTCCTTCAGGTAGAGATTGGCGATGCCGAGCTCGGCACCGAGCCGGTCGGCGCGGATCAGCGGCGTGTAGCCGGAATGCTGTCCCACGCGCGCCTGCGCGCCGGCGTCGACGATCGGCAAGAGCTCCTCGAAGTGCCACACGTTCTGCGGGCGCTCGGAGCTCGGGAAGTCGCGGAAGTGGCTGGCGGCGAGCTCGTAGTCGTAGACGATGTCCAGGCCCTTGCCACAGTCGGGGCACGAGAAGACGGTTGACTCGAGGGGATAACTGTTCTCGCAACGATGGCAGACGAGGCCCGTTGCGCACGAGCGCGTCCTCTGTCTCGCCCCAGTGGGGGTCTCGATCGTCTGCGGGCTCATGCGGCTATCCCCTGCAACGATACGCCTGGCCAAGGCGTTTGAACAGCGCTCTCGTCATTTCCGAGCGCAATCCACAGCTCCTCGGCCATGTGCGGGGCGAACGGTCCGAGCAGCTGAGCGAGCAGCGAAAGGGCCTGAAACAGCGCCTCACGGTCGGCCGCGCCCAGCGCGGGCTGGCGCGCGAGCACGCGCTTCTCGAAGTCCTTGATGCGGTCGAACAGGCGCATCACGTTGCGCACCGCGCTGTGCATCTCGAGGCCCTCCATGTCCTCGGTGATCTTCTCCACGCCCTTCTCCGTCCACTGCGAGAGTTTCAGCCGCAGGTGCTCGCTCGTGTCTCTGATGGGCTCGCCGTCGGCCTCCGCAGCTTGGCTCTCGCCGGCGCCTTGCTCCTGCGCGGCGGCGAGTCGTGTTTGCGTGAACTCCCACACCTGCGTGAGGAAGCGATGTGCCCGCAGCACGGCCGAGTCGCTCCAGTTGAGTGTCTTCTGCGGACGCGCCGCGTAGAGCACAGCGAGCCTCACCGTGTCCGCTCCGTAGCGCTCGACGAGTGCGTCGGGGTCGACGACGTTGCCGAGATGCTTGCTCATCTTGCGCCCGTCGCTGATGACCATCTCGTGAAACAGGCAGCCCGCGAACGGCTCACCGTCCTCGAGGAACGCAAGCGCGCCGATGTCGCGTAGCGCCTTCGTGACGATGCGCTGGTCGAAGACGAAGTTGCCGCTGTCCGATCCGGCGACGACGCGCTCGGAGGGCAGCCAGTGGCGCAGATCCGGCAGCGCGAGGATCTGCTCTAGCGAGTCCTCGCGCGACTCGGGCGGTACGCACGCCGGCACCCACAGCCACAGCGCGTCGAAGTGACAGTCGAGCGTGTCGGTCTCACGCTCGGCCGGGCCGCCGCACAGCGGGCAGGTGCTCTCCACGAACGAGCGCAGCTCGGCCAGTGGGTTGCCGGTGCCGGTGGGGGTGATGTCGAGCGGCAGCGCCACAGGCAACTGCTCCTTGGGCAGCGGCACGGCGCCGTGCTGCTCGCAGTAGACGATCGGGATCGGCGTGCCCCAAGAGCGCTGGCGCGAAATCGAGAAGTCCTCCGCCTTGTAGCGGATGGCCGGGCGCGCGTCTGTCATCGCAGATGGCGGCTCGCCGGGTATCGAGGAGGGGACGCCCTCTCGGGCGTCTGAGAGGAGAGCGCCGATCCGCTCGGCGAGCACCTCGTCTGTGCGGTCGGCCTCGGGAATGCCGAACACGGCGGTAGCCCCGAAGCGCCCGTCGACGCCGGGGGAGATCAGCACGGGCAGCGGCGGGCCACCAGCGGGGGCAGGCAGCGTGCGACGAGTGTCGACGAGCGGGATCTTGGCCGCGTCGCGCGAGCTGCGCTGCAGGCCGCCTGAGCGCAGCTCCTCCAGATGCTCGCGCACCTGAGGCTCGTCGGCCCACGCGTCGATCTCGGGGTGCTTGGGCGAGATCAGCACGAAGCGCGCCTGCTCGAGCGCCTCGGCGTGCGGCGTGAACACGGTCAGCTTCGTTCCATCCTGCGCGCTCAGCTCGACCTCGACGCCGTCGACGCGCCCGAGCACGAAGCGCTGGCTGGCCAGCGCGACCTCGTCCCATTTGCCCGAGTCGGCGCGCTCCTGCAGGCGGCGGTCGTTCTCGGGCACGTAGGCGCTGATCCGCAGGTACCAGGTGGGGCGCTCGATCAGCCGCACGGGGTTGTGGCAGCGCCAGCAGAGCCCGTCCTCGACCTGGATCGTGGCGAGCGTCGTCTGGCAGGTATCGCACCAGTCGACGGTGCCCGTGCCGCGGTACACGAGGCCGGCCTCGAGCAGCGTCAGGAACAGCCACTGCGACCAGCGGTACATGACCGGGTCGGAGCTGAGGAAGGTGCGCTCCCAGTCGAAGGAGAAGCCGAGCCGCTGCAGCTGCCCGGTCATGTGCGTGGCGCAGCGCGCGACCCACTCGCTCGGCGGGATGCCGCGATCGATCGCGCCGAGCTCGGCGGGCAGGCCGAAGGCGTCGAAGCCGAAGTTGAATAGCACTTGATCGCCGCGTGCGCGGCGAAAGCGCGCGTAAGCGTCTCCGATCGAGTAGCTGCGGACGTGCCCGATGTGCACGTTGCCCGAGGTGAACGGCGCGGAGGGCTTTATGTACAGGTGCGGCAGGTCGTCCAGGACGGCGGGCGTCCGGGACGCGTGGCGCTCGCGCCAGGCTGCCTGCCTGCGGGCCTCAATCGCGTGTGGGTCATAGCTCGTGGGCGAGCCCATGTTCGTCTCCCTCGCTCATGTCAGACGAGGATATCCAAGGGCTTCGGACGCAAGGCCCCATTGCTATGCTCGAAACCCGTTGGCCGACGTCCGTGATAACACCATTCAGGCGCCTCGCCGACCCCCCTTCGACCCCGCTTGCAGCGGGGTCGTCTCGTCCGGAGCGATTGCGAGGATCAACCGATGGAGATAGAGATTGGGCGCGGCAAGAAAGGCCGTCGCGCATACGGATTCGACGACATCGCGATTGTGCCTTCACGGCGCACGCGCGACCCCGACGACATCGACATCTCCTGGAAGCTCGGGCCCTACCAGTTCGAGCTGCCATTGCTCGCCTCGGCAATGGACGGCGTCGTCTCACCCCGCACGGCGGGCATTATCGGCAACCTCGGTGGCCTGGCGGTACTCAACCTGGAGGGCATCTTCACGCGCTACGAGGATGCCGAGGAGCAGCTCGAGCGGATCGCGACCCTGCCCAAGGACCTCGCCACGCGCGAGATGCAGGAGATCTACGCCGAGCCGATCAAGCCTGAGCTGATCGCGCAGCGGATCGCCGAGATCAAGGAGCAGAAGGTCGTCGTCGCGGCGTCGCTGACTCCCCAGAGGGTGCTCCAATACCACGAGATCGCGATGGAGGCGGGCCTCGACGTGCTCGTGATCCAGGGCACGGTCGTCTCCGGCGAACACGTCTCGACGGTCTCAGAGCCGCTCAACCTGAAGGAGTTCATCCCCTCGCTCGACGTTCCAGTAGTGGTCGGTGGCTGTGCCTCGTACCACACGGGCCTGCACCTGATGCGCACGGGCGCGGCGGGCGTGCTCGTCGGTGTCGGGCCGGGTGCGGCGTGCACGACACGTGGTGTGCTCGGCATCGGCGTGCCGCAGGCGACGGCGATCGCAGACGTGGCGCACGCACGCTCGACGCACATGCTCGAGACGGGCGAGTACGCGCAGGTGATTGCCGACGGCGGCATGCGCAACGGCGGCGATGTCTCCAAGGCGATCGCGCTGGGCGCGGACGCGGTGATGATCGGCTCGCCGTTGGCGCGCGCCTATGAGGCCCCGGGCCGTGGCTTTCACTGGGGCATGGCGACATTCCACCCGAGCCTGCCGCGCGGCGCCCGCGTGGCGACGCACCAGAACGGCACGCTCGAAGAGATCCTCACGGGACCGGCACGCGAGAACGACGGCACGTTCAACCTGTTCGGCGGCCTGCGCACGTCCATGGCCACGTGCGGTCACAAGGACCTGGCGGAGTTCAACCGCGCGGAGGTCGTGATCGCGCCATCGCTGCAGACCGAGGGTAAGTCGCTGCAGCGCGACCAGCAGGTCGGCATGGGCGCCACGAACGGAAAGGCTGCAGCACTCGTCAATGACTGATCCTGCGTCGGTCGCGGAGGATCTCCCGACAGCGATCCGGGACGTTCCCGGCGAGCATGGCCAGGACGCAGGGAGCGAAGTGCCCTCTGGGCACGAGCGACTGAGGACGCCGCAAGGCGAAGCCGGGAACGATCCGGCGGGCAGGATCGAGACGGCCACCGACGAGATCGTCGTGCTCGACTACGGCGGTCAGTACAGCCAGCTGATCGCTCGCCGTGTCCGGGACTGCGGGGTGTTCTCAGAGCTCTTGCCGCACACGGTGGCGGTCGAGGAGGTAGCCAAGCGCAAGCCGCGCGGGATCATCCTCTCGGGTGGTCCGGCCTCGGTCTACGCCGAGGGCGCACCGCACCTGCAGCGCGAGTTGCTCGAGCTGGGCGTCCCGGTGATGGGCATCTGCTACGGCATGCAGCTGCTCGTCCACGACCTGGGTGGGCGCGTCGAGCAGGCGGAGATCGGCGAGTTCGGCCGCTCGGACCTGCACGTCTCAGAGCCAGGGCGGTTGCTGCACGACCTGCCGCGCGAGCAGACGTGCTGGATGTCCCACCGCGACACGGTCTATGAGCCGCCGCCGGGCTTCACGGCGCTGGCGTCGTCGAGCTCCTCACCGGTCGCGGCCGTAGAGGACACGACCCGCGGCATCTACGGCATCCAGTTTCACCCGGAGGTCGTACACACGCCCTACGGGCAGGAGATCCTGACGCGTTTCCTGACGGAGATCTGCGGCTGCGAGCCGACCTGGTCGCCGGCGTCGATCGTCGAGGAACAGATCCGCCGCATCCGCGCACAGGTCGGCGATGCGCAGGTCGTGTGCGGTCTCTCGGGCGGCGTTGACTCCTCGGTGGCGGCGCTGCTCGTGCACCGCGCGATCGGCGACCAGCTGACATGCGTGTTCGTCGACCACGGCCTGATGCGCAAGGACGAGGGCGAGCAGGTCGTCAGCGCGTTCCGCGACACGTTCAAGGTGCCGCTCGTGGCGGTCGACGCCGAGCAGCGCTTCCTCGAGAAGCTCAAAGGCGTCACCGAGCCCGAGGCCAAGCGCAAGGTGATCGGCGCGGAGTTCATCCGCGTGTTCGAGGAGGAGGCGGCCACGCTGGCCGAGCGCAGCGGCGGCGAGGACGCGCGCTTCCTCGTACAGGGCACGCTCTACTCGGACGTGATCGAGTCGGGCGGCGGCACGGGCGCTGCGACGATCAAGTCCCATCACAACGTCGGCGGGCTGCCGGAGGACCTGCAGTTCGAGCTCATCGAGCCGCTGCGCGCGCTGTTCAAGGACGAGGTGCGCGCGGTCGGGATCGAGCTGGGCCTACCCGAGCGCCTGGTCTGGCGCCAGCCGTTCCCGGGCCCGGGCCTGGCGATCCGCGTGGTCGGCGGCGAAGCGACGAAGGAGCGCCTGGACGTGCTGCGGGAGGCCGACCACATCCTGCAGGAGGAGATCCGCAAGGCCGGTCTCTACCGCGAGCTGTGGCAGTCCTTCTGCGTGCTGCCAGACGTGCGCACGGTCGGTGTGCAGGGCGATGAGCGTACTTACGGCTACGTCGTGGTACTGCGCGCGGTCACGAGCGATGACGCAATGACGGCCGACTGGGCGCGCTTGCCATACGACCTGTTGGAGGCGATCGCCTCACGCATGATCAACGAGCTGCGCGAGGTCAACCGGGTGGTTCTCGACATCACCAGCAAGCCGCCGGGAACTATCGAGTGGGAGTAATCCCGAAGTAGCCCGCGAAGTCGCCCGACTTCGCCTATGATGTCGGCCTCGCCGCGCGTCCGAAGTACTCGGCACGCGTGGCCTTTTCACGCCCATGGCACCCTCGACGAAGACATACGTAGCGAAGCCGACCGACCGCGAGCGCAATTGGCTGCTCGTGGACGCGAACGGGCTGACGCTCGGGCGCATGGCGACGCAGGTCGCGGACATGCTGCGCGGCAAGCGCAAGCCTGAGTACACGCCGCACTGCGACACGGGCGACTTCGTGATCGTGATCAACGCGGAGAAGATCCACGTAACGGGCAACAAGCGTCAAGCCAAGCGCTACTACCGCCACTCGGGCTACCCGGGCGGCCTGCGCTCGCGCACGTTCGAGGAGATGCAGGCGCGCCGGCCGGAGGAGATCATCCGCCTGGCGGTCAAAGGCATGATGCCGCGCAACCGCCTGGCGCGTAAGCAGCTGACGAAGCTGAAGATCTACGCCGGGCCCGAGCACCCGCACGTCGCCCAGAACCCGCAACTTTTGGATGCTCAGGCGGCTGGAAGCCGGCTGATGACATCAGAACGTGGGGCTGGAAGCTCCACGGAGGAGACTAAATGATGGCCGACGACGAGACCCCAGAGAACACGGACGCCGCAGCCGAGGGCGCCGAGCCGACGGCCGAGGGCGCAGAGACGCCTCAGCACGCCGTGCCGAGCGAGGAGGCGCAGGAGATCGCGGGCTCGGCCGAGGATGCGGCGCTCGAGGCAGCCGAGGAGGCGCGCGAGGCGCCGGCCGAGCATCCGGCGCCTGAGCCGGCTACGCTCGAGCCGAGCGGCGAGGGCCACGCGGTGCCGACGGAGGACGCGCAGGAGATTGCCGGGACGGCGGAGGACGCCGCGCTGGAGGCCCTGCAGGAGTCTGAGGACGCGACAGCCGTTGAGGCCGCGGTCGACGAGGACGAGGACGAAGGCGACGACGCCGATGTCGCCGCGCCGAGCGCTAAACCGGCGGTTCCCGGCGCGCATCTCGAGGTCGACATCGTGCCCGAGGGCGCCGACCCGCTGGGGCGTGGCGAGACGGCCTACGAGGATCCCTATGCGGTCGCCGACGAGGAGAGCGAGTCCACGCACGAGGGTGATGGTGAGGCCGAGGAGGGCGATGAGGCTCTGAGCGAGCCGATCGCCACGGCGGCGATCGACCTGGCGGCCGGCGCGCGCTACCGCGCGACGGGCAAGCGCAAGACGGCGATCGCACGCGTGACGCTGCGCCCGGGCAAGGGCACCTATCTGATCAATGGGCGCACGCTAGAGCAGCACTTTCCCCGCGACACGCTTCAGCGCAACATCCGCCAGCCGCTCGAGACGGTCGGCTACCAGGAGAAGATGGACGTCGTTGCGCGCCTGCACGGCGGCGGCATCTCGGCCCAGGCGGGGGCATTGCGCCACGGCGTCTCGCGCGCGCTGCTCGAGGCCGATCCGAATCTCCGTGGCGAGCTCAAGCGTCGGGGGTTCCTCACGCGCGACTCGCGCGCGAAGGAGCGCAAGAAGGCCGGCCTGAAGAAGGCCCGCAAGAAGCCTCAGTTCTCCAAGCGCTAGCGCCGATAAAAAGAGGGTGAGCATGCCCCGCAAGCTGTTTGGAACGGATGGAGTTCGTGGACTCGCCGGCGAGTTCGTGACAGCCGAGCTGGCGCTCGCGCTCGGTCGCGCGGCCACCGAGCAGACCGGAGCCGAGCGTCCACAGGTGCTGATCGTGCGTGACACGCGCGAGTCGGGCGAGATGCTGGAGGCGGCGATGGCCGCGGGCGTCAGCGCTGCGGGCGGCGATGCCTTGCTGGGCGGTGTCCTGCCGACGCCCGCCGCGCCGCTGTTGCTCGGGCGCTACGGCTTTGACCTGGCGGTCGTGCTGTCGGCCTCTCACAATCCGTTTCACGACAATGGCATCAAGTTTTTCGCGGGCGATGGCTACAAGCTGACCGACAACGCCGAGCACGCGATCGAGCAGCTGCTCGATCGCGAGGCACCGCCGGCGAACACGGCGATCGGCCGCGTGCGCGAGCTGCGCGGCGCGCCGGAGGACTACCTGCGAGAGCTACACACGCGCTTCGTCGACCTCGATCTTTCCGGCATCGACGTGCTGCTGGACTGCGCCAACGGTGCCACCTACCACGTGGCGCCCGAGATCTTCCGCCGCCTCGGCGCGAGCGTCAGCGTTATCGCGGACGAGCCCAACGGCCGCAACATCAACGACGGTGTCGGCTCGACGCATGTCGAGTCGCTGGCCGGGCGCGTGGTGGCAGGCGGACACTCGCTCGGCTTCGCCTTCGACGGCGACGGCGACCGTGTGCTCGCGGTCGATCGCGAGGGCAACGTGGTCGACGGCGACGAGCTGCTGGCGCTGGCGGCGCTGCACCTGCGCGCGAACGGGCGGCTCAGCGGCGACGGCGTGGCGGTCACCGTGATGACCAACTACGGCTTTCACTCGGCGATGGAGCAGGCAGGCGTGAACGTGGTGACGACGAGCGTCGGCGATCGCTACGTGCTCGAGGAGCTTCGCGCGCGAGACTGGGCGCTGGGCGGCGAGCAGTCGGGCCACATCATCGAGATGGGCTTCAACCGCACGGGCGACGGCATCGCGAGCGCGTTGCTGACGATGGAGGCGCTGGCGGGCGGCGATTTGAGCGAGCGCCACGCGATGGCCAAGCTGCCCCAGCGCCTTGTCAACGTGCGTGTACGCGACCGCGACGCGCTCTCGCAGGCGGCAGGCGTCGATCAGGCGGTACAGGCGGCGGCACAGGAGCTGACCGGACGCGGTCGCGTGCTCGTGCGCCCGAGCGGCACCGAGCCGCTCGTACGCGTGATGGTCGAGGCGCCGACCGAGGACGAGGCGCACGAGGTCTGCGAGCGCCTGGTCGCGCTCGTGCAGGCGGAGCTTGGTTAGAACGGACGTCTGGTGAGCCCCGTGCATCCCAAGCTGGGCCGAAAAGCGCTGGTATCTTCGATCTGATGTGCGGCATCGTTGGCTACGTTGGCGGACGTCCGGTACGTGAGCTGCTGCTCGAGGGGCTGAGCAAGCTCGAGTACCGCGGCTATGACTCGGCCGGCATCTCGGTGATCGCCGACGGGCGGATCGAGGCGGTCAGGGCGGTCGGCAACCTGAGCGCGCTCGAGGCCAAGCTGGAGGCGGCACAGGCCCCGGCTCAGGGCAACGGCGCGGTGGCGCTTGCGCCGAAGCCGGCGACCACAGGGATCGGCCACACGCGCTGGGCCACGCACGGGCGCGTCAGCGAGGAGAACGCACATCCCCACTACGACAACGAGGACCGCGTGCACGTGGTCGTCAACGGGATCGTCGAGAACTACATGGCGCTGAAGGAGCGCCTGCTCTCCGACGGCGCCGTGTTCACCTCCGAGACGGACGCCGAGGTGATCGCCCACCTGATCGCGGGGCACTACAAGGACGATCTCGCCGAGGCTGTGCGTCTGGCCTACGACGAACTCGAGGGCCACTATGCGTTCGTGGCGATGGCGCTCGAGGAGCCCGAGGTGCTCGTGGGCGCGCGCAAGGAGTGCCCGCTGATCATCGGCCGCGGCGAGGGCGAGCAGTTCGTCGCCTCGGCCGTGCCGGCATTCCTCGCGCAGACGCGCACCGTGCAGTACCTGGAGAACGGCGAGATCGTCGTGCTGCGCCCCGAGGGCGTGCGCATCATGACCGGCGACGGCGAGCCGGTCGAGCGCGGGGTCGAACAGGTCGACTGGGACCAGGAGACCGCCGAGAAGGGCGGCTACGAGACGTTCATGCTCAAGGAGATCCACGAACAGGCCGACGCGGTGGCCGACACGCTGTTCGACCGCACGGCCCGGGGCGACGGCGTCGACCTCGATGAGGAGGGCGCGCTCGACGAGTCGATCCTCGCGGACGTCACGCGGATCGTCGTGGTCGCCTGCGGGACGGCCTACCACGCGGGCCTGATCGGCCGCTATGCGCTCGAGGAGTGGGCGCGCGTGCCGGTCGAGATGGACATCGCCTCGGAGTACCGCTACCGCAACCCGGTCGTCGGAGCGGGCGACCTCGTGATCGGCATCTCGCAGTCGGGCGAGACGGCGGACACGCTCGCGGCTATGCGCCTGGCGCGCGAACGTGGCGCGACGGTGCTCGCGATCACCAACACGCGCGGCTCGCAGGCCACGCGCGAGGCCGACGGGGTGCTCTACACGCGTGCTGGCCTCGAGATCGGCGTGGCGGCGACGAAGACGTTCGTCTGCCAAGTCGCGGTCATGTATCTGCTGGCGCTGCGTCTGGCCGAGCTGCGCGGCACGCTCGAGCCGGCGCGTCTGCGCGAGCTCGTCGGCGAGCTCAAGCGCCTGCCGCACTGCATCGACGAGATGATCGACCGCGCCGAGCGCGAGTCGCAGGAGATCGCGAAGACGTGCTGGGATGCGGACTTCTTCTTCTACATCGGCCGCCACGTGGGCCTTCCGGTCGCGCTCGAGGGCGCGCTGAAGCTGAAGGAGATCTCCTACATCTCGACCGACGCCTATGCGGCCGGCGAGATGAAGCACGGACCGATCGCGCTGCTCGACGACGCGACGCCGGTCGTCTGCGTGGCGACGCGCTCGCCGGTGCTCGACAAGCTCGTCTCGAACATCCAGGAGGCGCGCGCGCGAGGTGCGCGCGTGATCGCGGTGAGCACCGAGGGCGACGGCGACGTCGACCCGCACGCGGATGCGACGATGACGGTCCCGGCGACCGACTGGATGCTGCAGCCGATCCTCGCAGTGATCCCGCTGCAGCTGCTCGCCTACGCCGTGGCGCGCAACCGCGGGCTGAACGTCGATCAGCCACGCAACCTGGCCAAGACGGTCACGGTCGAGTAGGGGTCCGACCATCTAGCATCGCTCCTCGTGGAGCGCCTGCCGGACTGGCTCGAGCCGCTGCCCGACGCGGAGACGATGCGGGCGTCGACCGCTGGGCGATCGAGGATCAGGGGGTCGCGGGGCTGGACCTGATGGAGCGCGCCGGCACGGGCGTGGCCCGCGCGGTGGAGGTGCACGCCTGCGACGGCCCCGTGGCGGTTCGTCTGCGGCAAGGGCAACAACGGCGGCGACGGGCTCGTCGTGGCGCGGCTGCTGCGTGAGGCGGGGCGCGAGGTGACGGTCGTCTGCGTGGCGCCGCCGGAGGAGTTCAAGGGAGACGCGGCGGCGAACCTCGCGCGCCTACCCGGCGAAACCCCCGTGGCGTTCGCAGAAGGCGCGGCGGCGATCGAGCGGGCGAGCGTGATCGTCGATGCGCTGCTCGGCACGGGCTTCGCCGGCGAGCCACATGGCGCGGTGGGCGAGGCGATCGGCGCTTGTCAACGCGACGAACGGGGCGGTCGTGGCGGTCGACGTGCCGAGCGGCGTCGATGCGTCAACCGGCGTCGTCTCCGGCGAAGCCGTGCACGCCGATGTCACGGTCACCTTCCATGCGAGCAAGCCCGGGCTGTGGATCATGCCTGGCAAGCGCCACGCCGGAGAGGTGCGCGCGATCGACATCGGCATCCCCCGCGGTGCGCCGATGGCAGCGAGGATCGGCCTGATGAGATCCGCCGTCGCCGGGCTGCTTCCCCGGCGGGCGGGCGACTCGACCAAGTTCGCCTCGGGCCAGGTCGTCGTGGCGGGCGGCTCGCGCGGGCTGACGGGCGCCCCGCGAATGGCGGCGCACGCGGCCATGCGCGCCGGCGCGGGCTATGTGATCGCGTGCGTGCCGGCTTCGGCGCAGGAGGTGCTCGTGAGCGCGGCCACGCCTGAGCTGATGACGCGCGGCGTGGCCGAAAGCGACGGCGCGTTCGAGCCGGCGGCGGTGGCACAGACGATCGAGAGCATCCGCCCGGGTGGGGCGCTGGCGCTTGGCCCGGGCATCGGCCGCAGCGATCGCCGCGGTCGCGTTCGCGCGCGAGCTGGCACTGCGGGCGCAGGCGCCGATGGTGCTAGACGCCGACGGGCTGAACGCCCACGCAGGGCGGCTCGCCGAGCTGCGCGGGCGGGACGCGCCGACCGTGCTCACCCCGCACGCGGGCGAGCTCGCTCGGCTGCTGGAACTCGACAGCGAGCAGATCGAGCGCGAACGGCTGCGCCACGTGCGCGCGGCGGCCGAGCGGTCAGGTGCGGTCGTCGTGCTGAAGGGCGATGACTCCTTGATCGCCGACCCCTCGGGCTACGTGGCGGTCAGCCGCGGCGGCAGCCCGGCGCTCGCGACGGCTGGTACGGGGGACGTGCTGACGGGCGTGGTGGCGGCGCTGCTCGCGCAGGGCCTGGAGGCCTTCGAGGCGGCCAGCGCTGCCGTCTGGCTGCACGCGGCAGCGGGACGTGAGGCGGCGCGCCGCCATGGGGCGCCGGAGGGCGTGATCGCGACCGACGTGATCGAAGCGCTGCCGGCGGTGCGCGCCGAGGAGGGTCCGTGAGCGTCGCCTCCGACGCCCCGCAGGGGCTCGAGCGCGTCGCACGCGCCCGGGCGGACGTCAACGTGGCGGCGATCGCCCGCAACTGCGCACGGCTGCGCGCGGATCTGCATGGGCAGACGCGACTGTGCGCGGTCGTGAAGGCCGACGGCTACGGTCATGGAGCGGTGCAGAGCGCGCGCGCGGCGCTCGACGGTGGGGCGGGCTGGCTGGCGGTTGCCAGCGCGCAGGAGGCGTGCGAGCTGCGCGCGGCCGGGCTCACAGAGGTGCCGATCCTCGTGATGGGCGCGCTCACGCCGGGCGAGCTCCGCGAGGCGCTGGCGGTCGGGGCCGATGTTGTCGTGTGGAGCGAGCGCTACGTTCGCGAGGTCGCTGCCGCCGGTGGTGGGCGCGTGCACGTCAAGCTCGACTCGGGAATGGGCCGTCTCGGTACGCGCGACACGGGCCTGGCCTCACGCGTGCTGGCACTCGCCGAGCAGAGCGCCGGGGTCGAGCCGGTGGGCTTGATGACCCACTTCGCGACGGCCGATGAACCCGAGGACGAAGGGTTCTTCGCGCGCCAGCTCGACGTCTTCGCGCGCTGGGCCGGCGAGCTGAGGACGCGGCGGCCCGACCTGATCGTGCACGCGGCGAACAGCGCGGCGATGCTGCGCGAGGCGGGCGCGCAGTTCGATATGGTGCGCTGCGGCATCGCGATCTACGGGATGGACCCGTTCGGCGACGCAGCCGGCCGAGCACGAGCTGGAGCCGGCGCTTGAGCTGAGCTCCTATGTCGCAGAGGTGAAGCTGTGCCGCGCGGGGGAGAGCGCGGGCTATGGGCGGCGCTTCGTGGCCGAGCGCGACACCTGGCTGGGCCTGTTGCCGATCGGCTACGGCGATGGATGGCGGCGCGGGCTCTCGAATAACGCCGACGTGCTCGTCGGCGGCGTGCGCCACGCGCTGGTGGGCACGGTGAGCATGGACAACGTGACGATCGACCTCGGTGCCGAGACGAGCGCGCAGAGCCTGCGCGGCTCGCAGGCCGTGCTGATCGGCGTGCAGGGCGATGAGCGAATCACGGCGGAGGACGTCGCACGGCGACTGGACACGATCAACTACGAGATCACTTGCGGCCTGACGCCGCGCGTGCCGCGCGTCTACCACCGCGACGGCATCGTGCTCGAGCCGGTGCATGGCTGACCCGCTGGAGGCGGCCCGCGAGGCCCTGGCGGGCAGCTCTGCCTGGCTCGTCGGCGGTGCGATCCGCGATCGAGTGCTGGGGCGGGCGACGATCGACCTGGACGTGGTCGTCGACGGCGATCCCTCGCAGGCGGCGCGCGCGATCGCTCGCGCGGCGGGACGTGCGGCCTGCTTCGCCCTCTCGGAGGAGTTCGGCGCGTGGCGCGTCTCGGCACGCGATTCCTCTTGGCAGGTGGACGTCGAGCCGCTGCGTGGTGGCTCGCTGCAGGCCGACCTCGCGCTACGGGACTTCACGGTCAATGCGATCGCCGAGCCGATCGAGGGCGGCGAGCCGATCGACCCGCTCGGTGGCCTCGCCGACCTCGCTGCCGGGCGCCTGCGCATGGCCGGGCCGGGCCGCCTTCGCCGACGACCCATTGCGCGTGCTGCGGCTCGTGCGCGTCGCGGTCGAGCTGGGCCTCGAGCCGGAGCCTGAGACGCTGCACGTCGCCCGCGAGCACGCTCAGGGGCTCGTGCGCTGCTCGCCGGAGCGCGTATTCGTCGAGCTGCGCAGGATCATCGCCGCCCGCGAGGCGCTGCGTGGACTCGAGTTGATGAGCGAGCTTCACGCGACGGAGGTCGTGCTTCCCGAGCTCGAGGCGCTGCGTGGCGTCGAGCAGAACCGCTTTCATCACGCCGACGTCCACGGGCACACGCTGGAGGTGCTCAGGCGGACGATCGAGCTGACCGAGTTTGCGGCGGGCCGCGCCGCCGAGGTGCCAGACGGACTGAACGGCGAAGGCGGCCCCCGCCATGACGCGACCGGCGCAGCGGGCGAGCTTGGCGCCGTGCTCGGAGAGCACCGCGCGGCGGTCGCGCAGTTGCTCGCGGAGCCGCTCGCGGACGGCCTCACGCGCGCGGATGCGCTGCGCTGGGGCGCGCTGCTGCACGACGCCGCCAAGCCGCTCACACGAGGGGTCCGCCCGGGCGACGGGCGCGTGACGTTCATCGGCCACGACGAGCGCGGCGCGGCGCTCGCCCGCGAGGTGCTCGGAAGGATGCGCACGAGCGAGCGGCTGCGCGCACATGTGGCGGCGCTCGTTCGCCACCACCTGCGGCTCGGCTTCCTTGTGCACGAGCAGCAGCCGCTGTCGCGGCGGACGGTGTTCTGCATACCTGCGCGCGACGCGATCCGGTCGAGGTCGACGTTACGCTGCTGTCGGTCGCCGACAGGCTGGCGACGCGGGGCGATCGTGCGCAGGAGGCGATCGCGGAGCATCTGGCCGTGGCCGAGGGCATGCTCGGAGATGCGCTGCGCTGGCGCGCGCAGGGCCCGCCGGCGCCGCTGCTGCGGGGCGACGAGCTGGCACGGGAGCTCGAGATTCCTGCGGGGCCGCGTCTGGGAGCACTGCTCGAGCAGCTCGCGGAGGCGCAGTTCGCTGGTGAGCTGGCCACGCGCGAGCAGGCAATCGCGTACGCGCGCACCCTCCACTAGCCAATAGGCTTGCGGCGATGCGCGATCCAGACTGCATCTTCTGCAAGATCGTCGCCGGCGAGCTTCCGGCGACGATCGTCGACGAGGACGAGCGCACGATCTGCTTCATGGACATCTCGCCTGCCACGCGCGGGCACGCATTGGTGATCCCGCGCGAGCACTCGGCAGACCTACTCACCGTCGAGCGCGATGACCTGACGGCTGTGGCGCTCGCGGCCCAGCGTCTGGCTGGACGGATGAAGGAGCGGCTGGGCGCCGACGGCGTGAACCTGCTGAACTCGTGCGGTGCGGTCGCATTTCAGACGGTCTTCCACTTCCACGTGCACGTGATCCCGCGCTACGAGGGCGATTCGTTGCGGCTTCCGTGGGTTCCGGCGGCCGGTGACTCTGAGGAGATCGCGGCCGCGGCGCAGGAACTTGGGCGGGAATAGCGAAATGTCGATATCGCTACATCTGCCGTCCCGGCGTGTTGCAGTGGCAATGATCAAACGCACAAACATCGCCTTCCTCGCGAGTCTTGGGCTCCTGCTTGCCGTGCCCGGTCTCGCCACCGCGACGATTACCGAAGTCGGCGTGATCCCGCCGACGACGCCCGAAACGACGCCGAGCTGTCCGGCGAGCCCGTGTCTCGCGGTCAGCCGCACGACCGGCTTCCAGGTCAAGGTAGCCACAAACACGACGCTCACGAGCATCCCCAAAGCTGGGTCGATCGTCGCCTGGACGGTCAGCCTCGGCAAGCCGAACGCGACGCAGGTCAAGTTCTTCAACGCCAACGAGGGCGGGGCGGCCGAAGCGGGGATCGCGATCCTCGCGCCGCAGAAGAAACCGAACCTCACGTACAAGCTGATCGCGTCGAGCCCGACAGTCAAGCTCGAAAAGTATTTCGGCAAGACGGCTCAGTTCCCGTTGGAACGCTCGATCCCGGTGAAGAAGGGCTACATCGTGGCCCTGACCGTGCCGACGTGGGCACCGGCGCTGGCGCTGGGCTTCGGCAAGGACACCTCTTGGCGCGCCAGCCGCGAAAAGAAGCAGTGCGCGAGCACGAGCTCACAGAGCACGCAGACGTCGATCGGCTCGGCCGTGCAGTACTTCTGCCTCTACCAGACCGCCCGGCTCACCTACAGCGCGACGCTCGTCTCGACGCCCTAGGACGCCGCTGGCCGGTGCCCGCCGGCGCTATTTGGTTGGTGCGCTCGCGCCGCCGGACGGGCTCGAGCCGGCGGCCGATTTTTCTTCTTCTTTTTCGGAGGAGGCGCCGCCGGAGGGACTGCTTGTTTCTTCTTCGCCTGCTCCGCTCGAGCTGCCGCCGCTTTCGGGTTCTTCGGTGGCTTCGTTGCCGCCGGATTCGTTGGCCGGGCTTTCGCTCGTCGAGGTTTTGCTCGCCGAAGTCGACGTCGAGGTCGTCTGCGCGGCCGCCTGTTCGGCGCTCGTGTCGCTCGGCGGCGTGATGTTCGGGGTGCTCTTGGGCACGGCGTCGGAGGCGCTGCTGCCGCCTCCGCATGCGCCCAGGGTTACGCTCGCCAGCAGTAGCGCGAGGGCGAGCGTGACGGCGCGGACGCTCAACGATCTCCCACGGGCGACCCGAGCGGTCCCATGCGCCGGCCACAGGTGGGGCAGTCGTTGAGGTCCTTCTGCGCGAGCTGGCCGCACCACGAGCAGAAGCGCAGGTTCTCGACCGACCACGGAAGTCGCGAACTGGAGGGGGCGAGCGGCAGGATCTTGCCGACGACCTCCATCGGCTCGCCGCTGTCGCGGTCGAGGTAGATCTCGCCGGGCTCAGCCTCGATCACGATCTCGCGCCCGCTGGCGGCGTTGCGCAGGCGATAACGCTGACTGCTCACGAGCGGGACTTTATCGGAGCGTCCCGCGGGAGCGAGCTGAAGCCGGGGAAGCGGTCGCTAGGCTCGCGCGGTGCGCATCCTCGTCTTCCACGGCTACCTGCTCGCCGGGACGGGCTCGAACGTCTACAACGCGCGCTTGGCGGCGGCTTTCGTCAGGCAGGGACACGAGGTGCACCTGCTCTGCCAGGATCGCCACCCCGATCAACAGGGATTCGTCAGCGCGGCGGGGGGTTGGGATGCAGGGGCCCTGATCGTGCGCGAGTTGCCTGGCACGCCAACGGAGGGGAGCGAGCCCGATATCGCGGGAGCGGGGCACTGCACGGTGTATCGACCCGACATCGGCGGTCTGCTGCCCGTGTACGTGTCCGATCGCTACGAGGGCATCGAGGCGCGCACGTTCGCCGAGTGCAGCGACGAGCAGGTGGCCCGCTACGTCGAAGCCAACGTCGCCGCCGTGCGCGAGCTCGTTGAGCTGGTCTCGCCGGACGTGGCGCTCGCCAACCACCTCGTGATGGGTCCGGCGATCCTCGCTCGCGCGCTGGGCGGGAAGGTGCCGTATGCCGTGAAGGTGCACGGCAGTGCGCTCGAGTACACGGTCAAGCCCGAACCCGGGCGCTTCCTGCCCTACGCGCGCGAGGGCGTGGCCGGCGCCGCCGGCATTCTCGTCGGCTCCCATCACACGGCGGCGAGCCTGTGGCAGGCGCTCGCGGACCCGCAAGCAGAACGACGCACGCGACTGGGGCCGCCGGGCGTGGACGTCGAGCGCTTCGTGCCGCGCGAGCGGCCGGCCGCGCGGGCGGAGCTCGACGCGTTGACGGCCCGTCTGCGGGGGTTGCCCGAGCTCGGCGAGACCGCGGACGCCGGCACGCAGCCCGCTGGCAGCGATGCCTTCGCGCTTGACGAGCGCGCGGCGGGCGAGGCGCTCGGGCGGCTCGACCCGGCCAAGGACCGGCTCGTCGCGTTCGTCGGCAAGCTGATCGTCAGCAAGGGGGTCGACCTGCTGCTGGCCGCGTGGCCGCTGGTGCTCGATCAGGCGCCGAGCGCGAAGCTCGTGGTGATCGGCTTCGGCGCATACCGCGAGGGCTTCGAGCGCCTGCGCGACGCGTTGCAGCAGGGGGATCTCGAGCGCGCGCGAGAGATCGCTCGGGCGGGGCGCTCGCTGGAGGCCGATCCGGCGGCCGCTGGGTCTTCGGCGGAGGCACAGCCGCTGCGCCACCTGCTGGCGTTCCTGGACGGTCTGCACGGGGCGTCGCTCGAGCGCTACCAGGCCGCGGCGCGGGCGCTCGACGAGCGCGTCGTGCTCACGGGCCGGCTCGAACACGAGGAGCTTGCCGGGTTGCTGCCAGCCTGCGAGGCGCTCGTCGTGCCGAGCACCTTCCCGGAGGCCTTCGGGATGGTCGCCGCCGAGGCGGCCGCGTGCGGCGTGTTGCCCGTCAGCGCGGCCCATTCGGGGCTGGCCGAGGTCAGCGAGGCACTCGCACGGGCCGTCCCGCCCGAGGCGGCGAGCCTGCTCTCCTTCCCGGTCAACGACACGGCGGTACCGGCGATCGCGCAGCGGTTGACCGGCTGGCTGACGGCCGATCCGGCGCTGCGCGAGCGCACCCGCGCCGGCCTGGTCGAGACGGTACGCGAGCGCTGGTCCTGGGATGGGGTCGCACGCGGCGTGATCGCGGCCGCCGAGGGGCGGCTGGACGGGCTCCCACTGCCCTGAGAGGGCGCATGCGCAAGGCCCGTGGAGGAGCCAAAGCGCGCGGGAGCGGGCGTCGAGGCACCCGCCCGTTGGGATAGTGTTCCGCCCGCTCATGCGCCGCAAGCACGCTTCAGCGCCCGCACACGCCGCCGCCCGCGGGCGGCGTCGGCTGCTCGTGCGCGCTGCCGGGCTGTGCGCCCTGCTCGCCGTCGTGCTCGCCACGAGCGGATGCTCGGTCAAGGGCGGCGACGACGCCAACCTGATCGCGGGCAAGAAGGCGTTCGTCGGCAAGTGCGGCTCCTGCCACACGCTCGCGCGCGCGGAAACCAAGGGCGTCGTCGGGCCGAATCTCGACGAAGCATTCCGCGCGAGCCTGCAGGAAGGGGCCAACCGGGACACGGTCAGGGGCGTGGTCGAAAAACAGATCCAGATCCCCAACCCCGAAGGCGCGATGCCGAAAGACCTCGTCAGCGGCTCGACGGCCAAAGACGTGTCCGCCTATGTCGCCGAGGCGGTCGACAAGTCAGGCAAGGACAGCGGCCTGCTCGCGAGCGCCGTGAAGGCGCCTGGATCGGGCAAGCCGGCCGAAGAGAAGGGCGGCAAGCTGTCGATCTCCGCCAATGCGCAGGGGCAGCTAGCGTACGAAACGAACAAGGCCACCGCGAAAGCCGGCGCCGTGACGATCGAAATGCCGAACATGTCCGGCGTCGACCACAACCTCGCAATTGAAACCGGGGAAGGTGGCGCTTCGCCGAAGGGCAGCAAAGTCGGTGCCACCCCGATCATCGCCAAGGGCACGGCCAAAGTCACGGTTACGCTCAAGCCTGGCGCCTACACGTTCTTCTGTGAGGTCCCCGGCCACCGCCCGGCCGGCATGTACGGCACGTTGACCGTCAAGTAGACGGGGCTCACTGTCGTGGAGGTGGCGCGGAGTCGGTCTGGCGAGGTGCGACTTAGTCCAGATCGAAGGCCGCTTGGATCGCCTGACTGAGCTGCGGCTCCTGGTCATCGAGCAGCACACCGATCTGATCACGCAGGGCTCCGGCGGGGATCGTCGTGACGTTGTCGCAGCTGACGACCGATGGCGCCGACAGTCCGTTGGCTGCATCGACGCGCACCTCAGTAGAAAGCCCGCGAACCGTGGTCGTGATCGGCGCAACCGTGACGGTCTTTAGATGGGGGCGCACGAGCTCGCGGGTCAGGACTAGCACCGGACGCGCCTTATCGAGCTGCGCGACGTGGATCGGGCGCATCACGCAAGCGCGGAGGGCAGGCCCGCAGCATGCTCGGCCAGGCCGGCAAGCTCCGGGTCAGAACCGGTACGCGCGAGGATCTCGGCATCTCTTGCGGCGATGGTTCGGCGGCGCTCGCGTTCAAGCGCACGCGTGACCATCGATGCTCGGCTTCTTGCCTTGCCAGACGCGATCGCGGTGTCGACGAACTCAACGAGGTCGTCGGGGAGGCGCACAGCGATCTGCTTGCTCATACCATTACGGTAGCAAATCGGTACCAGCTCAGACCCGCAACAGCGGATCGTGCGCGAAGAACAGGAACCAGACGACGAAGGCGACGATCGCGAGCACGACGACGAGCGTCGCGACCATCTCGATCGTGCCGATCAGCGCCCGCTGATCGCGCTCCTCGGGCTCCATCGGCTCAGAGTACGCCGTCCGAGCGCCCGCCGCTCACGAAACGGCGCGCACGATCAAGACGACGGCGATCGCCACGACGATCACGCCGAGCACATAAAGCAGCGCCCGAAACGCCCCATCCTCAGTCCGCAACGGGTTCAGCACGGCGTTTGCACCTGACGCTGGCTCAGAACGCTCCGGGCGGGCGTCCGGTGCCCTGACGTTCGTGGGCCAAGCGATACAAGGATGCAGGGAGTGTGGTGTGCGGAAGCGCACGAGCGACCGAGGACGCCGTAGCGCGCCGTGCCCACGGACGTCAGAGGATGTAGACGGTGAAGTAAACGACCAACCACATGATGTCGACGAAGTGCCAGTAGATCCCGGGCACTTCGACGCCGCGATGGGACTCGGGGCTGTAGTGCCCGCGGAAGGCGCGGATCGTGACGAACAGCAGCAGCAGCAGGCCGATGAAGACGTGTGCGCCGTGCAGGCCGGTGAGCGAGTAGAAGATCGTCTGCTGGGCGGCGTCCTGCGGGGCGAAGCCGATGTTGGCGTACTCGTTGATCTGGATGAAGAGGAAGGTGCAGCCGAGCAGGAAGGTCGTCAGCATGCCGGCCTTGAAGCCGAAGCGGTTGCCTTTCTTGATCGCCTGCTCTGCCCAGTGGATCGTGAAGGAGGAGGAGACGAGGATCGCGGTGTTCATGCCGGCGACTTCGACGGGCAGTTTGGTGCCGGGCGCCGGCCACGGGTCGCCCTGGGCGATGCGGATGAAGAAGTAGGCCGTGAAGAAGGCGCCGAAGACCATCACCTCGGAGATGATGAAAAGCAGCATCCCGAGCAGCGCGGGGTTCACGCGCGAGCTGGCGTGGGCTGCCGGTGGGCCGTGGTGGTCGTGCGCATCGTCGTGCGCGCCGACGCCGGGGTGGGGGAAGCTAGCGGCCTCCATCGCGTTAGGCCGCCGAGGCCGCGGTCGAGTTGGCCTGGAGGTCGACGACGACGTGCTCGACCTGCGCCGAGGTCATGTGCTGCACGCGCTCGATCAGGTTGGCGCGCATCCAGCCCGAGCGCTGGTCGGGCAGCGTCGAGATGACGACGTCGTCGACGCGGAACAGCTCGAGCGCGTTGACGGCGGCCGTGTAGGGGTCGGGGTCGCCGATCATGCCCGAGCCGAGCAGGCCCTCGCTGTGCAGCCGGTCGAGCATTGTCGCCAGGCGCGCGCGTGCGAGCTGCGGGGCGCCGCCACTGCCGTCGGGCTGGGGCACGATCACGACGAACAGCCGGCGGTCACCGCTCGCGGCCTTTTCCTTCAACCGGTTGAGCAGCTCATCGCCGCCGAGCGTCTTGGAGGCGAGCACGAGCGTGACCTTGAACGGCAGCCCCTCGGCCTCGATGTCGACGACGACGTGCTCGACGGGCAGACCGGAGGCGTTGCGGATCCGATCGACGAGGTCGCGGCGCAGCCAGCCGGAGCTGACGGCGGGGTGGGTGGAGATGATGATCTCGTCGGGGCGGCGCTCGGCGACGGCGTCCATCGTGGCGAGGAACGGGTCGGAGTCGCCGACTTCTCCGCTCGCGTCGATTCCCTCGGCCGTGACGAGCTCGAGCGCGAGATCGACGCGCGCCTGCGCCGATTCGCGCACGGCCTCGTCGTAGATCACGAGGCCGGCGCTCGGGTCGCTCTGCGGCACGACCAGGCGGAAGCGCGTCTCGCCTTCGGCGGCACGCGCGCGCACGGCCTCGAGCAGCTTGGCGCCGCCGAGCGTGCGATTGGCGACTACGAGGACTTCCCTCACGACGAGACCTCGGCGTTCACTCGCTCGGCCCCGCTACCTGTCTGGCGCCGGAAGCGCCGGCGGCGGCCGGCGTGGGGGTCGGCGCGAACGTGCCGTGTACGGCACCGGGGACGCCGTACTCGTACGGTCCGCCGACGACAGTCGGAAGCTTGTCGAAGTTGAACACGGGCGGTGGCGAGGAGACCTGCCACTCGAGCGTCATCCCGCGCCACGGGTTTTTCACGGCCTTGGGGCCGCCGCGCCAGCTGGTGACCATGTTGTAGAGGAAGATCAGCGTGCTCAGGCCGAGCGCGAAGCTCATGATCGAGATCGCAAGGTTGAGGCTGGCGAACTTCGAGGCGTAGTCCTCGACGCGGCGTGGCATGCCCTGCAGGCCGAGGATGTGCATCGGGCCGAAGGTCGCGTTGAAGAAGATGAACGTGCTCCAGAAGTGCCACTTGCCCAGGCGCTCGTCGTACATCCGCCCGGTCATCTTCGGGAACCAGTAGTAGACGCCGGCGAAGATCGTCATCAGCGAGCCGCCGAACAGCACGTAGTGGATGTGGGCGACGATGAAGTAGGTCGCCGAGACGTGGATGTCGAAGGGGATCATCGCGAGCATCACGCCGCTGATCCCGCCGAGCGTGAACGTCGTCAGGAAGCCGAGCGCGAACAGCATCGGCGTATCGAGGTGCAGCACCCCTCGCCACAGCGTGGCCAGCCAGGAGAAGATCTTGATGCCCGTCGGCACGGCGATGATCGCCGTCGTGATCGCCATCGGGATGCGGATCCAGGCGGCCATGCCGGAGGTGAACATGTGGTGCGCCCACACGGTGAAGCCGAGGCCGACGATCGCGAGCAGCGAGAAGGCCATCATGCGGTAGCCGAAGATCGGCTTGCGCGACTTCACGGCGATGATTTCGCTGATGATCCCGAACCCGGGCAGCATCATGATGTAGACGGCCGGGTGCGAGTAGAACCAGAAGACGTGCTGGTACATCAGCACGTCGCCGCCCTTGGCGGCGTTGAAGAAGTTGAAGCCGAGCGCGCGGTCGAGCAGCACGAAGAACTGCGAGGCGGCGATGAACGGCGTGGCGATCACGACGAGCAGCGAGGTCGCGAAGTTGGCCCACACGAGCAGCGGCATGCGGAAGAAGCTCATGCCCGGCCCGCGCATCGTGATGATCGTCACGAGGAAGTTGAGCGCGGTCATGATCGAGGAGGCGCCGGCGAACTGCACGGCGACCGAGAAGAAGGTCTGCCCGATTGGCGCATTGGTCGACAGCGGGGCGTAGGCCGTCCAGCCGTCGGCGAAGGCGCCACCGGGGGCGAAGAAGCTGCCGAGCATCATCACTCCGGCGATCGGCAAGCAGCCAGAAGGACAGCGCGTTCAGGCGCGGGAAGGCCATGTCGGGCGCGCCGATCATCAGCGGAATGACGAAGTTGCCGAGCCCCGCGAAGACGGGGATCACGAACAGGAAGATCAGCAGCGAGGCGTGGACCGAGAAGAGGCCGTTGTAGGTGTTGGCGTCGACGAACTGCGCGCCCGGCGCGGCGAGCTCGGCGCGCATCAGCATCGCGATCAGGCCGCCGACGAGCAGGAAGAAGAACGAGCTGACCGTGTACTGGATGCCGATCACCTTGTGATCGGTGTTGATGCGGAAGTAGTCCTTCCACGTGTAGGCGCCGTGGCTCGAGTGGTCCTCGGGGCGGGTCTTGCGCCCGGCGGCCCAGTAGAACCAGTAGTCGAAGCCGCCGATGCCGACGAGGAAGGTCAGTGGCACGGCGAGCAGCGAGACGGTCAGGATCGCTTCGCCGTCGATGAAGTGCTTGAACGTCGAGTGGCCGGTGCTCATGCGCACGATCCACGTGATGAAGAAGGCGAAGGCGACGCCGAGCACCATCATCCAGGCGGCGCGGTAGAAGCCCGGCGCGCGCAGTTTGGCGCCGAACGAGAGGTTGCCGGCGCCGTAGCCTGGGCTCGACTGCGGCGGGCGCTGCGCGGGAACGGTCGTCGTCGCCATCAAGCCGCCCTCCCGCCGCTTCCGTTCGACTTGTTGCGCACGCTCATCGCCGACATTATCCCGCAGCCGTCCCCGTCGTGCTAGACGTGGAGCCGCCGCCGGAGCCGACCGTCGTGCTGGCGCTGGCGCTGGAGGCGGCGGCGCGGCTCTTGAGAAATTCCTTGAACTTGGCCTCGGTGACGACGTGGACCTGGGCGCGCATCAGCGAGTGCCCGACGCCGCACAGCAGGTTGCAGACGATCGGATAGGTGCCGAGGCGGTCGGGCATCGCGCGGTAGTGCACGGTGATCCCCGGCACGACGTCCTCCTGCAGGCGGAAGGCGGGGATCCAGAAGGCGTGGATCACGTCCTTGGAGTGCAGGCCGAAGCGCACGGACTCGTTCACGGGCAGCCACAGCTGGTCGGATTCGACGGGCTTGCCGTGCCGGTCACCGACGGCGGGTACTGGAAGGTCCAAGCGAACTGCTGGCCGGTCACGCCGACCTCGATCTCGCGTGCCGGCTTCTTCTCGTTGTCGCGCAGCACGACGAACGAGTAGGAGACGAGCCCGAGCAGGATCACGGCGGGGATCGCCGTCCAGAAGACCTCCAGGCGGGTGTTGCCGTGGATCGGCGGACCGTCCTTGAGCTCCTCGCCGGGCTTCATGCGGAACTGCCAGGCGCAATAAAGCACGACGCTGACGACGAGCACGAAGATCGGGATCGAAGCGTCGACGAGCACGTGGTAGAGCCGGTCGGTGTTGTGCGCCTGCGCCGAGGCCTGCACGGGGAACCAGTGGATCACGTAGCTCAGCACGATGCCGATCGCGATGGCGATCACGGCCGCGACGATCGTGAGGACCATGGGGCGCTGTTTGTTCACGAGCGCCGCCGCCTGTAGCGGCCGGGTGAAGGGGTGTCTGCTGCGGTCCTCTCCATCAGGAGGCGTGATCCTAATGCCTTCTCTCCCCGAACGACTCGGCGCGAAGCTCGACGCTTGACGATTGTCGATCCGGGTAATAGATTGAGCCAATCGTTGCAAGTGCTTGACCAGTGCTCTGAGGAGAGGGCTGGGCGCGAAAGGAGCGGCCATGCAGGTCAGCGAAGGCATGAGTCCGACGGTCCTGGCAGTCGGGCCGGGCCATCGCCTGCGCGCCGTGGCACAGCTGATGTCGCGCCGCAAGGTCGGCGCGGCCGTCGTGATGGACCCCGACAGCGGCGGGCCGGGGATCATCACCGAGCGCGACATCCTCTCCTCGCTCGGCGCCGGCGAGGACCCGGACGCGGAGCTCGTCGCCGATCATCTGACGAGCGAAGTCGTCTACGCCGCGCCGGACTGGTCTTTGGAGGAGGCCGCAGCCGCGATGGTGCGCGGCGGCTTTCGCCATCTAATCGTCGTCGAGAGGGGAGAGACTGTGGGCATTCTCTCTGTTCGCGACGTCGTGCGCTGCTGGACCGACGACGGAGCGATCTGTCCCGTGCCGGCAAGCGCTGCAGTGGGGTGAATGAGGGTTCGCGCGCGGTGTGGGGACCGCGCGCGGCACCCCCATTCCACCATGCCACGTGTCGCTAGATGAGGAGAGGCGAGGCTGCGTTAATCGAGCGGGAGCTCGTCGATTTCGCTGCGCGTGTCTTTGATCCAGCGCACGATGCACCAGATCGTCAGCACGGCGCCGATCACGGTCAGCTCGGGGAATGTCGTGATGCCGACGAGCGTCAGCGTGATGCCGACGGCGGTGAGCACCGGCAGGATGCTCGGGCCGGGGAGGTGGATCTCCTCGCCGACCGGCGGGATCTCGGGATCGAGCGGGCTCATGAGACGTAGACCGCAGCGACGACGAACGTGATGCCGAACATGAACGCGCAGATCGCCGCGACGATCCAGCCGGTGCGGATGTTCTTGCGCGCGAGGCGTCGGTTCATGGCGGGAAGCCTAGCGATCCGATCTACAGGTGGGCGTCCGCGACCATCGCGCAGAACAAGAGGGCGAGATAGGCCAGCGAGTAGAGGTACAGGCGCAGCGCCGAGCGAGCGGTCGGCGCGGCGGTACAGCCGCACGGCGCCGCCGATGAAGCCGAGCCCGAGCACGAGCGAGCAGACGAGGTAGATCGCGCCGAAGCCGCCCGCGCAGAAGGGCAGTTGGGTGACCGCGTAGAGCAGCACCGAGTAGAGCAGGATCTGCCGGCGCGTCTCGGCCTCGCCGCGCACGACCGGCAGCATCGGCACGCCGACCTTCTCGTACTCGCCCTTCATCAGCAGCGACAGCGCCCAGAAGTGCGGCGGCGTCCAGAAGAAGACGATGAAGAAGAGGATCACGGCCGTGCCGCTGACCGAGCCCGTCACGGCGGCCCAGCCGACGAGCGGCGGCACCGCGCCGGCGGCGCCGCCGATCACGATGTTCTGCGGCGTGCGCCGCTTCAGCCAGACCGTGTAGACGAGCACGTAGCCGAGGAAGCCCGAGAAGGAGAGCGCCGCGGCGAGCGGGTTGACGGTCAGCGAGAGCTCGAGCAGCGAGAGCGCGGCGAGCGTGCAGCCGAACGCCAGCGCCGCGCGCGGTGAGATGCGCCCGGCCGGGATCGGCCGCGTCGCCGTGCGCGCCATCTGCGCGTCGATGTCGCGGTCGAACCAGTGATTGACCGCGCCGGCGCCGCCCGCAGAAAGATAACCGCCGAGACAGGTGAGGAAGACGAGCCACGGCGAGGGGTCGCCCGCGACGTACATCGTCGTGATCGTCGTCAGCAGCAGCAGCGACTGGACCTTCGGCTTGGTCAGCTCGACGTAGTCGCGCAGTAGCTGACGCGTGCGCGGTGCGACGCCGAGGCGCGGTGCTGCGTCGAGCGATGAGCGCTGCGCTCGGCACGTCCGACTCCCTAGACCCCGACCTGCGTGGCCCCGGTCGGCACGACCGCACCCGAGGCCGGTGCTGCGCCGGTGCGCCGCTCGATCTCGCGGCGGATGTCCTTCATCGGTTCTACCGAGCGCACGGTCGGCACGATGTCGAAGTTGTTGTCCGGCGGGGGCGAGCGTCGTGAACCACTCCAGCGTGTTTGCCTTCCACGGGTCAGGCCCGGCCGCGACGCCGACCTTCAGGCTGCGCGCGACGTTGATGATCGTCACGAGCACGCCGAGCGCGAGGATGAACGAGCCGACCGTCGAGATCTGGTTGTACAGCTCGAGGTGGCCGACGTTGTCGTACTCGTAAACGCGCCTGGGCATCCCGTCGAGGCCGATCACGTGCTGGATCAGGAACGTCGTCAGCACGCCGAGCAGCATCAGCGCGAAGCTCAGCTTGCCGAGGCCTTCGCTGAGCATCTTGCCCGTGATCTTCGGGAACCAGTAGTAGATCGCCGCGAAGATCGTGAAGACCGAGCCGCCGAGCAGCACGAAGTGCAGGTGCGCGACGACGAAGTACGTTTCGTTGACCTGCCAGTCGATCGGGAACGTTGCCAGGAAGATGCCCGAGATGCCGCCGATCAAGAAAGACGCTGATCGCGCCGACGCAGAACAGCAGTGGCGTGCGCAGTTCGACCGAGCCGCGCCACAGAGTGGCGATCCAGTTGAGGATCTTCACGCCCGTCGGCACGGCGATGAAGTAGGAGCTGAGCATCACGAACACGAGGATCGCCTCGGGTATCGGCGCCGTGAACATGTGGTGCGCCCACGTGAGGAAGCCGAGGAAGGCGATCGCCACCGTCGAGGCCGCGATCGCCTTGTAGCCGAAGATCGGCTTTCGCGCGAACACGGGCAGGATCTCCGAGATGATGCCGAAGCCGGGCAGCACCATGATGTAGACCTCGGGATGGCCGAAGAACCAGAACAGATGCTGCCACAGCACCGGCGAGCCGCCGTTGGCGGGGTCGAAGAAGTGCGTGCCGAAGTGGCGGTCTGTCAGCAGCATCGTCACCGCCGCCGCGATCACCGGCATCGCGAAGATGATCAGCACGGCGTAGACGAGGATCGTCCAGACGAACAGCGGCAGGCGCCCCCAGCTCATGCCGCGCGCGCGCATGTTGGCGATCGTCACGTAGAAGTTGACCGCGCCGAGGATCGAGGAGATGCCGGTCAGGTGCACGAGGTAGATCCATGCGTCCTGGCCGCCGCCTGGCGAGTAGGTGCTGTCGGCGAGCGGGATGAAGCTGACCCAGCCCGCTTCCGGCGGGTTCCAGAAGATGGACGTGTAGAAGACGATGCCGCCGGCGAGCAGCAGCCAGTAGGAGAGCGCGTTCAGCCGCGGGAAGGCCATGTCGCGCGCGCCGATCATCAGCGGCAGGAAGTAGTTGGCCAGGCCGGCCATCATCGGCACGACGAACAGGAAGATCATCGTCGTGCCGTGCATCGTGAACAGCTGGTTGTAGGCCGTCGGCGTGATCAGAGTGTTGTCCGGCGTGCCGAGCTGCAGGCGCATCAGCAGCGCCTCGACGCCTCCGAGACAGAAGAACACGAAGGTCGTGACCATGTACATGATCCCGATCCGCTTGTGGTCGGTCGTCGTGATCCAGCTCGTCCAGCCGCGCGAGGGGCGCTCGACGCCGTGGGCGGTTACCTGCGGGACGGGTGCGAGTGTCGTGGTGGCCATCGTGCGCTTGATTCCTCTGTCCTAGGGGTTTTCGACCTGTCCGGCGCCCGTCTGAGAGTTCAGTTTGGCGCGTGCCACCTTCGCCTGCTGGTTGGCTTCGGTGAGCAGCTTCTTCTGGTAGGCGAGCCATTCGTCGAACTGCGCCGGCGGGACGGCCTTGACGGTGGCGACCATGCGCGCGTGCCCGCGTCCGCAGAGAATCGCGCACTGGCCTTTGTAGACGCCCGGCTTTTCGATCTTGAACCACGTGTAGTTGTGGTAGCCCGGTACGGCCTGGAACTTGCCGCCGAGCTGCGGCACCCACCAGGAGTGGACGACGTCGGCCGAGGCGATGTCGAGCGTGACCGTCGTGTTCGTCGGCACGACCATCTGCTCGTAGGAGTACGGCGCGCCGAGCCCATCCGGTTCGCTCGAGCCCGGGTAGACGTACTGCCAGATGAACTGGCGCCCGATCACTTTGATGTTCAGCGCTTTGCCGTTCGGCGGCAGCTTGCGCGCGTCGCTCGCGTACAGGCGGCTGACGTCGCTCGATGGCGAGCTTGTCGCCTTCGGGGCCGGAGTTCGGCGGGTTCTGAATCGAGTCGAGCTTGGCGAAGGTGACGATCGCGAGCGCCAGCAGGATCACGGCGGCGGCGACCGTCCAGCCGACCTCCAGGCGCGTGTTGCCGCGGATCTGCGCCGCCACGGCGTGCTTGCGCGCGCGGAACTTGAACAGCGCGTAGAGCAGGCCGCCCTCGACGAGCACGAAGATCACGAGCGCGATCACGAGCGTGATCTTGAACAGGCTGTCGATCTGGTTGGCGTTCGACGAGCCGCCCGACTCGGGGGTGAAGAACGCGAGCGTTGCGGAGAGCAGATGGCCCAAGGCGGCCGGGATTCTATTCAGGCCCGGGCGGAAGGCGCTTGATGACGTCTGGCACAAGCCCGCCCGGCGCGGCGCTCATGACCCGCTGAAGCGTGCCGGGCGCTTTTGCACGAACGCCATCGCCCCCTCGACGAAGTCGTCGCTGCCGGCCATCTCCTGCTGGATTTGCGCCTCCAGCTCGAGCTGCTCCTCCATCCGCGTGTACAGCCAGTTGTTCAGCTGGCGCTTGGAGCCCGCGTAGGAGCGCGTCGGGCCGGCGGCCATGCGCGCCGCCAGCGCGGCGACCTCCTGCTCGAGCTGCTCGTCCGCGACGACGCGGTTGATCAGGCCCCACTCGAGCGCCTTGGCCGCCGGCAGGCGCTCGCCGAGCATCGACAGCTCGCTCGCGCGCGCCATGCCGATGCGCGTCGGCAGGAACAGCGAGGAGCCGCCGTCCGGCACGAGCCCGATGTTGACGAACGCGAGCAGGAAGTAGGCGCTCTCGGCGGCCACGATCAAGTCGCAGCACAGTGCCAGCGAGCAGCCGATGCCGACGGCCGGGCCGTTGACGGCCGCGATCACGGGCTTCGGCATCTCGCGGATCGCGTGCATGATCGGGTGGTAGCGCTCGGTCAGCGTCTTGTAGACGTCCGGACGCCCGTCCGGCGTGGTGTCGGTGCTGATGTCCTTCAGGTCGGCGCCCGAGGAGAAGGCGCGTCCGGCGCCGGTCAGCACGACGGCACGCACGGCCTCGTCCTCGCCGACGCCGCGCAGCGCGGCCAGCAGGTCTTCGCCGAACTGCGCATTCCACGCGTTCAGCGCCTCCGGGCGGTTGAGCTCGACCCGCGCCGTCCCATCGGCGACGCTCACGTTGACGGTCTGCAGTTGCATCTCGCCTGGATCCTATGGTGTGGGCATGGATCGTCCCGTGATCGGCCTGTGCACGGCGCTCGAACGCGCGCAGTGGAGCGTGTGGGACCAGCCCGCCGTGCTGTTGCCGCGCAACTACGTCGATGCCGTGCAGCACGCTGGCGGCCTCGCGCTGCTGCTGCCGCCCGACCCGCGTCTGGTCGAGACCCCGGGCGAGCTCGTAGCCAAGCTCGACGGTCTCTTGCTGGCCGGCGGCGCCGACATCGACCCAGCGATCTACGGCCAGATCCCGCACCCGCAGACGCAGGAGACCGTGCCCGAGCGCGACGCCTTCGAGATCGCGCTGACGCGCTGCGCGATCGAGCGCGACATGCCCGTGCTCGGCATCTGCCGCGGCATGCAGCTGATCAACGTCGCGCTTGGCGGCAGCCTGACCCAGGACCTGCCCGAGCACCTCGGCCACGAGCAGCACCGCAAGGTGATCGGCTCCTTCGAGGGCTCAGACCACGATGTCGACGTGCTCGACGGGACGCTCGCGATGCGCGTGATCGGCGAGGGCCGGCACGGCACCAAGTCCCACCATCACCAGGGGGTCGATCGCCTCGGCGAGGGCTTGCGCGTCAGCGCCACCTCACCGGCCGACGAGTTGATCGAGGCCGTCGAGCTGCCCGAGCGGAGCTTCGTGCTCGGCGTGCAATGGCACCCCGAGGCCGACGTGATGAGCCCCGTGATCGGGGGCCTCGTGCAGGCCGCTGAGCAGCATGCGCGCGGGCGCGTGCTCGCGGGTTAGCGCGCCGCTCACAGACATATACTCGGCCTGGTGCGCCGCTCCCGCGCGATCAGAGCCATCGCCTGGGGGACCGTGGCTGCCGGGATCGCCGCGCCGCTGTTGCGCAAGCGCGTGTCAGCGCCGCCGCTGTTGACGCAGTCCGTTGCGTTCGCTGCACCGCTTGGGCTGTCGGTCGCGACGCGCCGCACGCGCACGCGCGACGTCGCCGTCTGCGCGCTGCAGATGTGGGCCTATCTGGCCGCCTACAAGTCGCCGCACGACGACCCCGACGCACAGGAGCAGAAGACGCACTTCCGCTACCCGATCGACGTCGACCGCGTGATCGGCCTGGGCGAGCTGCCGACCGTGCGCCTGCAGCGCGCGCTCGCCCGGGTCGGGCCGGACGGCCCCGAATGGCGTGACCTCGACCGCGTGCTTGTGTGGGCGCACTGGGTCTGGTTTATGGTTCCGCATGGCACCGTCGCCTACACCTGGCGCGCCACCCTGAGCGCTTCCCGCGCGCGGCGGCGCTCACCTATGCCGTGTTCGACATCGGCGCGATGATCTACTGGGTGCTGCCCACGGCGCCTCCCTGGTACGCGGCCGAGGGGGCCTACGAGCTCGACGGCGTGCCGACTGTCAGTCGCGCCCCGGGCCGCGCCTCCGACGCCGCCCGGCTCGAGCTCTACGAGCACGCCGAACACGCGGCCGTGCGGCGCATGATGGTCGAGTACGGCGAGCATTTCTGGCGTGACGGCTGGGGCCCTCTCTACAGTGTCCTCGGGGGAAATCCCCTAGCTGCGATGCCGTCGCTTCACTTCGCCACATCCCTGATGGCCGCGCTTCTGCTCGCAGAGGTGGGGCCACTGGCGGGCGCCGTCGGCTCCGCCTACGCGGCCACGCTCGGCTTCGCGCTCGTCTATCTCGGCGAGCATTACGTCGTCGATCTGCTGGCAGGTGCCGCGTTGACCCTCGCCGTGCGACGGCTCGCGCCGCGTGTGGCGCCGCTCGCCGACCGTTTCGCGCGCTCGGTGGCGGCGCTCGAGGCGATCGCGCACGAGGGAGGCGGCGTGGCGGCGTGAGCGAGGAAGAGCACAGCGACCCGGAGGAGAAGGAGGCTTTGGAGGAGGCCGCGCCGGTAGGGGAGAGGGGCTCCTCCAGCGAAGAGGAAATGCCGCGCGTCGTGCTCACGCGCAGGCGGGCCCTCGGGTTCGGCCTGTTCGTGCTGACCGTGATCGCGTTCTTCTACTTCGTGCTGCCGAAGCTGAGCGGCGTCGGCACGACCGTTCACCGGATCGAGCGTGGCGACGGCTGGTGGATCGCGATCGGCGTCGCGCTCGAGCTGCTCTCGTTCGCCGGCTACGTGATGCTGTTCAGGGCGGTCTTCGTACGCGGGCACGGTCGGATCGGCTGGCCCGAGAGCTATGAGATCACGATGGCCGGCCTCGCCGCCACGCGGCTGTTCGCTGCAGCCGGCGCCGGCGGCGTCGCGCTGACCGCCTGGGCGCTGCGCCGCTCGGGGATGGAGCCGCGGATCGTCGCCTGCCGGATGGTCGCCTTCATGGTGCTGCTGTACGTCGTCTTCGCCGGCTCGCTGCTGCTCGACGGGATCGGCCTCGGTACCGGCCTGTTCCCGGGTGGCGGCTCGTTTGCGATCACCTACCTGCCGGCGATCATTGCGCTGCTGCTGCTCGGCGTCGCCGGTGCCGTGGCGGCACTGCCGGGTGACGTCGAGCGCCGCCTGGAGCGCCGCGCCTCCGGCTCGGGGCGCCTCGCGCACTGGCTCGCGCGCGCTGTCACTGTGCCCGCGCTCGCCGCCAGCGGCGTGCGCACCGCGATCGACCTCGTGCGCTCGCGCAACGCCGGCCTGCTCGGCGCGATCGCATGGTGGGGCTTTGACATCAGCGTCGCTGTGGGCGATGTTCCATGCCTACGGCGACGCACCGCCGTTCACGGTTATCTGGATGGCCTACTTCGTCGGCCAGTTCGGCAACCTGCTGCCGCTGCCCGGTGGGCTCGGCGGCGTCGAAGGCGCGATGATCGGCGCGTTCGCCGCCTTCGGCGTCGACTTCAACCTGTCCGTGCTCGCCGTGCTGTCATATCGCGGGATCTCCTTCTGGTTGCCGACGATTCCTGGGGCGATCGCCTACTTCCAGCTGCGGCGCACGGTCGCGCGCTGGCGCGAAGAGGAGGGCGCGCAGGGCGCCGGCGAGCTGCACCCGAGCTCGGTCGGTACAGCTGGAGCCGTCGGGGCCAGATGAGCTATACAGAGCCCAGTAGCAGCGCTATACTTTACTTTGTGAAGTACCCTTTGGTGAAGCGATTGGAGAACGGATGAGCGACGTCGAGAACGTGATCATCATCGGCAGCGGGCCGGCCGGCTACACGGCTGCGCTGTACACAGCGCGCGCCAACCTGAGCCCGCTCGTGTTCGAGGGTTTCGCCTGGGGCGGCCTGCTGCAGCAGACGACCGACGTCGAGAACTTCCCGGGCTTCCCTGAAGGGATCATGGGGCCGGAGATCATGCAGAAGTTCCGCGACCAGGCCGAGCGCTTCGGCGCGCGCCTGGAGACCGAGGACGTCGATCGCGTCGAGCTCGCCGATGAGCCCGGCGGGATCCACCGCGTGTGGGTCGGAGACACCGAGTACCGCACGCGCACGGTCGTCTTGGCGATGGGCGCCGAGCACAAGAAGCTCTGCGTGCCCGGCGAGGAGGAGCTCTCAGGACGCGGCGTCAGCTACTGCGCGACCTGCGACGCCGCCTTCTTCAACGGCGCCGAGACCGTGATCGTCGGTGGCGGCGACTCGGCGATGGAGGAGGCCATCTTCCTCTCCAAGTTCGCCTCGAAGGTCACGATCGTGCACCGTCGCGCCGACTTCCGCGCCTCGAAGATCATGCTCGAGCGCGCCCGCGCGCAGGAGAACATCGAGCTGCTCACGCCATACACCGTCGACGAGTTCGTGGCCGGCGAGAACGGTGCGCTTGGCCACGCCCGACTGAGGAACACCGAGACCGATGAGCTGCGCGAGCTGCCCGTCTCGGGCGCCTTCATCGCGATCGGCCACGAGCCGCAGTCGAGCATCGTCGGCGGACAGATCGAGGTCGACGACGAGGGCTACGTCAAGACCGAGGGCAAGTCGACGCGGACCAACCGGCCCGGCGTGTTCGCCGCCGGCGACCTCGTCGACCACACCTACCGCCAGGCGATCACCGCCGCCGCCTCCGGATGCGAGGCGGCGCTCGACGCCGAGTGGTACCTGCGCGACACGCCCGAGGTGCCGACGCCCGCCGGCCTGCCCGAGGGCGACCTCGCCGAGGCGCAGTGGGCGCCGCCGGCCGTCGCCGCGGAGGCCGCCGCAGCCGAAGCCTCCTAGCGCGCCCCCTCGAGCTCGAGCAGGAACCGCTTGCGCGGCAGGCCGCCAGCGTAGCCGCCGAGCGCGCCGCTGCCGCGCAGCACGCGGTGGCAGGGCACGACGATCGGGATCGGGTTGGCGCCGAGCGCGTTGCCGGCCGCACGCGAGCCGCGCGGGCTGCCCGCCTCGGCGGCGACCTCGGTGTAGCGTGAGCACGTTGCCGTAGGGGATCTGCGCCGTCGCGCCGAGCACGCGCCGGCCGAACGGCCCAACCAGCGTCCAGTCGAGCGGCAGCTCGAACTCGCGCCTGCGCCCTTCGAAGTACTCGTCGAGCTCGCGGCGGATCGAATCGAGCTGGGCCGGCGCCTCGATGATCCGCGGCGAGACGCGTGCGGCGAGACGCTCGAGCACCTCGTCAGCATTCTCCTCGGGGAAGGCCAGCCTGAGCAGGCCCTGCTCACTTGCCGCGAGCAGCAGCTCGCCGAACGGCGAGTCGACGGTCGCGTAGCTGACGTCGGCCAGCCCCTGCTCGGCCACGCGCTCGCTGAGCCGTTGAGCAGCCATGTGCGCCCCCGCCGCGCTAGTTGCCGCCGCGCCCCCGCTCGTCTGCGAGCCGGTGTCGCCGCGCGCGTGCGCCGGGCCGCGGCGCAGCGCCTGCTCGATCTCCCTGACCGTCATTCCGTCTCGCCCGCTCATGCCGGCACCGCCTTTCTCAGCTTCGTCAGTCCCTCGTGCAGCGAGCGCCGCGCCGCCTCGACCGAGCAGTCCGATCGCCGCCGCGATCTCGCGGTGCGGCAGGTCGGCCACGTAGCGCAGCACGACCGCCGAGCGCTGACGCTCGGGCAGCGCGCCGACCGCCTGCCACAGCCCTCCCTCGCGCGCCAGCAGCTGCTCCTGGGCGCTCGGCGCCGAGCCCTCGTGCGCCCTCGCGCCATCGCGCCCATCCTGCTCGGCGACCGGCTGCGGTCGTCGTCCGCGGGCGCGGTGCGCATCGAGTGCCTTGTGCTGCGCGATCGTCAGCACCCACGCGCGCAGGTTCGACTGCGCGCGCAGGCGCGGGTAAGCGCGCAGCGCCGCGATGAACGTCTCCTGAAAGCAGTCCTCCGCCTCGGCCGCGCCGACCTGCGACACGAGGTAGCGCCACACGACCTCGCGTTCGGCGTCGAGGAAGCGCTGGAAGGGGGGAGGCCCTTCGCTCTAAGCTGCGTTGCGCTCACCCCTGCATAACGTCGGCGCTTGGGCGAACGTGAGGTTGCGCCGCCCGCCGCGGCGCGCTCGTCCGCCGCGTCGTCCTGGATCGCGCCGCCGTCTCAGCTCTCGCCGTCGTACTCGAAGAAGCCGGCCCCGCTGACGCGGCCGAGGCGTCCCGCGTGCACCAGCCGGCGCAGCGCCGGCGCCGCGCGGTAGCGCTCCTCGCCGTACTCGTCGCACAGCGCGTGCAGCACGCTGAGCACGCGGTCGAGGCCGATCGTGTCGGCCCACTCGAGCGGTCCGCGCGGATAGCTGAGGCCGAGCATCATGCCCGTGTCGATGTCGACCGCGTCGCCGACGCCCTCGCCGAGCGCGAACGCGCACTCGTTGATCACCTGGCAGACGATTCGCCCGAGTACGAGCCCCGGTGCGTCGCCGACCCACTCGACGTGCTTGCCGAGCGCCACGAAGAAGCGCTCTGCGCGCGCCGCCGCCAAGGGCGAGGAGCCTTCGTTGCGCGTCAGCTCGACTAGCGTGCCCCGCTCGAGCGGGGCCAGCACGTGAAAGCCGACCGCGCTGCCGCCCGGGTCCAGGCGAGCAAGCGAGCCCGCCTCGCAGAGGATCAGGTGGGCCCCTCCCTGCGGGTGCTCGCGCGTGCCCGGCGTGCCCGCGGAGGGCTCCTCGTCCACGGAGGGCGCGCGGTCGCATTCGATCACCAGCGACGGCAGCACGCCGCCGGTGCTGTCGTGCGGCGAGCGCACCTCATACCCGGCCAGTCGCCGCCTCGTGGCGCAGCTCCTCCGCCACCAGGCCTTCGCCATCGATCACGACGACGCCCTCGCCGTTGCCCGGCGGCTCGGCCTCGCGCGCATCCGGGTCGGCTGGGCGGTGGCCCGGTCCGGCGCCCGGGGCCGGGCGCTCGCTCTGGTAGGTGTAGTAGCCGCGGCCCGCCTTGCGCCCGTGCAGTCCCGCTGCCACGTAGCGCGCCGCGATCGGCGACGGGCGCCAGCGCGGCTCACCGAAGCTCTGCGCGTAGAAGCTCTTTGAGATCTCAAAGCCCACGTCGACGCCGACGAGGTCCATCAGCTCGAACGGCCCCATGCGAAAGCCACCCTCCATGCGGCAGATGCGATCGATCGCCGCGACGTCGGCGATCCGCTCCTGCAACAGGCGCAGCGCCTCCAGGCCGAACGGCCGGTTGCAGCGGTTGACGAGGAAGCCCGGGCCGTCGCTCGCGCGGATCACCGTCTTGCCCATCGCCTCGCCAGTCGCGTGCGCGACTTCGAGCGCCCGCGCCGAGGACTGCTCGCCGGCGACTACCTCGAGCAGCGCCATCAGCGGCGCCGGGTTGAAGAAGTGCATCCCCACGACGCGCTCCGGATGGCTCGCCGCCGGCCCGAGCGCCGTCACGAGCAGCGAGGAGGTGTTGCTCGCCAGCACGCACTGCTCGCCGACGATCTCAGAGAGCTGGGCGTAGAGCTCGTGCTTGAGCTCGAGTCGCTCCGGCGCCGCCTCGATCACGAGCTCGCACGGCGCGAGCGCCTCGAGCGTTCCGACCGCTTCCAGGCTCGCGCTCGCCTGCTCGGCCTGCTCGCTAGAGAGCCGGCCCTTGGCCGCTTCCTTGGCCAGTCCGTCGCGCGCCCGCTGTAGGCCCTTCTCGAGCGCCTCCGGGATCGGATCGTGCAGCAGCGTTCGCGCTCCGCTGCGCGCCGCGAGCTGCGCGATCCCCGAGCCCATCGTGCCCTGCGCCGAGCACCCCGATCACACGCGCCGCGCGGTCATCTCGGCCGGCGGAGCCGGCCATCTGAAGATCTTCCCGCTCCGGTCGGGTGGACAAGCCGATCGTCCTCGCCTCAGGCGGGAACGAGCGCGCCGATGCCCGTCATTTCGCGGCCGATGATCAGTTTCTGGATCTGCGAGGTGCCCTCGTACAGCGTTGTCACGCGCGCGTCGCGGAAGTAGCGCTCGACCGGGTGGTCGTCGACGTAGCCCGCGCCGCCGTGCACCTGGATCGCCATGTTGGCGCACTCCAGCGAGGCCTCCGTCGCGTGCAGCTTGGCGATCGAGGTCTCCAGCGTGTTCTGGCGACCCTGGTCCTTCAGCCAGCCGGCGCGCCACACGAGCATCCGCGAGGCCTCGGTTTTCACGGTCATGTCGGCGATCATCGCCTGCACCAGCTGGAAGCTCGCGATCGGGCGACCGAACTGCTCGCGCTCCTTGGCGTAGTTGACCGACTCCTCCACGCAGCCCTGGCAGATGCCCACGCAACCCGCCGCCACCGAGTAGCGGCCCGAGTCGAGGTTCGACATCGCCACTTTGAAGCCCTGGCCGACCTCGCCGAGCACGTCCTCGTCGGACACCTCCACGTCTTCCAGTGAGATCGAGGCGGTGTCGGAGGCGTGCAGCCCCATCTTGTGCTCGATCGTCTGCGCTTTGAAGCCAGGCTGGTCGGTGTCGACGATGAAGCACGCCAGGCCTTTGTGGCCGAGCTCCGGGTCCGTCTGCGCGAAGATCAGCGCGACCTTCGCGTAGTTGGCCATCGAGATCCACATCTTCGCGCCGTTGATCACCCAGCCGTTGTCCGTCTTCTTCGCGCGCGTCTTCTGGTTGGCCGCGTCCGAGCCCGTGTCCGGCTCGGTCAGCCCGAAGCAGCCAAGCCACTCGCCCGAGCACAGCTTCGGCAGGTACTTCTGCTTCTGCTCCTCCGTGCCCCACTTGAGGATGCCTGAGCAGACCAGCGAGGTCTGCACCGAGATCACCGTGCGGATCGCCGAGTCGCCGCGGCCGATCTCCTCGACGATCAGGCCGTATGACAGGTAGTCGAGACCCGCGCCGCCGTACTCGGTCGGGACGACCGCGCCGAGATAGCCCTGTGCGGCGACCTTGCGGACCATCTCCACGTCGAAGTGGTGGTTGCGCGCGTTTTCGCGCGACTGCTTGACGATCTCCTTGTCCGTGAATTCGCGCGCCGTGTCCTTGATCAGGCGCTGCTCGTCGGTCAGTTCGAAGTCCATCCCGCTCCTCTCCGGCCGGTCGCCCTAGGCCAGCTTTGGTGTTTGCCACGGCGCCGTCACGCGCCGCTCGATCTCTTGTGCGATGCCCTCGATCGGGATCCGCTCCTGCTCCAGCGAGTCGCGGTCGCGCAACGTCACCGTTCGGTCCTCGACGCTCTGGTGGTCGATCGTCAGGCAGTACGGCGTGCCGATCTCATCCTGGCGGCGGTAGCGCTTGCCGATCGAGCCACCCTCGTCGTACTCCGCCTGGACGACCGTGCGCACGGCGCGGTGCACCTCGTGGGCCAGCTCCGGCTGGCCGTCCTTCCTGAGCAGCGGCAGGATCGCCGCCTTGACCGGCGCCAGACGCGGGTGCAGCCTCAGCACCGTGCGCAGCTCGCCGTCGCCTGCGCCCTCGCCTTCGACCACTTCCTCGTCGTAGGCGTCGACCAGGAACGCCAGCGTCGCGCGGTCCGCGCCCGCTGCCGGCTCGATCACGTGAGGGACGTAGCGCTGGCCGCTCTGCTGGTCGAAGTACTCGAGCTTCTCGCCCGAGAACTCGGCGTGGCGCGTCAGGTCGAAGTCGCCGCGGTTGGCGATTCCCTCGAGCTCCGACCAGCCGATCGGGAACAGGTATTCGACGTCGCTCGTGCCCGAGGAGTAGTGCGAGAGCTCATCCGCGTCGTGCGCGCGCAGGCGCAGGTGGTCGGGACGGATGCCAAGGCCCGTGTACCAAAGCTCGCGCTCGGCGAGCCAGTGCTCGAACCAATGCTGGGCTTCCTCGGGCGGCACGAAGAACTCCATCTCCATCTGCTCGAACTCGCGCGTGCGGAAGATGAAGTTGCCCGGCGTGATCTCGTTGCGGAAGGACTTGCCGACCTGCGCGATCCCGAACGGCGGCTTCTTGCGCGCGAACTGCAGCACGTTCTTGAAGTTGATGAAGATCCCCTGCGCCGTCTCCGGGCGCAGGTAGGCGACCGAGCCCGATTCCTTGACCGGGCCGATTGTCGTCTCGAACATCAGGTTGAAGTCGCGCGCCTCCGTCAGCTCGCACTCCTCCGCTTCGCCCGGGTGCTTCGACGGTTTGCGACCGCACTCAAGCTCCATCAGGTGGTCCGCGCGGAAGCGCTTGCCGCACGTCTTGCAGTCGACCAGCGGGTCCGTGAAGCCTTCGAGGTGACCCGATGCCTCCCACACGCGCGGGTGCTGCAGGATCGCCGAGTCGATCGCCACGATGTCGTCGCGCTCAGTGATCATCGCGCGCCACCACTCGTTCTTCACGTTCGTCTTGAGCAGCACGCCGTAGTGGCCGTAGTCGTAGGTCGAGCCGACGCCGCCGTAGATCTCAGAGGACGGGAAGACGAAGCCGCGGCGCTTGCACAGCGCCACGATCTTCTCCATCGTCACGACGTCGTCCGTCGCAGGGGTATTTGACTCGTTTCCGCTCATCTGTCTCAATCGTTGCACGGCAGATGCCGTGGCTGGAGGGCGAACGCCTCGCCGTCGAGGCCCGGCGGCGATCATAGGCCACGCCGCTCCCTAAGATGGCGCGCCGTGGACGGCGCGTGGCCAGGATCCTGATCGTCGGCGGCGGCTGCCGCGGCCGGCGCTTCGCCGGGCGGATGGTCGAGCAGGGCCACGCCGTGCGCGCGACGACGCGTGGCGAGGCCGGGCGCGCGGCGATCGAGGCCACCGGCGCCGAATGCTGGATCGGCACGCCCGATCGCCTCGCCACGCTACGCGGGGCGCTCGAGAACGTGACCGTCGCCTGCTGGATGCTCGCCTGTGCGCGTGGCTCTGACGAGCAGATTGCGCCGCTGCACTGCTCGCGCCTGGAGTTCTTTCTCTCTCAGGCGATCGACACAACCGCGCGCGGGTTGATCTACGACGCGTGGGCTGTTCCCGGCGGGGCGGGCGGGGTGGACGCCAGTGCGGTCGATGCCGGGCGCCCGACGGTCGAGATGCTCGCAGGGGGCGCGCGGATCTTCCGCTCGCTTACCGAGCTGAACGCGATCCCAGCCGTCGTGCTCGGCGGGGAGGGCGAGAGACCGGGCGGCGCGGAGGGGCGAGGCGCGGGCGCTCAGGGGGTCGCGCTCGGGCGGGGCTCCGACGACGCAGCCTGGATCGCCGCGGCCGATGACGCCGTCGCCACGCTGCTCGGCGGCGATCGCTGAGCGTCGATTTTCGCCTCGCAGAGATAAAGCAGCGAGCCCGTCGGGCCGATGCGATCGTGCAATGGGGGAAACCTCGGGGAAATCTCGCTCGACCTATGGGCTGCTCGTCTCGGCGCTCGGCTCCGTGCTGCTCGCCGTCGCCGTGTTCCTCCCGTGGTACGGCGTCAGCTTCAACGCCCACGCGATCGCCGCCGCCGAGCAGGCCAGCGAACAGTTCGCCGCGCAGTACGGCAACGCCGCGCTGCAGAGCCATCTCGGCAGCCTGCACACGAGCCTCACCGGGCTCGTCAACCACGAAGTGTTCGCGCTCAGTGCGCACCAGGCGCTGAGCACGCTCAACGTCGTGCTGCTGATCATCGCCGGGCTCGGCATCCTGATCTCGCTGCTCGCTTTGGCCGGCCCTGCCTCGGCCTCTTCGGAGGCCAACCGCGTGCCGCTCGCGCTGCTTGGGCTACTTGGTGCCGCGTGCGTCGTGTTTCGGATGGTCGATCGTCCCTCGCCGGCCGGCGAGCTGATCTCGCTCTCGCTGCGCGAGGGCGCCTGGCTGGCGCTGCTCGGCTGCATCTGCATGGCCGCCGGCGCGATCTGGACGCGTCGCGGCGCGCCGGCCGTGCGCACCGCCTCACAGGGCGGCGACGTCTGGTCTGAGCTGTCCGGCTGGACGCCCGAGACCTAGCCTCGCCGGCCGCGCGCGAGAGCTGGTTGGAGGGCTGGTTGAGAACCTGCCGTGGGAACTGCCGTGGCGCGGTGCAGAGCCCGCCGGGGAAGGCCCTTCCGCTATCCTGTAGGTAATCCCTGTAAAGCCGATCAGGATTTTATCTCGAGGTAGGCAAGCCAACCGCTCTCGGAGTTCTGGGAAAGCTGCCTGTCGAGAAAGGAAGACATAAATGACGCTGAAACTTGGCGATGTAGTCCCCGACTTCGAGGCCGATACGACCGAGGGCCGGATCAAATTCCACGACTGGATCGGTGACTCCTGGGCGGTGCTGTTCTCGCACCCCAAGGACTTCACGCCCGTCTGCACGACTGAGCTCGGCTACATGGCCAACGCCAAGCCCGAGTTTGATCAGCGCAACGTGAAGATCATCGGCCTGTCGGTCGACGCGCTCGACAACCACGAGGCGTGGGCCAAGGACATCGAGGAGACGCAGGGTACGGCCCCCAACTACCCGATCATCAGCGACGACGACTTCAACGTGTCGAAGCTCTACGGCATGCTGCCCGCCGAGACCTCCGGCGACGTCGCCGTGCGCACGCCGGCCGATAACCAGACGGTGCGCAACGTGTTCGTGATCGCGCCCGACAAGACGCTCAAACTGGTGCTCGTCTACCCGATGACGACCGGGCGCAACTTCGACGAGGTGCTGCGCGTGATCGACTCGCTCCAGCTCACCGCCAAGCACAAGGTCGCCACGCCTGTGAACTGGAAGCAGGGCGAGAAGGTGATCATCGCCGGCTCCGTCTCCAACGACCAGGCCAAGGAGACCTATCCCGACGGGTGGGAGGAGCCGCGCCCCTACATCCGCATCGTTCCTCAGCCGAGCTAGCGCTCGGCTAGGAGAGCAGCAGGCGGGCGTCGTCGAAGGCGCCCGCCTGCAGCTGCTCGAGCAGGTCCTCGAGGATGCGGAACGTCGCGCCCCAGATCAGGTGGCCGTCGAGGATGTAGGCGTCGACCTCGAAGGTGAAGCCGCGTCGCTCGATCTCGGTGCGCGTGCGGCTTGCGCGGATGTCGTGCAGCGGCAGCTCGAGCACGACATCGACCTCGCGCGGTGACACGCGCCAGCTCTGCTCCGCGGGGATCAGCCCGACGAACGGATGGATCAGGTAGTTGGTCGCGAACGTCGAGATCGCCGGCAGCTCGCCGAGCGGCGTGACGAGCTCGCGCGGCAGGCCGATCTCCTCCTCGGCCTCGCGCAGCGCCGTCTCGCGCAGGTCGGCGTCCTCGGCATCACGGCGCCCGCCCGGGAAGGAGATCTCACCGGCGTGGCGGCGCAGGTCGGCGCGGCGTCTGGTCAGCACGACCGACGGCGCTTCGGACTCCGCGTGCAGGAACAACGGCACGAGTACCGCCGCGGGCGTCTGCTCGGCCGGGTCCTTGGCGGCGAACCAGCTCGGGTCGGGTGTGCCTCTGGGCAAGCGCGTCGCGCCTGTGCCGGCGAGCGCCTCGGCGCTGGCCTCAGGCGGCCATGTGGGCGCGCTCGAGGCGCTCCAGGAACATGACCTCGCCGTCGAGCACGCGGTGCACCGGGCACTTGGCCGCGATCACACGAAGCCGCTCGACCTGGTCCTCGGGCAGATCATCGGGCAGGCGCGTGACGAGCTCGAACTTGGTCGGACAGCCGCGTACGGCCGGCGTGTACTCGACGTCAACCTCGACGTGGCCGATGTCCCAGCCCTTGCGCGCCGCGTACATCTCCATCGTGATCGCCGTACAGGATGCGAGGCTCACGGCCAGCAGCTCCTGTGGGCTCGGGGCCGTGTCCTGTCCGCCGACATGGAGCGGCTCATCGACCGTCAGCTGGTGGTCACGTACCTGAACGGTGTGCCTGAAGCCACCTCCGTCGCGACGCGCGGTGGCTTTCATCCGTGCCAGCCCGTCCGATCCACCCATCTTGGCTCCTTTCGAAGGCCCCAGAGAACTCTCATTTACATGGTACTGCGCAAACCCGCTACGAAAGGGGGTTGAACAGCAGCCCGGTCAGCAGCTTAGGGAAGAAGTAGGTCGACTTGGGCGGCATGTTCTCGCCCTCGGCCGCGACGTCGCGAACTTGCTCGACCGGCGTCGGGCGCATCAGGAAGGCGGCGTCGTATTCGCCCGAACGCACGACGCGCAGCGCCTCTTCGGTGTCGCGCGCGTAGAAGAGGCCGTTGAAGTGAGAGATGTCCTCGTCGCTGAGGCCAAGCGCGCCCTTCAGCAGCAATGTCTCCAGAATGCCCGTGTCGAGGTGGCGGTAGGCCTCGGAATATCCGCTAAGCGCATCGTCGGCGATCTTCTGATCCTTGAGCTTCAGGCGGTAGGCGCGCTCGTCGCCGTGCTTGACGTAGCCCAGCTCGAGCGGGCCATCGCCGGGCGCAGGCGCCACCTGATCGAGCGCGACCTCGCTGATCTCGAAGTCGCGCTCCAGCGTTTGCGCGAGCGCCGCCCGCTGCTCGTCGTCGAGCTTGTTGACGAGCCGGTGGGTCGGGAAGACCGTCAGTCCCGGGTCCTCCAGCGCGACCAGGCACATCAGGATGTAGCGGTGCTCGTCGTTCGGCGGCGTGCCGGCCGCCTCGACCTCTTCGGCGTAGGCCTGCATCGTCTCGTAGCGGTGGTGGCCGTCGGCGATCAAGAGCTCCGCGTCGCCGGTTGCCGCCTGCACGGCCGCGATCGCGGCGGGATCGGCGACGCGCCACAGCCGGTGCACGGTCCCGTCGGCGTCCGTCACCTCGCCGTAGGGCTGCTCCTCGGTCGCCGGCTCGAGCGCCTTCCAGGCCGCATTCGTCGGGTCGGAGTAGAGCGAGAAGATCGGCGAGATGTTCGCCTTCGTGGCCCGCGTCAGGCGCAGGCGGTCCTCCTTCGGACCCGGGTGCGTGCGCTCGTGTGGTCGCACGCGGCCCGGCCCGTAGCCCTCGATCCGCACACGGCAGAAGAAGCCGCGCCGCGTGCGCCGCTGACCGTCCGGCCCGGCGTAGTCCTGAGTATGTGCCCAGATCGCCGGTTGCTCGTCGCGCACGAGCGCGCCCTCGGCCTGCCAGGACTCGAACTGCTCGCGCGCCGACTCGTAGGGGTCGGGCTCGCCCTGCGGTAGGTCCACGGCGACGACGTTGAAGGGCGAGCGCTCGATCAGCGCCGCGCGCTGAGTCGCGTCGATCACGTCGTAGGGCGGGGCGACGACGTCGGCGAGCGCCCCGGCGACGGCTGGGTCGTAGTGCAGCGCGCGCAGTGGTTGGACGTCTGCCATGGGCGGTGGCGGAGGCTAGCAGTGGGGTGGGGCGGGACGCTCGCGCGATCCCGAGGCGACCATGGGATCCCGCTCGCAGAGCCAAAGACCGGTACGTGTCGCGGCTACACACTTGCCTTGGAAGTATGCGAACATATGTTCGTATGGCCCACGCGCGATACCTCCGGCAGATGGCCCGCTCGCTGCGCGTCGAGCAGCGGTTGACGGTCGACGAGCTGGCGGTGCGCCTGTCGCTGCCTCGCAGCACGATTTACTACTGGGTGCGCGACTTGCCGTTGCGTCGAGACGCTCGGAGCGGCGGATCAGCGGAAACGTCACACAAAGCCTCTCGCGCACGCAGCGCGGTCGCCTACGAGGAGGGGCTCGAGACCTTTGAGGAGCTCTCGGCTCAGCCGACATTTCGCGACTTCATCTGCGTCTACCTCGTGCAGGGCGATCAGCGCGATCGCACGCGAGTGGCGCTGACCAACCCCGACCCGGCCGTGATGCGGCTCGTGAGCTGCTGGATCGGGAGGCTGACGAGCAAGGCTCCGTTCCTTTCACTGCAGTATGGGCCCGGCCAGAGCCTGAAGGATCTACGGCGCTTCTGGAGCGAGACGACCGGCGTAGAACCGCGCGCGATCCGAGTGCGTCGCTTTGCTGCGCCCGAGTTCGACGAGCGGGCCGTGCCGGACCGACCGCATGGGCTGCTCACGGTCGGCGTCGAGGACATGCTGCTGCGCGCGCGACTACAGGGCTGGATGTACAGAGCGCGCGAGAGCTGGCGGTAGACTCGTTCGAGCCTCGGGACGTGGCGCAGCCTGGTAGCGCACCTGCTTTGGGAGCAGGGGGTCGCCGGTTCGAATCCGGCCGTCCCGATATCGAACTGCCTGCAAATCGCGGGACAGCCTCGTCGAGCTCGGGATCAGCCTTCGACCTGCTCGACGACGATCCGCTCGACGGCGCTCCAGTAGCGCTCGCCGTGCTCGCGACTTGCGCTGGTTGGATCGCCGATCGCTCCGTTGGGCGAGATCGAGGCGACGCCGCCGCTGAACATCGATGCGACGGCCTCCTGCAAGTCGCCAGTGAAGCCGGCCTCAGCACGCTCCATCTTCACCAGCTCGGGGTGCAGCGCGAGCAGCAGCGAGGTCTCCCACTCACCCGCGTGCAGGCCGCCGTCGGCGAGCGGCACGCCGTACTGGCGCTCGCCGAGCTGTGCGATCTGGAAGAGCACCGAAAGGTCGGTGACGGCGATCACGTGCGCGCGCTCGTCGGCGTCGAGCATCTCGAGCGCAGCGGCAAGCGGCGCGAAATTGCCTCCCGGCGCGAAATTGCCTCCATGTGAGGGCAGCAGCACGATCCGACGAAAGCCGCTACTCAGCAGCGAGCGCACGAGGTCGGCAACCACGGCGTGCATCGTCGCCTCGGAGATCGACATCGTGCCGGCGAAGCCGACGTGATGCTCTGAGCAGCCCACACGCAGCGTTGGCGCGACGAAGGCGTCGATGCGTTCAGCGAGCAGTCGCGCCATGTGGTCGCCGAGCAGCGCGTCGGTGGCCAGTGGCATGTGCAGTCCATGCTGCTCGGTCGCACCGAGCGCCATCACGACGGTGTCACGACCGCCGTCGATCGCGTCCTTGACCTCCGGCCATGTCAGCTTGTCGAGGTCGAGTGCGGCCACGGCGCAACCCTACTCGCCATGACGAGTATCGAACCAATCACCGGCAGTGGGGTTCGCGGGAGCTCCCAAGGCATGGCCGGGTCGCTTACTCGGCTTCCTCGGGATCTCGACGTTCTTCATCCGGCTGAGGCATCCGATCTCCCAGGGGGTTGAACCTGGCGAGTTCTTCGCTACCCGGACTGCGAACCGATCTTGCCCCAGGACCGGCACCACGGGTCCACCAAAAGCCGGCGAGTACCAAGACGACTATGATCGCTTCTTTCACGGGCTGAACGCCTCCTACGGACTAGGCGAGCACTCGATGAACATTCTACGAAGTGCTATCGGGCGCTCGTGGCTTCGAGGGGACGCGTGAGGAACCCGCCCCCAATCGTCAACCGTTCGGTGCCCCGGCCTCTATCGCCCATCGTTGCGACGATATCGCGCTGGCCCGCGACGTATACGCAGGTGAACGTGGATGTCGAGTTCGGCCCTTCGAGGCCGCGCGTGCTTGCGCACGAGAAGCCTACGTCGCGTGTGCAGTCCCTTCACAGCGGCCACCGCGCCCGGCGTCGCCAGGATCACGCCGAGGATCTCAAGGGTCCGCACCCCTCTAGGCCTCTCCGCCGCCCAGGCGCGTAGTATTGCAGACAGTTGTCATCATAGACCGAGAGTACACGGTGGGGGAATTGTCCGCAAGCCCGTTGGATCCGCCTGCAATCACATGCCGTCGAAGAAGTCAGCCGCCAACGTAGCGCTGGGTGCCGCGGCGCGCGCGATGCGTGCGGAGCGAGGCCTACCGCAGGAATCGCTGGCGGCCTTGGCGCGCATCGACCGCAGCTACTACGGCGCGATCGAGCGGGGCGAGTTCAACGTGAGCCTCGACACGATCGTGAAGATCGCGGATGCGCTCGAGGTCCCGGCGTCGTCGCTGCTGGCGCGAGCGCGGTTGTAGCGGGGCTGCGACAGCGCTCAGCGCAATGAGGCGCTCGTCACGCGCGCCCGCCCAGGCGCGGCGCGGCGCATCTGCGCGGTCCGGCGACGCAGCCTTCGCACGAGCTCTCGCTCGGATTCGGCGGCCTGTCGCGTGAGCGCCCCGGCGATCTCGTCGGTGCCGCGCTCGACTACCCAGTAATTGTTCGCCCGCTGCTTGACGGTTAGCTGCTCATCCTCTTGCATGCGACCCACGCTAGCCCCGCCCTAGCGGATGCCCGTTGCCAGCCTGTGAACGATTCGGCTTACCAGCGTTCTGCTCGTAGCGCGAGCAGCGCCCGTGCGAGAGATACGGTGGCAGGATGCGAATCGGCAGCGACGCAACGGTCAAGCGCGTCACGTTGGTGGCCTGCATCCTGGGCTCGGGCATCGCCCTGCTGGACGGCACAGTGGTCAACGTCGCGCTGCCGACGATCCAGCGTGCGCTCGGCGGTGGCCTGGCGGCGCAGCAATGGGTCGTCAACGGCTACCTGCTGACGCTGGGCTCGCTGATCCTCGTCGGCGGCTCGCTCGGGGATCTGTACGGCGAGCGGAAGGTATTCGCGCTGGGCGTGTCGGGCTTTGGCGTCGCCTCGGTGCTGTGCGCGGTCTCGCCGTCGATCGGCTTCCTCGTCGCTGCGCGCATGCTTCAGGGGATTGCAGGGGCGTTGCTCGTGCCGAGTTCGCTCGCAGTGATCGTGAACACGTTCCCGGCCGCCGAGCGCGGTGGCGCGATCGGCACGTGGACGGCGTGGGGGGCGATCGCGGGCGTGCTCGGGCCGCTGGCCGGCGGCGAGCTTTTGGCGATCGCCTCGTGGCGCTGGATCTTCGTGATCAACGTGCCGCTGGCAGCGGCCTGCGTGTGGCTGATCCTCGCGGTGATTCCGCAGAGCGCAGTGCGCGAGCGCGGCGGCAGGCACGTTGATTATCCGGGCGCGCTGCTGTGCGCGCTTGGCCTCGGCGGTCCGGTGTTCGCGCTGATCGAGCAGCCGCGACTTGGCTGGTCGAGTCCGGGCGTCTTCCTGCCGCTGCTCGCAGGCTTCGCGCTGCTCGCTGCGTTCACCTTCTACGAGTCGCGTGCGAAGGATCCGATGTTGCCGCTCGTGCTGTTCAGGCGGCGCAACTTCTCTGCCGGCAACGTCGAGACCTTCGCGATGTACGCGGGGCTGGCGATCGTCTTCTTCTTCCTCGTCCTCTTTCTGCAGCAGATCGGCGGTTACTCGCCGCTGAAGAGCGGCCTGGCGACGCTCCCGGTGACGATCGTCATGTTCGCGCTGTCACGCCGCTTCGGCGCGCTCGCCGACCGCTACGGCCCGCGTTTCTTCATGGGCGTCGGACCGCTCGTCGGGGCAGGCGGACTGCTGCTGTTCCAGATGACGGGCGTGAAGGCGGACTATCTCTCGGAAGTGCTGCCGCCGCTGCTCGTCTTCTCGCTCGGGCTGTCGATGACGGTGGCGCCGTTGACGGCGGCCGTGCTGGCAGGATCGGAGAAGGAGGCGGGGATTGCCTCGGGGGTGAACAATGCGATTGCGCGCGTAGCGGGACTGCTTGGCACGGCCGCGGTTGGCGCGGCGATCGCGTCTTCGTTCTCCTCTTCTCTGGACAGCCGACTGTCAAGCGTGGCGCTGAGTGACGCGGCGCGCACGGCGGTGGCGGAAGCCAAGCGCCTGCCGCTCGGGCTGCCCACACTTCACGGGATGCCATCGGCGCAGGCACACGCAATCAGGACTGCGGCCGAAGGGGCGTCGCTGCACAGCTTCCATCTCGGCATGGTGATCGCCGCGTTGCTCGTCGCGATCGGCGGCATCGTTGGCGTTGCGGGGATTCGTAACCCGCGCAGGGAAGAAGAGGAGATTCACGCCGAGAGCTGCCCTGGGGGCCAGCTCGTCGGCGCGAGCTCGGAGATCGGCGGGCAGGCCGACGAACCGGAACCGGCCCGGGCGTGAAGCTCAGCGGCTAGACCGGTTCGGCGTAGGCGCGCATGGCGTCGATGATCGGCCCGAGTCGGCGCCCGCGCTCGGTCAGCCGGTACTCGACTGTGGGCGGGCTCGAGGGGATCACGGTCCGCTCGACCAGTCCAGCGGCCTCGAGGTCGCGCAGGCGCTCGGAGAGCATCCTCGGAGAGATGCCGGCGACGGCCTCGGCGAACTCGTTGAAGCGCAGAGCACCGGTGAGCGCGGCGTAGATGATCGACAGCTGCCAGCGCCGCTCGAGGAGGTCCGCCGTCTGGCGGACCTCCTGGGGAACGGGCTGACAGCGGTTAGGCGTGCGCGACATCGCGTGCTGGCTCCAGTGCGCGGTCGAGCACCTCCTGCACGGTCATCACGGGGTGGAAGCTCATCTGCTTACGAACCTCCTCGGGAATCTCGTCCAGGTCGCCACGGTTGCGCTCGGGCAGGATCACATCGGTGAGGCCGGCGGCGTGAGCTGCAAGCGCCTTCTGCTTGAGCCCGCCGATCGGCAGCACGCGACCCTGCAGTGTGACCTCGCCGGTCATGCCGACGGTGTGCTTGACGGGGCGCCCTGACAGCAGCGAGGCAAGCGCGGTGACCATCGTCACGCCGGCACTCGGGCCGTCCTTGGGGATCGCGCCGGCAGGCACGTGCACGTGGAACTCCTTGTTCTCGAAGGCGCCAGGCTCGATGCCGAGCTCCTCGGCGTGTCCGCGTACATAGGAGAGGGCGATCTTGGCCGACTCCTTCATCACGTCGCCGAGCTGTCCGGTGAGGACGAGGCTGTTGCCGCCGGAGCCCCCGCCCTTCATGGCGGTGGCCTCGACGAACAGCACGTCTCCGCCGGCGCCCGTTACGGCGAGTCCGGTGGCGACACCGGGCGTGGCTGTCCGAGCGGCGGACTCCTGGAAGACCTTCTGGCGTCCGAGCGCGTCGCGCACGGCGTCGATGTCGATCTTCACGGGAGCCTCGGCCTTGCCGGAGGCGATCTGGGTGGCTGTCTTGCGCAGCACGGTGCCGAACTCGCGCTCGAGGCTTCTCACTCCGGCCTCGCGCGTGTACTCGCCGATGATCGTGCGCAGCACCTCATCGGAGATCTCGACCTCGTCCTCGCGCAGGCCGTTGCGGTCACGCTGGCGCGGCCACAGGTAGCCCTTGGCGATGGCGAGCTTCTCTTCGGAGGTGTAGCCGTCGAAACGGATCACCTCCATGCGATCGAGCAGCGGGCCGGGGATCGTGTCGGCGACGTTGGCGGTGGCGAGGAACAGGACCTGGCTGAGGTCGAGCTCGACGTCTAGGTAGTGGTCGCGGAATGAGTGGTTCTGCGCGGGGTCGAGCACCTCGAGCAGCGCCGCGGAGGGGTCTCCGCGCCAGTCGGCTCCGACCTTGTCGACCTCGTCGAGCAAGATCACGGGGTTCATCGTGCCGGCGTCGCGCAGGGCCCTGACCAAACGGCCCGGCAGCGCGCCGATGTAGGTGCGCCGGTGTCCGCGGATCTCGGCCTCATCACGCACGCCGCCAAGCGACATGCGTACGAACTCGCGTCCGGTCGCACGGGCGATGGACTCGCCGATCGAGGTCTTGCCGGTGCCGGGAGGACCGATCAGCGTGAGGATCGCCCCGGACTTGGGGTCGGCCTCGATGTTGCGGTCCTGGCGCAGCTTGCGCACAGCGAGGTACTCGGTGATGCGGTCCTTGACGTCCTCGAGGCCGGCGTGGTCGGCGTCGAGCACCTCGCGCGCGGCGACGGGGTCGAGGTGCTCCTCCGAGCGCTTGCCCCACGGCACGGCGATCAGCCAGTCGAGATAGGTACGGATCATGCTGGACTCGCCAGTTTGCTCGCCCATCCGCTCGAGGCGCGCCAGCTCCTTCAGCGCCTGTGCCTCGACGTCGTCGGGCATCTTGGCCTCCTCGATCTTGGCCCGGTACTCCTCGGCCACGGAAGCGTCGTCATCGCCCAGCTCCTTGCGAATCGACTCCATCTGCTTGCGTAGGAAGTACTCGCGCTGCTGCTTCTCAGCGCCGTCCTGCACGTCCTCGCGGATGCGCTTGCGCACCTGCAGCTCGGCGAGGCTCTCGCGCTGCAGAGCGACGGCCAGGGCGAGGCGGTCGGGCACGTCGATCGTGCGCAGCAGCTCGACCTTCTGCTCGTAGGACAAATTCGGGGAGTAGCCGGCGGAGTCGGCCAGGGCGCCGGGCTCTGCGATCGCGCGCAGGAAGGCGGCGATGCGCCCGTCATCGCCACGCAGCTCGAGGATCTCCTCGACGACTGCGCGGTACTCGCGCTCGAGCTCACGCGTTCGTTTGTCGACGGGCACCTCGTCGGGGCGCTCCTCGACCTCGACGCGCAGCTCACCGCCGGGGCCGGTCTGGGCAGCACCGATCAAGGCGCGGTGCTCGCCGGAGATGGCAACGGCGCGGCCGCCCCCGGGAAGGCGGATCTGCTCGGTCACCTCGGCGATCGTGCCGACCTCGAGGAACTCGTTCTCGTGGCGTGGCACGAGCACGACACGCTCGTCATCGCCGACGTCGATCGTCAGCGTGATGCCCATATTGGGGAACACGACGGTGTCGTCGAGCGGGATCAGCCGCAGCACCTGCTTGGGCTGTGAGGGCTCTGTCTGGGGACTGTCAGCGGGAGAAGTCATTTAGTTATTGCTCCATATGAGCTTACGAAAGTGTAGTTAGTATAGCGCGGGGTGGTTGCGTGCGCAAGTACCTGCAGGTGATGCCGAAAATGGCTTGCTGGAGCCAATCTTCAGCCCTCGATTCGAGTTGGAGGAAGGACAGGCCGCATGATGCGGGCCTGTCCGGGGCCGCACATGTGCGGCCCCGCCGGCGGCGCATGCGCCGCCGGAAGGGAGGGCCGCATTCCGGCCCTCCCTGACGGGTGCATGCACCCGTCTGAACGACGATCGGAGGATGACGGCAGATCTCTCCGCTCCACCATCCGGAGGATGAGCTGCCTCCCAAGCGGCATGTACAAGGAGTGCATGACGATTGAGCAGATCAGCTTCCGCCTGACGGCAGACGAGCTGGCTGAGCAGGAGCGCACTGTTGTGGCTCTGCGTTCCTGCGCGGGGACTGTTCTGGCCGCTGCGTCGGTGGCCGGTTCGTTTCTTGCTGCATCGGCGGGACACAGGCTGCTCGACGGTTGGGCGCTTGCTGCAATGTTGGCCTTCTTGCTGTGCTCGACGAGCGCCATCCGAGTGCTGATGCCGCATCCGTTCGTGTTCGCGTTTCGCGGGGCGAGCCTCCTGCGGACGCTGCAAGCCGGCTCCTCGGCCAACGTTGCCGAGGCCTATCGGGCTGCCGCGGCCTGGATCGAGCCACAGCTACACGCAAACCGCCGCAGGATCACCCTGCTCGAGGAGTCGCTGAGCGCAAGCTGTCTCCTACTCGCGCTCGAGGTGTTCCTGTGGACCGTTGCGGGCCTGAGCTAAGCTGATTGTATGACAGACAAAGAGCACAGCTCACTGCCTCGACCGAGGCCACCGATCGGCTTCCCGGCGACTGCGCCTCCAGACTTCGCAATCCCGCACGAAGTGACCAAATTCCAGCGCGGCGGGAAACGGCTTGCTCGTGCCGTTCGACGGCGCCTGGGGCTGTCCCGTGAGCATGAGACGGTCAGCCGCGCTTCTCACTGACATCGACGTTTTCCGATGACCCTGGACGCGATCGCCTGACGTGGCAGTAACGCGCCGATGCCGGGTCCGACGCGCCGCCGTTAGCGTGGAGCGCCGCCGCCCGAGCAGGGCGGCGGCGCTCGATCGCTGTTCAGGTCCAGCCGACTCTCGCTACAACCCGGCCCCGTATTTCGAGCAGGTCGCGCTGAACGACCCATTCGGGCTAGCGCTCAACTGGTTCAGCACGTTCTGCAGCGCCGGCGAGTCCTCGAACATCCCGATGTGTCCGACGGGATCTTTTGGACACTGGTTCTGCACGGTGATGTTGGTCACGGCGGCCCCGCTGAGGAAGGCATTGGCATACGGCGTGACGACCTCGTCGTGCGTCGTCTGGATCACGACGTAGCGCGGCCCGGCAACGGTGTCGCCACCGCCGAACAGCTTTTTCTGAAATGCCGAGCCGGACTCCTGCTGGGGCAGCGCTGGCGCGCCGATCACTTCGAGGAAGACGGGCACGAGCAGCGAGGCGAACGGGAACTTTTCGATCAGGTTCGTCAGGCCGCTGACGGTGGTGCCGTGGTTGCTCGGCGAGAGGGCGATCAGCGTGTGCACCTTGCCCGCGCCACCGAGGAACTTGAGGTAGTAGTTGGGCATCATGCCGCCCTGGGAGTGGCCGACCATGTCGACCTTCGCTGCGCCCGTTTTGCTGAGCACTTTGCCCACGAACGAGCTCAGTTCTTCGGCGGACTGTTCGATGTTGCCGAGACCGTCGATGCTGCCGAGCAGCCCCGAGAGGATCGTCTTGCCGTAGTTGAAGCCGTAGACGCAGTAGCCGTTGTTGGCGAGCAGCGGCGCGAGCGTGACCCAGTTGGAGCCCTCGTCGGCGAACGTCGCGTGCACGAGCACGACCGGGTAGGGGTGGGCGGCGCTCGGTTTGCAGTTGTTGTTGCCACCCGACAGCGCCGTCGGGTTCCACGTCTCGTTCCACGCCCCTTCGATGAGGGCTTCGCTGCCGTAGGGCACGTACAGGCTGGCACTCGCGCTGGCGCTTGCGACGGCGCCGATCGCGACAGCCAATGCGGCGGCGAGCAGCAACGATCTGAGTCTCGACATCGATGTCCCCTGTCTTCTGGTGTTCGGCCGCGACGGCCCGTAGGGCGGACTGCCCGCCGGCACACCCCCGCTGCACCCTCTGCGTTGAACGTATCCGCGCGTCGGGCGCGCTGTCAACGATCGACGTCGGCTGTCTCGGACCGCTCGCCGGGGGGCGCCTGGTCGTCAAAGCTGACCTCGACGTTCTCTTGCTGCACGCGTTCCTCGGTCTCGGCCGAGGACGTCAGTGCGCGCTTGTCGGCGTCGAGCAGCGGCTCGGAGAAGAAGCTGCGCGGCCACAGCTTCCGCGCCCGCACGACGTTGATCTCAGCGGCGAAGATTACGAGCTGTGCGCCGAGGTAGAGCCAGGCGAGCAGGCCGAGGACCAGGGCGAACGTGCCGTAGAGCGGCTGCGTGTGCTTGAGCGAGTGCTCGACGTAGTAGCCGCCGAGGTGCTGTAGGAACTGCCAGAAGATCGCCGCGACAACTACGCCCGGCAGGTAGTCCCGCCAGTTCGCGTTGGCTGCCGTCAGCAGCGAGAACGCCGACATGAACAGGGCCAGGTTCACGACGAATGCGATCAACACACCGCCGATCACCGCCGCCGCGCCGTGCGAGCTGGTGCCGACGAAGCCCGCCGCGGCGGTCGAGACGATCATCAGCGTGCCGAGGATCGCAAGCACGGCGAGGCTGCGCAGGCGCGTGAAGATGAAGTTCGGCCGGTCCTTGAAGGGCACGTGCCAGATCCGGTTGAAAGCATTCTGCGCGGCACTCGTGATGCCCATGCCGGCCAGCAGGGCGCCAACGATGCCCACCACCAGCGCCAGCGCGCTGCCGTTGAGCGCGTGCAGTTTCGTGAGCTGTTCGGAGAGGATCGGGAACTGCCCGAGCGTGCCATGGACGATTTTTTCGCGGTCCTCGGGATGGCCTTCGAGGACGAAGCCGAGCACCGTCACGAACACGAGCAGCAGCGGGAAGATCGAGACGAACGCGTAGTAGGAGATCAGCGCCGCCAGCTGGCCGGCCTGGTCGTCGCCGAACTTCTTGTAGACGGCCGCGAGGAAGCGCACGCCGGGCGTCTGCTGCTGGCGGCGGTCGAGCGCGTTGAGCTTGTCCGTGAGGCTCATGTGGCGCCGATCCGGAGGGAGCCGGCGAGGCCGCGCTGCGCTGCGCGGCGAAATTGGGAGGGGGGTCTGCGAGCGGTTCGGCGCGACATGCGTATGTGTCTACCCGATGCGGAGAAAAACGAGCGGTCCGCGGTGGGCAGTCGCTTGCGGACAGTAGCGGCAGCCTTGCGCGTGATCTTTGCGAGGAGGTGGCGTTGGTCGCGTCGGCCAAGCGCGGGCTGCTGCTGCGCGTGCATCGCCACCGACTGCGGCGTGAGGATCTCGAAGACTGCTACAGCCAGGCGACACTCGAGCTGATCGCCCAGGTGAAGGCGGGTGGATCGTTCGCCGGCAGAGCGCACATCACTAATGCACTCGAGCTCCGCTTCATCTCGCGGGCTCGCGACCGCCGCCGCGCGCTGAGCGGGCGCAGCCCAATCCAGACTGCGCTCGAGCATGCCGAGACACTCGGCACGATCGCCGGCGGGGGTGTCGAGATCGTCGACCAGGGAGCCGCGATCGACGCAAAGGTGATCCTGCGCGAGGAACTGCGGCGACTGAGTCGCCTCGTCGGTCTGCTGAGTGCCGACCAACGGCGCGTGCTGGCCTCGCAAGTCGGTGGTGAGTCGTGCGCTCAATTCTGCAGTCGCCAGGGGTGGTCGCGCGAGAAGTACCGGAAGGTCGCACAGCGTGCCAGGGCGAGGTTGCGCGAGCTGATGAGCGAAGCCGATGTCCCGTCCGCGGAGCCGAGGTCGGAAGAGCACGTAGGACCGACCTATGAGATCACTCCCCCAACATAGGTCTGTCCAGGGACGCCGACCGTCGGTCGGACCCACGACGGCACGGCGAAGCCCATCCGTACGCAGGCGGCCGGGGGCCGGGTTTCTCCCCGCTTGGCGCCCGGCCGCTCGCGTGAGCGCATCCAAAGAACGGATCCGCGTCTATGCGGAGGACGAGTACTTCGCGCAGGGCGGGCAGATGGCCGAGGTTGCTCGCGATGGATTCGACTGGGCCCGAGAGGACTCCGTCTTCTCCGCGGATGTCGCCACCGCCGAGGAAGCCCACGGCTTGCGCATGGCAGCCGGGGCCCTGCTGATCGTCGGCGCCGGTGCGCTAGGCGTCGTGCTTGCACTCGGCGCGTTCGCTTCGTCAACTCACGTACGTCGCAAGGCTGCGCTTCGCGCGGCCCGCGCAAATGCCCGGACTGCCGGGGCGGCTTCGACGATTGTGGAAGCGCGCACCGCGCACCTGCGCCCCAAGACGATCAGTGGCGCGCGACGAGTCCGGTCCGCCACCGTAGCGGCAAGGCACGTTCGTCCAGCTCGCAGGAGCGCGTCCGTCGGGACCCGGTCGAATGCTCGGTCATCGAACGCAGCCGCGTCTCGATCAGCGGCTGGTCGGGGACTTCCCAACACTGACGTCGCGGCCGGCGAGCCGGCCTTCCCGGACGGTCGTGGGACTACTGGGGGCGCGCACGGTCACAGCACGGAGATAGCTGCTTCGAGCAATTCGGCGTCGCGCCGGGGTTCGGGAGAGTTCGGCTTTGAGCGGTGATCGGGGATTCGCCGGTCGCGCGAGCGATGCTCACGCAGTAACGATCGCGAGCACGCCTTTGTGGCGACTTCGGCTGGCACAGAACCTGCCGAGGTATGTACTCTGCGCGGCGGCTTGCGCCGGCTTGATCGCCAGCGCACGTTTCGCGGTGTTCCCCCCGCGAGGTGGCACAGCACCGATCGTCGCGCGGATTCCGCCGCTCACCGATCGGGCGGCAGAAGGCTTTGCGGTCCTGTTCGCACGCCGGTACCTGACGTGGGACACCACGGAACCGCAGGCAACCGACCGTCTGCTCGGACCTATGGCCGGCTCCGGGATGGCACCCGATGCAGGCTTGACGCTGCCAGCAAGCGGGGATCAGCACGTCGCGTGGGCTGAAGTCGTGCAGCAGCGCGAGCAGCAGCCCGGCGCGCATGTCTACACGGTGGCCGCGCAGACCGATGCCGCCGGGCTCGTCTACCTGGCGATCGCTGTGATGCGTGTTGCCGACGGGAGTCTGGTCCTGGCGGGATACCCGGCCTTCGTCGGTGCGCCGACACAAGGAGGCTCGCAACTCCTGGCCCACGCCCCGACCGTCAATGACGCGAGTCTCGCGACAGTCGTTCGGCGTGCATTGCGCAACTACCTCTCGGGGGCGCCGGAGGAGCTCGCAGCCGATCTCTCAGACGGCGCGCATGTCGCCGTTCCCGACAATGCCTTGACGCTCGAAACGGTGCAGAGCCTCGTCTGGTCAGGGGACAGGCGCTCCGTCCTCGCTGTGGCGCAGGCGCACGACGTTCGCGGAACGCGCTACACGCTCGGCTACGAACTCGACGTCGTCGATGTCAACGGTCGCTGGGAGGTATCGGCCGTGGAGATGGACCCCGACCGATGAATCGGCCTGTGTCAAGGCAAGAGGTGAATGGTGAGCTCGTGCGCCGCCCGCGCCGTCACCGGGGTCCCCGCTCGATCGGCACGGCGCTCGCATCGATCGTGATCGTCGCTTGTCTCGTTTCAACGCTCGCGCCGTCGGTCGGCTCGGCGGCCGTGTCGTCTCGCGCGGGCGACACCGAACGCGCGCAGGCACCGGGTGGCGGCGGTGGATCCTCGCTTGAAGCGGCGGCGGCAAAGGCTGGTGCCACGGGTCGCGCTGTGGCTATGAGCCTGATCGGCTTGGCGTTCGCAGTTGCGGCGACCGTGCTCGCGTTCCGTCGCGACTTCAAGGAGGCGGCGGGGGTCTTTGCGGTGGGCATCGTCTCGGTTCTGCTGGCAACCCCGACCGGCATCAGCCTGTTGCGTGACACGGTCGGCTCGCTGTTCGGTGGACAGTGATGGTGATTCGCTCCTATCGCCGCGTCTTCGATCTCGAGCGTCGCATCTACCGGATCGACCGCTTGCGGCTCAACCCCGGCGGTGTACCGGTGCGGGGAATCGTCTACTTCATGGGGTTGCTCACGCTGGCGCTGGCGCTGGAGCGCGTGGCGCCGGTCAGCCTGCTTGTGCGCGTGGTGCCGTGGTACGTGCGCGACCTCGCGCTGCCCGGGATGTTCTCGGCCGTGCTGGCGGTCGTTCGGATCGAGGGTCGGCCCTTTCACCTCGCCGCGCGCGCGGTGCTCGGGTGTGGCTTGGGTCCGCGCCGGATCGTCGGCCTGAGCCGCGGTTGCCGATCGGCTGATCCCGCCTGGGCGATCTGGCGCCCGCAACCGCTGCTGATGGTGCCCGACGGCTCAGATCACCGCATACGGCGACTGGCTTACCGAGGCCCCGGCGCGCTGCTCGTCACCGTTGCGCACGAGCGCCGGTTGCGGAGAGGGCCGCTGGCAATGCTCGGGCTACGTCCGCACCTTGCCCTACGCGAGCTCCACGGCGTGGAGCGTCCGGCGCGCGGTGAGGTGGTGGTGCTCGATCGCGACGCACGGTTGAGGGTCTGCTGATGCGCGCTCCGATCCGCTTCACATACGGCAACTGCGTCTTTGCCGACGGCCTTTCCGACGCTTGGGCGGCGTTTCGCGTGGAGCCGTCGTCCTACCAGTGGCTCGGCGACGACGACAAGCGGATGCGCCTTCTCGCCTTGCTCGGCGCCTTGGAGGCGATCGAGGCGGACGTGCAGATTCTGCGCCTTGCGCAAGAGCCTCCCAGTGCCCGTTATGCGGCACAGCTTGAGGATGAAGTGGGCGCTCACGGCCGCGGAGAGCCACACGCGAGCCTTCGCCGCGGTTATCTGGGTGAGCACATCCAAAGGCTTGCCGAGCTGGGATCCACGAGCCCGGCGGTGTTCGTGATTGTGAGCCTGCGCGAACCGGAGCGCGACGTCGCCAGCTTCCTTTCCCAGGCGGTCGAGCGCAAGCCGGGTGACTGGCGGAAGGCCGTCGCCGAGACATTTGCGCTTGGTGGCACCGGGTTTCTAAAGGCTCGTGATCTCGAGCGGGTTCGGGTTCGTGCCGACCAGGTCCACGCGCGGCTTGTCGAGTTCCTCCCCGCCCGGCCCGCCAGGGGAATCGAGCTGCAGTGGCTCGTCAGGCGGGCCTTCTGTCGCGGACTCGGCGAGCCCTCCGTCGATGGGCTGCACGAGCCGCGGGCGCTTGTCTTCGAGCGCAACGGCGAGGCGGTTTTGGCCCCGCTGGAGGGGGACGTACTTCGCTGGGTCGACAGCCACATCGAGCACCATCGTCGCGTCCTGCGGGTCGAGTCCGAGCGGGGAACCAGCTGGCAAGCGCACCTGGTGCTCGGCGCGGTCCCGGATCAACTCGAGTTCCCGGGGTCTCGAGTGGAGTTCATGTTCGCCCCGCCCGAGAGCCTGCCGTTCGGTATCGACCTCTCGCTGAACGCGCGTTTCCTCCCCAACGAGCTCGCACTGCGGATAGCGCGGAGGCGCATTCAGGACGCTGATCAGATCGTGCGCGCCGAGTTCGACGGAGATCAGGGCGTCAGCGATCTCGGCTACGCACGATCCCAGGAGGCGCGCGACCTGCTCGGCCATCTTCAGTCACCCAGCCGTCCGCCGCTCCTGCGGGCGACGCTCGCGATGGCCGTGGCCGCCGCCGATCAACAGACGCTGGAGGAGCGAGTCGAGACATGCCGTCGGGCGTATGGCGAGATCCGCCTCTACCGTCCGATCGGCGAGCAGCTTCAACTGTTCCTGCAGCATCTCCCGGCGCAGCGAAGCCGGGTGGCGGGCTACGAGGACACGTTCACCGCCGAGCAGGTCTCGGCGATGATGCCAACGGCCACTCACGCGGTCGGCTCGAGCGGCGGGTTCTATCTCGGCCACACGCTCACCGGCTCCAGGCAGCCGGCGAGATTCAATCTCCGCGAGGGGTCGGACAGCGATCGCAACACGACGATCCTCAGCGTGGGCGCACTGGGGTCGGGCAAGACCACGCTCGATCAGAAGCTCAAGTACGAGGGCTTTTTGCTCGGAGCGCGCGTGATCGACTGCGATCCGAAGGGCGACCATCGCTTTCACCTGCTCGAGGACGTGGCGCCGCATACCGAGTGCGTGACCCTGCGGCCCGATCCGGCATTGAGGGGAATGCTCGACCCGCTGCGGATCGCTCCCGCTCACCTGCGTCAGGATGCGACCGTCTCGTTCTTGCGCGATCTGTTGCCGAGTCGGGCAGAGCCGAGCTGGGAGACCGCGCTGGTGGCGGCGGTCGACCGCGTCACCCGCAGTACCCAGCCTACGTGCCGCGAGGTTGTGCGAGCGCTACTGGAGGGAGACGCGGTGGATCGGCAGGTCGGCAAGGCGCTCGAGGTGTATTCGCGTTCCGGTCTCACGCAGCTCGGGTTTGCCGACGCGAGTGTGTCGTTGCCGACGATTGGGCTGCGGCAGGTCACCTACCTGCCGATTCGTGATCTACCGGGGCCCGAGCCGGGCACCGCGCGCAGTGACTACTCGCAGTCGGAGCGAATCGGCGAGCAGATCGTGCGCTTGATCGCGATGTTCGCGATGCAGCTGATGGATGCCGAACGCGACCGGCTGAAGCTCTTCTCGTTCGACGAGGGCTGGCGCCTGCTGGGCGATCCGGCGGGGCGCAGTCTGCTGGCGTCGCTGCAGCGCATGGGTCGCTCCGAGCTCGCGGTGCCGATCATCAGCACGCAGCTGGTCACTGACACCCTGATGGGCGAGCGAGAGTCGCTGGAGAACCTGCTCGGAGCGACGTTTGTCTTCGGCATGCGCTCCGAGGCCGAGGCGGCTCGAGCGCTAGCCCTGCTCGGTCTCGATCCTGAACAGCGAAACCTACGCAAGAGCCTGCTCGAGTTCGAGGCGGGGCGCTGTCTGTTTCGCGACCACCGCGGACGCATCGAGGCGATTCAGATCGATGTGGTCGTTCCGTCGTTGCTGCGCGCGTTCTCGACCACCCCTCCTCGCCGGTGAGCCATCCTCGGCGACGAGTCGTCGAGATAGCGGCGACCGTGGGCGCGACACTCGCGCTTGCGATATCCGCGAGCGCGCATGCCGCACCGCCGCTCGGCGAACGTTCCGGGCGATCATCGCGCTCGCATCGGTCCGATGCGCCGGCACTGAGCGCTCGGCGCATCGACTCATCGAGCTTGCGCGCAACCGCTCCGCATCTTTCCCCGGCGGCGCGCTCGCCGACTGAACCACCGCTGGTGCACCCTGGCGCGAGCGCTGTGCCGGGCGGTGATGAAACGCAGGCTGGCGGCTCGCCCGGCACCGAAGCCGATCCGCTCGTGAGCAACGGGCTCGGCAGTCCCCTCTGCAGCGGGCCGCCCGGGGGATCGGCGCTCTCCACGGCTGCTCGCCGGAACTGCGAAACATCTGGTTTCGTCGCCGCGGCGGCGCCGACGGGCAACTTCGGTATCGACGTTCACATCGACACGGGGCTGCTTGGTCTGAGCTCGGCCCAGCTGCTGGCGATCGTGCAGAACCTGTTCGTCACGCCGCTGTGGATGGCGCTGGTCTGGGCCGTGCATGCGCTGGTCGTGATGCTCGAGTGGTGCTTCACGATCGACCTGCTCGACGGCAACACGCTGCGTGGGGGAGTGAGCCGTGGCCTGCACGAGATGCAGGCCACCGTCACGATGCCCTGGCTGGCCACGGTGCTAGCGATCGCTGCCGTGCTCTGCGCCTATCAAGGCTTGATCCGGCGGCGCGTCGCCGAGAGCTTGGCCCAAGCGCTGATGGCCCTGGCGATGATGGCGGGAGGAATCTGGGTGTCGGTCGATCCGGCCGGGACGGTCGGGGCGCTCGGTGAATGGGCTAATCGGGCGAGCCTTGGCACACTCGCCGTGACGGCACGCGGGAGCCCGGGAGATCCCGGCGGGGCGCTCGCCGCGAGCGTGGGCCTCGTCTTTGCGACGACCATCGAAGTTCCGTGGTGCTACCTGGAGTTCGGCGACGTCGACTGGTGCCGAAATCCCTCGCGGCTCGATCCGCAGCTTCGCGCGGCGGCACTCGCGCTCGCCAAGTCCGAACTGGACGGCGTCGGCTGTGAGGGCGTCCGCGCGTCGGCCGGATGCTCTGACCGACGAGCGACGAACGCCACCGCGATCGAGCACAGCGCGCGACTCCTTCGCGCTGCGCACACCAACGGCGCGATCTTCCTCGCGCTGCCGCCCAATGGCCCCGAACGCAACGCGATTAACGATCCGACGTCGTTGCTGCGCGCGATTTGCCGCAGCGAAACGGCGACTGACTGCCACGGGTCGGCGGCAGCGGCAGCCGAGTTCCGTACGAGTCATGGGACCTGGTCGAGAGTCGGGGGCCTTCTGCTGATCACGGTGGGCGTTCTTGGAATGCTGATGCTGCTGTGCTTTCTCGCGCTGCGGCTGCTCGGCGCGGCGATCTTCAGCCTCGTGTTCTTGATGCTCGCGCCGGCCGTGGCGCTTGCGCCGGCCCTCGGCGAGACGGGGCGCGCGGTCTTTCGCAAATGGGCTGCCCAGCTGTTCGCCGCCGTCGTGTCGAAGCTGCTGTTCGCCTTCCTGCTCGGCGTCGTACTCGCGATCCTTGCGATCCTCGAGCATCTGGAAGCGCTCGGCTGGTGGACGCGGTGGCTGTTGATGTCGGCGTTCTGGTGGGGCCTGTTCGCGCGTCGCCACCAGGTCATACAACTCGCAAGCGGCGCTCGCGGCGATGATCGAGCGCGCGGTGTCCGGCGCCCAGTACTCCGCCGCGTCAACGAAACGCTGGACGCGCGGGCGCGCATGCAGCAAAGCGTTCGTAGCGCGAGGGAGCGATCGCACAAGCCGGCGCCCGCGCTTGCTCGCGATGCGGCCCACACGCCGCGCGGCCTGCCGAAGCTAGGTACAGCGGCGGGCACGGCCGGAACTCCAGACGCGACGCCGCGCGCAACCATCGGTGACGCTGCCCAAAGCGGGGTCACGGGCGGTGCGGCAGCGGCCGGCTCTCAGAGTGCAACCCGCTCGGTCGACGGTCGCTCGTATAGCGGCACGATGCCGAACGCGCGCGCCCAGCCATCGGCAGACGGTGCTGACGCCGCCCGCCTAAGCCTCGTTGCCGACCAGCGAGCACGGGCACTCGCGGCCGGCAACTCACGGCGAGCGGCTCGGCTGGCTGCTCGCAAGCAGCGAATCGAATCGGAAGCCCGCTCGGAGGCAGGCGGCGCTCGACGGCCCGAGCAGGCCGTTGGCCGAGATCGCGCGGATGGCGAAGCTCGCCACGCGCGGTTCCTCGACGCCCAGGCGAGGCTGGCCACAGGCGGCGAGGGCCGTCGCGGGGGCGACAACGGCGCGCCAAGCTACGCCGCACTGGCCGGAATCGCCGGGTACGGACGCCGCGAATACAGGCAGCTCGACGCCGCCGGAAAGCGAGGGGCACGGGATCTGATCGACCGTGAGCTGGCAGCCCGTAGGGAGCACGGACCGCTTCGCCTCGATCGACGTCCCGGCGTGAGGCCACGGTCGGAATCAGACGTCATGAGAGATGCCCGCGAGGTGGCCGCGGGGCGCAAACGCGAACTCGGCCCGGACCGGCCGTGACCAGCGGCTTGCTTGCCGAGGCATCCCAAGAACGAGCCGGCGCCGCAGGTGGCCTTGCTGCGGCAACCTCGGCACTGCTGCTCGGCGTCCTGATGGCGCTGTCAGTCGTGGCGGCCATCACAGGCGCCTCGTTGGGCGGAGCGGAAACCGACGCCGAAGCCGGCGGCGACGCGCCCTCGGCGCTCGCTCGGCGGGAAATTCCTCGGCGGTTCCTGCGTCTCTACGAGGAAGCTGCGCGACGCAACGACCTCGACTGGGCGATCCTCGCGGGAATCGGCAAGGTCGAGTGCGACCACGGCCGTGACGCTGACCCCTCGTGTACGTATGGGGGTGTAACCAATTCAGCGGGCGCCGGCGGTCCGATGCAGTTCATTGCCTCGACGTGGGCGAGATATGGCGTGGACGCCGATGGCGACGGGAGGGCCGACCGCTGGGCCGCGGCGGACGCGATCTACGGAGCGGCGAACTTCCTCGCGCACGCGGGGGCGCCGGGCGACTACGGCCGGGCGATCCTCGCCTACAACCATGCCGGCTGGTACGTCGAGGAGGTGCAGGAATGGGCGGCGCGGTATCGCGGCTCGAGCTTGCGCAGCGCACCCACCTCACCGCTTACAGCCGCCGGAGCGCTTGCGTCGCCAGACGGGGCTGCGCTGCCAGTTGTACCCGACGTGCGTCTTCAGGCCGAGACGGACACGCCCGTGCGCTTCATCGCCGGGGAGCGCGCGATGCTCGCTCCCGGGAACGCTCACGTGGCCCTGATCCCAGCCGCTGCACCGGCGGTGGTCCAGGCGATGCTTGTGGGTGCAGATGAGCTGCAAGATCTGCCGTACGGCCCCGGGGGTCACCCCGACCCTCGCGGTGCGTTGGAAGAGGACTGTTCGAGCACCGTGAACTACGTTCTCTATCGCTCGGGCCTCAGGCCAATAGGAGAAATCCTCGCCGAGAATCCACTCGCGCAGGATTACGTCAACTGGGGCCAGCCAGGCCCTGGCCGCTGGGTGACCATCTACTCGACGACGAATCCGACTGACCACACGTTCATAGTCATCGCCGGCTTGCGCCTCGACACAAGCCACGACGGCACCGACGCCGGTCCGAACCGCAACGAAGACGGCCCGCGCTGGCGCATCCTCGACCACATACCGACGTGGGCGCGCTGGTCGATCCGTCACCCCCCGGGGCTGTAGAGAACTACCCCGCCATCGAAGCTTCAAGGCTTTTTTTGGCGAACTCGAGCATCCCTAGCGAGACCCACGGGTACTGCCCGGCGCGCACGCGCAAGCCGACCTCGCCGTCGGGCCCGGAGACCTCGACGATCGTGATCACGCGCCCGATCTTGTAGCCGTCGCCGAAGTCGGCTTCGATCGCGTCCATCTGCTCGGCTACTTCGTGCATCAGCTTGCCGCGTGGATCCGGCTCGTCGCCGTCCGCGCTGGGGGGAGTGTCCTCCGTGCCGGCCATCTGTCCTCCTCGTTGAGATCGGGGAGAGGCAATCATGGCATCGATCGGCCGCGACTTGACCTGATGTCCCTGGCTGCTTCCAGCGCTCGCCGGGTCCCGCCTTGCGCCGTGGCCCGCGCGTGTTTGTAAGGTGGCGCCATGACCATGCACAAGGTCGACTACCTGCTGATCGGCGGCGGCCTGGCCTCGGCCAACTGCGCGCGCTGGCTGCGCGAGGAAGGCGCCGAGCGCGAGGTGATGCTCGTCGGCCGCGAGCCAGACCCGCCGTACAACCGCCCGGAGTGCACGAAGGGCTACTTGCGTGGGGAGGAGCAGCGCGAGGAGACGTTCTTTCGCCCGGACGGCTGGTGGGAGGACCGCGGGATCGAGCTGCTCACGCGCACGAGCGTCACGGCGCTCGACGTGCAGACGCGCACGGCGAAGCTGTCGAACAAGCACGAGGTCGAGTTCGGCCAAGCGCTGATCGCGACGGGCGCGAACGTGCGCCGCCTGAACGTCGACGGCTGCCACCTCGAGCAGATCCACTACATGCGCACGCTCGGCAACGCCGATGCGATCCGCGAGGGCACGAAGGACGCCGAGCACGTCGTCCTGATCGGCGGCTCCTACATCGGCTGCGAGGTCGCGGCGTCTCTGACGAAGCTCGGCAAACGCGCCACGATCGTGATGCAGGAGGGACAGACGCTGGAACGCGGCTTCGGCGCGAAGGCCGGTGCCTTCTTCCAGCGCCTGCTCGAAGAGCACGGCGTGACGGTCCATGCGAACGACGAGCTCGAGCGCTTCGACGGCGAGGGGACGGTCGCGAAGGTCGTCACGCGCGCCGGCCTTGAGCTGCGGGCCGACGCGGTCGTGATTGGCGCTGGCGTGACGCCCGACGTGCAACTCGCCCAGCGCGCGGGCATCGAGATCGGCGAGCGCGGTGGCGTGCGCTGCAACTCCTACCTCGAATCCTCCGCCCCGGGCGTGTTCGCGGCAGGCGACATCTGCGAATACGAGTCACCCGTGCACGGCGGCGCGCACATGCGCATCGAGCACTGGGATGTCGCCTTCAACCAGGGCAAGACGGCCGCGCTGAACATGCTCGGCCGCGAGCTCCCACACACTGAGGTGCCGTACTTCTACTCCGTGTTCGCCGACTGGGGCGAACTCGAGTACGTCGGCCCGGCGTATGAGTGGGACGAGGAGATCGTGCGCGGCTCGCGCGAGGACGGTGCCTTCACGACCTGGTACCTGAAGGACGGCGTCGTCAAGGCGGCGCTCACGTTCGGGCGCTCAGACGACCTCGACGCGGCGCGCAAGCTGATCGTCGACGGCACGGCACTGGATGAGGCGCAGCGCGCGTCGCTCGCCGATCTCGATTCCTCTCTCGATTTTTAATTAATAGAAATAGATAAAAAAGTCAGTCGCCGCCCTGCACGTGCCCGGCGAAGCCCGTCGGCAGGCGGTTGAGCTCGTGTGAGGAGATCACGCGGTCGATCAGGCCGTACTCGCGGGCCTGCTCGGCCGTGAAGTAGCGGTCGCGGTCCATGTCGTCGTGCACGCGCTCGACCGGCTGGCCGGTGTGGTGGGCGTAGATCTCATCGATGTGGCGGCGCAGCTCGAGCGTCTCCTTGGCGTGGATCTCGATGTCGGCCGCCTGGCCCTGAAAGCCTCCTGAGGGCTGGTGGATCAGGATGCGGCTGTTGGGCAGCGCCATCCGCTTGCCCGGCGCGCCGCCGGCGAGCAGCAGCGAGCCCATGCTCATCGCGACGCCGAAGCAGATCGTCTGCACGTCGGGCTTGACGAACTGCATCGTGTCGTAGATCGCAAGTCCCGAGTAGACGACGCCGCCGGGCGAGTTGACATAGAGCGAGATGTCCTTCTCCGAGTCCTCCGACTCCAGGTGCAGGAGCTGTGCAACGACGAGGTTTGCGACCTCGTCGTCGACGGGCGTCCCGATGAACACGATTCGCTCGTTCAAGAGGCGCGAGTAGATGTCAAACGAGCGCTCGCCGCGCGCGCTCTGCTCGACGACCATCGGGATCAGGGGCATGGGCTATCCTTTCGACAACTTGATGGTTGTCAAAGCACCATAGCAACCAGTTGGTTGTCAAGGAGGCCGAGATGGCAGAGCGCACGCAGGAGTCGTCTACGCAGGAGCGAGAGACGGCGCGCACGGAGGTCGAGATCGAGGCCTCGCCGGAGGAGATCTGGGAGGCGCTGGTGACCGAGCAGGGGCGCGAAACTTGGCTCCAGGAGCCAGATCGCGAGGTGTATGTCGAGGTCGTGCAGGCGCCCAGTCGGCTCGTCTGGTGGTGGGGCGGCGAGGACGAGCCGGCCACGCGCGTCGAGTTTCAGATCGTCGCCGTGCCGGCCGGCGCGCGCGTCGTCGTGACCGAGTCAGGGCCGGCCTTCCCGATCTCGCTGCTCGCGATGCGCTTCGCGCGGGTGCTCGCTTGAGCGACGAGCTTGGACAGGTCTTCGCCGCGCTGTCCGATCCGACCAGGCGGGCGATGATCGAGGCGCTCTTGCGCGAGGGCACGACCAGCGTGCCGCGCCTCACCGCCGAGCTGCCGATCACCCGCCAGGCCGTCGCCAAGCACCTCGCCACGCTCGACCACGCTGGCCTCGTCGAGCGCGCTCCGGCGGGCGGGCGCGAGGTGCGCTACCGCCTGCGCGACGGCGCGCTCGTGTCCGCCAGTGAGTGGCTCGCCCAGACCGAGTCCGCCTGGGAGCAGCGCCTGGCGCGCCTGAAGGGCGCCATCGAGCGCAAGCGCTGACGCTCGGGTACGATCTCGCGTACAACGGCCGGTGGTCAAGGGAAGTCGGTGCGAATCCGACGCGGACCCGCCACTGTGACCGGGGATGCCAGCCGCGGCGCGCGAAGCGCGCAGCCACCGGGACCGCTTTCGCGGCCTCGGGAAGGCGCGGAGAGGTAGGCCCGGGAGCCAGGAGACCAGCCTCCGGCCGAAAGCCCACAAGCCCTCGTGGAAAGGGGTTGGCTCATATGTCCTGCTCTCCTTGCAGTGCCCGAAAGCCCTCGACGTTGCTCGCATCCCTGCTCGTTCTCTCGCTGCTCGCCGTATTCGCGCTCAGCGGCGCTTCCGCCGCGCACGCCGCGGCTGCCGTGACCGTTCGCGTAGAGGGGATCAACCAGACGCTCTTGCCACCGACCCAGGTCACGACCGACGCCACGCCGGTCGTCAAGGACGCCAACAGCGAACACAGCTGCAGCGGCGCCAGCGCCGCGGGCGCCCTTCAGCTCGCCACCGCCGGCAACTGGGGCGGTGAATGGTTCAGCGGCTTCGGCTACTCCGCCGAAACGATCCTCGGCGAGACGCATGCCTTCGAACCGGGCGCCGCGGCCAACTACTTCTGGAGCTACTGGCTCGACAACAAAGCCTCATCCGTCGGCATCTGCGAAGGCGAACTGCAGGCCGGCCAGAGCATCCTCTTCTTCCCCGAATGCTTCAGCGAAATGGGCGCCTGCCCGGCGCCGCCCAACCCGCTCGGCATCTCCGCCCCGGCGGTCGCCGAACGCAGCGCGCCGATCGGCGTGACCGTGACCTCCTACGACAACGTCAGCGGCGCCGCCTCGCCCGCCGTCGGGGCCGCCGTGACCGGCGGCGGCGCCGGTGCGACGACCGATTCTGCCGGCCACGCGACGCTCGCGATCCCGCAGGCCGGGAATATCCAGTTGCAGGTCACGGCGCCCGGCTCCGTGCGCACGGAGACGACCGTGTGCGTGCACGACGGCAACGACGGCACGTGCGGCACGACGAGCCCGTCCGGGGCCTCGACCCCCGCGCCGGGCATGGCGGCCCCCTACAAAGGCCCGTACGCCGTCGTCGCCCAGGCCACGGGCGTGCAGGACGGGCACTTCTACCCGCCTGGGCGCGGTCCGAAAGTGCTCAGCGGCACGGTCGCCACGCACACGAGCGTGACCTCGGTCAGCCTGAAGCTGCGCCGCTCCTATCGCGGCCGCTGCTTCGCCTACGACGGCGTCGCCGAGCGCTTCAAGCGCGCGCGCTGCGGCGAGGGGAGCTTCTTCGCCGTCGGCTCGGCGCCGAGCTTCTCCTACCTGCTGCCGGCCGCGCTCGCGCCCGGGCGCTACGTGCTCGACATGCAGGCCAGCGACGCCGCCGGCAACCGTACGACGCTCGCACGCGGCACTTCGAGGATCGTGTTCTATGTCCGCTAGCGCCGTGGAGCGGGGGTAGGGCCGGCGATGTACGCTCGGCGCCTTTCGCTCGCGCTGCTGCTCGGGCTCGCGCTGCTCGCGTCGGGCTGCGGTCTCGGCGCGGGTAAGGCGCCCGGCGGCGTGCGCCTGCTCGTCACGCGTGATTTCGGCGCCGCCATGGTCCGCTCGTGGAGCGCGCCGCAGGCGCACGGCGAAGAGACCGTGATGAGCCTGCTGACGCGCAACGCGAAGGTCGCGACGCGCTACTCGGGCGGCTTCGTGCAGAGCGTCGACGGCGTCGCCGGCGGTCGCGAAGGCGGCCAACCGGTGGACTGGTTCTATTACGTCAACGGCGTCGAGGCGAGCAAGGGCGCGGCGACGACGCGCGTGCACCCGGGCGACTACGTCTGGTGGGATCGCCACGACTGGAGTCAGACCGACGACGTGCCGGCCGTCGTCGGCTCCTTCCCGCAGCCGTTTCTCAACGGGCTCGACGGCAAGCGCCTGCCGGTGCGCGTCGAATGCGTCGAGGTCGGCGGCGAAGCGTGCAAGAAGGTCGCCGGGCAGCTGCGTGACCAGGGCGTCCCGGCGGGCGTCTCGGCGCTCGGCGGCGGCGGGGGCAAGCTGACGCTGCGCGTGCTCGTCGCGCCGTGGCGCACGCTCTCGCGCGAATTCGCGGTGCGCGAACTGAAGCAGGGGCCGCAGGCGAGCGGCGTCTACGCACGCTTCTCCGGCGGCGGTGACACGCTCGCGCTGCTCGACGCGCGCGGGCGCTCGACGCAGACGCTCGGCGCCGGCGCGGGGCTGATCGCGGCCACGCGCAGCGGCGAAGAAGCCCCCGTCTGGGCCGTCACCGGCACCGATGCGGCCGGCGTCGACGCTGCGGCGCGCGCATTCGACGCGGCGAGCCTGCGCAACCGCTTCGCGGTCGCCGTCGCGCCGGGCGGGGCCACGCTGGCGCTGCCGAGGCCGGGGGCGTGATGGGCAGCTCGTTCTTCTACCGCCGCCTCGCCAGCCCGCTGCACGCCACGCGCGCGTGGGTGGGCGCGCTGTGGATCGTGTCGCTGACCGAGGCCGCGCTGATCCTCTACCACCCGCTCGTGCTGCTCGCGCTGCTGCTCGGCGTGCTCGGCGCCGGCTGGGGGGCGAGGGTCGGCGCCCGCCTGTCGCGCTCGCTGCGCACGGCGCTGATCGTGGCGGCGCCGATCGTGCTCGTCAATGTGCTCGTCAGCCGCCAGGGGCTGACCGTGTTCGCGCGCCTCGGCGACCTCGGCCCGTTCGGACAGGGGAACCTGACGCTCGAGGCGCTCGCTTACGGCGGTGTGATCGCGCTGAAGGTGGCGCTGCTGATCCTCGTCACGGCGCTCGCCGGGCTGGCCGTTGACCCGGACGAGCTGTTGCGGATCTTCCGCCGCTTCTCGTTTCGCTCGGCGCTGACGGCGACGCTCGCGACGCGCATGCTGCCCGTGCTCGCGGCCGACTCCCAGCGCCTGGCCGAGGCGCAGCGCACGCGACCGGGCGGCGCCCCGGGCGGTGCGCGGGGAAGAGTCGCGCTGATCAGCGCCGTCGTCGGCGGCTCGCTCGACCGGGCAATGGACGTGGCGGCGACGCTCGAGGTGCGCGGCTTCGCCGGACCTACGATCGGCCGCGGCAGCGCCGCGCGCCGCCTACGCTCTTCACGCCTCGGTTCCCGCGCTCGCGCCGCTCGAACGCACGCTCCGCGCCAGGCATTCTCGCGCCACGACCTCGCCTTCTCCGCATCCGCCGTGGCGGTGCTAGCGCTGGCAACGGCCGGGCGCCTGGCAGGGATTGCCTCCTTCGACGCCTATCCGCGGATCGAGATGGCGCTCGACCCGGGCACGCTCGTGCTCTGCGCGGCGCTGCTCGCGGCCGTGCTGCTGCCGTTCTGCGACCGCCGGGGGATCGACCCGTGAGCGGCGCGCTGATCTCCTTCGAGCAGGTCACCTACCACTACCCCGACGCTGAGCGCCCGGCGCTGCAGGACGTCAGCGTGGAGCTTCACCCGGGCGAGTTCTGCCTGCTGGCGGGGCTCTCGGGCTGTGGCAAGTCGACGCTGCTGCGCGCGGCATGCGGTCTCGTGCCGCATTTCCACGGCGGGCGCTTCGCCGGCCGGGTCGAGGTCGCGGGCCTAGACACGCGCGAGCACGGGCCGGCCCGGCTCGGCGCCTTCGTGGGGGCGCTGTTCCAGGATGCCGAGACGCAGCTCGTGACGAGCTCGGTGCGCGCCGAGCTCTCGCTCGCGCTGGAAAGCCGCGGCGAGGGCGCCTCGGCGGTGGCGCGCGGGGTCGAGGAGGTGGCGCTGGCGCTCGGCATCGACGCGCTGCTCGACCGCTCGACGCACGAGCTCTCCGGCGGCGAGCAGCAGCGCGTGGCGCTCGGTGCCGCGCTGGCAGGCCGCCCGCGGGTCGTGCTGCTCGATGAGCCGACCTCGCAGCTCGACCCGGTTGCGGGCGACGAGTTGATCGGGCTCTTGCGCAGGCTCAACCAGGAGTGGGAGACCACGATTGTGCTGGCCGAGCATCGCCTCGAGCGCTGCCTCAGCGCGGCCGACCGCGTGATCGCGCTCGGCGCCGGGCGCGTCGTCTGCGACGGCGCGCCGGCCGACTTCGTGCGCTGGGCCTCGGCGCACTCGCCGTCACTGCAGACACCGGGAGCGAAGCTGTTCGCGATCGCCGGACTGAGCCCGGCGCCGGTCGGCGTGCGCCAGGCGCGCGCGACGCTGCGTGCGAACGGCTTGCTGCCCGAGGCGAGCGAGCCGGCGCCGGCGCCGGAGCCTTCTCGGCGACGCCGACGCAAGAACGCCCAGCAGCCGGCACTCGCGCTGCGCGGCGTGTGGCATGAGCTGCGCGACGGCCCGGCGATCCTGCGCGGCGCCTCACTGGAGCTGATGGCGGGCGAGACGGTCGCGCTGATGGGCCGCAACGGCGCGGGTAAGTCGACGCTGCTGCGCCACGCGGCCGGGTTGCTGCAGGCGACGCGCGGGCGGATCGAGCGCGCGGGGCGCGTCGCGCTGCTGTTGCAGAACCCGGGCGACTACTTCATCCACGAGCACGTCGCGCAGGAGACCTCGCAGCGGGCGCTCGCGGCGGCCGGGCTGGAGGAGCTGGCGAGCCGCCACCCCCGCGACCTCTCCGGCGGCGAGCGCCAGCGCTTGGCGCTGGCGATCGTGACCGACGGCGAGACGCCGGCGGTGCTCGCGCTCGACGAGCCGACGCGCGGGATGGATCGAAGCGGCAAGGCCGAGCTGGCGCAAGAGCTGCGCAGGCGCGCGGGGGAGGGGCTGGCGGTGATCGTCGCCACGCACGATCCCGAGTTCGCGGCGGCGTGCGCGCGGCGCGCGGTGCTGCTGGCCGACGGCCGCGTGATCGCGGACGGGCCGACGGCGGAGCTGCTCGCGGGAGGTTGGTACTTCGCGACCGAGACGGCGCGGATCCTCGGCGGCGCGGGCGGCGCGCTGCTGCCGGAGCAGGGCGCGGAGCTGTTGCGGCGCGAGCGCCCGGTGCAGGCGGTGCCGGCGTGAGCTGGCCGCTGGCCTCGTTTCTGCTCGTCGGCGTCGTGCTCGCCCTCGGCTGGCTGGCGTATGAGCGAACGCGTCCGTCGGCGCGGATGATCGCGGTGGTGGCGACACTTGCGGCCGTGACGGCGCTCGGGCGCGACGCGTTCGTGGCGGTGCCGGACGTCAAGCCGATCACGGCGCTGACGCTCGTCGTTGGCTACGCGCTCGGCCCGCTGCCGGGCTTCAGCGTCGGCGCGCTCGGCATGCTGGCGTCGAACTTCGTGCTCGGCCAGGGCCCGTACACGCCGTGGCAGATGGCCGCGTGGGGCCTCGTCGGGCTGGCCGGCGCGGCGCTCGGAGCGCTCACCGGCCGGCGACTGAATCGCGTTCAGCTGGCGCTGGCGTGCGCGCTTGCCGCCTTCGGCGCGAAGGAGGTGATGAACGTCTACACGTGGACGCTCGGCGCGAGCCACACGCCGGCGGCGTTCCTCGCGGCGGCCGGCACGGCGCTGCCGTTCGACCTGACCGACACGGTCGCGAGCTTCCTCTTCGGCCTGGCCTTCGCGCCGGAGCTAGCGCGCCTGTTGGCGCGGCTGCGCGCGCGCATGGACGTGAGCTGGGAGGCGGTCGAGTCACATGCCGAGCTCAACGCGCCTCGGCCGGTGCGTGCGCTGGGCGCGCCCGGGCCGCTGATCGCGCTTGCGCTCGCAGCTGGCCTCGGCTTCGGGCTCGGCCTCGCGGGCGGCCTGGCCAAGCCGCCGGCGGCCTCGGCGGCCTCGTTCTCACGCGAGCTGAGCTACCTGGCCTCGGCGCAGAACCCGGACGGCGGCTACGGCGCAAGCACCTCGCAACACAGCAGCGGGCTGTATACGGGGTGGGTCGCGATGGGCTTCGCCGCGGCGGGGCGCAACCCGGCGAGCGTGCGCCGCGACGGTCACTCGCTGCTGGACTCGCTGCGCGGCGAAGCCTCGACGCTGGCGACTCTGGGCGACCTCGAGCGCACGGTGCTCGCGGTGCACGCGTGCGGCGCCTCGGCGTACTCGTTCGGCGGGCGCAACCTGGTCGCCGAAGTGCTGCGCGGACGCGCGGCCAACGGCTCGTTCGGCGGCCTGGTCAACCTCAGCTCGTTCGCCGTGTTCGCGCTGCGCGCGGTCGGGCACTCGGCGAGCTACGGCCCGATCCGCAAAGCAGCGGGCTGGATCGAGCGCCAGCAGAACGCGGACGGTGGCTTCGGCTTCGGTACGCACGGCTCGCGCAGCGACATCGACGACACTGGCGCCGCGCTGCAGGCGCTGGCGGTCGCCGATGCCCGCAACAGCGGCGTCTCGGCGCGCGCCGTCGCCTACCTGATGCGCGCGCAGGGCGCCGACGGCGGCTTTCCCCAGCAGTCCGGCGGCGAATCGAACGCGCAGTCGACGGCGTGGGCGGTGCAGGGGCTGATCGCAGCGGGTGTGAAGCCTGGCTCGGTGCGGCGCAAGGGCAGCCGCTCGCCGGTGGCCTATCTGGAAAGCCTGCTCGCGCCGAACGGCAGCATCCGCTACTCGCGTACGAGCGCGCAGACGCCGGCGTGGGTCACGGCGCAGGCGCTGATCGCGCTCGCCGGCAAGACGTTCCCGGTCGGCTGAGCCGGCGCAGAGCCCCGGCCAGCTGAGCGGGCACGGCGTGGCTGCTTCAGCGGCGCTTTAGCGGCCGTTCTAGGCTTATTGCATGTCCGCACGCGCATACACGGCCGGGGCCTTGCCGCGCGGCAGCTCGGCGCCGCGGCCTCCGCGAGGAGGCGGTCTGGCGCGCCCACTGCTCGTGGCGGGCGCCCTGGTGGCGGCGATGGCGCTCGTGTGGGCGGTGGCGACGCAGATCCAGGCCTTCCGCGTCCACGACGCCGAACTGCTGCGTCGCCTGGCGTTTGTCGGAGGCGAGCGCACTAACGACGTCGCGGTCGTGCTGCTGCACCTGATCAACCCGCTGCAGTTCACGATCTGGGCGGTCGCGATCGTGCTGTTCGCGCTCGCGCGCGGCGATCGCCGGCTGGCGTTCGCAGTGACCGTCGTGATGACGCTGGCGCCGCTCAGCGCCGATCTGCTGAAGCCGCTGCTGGCACAACCGCACGTCGGCTTCGGCCGCACGATCGCCGCCGGCTCATGGCCGAGCGGTCATGCGACAGCAGCGACGGCGCTCGCGCTCAGCGCGGTGCTCGTCACGCCGCCGCGCTGGCGAGTGCTGGCGGCGCCGCTGGCGGCGGCGTTCATGCTCGGTGTGGGCGCGGCGCTGCTGATCCGCGTGTGGCACATGCCGAGCGACGTGCTTGGCGGCTATCTGCTCGGCGGCCTGTGGATCGCGCTCGCCGTCATCGGCCTGCGCGTGTCCGAGCGGCGTTGGCCGCGCCGCGCTTAGGAGGGGCGGCGCTCCTTGGCCTCGTGCGCGCCGGGCTGCCACAGCGGCTCGGCGCCGTCGCCTGAACCCTCGTTATTGGCGGCGCGGCTGAGGATGAAGAGCAGGTCCGATAGCCGGTTCAGGTAGCGCACGACCTCGGCGTTGCCGTCCTCGCCGACGGCGATCGCACGGCGCTCGGCGCGACGGCAGACGGTGCGGCAGACGTGCAGGTGCGCGGCGGCTGGGGTGCCACCGGGGATCACGAATGAGCGCAGCGGGGCGAGCGTGGCATTGACCTCGTCGCAGGCGCGCTCGAGCCACGCGGTGTAGTCGGGGCCGACGCGCAGGCGCCCGCGCGGGTCCGAGCCTCCACTCGCCTCCTCCTGCGGCGCCGGCACGGACAGGTCGGCGCCGACATCGAGCAGGTCGTTCTGCACGCGCGCGAGCCACTGCGCGAACTGCTCGGGCATTCCGGCTTGAAGCAGCGCAACTCCGATCGTGGCGTTGAGCTCGTCAACGGTGCCGTAGGCCTCGACGCGCGGGTGCACCTTGGAGACACGGCTCATGTCGCCGAGGTGGGTCTCGCCGCCGTCGCCGAGCTTGGTGTAGATGCGGGTGAGGTTCACCGTCATGGGCGTGGGCCGGTGGTGGGCCGGCGATCTCGATGATAGGTGCGCGGAGGGTCTGTGTGCGGATCGGCACACCGGATGTCTTCACAATCGGATACGTTCCCGCCCTTCATGCGCATTGGTGTTCCGAAGGAGACGGCTGCGGGCGAGCACCGGGTTGCGCTCGTGCCCGAGGTCGTGGGCAAGCTCAAGGGCAAGGGCCTCGACGTGCTCGTGCAAAGCGGGGCGGGTACGGACGCGCTCGTACCGGATGCGGCCTTCACGCAGGCGGGCGCGGAGCTGACGCAGGATGCGGGCGAGGTGTGGCGCTCGGATGTGGTGCTGACGATCGCGCCGCCGGACCCGGAGCAGATCCGCGCGCTCGGCCAGGGCTCGATCCTGATCGGCTTCCTGGCGCCGCTGTCGAGCCCGCAGACGACGAAGGCACTGGCGGACGCGGGCGCGACGGCGTTCGCGATGGAGTCGATCCCGCGGATCTCGCGCGCGCAGTCGATGGACGCGCTGTCCTCACAGGCAAACGTCGGCGGCTACAAGGCGGCGCTGCTCGGCGCGGAGGAGATGGGCCGCTTCTACCCGATGCTGATGACGGCGGCGGGCACGATCCCACCAGCGAAGGTGCTCGTGTTGGGCGTCGGCGTGGCGGGGTTGCAGGCGCTCGCGACGGCGAAGCGCCTGGGTGCGCGCACGACGGGCTATGACGTGCGCCCCGAGGTCGCCGAGCAGGTGCAGTCGCTCGGTGCGATGTGGCTCGACCTCGGCCTGGAGGCCAGCGGTGAGGGCGGCTACGCGCGTGAGCTGACCGACGAGGAGCGCGCGCAGCAGCAGCAGGCGCTGACGGACGCGATCAAGGGCTTTGACGTGGTGATCACGACGGCGCTCGTGCCGGGTCGCCCGGCGCCGAAACTTGTCACGGCGGAGGCCGTGGAAGGGATGAAGCCGGGCTCGGTGATCATCGATATGGCCGGCGAGACGGGCGGCAATTGCGAGCTAACGGAGCCGGGCCAGACGGTGGTCAAGCACGACGTGAAGATCGTCTCGCCGCTGAACTTGCCGTCGAGCATGCCGGAGCACTCCTCGCAGCTGTTCGCACGCAACGTGCTCTCGCTGCTGGAACTGCTGGTCGGCGAGGACGGCGCGTTGAAGCTCGATTTTGATGACGAGATAATCGCCGGCGCGTGCATCGTGCGCGACGGCGAGATCGTCAACGCGGCGGCTAAAGCGACAGTGGAGGCGGCGGCATGATTCTCGCCAGCACCTTGACCACCAACCTCGCGATCCTCGTACTCGCGGGCTTCATCGGCTTCGTCGTGATCTCGAAGGTGCCGAACACGCTGCACACGCCGCTGATGTCGGGCACGAACGCGATCCACGGGATCGTGCTGCTGGGCGGCCTGCTGGCCGTAGGGATTTACGGCAACGGGGTCTTCAGCAAGGTCATCCTCGTGATCGCGATCGCGTTCGGCACGATCAACGTGGTCGGCGGCTTCCTCGTGACGGATCGCATGCTCGAGATGTTCAAGTCCAAGCCGAAGCCCCCGAGCAAGGACGAGGAGAAAGGCGAGGGGGGCGCGGCGGCATGATCCTCGCGAGCTCCTTCCTGCAGGACCAGAGCTTCCTCGACGTCCTCTACATCGTTGCGTTCGCGCTGTTCATCCAGGGCCTGCGCGGCCTGTCGGGGCCGACGACGGCGGTGCGCGGCAATCGCATCGCGGCGGTCGGCATGCTAATTGCGGTAATCGCGACGCTGCTGAACGAGGGCGAGGGCAACTGGGGCCTAATCGTGCTCGGGGTAGCGCTCGGCACGGCCGTCGGCGTGCCGGCGGCGCGCCAGGTGAAGATGACAGCGATGCCGCAGATGGTCGCGCTGTTCAACGGCGTCGGCGGCGGCGCGGTGTTCCTGATCTCCTGGTCCGAGTTCCGGGGCACACACGGCTTCACGGGCATATCGACGTACATCACGGTCTTCTCACTGTTCGCGGCGATCGTCGGCTCGGTCTCCTTCTGGGGCTCGAACATCGCCTTCGGCAAGCTCCAGGAAATCATCCCCGGGCGCCCGATCAGCCTCGGCTCGGCGCAGCAGATCGTCAACCTCGTACTGCTGATCCTGGCGGTCGCGGCGGGCGTGGACATTGCCGCGGGCAATCACTCTGAGGGCATCTTCATCGGCCTCTTGATCTGCTCGGCGCTGCTGGGTAACGCCGTCGTGCTGCCGATCGGCGGCGCGGACATGCCGGTCGTGATCTCGCTGCTGAATGCCTTCACGGGCCTGTCGGCGGCGGCTACGGGGATCGCGCTGAACAACACGGCGCTGATCGTCGCCGGCATGATCGTCGGCGCCTCGGGCACGATCCTGACGAACTTGATGGCGACGGCGATGAACCGCTCGATCCCGGCGATCGTCGCGGGCGGCTTCGGCGGCGGTGGCGCCGTGGCGGGCGCTGAAGGCGCCGGCGAGCACGCGGGGACAGTCAAATCGACGAGCGCGGCCGACGCGGCGATCCAGCTGGCCTACGCGAGCCGTGTGGTGATCGTGCCGGGCTACGGCATGGCGGTCGCTCAGGCGCAGCACGCCGTGCGCGAGCTGACGAAGGAGCTCGAGAAACGCGGGGTCGAGGTGAGCTACGCGATCCACCCGGTGGCGGGGCGCATGCCGGGGCACATGAACGTGCTCCTGGCCGAGGCCGACGTGCCTTATGACCAGCTGAAGGAGATGGAGGAGGCCAACCCCGAGTTCCAGCGCACCGACGTCTCGCTCGTGATCGGCGCCAACGACGTGACGAACCCGGCGGCGAAGAACACGCCGTCATCGCCGATCTACGGGATGCCGATCCTCGAAGTCAACGACTCAAGCTCGGTGATCGTGATCAAGCGCTCGATGAACCCCGGCTTCGCCGGAATCGAAAACGAGCTGTACTACGACCCGAAGACGGCGATGCTGTTCGGCGACGCGAAGTCGGCCGTCTCGGAGATCACGGCCGAGCTCGCCGACATCTAGCAACGCCTCTGCGAGACTGCGCGCGTGATCGAGCGCGGCCAGGCTCTATCGGCGCTGAGCGAGGACGAGTTCGACGTCGTCGTCGTCGGCGGCGGCATCACGGGAGCGGGCGTGGCGCTGGATGCGGCCTCGCGCGGCTACAGCGTCGCGCTGCTCGAGCGCGCCGACTACGCCTCGGGCACCTCGAGCCGCTCGAGCAAGCTCGTCCACGGCGGCCTGCGCTACCTGCAGAACTTCGACCTCGGCCTCGTGCGCGAGGCGCTGCTCGAGCGCCAGCTGATGGTGGCGCTGGCGCCGCACCTTGTGCGCCCGCTGCCGCTGGTGGTGCCGGCCTTCGAGGGCGCCCATCCGGATCGCCTGGTGGGCGTCGGGCTGAACCTCTATGACGTGATGTCGGTAGAGCGCGGTCGCCGGCGCTCACGCCGCGGCAAGCGCAAGGGCGCCGAGCCGGCGCCGGACGGCGCCGATGCCGTTGCCGGCGCCGATGGCGGCGAGTCGTGGAGCCCGGAGCGCCACCGGATGATCTCCGGCGAGGAAGTGCTCGAGCTGCTGCCGGCGCTGGCCACGCGCGAGCCGACGAGCGGCTACCTGTTCTACGACTGCCAGACCGACGACGTGCGGCTCGTGCTGACGGTGCTCGGCGAGGCCGAGCGCTTCGGTGCGGTCTGCGCGAACCGCGTCGAGGTGACGGGGCTGCTCGAGCAGGACGGGCGTGCGCGTGGCGTGCGCGCGCTCGACGGCGAGAGCGGCGAGGCCTTTGACGTGCGCGCGAGCAACGTGATCAACGCGACGGGCGTATGGGCGGATGAGCTGCGCCCGCAGGAGCTGCACGACGAGGCCGAGCTGCCGCGCATCCGCCCGAGCCGCGGCACGCACATCACGCTGCGCCACGAGGACCTGCCGTTGATCGGCGGCGCGATCGTGCCGGCCGGTTCGGGGCGCTCGATCTTCGCGCTGCCCTGGCTCGGGCACACGTTGGTGGGCACGACCGACAACGACTACGAGGGCTCGCTCGAGCACGTCAAGCCCTCAGACGACGACGTCGCCTACCTGCTGGATGCGATCAACACGTTCTTCGGCGCCGAGCTGGGGGCGGGGGATCTGACGGGAGCGTTCGCGGGCGTGCGTCCGCTGATCTCGACGGGCGATCCGAAGAAGTCGGTCGACATCTCGCGCAAGGCCGAGCTGTATGAGACCTCCTCGGGGATGATCACGATCACGGGCGGCAAGCTGACGACGTGGCGGCGGATGGCGAAGATGACGGTCGACCGCCTGGCGCTGCGCGACGCGAGCGACGCGCCGTGCCGCACGCAGGAAATTCCGCTCGGGCAAGCGATCGACGCGCAAGAGCTGCCGCGCGTGGAGGGTGTGCCCGAGCACTCCTACGCGGCGCTCGCGGCGCGCTACGGCTACGCGGCGCACCAGGTGCTGGCGCTGGCGGCAGAGCGCGGGGAGCTCGCCCAGCCGGTCGTCGAGGGGCTACCCGACCTGCTCGCCGAGGCGGTGCTCGCGGCGCGCCAGGAGCAGGCGCGCGGGGTCGCCGATGTGCTCCTGCGGCGCACCCGCCTGGGGCTGCTGGCGGCACGCGAGCTGGCGGGCGAGGACGGGCCGGTGGCGCGCGTCGCCGACGTGCTCGCGGGCGAGCTCGGCTGGGATCGGCAGCGCACGAGCGCCGAGATCGAGCGCTTCCGCGAGGAGGCCCGCGCCGAGGGTCTGCTCGGCTCGTGAGCGCGGAGGCGCGCCGGCCGGCGCCGAGCAGGCGGCTGCGCGCGGGCGCGCACGTGCTCGAGCTGGGCGAGCGGCCGTTGTTGATGGGGATCGTCAACGCCTCGCCGGACTCCTTTAGCGACGGCGGGCGGCATCCGACGCTCGACGATCGGGTCCGGCTCGCCGAGCAGTTGCTGCAGGACGGCGCTGACATGCTCGACGTCGGCGGCGAGTCGGCCACGACGAATCGTCTGCCGGTCGCGCCCGAGCAGGAGGCCGCGCTCGTCGTGCCGCTGATCGAGCGCTTGGCGGGCGGGCTCGGGGCGCTCGTCTCGGTCAACACGTACAAGCCGGCCGTCGCACGCGCGGCGATCGCGGCGGGCGCGAGCATCGTCAACGACGTCAGCGGCCTGCGCGATCCGGAGCTGGCGGCGGTCTGCGCGCAGAGCGGCGCGGCGCTCGTACTGATGCACACGCGCGCGGCGCCGCGCGAACGGCTGCAGGACCCGGATCTGTACGGCGACGTGACCGAGGAGGTGCTGGCCTTCCTGCGTGAGCGCATCGCGCTGGCGAGCGACGCGAGCGTGGCGGCGGAGCAGCTGATCGTCGACCCTGGCCCGGACTTCGCCAAGACACCCGTGCAGACGATCCGGCTGCTGAGCGAAGTCGAGCGCCTGCATGAGCTCGAACGACCGCTGCTGATGGCGATCTCGCGCAAGGACTTCATCGGCGCGCTCACCGGCCGCGCGCCGCGCGAGCGGCTGGCGGGCACGCTCGCGGCGCTCGCGCATGGCGCCGACGCGGGGGCGCACATCTTCCGCGTGCACGACGTGGCCGCGGCGTCCGATTTCCTCACCGTGCGCGCCGCGCTGGCCGGCGAGACGGCGCCCGGCAGGGATCTCGCGCTCGCCGAGGAATTGCGTCACGACCGGCCTGGCGGCCGCAGCAGCCGCTAGGCTCACTAGAGCAACGGGTGCCCGCCGCTGTCCAACGCGGGGGGACGCCAACCACCCATCCAAACTAGAAGGAGAAGATCACATGGCATCAGTGCTCGACCGCTCCGAGCTCGAGGCAAGTCCTCTGGCCGACCTGCACGCGATCGCAGACCAGCTGGGGCTCGACGGCTTCAGGCGCCTGCGCAAGGCGGACCTGATCGACAGGATCCTCGGTGAGAAGCCTGCCGCAGACGCCGAGGACGCACAACCTGACGAGGAGGCCGAGGAGAAGCCCTCGACGCGCTCGTCCGGCCGCAGTCGGCGCGGCGGGCGCTCGCGCCGCTCGCGAGGGGGCTCGGACGCAGACGCCGCCGCCGATGTCGACGCCGCCGCCGACGCCGACAGCGAGGACGCCGAGGAGCAGAAGGAGGAGCCGCGCGAGCGCCGCCCGCGCTCCAGGCGCGGCGGCGCCGGACGCAGCACGAGCAGGAGAGAGCCCGCGAAGGACGCGGGCGCGAAGGACTCCGAGTCGGAGGAATCCGATGAGCGCGAGGGCGGCGAGCTCGCCGAGGGCGTCGTCGAGGTACTCGGCAACGGCTCGGCCTTCCTGCGCATCGATCCTCCTGAGCCATCCGACGGCGACATCTACATCTCGGCCGCCCAGGTGCGCCGCTGCGAGCTCGTCTCAGGCGACCGTGTGGCCGGCCCGGTGCGCACGCCGCGCCGCTCCGAGCGCTACCCGTCGCTCGTGCGCATCGACACGATCAACGGAGATTCGGCGGACGCGGTCTCGGCAGGCACCCGCTACGACGATCTGCCCGTGGACTACCCCGGCGAGCGCTTCGCCCTAGAGGCGAGCGACCCGACGCTGCAAGCGATCGAGTGGCTGACGCCGTTCGGACGCGGCTCGCGCGTGGTGATCGTCGGCGCCGCGCGCGCCGGCAAGAGTGAGACGCTACGCGCGCTGCTCTACGCGATCTCGGCGCGCGAGGACGTCGAGGCGTCGGTCGTGCTCGCCGACGCGCGACCGGAGGAGGTCGGCCGCTGGCAGCAGGATGAGAAGCACACACCGGTTGCCGCACTCAGCTTCGCCGCCTCGTCCGACTCGCAAGGGCAGGCGGTCGAGCGCGCGATCGACGCGGCCAAGCGCGTCGCAGCGCGCGGCGGAAACGCGATCGTGCTGATCGACTCGCTCGACGCGCTGCACCCGCACGCGGCGCGCAAGGCGCTCGCGGCGGCGCGCAACCTGCGCGAGAGCGGCTCGCTGACGGTGATCGCCACCGCCGCAAAGCCGTTCGGCGGCGAGAGCACGGTGATCGCGCTCGACGTCGCGCTGACCTCGACCGGCCGCCAGCCGATCCTCGACCTCGCCACCAGCGGCACGCTGCGCCCCGAGCTGCTCGTCGGCGAGGACGGCGCAACCGCGATATTGAAGGCCCGCGCCGAAGCGATGGACGTCAGCTAGCGACGGTACGCCACGCGGCCCCACGAGGGCTCGGGCGCGAGTTCGATCGGTTCGCCACCGGCCTCCGTCAGGGGGTCGGTCGGCTGCACGTAGGCGAAGCTGCCGGTCTCTTCGTCGAAGGCCACGCTCAGCTCGCCCTCGTTGACGCGCTGGTCGAGCCAGGCGCCACGAAAGACAAGGCGGCGCAGCCAGTGCACGAGCGAGCGCTCGGCTGGGCCGACGAGCTCAGGCCAGCAGTCGTTGACGTGCTGGCCGAGCGCCGAAGCCGGGTCTGAGATCTCGCCGTTGACGGCGAGGTTGACGAGGTCTTCGAGCTCCTCCTCGCCGAGGCGCCCGCCGACAAAGCCGACCTTGATCGCCGCCTGCTCGCAGCGCTCGGAGAAGTCGGCCTCGTTGAAGGTGAAGCGCAGCTCTCCGTATTCGAGGACGAAGTCCTCTCCAGAGTCGTAGTTTCCGCGGCGCGAGGTATCCATAGTGGGCATGCCGGGGGGATGCTCGCCCCCGGACCGTCGGGATCATAGGGCGGCTTCCTGCTCTGCCGGCTGCGGTGCATGGGATTTTGCATCGATTCCGGACTGTCGAATGCCTCGTCGCGACAGCCCGGCCGGACGGGCCGCGCCGGTTGCCGTGTGCGGTGGACACCCTCTATACGCTGCGCTGATGGCGCGTCTCTCCCAACACGGCCTGCGTCGCGTGCTCGGCACGAGCGCGCTGTTCTCGACCGCCTACGGCAACGTCGGCTCCTCGATCTACTACGCGCTCGGGCTCGTCGCCTCCTACGCGCTCGGGCTGACGCCGATCGTCTTCCTGATCACCGGCGTGATCTTCTACCTGACCGCCGCGACGTATGCCGAGGCGACCGCGATGTACCCCGAGGCCGGCGGCTCCTCCTCTTTCGCGCGCCACGCCTTCAACGAGCTGTGGTCGTTCTTCGCGGCGTGGGCACAGATGCTCAACTACACGATCACGATCGCGATCTCCGCGTTCTTCGTGCCGCACTACATCGGCGGCCTGTTCTGGCCTGCGCTCGAACACGGACCCGGCGACATCATCTTCGGGATCGTCGTCGTCGCCGTGCTCTCGCTCGTCAACGTCGTCGGCGTCAAAGAGGCGGCCGGGCTGAACATCGTGCTCGCGATAACGGATCTGGCTACACAGCTCTTGCTCGTAATCGTCGGCGTCGTGCTCGTGCTCTCGCCGGACGTGCTGATCCACAACGTGCACCTGGGGGTTGCACCGAGCTGGAAAGACTTCCTGATCGCGATCCCGATCGGGATGATCGCCTATACGGGGATCGAGACGATCTCGAACATGGCCGAGGAGGCGCGCGATGAGACGAAGACGGTCCCGCGCGCGATCAAGTTCGTCGTGCTCGCCGTGTTCGCGATCTACGCCGCGCTGCCGATGGTTGCCCTTTCCGCGCTGCCCGTGCACAAAGGCGCCGACGGCAAGTACACGACGCTGCTCGGCACGAGCGAGGCCAACGGCGGCTTCGCCGGCGATCCCGTGCTGGGGATCGTCAAGCACCTGCACCTCGGCGCGCTGCAGGGCGCCGGCGAGATCTACGTTGGCCTGCTTGCCGCGACGATCCTGTTCATCGCCGCCAACGCGGGCATCATCGGGGCGTCGCGTCTAGTCTATTCGATGGGCCTGCATCGCCAGGTGCCTGACCGCCTCAGCCGCCTGCATCCGCGCTTCTCGACGCCCTGGATCGGGATCCTGCTGTTCGGCGGCGTCGCCTGCCTGACGATCATCCCCGGCCAGGCCGAATTCCTCGGCAACATGTACGCGTTCGGCGCGATGCTCTCGTTCACGATCGCCCACCTCTCGGTGATCCGCTTGCGGATCAAGGAGCCCGACCGGCCACGGCCGTATCGCGGGCCCGGCACGATCCACGTCGCCGGGCGCCCGCTGCCCGTGTTCGCGCTGCTCGGGATCCTCGGCACCGGGCTCGCGTTCGTCGTCGTCACCGCGCTGCACCTCGCCGTCGCCGCCGCCGGCGTGTTCTGGCTGGCCTTCGGGATGCTGCTGTACATCAGCTTCCGCAAACAGCAGGGGCTCGACCTGCGCACGACAGTCAAGGCGCCGCGCCCCGAGCGGCCACCGGACTTCGCCGAGTTCGACTATCGCACCGCGCTCGTGCCGATCTTCGGCAAGGACATCGGCGCCAGCGTGCTCGGCCACGCCGCCAAGCTGATCGGCGAAGAAGGCGTCGTCTACGCGATCTACGTGCTGCCCGTGCCCAGCCAGCTTTCGCTCGACGCGGGCCTCGAGGAGGAGGAAGCGCACGGGCGCTCGGTGCTTGAGAGCGCGCGCATCCAGGCGCGGCGCGCCGGGATCAAGATCCATACGGCGCTGATCCGCACGCGCAGCCCCGGTGCAACGCTCGTGCAGGAGGCCGAACGAGTCAACGCCGACGTGATCTACTGGTCAACGATCCACGCCTCCTCCTCCGATCAGCGGATCGGCCCGACGGCGGCCTATCTGCTCGGCAAGCGCCCCTGCCGCGTGATCATCGAGACCGAGAACCCGCCCGAGCGCGCGCGCGAGCCGGTGCCCGCCTGACGGCGCCTGATCGGTCGCCTGACGCTCGGCCACGATGCTCGACCGGTCGCGGCCAGTCCCGCGGCCATCTCTCATAAATCGTCACAAAATCGTTATGCGCCGTGCGGCGATCGTTATGCGCGCGTGATGTCGGTGTGCCTAGCGTTTGCTTGGGATGGCACGCCTTACAGAGCACGGTCTGCGCCGCTCCGTCGGCGTTCCCGGTCTGTTCGCCACCGCCTACGGCAACGTCGGCTCCTCGATCTACTACGCCCTCGGCCTCGTCGCCGCGCATGCGCTCGGGCTGACGCCGCTCGTCTTCCTGTTCGCCGGCGGGCTGTTCGTCTTGACCGCCAAGACCTATGCCGAGGGAGCCTCGATGTATCCCGAAGCGGGCGGCTCCTCCTCGTTCGCCCGCCACGCCTTCAACGAGTTCGTCTCGTTCTTCGCCGGCTGGGCGCTGACGCTCGACTACATCATCACGATCGCGATCTCGGCGTTCTTCGTGCCGCACTACCTCGGCGCCTTCTTCCCCGCGCTGACGCACAACCCGGGCGACATCATCGGCGGCCTCGTCACGATCGCGCTGCTCGCCGCGCTGAACATCCGCGGGCTCGGCGAGTCGGCCAAGCTCAACCTCCTCCTCGCCGTCGCCGACCTCTGCACGCAGGTGCTGCTCGTCTGCCTCGGCGTCGTGCTCGTGCTCAACCCCGCGTTGCTCGTCGATCAGGTGCACCTCGGCACGGCGCCGAGCTGGACTCAGGTGATCTTCGCGCTGTCGGTCGCGATGGTCGCCTACACCGGGATCGAGACCGTCTCGAACATGGCCGAGGAGGCCAAGGACCCCGGCCACGACATCCCCAAGGCCGTCAACCTCGTGCTGCTCGCCGTGCTCGGCGTCTATGCCGGCATCTCCGTCGTCGCGCTCTCGGCGCTGCCCGTCGTCGAGCATGCCGGGCACTTCTCGACGGCGCTCGGCACGACGTATGAGAACGATCCCGTGCTCGGCATCGTCTCGCGCCTCGGGCTGCACGGAACGCTCCTGACGATCGCGCGCGACTACGTCGGCGTGCTCGCCGCGACGATCCTGTTGATCGCGACCAACGCCGGGCTGATCGGCATCTCGCGCCTGTCCTGGTCGCTGTCCGAACACCGCCAGCTGCCGCGCATCTTCTCGCGCCTGCACCCGAGCTTTCGCACGCCGTGGTTCACGATCGTGTTCTTCTCGGTGCTCGCCGGCGTGCTGATCCTGCCCGGCGAAACCAGCCTGCTCGGCAACCTCTACTCGTTCGGCGCGATGCTCTCGTTCACGACCGCGCACGTCGCCGTGATCGCGCTGCGCGTAAAGAAGCCCGACCAGGAGCGCCCCTACCGGATGCCGTGGAACGTGCGCATCCGCGGCTCGACGATCCCGCTGACCGCTGTGCTTGGCGCGATCGGCACGTTCGCCGCCTGGTGCGCCGTCGTCGCGCTGCATCCCGAGGCACGCACGATCGGCATTCCGTGGATGCTCGTCGGCCTCGTCGGCTACCTCGTCTACCGCAAGCGCCAAGGCCTCGATGCGCGCACCTCCTACAAGCTCGAGCGACCCCAGCGACCGCCAGACTTTGAGGCGCTCGACTACCGCACCGCGCTCGTGCCGATCTTCGGCGCCGACGTCTCGGCGAGCGCGCTGCGCAACGCCGCCAAGCTGATCGGCGAGGAAGGCGTCGTTTACGCCGTATTCGTATTACCCGTGCCCAATCAGCTCTCGCTCGACTCGGGGCTCGAGCACGAGGAGGCACACGGGCGCTCGGTGCTCGAGAGCGCGCGGATCCAGGCGCGCCGCGCCGGCATCAAGATCCACACGGGCCTCGTCCGCACGCGCCACCCCGGCGCGACGCTCGTCGAGGAAGCGCAGCGGATCGGCGCCGACGTGATCTACTGGTCGACGATCCACGCGCCGGCCGGCGAGCAGGGCATCGGGCCGACCGCCGCCTATCTGCTCGGCAAGCGCCCGTGCCGGGTGATCGTCGAGACCGAGAACCGGGCCGGCGCCGGTGAGCGGCTGAACGGCGCCGGCAGCGGCGCTAGTCGCGTGCCAGTGCCGAGCTGAGCGCCTCGTCGAGCTCGGCGTAGGCGAACTCGTAGCCGAGCACGAGCGCCTTCGCCGGCACCACGCGCGCTCCCTCGGTGACGATCTCGGCCATCTCGCCGTAGAGCAGCTGCAGGGCCACCGCCGGGACCGGCAACAGCGCCGGGCGCTTCAGCGCGCGTCCCAGCGCGCGCGAGAAGTCGCGGTTGCTGACCGGCGCCGGCGCCGTCGCGTTGACCGCGCCGCTCCAGCGCTCGTCGCTGACGGCCGTAGCGATCATCCCGACGAGGTCTTCGCGGTGGATCCAGGAGATGTACTGGCGCCCGCCCGCGACCGGGCCGCCCACGCCGAGGCGGAACGGCGGCAGCATCTTCTCGAGCGCCCCGCCGTCCTTGTGCAGCACGACGCCCGTGCGCACGCACACGACGCGCGTGCCGAGCGCCTCTGCCTTCTGCGCCTCGGCCTCCCACTCCACGCACACCTGCGCGAGGAAGTCGCGCCCCGCCGGCGCCTCCTCGTCGAGCGGCTCTTCGCCGTGGGCGCCGTAGTAGCCAACGCCCGAGGAGCTGATCAGTGCGCGCGGGGCTCGCGCTGCCTGGCGCATGCCCGAGAGCAGATTGCGCGTGCCCGTCACGCGGCTCTCGCGGATCTTCTGCTTGGCCTGCGCGCTCCAGCGCTGGGCGATGTTCTCGCCGGCCAGGTGGACGACGGCGTCGCGATCCTCGAGCGCCTCCACAGGCGCTGGCTCGGCCATCAGGTCCCACGCGTAGGCCTCGACCGGCGCCCGCCCCTCGCGCTGCAGACGCTCGCGTGCGCGCGCGGGGTCGCGCGAGAGCACGCTCACCTGTGCACCAGCATCCTGCAGTGCCGCGACCAGCGGTGGACCGATCAGGCCGGTCGCTCCCGTGAGCGCCACGCGCAGCGGAGTCACTGTGGTATCGCCGAGCTCGGCGTTAGCGTGTCGCCCTGCGCGAAGCCGACCTCGTGCCCCGCGCGCGCCGCGCCCGTCGCACGCGCCTCGTCCGCGACGGCCTTCGCCACCGCCGGCGCCACGTCGCGGTTGAAGACCGACGGGATGATGTAGTCCTCGCGCAGTTCCGACTCGTCGACCGTGTCGGCGATCGCGTGCGCCGCCGCCATCTTCATCTCCTCGGTGATCGTCGGCGCGCGTACGTCGAGCGCGCCGCGGAACACACCCGGGAAGCACAGCACGTTGTTGATCTGGTTGGGGTAGTCCGAGCGGCCGGTCGCTACGATCCGCGCGTACTTGGCAGCCTCCTCCGGGCTCACCTCGGGGTTCGGGTTGGCCATCGCGAAGACCATCGCGTCGCTGTTCATCCGCGCGAGCGCCTCAGGCGGCATCGCGCGCGCGCCGGAGAGTCCGATCAAGAGGTCCTCGCCGTCGATCACCTCGGCCGGTGAGCCCGCGCGGCAGTCCGGGTTGGTCTGCTCGGCGAACCACTGCTTGATCGGGCTCATGTGGCCGTTGAGGTAGTCCTCGCGCTGCACGTGCAGTGCACCCTTGGAGTCGGCGCCGACGATGTTTCGCACCCCGCCCGCGTGGAGGATCCGCGTAACCGCGATGCCGGCCGCGCCGAGCCCGATGATCAGCACGTTGAGCTCCTCGATGCGCTTGCCCGTCAGCTTCACCGCGTTCAGCAGCGCCGCCATCACGACGACCGCCGTGCCGTGCTGGTCGTCGTGGAAGACCGGGATGTCGAGCTCCGCCTTGAGGCGATCCTCGATCTCAAAGCAGCGCGGCGCCGAGATGTCCTCGAGGTTGATCCCGCCGAAGGCCGGCGCGATCAACTTGACCGTGCGGATGATCTCCTCGGGGTCGGTCGTCTCCAGGCAGATCGGGAACGCGTCGACGCCCGCGAACTCCTTGAACAGGCAGCACTTGCCCTCCATCACGGGCATCGCCGCGCGCGGGCCGATGTCGCCGAGCCCGAGCACTGCCGTGCCATCGGAGACGACGGCCACCGTATTGCGCTTGATCGTGTACTGAAAGGCCTTGTCTTCGTCTTCGGCGATCGCCTCGCAGACGCGCGCCACGCCCGGCGTATAGGCCATCGAGAGGTCGTCGCGCGTCTTCAGCGGGTTCTTGTTGTGCTGTTCGATCTTGCCGCCCACGTGCAGCAGGAACGTGCGGTCGGTCGTGTCGATCACCTCGACGCCCTGCAGCGCGCGCATCGCCTGCAGGATTTGCTCCCAGTGATCCTGGCTAGAGGCGTCGACGACGATGTCGCGCAGGCTGTGCGGGCCGTCCATCTCGACCAGGTCGACGGCGCCGACGGTCCCGCCGGCCTCGCCGATCGCGCCTGTCAGCAGACCGAGCGTTCCCTGGGCGTCCTCGATCCGGACGCGGATGGTCAGGCGGTACTGCGCGCTGGTCGTGGCGCTCACTGAAGGCTTCTCCTGATCGATTTGGGCGGCACGGCATGTTAGGGCCAACGTGCGGCACGCGGCGGAGCGCCGAGCCTCGTGGTCTTGAGCGAAGCGGCCAAACGGCGCTCGGCCTGTCCTCGTAGAGTGACCGACGATGGCCGCTACCAGCACGAGCGCGAAGACGCCCGCCATGGGCGTGGGCGATGGCGAGCGACGCCTGTTCTTGATCGACGGGCCCAGTCTCGTCTACCGCGCCTTCTTCGCCCTGCCCGAGTCGATCGCCACCTCGACGGGCGTGCCGACCAACGCAATCTTCGGCTTCGCCTCGATGCTCGTAAAGATCGTCACCGAGTACGGCGTGCAGCCGACCGTCGTCGCCTGGGACGCTGGTACCTCCGGGCGCACGGAGATGTTCGCCGAGTACAAGGCCCAGCGGCGCTCGCGCCCTGACCTGCTCAAGCAGCAGTGGCCCGCGATGGAACCGCTGGTGGAGGCCTTCGGCTACTCGAACGTGAAGATCGACGGCTACGAGGCCGACGACGTGATCGCCTCGCTCGCCGAGCGCGCACTGGCCGCCGACCCGCCGGTGCCGGTGATGATCGTGACCGGCGACCGCGACGTGTTCCAGCTGATCGACGAGCAGGGGCTCGTCAAGGTGATGGCGACAGCGCGCGGGATCACCGACACGAAGATCTACGACCGCCAGGCCGTGATCGACCGCTACGGCATCCCGCCCGAGTCGATCCCCGACTTCTACGGCCTGAAGGGGGACACCTCGGACAACATCCCCGGCGTCCCCGGGATCGGCGATAAGACGGCCAGCGACCTGATCCAGAGCTATGGATCTTTGGAGGATGTGCTGTCGCACATAGACGAGATCAAAGGCGCCAAGCGCAAAGAGAACTTGATCGCGCATGCCGAGGACGCACGCATCTCAAAGCAGCTCGCGACCGTGCAGCGCGACGTGGCCGTCGACTTCGACATCGCCGCCGAGTCCGTGCGCGAGCCCGATCGCTCGCGCGTGCGCGAGGTGTTCCGCGAGTATGAGCTGCGCGACCCGCTGCGGCGTCTGGAGGAGGCGCTCGGCGACCCCGACGTCGCCGCGCCCGTGCCCGCGGCCGAGGTCAAGCTGAGCGGGCGCGTGCGCAGCGCCAAGCCCGCCGAGATCGCCAAGCTCGGTCGCGGGGGTGACGAGCTGATGCTCGTCGTGCGCGAGACCGAGACGCCCGAGGGCGAGCTGTTCGCGGAAGGGCCGCCGTGGCGTTTCGCGGCCGCCGTGGCCGACGGCAAGGGCGCCGAGGTGCTCGTCGGCGACTGCGAACGGCCGGAGCAGGTGGTTCAGGCCGCCGGCGAGCGCGCCGTCGTCGCGCACGACGCCAAGGCGCTGCGGCTCGTACCGCCGGGCCTCGCGCACGACACGCTGCTCGGCGCGTTCCTGCTCGAGCCTGCACGGCGGCGCTTCCCGTTCGGGGAGCTGTGCGAAGAGCGTGGCCTGGCGAGCGATCTCGAGGACCCGCTAGCTGCCGATTCCGTGATGCTGCGTGCGCTCGCCGCTTGGCAGCGGGCGCAGATCTCAGAGCGCGGCCTCGACGGCGTGATGCGCGACATCGAGCTGCCGCTCGTGGCCGTGCTGCGTGAGATGGAGTTGCTCGGCGTGCGGCTGAACCTCGAGCGCCTCGCCGAGATCACCGGCCGCGTGCGCGAGGAGCTGATCTCACTCGAAGAGGACATCTTCCTGCTCGCCGAAGAGGAGTTCACGATCGGCTCGCCTCAGCAGCTCGGGCAGATCCTGTTCGAGAAGCTCGGGCTCTCGCGCAAGCGACGCGGCAAGACGGGCTATTCGACCGACGCGCGCGTGCTGCAGGCGATCCGCGCCGAGCACGAGATCATCCCCAAGATCGAGCGCTGGCGCGAGCTCTCGACGCTGGCGAAGACGTATCTCGATGTCCTGCCGGGCGAGGTCGACGAGCGCTCGCGGATCCACACGACCTTCCTGCAGGCCGGCGCGCAGACGGGGCGGCTGGCGAGCACCAACCCGAACATGCAGAACGTGCCGATCCGCACGCCGCTTGGGCGCGAGATCCGCGGCTGCTTCGAGGCCGAGGAGGGCAAGCTGCTGATCTCGGCCGACTACTCGCAGATCGAGCTGCGCGTGCTTGCCTACGCGGCCGATGAGCCCGTACTGAAGGAGATCTTCGTGCGCGAAGAAGACGTGCACACGGCGACGGCCTCGCAAGTCTTTCAGGTCAGCCCCGAGCAGATCGACCCCGGCATGCGCTCGAAGGCGAAGATGATCAACTACGGGATCGTCTACGGGCTCTCGGACTTCGGCCTCGCCGATCGTCTGAACATCCCGCGCGAGGAGGCCAAGGAGTTCATCGACACCTACCTCGAGCGCTTCCCGCGCGTCGCTGCGTTCATGGCCGAGACGATCGAGCGCGCCAAGGAGCAGACGTACGTGACGACGCTGTGGGGCCGGCGGCGGCAAATCCCCGAGCTGCAGGCGCGCAACTACCAGGTGCGAATGCTCGGCGAGCGGCTCGCCGTCAACACCGTGATCCAGGGCACCGCGGCCGACATCATCAAGCTCGCGATGGTGCGCACGCACGCGGCGCTCGCTGAGTCCGAGCTGAGCACGCGGCTGCTGTTGACGATCCACGACGAGCTGCTGTTCGAAGGCCCGCCCGAGGAGGCAGACGACGCGAAGGCACTGATCGAGCGCGAGATGTGCGGCGTGTGGGAGCACGACCCGCCGCTCGCCGTAGATGCCGGCGTCGGGCGCAATTGGCTGGAGGCCAAGTGAGCGCACGGAGCGAGCGGTGAGCCGCTTCCTCGCGGTGCTGCTCGCGGCCGGCGCCGGCGGGCTCGTTGGCATGCAGGCCCCCGTCAACTCGCGCCTGGGCAAGAGCATCGGCTCGTTCGAGGCCGCGACCTTCTCGTTCCTGGTCGGCACGGTCGCGCTCGTGCTGATCCTGCTTGTCGCGCGCGGCGGCGTCGGCGGCATCGGCCAGATCGGGCGCGTGCCGTGGTGGGGGCTCGTCGGCGGCCTGCTCGGCGCCGTCTACGTAAGCGTCGCGCTGATCGCCGTGCGCACGCTCGGCGCGACCGGCCTGACGGCCGCCGTGATCGCCGGCCAGCTCGTCATCTCGCTGGTGATCGACCGCCTCGGGCTGCTCGGCGTCGCCAAGCACGGCGTCGACTTGGGGCGGATCCTCGGCGTCGTGCTGCTGATCGCCGGGGTCGCGCTCGTCGTGCGCAAGTAATTACCCAAGCGCCGTCTCGAACCCTTCGCGCCAGCTCGCATAGCGCGGGCGCCAGCCGAGCTCGCGCTTGGCCAGTGCGCCCGAGGCGCCTTGTGCTTCGGTCATCAGCGCGACGCCATAGCTGCCGGCGAGCACCCGCGCCAGCAGCGCCGGGACTTTGCGCGGCTTGCTCGCGCCGAGCGCGCGTGCAAGCGCCGGGATCCACTCGGCCACGCGCGCAGGTTCGTCGTCGACGACGTTAAACACGCCTGACTTGTCCGCGCCAAGCGCAGCGACAGTCGCGGCCGCGGCGTCGTCGACGTGGATGAACGACCACACGCCGGCGCCGGAGCCGACGATCGGCAGGCGTCCGCGCGCGACTTCGCGTCCGGTCGAGCCCTCGCGCGAAATCGCGCTGCCGGGGCCGTAGAAGTAGCCGTAGCGCAGCACGGTGCCGCCGGCGTCGAGCACGGTGCGCTCGAGCGAGACGAGCGCCTTGGCCGAGCGCTTGACCGGTCCCGGCGCCTGTCCCTCGCGCAGCAGCGGGTCGCGCTCTGGGTGCACCGTGCCGGGCGGGCCGGGGGCGTAGAAGAAGGCGACGCTCTGGGCGATCAGGCGCGTGACGCCGGCCGCCTTTGCCGCCGCGACGAGGTTGGCCGTGCCCTCGCTGCGCAGGCGGTCGTTGGTCGCGAAGTCGCGCTGCATCTTGCGGGGGTCGATCCGCGGCGGGATCGACGTGAGCTGATGGATCACCGCATCCGGGCGGGCCTCTGCGACGACCCGCCTCAGCTCCTCCGCGTCGAATGCATCGGCGACGACGGCCTCGGCGCCGGCCGCTCGCAGTTGCTCGACACGCTCCGACGAGCGCGTCATCCCGGTCACCTGGTGACCTTCGGCGAGCAGCAGCGGCAGCAGCCGGCGTCCGATCACGCCGGTCGCGCCGGCGAGGAACACCCTCATGCCGTCGTCAGCTGCCGCTCGCCTGCGCTCTCTGGCACGGGGCAGACCATCCCCTCGCTGAAGCCGGCTGCGCCGATGCCGAGCGCGAGGTTGAAGCGGCCGCGCATGTTCTCGACAGCGATCACGTTCGTGAGCTCGACGAGCTGGGCGTCGTCGAAATGCTCGCGCAGCGCCGCGACCAGCTCGTCCGAGACGCTCACCGGCGTGCTGCTGATGCCGACCGCATAGTCGATCACAAGCTTCTCGAGCTCGGAGAACTCCTCGCTTTCGCGGTAGTGCGGGAGCGCCAACATCTGCGCCTCGCTGACCCCGGCGCGGTAGGCGATCGGCGAGCCGATGTCGATGCACCACTCGCAGTGCGTGAGCGCCGCGGCCTTCAGCTCTGCGAGCACCTTTAGACGCTCGGGTACGCGGTGTGCTCGCGCGACGGCCCCCTCGAACATGCCGTAGCCGACAAGCAGGCCCGGGGTGTGCGCGAAGGCCTGTGCCGGCTCGATCATCGCGTTCGTCGTCTTGCGGCCCGTCAGCTTCGCGGTTTCGCGACGGCCGATCCACAGCAGCGCACGTGTCCACGGCCCTGTCCTGTGCTCGGTTGTTCCGGCGACTCTCATCATTTTTGGACCTCCGGGGGTCGAGTTGACTCGCGTGTGAGCCATGCCAGCGCCGCAGTCGTGAGCGCGAGCGAGGCGAAGTCGAAGGGGCCGATCCAATGCGGGTGGGCGGCGCCGATGTCGAGCAGGTGGTTGAGCGTGTGCAGCGCGAACTGCAGCGTCACGCAGAAGAGCACCGGCGTGCGCCAGGCCGGGCGCCGGTAGGCGATCAAGAGCGATACGCCGAAGGCGAGGTTGAACGTCGCCGTGTCGCGCAGGTAGTGGTCGTTCTGCGTGCCGAACGGGCCGATGCTCGAGAAGAACGTATGCGGGGCGAAGATCATCAGCGCGGCGATCACGAAGTGGTAGGCGGCGATCGCGAGCAGGCCGACGTCGAGCACCGACATTCCGCGCACTGCCGGAGCAGCTCCCGCTGCCGATAGGCCGCTCGGCTTGGGACTCCTCTCAGCGGTTGACATGGCCGCTACTCTAGCCCAGAGGTGGTTCCCAAACAGTGACCAGTCTGATGACAGAATCGGGTACCAGTTATGGCCCGGAGCTGCTCGTGCGCCTACGCGGCGGGCGTCGCCGGGCGCAGCTCGAGGATCGCCTGCGCGAGCTCGTGCGCGACGGCACGCTCGCGGCCGGTAGCCGGATGCCCTCCTCGCGCGCGCTGGCCGGCGATCTCGGCGTCTCACGCCGGCTCGTCGTCGACGCCTATGCCCAATTGCTCGCCGAGGGCTACCTCGTCGCGCGACGGGGCGCGGGCACCTACGTCGCGGACGCCGGGAGCGTCCAGGACGCGGCGCCGGCGCCGGCGCCGGCGGGCGCGCTGCAGTTCGACTTCTTCCCGGGCGCCCCCGACCTCTCGGCCTTTCCGCGCTCGCTTTGGCTGAGCGCGACGCGGGAGGTGCTGCGCACGGCGCCCGACGTCGCGTTCGCCTACCCGGATGCGCGTGGCGCGCCGGCGCTGCGCCACGCGCTGAGCGCCTATCTGCGCCGCGTGCGCGGCGTTGCCGTCGATCCCGAGACGGTCGTCGTCTGCGCAGGCGCCACGCAGGGGCTCGCGCTGCTCGGGCGCGCGCTCGTGAACGGCGGCGTGCGGGAGATCGACGTCGAGGACCCCGGGCTACCTCCGCACAGAGCCGTGCTCGACTACGCCGGCATGCGCGTGCGCGGTGCGGCCGTGGACGAGCACGGCCTCGACGTCTCCTCGCTGCGCTCGCCGGTCGTGCTCTGCACGCCGGCGCACCAGTGCCCGACAGGCGTCGTGCTCTCGCCGCAGCGCCGCGGCGAGCTCGTGCGCTGGGCGCGCGAGGGCGGTCTGGTGATCGAGGACGACTACGACGCCGAGTTCCGCTACGACCGCGCGCCGCTGGCGGCGCTGCAGGGTCTCGCGCCGGACCGCGTCGTCTACCTCGGGACCGTCTCGAAGACGCTCGCGCCCGGGCTGCGCCTCGGCTGGCTGATCGTGCCGCCGTCGCTGAGCGACGCCGTCGTGCAGGCCAAGGCGCTCGACGATCTCGGCTGCTCGGTGCTCGAGCAACTCGTGCTCGCCCGGCTGCTCGAGACCTCCGCCTACGACCGCCATCTGCGCAAGGCGCGGCGACGCAACCGCGCGCGCCGCGACGCGCTGATCGATGCTGTCGCGCGCGAGCTGCCCGGGGCTCACGTGAGCGGCGTCTCGGCCGGGCTGCATGCGCTCGTGCGCCTGCCGCGGGCGGTCGAGCTGCAGGCGCTGCTCGCCGACGCGGCCGCGCAGTCGCTCGGCATCTACCCGCTGAACCTGCACCGGATCGACCCCCAGGGCGGGGTGGAGGCGCTCGTGATGGGCTATGCCAACCTGTCCGAGCCTGCGATCGCCGAGGGCGTGCGGCGACTCGCTGGAGTGCTCGAGAAGCTCTGATGCCACGCTCGCCAAGGCCTGGATTCGCGCAAAGGAGTCCCGAACGATGAGATCTCAGCTGACGGACGCCGCATCGAAGTCGACAGCCGGCGCTCGACCAAGCGCCCGTCCGGTGCGCCACCGCCGCCTGCCCGGCGCTCTGTTCAGCGCGCGCATGGCAGCGCGAACAGCGCCCTCCGGTGCACGCGAGATCGTGGATGCGCCGCGTACCGGCTCAGTGGATGAGATCGCGCGCCACAAGCGTGCACTGCTGGTCACCTATCGCCGCGACGGGACGCCCGTGCCGACACCCGTCTGGGCGGCGCCCGGCGGCGGGCGTCTGTATGTACGCACGGAGCGCGACGCGGGCAAGCTCAAGCGGCTGCGCAACGACTCGCGCCTGCTCGTCGCGCCGTGCACGGTGCGCGGCAAGCCGCTTGGCGCGCCGTTTGAGGCGCGCGCGAGGACGCTCGCGCCGGCCGAGGAGTCGGCCGCCGAGCGCGCGCTGGTCGCGCGCTACGGGCTTGGCCGCATGCTGTTCGAGCGCACGATGGATCTGCTGCGCGTCGACATGTGCTTTCTGGAGATCACCCCAGGAGCTTGGGAGGCCTAGGCCGAGGCCGGCGCGTTTGCCGAGAGCGCCGTCAGGCGCGAGCGCGTCAGTGCGCGTGGCCCATCGGCGACGAAGTTGGGCGGCGCGATGTCGAGGTAGCGATCGAACACCCAGCCGCACAGCCGACGGTTCTCGAAGCAGCGCACGACGGCGGTCAGCGAGCGGCTCGGCGTGATCTGCCCAACGGCCTGCTGCACGCGCAACATCCAGGCGAACTTGCGCGAGTGCGCGGCCGAGAAGGCGCCGTAGCGCTGCAGGGCCTGCTCGCGCGTGCGCCGGCCCTCGACGACCGCGCGCAGCTCGCGCCCGCAGGCGAGGCCGAAGTACAGCGCCGTGCGGATTCCCTCGGCGGTCAATGGGAGACAATGCCCGGCCGAGTCGCCGACGAAAAAGACCCCGTCCTCGACGGCCGCGCGCAGCTTGTGCGGGATCCAGTTGCCCTGGTAGCGCTCGGCGGGCAAGCCGAGGTCGTGTGCGAGCGTGACCGTCGGCTCCTTGACGTGGTGCGAGGGCCAGAAGGAGCCGACCCCTACGCGCAGCTCGCCGTCGGCGGGAAAGCTCCACGAGTACCCGGCGCGCACGTAGCGCGGATCGACCCACAGCTCCATCTCCTGCCCGTCGCCGTGCGGGTGTACCTCGAGGCCGCGTGATAGGCGCGCATTGGGCGGCTGGATCGTCGGTCCGTTGGAGAGCACGCGGCGCCAGCCGAGACCATCGACGACCAGCGGCGCGCGCAGCGGGCCGCGATCGGTGATCACCGTGTCGCCTTCTCGGCCCGTGATCGTTGCCGTCTCGAACTCGAGCTCGCCGTCGTCGGCCTGCGCCCACAAGAGCGCGCACAGCTCGCGGTAGTCGAACGTAGAGAACGACCACGGCAGCGACCAGCGCGAAGTGTGAAACGGCGTATGTACGACCAGCTCGTCGAAGGTCTGGCGGTGGGAGTCCTGCAGCTCCATCGCGTTCAGCCAGCGTGTGGGCATCGCGCAGGCCGAGGTCTGGCGCTCGCCGATCTCATAACGATCGATCACGAGCACGCGTGCGCCTGCTCCCGCCAGCTCACGGGCGATCGCGAGCCCGGCGAAGCTCGCGCCGCAGACCAAGACGTCGCAGTCTCGCTCCAGCGCTGTGCGCGCCGCCCCCCGCGTCGTCGCTCGAACAGGCATCTATGGGGCAATGATACGGACGACTGCGCTGTCGCTGCGCTAGGCTTCGCCGGTGCAAACGGTGATGGAGAATCCTCAAGCTCGCGTGGTCGAGGGGTCGAACGGCCTCCTGCTGGAGATCGATGGCGCGATCGTGCCCAACTACGAGGCGACCTTCCGCACGATCGAGGAGGGCGAGGTAGTCACCGGTCACGTCGTCCGGATCGACAAGGACGAGGTGCTCGTCGACATCGGCTACAAGTCCGAGGGCGTCATCCCGGCCAACGAGCTGTCGATCCGCAAGTCGGTCGACCCCAAAGACGAGGTGCACCTCGGCGAGGAGGTCGATGCGATCGTCATGACCAAGGAGGACCAAGACGGTCGCCTGATCATGTCGAAGAAGCGTGCGCGCTTTGAGAAAGCCTGGAAACGCATCGAAACGGCGGCCGAGTCGGGAGAGCCGGTTGAGGGCACCGTGATCGAGGTCGTCAAGGGCGGCCTGATCATCGACCTCGGCGTGCGCGGCTTCCTGCCGGCCTCGCTCGTGGACATCCGCCGCGTGCCGAACCTCGACGAGTACATGGGCACGAAGATCGAGACGAAGGTGATCGAGCTCAACCGCTCGCGCAACAACGTCGTGCTCTCGCGCCGCGCAGTCCTCGAGGAGGAGCGCAAGGAGGTCCGCCAGCAGATCCTCGACCGCCTGCAGCCCGGCCTCGTCGTCGAGGGCCAGATCTCGAACATCGTCGACTTCGGCGCGTTCGTCGACCTCGACGGGATCGACGGCCTGATCCACATCTCAGAGCTCTCCTGGTCGCACGTCAACCACCCGAGCGAGATCCTCACGATCGGCGACACGGTCAAGGTCAAGGTGCTCGACATCGACCGCGATCGCCAGCGCATCTCACTTGGCCTGAAGCAGACCCAGGAGGACCCCTGGCAGCGGATCGTCGACACCTACAACGTCGGCGACGAGCTCGAGGGCAAGGTCACGAAGGTCGTCACGTTCGGTGCCTTCGTCGAGATCCTCGACGGCGTCGAGGGACTCGTGCACATCTCCGAGCTCGCGCCGCACCACGTCGAGAGCCCGCGCGAGATCGTCCACCCGGGCGATGAGATCAGGGTGAAGATCTTGGAGATCGACTCCGAGCGCCGGCGCCTGTCGCTGTCGGCCAAGCGCGTCGAGGACCAGATTCTGCCGGTGTCGCGTCCGGGCGAGCCGCAGGCGCAGCCGCCCGCAGCCGGCGAGGACGCCTCCGAGGAGGAGCCCAGCGCCGAGGTTGCCGCAGAGGCTCCAAGCGCTGAGGTTGCAGAGGCCCCGGCCGCAGAGGCTGTAGAGGCACCGGTGGCCGAGGTCGAGGCCGCAGAGGCACCCGCCGTGGAAGCTGACGCGCCGGCGGAGGCCGAGCCGGCTGCCGAGGAGCCGCAGGCTGCCTCAGACGCAGACGCGTCGGCGAGCGCCGAGAGCGCCGTGGCCGAGCCGGCCGAGGAGCAGCCACAGGCCTCCGCGCCCGACGAGCCCGCCGCGCAAGCTCCGGCCGACGCGGATGAGCCGGCGCCGGACGCCGAGCCCGCGGCCGAGCCCGCGCAGGACTGACGCGCGCGCCGGACGGCGACGCGGCGGTGAAGCACGTGGTGCCCTTCGTCGGCTTGACCGGCGGCATGGGGGCGGGCAAGTCGACTGCGCTGGCTGCGCTCGAGCGGCTGGGGGCGGCGACGATCTCGAGCGACGCGGTCGTGCACGAGCTGTGGGCCGATGACGAGCAACTGCGCCAGGCGGTGCTCGAGCGCTGGGGCCCAGATGTCGCGCCGGGCGGCGTGATCGATCGCTCGGCGGTGGCCGAGCGGGCGTTCGCGACGTCTGAGGATCGTGCGTGGCTGGAGGGCCTTTTGTGGCCGCTCGTCGGCGCGCGCGTGGCGGCGTGGCTGGGCGAGGCGCGGGGCGATCCAACTCCCGGAGCGTCAAGGCCGCGGGCGGCGGTGGTCGAGGTGCCGCTGCTGTTCGAGGCCGGCCAGCAGGCGATCTACGACGCGACGATCGTGGTCGTCTCCGACGAGGAGCTGCGCCGCCAGCGCGCCGCCGCGCGCGGCCATGTGTCAGTTGACGAGCGTGCGGCGCGCCAGCTCTCGCAGGAGGATAAGGCGCAGCTTGCGACGTTCGTCGTGCGCAACGACGGCACCCCACAAGAGTTGGAGCAGGAGTTGTCGGCTGTTCTTGACAAGCTAAAGCGATGAGTCGCCAAACGGCGATCGAGGTCCGTCGGGGTCGCGCCGCCAAGCGGGGCCACGCATCCCGGCGCGCTCGTGCGGCCAGCCGGCGAACGCTCGGCGCGCTCGTGGCGCTCGGCGTGGTGGCGCTGATCGTGGTGCTGGTCGCCTCGGAGGTCAACCACGCCGTCAGCAAGCTCGGGCTACCGCTGACAAACGCCGAGGTGATCCGCAAGCAGGCGACCGAGAAGCACCTCGACCCGGCATTGATCGCGGCCGTGATCTATGCGGAGTCGAAATTCGCGCCGCAGCAGTCCTCAGCCGGCGCGGAGGGGCTGATGCAGATCCTCCCGGAAACGGCGTACTTCATCGCGCATCTGTCCGGCGGCAGCCGCTTCACCGAGAGCGACCTGGCGACGCCGAGCATCAACGTGGCCTACGGCAGCTACTACCTGCGCTACCTGCTCGGCCACTACGACGGCAACGAGATGCTCGCCGTGGCGGCCTACAACGCGGGGTTGGCGAACGTCGATCGCTGGGTGGCCCGAGCGCGGGCCAACGGGGGCCACCTGACGGTCGCGGCGATCCCCTTCCCCGAGACGCGCGCCTACGTCGAACGCGTGCTCAGCGCGCAGCAGGACTACCGCTCGGCCTATCCGCGCCAGCTCGGGCTGCAGTAGTCACCACGCGGGGCTTGAAGCGCTCGCTACGGTAGAAGCGATGCCCGACTTCAAGCTCGACTCCGTCTTCACGCCGACCGCTGACCAACCGAAGGCGATCGCCGAACTGTCCAAGGGGATCGAGGCGGGCGAACGCTTCCAGACGCTGCTCGGCGCGACGGGCACGGGCAAGACGATGGCGATGGCGGGCGTGATCGAGGCGGTGCAGCGCCCGACGCTCGTGATCGCGCACAACAAGACGCTCGCGGCGCAGCTGTGCAACGAGTTCCGCACGTTCTTCCCCGAGAACGCGGTCGAGTACTTCGTCAGCTACTACGACTACTACCAGCCCGAGGCATACGTGCCGAGCCGTGATCTGTACATCGAGAAGGACTCGGCGATCAATCAGGAGGTCGACCGGCTGCGCCACGCCGCCACGGCCGCCGTGTTCGCGCGCCGCGACGTGATCGTGGTCGCCTCGGTCTCGTGCATCTACGGCCTGGGCTCGCCGGAGACGTATGAGATGAACATGCAGATCCTGCGCCGCGGCGAGGAAATCGACCGCGACAAATTGCTGCGCAAGCTCGTCTCGATCCAGTACACGCGCAACGACCAGGTGCTCTCGCGCGGGAGCTTTCGCGTGCGCGGCGAGACGCTCGAGGTGTTCCCGGCGTATGCCGAGACGGCCTTCCGCGCGACGCTGTTCGGCGACGAGGTCGAGCGCCTGCAGCACTTCGACCCGCTCACGGGCGAGCTGATCGAGGACGACCTCGAGCACGTCGCGATCTGGCCGGCCACGCACTACAACGTCAAGGAAGGCACGATCGAGGATGGCGTCGCCGAGATCGGCCGTGAGCTGAACGAGCGCTGTGAGCAGCTCGAGTCCGAGGGCAAGCTGCTCGAGTCCCACCGCCTGCGCCAGCGCACGCAGTACGACATGGAGATGCTGCGCGAGATGGGCTTCTGCTCGGGGATCGAGAACTACTCGCGGATCCTCGACAAACGTGCTCCCGGGGAGCGCCCGTACTGCCTGATCGACTACTTCCCGGAAGATTTCATCTGCTTCATCGACGAGTCTCACCAGACGGTGCCGCAGATCGGCGGCATGTTCGAGGGCGACCGCTCGCGCAAGCAGACGCTTGTGGACTACGGCTTCCGCTTGCCGAGCGCGATGGACAACCGCCCGCAGCGCTTCGAGGAGTACCTCTCGATCACGCCGCAGCTGCTGTTCGTCTCGGCCACGCCGGGCGAGTACGAGCGCACCCACTCGACGCGGATCGTCGAGCAGATCGTGCGCCCGACGGGGATCGTCGATCCGCGCGTGGAGGTGCGCGAGACGAAGAACCAGATCGACGATTTGATGAACGAGGTGCGCAAGCGCGTCGAGCGCGACGAGCGCGTGCTGGTGACGACGCTGACCAAGAAGATGTCCGAGGACCTCTCGCAGTACCTGCTGGAGATGGGCTTCAAGACGCGCTACCTGCACTCCGAGATCGACACGCTCGAGCGCATCCAGATCATCCGCGACCTACGCCTGGGTGAGTACGACGTGCTCGTCGGCGTGAACCTGCTGCGCGAGGGACTCGACCTGCCCGAGGTCTCGCTCGTGGCGATCCTCGACGCCGACAAGGAGGGCTTCCTGCGCGGTGAGACCTCGCTGATCCAGACAATCGGGCGGGCGGCGAGAAATGTTGACGGAACGGTGCTGATGTACGCCGACAAGGAGACCAGGGCGATGAAAGCGGCGATTTCCGAGACCGACCGCCGGCGCGAGATCCAGCTCGCCTACAACGAGGAGCACGGGATCACGGCGGCGACGATCGTCAAGGGCATCTCCGACATCGCCGAGTTCCTGCAGAGCGACTCGAAGGTGCCGAAGGGGCGCAAACGGCGCACGGCCAAGCGCGGCAAGGTTGACGAGATGCCCAAGCACGAGCTCGAGCGGATGGTCGTGGAGCTCGAGGAGGAGATGATCGCGGCGGCCGACGAGCTGCGCTTCGAGTATGCCGCGCAGCTGCGCGACGAGCTGCGCGAGCTGCGTCGCGACCTGCGCGAGATGCATGCTGCCGAGGGACCGGGCGGCAACGGCGCGGTCGCGCCCGAGGACGATCCCGGCGAGCTCGCCGCACGCGAGGCCGCCGGCGGCGACATCGCCTAGGATGGCCGCCGTGGACATCGACCGTCAGGCGATCGAGCGGCGCGACTTCCCCATCTCCAGGCGCGGCTATGAGCCTGCTGCGGTTGACGCGCACCTGCGCGCGCTGGCGAGCGAGATCGATCAGCTGCAGCGCGAGCGCGCCGACGGCGGCTCCGAGCCTTCGCTCGCGACGACGGCCGGCAGCCAGGTGCAGAGCATTCTCGCCGCCACCGAGGCGGCTGCGGCGGACATCGAGCAGCAGGCGCGCGAGAGCGCGCGCACGATGGGCGAGGACGCCGATCGCGACGCGGCGCAGACCCGCGCGGAGGCGATCGAACGCGCGCGCGCCCACGTGGCAGCGGTCTCGCAGGCGACGGCGGCGCTGCTCGAGCGCGTCGGCACGATGGACAGCGAGGTGAGCGCGCTCGTGGAGAGCCTGCGCGGTGGCGCCAATCGCCTCGCCGCGGACCTCGCGGCGGTCGAGACAAACATGGGCGAGTTGTACGACGCGGCCGCTGGGCACCCGCTCACCAACGCCGTGGCCGGCGGAGCACAAGGGCAGCCGACCGTCCCCGCGGCACCATCTCCCGGGCCGCCTGCGCCCACTGCGAGCACGCCGCCGATCCCTGCGCCGCCCGCCTCCGGCGCGGCTGCGCCGGAGGTCAGGCACGCGCAGACGAGCCCGCCGCCGTTGTCTCCGCCCGAGAGCGCAGAGCCCGACGCCCACGTCGACCCCGAGGCGCCCCCGCCGCGGCAGCGGATCGCCGGCAGCTCGACCACCGCCACGCCCCCAGCCGAGGTTGACAGCAGCGATCTGGACAGTGCTCGGCTGGTCGCGCTGAACATGGCGCTAAACGGCGACTCGCGCGAGGACGCCGAGCGCTATCTGTCCGAGAACTTCACGCTGGCCGATCGCGGCAAGCTGATCGACGAGGTCTTCGCGGCGATCGAGGGTTAGCGCGTCGCCGGGCCGGGCACGTGAAAGCAGTGAGAGCACTGCGCTATTGCCGGATTTTACGGATTTCGTGGCAGGCCCGCCAATACGAACGTCTGTTCGACGTCATAGAATGATCTGATGCCGGCCGGCAACCAAATCGTCGTCTCGGGGGCGCGTGAGCACAACCTCAAGGACATCTCCCTTTCGCTGCCGCGCGACGCGCTGGTCGTGATCACGGGGCTGTCCGGCTCGGGCAAGAGCTCGCTCGCGTTCGACACGATCTACGCCGAGGGACAGCGCCGCTACGTGGAGTCGCTGTCGGCCTACGCGCGCCAGTTCCTGGGCCAGATGGACAAGCCCGATGTGGACTCGATCGAGGGTCTCTCGCCGGCGATCTCGATCGATCAGAAGACGACCTCGCGCAACCCGCGCTCGACGGTCGGAACGGTCACCGAGATCTACGACTACCTGCGCCTGCTGTGGTCGCGCGTGGGCAAGCCGCACTGCCCGATCTGCGGGCGCCCGATCGTGGGGCAGTCGGCGGAGCAGATCATCGACCAGGCGATGGAGCTGGCCGAGGGCACGCGCTTCATGGTGCTCGCGCCGGTCGTGCGCGGGCGCAAGGGGGAGTACGGCAAGCTGCTCGAGGAACTGCGCAACGAAGGCTTCGCGCGCGTGAAGATCGACGACCGCGTGCGCATGCTCGAGGAGTCGATCGTGCTCGACAAGCGCTATAAGCACGACATCTCGGTCGTCGTCGATCGTCTCGCGATGCGCCACGACGTGCGCAAGCGGCTGGCCGACTCGATCGAGACGGCCGTCGCTCGCGCCGAAGGGCTGGTCGAGCTGGAGATCGTCGGCCGCTCCTCGGACTCGGCGGATCGCGGGCCGGCGGAGGGAGAGGAGGCCAAGGGCGCCAAGGGCGCCAAGGGCCCGCGCGCGGCAGCGGCGCAGATAGTTCCGGGCGAGGTACCCGAGCCAGGCACGATCTTTACGTTCTCCGAGCGCTTCGCCTGCCCCGAGCACGGCCCGTCGCTGGTCGAGCTCGAGCCACGGATCTTCTCGTTCAACTCGCCACACGGCGCGTGCGACCGCTGCACCGGTCTGGGCTCGCAGATGGAGATCGACCCGGATCTGGTCGTGCCCGACCCCTCGTTGTCGATCGGCGAAGGGGCGCTCGCGCCGTGGGCGAACAGCAGCTCCAACTACTACGAGCAGGTGACCGAGGCGATCGCCGATCGCTACGGCGTCGACCTGGAAGAGGCCTGGGAGGATCTGCCCGACGAGCACAAAGACCTGTTCCTGCGCGGCACCAACGGCGAGCCGTTGCAGGTCACCTACCGCAACCGCTACGGCCGGCGGCGCTCGTACGCGACGCGCTTCGAGGGGATCGTGAAGAACCTCGAGCGCCGCTATCGCGAGACCGACTCGGAGTGGACGCGCGAGAAGATCGAGGAGTTCATGTCGCTGCGCGCCTGCCCGGTGTGCAACGGCGCACGGCTGCGCGCCGAGTCGCGCGCGGTGCTCGTCGCCGGCACGCGGATCGAGGACTTCTGCGCGCTCTCCGCGCGCCGGGCCCTGGAGTGGCTGGAGGAGGTCGAGCTGTCGGAGACCGATCGCCACGTGGCGCGGCTGATCCTGCGCGAGATCTCAGAGCGCCTGCAGTTCCTCGAGAACGTCGGCATCGGCTACCTCTCGATGGACCGCGCCGCGGCGACGCTGTCGGGTGGTGAGGCGCAGCGGATCCGCCTGGCCACGCAGATCGGCTCCTCGCTGGTCGGCGTCCTCTACATCCTCGATGAGCCCTCGATCGGTCTGCATCAGCGCGACAACTCGAAGTTGATCGCGACGCTCGAGCGCCTGCGCGACCTCGGCAACACGGTGATCGTCGTCGAGCACGACGAGCAGACGATGCGCTCGGCCGACCACCTCGTCGACCTCGGCCCGGGCGCAGGCGAGCATGGCGGTGAGATCGTCGCGCAGGGCACGGCCGCGCAGGTGCAGCGCGTGAAGGGCTCGCTGACCGGCCAGTTCCTCGCGGGCACGCGCACGATCGACGTTCCCGCGCGGCGGCGCACGCCGAGCGGCTACATCGAGATCCTCGGCGCCTCAGAACACAACCTCCGGGAGATCGACGTGCACGTGCCGCTGGGCGTGCTGACGTGCGTGACCGGAGTGTCGGGCTCGGGCAAGTCGACGCTCGTCAACGAAGTGCTCTACAAGGCCGTCGCCAACCGCCTGCACCGGGCGCGTCAGCGGCCGGGGGCGCACCGTGCGATCCATGGGCTCGACCAGCTCGACAAGATCATCGCCGTCGACCAGTCCCCGATCGGGCGCACGCCACGTTCGAACCCGGCCACCTACACGGGTCTGTTCGATGTGATCCGCGACCTCTTCTCGAAGACCCAGGAGGCCCGTGCGCGCGGCTACAAGCCGGGGCGTTTCAGCTTCAACGTGAAGGGTGGGCGCTGCGAGGTCTGTCGCGGCGACGGGCAGATCAAGATCGAGATGCACTTCCTGCCCGACGTGTACGTGCCGTGCGAGCAGTGCAACGGCAAGCGCTACAACCGCGAGACGCTCGAAATCCGCTTCAAGGGCAAGAGCATCGCCGACGTGCTGAACATGCCGATCGAGGAGGCGCTGCAGTTTTTCGAGCACATCCCGAAGGTTCGCCGCCGGCTCGAGACGCTCAACGCGGTCGGGCTCAGCTACGTGCGCCTCGGGCAGCCGGCGACGACGCTGTCGGGCGGTGAGGCGCAGCGCGTGAAGCTCGCGACCGAGCTCTCGAAGGTCGCCACGGGCCGCACGCTGTACATCCTGGACGAGCCGACGACCGGTCTGCACTTCGCCGACGTGCAACGGCTGCTGGAGGTGCTCCAGCGGCTCGTCGATGCCGGCAACAGCGTCGTCGTGATCGAGCACAACCTCGACGTGATCAAGTCGGCCGATCGGCTGATCGACATGGGCCCGGAGGGCGGGGAGGAGGGGGGCATGGCGATCGCCGCCGGCACGCCCGAGGAGGTCGCGGCCGAGCCGGGCTCGCACACGGGACAGTTCCTTGCCGAGCTGCTGACGCCGACCGTCTCGCGCGGCGCGGGGCGAGAGAACGGTAAAGCCCCCCGGCGTAAGCGCGCAGCCAAGGTCGCCGCTTGAGTAAGCAGCAGTGCGGGCTAGCGGCGCAGGCCCGTCTGTGGGTACAGAAGTGGCGCTGGTATGAGCGCAACGCGCTGCCATGGAACCGCGCGAGGATTCATTGGGAGCTGATGCGCCGGGGCGCGTTCGCGCGCTGGCCGTTGCACGGCAACGTGCTCGAGGCGATGCGCGAGGGGCGCCTGGAGGTGGGCCCGGAAGTGCTGTTCGAGCCGGGCGTGTGGATCACGGCCCCCGGCGAGGCGCGCGTGCGTATCGGCGCAGGCAGCTTCCTCAACCAGGGTGTGATGGTCGCCTCCGAGCAGCTCGTCGAGATCGGCGAGCACTGCATGCTGGCCAACGGCTGCTTCGTCTCCGATGCCAACCACCGCTTCGACGATCCCGAGAAGCCGATCACCTGGCAAGGGTTTCAGAGCAAGGGTCCGACGCGGGTCGGCAACAACTGCTGGCTCGGCGCCAACGTCGTCGTGACCAGCGGGGTGAGCATCGGTGAGCGGTGCGTGATCGGTGCCAATAGCGTCGTGACTCACGACATCGAGTCGTTCTCGATCGCCGCCGGGCTGCCGGCGCGCGTGATCAAGCGCGTCGAGTACAGCTGAGCCAGTTGCGCCCAGGGGCGCACGCCACGGATGGCCGTCGAGGCACTGGCTCTCGCTAGTAGGCTGGCCCGATGGACCTGTACGAGGCGATGCGCTGCGCGCCGACGAGCCGACGCTTCACCGATCAGCCTGTTGCTCCGGAGGCGCTACGCCGCGCGCTCGACAGCGCCCGCTTTGCGCCGAGCGGCGGCAACCGGCAGGGCTGGCGCGTGCTCGTCGTGCGCAATCCGGCGCGCCGCCGGGCGATTCGCGACCTCTACTTGCCGCACTGGCGCAGCTACATGGAGGTGACCGGCGGCGCGCGCATGCTCAGCTCGCCCGAGGACTTCGATGCGGCGCGCGTGCGAATGCTGCGCGGCGCCGACGAATACGCCGAGCGGCTTCACGAGCTGCCGCTGCACCTGATCGTCTGCGTGCGCCTGGCCGACCTCGCGGTGACCGATGCGGCGCTGCCGCGGCAGAGCATCGTCGGCGGCGCCTCGGTCTATCCGTTCGTGCAGAACCTGCTGCTCGCGCTGCGCGGCGAGGATCTCGGCGCGGCGATGACGACGCTGCTCGTGCCGGCAGAGGCTGAGGTCAAGCAGCTACTCGAGCTTCCCGATGATCTAGCGCTGGCAGCGCACATAGGCGTCGGTCACCGGGCCGACCCGTGGCCCAAGCGGCTCGCGCGAAAGCCTGTCGAGGAGTTCGCCTTCGCCGAGCGCTACGGCGAGCCGCTCGCCTGACGGACATGTTCCCGCCTGTGGCAGGCGCCCACGCGGCGGCGCCACGGCTCGGTTTACCCGCGCACACGTACCTCAAACGGGCGACAGCGGACGTGGCGGGTAAGGCGTGGCCGGGGTCGCGACAGACCCCGGCGTGGCCTGGGGATGTCTCAGGGGACGGTAATGACCTTTGACTTTTCGGCACGCGGGCCGCCATTGCAGAGTGTTGCTTGGCCGGTGTAGATGACCGTGGTTGAGCAGCCCGCGCTGTCGGTCACGGTCAACGTGACCGTGTATTCACCGGAGACCGTATACACGTGTTTGACGACCGGTCCTCCATTTTCGATCAGCGTGCCGTCGCCCAGGTTCCAGTCATAGCGGACCACTTCGCCGTCGGGGTCGCTCGATCTGGAGCCGTTGAACTTCGAAAGGGAGCCGGCCGGAGCAATCCGCTTGGCGAATGCGGCCGTCGGCCCCTGATCGGGAAGTACCGCGACGCGCCGGTCGATCGCGCCGGATTCGACCGTTGCGGGTGTGTTCGCCGTGAGTAGGCCTCCGGCTCCCACTACGTACTGCCACAGCGTTTGGCGAGTTTTGAATTCGCCATCTGTCGCTGCATAGAGGCTCTTGCCGTCGGGGCTGATGGCTATACCGTCGGGAAAGATTCCGGTGGCGACTGTCGAAGGGGTCTTCGGGATCAGTGCTCCGCCGACCCCACGGCTGTATTGAGAAATCATGTCGTTGGCTCCATCGGAGACGTATACGCTCGAGCCGTCAGGGCTGATCGCCATGTCGGTTGGCCCTTCGACCCCTTCTACCGTCGCCGGGGCAAGTGGTGCGAGCGTTCCACTTGGTTCAATGCCGTACTGCCAGGCCCGGCCTGCCGGATAGCTACCGGCGACGTATGCGTTCTTTCCGTCCGGGCTGATGGCGATGGCGCCGGCCTCTTCGGTGGTGAGGACCGTAGCCGGCGTCTTGGGCGAGAGTTTGCCTGTACCGGAGACGTCGTACTGCCAGATCTCGCTTCCGGTGACTGCGTACAGGCTTTTACCGTCTGGCGCGAGTGCGAGTCGCAGGACTATTCCGTCGCCGCTGACGGTCGTCGGGGTAGCAACCAGCGTCAGTCCGCCTTCTTTGCTCACGTGGTACTGCCAGATGGAGAACCAAGAGGCCACATAGAGGCTTTTGCCATTCGGGCTGACCGCAATCGCGTCAGTTCCTTCGGAGCCCGGTAGTTCTGTGAAGACTGGTGTCTGCGCAGGAATTGTGCCGCTCGCTTCAACCTTGTAGTCGAAGATGCCGTGTCCCCCGGCGTAGAGGTTGCGCCCGTCTGGACCGAGGGCGAAGTTGGTCGCACTCGATTCGATCGGCATTGAGGCGGGAACACCCGCGCTCAGCGCGCCATTCGACCCGGCCGTGTACTGCCAGAGCCCGGGTTCTTCAAATTCGCTGGTCGCGTAGACGTTGCCCGCTGCGATTGCTGTTGCCGGGAGGCAGAGCCCGCCCAGCGCCAACAGCGCTGCGATGGTCTGGATGAGGAGAGCCCGCGAGAGGAGCGCGCGCCCACCGGCGAGTGCTGGGCTGCTCGGAGAAAGAGGTGACGTCGAGTGAGTAGTCATCGCCCGAGCGTATTTGCTCAAACGATTCTGGTCAACGGAACTATATAGATATACAAACTCGCGAGATCAAGCCATGCGCTGCTGAAGATCGGCCAGCTCTGCCGGATCGATCTTGTAGGTGTGCTCCGGGCCGGGATAGCGGCGCATGCGCACGTCCTCGGCGTAAGCCGAGACGCCCGCGTTCATCTCCTCCTGGATGTTCGCGTAGCGCTTAACGAAGCGCGGCCCAAGACCGTCGCGGATGCCGAGCAGATCGTGGAACACCAGCACCTGACCGTCCGTCGCCGGACCGGCACCGATACCGATCACGGGGATCTCGATCAGCGGCATCAGCTGCTCGGTCACGGCGCTCGGGATCGCCTCGAACACGAGCGCGAAGCAGCCGGCCTGCTGCAGGGCTTGCGCCTCGGCGCCGATTCGCGCCGCCGCGTGGGCAGTCCGTCCCTGGGCCTTCCAGCCGCCGAGTGCCGTCGAGGTCTGCGGCGTCAGGCCGACGTGGCCCATCACCGGGATGCCCGCATTGACGATCGCGCGGGCACGCTTGACCGAGGCCTCGCCGCCGCCCTCGAGCTTGACCGCCTCGCAGCCGGCCTCCTTGACCATCCGCATCGCCGTCGTGATCGCCTGCTCGTCGGAGACCTCGTAGGAGCCGAACGGCAGGTCGCCGATCATCAGCGGCGTGCGCAGGCCGCGGCGTACCGCGCGCGCCAGCACGAGCATGTCGTCGAGCTCGACCGGCGTCGTCGCGTTGTAGCCGAGCACCGTCGTCGCCGCCGAGTCGCCGACGAGCACCAGGTCGACGCCGGCGAACTCAGCCGAGCGGGCGCTCGGGTAGTCATAGGCCGTGACCATCACGATCGGGTCGACCAGACGCTTCTTCTCCGCCAGCAGCGGCAGCGTCATCGGCAACCGGCCGGGGTCGGAGGGGGCTTGTATGTCGGGGTGGCTGGACATTCGTGGATGCTTCCTCTCTGACGTCAGTTGACGCTCTGCGTGAGCAGAGTCGCCACCGCGTCGTCGACGGTGATGATCCGGTTGGTCTGCGCCTCGACGTGCACCACGCGTGGCTCGTAGCGCTCGAGGTCGGCCTCGTTGTAAGTCCCATAGGAGACGACGATGATCGTGTCGCCGCGCTGCACCAGGCGCGCGGCGGCGCCGTTGATCGTCATCACGCCTGAGCCGCGGGCGCCTGCGATCGTGTACGTCTCGAAGCGGGCTCCGTTGTCGATGTCGAGCACGTGGACCTGCTCGTGCTCGAGGATGTTGGCTGCCTCCAGCAGGTCCGGGTCGATCGTGATCGAGCCGACGTAGTGCAGGTCGCAGTCGGTGATCGTCGCCCGGTGGATCTTGGACTTCAGCATTACACGTTGCATCAGGCGATCGCCTTTCTCGGGAGCCGTCCGTCGTAGGGGGTTTCGGTGTTCTGTGGGGTTTCGGGCTTCTGCGCAGAAGGATTCGATGCTGGCGCTAGGCGCAGGATGGCGTTGTCGATCAACCGCGTGTCACCGACCCGCGCAGCCACTGCCAGCAGCGCCTCGCGCGTGAGCTCCTCGCACGGCTGCAGCGTCTCGGGCTCGACCAACTCGAGGTATTCCGGCTGGACATCGCGCGCGAGCATCGCCGCGCACGCCACGTCGAGCAAGGCCTCGGCCGAGCGCTCGCCTTCGGCCGCGCGCTGGGCGGCCGCGCGCAGTGCCTCTGAGAGTGCCACTGCCCGTGAGCGCTCGGCCGGCTCCAGCCGGGCATTGCGGCTCGACATCGCCAAGCCGTCGCGCTCGCGCACGGTCGGACAGGCCTGCACGCGCACCGGCAGGTTCAGATCGGTCACCAGGCGGCGAATCACGACGAGCTGCTGCGCGTCCTTCTGGCCGAAGTACGCGACATCGGGCTGTGTCATGCCGAGCAGCTTCGTCACGACCGTGCTGACACCGCGGAAGTGCTCGTTGCCTCGCGAGGCGCCCTCCAGGCGCTCCGTCAGACCGAGTACTTCGACCGACGTGGCGAACCCCGCCGGGTACATCTCATCGACCGTCGGTGCGAACAGGATGTCCGCACCCGCCTGTGAGGCCAGCTCGCCGTCGTGGCGCTCGTCGCGCGGGTAGCGCTCGAGGTCTGAGTGCTCATCGAATTGGGCCGGATTGACGAATAGCGAGACGACGACCACGTCGCACTCGCGCCGCGCGCGGCGGATCAGCGAGATGTGGCCGTCGTGCAGCGCGCCCATCGTCGGCACGAGGCCGATCGTGCGCCCCTCGCGGCGGGCGGGGGCGAGCGCGGAGCGCAGCTCCTCGACGGCGCGCACGGTCCTCATGCGCAGGCGGACGGTCGGGTGACGGTGATCATTGATTTCGGTCCAGTTCCTCTCGGATACCGGCGCGACAAAAGATCTTGGTGCAGTTCGCTTCGGGTCCGGCCCGGGCGAGCCCGGTGACGGCCTGACACGAATGATACAGCCGCTCCGGTCGCTCGCAAGGGGGCCTAGCTTGGGCGCCCGCGCGGGCCCGGCGGGGTGGGGGTGCGGCGCGCGGGCAGCGGCTACCAGGCGTCAACGTACGGCCGCGACTTGCCTTCGCGCTGCCACCACTGCGGGCGGCTCTCGTCGAACAACATCGAGATCCAGCGCCGCGAATCGGCCGGGTCGATCACATCGTCGATCTCGCCGTATGCGGCCATGTTCAGGCCGCGGCCGCGCTCGTAGGCGATCGCCACGAAGGACTCGAACAGGCGCTCGCGCTCGGCCGGGTCCTCGACCGCGTCGAGCTCGCGGCGCATGCCCAGGCGCACGGCGCCCTCGAGGCCCATCCCGCCGAACTCCGAGGTCGGCCAGCCGACCGTGAACAGCGGCGCCTTGAAGCCGCCGCCGGCCATCGCCTGCGCGCCGAGCCCGTAGCCCTTGCGCAGCACGATCGTGCCGCACGGCACGCTCAGGTTGGCGCCGCCGAGGAACATGCGCGCGAAGTGGCGTACCGTCGCCGTGCGCTCCGCCGCCGGCCCGACCATGAAGCCCGGCGTGTCGCAGAGGAACAGGACCGGCAGCCCGAAGGCGTCGCACACGCCGGCGAAGCGGGCTGCCTTGTCAGCCGCGTCGGCGTCGATCGCGCCGCCAAGGTGCGTCGGCACGTTGGCCACCACGCCCAGCGGCCTGCCGTTGAGCTTGGCCAGCGCCGTGACCATCCCCGCGCCGAAGCCGCGGCGCAGCTCGAGCACCGAGCCCTCGTCGAACAGCCCGTCGATCACCATGCGCACGTCGTAAACGCGCTTTCGCTGCTCCGGGATCAGCCCGCGTAGCAGCGTCTGGTCGGGCACCGCCCCCGGCTCAGTCGGTCCGCGGAAGTAGGAGAGGTAGCGCTTTGCCGCCGCCACCGCCGCTGCGTCGTCGGCCACGCGCAGGTCGACGACGCCGTTTGCGTCCTGCACCTCGATCGGTCCCACTTCGCCTGGCTCGAACACGCCCAGGCCGCCGCCCTCGATCATCGCCGGGCCGCCCATGCCGATGCTCGAGTCCTCGCTCGCGATCACCACGTCGCAGCAACCGAGCAATGCAGCGTTGCCAGCGAAGCAGTAGCCCGAGGCGATGCCGACGAGCGGCACTAGACCGCTGAGCTCGGCGAACAGCGCGAACGCGCGGCAGTCCAGGCCGGCGACGATCGGCATGTCGACGTCACCCGGGCGACCGCCGCCGCCCTCGGCGAACAGCACGAGCGGCAGCCTGCGCCGCTGCGCGATCTCGAACAGGCGGTCCTTCTTGGCGTGGTTGCGAAAGCCCTGTGTGCCCGCCAGCACCGTGTAGTCGTAGGACATCGCCACGCACGGGCGTCCGTCGATCTCGGCCACGCCCGCCACCAGGCCGTCGGCCGGTGTGCGCTCGATCAGCTCCTCACGCGAGCGGCGCTGCTCCTGCGCCGCGAACAGCAGTGGCCCGTACTCGACGTAGCTGCCCTCGTCGACCAGATCCTCGAGGTTCTCGCGCGCCGTGCGCCGTCCGTGCTCGCGCCGGCGTGCCACTGCCTCCGGACGCGCCGCGTCGAGTCCGATCGCGTGACGCTCGCGCACAGCCCCCAGGTCGGCGCGGAAGCCATTGGCGCTCGGCTCGCTCGTGCGTGTGGCGCTCACGGCCTGCGCCTCGTCACCGGCGCTCATCACGAGCAGCGTCTGCCCCTCCTCGACGACGTCGCCCACGGCTACCTCTACGCGGCTGACCACTCCGCCCGTCTCGGCGAGCACCTCGTGCTCCATCTTCATCGCCTCCAGCACGAGCAGCGCCGTGCCCGCCCCGACCGGCTGCTCCGGCTGGTAGGCGAGCGAGACGACCACGCCCGCGAAGGGGGCTCTCACGGCGATCTCCGGACTCGACGACACGGCCAGATCATTGCGCAGCGCGGCTGCCGGGCCGCCCCAGGCCCGTACGTCGGCTCCGGCGCGGGTTTGCGCAAACTGCGGGTTTGCCCACATGCCGGGACTCGTCTCACCTCCCAGGCAGCAATTACCATCGGCAGATGACCACCGCGACCAGCGAGTTGTCCGCCGCCGAGCGGCGCGAGCTGCTCAAGGAGGTCTACGCGCAGGCGAAGACCTGCACGCGCTGTCCCGAGCTCGCCGCCACGCGCAAGACCGTCGTGTTCGGCGCCGGCAACGCCAACGCAGACGTGATGTTCGTGGGGGAGGCGCCGGGCGCCAGCGAGGACGAGCAGGGCGTGCCGTTCGTCGGGCGCGCCGGGAAGCTACTCGGCACGCTACTCGGCGAGATCGGGATCGAGCGCAAAGACGTCTTCATCGCGAACGTGCTCAAGTGCCGGCCTCCCGGCAACCGCGATCCACTGCCCGTCGAGATCGACAACTGCCAGGGCTACCTGCGCCGCCAGGTCGAGCTGATCCAGCCGACCGTGATCTGCACGCTCGGCAACTTCTCCACCAAGCTCTTGCGCGGCGACCCGACCGGGATCACGCGCCTGCACGGCCAGCCCGAGGTGCTCACGCTCGGCCGCCGCGCCGTCCGCCTGTACCCGATCTTCCATCCCGCCGCCGCGCTATACACGCCGCGCATGCTCGAGACGCTGCGCGAGGACTTCATGCGCCTGCCCGACCTGCTTGCGCTCGGTGCGCCAGAGCAGCCCTCGCTCGAGGAGATCCCTGAGATCGACGAGGCCGAGGCCGAGGCGCCCGAGACCACGCCCACGCCGAGCGCCGCGCAGACGGGTGCCGGCACGGGCAACGGCGTGGCCGGCCCTGCCGAACCGATCGACGAGCCCGATCAGCTGGGCCTGTTCTAAGTTGGGCCGAGCCGGGCGTCGGCGGCCTCGAATCGCCCGGCCGCTTAGGCGCCACGCACCTAGATTTGGCGGGTGTCCAGGCGTTCTGGACGCTTTTCTGGACGTTTTCTGAGCTGCTTTTCCCTGCAAAGAGGGTATTTTTGGGAAATGGCGAAGATTTCTAGCCCTAGGCCTAAAGTCGGTTTGCATCACCGCCGATACAGGCCATGTCTCCATCCCTCCAGGAGTAACGATCGGCCCGCGACCCTTTCTCCCGCGGGTCGATCGCTTTAACGGGCCGGGTGCGCTTCGCTCTACAGTCTCGTCGTGGCTGCGCGCATCGTCGACACCGCCGACCCCGCCGAGACAGAAGCCTTCGGAGCCGAGCTGGCCGAGGACCTGAAAGACGGCGACGTCGTGCTCGTGCGCGGTGAGCTCGGCGCCGGCAAGACGACGCTCGTGCGCGGCGCCGCACGTGCACTCGGTGTTAGCGACCCCGTCACCAGCCCGAGCTTCAGCATCGGCCACCGCTACCGCGCCGGCGAGCGGCTGATCGTGTCGCACCTCGACCTCTATCGCCTCGCCGGGCTCGAGCACGAGGATCCCGACCTGCTCGCCGACTACCTCGGCGAGGGGCGGATCGCCTTCGTCGAGTGGCCGCCCGACGCCGAGCGCGAGCTCGCCGGCGCGCGCGTGCTCGTCTCGCTCTCCCATCGCGGCGCCGACCGCCGCCGGATCGAGGTGCTCGAGCAATGATCGTGCTCGGCTTCGACACCGCCACGCAGGCCACCGCCGTCGGACTGCGCTTGGACGACGGGAGCACGCTGCAGATGCGTGACGATCCCGCGCCAGACGTGCACCCCGGGCACGCCACGCGCCTGCTCTCGATCGCCGCCGAGCTGCTCGCGCAGGCCGGGCTCCGCTGGAGCGACGTGCAGCGGATCGCCGTCGGCGTCGGGCCCGGGCGCTTCACTGGCCTGCGCGTTGGGATCGCCACCGCGCGCGGACTGGCCCAGTCGCTCTCGGCCGAGCTCGTCGGCGTGTCGAGCCTGCACGCGCTCGCCCTGCCTGCGATACACGACACCGGTGCGCCGGCGGCTCATGCGCAGGGCGTCGACCCCACCTCAGCTGCCGTGATCGCCGTGATCGACGCCCGCCGCGGCGAGGCCTTCGCCGGCGGCTATGTCGGCGAGGCCGAGATCCTGCTGACCAGCGCACTGCGTCTCGCCGAGCTCGAAGGAATCGTCGCGCAGCTCGAACGTGGCGGCGCTCCCGCCGGGCGGCGCTGGTGTGCCGTCGGCGACGGCGCCGTGCTCTACGCCGAGGAGCTGCGCGCCGGCGGCGTCGCCGTCGCCGAGTCCCGCTCGCCGCTGCACCTGCTCGATGGCGCCGCCATCTGCGAGCTCGGAGCCTTGGTCGTCTCCCAAGCAGCGGGCGAGGCCGCGCTTGCAGCGGTCCTGCCCGACTATCGCCGCTCTCCCGATGCCAAGCTTGCGCGCGGCGATCGGCCGTCCGCATTGGGAGTATCGCGAGCGTGAGCGAGCCATCCTCATCTCAACTTCATCCCGACCACGACGCCCCCGTGATCGACATCCGCCCGCTCGCCTATCCCGATCTGCCCGAAGTGCTCGCGATCGAGCGCCGTGTCTTTCCCACCCCCTGGTCGCTTGCCATGTTCGTGCTCGAGCTCTCCAAGCAGACCGGCATCTGCCTGGCCGCCTGCGAGCGCGTATCCGCCGAGGGCAATGGCGACGCCCATTCCGAGCGGCTCGCCGGCTACCTGATCTGCTCGCGCTACGACACCGTCTGGCACGTGATGAACGTCGCCGTCGACCTGCCCCGCCAGCGCATGGGGCTCGCCTCGCGCCTGCTCGCCGAGCTGTACACACGCGTCGGCGATCAGAGCGCCCGCTTCACGCTCGAGGTGCGCCGCTCCAACGCCGTCGCCATCCACCTCTACGAGCGCGAGGGCTTCCGTGCCGCCGGCACCCGCCGGCGCTACTACCAGGACAACGGCGAGGACGCCCTCGTGATGTGGCGAACGCCCGCCACGCTGCAAGGCACGCTCGAAGACGTGCCCAATCCCGGGCCCGTGTGAGCCCGCCCGCAATGAGCGACCCGCCCGCATGATCCTCGCGCTCGAGACCAGCTGCGACGACACCTGCGCCGCCGTGATCGATCCCGACGGTGCCATTCGCGCCAACGTGATCTCCTCGCAGACCGCGCACGAGGACTTCGGCGGTGTCGTGCCCGAGATCGCCTCGCGCCATCACCTCGAGATCGTCAACGCGATCGTGCAGCGCGCGCTCGAACAGGCTTCTGTCGAGCTCGATCACCTCGAGCTGATCGCCGCCACGCAGGGCCCCGGTCTCGTCGGCGCTCTGCTCGTCGGTCTCTCCACCGCCAAGGGACTCGCCGCCGCGCGCGAGCTGCCGTTCGCGCCTGTCGACCACCTGCAGGGTCACGTCGCCGCCAACTTCCTGCGCGGCGGCGGCGATCCGGCCGCCGGTTCCGGCGAGGCGCCGTTCGAGCCGCCCTTCATCTGCCTGATCGCCAGCGGGGGGCACACGCTGCTCACCCACGTCAACGGCCATGACGGCTTCGACGTGCTCGGGCGCACGCTCGACGACGCTGCCGGCGAGGCCTTCGACAAGGGCGCGCGCATGCTCGGGCTCGGCTACCCCGGCGGCGCCGCCCTAGAGGGACTCGCGCGCGATGGCGACGCCGAGGCCTTCGTCTTCCCGGGCTCTCGCGCCGAGCGCTCGCGCGGCGGGCGCGGTGCGAGCCGCCAGGCCTTCGCCGACGGGCTCGACTTCTCCTTCGCCGGGCTGAAGACCGCGCTGCTGTACAAGCTGCGCGAGCTCGGCGACGACGAGGCCCGCGCGCGCGCCGCCGACCTCGCCGCCTCGTACCAGGCGGCGATCGTCGACAGCCTGATCGAGCGTGCCGAGCGGGCGCTTGAGCGCACTGACACCGATCGCCTCGCCGTCGGCGGTGGCGTCGCCGCCAACGGCCCCCTGCGCAAGCGCCTGGCTCAGCTCGGTGCCACGCTGCACGTGCCCGCGCGCGTTCTCTGTACCGACAACGCCGCCATGATCGCCAGCGCAGCGCGCTACGGCGCGCAGCTCGACTACCCCGACTACCTCGCCCTCGACGCCTACGCCACCGGCGAACACGCGCGCTGAGGCGATGGCTCCCGAGATCACCGTCTACTCGCGGCCCGACTGTCATCTCTGTGCCGATGCGATGGCCGCGCTGCGCGCGCTGCAGGCCGAGCTTGGCTTTGGCCTGAGCGAGCTTGACATCGACCAAGACGAGGCGCTGCAGCGCGCCTACTTCGAGCGTATCCCCGTGATCGCGCTCGACGGTGAGGAGCTGTTCGACTACTTCATCGACGAGGCGCTTCTGCGCGAGCGACTAGAGTCACGAGCATGAGCTACGGCGAGACGACCACGCGCCCGCGAGAGCTTCAAGTCGACGCCACAGGCGTCTCCAGCGAGCGTCTTTCGCTCGGCGTCGCGGCACGTCTGTCGCGCTACCTGCAGGTGCTCACGCAGGCCAAGAAGATGGGCAAGGAGACGATCTCCTCGCAGGAGCTCTCCGACTACACGCACGTCAACTCCACGCAGATTCGCCGCGACCTGTCGGGCTTTGGCAAGTTCGGCAAGCGCGGCGTCGGCTACAACGTCGAGGCGCTCGTCTCGCAGATCCGCAAGATCCTGCGCACCGCCGGGCAGCACAACATCGCGCTGCTCGGAGCCGGCCACCTAGGCCAGGCGATCGCCTCCTCTGACATCTTCGCCGACCACGGCTTTCGCGTCGTCGCGATCTTCGACGTCGACGAGCGCAAGGTCGGCACGAACGTCGGCAACCAGGTCGTTCGCCACACCTCCGAGCTGCGCCAGATGGTCGAGGACGAGGACATCGTCGTCGGCGTGCTCGCCGTGCCCACGCAGGCCGCCCAGGGGCTCGCCGACGAGCTCGTCGAGGCCGGCGTGAAGATCATCTTCAACTACTCCGAGTCGCTGCTCTTGGTGCCGCCCGAGGTGACCGTGCACACCTCCAGCCCCGCCGTCGATCTGCTCTACGCGCTGTACTTCTACTTGACCTAACCGGACCGATTTCACACGATCCCCGTCCCCGCGCGCTATCACTCAGGGGGCGAAGCTCCGAGCGCCCACGCACGCGGACCCCTACGCCAAACGCCATGACCAGCCTGGACCTAGACCGAGCGGCCGAGACGTTTGCCACGGCCACCGACTTCACCGTCGGTATCGAGGAGGAGTTCTCGATCCTCGACCCACGCACGCTCGACATGCTGCCCCGCTTCGAGCAGCTACGCGACGTCGCAGCGCAGACCGACCCGCTGCTTTACGAGCACATCACCGGCGAGCTGATCTCCTCGGAGATCGAGATCATCTCCGGCGTCGGCGGCGACGTGCCGCACGCGCTCTCACGCCAGCGCGAGCACCGCAAGCGCCTATTCGCGCTCGCCGACGCGCAGGGCGTTGCCCTCGGTGCCACCGCCACCCATCCCTGGGCCGACTATCGCGAGCAGCCGATCATCGACACCGAGCACTACCGCCGCGTCGAGGACGGCCTGAAGTACGTCGCCTGGCGCAACAACACCTTCAGCCTGCACGTGCACCTCGGTGTACGCGATCTCGACCGTGCGATCCGCGTGTGCGACCGCCTGCGCCCCGTGCTGCCGTTGCTGCTGGCGATCTCCGCTAACTCGCCCTACCTCGACGGGCGCGACAGCGGCCTACACTCGGCGCGCACGCAGAGCTTCACCAAGAGCTTTCCACGTTGTGGCGTGCCCGACGCCTTCGGCGGTTGGGCCGCCTATCGCGAGTACATCGAGTTCCTCGTGCGCACGCAGTCGATCGTCGAGTTCACGCAGGTCTGGTGGTCCGTGCGCCCGCACTTCAGCTTCGGCACCGTCGAGGTGCGGATCTGCGACGTGCAGGCCACCGCGCAGGAGTCTGACGCGCTCGCCTCGCTGATCGCCGCCTGCATCGCGCAGGCCGCGCGTGACATCGACGACGGGGTGCCCTTCGAGCATCCCGCGCCGCGGCTGATCGAGGAGAACATGTGGCGCGCGATCCGCTTCGGCCTGGACGGCAGGCTGATCGAGCTCGCAGACGGCGAGCAGTACCCCGCCCGCGAGGCGATTGAGCGGCTCGCCGCCTGGACGGCGCCGATCCGTGGCGAGCTTGGCATTGAGTTCGCCTTCCCCGAGCGCAACGGCGCCCAGCGCCAGCGTCAGCTGATCGAGGCCGGCGCCTCGCGCGAGGAGGTCTTCGCGGCCTCCGTCGCTGAGACACGGCAGACCTACTCCCAGGAGGTGACGGTGTGAGCACCGATCCCGACGCACCACAAGGCCCGGCTGCCGGCGCAGCTGCAGGCGAGCCCCCCGCGCCCGGCCCGGACTCTGGCCCGGCCGGCCTCGGAGCGCAGCCCAGCGAAGAGGAGCTGCGCGCCGCCTACGAAGCCGAGCTTGCCCGCATCACGAGCACCGACATGATCCTGCAGGCCGCCGTCTCGCTGCTGAACGTCGGCAGCTACCGGCTGATGCCGGCGCCCGCCGGCGGGGCCGAGGTCGGGGCGCCCCCCGGCTCCGGGCGCGACCTCGAGCAGGTGCGCGACGCGATCGACGGCGTGCGCGCGTTGCTCGAGATCCTCGAGCGACGCGTGCCCAGCGAGGTGCGCCCGCTGCGCGACGCGCTCTCGCAGCTGCAGATGGCCTATGCGCGCGAAGTGCAGGCGAGTGGCGCAGAGGCCGCCCCGAGCGGCGCAGAGCCACGGCAGGGGGGAGGACAGGCCCCGCCGGCAGGCGGCGGCCCAGGCTCCTCAGGAGGGGCTCCCGGTGCGCCTGGCGGCCCGACTCCGGGGCAAGGCCCCGGGCAGGGACCGGCGTCAGGCGATCAGGGCGAGCCCGGCCCTGGCCCGGCTGAGTCCAGCGGCAGGCTGTGGGTGCCCGGTCGCTGAACGCCCCCGGCGCGCTCTGAGTCTCTGCAGCCGCGCCCAAAGCCCGTCGTAGACGTGGATTGACGGGCCGCTCGCATCCGTGGCGACCCGGCATCACGCCGCCCGACGCGGTAGACTGCCCGCGCGTTTGCACCGGGTTGTCGCTTTACCGAGCGCCCGGTTAGCCAAATGTGCGCGCGACGATCCTCGCGCGGCACGCCAATCAGACCGCGGAGGATTTTCAGTTGAGCAGCTTTCTGACGAACCATGGGGTCGTCGTCGCCCTTGTTTGCGCCGCATGCGCGGTTGTCTACGGCCTCGTGACAACCCGTTCGCTGCTGGCGCTTTCGCCCGGCAACGAGAAGATGCAGGGCATCTCGCTGGCCGTCCAGCAGGGCGCTCGCGCTTACCTGAATCGCCAGTACGCGACGATCGCGGTCGTCGGCGTCGTGTTGTTCGTCGCCCTGATCTTCATCCAGGACATCGCGGTAGCCGGTGGCTTCGCGGTCGGCGGCATCCTTTCGGGCTCGACTGGCTACATCGGCATGAACGTCTCCGTGCGCTCCAACGCGCGCGTCGCCGAGGCCGCCCGGGGCGGCGTCTCGCCCGCGCTGCAAGTCGCCTTCCGCGGCGGCGCGATTACGGGGATGCTCGTCGTCGGTCTCGCGCTGATCGGCGTTGCCGGCTACTACGGCCTGCTGACCGCTGTCTTCAACGACAGCCCCAAGACAACCGTCGACGCGCTGATCGGGCTCGGCTTCGGCGGCTCGCTGATCTCCGTCTTCGCCAGGCTTGGCGGCGGCATCTTCACGAAGGCTGCCGACGTCGGCGCCGACCTCGTGGGCAAGGTCGAGGCCGGCATCCCCGAGGACGACCCGCGCAACCCGGCGACGATCGCCGACAACGTCGGCGACAACGTCGGCGACTGCGCTGGCATGGCGGCCGACCTGTTCGAGACCTACGCAGTTACCGCCGTTGCCGTGATCTTGCTCGGCGTGCTCACGTTCCACGAGGAGACGAAAGTCGCGATGTACCCGCTGGTTATCGGCGGCGTGGCGATCATCGCCTCGATCCTCGGCACGTTCGCCGTGCGGACGAAAACCGACAACGTCGAGCGCGCGCTGCTGCAGGGCCTGCTCGTCTCCGGTGTGATCGCGGCGGCCGCCTTTGCGCCGATCACCTACTGGCTGATGCACACCCTGAGCTTCAAGGCCACGAGCGGGCCCGTGAACCCGCCCGAGTGGTGGAAATTCTACCTGTGCTCGCTGATCGGTATCGGCGTCACGGCACTGCTATTCGGACTGACGGAATACTACACCTCGACCCGTTTCTCGCCCGTCAGAAAGACTGCAAAGGCATCCGAGACGGGGCACGCGACGAACATCATCCAGGGCTTCTCTTCGGGCCTGCAGGCGACGGCGCTGCCGGCGATCGTGATCGTGCTCGGCATCCTCGGCGCGTGGAAGCTCGCCGGTGGCGGCGTAGAGGGGATCTACGGGATTGGCGTCGCCGTCATGGGCCTGCTCTCGCTGACCGGCCTGATCGTCGCGCTCGACGCTTTCGGCCCGATCACCGACAACGCAGGCGGCATCGCCGAGATGGCCGAGCTGCCCGAGGACGTGCGCAAAGTGACGGATCGCCTCGACGCAGTCGGTAACACGACGAAGGCCGTGACCAAGGGTTACGCGATCGGTTCCGCCGTGCTCGCCGCCGTCGTGCTGTTCGCTGGCTTCCAGAAAGAAATCGAGGACAAGGTCGGTCACGCGATTTCGTTCGGGATCAACGAACCGCCCGTGCTGATTGGCCTGCTGCTCGGTGGGCTGATGGTCTGTCTGTTCGCCTCGCTCTCGATCGAGGCCGTCGGCCGCGCCGGTGGCGCCGTCGTGGAGGAGGTGCGCCGCCAGTTCCGCGAGCACCCCGGGATCATGGACTACACCGAAGAGCCCGACTACGCCGCGTGCGTTGACATCGTCACGAAGACGGCGCAGCGCGAGATGATCCTGCCTTCGCTGCTGCCGATCCTCTTGACGCTGATCGTCGGGCTGATCGATGAGCAGGCGCTCGGCGGCCTGTTGATCGGCGTGATCGTCGTCGGCTTCTTCTTTGCCGTGATGATGACCGCCGGCGGTGGCGCGTGGGACAACGCGAAGAAGCTGATCGAGGACGGCGCCTTCGGCGGCAAGGGTTCCGAAGCCCATGCCGCTTCGGTCACCGGCGACACCGTCGGCGATCCGTTCAAGGACACAGCCGGGCCGGCGATCAACCCAATGATCAAGGTTGCCAACATCGTGGCGATCCTGATCATCCCAATCATCACTTGAGAAGGCCGGCCTGGATGGCCGGCCAAGATGACCACCGATCGCAGCGGACCCCTAAGCTCACCATGAGATGAACGGCCGAACCGTGCACCGCTCCGGCACGCTCGTGCTGTCGCTGTTGATGGCCGCGATCGGGCTCGCGCTGATCGGTCAGGTGATCGCGGGCGTCGGCGGCGTGCTCTCGGCGCGCCTCTTGCTCGGCGTGCTGTTCTTCGCGGGCGGCGTCGCGCGCCTGTGGCTCGAATACAAGCGTGGCGGCGGGCGCGAGGGGTCGTCCTAGATGAGCGACGAGCAGGACGCCGGCGAGTCTGCCGAGCAGCGGCACGCGCCGGTTGACGACACGGGGGGTGAGGCGCCGAGCGGCGCCGACGCGCCCGGCGTGAAGCCGCAGGCCGAGCTCGGCCGCGCCGAGGCCGAGCGGATCGCGCTGCAGATCTCCGCACGCTCGCTCTCCACAGCGCGGCGCAGCGTCGGCTCGCCGACCCTGTTCGCGATCGTCTACACGCCGCTGGCGAGCGCGATCTACTTCTCGCTCGGCGTCATCTCAGGGCACGCGCTCGGGCTCACGCCGGTCGTCTTTTTGATCTCGGCGCTGTTGTTCGCGCTGACCGCGATGACCTACGCCGAGGGGGCTTCGCTACACCAAGAGCGAAGCGGCTCGACTGTGTTCGCGCGCTACGCCTACAACGAGCTCGTCAGCTTCGTCGCCGGCTGGGCGATCCTGCTCGATTACGTGATCCTGATCGCCGTCACGTGCTACTCGGCGACGCAGTACCTACGGGTTTTCTGGAGCCCACTCGGCCACAGCGCCGAGGCGCTCGGGCTGGCGCTCGTTTTCATCCTGCTAGTCGTGCTCGGCAACATCCGCGGCTTTGGCTGGCGGCGCTCGCGGCGCGTGGCGATGATCGTCGTCGCCGACCTTGGGCTGCAGGGGCTGATCGTCGTGCTCGGGCTCGTGCTGTTCTTCAACCCGAACACGCTGCTCGACCCGATCCACCTTGGCAGCTCGCCGAGCTGGTCGGATCTGATCTTCGCCCTGACCGTCGCCGCGATCTCCTTTACCGGTCTCGAGTCGGCGGCGGGGCTGGCCGGCGAGGTGCGCATCTCCAAAGGCCAGCTCAAGCGGCTCGTCGGCACGGGCACGGCGACGGTCGTCGTCATCTACGTCGGCATCGCGCTTGTCGCGGTCACGGCGCTGCCGGTCCACGACGGCCACACCCAACTGGCCACGCGCTTCCTCGATGACCCCGTCGTCGGCATCGTCGGGCAGATGAAACCCCACTGGCTGGCCGAAACGCTGCGCTACGTCGTCGCCGGGCTCGGTGCGCTGACGCTCGTGGCGGCGGCCAACTCGGCGATGCTCGGGCTCTCTCGCCTGGCCTACTCGCTCTCGACCAACCGCCAGATCCCGAGCGGGCTCGGGCGGTTGCACCCGCAGCGCTCGACGCCGTACGTGCTGATCATCCTCGCCGGGATCGTCGCCGCCGGCCTGGTCGTGCCGGAGAACCTCGACTTCCTCGTCGGCATCTACGCCTTCGGCGCGCTGCTGGCGTTCACGATCGCGCACGTCTCGGTCGTCAAGCTGCGCTACTCCGAGGCCGAGGGCGCGCGCGGCTATCGCATTCCGCTGTCGGTCTCCTGGCGCGGCGGCAGCCTACCGCTGCCGGCCGTGTTCGGCGCCGTGATCTCGGCGTTCGGATGGCTGGCGGTGATGGTCGTGCACGACCCGGCCCGCTACGTCGGGCTCGGCTGGATGGCCGTCGGCATCGCCATGTACGTGATCTACCGCCGCGCCGATGAGGCGCCGCTGCTGCGGCGCGTGACGGTCGCGCCGGAGGTGCTGCGCGCCGAGCCGCCGCGCGAACGCGACTACGGCTCGATCCTCGTGCCGCTGTTCGGTACCCGCCTGGACGAGGACATCGTGCAGACGGCCGCGCTGCTCGTCTCCGGTGAGCAGACCGATGAGGCGGCGATCGACGAGGCCACGATCGAGGCCGTGTGGATCTTCGTGATCCCGATGTCGTTGCCGCTCGACGCGCGCCTGCCCGAGGCCCAGGTCAAGGAAGCGCGCCAGGCGCTCGCGCGCGCCAAGGCAGTGGGGGAGGAGTACACGGGCGTGCAGGTCGCCACGGCAACCGTGCGCACACGCCGCGCCGGCTACGCGATCGTCGACGAGGCCAAGCGCCGCGGCGTGGAGGCGATCGTGCTCGGCGCCGAGGAGCCCTCCCTGATCCGCGGAGGCGCCCGTCTGGGTGGCCGTGGGGGGCCGCTGGAGAACTTCGTCGGCGACGTGACCAAGTACGTGATCGACAAGGCGCGCTGCCGCGTGATCGTCACCGCGCCGGCAGCCGGCGATTCTTTGGCCGAGCGCCGCTCGCGCCTGGCCGAGGCCGGCGCGGCCGAGGCGGGCTCCTGAGGCTGGAGCCGCAGCTTGCGCGAAACCCTGCATCGACTAATCTGCGGCGCATGTTCGTGTTGATCGTGGGAGCCGGACGCGTGGGCTCGGCTGTCGCCAAGTCGGCGATCGCCTCGGGTCATGACGTCTCGGTGCTCGACGAGGACCCGCTCTCGCACGAGCGCCTCGATGCCGGGCAGACCGTCAGCTGGGAGGACGCCGGCGGCCAGTTCACCGTCGGCACGGCGCTTGAGATAGATGCGCTGATCCAAGCGGGCATCGAGCGCGCAGAGGTGTTCATAGCCTCCACCGACGGCGACAACACGAACCTGATCATCGCTCAGATCGCCCAGCGCCGCTTCGGCGTGGAGCGGGTGATCGTGCGCGTGATGGATCCCGCCCGTGCGAGCTGGTACGGCGAACAGGGCCTGCATACGATCTCCCCGACCAAGCACGCGATCGAGATGTTCGAGCGCGCGCTGGCGCCAGAGCCGGCCTAGCGCATGTACGCGATCATCGTCGGCGCCGGCAAGGTCGGGCGCAACCTCGCGCGGGAGCTGATCGGCAAGGGGCACGAGGTCACGATCATCGAGTCATCGCGTCCGCGCTACCTCTCGATGGAGGAGGAATTCGAGCACGCCGCGCAGTACGGCGACGCGACCGAGCTGTGGGTGCTCGAGCGCTCCGGCATCCAGCGCGCCGACCTCGTGATCGCCGTCACCGGCGACGACGAGGACAACATGCTCGTCTGCCAGGTCGCCAAGGAGAAGTACCTCTGCGACCGCATCATCGCGCGCGTCAACAACCCGCGAAACCACGACCACTTCCGCCTGCTCGGGATCCAGCCGGCCGTCTCCGCCACCGACCTGATCCTGCGCCTGATCGAGCACGAGGTGCCGCGTTACGGCCTCGTGCACCTGCTCGCGCTCGAAGAGGAGCGCTTGGAGATCATCGAGCTCGAGGTCGCCGAGGACGCGCCCACCGTCGGGCAGTCCGTCTCCGAGATCGCCCTGCCCGAGGGCAGCCTGATCATCTCCGTGCTGCGCGGCGGCACCGGCTTCGTGCCCAAGGCCGACACCGTGATCGAGGCCGGCGACGAAGTGCTGCTCGTGCTCGACCCTGGGCTCGAGGAAGCGATCACCGCTTACTTCGCGCCCAACGGGCACGAGCTCGCGAATTAGCCCTTATCCGGAGGCCCCAGGGGCTTCGGCTGCCGTCCGTCAGTTGGCTATCCTTTTCGCCTGAGACGCCCTTCCGGGATAGTCCAATTGGCAGTGACGCCCGGTTCTGGTCCGGGAGATTGGGGTTCGAGTCCCTGTCCCGGAGCTGTACTTTCGAAGCGCTTGCGCGCGGCTAGTGCCGGCGGATCTGGGTGCTAACCCAGCGCTTTGACCTCGAGCGCTTCTTTGCTCGTCGAGGTGATCGTGACGGCGAGCGAGGCGGCTTCGGCTTTGCCTTCGCCGATCGTGGCGAGCAACGGGTTGGCGGAGGTTCCTTCGAAGGCGGGGGGTTTCTGCTTGCCCTTACTGCCGGTGAGCTTGAGCTTGACGGTGCGCGACATCTTGTCGAGCGGCGTGACGGCGGCGATCACGGAGCCTTCGAGCGCGATCGGGACAGCGCCCGCGCCGACGCCGCATTCGAATTCGCCGACGACGGTCTGCCCGCCACCGGCATGCAGCGCGCTGCCGACCGTCGGCGCTTTGGCCCCGGCGGCGGCCTTGATCACGCCAAGTTCGCCTTCAAGCGGACTGAGCGCGACTTCGCCGGTGGTGGCCTTTTCGTTCTGGCACGTTCCGTGCCCTGGCTGTTCGCAGCCGCTTAGCGTGATGTGCAGCACTTCGGTCTTGGCGCCTGTGTATTCGCCGCTGCCGGTAAGGCCGGTACAGGAGACCTTCGCCTTGTGCACGGTTTCGAGCACGAGCGCTCCGCCCTGCAGCGTGAGGCTGGGCACGGCGGGGCCGGGCAGCCACTCGTAGGCGCCTTTGCCGGGTTGGCTCGGTTTCGTGCAGGTTGCCTCGCTGTAGCCGCCTTGGGCGCCTGGGGAGCTCAGGCAGCGGCCGCGTTCGGGCAGGCTCTCGCCGGTCTGGAAGGTCTCGTCTTCGCCGACGGCCGTGCCGCCGGCGTTGGTCGCGGAGATGCGGAAGTGGTAGGTGCTCGCCGGTTTCAATCCGGACACGCTCGCGGCGACGGCAACGGCGCTTTCGTCTTCGCCCGGCGACGGCGTGCAGGGAGCGCTCGCGCTGTACGGCAGCGCGCTGCCGTATTCCAGGCGACAGGTAGTGACCGGTTCGCCGTTGGGATTGACCGTCGCGTTGAGCGTCGCCGTCGTCGCGGCGACCGGCTGGGCGAGCATCGTCACGACCGTCGGCGGCGGCGGCCCGGGCGGATTGGACGCCGGACCCGGTTCGGGATGCGTGGGCAGCAGCACGGGCGACTTGGGTGCCTGGTTGAAGTTGAAGTCGTTTGCGATGTCGCCGAGGCCGGGCGCCTCTTCGCGCACGTCGATGCGCTTGTCTGGCCGCCCGTCGGTTTTCGGGTCCAGCCGCTGGCTGTTGATGAAGTCGTCCTCGATGAACTTCAGGTAGGCGTCGTGGCTGAGCTGCTGGTGGTCGATGTAGCCGCTCTTGGCGTATGGGCTGATCACGATCCCCGGCACACGCAGTCCGTAGCCGTTGACGTCGACGTTGGGCGGGTTGACGTGGTCGTAGAAGCCGCCGGCGTCGTCCCAGGAGAGGAAGATGGCCGTGCTGCCCCAGCACGGACTCTTCATGATCGTGTTGATCAGGCTCGTCACGTAGGCCTGGCCCTTGGAGATCAGCGACGGCGGGTGTTCTGAGACTTCTAGGTTGGGCACGACCCAGGAGACGCTCGGCAGGCCACATTCGCCGCTCTGCCCAGCCGCTTTGTAGAAGTGATCGAGGCCCTGGATGTTCTGCTTCTTGCCGTCTTCTTCGACGTCCGTAAAGTCCTCCAGTGGATTCCAGATCCCCGGCGTCTTCGGGCTCTGCGCGACCTGTTCGCACGTTAGCTCTTCGTCGTCCTCGCAGTCGGGCTCGTTTCCTTCGGTCACGTAGTAGCGCCAGCTCACGCCCGCCTTGTCCATTAGGTAGGTGATGTCGGTCCACGCGTAAGCCGCTCTGCCGGGTTCGCTCGGCCCGTCCCACGTCTTCGACGGTGACTTCGGCGCGAGCGAGTTCTTGCAGTCGAGCGGGTTGGTGTCTCCCTGGGGACAGCGCGCCGACCAGGCGGAGACCATGTAGAGGTGCTCGGTCAGGCTCCACGCCGAGGCCGACTCGAACAGGTTGTCCTGCAGCGTGAAGTCTTTGGCGTAGGTCCAGTAGTTGGGGATCTCGCGGGCGTCGTGATAGCCCATCACGTCGTTGCAGCCCTGCGAGGCCTTGGCGGCGCGGGCTTCGGCTTCGCCCTGCGGAGGGCAGGGCGTGCAGTCGGGATCTGTCTTGCCTCGGCATTTCTTGGTCGTCTCGGCCTCGCCCACGAAGCCGTCCATCAGGCCGCCGTCGATGTCGCCTTCAAATGCCTTCGTTCCGTGCGGGCCGCCGGAGTTTTCGTCGTGTGGGTCGTGGTAGGGCTTGATGCAGCCGCCGTTGGCCGGGTCCGGCACGCATACGCCGCCAGGGATCCCGTGGGCACCAGGAAAGGTGCCGAAGTACTCGTCGGTCGATCGGTTCTCCTGCATGATCATCACGACGTGCTTGATGTTGTGGATGCCTTCGGCCGGCGTCGCCTCGGCCGTAGCCGGCGCGAAGGAGACCGCGAGCGCCGCCAGTAGCACGACGATCAGGCTCGCCGACGGGATGCCGCGAAGCGCTCGCCCTGCTGTCAGGGCCCGTGCCCGAGGACGACAAGGCAGCGGCCTGGCGCGAGCCAGTCCCACTGATTCGCCGCGGCATCCGATCCGGGCGTCCTTCCTCCTCGTCCTCGCTCCCACTGACGAAACTGTACCGGTCTATCTGACCGGTACGCTGCGCCCGGTCGCGACCATGTGCCGCCGACGCCGGCCGCCTAGGCGGCTGCGGCCTGCGCGGCCCAGTCGCGGTAAAGCTCGTAGTAGCGCCCCTCGGCGGCGATCAGCTCGTCGTGGGTGCCCTGCTCGGCGATCTGGCCGTGCTCGAGCACGACGATCCGCCCGGCCTGGCGAATCGTCGACAGCCGGTGCGCGATCACGATCGAGGTGCGCCCGGCGAGCAGGCGGCGCAGGCCCTGCTCGATGCGCGCCTCGGAGTGCAGGTCGACGTTGGAGGTGGCCTCGTCGAGCACGAGGATGCGCGGGTCGGCGATCAATGCGCGGGCGAAGGCGATCAGCTGGCGCTGGCCGGCCGAGAGCTGCGTGCCGCGCTCGCCGATTTCGGTGTCATAGCCGTTGGGCAGCTCGGCGATGAACTCCTCGGCGCCGACGGCGGCGGCGGCGGCGCGGATCTGAACGGCATCGGCGTCGGGGCGCCCGAAAGCGATGTTCTCGGCGACGGTGCCGGAGAAGAGGAAGGCCTCTTGGGGGACGATCCCCATCTGCGAGCGCAGCGAGCTCGAGGCGACTTCGCGCAGGTCGTGCCCGTCGACTAGCACGGCGCCCGAGGTCGGGTCATAGAAGCGCGCGATCAGCTTGGCCATCGTTGACTTGCCTGCGCCGGTCGCGCCGACGAGCGCGACGGTCTGCCCGGGCGGTATCTGCAGGTTGACGTGGTCGAGCGCGAGCACCTGCTCGGTCGAGTCGTCGCCGCGACGCTTCTTGTAGGCGAAGGAGACGTCGTCGAAGTCGACCTCGCCGGCGATCCGTCCCAGCTCGACGGCGTCGGCGCGGTCCTCCAGGTCGGGCTTCTCGTCGAGCAGCTGGAAGATCTTCTCCAGGGCGGCCATGCCGGACTGGTAGGTGGCGTAGAGCTGAGAGAGCTGCTGGATCGGTTCGAACAGGTTCGACAAAGCGGCGACGAAGGCGACGATCGTGCCGATCGAGATGTGCCCTTCGATCGCCTGCAGCCCGCCGTAGAGGACGATCGCGGCGACGGCCAGCCCGGAGAGCATTTCGACGGAGGGGAAGTAGGCGGCGTTGAGCTTGACGGTCACCATGTTCGCGTCGCGGTTGTCCTGGTTGAGCGCGACGAACTGCTGCTCGTGTACGGGCTCCTGGGCGAAGGTGCGCACGACGCGGATGCCGGAGAGCGTCTCCTGCAGGTAGCCGGTGATCGCGCCAATCGTCTCCCGCGTGCGGCGGAAGGCGCCGGCGGAGATGATCCGAAACCAGAGCGAGCCGGCGAGCACGATCGGCAGCACGCAGAAGGTGATCAGCGCGAGCTTGACGTCGAGGTAGAGCAGGATGCCGACGGTGCCGATCAGCGTCAGCCCGGCCTGGAACAGCGTCACGACGGAGTCGGTCACGAGCGAGTCGAGCGCCTCGACGTCGTTGGTGATGCGCGAGATCAAGACGCCGGCGGGGCGGCTCTCATAGAAGCCGACGGGCAGCGTCTGCAGGTGCGTGAAGATGCGGATGCGCAGGTCGGCGAGCACGCGCTGGCCGACCCAGCCGACGAGGTAGGTCTGCACGTAGGTCATCAGCCAGACGAGCAGCGCGGCGGCCATGAAGGCGAGAACGACGAGCTCGAGTTTGCCGAAGTCGTGGCGCTGGATGCCGTCGTCGATCGCGGCGCGCGCGAGCAGCGGCGGGGCGAGCGAGGCGGCGGTGCCGAGCACGAGTGCGACGACGGTCAGCGCGGCGCGGCCACGGTAGGGCTTGATCAGCGCGAGCAGGCCGCGCAGGTTGCGCCCGCGCGTGCCGCGGCTGGCGCGCTCGCCGGTCCAAGTCGAGCCGGGTCCGCGTCCGACCATCGGGCTCACAGGCCGCTCACCTCGCGTTCGAGCGGCTTGCGCGTCATGAAGACCTGATCGGGCAGGCCCTTCTCGACGATCTCGCGATACAGCTCGGAGGCTCCCAGCAGGTGCTCGTGGTCGCCGTGGGCGACGATCCGCCCGTGCTCGAGCACGACGATCTCATCGGCGAGCGAGATCGTCGAGAGGCGGTGGGCGATCACGAACGTCGTGCGCCCGGCCATCGCCTCGTCGAGCGCGAGCTTGATGCTCTGCTCGGTGGAGGCGTTGACGGCGGAGGTGGCGTCGTCGAGGATCAAGACGCGCGGGTCGGCGAGCAGCGCGCGCGCGATCGCAAGGCGCTGGCGCTGCCCGCCGGAGAGCGAGAGGCCGCGCTCGCCTACGCGCGTGTCGAAGCCGTGGGGCAGCCGCGCGACGAAGTCGTATGCCTGCGCGCGGCGGGCCGCGGCTTCGACGTCCTCGCGGCTCGCGCCGGGCCGCCCGTAGGCGATGTTCTCGGCGACGCTGGCGGAGAACAGGAAGGGGTCGTCGGAGACGACGGCGACGGCCTGGCGTAGCGAGGACAGCTCGACGTCGCGCACGTCGGCGCCGTCGAGCAATACGGCGCCCGTGCTCGTGTCATACAGCCGCGAGATGAGCGAGACGAGGCTCGTCTTACCCGAGCCGGTGGCGCCGACGAGCGCGACGGTCGTGCCGGCAGGGATGTCGAGGCTGACGTCGCTGAGCACGGGACGCGTGGCGCGCGCGGCGAGCTGGTTGCCATCGCTGTCGCTGTCGAGGGAGAGTGCGCGCGGCCCGGCGTGCACGGCGCCGAAGTCATCGCCCTCGTCGTAGCGCAGCGTGACGTCGCGAAACTCGACGTGGCCGTTGCCGGGCGGTAGCGGCGGCGCGCCTGCCGGCGCGAGGATCCGCGGGTCGCGGTCGAGCACCTGGAAGATCCGCTGCCCGGAGGCGGTCGCGCGCTGGGCCAGGCCGAGCGTGACGCCGAGCGAGCGCATCGGGCCGATCAACATGTTCAGGTAGAGGTAGAACTGCGTGAACTGTCCGAGCGTGAGGTGTGCGTGGATCACGCGGTTTCCTCCGATCAGCAGCACGGCGGCGAGCCCGAGCTGCGGCAAAAAGCCGATCGCGGGGTTGAACTTGGCCTCCAGGCGCGTGGCGATCATCGATTGGTCGAATACGCGCGAGACGGAGTGGCGGAAGCGCTGCAGCTGCTGGGGCTCGCGCGCGAAGGACTTGACGACGCGTACGCCGGAGATGTTCTCCTCGGCATCGGCCGTGAGCTCGCCGATCCGCTGCTGGACCTCCTGGATGGCAGGGCGCGCGGTGCGCCCGTAGCGCTGGGAGATCCACACGACGAACGGCGTCGGCGCCATCGCGATTAGCCCGAGCTCGGGGTTGATGATGATCATCGCGATGCCGGCGAGCACAAGCGTCAGCGCGGACTGCAGGATGAACACGAGGCCGTAGCCGAGGAAGAAGCGCACGGCCTGCAAATCGACGGTCGCGCGCGACATCAGCTGCCCAGTCTGCTGGTGGTCGAAGAAGCCGAGCTCGAGGCGCTGCAGGTGCCCGTAGATGCGCTCGCGCAGGTCGAACTCGATGCCGAGCGAGACACGCCCGGCGATCATCCGCCGCGTGTATGTGAGCAGCCAGCGCACGAGCACGATCGCGGCGATCACGATCGCAAGGATCAGCAGCGTGTGGCGGTCGTGCGCGCGTGCGGCCAGTTCGTGGTGGCGGGCGTGGCTGTCGCCGTGCCGGATCGCTTCGACGGCGGAGCCGGTGAAGTGGGGGATCAGCACGGTCACGACCATCGCGAGGCTGGCGAGCGCCCACGAGACGATCAGCCCTCGCTTGTAGGGACGCAGAAATCCGAGCAGTCGGTAGAACGTGGTCATAGTTGTATGGTCAACGATTATCGCAGGCGACGGCCAGGAGATGTGGCCGGCGCCGGATCTGCCCGCCTAAGCTTGCTCCATGCCAGAGGACCCGAGCCCACCGCCGTCGCGCGACGGTGCCCGAGCGGGGCTGTGCGACACGTGCGCCCACCAGCAGGAGGTGCGCAACACGCGTGGATCTGTCTTCTCGCTTTGCACCCGCTCGCGCGTCGATCCAGCTTATCCCCGATACCCGCGTGTCCCGGTGCTCGATTGCGCCGGATACGAGCGCCGGAAGTCCTGATTTTTTGATTTGAAGAGATGGCCGCGGGCTGCTCTCGCAGCGCGCGCAGCCGCTGAACGCGACGGGCGCGGCTCAGCCGGCGACGGCCGCCGCGGGCTCGCCGCCCTGACCCTCGCCCTCGGCGGGGACGTGCGGCGCGACGAAGTCGCTGCTGCGCACGAGCACGAAGGCGAACACCGAGCCGACGAGCGCGACGCAGGCGGCGATGATCAGGATGCTCGAGAAGGCTTCGGTGAAGCCGACGCGGTAGGAGTGCATCAGCGCCTCGCGCGCAGCGTGCGGCAGCGAGCGTGCGACCTGCCCGACTTCGCCGGAGACGAGTGCCGTCGTCAACTTGCCGTGGGCAGCGTGCAGCACTTCGCGCCCCGGCCCGGTGGACAGCGCGGCGGTCGTGTCGCGCGTGACGTCGTGCTGGAAGATCGCGCCAAGCCCGGCGATGCCGGTGGCGATGCCGACCTGGCGGAAGGTGTTGTTGATGCCCGAGGCCATGCCACTGCGCGAGTGGTGCACGACGCCGACGGCGGTCGAGGCGAGCGGCGGGTTGATCAGCCCGATGCCGGCGCCTGCGAGCACGAAGCCGGGGATCAGCACGGTCCAGTCCGAGTTGGCGTTGACGGCGGTCATCGTCAGCAGGCCGATGCCGACGAGGATCAGCCCGCAGCCGAGCAGCAGGCGAATCGGCACGCGCACGGACAGGCGCCCGGAGAGCGGAGCGACGAAGAACGACAGCAGCGTGATCGGCAGGAAGCGCAGGCCGGCCTGCAGCGGGGTGTAGCCGAGCACGTCCTGGATGTACAGCGTCAAGTACAAGAACATCGAGAACATCGAGGAGGAGATCGCGAAGGCGACGATGCTCGCGCCGGCGAACGCGGGCTTCTGAAACAGCGTCAGGTCGAGCATCGGGCGCTCCTGGCGGCGCTCGACGATCACGAACAGCACGATCAGCACGGCCGAGCCGATCAAAAAGCCGAGGATGTGGGCCGAGCCCCAGCCCTTTTCGTTGCCCTGGATCAAGGCGAACACGAGCAGGAACAGCGAGCCGCTGAAAGTCACGAGCCCGAGCCAGTCAACGCCGTGCGCGTTGGGGTCGCGCGACTCGGCGACCTGCGTCAGCGTCAGCACGACGGCGGCGATCCCGATCGGCACGTTGACGAAGAAGATCCATTCCCAGCCGATGCCCGAGGTTATGATGCCGCCGACGATCGGGCCGACGGCGACGGCGCCGCCGATCACGCCGCCGTAGACGCCGAAGGCGAGCCCGCGCTCCTTGCCGTGGAAGGCGCCGGCGATCAGCGCGAGCGAGGTGGCGAACATCATCGCGCCGCCGGCGCCCTGCACGGCGCGCGCGAGGTTCAGCGCCAGCGGCGAGCCGGCCAGCCCGCAGGCGGCCGAGGAGAGCGTAAAGACGACGAGGCCCGTGACGAAAACCATGCGCCGCCCGAAGCGATCGGCGAGCGCGCCCGCCGTCAAGAGGAACGCGGCGAGCGTCAGCGAGTAGGCGTTGACGACCCACTGCAGGTCCTGGAAGCTCGAGTGCAACGAGCGCTGGATGTCGGGCAGCGCGACGTTCACCACGGTGATGTCGAGCAGCAACATAAATATCGCCACCGACACGGCGATCAGCGTCCACCACTTGCGCTCCACGTTCGCTCCTAACCCGCTCGTCCTGATCCGAGATCTCGTCCGGCTGAGGACGCACTATAGGACCGGAGTCCGCTCAGTCGGACTGCAGGTGCCGGCTGAGGAACGGCACGATCTCGGCCCACAGCTTGGCCGCCGGCTCGGGTCGGTAGCTCGGGCGGTGGTCGGCGAAGAAGGCGTGGGAGGCGCCGTCGTAGATGTTGACTTTGATCTCCTGGCCGTCTTTGTCGGCAGGCGACTGGAGCGCCTGCTCGCGCAACTTGGCGCCGAGCTCGGGCGAGGGGTTCTGATCTTCGGCGCCGACGGCGGCCAGCAGCGGGCATTCAAGGCCTGAGGCGACCAGCTCGAGCGGCGGCGTCGGGCGCGACTCGGTCGAGCGCTGCTCGGGCGTCGAGCGGTCGATGAAGCCGCCCCAGCAGTTGACGACGGCGTTGAGCTTCTCCGAGGCGCAGGCGAACAGCAGCGCATAGCGCCCGCCCATGCAGAAGCCGATGCAGCCGATCCGCCCGGTCACGCCGTCGAGGCTGCGCAGGTGATCGGCCGCGCCCTCGAGGTCGCCGAGCGCGGTGGCGTCGGGCATTGCGAACAGGCGCGCCATCATCGCCGACACGTCGCTCGTGTCCGGCGGGCCGCCTTCGCGCGTATAGAGATCGACGCCGAGCGTCACGTAGCCGATGTTGGCGAGGCGGTTGCAGACGTCGCGGATGTGCTCGCCGAGGCCGCCGGCCTCATGAATCACGATCATCCCCGGGTGGCTGGCCGCGTCGGCCGGGCGCGCGAGGTAGCCGTTGACCTCGGTCCCGCCGGCGCCGGGGAAGGTCAGCTCCTCGCCGTCGATCCGCGTCGGGTCGCTGACGGCGCCGGGGACACCACGCGGGCTCGGTTTGACCTCGATGCTCGGCATGCTCGGACCTCCTTGAAGGGTTAGAGGATCGCCTTGGGGTAGGCGCGCGTGGCGGCGGCGAGCATCACCGCGAAGAAGCCGAAGACGACGAGGAAGTCGAGCCACACCTCGCCGGCGCCGCCGACGCCGACGAGCATCTGGCGCAGGCCCTGGACCTCGTAGGTGAGCGGGTTCACGCGCGCGATCACGTGCAGCCAGCCGGGCATCAGGCTGAGCGGGTACAGCGCGCTCGAGGCGAAGAACAGCGGCATCATGATCAGCTGCCCGATGCCCATGAAGCGCTCGCGCTCCTTCACGGCGGCGGCGAGCAGCATCGACATGCAGGCGAAGCCGGCCGTGCCGAGCATCAGCAGCGCGAGCGTGCCGAGCACGCCGTCCACACTCCAGCGCACGCCGATCCCGGCGACAGCGATCACGACGAGCAGCAGGAGTGCCTGCACGAGCGCGCGCACGCAGGCGCCGACTGCCTTGCCGAGCACGATCGCCGTGCGTGGCAGCGGCGTCGCGAGCAGGCGCTGCAGCTGGCCGACGTCGCGTTCCCAGATCACGGCGAGGCCGAAGAAGATCGCGATGAACATCGCCGCCTGCGCCATCACGCCCGGCGCCAGGTAGGCGCGGTATTCGAGGTGGCCGAGCGTCAGCGCGCGCGTGTGGCTGAGCGCGGTGCCGAAGATGAACAGCCACAAGAGCGGCTGCACCGAGCGCGTGAGGATGTCGAGGTGGTCGTGGCGCAGCTTGCGCATCTCCGACTGCGCCATCGCATAGGCGCCCTGGCCAAGCGCGCGCAGGCCGTAGGCGGTGAACAGGCCGCCGCTCGCCGCGCCCGATGGGCCGGCGCTAGGAGAGCCTGCGGGCAACGCGGCGCTGTGCGCGGACATCGGCGATCCTCCCTTCTGAGTGCTCGTCGATCGCGCGGCCGGTGACCGCCGTGAAGACCTCCTCGAGGCTGTCGGTGCCGTGGCGCTCGAGCAGCTCGGCCGGCTCGCCCTGCTCGACGAGACGTCCCATATCCATGATCGCGAGACGCTCGCAGTAGCGCTCGGCCTCCTCCATCAGGTGCGTCGTCACGAGGATCGTCGTGCCGACCTGCTCGCGCAGCGCGGCGAGGTGCTCCCAGACCATCCGCCTCGCCGAGGGGTCGAGGCCGACGGTCGGCTCGTCGAGGAACAGCACGGCCGGGCGGTTGAGCAGCGCCGTGGCGATCTCTAGACGGCGAAGCATGCCGCCGGAGAGCGTGCGCGCGAGGCGGTCGAGCATCGCCTCGAGCTGCATCGAGGCGATCGCCTGCTCGATCCGCGCCTTGCGTTCGCGCCCGGGAACGCCGGTCACGCGCGCGTAGAAGTCAAGGTTCTCACGCGCCGTCAGCGCGCCGTTGACGGAGATCGCCTGCGGGATGTAGCCGATCGAAGAGCGCACGGCGAGGCTTTCTGAGCGCACGTCGTGCCCGGCCACGAGCGCGCGCCCGTCGCTCGGCGGCAGCAGTGTCGTGAGCACGCGGATCGTCGTCGTCTTGCCGGCGCCGTTGGGGCCGAGCAGGCCAAACACCTCACCGGGCGCCACGGCGAAGGACACGCCGCCGACGGCGAGCGTCTCGTCGAAGCGCACGACGAGGTCGTCGACGAGCACGGCCGGGTCCGACGGTGGCGCAGCGTTCGGCGGGAGGTCGGCGCGCTCGCCGCTCGGGCGTTCGCTGTCGGCCGCCGGCGTTGTCACGGCTTCGAGCCGCCGGTCGCCTCGAGCTCGGGCGCGAAGGTGCCCTGTGCGCGGGCGTCGAGCTCGCGGATCTTGCGCTTGGCGCGCTTGCGCGTCTCGGACAGCTCGTGCTCGAGCTTGGCCAGCTCGCCGGCGCGCTTGCGCACGAGCTCGAGCTGACGATCGATGTGGCCGAGCGCCTCTGCCAAGAGTTCGCGACGGCGTGCCGAATCGACGTCCTCGCGCTGCAGCTGCGCGCGCACCTCGGCGCGCGCCTCCTCGGCGCTGAGCAGCGTCTTCAGCTCCTCCAGCGACAGGCCGAGCAGGTCTTTCAGGCGCATCAGCTCGCGCAGGCGCTCGACCTCTGCCTCGGTGTACAGGCGGTGGCGGCCCGACGGGCGCGCGGGGGCTTCCGGCAGCAGGCCGATCTCCTCGTAGTAGCGGATCGTGCGCGGCGTCGTGCCGGCCAGGCGCGCGACGTCGCCGATGCGCAGGCTCGCGGGCTCTGCCGCCGGCTCGCTTGCTCGAGCGGGCTTTGCCGGCTGCGAACTCATGCGCGCACTCCCAGTCCTCGCTCGCCGGGCAGGGGAGAGGGCTGTCGCTCGCCCTCGACCGTCTCATCGCGCCCGGGCACGAAGGCCTCCTCGGCGAGCGCTTCCTCCCACGGCCTGATCGCCGAGCGCTCGTCGGCCTCGGTCGCGGCGTCGGCGTCGGCGGTCACGCTCGCGTGGTTCGGGCGCAGCAGGCACACGCCGGCGCCGAGCACCGAGGTCGCGGCGAGCACCCACAGCGCGACGTGCATGTTGGCGATGAACGGCGCGAGCTTCTCCGCGGAGAGACCTTGCGCAAGGCCGGAGAAGACGGCGAACAGCGTCGCCTTGGGCACGGCTGAGGTGACGATCGCGAGCACGAAGGCGATCGACAACACGGCACCGGTGTTCTGCAGCAGCGTGCGCGCGCCGGCGGCGATGCCGCGCCGGTGGGCCGGCACGACGCCCATCATCGCAGCCGTGTTGGGGCTGTTGAACATGCCCGAGCCGACGCCGACGACGGCCAGCCACAGGCCGCTCTGCCAGTAGGCGGTGTGCACATCGAGCGTCGTCATCCCGGCAAGCCCGGCGGCCGTCACGAGCATCCCGAGCGAGGCCAGCGCGCGCGAGCCGTGGCGGTCGGCGTAGATGCCGGCGATCGGCGAGGCGATCAGCATGCCAAGCGCGAGCGGGATCAGCTTGATGCCGGCCGTGATCGGCGAGTCGCCCTGGGCCCCTTGAAAGTAGAAGACGAACAGGAACATCAGCGCGAAGCGCGCGAGACCGTTGAGGAAGGATGCGGCACTGGCCGCCGCGAACAGGCGGTTCTTGAACAGCGCGAGGTCGAGCATCGGCGCGCGCGAGCGGCGCTCGATCACGACCCACAGCGGCAAGAGCACGGCGGCCACGATCAGCGCGCCGATCACGAGCGTGTCGTTCCAGCCGGAGATGCCGCCGCGCGAGACGCCGTAGACGAGGCCCGTCAAGCCAAGCACGAAGGTACTCGTGCCGAGCACGTCGTAGCTGCGCGCCGTGTCCTGTTTGGCCAGCTCGCGCAGCACGAGCGCACCCCAGGCGGCGCCGGCGAGCGCGAAGGGGACGTTGAACCAGAAGACCCACTGCCAGGCGATCGCGACGAGCGCGCCGCCGAGCACGGGCCCGAGCACAAGGCCGATCGCGGCGACCATCGTGTTGGCACCCATCGCGAGGCCCAGTTCCTCCTTGGGGAAGGCGTCGGTGACGAGCGCGGCGGCGTTGGCGAAGAGGAAGGCCGAGCCGATGCCCTGCAGGATCCGCCACAGGATCAGTACGGTCGCATCGCCCGAGAAGCCGGCGCCGAGCGACGCTAGCGCGAACAGCAAAAAGCCGCCGACGTAGGCGCGCTTGCGCCCGAACAGGTCGCTCAGGCGGCCGGCCATCAGCACGAGCACGGTCGCCGCGATCAGGTAGGCCAGGATTACCCAGACGAGCGCCAGTAGGCTCGTGTGCAGCGAGCGCTCGAGGTCCGGAAGCGCGATGATCAGCGTGCCGGAATTGGTCGCTGCCAGCAGCATGCCGAGGCTCGTACAGGAGAGCGCCCACCACTTGTAATTAGCGTGGCCCGCGTCGACGCCGAAGCGCGATCCGGTGGTCATCTTCTTATCCTTAAAAATTGACGTGAACGTAAAGATCACGATAGCAGGGCTCTGCTAAAACATTCGTATGAGCGAGCACAAGATTGAGAAGTCCGAGGAGCAGTGGCGCGAAGAGTTGACGCCGGCCCAGTACGACGTGCTGCGCAAGGCCGGAACCGAGCCTCCGTTCAGCGGCGAGTACGTCTACAACAAGGCCTCCGGCGACTATCGCTGCGCCGCCTGCGGCACGAAGCTGTTCGACGCCGACACGAAGTTTGAGTCGGGTACCGGTTGGCCGAGCTTCACCGAGCCAGCCGTCGCCGAGGCCGTCGAGCTGCGTCCGGACAACAGCCTGTTCATGCGCCGCACCGAGGTGCTCTGTCGTACCTGCGGCGGCCACCTCGGCCACGTCTTCGACGACGGGCCCGGACCCGAGGGCCAGCGCTACTGCATCAACTCGGCCGCGCTTCAGTTCGACCCGGCCGACGCCGCAGCGAGCACTGCTGCCGAGGCCGCCGGAGACGCCGCGAGCGCCACCGGCGAGCCCGCCGCTTCTTGATCGACGCACGCGCTTCGGCGCGACCGAGCTGCGTCACTCGCTAGGCTCCCGTCCATGATTATGGAGGCCCAGGCAAAACGGCTTTCGACTCCACTGCACTGGGGTCGGCGTGAGAAGGTGGCCGTCGCGAGCCTGCTCGCAGTGCTGCTGGCCGCGGTGATCGCGCTTGGCGCCTACGCGCTGACGAGCGGCTCGCCTGCACGCAAGGACTGCGTCGAAGCGCTCGCCCCGAGCACGCTCGGAGGCGTCAGGATCCACGGCTGTGGCGGTCATGCACAACAGCTGTGCTCGACTGCTTTGCAACAGACCGACAAGCGGATCGGCGACGCGCTGATCGAGTCCTGTCGGCGCGCCGGCTTCGCCCTGGGCTAGCGCCCGCCGGCGATCGTCCGTCCGGCACGCCAGGACGGCGTCGTCAGAGACTTTTCAGCCAATTTGCGGCTGATCGAGGTCTCTTTGCGGGCATAGCGGTGTTTTGTATATCTCCCGCAAACTTAGGCTTTTCGGCGCCACCCGGCTCTCTCGAGCGCTCTTCTATACAGGTGTCGAAAGGCCCTATCCAAGTGTTGGCCAATCTGTCCCTACCCGCCCCCTGACGGGGCCTGTTTCATACCCCGATCGTTGTGGTGCGCTGCCGCTCGCGTGTGCGGGCTGGGGTTTGTCACCCGACATGACGAAAGGGGAACTGCACGCAAATGCCTACTTGGGTTCCATACCTTGAAGGGGCGCACCAGTGGCTGAATCCTGGCGACAACGCGTGGCAGATGACGGCAGCGACGTTCGTCGGGCTGATGAGCCTGCCTGGCCTGGCGGTCCTGTACGGCGGCGTGATGCAGAAGCGTTGGTCGGTCAACAGCATGATGCTCACGTTCGTCGCCTTCTCGCTCGTGCTAGTCGCGTGGGTGCTGTGGGCGTTCAAGATGGGCTTTGGCAGCCCAATCGGGAGCGGAAGCGGCTTCTTCGACACGTTCTGGGGCAAGTCCGGAACGGTCCTTGGGGCGGGTGAACTCCAGAAGCAGGCGATCATTCCGTCGATTACGACGGGACCGCCGTTCCACTTCCCGCAGGCCTCGCTGATCTACTTCCAATTCGTGTTCGCGGCGATCACGCCGATCCTGATGCTCGGATCGGTGCTCGGGCGGATCAACTTCAAGGCATGGATTCCGTTCGTGCTCTTGTGGATCACGTTCGTGTACACGATCAACGCGTTCCTGATCTGGGGCGGTGGATTCTTCTCCGCGCACGGCGCACTTGACTACTCCGGTGGTTACGTGATCCACCTCGCGGCCGGCATCTCCGGCTTCGTGGCGGCGGCCGTGATCGGACCAAGATTGCAGCGAGATCGAGAGGTCGATGCGCCCAACAACCTGTTGATGGTCGCGGTCGGCGCCGGTCTGCTGTGGCTCGGTTGGAACGGCTTCAACGGTGGAGACTCCTACTACGCCGGCGCGAACGCATCGGTGGCAGTGGTCAACACGAACCTGTGCACCGCCGTGGCGATGCTCGTGTGGATCGCGTGGGACTACATCTTCAAGGAAAAGCCTTCCTTGATCGGGTCGGTCAACGGGATGATCACCGGGTTGGTCGCGATTACGCCTGGAGCCGGTTTCTTCAACGGCTGGGGTGCGGCCGCGGTCGGCATCATCGCCTCGACGATCGTGTGGTTCGCGATCCGCTTCCTCAGTCGTGCTCCCGTCTTCAGAAATGTGGACGACACGCTGGGGGTGATCTATACGCACGGGATCGCCGGACTTACAGGCGGTCTGCTCGTGGGTATCTTCGCCGATCCGCACATCATCGAGTACATACCGACTGGAGGTGGAGCCGAAGCGCTGCCGGGATTCTCGGGGGTCGTGCACGGCAGCTGGACGCTGCTGCGCTGGCAGGCCGAGACGGCGGCGTTCGTGATCATCTTCAGCGGGATCATGACGTTCATCCTGCTCAAGATCGTGGGGATATTTATCCCGCTCAGGCTCTCGGACGAGGAGCTCGAGATCGGGGACCACGCGATTCACGGCAACGAGGTCTACCCCTCGGACGTTCCGACGCTCGGCGGTCCGCACGCGCCGCCGGCGTGGCAGCCCAGCCCGGCGCCGTCAGGCGGATAGGCAGGGAGGCCTGGAGCCCAGGGCGCGTCCAGTCCCCGCGGACGCGCCCTGGGTCGGACACGACGGATCGCGGCCCCGCTTCGGCGGGGTCGCTCCGTTTAAGCCGAGCGGTTGGCTGCCCGTGAGATCGTTCCCTGGTGGCTGACGCTCACTTGATCCTCGCCGCCGGTGCGCTGCTGGCGGTCGCGCTCGTGGCTTCGTTCGCGGCGTGGAGGCTGCGGATCCCGGGGCTCGTGCTGTTCCTCGGCGTGGGGATGCTCGTCGGCTCAGACGGCTTGGGCTGGTTGGAGTTCTCCGACTACGCGCTGGCGCGACGCGTGGGCACGATCGCGCTCGTGCTGATCCTGTTCGAGGGCGGCCTGACCTCGGGCGTCGCCGAAATCCGCCCGATCGTCGGCTCGGCCGTCAGCCTCGCCCTGCTCGGCACGCTCGGCACGGCGCTGATCGTCGGGCTATTCGCGACGCTCTTGTTCGACTTCTCCGTGCTCGAGGGCCTGCTGCTCGGGTCGATCGTCGCCTCGACCGACGGCGCGGCCGTGCTCGCCCTGCTGCGCGGCTCGACGCTGCGACGCAAGCTCGCGCGCACGCTCGAGGGCGAGGCGGGCTTCAACGACCCCATCGCCGTCGTGCTCGTGCTCGGGCTGATCGATTGGATCACCCGCCCGCACTACGGCATCGCCGACATGCTCGCGCTTATTGCGAAGCAGCTCGGGATCGGTGTGGCTGTCGGGCTGCTCGTCGGTTGGCTCGCCGTACGGGTGCTCTCGCGCGTGCGCCTCTCCGCCGGCGGCCTGTTCCCGGTCGCTTCGCTGGCCGTCGCGGCGCTGGCCTACGGCGGCGCCGCAAGCCTCGACGGGTCTGGCTTCCTCGCGGTGTACCTCAGCGCGCTTGCGCTTGGCAGTGCCGCGATTCCGGCCAAGCGCACGATCACCGTGTTTCACGAGGGGCTTGCCTGGGTGGCGCAGCTTGCGATGTTCGTCGTGCTCGGCCTGCTCGTGTTCCCCTCGCAGCTCGGTGGCGTCGCGCTCGAGGGCACGGCGCTCGCGCTCGTGCTGATGTTTATCGCCCGGCCGCTAGCGACCTGGCTGGCGACGGCGCTCGGCAACTACAGCGCCGCGGAGCGGCTCGTGCTCGGGTGGGCCGGTCTGCGCGGCGCCGTCCCCGTCGTGCTCGCCACCTTCCCCGTGCTCGCGCACGTACCGCACAGCCTGCAGTTCTTCAACATCGTGTTCTTCGCCGTCGTGCTCTCGGCGCTCGTCCAGGGGGCGAGCTTCGAGCCGCTGGCGCGGCGACTGGGGCTGACGAGCAGCGAGCCCGCGCTGCCGCGCCCGCTGGCCGACTCCGGCACGATCCACCGCCTCGGCGCCGAGGTGCTCGAATACCCGGTCGCCGACGACGACGCGATCGTCGGCGGCAGGGTGCGCGATCTCGGGCTCCCGCGCGACGCCGTCGTCAACGTGATTGTGCGCGGCGACGACGCGATCCCTCCGCGTGGCTCGACGCGCCTGCGCGCGGGCGATGTGCTCCATGTGCTCACGCGCCTGCGCTCGGCGCGCAACGTCAACCAGCTCACCGAACGGTGGCGCTCGGGTCCGGTCGGTCCCACTCCGCGACCGGCTCGCCGGATCACGGCCAGCCGTCCCGTGTTCTCGACGTGGCCGTGGCAGGCCGACGAAGGCGATCCGGGGAACGCGAGCGTGATCCGTGGGCAGTCCGTCGTCGAGCAGCTGCGGATCCGGCGTGACGAAGCGGGCGGGCTGTGGTACCTGGCCGACGGTCGCTATGCCGTGACCGGCAGGCGAGCGGCGATCGGCGGACCGGACGCGATGACGCAATGGGCGATCCGGCGGCTCAGACATGCCGGCGCAGACGAACGAGCTTGGCTACAGACCGTGATCGGCGTGCTCGCCGCCGACCGCCACGAATGAGCGACTAGCTGGAGGCGGTCAGACCGATCGGGCAGCTGACGCCGGTGCCGCCGAGCCCGCAGTAGCCGTTGGGGTTCTTGGCGAGGTACTGCTGGTGGTAGTCCTCGGCGTAGTAGAACGGCCCGGCCTGTGCGATCTCCGTCGTGATCTCGCCGTAGCCCTGCTCTTTCAGGCGCGCCTGGTAGCTCTCGCGCGAGGCCTCCGCCGCTGCGTGCTGGGGCTCGCCGTGCCAGTACAGGGCCGAGCGGTATTGCGTGCCCGCGTCGTTGCCCTGGCGCATGCCCTGGGTCGGGTCGTGGCCCTCCCAGAACAGCTTGAGCATGTCCTCGAAGCTCGCCTGCTCGACGGTGAAGGCGACGAGCACGGCCTCGGTATGACCCGTGCGTCCGCTGCACACCTCCTCGTAGGTCGGGTTCGGCGTGAAGCCGCCCGCGTAGCCGACCGCCGTCGTGTACACGCCCGGCGCTTCCCAGAAGATCCGCTCGGCGCCCCAGAAGCAGCCCATGCCGAAGACGGCCGTCTCGACGCCCTCCGGGAACGGGCCCTTCAGCGGCGTGCCAAGCACCTCGTGGCGGGCGGGAACAGGTATCTCCGTCTCACGCCCCGGAAGGGCGGAATCTGCGTCAACCATCTCGGCCTGCTTGCGTGTAAAGAGCATGGGCTTCAGGCTAGTAGATTCCGTGCTCGTTCAGGCTTCGCTGTTGCGCGGCGCGTAGCGGTGATGGAGCATGAAGGCGTTGCCTTCGGGATCGGCGAAGAAGGCCATGTGGCAGACGCCCGTGTCGAAGGTCTCGCCGCTGAACTGCACGCCGCGCCCTTCGAGCGTCTGGCGCACCTCGGCCACGTCGTCCACGTGCAGCGCGATCGCAGTCGGCTGAGGGTGATGCTCGAGGCCCATCTTCTCCGCGTCGATGATGCTCAGCGTTAGATTGCCCGTCTCGAACTCGGCGAAGTTACGCTCGGGCATGTAGACCGAGCGCCTGAGGCCGAGCGTGTCGCCGTAGAAGGCGGCCGAAGCGGCCACGTCGTGCGTGGGCAATGCGACGAAGTTGACGCCGCCGATCAGCTGCTCTGTGGAGGTGGAGAGGGTCATCGCTTCGCTCCTTGTTCGGTTGGGTTTGGCGGTGGGACGAGCGTAGGGGCGACGGCGAGCGCCGGTCAGCGCGGCTCGAGCACGAACACGGCGATCTCGCGCGCCGTGTTCGCGTCGTAGTGGTCGAAGCCCTCGTACATCTCGTTGACCTTGCGCCACAGATCGGCGCGCTCCTCGCCTTCGGCGACGCGCGCGCGAACGGGCCGACGATCGCCGCGGAGCTCGATCTCGGCGTCGGGGTTGGCCTTGAGGTTGTACGACCATGCCGGCGCGCGCACGTTGCCGGCGTTCGAGCCGACCACGACGAAGTGCTCGCCGTCTTTCAGGTAGAGCACAGGTGCCGTGCGCTTCTGCCCGGAGCGGCGGCCGGTCGAGGTCAGCAGCAGCACGGGGCCCGTGCCGACCGTGTTCATCAACCGTCCCCGACTGAGCCTGTACACGGGCACGTTCAGCTTGCCCGTCAGCTTCAGCCATGAGTCGGGCATGCGCATCGAGAGACGTGTGTAGAAGCGGTTGCTTGGCATCGCCCCAGTATCCCATCGAGGCGCGGGTCGAGCCCAGCGCCGGCGCGGATATAGGATCGCCGCCATGAGCGATCAGCCGGTCGTGCTCTACGAGGTCGCCGACGGTGTCGCCCGCCTTACGCTGAACCGCCCCGAGCGAGGCAACGCGATCACGCCGCGGCTGATCACCGAGCTGGTCGAGTGCGTGCGCCGCGCCGATCTCGACCCGGCCGTGCACGTGCTCCTGCTGGCCGGCGCCGGGACCGGCTTCTGCGGCGGCTATGACCTGCTCGAAAGCGCCGAGGGGATGGGTGTCGGGGCCAAGGGGGTTGGCTCCGGGGTCACCGAGAACAAGGAGGAGCTGGACGGGGGGACGCAGGCACGTCGCGAGAGGCCGGACTGCGGGCACACGGCGCCATCGCCCGGGTCGCCGCTCGACCCTGCCGTGATGGCCGCCAACCACGACCCGCGTGGCACATGGGACCCGATGGTCGACTACGCGATGATGAGCCGCAACGCGCAAGGCTTCATGAGCCTGTTCAACTGCGGCAAGCCGGTGATCTGCAAGGTGCACGGCTTCTGCGTCGCCGGCGGCACCGACATGGCGCTCTGCTCAGACCTGCTCGTGATCGCCGACGACGCCAAGATCGGCTACCCACCGGCGCGCGTGTGGGGCTCGCCGACGACCTCGCTGTGGGCGCACAGGATCGGCGCTCAGCGCGCCAAGCGGCTGCTGTTCACCGGCGACTCGCTTTCCGGCGCTGAGGCGCTCGAGTGGGGGCTCGCGATCGAGGCGCCCCCGCCCGAGCTGCTCGACGAGCGTGCCGAGGCGCTCGCGGCGCGGATCGCGCGGATGCCCGTCAACCAGCTGATGATGATGAAGCTGCTCGTCAACCAGACGCTGTACTCGCAGGGGCTGCACGCCAGTCAGGTGCTCGGCACCGTGTTCGACGGCATCGCCCGGCACACCGCCGAGGGCTACGCCTTCCAGCAGCACGCCGCCGAGCACGGCTACCGCGAAGCCGTGCGCGAGCGCGACGAGCCGTTCGGCGACGCCGGGCGCTCAACCTTCAAGGGCTAAGGCTGCCACAGCCCTGCCGAAGAGCTCGTGACGCGCCAGTCTGCTTGGAGGCTAGAATGGGCGATCGCGCGGATGTAGCTCAGCTGGCTAGAGCGTCGCCTTGCCATGGCGAAGGTCGAGGGTTCGAATCCCTTCATCCGCTTTCGCAAAAGCCCCGGAAATCCGGGGCTTTTGTGCGTCTAGGATGGGGCCGGCCACTCTGGGAGGGGCCGTGGGTACCACCTATGGGTACCAAACGCGCCGTTCGCTGAGCACCGGCTCTCCGGTGTCGCGTTATCCGTCCGGCGGCCCACGGAAGGTGCGGTGATGACCAAACGTCGCAGAGACCCGAGGGCTCCAGGTCGGGCGCGGACGCCGTCCGGCCCGTGGTCGGTCCGCCTTCATCCGCTGGCGCGGGCTGAGGTTGACGCCTTGCCTGCGCAGGAGCGCAAGGCGATCGACGCGCCGGGCGCAGTGCGTGACGTGCATCTACGAACGGATCGGCGACGTCTTCGTGATCTGGGCCGTTGGTCCCGAGGCCCAGAAGGACAAGGCTGGGTTCGACGGCGCCGTCAGCGCGGCCAAGGCGCGGCTCGGTGAGATCGAGCCGTGACGAGAGCAATCGCTATTACAAGTTTGATATACTAGTCCGGATGAAGCTGTCCGACCTTCCAACCCACGAGGATGTTCTCGCCGAGCATCTCGACGCCGATCCCGAGTACCGCCGGGAGTGGGAGCGCGCCGCGCTTGCGCGTGCCGTGGCCGTCAAGGTGATCGCCTATCGCGCAGAGCACGAGCTCAGTCAGACGGCGCTCGCCAAGCGGCTGAAGATGAGCCAGCCGGCCGTCGCGCGGCTGGAGAGCGGGGAGCACAACCCGACGTTCCCGATGCTGCTGCGGATCTCCGATGCGCTTGAGATCGAGTTGGCGATCGACATTGCGCCTAGCGGGCAGGAGCCTCGGCTGATCGGCAGGCGGGCTCGGCAGAATGCGTTGGAGTCCTTCGAGGGCAATGGCTGCGCGGTGGTCGTGGCGGCTACTTGAGCATCTCCCTGAAGCGGTGGAGGGCACATGACGTAGGTCCGGACGCTCTGCGCGCGCAAGCGTCGGCGAATGTACAAACTTTGGATCATTCGTGCAATCGGACATGAGTAGCTAGCCCGCCCGCCATCCTCGACTGCGCTCGATCGCACCTGAGGGGGCAGTACCATGCCGGGGCTCAACACATGTCCTATTTCAGCCTTCTTCGACCTGCGGCCGACCATGATGCCTACAGCGTCGAGCAATGCCATATCAATGTGTGGTCGCTGCCAGGACTATGTGGTCATCGCCCGATGATCATCGACGTCGGCGTCTTGTATCGCGCAAACGGCGCAAAACCGCTTGAGGCCCTGGAGATGGTCATCCCGGCCCGCGTTGTGAAGCAGATCGATCTCTCCAAGGAGGTCCTCAAAAGCGAGAACGCCAGGCTGATCTTCGGGCGGCACTATGTAAGCAACACGAGCACGCAGCTTGAGCTCAAAGGGATCGGCAGGGTGCGAGTGATCGCCGTCGCAACCATTGGTGAGGACTCCAAGCTCGATCGGCTTCCCACGGAGGGTGGCAAGGATCTGACAGCCTTGCGAGTGGCCGTGCCGGAGGTGCCCAAAGACGTGCCGCTTTACAGCCGTGTGCGCTTCGTCGTCGACAGCGGAGGGTCTTTGTGGCGCTGGAACCGCGTGCTCGGCCGACGCAGCGGAGCGATCGTCGACTTCCGCGTGCACGATCCTCGCGAAGGCGGTGCCGGAGCCAATGCTCCGCCACAGATTCGCGACCGCGACCTTCCGATCGCGAACCTCGAGGCGTTCTTCATGTTGCCCGATCGTTTCCAGATCGCAGGACAGAACCCGCCCCTGACGTACACGCGCACGCTGGAGGGCTCGCGCTGGAAGAGCTATCTCCGTCGCGGAGCAGGGAGCGCGCTTCGGCGCGAGGCGATCCTCGTGCATCGCTGGAGCAAGTTGACAGATGCGGTCGGGCCGGCCGTTTCCGAGGAGCGCCCGTTTCGTGGCTACCTGCAATTCCAACGGGTGCCCGGCCTACGCGCTACGTCCGATCTCGTGTTGCAAGCGCTGGGCACCGTCCTGCTCGCCTTCGCGGTGTTCGCCGGTCTCTCCCTGCGCGGGGGGCTGAAGGACAGCTTTGACTGGCTCGGCAACGTCCCCCCGGCCGGCTATCACCTTGCAGTCGCCGCCGGTATCACGATCGTGGTCGTCGTTTCCTGGGTGTTTGCGAAAATCGGCAAAATCCCCAAGGCAGCTCACAGGGTCAAGCGCTCGTTCAAGCGTGCGGAGCACTGGTGGTACAGGAAGTTCGGCCGCTAGGCGTGTTGCTGAGCATCCACCCCCGTTGGATGCCAAAGCTCCTCACGGGCGCGAAGACCGTCGAGCTGCGTCGACGACCGCCTGCGGCCGAAGGGTTGAGCGTCTTGCTCTACGCAACCGCGCCCGTGAGCGCCGTCGTGGCACGCGCCGTGGCCGGCAAACTTCATCGCGGGACACCGGAGCAACTCTGGGCGAGCGTCGGGGACCGCGGTGCGCTAAGTCGCGCTCAGCTTCTCGCCTACCTCGCCGGCGCCGCGAACCCTGGAGGTCTGGAGCTCGGTGAGCTTCGCGGGTTCGATCCGATCCCATTGCCCTGGCGCGCGCCGCAGAGCTGGATGTGGCTGCGTCGCGATGATGTCGGGCATCGTCGCTTGGTTGCGTGCGCTCTCGCCGGCGCCGAAAGCCGTCCGTCATGAATGCGACGCTGCGCATGATGCAGAGATCAGAGCGCCATCGCCTCTATGACGGCGACGCGATCAAGACCTTCACCGTGCGCTGCTCGGGCTCGGTACGGCTCTTCGGTCCTGAGATCGAGATCATTGCGACGCCCGAGTTTCAGCGACTGGACGGCATGCGGCAACTCGGCACCGCGCACCTCGTCTTTCGTAGCGCCAACCACACACGCTTCGAGCACTCCCTGGGAACGCTGCACGAGACGCAACGGATCATTGACGCCGTCAACGCCAACCCACGCGGAATGGAGGCGATCGACGACACCGGTCAGCGTCTGGCGCGCCTGCTGGCGCTTCTTCACGACCTGACGCACGTTCCCTACGGCCACACCCTGGAGGACGAGTTCCTGCTGCTGACTCGCCATGATGACAACGCCGGGCGTTGGGCACGCCTGCTCGACAACGGGCCGATCGGCCGCATCCTGCAGGATGAGCTCGGGCACCGCAAGACCGATCAGGGGGCAAGCGAGCTACAGCTGCTCAATCACGCGCTGCGGGGCGGCGCGCAGGCGATCCAGGCCCTTGGGCGCTATGCCTACGTGGTTGACATCGTGACGAACACCGTGTGCGCCGACGCACTTGACTACATCCCTCGAGACCTCACAGCATGCGGCATGCCGGTCGCAATCGGCGAGCGCTTCCTCGACTACTTTGTGGTGGTTCCCGAAAGCCATCCAGAGACGCGACACCGCAACCGCATGGCGCTGCGCCTGGACAAGCGCGGGATGCCCAGGCCCGATGTCGAGTCCGAGGTGCACAAGCTGCTCGAGCATCGCTATGAGTTGGTCGAGCGGGTGTTCTTCCATCACGGCAAGAACGCGGCCTCGGCGATGCTTTCGCGCGCAGTGCAGGAGCTCGGCTTGGCCGAGCACGAGGAGAACTTCGACCTGCTCGGCGACGACATGCTTCGCCAGGTGCTGATCACGCCGACGATCGCCCCGCTACTCGGCCTAGTCGCGACCGACGATGTCCAGCGAGGCCAGCTCGCGAGCCGCCTCGCGCGCGAAGTGCATGAGCGTCGCCTTTACAAGCTCGCGTACCTCGGGGTGCCCGAGGAGAACGTGGCTTTGCGCGCCAAGCGTATCTCTGAGGAGCAGGGCAGCTCCGCGCCGACGCGCCGGGCCGTAGAGGATGACCTAGCGGCGATGGCGGGATTGCCGGCGGGGGAGGTCCTAGTGCACATCCCAAACCCGCGCATGCTCGCCAAGGAGGGCCAGGTCAGGGTGATGCTCGACAACGGAGAGGTTGTGATGCTCGCCGATTGGGATCGCGAGCGCTCGCGGCGTCTGGAGGCGCTCTCGCGCGCCCACGAACGCCTCTGGCGCGTCGCGGTGTACGTGCACCCCACCGCTAGTGAGGCCGAGCTCGGACTGCTCACCGCCGCCGCGGAGGATCGGTTCGGCCTACGTCCTCGTTACGCCAGGCAGCCCGCGCCGAACCCCTATCTCGGCGAGCTGTTTGACCAGCACGCCGAGGAGCGCGACTGGCCGGCGCATCTACGAACTGCCGCGATCAACCGCGCCGTGGGCGCTGCGGCGAAGGCCGAGAACGAAGGTCAGAACGTAAGCCGCACCCGTGGGGCGATGCTCGACCTGCTCGATGCAGCAGTGGCCGAGCTCGGGGCCGCCGAGCAGCGGCCGGTGGGCCAGACGGATTTGTTCGGAGCCGATGGCTGACCAGATCCTCGCGCGATCCCATCAGTCCGCCGGACGGCTGATCGCAATGCTGCGCCCGATCCTCGCGCCTCTGAGCATCACCAACATCGCTGCGCAGCTGAACATCACCGTGCGACGGCACGAGTTTCGTGGGCCCACGCGCGGCGCCGCGCTTGGTGGCGAGACGATCGTTCTCGACCTGCGTCTGAGCGGGCGAGCTAGCGCATACACCTTCGCCCACGAGGTGGCTCACATCCTGATTCAACGCGAGGTGCTCCATGTCGCAGATCCCTACCAAGAGACATTCGCCGACTCGTTCGCACGTGAGCTGCTCCTGCCTAGGGCTTGGCTCGGCGCCGGCGTGAATGGGCCAGCGGTCGCGCGACGCTTCGATGTGTCGCAGGCGACAGTCGCCGTGCAGCTCGCCGCCCTCGGCGAGGCGCCGGCGCTCCAACGTCTAGGCGTCCAGGTACTTTGCGCGAGCTGCGGCTCGGTCGGATACGGTCTCCCATGCGTTTGCAATGATTGGCGCCGCCGGGCGCCGGGCGATCGTTACAGCCTGCCCCATGTCCACGAGCACCCGGCATGGCGCTCACACGAGCACTCTGATCTTGTTCTGTTCTCAACACATATCCGCTAGCCCCGGTCAGCGCGTGCCCACGCCAGGGGTTGACGCGTCTCGCTGGCCGGCGATGCAGATCCGGAGCTTTGAAGGCGACCATGACTGGCTTCTGGTCATGAGCCATCTCGCACCCTTGTTGAAGGAGCAGTATCCGGGGGGCGATCTGTGGCTAAGCACTCGGCTCGACGACGCTCAACGCGGCGACGCCCGCGCGCACCTCGCGGTGAGCGCGGACCGTCTGCTCGCCATCGCGATCGAGTCACCCAAGCCGCAGCGCCAGGTCAAGCTCTCCACGCTTTGGGTCGCACCGGCCGCGCGCAGACAGGGCCTTGGACGCGAGCTGGTCTCGCGATGCACGAGCCGTTGGCTGCAGTCCGGGTCACCGCGCGCGTGGATCACCGTAAACAGCAGGGCACGTGATCAGATCAACACACTCGTCATCCCGCGCGGCTTTCGAGAGACTTCGTGCCAACGTGATCGTTACGGCCCGGGTCGCCACGAGTGGGTCCTGCATTGGACACCCGATCAGCACCGTGCGGCGCTCGCGTCACCTGACAACGATGGCTGCACTCAAGCAGGACGACAGATCCACGACGCCGCGACAACGAACCGCGCGCCGGCCGTCCCGGAGCCAAAGACCCTCGCGCTGAGATAACACCTCTCGACCACCCCTTGGGGTCGTTGACTGCACAGTGCCGCTGGGATCTCGCGCAGCGGACGCAGCCGTGTCGGCATCGCGAGCATCGGGCTGAATGCCTGGCGCATCGCCGGTCGCGAGAAAGTGATCGAGCGCCTCCGGTCGGCTGGCTCCTAGCGTCGGCGGGTCATCGGCATCGAGTCCGGAGCATCGTGTCCGCACGACCAATCGTGAAAAAAGCAGGTGGCCATTCGCGCGAGCGTGGAAATCGGCGTTGACCGCGGACGGAGAGGTGGCTTGGCGGTGAGGCCGGCAGCGTCCGATGACACGCAGCGACCGGATCTCACCGGAGCGCTTGAGCTCAAGGCCAACCAGCCGGGGCTCCGCCGGTGTGCAAGGCGCAAGCGGCTGGATTACATCCGGCTCTCGGTTGACGCGCCGTCCCTCTGGGTCAACGCTCGATAAGCGCTCTCCTGCACCCGCCATGGCTTGAGGACCGACCCGCGCAGAGTCGCGCCTCAGCGCAGCGCTGCATGCGTCGCCTCGACGCTAGCGCTGGCCGGGACGGCACCTAAAAACCGGGTCACATGCTCGCCCTCCCCTGGCTGGCGCACAGGTCCGAGCCCGGACATACGACATGCACAGGTGTGCCAGCGCTGTCTCAGCGCCATCCAATTCCGTGGCCGCTTCGTGGCGCCCGGGGTCTATATGGACTGTGTTGACCGCCGCAAGCATCGGCGCCGCCAAAGCCGGCGGCTACGCCCGCTACCTGGAGGCGAAGACGATCGAGCCAGAGCGCGGCGACTACTACCTGAGCCCGACCGGCGAGCCGCAGCAGGCGCCCGGGCGCTGGCTCGCCTCGGCGGACACGCTCGCGCGCCTGGGAATCGAGGGGAACCTCGTGGAGGGGCGCGACTTCATCGCGCTGATGGAGGGCAAGCATCCGCGCAGCGGCGCCTGGCTCCGCCGCGAGGGCGCCGGCGGCGGGCGCGGGGGAGGGGTTGACCTGACCTTCAGCGCGCCGAAGTCGGTCTCGGTCTTGTGGGCGTTTGGCGATGAGCAGGGCCGTCGCGAGATCGAGGCCGCCCACGCAAACGCCGTCGAGCAGGCGATGAACCACCTGCGCGAGAGTGTCGCGACCGTTCGCCGGAGCGCCGGACGGATCGAAGAACCCGCCGCCGACCTGATCGCCGCCGAGTACCGCCACACGACCGCGCGTGCCGTGCTCGACGGCGAGGCTCCCGATCCGCAACTGCACAGCCACGTCGTCGTCACGAGCGCGGTCCGGGAGGACGGGCGGATCGTCGCCGTCGCCTCGCGACCGATCTTCCGCTCCGCGCGCGAGGTCGGCGCCTACTACCGCTCGGCGCTCGCGCAGGAGCTCAAGCAGTGCGGCCACGCGATCGAGCGCGGCACCGGCAAAGAAGGCCGCTTCTTCGAGATCGCGGGCGTACCGCGCTCGGTGATCGAGTCCTTCAGCTCACGCGGGCGCGAGGTCGTGCGCGCGATCGAGCGCTTCCGCGCGGAGCACGGCAGAGCGCCCGAGGTCGGCGAGCTGCAGGCGCTGAAGCTCGAGAACCGCAGGGCGAAGGTGGTCGTCACGAAGGCCGACCTGCAGCGCGCATGGAACGAGACCGCCGAACGCCAGGACTTCGACACCGATCGTCTCGTGCACGACGGCGCGCCGCTCGAAGCGCCCGAGTCCTCGCTGGAGGACCGCATCGAACAGCGCATGACCGAGCGCGCCGCGACGTTCCCCGCGAGCGAGCTGCGCGCGGTCGCGCTCGAGCAGTTGACCGGCGAGCTTTCGCCAGAGCGAGCGGTCGCGTTGACGCAGACGATGATCGCCGAGCGGCGCGTGCTGCCGCTCGAGGGCGGGCTGATGACGACGCTGACCGTTCGTGCCCGCGAGCAGGCGATCGAGCGCCGGTTTGCAGAGTTTGCCAAGCCGGCAGAGCGCGATGTCGGTGAGCCGTCGCGCACGCAGGCCGCGGCTCTGGTCCGTGAGCGGATCGGGGCACCGCTTTCCGAGGAGCAGCTGAGCGCCCTTCGCGCGATCAGCGGTCCCGAGCGTGGCGCGGTGCTCGTCGGACCGGCCGGCACGGGCAAGGGCGTCGTGATCGACGCGGCCGCCCAGGCCGAGCAGCTTGCCGGCGCCGAGGTGTTCGGCGTCGCTGTCGCCGGCGCCACGGCACAGCGCCTCGGCCAGGACAGCCCGGCGCTCGCCGGGCGCACGCTGACGCTCGACGCGTTGGTCTCCCGTGCCGAGCGCGGCCGACTCGGGCTCGGGAAGCACACGACCGTCTACTTCGACGAGGCCGGGATGGCGGACACCGCGCGCCTCGATCGCCTGACCGAGCTGATCGCTGATCGTGGGGCGAAGCTCGTCGTGATCGGCGACGCCGCGCAGCTGCCCTCGATCGGCGCCGGCGGGATGTTCGAGCGCCTCGCGGAGCTCGTGCCGAGCGCCGAGCTCTCGAACGTCAGACGTACGCTCGATCCGGCCGAGCAGCGCGCCTGGGCGGAGCTGCGCGTCGGACGCGCAGAGCGGGCGATGGCTCATTACCTGGCCGCGGGACGCCTGCACTTCTCTGATGAGCGCGATCAGGCTGTCGAGCACGCCGTCAGCGAGTGGGCGAAGCTGACGGAGCGCCACCCGGCCGAGGAGGTCGCGCTGATCTCAGACGCCTCCAACAAGGAGATCGACCGGATGAACGCGCGGGCGCAGCACTACCGCGCGGCGCGCGGGGAGCTCGGCGACGTCGAGGTCCAGGTCCCCGGCGTCCACTACGGCCTGCGCGCCGGCGATCGCGTCGCACTGATCGCCCAGCACCGCCAGCAGGGGATGGCGCGGATCGAGAACGGCGAGCGCGGCGAGGTGCTCGCGATCGAGCCAAACGGGGCGGCGCTGGTCGAGTTCGACTCCGGCGAGCGTTGTGGCTTCGCCGGCGAGGAGCTTGAGCATGTGCGCCTGGGCTACGCCCAGCACATCCACCGCGCCCAGGGCGCGACAGTCACGCGTACGCTCGTCGTCACCGGAGGCTGGCAGACGAGCAAGGAGCCCGCCTACGTCGAGGCGTCGCGCGCGCGTCGCGGCACCGACTGGTTCCTCGCGCGCGAGGACCTCGGCGTCGAGGGACAGGACTCAGAGCGGATCGCGCGGCTTGCCCAGCGGATGAGCGAGTCCCGCGCGCAGGTGCCCTCGCTCGAGTACGCGGAGCTGCCCGACATACGCAACGGCCCGGGCTTTCGCGATCCAGTCGAGCACGCCCGCGCGATCCCGCCCGGCATCGCCCGTGCGCTTCATCGCCTCGCCCGAGAGGTCGCCCAGCCGGAGAGGGAGCGGTGAGCCGGAAGTACCAGGTGACGCTGTCCGATCCGGCGGCCGAGCAGCTCGAGCAGCTGGCCGCCGGCGCCGGGGAACCGCCGACGACGCTCGCCGGTCACTTCGTCAGAAGCGAACTCGCGCGCGCCGCCGGCGAGGGCAAGGTGCGCCCGCTGCGCCAGGGCACTCCGGCCACCGGTGTGCTGCCCGCTGGCGGACGGGCGCGCTGGCTTGAGCCATACGGCGGCGATGTGGACTGGCGCGCTGAGATGTGGGGACAGCTCGTCGCACTGCACGGCCGGTACGCCAGGGCCCTCTCCTGGCTGCAGGAGGATTGGTGGCAGGAGGAGGCGCTGCTCGAGACGCTCTGCGCGCTCGCGGTGTGGCGCGCAGAGCTCGACGACGCCGGCGTTGACTCGCGCGAGGAGCTCGCCTTCCAGCTGCAGCTGCGCGAGCTATCTCATGTCCTACGCGCGGCCGGCGGCGGCGTCAGCAGGGCGTGGAAGCCGGGGGCGATGCCCGACTCTTGGCGCGAGGACTGAAGGCGAAAAGCATCAACTTTGCATCAACTCTGCATCCTCGCCCCACGCCGAGAACAGGGCGGCGTACGGTTGAAGCAAACCGAAAATTGACCCCGGCGACAGGTGATGCTGCCCCGGGGTCGTGGCACAGGAGGTATGAACTCCCATGCGTCATCACCGTACCCAAGCGGGCTCGGATGAGCACCGCTCCCTTCAGCGCGCGATCGTCGGCGTACTGCTCGGCGAGGAACACGACGGACTCTGGACTCGCGAGCATCTAGCCGCGCGCGTTCACGCCGATCGTTCCGTCCTCGACCAGGCGCTCGAGCGGCTGCAGGCCGATCAGATCGCCGTGCTCGACGGCGAGCGCGTGCTGCCCTCGCGCTGCGCGCATCGCCTGGAGGAGCTGGGGCTGGTGGGGGTATAAAAGCGCCGCCGCTGATCGTCGTCCTACGCTTCGTGAGTGAACATCACGATCGATGACATCACCTTCGACCGCGGTCACTACGACGCCGACGGCGACGTTCTATACCTAGGTCGCGGGGACACGAGCGTGGCTTCGAATGGTGCGCTCACACCAGAGGGCCACGCGGTGCGCTACGACGAGAACGGGGACGTAATCGGCGTAACGATCATCGACGCTCGGCGAATCATCGAGCACGACGGATATCTGACGATCACGTTGCCACACGCCGTTCGTGTGCCGGCGCGCGATCTCGCTTCGGCGCTTGGCTGATCCGCCTGGCTGCTTGGACGGCGCTCCCACCACACTCGTTGGCCGATCTCTGCGGTTCGGGGTCATTACGTACATGGGCCAAGCTGCGCAGAAGGCATTCATGGGCATAGGGCGACTCACCGCCGACGACGTGCTGACTGGGCGCGACGTCGCTCGGCTTCTCCACGCGCCTGTCTCGACGGTCGAAGACTGGGCACGCAGGGACATCCTTCCCAGCGTCAAGATCGGCCGGCGCCGGCTCTACATCCGCCAGCAGATCGAAACGGCGTTGATTGGTCAGGCAACAGAGGATCGACCGAGCTGATTGCCGGAGGGTCCTCGGCATCAACCGGCGAGGTCAATCGTCAGCTTCTCGATTTGTCCGCTGCCGACCGGCGGCGCGCTCGCCTCATCGCGATACGACGCGACCATCTCGCGCGCGGCGTCGAGCAGCATCGCCCGCGCCTCCTTGACGCTCGGCGCGCATGTGACCACTGCCGGCCACTCGGCGAGCTGGGCCACCGTCCAGCCGTTCTCGTCGGGAGTGAACACGGCCGTCAGCGTCAATGGATCGTCCATGCCTCCAGTATGCGCTACGCCGGGATCGTGTTCGACGCCGTTCTCGGCCAACGGCGCGAACGCCGCCGTGAACGCCTGAGCCTGCTCGGACGCCGGCCGCGCATGTAGGTAGCGCCCGGTGGTCCTGAGCGCGCTGTGTCCCATCGCGCTCTGGATCGTCACGACGTTGACGCCGCGCGCGGCAAGCAGCGAGCCGAAGGTGTGGCGCAGGTCGTGGAAGCGCAGCGGCCGGACCTCGGCGGCGAGCTGCGCGCGCCGGTAGCGACGGCGCAGCGCGGAGCCGTCGAGCGGGCGGCCGAACACGTTGCAGAAGACGAGCTCCCCTGGAGCGGTGAAGTGCTCGCGGCGGCTCAGGCGGTCGAGCGCGGCGGCGGCCTGGTCGGCGAGCGGCACTCGGCGAACACGCCCGGACTTCGTGGTCGATTCGACACCGGCGCTCATCGCGCGCGCGACGGTCAGCGCCGAGCCGGCGAAGTTGACGTCGCGCCAGCGCAGCGCGAGCAGCTCGCCTTGGCGCAGGCCGGCGTAGGCGGCCACGCGGATCAGCTCGGCGTCCTGGCGGTCCTCTGCCTGTCGCGCGCTTCGCTCGCCGTCGGAGATCGCGGGGAACCGCGGGTCGCGATGCCGCCCATCGGCGAGCGCGCGCGCGATCGCCTCGATCTCGTCAGGCGAGTAGAAGACGAGCGCGCCGGGGCTCGGCTCGCGGCGTTTGTCCGCTTCGTTGACGGGATTGCCCGGTAGCGCGAACGTTGACGGCTTGCAGCCGTGGTTGAACACCGTGGAGATGACCGCGCGGTACTTGTTGACCGTGCTGGCCGACGCGCCCGTGGCACTGACCGCCGCGAGCACGTCGTTGACCTCGCGTGTCGTGATCTTCGATGCCGGACGGTCGCCAAGCGCCGCCATCACGTGTGCGCGAAGCGTCCCCTCGCCGCGCTTGCGCGGGACCCCGAGCTCGCCGAGGACGCTCTCGCGGTCGCGCAGGGTGGAGGGCTTGGCGCCGGCGACGTCTGCGAGCCATCGCAGATAGTCGTGGGCGACCTCGCGAAACGTCACGCCGCGTGTTTGGCGCTCCTGCTCGATCCGTGCCGCGTCCGCGGCTTCGGCCATGTGGGCGGCCGCGATCTCCGCCGCTGCGACCACCGCGCCGCGCTCGTCATAGGAGCCGTCGGGCACTCGTCCGCGTCGTCGCCTCCACGCGCCCGTCGAGGAGTCGCGCTCGATCCACGCCGGTCCGATGCGGCGCTTGACCTGTCGCCCTCGGTGTCGGAACTTCGCCTCGAAGAACGGCTGGCCGAGGCTTTCGCGGACGATCACGTTGGCGGTCGGCTTCCTCGGCATAGACCAACCTTACACCGTGGGTACCACGTGGGTACCACCCTTAGCCGTGGGTACCGCTTTGGGTACCAAACGGGCCTGATTCGGCACCACAAAGCCGTTTCAGCGGCACCCAAAACCCCCGAAAACAGGCGCCTCGGGGTGCCTGCTGTGCGTTGCCATGGCGAAGGTCGAGGGTTCGAATCCCTTCATCCGCTTGCTTGGGTCCTGCAATGCTCTTCGCGGCGGCGTGGGCTACTCGCGGATAGCTCTCAGCCGATCCACCACTTGCGCGCAAGGCCGGAGTCGTGGTAACACATTTCCACGCTGATGGAACCATCGCCGGGTTCGATACGCAAGGTGCAATGCGAGCGAACGCCCCTGAATGGAACATCGAAGTTGCAGCGCTGAAGCTTGCCGACTGGTCCTTTGGGTTCGCAGGTGAAGTCCCTCGCTGTGCGCATGAGCGGCACTCCATACGAGCAGGGCATCCTTGCTACAGCGATCCCCGTATCGCGACATTCACGGGCGTGGGTGCTCGCGTCAGCCGGGATCGCCAATACGAGTGTGAACGCCGCCAACAGAAGAGTCGAAAGGAGAGGCTTACGCCACCAGCGTTGGCACGTGCAGATTGGAGGCAACTGTCTTACCGAACCGACTGAAGTGGGAACATGCAGGAATCCTACTGACCGGCACGGTTCGATCGTGGCGAACTCGACCGATCGCTCTTCAGACGATAGTCCCTAGAGCAGCGCCGACCACCCCGACCGAAACGCTGACGACCACGTTCAGCAGGGCCGCCCCCCGGCGCCCGTTCGCGGCCAGCAGATGCGTCTCGAGCATCCAAGTAGAGAACGTCGTGTAGGACCCGAGCGTTGCGGTCCCGGCAAGCACGAGCGCATCACCGCTCAGCGAGACCCCGGCAAGCACCCCGAGCAACAGCGACCCGCTCGCATTGACGACGAGCGTGCCGAGTGGCAGTTCGCTGCCGCCGCGTGCGGTCACCAGCGTGTGCACGAGAAAGCGCGCGTTGGCGCCGATCCCGCCGAGCACAGCCACTCCCAGCCACGTCCAGGCGCTCATCTCGCCGCTCCCCGCATGCGCACGAGCGCGGCCCCGGCGGCGATCGCGAGATAACCCACCACCACGCTCGTCAGTGCATAGCCGATTGCCAGCCCGAAGCGGTCGTGGTCGAGCATCCGCACGAGCTCGAGCTGCATCGTCGAGAACGTCGTGTACGCGCCACAGAAGCCCGTGCCGAGCAGCGGATGCCAGTGGGGCGCTTCAGGCGGGCGCTCGCGCAGGTACGTCGCGATCAGGCCGAGCGCGAAGCAGCCGCTGACATTGACGAGGAATGTCGCCCACGGCCAAGTCGCCACACCGCTGGAGATGCCCTGTGCCAGCCACACCCGCAGCAGCGAGCCGGCTGCGCCGCCGAGGAAGATCGCGGCGATCTCACGTCTGTCCAGCTGCGACACGATGCTCAGCGGCTCCTCTCGCGTATGCGACAACTTCGGCGAAAGGAGTCATCAGCCCTTGTTCGGTGGGCGGTTCGGAGCGCCGCACGCGGCGGCTGCATCGCCTCAGGACCCCATCTGAGCACCGCGACCGTAGCGCACCGTCGCGTCACGGCCACGCTTTGCAAGCCAGATAGCGTCCGCCGTCGCCGCGCCTGAGCAGGCCGATCGCCTCGAGCTCGCCTAGCGCCTGCAGCAGCTCGCCCGGGTCGGCCGATCCCGCCGTCAGCTTGCCCTGCGTGTCGACGCCTGCGCCGACCTGCTCGAGCACCGCGCGCAGCTTGGCCGAGAGCCGGGGTAGGGGAGGGCCGGCTGAACCGGCGTTCACCGGGTCCTTAACCGTTGCCTGGCTGGGGTCGACGCCGTAGAGCAGGTCGAGCACGTCGTGCGCGTCGCGCACGAGCTGCGCGCCCTCGCGCAGCAGCACGTGAGCGCCGCTCGACGTACGCGAGCTGACGCGCCCCGGACACGCCGCGAGCGTCTTTCCCAGCCCGAGCGCAAGACGCGCCGACGCAAGCGCGCGTGGCTTCTCCTCGGCCTCGACGACGATCGCCACGTCGCCCAGCGAAGCGACGATCCGCTCGGCTGCGTTCACGCCCCAGCGCCGTCCGCGCACGCCGTCCGGTAGCTCGGCGATCGTGCAGCCGGCTCGGCCCAGGCGGGCGGTGCGTTGAGTCCCATGTGGCGTCATCACCAGTCCGTCGCCGGCGACGGCGAGTGTCGCCCCCTCGACCTCCAGCGAGCCCGCCAGCGCCGCCCGCGCGAGCCCGTCGCCACGGCCGGCTGCGACCGTAACGCCGCTCGCCGCCAACCCGCGGCCGAGCTCGCGTGCTAGCTCTAGCCCGTAATCGCTCGCGTGCGTGGCGCCGAGGAAGGCCGCGACGGGTTGCTTGGTCAGCTCGCACAATCGAGCGACTCCGCCTGCGACATGGAGCAACGGCGGCGCCCCGGGGTGGCGCAGGCCGCCGGGGTAGCGACGGTCGTGGCAACAGATGCGCGGGGTCTCGTTCGACTTCCTTCAGCTCTCGCTCACGAAAGCCCGCGTAGCGCACGCGCAACTCCGCGCGCCGGCGCCCGCCGAGCGCCTCGATCAACTCCTCGTCCTCGAGCGCGAGCAGTCCGAGCAGGCGTCCGTCGTCGCGGCTGTTGCAGTCGAGCACCGCGCTCAGCTCGCCGAGCAGCCAGCTTCGTCGTATGCAATGCACGCAGGCGACACCTTCCGCGACGGTGGACATCGCTCAGGCAATCCGGTTGCCCGCGAGGCTCGCATCGCCTCGCAGCGCGATGGCTTGGGCGACGTGCCCTGAGCGCACGCGCTCGCAGCCGCTGAGGTCGGCGATCGTACGCGCCACGCGCAGCACGCGATGCTGGCCCCGCGCGCTGAGCACTCCCCGTTCGCGTGCTCCGCGCAGGAGCATCTCGCCCCGATCGCTCAGACACGCGTGGCGACGCAGCAGTCGCGAGTTCATCTGCGCGTTCACGCAGACCCCGTCGGTTCGCAGCCGTGCGGCCTGACGCTCGCGCGCATCGAGCACCTGAGCACGAGCCTCGCGCGAGCTCGTCGTCGGCGGAGCTTCGAGGTCGTGCGCCGCGTGGTGCTCAAATGTCACCAGTAGGTCGATCCGATCGAGTAGCGGCCCGCTCAGGCGGCGACGGTGTCGTGCCAGCTCGGCTTCGCTGCAGCGGCAGCGCTCATCGACGCCGGCGTAGCCGCACGGACACGGGTTGCTTGCCGCGAGCAGCATGAAGCGTGCCGGGTAGATCGCCGAACGACGTGCGCGGACGATTGCCACGCGGCCGTCTTCCAGTGGCTGGCGCAGCGCCTCGAGCGCGCCCCGCGAGAACTCGCAGAGCTCGTCGAGGAATAGCACGCCATTGTGCGCGAGCACGACCTCGCCGACCCAGCCGTGCCCGGCGCCGCCGATCAACCCGGCCGTCGTGATCGAGTGCGTGCGGAGCGCGCAGCGGACGCTCGCGGACCAGTTCGCTCGCGCTCGAGCCGACGATGCTGTGAATACGCGTGAGCTCGATCGCTTCGCTACGGCTGAGCGGCGGCAGGATCGCGCCGAACCGCTGGGCGAGCATCGTCTTGCCCGTGCCCGGCGCGCCGCTGAGCAGGCAGTTGTGCGCCCCCGCTGCGGCGATGATCAGCGCTCGCACCGCGTGGTCCTGCCCCCGCACGTCGCTTAGGTCAAGCGCCGACGACGGCTTCGGCGCGCTCGACCGCTCCGGCCGCGGCGGCGCCGCATCGGCGGGGCCGCCGCCGAGCACACGGGCCGCGCTGCGCAGCGAGTCGGCGACGGCCACCTCGAGCTCCTCGACTAGCTGCGCCTCGGCAGCGCGCTCACCGGCGAGCACGAGCCGCGAGAGCCCCGCCTTGCGCGTCGCCTGCGCCACGGCGAGGGTGCCTCGGCAGGGGCGCACGCCTCCATCGAGCGCAAGCTCGCCGAATAGCGCGTTTCCAGCCAGTTGCTCAGGTGGGATCTGCCCGCTGGCGGCGAGCACGGCGCACGCCAGCGCGAGGTCGAGCGCCGCGCCGGCCTTCGGCACATCGCCGGGGGCGAGGTTGGCTGTTATGCGACGGGCCGGGAACTCGTAGCCGCTATTGAGGATCGCTGCGCGTACCCGCTCGCGTGCCTCGCGCACGGCCGCGTCGGCGAGGCCGACAATCGTGAACGCCGGCAGGCCGCGACGCACGTCCACCTCGACCCGTACCTGTCGGGTCTGCAGTCCATCGATCGTAAACGTGTACGCCTGGGCAAGCATCGGCTCGGCCTTTCTCGTCGCGACTGTCTGTCGGAGAGACGCAAGCTAGGCGGAGCTTGAGACGATACCTTCAGCCGAAGGCGCCCCACCAATTGGCAGGGCGCCTCGCAACTTCCTACATTTTGTCCTCGCCGTTAGTGGCCCAGCGCTTTGTAAAGCAGTTTGGCGAGCAGTTTGTGGCCCTTTGGCGTCGGGTGGATGTCCCCTTTGTTACGAGGCGTTTCGCCTTTTCTTCTTGCTTTTTTCCATTTGTTGACTTCGATGTCGTGTGCATTGCACATTTCGGTGTACTTGCAGATCGTTTCGTGCTCGAGTTCTTCGTTTTCCGGGTTGATGATCGGGAAGGGGTTTGCATAGACCACGCCTGGGCCTAGTTCCCCAGCACCGATGACTTCTTCGAACACTTCGTTCAACCGAGCCTGGAGCGCATCGCTTCCGGGGAGGATGTACGTCTGCGGGTTGTAGAAACCAAGTACGCCTACGGGGCCTGTATATCCAGCAGCGCGCAACACGCCGATTGCTTGCCCAGTGTTAGCAATGATGTGGTGGAACACTCCGCCTGGGTAGAAGTGGCCTTCTTCACCCACTTCTGTGGCAATGCAGATCGTCACGCCAAGTTCGGTCGTCGGGAAGCCCTGTTCTTCGCGGTAGGCAGGGTTTTGGCAGAGGGTGACGATTTTGAGCCCGTCGTTGGCACCGATGTTGATCGTGACCACCTTGGTCGCACTCGGGTTCGCCGAGACGATGCCGGATGCGGCTTCCAGTTGCGAGCCGCCCCCGTATTCGAACTGCAGCGGGAAGCCAGTCACGTTGTGATACGGACCGGGTTGAATTCAGCGCTTGCGCCTCCGCCGAACGCTTCGTTGTGCCCGATCAGACCATCACTGAGCTCGCCCGGACACCCTAGGTTGACTGTACTCAGTTTATTCCCAGCCGCTTTTTCCAGTTTGCTGAGTTTATTAGCGAGTACCGTGACGTAACCGCCTTCGAACGCTTCGGGGTTCTCGGTAGGGAAGTTTTCTTCGAATTTCTGCTGTGTGTATCCAAACGCGAGTGAATCGCCCAGACCGATGTAGTTGGTCGCCGTTTTTTTGCACTTGCGGTTGATACAAGCGCTGCTGAAACCATGAGCACGGCTGCCATGCAGCACCCGATGAGCCGAGCTTTCGCCAGCCTGAGCCTCGTGTCAAGGCATTTGGCGCAGACGTCTCCGACGGGACCCGAGCCGCATCCCGCGGTCTGGATACGCACGGCCCGGCCGGATGTCCTTGCCTGCGGGGGGCAGATATGCGAACATACGTTCGTATGGGGATGCGATGATTGCGGACAGCCGAAGAGTTGAGCTTGGCGCGTCGATCGGCTCGGGCGCTCAGGCGCTACGCGATCGGCGCGGCGGGGCCCGCTTCCTCATCGCCAGTCGTCTGGGCGTCTTCGCTGCGTACGATTTCGAGCCGGCGCGTGGGGGAGGCCTGAGTGTGTATTGGCGGCAGCCCGAGCGCCTCGCGCACGAGCGTCTCGACGCTCACACGGCGGGCGCCGGCGAGGTCGTGCAACAGGCAATGCTCGGCGAGCGAGAGTCGCACGCTGATAGTTCGCATATTCGAATCCAAACTATGGCAGAGCGTATGCAGTCGGCTCTACACGGTCAAGCACAGGGTGGTCGAACGCATGGACCAGGGCACACGCGGCTGCCATGTTTTTGAATATGCCGCGCTCTCCGAAACCCGATCCAGCGCTGGCAGCAGCACTTCGCAGACTCCGCGAGGACAGCGGGCTGACCCGCGAAGCGCTCGCCTTTCACGCAGGGATTACGACCGCCTCACTGGCACGCATCGAGCTGGCCCAGTCGACGCCTGGCTGGGACACGATCCGCAGCATCGCAGGCGCGCTAGAGCTGTCGATCAGCGGACTGGCTGCAGCGGTCGAAGCCGCCGAAGAGGGGGCAGCCCGTCCGGCATAGCGCCCGCCGGACGGGCTGCGGCAACCAACTGCACGCCATGGGGGCTGTGGGGATGACACTCGGCGCGGCCATGGATGGTCGCGCCGAGTGCAGCGCCTGGGCCGAGCTGCGCCGAGACCGGGCGCGGTGCGTGAACTCGGCTGTGGAGTCCGGCTCGCTACAGCCCGGCCGGGTGGCGCACGACGTAGCCGCTGGTGTCGCCGACGGAGTCCGACCAGCGCGTGCCGGTCTCCTGCTGGGCGATCGTGTCGAAGCGTTTGCCGTCGACGACCATGAAGGCGTGTCCGGAGTTGGCGTAGATCGTGATGTACTTGCCGGGGCCGGCCTCGCCGTAGGACTCAAGGGCGGATGAGTCCTCGGGTGAGCTGAGCAGGCCGCCCCCGTGCAGCGCGTATGAGACGGAGCCGGAGCAGTCGTAGCCGGTCGACTGGAAGGAGCCGTGCCCGCCGCCGTAGACGTAGGGGCGCGTGGCGATTTCATCGCCGGCTGCGATCACGCGTGCGATCACGCTGGAGCCGGCGGAGGAGCTTTCGTTGCTCGATGAGCCGCTCAGCGCGGAGTGCGGCGGGTTAAGCGTTTCCTGGCTCTTGATCCCGAGCACGCTCCACGTGGCGGGGCCGACGACGCCGTCGACGGTCAGCCCGTGGCGCGCCTGCAGGCGCTTGACGGCGGACTCGGTTTCGGGGCCGAAGGTGCCGTCGGCGTTGAGGTGCAGCGCGCTCTGCAGACGCGAGACGGGATCGCCGGAGGCGCCTTCTTCGTCTTCACTTGATTCGGTATCGACGACGTTCGCCGCGTGGGCGCTGTGGTGGGAGGCGGTGCGCGCCGAGGCCGGCGGCGTCAGCGTTTCCTCTTCGGAGATGCCGAGCACGCTCCACGTGGCGGGGCCGACGACCCCGTCGACGCTCAGGCCGTGGCGGGCCTGCAGACGCTTGACGGCGGCCTCCGTTTCGGTACCGAAGACACCATCGCTCGAGAGGTGCAGCGCACTCTGCAGGCGGGAAACGGCGTCACTGCCACCTTCGCCACCTTCGGAGGGCGTGAAGTTGACGGCGTCGCGACGCATGCCCGATGACGCGGCATGCGCGGAGGTGTGCCCACGCAGCGCGGCGATCGTGGCGGGTCCGACGATCCCGTCGGCGGTCAGCCCGTGCGCGGACTGGAAGCTGTGCACGGCTTCTTCGGTTTCGGGGCCGTAGACGCCGTCGGCTGAGATGCGGAGCGCTTCCTGCAGCATTTCGACCTGGCGACCGTGGCTTTCGGAGGTGATCGCGATCGTGTGTTCGGTTGTCGTAGTTGGTTCGGAGCCGGAGGAGGCGACGGCGGTGCCGGCGCTGGCAAGGCTCGCTGTGGGCCCGGCGCTCAGCGCGGCGAGCGCGCCGAGCGAGAGTCGTTTGGCGCGCGAGCCGCTTGGCACGAAGCGGATCTCCTCGGCGCGGCGGCGGGCGCGGGAGCGTCCGAGCGAGAGCTCCCAGGGTTCGTTGGCGGCGAGATCGCGGCGCTCGCGCTCGTCCTTCAGCAGCGCGCCGAGGCCGAACGGGTCGAACGAGCGACGATCGCTGGCGAAACGTGGCTTGGCGCTGCGCTTGCGAGCACGACCTGCCCGCTCGCGGCGTGCGCGCGAGCGCTCGAGCGAAGCGTCCCAGGGGGCGACGACAGCAAGATCACGTACGAATCCCGGCATGCAAGGCGTCCTTTCTCAAACATTGCTTTGCGCCTACGGGGTTAGCTGTCGGGCTCGCGTGAATTACGCTACGCCACTGATGTGGCGATTCGCCCCCGCAGCCTGTCGGCTGCATTGGGTCCCCCGCTCCCTGACCCCGTGGGGACAAGGACTCGGCACGAACGCGCTGCAAAGTAGCATGTTTTTCTGCAAGTTGCGTCGCATGGGGAGGTTTGCACAGGTTCTTGCCGACGAGCCTCTGGCGCCCAGCGGCGCGCAACTGGACGCGTGTCGATAAGCTCGCTCGCCGATGCATCGCGCCGGCTTGAACCCTCGCCTGCTGATCTCGCGGCTCGCCCTGGTCGCATTCGCGAGCGGCGTCTTGTTCGTCTCGGGCTGCGGCTCCTCGGGCTCCTCCAAGCAGACGACGGCGACGAGCACGGCGAGCGGGTCGAAGGTCGACTACAAGGCCGAAGCGGTGCTCTCGCCGGCGACGGCGGAGCCTCCGCTGAAGCTGCGCAACTACCTCGGCCAGCCGGTCAACATCGACTCCTACCGCGGCAAGCCGGTGCTGATCACGTTCGTCTACACGCACTGCCCGGACGTGTGCCCGCTGATGATCTCCAACCTTCGCGTGGCGCAGAACCTGATGGGCTCCAGCGGCCCGCAGAAGGCGCAGGTGATCGCAGTCTCGGTCGACTCCAAAGGCGACACTCCGAAGACGGTCAAGGCGTTCCTCAGGGCGCACGAGATGACGGGACGAATGCAGTACCTGATCGGCAGCCAGCAGGAACTAGCGCGCGTGTGGAAGGCGTGGGGAGTTGGCTCGGAACGCGACGCGAAGAACCCGGACTTCGTCGAGCACTCGGGCCTCGTCTACGGGATCACGGCGTCGGGCAAGCGCGCGGTGCTCTACTCGGCGAGCTTCAAGCCGGCGGCGATCGCCCACGACGTACCGCTGCTGGCGTCTAACTGAGCGCCGGGCAGCGATGAGCCGGCGCCGGCTTCTAACGATCTCGATCCTGGCGGCAGCGGCGCTGGCAGTGCTGCTCGTGTTCGGGCTGTCCTCGAGCGGCTCGGGGCCGGTCGGGCGGGCGGCGCCGCAACTGCCGCGTGAACACCTCGCGGGGCCGTCCGTGACGCTCGCCGACGTACTCTCGAGCGCACACGGGCGCGCGACGCTGATCACGTTCTGGGCGAGCTGGTGCGGTCCGTGCACGCGCGAGGCGGGGGCGCTTGAGCGCTTCTCGCGCAGCCCGTCGGGCAAGGGCCGGCTGGTCGGCGTGGACTGGAGCGACGGCCTGTCGGGCGCGCGCGAGTTCGTGGCCAAGCACGGCTGGACGTTCCCGGTGCTGCGCGACGCGGAAGGGACGGTCGGCAATAAATACGACCTGACGGGGCTGCCGACGACGTTCGTGCTGGACGCGAATGGGCGGATCCGCTCGGAGCTGCGCGGCCCGCAGACGCAGGCGACGCTGGCGCAGGCGATGGCCGGCGTGAAGCGCTCGTAGCTTCGCGATGGCGGACACGCTGCGAGCGGTGCTGTTCGACCTCGACGGGACGTTGATGGATCACGACGCGGCCCGCGTGGCGGGCCTGCAAGCGCATCTCGCCGGCCGGCTGCCGGAGCTGGAGGCGCGCGAGCTGGAGCGGCTGGACGGCGAGTGGCGGCGTCTGGAGGCGCTGCACTACGATGAATACGCGAGCGGTCGCTGCTCGTTTCAGGAGCAACGCCGCCGCCGGGCGTACGGCATGCACGAGGCGCTCGGGCGCGAGCTCGAGTCGGACGCGGCGGCGGACGAGTGGTTCGCGGCCTACCTCGGCCACTACCGCGGCGCTTGGAGCGCGTTCGAGGACGCGATCCCGGCGCTCGACGCGCTCGTCACGGTCAACGACGAGATCAAGCTCGCGGTGGTGACGAACGGCGAGGGCGAGCCGCAGCGCGCGAAGCTCGCGGCGATCGGCCTTGCGGAGCGCTTCGCGCTGGTCATAGCCTCGGGCGAGGTGGGGGTGTCAAAGCCGGATCGGGCAATCTTCCTGCTGGCCTGCGAGCGGCTCGGGGTGGAACCTGCGAACGCGGCACACGTTGGCGACCGGCTCGACCTCGACGCGAACGGCGCGGCGAGGGCTGGGCTTCGGGGTATCTGGCTCGACCGCCCCGGCGCAAGCGCGCCGGCCCCCCCAACGGCGCCGACTGCGGGCGTCGCGAGGATCTCGACGCTGCGAGAGCTTTCGAGGGCACTCGGCGCCTGAGCCTTACAAGCCTGAGGGCAGCTTCGGCGCTTGGCCAACAGCGGATCGTCGCCTTGGGCCGGCTGTCGCTTCGTGGCAGCCGACGTTGAATCTAGGATCGCCTGCGTATCGGCACGAGCGACATGCACGCGCGCGACGCTCCTCGGAGGAGCTCTGTGCGCGCTGCTCGCGGTGCCGGCGCAGGCACCGCTAGCACCCGAACCGGCTGCGGCTGGGAATGCTAACTCGACTAGCTCTTCTCCACCGAGCCCGAAGCCGACAGTGCGCCGGGCGGTATACCCGTCGGCGACCCGCGTGCGCCGTGCCCAGCGCTACATCGCGAGACGATCTGGACGCAAGGCATTCGCGGTCGTCGACGACGAGGGGCGGCTGAAGGGCTTCAAGCTGCACAGCCGCTTCCATTCGGCGAGCGTGGTCAAGTCGATGCTGCTGGTGGCCTACCTGCGCAAGCTGGCGCGCGAGCATCGCTCGCTCGACCAGGACAGCAAGGGGTTGCTGTATCCGATGATCCACTCCTCAGATAACGACGCGGCCTCGGCGGTGCTGGTGATCGTCGGTGAGCGGGCGCTCGATCGGGTGGCTCACGACGCGCACATGCACGACTACGAGCCGGGCGGCGGCACGTGGGGCTTCACGGAGCTCTCGGCGGCGGACCTGGCGCGCTTCTTCTTCCACCTGGACGGGCTGATCCCGCGGCGCTTCGACGACTACGCGCGCTGGCTGCTCTCAACGATCGAAGCGAGCGAGAGCTGGGGCATACCGGCGGTGGCGCGCCCGGAGTTCCGCGTCTACTTCAAGGGCGGCTGGCTGCCGGAAGTGGAAGGTCTGGTCAACCAGGCGGCGCGCCTGGAGCGCCCGGGCATCACCTTCTCGCTAGCGGTGCTGAGCACGCACGACCCGTCGATGGGCTACGGCGAGCAGACGATCGAAGGCGTCACGCGGCGATTGCTCGGCCGCGCGCGTTAGCTCGACATGGGCGAATGGGAGAGGAGTTGGAGCCCGCCCGGGAGCGGGCGGGCTCTGAGATGACTGCCGGGCGTGTCCTCTAGGCTGTGGCCATGTGCAGAAACATCAGAACACTCCATAACTTCGAGCCTCCGGCGAACGAGCGCGAGGTCAATGACGCGGCGCTTCAGTACGTGCGCAAGATCAGCGGGACGACGAAGCCCTCGCAGGCCAATGCAGAGGCCTTCGAGCGTGCCGTGCAGGAGGTGGCTGAGGCCACGCGGCGTCTGCTCGATGGGCTCGTGACGGCGGCTCCGCCGAAAGACCGCGAGGTCGAGGCGGCCAAGCGGCGCGCGCGGGCAGCCGAGCGCTACGCGGCGTAGCCGCGGCGCGACGTGGGCGAGGCAGGCGACGCCGGGCGTCGCGGCTCGACGCTGCCCGTCGGGCCGGGGCTCAGCGCACGAGCGGGCGGATCGCCTCGACGCCGGCCGGCTCGGCGGGCAGGTCGGCGAGCGTCGCCGCGACCTCGGCAGCCAGTGCGATCGTCGTCTCGGGCGTCTCGCGCAGCCAGCGGGCGAGCCAGCGGCAAGCCCACGGGTCGTAGTCATCGCCCTGCTCGGCGACAAGCGCGACGAGCCGCAGGGCGAGCGGCAGCCCGATCGGCCGGCGCTCGCGTGCGATGTCCTTGGCGATACCGATCGCGATGTCCAGTTCGCGGCGCTCGAGCGCCGCTTCGAGCTCGCGGGTGGGGCGATAAGGGCCTACTCCCATCATACGAACGTATGTTCGCATAAGAGTCAAGCCGGTTTATAAGTGTCAAATATTGGACCGCGCCGGCTGGAGCTCTCAACGCGAGCGCCATGCGCGGTAAGCCTGGCGCAGCGGGGCATCACGAAGAAGGCACGGCAAGCGGCTTCGCGGTCCCGCAGGGCCCCGAAGCCGCGTATCCCGTTTCCGACTAGATGCCGATCGCGCGGCGCACGTGCGAGCGGATCGCGACGCGGTACAGCACGTCGGCCAGCAGCGCGGCAACCGTCACCTGACGCATGCTCACCTGGCGAGGTTGATTCGCCGTCCCCGTTGCCCTGCGCGGCCAGTGCGGCGCCGCCGAGCGCGCTTTCCCCATGGTCATCCTTGACTTCCTCTCCCCGCGCCCGGCTCCCTCGCCGGGCGATTTTGTCTCCCAGGCGAAGTGTAAATACGGAGCGCTTGCTGTCAAGCCGTGAGCGTGAGCATCCGCCGGTTGCCGCCGAGCGCGACCGTACGATCGGCCGAATGAACGCGATCGAGTGGTGCGAGCGATGCCTGTCCGAAGCGCCCGGTGAGTCCTCGCCCGAATACGCCGAATGGCTCGTGCTGAGCACGCCGGACGGCGAGTACCTCGGCATCGTCTGCGCCGGCTGCATCGCCGAGCCTGAGCTGCTGGCGCTCGAACTCGAAGATGTGCTCCTCGCTGCTGCTTGACGATGACACTCGCGATCCTCGACATCGACGGCACCCTCGTCGACACCAACTACCAGCACGCGCTCGCCTGGTACCGCGCCTTTCGCAAGCACGGCCTCGTGCTGCCGATCTGGCGGATCCATCGCCACATCGGCATGGGTGGCGACCAGCTGTTGCCGGCTTTGAGCGACGAGGACTTCGAGCGCGAGCACGGCGAGGACGTACGCGAGGACGAGAAGAGCCTCTACATGGAGATGATCGGCGAAGTCGAGCCGATGCACGACGCGCGCGAGCTGATCGAGGAGATCAAGCGGCGCGGGCACACGGCCGTGCTCGCCTCATCGGCCAAGGACGAGGAGGTCGAGCACTACCTCGACTTGCTCGACGCGCGCTCACTCGCGGACGGCTGGACGAGTTCGGCCGATGTCGAGTCAACCAAGCCCGAGCCCGATCTCGTCCATGCCGCGCTCGAGAAGGCGGGCGCTGACGCTGCCGACGCCGTGATGATCGGCGACACGCCGTACGACGTCGAGGCCGCCAAACGCGCCGGCGTGCCGACGATCACGGTGCTCACGGGCGGCTTCTCCGAGGCGGAGCTGCGCGAGGCCGGGGCCGTCGAGGTGTTCGAGAGCGTCGCCGAGCTGCGCGAGCGGCTGGGCGAGACCGCGCTGGCGTGATTGTCGCTGCTAGCCGTGACAGTCCGTGGCGACGTCGAGCGCCGCGCAGACCTCGCGCATGCGCTCGTCGCCGAGTTGGCCGAGCCGCTCCACGAGCACGGCGAGCGAGACACTCTCGACCGAGTCGAGATTGAGAGCACATCGTCGCGGGACCGGATCTGTTTCCGGCTCTAGGGCAACCTCGCTCGGCAGACCGCGGATCGTGCTCGTGCAGGGGGCGATCAACGTGCGCATCAGTCGCGGAATTGCGGCGTCGCGCGAGAGCACCACGACTGGCCGCCGGCCGATGTCCGGCAGCTCGCACCACCACACCTCTCCCCGTGCGGGAAGAGGCTCCACGCTCACGATGCCGCAGCCGCCTCTCGAAACGACGCCAGATCGCCCCAGGCGTCGGCCTCGCTCAGCGGATGCTCTTGATAGGCGGCGTAGGCGGCGTCGATCTCAGCAGCTCGATGCTGGCGTAGGAGGGCAGCGAGCGCTTGGTCGAGAAGGGCGGAGTCCGGCAGGGTCGATAGGACTCGACGGGCGTTCGCCAGCAGCACCTCGTCGACCGTTGTGCTCACCCTCGTTCGGGCCATGCCACGATTATGCCACACATATGCTATGCCTGGCAATCAACCCCCAATGGGGTGCGACCTTTCGGCCGACGCCTACTCCTACTCGTCGACCGGCGTGTCCGCCGGCGCGGCGTCACGCGCCCGTTCGGCCTCGGTGCGCGCTTCCTCGGCCTCGCGACTCTTCAGCACGGCCTCGCCCTCGGCATCCTGGGCGGCGTCCTTCGCCTGTTCTGCTTGCGCCGCGCGAGCACGGGCTTCGTCATCGAGGCTCTGCGCGCGTTCCTGCGCCTCGAGCGCCACGCGCCGGCGATCGGCGATCGAGCCGGCGCTCTCGTAGTCGCCGGGCGCCACCGAAATGCCGTACACCTCAGCCAGGCGCTGTGCCGTAGCTTCGTCGAGCGCCTCGCCGGCCTCCACGTCGGACGCCGCGTCGAGCTGCGCCGCCGAGTAGTCCAGGCGCACGTGGTCGCGCCCGACCGTCGCGCCCTGCAGCGGCGCCAAGCGTGAGTGGCGACCCAATAGACCGCTCTTGATCCGCGCGAACACCGCCTCGCCCTGGCCGTCGCTCGCGTAGTACACCTCCTCGAGCTTGCCCGCCCGCTCGCCGTCGCGGTCGAGCACCTCGCGTCCGATCCACTCCTCGATCTGCTCGACGTTCGGCATACGACGAGACTACCCCTCTGCGGCGCCTGCTACCCAGACCCGCCTGGGCGAAGGCTCCGAGCGCAGCTCATAGCTCTTGCGCGCCATCGAGTCGGCGTCGGCGAGCGGTTGTCCCCGCGAGTGGGCGGGTAGCTGAGAAGCATGAGACGTGGAGGCTCGAGCACCCCGCTGACGCGGGCCGATCTCGTCATGATCTGCGGCGGGCTGGCGTGCCTGCTCGCGGGAATCCTGCTGCTCGTGCTCGCCTCGAGCTTCGCCGCGACGCTCGTTGCGATCTGCCTGTTCGGGCTCGCCGGCATCGCGATCGTCTCGCTCGTTTTCCTGCTCGTCGGCGAGAGTGAAGATCGCGACTACGGCAAGCACCCGCGATGAGCTGCGCCGACTGAGCGCTCGCGCAGCTAGCTGCTCTGCAGCGTGCCTGGCGCGCTGGGTCGTGGCGGCGCCGGTACATCTGGCCCCGGTACAGGCGGGCGCGGATCCGGTCGCGGCACGGGAGGGCTCGGGTCCGGCCCCGGTGCAGGCCCGGGCGGCGAGGGGGCCGGCGCGGTCGGGTCGGGAGCTGGCGGGACCGCGGCCGCGGCATGGTGCGTGCAAGCTGTCGGATTCATGTGGTGAGGGATATCCGTTTCGAGGGCGTCTCAACGGCCTATTCGTTTGCCCGTCTCGGCTGGGGGTATCGGACGAACGAGGGCGGGCCTGCCCGCCGAGGCTCCGCGAAGGAAGGTGCGCAGAATGAGCGCCACGACAGATCGCCGCCGCGAGATCGACTGGGCCAGCGCCGAGGTGCACGACGGCGACGTGACGATCGAGCTGAGCGGTAAGAACTCCAAGGCCTGGCGCGAGCGCTTCGAGACGGTTCTGCACCTACTCGAAGCGAGTGGCGGCGGTTGGGGCGAGGTGAAGCTGGCGAAGGGCTCGATTCGTGTGAAGTCGCTGGAGCCCCGAGCCGAGGGCGATCTACGCCACTTCCTCGAGAGCCTCGTCGTGCAGGTGAATGCCGAGCTGCCGCCCGCGGAGAGCGAGGGCCACGACTACGAGGAGGCTGCAGCCGAGGCCGATCACGGCGCGATCCTCGACGCCGAGATGACGGCGACGCTGCGCTCGTTCGCCGAGTCGCGGGTCTAGCCGGATCGTTCGCGCAGAGACCGCCGCTCACTGTTTCGCATCGGGCGAGGCCTCCCAGAAGTCGTCGAGCTTCGTGGCGTCCTGGTGCTCGACCTTGCGCGAGACGGCCCACATCTCAACGGGCTCGTCGCCCTCGTTGCGGTGCGAGCGCGGCGTGCGGTTGGCGACGCGCACCGCGGCGGGCGCGCTCACCTTGCGAATGTCCTCGCCGAAGCGCATCGTCAAGGTTCCGCGCGTGAGCAGGTAGAGCTCCTCGATCTCCTCGTGGAAGTGCCCCGTGCCCTGCTCGAAGTCGAAGTGCGGCGGCACGCGGATCAGCGTGACGGCGACCTGCTCGCATCCGAGCGCGTCGGTCAGCCGGCGGAACTCCCCGTGCACGTCGTCGTCGCCGGCGTAGTGGTCGGCGACCTCGTCGGGGTCGACGATCGCGTAGCCGGTGGTGGTCTTGCTGGTGTGTTGATCGTTCATGGTGCTGTGCTACCCGTTCAGCCCAACTCGACGCGATCGCCGAGACGCACGGCGCCGGGCCGCACGACCTCGCCGTAGACGCCGAAGGGCAACGGCTCGGTCGTATCGAGGCCCGACCTGAACGAGCGCAACAGGTCGAGGGTAGGCAGGTCGACGGCGCCGCTCTCGGGGTGCCTGCTCGTGACGATGCAGCGGCCGACGTGGCCGTGCAGGCGGATGGCTGCCTCGCCGACGTGCAGCTCGCGCCCGAGCCAGCCGTCCTCGGCGAACGGCTCGACGCCGTCGATCTCGATCGTCATGCGAAAGCGTCGCGCGTCGACGGTTTGCTGCTCGGCCGTCTTTGCCAGCGCTGCGAGCGAGCCGCGGGCGATCAAGCTCACGCCCCCCTTGACACCACGGTCGATCGCCGAGCCGCCGTTGCCGGACTGCACGACGCGCAGCTGCTCGCCGGCCTGCTCGGACAGTGCGGCTGAGAAAGGCCCGCATAGGAGCCGAGCCATGCGCGGGCGGCTGTGAAACCTCGTCTGCAGCTCCTCGCCGAGCTTGATCGTGTCGGACACCTCCGTACCGTCGGAGAAGCGGAGCGTCAGGCGTTCCTCTGTGCCGTCGTCCCGGTTTCCCGTGTCGATCTCGGCGACGATCTCATTCAGCGCACCGGAGTGCTTGCCGTTGACCATCCAGCCGCGCTCCTCGACGAGATAGAAGCGGCGGTCGCCGCGGGCGCCGCCGGACTCGAGCACGAGCTGCTCGACGTTGGCGATGCGCAGGCCCTTCACGGGGGCGATGCTGAGCGCCGTGACGCGGGCATCCTCGCTTGCCATTCTCGCCGTCAATGACCTGCCGGGCGCCCTGCGATCAGCGCGAGCGCGTGCGTCAGCGGCCCAGCGAGCGCCTCGCCGGTCTGATCGATGCTCGCGGGGCTACCGGGGAAGTTGACGATCAGCGTGGCACCGCGCGTCCCGGCGACGGCGCGCGAGAGCATCCAGTTCGGCGTATACGGGCGCGAGGCATCGCGCATCGCCTCGGCGATTCCGGGCGCCTCGCGCTCGATCACTGCGCTCGTAGCCTCGGGCGTGACGTCACTGGGCGAGAGTCCGGTCCCGCCGCTGGTCAGGATCAGCGCGCAGCGCTCGGCGTCGGCCCAGTGCCGCAGCCGATCGGCGATCAGCGCGCGGTCGTCGGCGATCAGCTCGCTTCCGGCGAGCTCGAGGCCGAGCCGCTCTACGAGCGCGGCCAGGCGCGGGCCGGACTCATCTGCGCCCGTGTCTGGGCCACCCGCATCGTCGCCACGCTCTGCTCGCGCTGCCTTGGAGCTGCTGATCGTGATGATCGCGGCGCGCTCGGCCACTAGGCACTCTCGGAGGCGTCTGCGGCGTCCTCGTCGCGACGCCAGTCGCTGCGCCCGCCGCTCTTCTCGAGCAGCACGACGTGCTCGATCTCGACGCCGCGCTCGATCCCCTTGACCATGTCGTAGACGGTCAGCGCGGCGACTGCGCAGGCGGTCATCGCCTCCATCTCGACGCCGGTGCGATCGACGGCGTGCACCTCGCCGATCAGCTCGACGATCCCGTCGGTGGCGTCGACGATCGCTTGCACGTCGATGAACGTCAGCGTGATCGGATGGGCCAGCGGGATCAGCAGCCCGGTCTGCTTGGCGGCCTGGATCCCGGCAAGTCGCGCCGTCGTCAGAACGTCGCCCTTCGGCGCGTCGCCGCGTGCGACGGCGCTCGCGGTCTGCGGCGACATGCGCACGCGCGCGCGGGCCCGTGCGACCCGCTCGCGCGGATCCTTGGCGCCGACGTCGACCATTCGCGCGCGCCCGTGCTCGTCGAGGTGTGTCAGGCGCTCGTCGCTCATCGTGCACCGATCCTCGGCGTGCTCGCTCCCGGTGCGGGCGTCCCGGCGACGCGCTGCTGGCTGCCGTCGGCCGACACCTCGACCTTCCAGATCGGCGCCTCGGCCTTGATCCGATCGATCGCCTCGCGCGCGCCGGCGAAGGCTTCGTCGCGATGCGCGGCGGAGACGGCGACGACGATGCTCGGCTCGCCGAGCGCGACGGAGCCGGTGCGGTGCTCGGCGGCCGCGGCGCAGAGCCCATGGGCAGCGGCGCAATCGGCGAGGATCGCGGCGATCCGCTCGCGTGCCATCTCGGCGTAGGCCTCGTACTCAAGCCGACTGACCTCGCGCGTGACGCCCTGGAAGGCGACGATCGCACCGGCGCGCGGATCGGCGACGATCGCGCTGAGCCGCTCGATGCTTGGCGCCTCTTCGCCGACGGCGACGTGGATGCGCGGCTTGGCGCCGGCGGCGTTGGCTGCACCGTCGCCGCCGCTCAGCGGTGGGATCAGGGCGAGCTCGTCGTCGGGCGCGAGGCGCGTGTCCGGCTGGGCGTAGTCGCGGTTGACGGCCACCTGCACGGGCAGGCGCGCGAGTAGCTCGCCGAGCGCAGGGTCCTCGCGCAGCGCGATGAGCGCGTCGGCGACGGTCGCGTCGTCGGGGAGCTGCAACTGCAGGCGCTCGCTGCCGGCGCGCTCGCGCAGCAGTGAGAACAGACGCACGCTCACGATCATGCCCGTGCCGACGTCATGCGGGCTCCGGCAACGAACCAGCGCCGGTCGCAGGCAGGGTGGCGCCGAGCCCAGGCACGGTGCCGGGCAGCAACTCGACCTCGACGCGTGTGCCGGCAGCACCGCTCGTGCTGTCGGGGGGCAGGATCGCGAGCGCGTCGGCACCGAGCATCGAGGTGAGCACGTGCGAGCCCTGCGCGCCGGTCGGCTCGGCCTCCCAGCCGTGCGAGCCGAGCAACAGACGGCAGCGCACGGCGTGCGCGCGGCCAGGCGCCTTCTCACAATTGCTGCGCAGCGTCGCGACAGTCCGTCGCCGCGGCTCGGCGGCGCCGCTCAGCGCGCGCACGGAGGGGGCGACGAACAGGCAGAAAGTGACCATCGCGGAGACGGGATTACCAGGCAGCCCAAACACGAGGGTCTGCCCGCGCGTGCCGAACAGCGTTGGCTTACCGGGCTTCAGCGCGACGCCCCAAAAGCGCTCCTCCACGCCGAGCCCAGCGAGCGCGTGGCGCACGTGGTCGTGCTCGCCGACGGACACACCACCGCACAGCACGAGCACATCGGCGCGCTCGAGCGCGGCGGCGATCGCAGCGCGCGTTGCCTCGGGATTGTCGGCCACGGGCGCAGCGAGCTGCGCCGGTTTGCCCAAGCCGTCGGCTCCATTCACGCCGCCGCTGAGCAGCTCGGCGCCGCTCTGCACTGCGAGCGCGCCGACGGAGTAGGCGTTTGAGTTGTAGATCGCGCCGGCGGCAAGCGGGCGTCCGGGCTCGACGAGCTCGTCGCCGGTCGTGATCACGGTGAGACGCGGTCGGCGACCGCAGATCGCCTCGGCCCGCCCAAGCGAGGCGAGCACGCCGAGCTCGGCGGCCCCGAGGGTGCTCCCGGCGTCGAGCACGAGCTCCCCGGCGCGGACGTCGTCGCCGGCGAAGCGGACGTTGGCCTGGCTGTCGGGGGCGGTGAGGATCTCGACTCGTCCGTTCTCACGCCGCGTCTGCTCGACGGGAACGACGGCGTCGGCGCCGGCGGGCATAGCGGCGCCGGTCGAGATGGCGATCGCCTCGCCGCTGCTGACGGCACGGGAGGCTGGGCTCCCGGCGCGCGACTCGTCGATGACGCTCAGCTCGATCGGCCGCTCGGGGCAGGTGTCGCGCACGTCGAGACAGCGCAAAGCGAAGCCGTCCATCGCGGAGCTGTCGAAGCCAGGCACGGCGCCGTCGCTGCGCACGTCCTCGGCGAGCACGCGCCCGAGCGCGTCGGCGAGCGTAACGGGCTCGCCGGGCAGCGCGTGCGCGCAGTCGAGCACGGTTCGCCGTGCCTCCTCGAGCTCGGTCAGTGCGGACGCCATAGCCAGAGCGTAGCCCCACCCAGCCAGGGGTATCGTGATCGTGATGGGCCCGATCGTCGACCGCCTGGAGCGTCCGCTGCGCGACCTACGCATCTCGGTCACCGATCGCTGCAACCTGCGCTGTGGCTACTGCATGCCGCGCGAGGTCTTCGGCAGGGACTTCGCCTTCCTCGATCGCTCGGAGCTTCTCTCTTTTGAGGAGATAGAGAGGATCGCGCGACTGGCGGCCGGGGAGGGGGCGCGAAAGATCCGTCTGACCGGTGGCGAGCCGCTGTTGCGCCGCGATCTGCCTCGACTGGTCGAGATGCTGGCGCGGATCGAGGGGGTCGAAGACCTCGCGTTGACGACGAACGGCACGGCGCTGAGCGCGCAGGCAGAGGCGCTCGCCGATGCGGGTCTCGGGCGTGTGACGGTCAGCCTCGACGCGCTCGAGCAGCAAGCGTTCTCGTCGATGAGCGACACGCGCGTGCCGGTGGCCCGCGTGCTCGCGGGGATCGACGCGGCGCACGCGGCGGGCCTGCGCCCGGTGAAGGTCAACATGGTCGTGCGCCGCGGCGTCAACGAGCACTGCGTGACGGCGATGGCCGAGTACTTCCGCGGGCGCCCTGAGGTGCTGCGCTTCATCGAGTACATGGACGTGGGCGAGTCCAACGGCTGGCGCCTGGAGCAGGTTGTCCCAGCGAGCGAGATCCTCGCGGCGATCGATGGGCATTGGCCGCTTGAGGAGCTGCCGGCCAGCCGCGAAGGCGAGGTCGCCTCGCGCTGGGCCTACCGCGACGGAGCGGGGGAGATCGGCGTGATCCACTCGGTCACAGAGCCGTTCTGCAGCGGCTGCACGCGTGCGCGGCTGTCGGCGGACGGTCAGCTCTACACGTGCCTGTTCGCCAAGGGCGGCCAGGACCTGCGTGGGCTGCTGCGTGGCGGCGCGAGCGACCAGCAGCTTGCCGAGCGCCTGCGCGGTATCTGGACGGCGCGCTCCGACCGCTACTCGGAGCTGCGCGCCGCGCCGGGGCGCCCGCAGGAGGGCGCGCGCGTGGAGATGTCCTACATAGGGGGGTGACCTGTCGGCGGGGCCAGTCCAACGTCTTCGGGACTCAGAACTGACGAACCGCCTTCGGTGAATGGCAACGCCCGCGGGTGCTGGATGCTGGTCACAGTCGGCGGCAGACGCGCTGCGAGATACTGAGCCGCGATGTCGGAGGACCTGGACCTGGTGCGCTCGATCTTCGCCGAGTGGGAACGCGGCGACTTCAGCGGGACCGATTGGGCGCATCCCGAGATCGAGTACAGCGTCGTCGATGAACCCGGCTCTGCCAGCATGAAGGGGTTGGCCGCGATGGGCAATGCTTGGCGACAGTTCTTGAGTGCCTGGGAGGAGTATCGCGTCGAGGCCGACGAGTACCGGGAGCTCGACGACGGGCGGATTCTGGTGCTGCTGCATGCATGGGGGCGCGGCAGGACGAGCGGCCTCGAGCTCAGCGAGACGACACGCGGAAAAGGTGCGAACGTGTTTCAGATCCACGATCGCCAAGTGATCGGGCTTTATTCCTACTTCGATCACCGACGCGCGCTGACCGACCTGCACCTGGCGGAGTAGTCGATGTCGCGGGAGAACGTGGAGATCGTGCGCCGCTGGATTGACTCATACGAGGACGACACGGAGACCTTCAGGGAGCTGATGCACCCGGAGATCGAATGGGCACCGTTCGAGCAGAACCACACTGTCTTCCACGGTCGGCAGGGCGCCGAACAGGTCAGGACAGGATGGCTGGACGCCTGGGCCGAGCACCACATCGAGGTCGAGGACATCATCGACGCGGGCGACGATCTCGTTGTCGTGATGCATCTCGTTGGACGTGGTAAGGGCAGCGGCGTCGAGATCGACGTTCGGCTCTACCCGCACATCAGGCTGAAGGACGGCAAGGCGGTGTATGTCTTCGAGTACGAGAATCGCGCCGCAGCCCTCAAGGCCGTGGGGCTGGCGGAGTAGGGCATGTCCCAGGAGAACGTGGACGTAGTGCGGCGTGCCTTGACCGCGCGAAGGAGGGAGTTCGTCGACGTACTCGATCCGGCCGTGCGCCTGGACCTCTCCGAGCGGGTGTTCAACCCGGCTGTATACGACGGTTACGAGGGCGTCATGCGCTGGCGCGCGGACGTCAGCGATATCTGGGACTTCTACCGCAGCGAGCCTGAGGAGCTGTTCGACGGTGATGAGGTGGTCGTGGTCTTTACGCGCGAGCGCGGACGCGCCAAGGGCAGCGGGATCGAGGTCGATCAACACCCCACAGCTTTGTTGTGCAGGCTGCGCGCGGGTCGGGTGAGTGAAATCCGTCTCTACCACGACCGCGAGCGGGCATTGCGAGACGCGGGGCTGGCGGAGTAGCGATGAGATGCGAGCCCCTGAGATGGACTACATCGGCGCGTGACGGGCGTCTCAGCGGCGTAGCAACGAGAGGAACGTCACGAGCGCTTTGATCTTCGCCGGCGGCAGCCGACCAAACGACGGCATGGGTGCGGTCGGATGCCGCAGCGCGTGTTCGATACGCGCGGGTGAGAGCTTGGAGCCGACGTCCGTCAGGTTCGGCCCGGGCCCACGGTTGCCGTTATCGCCGATCTTGTGGCAGGCGAGGCATCCAGACTGCGCGGTGACCCGCCGCCCGAACCGGAATTCGGCCAGCCGCTTGCCACCGGCGGCGCGCACGGCGGGCGGCGCGGAAACTTCGATCCTCGTCGGGCCGCCATCGGTGAGCGGGCTCGCCGAGCGCATGTGGGCAGTGGGCGCGCTCACGGGCATGGCGAAGCTGACGCCCACGAGCGCCAAGGCGATCGGGCAGGCGCAGACCGAAGCCAAGCGAAGCACCGGGCCAGGCTAGCTCGCCGGCCACACCGACACGTACTCGGGCGGGAGTTCGACCCGCAGCGGCTGGCCGATCGCCAGCCCCCCTGCATCTAGCGTGCGCACGGTCAGCTCGATGTCTCCGTCCGCGGTGGGGATGCTCACGCCGGAGCCATCCTCGCTGCGACCGTCGAGCGCGACCGTCAGCTCGCGCTCGGCACCGAGGTCGGCGTCGTCGAGTAGCGTCGCGGTGTAGCGCCCGTCGTGGCGCAGCTCGATCCGCTCTGGCCGCACGGACCAGGCCACCTCGGTGCCGGCGGGGAGCTTGGGCGACTCGGCGTGCAGCTCCACGCTGCCGCTGCGGATCAGTCCGCCGCCGAGCGCAACGCCGCGATGCACATTGGCGATGCCGAGCAGCGCGGCGACCTGCGGCGAGCCGGGCGTGCGGAACACGGATGCGCGCGCCCCGGCCTGCAGCACGCGGCCGTCGTCGAGCACGACGATCTCGTCGGCGAGCAGTGCGGCCTCCTCAGGATCGTGCGTGACGAGCACGGTGCTCAAGCCGACCTCGCGCTGCAGCCGGCGCAGCTCACGGCGCAGCCGGTCGCGCACGGGCGCGTCGAGCCCGGCGAAGGGCTCGTCGAGCAGCAGCACGCGCGGTTCGACGGCGAGCGCGCGGGCGAGCGCGACTCGCCGCTGCTGCCCGCCGGAAAGCTCGTCGGGCAAGCGGCCCTCGAGGCCGCCGAGCCCGAGTCGCTCGATCCACCAGACAGCGAGCCCGGGCTGCGCATGGGCGCCGAACGTCACCTGGCGCCACACGTCGCGCCGCGGCATCAGCGCGGCTTCCTGCGGTACGTAGCCGACCTCGCGCCGCTCGGCGGGCTCGCCTTGCAGCGCGCGCGTGCCCAACGCGATGCGGGCGCCTTCACCAGGGCGCATCAGCCCGGCGAGCAGGCGCAGCGTGAGCGTCTTGCCGGCGCCGGAAGGCCCGAGCAGGGCCAAACGCGGGCTGCTGGAGCGATGGGCGATCTCGAGTGAGAAATCGCCGAGGCGCTTGGCCAGAGCGAAGTCGAGCGCGGCGCCGTCGGCGGCGTCGAGCGCTCTCTCGATCGGCGCGAGTGGTGCCGGCAGCAAGCGCTGCGTCTGCCGGCGCCACGGCCGGCGCGAGCCGCTCAGCAGCAGCACGGTCAACGCGGCGCCGAGCGCGACGAGGATCGGCAGCACCGTCGCGGGCAGCCCGGTGGCATCGAATTCGACGAACGTGTAGACGGGCAGCGAGTAGGGGTGGTAAGCGAGGATCACGGTCGCGCCGAACTCGCCGAAGGAACGCAGCCAGGCGAGCAGCAGCCCGGCGCCGATGCCGGGCAGCGCGGCCGGTACGGCGACGCGCCAGAAGCGCGCGAGGCGCCCGTGCCCGAGCGAGGCGGCGACGTCCTCGAGTGCGGGATCGACGGCGGCAAACGAGGCGCGCGCGGCGATCACGAGGAAGGGGGCGGCGACGAACGTCTGCGCGAGCACGATCGCCAGGCGCGTTTCGGTCAGCTTGCCGTCGAACAGGCGCCCGAGCGTTGTGTGCGGGCCGAGCACGTACAGCAGCAACAGGCCGCTCATCAAGGGCGGCAGCGCGAGCGGTAGCGCGACGAGCGCGGTCAGCACGCGCGAGCGTAGTCCCTTGCCGCGCGCAAGTAGGTAGGCCAGGGGAGTCCCCAGCAGCGCGATCACGGCCGCGGCGATCGTTGCGGTCAGCAATGAGGTCGCGAGCGCCGAGCTGACCCCTGGCGAGGCTGCGACGCCGTGGCGCAGGCGCAGCACGAAGGCGATGATCGGCGCGAGCAGATACAGCGCGAGCAGCCCGCCGAGCCAGGGCAGCGGGCTGCGCGCGCGGACGATCACCTCAGCGCGACGCGCCGACCAGCTTGCGCAGGCTCTTGGGCACGGCCGACTTGCGCCCGGAGAACTGCGGCTTCAGCGTCACGAGGCCGTTCTTCTTCAGCGTGAACTTGCGCTGTGCGTTCAGCAGGTAGCGCACGAGCGCGGCGCCGCCGGTCGGGTTGGCGGCGCGGTTGAGGATCGTCACGGTGTAGTTGGCGTACTTGTAGACCGGCGTCAGCGGCACGGTCACGAGGTGCGCCGAGGAGGCCTCGACGGCGTAGAAGAAGCCGGCGTCGAGCTGCCCCGCCTGCAGGCGCCCGACGAGCGCCGTCTCGGGATAGACGGGGAACGAGCCGAGCGCCTGCGTAAGCGCCGGCTGGTGCAGCTTGCTTGCGGCCCCTTCGACGGCTTCGACGGTGAGGATCCCCTTGGGGTCGAGCTTGGGGTCGGTGCGCCCGACGAGGATGCCGGGCTCGGTGATCACCTGGTACCACGGCTTGCCCTGCGCGAGCTGCTTGCCAAACGAGCTGTCGGGGTCGTAGGCAAGCATCAGCGGCGAGGAGGCGAACGTCGTGTACCAGGACACCCAATCGCTGTTGGCCGAGCCTTCGAGCAGGTTGTCGGCGGCGGAGGAGGCGCTGATGAACACGTCGCCCTGGCGCACATCGCCCTTGATCTGCGCGGCGACTTCGGTCGAGCCTCCGCCGAAGCCCTTGTAGCCGTAGCCGGTGGCCTTGGCGAAGGACGGCCCGAAGTTGTGTTCCATGTAGTTGAGCAGCGAGCCGGCGAACAGCGTCGAGACGGTCCCCGAGGCCGGGGGGCGTGCGGGCGTAGCCGCGCCCGCGGTGGCGGTCCAGGTCAAGGCGATCGCCACACCGGCAAGTAGGCCGAGCGTGCCCCTGATGTGCTTTCTACTCATTGCTTTCTCCTGACTCAGTCGCGTTCGACCATCACCGATGTCGCCTTGACCATCGCCGTCGCCTTCACGCCCGGTGTCAGCCCGAGCTCCTGCACGGAGTCGCGCGTGATCGCGGCCGTGACGAGGAACGGGCCGGCCTCGAGCTCGACGAGCGCCATCACGCCGTCGACCTCGACCGAGCGGACGGTCCCGGCGAAGCGGTTGCGCGCCGAGCCGCGCGTGCCCGTGCGGTGGCGCGTCGGCCGTGAGCTCAGCCGGCGCACCTCGGCCTCGGACACGCGGCGGCGGTTGCGCTCGTCGCGGTGCGTATGCAGCTTGCCGGCACTGTCCCAACGGCGCAGCGTGTCGGCGCTCACGCCGAGTGCCTTGGCCGCTTCGCCGAGCGAGAGGTCGCGCTGTGCTTGCCTAGGCATTGCATATGCATAGCGCAAAGTCGTGCCGGCCGGCGCTCTCCCAGGCGATCGAGCGCTGAGCAGCGATAGATGCATCGCGCGCGTGCGAGCGTGTGCACGAGGGTGTTAGATAGGTGCCAACTCGAGATCGGAGCGTCCGATGGCACCAATTTCACGCGGCTTTCGCGGACGGCGGCGAAGCGACGTCGACCCCGCCCGAGTCCCCCCTGGTCAGTATGTGGTCGACGACTTCCCGGTGCTGTCGGCCGGGCCCACGCCGCGCACTGCGCTGGAGCAGTGGAGCTTTCAGATCGACGGCGCTGTCGGCGAGCCTGCATCGTGGACGTGGGAGCAGTTCCAGGCACTAGGAGCGGAGACGTTTACGGTCGACATCCACTGCGTGACGAAGTGGTCGAAGCTCGGCACGAGTTGGACGGGCGTGCCGGTCGACACGCTGCTGCAGGACGTCGAGACGGAGGCGGATTACCTCACGGCGTGGTGTGACGGCGGCTACACGACGAACCTCGCGCTGGAGGACGTGACCGACGGCAAGGGCTGGGTCGTTTACGCATTCGACGGTCAGCCGCTGCAGGCCGAGCACGGCGGCCCGGCGCGCCTGCTCGTGCCGCACCTGTACTTCTGGAAGAGCGCCAAGTGGGTGCGTGGGCTGACGCTGACGAGCGACGACGAGCCGGGCTTCTGGGAGGCGGCGGGCTACCACAACCACGGCGATCCGTGGAAGGAGCAGCGCTATTGGGGGGATTGACGCAGCTCGGCGGCGCAGCGCGGCTCGGCGCGTCGCCCGCGCGGATGCCGCTGCGCTGGCACACGGCGCGCGTCCAGGAGGTACGCGAGGAGACGGCGCACGCGAAGACGATCGTGCTCGATGACTCGCAGTGGCCGGGCCACGCAGCCGGCCAGCACGCGGACGTTCGCCTCACGGCCGAAGACGGCTACCAGGCGGAGCGCTCCTACTCGATCGCCTCGGCGCCGGAGGAACCGCTCGCGCTGACGGTCGAGCGGATCGACGACGGCGAGGTCTCGCCGTACCTGACCGAAGAGCTGCGCGAGGGCGACGAGCTCGAGCTGCGCGGCCCGATCGGCGGGCACTTCACATGGCGCACGCGCGACGGTGGCCCGCTGCTGCTGCTCGCGGGCGGCTCGGGGCTCGTGCCGCTGATGGCGATGCTGCGCCACCGCGTCGCGCAGGCGGACGACACCGAGGCGCGCCTGCTCGTCTCGAGCCGCAATCTCGAAGATTTGCTCTACGCGCAGGAGCTCGAGCGCGTGCGCGAGCAGACGGGGGTGACGGTGCAGATCACACTGACGCGCGCGCAGCCGCAGGGCTGGACGGGACTCTCACGTCGGCTCGATGCCGAGATGCTCAGCGAGTTCGGCCCCGGGCCCGAGCAACGTCCGCTCGTGTTCGTCTGCGGCCCGACGGCCTTCGTCGAGCACGCGGCGGACGCGCTCCTCGCGCTCGGACACTCGGCCGAGCGGATCCATGCCGAGCGCTTCGGGCGGAGCGGGAGCTGAGATGGGCGTTCGGGCTGACGCGGGCGAGCCGGTAGGGGGGGAGGAGTATGCGCTCGACGGCAACGCGATCGCGGGCCTGCTCGAGGAGGTGTTCGACGCTGAGATGACAACGGCGCTGCGGGTCTGCCAGTCGTGCGGGACACGCAGCGCGATCGGCGCGCACCGGGCCTACCGAGGAGCGGGGATCGTGCTGCGCTGCCCCTCGTGTCGCGACCTGGCGGTCGTCGTGGCGCTGCTGCCCGACCGCAGCCGCGTGTGGCTGGCGGGCGAGTGGACGCTCGAGACGCCGCGCCGCTGAGCGTGTCGCCGGCGATCGTTGCGGTGCTCGCAGGCGGCAGGGGCGAGCGCATCGGCGGCGCCAAGCCGATGCGCGAGCTGGCGGGTCGGCCGCTGATTGACTATCCGCTGGCAGCGGCGCGCACGGCGGGATTGCAGGCGATCGTCGTGGCCAAGTGCGACACGGAGCTGCCAAGCGGGCTCTCCGAGATGATCCTCTTTGAGCCCGACGAGCCACGCCACCCGCTATGCGGCGCGCTGGCGGCGCTCGAGCATGCAGCCCGAGCTTCTCCCGGGGCGGCGCTCGTGCTGGTCGGTTGCGACATGCCGTTTCTCACGGGAGCGCTGCTCATCTGGCTGGCGGCGGCGCTCGAGCCGGCGATCCTGCTCGAAGTCGAGGGTCGCATGCAGCCGCTGCCGGCACGCTGCTCGGCCGCCGACGCGCCCCTGTTGCGCGAGGGGCTCGCGAGGGAGGCGCCGCTGCGCGAGGTCTTCCAGTCGCTCTCACCCTCGATCGTCGACGAGCAGGCGCTGGCACACTTCGGCGATCCGCGGCGCCTTTGCTTCAGTGTCAACAGCGCCGAGGATCTCGCCATAGCGGAGCTGGCTCTCGACGGGCGATGACGTTGTCGGGACCTAGGCTCGCGCGGCGTGCGCGGTGCTCGTCTGGCGCCTAGGACGTCTCGCCCGCCTGGCCCGGCGCGACGCGCTCGGCAGCGGCACGCAGCTCGGCGAGCGAGCGTCCGGAGCGCCCGGCGATCCAGCACGCCAGTGGCGCTGCCGTGCGTTCGGAGGAGTGCGCGGCGGTGCCGGCGAGCTCGAGCAGTTCCCTGATCTCCTCGATCGAAGGGCCCGGCACCCCGGCCTCGCGCGCAAAGGCGGCGATCCATTCGTCTCTTGTCATCGAGCGAAAGCGTAGCCCGAGGTTCCTCAGCGGCCGTGGCGGGTAGAACTAAGGGGTGAGACGCGTTCCCTCGCTCTCGGACTGGCCGGTGCTGCGTCAGCTGCGCGGCGAGGATCGACTCGGGCGCGGCGCGGCGGTCAAGTCGCGCGCGAGCGAGGAGCTGCGGGCACGCACGGTGGACGCCGATCGCGTGGTCAAGTCGGTCTGCCCGTACTGCGCGGTCGGCTGTGCGCAGAAGGTGTACGTCAAGGACGGCAGGGTCGGTGCAGATCGAGGGCGACCCGGACGCGCCGCACAGCCGCGGGCGGCTGTGCCCGAAGGGCTCGGCGACGCTGCAGCTGACGACGGGCGATTCGCGCGAGCAGCACGTGCTCTACCGCCGCCCGTACGGCAGCGAGTGGGAGCGCCTCGACCTGGAGACGGCGATGGAGATGGTCGCCGAGAAATTCGTTCGCGACCGCAGCGACGGCTGGGAGTGGGAGAGCGAGGGTCACCGCACGCGCCGCTGCATGAGCATCGCGGCGCTCGGCGGCGCGACGCTCGACAACGAGGAGAACTACCTGATCAAGAAGCTCCTCACGGCGGCTCGGGATCATCCAGATCGAGAACCAGGCGCGCGTCTGCCACAGCTCGACGGTCGTCGGCCTGGGCACGTCGTTCGGGCGCGGCGCCTCGAGCACGCTCCCGGGCGACCTGCAGAACTCGGACCTGATCGTGCTCGAGGGCTCGAACATGGCCGAGGCGCACCCGGTCGCCTACCAGTGGGTGGTGGAGGCCAAGGCGCGCGGCGCGACGGTGATCCACATCGACCCGCACTACAGCCGCACGAGCGCGCTGGCGGACATGTTCGTGCCGCTGCGCGCGGGCAGCGACATCGCCTTCCTCGGCGGCGTGATCAACCACGTGCTGAGCACCGAATCGGACTTCCGCGAGTACGTGCTGGCCTACACGAACGCGCCGACGATCATCGGCGAGGACTTCGAGGACGTCGGCGCCGAGGGGCTGTTCTCGGGCTTCGACGAGGACAAGCGCGGCTATGACCCGGCGAGCTGGCAGTACGAGGGGACGATCGTCGCCGCGGCGGCGGGCCAGCGCGACCAGGAGGGCAACCCGCAGGTGCTCGAGGGAGAGGGCGAGGGTGGCGGCGAGAATGCGGCCGCCAGCCTGCCGAGGCTCGACCCGACGCTGCAGCACCCGCGCTGCGTCTGGCAGATCCTCAAGCGCCACTACGCGCAGTACACGCCGGAGATGGTCGAGCGCGTCTGCGGCGTGCCGCAGGACGTGTTCGCGAAGGTCTGCGAGCTGTTCGTGCAGAACTCGGGGCGCGAGCGCACGACGGCGTTCGTGCACGGCGTCGGCTGGACGCAGCACACGATCGGCTCGCAGTACATCCGCGCGGCATCGATGCTGCAGCTCCTGCTCGGCAACATGGGCCGTCCCGGGCGGGGGCGTGATGGCGATGCGCGGCCACGCCTCGATCCAGGGCTCCGCGCGACATCCCGACGCTGTTCGACACGCTGCCGGGCTACATCCCGATGCCGCACGCGCACCGTCACGAGAACCTCGAGCAGTTCCTCGCCGGCACGCTCGGCTCGGCGCGGCTTCTGGGGCAACATGCGCGACTACACGGTCAGCCTGCTGAAGGCCTGGTGGGGCGACGTCGGCGACGGCCGAGAACGACTTCTGCTTCGACTACCTGCCGCGGCTGACGGGCAGCCACTCGCACCTACGACACGGTGATGGAGCAGATCGAGGGCACCGTCAAGGGCTACTTCCTGTTCGGCGAGAACCCGGCGGTGGGCTCGGCGAACACGCGCATGCAGCGCCTAGGCATGTCCAAGCTCGACTGGCTCGTCGTGCGCGACTTCTCGCTGATCGAGAGCGCGACGTGGTGGAAGGACGGCCCGGAGATCGAGTCGGGCGAGATGCGCACCGAGGAGATCGCCACCGAGGTGTTCTTCTTCCCTGCGGCGGCGCACATCGAGAAGGACGGCACGTTCACGAACACGCAGCGGATGCTGCAGTGGCACCACAAGGCGCAGGAGCCCGTGCGACGAGCAGCGCAGCGACCTGTGGTTCATCTACCACCTCGGCCAAGCGCGTGCGCGAGCGTCTGGCGGGCTCGCAGGAGGAGCGCGACCGGCCGCGTGCTCGAGCTGACGTGGGACTACCCGACCGACGGGCGAGCACGAAGAGCCGAGCGCCGAGGCGGTGCTGGCCGAGATCAACGGCTGGGACGCAGAGGGCAAGATGCTCTCGGCCTACACGGAGCTGAAGAGCGACGGCTCGACGCGCTGCGGTTGCTGGATCTACTGCGGCTGCTACGCGGACGGCGTCAACCAGACGGCGCGACGCACGCCGAAGGAGCAGCAGAACTGGACGGGGCGGAGAGTGGGCGTGGGCGTGGCCGGCGAACCGCCGGATCCTCTACAACCGCGCGTCGGCCGACCCGCAGGGCAAGCCGTGGAGCGAGCGCAAGGCGCTCGTCTGGTGGGACGCGGAGAAAGGCGAAGTGGACGGGCCACGACACGCCGGACTTCGAGGCGAACAAGCCGCCGGACTACCGCCCGCCGAAGGACGCGAGCGGCCCTGATGCGATCGCGGGCGACACGCCGTTCATCATGCAGGCCGACGGGCGCGGCTGGCTGTTCGCGCCGGCGGGCGTGGCTGACGGCCCGATGCCGACACACTACGAGCCGCAGGACTCGCCGGTGGCGAACACGATGTACCCCGAGCGCCAGCGCAACCCTGCGCGCGAAGTCTACGAGCACGAGAACAACCGCTACCACCCGGACCCGGACGCGCCGGGCGGGCAGGTCTATCCGATCGTCGTCACGACGTACCGCCTGACCGAGCACTTCACGGCTGGCGGGATGTCGCGCTGGACGCCGTACCTGGCCGAGCTGCAGCCGGAGTTCTTCTGCGAGGTCTCACCGGAGCTGGCCGAGGAGCGCGGCCTGGAGCACGCGGGCTGGGCGACGCTGATCAGCGCGCGCGGCGCGTGGAGGCGCGTGTGATGGTGACCGACCGGATGGCGCCGCTGCAGATCGAGGGGCGCACGGTCCACCAGATCGGCATGCCCTACCACTGGGGCGCGAACGGCTACGCCAGAGGCGACTCGATGAACGAGCTGTCCTCGATGGCGCTGGACCCGAGCTCGCACATCCAGGAGGTCAAGGCGCTGAGCGTCGACATCCTCCCGGGCCGCCGCCCGCGCGGCACGGCCCGCCAAGAGCTCGTGCGCGAATACCGCGAGCGCGCGGGCGTGACGGCGCAGACGGGGATGAAGCCGTGAGCGCACAGCCGAGCGCGGCCAACGGTGCGAGCGGCGCCGCGCCGGCGGGCGGGGCGTGTTCGGGCTCGGACAGCCTGCTCGGCACGTTGCTCGAGCAGGGCGAGCCGGCGGGCAGCTCGGGCTGGTCTGAGCATCCGCCGCGCATGGGCTTCTTCACGGACACGTCGCTGTGCATCGGCTGCAAGGCGTGCGAGGTCGCGTGCAAGGAGTGGAACCAGGTGCCCGAGGACGGGCTGAACTGGACGGGGCACTCGCACGACAACACGGGCGGGCTGAGCGCTGACTCGCTGGCGCCACGTCGCGTTCATCGAGCAGCGCGTGCCGGCGGCCGAGCACCAGTCGAACTTCGAGCGCGCGCCGGCGGCGGGCGGGCAGGGCAAGGACGGCTTTCGCTGGCTGATGTCCTCGGACGTGTGCAAGCACTGCACGCACGCGGCGTGCCTTGACGTATGCCCGACGGGGGCGCTGTTCCGCACGGAGTTCGGCACGGTGGTCGTGCAGCAGGACATCTGCAACGGCTGCGGATACTGCGTGCCGGCATGTCCGTACGGGGTGATCGACAAACGCGAGGACGACGGGCGTGTGTTCAAGTGCACGCTCTGCTACGACCGGCTCGGCGCGGGCATGGAGCCGGCGTGCGCGAAGGCGTGCCCGACCGACTCGATCCAGTTCGGCGAGCTCGACGAGCTGCGCGAGCGCGCGGCGGGACGCGTCGAGCAGCTGCACGAGGCGGGCGTGGTGCGAGGCGCGGCTGTACGGCGAGAGCCCGGATGACGGCGTCGGTGGCGACGGCGCGTTCTTCCTGCTGCTGGACGAGCCGGAGGTGTACGGGCTGCCGCCGGACCCGGTCGTGACGACGCGCGCCTGCCGCGTACATGGCGCAACGTCGGGATCGCGGCGGGTGCGCTCGTGGCGGGCGCGGTGGCCTCGTTCGCGGGAGCGCGGCGATGAACGCCCAGAGCGAGAACGGACGCTCCGAGCAGCCTCGCGGCGGCGGCACCGGCGGGCGCAAGCGCAGGCGCGAGCCGGTCTTCGACTCCTACTACGGGCGCCCGATCGTCAAGCCAGGCCGACGTGGGAGTCGAGCGCGACATCGCGGGCTACTTCTTCCTCGGCGGCCTGGCGGGCGCCTCCTCGGTGCTGGCGGCCGGCGCGCGAGCTGACCGGCCGCCCGGCGCTCGCGCGACCGCTCAAGCTCGGCGCGGCGGGCGCGATCCAGCTCTCGCTGGTGGCGCTGGTCCACGACCTGGGCCGCCCGGCGCGCTTCCTGAACATGCTGCGCGTGTTCAAGCCGACCTCGCCGATGAGCGTCGGCGTGTGGATCCTGTTCGCCTACGCCCCGGCGGCCACGGCGGCGGCGCTCGGCGAGCTGGCGGGCACGGGCGAGCTCGCGCGGCGCGTGCGCCCGTTGGCGAGCGCGGGCACGGCGGGGGCGGCGCTGCTCGGCCCGGCGGTCGCCTCCTACACGGCGGCGCTCGTCGCGACGACGGCGACGCCGGCCTGGCATGAGGGCCACCGCGAGATGCCGTTCGTGTTCGTCGGCTCGGCGGCGAGCGCGGCGGCGGGGCTCGGCCTGCTGACGGCGCCGGTCGCGCAGAACGGTCCGGCGGTGCGCATGGCGGCGATCGGCGCGGTGGGCGAGCTGACGGCGGTGAAGCTGCTCGAGCGGCGCATCGGGATCGTCGCGGAGACCTACCACGAAGGCCGCGGGGGCAAGCTGATGCGCACGGCCGAGGCGCTGACGGTGGCGGGCGTGGGCGGTGCGCTGGCGTTCGGCAGGCGCAGCCGCTTGGCGGCGGCGTTGAGCGGCGCGGCGCTACTGGCGGCGTCGGCGTGCGCGCGCTTTGGCATCTTCGAGGCGGGCCTCGCGTCGGCGCGCGATCCGAAGTACACGGTCCAGCCCCAGCGCGAACGGCTAGCAGCGGCGGAGCAGGCGGACGCGAAGGCGCAGGCGTGACGCGCCTGGTACCGGCGCACGACGGCGCGACGCCACGGGAGGCTTCGCCGCTGGAGCTGCGCCGCGTGGTGCGCGACGGCGAGCAGGACTTCGTGGCGGTCGAGGAGCCGCTGGAGATCCGCGTGGACGGCGAGGCGATCGCGGTGACGATGCGCACGCCGGGTCACGATGAGGAGCTGGCGCTCGGCTTCCTGCGCGGGGAGGGGCTGATCGACCGCGCGCACGCGGTGGGCCTTACGGAGGACCTGGCGCTGAACACGATCGAGGTGGCGGGACCGCTGGCGCGCCGCCCGGACGCACGGCGCTTCTACACGACGTCGTCGTGCGGCGTGTGCGGCAAGGGGGCGCTCGAGGAGGTGGCGTTCCACGCGCCGGCGCTGCCCCGCGGGCCGGTCGTCGCACGCGAGCTGCTGGCGGCGCTGCCGGGTCGGCTGCTGCAGCCGGGCTTCGAGCGCACAGGAGGCCTACACGCGACGGGTCTGTTCGACGCGACGGGCGAGTTGCTCTGCGTGCGCGAGGACGTGGGACGCCACAACGCGATGGACAAGGTCGTCGGCTGGGCGATGCTCAACGGGTGGTTGCCGCTGCACGGGCACGTGCTGTGTGTCAGCGGCCGGTTGTCGTTTGAGCTCGTGCAGAAGACGGTCGTGGCAGGCGCGTCGATCCTCGTGGGGGTGGGGGCGCCGACGTCGCTGGCGATCGAGCTGGCGGCGGATCGCGGTCTCACGCTGTGCGGATTCGCGCGACGCGGCAGCGTGAACGTCTACGCGGGCGCCGTGCGCGTGGCGAGCTAAATCACGGCTCGCCCGATCGGAGCGGTCAGAATGCAGGGATGACGGGAGAGCCCGACTACGGCAAGCCGCTGCGCGAGCAAGACGTCGAGGCGGACCCGCTCGTGCAGTTCGCGGCGTGGTATGAGGACGCACAGGCGGTGGGGATGCGGATGCCGGAAGCGGCGGCGGTGGCGACGGCGGATGCGGACGGCGCACCATCGGTGCGGATGGTGCTGGTCAAGGGCTTCGACGAGCGCGGCTTCGTGTTCTTCACGAACTACTCCAGCCGCAAGGGCGGCGAGCTGGCGGAGAACCCGCGCGCGGCGCTGCTGTTCCACTGGGATCCGCTGGGCAGGCAGGTGCGGATCACGGGGGCGGTGACGCGCACGAGCGTGGAGGAGACTGTGGCATATGTCAAGACGCGCCCGCGCGGCAGCCAGCTGAGCGCGCTGGCCTCGCCGCAGAGTGAGGTCGTGGCCGACCGCGAGCAGCTCGAGCGCGCGGTGGCCGAGCTAGCGGAGCGGCACGGGGAGGGCGAGCTGCCGATCTCAGAGGGCTGGGGCGGCTTTCGCGTGGCGATCGAGCAAATCGAGTTCTGGCAGCAGCGCAGCGACCGCCTGCACGACCGCCTGCGCTACCGGCGTGACGGGCAGGGCGGCTGGGCGATCGAGCGACTCGCGCCATAGCCGCAGACAGCGGTATTCCATTTATTGATATCAAAAAGATAACGACCTGGAAGCTGCCTCGGCATAGGTTCTTGCAAGCAACGCACGACCCTCTCCCGTGCGTTGCCCCTGCTGGCCGAGACTGATCCGGGGGTGTCGAACTCCCGGCGCCGGCGAGCACGCGCGCAGACAGCGCCGGGGTCCGGCTGGGTGCCGGGCCCCGGCCGTCGCCGCCGACCGAGCGCGGCTCCCAGCGAGCGCTCGCCGCCGTCTGCCGGTCTCGCGATCGGGTAGCAGACTTGTATGGCGAAGCCCACGGTTGCGACGGTCGGCATCTACGACGCGTCGCTGGAGAGCTTTCTCGCGGCGCTGGCCGAGGCCAATGTCGGGCTGGTGCTCGACGTTCGCCAGCGGCGCGGCGTGCGCGGTCGCGAGTATGCGTGGGCCAACTCGCTGCGACTGCAGGCCGCCCTGGCGGATGTCTCGATCGGCTACCGCCATCATCGCGAGCTCGCGCCGACGACGGAGCTGCGCCATTTGCAATATCGCGAGGACGACCGGCTCGGCGAGGGCAAGCGCAGCCGTACCGTGCTCGCGCCCGAGTACCGCCGCCGCTACGTCCAGGAGATCCTCGACCGTGTCGACATGGACGCGTTCGCGGCGAGCCTGCCGCGCGAGCACGCCTCGGCTCTACTGTGCGTCGAGCGCGACGCTCGTGCATGCCACCGCTCGCTGATCGCCGAGCGGTTGACGGCCGAGCACGGGGCGCGCGTCATCGACCTCGTTGCCTGACGCGTCGAGGATCGAGATCTCGCGGGGGGAAGGCGACGACCGGAATCGAACCGGTGTAAACGGCTTTGCAGGCCGCTGCGTAGCCACTCCGCCACGTCGCCAGAAGGTCCCCAAGGGTATCGGGCCACAGGCGCTTACGAAGCTTTTGCTCACCGGTTAGCTGCCCTTTCGGATTGCGTTAGCCCCCGCACAGCCGGGCGTCGCAGCATGGAGTGATCCCGTCCAAACCCAGGAGGTCAGCCGTGAACAAGCGCCTACTCGCACCCATCCTGCTCGCCGCCCTGCTCGGAGCGGCGGTCGCGAGCGTCGCTGTGATCGCGATCGCAGGTGGCGGCGGCGCGTCGTCGGCCAGGACGACGACGGCGTCGAGCGTCGGCGCCAGCTCGACGGGCACGCGCCAGACAGTGGCCTCGACGGCGCTGTCGGCGACGCAGATCTACAAGCAGGCCTCGACCGGCGTCGTCTCGATAAAGGCCGTCACGGCGCAGGGCGAAGATAGCGGCACGGGCATCGTGCTCAACGACAAGGGCCTGATCCTGACCAACGATCACGTGGTCGCGGGCGCGAGCAGCTTGGCGGTCGCGCCGAAGGGCTCCACCTCGGTCACGCGTGCGGCGACGCTCCTCGGCGAGGAAGCAAACGACGACTTGGCACTGATCAAAGTCGACCCGTCGGGCCTCGGGCTGAAGCCGCTCACGCTGACGAGCTCGAAGTCGGTTCAGGTCGGCGACGCCGTCTACGCGATCGGGAACCCCTATGGACTCAACGAGACGCTGACGCGTGGCATCGTCTCGGCACTCGGACGCACGATCTCGGCACCCAACGGCTCAAAGATCGCCGGCGCGATCCAGACCGACGCGGCGCTCAACCCCGGCAACTCGGGCGGCCCGCTGCTCAACGACCAGGGCGAAGTAATCGGCGTGAACTCGCAGATCGCAAGCGAGGCTGCGAGCGTCGCCGGTTCCCAGCCCGGCAGCACCGGCGTCGGCTTCGCCGTCTCCTCGGACACCGTCGCGCAGGCCGTCAAAGTGATCGAGGCCGGCAACGGCATCTCCTCGAGCTCGACAGAGTCTCGCTCGGTGCAGGCCGAAGCCGAAGGCGCTCAGGCCGACGGCGCGCAATCGCCCTACGGCGGCCGCGCGCCCTACGGAGTCGAAGGCGTCGAATCAGAACGCGGCGAAGCCGGCTCGACGGGCACCGAAGAGAGCGTCGTCGGTTCGGGCGAAGCCGGCAGCGCTCGCGAAGGGCGTGTCGTGATCGTGCCGTGACCGAGGCGGGGGAGGCCTGGGCTTCGCTCCTTGGCCAGCCTTCTCCGCACCGACGCCGACCGCCGCTCGGCGCTTGCCGCACCCTTGATTTCAGCGCCAGCGCGGCTGTTTCGCGTTGATACGCTTCAGGCCTTCCCCAGGGCGATTAGCTCAGCTGGGAGAGCGCCGCCTCGACAAGGCGGAGGTCACTGGTTCGAGCCCAGTATCGCCCATGTAGTGAGAAAGCCCGCAGTTGCGGGCTTTTCTTGTAGTCGCGCAGGGGCCGACGCTATGCGTTCGATTGTGCTTGGCGAACACCTGGCGAACACCTCACCTGCTCCCGCGCCTCGCGGATCACGTCGGCGGCCGGTTTCCTCGCCTGTCCTTCCAGTTCGCGGAGGACGCCGGCGTAGTACTTGGCGAGTGTCGCGACCGAATGTCCGGCTTGCTCGGCGACGTAGGTGAGCGAGCGCCCCTCCCACAGCAGCAGAGAGACGAACGAGCCGCGGAGACGGTAGGGACGCATATCGCCGGTCACGCCCGCCGCTCGCGCAGCGCGCTGGTAAATCCGACGGCGCCAGTTCTGCCAGTCGTGCAGCTGCCACTCGTTGCCGCTTTCGCGAGGGAAGATCAGCGCGGAACCAGCAGGGCGCCCCTGCATGAGACGCCATTCCGCTAGATCCTGCGCAAGGGGCGTCAGCAGGTCGATGACTCGGTCCTTCTCGGTCTTGCCCGCGTGCACGTGCAATATGCCCTGGCCGAGGTCCTCCCAGCGCGCGCCTGTCGCCTCGTCGGGGCGCGTGCCGCCGTAAGCGAGCAGTGAGGTGAGCGTCGCGTCGCGCGTTGACATGCCAGCACGCATCTGCTCGACGATCAGCGGCGCGAGAGGCTGAGGACGTTTCGTTGCGGGCTGGCGTGGCTTGTCGACCACGCTTACCGGGTTGATCGGAATCAGTCCGCGCACGACGGCGCGGCGGAGAATCCCCTGCAGCAACATGATCGCCTTGCGCTGGGTCTGTACGCCGACCCTGGCCGCGCGCAGCTGAGCACATAGGTCCTCGACGAGCGCCGGGGTGATCTCGCGCAGCGGGTAGTCGCCGATCCTCGGTCGTAGATGCGTTCCCCACACCTCCAGGTACCGACGGCGGGTGGACTCCTTCAGGTTAGGCACCGCATATTGGGGCCACCACTCATCCCTGACGAACTCGGCGAGCGTGATTCGACTCTGGATCACTCCAGCGGCCAGCGGGCCAAGCTGGCGCCGACGCTTGACGTCGAGCTCGAACGCCTCGGCGTCGCCCTTCTTCGTGAACGAGCGCGTGCGTTGCCGGCCGCCCTCTCGCCACCGAACCTCGTATCGCCCTTGACGATTGTCTCGCCTGTGGATGCTCATACCCGCACTACCTTTCGCTCGATCTCGCGCAGTTCAGCAACGCTACCGGGGCCTTGGGACCCATTCGCGACGCGCAGGGCACCACGGCGTGGCGAGCATGTTGCGCTGCCCGGGCTGGCGGCCGCGGGCCTGCCTTCGATCCACGCCTCGGCATCGTCTTCGCGGATCAGGAGCTTGTTCGCTGGCCGAAAAGCCGGCAGTCGTCCTTGGTTGATCGCGCGTCGCACGGACTTGTGCTCGCACCGCGCCATCGTGGCGACCTCGCGGACTGTCAGGTAGGCAGTCATGAGGTGAATGACCCCAAGGCCCCTCCGACGGCCAGCGACTTATTGCGGCGCTGGTCCGCCGAGTGATTAGTGGCTCGGCTGCGCCGCGGGCCGTTGCGCGCCAGAGCTCTTGCCGAACGTCCACACGTCTGCTCGAAACGGCGGGTCGATCTCGTCTGCAGCTAGGTCGCGGCGGAGCAAGTCGGTGTAGAAGATCACCCCAAAAACGCTAAGGCGCAAAGGCATTGCAGGTCTGCCGCCCACGTTGCGCAGCTCGTAGGACATCGATACGTCATCCCCAGCATTCGACTCACCCTGGAGCACGGCCCAGCCGATCGCATTGCTATCGAGGATCGCCTTTCGGACGTCATCGAACACTGGGTTGAACGCCCCTTCCGGTCCGTGGTCTAGGTAGACGCACTCAAGGCCGGACTTCCACATGGAGCGCACCAAACGGCTAATGCGATCTTCGGTCATCCGAAAGCCGGCGTTCAGCTCCAGCTGGCGCGGCCCCGTAACGGGTCCCGGCGGCCCCATCGATCGCCGAGCTGCTCGGCTTGGTTCGACGAGTTCAAGCGTGCCACGCTCAGGAAACCTAACTCTGGCATCGCCCCACTTTGACTCAACAGCCTTCCCGGCCTTTGTCGGGATACCGCGCTCTGCTCGCAGCAGGCTGATCGGCGGGAAGTTAACGAGCTCCTCGTCGGCGAGAGCCAAGGGTCCGTTGTTGCACCGGTCGCACACGACACCCGGCGACAGGACCTTCTTGTCTACGTTGCCGAACGCCTCGCTAAAGACGTGCTCGCGGCTCACAAAGCCGCCGTCCGACCTCAAGCAGAAGAGACAGCCACGCGGGTTGAGGCACTCTGGCATACGTGCCGACGACATGCTTTGAGCATAGGGACCGATTTGCCCGCGCCGGGCGCAGTGCAAAGCTGCCACTGCAGCGCCGAGTATCTGCTGCTATGGCCGCACCTGATAGTGGCAAACTCGGGAGCATGGCGTGCCGTTCAGGATCGCGACGCCGCCGGGCATTGCGCAGCAACGAACCGAGCGGCTGAGAGGAGGACGGGGACTACGGCTCGTCTTGCGGCTGCTGAGGGTCGCAGTCCGGTGGCCCGCAGTGCTCCTCGACGTGGTTCTGCGCACGGGTGGCCGCCGGGCTGTCGGGGCCGAATAGCTCGACGAACGCCTGCGCGGCCAAGCGGAACTCCCTGCACGCAACAGTGTCATCCCCCCGGGTCGCGGCGACGTTCCCAAGGCCCTCGTGGGCTCGCGCGACCTGCAAGTGGTGTGCGGGGAGGTCGCTGCTGCGCCACTGCTCGAGGGCCTCGTCAAAGCAAGTGGACGCGCCTTCGAGGTCGCCGTCGGCCAGGCTGATCCGCCCCAAGTTCACGAGTGCCTGCAGCAGCGTCGGGTGCCCGACCGACAGCGTGCGGCGTCGGATCTCCAACGCCCTCCGAGCCAGCGGCAGAGCCGTGGCGGCGTGCCCGCCGAGCCACAGGTCGAGCGCCTGGCCGTTGAGCGCGAGGCTAATGAGCCCTTCGTCGCCTCGCGCTTCGGCGATGGACTCTGCCTCCTCATCGAGTTCCAGGGCTGTCGCGAAGCTCCCGAGGTGGCTGAGCTGTCCTCGTGCGCGGTGGGCGCCGGCTAGCGCCGTGAGGCTGATCACGATGTCTGGATGGTCCTCGGGGAGATGCTCGCGTCGTAGCTTCAGTGCGCGGCCGTGATGGTCCTCGCTGTCGTCGGGACGTTCGAGGTTCTCGAAGAGCACGCCGAGGTTTGAGAGACAGCGTGCGACGAGGAGCGGGTCGGGATCAGCGGCAGCATCCGCGAGCGACAGCGCTCCACGCCAGGCGACCAGCGCATGCTTGTAGTCGCCGGTCGCCCAAGCGATCAGGCCGTCGTTCATGAGTGCGTCGATGAAGTTCTTGGCCTCGGGCCGGTCCTTCTCCGCGACCACGCGGTCGTAGATCGTTCGTGCTCGCCCGATCAGCTCGCGGGCGGCCTCGGATTCGCCGCGATTGTGATGTGTCAACGCGAGGTTCTGCTGTAGGTCCGCTCGCAGCGTGTCGAGGTTGACATCGCCGGTGGGTTCGCGGCCGAGATCCTCGAGCAGTGTGTACATGAGCCGCAGCGCGTCGTCAGAATCGAGGAAATCGACCAGAGCCGAGTGGTTGAGTCGCACGCTGTAGCGCAAGAGCGCCGGCACCCCGTCGATGCGGAGGGCCTGCTCGAACAGATCGCGAGCCTGCTCGTACATTCCGCGCTGCTGCAGATGGGTGGCCACGCGGTCGAGGAGGTACGCAGTGTCCTCGTTGGCGACCCCGAGGCGGTGCGCGTGCCCGCAGGCAACTACCACGTGCCCGACCAAGCGCCGGTAAGTGGTGAACGAGCTGGCGAGCTGGGCATCGCCGGTCAGCGCCGCCCGCAGCCCCCGCTGCACCGCTTCGACCCAAAGGCGTTCGTCTGACTGGCCGCGCCGGGCGACCTGCGCGACGAGGGTGTGCATTGTGACGTTGGAGGGATCGAGCGCGACCACAGAGCGCTCGGCGAGGGCGCCGAGCGCGAGCTCCGCCTTAATCTCGTCCGGTCCCTCGGCGGCACCAGGTGCGGCCGCTAGCAGGTCAAGAACCGCGCCTCGCGGAAGCGGACTCGCGTCGAGGTAGGAGAGCATGCGCAGGGCAGGCATGGCGGATGGATGGTGGTCAATGTCGACGGCAGCAAGCGCCAGCGACAGCGTGACGAGCACGGTGGTGTCGTAGTCGTCGGCCCGCGGTTCGGTCCCGAGCAGGTCGATTGCCGTGGCTTCGTAGAGCTGCCGATAGCGCTTGAGCGTCACGCCAGTTGTCTCAACGTACGATGCCGCTTGCTCCAGGGCGAGCGGGAGTCCGCCGAGGATCCGGGTGAGCGCGGCCCCGTCCGCCTTGCCCGTGCGCTCCTCTAGATAGGCGGCACCGACGGCGTCATCGAGTGGCTCGATCAGCTCAGGGTGGCCGAGCCGTCGCCATCTCGGGCTCGTCGAGGTGATGACGATGTGCCCGCTCGGGCATGGCGGCAGCCAGAACTCGACCGCGGCCGGGTCAGGCGCGCGGTCGAGGATCAGCAAGTAGTCGCTGTGTGTGGCGAGGAACTCGCCGACCGCTCGGCGTACGCTGGTCAAGTCCTCCGCGATCTCGAGTCCGACGTCAGCGGCGAATGCCCGCAGATCGCGCTCAAGTGCCCCGGAGGACGCATCGATCCAGTACACGACGTGGTAGTCGGCTGCGTGACGATGCGCGAACGTAGCAGCGATCTGAGACTTGCCGACGCCGCTCAGACCGTGAAGCACCTGTACTGACTGGTCGGAGAGGCGCTCCTTCAGGGCGTGCAGGGCGTGGTTGCGGCCGGCCAAGCGTCGGTTGAGCGGATGAGGCACGTTCCAGACCACGGGGCCGAGCGACATATGCTCGTTCGGGCTCTGCGTGCGTTGCTCGTGGTCGGACTTCCATGTGAGGAGAAGCTCTCGCGGATGGTCTTCTGGCGCTCTGTCGACGATGCGGTGGTGGAGCGGGCAGAGGAGGATGTGGTTCTCATAGTCGTCAGAACCGGCGCGCTTGCCGTCGCCGCGAGGCCCCTTGGGACTGCGGGGGATGATGTGGGCGTGTTCACCGACGATGAATCGGCCGGTGTTGGGCAATTCGAGTGTGAGCTGGATGTCGCAGCCAGGGGCCGAGCATCTTCCGGCCGCTCGACCCCACAGCATGGCAACGTCGGCTAGCTTCATTAGGTCAGCCATTGTGGCGGTTGCGAGTACCGCGCTGCTTTCCCTGCCGAAAGCCGCCGCTCGTTTGCCAGCTACGCGACGGTGGGGAAGCGGGCAAAGCGGGCCTCCACGAATCGCCCACGCCCGGCCTTAGCGCTGTGTTCGCGGCCGCCAACCCTTGTTTCCTCGACGCTTTTGTCTGCGGCTAGCGAACAAGGAAGTCTTCCCTTGTTCTAGATAGGTTCGGGCACTTCCTCGGCCTTGCGCGCGACGACGTGCGGAGGATCGGGGAAGAGGCGTGCGAAGGTTTCGTGCACTGTGTAGTTCATGTAGAGGTTCAACCGCCATAGTGCCGCGAAGCTGATCCGTAGATCAGTGAAGACGATTTCGCGTGGCGCTTCATCCTCGCCGATGGTGGCTGACGGATGAACGAACTGGTGCTTGTCGATGTTCGAGAGGTCGCGCAAGGCTGCCAGCGAGTGCATTTTTGCCTCATCGCCCAGTCGATATGGTTGAAAGGACGCGACCGTGTTGACCTGGCTGGGGGTGAGGCCGCGAAGCTGCTGTTTCGCCTTCCTGCGGAACTCATCCTCCGTGTCGCAGATGGGGAACTGATGGGTTTTCGTCGGCGTGCCGCCGTTCAGAAGGACTAGCTGCCAGATGAGATGGTCGAGTCCGCACCGAAGGTTGTGCAGGAAGTCGCCTACGACCACGCCGAGATGCAGCGGAGGCGTCGGATCGGGCTCGGATTCTTGAAAGCGGTCAACCTCGGCCTTCAGCTCCCACAGATGACGCTGGGCCTGCTGGAGCTTGAGCCGGCAGCCGAGGAGCGAATCATCTGTCATGCGGCCACCCTCGCTGCCTGCTCCACGACGGCTCTCAGCACGCCAACGACCGTTTCGGTGAGGCTGGTTGCTAGGTGTGCACCGGGTGTGACCTTTTTCGCGGTGCGTAGATCGCCAATAGTGCGCTTCTCGCCCGCGACGACTGTCGCGTATCCAGCCGCGGCAGCGAGGTTATGAATGTCGGCGAGGTCGCCTGGCTTCCACGGCGCACCGTTGCGCAGGCGTGCATAGGTCAAATGCCAATGGCGCCCCAGATACGGCATATCAGCGATCTCTGTCGCCGCTCGCGGTAGCCACTCCTCAAGCGAATCTGGGCCAAACACGTCTGGGCCAAATCCAGGTCCGGAGCGAAGATATCCCTGTTCGGCGTTATCCGCGAGCAAACGTCCGAGCGCTACTCGGCGGACTAACTCGGGCGTGGCCTGGTCTTTCTCCAGCTTCTTGACAACCTCGTCTTGTGCTGCGGCCCATCGCTCTAGAACGGCCGCGCTACCTTCGTCTGGGATCGGGGCCTCGATCACCGCGTCATATGTACCCGACGCGGCGATCACCTGTGACATAACACTCCCCAACGGCTCAGGATATTTTGGTTCGGGCGGAGGAAAGTCTTGTAGGAAGGTCGTGTTGGGTCGCAGTGTGAAGACGTCGGTCTGAGTTAGAGCGGGCCCGCCGGTCAGAGATGAGGACAACTCTCGTAGGCCGATCATGCCCGGGTGACGCATTTGCCAGCCGCGGGACATTTCGAGCAGCGTGCTTGCCAGCGGCACACGATTAGGGCCTAGGTGTCGCCCCGTCTCCAAGAAGTGGCTAGAGGACAGCGGGAGAACAATGTGCCTTTGCTCAACGAGTCGCGCGAGAAGCGCGGCAGCGGCGGTGTCCTCCTTGCTGACTTGACGATGACCGTGGCGTGCGGCGGCGAGCCTTGACCACATATTCTGGTCGAGATACACAACGCAGCGTCCCGCCAGCAGCGCGGCGTCGTCGTAGCCGGGAATTGCAAGCTCGACTGGCGCTCCCCGTCCACTCGGCAGACGCAGGAGGAGCTGTCCGGCGGCGAAGTCAAGACGGAAATGTCGAATGGTGCTCGCCTGGGCGAGAGGGTGCTCAGGCAACACGTCCCGTCGCGTCGTGCCGTCGCCGAACTCGACCTCGACCGAGGAGTCGTCTAGGTCGTACTCGATGCTCCGAATCGCCGCCACCGTACGAGCGTAGCTCTCATAGTCGTCGGTGCGGCGTGGGAATCGTGGCGCTCAGAAGATCGGCGGAGGCAGCGGTGCGCCCTTGCCGGGCATATGATTGAAGGGCGGCAACAGTGGACTCATTGGACCAGCGGCCTTGGCCTCGTTGATAAGCGCCTTTGCTTGATCGCGGACCGCCTTGATTCGATCAAGGTTGAACAAGAGTTCGTGAGTCCTGGGCCTCGTGCTTGCGCCAAGCGAGATGACACGACTGCTCGAAGTGCCGTAGTTGCCGTGGAAGATCCAACCAGGATTGAGCGTCTGAGGTGGGCCGCCGTCGATGAACGGACGGAAGCTGTTGCGCGACAGGATCAGCTGACCGCCTCCGTTGACGACAACCTCCACTGTGTTCCTGGCCACAAGTTTGGAGAGGTCACTCGCCCTTACCGTCCTCTCCTGACTCCCGGGTGGACGGGGAAAGTCGGCATACAACGCGTAGTGTTCTTTTTGAGCGTGGGCGTAGGGGCTAGGGCCGCTGCTCGCGATCACGACGCTCACCTCGTAGTAACTGGTGTAGGCGCCCAATAGCGTGAAGTGCTCATGCGGAACTGGGTGCTTCGCGAGTATCAGGATTTCGCCTGCCAGGGAGACGGCTGCGGCGCGGGCGGCGCTATCCAGACTCGCCGAGTTGCTCGCTTGTGCGTTGTCCGGCCTCGCTGCGCCGGCCGTGCCGGCGCTGAGCACGAACAACAGGAGGGAGGCCAGCAGAGCTTGTCCTACGCGTGGTACGCGCGTCACATAGGCAACCTTACCGGGCAATCGGCGAAGTTTCGGGCATCCTGATGGTTCGGGGCATCATTGTTGTGGGAAGTAACGCGTGGCGTGGTGTCGTCACACGATGAGCCATGACTGTTGACAAGCGATCTGCGGTGTCTAACGACGCACGCGGCGCCCAGCGCCTCGAGCAAGCACGGCCCGCAGTCGCTGCTCTTCGCCACTTGAGAGCTCGTTGTACTCGCTGGGTCCAGGTGGTGCTTCTACTGCGAGATCCGGATACAGCGCGGCGAGCCTCGCGTGTGCCGTGCAGTAGCCGTGGTGCAGCAAGAGACCACTCTCAGTGCGGCTGAATCTGTCGAGGTCTGTTCTCAGCCCGGCCAACGGCCTGACGAGGCTCGTGGGAAGCGCCGTCGCGTGTAGGGCCGTGTCGATCGGCGTGCCGTCAGGCATCCGGTAGTTCCGGGGGTCGCTGTTCGCGGCGATGTAGATGCCGCGGCCGCGTCCGGCGAGCAGTCCATCCATGTGCCAGCGCAGCCGCGCGGCGCGCGTCTGGAAGTACTGGATCTCGCGGCTGCGTTTGACGGCCCTGACTCCGCGGAGCGTGGCATCGAGCCTGTTGAGCGGCCCGGATGCGTTGACGATGATCGTAAAGTTCGACCGGCCGTCCCTGCTGCGGCCTCCCCGAATCCCAGCCTTGGAACCACTCCAAGCCGAGATTGTCGTATACGCCGCCATCGACGAGCGATAGGACTCGTGGCGGGTCCTTCAACCCGAGCCCCTCAGTCGGCAGATACACGGGCGGGAACAGGAGCGGCGCCGCGGCGGAAGCGGCTACCACAGTCCCCAGGCCGAGATGCGCAGGAGGAGCCGCGTAGCCAAAGTCGTAGCTTCCGATGAAGTCCCGCGAGACGCGGAACGCTCGTCCGGTCCCCAGATCGGTACTGGTAAGGATCACCTGTAGTGCCGGATCGAGGTTGACCACCTGTCTGGCTCGCAGCAGCCGATCCACGAGTACGGCACCGACCGCCGACCCGCGCGTGCGGCCCCGCAGTGTCGCCCGTCGTAGAACCCAGTTGCGCACCGCGTCGTTACGAAGATTGCGCTCCGCGAGAGCGATCCGGAACGGCTCCTCGATTGTGTGGATAAACGTCGCCGGCGCGAAACCGGCGGCTCGTAGATCGGGCCAGCGGTCGGCGAGGAGTGCCGCTGCGATCGATCCTCCGGAAACCGCCGAGATGGCCCGCACCCGGGGGAGCAGCCCAGCCTCGGCGAGATAACGGGCGACGCCGACCGCGTACAGCGCCGCACGAAAGCCCCCTCCGGAGAAGCACAAGCCAATACTTGGGGTTTGTGGCCGGCTCGTCGTGTCTGGCATTCTTCTCCCAGGCGTGAAGGGCGTGATAAGCATCCAGATGCACGCCGTTTGAGGCTGTAGTCTCGGTCAGGCGATGACGGACTTCGAAGCAATTTTCTGCGACATCGGCGAGGGCGACTCGACGCTTCTTAGGCTACCCGGCGGCGAGTACGCGCTCGTCGACGTGTTTCGCTGCGAGAAGCACGGTATCGACCTGTTCAAGCTTCTCGATGACCGCCTGCCGCAGGGAACGGACGGCAAGCGCCGTCTCGCTCTGCTGGTGATCACTCACCCGCATGATGATCACATCCGTGGCCTAGCGGATCTGCTGGAGCGCTACGAGGTCGGCGAGGTGTGGGCGCCGCGCTATGAAACCGAGAAACCCCTCGGTGAGGGCTTCGAGGAGTTCGCGAGCATGATGCGCGAGCATCCGAACGTGATCGTCCAGAAGGGTAGCCGCTCACCGATCGCGCAGCTCGGCCCCGCCGGTGAGGTGAGCGTGCGCTGCTTCTCCCCGCCCGGTTACATCAACGTGGACGAGGAGTTGACCGAACAGCAGGCCCGCGACGAGGTCCACGAGTTCTGCGGCGTGTTCAAGTTCGAGTATGCCGGGGTGTCGGTCATGCTCTCTGGCGACTCAGACCTGAAGTGCTGGCGGCGAGTCGTCGGCTACTACCGAGGTATCGCCGACGATGACACTCCGGACCTCTCGGTACTTGCGTGTACGGTGCTGCACGCCAGTCATCACGGCTCCTATACCTTCTTCAAGGAGGACTCCGAGGACGATATATCGCTCGATGCGCTGGAGCTGACGAACCCCGAGCGGGTGGTGGTGTCCGTCGGTGCGACCAATAAGTATGGCCACCCTCATGCGGACGCGATGAGCGCCTACCGTAATCACGTCGGCGCCGATGGCTTGCTGTCCACCGAGGAGACGGGGACGATCGTTCTTGCGGTGACGACCGACGGCAACTACACCCTGACGGCTGACGATGATTTCGCCATGAACTACGGATGGGACGACGGGGACGACGGCGGTGATGACGGAGGTGGGCGTCATCCGCCACGGCCACCGAAACGGCCGCGTCCGCGGCCCGAGCCCGACGAAGGGCGGACTTACGGGTGAGCGCCCGCCGTTGGTGGGCGGGCGGGGAGCGCTCTATCGAGGCTGAGGCTGAATGGTTCAAGCAGGACGGCCTCGAGTTCAGCCTTGACGACGCTCTGTTTCATGCGAGTGAGGTGGTGGTGTTTCGCGGTGAGCTTCGCCTGGGCGCGCGGCGGTGTACGGCGAGCGTCATCTACCCGCCGTCCTATGGCGCGGACGGGCACCCGTCTGTCGTCGCCGCCGACCTGCCTGTCGGACGTCACCGCAGCCCGGACGGCCATTTGTGTCTGGACCATCCCGTGTTCGGAAAGACGCAGCCCATGTGTGGGGCGGAGGCCGTGGCCCGCGCGGAGCGCCTCTGGGATCTGTGGGAGAACAATCGCGAAATGCTGCGCGCCGAGGAGGCTGATGCGCCGGATCCGGCAGCGAACTACTTCCCCTACCAGCCTGATTCGGCGGTTACGATGATCGATGCGGAAATCGCTGACGCGCAGCGCGGCTACTTTGAGCTTGCCGCCCAGACTTCTGACCCGCTTCGCGGCGCTGTGACCAGTGTCCGGGTAACTCACCCCGGGCCAGCCGAGATCCTTCCTCCGGCGGCCATTCGTGTGCTCGCTGGGCCTGTTGAACTAACGGGCGCCTGGATGCGGATTCCTGAGAGACCACCGTTCTCTATGCCGGAGTTGCTCGCCTGGGTAGAGGAGCACCACCGCGCGTTCCTCGATAGACAGGTGAAATACGCGGCGGAACAGGCGAAGGCAACCGGTCGCCCCGACACCCCCGCGCTCGCGGCGTTCGTGTTCCCCGACGAGGGCCCCGGTCGCGGCGAGACCCACGATGCGTGGTTGTTCATGGCCATCGACCCAGATACCGGGAGGTGGCATCTCGCGCGGTCCTTTCATCTGCGCGCTGACGAGCGCTGGCTCCGCCAGCCGCAGCTGAGCGGGCTAGCCAGTAAGTACGTTGTGCTCGTTGGAGCCGGTGCCCTTGGCTCGCAGATCGCCGGAATGCTCGCTCGGGCGGGTATCGGGCGTCTGCTGCTCCTCGACTATGACATCGTGACCCATGGCAACCGTGTCCGGCACGAGCTGGACCTCACGGACGTCGGGCGAGCCAAGGTGATCGCGCTCGCGGCGCGGGTGAGTGCGATCAACCCCTGGTCCGAGGTATCCGTATCACACTACCGCCTCGGGGGCGCGTCCTCAGGTGTGTTGGAGAGCGCCAGTCAGCGCCATGAGGATGACGTGTTCGCGGAGCTGCAACAGGCGGATCTAATTGTCAACGCCTCCGCCGATGCGGTCACCGGCAGGTATGTCTCGGGGTTGGGGATCGACGCGGATACTACGGTCCTTCATGCCTGGGTAACCGCTGGGGCCTGGGGCGCCCGGCTACTCATCCAGCACCCCGGCCAGAGCGGGTGTTGGAACTGTCTGGCTTTGTTCCAGAACGAACCGCCCGACGGCGAGGAGCCGCTCGTGCCGCCCGTCAGCTCAGACCCCGAGGTGGTCGAGGTCAGTGAGCGTGGTTGTGCCGACCCGAGCTTCACGGGCCCTGGCTTCGAGCTGACCGCCGCGGCGTCCGCGGCGTCGCGGATCGCCGTGCAGCTGCTCCTTCAGGATGTGGGCGGCTACCCGCCCGCGGACTTCGACCTTGCGACCTTCAACTTCCGTGACGAGCTGCGCGCTGTTCCTTCGGCCGAGTATTCGCGTCTCGCGGTGCACCCTAAATGCGCGTTCTGCAAGCCGGCCGTACCGTGAAGCTCCCGGACCTGTATGTGCACCAAACTGTGATCGCGCGACTGGGAAGCCTGCCCGCGTGCCCGTGCGAGGTCGGCGGCTGGCTGCTCGGATACTGGGCCGAGGACAGTGCTTCCCTCCTTGTTACGGGCGCGACCCCGCCGGCGTCTCGGGGCACCCCGTTCGGCGTGAACATCAGCGCGGCCGGGCATCGCCACCGCTTCGACGAGGCGTGGCAGGCGAGCGGGGGTTTCGTAACGTTCCTCGGTGACTGGCACACTCATCCGGGCTCACCGCCCTTCCCGTCAGCCCGCGATGAGGCAGCGCTCGTGAAGCTGGCGACCAGCCCAAAGTTTGGCACCCCCGAGCCGCTGATCGCGATTGTCTCCACCCCGAGATATCCGTGGGGTGAGGACCCGGTGACGATTGGCTTCTACCTCGGCGCGTACGACAAGCCCGCGAGGCGAGTTCAAGCGCATGTGACCGTCGAGCTGCCGGGCCCCGCGCTCGCCATGCCACCCTGGACCTGGCCTCGACACCCCTCCCTTGCCGCCCGCGGTGTCCGCAGCTGCCGTCGCATTCGCAAACACTGGCCGCGCGGCTGAGCAGAGCTACGTGCTGGGCCGTGGTCGGGCATCTGCGGCGATCCGACCGTAGTCAACGCGAGCCGCGTCGGCCTGCCTGCGGAGCCGGCTTGCCCGGCCATCGTCGCATCCCAGGGGATGCGGCCGGGGCTGCGACCGGCCCCGCATCGGGCGAGGCCGCCCATCAAAAGGAGGGCGAAATGCCCGCTGGACTCACAGACACAGACTCGATGTTCTCGGTGCGCGTCACGCCCTGGCACGGTCTGGGAGCCGTGCTTGAGACTCCGCCCGCGACCGTTGGTGAGGCGATCGGCGCGGCTGGCCTTGGCTGGAGCGTGAACAAGCTGCCGATTGCCATTCACAGAGGAGGCCCGCCGCCTGATTGGGCGCGCCACCCGTCCGAGGCGATCCCCGGCTATTACGCGACGGTGCGCGAGGACACGGAGGAGGTCCTCGGCATCGTCGGAGAGCGCTACCGCATCGTGCAGAACCGCGAGGCGTTCGCCTTCATCGACCAGCTGCTCGGCAGCGCCATCAATTTCGAGACGGCGGGAAGCCTTCACGGTGGCCGCCGAGTATGGGTGCTCGCGACCCTGCCTGAGCATGTGGAGGTTGGCGGCGATCCCGTCCAACCTTACGTTCTGCTCATGAACAGCCACGACGGCTCGACAGCCGTTGTCGCTGCGACGACGCCGATCCGCGTGGTCTGCCAGAACACCCTCAATTGGGGTCTGGCCAACGCACGTCAGAGGTTCTCGATCCGGCACACGGAGGCCGTGACTCAGCGCGTCCACGAGGCGCGCCGCGTGCTCGATCTCTCGATCGACTACTACGAGCAGTTCAAGCGCCTCGGCGACCAGCTGGCCTCCGAGCGCTGTACGGAGCGCCAGCTTCAAGCGGTCCTCGAGGAGCTGTATCCAAACGGGACTGGTGACTCGATCAGCGCCCGCACTCGGCGCTCCCGCCAACAGACGAAGGACCGGATCGCCGAGCTGTTCCTGCGCGGCGATACGCAGGGCAACGCTCCGCGCTCCAAGTGGGCCGCCGTGAACGCAATCGTGGAGTACGGCGACTGGCTACGTCCGCTTCGCTCTGGCAGCCAGCGCTTCGCACGGGTACTCGATGACGGCCCGGAGAAGACGCGCGCCCTGCAGCTCGTCGCGGCCGCCTAGATTCGCAGGCCCGGCGGGTGCCAGTCGCTCGTCGGGCCTGCGCCACCGGCGCTTGACCCAGCCCCGACGCCTGGTGCATTGATTAGTGGGCCGTCCACCGGTCGGGTCCATGTCGAGACAGCCCCTGGGAGACCGGAGCTTGTGCTTTTAGAAGCTCGCCCCGGCTCGCGCGCTCAGACAGTCGCGGCGTGGTCGATATGGGGCGCCGGAGTCACTTGACGTTTGTCGCGTGATCGCCCCGACATTGGGCGCAATGCTCAAGGTGAGCGAGCGCACGCTGTGCGAGCTCGCTGCCTATCGCCTGTCCTAACTGCATCGCAGCGATCGTGCCCGCACGGAATCCACATAGCCGTCCCGCCTCATACAGCAGCTGGAATCGTGCGCGCTTTCGCTCGAACGTGCGCACGATTTTGCGAGCCCGGTTGGGATCGATGGAGAGGGCTGCGGCGATCGCGGCGTAACGCATCCCATCGGCGAAAAGAGCGAACACGCGTCGCTCGAGCTCCGTAAGCTCGGCGAGGAACTCGATCACGATCAGCCGATCCTGATGGATCAGTGCGGTGCGCTCCGGTTCCCACTGAGGCTCGTGCCCCTGCGCGAAGGCGAGCATCTCCGGCGCGTGCTCGCTGAGGATTTCCCAGTGCCGGCGCTCGTTGCGATGCAGATTCAGCGCGCGGTGCTTGATTCCGGCTCGTAGCGCGTTGCGCAGGTGCTGCTCGTTGACGTAGCGTCGGCCAAGTAGCGCAAGGACGGTGTCCTGATACACATCCTCAAGCTGCTCAAGGCTCATGCCCCAGCACTCGCGGAAGCCCCGCGCCATGCGCAGCTCTAGTGGTTTCCACTCGCCCAGCGCTTGGCCCGTGCGCTCGGAGCTAAGTGTTCGTGATCCGCCTACTACACGTAACGGTCCCACCATGCCCCGCGATGTGCGGCTTCGCCGCCGGGCAGCGATTTCCGACCTGTCTACCTCCATGTCAGTCCTTCCTCTCTGCATCGACAACACGTCCTCATATGCATGTCGTTCAGAGGCGCTGCGAGACCCCCCTCCCAATTACTTAGGCTCGGAAACACGGCTAGAGCATTCGCTGCTCAGCGGTGTTGCACGGCGATCACCTCGAACGCCGCCGCGAGCACGAGCACAAGCACGATCAGGCCAAGCAGCGCGAGACCGTCCTGGACCGTAAGTGGGTGACGTCGCTGCACACGCCACGCGCCCAAGCCGAGGGCCAGCCCGGCCCACTCGAGTGGCAGCTGAGGAACGTAGGGGAGGGGCGTCAGGCCGTACGCGCCGAGGGCGGCGCCAACCGGCATGGTGTTGACGATGATCCACGCCAGCAAAACGGTGTCGGCCAGCCGCCGGCCGAGGCGGTGTTTGTGGGCGCCGACCACGCCGAGCAACAGCGGCCAGGCGGCGATCGGCACGTTGTGCGCCGCCAAGGCAAGGACATGCTCGATGTTCGGCGACGGGTTGCTTGCAGGGTCCAGGCGCAACCCGAGCAGCCGTCGGACGCAGGACTTCGGTCCGGCGCCAGAAATTGCGACGAGCCCGGCGGAGCCGAGCGTCGCGGTCCAGACCGCTGCGTACGCCCTCGGCCATGCCCGGAGCAGCTGCTCGAGCGCTGACCGTCGGCGGGTCCTCGGCTTCAGCTCTGCGGCAGCCATTGCTCGACCGCATAGCCCCCCGGCACGCGCGTTAGCTGCGCGATCGTCACGTGGTAGGCGGCGGGCAGCCCTTCATACTGCGAGTTGCCGCCGGTCTGCTCGCGCGTGACGATCGCCCACCAGCCGGCGCGCAGCGCGTCAGGCGCGACGTCTACAACCTGCCCTCGGTTGTAGATGTGCCCGCGGGCGATCGTCGTGTCGTGCTGCGCGCTCGCGGCGGCCTGGCGCTCGGACAGTCGCGCTGCGCCGACCGCCATCGCGGCCAAGGTGCGCTGATGGGCGACGAGCGTGCGGTAGGTCCAGTTGACGTAAAGCGTGGCGAACGCGGCGGCCGCCCTGCTCGCTGTGCTCTGCACGGCGAGCGGCGCCTGCGTCCCCGACGCGGTCGCGCGTGGCGCCGGCGGCTCGCCGGCGTTCTGCACGGACGCGCGCGTCGGGCCTGACCTTGCCTTCGTGGTCGCGGCATCCGGGTTCGTGCAGCCAGTCAGCGTGGTGGCGGCGATCGCAAGGGCAATCAGTCGCGTCGCTCTCATGCGGCTCGCCTTCACAGCCCCGGTGGGTGTCGAACGACCCAGCTGGCCCACCCCGGAACCGAGCCTGAGACCCGCCAGCGCGGCCCAGGCTCGCCCGAGTTCGGGCCGCTGTCATAGGCAGGCGCTTCGACCGTGTCGAAGCGCAGTCCGGCGACGTACATGAACGTGTGCCCCGAGTTGGCGTAGATCGTCACGTAGCGCCCGGGGCCGGGTGCGCCATAGCTCTCCAGGGCTGTCGAATCCAGGGCGCTCGTGCCGAGCGCGCCGCCACCGTGAAGCACGTAGGAGACCGCCGAGGAGCAGTCGTAGGCAGGCTGGTGGGTGTCGAGCGAGGGACCGTGGGCGCCGCCGTAGACGTAGCTCGTGCCGAACAGCCGGTTGCCGGCGGCGACCATCTGCTTGACCGCCCGCGGAGCTTCTTCGCCCGCCGCCGCAAGGCCGCTGGCCAGGATCTTCGTCTGCGTTCCAGGCGTCAGCGGCAGCGGGATACTGCCCATGCCTTCTGGCGATTCGCAGATGCTCGTCCCGACCGAGCCGCCGGCTTCTCTTGATTCGGGGAGCGCTTCGAGTGTCGCGCCCGTCCCGGTGCGCGGCGCGAGCTGCACCTGCACGGCGCTCTTGGTGATCTGCAGCGACTGCGCAGCCTGCCACCAGACGTCCAGTCGGTAGGGCTGCCCGTCGGCGATGAACTGCCCCGGGCCTTGCCCGTAGCCGGTGTCGCGCTTGGACAGGATCGCCTCGCGCCGGCCGCTGCGCACGCGTAGCTGCGTGAGGTAGGCGAGCCGGCTCAGCGCGTTGGCGTCGGCGAAGGTGAACGTGCCGCCGTTTGCGGGGTTTGAGTCGAGCACCGAGAGCTCGGCGAAGCTCGCAGGATGAGTAGGCAGGTAGGACTCACCCGGGTTGGGGATCGAGCCGTAGTCGCCCGAGGTCGGGTCGCCGGGGCCGCCGTACTCGGTCGCACCGACTTCATACCAGCGTCCCGGGCGTAGCTGCAGGGGCGTCGCGTAGAGGCCGGAGCTGATCGCCCCACCGCCCGAAGGCGTCTCGACCGCGCCACCGCCCCTTCCTTCGCAGGCGACTTCCGCTTCGTGGGCGAACAGCCCAACGACTCCGGCCGCCACGAGGACCGGCAGGCACAGCGCGAGTGCCGCCACCACGACGAGCGCCGTTCTGGCCTGGCGGCTGCGCAACAGCGCGATCACGACCCGCGCCTGCATCAGCTCGAAAGCTCCAACACGCTCGCCGCGTGGCGTTGCCAGTCCTCGTCGGCGAGCAGCCTCAGCGCCTGCCAGGCGTCCTCGTCGGCCTCGCCGAGCGCGAGCTGGCGAACCGGTTGCTCGAGGTCGGGATCGGAGCCGGCGATCCAGCGCTCCAGCGGGCCGACGCCTAGCTGCAACGTCCCCTCGCCGCGCGCACCGTTCATCAGGTAGGCCAGCGAATACTCGCCCTTCAGCGTCTTCAGCGAGGAGATCGCGTCGATCGCCTCGTCGGTCAGCTTCAGCGCGCCCTTGACGTAGGCGAGCTCGACGGCTTCTTGGCGCAGGAACAGCCGCATCGCCGTGTTCGCCAACAGCGCCTTGCCGTACTCGCAGTCGAAGTCCGAGAGCTGCTGGGAGATCGCGATCAGCCACAGCGCGTAGTGGCGGCTGCGCCTGACGAACTCGTTGAACCAGCGCCCGGTCGCCGGGCGCTCGATCAGCTTCCACGCCTCGTCGATCACCAGGAAGGTGCGCCCGGCCCAGCCGTGGCGCGGGCTGTCGCCGGCGAGATGCGCGCTGCGCGTCTGCGCGATCTGGCCCTTGACGTGCTCGCAGATCACGAACAGCGTCGCCGCGGCCTTCGCCTCGGGGATCGAGCGCGTGTCGAACACAACGAGTGGCGCGCCGGCGGGGATCGTCGTCGGGTGATCGGCGAGGTAGGCGTAGGGGCCGTCGCCGATGTAGTTGTTCACGCGCATCGCGAGGTTTCGCAGCGCCTCGGCGATGCCGACCGATCCCTCCTCGCGCTCGCGGTGATAGCGGCGCTCGAGCTCCTCTTGCAACAGTAGCTCGCGCGGTTCCTCATCGGTCAGCGCGCAGCGCGCGTAGACCTCGGCGATCGCCAGGCCGAGCAGGTTTGCCTCCAGGTCGGTGAGGCCATAGCTGTCGGTCGCCGCGTGATGCTCGCCCAGCAGCAGCGCGTGCAGCGCGAGCAAGTAGTCGATCTTCTCGGTGCCGACGTGCGCGCGATCGGGGACGTCCCAGGAGTTGATCGCGTGCGTGCCGGCGCCGACCTCGAGCGACGTTGCTCCGGGAATCAGGCGACAGAGAAAGTCGAAGTGACCCGAGCGGTCGATGATGAAGCCGCTCGCACCCTGCGCGATTGCCCGGATCAACAGCACGATCACCGCCATCGTCTTGCCCGCGCCCGACATGCCGTTTACGAGCAGCAGCCGGTTTGGGTGTACGGGATCGAACGGGTCCAGGCGCTCCAGCGTGCGGCCGGGCAGCGCGTAGCCGAGCGCGATGCCGTCGGGGCTGCCGCAGCTCGTGCCGCAGAGGGGAAAGGTGTCGCCGACGTTGCGGCTGACGTACTTGCGCTTGCGAGCGGCCACGTCACGCCCGAGCGGGAGCGTCGACTGCCACAGCGCGCCTTGGGCGAACAGTCCATGCCCGACGCGCGCGTCGCAGGCCATCGTCAGCTCGCGACCGGTCGCCGCGCACAGCTCTGAGAGCGCCTCTGTGTCCGGTGCGGGACCGTGCTCGGTCAGCGAGCCGTAGACGCTCACGCGATAGATGCCCGACCCCGCGCTCGTTGCGAGCTCGTCGTTGAGCTCCGCGGCCTCCTCCTCCTGCACGCGCGCGTCGGGGTCGAGCGGACGGCCGCGTTGCTCGACGCCGCGGTTGACGCCGTGGATACGTCGATAGCGGCGCTTCTGCGCGATCCGCTCGCGGTAGCGCTCGGTCGCCTGGACATGCACGCTGAGGGCAAACGGGCGCGGCGCCTGCATCATGTGAAGCAGCCAGCCGAGCCACGTCTGCTCGGGCGCGAGCGAGACGTAGAACGTCTGCACGGCGGCAGCGCCGATCAGCAGGTGCGCGCGATCGGAGAGGTTGACCTCGGCGGTGCAGATCGCTTCGGCCAAGGCGCTCGCGCGGGCGCTCGCATCCAGGGGATGCTCGCCGGCGATTGGGGCCTGCACCACCTCCGGGCGCATGAAGCTCGCGGGCGGCTCCCCCGCGAGCTGTCCGCTGGGATCAAAGCGAGCGTGCAGCAGGTCGAGCACCTCCGTGCCCTCGAGCGCCCGTGCGGCCAGGCCCATCGCCTCCAAGTCGCCGCGGACGCCTTCTGAGTGACGCAGGCAGTCACGCATCGCACGCTCGTGCGTGGCGGCCTTGATCCGCCGCGCCCGGCGCCCGCCGCTGCGAAAGCGCGGCGCCGGGCGCCCACTCTGCCACGGGCAGATCACGAGATAGCGCAGGCGCACCGGCGCGACGCTCAGCGCGTTCAGGCGGATCGACTGCTCCTGCGCGATCCCGAGCCGGCGGATCGCCTGTGCGCGCTCGTACTCGCCGAGGTCCTCAGCAGCGCCGGCGGCCTGCTCGCAGCGATGGCTCTCCTTGGCGAGCACGTCCTCGAGCTCAAGCGGGGTGCCCTGGACGTAGAGCTGCAGCGACTGGCGGTCGGGCAGCCGCGCGGCGAGCTGCGCGAAGGCGGCGGAGATCCGCTCGCCCTCGGCTTGGTTGACGACGAGCGGGTTGACCGAGCCGACCTCCAGATAGCGCACGCACGGGCCGTCCTCGCGCACGAGCAGTCCGTCGGCTTCGATCGCCGCGACTCCGAGCAGCGCGGCCGCCGAGCGCCTCGCCCTCATCGCTCCCAGCGCTCCTCGCTGAGTAGTCGCTCAAGCACCGGGTCGGCCGCTTCCGCGCGCGGGCTCGCTCCTGAGGGCTCCTCGTCCGAGCGCGCCAGGATCACGACGCCACGCGCGCCGGAGAAGCCGGCGGGGACGGCCGGGAGGAACTGACGATTGACGCGCCAGCGACAGAGGTCGCGCAGTAGCGCGCCCAACTGCAGGCCGCCGCTCTCTGAGACATAGGTGAGCGCCGCGGGCAGACCGACGAGAAACACGCTGAGCGTGATCGCGGCCTTGGTCGGCAGGTGCGCCAAGTAGACGAGGCCGAGCACGGCGCTCGCGCCGGCGATCAGCCCCGCCCACTGGCGCAGCGTGAAGCCGACGAGCTTGGGCGCCTCATCGAGTGAGCGGAAGGTGCGGTGGATCACGGCCCGCTCCGGGGCCGCGGTTTGCGCCGTGCACGGTGTCGGTCCGCGCGCTGGCTGCGCGGCGGCGCCGGTGGGGAAGCGGGAGGCACGTTTGCGCGCTGCGGGCGCACGCGAGAAGCGGCCGGCTTCGGCACGCCAGGCGCTGCTTCACGCGCGGCGTCCTGCTGAACGCGGCGACCGGGATGGGCGCCGGCGCTCTGGTTTTGCCGCGAGCCCGGCGTGCGCGACACGCTGCCGGCAGGCGTTCGTTGAGCAGCACTCGGTGTACTCGAGGAAGGCGACTTGGCGGCTGGCGAGGAACGCCGCCCCGCCGAGTCTCGTGAGCCGGTGGCCGCGCTCCCGCCGCGCTGTCCACCGCTCTGCGCCGGGGTCGGGACCACCGCAGCACGACCGGTGCTGCTGCTCGCGCCCTTACGGGCTCGGCTCGCCGCAGCCGCGCGGGTTGAGCGCGTCGATTTGCGAGCGCTCGCGGCGACTGCCGCGCGCGCCTCGCGGGGCGCGTTGGCGAGGATGACGCCGGCGCCGCGCAGACGCTCGCGCACACCGCGTCGCTTCGCGCCGGCTGCACGGCCGGTGGCGAGCGCACCGGCGACGCCGCCACCGGCCGCGCCTGCGGCGGCAGGCAGGACCCCGCTGCGGCGCGCCGCGCCGGTCAGCCCGCGTCGAGCGGCGCCCAGCGGGCCGCCCGCGGGTGCGCCCAGGGCTCCGGCCGCTCGCCCGGCGCTTGCACCGAGCGAGGGGATTCCCTGCAGCGCGGCTGTGCGCAATCGCGCGTGTGCAGCGCGCACGCGTTCCGCGCCGGGCATCGTGCTCTGGCCCGCCGACCCGGCCGACCCTGCGCCGGAGCTCGCCCCGCCGAACAGGTGGCGCAGCTCGCCGAGCAGCATCAGCGGGAGCTTCACGGCGATCGCGAAAGTGATGAGGCCGGCGAAGGCTGCTGCGACGTGGCCCGGCACTCCGCCTGCGCCGCCGGTGAAGCTCGTCGCGTCCAGACACAGCGCCCCGGCCGTCGCGAACAGAACGGTCCAGCCGAGCGGGACAAGCGCGATCGCGACCAGCGCGTGCGCCCAGGTGCGGGCGAGGTGCGAGAGCTCGGGGATCGCCGAGAGCGCGATCAGCGGCGGGCCGGCGACGATCATCACCGCGAGCAGCACGGTCAGAAGCACCTGCGCCGCGAACAGACCGGCCGCGAACAGCACGCCGACGATCACCAGCAGAGCGCCGAAGACGCCCCCGGCGCCACTGAGCAGCGCGCCGCCGAACAGGACGCCGATGATGCGCTGCAGGCCACTCGCGACGACCGGGAAGCCGAGCACCGCGTGCGTGAGGGTGTTCGTCGCCGCGACCGCCTGCTCGATGAACCAGCGGTAGGAGACGAGCACGAACGTCACCCACACGCTGCGGCTGACGGCGGCGACCGGATGCGCGGCGCCCGTCAGTCCGACGAGCCAGTAGCGGACGGTGCCGACCGCCAGCGTGACCGGCAGCAGCATCGCGCCGAGGTAGACCATGTCGCCCTGTAGCTCGCCGACGTGCGTCCAGCTCGCTGGGTCGGGGAGCGCGACGAGATGCTGGATCGTCGCGACCGTCCCGTGCGTGAGCCAGCTCGGGACGAGCGCGTGCGCGAGCGCCCCGAAGAAACCCTTGGCGATCCCTTCGATGATGCTGTGCAGCGAGGGGAACCCAAGGAAGCCAAGCGGGGCGAGCATCGCCCTACGCCACGATTCCGCTGATCGACGCGAGGATCGCCAGGCCCGCGATCGTCCGGATCGCGATGTCATGCGCACGGCTGTGCCCGGCCATGAACATGATCCCGACGACTGCGATCACCAAGCCCATCGCGGTCCCGCCGAGCCAGACGATGTTGCCCTTGAGCTTGTTGACGAAGTTCTGCACCCCGTCGATCGGCGTCCCTTTAAATGCCCCGGCGGCATTGAGCGCGTGCACGTGTCCGTCCGGCGCGGCGAGGAGCAACGCGAGCCCCACCAGCAGTCCGAGGATCGCGCAGAGCGCAAGCGCCAGACACGGGCGTTTTCTCGATCGACAGTTTCCGTCGCCTCGATGTAGTGCGAGCGCCATCACTGGCCCCACCTCCTTGCGTTGGTTGGCGAAGCTTGCGGCGCGCGTAGCAGGCGCCTGACTTCTCGCTGCGCAGGCCCGAACTCGCGGCTCGCTGCTGCGCTGGCAGCGGGCCTCGGCGCCACAGGCTCGCCGGCGGCGTGCGTCGCCTGCACCGCCGCACGCAGGGGCGATGGCCGACGTGCCGGTTTGAGGTCGGCTATCGGGCGTTGCCGGCGCCTCGTAGCATGTTGATCGAGCGTCGGTTTGCGGCGCGCATTCGGTCGCGGCCGCGTCGCCGCCATGGTGCGCCTGCCTTCCTCCGCGGGAATCTGCGCGTTCCCTCGTGTGGCAGTTATTGGCCGAGGCGGGCTCGCGCGGCGTCCGTTCAGCGCTGTGGCGCCGGCGACGACGAGCCAGACGCCCAGCAGGACAAGCGCTGCCACTGCCAGCCGGCGATGCTCGGCCAGACGCGCGCGTACGCCGCGACGGCGCCGGAGATAGACCTGGCGCCAGGCCGGGGCGTTCGCGCTGGCACGCCCCGCAAATAGCTCATCGGCGTGGACGACGTACTCCTCGCTGGCCAGATCGCGTTCTGCCTCGCCGTGGTACGCATCGAGAGGAGCACGGTCTTTGACTGACCACGCGCAATCGTCATCTGACTCCGGTGCTGCAAGGCTCTCTGTCGCCTGATCGCCGGCTGGGGGCCTCGGTGACAGAGTGTCGAATGCTGGCCCGCGTGTCCCAGGCGAGCGGCACGGCTTCCTGCGCGGCGTCGCGGCGCCCGCGCGATCCGATGCAGGCTCTGCGTGGGCGCGCCGCCCAACCGAAGCCTCGCCTTCGGGCCGTTCGCCCGCGCGAGACACGGAGGCGTCTTGCTCGCCCGGAGGGCCCGAGCTGGGAGCGGCGACGTACAGCGTCACCAGTCCGTTACGCGTCAGCTCGCCACCGGCTGCCGGCACCTGCGCGACGATCTGGCCGCGCAGCTCGGGCGCGAAGCCGAACGAGCGCTCAAGTCCCGGTTTTAGTCCCGCGCGCCGCACCGCCTGTGCGGCCTCCCCGGCGGGCTGACCGGAGTAGTCGCCGACCGTCTGCAAACGCGAGGCTCCACCGCGACGCGGCTTCGCTGCCCGCTCGGCGACTTGCGTTGACGTTACGGCCGTAGGCTCCATTGGGGTTGTTGACCTCAACGGGCGGCCAGCGGCCAGCGACTTTCGGTGGATCGCGCGGTGACAACTCCGGTCTCGCTGCTAGACCTACCCGGTCATGCCCGCACCAGGAGACTTCACGTTCTCGCGCGCAGTCCGCGACTGGTGCTTCGTGCGCTGCCGCTTGTCGAGCTCGGCAAGCTACGCGACGCAGCGAAGCTCCGGGGGCTCGACGATTTGGGCCTGTTCTCTCGCGACCCTTGGGAGACGCTTGACCGCGAGGGGATCTTGGTCCCTGTCGCCTACGCGCGCCATCCGGGGTGGGTCTACGACCAGCCCGGATGTCTCGACGACGGCGACCTGAAGATCCGCGAGGAGGCCGGCTATCTGCCGTGGGAGGCCCAGTCGAAAGAAGCTGAGGAGATGTACGGCGAGCGGGCAGGTCTGCAGGTGCTCTACCACCACTGGCAACTGTTGTGGCTCGCCGAGCTTCAACGCCTGCTGACTCCCGGGGTGCCTTGGGGGAACCTCGGCGATGGCCTAGAGGTCTTCTTCGAGATGCGAGCGAAGATGGCGACGGTGCCGCAGCCCGTTCCTGGCGATGCGCTGCGCGCGAGCGCGGACGCTCATCGCGCGACCGAGCTGCTGCTGATTCGCGTCCAGAACGTGTTCTTCCCGTTTGAGCGTGGGGATCCTCGCCACAGCAACTGGCTGGGAAGTCATGTCCCCGGCCTAACCAACGACGGATCTGAGTGGGCGATCGCGCAGCTGGGCGAGCTGAACTACGCCGCACTGGCCAAGGAATGCGCCGTCACGCCCGAGGATCTGCGTGGCATCTACGAGGGTCTCGTCTACAAGGCCCTTCGCATCGATCCTGCCAGGGACCTGTTCGACCTGATCGATCAGGTTCGGCGCGCAAGACGCGAACGACTGAAGGCATCGGCGCGACTGGCGCTCGACTACTACGACGCTGCGCGGGTGATCCGCTCCTGGCACGGCCGCATTACCGATGACTTGCTGCCGGACATCGATGAGTACCTCGGTTGGAACGGCACCACCTACAAGGAGAGCCACTTCGGCACGCTTGACGTGCGCGGGAACCGCGCCGTCCTGCCGGTCCTCCTCGAGGACTACGGCGTGTACCCGTGGCGCGTGCAGCTGATCGGCGAGGGCGACTCGGAGATCGTCGCTCTGCGAGAGATTGTCGAGGAGGGGCATGGTCTTTCCTTCGAGACGCTCGGCATCGCAGTTGTAGACATGGGGGGCGCCGACATCCCGGCAAAGGCCGAGCGTCTATTGGGCGCGCTACGTGGATACGCCAACTACTTTCTGCTCGTGTTCGACAACGAGGGCACGGCCCGCGCGCCGATCGAAGAGCTCGTTCGCGGGAACGTGATCGAGGGCGTGAGCGACCAGCAACGCGCAGCGATCCTCCGCCAAGCAGCCGAGGCAGCAAAGCAGATCGATGACCCCGAGGCGCGCCGCGACGCGCTAAGAGCTGCCCGCCAGCACGCGAGCCACCTTCACGAGGAGCCCGGCGCTGCTCCCGAGTTCTTGCTGTGGCGGGAGAACTTCGAGGCCGACAACTTCACGCCACGAGAGATGTTCGACGTGCTCCAGACCTACGCGCGCCAGGAGGTAGAGATCGAGGATCTGCGCCTGTCACTAGAGGAGGTCGAGCAGCGACTCGACGAGCGGCGGTCTGTGGGCGAGGACAAGGCAATCGCATCTGTGTTGCTCGAGCTCGCCGAAGAAAAAGACGAGCGCCTTCTGCTGTCCAAGCCGAACTTTGCTCGCTGGTTGGCCCGCTTTGCTCTGGAGCACCCCGAGCATGACGGAAAGACCCGGCCAATCCTTGAGCTCGCCGAGCATCTCGTCCAACTGACCTGGGCCGACAGGCGTCTATCGGGAGAACTTCGAGGGCACTAGGCGGAGCGCCGCCGCGCCGCCGGTGCTTCATCGGGGTGCAGGAGTCGAGCCGTGCCAACACCTAGCGCCACAATTACGAAGATGTCGCTGTCGCGCCACAAGCGACGCTCGGAACATGCAGGATCTCTAGCCCGACGTCAACCGTTGCTTAAAGGGCCGGAGCCGGCTTCTGCACGGCTCATCCGGAGCGGGCACGTGACCGGGGCTTGTGGAGAGGCCTTCTTCTCGCGCGAAGCGGGAACACAACGCCAGGAACGTTGGCGGATGCTTGTCCAAGCCAGGAGCCAGCGGGGAGCGTCACAATGATGGCGTGTCCAAATACTGGGATCCAGCTTGGCGGCAGCCCACCGTCATCTTCAGCGGTCGGCATGACGTGGACACCTTGGCGCAGGCTGCAGATGAAGGCGCACAGGCCGGCTTCGCGATCCCGAAGGACGCCTACAAAGACTGCAGCCGGAAGGACGGCCTACTGCGGGTGGCGACCGTAGGACCGGACTACACGGTTCTAGTCGCTGCCAATGATCGAGTCCGTGCAGCTGATCTTCAGCGACAGATTGGGCGTCTCACCCTTTATTTCATCTGCTCGCGACCCCGCATTGTCGCGGTGGAGGAAGAGTGCGGTGTAGCCAACCAAGCGCTAACGCTGACGTTTGACGCTCTACTCGACGACGGTTCGACTCAGAGGATGAGCCGAACCAATGACATTCCAGACGGCGTGGACGTTGGGCCCATCGGTTATGAGGCGGGCGGCGCAGTGCTGCTACGCGGCCCAAGAGACGCGCAGGTGCGTCAGCAAGCTGCGCTACTCGCGCAGATGCATCTTGCTCCACCTAGGGAGACTTGGCACCCCTCGCTGTTTGATCTTCGAATCCACTACATCGGACGAGCGCGCGGCCAAATCCGTCAAACCTGTGCGTTGGATCGGCTAGAGGCGCATCCGAAGTACATCGAGGCGATGGAGCAGATCCTGCATTCTGAGCATCGCAACCGCGACGTATGGCTGATCCTTGCGAGCGGAACCACGATGCATCTCATGACTGGGCATTCGAATCGAGCCATCGATCCCACGCAGTTGGAAGCCGGCGATGAGCGTGCGCGTCGGCTACTCAGCGAGGACAACCGCATTGACCTGACTGAGGCGCTGCTCATCAACTACTTCAAGCCACCTCTCAACGACCAACACACGGGCGACTTGAACCTGAAAGGGACCGTGCTCGAGAAGGTCCGCCGCGCTGAGATCACCGGCTTGGCGCTGGCCCTTGCTACAGACGATCTCCGCGTGGCCGCTTTCACCGAGGAGATTCCACCACGTCTCTATCACGCCAAGATGACCTGCTTGTAGCTGGTTGCGCCGACGAGGTATAGGCGTTCGATCAGGTCAGATAGCAGGTTCTTCGGCCCCAGGTTCCACCGGCGATCGCCGCGTGTCGATCCCGCTGGCCCCGCGGCTGACACCATACAATGGGCTCTCTAACGGGGCTGAATGTTCATGTAGTTTCCGCGTCGGGGAGATGGGGAGCTGATGATGGATTTCCTTGTCTATTTTGAGTCAATGGCGGGCATGCACCTTACGGACGCCGTTCGCGCGCTCCGGGATGCTGGCAGTTCAGATGCGCTTTATGAACCGGAGCTTCGCGTCAAGGACCCGAGTGAAGTTGACGATGTCTGGTTCAGCCTGGCCAGGGATGAAGCTGAGGGCGGGCGTGTGTTGCATTCCCGCAGATCGCTTCTCTTCGCGGCGTTCGCTGCAGAGGCGTACGCCAACGATTTCCTCTACGAGCGATGGGGAGGAGCTGACCGGGATGCACTGCAGCGACTTTCGACAGTCAACAAGTACGTTCTGCTCTCCCCGCTCGCCGGTCGTCCCGGCGAGCTGACCCGCGACAAGGAACCGATACAGAGGATGAAGTGGCTGTTCCAACGACGCGACGAGCTAGTACACGCAGCCCCAAAAGATAAGAATCTGACCTACGACCCTAAGAACCATAACCCGATGCTGGCGGCCGAGTGCATAGTTGCCGTCACGGATGCCGTATTTACCCTTTTCGGTGTCGCGGAGCCTGGCTCTGTCCTTGGCCAAGCGCTAGTCGAGCGGAGCCGACTTCTCGACTACGGCAAGCGCGCAACCAAGGCTCTCCCCGACATTCACGCTGCCCCGAGCGATCAGGATCTCCTCCGGCCCCGCAAGGCCACTATCTGAGGCTGAGAGCCGGCGCAGCGCCGATCAGGCGCCTGCTCTTGGGCAAGAGCAGGCCCGCCAGCGCCAGCCTAAAGCTCTGACCCCGCCAGCGGAGCGGGAGTCGATGTGCGCCCTCCCGCCTGCCTGGACAACCACCATCTGCCGGGTGTCTCCAAGACCTCCCCGCAACTCGCCCATCCCAGCACTCCTTAAGCATCCCTGGCGTGCCGCTCGTTCGCGAAAGTAGCGCGACGGGTTAGGACCCTGCAACCTCAAGCCGCGGCAGTGGCAACCGGCAGTGCCGGCGAGCTCCGCACGTGATTGTGCCCCGATACGATTGCTCGATGAGCGACAGCGAGGCCGCAGATTTCTTCGTGAGCTACGCGAGTATCGACCGGGCGTGGGCTGAATGGATCGCCTGGCAGCTCGAGGAAGCGGGGTATCGCGTGCTGATCGACGTGCGGTCCTTCAGACCGGGACACAACATCGTGTTGGGGATGCACAGAGGCACGATCCGCGAGAAGCGCATGATCGCAGTCCTGTCTCCTGCCTACTTTGAGTCGCGGTTCGCAGCGGCCGAGTGGACTGCCGTGCTTGCCGACGATCCGACGAACGCGTCTCGGAAGGTAGTCCCTGTCCGCGTTTGCGACTTCAAGCCGCCGGGGCTGTTCGGACCCATCAAGTACATCGACCTCGTGCGCAAGGGGGAGGAGCTGGATGCCCGGCGCGAGTTGCTAGCAGGTGTCCGCGTGGAGCCAGCGGTGCCGACCCGCGCACCCCGGTTCCCGGGCAGACGCGAGTCCAAGCGCCGAGAACTTCGTGAGAAACACAGCCCGCGCGTGCGTCGCTCGTACCCAAGAAGGCAGGCGGACCACCGTCTGGCGGTCGCTGATGCCGACAGGCTTCATTCGACGACATGGCCGAACCATGATGGGAGCCGCCGACGCCCCGCCGAATCCCCGCCATCTCGCCCCTGGGTAGAGGAGGTAGGTGTAGTCGCCAAGGACCACGCGTCAGCCACCGAGCGCTTTGGCGCGCATGTTGCGGAGAACACGCGGATCCTTGGATGGCAGCATCCCGTCACGCTAGGGTCGCGCCGGGAAATGGCGCGCCGAGTAGGACTGGGCGGCGACGCATCCGGCGCAGCGCGGCTATTCGAGTCGCTGATCTCAGAATATGAACGGACGGGCGTTCATGGTCCAGACCAGCGCGGCCCGCTTGCCGCCCGCAGACAGCTTGCGTGGTGGACCTGGAAGGCAGGCAACCGCGAGAAGGCGGCCGAGCTCTACGAGGCTCTTTTGCGGTACTACACGAACGTGCTTGACGACCCCGACCATCGGTATATCCGATGGTGCCGCTCCTGCCTTGAGAGCCTGAACGCGGTAGCCTACGCGTAAGAACTGAACTCGCCCGTCCCATCGTTTATCCAAGGATTCGGTACGGCTCGCGAATTAGGCGCTGCCGTAGATGCCCAGCCCCCAGCTCGTCCAGAGCAGGCACGCCGAGGAAACGGCGGTTTCATACCCGCTCGTCACGCAAGCAGAAGTATTGCTCCTAAGCTCGTCCCGTTCGCTTGACGCAATTCCGCATACGTGCCGGTCACTATCATTCCGTCGCCGCCGTCGCCCTTCATGCCGAAGCCAGTCGTGACAAGCATGGACGTGGTCCGGGAAACCCTCGGCGACGCCGACCCAAGGCGTCTCAGGAGGCTATCCGACGATGACATCGGGCGGCTCGTTCGCGTGCTGCTGGGCTACTACTCCCAATGGGAGCCACCGTCAGCCTCAGGGTTGAGGGCGTCGGTCTTCGGCACCCGGGCTCTGTCACCACTGCTCTGCTACGCGACATCTGTCGTGCGGCTTGATCCGCTTTCGCAATGGACCTTGCGTGCGGAGTCCTATTTGGACAAGGTGAATGATTGGCACGATGCATCGAGCTTGAGTCACGAGATGGTCGAGTTGGGCGAGCAGCTTGCACCAATCGAGGAGCTTGTCCGCAATGGCCTTGTCGTGCTCGTGCCAAAGAGCCTTCACCTCCTGCGCATGCTGTCAGCGATTTACGAGAGGAGGATCTGGAGCGACCTCGATCGGCTGCAGAATTTCTACGACCACATTCGCGAGCATGCCGCCAGTCCGCGGCACTGGACGCTCAAGGCGGCGGACGATCTCGCAAGGGATCTGTACGTTCTCGAATTGCGACTGCACGGAGCCGAACTCGAGACCCTGGACTCTGATTGGCACCGGCTAGCACTGGAGGCGGCGATCGGCTACCAGGGCACGCGCGACATCGACGGAAAGACGTGGCACGCCTTTCGCAAAGATGACGAGGCTTGGTCGTGGTTGTATCACGACGTTGTGGGCGAACTGCATCGGACGGAGTTGGCGCAAGCAACATGGGTTCCAGTCAACGAATCCCAGCGGGTCTTCATGCGCGATCAGCTTGTAAAAGCACAGCAGGACCTATCCAAAGTTGACGTTGATTTTCAGGTCATGGCTGCCCTTGGCCGGTGCGACGTTCCCATGCTTTCTGGTCTCTCGCCCTCAACGCTGATTCGAGTTCGACGCGACGAGCCGGCGTTTGCAGCGTGGCAGGCGTTCCTCCGGCAGACCATAAGGACGGTCGAATCCTCGGCAGACATCGCGAGCGATGGGTCCGCCGCTGTCGAACTCTATGCAGGACGAGCTCGAAGTTGTCGCGGCAGAGATTCGGTCGTCGGTTTCGGCATCAGAGCGGCTGCGCGCTGCGAGTAGGGAAGTGGGGCTCAGCTTCACGGTCGGTGCGCTCGCCGCAGGCGGAGCCGTCGGACTTGGCGTCTTGCCCGAGACGGCTCTCGGTGCACCGGTCCTGACCGCTTTGACGCAGCTTTTCTTGCGCGCAGTAAGGGCGCCCGCCCTTGCCGGCCATCGCTCGATCATCGCGAGTCTGATCGCAGATCAATAAAGCTGGCGCTGACAGGCTCGGCGGAAGGGGCTTGGCTTCCGTGACCCGACCCGTAGGTTCGCTCGACGGTGTGCAGCACACGCTAGAAGCGAGAGGCCACGTCGTGGCACGCGTTCCGCCATCTCCTCGAGCGTCTTCTCGAATCGGTCAATACCTACGACTAGACGCTGTCCGCCATAAGTCTGACGATCACCTGCCGATCAACGTCGCTCAGGTCTCGTCCTGCGCGTGCTACATGGTGAATACATGAGACAAAACTGTCTGACAACATGGTCCAGCTCGGAGTATCTGGGGCAAACAGCACGAGCCGCTTCGCGCTCTGGTCAAATTCGGTTTCCCATCGGTCTTGCATGCGAGCAAGAGAAGCCTCAGATAGCTTGGGATCAGACGCCGACCATACGAAGATGATCTGCCGTCTCATTCTGTGCTCGCTCTGCCAGTCGCCGTAGAAGGCACTGTCAAGTTGTTGGAGGATGGTAGGATGTGCCTCAGGTGTACCGACGGCCGTCGCACGCGCGATCGCCGCCGTGAGGTTGCCCATATCGTTAGGGATGTTGTGCCAGATGATCTCGCCATTATTGGTGCTCGCTGGCACGCAGACTCGAATCTGGGTTACAACCTTTGCTTTTTGGAGCATCTCACGCGTAAGTGCAAATGGTAGGTCGGTCAGCTCGCCCCAGATCCTTGAGACGTCAGGGCTTAGCGCGGGAGTGGGTTCGACGCAGAAGCATATGTCCAGCCCGTACTCGAGCGTCTCCGCTTCGCGTCGGCTCAGGTTGGCTCCGTGGCGCGCTAGCCCTGCGTCAACCTCTATGTCGAGATCGCGCAAGAGCTCAAGTAGTCGGCCAGCGATATCCGAGTACGTGGCGGTCGCCGATAGCGCGAGCCCGTGCTTTATTCGCAGCCCGTAAGGAACATGCTCGCTCGTGGGCTCGGGAGCGCCGTCCAGATAGATGGGCACCACACGGTGGCCACTCGCGTGATCGCGTGCGCGCGCTATCGCGGCAGCAATCTCCTCGCGCTGATAAAAGGCGGAATCACTGTGGTGTGAGACAAGCACCAGAGTAACCCGTGAATGTAGTTGCGCGTTTCGCAACGCCACATCCCAGTCGTCTCCCAAGCGAAGAGTTCTTGTGTCGAGATACGTCTTGGCGTGGCCGGCCAATTGGCAGTAGAGCTTTTCCGCTGCCTCCGCGTCGATGCGCGCGTACGCAATGAAAAAGTCCCAGTCAGTGGCGATCACGGGCACATTGTCCCAATATCGCGATGTCTAGTGGCTACATCAGGCATTACGGGCCGTAGCGCTCGCAGCCGTCGGGCCTCCACTGGTTCGAGTGGCTTACTTCAGGCCTCCCTGAATGGACTGCCCGGACTGGGATCTGCGACCTCGCATCCTTTCTATCGAGCGTGTACGAAACATCTTCTTGCGCCCTCCAGTCAACTCCGCCTCAGTTACCTTCGCCTTGGTTGCGAGCGCGGCGACCGGTGATCGTCAGACGGCCGCGTTGGAGGACTTGCGAAAGCTAGGGCCGCGCTAGGTTGCCGGCTCCTCTCCACCAACAGTAGAAGCCAGTCTTACGAAGACGTTCCTGCCCTCCTAAGATTCGAGAAACTCGCCCTAGTCACGATCGCTGCGACAGTGTCGGCATTGTCGCAGTGTCGGCCTAAGCGCGCCTACGTGGACTCCATAGAGGTGCAAAGCGCGGGTCCTCAAACCATCGCTGAGCCTTGACGATCGCTGGCGGGAGATCGCGGTAGAGCACGAACGCCTGCCCGCGCGCGATTTGACGCAGCCACGGCGATGGTGCCGCCTTCTCGCGTGCGACGCTCAGCGTGTGGTGGGAGAGTCCGCGCGAGCTCGACGCATTCGCGACCGGCTCCTCGCCGAGCAGCTCTGTCAAGTAGCCGGTCGTCGTCGGGTCGGCCAGAGGCGGCAAGAACACCTGCGCCGTCGAGGCGGCGCAGATCGCGTCGCGTGCGGCGCGCCCGTAGCGGTTGTCGATCTGCGCGATCGACTGCCACAGCGTCGCGATCACGATGCCGTGGTCGCCGCACTGCGACAGCCACGAGCCGAGGTTGCGAACCGGCGCGATGTTGGCGGCCTCGTCCATCAGGATGAACAGACGCGGGTCGAGCGCTCCCTCTCGGCGCGCCTTGACTATCGCGGCTTGGTACATCGCCGAGAGCAGGGCGAGGATCACAGGGCGCAGCGCCTCCTGATCGTGCTCGGCGGCGACGACGTAGATCGTGTTTGCCTCGCCGTCGAGGAAGCGAGAGGGTGTGAGGTCAGAGCGCGAGCTCGCCGCGACCTCGGGGTAGCGGTATGCACGCAGCAGGTTCAGTGCGCTCATCACCGTCGTCTCGCGGTTGCGCTCATCGCGGCGCCCGACGCCGAGCAGTTGCTCGGCCGCCGGCCTGGCGCCGGCTCTCTCGAGCACGGCGACAGCGTCGCTGAATTCGCGTGCGTCCAGCCAGCGCAGGATCTCACCCATGTCCTCGCCGGCCAGCGCACCGGCGTGCAATAGCGGGGCGAGCATCGACGCCGCCTCCTTGTCCCAGAACTCGTTTGCAGCGTTGGCTTGGTCCGGGTGGGCGGCGCTCGCGAGCGCTTCTGCCGATCGCAATGCGCCGGCCCACTTGTGCGCGGGAACCAGCGGGCTGAAGCCCGCGCTCGGGCGCTCCCCGAAGGGGTCATACACCCACACGCGCCCGACGCCGCGCCGATAGGGCGCGGTCGCCTCGTAGGTGTCGAGCTTTGTCGAGAGCACCAGCGCTGGGCCGTCGTGATCGAGCAGCCACGGCACAACGTAGGCCGTCGACTTCCCCACGCGAGGGGGTGCCACCACCATCGGCTGAACCTCTGGCTCGGCCGCGAGCATCCGCGGCGGCAGTTTGCCGATTACACCCAGGTACGGACGCCCGGAGCTGGGACCGGGCACCCACAGGCGCCGCAGGTCGGAGGGCAGCGCCCACGTGCGCGTGCGGACCCAGCCGCGCTCGACAGCGTGCCGCGCGAGCGTCCGTTGCTGCTTGGCGAGCGGCGATCCGGCACGCCATCCGCGCGCCCCGCGGTACAGGCCCAGACCGGCGCGCAGCGCCAGCGCCAGCACGCAGATGCCGACGGTCCAGTAGGCCCAGGCCGCCGGGGCCTCACGGCGCTCGCTGGCGGTCGGGAAGGTCCCGGCGGGAGAGCTCCAGCCGCCATGCGTGAGCAGGCGCCACATCGTCTTCGCGGCGTCGCTGCGCGGCAGTTGCATCGGCGCGTTCAGCTGTGCGAGACACGCGGCTTGCGTCCAGCACCACGCCGCCGCGCCGCTCAAGACCAACGCGAGCACTCCGGCGAGCAGCACGCACATCAGTAGCCGGCCCGCCGGCCGGCGGCCGACCGCATGAACCCTCATCGCCGCGCTCGCGTGCTGGTCGCGCCACCGTGCCCGCGTCGCGGTGCTGAGCGTGTGCCTCGCATCGCACGCTACTGACCGCTACAGGCGTAAATCGGCCAACGAGCTGAGCGCGCCGACGCCGACGGCGCTCCTGCCGATCGGCAGCCCCCGGCTTTGACGCGCCGGGGCGATGACTCCGTAGACACCATCTGCGGCCCCGCTCGGTCGCGTCGCGCACTTCGGCTGGCCGCTCGCGCCTCCTCGCGGTCAGTAACCGTCGGGCCGCCTCTCGCTGACGGCGCGCCCGCACACGATGCCCGACAAAGAGCAAGAGGACGCCTCGGCAGAGACCGCGATCACGAACGGAGCGGAGCGCCCTGCGGACGCTCAGTACCCGGCCTCCGGTTGGGGCGCGTCGTTTTCTTGCCCCATTTTCGACGCCGCCGTCCGCGCTTCAACCCCTTCGGGGTTCCCCTTCGCCCGTTCCGGGCTTCGGTTCCGCGCGGCCGGCAGCGTCATTTAGGGCGGCGTCAACTAGCACCACAACCCACCAGGAGGCAATGAAATGAGCACGTTCGCGATCAACTCCGCGGTCGAGATCGGCCGCCTCACCAAGGACCCCGAGCTGCGCTCGCTCTCTGAGGAGAACAGCGTGTGCAAGCTGCGTCTGGCCGTCGACGGCATGGGCCAGGGCGGTACGACCGGCTACGTTGACGTTGACGTCTTCGGTCCGTCCGCTGAGTCCTGCGCCAAGTACCTCACCAAGGGTCGGCAGGTCGGCGTCAAGGGCCGTTTGCAGTGGCGCGAGTGGGAGTCCGAGGGCGGCGGGCGCCGCCAGGCCCACCACATCGTCGCCGACTTCGTTCAGTTCCTCGGCGGCCCGGCCGAGCAGTCCGGCGAGTCCGACGACGAGCCCGCGGCCGAGCCGGTCGCGGCCTAGGGACGACGCCAGCGTCCGCGTCCATCCGGGCGCGGACGCTGCGTCATTGGAGCTGAGTCGATGGCACAGACGAACCTCACCGAGACGTACTTCCAGACATTGCACGCTCGCGACGCGCGCTTGCGGGCGTTGTGGGAGATGACGCCGAACGAGCGCGTCGTGGCGATGCGACGCGGCGAGCTCACGCTCGAGCAGTGCGCGGCGTGGGCGGCGCGCTACCCCGAGCAGGTGCCGTTGCTGAATGGCGAGTTCGAGTACCTCGCGCGGCACACACCAGAGGTCTGCGAGTGAGCTCAGGCGCCGCGCGCAGTCCGCTGGAGCTGTATCTACGGGAGCTGGTCGGCGGGGCGCACGCCGGCCAGCTACTCGACCTGCGCTGGGCCGGATTGTCGCCCGGGATGGGCCAACGCTTCCTGCCGGCAAACGCGCCGGAGCAGGCTGCGCGCCTGATCGCCGCGCTCGCGCCGCGCGCCGACGTCTACGTCGGCGTCGCCCTGCGCGAGCGTCGCGACGGCGGCAAGCGCGCGATCGCCGGCTCGCGCCTGCTGTTCGTCGAGTGCGATCGCCTCCCCGACGAGCGGCTCGCCTCACGCCTGCCGCCGACGATCGAGATCGCCTCGGGCACGGCTGAGCACCGCCACCTCTACTGGCGCTTGGACGCACTCACGGCGAACGATCGAGTCGAGAGCGCGAACCGACGCCTGGCGCACGCGCTCGGCGGCGATCCTCGCTCAGTTGACATCGCGCGCATCCTGCGCCCGCCGGACACGCTCAATCACAAGAGCGATCCGCCGCGCGCTGTCCGCTTGCTCGCCCTGCGGCATGACGCCCGCTACACGCTTGCGCAGCTACTCGACGAGCTCCCGCCGATGCCGGACGTTCGCTCGGACACCGTGCGCGCAGGACCGCCGCGGATGGCGCTTCGCACCGAGCTCGACCTCCGCCTGCGCGCGGTCCCCGCGAGCGACTACGTGCTCGCGCTGACCGGCCGCGAGCCTGACCGCCAAGGCAAGGTGCTCTGTCCTTTCCACAAGGAGAAGCGCGCGAGCCTGCAGCTCTACCGCGACGGCAGCTTCTATTGCTTCGGCTGCGGGCGAGGCGGCAGCATCATCGACTTCGCCGCCGCCCTGTGGGGCTGTGGCACGCGCGGCGAGGAGTTCGTCACGCTGCGCGCCCACTTGGCGCGTTGCTTCGCCCTCGCGCGACCGGCTCGCTGACGTGGTGTCGAGCTTCCGGTCACCACCGGCCGCTACGGTGAAGCGCCGTGAGCGAGCGACACAAAGTCACCCTGCACGTGAAAATTGCCGGCAAGGCGGTGAGCAGCGAGACGACCTGCATGTGGGCGGGGCCGTACATCCTCGCGATCGCTACCGTGCTGCCCGACCGCGGACTCGCGCTCGGAGTGCATTCGAGCTTCCTCGGCCACAGCGGCGTGCCGACACTGGCCTCGCACATCGTCCTCGGCCCGATAGGAGAGACTCCCTACGCGGTCAGCGCCGAGCACGACCACGCCGAAATCGACCCGAGCCTGCGTCCGCGCGAGTGCATCTACGAGCACGCCGGCATCGTTGTGGAGGCGCTGAAGGCGATCAGTGAGGACGTCGGGCTCGACGTGCCCGACGACGCATTCCTTGCACTTGGTCCAGAGGAGGGGTGATGCCAGCGGCGGTCTCAGGCGGCGAGCTGCGCTCGTAGCACGGCTCGTGCGACATCGTTATCGCCGCTTGCCGGCAGGCAGAACCCGCGCACGACTCCCCCTCAACACTGCGGAATCGGCGGACTGAAGGTTCCGACCCCCGGAGTGTCGATGTACAGGTCGCTGACCCATCCGCCGCTTACGAGCTGATCCCAGATCGCGCTCGAGTTGCCAGTCGCCGGACTGGGTCCGACGAGCTCGCCGATCGCCTGGCAGATGACCTGCACAGTGTCACCGTCGGCAAGAGAGCCGACTTGGGCATAGGCTGAGTATCCGGGCCCCGAACGTATCTTCAAACCACACACTTTGTCGGCGCATGTGCCGTAGACGTGGTGGGTATAGCTCGTAGATTCGCCCGGCGGAATCGGCTGAGGCTGTGACGGCTGCGGCTGTGCTGGCTGCGGAGAGGTGGCCGACCCGCTGGGAGGACTCGGCGCCGGGGATTGGGTGGGTGATGGGGTGCTCGGGTGCTGTGTCGGAGCGGGGCCGTTGACCGCGGGGCATGCGGCAAGCAGGTCGGTCAGATCGAGCGAGAAGTTGATTGGCCGGCATGGGTCGTACGTGGGAATGATCTTGTTGACGATCGTCTTGAAGATCGTGTGCGGCAACTCACGTACACCAGCCTTCAACAGGCAGATCAACAGCCCATGGAAGGACTCGGGCTTGATGCACTTCGCCAGGTCGCCGAACAGCGACAGGGCGTGGACCCGGGCCACGGCACGTCCGCCGATCGCGCGTGCCCGTTCGATTCGCCACTCACCGGATACGCGGTGGGCGACGATCGGTAGTCCTTGGCTGAGTGGGAGCACAACCGTGACGGCTCCTCGCCAGGGAACTGCGATGTGGATCGCGTATACGCCCGAGTCGATTTCGGTGATGCTTGCCCGGCCGTCGCGTCGCATTACGTGCGCAGCGACTCGCAGTTCTATTCCGCCCGGAGCGCGGACGGCTCCGCCGCGAGCAGCGCTCAGCCACCTGTGCGCGAGCGTGTGGGGGAGGCCCGGAGGCCGCCCCCCTCTGTCTGCCCAGGCGCCTGTGCAAAGGGTTAGGGCGAGGATCGCGATGACCACACCCGCTCCACCGGCGTGGCGACCATATGCGCTAAGAGTGAACACCGACCGACGGAGTCGAGTCATGCGCTCAGCAGTCGTTGACGGCGCCGTTGACGAACGGGGTTCCATGGAGGCTGCCCGAGGTCTGACCGTTGTTGTAGAAGGCGTCCGCGGAGGCGTAATAGGCGCCGTTCCACGGACTCGAGGCGATTCGATACCACCAGGTGTCGCCATCGGCGACTGCAAAGCCAGGGAGCTTGCAGGCGATCTGCACGGTTTGGTACGCGGGGATCTGCGCTCCTTCATAGCCGCCGGCGTTGCTGTAGTTCGTCCAGGTGTGCGTCACGCCGCCTGGAGTCTCCGCCCAGGAGGAAGCAGGCTGCCCAGGCGCCGTGCTGGGTGGCGCGGTTCCCCCGATCGGGGGAACCAGTACCGGCGGCGTCCCGGGTGAAGCGGGCGCAGGGCTGGGCGGCTGTCCGCACGTCTCAGAAGCCTGGACCGGGGGGCCGACCGGTGCCAGGTAGCGCGCGATGAAGCTGTGGTCCAGTTCGACCGGGCCCTGCTTGCCCTGACGCTTTAGGCAGCCATATATCTGCGTCGTTGGGATCCAGCGCCGCTGGAGCGCGCCGTGAGCATCGCGGCTGATCAGCCACGCGGCCTTCTGGCCGTTTGGGTCTCCGCTCCACTGGACGAGCTGATCGAGGTACTGGGTCCCGCCGCCTGGTCCGAGGTCGGGATTGCAGTGGGCGGTCACGAGCGAGGAGAGCGCTGGAACGACCGGCCGCCATGCCTCGAAGTCGAAGGTTGATCCTCCCAGATGCGCGACTCCCCCCTCCAGATGACAGAGCATTTGCTCGTACATCGAGTCCTGCTCGTCTTTCGTCAGATAGGGAAAAGGCGCACAGCCCTGCAGGTTGACCCACACCGAATCTGGGCTGAAGCGACCGAGGTAGCGGGCACGATCGGTCGGCGCGAAGCTGACGTCAGCTCCGACGCCCGCCCCGAGCGTGCCCGCCGAGGTCATCCACGGGCTGTGGCACGCGTGCATCGAGACTCCAGTGCCGGCGAGGGGGTCGGCGGCCGCGGCACTGGTCGCCTGTGCCCTGGATGCGCCACGTCCGATGGCTCGGACGCGCACCTTCATGAGCGTGTGCTGTTCGCCTTGGCTCGCCGCGCTTGGCAGCGGATGCATCTCGGGCGCATCCACGCCGACGAGAACGCCCTGGCCGCGTCGCCAGGCGATCCGAGCACAATGGGCGCGCGCGGCTTCGGGGCATCTGTAATAGCGCGCTGGCCAGCGAAAGCTGAAGCTCACCTTTCCGCTGGCGGGCACCACATGCGTCTGGGCGATGCCGACGCCGCAGCAGTTGCGACCATCGACCGGCACGACGAACGGTGTTACGTGGTTGCCGGGCGTGAGCCCGCTTGCGGCGAGCGTGAACGTGCGTCCCACCATCGCGTTCTGATCTCCACCGAGTGCCGAAAGCGTGACCGCGGAAGCGCTCGTCGCGGCGAGTGACCAAACGAGCAGCGCTATCGACAGCGAGAAGCACAGCCAGCCTGCTGGGCGGGAGATCGACGGAGACCGCAGCATCTACGCGGACTATACGGCTCATTGGACTTTGCGTCTGGGCTTCTTTGGTCGCGCTTGGTGCAAGTGGCTCACCTGGCGCGATTGCCCTTGTCGGAGAAAGCCGATTGCACCCTTGGCGTGTTGTCCTCGCTGACGCTCGCGCCCTGCGCTGGCCCGATAGCAGCAGTGAGTGGGCTCAGCGACGGCGTGCCCGGACCCCAATTTTCGCACGCCCGCTGGGCGTGCGGGGGGTCGCCGAGGCACGCCGCCGGCGTTCGCCCGCGATCGAGAAGGAGAACGAGATGTTGACTCAAACGCAGACCGACCCGCAGGCTCCGCAGCACGGCTACACCCTGGCTGAGATCCCGCTCAGCCGCATCGTCGTTTCAGCGAACAACCCGCGCCGCGAGTTCGACGAGCAGGAGATCGAGCGTCTGGCGCACGCGATGCGGACGCGTGGCTTCGACCACCCGATCCTCGTCAAGCCCGGCGAGCGCGAGGGCCACTTCGAGATCATCGACGGTGAGCGCCGCTGGCGTGCGGCGCAGCTCGCCGAGGTGCAGACACTGCCGGCGCTTGTCAAGCAGCGCAGCGACGCCCCCGGCAGCGACCTGCTTGACGCGATGCTCGCGAACGGTCTAGGCGTCTCGCTGAACGTGCTCGAGCAGGCGCTCGGCTACCAGGCGCTGATCGACGAGGGCCACTACACCCGCAAAGGCATCGCCGAGGCGTTCAAGATCCCGCTCGCGCGGGTGCGCGAGCGGCTGGCGATCCTCGAGGTCTCGGAGGACCTGCGCGAGCAGATCGTCGCTGGCGAGGTGCCACTGATGACGGTGAAGACGCTGGCCGGGCTCGCCAACATCCACGCCGCCCTGCCCGAGCTCGCCGTCAAGCGCGTGCTCGACTCGCGCACGCAGGGGTGGAGCGAGCCGATCACCTGGGAGGAATTGGTCGCCGACCCGATCTCGGTCCTGATCGGTGGCTACGAAGAGCAGATCGAGGACTTCCCCGAGGGCGTGTTCGTCGCCAATTGCGCCTACTCGCTCTCGTCGTTCGAGCTCGGCGAGAAGGCAACGGAGTGTGTCGCGCAGCTGAGCGAGCTCGCCGAAACTGGGCCGGAGCAGATCTACATCCACTTCGGTTCGGAGCTCGTCGAGCAGGCGCTCTCGCTGCACGCCGCGCACCGCTCGGTGAACGGATCGGAGGCGATCATCGTCGGTGCTGACGTCGCCAACCAGCTCGCCGGCGACTACCTCGCCGCGCGCCTGAAGAGCATGCGCGAGGACGAGGCGCTCGACCGCGGCACGCCAGCCGAGCCCTCGGCCGGCGCGCCTGCGGACGCCAACGGCGACTCGGGGCAGGGAGAGGGAAGGGCGGTGATCGTCCCGCCGACGCCCGAGCAGATCGCGGCCGCTCAGAAGCGCGCCGGCGAAGAAGATCGGCGTCTGCGCGATGAGACGATCGCCACCAACCAGCAGCTCGGCGCCGCGCTCGTCAAGCACCTCGCGACGGTCAAGGTTGACGCGCGCATGCTGAAGATCCTCACCGCGGCACCGATCGCCACGTCGCTCAGCGACATCGCGGCGCGCGGTGCCCGGCTCTGCTTCCCGGGGTTCGCCGAGCTGAGCGAGCGCAAGAACGGCTCGACCAAGGCCGACTACCCCGACGCCCAGCAGAGCGAAGCCAAAGCGCGCGAGTTCCTGCTCGATGTCGCGAGCACCGGTGAAGTAGCCGGACGCGTGCTTGCACTGCTCGCGGCCGCTCGCTGGGCGAACGAGGAGATCGCGATCCCACGCTCGAAAGCAAGCCACTACCGGCTGAGCCTCGGCAGCTACTACGAGCACGGAGTCCCTTGGCGCAACGAGGCCGAGGAGCTGCTCGACGAGATCCTGATCGAGCGGCTGCCCGAGGAGATCGCCGCCCCGATCGCTGAGGCCAAAGCCAGACGCGAGGCCGTACAGGCCGAAGAGCGTCGCCGCGAGCGCGAGCGCGACAAAGATGTCCGAGCGTTCGTCAAGCGCGCACCGCAGCTGACCCGTGACGAGCGCCAGGCCGAGATCCAGCGCCTGCGCCGCGAGTACGGCTTCAGCGCGCTGGAGAGCGCGAAGGGCCGCGAGCTGATGGAGCTGCCCGAGCCGCACGAGACGCTCGAGCTGGCCGCCGCTGCGTGACAGGGGAGCTGCCTGCCGCGTCGTCCTCTCCGGCGCGGCAGGCGAGAACGCGGTCAGTCGCCGATTCACCTGAAGTGAACACGGGACTCCTGTGGGCGGGGGTCGCACACCCTTAAGGCCAGCGAACCGGCTCTGCGGCGTGTAAAGCCCTGCGCTTCGCGTCGCCCTGCGGACGATCCCTGACGGGACAGGGCTTGACACGCCTCGCCGGCCCGCTCTGGCCGGGCGTGCTCAAACCCCGACCAAAGGAGTAACAGTGAGCACCTCTACAGCTAACTCTTCACCTTCTACTCGTCAGCTTCGCTACCTACGCGTTCTGGCCGAGCAGACAGGCACGAGCTTCACCTATCCCGCCACGCGCGCGCAGGCGAGCTATGAGATCGAGCGGCTCGTCAAGCTCAAGTCCGGCGCCGGGCGCCTTCCGCTCGACCTCCCCGACGACACGCCAGCCGAGACGCTTCACTACGCCACGGCTGTTCGTTCTGAGGAGGTCTCCGGCCACGGCGTCTCCGCCCAGTGGGCAGGCGACGCAAGATCGATCGACTCCCCGTCGCAGCCCGTCGTCGGAGAGCGCGCCAAGCTCGGGCGCTACCGCATCAGCGCTGGCGAGCGGATCCTCTACGGCCAGCGCATCAACGGTCGCGTGCGTGTCACCGATCGTCCGGCGATGCCGGGCGGGCGCTCCTACCTGATCGAGTCCGGCGTCGAGCTTGACGGCTTCGACGCGCTTCGCGCTCTGATCGACGACTACATCGAACAGGCGCAAGCGCTCGACCGGGTGCCGATGGCGAGCAGCGCCTTGCGCCAGCAGAGCGAGTTCCTCGCGGACGCGTAGAAGCGGTGGTGCTCTGTGCTCTGGCGCTACCAGCGGGGCCTCGGCTCTGCAGCCGGGGCCGCTGCTCGCCCTGCCCTCGAGGCCGGCATGCCCTTGCCGAGACGTCAAGCCGCGCGCCTGGCGCTTGACCGACGTGGCGGCTTGTGCAGGACAGCGAGTCGCGGGCGCGGGTCCTCGCCCTCCTGAGCTTGGCACGCCTAGGGCGTGCCTGGGGTCGGGCTCCGCGGCCCCGCGCACGGCAGGGCTCTGAACAGAACGGAGTTGGCCATGAACGACGCGACCGCGTCGCTGGTGATCGTCGGGGAGGCCCTGCAGGACGCGCCTCTGGCACAGCAGCTCGCGTTCGACGGGTACGCCGTGCGTACTGCCGGCGACTGCGGGGAGTTGCGCTCCCTGGCCGAGTACAGCCCGGTCGATCTGATCCTGCTGGGCGCCGGTGTGCGCGCTGGCGAGCGCGAGCATCTTGTGCGCGCTCTGCGCGACGGCGAGCTCGCTCCGCAGCTCGAGGGGAGCACCCGGGTGCTGTGGCTCGCGAGCGCCGATCAGCGCGCAGAGCTGCTGCGTGCCTTCCGCGCCGGGGCCGACGATGTTACCCGCGCGGACTGTTCCTACGACGAGCTGCAGGCAAGAGTCCAGGCGCTGCTTGCGCGTGGGCGCGCCCGCGACCTGCGTCTGCTGTGTCACGGAGCGCTGAGCATCGACACCGCCGCGCGGGAGGTCCGCTTTGGCTCGCTGCGCGTCGAGCTGCGCCGTCAGGAGTACGCGCTGCTGCTGTACCTCGCGCGCGATCCGCACCGCGTCTTTCCCAAGCGCGAGCTACTGCGCGAGGTGTGGGGATTTCGCTCCAGCGCCTCGACGAGGACGCTCGCTCTGCACGCTTCGCGCCTGCGGCGAAAGCTCGCTCGGGTCGGCGCGGGAGCAGGCTGGGTCAGCTCGGTGTGGGGCGTTGGCTACCGCCTCTCGCCGACGGCGGGAGAGGAGTCCGGGCTCCCCGCGACGGAAGCGAGAGGGCGCGGACGGTCGCGGCCGTGGCCACCGCCAGCCTCGCACGCTCCGCGTGCCTCGCGGACGGCCAACGGCCCGCGCCCGGCGGGCCGCGCCCGCAAAGGAGAGTCATGAGCGCGAGAGCAATCGCAACGCGCCGCGAACAGAGCGGCGCCGTGAGGGTGCACCCCGACGTGCTTGGTCACTACCGCGACCGCACCGGCGCCGAGCGCGAGCTTCGCAGCCTGCACCTGAGCGACGGTGGCCGGCTCGTCGTCGACTGGAGATGCGACGCTCGCGCCGACGCTCGTCTCGTCGGTGGGCTCGCGTCCGATGAGCCGCACGAGAACGCACGCGTGCTCGCAGAGCTCTATCTCGCCGACGCGAGCAGGGGGCGCTGCCGGCGCCTTCATAGATCCGATCTGTCCGGTCGCGAGGTGCCCGAGCCGGGCACGGACGGCGCACCGAGCGAGCCCTTGCGCGACGCCGCCGGTGCGAGCTACTCAATCGCAGCAGTGCGTTGCGGCAAGGCCTACCGCGAGCTGCGCTGGACATGCCGCGCCCCCGGGGAGGCAGACGAGCGGCCGATCTGCCTGCGCGAGCTGCTCGCGGGCGTAGAGGCTTACGAACCAGCGCGCTCGCTCACGCTCCAGGCCATCGCTCGCCACGAAGACGACGCGAGGGTTTCGGTCTGCCGGCTGCGCGCCGAGCTGCAGCGTGTTGACGCGAGTCCGATCGTGCTCAACAGGCGCCTGCGTGAAGCCGTATTGAAGCGCGCACAGAGCGGCGTCAGCCTGAGCGAGATCGCGGTGCGCTGCGGGCGGGTTAAGCGGCACGCCGCGGGCCACCTCAGCGGTGAAACGAGCTGGCTGTCCCGTCGCATCGGTGTCCGACCGGAGGGCGGTCGAGCGGAGACGACCCCGTGGATTCACAGCGATGTTCTGGCGCTGATCGCACGCGAAGGGCTCGACCTCTGCCCGGTAGAGGTCGAAGCGTCCTGAGCGAAGTCGGCACGCTGCCGTGGCGATCGCGCGGAATGATCAAGATCACTTACGGCTGCCTGGCGCCTGCTGGGAGCGGCCTGATCCTGAGCTTGCGCTCGGCTTTGCTTCTTTTGACTCCGCCGCAACTCCGAACACGTTTGCCCACAACGCGCTGAAAGCGCCGGCCGCTACGAGAACGGTGAGTGGTGCTCGCCAGCCGCGCCTGAACCCCAAACTGACCGTTGCCGCGCAGCAGAGCACGAGCAGCGTTGTGGCCGTCGCCCACCAGAAGCTGCCGTCGATCTGTCCGCCGAGCGCGAGCACGGCGTATGCCGTCGCCATTGCCGCAGCGGCCACGAGGCTCGCAATGCGTCTTGCTGCGGTTCGTCTGCCGGTCTGGCGACGACGTGACCGCTCGCGCTCGGCTTCCTGGTCTTGCTTCCAGCGGGCGAGCTCCGCCACCTTCCCGGCAAGCTCGTCGCGCTCCTGCTGAGAGGCAGCATCTGCGGCCCTTGCGTCGTCTTCGGCTGGCCGGCGCACCTCAGCTTCGTAGCGCGCAAGAACCTCGGCAACGGCCTCGTCGCTCACGTTCTCAGGCTTCCCGCGAACCACCTCATACAGGAGAGCCTTGGTCTGCTGGTGGTAGATCAGGGTCTGCAGCTGCTCCTCGGTGAGCTCGCCTCGCTCTCGGAGCTTGACGATGTGGCCGACCCAGCGCTCCCACAAGGCCGGTCCCGGCCCGAGCGCCGAGTAGCAGTCGGCGATCAGAAGGCGTCTCGGCAGGTCGGGTTTGCGGCTCGATGAGCGCACCCACAGCTGTGCGGTCAGCGCGACATCGGTCATGCAATGCGGAACCGGCGAGTCGTGGCCGATGTCCCTGAAGAAAGCCCGGCCGGTCTTCGCGACGGCGCCGTTGGCCGTGACGAACAGCGCGCGCGTCTTTGCCAGGTCGCGGGGTCTGTGGCTGCCACGAAGTCGGTTGACGGCTGCGAGCGAATCGAGATCCTTCTCGAGCGGTCCCCTCGAGCGATATTCGATCCGCTCCCCGAGCATCTCGCCGAGCTTGTGCTCGTCTATGTGCCCTGCCTCTCGGTGCGGCGGCGTCTCGCAGCGTCGCACGCCGAGTTCGCCAAGGCGACCCTCGATATTGGCGACCAGCACCTGCACTTCTCCCGAGGTCATCCCCGCCTGCACTGCCGCGTCGATTGCTTCGCGCGCGCGTCCGGTCAGCCCGGCCTGCTCGTTGGGGGCGGTACGCCCGCGTTTCAGCGACTCCGCGATCCTCTCGAGGATCGCGGTCATCTCATCGACGGTGTGGCTGAAGACGAACATCGGGATCTTGAAGGAGCGCATGAGCGCGAGCATCTCCGTCGCGGCCAGCACGACCTCGTCGGAGGCAAGGCCGAGCGCGCGCAGAAGTGGGGAGGTGTCGAAGTAGACCCGCAGCTCGGGCAGTCTGTTCGGCAGCTTGCGGATGTCCTCGAAGTAGAGGGCGTTCGCGATCATCGTCCCCTGCACCATCGCGACGATCCGCGCGAAGTTCTCCGGGTCCCGCTCGACAGCGCCGCGCGCGAACCCGTACACAACCGCCAGTGCTTCATCCTCGCCCAGCGGCGCGTCGGCCGCCAATCCACCTTCGCGACGGGCCGTGGCGAGCTCTGCGCCGAAGTCCTCAGTCAGTCGCTCGAGCGCCGCGTTGGCCTTCTCCTCGGTCCACGTAAGTCCATGGGCCTCCGCCGCATAGCGGACTACCGCCTCGGAGAGCGCGTTCAGACCTGCGAGCAGCTCTTGCTTCTTCTCGCTCAGGTCTGCGACCTCAAGCAGCGCCTCGTGCTCGGGATAAAAGCGCCGGTCCACCGAGCGGACCATCTGTTCCTGCTCCGCGCGCTGCAGCAGCACGCGCGACACCGCGGACGGCACGGCAGGAAATCCCCAGCCCTCGCATAGCGCCTCGGAGAGCTCGTGCGGCTCAACCGCATGTCCGACTGGCCAGCGCTTGAGCTGGTCAATCACGAATGGCGCAAAATGCGCCAGGTAGTCCTTGCCCTCGTCGGCGCTCGCGAGCACCACCGCCGTAGCGCCGAGCAATCCGCTTCCTGCTTGGGCGACCGGCACTCGCGCGTCACGCGTGATCCGTCGCACCGCAATCTCTCCAGCCTCAACCCCCTGAGTGACGTCACCAACACCCATTCAACATCCCTTTCCGTCCGTGTCTCCTGCTTGACTCCCTCGAAATGCGCTTGCTGTGTCGTAGACCGGGCCTAGCAGGATAGGGGGGTGTCCGGACGCTTCCGCGTCCGAAAGGTCGCACCGGCGGGGAAGGCCGCAGTTCCGGGGACCAAAACCCTGTCTCCGGTTCGACCCAAGCGAACTGACGGCGCCGGCATCTGCGGAACGCAGACTGTGCCTGCTGTAACCGAGCCTCCTGCGTCGGCTCTTCTGCCGTCTTCGGCACTGAGGCGCCGGCCTTGCAGACCTGCGGTCTGCTCGCTCGCGGCTCGCTGACGCTCACCGACTCACGCGGCCGGCGCACAGCGCCAAGCCCGGACAGACGAAATGCACAGGTGTGCGGGAGGTGCCTCAGGAGTGTCCAACTCGTTGGCCGGTCGGCCCGACTCGCGGTCAGTAGCCGATGTGTTGACCGCAGCCAGCATCGGCGCCGCCAAAGCCGGCGGCTACGCCCGCTACCTGGAGTCAAAGACGATCGAGCCAGAGCGCGGCGACTACTACCTAAGCCCGGCCGGCGAGCCCACGCAGGCACCTGGGCGTTGGCTCGCCTCGCTGGACACGCTCGCGCGCTTGGGTATCGAGGGAACCGGCGTCGAGGGCCCGGACTTCATCGCCCTGATGGAGGGCCGCCATCCTCGCACCGGCAAATGGCTCCGTCGCGAGGGCGCGAACGGCCAGCGCGGGGGAGGGATCGATCTGACCTTCAGCGCGCCGAAGTCGGTCTCGACGCTATGGGCGCTCGGCGATGAGGCCCAGCGCTACGAGATCGAAGCCGCACATGCCGCCGCGGTCAGCGAGGCGATGGCGCACCTCACCGAGCACGTCCCGACGGTTCGTCGCCGCTACGAAGGTCAGGTGATGGAGGAGCCCGCCGTCGACCTGATCGCCGCCGAGTACCGCCACACGACCGCCCGCGGAGTGATCGAGGGCGACGCGCCCGACCCTCAGCTGCACAGCCACGTCGTCGTCACGAGCGCCATTCGCGAGGACGGCCAGATCGTCGCGGTCGCCTCGCGGCCCATGTTCCGCGCCGGGCGCGAGGTCGGCGCCTACTACCGCTCCGCCCTCGCGCAGCAGCTCTCCCAGCGCGGCTACTCAATCGAACGGGGCGTCGGCAAAGAGGGCCGCTACTTCGAGGTCGCGGGCGTCCCGCGCGGACTGATCGACGCTTTCTCCTCGCGCACCCGCGAGGTCGCGCGGACGATCGAGCGCTTTCGCGCAGAGCACGGCAGGGCACCCGAGCCCGGCGAGCTGCGCGTTCTGAAGCTTGAGAACCGCAGAGCCAAGACGCTCACCACCAAGGGCGATCTGCAACGCGCCTGGGAGGACACCGCCGCGCGCCACGGCTTCGACGAGCGGTCGATCGAAAAGGCCGAGATCGACCGAGTTGTGCTGCCCGAGCTGGCGCTCGAGGATCGCGTCGAACAGCGCCTGACCGAGCGCGCCGCGACCTTCCAGGCAAGCGAGCTGCGCGCGGTCGTGCTCGAGCAGTCGGTGGGCGAGCTCGCGCCCGGCGAGGCGCTCGCGGTCACGAAGTCGATGATCGCCGAGCGGCGTGTGCTGCCGCTGCAGGGCGGGTTGATGACCACGCTCGCGGTGCGTGCCTCAGAGCAGGCGATCGAGCGGCGCTTCTCAGAGCTCGGGTGCGAGGCCGGCCGCGACGTCGGCGGGCGCGCTCGTGCCGCCGCCGGCGAGCATGTCCGCGATCGGATCGGCGGCTGCCTCTCAGACGAGCAGCTCGACGCGCTGCGGGCGATCACCGGCCCCGAGCGCGGCGCTGTGCTGATCGGCCCCGCCGGCACCGGCAAGGGCGTCGTGATTGACGCGGCTGCGCGGGCCGAGCAGCTCTGTGGCAACGACACGCTCGGCATCGCTGTCTCGGGCTCGACCGCACAGCGCCTCGGCCGGGATAGCCCGGCGCTTGCCGGGCAGACGCTCACGCTCGACGCGCTCGTCGTTCGCGCCGAGCGCGGACAGCTCGCAGTCGATGAGCGAACGACGATCTTCTTCGATGAGGCGGGGATGGCCGACACCGATCGCTTGGATCGGCTGACCGAGCTGGTCGCCGAGAGCGGTTCGAAGCTCGTCGCGATCGGCGACGGGGCGCAGTTGCCCTCGATCGGCGCCGGCGGCATGTTCGACCGGCTCGCCGAGTTGGTTCCAAGCGCCGAGCTCTCGAACGTCAGGCGCACGCTTGATCCGCGCGAGCAGCAGGCGTGGGCGGATCTGCGCGCCGGGCGCCCGGAGAGGGCGATGGCCCACTACTACCGCGAGGGACGCCTGCACCTCTCTGACGGCCGCGAGGAGGCCGTCGGGCACGCCGTCCAGCGCTGGGCGAAGTTGACCGAGGCTCTCCCGATCGAGCAGGTCGCCTTGATCTCCGACGCCTCGAACAAGGAGATCCACCGGATGAACGCTCGCGCGCAGCACTACCGCGCAGAGCGCGGCGAGCTGGGCGAGGTCGAGGTCCCGGTTCCGGGCGTCCACTACGGCCTGCGCGAGGGCGACCGCGTGGCTTTGATCGAGCAGCACCGCGAGCACGGCCTGCCGCGGATCGAGAACGGCGAGCGCGGCGAGGTGCTCGGAATCGGGCGCGGGGGAGAGGTGCTGATCGAGTTCGACGGTCGCGGCGAGCGCCGGAGCTTCGTTGACGATGAGCTTTCCAAGGTGCGCCTCGGCTACGCCCAGCACATCCACCGCGCGCAGGGCGCGACGGTCACCCGCACGCTCGTCGTCACGGGCGGCTGGCAGACGAGCAAGGAGCCGGCCTATGTCGAGGCATCGCGGGCGCGGCGCGGGACCGACTGGTTTCTCTCACGGGAGGAGCTGGGGATGGAAGGGCAGGACTCCGATCGGATCGCGCGCCTCGCGCACAGCATGCGCCAAAGCCGAGCGCAGACGCCCTCGCTGGCCTACCCCGAGCTGCCCGATCCGCTCTACGGCCCCGGCTTCACAGACACGATCGAGCGCGGCCGCACGCGGCTTCCGGGGATCGCCCGCGTCCTTCAGCGGCTGACGAGACCGCGAGAGGCTCCGGAGCGCACGCGATGAGCCACAAGTACAAGCTGACGCTGCCGGGGCCAGTCGCCGAGCAACTCGAGGAGCTGGCCGCCTCGGCAGAGCTTGCGCCCTCGACGCTCGCCGGGCAGTTCGTGGCAAGCGAAGTGGCGCGGGCTGCCGTCGAGGGCAAGGTGCGCCCGCTGCGCCGGCCGCCGGTGAGCACGGGCGCCACAAAGAGCGGCGCCCGGGCGCGCTGGCTTGAGCCCTACGGCGGCGACGCCGACTGGCGCGCGGACATGTGGGGGCAGGTCGTAGCGCTGCACGGGCGCTACCCGAAAGCGCTCGGATGGCTGCAGGAGGGGTGGTGGAACGAGGAGGAGCAGAGCGAGCCGCTCTGCGCGCTTGCGGTGTGGCGGGCAGAGCTCGACGACACCGACGGTGACGTGCGCGAGGAGCTTTCCTTCCACCTGCAGCTGCGCGAGCTTTCTGAGGTGCTGCGTCGAGCGGGGGGAGGGGTCACGAAGGCGTGGAAGCCGGACGCGCTGCCCGATGAGTGGCGGTAGGGCCAGGTGCGAGAAGCTGCTGCATCACGACCTGCATCCGCTCTGCATCAACTTTGCATCCTCGGTCCACGACGGTCCGTCTTGCGCATAACGTGAGTCGAATCTGACAACAAGTGGCGCCGGCGACAGTTGTAGCTGCCCCGGCGCCGTGACACAGGAGGTTCAGCTCCCATGCGTCACCACCGTACCCAAGCGGGCTCGGACGAGCACCGCCGACTCGAACGCGCGATCGTCCTCGAGCTGCTCAGCGAGGACCACGACGAGCGCTGGGCGCGCGAGGAGCTCGCGGCCTCACTCCGCACCGATCACTTGGTTCTGGACGCTGCCCTTGAGCGCCTTCGCGCCGAGGGCGTCCTGCTCCTCGACGGCGAGGACGTGCTCGCCTCGCCGTGCGCGCGGCGGATCGACGCGCTCGAACTGATCGGCGTATGAGGACACCCGCCTCGGAGCTCGGGCGCTTTCATCCGGTCTCCGAGAACCTCGTGCTCGCGGCGTGCGAGCGCGCACAGCGCCATGACACCGCGAGGGGCGCTCCGGTCACGCTCAGCCGGATCGCGGAACACCTCGGCTTCGCACGCGGTGCGTACACGACACGCCAACTCGGGCCGCTGGTGGGAGCGCTTGAGCGGGCGGGCGCCCTTGAGCGCTCGCGCGCGTACGGCGCTGAGCGCTGGGGACTGACCACCGCCGGGCGCAGACGGCTTCGTCGAACGCGAGCCGCGGGCAAGCAGCTCGCGCTGGCGGAGGCTCCGCAGCACCGCGAGTGGCGCCAGAAGCACACGACGGCCGCCGAAGGGATCGAGGACTACCGCGAGCGAATGCGCGAGGCGCTGCAGGAGGCTGTCGAGCTCCTCGAGGATGAGCGCTCCGACTCCGGAGCGTGGCGGGCGATGGCCAAGCGCCTACACGCCCGCGCGCAGTTGCTCTCCTCGGCGATCTACTGCGCGCGAGTGGCCAGAGCCCGACGACACGTATCGAGACATCGAGGAGAACCGGACGCTCGACGACCGGCGGCGGTTGCTGTGGCGCCTGGAAGAAGACGCGGGACGTTGACCGTCCCCTCCGAGGCCCTCCTACCCAGCGAAAGCGAGACGATATTCGGGGGGCTCATTTGGCGAGGGCTCGGCGAATGCGAGCGCCTGCGTGGACGCCTGGGATACCGCTCCGCGCCTTCACTACGGCACCCGATCAGTGTGAACGAGCGCTCGGCTCGCAGCGAGGCCAATTCGATTGAAGATTGAAGCTAGGGTGCCCGATCCGCGTGCGACGATGCAAGCGTGTTGCCCGTGACATCGGACGCAGTGGATGCGATGGCGCTGACGCGGCTGCGCTTACTCACGGGTGAGGAGGATTCGGCCTTCCGGGCAGGGCAGCTGGAGGCGATTCGCGATGTCGTCGTCGATCGTGCGCGGGTGCTGTGCGTGCAGCGCACCGGTTGGGGAAAGTCCGCGGTTTACTTCGTCGCGACCGCAATGCTGCGAGAGGCAGGGGCAGGTCCGACGCTGATCGTCAGTCCGCTGCTGGCGCTGATGCGCAACCAGATCGCAGCCGCGGAGCGTCTGGGACTGCGTGCGCACACGATCAACAGCACGAACCGTGAGGAGTGGGATGACGTTCGCGACCGGCTTGCAAGCGACACGATCGATCTGCTGCTGATCAGCCCGGAGCGGCTGAACAACCCGAGGTTCCGCGAGAGCATGCTGCCGCTGTTCTCTGCCTCAGTAGGGCTGCTCGTGATCGACGAGGCGCATTGCATCTCCGATTGGGGTCATGACTTTCGACCGGATTACCGGCGGGTGAAGGACATGCTCGACGCGCTGGCGCCAGGCGTCGCTGTGCTGGGCACGACGGCTACCGCCAACGATCGTGTCGTGGGCGACGTCCTCGAGCAGCTGGCCGCGCCGGATGGTGAGCCGATGCGCTCCTACCGCGGCGTACTGGCGCGCACGAGCCTGCGCCTGGAGGTGCTCGAGCTGCCGCGGCCTGCGGAACGGCTGGCATGGCTGGTGGAGCACTTGCCAGCGCTTGCGGGCTCGGGAATCGTCTACACGTTGACCAAGCGCGACGCCGAGCAAGTCGCCGGCTTTCTGACGGCCAACGGGATCTCCGCGCAGGCCTACAGCGGAGAGCAGGCGACCGATCAGCGAGTCGTCACGGAGGAGCGTCTGCTGCGCAACGAAGTCAAGGCGGTCGTGGCCACGAGTGCGCTCGGGATGGGCTACGACAAGGCAGACTTGGCGTTCGTCGTCCACTACCAGGCTCCAGGCTCGGTGGTCTCCTACTACCAGCAGGTTGGCCGCGCGGGCCGCGGCGTCGAGCATGCCGATGTCGTGTTGCTGCGCGGCGGCGAGGATCGCCGGATTCAGGACTTCTTCATCGAGCAGGCGTTCCCGGATCGCGAGCGCGTGGCGACAGTTCTCGGCGAGCTTGAGGCCGCCGGCGAGCAGGGCCGCACGACGCGCGAGCTGATGGCGATCGTCAACCTCGGCATGGGGCGGATCGAGGCGATGCTGAAGATCCTCGACGTCGAGGGTGCGGTCCGACGTGACGGCACGCGCTGGCAGGCGATTGCAGGCGCGGACTGGACCTACGACGAGGAGCGATACGGGCGAGTGACCGCGCTACGACGTGAGGAGCAGCAGGCGCTGGCCTCATTTGGAGCCGACGGCCGCTGCCTGATGCGGACGCTGCAGGAAGAGCTCGACGATCCAGACGCGCAGGACTGCGGGCGCTGCTCGGTGTGCACGACGCCGCGCTTTGCCAAGCCGCCGGACTCGGCGCTGATCGAGCTGGCCGAGCGCCACCTGCGCTCGAGGCCGGTGGATCTCGAGGTCAAGAAGATGGCCCCCGATACCAAGGGCGCGATGCGCAAGATTCCCGAGGATCTCCGCACCGAGCCGGGCTGGGCACTCGCGCGGATCGGTGACGGTGGCTGGTGGCCGGCTGTCGAGCGCGGTCTGCGCGACGGCACATTTGCCAGCGACGTCGTCGTCGGACTCGCGGACATCGTGCGTAGCGCCGACATATCGGTCGCCTGGGTTGCGGCCGTTCCCTCAAGTCGTCTAGGGCATGTAATAGACGAATTGGCTGACCGCTTGGCCGCGGAGCTCCGGGTGGCGCATGTAGATCTCGTGAAGCGTGTCCGGGACCGACCTCCCCAACGCGACATGGCAAACGCCGTGCAACAAGCCGAGAACGTACGCGGAGCTTTCAAGATTGTCGCCACGCCACCTCTCGGCGGCGGCGTGCTGCTGGATGATCGTCGCGGCTCGGGCTGGACTCTTGCGATGGTCGGTGGTCAGCTCCGCCGCGCCGGCGCACAGCGGATCCTGCCGCTTGTACTTGCGACGTTGATCTAGATGTTGCGCCGTGACGGTGACCCCCGACTGGTTGCTCTCGCGATCGCCGCGCGGTAGCACGTCGCATCCGGACGCCGCCAGGCCGCTCTCGTTCCGAGCCGCGCTGACGCGCCAGCTCGGCGTGAACTCGGCCTGGCGTGCCGACAACTCGTCGGCTCGATGTCCTATCGCACGATCGTGAACTTCAGCGAGACCGGAATCGATCGCTGACCAGCGGAGTTGGTTGCGGTGATGACCAGTTCGTAGCGCCCGGGCTTGAGCTTGTCCGTGCGCGAGACCCTGCCCATGAACCTCACGTCGTTGGCGCCGCTGTGGCCCGAGAAGGTGAGCGCCCCGGCCGCTGCCGTTCTTTGGCAACTCGCGTGTCGTACGCGCCTTGCGCGACACTCGTGCGCAGTGCGGCTCCTTTCCGGGATCTCGATGAAACTGAAGCGCACCGTCGCCTGCTCGTTGAGCAGAAACGAGAAGTTGGTTCCCGTCGGTGCCCTTCTGCGGCTGGCGAGGTTGGCCGCGCGCCATCGAGAGGCGGACTGGCGCGCGTGCTGCACCACCGGCGGCAGTGGAGGTTCGCTGGATGGCGGCGGTGTTGGCGCGGCGGGCTGACTCGGCGGGGTAGTGGTCGCTTCCGTAGAAAGGGTTGGGGCTTCGGCTGCGGTAGTGAGCGTGCGGTCTTGGCCGTAGCGGGTGCCAGCTTCATTTGTAGCCACCAGCCGGTAGTGATAGGTGGTCGCCGCATCTAGTCCGGCGATCGTCGTGGCTGGAAGGGGTTCGCGGCTTGCTCCGAGGCTCGCCTGCGCGTCTGCGGTGGAGTGCCCGTCGCTGTAGGGGTCCTGCTTGCCTTCTTTCTCGGCCTGTGTGTAGGCGGCTTCGCTTGCGAACTCGAAGTGGTAGGTCGTGGCGAGGCGGTCGCTGTTCACGGCGCCGGTCAGCGTCGCGGAGTGCTGAGCGAGCTCTTCAGCGGGTCCCGTCGTGGGGTTCGGCGGTCCAATGGTCGTGAAGGTCGCCGTTGCCGGCAAGATGGGTCCTTCTGCCGTGCCGGTGGTGTTCTTGGCGATCAGCCTGTAGTAGTAGGTGACACCAGCCTGTAGCCCACTCGCGGTGGCGGTGACCGCTTCGGTGATGCCCGTGGTGGCCGAACCGAAGGGCGATAGCGTGCAGGGGATCTCCGTGGCGCGCGCGAAGGCATTGACTGCGTAATCCGCTTCTGGTGTGTACTGAAAGGCGCATGTCGTGGTCTGGTAGCGCGGGCTCACGTCGCCTTCGAGTCTTGCTTGGGAGACCGTTTCGCCTTCCGTTGCGGCCAACGAATCGACCCCCGGGGGGGCTCGTTCCAGCGTCCTGAATGAGCTGCCTTTGCTCGTGTAGTGGCCGGTTGCGTTGTCTGCGGATAGACGCACGTAGTAGGTGGTGGCGGGCACCAGGCCAGTGAGCTCGGCCGGCTGAACGAATTCGGCGGGATAGATGCCCTTGGCGAAGCTCCCTTCGCCGGCGACAGCCGCGCCGGCGAAGCTGGGATTGGTCGCGTATTCAAACCGGTAGTTGGTGAGCTGATTCTGCGGGTTCAGCGAGGCGGCCACTACCGCGCCGGTCGGGTTGACTTGCGCGACCGAGACGGGGCTGCCTTCGGGCGCCAGCCCGCTCGTCACGAAGTGCGACGCGGAGCCCATGTTCAGCACGCCTTCGGCGCCTTCGTCGCTGAAGCATGCCGAGTATTCGGTAGACGGTTCAAGTTCGCTCACTTTTGTGTGCTCGTGCAGCAGACCCTTTTCGCCCGAGGCAAGTTCTGTCCGTTTCGTGATTTCGCCGCTGGTGCAGGCGCTCCCGCGGGCGTAGCGGAAGAACCAGGACAGCCGTTCGCCTTCGCTGCGTTCCACTGTGCCGTTCAGCGTGGCGCCCGTCGCGCTGACTTCGCTTGCCCCGTCGGTCGTCGGTTGCGCGGGGGGCGGCTCTTCTTCGTCTGCGCCGAAGATGTCGATCGCGTGAGCACCTTCGTCGGAGACGTACACTTCGTGCGTCGACGGCTTGACCGCCACGCTGCGGGGTTCGATGAACCTTCCGGCCGGCGTGCTCGCGCCCGTGATCTCTCCGACGAATTCACCCGCGCTGTTGAACTCGTCAACGACGTGGCGTTCAGCGTCTATGGCGTAGACCTCGCCGGTGGTCGGGTCGACCGCCACCGCGACCGGTTTGAACGGTTCCCCCGTAGTCAGGGTTCGCGCCTGAAGTGCGCCGTCTTTGCTGTAGATGTCGATCTCTTCGTTCTGGGGGTTGGCGAGGTAGATGGTGCCGCTTGTCGCGTTGACGGCGATTCCCGTTGTGTTGCTTTCGCCACCGCGGGAGAATTCATCGGGCGGTTCGGGCAGTTCGCTCCCGGAGCCTTCGAGTTCCCCTTTGCTGTTGACCTTGATGTCATGGGGTACCGGGTCGCCGTACGGCGGCCTGGTCGCGATGGCAAAGACGTCTCCGTGATGTGGCCCGGGGCCGTTGTCTGCGGCCAGGGATACAAGCGATTCGTAATCGACGCCGGCGGGCGTTTGGTAGCACCCGCCTTCGGGTCGCAGCAACCACACGCTCGCCGCGGCGAGGAAGTCTTCGGCGACGTACACGTCGCCGCTTTCATCGACAACCGCAACGCTCTCCACTTGCCCGAAGGGAAAACCGCCGCCGACTTGGCACTCGAGTTCATTGCTGGGGCCATACCGGTTGACGCTCCCTCGTTCTTCCAGGTCTGCGTTGGTGACGAACAGGTCCCCTTTTGCATCGAATGCAAGACCGGCCGGCTGCTTGAGCGCTTTGCCGCTTGCTTGGGTGATGTGGCCCTGGTATCCGTGCACGATCCACGTTGACGGGGATTTGGCGGAAGTGATGGTTATCGCGCTGCGCAACGAGGTAGTTCTTGTTGTGGCCGGCCGCTTAGGCCCGGGAGAAGGTGTGTCGGCGTGCGGTGACGGGGTCTGCGGCGGGTCCGAAGGTGCGGCGAGCGTTGAGGTTCGGCTTATAGCCGTGCGCCGCGCTGTTTGATTCGACGTGCTCGACAGCGGCTGGACGGCGAGCGTCAGCGTGGCCGGGGCTTCAATGCCGTAGCTGTCCGTGACCGTCAGCGTGGGCTTGTACGTTCCGCCAGCGGCGGGGGTGCCGGAGAGGGCGCCAGTCGTGCGATTGATCGAAAGGCCGACGGGCAGCCCGCTCGCCGACCACCTGAAGGGTGGCGAGCCACCCGTCGCCTGTGCCTGTGCGCTGTAGGGTGCTCCCCGTTCCCCGCCCGGCAGCAACGAGGTCGGGATGGTGAGGTCCGCTAGCACGACGAGCGTCTGCTGCGCCCAGCTGCCGGTCGCCATCGTCTCCGCGTTGCTCGGCAGCGGCACCCGGGCGGGCGTGGGGTGTGGCGCCCCCCGGTTTTCGCCCGGCGCCGTCCCGAGCTCGCCAAAGGAGTCTTCGCCGAAGGCATACAGTTCGCCCGTCGAGGTGAGCGCCAGGCTGTAGCCGTTGCCGGCTGCGATCCGGATGATGCGACCGCTCGCGCCCGGCAGCCTTACCAGCGTCGGCGTGGGGTGCGGGATTGCTTCGTCGGGGGGGATGCCGAGCTGGCCTTCGTGGTCGTAGCCGAAGCTGTAGAGCTGCCCCGTGGCGGTGAGCGCGAGACTGTGGTGATTGCCGGCAGCCACCTGAATGACGGGGCCGACCTCTCCCGGTAGGGTCACGATCGCCGGCATCGGTCGCGGTTCGAGCGTCGTGCTGCCGAGCTGGCCGTAGTGATTGTCGCCGAAGGCGTAGAGCTGGCCGGTGGAGGTGACCGCGAGGCTGTGAAAGCCGCCGCCGGCGACCCCTGTGACGCGTCCGCTTGCCCCCGGCAGCGTCACCAGCGTCGGCGTGGGGATGATCTGGCGATCCCTGGCGCCGTTTTCCGTGCCGACCTGGCCCTTGCCGTTGTTGCCGAACGCGTAGAGCTGGCCGGTGGAGGTGACCGCGAGGCTGTGGAACGCGCCGGCGGCGACTTGGATGACCGGACCGCTGGCCTTTGGCAGGGTCACCAGCGTCGGCGTGGTGTTCGGATGTTCGGTCAAGCTGTTCGTTGCGTTGCCAAGCTGGCCGAAGAAGTTGTTGCCGAAGGCGTAGAGTTGGCCGCTGGAGGTGACCGCGAGGCTGAATTTCGCGCCCGCCGCTACCTGGGAGACTGGGCCGGTCTGGCCTGGTAGGCCTACCAGCCTCGGCGTGGGGTTCACGTCGGGTTCTCCGTTTTTCGGCCGGTAGCCGAGTTCCCCGGCCAGGTCTTCCCCAAACGCATAGAGCTGCCCGCCGGATGTGACCGCGAGGCTGAAGTCGCCGCCAGTAGCGACCTGGCCGGTGGTGCCGACCTCGCCGGGCAGGCTCACGAGCGTCGGCGTGGAGTTGGGGTTGACCGTGCCGAGGTTTGTTTCGCGGCCGAGCTGGCCGTCGCCATTGTTTCCGAAGGCGTAGAGCTGGCCCGGCGACGCCGTCGCGCCTCCGACGGCGGGCCATGCGCCACACGCAAGTATGAGCACAGCCACGACGCTGGCCAGGCGCGCCGCAACGTGCCTGTTGACGCGCTCACCCACGCCGCGCTCTCTGTCGATGTTCTTGCCCTGCGCGCGCACCCACGATCTCCTGACGGCAGCCTAGGGCGGACGCTATCAAAATCCAATAATTGAGACGACTCCTAGAAACAAAACATTGGATCTATGGGCTTTTTGGCGGGTAAAAGGCCGCAATTTACGATAAACCCGATGAGCTGAATTTGTCTATCTACTTGACGCCAGCCTCGCATTTCCCGTACCACCCCCTGGCGTACAAACGACAGCGATCTATTAGAAGCGGGGTGTGGCGGCATGGGCGGGCACGACAGACGACGCAGGACCCAACGACCAACTGGCATGTCGGCGGTTTCGCTACGCGCCGGACTCTCTTACTGCGCGGCGAGCATCGTCGGGGCTGTTGCCGCGGTTGCGATCGCGCTGATAGCGCTGAGCGTGCTCGTACTGGCGCTTGGAGCAAGCGGTGTCGGTGGGCTCGCCGCCTCGGGGCAGCCCCTGCACGTCGCTGTCAGCGACGGCGCCGTCGCTTTCTACCTGACGCAACTCGTCAGTGTGAGCTTCTTCCATCACACGGCCGGCCTGCGCTTTGCCGTCTTGCCCGGCCTCGCGCTGGTAGCGATGGCGATCGCTGGATCAGCGATGTTCATGGTGAGGTTAGTCGCGGGTTCCGTGCGCAGACGGATGCTCGTGACGCTGCCGATGGCGATCGTATACGCGCTGCTCGCCGGACTCGGCGCCCGTTACGTGCCGCTCCGCCTCAGTGGACCCTTTGTTGGCCGGGGCACGCCGGTGATGCCTGCGGGCGCAGAGGCCTTCCTGCTGCCGCTGCTGTGGGGGCTGCTGTTCGCGCCGCTTGGCGGACTTGTGGGTGTGTTCGGCAGGCGCTGGAGAACTGAAGGGTCGCGGCTACTCCGGGCGTGGGCAAAGCCCTTGAGCAGCGCGCTTCGCGCGTTGGGCGCAGGACTCGTGCTCGCTTGCATCTTGACCGTCATTGGTGGCGCAATCCTGGCTCGCACGAGCACTGCGCACCTGCTCTTCAGTGGCGGCAGCTTCAGTCACGATGTGGGCGTCGCCGGTGGCGTGCTCCTCGCTCTCCCGACTCTCGTCGTCGCTACGTTCTTGGCGTGCTTCGGCGTGTCGTTTGACTGGCACGTCGATGCGATCTCGCATACGCAAGGGTCGGGCTCGATCCTCGGTGGCACGCTGCCGACGGTCGGCGGCGGTGGCGCGCACCACGTGCCGGGATTGCTTGTGCTGCTGCTCTTGGTCGGCGCCGCGACCGCCCTGTCGGTTGGCTGGCGCACCGCACGGTCCAGCGAAGGGGACACACGCTTAGGCATCGCCGGCGCCCTGCGCGCCGGTGTGCTGATGACGCTGATCTGCTGGTTGTTGGCGCTGTTCGGACGCCTCGACGCGCAGGCCGGTGGGTACCTGGGAGCCCACTTCCAGGTTGACGTCGGCTCGCTGCTGTGGCGCGTGCCGCTTTGGTGTCTGCTCGGGTCGATTGCGGGCAGTGCCGCATTCTTCCTCACCCAGGGTCGCTCCTCGCGCCGCGAGCTCGCCGCGACGCTGCTCGACCTTGCGTGGCCACCACGCACGCCGTGGGCACGTGTTGACTGGCTAGGTTCTTCGCGGAGTGGCCTCGCCTCGCGTGCCGCCATGGCCGTCGGCGCCCTATCGCTGCCCGCGATGCTCGTCGGCTTTGCCTCGAGCGGTGCAGGCGCCGCGACGGCGCCATCCCAAGCCAGCTTCTCGGTGGCGCCGATCAGGCAGGCGGCCGAACGGCAACTGCGCGCGCATGCCGAACCGGGTTCGCGCCTTGCGGTCAGAGTTGACCCCAACAGACGCGTGGTCGACTCCGCAGCCGTCCGTATCCCGCTGGCCGCGCTCGGGATCTCCTCCGCCGCCTCCCCAATCGCCAAGACGACGGCCGTACTCGCTCACTATGGGGGCCTCTTCGGTGCGGCAGATCATCCCGGCGAATTGGGTCATCCCGAAGTCATCAGCGACCCGGTCTCAAAGACAGAAGACATCGGTATGACCCATGTCTTCTACCACCAGATGGCCGGCGGCGTGCCCGTCTTCGGCGCGAGTGTCGGTGTCCACCTCTCACGCGACGGCATGCACGTCGAGCACATGAGCGGCTCGTTTATCCCTGAAGTCTCGATCGCGCACGACAAAGCCGAGATAGACGGTGCCCGGGCGGTGTCCGTTGCCCAGGAAGCTCTTCCGGACGGCAAACTCCTGCATCAGCCGCGGCTCGAAGTCTACGCCGGGCCACCCTCGCATCCGCTCGGATCGGCTGCTCGCCTGGCGTGGTTCGTGGAGCTGACAGCGGGCCCCCTGAAGCCGACGAAGGAATACGTGGTCGATGCCACCAACAGCAGCATCTTGAACGTCCTCAACAGATCTTTCAATGCGGTCAACGTCGAAATCTACAACGCCGCCGCTGGAGCAAAACTCAAGGGCACAAAAGAATGGAAAACTGGGGAAGCCGAATCGAAAAACACAGAAGTCAAAGAAGCTGCCGTGAATGTGACGCACGGGGCGGAATTCTTCGAACATGAATTCTTCGTGCCACAGTGCTCAGGGCCGACCTGCGAAAAAAAGCCTGCGGTGGCCACTGTTGACTACGGCGCTAACTACAAACAGGCCGAATGGAACACCGAAAATCAAGAGATGGTTTTCGGGAAAGGCTTCCAAGCCGCTGTGGACCTCACTGGGCATGAGTACGGCGGAGGCATCCTGGAGCACACCGTAAACCCGATCATGGAAGGTGAAGAAGGCGCACTCATGGAGGGCTGGGCCGACGCGATGGGCAAGGGACTCGAAGCCTGGACTAAACGCAACGAAAAAGAAGAATGGGGAGAACCGAACTGGAAATTCGGCTGGAGTCAGCCGGAAGGCGGCGAACGCCGCAACCTCGAAAAACCGACTGAAACCGGTGATGCGGCGGAACTCAAAGAATACGACAAGAAATGCGAGGATGCCGCGGGCATCCACAAGAACAGCACGATCATCGGGCACGCCTACTACCTTCTCTCGAAAGAAATAGGCATCAAGGAAGCTACGCGGATCTTCTACCGCACTGAGGTGGCCTTCCGGGCGAAAACGTTCGAAGAAGCACGCGAAGACGCGATAGAAGCGGCGAAGAACTTCGAAGCGGTCTCAAAAAAATCGGCAGAAAAAAAAGTGGCCGCAGCGACGGAAGCGGCTTTCAATAAAGTCGGCCTCGTCGAATCGTTTATCGTGCCTCTCGCCGAATGCATTAAAGAATCCATATGTTCGGGCACGTCACTGCTGGCGGCGGAGGAACCCAAGAACGGCACTGCATCGACGCTGACGATGCTGACGACGCTGTACCGTGCGCGCGGTGTGCTGGCGCAGCCGTCGGTGGCCGGGCACTACTACATGCCCCTCTATGAAGCGAACATGGGGCGGATCACCGAACTTATCTCGCGCGACCCGACGCTTGATGAAATGACCGTGAACGGGCTGAAACAGATCACCCCCGCGCTGGATGGACTGATCGAAGGCAAGGGCCAGAAGTACAAACTCTCCAAGTCGGTCATGTCGCAGATCGAAGCTGCGCTGAAGCGCCTGGCCCAAGACGATCGCATGTACGGCGGGGGCGGCTCGCTCGCGAAGCTCATCGAACGGGAACTCGCCTTCCTTCACCTGCCGAGCTATGCCGGCATGACGTACACCGCGGGCTTCCAGCAGCTCAACAACGCTGTCAAACCGTTTACCGAAAAAGCCCCGCCCCCTACGGTGATGGTTGAGGATCCGGAATGCGAAACGCGCTACACCAACGAACTGCAGGTCTATGGCTTCACCGCTGGCACGCCGGGGCACAGGAAGCCGGGCGAAGTATCGCCGCTGAACGGCACCGGGCTTGCCTGTGGCACCGCCGTGGAAAAGGCTGGTTTACCAGAAGTGTGCAGCAGCACGAGCAAAAACTCGCTCAACACACAGGCGTCGCTTGAACTGCCGACAGGGGACAAACTCCGACACACGAGTGAACTAGCCAACGGCTCGTGGATCGGGTCCGTTACCGGTCGAGTCATCGGGTGCGCGGGCGAAGAAAGCAAAGTTGGTCTCGGCGTGACGGGAATCAAGTCCAAGAAAGAATGGACCGCCGCCCAGTGCCCGACGGCCGCGATCGCGTGTTATGAAGGATCGGCCACAGTCGAAGTAGAAAAAGGCAAAGCGGTCGGCCATGACTACGCGTGGGTGAAAGAAGAAGCGGGCAAACTGACCTTGACGGTGGCCGCTCCGGAAGTGACGGGGAGCGGGTCAGGTAAAGAATTCAAAGTGCCCACAGGCTTCACGATGTTCAAAATCGAATTGTGCGCGCTCGCCGGCGAACCTGGTACGGAAAGCTGCGGTGCAACGTCGGCGAACTGGGTCCACAAGAACGGTGAAGAAAGCCAGCCAAACTGCACGAACGGCAACGGCTTGTACAAGATCACCGTGACCAACGAAGCGGGTAAATCAACGCCACGTGAGGAGTCGTGCGTTTACTGGGGCGAAGAACTGCACAAACAGTTGGTCGATTCGGGCAACAGCCTCAGCGGCATCTCCTGCGTACCGGCGACGATCGATTGTGCTGTGACGGACAGCAAAGGCAACGAGTACTACTCGACGAACGTTAGTGCGACAGCTAAAGCGACGTGGTCGTCGTGGACTGGGCCGGCGAGCCCGGGCGAGGGCATCGCGTGCCCGTCTACCTCCCTCTGCACGCTCGCAGCCGGCAAAGTGAAAAGCGGTGGGGGTGGGAGCACGTATTACGCGACCTCCCTCGGCGGCGCCTGGACGAAAGCAGTCGAACCGACCCACGGTGCACTGGCGATCTCTTGTCCGACCTCGTCGTTCTGTGTCAGTGGCCTGGAAGGCGGAGCGATCAGCTACTCGACGAACCCAGCGTCGGCCTCATGGACAGAAGTGACCATCGGCACGGGTGCGCTGAATGGCATTTCGTGCCTTTCGTCGTCCTTCTGCGCGGCCGTCAACAGCGCGGGCGATCTCTATGTCGCAAACACCGAAGCGAAAATCAAAGAAGCGAAAGGCTGGAAGTCCACCGATATCGATGGTGCGACGGCTCTGCACGGCGTGGCGTGCGTGACGACCAGCGCGTGCATCGCGGTGGACGGCTCAGGGAACATCATCAGCCTCTCGATCAACGGTAGCGGCGAAGCGACGGCGGTCAAGCACGACGTTGACGCCAGTAACAACCTCACCGCGGTGGCATGCACAGAAGAAGTGTCCTGCGTCGCCGTTGACAGTACAGGCAATGTCCTGGCGTCGAGCAGCGCCGGTCAGTGGTGGAGCAACGAGCACTCACTCGGCAAGAATCTGACGAGCGTCGCGTGCCCATCCTCGGCGCTGTGTGCCGCAGCGGATACCGAAGGCAACGTGGCCGCGTTCGTCCCGCTCGGTGTCGCTTCTCCAGCCAATACGCAAACGGTCGATTCGGGCAACGCCCTGAATGCGATCTCGTGCATACCAAACGCCACCGATTGCGTAGTGGGCGACAGCAAAGGGAACGCGTATTACTCGACGGGCGTGACTGCGATGACGCCCGCCAGCTGGACGTCCTGGACCGGCCCCGCCTCTCCAAGTGAGGCCGTTGCCTGCCCGTCGGCTTCGCTTTGCGTGCTCGCCGACGGCGCGGCTGCCGAAGGTGGCGGGGGCAACATGTACTACACGACGTCCCTTGGTGGTGCCTGGAAAGAAGCGTTCACGCCTGCCTTCGGCGTGGCCTCGGTGTCCTGCGCCTCGACGACGCTGTGCATCACCGGAGATGCAGAAGGCTTCATCCGTTACTCGACCAAACCGGCATCGACTGAATGGTTCTCTGTCGAAATTGGATCGGGCACGATGAACGCCGTTGATTGCTTCTCGGCCTCGTTCTGCGCTGCCGTGGACAGCAAAGGCAACCTCCATGTCGCCAATACGGAAGCGAAGATCAAAGAAGCCGCAGGTTGGAAGTCAACCGATGTCGATGGGACGACCGCGCTGCACGGGGTCGCCTGCACGTTCAACTAAATTCTGCCTGGCCGTCGACGGCGAAGGGCACGTCCTCAGCCTCACGATCAACGGCAGCGGTGAAGCAACCGTCGCCAAAGAAGCCCTGGACGGCACGAACGATCTGACCGCGATCACTTGCGCCGGCGCCACGTGCGTCGCCGTCGATAGCAGCGGCAACATCTTCGGGTCGAGCAATGCCGGGTCGTCGTGGGTGAACGAATACGCGCTCGGCACGAACCTGACGAGCGTCTCGTGCTCGACAAGCAAACTATGCGCCGCGGCAGATACCACTGGTGCAGTGACGACATTCCGCCCGCAGTGAGTGCTCACGTGTTGCCCTGCGTCATTTACGAGCAGCTGACGTGGAAAAAGGCGCGTCCCACCGTTGGGAGCAGTCGGCACGGCGAGCTCGCCGTGCCCGGCTGCGCGGTGGCCGCGCGGGGAGACCGAGGCATCGCGTAGCGATGGGAGGACGAATGCAATGGACGGCAAGACGATCACCGAGGGGCGAGCGAACGGCAATGGACATGCTGTGGGCTCGACGCTGCGGATGCTCGAGGGCGACGTCCAGCGGCGCGCGAACGGGTCCGCGCGCAACGGCATCGCCTCGTCTGGGAACACAGCCGACGCGACAGCGATAGCGCCGCTTTCGGTCGGCGAGTTGCAACTGCGGATCGAAAGCGCGTTGGGGCACGTTGAATTTGCCGTAGCCGAAGGCGCCGATCGGCTTGCCGAGGCCGCGCGCTACGCGCTGTTGGCAGGCGGCAAGCGAGTGCGCCCGGTCCTGATGATGGCGACGGTTCAAGCGTTGGGGGTGGAGATCGACAATGCGCTCCCGACAGCTTGCGCTATCGAGATGATCCACACTAATTCGTTGATCGTCGACGATCTCCCGGCGATGGACAATCACCCTAAACGGCGCGGCCGGCCCGCTCTGCATCGGGTGTACGGCGACGACGTAGCGATTCTCGCGGGCTGTGCGTTGCTCAGCGAAGCTCAGCGCTTGATCCTCGAGGAGCAGAGCGGACCTGCCCTGTTGCGCAATCACCTGCTGAGGATCGTGCTCCAAGCCACGGGCAGTACCGGGATGGTGTCCGGCCAGTTCCTCGACGTGACTCGTTATCGGCCAGGTAGCGCGAACGAGCTCGAGCGAGCCCAAATGCTCAAGACCGGGACCCTCCTCGTCGCTTGCGTGCGCTGCGGAGCGCTGCTGGGCGATCGGGAGATGGGCCAAGCTCTCGCCGAGTTCGCACGCAGTCTTGGGGTGCTCTTTCAGGTCGTTGACGACATCCTCGATGAGACCGGCAAGGCGCGATGGCTCGGCAAGATGCCAGGTAGTGACCGCCGTAACGGCCGGTTGACCTATGTCACGATGTTCGGTCTCAGGCATGCGCGCGAGACGGCAACAGCGCTCTACGAACGCTGCCACGCGCAGCTCGATGAGATCGCCACCGGCGTCCCTGGTTCAGTCGCTGCGCTGCGCGAGGTCACAGATCTTGTCCACGGCCGGAACACGTGAAGGCAATGCTCATGGCTCGTCATGTTCTCTTCGGTGCCGGATCCAGGCTCTGGTGGATCCCTCTCGCCGTCGTGGGCGTACTCAAGGATCGCGGCTCGCGCGTTCGCTGGATGTGCGTCCCGGGGCTTGTGTTCCTCACGGCCACCATCTCCTCGACGTGCAAGCTCACGGTTCGTCGGCCGCGGCCGACCGAGTACGGCTCGCGCCCTGTCGGGCGTCTGGGCTTGGCGAGCAGCTTCCCTAGCACGCACACCGCTTGCGCTTTCGCGATCGCCAGCTGGATCTCTCGCCCTCGCGTGCGCAGCTGGTCGTATTTGCTTGCCACGGGCATCGGATATGCGCGAGTTCACAGGCGAGCGCACCATCTCGGCGACGTCTTGGCCGGTAGCGTGGTGGGCTACGCGGTTGGCAGGTGCGCAGACTGGGTCTGGGCGACGCTAAGGGGGGCGGTCAGGGACTGCACCCCGCGAGTGCGACTGCTTCAGAAGGCGCAGAAGCTTCCGCATGAGCATGCCGTGCATGAGCGGGACGTGAAAGTGCGGCGCGCCAGAGTCGCGGCCGTTGCGGCGGTCGCGGTCAGCGCTGTTCTAGGAAGCGGCGCAGTACGGGCGTGGGCGAATGCTCCCATCCCACAGCCGGGGACGCTGTATGCAAAGGTTCGTCCGATATGTCCTGCGCCTAGGCCGGGGGATGCATCCTGCTTTGCCCTTGCCCTTGCTCCCGCGCCCGCCGATGCGGTCGGCGTAAGGCCATATGAAGCCGCCGGCGGCGCGTTCTCACGAGGCCCGGCGGGCGGACTCACGCCCGCCGATCTAGCCTCGGCGTACGGCTTCCTTCCCTCAGTCGGTGGCGCTGATCAGACCGTTGCCATCGTGGATGCCTACGACGATCCCAGCATCGAACAGGACCTCGCCACGTTCGATAGCCAGTACGCGTTGACGCCTTGCACGAAAGCTAACGGCTGCTTCAACAAGGTCAGCCAGGCGGGGAGCACGACTTCGCTCCCCCCGGCCGACCAGGTTGGCTGGTCTGTGGAGATGTCTCTCGATGTTGAGACCGTCCACAGCGTGTGCCAGAGCTGCAAGATCCTATTGGTCGAGGCCGACTCGGAAACCCTCGCGAACCTCGCGACGGCAGTGAACGAGGCCGTGGCGCTTGGGGCGAATGAGGTCTCGAACTCCTACGGCGCGTTGGAGACCCAGATGAGGGCCTCCGAACAAGCTGCTTATAACCATCCCGGCGTCGTGATCACCGCTGCCGCCGGCGACTTCGGCTATCTCAGCTGGGACTACGTCGCAGCTTTCCTCAACGCTCCGGGGATGCCCGATGCTCCCGCGTCATTGCCCACCGTCGTCGCGGTCGGCGGCACGTCGCTCAAGCTGAAGGCGAATGGCACTCGCAAGAGCGAGTCGGTATGGAACGACAGCGGTCGTCCCTCTCGTAAAGAATTCAAGCGGTTCAGTGCGACGGGCGGCGGGTGCAGCACTTTGTTCACGGCGCCCGTCTGGCAGCAGGACACCTCAAGCTGGGCAGGTTCCGATTGCGGCACGAGGCGACTCGCCAACGACATCTCCGCGGTTGCCGACCCCTACACGGGGATCGACATATACGACAGCTACGCCTATGAACCGGAATTCACGCCAGGGTGGATCACGATCGGCGGCACATCGCTCTCCTCACCCCTGATCACAGCGCTCTACGGACTGGCAGGGGGGGCCCACGGAGAAAGCTACCCAGCAGCACCGCTGTATACGCATCTTGGCGGAGCGTCCGCGCTTTATGACGTCACCGCAGGTGGCAACGGCTACTGCGACGGCGAAGAACCAGAACCGTGCGGCGAGCCGAGCATCAACGAAGAAATCGGCGACATCGACTGCGAAGGCGCCACATCGTGTGATGCCGGCCCCGGCTTCGACGGTCCCACGGGCGTCGGCACCCCCAACGGGCTGGCCGCGTTCAACGGGCCGTCGCAGACCAAGCCCACAGTGGTGACCGAAGTGGCCGGCTCGATCACGGCGACATCGGCTGCATTGAACGCCACGGTGAACCCCGACGGCGAAGTGCTAAGCGCCTGCACGTTCGAATATGGGTCTACCACGGCCTACGGGCAACACGCGCCGTGCGCGACGCTCCCGGAACCCGGGATAACCCCCGTCGCCGTGTCCGCAGCGCTCACTGGACTGACCCCAAAAACAAAATACTACTTCCGTATCACCGCGAGCAATCCATACGGCACGGGCATCGGTAAGGCCAAGGCCTTCAAAACATCGAAGCCGCCAAAAGCCTGAGCCTCTTCTCGCAGACTTCGATGCAGCCGACGACGCTAAGACTCTGATGGAGCGGTTCGATGCGATCATCGTCGGCGCCGGCCCTGCAGGCTCGACGACAGCCCACCGCCTGGCGAGCGCTGGTGCGCGTGTGTTGCTCTTGGACAAGGCGCAGTTCCCGCGAGAAAAGCCGTGCGGTGGCGGTGTCACGGTGCGCGCCCTGCACGAGCTCGACCTCGATATACAGCCCGTGGTTGAGCACGCGGTTGACCGTGTCGAATTCTGTTTCCGCGGTCATCGCGGCGTGCGACGCGGCGGGCGCCGGCTGCTCGCCTATATGACCCAACGCAGCAGGCTCGATCACTTCCTCGTCGAGCAGGCGCTCGCCGCCGGAGCCACGTTCCGCGATGGGGTGAAGGTGAGCGAGATGACCGAGCATGGCGTGTGCGTCGATGGCGAGCGGATCGGTGCCGAGGTGATCATCGGTGCCGACGGCGTCAACGGCGCCAGCGCACGCTCGCTCGGGCTTGGCGGCGACAACGTTTACGCCGTCGCGCTCGAGGGCAACCTGCCATACCGCGATGTAGCGGATCCTGACCGCTGGCAAGGCGCGCTCACCCTCGAGCTCGGAGCGATACACGGTGGCTACGGCTGGGTGTTCCCAAAGGGGGACCACCTGAACATCGGCATCGGCGGCTGGGAAAGCGAAGGGCCGCGGCTGCGCGAGCATTTCGCAGCCTTCTGCCGACGGTGCGGACTCGACAAGGCGAAGATCGCAGGCCTGCGCGGATACCGGCTGGTGGCGCGACGCCCTGGCAGTCCTCTTGTCGGCCCCCGCGCGTTGCTCATCGGAGATGCGGCGGGGCTCGTCAACCCACTCTTCGGCGACGGCATGTCGGCGGCGTTCGTGAGCGCGCGGCTCGCAGCCGAGACGACGCTCGATTTCCTGGCAGGCCGGATCCCCACTCTCGAGCCCTACGGTCATGCGGTCATCGCCGAGCTTGGGCCGGCGATTGGGTTCAGCTGGGACGCAAAGCGCGCCCTCGATCGCCTCCCGCGAACCGTGACGGTAGGTGTGCTCAGCCCACCAGGCTGGGGCGTGATCGAGAAAATGATTCGTGGCGAAATGCCCGAGCCGCGAGCCGAGAGAGGATTGCAAGGTGCAGCAATCTGGGGGATTGAGGCCTTGGCTTGGCTGGCGGGCCGACCCGGAAGGCCCTATCGCATAGAGGCAGGAACTCATCGGCGTCTAAGCGGCGAGCGGTCCGCGCACGCGACCGGACAAACGGACTTCACTAAACGCGCCCGCGATCAAGTGGCGACATAGGCATGTGTGACTAGTTCCTCTCTCGCATGCCTTCCCTAGGCTACGCACCAGTCTGATTCCACAAACCAGAACCATCCGGGGAACAAAAACTATCGCTCTTTGCGGTAAACCAAGGAAGTGGAGAAGGTCAACTGTGTTGACGTGATCCAGGCAACTTATAGATTCAGCACGTACGCAAACTGAAGCGGGGGTAGAGGGCATGGACAATTGCGGCAGACAGGGATGGACTAAACGGGCCTCAGATCTGGCGAGACTACGAAGTGCTCGTCGGCCTAGGACGCTGCATCGCTCATGCTTGCTTCTGTTTGCCGTCGTAGCGGCATGTGCCGCGCCCACGAGCGCCTCGGCCCATACGCAGACAGTAAACGGCGGAAAAAGCCTGACGGCCGTGTCGTGTGTGCCAAGCACTACCGATTGCGTCATAAGCGAAAGCAACGGCAACGCGGTCTATGCCACGAATGTGAGCGTGACGGCAGACGCTACGTGGAACACGTGGAGTGGGCCGGCCACTCCGAACGCGACCGTCGCATGCCCCGCTAGCACGCTCTGCGTGCTAGCGGACGGCAAAGTCGAAGAAAGCGGCGGGGGGAAAATGTTCTATGCGACTTCGCTCGGCGGCGCATGGAGCGAAGCATTCAAACCAGTTCGCGGAGTATTGGCGGCCAGCTGCCCCTCCTCATCGTTTTGCGTGGACGCACAGGAAGGCGGTCGGATGAGGTACTCGACAAATCCGGCCTCGACATCGTGGACGGAACTAAAAATCGGCTCCGGCGCGATGAACGGTGTGTCATGCCTATCGTCCGCGTTCTGCGCGATCGTGAACAAAGCTGGCGAACTCTACGTCGCCAATACGGAAGCGCACATCATCGAAGCGTCTGGGTGGAAAGCCACGAGCATAGACAGCACAAGCGCGCTACATGGCGTGGCGTGCACGTCTACCAGCTCGTGTGTCGCCGTGGACGGCGCGGGCAATGTCGTCAACATCACAATTTCGGGCGAAGGCACAGCCACCTCCTCGAAACAGGACATCGACGGGAGCAATGAACTCACGGCCGTTACGTGCGCGGGATCGACCTGCGTAGCCGTTGACAGCCAAGGCAACATCTTCGTCTCGACGAATGCCGGCACGAGCTGGAGCGAGCAGTACCTCGTCAGCAGCAAACTCACCAGCATCTCCTGCGCATCGTCATCACTTTGTCTTGCCGCGGGCTCGGACGGCAGCGCGACGACCTTCAACCCGGCGGCTGTGCCAGCGAGCCACGTGCAGTTGATCGATAGCGGAAACGGGATAAACGCAGCATCCTGTATCGGCAGTTCGACTGACTGCATAGTGAGTGACACGAAAGGCAATGCGTTCTATGCGACCAACGTGAGCACCAGCGCAAACGGCACGTGGACAACCTGGAACGGGCCGACCGGTCAAAGCCCAAGCCAGGCAGTCAACTGCCCCACCAGCACCCTTTGCGTCCTGGCCGATGGGGTAGCGGAAGAAGGCGGCGGCGGCAAGCTGTACTACGCCAGCTCGCTCGGCGGAGCTTGGAAAGAAGGCTTCGCTCCGAGTTTCGGCGTGGACTCGGTCTCGTGCGGCTCCACGTCGCTTTGCGTTAGCGGACAAGCGGAAGGCTTCATCCACTTCTCGACCAAACCGGCCTCGACCGAATGGTTCGTGCTGGAAATCGGATCGGCTGCTATGACCGCGACGGACTGCCTCAGCGCTTCGTTCTGCGCTGTCGTTGACAGCAAAGGGAACGTCCACATCGCCAACACCGCAGCAAAGATCAAAGAAGCGGCCGGCTGGAAATCGACGAACGTCGATGGCACGACTGCGCTTCAGGGTGTCGGCTGCACGTCCACGACGTCGTGCGTGGCCGTCGACAGCGTTGGAGACGTGCTCAACTTGACGATTGAAAGCAGCGGTAGCGCCACCGTCTCCAAGCACGACATCGACGGCACGAACAGCCTCACCGGGGTCAGTTGCGTCGGCAGCGCTACGTGCGCTGCAGTGGACAGCGTAGGCAACGTCTTCGCCAGCGAGAACAAAGGCGAAACCTGGGTCAGAGAGCATCAGCTTGAAGACAAACTGACAAGTGTCTCCTGTGCGTCGACATCCCTATGCCTCGCCGCGGACACGATCGGGAACGTCACCGCGTTCGACGCGAGATGATCGATCCGGCGGCGGTGGGCCTCCGATTCAGGTCGCCGCAGCGGGAGCGGTCGTGGCCAAGTGCATCCTCAACGGTCCCTTGCCCGGGTGATCCGCCGGTTCAGCAGGTTGCCGCCTGCCGGTGCGTCCCTGAAGGACCGTCGGTTTGACATGGGTCCTCGAGCTCTGACGCCGCAAGGACTGGGCCTGGCACGCCTGGGGCCGCCTGGATCCCGAGCGCGCGCTGCTCCGGTCCCCGGGCGCAACAGGCCGCGTAGGGGAGAGCCGCTGATGCGCGCGAGCCTGTGCCGCGGCTGGGGCGTGCTCGTGGGTGGCGTTCTCGCGATCTCGATCGCGCCGTCAGTGGCGATTGCACGGCCCATCGTGACCATGAGGGCGAAGGCCGTGTACCTGCCGAGAGCTTCTCATGCGAAGGGCTCCAGGATCGGCGCAGCCGTAGAAGCGAGCTACACGATCAGAGGTACCGAAGTCGGTGGTCTCCTGCCTTCACCGCTCGAGGGCGTCAGCCTTTCGCTCCCGCTGGGTACGGTGCTTCATTCTCGCGGTTTCGCTGTGTGCCCCGTGACCAAGCGCGGGCCCCACGCTTGCCCGAGGAAGTCACGTGCCGGCGGCGTGAGCTCCGTAGAATGGGCCACGGCGCTCGGTGCCAACCTCATTCCAGAGGCCGCAACACTCCAAGCGTTCTTCGCACCGGGCGGCGGCCTGGAGTTCTGGACCGTGGGGAGCAGCCCGCTTGAGCTCAGACTGATACTTGCCACGGGCCACTTTGAGCGCCAGGATCCTTCCTTTGGGCCAACGCTGACGACCGCTCTCACACCGATCGAGACGGTACCTGGCGCTCCAGATGCCTCCCTTAGGGAGGTCTCGCTCAAGCTCGGCGCGACGCACAAGAAAAAGGGTGGCAGGATTGTCTCGTACATCAACCTCCCGAAAAGATGCCCAAGGCCCGGCTATTCCGTCGCGTCCGAGTTGACCTTCCAAAACGGCGAACGTGCCACGGTCGCCGCGAGGGTGCCCTGCCCAAAGCGGTAGCCGATCCGCCGTTCACAAGCGAACGCTGCTCACGGCGTCGCTCGGACTCGACACGTCGACGCTTGTCCAGTTGGTACATGCCGAGCATCTTGGGCACCGGCGCTGCCGACAGTCGCAACTGCCCCGGCGCCGGAGAGCTCTCAGGTCCGTCGTGAGGAGACATGTACCCAAGCTGGCAGAGGGACCAATCGATCCACCGTTGGCGATGTGCTCGTGGTAGGAGCAAGGCGTGGCGACGGTTTGCCGCGATGCCCGTGCCGCGCGCGTAAGGTTCAAAAATGCCCAGTAACCCCCAACCCAACGAGCTGAAGCTCCGCCTGACGTTCGAGTGGGCAGACTCTCCTACCGAACCAGCTCGGCAACGGCACGATCCAACGGTCGCCGGTTTCAGCGAATTGTTCTACGCCTTGAACCTGCTTTATGCAGAAGCAGTTGGCCCTACGGCGCGGCATCGCGGCAGGGAAACCGGGGTCGGCTGGCGATCCCGCCGGGCGGTCGCGAGGCGCTGGGCCGCATTCGGACGACATCTGGCTGCGGACGACCGAGTATCTCCGGATCTTGCGCTGTGGCCGACGCGGATCCCGGTTCCGCCATTGCCCAAGGAGGACCAACTGCTTGTCGAAGCGGCTGTGATGGCATCTCCTCTGGAGATAGTCCTTGTCATCCCCGGCGTCGCGGTCGCCGCTGGCGGCGGACTTGCGTTCCTACGATTCGTGAAGGCGATTGAGCAAGCTTGGAACGCGCCTGGGCGTATCCGTCTCGAGCGCGAAGAAATCAGGGCGAAGCTCGACTCGCTCAGGCTCGAGAACGCCGTCACTAATAGACAGTATGAGCACCACGCTTACGAGGGATTCAGGCTGCACGAAGGCGGCGTTGACATCCCCGACGACTGGGATTGGCCTGAGTAGAACGTGCGGGGAGATGCGGCTTCGTAAGCGGTCTGCGAACCCGCCCGAAGGGATCCACTGATCCGTTACTAAATGCCGCGTCGATGTCTCCAGTGCTGACACTGGAGTACTGCAGACGCTCGGGATCGCGCAGCACCGCCTAGCCGTGGCAATCAGCGTTCCCCCGCGACGAATCAACCAGATCGTCCACGGCAAGCGGCGCATCACCACCGACACGGCCCTGAGGCTCGCGCGCTGGGACGTCTAGGCCGGCTGCCCGTGCTGGGCGACGATCGCTACGTACAGGGGATGGCCTGCGGACGGCACCGAGCTCTGCCAGGGCGACTGCGCGCTCCCGGACTTCGCGAAGAGCTGCCATTCGGCCTGGTTCACCGAAGCTTTGTTGGAATAGAAGCCGGTCGGGCACTCGTAGGTGAGCTTGACCGTCTTCGCAATAAGCTTTGCGTCGCAGTAGGAATATTCCACAGACCCTTCGGATCCGTGAATGCTCGGCTTCGGGTCCTGCAGCACGAAACGGCCGATTGCACCGCGGGGGATCCAGTTCGGTGGGCGCACCACATAGCTGCCCTGGCTCGCCGATGCGGACTTCAGGACCAGATCTGACGTGCCGTTCCTGTTGTCGATCTCGACGTAGCAGGAAAAGTCCAGCGGCAGATGCAGGTACTGCTCGAAGGCGTTGACCCAGACCGCGAATTCCGTCATGACGCCGCTGAGCCACTCCTGGACGCTCTCGCCCGGCACCCCGAAGGCGGCGGTCAGCGCGTTCACCACCGCTTCCAGGCCCTGGCCGGCGTTGACCGCCAGCTCTGAGACGGCGCGCCCGTACACGTCGCTCAGGCGCAGCAGGCCGAGTCCGGCCGTGGGCAGGAATGGGGCCTGCACCTTGTTTGGGTCGTTCGTTGTGAACCCAAAGCTGTTGTAGGTGTTGACGATCAGGGCGTTGTTGGCCATCACCAGCTTGACGACCGCAGGGTTGACCGGTGGCTGCGGTGCGAAGGTTTTTTCGAAGGTGAAGCTGACCGTGTTGCCTTTGACCACGAGATGCGGGTAAGGCCGGTCGTGGATGGCCGCGAGGAAAGCATCGCGCATCGCTTCGTCCTTGAGCGTGATGCTGAGGTTGACGGACAGCGCACTAGGTTCGGAGAGCACACCCCACACGAAGCCGGTTAGCCACCAGTGCTTTTCTGGGCCGCGGGTGAACAGGGGTGCATCGTTGCGGCGCAGAGTCAGCGACATTTCCAGCCGGTCTTCGTCGCTCGCGCATTCGTAGAACAGGTTGTGAGACGGCGTGCTGTCCTCATAGCGTTTGCCGACGGTGGCGTCCAGAAGTGCGAGCACCGGGTTTTGCGAGCCGATCGCGCGGGTGTAGACGCCGATCTCGCAGCCGGTCTCCAGCCCGTACTGGCCCTTCCATAGCTCGATCATCCAGTGCTTGCCTGCGTAGTCGAAGAAGATGGGCTCGCAGTCGATCACCGCGCTCATCGCTAGCGCCGCGGCGTCGTAACCGTAGGCGTAGCCGAAATGGCGTTGCAGCGCGTCCATCCGCGAGAGGATGATGTTCTGGCTTGGTTCGTAGGTGAACCCAGCCGCGTACACGACCTGCGCGAGCGGTGATTGTGGGGTCCAGTTGGTCATGACCCGGCGACCGTGAAACGCACCTGGAGTGGATGCCCGGCGGCCGGCACCTTGCCGCGCGGCTGCCAATCACCGGAGCCCGAGCGCGCGATGAAGTTGTTGCCCGGCCCGGATGCGGTGTTGGGATAGAAGCCGGTCGGACAGCTGAAGCCGAAGGGGAGTTCGTGGCCAGCCTGCGAGTAGCTCACGCCGCCTTCGCTGCCGTGTTTCCCCACGTTGTCTTGGAGCCAGCCATCGCCGTGTGCTCCCGGCGCGATGCTCGCCGGCGGCGGCACCACCCAGGCGCCCTGCTTGCTGGCGAGCGCTGTGCGTGTCAGCGGCTGCGAGGTCTGGTTGGTGATGCGGATGTAGCAGGAGAAGTCAAGCGCGGGCGGCAGGATCGCCGAACTGAGCGGGCCAGCGGGCGACTCGCTGATCTGGTAGCCCGAGGCCCCCTTTGTGACCTGGAAGATCTCGGCTGAGGCAGTGTCGAGATCGACGACGGTGAAGGTGAACTCCTTCGGCGGCGTGTCGGGGATCGACGCACACTCGAAACCGCTGTTGAAGTAGTTGATCGGAGAGACTGTCAGGCCGCCGACCGGCGTATGCGTATGGCCCATGACCACGAGGTCTGCGCCGTTCTGGATCCCGAGCCGCTGTGCAAACCAGGCCAAGTAGTCGCCCGAGCCGTCGGCCATTGCGGCGCGGGCGGCGTTCAACACGCCTTCGCCTTCGCGGGCGGCCCAGCGGGTGAAGAGGTCGGCGTAGATCCGCTTGGCGTCGTTGACCGTCGTGGTGACGCCGTTGGGGAGCACGATCGCCAGCGACTCGGGCATTTCCGCGACCGTGCACACGTAGTCGAGCAACATGTCCGCGATGTCGGGCTGCTGGGTCGGGTTGAGTGATTTCAGGAACGGCCACAGCTCGAGCCCATCTGGCGCCCCCATGTTCGGAAGGTCGGCGACCGTTTGCCCGGGTTTGAGCGTTTTCGCCATCTTGTATGCGAAGGCACGTGTGACGAAATGACCGACGGGCATCGGTTTGAACGGCGTGCTTTCGTCGGGCGCGTTGAACATGGTCCACAGATGGCCATGGCTGAAGACCGTCTTGGCTCCGGTGGAGCCGGCGCGCACGTACACGGGTTCGACCAGCTTGATCGGCCCCACCGCCGCCTGTAGCGTGGCGATGTCCGCTTGCGTCAGCGTGCAGTCGTGGTTTCCCAACAGGAAGGTCGCTCGTGGCACCTTTGCGATCGCGCGTGCCAGCGCGCCGCCGGGACCGAGCGCTTTGGGGTTGGCGGCGATGATTTGAGCTACCGTCGGTGGCCGCACGGACGGGGGGTAGGTCCAGATGTCGAACAGGTCGCCGAGCAGGATCAGCTCCTGCACGTCGCCTCGCTGCTCGATCCATTCGAGCGCCTTGATCAAATAGGGCTCGTGCACCGCTTCCTGGTACCACGTAGTAGGAGCACCGTTGCCGATGTGAATGTCGCTGAGGACTACTGCGGTGTTGTTCGGCATAGCGCAACTGCACCAGATTCTGCGCGCAGGCTGGAATAAACAAAGCGGCCCTTACCATCGGGACCATGATCTGAGTGTCAGCGGCACTGCCCAATGTCACTGTTCATGGGCATAGCTGCAAATCACCGGGGCAGGCGACGGCGGCCGGCGACATTCCTGCTCGCGTTTCTGACGCGGTCACAATACCTCTAGCTTCTGCCTTGCACCGCGGGCAGGTGCGCCGCTGACCGGGCGCGGAGCGCTCCCTCGCTCGGATCTCCATGGACGGTGACAAACATAGGTTCGACTCCCGTCGCTCCCGCCTTTGTCCCGCTTTCCGGGGTGGCTTTTGGGTCTTCTCGCCGTCGCGGGCCTCGGCCGCGGCGCCGAAGTAGCGAGCGAACGCGCCGTGTGGTTTGACGGGGACGATCGTACTGTCCTCCTGCCAGGCCTCCTCGAAAGATGGCGGCCCGCAGCTTGCGCCGCTTGGCAGGGTTGGGCTCGGCGTTCCAGAGCCGCACGAAGTCCTCGATCAGCGCGTGAGCACGGTCGAGAATGCCGCTTTCCACTGAGAGCAGGCGTCGCGCTAGTCGAGCTCGCCGTGCCTGCTCTGGACGACTTCCGAGTGCGCCGACTGAGGATCGGCTCACGCCTGCTTTGACCCGGGCGTTGCGGAAATCCTCACCCCATCGGTCGCCAGACCCGGTTCTCGTCCGGAACAGGAGTGCGAGCGGCGTCCATCGACGCGTTCATATCCACGCGAAAGCAGCAGCGAAGTGGCGCAGATTGACGAAGGCTTCGCCGGTAGGAATTCTGATGACTCAACAGCGATTATGCGATAGGGCGCCAAACCTAACGGTCGGTCGTGTTGTCAAGCACCCAATGGGCTGTCTTGGGGAGAATTGTAGGGCTCGTCCAACGGCTCGTCATCCTCTCGCGCCATCTCAATTCCGACTGACAGTGACACCATGGCGAGCGCCCCCAAGTCGGCGAAGTCGTCTTGGGTCAAGGGCGTCAGCCCCGCGAAGCGCATCCGCCGGGCGACAAGGCATGTTGCGCCAGCGATATCAAGATCGACGATGTCCACGGGGGCGCGTCCGCTGGACCACTGGGCTGTCCTTTGCGCGCGCTCCAACTGGCGTCCGTGCTCGGTCGCGAAGTACCGCAACCGTGCGCGCACGTTGTCGCGTGTGTGCCGATTTGCATCCGCCAGCGACGCCAGCTCCAACACTAGACCCCACCAGTCGCTGAGCGGAAGGCCGGTCGAGCCGATCGCTACTGATGACCGCGCCTCCGGCTGCTCGCCGAACCGGTCGAAGAGCAGCTGGTACTCACGGTCCAGATGCGGGTCTTGTCTGGTCGCAAGGGCGAGATACAACTGCTGGGCGGGATCACGTGCTGCGGTAGCGACGGTGTCGAGTCGCGGCGGCGGGCGGTCCTCTGGTCGCTCTTGCTCGGGCTGATCGGGGTGCAACATCCGCTCGCCGTCGGGGACCCCGGGCCATGCGCGCACCAGCGTCAGCGCAGCTTGCGTAGGCGCCCGCGAGTTCGGATCTGTGAGTGCCAGCAGAAACATGCCATACGGAATGTCCGCTCGCCGGTACGCGTCGCCTGACTGTCCCAGAAGGTTCACGCCCTCTTGGACGTTGATCGTGAGCGTGGCGAGCGCCGCCTCGCGCAGCGCATCAGCCTCAATAGCGCGCTCGAAGCCGTGCAGATCGCGTCCCTCTTGGCTCTCGAGATCCTCGGCCTTCGCCTCAAAATCCTCAAGCCAAGTCAAGGGTTCTTCGGGTACGTCCCCGACTTCTGCTCGTCGAATAAGGTCATCAACCGCAGGGTCCGGCGACTGCGTGAGAGATTCCCGGTACTTGACGAAGAACGCACCGCGACGCTCAAGGGTCGCCGGCTCAAGCCGCAGCGCGGCCCAGAGCGCATCGGCGAGCATCAGAGCATCTGCCGTTCGTTGCGCACTGCCGCAGGGTGCACGAACCCGTTATTCATGCACAGACCGCGGCGAACGAGAGTCCTTTCAGTGGGTATCCAGTACTCGGCGCACAAGATTTGCCGCGACGGCACGTTGATCTTCGCAGTGATCTCCCCCTCGGTGAGGTACGAGGAGTAGCGACGCGCATGGTTCAGCTCTCGGACCTCCTCGGCGACCGCCTCGATGCCGACCGCGCGATTGACGCCGACTAGGACCCAGCATGTGAATAGCCACCCGGGCCGCGTGCCGTCTTCGGTGGCAAACTCGAGTGCGGTGCGGCGCGCCGGGTGGATCACGTTGGTACGCATAAGCGTACGCCGATCCACGCAGCCGGCCGAAAGCGAGATAAACGGTGAGATATCACGCACTCGCTTTCCCGTCAACGAATCGATCCCGTCGTAGTCGTTGACATGAAGGTCGAGATAGCCCTCTGATAGCCGACTAAGAGCGATGTCGTAAGGCAGCGCGCGGTCTCGGGGCCAGTACGGGCACACGAGACCTACTTGGTTGCCGAGGATGCCCTCGACGTCAGCGGGCGTCAGGTCGCCGATGCCACGACAGCACCATTGCACGATCATTCGGCCGCTCCCCGGAGGTGCTCGCTGATCCAGCCCAACAACTGCGTCGGCGTATCAAACACTGGATCGCCGTCGGCTGTGGTGGTCCCGACGGCTTCACCCACATAGAACACGATTGGCGCGTTGACATGAGCCTGGTGTAGTACTTCGGGAAGCTCGAGACCGGCGTTAGTTAACTCGTGAGCGGAACGCCTGATGTCGCTAATCACCACGTCATAAGTACGGGACTTCGCGTACGCGAGGCCCTCGGTGTTAGTAGTGGCTGTGTCAACCGCAACGCCAAGACTACGCAGCGCTTGGATCTCCGCCCGGTTGTTGGCTGGACAGTCATCGACCCACAGAACGAGCTTGCCCTCTGGGATGTTCACCACGAGAGGCTCCAGCTCGGCCTTCTTGGGTTTCCGGTGCTCCTTCTCCCTAACCGCCTCGGCCACAAGTCCGATCTTGAACCCGTTCTTGCCCACTTCCACCAAAGTCATCCGCCTGAGCATCAGCTTCAGATCCTCGGGAAAGCGGAAGGCGAGCACAAAGAACACGACCAGCAAGAACGCGAAGACGACGAGGATGATCAGCAGCGCTTCCACGTGGCAAACCTAACTGTTTCGTCTTTCGGAATCACGACTCGGCCCCGTAAGCGTACCGGCAGGGGCGAAATGGGGCGGCGCGGCGGCGGCCAGGACCGCGGCGCATACGGGCTGGTGCCGTGCACTGCTTGAGGAGATTTAGAGGTGGTCGCATCGGGCGACCACATCCTCGCCCTCGATACTCCGCACGCTGTTACTTTCGCCTGAAGGGAGGTGCCCTCCGCAAGGCCTCGCAAGGCGACCGGTATGGACGACCAGCGGTCGTCCCAGCGTAGGTGTAAGCAGCTCGCTTACGTAGGCGGATGCGGCAGTCTGAGCTTGAGAGACCCGCGCTGTCGCGCCTCGTCCGGAGCAAAGGTGGCGGTCCTCGCAGAGTATCGCCTTGGACGAGACGCGCTCGGATTGACGTTGCCTGCATCTCACTCACCTTCGATTGAGACGAGCCTTGTATCGTGGCTTCTCGACCTGGATCTTGGAGTCGCCAAATCTCATCCCCACACAAGCTATCGGTAGCTAGCAAGGCTGGCGGAAAGCTCACCCCAGTAGAGTCGCTGGTCTTGTACGGCCTGAGCGCTGGGAGGTGTGCGCGGTGCAAAGAGCGGGTCGTCCACGAGTCAGAGGTGACGGGTGAGGCCATCAACCTTGGGGAGCGCGCCCACATCACCGCGCTAAGTGATCGCGGACCTCGCGCGGACCCAGGACAGAGTGTGCGCGCGCGGGGTGCTTTGAGCAATCACTTGCTCCTGTGTCCAAGCTGCCACGCTGTGATTGATCGTGATCCGATCGGATGGCCGGAGAGCCGACTACAGAATCTGCGCATTGAGCATCTTGAATGGGTCGAGCGGACTTACACCGCCGACGGTTGACAGAACACGTTTCCTGCTCTGGCGGAGCTAGAGTCGGCAAAGCCGCTGATCATACGAACGCTGCGGAGCCTATCCCCCGACGCAAGCGTTGATCCAGATGAGGGCCTCATAGTCGATGTCGTTCTGCCGGTACTGCAGTTTGCAGACATGCCGGAGTGGGTCATGTTTGCAGCACACCTAAGCGCACAAACCGTCGCCGGGGCGATCCCACCAGAGTTGGACGCTGCCCGTGATGTGCTCCTCGCCATCGCTGCGCAGTTTGCTGGACTCGCTCTCGTCCTTGGTTGCCTGTCGCTTGAGCTAGACATCTGGCACCCCCGAAAGCGAATTCTCCCGGGGTCGCCTGACGGCATCGAGTTCTTCGCGGCGGTGAGCGCGCGCGACGACGACTTCGCCGTGACACCAATCTACAGGGTGCTCTACAGCGTGCTTCAAGCGACTGAAATGCCTGCAGAGGGATCAAGAGTGTGTCTCTCGGCAGCACGACTGGGCTGGCTGGTCGCCGTGGAGATGGGTTCCTAACTTAGGTAGCCAGGCCCGCCAAGTCGTGGCATCCTTGATGAGCGAACAGCGAGACATCGACGGACATCGGCCGAGTCTGCGACGCCCGAGGACCGGCTCTCCGGCGCGGCGAGCGCTCTCGCTGGCCTGGCAGGCGGGCGTGTGCCTCTGTCTGACACCCAACCCGCTCCTGCCTGGGACGAAGCTCGGGCGTCTCGTTGGGAGGCGATTAGCGCCTGCTTTCGGCGCGAAGCGGGCATACGACGCCGGCCTCCTCTTTGTGCGCCCTCGCCAACCCATCTAGCCGATAATCGCCGATAATTCACGCGCATCTGCGTCGATCTTCGCCGCAGGGCCAGCGGCCTGAATTTGTAAGCAGGAAGTCACCGGTTCGATCCAGGGTGCTCCGCCGAACGGTCGAGTCGTCGGCGCTTGAAGGCTCGATACGTTGGATCCCGGCCTTGTTGACATCCGCGGTACGTCCGTATCCATAGTCCCGGCTGGCGAACGTCTGGCGAACACCTGGCGAACATCTCGGTGGGACACGGACAGCACAGCCGGTCATCGCAGGGAGCGGCAATCCCCCGAGTTTGTTGAACATTCGTGCCCTTTTCAGCCCCTCCGTACCCCCGCTTACCTCGCCTGTTTGGCCTCGACAAGGCGGAGGTCACTGGTTCGAGCCCAGTATCGCCCATGACAGTTGCCTGCGGGGTGCGGCTATAGATCGCGTGGCCGAACGGCGATGTTGAGACGCGCGACTCCGCGGAGGAGGCGCTCGTCAACGCTCACCAGCTTGCACGCGAGTATTTGCGCGAGAGCCACGTATTGCGCGTCGTAGGTCTTTGCCCAGCCGAGCTCATCCGCGACGTACCAGGCGGCCTCGATCAGACCGCCGGGCGTCCGGACCTCAACGGGTGCTTCGAGTAGGCGGTCGAGCATCATCCTGGAGCGCTCCGCGGAGATCTCTTTGCGCCAGGCCATCTCATGCAATACCGAGCTCGCCTCGACAAGCATGAGCTGAGGCGCGACCAGCTCGTTCCCGCGCAGTCGCGCAAAGCCCACGGGTGAGTGGCAGGCTGCCACGGCCACCGACGCGTTGACTACGAGCATCGGTGTCAGTGGCCGCTACGAGAGCGATGCAGCGCGGCTACCCAGTTCGGTGCTGGCGAGCCATCATCGCCGACCTTCCACTCGTCGGGCAGCTCGGCCATCGGGAACAGCTCGTCTTCGATCCGACGGAGATCGCCCGCTTGGATCTCGTGATGCCGGCCGACACGTCGTGCCGGCAAACGACCGGATCGAATCCAGCGGCGGACCGTTTCAGGGTTCCTGCCGATCTTCTCGGCGGCCTCGGCAACAGACAACATTTGGATGATTGTAGGCGTGGATGCGGACCCACCAGACGCCTCAGTGCCAAACGTGGGCCGAGCGGAGCAATGCGCTCTTATGCCCGGAATGGCGTGTCGCTTACGTCCGCGAGCGTTCGCAGGCTGTCCCGCGATCGGCTCTAGCAAGCCAACTTTCGCACCCTCCCAACCAGTATCGCCCATTCGCGAAGTGCCTGCAAAGCCTGGGGTTTTGGAGCTCTGAGAGTTCTCCGGAGTTCCAATATGGGTCCGTTTATCGCGTCGGGCGCTCCGCGACGCTTAACCTCAGGCGCCGGCGCCCGGCGCAGGAGCGATTGTGCTCGGGGGCGCGGCTTGCCCGAACGGGTGGGCGTCCTCGCGTCAGTCATGAAAGAACCGAGGCCCTAGTCTCGACGCCAGAGGATTCGCAGTACGCCGGTTGCGAGCACTGCGATGGCTGCGCCTGCGAACAAGTCATGGGACATCCCGAAGCCGACGACGGCGATCACGGCGAGCAGCTCGAAGCAGAGCATCGTCTCGATCACGAAGCGCCGCCAAGCGACTAGGGCCTGAGAAGGGCCTTCGTTTGGGTGAGACGCGGACATCCCCTGTCACTGCTTGGCCGCGGCTGCCTTGATTACAGTGGCTACGGCAACGGGCATCCTGTAGAGCGTGCGCTCAACGCCTTCGCGGGATTCCCACATGGGTTGGGACCGCTTGTAGCGGTTGACGCTACGACGCCCAAAAGCGCCGAGCATGCCGGCCACCGTGTTCCAGCCCCGTTTCGCATCGATGGCGTCGGCGATTTCGACCGCCGTGACCTCCTCACCGCCGTGGTGGGCGAGGAACAAGAGAACGTTCCGCATCGGATCGGCACTTTCCCTGAAGGCCTGTCGAACAAGGTCCTCCGTCCAGCCGTTGATCATCGGCCCGTCGTCACTACTCGCCTCTGGCAGCAAGACAGGCGACGACACATCGAACGCCGCGATCAGCGCGGCGACTTCTGGCACGAACTGCGCTGGGATCGCCATAAGTACGTATTGCATTGCGGGCCCCTTCGTAGTAATGTCGCATCAAACGCCGCTAATAGTAGGACAAAGTACGTCTAAGTGCAAGAAGGCTTAGAATTGTCGCTAGCCGCAACCTGAAGGCTTCCGCTCCGCAGGCAAGCGACACCTATGAGCGCCATGCCATCCTCGACTCGTGGCCTTCGCGCCTGGCGATCACCTCCGAGTCCGCCGCCCGCTGGGCTACTTCCACCACGGCATCTACGTCGGCGACAGCCAGGTAGTCCAGTTCGGCGGCGGGATCTTCGACAAGCCCGGCGCGTTCATCGGGATCGCGCCGCTGGAGGCGTTCGCGAAACGCGGGGCGGTCGAGGTCGTCCCATACCTCGACCGCGATCCCGCGATGGCCGTGCGGAGGGCAATGTGGCTCCGAGAGTGCCCGCCGATCCGGAGCTACAGCCTGATCGGCTTCAACTGCGAGCACGTGGCGCGTTGGTGCGCCACTGGCTGGGAGACGGAGAGCCACCAGACCAGAGGCGTCTTCTTGGCGAAAGCGGCCGTGGGCGGGCCGCTGCTTTGGTCGATGGCCTGGCACGCGCGGACCAACCGCCCGCTGCCAGGTGCGCGCCTCCTCGTCGCCTATGAGATCGCCAGCGCCTGGATGAACTTCGAGTACCACAACGAGATCCGGCACTTCAACAAGCACATCCGCGAGCACTGGCCGCCGGCAGCGTGATCCGGCCCAACGTCAGCTCGGCCTCGTCACGCTGGCGAGCGCCTGGCACCATCCACATGTGCCACTCGATCCCGATCGTCCCATCCTCGCCAACGAGCAGGACCTCCTTGGGCGTCGGCCGCTCGTAGCGCGACTGGCTGACTGGGTCCGCGACGCCCCGCTCGACGAGGGGTTCGTCATCGGCTTGACGGGGCCGTGGGGTTCGGGCAAGACCTCCGTCCTGAATCTGCTGGAGGAGTCACTGGGTCTGAGGCAATTGTCGTGTGGTTTGAGCCGTGGCTATTCTCCGATGCCGACCAGCTCGTAACGCGCTTCTTCGACGAGCTCTCAGCCCAGCTGAAGGGCGATAGTGCCAAACGGCGCCTGCGCAAGCTCGGCACACGGCTAGCCGACTATGGCGCTGCGCTCAGCCCCGACCGTGAGGCGCCGCGGGTCTGTGTCCGCCGTAGCCATGTACTCGGTGAGTTCGACACGCCGAAGAGTCGCCGCTCAGAACGCAGCGTCCCGCTGAGCCGCCGGGTCGCGAGCGAGCTAGACGGCTGGCGGTTGGTGACCCGATGGGGGAGGCCCAACGATCTCGTGTTCGCCGAGCCCGCGTCTGGTGAGGTGCTCCGTCGCGGAGCGCTGATGCGTCGCTACGGGCGGGCGCTGAAGGCCGCGGGCGTCGAGCCCGGTCATCGCTTCCACGATCTGCGGCACACCTTCGGAACCGCGATGGCGGCGGCGGGGGCGCCGATGCGCACGCTGCAGGAGTGGATGGGCCATCGGGACTTGGCGACGACACAGCGCTACGCGGACTATGCGCCGAACGAGCGAGAGGTCGAGATGGTTGACCCGGCGTTCGGGGTCCGAAGGCGCAGGTAGCCTCGCCAGCCATGTTTGGAGACCCATACTGCAAGGAGTCTGGATCGCGTCGCGGTGACATTGAAACGGGCGTGCGCAGATGAGCGAGCGCCCAGTCCTCGCTGAGACGCGTACACCCGACGGCTTGCGAGTGGTGCTCTTCGAGGACACGTGGCTGCTGCACATCTTGGACCCGCACGAGGGCCATGCGGAGCTTAAGCCGCATTTGAAGGCTGTGCTTGAAACGCTTGAGTTGCCCGACCACCGCGAACCGGAGCGGTGGCGCGATCGAGAGCGGTTCTTCAAGCGCGAAGCCGGACCTACCAGCTGGCTAATGGTCGTCGTAGACTCTGCAGAGGAGCCAGCACGGGTCGTGACGGCATTCGGCTATCGACACGGGCGCTCCCCGGACGGATGGACATCATGAACGTCAAGATCGATGACCTCATATTCGACCGCGGCCATTACGACGCCGAGGGCGACGTGCTCTACCTAGGACGCGGAGACACCAATCATGCCTCGGATGCGGCGCTCACGCCGGAGGGCCATGGCGTGCGCTACGACGACCAGGGCGAGGTGATCAGTGTGACGATCATCAACGCGCGACGGATTGTCGAGCATGACGGGTACCTGACGATCACGCTGCCGCACTCCGTTCGAGTGGAGGCCGGCGAGTTGGCCGCCGCGCTGTCCTAGTTCGTGGCTGGTCGTGCCCGGTGTCCGTGCATGGGCGCGTACAGCCAACGTTGCCTCGAACGACCCTACGTGGAGATGGGTTTGCATTTCCGAGCATCCTGATGCAGCGCCATACATGTAACTGGTTCGGATAAGCTGACTCCCGGCGTATGACCAAGCCTCGCGTCTACATCCGACTTGAGTCAAATCTTCGGCAGAAGTTGTGTGCCGCGGCGGCCGACGATTTAGATTTCGGGTTGGACTCGTTTCTCGCGGTGCAGAGGCGAGATCTCTGCACGTTTCGTGGTACCCACTGGGTGCGCTCGAACGCGTGACGCCTGTTCTCGATGTCCACAGCATCAGTGATGCTCAGGGCTTGGTCAAGCGGCGGCTCGAGGCTGCGAGATGTTCGTAATTCCTGCCGCCGATCCGGCAGGGCACAGCTTCGCCGTCGAACTCATCGGCAGCGTATGGTTTCGTGGCGCGGCGCCGGTGGCGGTGAGTATCTGCTTCGAGCTTGTTGTTCGGTACATGGGGCTGGCGGACAGTGAAAACTGGAAGCGCGAAGATGGCTTTGTTGCTCTCACTCTTTGTGGTGTCGCGATCGCGGCGTTGCCGGGCCTCATTGCAGTTCGGACGGCGCATCTACAATCAACAAACGCCGTCGCAACCGGAGCTCTTACCCTCGTGGCGCTCGTCTTGGTCGCCGTATGGCTGGCGCGGTTCGACAGGCGCGCGCTGCGTAAGCGCCGTCGCACAGACGGATGGCTAGGCGGTCTAGTGGCGGCGACTCTTGTGCCAAATGTGCTGGCTGGAGCACTCCTTGGATTGGTGTTTGCTCTCGCACCATGAAACGCTACGACTTCATACTAAATGGCGTTCCAGTTGCGCTCCTGGCGATCGCAGGTCTGGCTGTGTTGCTAACGGGGACTGGGTCAACCACAGTCGCCATCGTCGCTGGCTCGCTCGCCGCGATTACGGCACTCGGCTCAGCGCGCTTGACGTTGCAACTCACTGAGTCCAAGAAAGCCCTCGATGATCAACTGGAACTCCACTCGGAGTGGCTGCTTACCGACGGCGACATTGGATCCCAGGCTGCACTTCGAGACCTCAACCTCGCCGGTGGTGATCTGTCAGGCGTCAATCTGGCACGGGCAGACCTTGATGGCGCCGACCTAAGCGGATGTACGCTTACGGGAGCGAACTTCAGCGAAGCGTCGCTACGTCACGCTGCGTTGGCCAGCGTTCGAGCGGATGGTGTGAACTTTCGTGACGCCGACCTTCGTGGAGCGGACTTGTCAGATTCGCGGCTTGACGGCGCCGATCTGTCGCGCGCAAATCTTGAGGGCGCGTCGATGAGGGGGTCTCATCTAGTTGGGTCCAGGTTTGTCGCGGCGTCGATGCGGTCGGTTCGACTCGCTGGAGCAAATGCCAGTCAGAGCAACTTCACAGATGCTGATCTTACGGGTGCGGACCTCAGCGACTGCAACCTGCGTCAAGCTAGCCTCGCAGGCGTGCGGCTGATTGGAACAGATCTACGAAGGGCGAACCTATCAGAAGTCCAGCTTCGCTCATCATTCGTCCGCGCAGCCTTGGTAGAGGATCATTCGCCAGAGGAGGCGAGCGTCTTGGGGCGGATACTCACTGAGGAGGATGACTTCGCCGGGGCACGGCAAGCGTATGAACGGGCGATCGAGTCGGCAGACCCGGCTACAGCTACAGGTGCGATGGTGAGTCTTGCGGGAGTCGCCGTCCAGCAAGGAGATTTGGGTTCAGCACGCAGTCTTCTTGAGAGAGCGGTTGACTCTCCGGATTCGTCAACGGCGACGAGTGCGATGGTGAATCTGGCCAGCCTTCTTGTGCAGCAGGGAGATCTGGGCGCGGCACGTAGCGTGTTTGAGCGAGCGGTCGTATCAGCAGATCCGGCCACAGCGACGAGCGCGATGGTTAATCTTGCCAATGTCCTCGCGCAGCAGGGCGAGCTAAGCGCCGCGCGTAGCCTGTTCGAGCAGGCTATCGAGTCTGCAGACTCAGCGACGGCGACGAACGCAATGATGGGTCTGGGTGATCTTCTCGCGCGGCGGGGAGACTTGGATGCCGCGCGCAGCTTGTTTGAGCGGGCGGTCGTATCGGCAGATCCCGGAACAGTGCCAATCGCTGTGGTGAATCTCGCGAAGATGCTTGCACAGCAGGGCGAGCTAAGCGCCGCCCGTCGCCTGCTTGAGCAGGTGGTCGAGTCCGCGGACCCGACCACGGCTGTGGGCGCGATGGTGGGCCTCGGTAATGTTCTCGCGGAGCAGGGTCGTTCGTTGGAGGCGGCTAGTGTCTTTGAGCGAGTCGTGGAATTGGGGGATGCGCCCCTTGCCGCAAGCGCGCTCGCGAATCTCGGTGACGTTCTTGTTGCGCAGGGAGACCGTAGCTCCGCCCACCGGGCGTACGAGCTAGCGGTCCAATCAGGAACCCCGGCCACGGCAGCGGGCGCCCTGATGGGCCTCGGCAATTTGATGGTTGCGGACGGTCGATTCAACGAGGCAATAGATGCATTTCAACGCGCTGAGGAGGCGGGGCATCCAGACGCTGCGGTACGGCTCGGATGGCTGCGCGGCAAGAGTAGCGGTCGTCGCTTTGCCTGAAGGTACGGTATGGCGCACATGCTGTTGACTTGCCGTGGTTCCGTTTTGAGCAAATCTCATGTCATCTGAGCGCATCTAAGCCGAGCGAACATGGGACATAGCGCCCGAGATGGCCCCCAGGCTGATTTTCGAGCCAGTATCGCCCATGACAAGAGCCCCGCCCCCCGGGCTTGTGGTTCCAGAGACTCGTGGTCTCGTCGTGGGCCTTCAGTTGCTACGTCCCGGGACGGCGGATCAGGTCTGCCCGGCGAGCGGCGCCTGAGGTTGATCAGCCGGACGGCTGTCAAGCAAGTCATACGCCTCGAGTGCCAGGCGTCGGGAGCGAAACTCGCCAAGATCGGCCTCCTCGTACTTACGTGCCGTAAGGAAGGTATCGAGCACGAACTCGAACTCGGCACGACTAAGTTCGAAGACTTGAGCGGCAACGATGGCGTCAATCCTGGCTTTGAGCTCGGCGCGACGACTATCCATGAACACACCCGGCCCAGTTTCCTCTCTGCAGTGCTCCACCCAGCCGCCGGCCGCCAGCTGGGTCCAGAAATCGACCATCTCCTCGCCGACGCACGTCAGCTGCGCCGCTAGGGGAACGAGCGCTCGCGCGATCGGATGCTCAGCAGGTGTCCGGGGGAAAGGGAGACTGTTGACGAGACCCAAGGCCATCGTGAGCGCGATCTTCTTGCGGACTACAAAATCCATGCAGAACGAGTTTGCGACGGCGAGCCAACACATGTAGGCCCACTCGAAACCTTCGGGGAACAGGATCGTCGGCACCTTGTGACCGCAGATCACGTTGGGCGGCACCAGGCATGCCACGAGCGAGCGCTCGTTGGTTGGGCTCGCCACGTCGCAAAAGCCGATGCGGAACCGAGTGACTCGCTCTCGTGCCTTGGCTGGGATCTGCTCCGGCAATACGCGCCACTGAGGCTCAATCGACTTCCCTGCTTGACCGAACGGAAGCGGTTCCCAAACAGACGCTCGTCCGCGGCCGGAGCGATAGCCCTTCGCGCGGTGATCATATTGCCAGACCATCCTTCCCTCGTAGAGCGGAAGGGCAGTCGGATCCTCAGAGAATCGCTCGCGGTCGTTACCCATGTCGAGCTCCCGCATGTAATCTCGATAAGGCTCGCCCGCTGAGACGTCGCCGAACTTGGGCCAGAGCGCGTAGGGTTTCGCGACGGTTTCGATTTCCGCCTGAGTGTCGAATCTCATGATCGCGAGTGCGTCCGGCGAGAACTCCCTGATGACAGAGACAGGGATGCGGAGTAGCTCGTCTGAGTCGTGTGGCAGATGGTCGGGTGATCGGATATTGAACATAGCGGGGACCACGTCTGTCGTTCCGCCCTTCAGGCCGACGTAGATGCAGAAGGTAGTGCGCGAGTCGATTCCCTTGAACCAGACCTCCTTAGTGTTTTCGAAGGCCAAGAGTGCACGCAGCTCGAAATTCTCGAGTAGTGCCCGACGGATCGCAGCGGCGTTGCCGCCGTTGTAGAGATTCTCAGGTACGACCTGCGCTGCAATACCATCTGATCGCGTGAGCGTCAGTGCGCTCTCAACGAACATCCGATAAACGTTAAAGTCACCCTTCCCGAGGTTCCCGCGGGCAAACATGCGGTAGCGACCTGAGTTCTTGAAGAAGTGAACGCTAGCGTAGAGTCGCCTGCATGATGTGCGCCACATATCGGCGAGCCGCCCGTCGGTCAAGAGACGCTCGATTATCATTCGTTGACCCGATCGGTCGGCGAACCGGACCTGCGGATCGTAAGATGCGAAGAACTCCTTCGCGTCTGGGCTAAGGGTGTCCCATGGCGGGTTGCCGATAATGAGATCGAAGCCCGCGGTCTGGGTAGTGTCCTCGAACTCGGCGATCGACCCGAACACTTCAGGAAACTCTAGATGCCAATGGAAGAATCCGTACTCGTTGCGCAGCTCCTCGACAGTGGCCAGGAGCTCGGGCGTCGGTGTGCTGTCGCCCCGAACCACTGAGTTAAGGGTGGCCTGAGTGACCTGCGGTTGACCAGCGCGCTTTTCGGCGACTGCTGCAGCGCACCAAACGTCGGCGGCCAGCTTGGCCTGCCGATACCGGTCCGATCCCAGGAACGCAGCGTACTCTTGTTCCTTCGCCCTTATCCCAGCAAGGTCTCCGTCGCTGATTACCGAGATTCGTTCCGCCGTCGCCGATAGGTCTGAGCCGAGCGCTTCCGGATCAAACAGGCTCGTAGCGCCGATGCCGGCGCGCCGCTCGGACTTATTCCGCTTGCGTAGCTGCGTAAGGTAACTCTTGTCCTCCTCTTCGAGCTGCAGGAAGTCGTCGCCGCGGATTGCTCTGAACACCTCGTCAGGTATGCCGCGCTCGACGAGGGCGGGCAAGGCACCGATCAGCGCGTTGCCACACTTCACATGGGCATCGAGAAATGACAGTGGACGGCCGGGCTCGACCGCTTCCATCCACAGCGCCACGCGGCACAGCTCGACCGCCATCGGGTTTTGGTCGACACCGTAGATGCAATGGCCGATCACGTCTCGGAGCGCGTGCCGCAGGGCGTCAGGCGCCGGCTCGGCTTCTCCGGAGCGGACACCAGCCAACCGTTTCGCGATCCGATTCGCGGCGGCGATTAGGAAGTGTCCTGAGCCGCAGGCCGGATCGCAGATCTTGAGAGCCAGAATCGCTGCCTCCTTGTCGTCGGAGCGTTCCGCTGCGTCGAGGACCGGGTCGAGGGCTTCGTCTAGAAGGATGGTGATCAGGGGAGTCGGGGTGTAATAGCTTCCGGTGGTGCGTCGCTCGCTACCCGTGGCTGACTTCAGGCTGAAGCTGGCCGTCTCACGGTGAAGCTCGGGCCGTAGCTCGAGTAGCGACTCGTAGACGGAGCCGAGCTCCTCAGCGCCAAGGTTGCGGAAGTCCACGGCACGCCTCACGTTCTGCTCCTCGATCGACGCGAGTGATCTGAGAGCCGAGAGGAAGTCTGCGTTGGCGAGCCGGGCGCCCGCGAGCAGACCTAGCGCCTCCGCGGACCACAGATAGCTTCCAAGCGCCGGCAGTCCCAGTGGCTCGCACCCGGCGCTAGCGAGCCGGTCCATGACAACGCTCAAGGATGAGTACAGATCGTGCTGTTTCCCGCCCCGGCGCCTGTCTGCGAGGCGGCGCAGGCGCTGAGTCGAGTAGTGGGCCAGGTATCTCGCGCGCGTCTCAGAGCTCGCGCCAGGATCAAGCAGGGCGTCGCGGTCCTCCGCCACGAAGAGGAAGAGCAAACGGTAGACGAGCCTCAGCAGCTGGCGGTAATAGTCCTGTGCGTCGAGCTCACCCGAGCGCAGCGCCTCGTGAAGCTCGTGGTTCTGGGGGTGAGCGAGGAAGCCGCGCCCGAGAGTGGCAATCGCCTCCTCGACCCCTGTCCGCAATGCGTCGAGCGCCCGCGCTCCTTGATCTGAGGAGACCTCGGTCCACCGCTCCAGCCAGCACCCCTCGGTACGCTCGCCCTCGACCCGCGACTGGTGGCAGACGAGCCAGAGGAGGAGGAAGTCGGAGTAGGCCTCGCCCTTCATCATTGCCTCGAGGTCGAACTCGACATAGGCTTGGCGCGTGAGCGCGACGTTGTCGCGCAGGAGTCGGAGCCTTAGACCATTGCTCACGATTCCCCACAGCCGCTCTGGCGAGCGGTTCAGCAACTCTTGCACGAGGCTGTGCGGACTCTGCCCGGCTGCGCCGGCAACGCCTGGGCTCCTGCGGTCGATCGCGACATTGCATCCGACGAGGTGGATCGGTGTGTGCTCCCACTCGGTGAAGATGGGGTAGTTCTTGCCGTCGATCTCCGTGCCCGGGCGTTTCACCAGTCGGCCGTAGCTCAGCTCATCGAAGAGCACCTGCAGCCAACGCTCGCGCGTGAGCTGGCTCCCGGTATCAGTGGGGGGCAACTCGGCTCGTGCCGCGTCGAAAGTGGTCCACGCGCCGAGGAGGCGGTTCCACGAGCGGGAGGCTGCCTCGCCGAGGCGCTCGCCGGTTGCGAGGTGATAGCTGTCGGGGGTGAGCCCCGGGATCGCGGCGTCGCCCTCCGCGATCCGCCGCAGCAGGTCAGGGGGGAGCAGGCCGCCTTCTGAGCGGACCGACTGAAAGAGTTCACGCGCCCGAGTCTGCATCGCCAGAGCGTCAGTCTGGTGAGATCGGGAGCATCACGTAGACACCGAGGACATCCGCCGGGTGCTGTGCGGAGACCGTGACAGCACCTCTCGAGCGAGCGGCGTCACGGACACGCTTGTGGGCGTCGCCCACGGCCGTAGCGTGCTCATCCGCGATCTGGTCAAGGGCTGTCGCCAGGTCGGGGAGTCCCTCGATTGCTGTCTGCGCTTGGCGGACTGCGAGCTCCGGCGGAACGTTGGCTTCGGCTGGAGCATCGAGGAGCGATTCGGCCTCGTCGGGCGAGAGCCAGTCGGGTGCGCTCGTAGAGCCGCGAAATGCGAGCACCGTGGCATCCTCGGCAAGGAGCACACGGGACTCCCGTCCTCGGCGCACGTTGACGTGAAAGCGGAGGCGCACGAGCAGGAGGGTCGTCCGGCGATCGACTGCCTTTGTTCGTAGGACGCCGCAACGGCTGGCGGGCGCGTCGGCTGGCGGGTCGAGGGCCTCGTCGAGCGTGAGTGCGGCCAGCGCCTCGACGATCGGATGTGTGCGCGATAGAAGGGTGCCGTCCTCGGGAGCCCCGATCTCGAAGCGAGCCACGAGGTGTTCGACACCCACGGCGTCTTTGACTGCGGCGTGGCACTCTGCGAGATCGGCGCTGAGGGTCCCGGCCCCGCTCTCTGTGACTACGGCGCCGTGAGCACGGAGAGTGTCCGCAACGAAAAGCGAGACGCTCTCGTCATCACCGACTGCGTCCTTGGCAGCATCGAACTCGCGCGCGACCTCATCGGCGCTGATCGAAGCCTGAGCGAACAGGGTACGTGAGCGTTTCTCGCGCTCGACCGCCTGGTCCCAGCGCTCGTGGAACTCCAGCTTCTGCGGGGCCGACAGATCCTCGATCAGCGAGAGCTGCTCGAAGACACTCTTGTCTGGCAGGCCACGTGTGAGCAGGCCCTCGAGGATCGCCTCGCTGACAGCGTCGGTTTCCATCGGAACTGGCACCGAGACGCCGAGCGATCGTCGGATGGTCTCGTGCTTGCGCAGGAGCACCTCAAGCACGATCCCATCGATCGGGCTGTTTGCGCCAAAGTACGTTATGGCCCGCACCTGCGGTCGAGCTTGCCCGTAACGGTCTACGCGCCCCTCACGCTGCTCGTGGCGTGTCGGGTTCCAGGCCAAGTCGTAGTGGACGACGGCGTCGAAGGCATTCTGAAGATTGATCCCCTCGCTGAGGCAGTCGGTGGCGACCAACACACGCCGCCCGTGGCCTGACAGCCGCACGATGCGCTCCTCCCGGTCCGCCGGGGCGAGCGTTCCGGTCACGGCGATCACCTCCGTGTCCTTCCCGACGCTGTCCCGCATGTACTGCGCTACGTATTCCGCTGTCGCGATGAAGCGGCAGAAAACGATCGGGTTGTGCCCGTCGGCGACGAGCTTGCAAACTAGTTTGATCGCGCCCTGTAGCTTCGGGTCGTTTCCGCCCGCGATTTCGTCCGCTTCTTTGGCGAGTGCAAGTAGTCGCCGACGACGACCCGCGTCGTCCGATGCGGTGCCATCCCCCGTGTCGTCCGCGCCGGGGGTGACGTTGACTGTCTCGGATTCTTCGTCGCCGGCCTGGTCGAAGATCGTGCGGCGGCCCAGGTCGTCGGCCTCGGCCGTTGTGGCGGCGCCGGCGGCTGCGGTCCGACTGCGCAAGGTCGCCGCCGCCGCGGCGGGGCTCGATCCAAGCGCTCGGAGGAGAGCCAACGCCGACCACCAGCGCACACGTTGACGTCGCCTGTCGCCCTCACCGCTCAGCACGCTCTCGCGACAGTAGTCAAGCGCCCGATCGAAGAGTTTGCGCTGCTCGAGCGATAGCTGGTAGGTCACTTCGCTAGATACCCGCTCCGGGAAAGGGGTGTCGGTCCCCAGGTAGGAGCGGATGTCGCCGCGACGTCTCTGGATCAGGTGCCGCGCCAGAAGCCGTCGGTCGGTCTCCCGTGCACCCCCGCTGAGATCCTCGGGGAGCTCTGCCAAGACCGGATCCAGCAGGGCCAGCAGCGAGCGGAACGAGTCCTCCTTACCGGAGTGGGGCGTCGCAGTCGTGAGGACGAGATGGCGGCGCTCGTCAGCCGCCAGCCGGCGTAGTAGCTCATAGCGCTGGTGGCGCCCTCGTCCGGCTGCTCCCGAGGCGAACGTATGAGCCTCGTTGACGAGCACGAGCTCTGGACACGTGCGTACGAAGTCCTCCCGTCGAGCGTCGGTCTTGATGAAGTCGGTAGAGATAACGACGAACTGGTGGCGTTCGAACAGCGACTCATTGGCCGCCAGGCCTCGCTCCAGGCGTCTGGTCGTGCTCGGCAGGACGAGCTCGGCGTCGATGTGGAACTTGGACGAAAGCTCCTGCTGCCACTGTTCGGCAAGGTGCGGGGGGCAGAGCACAGCGAGTCGCTGAACCTCGCCGCGGTCAAGCAGCTCACGCGCGATCAGAGCGGCCTCGATCGTCTTCCCGATGCCCACATCGTCGGCGATCAAGAGCCTGACGGGCTCGAGCTTCAGTGCGAGCAACAACGGTACGAGTTGGTAGGGACGCGGCTCTACGGAGATCTGTCCGAAACTCCGAAACGGACCCGCTGAGGAGCGGAACCCTAGGCGTAGCGCATCGCGGAGCAACCGAGCGGAGCGCGCATCGCCGACCCGCTGCGGGTCAGGCACCGGAAACACGGCCGGCGTGATCTCCTCGAGCTCGGGCAGTATTCCAACGGTTTCATCCTCGCCGGCTCCGAGCGGGCGTAGCACGAGCATGTCCTCTTCCGATTGCGGCAGCACCACCCATTCTCGCCCCCTCGCGGCAACGAGCGAGCCGACGGCGAACCGCTCGCTCACGTGCGCGCCTGATCTGCAGCGCGCCCAAACACGCTGGGGAACTCGGCGAGCTTCGCCGGCCAATCCTCGGAGTGATGGAGTCGAACCACCGTCCAGCCGAGATCCTCGAGGCGCGCCGTAGCCTCCGCATCACGCTCGGCTTGGACACGGTCGTCGTGCGGTGGCCCGTCGATGAACACGGCGACCTGATGGTCTCGGTACACGAAATCCGGGCGTGCGGCGGCTCCCTCGATGAGGAGCTGTGCCTCGCTCGGTAGCCGGAGTTGTTTCTCCGTGAGCTGATTCAAGAACTGTTGCTCGAGCTGGGAGTCGCACAGTTTCCGCAGGCGAGATAGATGCTCCTCGCGGGAGAGGGCACCTGGCGCAGCGTGCACTGTGGTCCGTGAGAGCTCGAGCAAGAGATCTCTGATTAGCTGCCGATCGAGCAGTCGGTGATCGCGTTGGTTGGAATAGCTGAACAGGCAGTCGTAACAAGCCGCGTCGCAATCCTCGGTCGCGTGCGACGCCCGGTGAAGATCCTCGCCGGTCTTTGGGTCGAAGTGACAGATCTCGAGCGTCTCTCGTGCGACTCTCGCGAGTGCCGTCGGGTCATCAAGGAGGCGCCTGAGGACTCCAGCGCCGCCCTCCGCAGACTCGAACAGCAGCAGCACGCGCCTGTTGTCAGACGTCGGGAGTGGCTCGGCGGCGAGCTCCTGATCCTCGAGCTGAAAGGTCGCCTGGACACCCCGCTTGATACCTGCCTGCAGTGACGCCATCGCTTCAAGCCCCAGTGGGGTAGCAGGCTCGATCAACAGGCAGTTGCGGTGATCCTCGACATAGGGGACGACACGTCGTGTGGCCTTGCTGAGCGGATCATCTGGATCGTCGGCCTGCTCTTGGTCGTTGCGGGCCCAGTAGCCGCGCTCCGTGTCCAGCACGAAGCCGAGCTGGTCTCGATTCGCCCGGCGCGTCCATCCGAGGTTGACCCGCCAGATCGTCGCCGCCTGGCCGTAGTCCAATTGCGCGAGCACGGCGTCTCCGTCACGGGCCTGTCCTGTGCGCTGCGCGCGACCACCGTGGTGCTCGGCGAAGCGCATGGTCGTGAGCACTTCAAAGCCCTGGCGTTGGCGCTCCTCCTCATCTGAGGAGATCCGATCGCGCCGCTTGGTCGCGACGTTCTGCATGCGTAGAAGCGAGCTCATCGAGCTATCGAGTTCGGCGCCGCAGCGCTCGCAAATGTCCGCGCCCCCGGCCGGCCCGAGCTCGTGCAGGTAGCCACAGCTGGAGCAGAGCTTTGCGCGCTCGGTCGGCAATCCCTCTTGGTCGGGCGTGCTGGCGACCGGCAGGATGATCTTGTTGACGATGTAGCGCGCGCCCTCGTGGTAGACGATGCTCTGTGGCCCGAACTCACTGATCGCAAGAAATCGCGCCCGCGAGACGTACTCGTCATCGCCCGAGCGTCCTTTGCGAGCGGGTATGTAGGCAGACAGCGGAAGGCGCGGGAAGTTATACCCCGGCAGAAATCCCTCGCTGGCGAAGTACCGGTAGCTATAGAAGTCCGACTGAAAGCGAGGACCGCTGGTCGCTGCCAGAAGCTCGAGCTGCGACTCGGCCTCCCGTCGAAGCCGCTTCGCCTCGTTCTTGTCGCGCAGCGGCCGGCTGGCGTCCTGGACGATCGCGCTGTTGAGCTTCGAGGCTCCCAAGGCTGCCCGGTACAAGGCACGCCAGCGCTCGCAGGCCTGATCGAACGCGAGCGGCGCGTTGGCAAGAGTGCGGTCGAGCCACCCGTCATCGAACCAGTCAGCGCTGGCGATGTCCTCGCCGGTGCTCGCGAGCACGGCACCTGCGCGTTCGCGAGCTCTCTTACGAGCCCCCTCGGCTTCGAAGTCCGCCCGCACGGCAGGAAGAAGTTCAAGCGATGGGCTGTCGCCTGCCACGTCGAGCAGCTCGGTCAACGAGTTCTTGAGCGACAGCCCAGTCTCAGCGAGCCAGATCGCGTGTATATGTGCCCGGACCAGGTCTTCGTTACCTAGGTCGAGCTGTGGTGGTGCTACCTGGCCGGAGACCATACGCTCGGGGCGACGAAAGAAGTACTGGTCGTGGCTATTCCAGCTCGAACAGAATGTGTACACGAGTGCCGGCTGGCCGCTGCGCCCTGCACGCCCGGAGCGCTGTGCGTAATTCGCAGGCGTGGGGGGGACGTTTCGCATGTTCACGACGTTGAGCGAAGCGATGTTGACACCCAACTCCATCGTGGGGGAGCAAAACAACAGTGGCAGTCGGCCCTCTCGGAAGCTCTCCTCGCGCTCCTCGCGGACTTCGGCAGGCACCTGGGCTGTGTGCTCACGCGCTTCGATGCCCTGATCCTCTGATGCGATGTCCCGGTATAGCTCCTGAAAGAAGGCGTTGGTCTTCCCTCCATCGGCCGGCGCCTGGGGCATTCTGATCAGATCGTGGAAGGGCGTCTCGCCATCGGCTGCAGTCCACCGCAGCTGAGCTGCGGGCACCTGGAACCCGGGGGCCGAGCCATCCTTATCGGACGGACTGACGATCTCGACCAGGCCATACACACGCAAGGCCGACAGCAGTTGCGCGATCAGGCGCTGTGAGCCGCTGGTATCGATTGGCGTCGAGTGCAGCGGGAAAGCGCCGTGGCGGCGGAGATAGGAGCCAAAACCGCCCCGCGGCGAGAGGTAGACGGCGCTCCGGTTATCGTCGCCAGACCGGGGGCGAGGAAAGGCAATCGCCCCATAGACAAGACGCTCTTGTTCATCGATTGCCCAGGGCGGGATCAGTCGAGCGTTTGAGCGAGTCACCATCTTCTCCTGCAGATCGGGGTCAAGTTGATCTGCCTTGATCGCGAGTTCACGTCGCAGGTAGTCCAGCAGCGTCTTGCCGACCTCCAGGCGTTGGTCAGCAGTCGCTGTAACGAGCGCGCCATGTGGAGCGTGGTCGCCGTCCTCGGGCATGAACCAGTCTGGTAGATCAGCGGTCCATATGTCCTCGTCAGCACATGCGTCAACGAGGTCGGCATACTCGATTGTGAGGAGCCCCGTCTGCTCGAGATTTGGCGAGGTCAGTCGCCAGCCGCGCATCAGGTCGCGGTAGAGCCTGTAGCCGACGACCTCGCGCAGGGCGGCGTCGGTCTCGCGCTTGGGGCCACCCTTCAGCTCTGGATCGGTGGCGTAGAGCTCGGGGCGAAGTGCGAGCGCCTTGCAGACGCGCTCACCGAGGTCGTCGTAGCGCAGGCCGTCCTCTCCTGCGTTGACCGCGGCGCGGTAGAGCGCTGAGCGAAGTAGCCCAACCTCGACGAAATCATTGAAGTGACCCGCTTGCAGCGACGCATCTTGGCGGTTGTCGGTGAAGCTCAGTAGCTTGCGCGCCTGAGGCTCGAGCGAATTCTCCTTACGCAGCGTGCGAATCGCGGCCAGCCCAAGAATCGTGGTCGACGTGCTGCGGCCGCCGGCGCCTATGGTCGCGAGCTTGCCGAAGTCAGCACGTTGGGTTGCGCCGTAGGCCACGCCGCAGTGCAAGCAAAACCGGAATGGGGCGGGGATGAACGCAGCCTGGAAGCCACCGGCGGCTCTACGTCCTCGCGCGTCCAAGTGCAGTGAGCGAGGCAGATTCTCCCTTTGACTGCGCTTGATGCGCCGGGTGTTGGGCTCGAGCCAGTCAGGCGGCAGCTTGTCAAGTGCGCCCACGGCATCGGGGTCCCACGGCTCGTCGGCGGATATATAGAGGTATCCATTGTGCTCATCGGCGCCATGACTGCGATCGGAGATTTCGCGCGGTTCGAACAAGCTTCCGTCGGCGCCTGCGATCTCCCGTACGCTGAAGTACTCCTGTCCACATGCTCGACAAAAAGCAAGTGGAAGCAGCACACGATCCCGGTCTCCGGGTACGTATTGCTGGCCGCTCGTGGACAGGTACCGGTGCTCTCCCGTGTCCAGAGAGCTGGACACCATGCTGCCACCGCTGAGGAATTGGTGCAGCCGGAAAGCAAAAACGGGAAAACCAGTGGGACCCACGCAGTCGTAGCCGGCGAGCAACGCTGCCTTGAGCGCGTCGATGCACTTCACCTCGGCCACCCCGGTCAGCTCCGAGAGCTCAGCAGCGATCCCGGCCGCCCCGGTCAGGCTTCGTGGTGTGCATCGCACCTTTCTGGTGGGATCGTCGGCGGCGGGGTGTATCCCGATGGTCCGCTCGATCCAGCGCGAGAGCGGATCTGCGATGAATGCTCCGTGCTCGGATGGGGACTCGCCAGACTCGGTCCGATCCCTCAGCGCGGCGACGTCTGACGGATCGGTGCTGTCGAACGGAAGCGTCGCGGCGGTTAGGGTCTCTCCAATTACGGCGTCCGCGCCGACGGTAACGCCAAAGAGGCGCGAGCTTATGGCGGCGACTTGCTTGCGCTGCTCCTCCAACGTGCCCGGGCCGGCCAATGTGGCGGAGGTCCCCACGACCTGCAACTTCTCTGCGCGGCAGGCATCACGGACACGGCGGACGAGCAGTGCTACATCCGCTCCTTGTCGCCCGCGATAGGTGTGTAGCTCATCGAGGACCAGAAACCGCAGACCCCTCGCGGACTGGATCAGCTTTCGGTCGTATGGGCGTGTAAGCAGATACTCCAGCATCACGTAGTTCGTCAGCAGGATGTCGGGCGGGTTCGCGAGGATCTCGGTGCGCTCCTCCTCGTTCTCTTGGCCTGTGTAGCGACGGAAGGTCACGGGCTCTTGTTCGCTGGGGAAGCCGTAGTGAAGGAACTTGTCGAGCTCGCCGAGCTGGCTGTTTGCCAATGCGTTCATGGGATAGACGACGATCGCCTTGATCCGTCCGTTTCGCGCGCCGTCGCGAAGGATCGAATCCACGATCGGGACCATGTAGGCAAGGCTCTTGCCGGATCCCGTGCCGGTCGTAAGCACGTAGGGTCGCCCCGACCTCGCGACGCGAATCGCATCGGTCTGATGCCGATGCAGAAGAAGCCGAGAGCCCTCTGGATCCTGGGCTGTCTTGCCAGCGCGGAAGATCCGCTCACTCTGCGAATGAAGCGTGCCGTCTGCTGCGAGTTCGTCGACGTAGCCGCCCGGCTCGAAGGCGGGATTGAGTTGCAGCATTGGGTCTGGCCACAACAGCCCCGACTCCAGCTGCGTCTCAACGAACGCTCGAACCTGCTCGTCTCGGATGCTGAAGAAGCTCTCGGCGTAGTGGCGGTAGTCTGCCACGAGCTGATCGCGAAGGCTAAAGACGTCCATGCAGCATCGATCCTAAGCCGTATTCCGTTCAGCGACCAAGTTCGGAGAGTGCAGCCGCCCGAACCGACCCGTGCTACGCGAGCTCGCGCGTCCCCGCCGCGCCGCACTTAGCGGGCTTTTGCCTCGTATCTGCCTTCCTCATGGGCGCCGTTGGCCAACCGGGAAGCAAGCCAGAGGACTCTGCGGCAGTCTCGCTCGGAAGGCGCTCGATACCCTGCGCACGTGGCCGAGGACCGGGAGAAGCGGATGGCGCTGACTTACGGGTTTGCGACCGGCGAGTGGGAATCTGCCTGCAGATGGGCGAGACACTGTCTTCAGCAGATTGCGCGCCGTGGTACCACGATCACTTACAGCGACCTGACAGGCGAGATGGCACGGGCTGGCCAAATCGCTCTCGAGGCACATGGTTCGCCGTTGGCTGGGATGCTCGGGCAGATAAGCACGCTCGAGCACGAGCAAGGCAGGCCGATGGTCTCTGCCGTCGTCGTCCACAAGGGGGACGCTGCCCCGGGACCGGGCTTTTGGCAATTTGCTCGCCATCTCGGCCTAACAAGTGGCGGAGGGCGCCATGCTCAGCTCGAATTCTGGAGTGTCGAGCTGGCACGCTGCTACGGCTACTGGGGGAAGCGCTAAGAGAGCCTGCGACGTTCTCGCCGCTGCAGCGGAAATACCTCTGGACTAAGGCCACACCTGGCCCGAGCACAGGTGCTCCATGGCAGCGAGCATCTGCGCAGCGCGATTGTCCAAGAAGCGGTCAAACTCGCCACTGGCGAGATCATCGTAGTCAATCAGGTGTGAGGTGATGCGCTGACGTACCTCGTTCTCTCCGAGGGCAGCCGCCTCGGTCCGGTCTCGCAAGTACTCGACCGGGGGCTTCGCCGAGATTGTGCGATTGGTGCGCCAAGTGATGAGCGCACAGTTAAGGGCCACGGACGCAGCCCACTCTGCGATCTCATGGTCCGCTAGGAATGCGACAGGATAGAGGTGGTGGTACTCGCGCTTGTCGATGTTGTTCTCGCTAATCGCAGCGCCGTCCGCGATATCGAGCGCACCACCCCTAAATGAGATAGCAAGGATCGCCCGTGACAGGCGGTCCCGGCGCTTGGGCCACCGGGAGGTTCGGATTTCGTCCACTGTGGGCAACGGTTGCTCGAGAATGGGTGCGGCGGACTTCTCGCGGGCACCGGCTTCGACGATCGGCGCCAGCGCGGCATAGTCCTGGAAGCTGGCCGTGGCGGCTGCAGCTTCGTATCGCGTTGTGACAAATGCCCGCCACATATAGGTGCGAAGCAACGTTCTCACGGCGCCCAACCGATCAGGCTCATCAGGCGCCTTCGCCCACAACACCGTCAGCGGAGCCAGCACGACCTCGCTTGGCAGTCGGGAGCCGTTGACGATTCGTTCTTCACTTAGAAACGACACCAGCTTCTCGGCTCCGGAGACGATCGCGGGCCATTCGCTAACCATCCGACCGAAGTCCAGGAATACCTGCTCGCGCCTGGTTGGCCGTTTACCTTGCAGGAGGGCGGCAGCCGGAAGGACGAGATCCGCCGGTGTGATGTATCGCGCGAGTGCCGGCACCTGGCCTTCAAGTGACGAGACGAGGTCATGAAGTGACTCTCCAGTCTCGCCCTCGACTCTCGCAACGATGATGTCAAAGGCTGTGAGTGGGATTGTCCGCGTGTTGAGCTTTACGAATACGTTCAGGATAACGGTATCCGAGCTCTGAACAGGAAGCGCCAGAAAGGGCAAATTAAATATTCCAACACGCGACCGTAGAGTGCCGGCGACTGGTTGCAGCGAGAGCAGTTGGTCCTTGTCGCCATCTGTGGCCTCGCTCAGCCAGGAGGCACACTCCTTCTCGCCGTCGCTCCCCGGCCGGAGCAGACGGGCTGGAAGTAGCCCGCGGCGCAGAACCTGCTTTGGATCGTCGCACCACACCGGATATCGTCTGCCGTCTCGCCACCATCGGCTTTGGCTAATCGCGGCGAACTCGCGCTCCTCGCCTTCGTCCTCTGCTTGGCCGGTAATGTCGATGAAATGTGACCGGTCTGGATAGTTTTCATTGAGCGTGCGCCACAGCGCTGTGAGCCGCTGCTGTCCGTCGAGGAGCAGTTCGGTCATTCTCTCAGTGGGCTCGGGAGCGCCGGCGAGCGGCCGAGAGCGGAACGGCGGCTTGTCGCCGATCTCGAGGACGAGCGCCGCGCCCGCCGGCAGCTCATCGACGACCGTCTGGACCAGATCGTCAATCTCACGCGGGCCCCACGCCTCGAAGCGCTGGAAGCGTGGGAGCTGGACCTGGCCCGTTGAGATGCGCGTGAACCACTCACTGAGGGACCTATTTCGTGCGTCCATTGCTCTCCGATCGCCATGTGGCTCTGATGGCGGCGCAGCCTAGCTGCTCTTGTGTGAGTTGACACCCGCAGCTATAGCGAGACGGTAGGGGATGAGCGGCACAGCCCTGCGAAGAGCGCTGTGTTAACGCCGCTGTACGTCCTCGCGCCGATCTAGGCTGCTCCCCCATCTCGTCCTCCGAAACAAGACGTTTGCAACGTGAGCGTCGCGCCGAAGCTGTAGTCGGGCGCAGTGCGGCTTTCGCGTCGCCCGTGCAGATGCCGCCGTCGGTGCTTCCGGATTTGAGCGCTGCGCGCTGGCGCGAACGGCCGGAGCAGTCTGCATCAACGTGCTGCTCGCTCGATAGCTGATCGGCTCCACCAGGAACCGGCATGGACGACAGCTATCTGATCAAGACCAAATCGGCGGAGTCCCGTGAACTGGTCGAGCGGGTCAAGCTGGCGACTCGGCTCTCCGCAGCACTCAGTGTCTATTGCATGGACGAACCAGGACCGATCCGAGAGGCATTCGAGCAGTTGATCGGCAAGGCCGTCGGGGACTCATTCACACTGATCCCTCCGTTCTATACGGACTACGGCCTCAACATCACTGTCGGCCGGGCGGTCTTCATCGGCTACGAATGCGCGTTTACCGGTCATGCACCCATCGACATCGCAGACGATGTGATGATCGCCCATAAGGTCAACCTGATCACGGCGGGTCATCCCGTCGATCCAGACCAACGGCGCGCGTACATCACGGCCGAGCCGATCACGATCGATGCGAACGTTTGGATCGGGGCCGCGGCCACCGTGCTGCCCGGCGTGCACATAGGAGCCGGCTCCGTCGTCGCCGCCGGCGCCGTGGTGACGCGCGACGTCCCTGCTGCGACGCTCGTCGCGGGTGTTCCCGCAACGGTTGTCAGGAACCTGTAGGGCACGGCTCAGAAGCGCCGTGCCTCAGCCGTTCGGGCTGGCGAGGCTTTCCAGAGCGTTCGTTTCGCGTGCTTCGAGCGCGTTCTTGGCCAGCGAGCTCAGCTTTGTGGCGGAGATTCGGGCCCGGCTCAGTTTCGCCTGGACGGCGCTGATCGCGGCGATGGACTGTGCGCTGGAGAGGACGCCGCTTACGCCCATGCTGCGTAGGGTCGCCGCGACCCGCGCGCCGTTGGAACCCTTGCTCTCGAGCACCTTTTGCAACTGGCTGTGGAGGCTGCGGAAATGGACGTACTGGCGCTGCGCGGCTGAATAGTCGCGCGCCTGGATCGCCGTGCTGTCCCGGTTGATCGTGACGAGTAGCGCTTCGGTGACGGCGGTGGCTCTTGCACTGTCGCCGAGCATCGCCAGCTCGGCTTCGCGAAGGCTCGTGCACGACGTCCGTTGAGCGGTGGGTATCGCGGCGCAGGAGTGTAGAGCCGGCCGCTTGGGTGCGTGGGGCTTTGCGAGCCGGTGGAAGCGGCGATCTGGTGGGTCTTTGATGATCCGGTAGTCATTGATCACCATCGCCGTCGCGTCGTTGCTCTCCAGCAGGGCGGCGTCCTGACCGAGTTCATCCAGCACGGTGGAGAACGCGAGTCCCGAGTTCAGTCCGAGCGCAACTGACAGGCCGTGCGCCTTCCAGGCCTCTTCGAGCGCCGGCCCGAGGTCTTCGCGCGCTTGTTCCTTGAGCTGTTTGCGGCGCGCTTCACTTATTTTGCGCTGCGGAGGTGCGCTTTTTGGGCCCGAGCCTCCGCCGCCTGGGGCGGCTTTGGTTTTGATGTTGTTTCCGGCCGACGGGCTCGTCGCGCTGACGGTGAGCGTCATGCTCTCCTTGACGTGGGTTGCGGCTGGCAGGCAAGTGCAGTGGCTGGTGCCGTCGAAGGAGAACGTCCGGGTCCTGGTCGCCGGCCTCCCGGGCGAGAACTCAAGCGGCTCGAAGATCGCTTCGTATTCCTTCGTCTGGGCCGGCGTAAAAGTTTCCTGTGTGAGCAGCATCTCGTTCGTTTGCGGGAGCTGTTCGGTCTGCACCGAGCTACAGCGCCCCGTTATGGCTTCGAGCACGGGGACGAGCTCCGGGGCGCCGAGGGCGATGTATTTCCAACCGCGGCTTGGGTAGTCGCTGGTCTCGTTCAGATTCCAGCCGTTAGCGACCGGGTTCTTCGCCGCCGCGAGCGAGAGCGTTGTCGTCGAGTCGTAGCAGTCGTTGTTACCGTCGATCGAGGACGACCCACTCACCGACGAGAAGTCGAGCGGCAGCCCGCCGTCGGAGCCTGCCGAGTTCGAAGTTGCGCTCCAGGCGATCGTGCGCAGCTGGTGGCTCGGCTTGCCCATGGTCGGGAACACCTCTATCGACATTTTCCCGGAGTAGGTGATCTGCACCGCCGGCAGGCGTGCCGCCGACGCCGTCTCGGTTTCGGCCAGCGTGACGCCTGCGAGGATGACGAGAGTCGCCACGAGTGCTCCGCACGGCCTCGCCGCACCGCGAAGCCGGCGAGTAGCCCCGTTGGGTAGCGCGCGTCCCCCGAGCACCATCCGGGCAAGCTATCAAGCATGTGGAGGGGCCATATGGCAGGCAGTTGCTGCGTCATCATGGCCGTGAGCGCCCCGGCGGCTCGGAGCGGTGCGTGTGCTGATACAAGTACCAGCATGAGAGGCGTGCGCACGGTCTGCCTGGGGATGTTCGGTGCCGCCGTGCTGGCGGTGCCCGCGCAGGCGTCGGCCGAAGAAATTCCACCGCCTACGCTCAACGTCAAGGCAGCGGCGGTCCCGATTCCCGGGTTCCCGGGCACGGGCAACATCTACGGCAAGGGCGCCGACGTAGAAGCCACGCTCGAAATCACCGGCTCCGGGTACGGCGCCACCCCGCAGAACCCGAAAGGGAGCGTGCCGCCGGTCTCCGGCGTCAACGTCTACCTGCCGAAGGGCGTCAAGCTGCACCCCTCCGGCTTTGGCTCCTGCGCCGAAGCCACGCTCGTGAACATAGGCCCCAGCGGCTGTCCCAAGGGCTCGGTCGCGAGCCCACTCGGCAGCGTGCTCGGCGAAGTCACGTTCGGCACCGAACGCGTGCCCGAGACCGCCACGCTCCAGGCCTTCTTCGGTCCCAGCGGCAGCATCCTGTTCTACACGCAAGGCTCGACTCCAGTCAGCCTCGAAGTCGTCTCGACCGGCCGGTTCGTGCGGAGCTCCGGTAAATACTCCTGGGAGCTGAAGACGCTCGTGCCGCCGGTCGCCACTGTGCCCGGTGCACCGTTGGCCTCCGTGAGCAGGATCCATCTCAAGGCGGGCGCCGCGTACAGGTCGCATGGGAAAGTGGTCCCTTACGGAACGGTGCCGAAGAAGGGCGAATGCCCAAAGGGTGGTTTCTTCGGCAAGACCGAAGTCACGTTTGGCGGTACCTATGGGGGTGCGCGCGAATTCGGGATTCCCGCCAAAACCGTGACGAACGTGATTCGCGTTCCCTGCCCACGCAGGTAACGCGGGGCCGCCGGCCAGGTGGGTGCCCGTCGAGGTGATACTGATCGACGATGCCTGAGTAATCACTGACCCGACGTGACCTGGGGGGCGGGATATGCCTGATCTGGACGTAGCGCGAAGCGTCGCGCTCAACGAGCAGGAGCTGTGGCGGGACATGGTTCGCTGGTCCGGCGGATTGGTCCACGAGGAAGGCGGGCTGCTGTTCGTGGCTGGTCCGAGCAGCTACCTGCGTGTGGCGATTCGCTTGGACGAGTCGATCGATGGGGCGCAGGCGGTGCGCCGGGCCCGGGAGTTCTTCGCGGCATCTGAGGGCGATCACACCGTGCTCGTGCGCGAGCCCGATGACGGCGACCTTGCCAGCGCGGCGCTTGGCGTCGGATACATCCCGGCGTGGACTGAGCGACCGATGGCGCTCTACGAGCCACCAGAGCCCTCACCGCTGACGGCAGACGTTGACATCCGCGTGGTGTCGAGTAGTGCCGAGGTGCTCGACTACGGGAGAGTTGTCGCCGAGGCAAACGACGACCCCGGCGAGCGTGAGCGCGCCGGGCTGCTGTTCCACGGTCACACGATCCTCGCCCCGCACATCGCGGCGTTCGTCGCCTACGTCGAGGATGCGCCCGCGTCGTGCGCGATGACGCTCGTCAGTCACGGCGTGGCTGGGGTGTTCTACGTGGGAACCGTCGAGCATGCGCGTCGTCGCGGCCTGGGTGATGCGCTCACGCGTGTCGCCGCACGCGCTGGGTTCGCGTTGGGCGCCCGTGCGGCCTGGCTCGGCGCCTCGGAGATGGGGGCCCGGCTCTATCGCCGGATCGGCTTCTCAGAGCTCGGCACGAGCATCGTCGAGTACGAGTCGCCCAAGGGCGTCGGCTCGATCAGCGCTTGAAGTCCCAGCGAAACAGCAGGTTGAGCCCGGCCATCGTGTAGCCGTCAACGCGCGGTTCGCCGGGCCGCGTCATCGGGAAGAAGCCCGTGGCGAGCGGCGTGCCGTCAACGATGCTGCCGACCGCTTCGCCGCGGCTGAGCGGCAGCGTGCCGGGGCCGACTGCGCTCAGTGCCAATCCGTCGCTTGAATGGATGCGGTTCTGGATCGCCTTGCTGCGTACGTCGAAGACGTGGATGTTCACGCGACGCGTTGTGATCGCATTCGGCTTCGGGCGAAAGGCGGGCCCGACGTAGCGAGCCGTGCAGCACGTGTAGGTGCCCGGCAGGTCGCGCCCGGCGAACGTGTCAACGCGGCTCGATCCGGTCAGAACCGTGACGCGAAGCATTGCCGGGCTTGGTCCCGACTTGACCTGGATCCGCTTGACCCAGCCCGTCCCCGGAACGATCGACGTCGGGCGCAGTGAGTTCAGGTAGCCACCATGGCGGTAGGTGCACGATGTCTGGTTCGTCGGCGCCAGTTCGACGCCGCCGAGCGGGCCGAGGATCAAGGCCGACTCACAGCCGTAGCCGGCGTTGGGCGCCCCCGTCATCGTGCTGCCGAACCATTGCGCCGACGCCGGAGCGACGCCCAGCGCGGCAATCAGCGCAACGAGCGTTGCCGCGAGAGCGGCTCTCGATCCCCCAGGCACGCGGCGATCCTTGCACATGACAAGCGCTTTGGGCAAAGCATCGACGGCCGCCGACCACCCCCGGTCAACGGCCGTCGGGGGCATTTCGTCAAACAGCTGCGCCTACGGCGACTCGCTCGGGGCGGGGATCCGCAGCGTGCGCGAAGAGCTCCGTCTCCTCCGGGGTCCGCCGTGCGTGTCGCAAGCCGAGTCCGACCAGGATCAACATGATCAGGGCCAATCCAAACGAAGCGATCGCGCCCCAGAACATGATCGCGCCAACCGTCGAGAAGCCGTAAGCCTCGAGCAGTAGCCCGCGCAACGTCGTCCCCTGAAACGAAGCCTGCTCGAGTGCTTTGAGGCTTGTGTCGTTCGGCTTGGCCAATGCCGCGGCGCTGATCTTCGAGTAGATGCCGTGGTAGGGCATCTGCGAGAGGTGCACGGCGATGAAGTGGTCTGCATAGGCCTGCGCCTGCTGACCGCTCAGCAGCTGCTGTCCGGCCTACTTCTCGAGGTAAGGAATCATCCCCGGGGTGATCTCCGTACCGGGCTTTGCCTGAGCGAATACTGCCTTCGGTGGGAAGAAGTTCTGCTGCTCGGAGAGCTGCTTGTGGACGTTTGAATGGGTGAAGCTGTAGCCCCACATCAAGAGCCCGCCGGCGACGAGCAGGACCACAACCAGGACCACCCCGCCGAAACTGGTCAAAGTGTCGAAAACCCTGCGACGCATGGTGCTGGCTCCTTTCAGTCAGTTGGCAAATCGATCACGACGATCCAATCAGCGGCGCCGATCTCTTCCATCGGGGGTATCCAGCAGCCTCGCTCAGTGATTTGCCGCGCGCGCGACGGCGAGCGGCGCGTTGCATGAACTCTTGCTCGGCGTCAGTCCGGTTACGTTGACGGCGATGGCGATCAGCCGTACACCGGACCCAGGCGAGCGCCGCAGCGTCGGCGAGCGCCGCAGGTTCCGCCGCGCGCGCCAGGCGCCGTCGCGTGCTCCTGCTGGCGCTTGTGCTGGTTTGCGTCGCCGTTGCCCTCACCGTCACAAATGTGCTGGCCGTGGACAAGCACGGAGCGAGCGTCCAGCACTTCCAGATTCACAGCGCCCGCGTGCATTCGACGCTGAACGAGGCGCTGGTCGTGCCGCCGGGCAGCGACGGCGCCGGGCGTTCGCTGCTCGTGTTCCTCCATGGCAAGGGCGGCAACGAGGACTCCGAGTTGAACTCGGCGTTCTTCGCGACGCTCGCCAAGCTCGGCCCGCGGGCGCCCGATGTGCTGTTCCCCAATGGCGGAGACGACTCCTACTGGCACGATCGCACGAGCGGGGACTGGGCGGCGTACGTGATGAACGAAGCGATCCCCCAGGCCGTCAGCCGCGTGCACGCCGACGCCAGCCGGATCGCGATCGGCGGCATCTCGATGGGAGGCTTCGGCGCATATGACCTCGCGCGGCTGCACCCGCGCCGCTTCTGCGCCGTCGGCGGACACTCCGCCGCGCTGTGGCGCTCGGGCGCCGAAACGGCAGAAGGCGCATTTGACAGCGGCGAAGACTTCGCTCGCAACGACGTGATCGAGGCCGCGCGAAACGGCGATCGGCCTGGACCTCGGGCACGGCTGTGGGTCAACGTCGGCACCGAGGATCCCTTCCGCTCGGCCGACGTCGAACTCGTCCACCTCCTGCGCGCCGATGGCCGGCAGGTCGAGCTGCACGTCTGGCACGGCGGGCACGGCGGGCACGAAGGCGCCTACTGGACACGTCACCTCGTCTCCTACCTGAACTTCTACGCGCGGGCGCTGCAGCAGTGCAAGAGCTGATCTGAAGTGTGCGAGGCCTTCGCCCGCAGGCGCGGCCGGCCGCAGACGCCTCAGCGCGCGGCGAACTGCGAAAGCGCGTAGGCGCCGGCCGGGTGCTCGCGCGCTCGTTCGACCAGCGCCGCCGTCTCGGCGCGCATCTGCTGTGGCTGGGGCAGCGTCACGCCGTAGACCGGCGGCACGATGACCGACGCCGACAGCGACGCGAACGTCAGATCGGCCGCGGTGAACCGCTCTCCGCAGAGGTAAGGGCGCCCGTCGGCGAGCAGCTCGGCGACGAAGTCGAACTCGCTCCAGACGGCGACCTCGTCGCTTGCCTCGACGCCCGGTGTGATCTCGAGCACGCGCTTGACCACGAGCTCGATCGCCGGCCAGCCGTAGCGGATCGTGCGCTCCTCCCAGCGCGGGACGCCCTCGTTGTTGAAGCGCAGCGCCAGCGGGCGGTCGCGCAGCAGGTGCACGTACATCAGCCGCCGTCCCTTCGGTCCGAGCTCCGCATCGAAGCGCCGGCAGAGGCTCTCGACCTCAGCGCGCGCCTGCGGCTCGGCCGGGAACAGCCGGTGCTCGGCCGGCGTGCGCTCGTCGATCCATTCGAGGATCTCGTGCGACTCGCCGATCGCACCGTCCGGCGTGACGAGCACCGGCACCGTCGCGCCGCCACTCGCACGTGCGGCCTTGAGCCGGTGGATCCCCTGCACATGGCGCTCCTCGCGGTAGGCGATTCCCGCTCGCTCGAGGCTCCAGCGAGCCTTCTCGCAGTAGTGGCTGATCGGGATCGTGATCAGGCGCAGCACGCTGACAGTATCCCGCTTGGTGGGCTGCCGCCCCCGGATCTTTCGGCCCCGTGTCCAAATGCCGCGCGCCGAACGCTGGCCAGATGACCCTTTCTGCGAGCGATCGAGATCGCGATATTTTTAGCCATGTACCGTCCCCAACCGCTCACGAGCGATCCGGAGATCATCGGCGGGCCGACCCCGATCAAGGCGCCGCGCCCGGGCGACACCTACCGCTTCAAGGTGCAGCACGGCACGGCCGAAAAGCACGTCTACGTGCAGATCGCCGACTCGCTGCGCCCCGAGGCCTTCGAGGAGCCGCTTCGTTCCGGGATCGAGTCCAAGGGCGAGTCGGTGCTCGCGAAATTGCTCGAGCGCGGCAACGTGCCGACGCGGATCAAGATCACCTCGGCCGGCATCACCGAGGTCGGGATCGATCGTCGCCAGCGCGCTTGCGCACTGTGAGGAGCCAGTAGAGCCCGAGCGTCATCCCGGCGCCGGCGACGGCGTCGAGCAGGTAGTGGTTGCCCGTCGCCATCACCGCGTAGGTCGTAGCGAACGGGTACACGCACGCCAGCGCGCGCAGCCAGCGCCGCTCGCTCAGGGCCCACACGCCGAGCGCGCTCCACGTGGCCCAGGCGATGTGCAGCGAGGGCATCGAGCAGAGCTGGTTTGAGTGAAGCGCCGTCGCGCCGATCTGCCACACCGGCAGGCCGTGCGTGCGCGCCACGAGATCGACGTAGGCACTCGAGACCATCCGCGGCGGCGCCACCGGGAAGCTCCAGAAGACGGCGAGCGCGATCAGGTTGACGGCGACGAGCGTCGCGCGCAGCGCGACGAGCGCATCCGAGCGCCGCCACCACAGCCACGCGAACACGAGCAATGTCACGACGATGTGGACGTTTTCGTACCAGAACACGACGATTTCGCTGAGTGCGTGATGGCGCGTCAGCGAGGCGTCGAGTGCTCGCTCGGGGTCGAGGTGCAGTGTTCGCTCGAGGTCGAGCACGCCGGTGCCGTTGCGCACGGCGAGTGCCTGGCGGACGGGCGCGAGGTTGTTGATCGCATCGAACAGCCAGCACAGCCACGCGACGATCAAGAGATCGATCAGCAGCCATGCCTGTTCGCGCCGGTCGCGCAGTCGCCGGCCCAGCGCCAGAGGCGCCAGCTGCCTCTGGCTGGTTGTCTCACTCGCCGCTCCCACGGCTCGATTAATACAGACGCTACCCTGCGCCGGAATGGACGCGAGCACGATTGCTTCGCTGGCCACCGCCGGTGGCACGCTCGTGCTGGCGATCGCCACGTTCTCTTCCACGCGCTCGGCCAACCGCGCGGCGCGCATCTCCGAGCAGTCGCTGAAGGTCGGGCTGCGCCCGGTGCTGTTCAACGCGCGCCCGCAGGACCCGACGCAGAAGGTCGGCTACGGCGACGATCACTGGGTCGCGCTGCGCGGCGGCTTGGCGGTGGCGCAGGAGGCCGACGGCAACCTCTACCTGGCGATGCCGCTGCGCAACGTCGCCTCGGGCATCGCCGTGCTGCACGGCTGGCACCTGTGGCCGCGCCGCGCCGGCCCCGACGATCCGCACCCGGAGATCGGCGAGTTCCGCACGCAGACGCGCGATCTGTACGTGCCCGCCGGGGACATCAGCTTCTGGCAGGCCGCGCTTCGCGATTCAGAGGACGAGCTCTACACCCCCGTGCGCGAAGCGATCGCGACGGGGGGGCCGCTGAGCGTCGACTTGCTCTACGGCGACCACGAGGGCGGTCAGCGCACGATCACCCGCTTCTACATGATCCCGCGTCTGCACTAGGCCGAGGACGGCGACGAGCAGGAGCCGTGGCTGCGGTTGTGCTCGGTCTCGCGCCACTGGAACCTCGACCGCGCCGACCCGCGCTGAGAGCCGCGTCGGCCGGTCCTCGGCGAATGCGGCCGCCCGCGCCCGCTGGAGGCCCAAAGCAGCGGGCTAGACTCGCTCGAGAGCCGTCCAACGAGGAGGAAGCCATGCGCGCCGTGCTGCTGAGCGAGACCGGAGGGCCCGAGGTGCTGCGCATCGAGCAGCTCCCGACGCCGGAGCCGGCCGACGGTGAGGTGCTGATCCGCGTGCGCGCCGCCTCGATCAACCCGATCGACTGGAAGCAGCGGCGCGGCCTCTCCCAGAAGCAGCTGCCTGCGGTGCTCGGTAACGACATCTCGGGCACGATCGAGCAGTCGCGAGCGGACGGCTTTGCCGAGGGCGAGGACGTGTTCGGCTTCGCGCCGAGCGGCGGCTACGCCGAGTTCGCCGTCGCCCCGGCCGGCGCGATCGCGAAGAAGCCACCGGGCGTGAGCCACGCCCAAGCCGCCGCGCTACCCGTCTCCGGGCTGACCGCGTGGCAGGCGCTGTTCGACCGCGGTGGGCTGCAGCACGGACAGACGCTGCTCGTTGCTGGTGCCGCCGGCGGCGTTGGTCATCTCGCCGTGCAGTTCGGCAAGCACGCCGGCGCGCGCGTGATCGGCACTGGCTCGGCGCGCAACCGCGAGTTCGTGCTCTCGCTCGGCACCGATCAGTATGTCGACTACGTCTCCGAAGATGTCGCCGAGGCCGTCAGCGACGCCGACCTCGTGTTCGACACGGTCGGCGGCGAGACGACCAAGACGCTTGTGCCAACGGTGCGCGAGGGCGGCACGATCGTCGTGATCGCCGCAGCGCCGCCCGAGGCCGAGGCCGCCGAGCGCGGAGCGCGCGCGGAGCTGCTGATCATGAGCACCAACGCCGAGCAGCTCGCGAAGATCATCGAGCTCGTCGCCGCCGGCGAGGTCAAGGTGGAGATCGCCGGCACCTTCTCGCTCTCTCAGGTCGCCCAGGCGCACGAGCTGAGCGAGGCCGGGCACACGCGCGGCAAGCTGATCCTCGAGCCGTAGGCTAGGGCGAGAACGGCAGCGCGACCGTGCTCGACTGCCACGCTGCGCGGTCGGCGCTCGCGTCGTAGGCGCCTTCCTCGTCGTAGAGGAAGCCGTAGCCCCACCAGATCCCGGCGCCGTTGACACGGCTGCCGTCGCCGAGTGCCGCCGAGACGGCGGCCGTCGAGCTTTCGATGTTCTCCACGCTCGGCGAGTGCCAGCGGTTGGTCGAGTAGGAGGGGAGCACCGGCACGATCCGCGTCCCCGCCGCCGTGTTGGCGCTGTAGTAGGCGAGGCTCTGGCGCACCCAGCTCTGATACGCCGCGACCGTGCCGATTTCTGAGTCGTAGTAGAGCGGGTCGATCTGTGTCAGCAGTTGCGAGACCGCTTTCAGATACGACGGCGACCAGCGCGAGGTGTTGGCCGGCGCCGCCACCGAGAAGCGTCCGTGAAAGCCCACTCGCGCGTACATCGCGTCGAGTTCTTCGAGCAGCTGCACGTAGCCGGCGCTCGTCGGGTAGGGCTCGAAGTCGAGCTGCACGCCGCTGATGCCGTACCCGAGCGCCGCTTGCACGCCAGCGAGGATTCCGGCGCGGACGCTCGCGCTTTCGAGGTCGATGCCGCCGCCTTTGCTGCCTTTGACCTTGGCCGGGACGACGAGCGTGATCGCAAGCGATGCGCCGTGCGCGGCGTCGTAGGCTGCCGCGCGGCTGCTCCAGCGCTCGAGCATTTCCCTGTTGCGCTTGGGCACCTTGACGACGCCCGCCTTGGTCACTTTGGGCGTCGCGAAGATCAGCTGTCCGATCCCATAGGAGTCGACTTCGGCGAGCGCTTCGTCGAGCACTTCGCTCGAGTGCGACGAGTGCACGAGGCCTTAGGGCATGTAGATCAGCGCATCCTGCGCGTCGATCGCCGCGCCTGCCGACGCCGGCGAGCCGAGCGCGATCAGCACGAGCGATGCGAGCGTCGCGAATGTCGAGACGCAGCGGATGCACGCGTGCCGTGCGACCGCCGGCCTGATCTGCGCCATCCCCCCGCTTGAGCCCACGGAACTCACTGTACCGGTGAGGCGGCGCTTGATTCGGTCAGGCGGCGCTCGATTCGACCAACGCGTGGTCCTCGCGGCAGATCGCGGGGACGTCCTCTTCGTTGGTGAACTCCGGAGCCATCACGCTCCCGGGTACGAGCGAGTGGGGGTGACCGAGCAGGTGGCCCATCTCGTGCACGACCGTCAGGCAGAGCATGTTCCAATCGGCCGCCTGCAGCGCCCGTGTCGGCCATTGCCAGCGGGCGAGCGAGATCGTGCACGCCGTATACGTGCTCGGCGGAGCCTGCAGGTCGTTCGCGCCGAGCGAGGATTCGAAGGTGACCCAGCCGTCGGTCGTTGGGTCGCTTCCCGCGGTCGGCGGCTGCGCGGCGAGCACGGTGACCTGGCCGCCGCACGGCACGGCTTTCCAGTAGCGCTCGGCGAGCGTTGCGGCAAGCGCCGGCGGAGTGCGCGCGGCCAGCCGGTCCACGGCCGCGCCCTGTGCACGAACGTGTTGCGCACGAACGTGTCGCGCGCTCGACGTCGATGTGAGCGCCGACTTGGTGCGCGCACCGGCGAGCGCCGGCTGAGCGACGGCTCCCGCGCCCAGCAGTAGCGTCGCTATGAGCCATGCGCTGAGCGGGGGACGGGGCATCTCCGACATGCTCGCCCGTGGGGCGGCTGCTTTCGCCCTCCCGGCGGGGGGATCTTCGGACCCGCGACGGGGGAGGCTCGGGGGAGGCCGGGCTCACCCATCGGCCGCATGCTGTCGATGTGAACGTGTGCGCTCCCCAGCGCCGGGCTCGCCGGCGCCGCCTCCAACGCTCGTCACGGTCGTCGTGGCGCGATTCGACGATCTCTTCGCGCGAGGACTGCACGAGCTGCTGGCCGGAGATCCGAGCCTCGTGGTCGTCGCGTATGACATCGAGCAGCGCCGAATCGGCGTTGTGCTGCGAGCGCATCGTCCCGCGGTAGCGATTCTCGACGCGCGGGCGCTGACCAAGCTCGGCGACGTCCGCGAGCTGACGCTGGCCCACCCATCGACGCGTCTAGTCCTGCTGGGCGACGGCCTCTCGGGCATCGAGTGCGCGCAGCTGCTCGCGTTCGGCGCGAGCGCATGCCTCGGGCGCGACACGCAGGCGCGCGACGTGCTCAACGCGGTTCACCTCGCCGCGCGCGGTCTGCAACTGACCCCGCGAGCATCGGCCGCTGAGGAGCCGCTGCGCGGTGGCCTGCTCACGCGGCGTGAGGCCGAGGTGCTGCCGCTCTTGTCACAGGGGGCGACGAATCCCCAGATCGCCGTGGCGCTGGGCGTCGGCGTCGAGACCGTGCGCACGCACGCGCGCAACATCTACCGAAAGCTCGGGGTCTCCTCGCGCAGCGAGCTGACCGGGCCTGCGAGCGCCGCGCGAGGCGACCCTCCGATCTCCGACTCCGGCGTCCCGAGGCGCCGTGTGACCGGCCAACGCTCGCGCCCACGACGCGGGCATGGCACGCGCTCCGGCTGACTACGAGGCTGGGTGTAGACGTTTGATGGAGTGCTACTCCGCGCGCTAACGCTGTGGCGGCAAAGCGTCGGGTTACATAACAGGCCGACCCAGGCCGGGGAGCCATTCCCTTTCTAGCGCGGCCCGTAGCGCCGCAGTCAGGAGACGCCGATGAACAAAGGCGTCCCAACGCAGCACGAGCCGTCCTCGGGCGACTCCCTCGCAGCAATCCGGCGTTCTCGCCCGCGGGCACACGCCAAGACGTTCGGAATTGCGATCCTCGTGTCAGCGGGCGTGTTCTCGAGCATGCTCTTCGCCTCCACCGCAGTCGCCGCACCGGCGACCGTCGGCTTGGGAACGGCCGCGAGCTTCTCCGTGCTCGCCGGCTCGACGGTCACGAACACAGGCCCGACGACGATGTTCGGCGACCTCGGGCTGGCCCCGGGATCCTCGGTGACCGGTGCCCCCGTCGTGCTCGGCCAGACGCACGTGAGCGACGCGGTCGCGATCGAAGCAAAGAACTCCCTAACGACCGCCTACAACGACGCCGCCGGGCGCCCGACCGAAGGCTCGGCCGGAACCGACCTCGCGGGCCAGACGTTCACGGCCGGCGTGCGCACGGCAAGCAGCTCGCTGCTGCTCTCCTCGGGCAGCGTGATCCTGGACGCCCAGGGTGATCCCAACGCGGTCTTCATCTTCCAGATCGGCTCGACGCTGATCACCGGCTCGAACACGACCGTGCAGCTGATCAACGGCGCCCAGGCCTGCAACGTCTTCTGGCAGGTCGGCTCCTCGGCGACGCTCGGCACGGGCACGAAATTCGTCGGCACCGTGATGGCCGCCGAAACGATCACGGCGAACACGGCCGCGACGATCCACGGCAGGCTGCTCGCGCAGACGGCCGCGGTCAACCTCGACACGAACACGATCACGCAGTCCAACTGCGCGATCGAAGGCACGGAAACGACGACCCCGGAAGAAACGACGGCGCTGGAAGTGACGACGACGGGCGGCGGCTCGACAACCGCTGGGACGACGACGGGCACGACCCCGAGCGCAACGACCCCGACGCCGACGAGCGCCGTCCCGGCGCTCACGCCCGCCGTGATCCCTCCGCTCGCATCGAAATCGACGGTCAGCAGCCGGCGTGCGGCAGCGCACCGAGCCGCCGTCAAGCGAGCCCGTCGCGCCGCGGCGCGACGCCGTGCGCGCAGGGCCGCGACGACTCATCGCATGCAGGCGCGACCCGCCCGACCGCAGAGCCCGGGCGCATTCACGGGCTGATCGCGTCCGCTCAGGCTGCCGGGCGACAAAGCGGTCGCCCGGAGCTTCGGCGTGCGCGCATGCTGCTTGCGCTGGCCGGCGCGACCTGTGCGCTGGCCGCGATCGGCGCGCAGGCATCTGCACCGGCGCTGGCCGCTGACCCGCCGAAGGCGGGCGCAAGCCAAGAGCTGGCGGTGCTGCTGAGCGCTCACGCAGTGCATCGCCGGCCGCGAAGCGGGTCGCGCGTGCTCGTCACGGTGTCCGCCGTGCGGCCGATCACGGGCGAGCGAACGGCGTTGCCGGTGGTCGGCCATGCGCGCAGCGGCGGCGGCATCGCGTGGCTGCGCGTGATGCTGCCCGGACGCCCCAACGGATCGAGCGGCTGGGTCGCCAAGCAGGGAACGCGCTCGGAGCTAACCGGCTGGCGCATCGCCGTCAGCCTCGGCAACCGGCGCGTGACGGTCTACCGACACGGCCGGCCGGTCAGACACTTCGCGGCGGTCGTCGGCAAGCCCTCGACGCCGACGCCGACGGGCAGCTTCTTCGTCGAGGAGACGCTGCAGATGACGGCGAGCGAGCCGGGCGGCCCGTACGCGCTCGCGCTCAGCGCGCGCTCGAACGCACTGCAGGAATTCGAAGGCGGTCCCGGCCAGATCGCGCTGCACGGTCGCGACAACCTCGGCGGCGTGCTCGGCGCGGCCGAATCGCACGGCTGCGTGCGCCTTGCCACGGCGAGCATCGACTGGCTGGCGCGGCGGATTGGTCCGGGCGTGCCCGTGACGATCACCGCACGCTGACCGGAGGGCGCGCCCACGAGTAACGCGCCAGCGAGCGCGCTCAGCCGATCTGTGTCGTTGCTTCGCTCGCGGAGAGCTGATCGGGCAGGTTGATCTCGACGCCCGCCGGCGGGTCGACGTGCCCGGCGAGCAGCGGATCATCGGTCTCTTCCATCCACAACTGCAAGCGCATGCGCAGGTCTGCGAGCACGCCTGAGTAGGCAGAGTCCTCGATCAGGTTGTTGGCCTCGTTGGGGTCGAACACAAGGTCGTAGAGCTGCTCTTTGGCGATCTCGCGCTCGCCCCAGCCTTCGCGCAGCAAGAGGTCCTTGCTCGGGCCGTCGTCGGTGTTGGGCAGCACGGGAATCGAGCGATCACCCCAGCGGCGGATGTACTTGTGGCGCTTGGTGCGCACCGTTCGCTGGGGCTCATAGGCGGCATGCCAGGTCGAGCCGGCGAAGATCTCCTCGCGCACCGCGCCCTGCTCGCCGCGCAGCAGTCCCATCAGCGAGACGCCCTGCAGGAAGGGGGGACGCTCGATCTCGAGGTAGTCGCACACGGTGGGGTAGAGGTCGATGTGCGAGACGAGCTCGTCGAGCACGCGCCCACCGGCGAACGGCTCGGGTCCGCGCAGAATCAAGTCGACGCCGAGCCCGCGGTCGTACAGCGTGGCCTTGGCGCCCGGGAAGGGCATCCCGTGATCGGTCGTGAAGATGATCAGCGTGTTCTCGCCGAGGCGTCCTGCATCGAGCTCATTGAGCACCATGCCGACGCCGTGGTCGAGCGAGCGCGCGCTGGCCTTGAAGGCGGCCACGTCGGCGCGCACCGCGGGCGCGTCGGGCAGGTTGTTGGGCGGCTTTGAGTACTGCACGTCGCGCAGCGAGCCGGGCCCGAGGAATTCGCGGTGGGTCTCGAAGAAGCCGACCGACAGGAACAGCGGCTTATCGCGCGGGCGGCGCAGCACGTCCATCGCCAGCGGCGCGACCGACTCGACGCGCGTCGTCGGCACCTTGACGACCTCGTCGTAGCCGATCGCCTGCGGGTCCTTGGAGATGTGCTGCTCGCCGATCAGCGTCGAGGTGTACCCGACCTTGCGCAGGGTATGAACTATGTGATGGCTGTAGTCGCGCAGCGACCAACCGCGGTGGGCGAGGCCGAGCATGCCGTTGCTCTGCCCGTACTGGCCCGTCAACAGGCAGGCGCGGCTGGCCGAGCAAGTCGGCGCCGCGCAGAAGGCCTCGCGGAACAGCACGCCCTGGTCAGCGAGCGCCTGCACGTTGGGCATCGGCACGGCCTCGCCGTAGGGCTGCAGGTAGCGCCCGGTGTCGTGCGAGTGCAGGTAGAGGATGTTCGGCCGGTTCGTCATCTTCTTTTTAATGATTAATAATAAAAATCATAAATACGACTGGTTCACTGAGTAACCTACTCTTGCGCGATGAAGCCGATGCTGTCCTATCTCGTATGTGCGACGCCCAGGAGCGGCAGCACCCTACTCTGCCACGAGCTCGACCAGACCGGCCTTGCGGGGCACCCGCAGGAGTATTTCGAGGCGCTGCGGCGCTCGGGCCTGCCGCGCCGCCCGCACGAGTACTTCGACCCCGAGCGCCACCCGAACATCGTCGAGCGGCTGGCCTTTCGCGAGATGCTCGAGGACGCGCCCAAGCCCAACCCACTGTGGCACCCCGACACCTATGACCAGTACCTCGAGTGGGCGCTCGGGGAGGGGACGACCGCCAACGGGGTGTTCGGCGCGAAGCTGATGTGGGGCTACCTCGGCGACTTCGCCGAGCTCCTGCGCGGGATCGACGGGATGGGCCAGCGGCCGCTGCCCGAGCTGCTCGCGCGCGCCTTCCCGGGCCTGCGCTACGTGCAGATCACGCGCCGCGACAAGGTGCGCCAGGCGGTCTCGTTGTGGAAGGCCGTACAGACGCAGGCTTGGCAGCGCGAAGCCGGCACGAGCGACGGGCGCGAGGGAAGCATGCCCGAACCCGTCTTCTCGTTCCGCGCGATCAACTACCTGATGCGCCAGCTGACCGCGCACGACGCCTCCTGGGACGCCTTCTTCCTCGGCCTCGGCTACGAGCCACTGAAGGTCACTTACGAGGAGCTCGCCGAGAGCACCGACGGCGTCGTGCGCTCGGTGCTCGAGTTCCTCGGCATCGCCGCGCCCGAGGACCTTCAGATCGGCGCGCCGCGCCTCTCAGTGCAGGCCGACGAGGTGTCCGAAGCGTGGGTCGCGCGCGTGCTCGAGCACCTCGAGGCGCTCGAGGCGCCCGAGCCCGTTTGAGTAGGCTCCCGCCAATGCGAGCCCACCACGTGCACATCGAGCACGACTTCGCCAAGCCGCCCGAGGCGATCTTCGCCCACCTGGCCGAGCACGAGAACCTCGCCGAGGTGTTCGGCGCGAAGATCACGCGCCTGCGCGACGGCGAGGGCGAGCGCAACGGCGTCGGCTCCGTGCGTCAGTTGAAAATCGGCCCGATGCCGCCGTTTGAGGAGACCGTCGATGAGTTCGTGCCGGCTCGGCGGATCGTCTACCGCATCACCAAGGGCAGCCCGCTGCGCGGGCACGTCGGCGTGATGGACTTCGAGCCCACGCCGGCCGGCGGCACGCGCTTCGTCTACGACATCCGCATCGCCTCGCCGATCCCCGGCGTCGCACCGCTCGTGACCGCCTCGCTGACGCGCTCGATCTGCAAGGCGCTGGCCGGCGTCGAAGCAGCCGCCTGAGTAGCGGCGATGGACCAGCACACTGCCTACGAGGAGGCGCGCAGCGTACGCAAGGGCGAAGCGGCTGGCATCGACGGGATGGCCGAGGCGCTCGCGTGCGCCTTCTTCGAGGACCCCGTGTTCAGCTGGGTGCTGCGCCACGACCCGCGGCGGATGCGTGTGCTGCGCGACGGCTTTGCCCTGTTCCTGCGGCGCATCTGGCTCGAGCACGAGCACACCTACACGACAGCCCGCACGGCCGGCGCTGCCGTGTGGGAGCCGCCGGGGATGTGGAAGCTCGGCGTCGGCAAGCAGCTCGGCCTGCTGCCGGCGATGCTCGGCGTGTTCCGCCGCCACAGCCCGCGCGTGCTGCGCGCGCTCACGCTGCTCGAAGGTGGCCACCCCGCCGAGCCCGACTATCCCGCGCACTACTACCTCGCCTTCCTCGGCGTACACCCCGAGTGGCAGGGACGCGGGCTCGGCGCCTCGCTGCTCGCGCCCGTGCTCGAGCGCTGCGACGGCGAGCGCAAGCCGGCCTTCCTCGAGGCTTCCTCGCCGCGAAACCGCGTGCTCTACGAACGCCACGGCTTCGAGGTGATGGAAGAGTTCGCGCTGGGGCGCAACGCGCCGCCGCAGTGGCGCATGTGGCGCGAGCCGCGCAGCTCTGAGGCCCCCGCGCAGCTCTGAACAGCCTTGTCCAGCTCTTGTGAGCTATGCGGAAAGGTTGACATCGAGGACGTCTGTGGTTACCTTGCGGGCCGATGGGGCTGCATTGGGGGCAGTGCGCTGCGTGAGCGCGGCGCCTGCGACGGGAGGGACAACTGCCGGTTTCCGTGCGGCTTGCGTCTGAAGCGCCCCTGGAGGGGGTTAACCGCCTGAGAGCTTCGGCTCGGAGGGCCCGTAGAAGACGAATGGAGACCAAATGACTGGAAAGATTCCAAGCAGAGTCGCGAGGCTGGGGGCGGTCGCGTTCGCGTTGGCCGCTGTCTTCGCAGCGACGTCGAGCTCTGCAATGGCGGCTGAAGTGATCTACAACGACCTCGAAACGCCGAAACCCGGGAACGTCGTCTCGGAGGCCTTCGAGGCCACCCAGACCTCCTCGTTCGGCGGTCAGGTGGAATTCGGGGGAGCCGCGCGCAAGAATCCCACGGTCGCCGTGGTCGTGAGCAGCTGGGCGTGTCAGAGCGGCACGTGGAATGAAAAAAACTGCGTAAGCGAAAAAGGCGCGAAGTTTGAATTGCCGATCACCTTCACGGTGAACGCAGTCGGCCCTGGCGACTCGGTCGGCGCACTGCTCGGCAGTGGCTCGAAGGTGGCCAAGGTCCCATACCGGCCCTCCGCGAGCGCCAAATGCACCGGCGAAAGCGCCGGCGCCTGGTACCACATGGGTGAATGCTTCAATGGCAAGGCCGCCAAGGTGGCGCTGCCGCTGAAAATCGCCAACCTGCCGTCGAAGGCGATCATCACGATCTCCTTCAACACGAGCGACTACGGCTCCACGCCGCAGCGCCCGCAGCCGTGCAACTCCGAACCGCAGGGGTGTCCGTATGACGCGCTGAACGTCGGTGTGCAGGACGGCTTCACCAACCCCGCCGGCACGCCGCCCACAGTGGGCGCGTTCCCCGCACCGGACACGGCTTACCGCAACGGTGCGCCGGAAGCAGAATGGACCGGCTTCCAGCCGCAGTTCGAAGTGAAGGCTCACTAGTCGGGGGCTGGCGCGCTACGCGCCAGATCGCAGCACCGGAGGGCCCCGCGCCGATGCGGGGCCCTCCGCGCTTTGCGTCCCGCAAGGGCATCAGCACGCCGTTCGTATGACCCTCCTATGCTCGGGGCATGTGCGGGCGTTACACGAACACGGCCGGCGTGCAGGAACTGAACGAACGCTTCAAGGTTCCCTTCCCCGGCCAGGAGGGCACGCACCGCTACAACATCGCCCCTACTGAAGAGGTGCTGACGATCGTCGCGCCGAAGGGCAAGCAGCAGGCCGAGCTGATGCGCTGGGGCCTGATCCCCTCGTGGGCCGATGACCCGAAGATCGGCAACCGCATGATCAACGCGCGGATCGAGACGGTCACGAGCAAGCCCGCCTACCGACGCCTCGTGCCGCGCGGCGAACGCCGCGCGCTGCAGGTCGCCGATGGCTACTTCGAGTGGCTCAAACCCGAGCGCAAGGGGGCGCCCCGCCAGCCGTTCCTATTCCAAGTCGACGGAGGCGTCCCATTCGCGTTCGCCGCGCTGTGGACGCCGGCCAAGATCGAGGGCGAGTGGGTGCACAGCGTCACGCTGTTGACGTGCGACTCGGCGCCCAACCGCGTCGCCGCGGCGATCCACGATCGCATGCCCGTGATCCTCGCCGACCGCGACTCCCAACAGGCGTGGCTCGACGCCGACGTCGGCGCCGAGGAAGCGCTTGCCCTGTGCGGGGCGCTGCCCGAATCGCGCCTGTCTGCAACGCCGGCCAATCCGGCTCTGAACAAGCCCGGAGCCGCTGAGGAGGGTCCCGCGCTGCTGCGCGCGCCCGACTGAGCGCGACCTCGGCCGCCGCGGGCTCAACCACCCTTCGTGGGCTGCCTGCGCGCATCGGTCCAACGCGCCTTGCAATTGACAAGTCCTGCCGCGGCGCTGCCGATGGGAGCGCCATGGCGTGTGATCACTCCGCCCTGCACAGCGGTGGCGCCCGTTACGTGCCGGGCACCGCTCAGCTCCAGTTGGTGCTGCTGTGTGACTCGTGCGGCCGCGAGCTCGGGCCACTGGGCAGCGTCGAGTACGAGCTGCGTCCGCGACGACTCGTCGGCCATCTCGCCGAATTGACCGCGCGCGAGCTCGGCCTCGCCGAGCAGCAGATCGCGCGCGTACGCTTCGCCGCGCTCGTCTGCGGTCAGTGCCGCGACCAGATCCCGGCCGAGATCGTGCGCAAGCAGGGGCCGCTCACGCCGGCCGAGTGGAGCGAAGTGCAGCGCCACCCCGAGCTCGGCGCGGCGCTGATCGCCGACGTCAGCCTCGAGGACATCCGCGAGTGGATCCTCTGCCACCGCGAGCGACCCGACGGACGCGGCTACCCGCGTGGTCTGGTCGGCGAGCAGATTCCGCTCGAGGCGTTGATCTTGTCCGTCGCCGACGCCTACACGGCGATTACGAGCGACCGCCCGTATCGTCCGGCGCGCACGCACGACAGCGCCTGCGAAGAGCTGCTCCGCTGCGCCGGTACGCAGTTCGACGAGCGCGTGGTCGAAGCATTCCTGACGGCGTCTGAGCAGCGCAACCCGCTGCTCGCCCGCGCCGCCGCCTGAGCGGGGGCGCTGCGGCCTGCCGGCGCCGCCCCGGCATCAGATCTGCGGCAGGCGGTACTTGCGCGTGCGCGGGCAGCGCTCGAGCAGGCCGAGCTCGACGAGCGTGAGCGCGTAGCGGTGCGCCGTGCTCGGGCTCATGCCGAGATCCTCGGCGAGCTCGACGATCCCGCGCTGCTCGCCGTCGGGGCCGAACCCCGTGAGCAGCGAGAGCCCGCGTAGCAGCGAGCGCGACAGACGCGCATCTGTCGTCTCGCTCGGCATGTAGCCGCGTGCCGCCAGCGAGCCACGCGCGATGTTCGCCTCGCCGCCCTTCGTCGAGCGTGGCGAGTCACTCCCGTTACGCGTAGCTGGCGCTGCCAGCGAGTCGGCGATCAGCGTCGAGATACTCGGGGCTCGCCCGCGCGCCGCCGCGCGCACGACGTCGTCGACCTGGGTCGGGGAGAGGGTGATCGTGATCGCTGTCTGCTCTCGATTGGGCATGCGATCACTTTCGCATAATCAGACGATTGTCTGCATAGGTGTTTCTCAGTCAGTTGTCTGCAGATGAGTCGTGGATCGCGCTGCCTCCATGTTTATCCGGACTTGAGTCCGGGAATACGGTTGTGTATGCAATTATCAATCGCATGGCTCGAGTCTCGGTAACCCACTTCAGCGATCCCGGGTGCCCATGGGCCTACTCGGCGAGCCCCGCGCTCGCCGTGCTGCGTTGGCGCTATGGCCGTCAATTCGACTGGCGCCTGGTGACGATCGGGCTCTCCGAGGATCCCAGCCGCTATGTCGAGCTTGGCTACACGCCGACGCGCATGACCCTCGGCAACCTCGGCTTCCGTCGCTACGGCATGCCGTTCGGAGCCGAGCCGCGCACGCGGGTGGCCGCGACCGCGAGGGCCTGTCGCACGATCGTCGCCACGCGGTTGCTCGATCCCGGGCGTGAGCACGAGGTGCTGCGCGCGCTGCAGTTCGGCTGGTTCACGAGCACGCTCGTGCTCGACGAGGACGCCGACATCGCCCGTGCGCTGCAGCGCGTGCACGGGCTCGACGTGGACGCCGTCGTGGCCGCGCTCGACGATCCCGAGACAACCGCCGCCTACGAGGCCGACAAGGCGCAGACGCGCTGCGCCGCTGGCGGCGCCACAGAGTTCCAGGGCAAGGCACGGCAGACCGATGGCCCCGTGCGCTATTCGGCGCCGTCGCTCGTGTTCGAGTCGCAGTCCGGCGCTCGGCTGGAGGCCGGCGGCTTTCAGGGCATCGAGGCCTACGACGTGCTGATCGCCAACCTCGACCGCACGCTCGTGCGCGAGCCGCCGCCCGCGGACCCGCTGCAGGCGCTGGCGCGCTTCCCCGACGGGCTCGTCACGCAAGAGGTGGCGGCGATCCTGGCGCACAACAACGAGCTGCCCGATCGCGCCGCCGCCGAGCGTGCGCTGGTCGCGCTCGTGGGCGCCGGCGAAGCACGGCGCATGCCGCTCGGCGACGACGCGCTCTGGCAGCCCGCCTGAGCCGCGCCCGCGACGGCTCGAGGCACGGACGATCTCGCGCCCGCGCGCTGGGTGGATAGCCTCCAGCGCTGAGATGACCGTGACCGTGACACTGCCCGACGGCAAGCGCGCTCGAGCTAGCCGACGGCGCGACCGGCGCCGACGCAGCCGCCGCGATCGGCCCCGGCCTCGCGCGCGCCGCGCTGGCCGTCGAGGTCAGCCACCCCGAGGCGGGCGAGACGCCGCAGCCGCGCGACCTCTCGCGTCCGCTGCCCGACGGCGCACACCTCGCGATCCTCACCAAGACGAGCGGTGAGGGTGCGCTCGAGCTGATCCGCCACGACGCCGCGCACGTGCTCGCCGAGGCCGTGCTCGAGCTGTACCCGGGCGTGAAGATCTCGATCGGTCCGCCGATCGCCGACGGCTTCTACTACGACTTCGAGTTCCCCGAGGGCGTGAGCATCTCCGAGGCCGACTTCCCGAGGATCGAAGAGCGCATGCGCGCGCACGTGAAAGCCGCCGAGCCGTTCGAGCGCCGCGATGTGACGCCCGGCGAGGCGCGCGAGCGCTTCGCCGGCGAAGGTCAGGACTACAAGGTCGAGCTGATCGACGATCTCGTCGCCGCCGCGCAGCACGCGCACCCACCGCGTGAGCTTGAGAGCGTCTCGCTCTACACCAACGGCCCTTTCACCGACCTCTGCCGTGGCCCGCACGCGCCGAGCACGAAGACCGTCGGCGCGTTCAAGCTGCAGTCCGTCGCCGGCGCCTACTGGCGCGGGGACTCCGAGCGCACGATGCTCACGCGCATCTACGGCACCGCCTTCTTCACCAAGGAGGAACTCGCGGAGCACCTCGAGCGGATCGAGCAGGCCAAGGCGCGCGACCACCGCAAGCTCGGCCGCGAGCTCGGGCTGTTCACCTTCTCCGAGGTCTCACCCGGCGCGGCCTTCTGGCTGCCGCCCGGCACGACCGTGTTCAACACGCTGCTCGGCGTCTCGCGCGAGATGGGCGCGCGTGCGCGGCTACGACGAGGTGAAGACGCCGCAGATCTACGACGCCGAGCTGTGGAAGACATCGGGTCACTGGGGCAAGTACCGCGAGAACATGTTCTCGCTCGACGTCGAGGGACGCGAGATGGGCGTGAAGCCGATGAACTGCCCCGGCCACGCGCACCTGTTCGGCAGTCAGCGCCACTCCTACCGCGACCTGCCCGTGCGCTACTCAGAGCCCGGCCTGCTTCACCGCAACGAGGCCTCAGGCGTGCTGCACGGCCTCTTGCGCGTGCGCCACTTCGCGCAGGACGACGCGCACATCTTCTGCACCGAGGAGCAGGTGCAGGAGGAGGTGCGTGGCTGCCTGGAGATGGCCTTCGCCACCTACGCGCTGTTCGACCTCGACGTCAGCCTCGAGCTCTCCACACGCCCCGAGCAGCGGATCGGCGACGAGGAGATGTGGGACCGCGCCGAGGCCAAGCTCGCCGACGCGCTCTCCGAACAGGGGCTCGACTACGAGCTGAACCCCGGCGACGGCGCCTTCTACGGCCCGAAGATCGACATGCACATGACCGACTCGCTTGGTCGTTCGTGGCAGTTGGGAACAGTTCAGCTCGACTACTCGATGCCGGCGCGCTTCGAGCTGAGCTACACGGGCGCCGACAACCACGAGCACACGCCCGTGATGATCCACCGCGCGCTGTTCGGCTCCTACGAGCGCTTCATCGGGATCATGCTCGAGCACTATGCCGGCGAGCTGCCGCTGTGGCTGGCGCCCGTGCAGGCGATCGTGCTGCCTGTGTCCGATCGCTTCAACGACTACGGGGCAAAGGTGCACGAGCGGCTGCGCGCCGACGGCCTGCGCGTGGAGCTCGACGAGCGCAACGAGTCGGTCGGGCGCAAGATCCGCGAGGCCGAGCTGCGCAAGGTTCCTTACATGCTGATCGTCGGCGAGCGCGAGCAGGAGGAGGAGACCGTCTCCGTGCGCGAGCACCGCGGCGGCGACACCGGCTCGACGACGCTCGAGAACTTCTCACGAGCTGCTTCAGGGGAAGCTATACTCACCCGCCTTGCAGCCGCAAAAATCTCAAGAGCGCGACGCCTAGCCGCTTGACGCGCGCGCAACACAGCTAGTGCCGGTTCCTCGCAGGTTCGACCGGCGCCCGCCCGAGCGGGACACGACCAGGATCAACGAGCGCATTCGCGTGCCCGAGGTGCGCCTGATCGACGACGAGGGCAACCAGGTCGGCGTGCTGAAGACGCCCGACGCGCTCGCCTTCGCCCAGGAACGCGATCTCGACCTCGTCGAGGTCGCGCCCGAGGCACGCCCGCCGGTGTGCCGCGTGCTCGACTACTCCAAGTACAAGTACGAGCAGGCACAGAAGGTCAAGCAGGCGCGCAAGCACCAGCAGCAGATCACCGTGCGCGAGATCAAGTTCCGCCCGAAGATCGCCGAGCACGACTACGACACGAAGAAGCACCACGTCGAGCGCTTCCTGCGCCACAAGGACAAGGTCAAGGTGACGATCATGTTCCGCGGGCGCGAGGTGACCCACCCCGAGCGCGGCATCGCGATCCTCGACCGCCTCGCCGAGGAGCTCGCCGAGCTCGGCGTCGTCGAGCAGCGCCCGATCCAGGAAGGGCGCAACATGACGATGATGATGGCGCCCTCCAAGGCCGTGCTCTCGGGCAAAGCCGATTCGGGCGAGGCCGCCGACGAGGTCTTCACCGAAGGCGAGCAGGGCGATGTCGCCGAGACGGCGCTCGAGTCGCCGCTTGGCGCCGACGTGACGCCGACGAACGAGCCTGCCGAGGTCGCCGACCCGCCCGCCGCGGAGCCCGCCGAGCCCGCTGTCGAGAGCGCGGACGAGCCTGCCGGTAACGCCGCCCCGGCGTCTGCTGAGACCGCGGACGCGTCCGCGGACACAGCCGTGTCATAATCTTCCGCTGCCCATGCCGAAGATGAAGACCCACTCGGGCGCGAAGAAGCGCTTCAAAGTAACCGGCACCGGAAAGGTGCGCGGCCGCCACCCCTTCACGAGTCACATCCTCGAGAAGAAGTCGCCGAAAAAGAAGCGCGCGCTGGGCGGCCCGAAGATCATGAACGCCCACGACGTTCCGCGGATCAAGCGGATGCTCGGAGAGGGCAAATGACCCGCGTCAAGCGTTCAGTGCACGCGCGCAAGAAGCGCCGCGCGACACTCGAGCTGACGAAGGGCTTTCGCGGCGAGGCGCACTCCAACTACAAGCGCGCCAAGGAGGCCCTGCTCAAGGCAGATGCCTACGCCTACCGCGACAGGCGCAACCGCAAGCGCGACTTCCGTCGCCTGTGGATCACACGGATCAACGCCGCCGCGCGGATCAACGGCATGAGCTACTCGCAGCTGATGCACGGCCTCAAGCTGGCCGGCGTCGAGCTCGACCGCAAGGTGCTCGCCGACATCGCCGTGCGCGACGCCGACACGTTCCGACGTTTTGCCGAGGTCGCCCGCGAGGCGTCGGCTGCCTGACCCGGCCACCGACATCGACCAGCCTCTCGGGCGCCGTTCTCAGCAAGGACGGCGCTTTTTTTATGCCCCGAGGAGATTGAGCAGCAGACCGTGACGATGATCATCCAATCCGCACAAAATCCCAAACTGAAGGAGCTCAAGCGGCTCGCCACACGACGCGAGCGCCGGCGCAGTGGGCGCTTCGTGGTCGAGGGCGAGGACCTCGTGCTCGCCGCCCGCGAGGCCGGACGGGAGGTCGTCGACGGATTCCGCGTCGCCGAGTCAGGCCTCGGCGAGCCTCACTTCCACGACGTCGAGCCCGGCCTGCTGCGCTCCGTCTCCACGCTCGGCTCGGGCGCGCGCGTGATCGGCGTCTACGAGCAGGTCTGGAGCGAGCCCGTCGGTCCGTTGTGCGTCTACCTGCACGGCGTCGGCGACCCCGGCAACGTCGGCACCGTGCTGCGCTCGGCACAGGCCTTCGGCGCCTCGTGCGTCGCGCTCGGGCCCGGCTGCGCCGATCCACACTCGCCGAAGGCCGCGCGCGCGAGTATGGGCGCGATCTTCTCCGTCTCACTCGCGCACGTGAGCGACGTGTCAGTGCTGCCCGGCGAGCGCGTCGCGCTCGTCGCCGATGCGCCGGACGTGCTTCGCGGCGGCGTCCCGGCCGTGACGCCTGCAGCGGACTCTGCCGACGCCCCCGTCGGCGCGCTCACGCTGCTGATCGGCTCCGAGCGCTACGGCCTGCCCGAGGAGGTCGTTGCCGCCTGCGAGCGCAGCGCGCGGATCCCGATCGCCTCCGAGTCGCTCAACGCCGCGATGGCCGCCACCGTCGCGCTGTACGAGGTCACGCGGGCCGGCCGGCTGGCCCCCGCGTCATCTAGGGTCCGGACGTCATGATCGAGCGCATCCAGGAGCTGCGAGAGCAGGCCGAAGCAGAGATCTCTCGTGCTGGCAGCGGCGAGGCGCTTGGAGGAGTTGCGCGTGCGCTATCTCGGGCGCAAGGCCGAGCTGCCGCAGCTGCTGCGTGGTGTCGCGCAACTACCCGCAGAGGAACGCGGCGCCGTCGGCAAGGCTGCCAACCAGGCGCGCCAGGCGCTCGAGGCGCTGATCGAGGCGCGCGGCGAGCAACTCGGCGGCGCAGAGCTCGAGCTGCGGCTGCGCGAGGACCGCGTCGACGTCACGCTGCCCGGTGCTCCGCCACAGCCGATCGGTCGCCTGCACCTGCTCACGCAGACGCGCCGCGAGCTCGAAGACATCTTCCTCGGGCTCGGCTTCACCGTGATGGAGGGCCCCGAGGTCGAGACCGTCCACTACAACTTCGACGCGCTCAACCACAGCCCGACGCACCCCGCGCGGGCGCGTACCGACACCTTCTACGTGGCCCCACCGCCGCTCGAAGGCGAGGGCAGCGGCAGTGCTGCGACGGCTTCGGACGCCGGGCTCCCGCCGACAGCGCTGGCCACCGAGGAGCTCGTGCTGCGCACGCACACCTCGCCGATGCAGGTGCGCGCGATGGAGGCGCACCCGCCGCCGCTGTACGTCGTGATCCCTGGGCGCGTCTATCGGCCCGACTCCGACGCCACGCACACGCCGCAGTTCCATCAGATCGAGGGGCTCGCCGTCGATGAGGACATCACGCTCGCTGACCTGAAGGGGACGCTCTTGATGTTCGCCCAGGCCGTATTCGGCGATCAGCGCGACGTGCGCCTGCGCCCGCACTTCTTCCCCTTCACCGAGCCGAGCGTCGAGGTCGACGTGTCGTGCTTCAACTGCGATGGCAAGGGCTTTTTGCGCGACGGCTCGCGCTGCAACCTGTGCAAGGGCGAGGGCTGGCTCGAGGTGCTCGGCGCCGGCGAGGTCGACCCCAACGTCTACTCCTACGTACCCACGAGCGAGGCCAACGCGCCCGGCTATGACCCCGAGAAGGTGCAGGGCTTCGCCTGGGGGATGGGCGTCGAGCGGATCGCGATGCTCAAGCACGGCGTCCCTGACCTGCGCCTGTATTACGACAACGATCTTCAGGTTCCTGGAGCAGTTTTAGTGCGCGTTCCGCTGAACTGGCTACGCGAATACTGCGATCCGGCGCTCGACGTGCACCAGATCGAGGAGCGTCTGACGCTGACCGGTACGAAGGTCGAGGCGATCCATCATCACGGTGTGCGCGGCGGCGAGGGGTTCGTCGTCGGGCACGTGCTCGACGTGCAGCCGCATCCCGACGCCGACCGGCTGCGTGTGTGCAAGGTCAACCTCGGCGGCGCCGACGGTCCCGATGCAGGCGAGAGCGCGCCCGCGACGATCGTGTGCGGCGCGCCCAACGTCGCCGCCGGGCAGACCGTCGCCGTGGCGCGGCCCGGCGCCGTGATGCCCGATGGCACGAAGCTCAAGCAGGCAAAGCTCCGCGGCGTCGTCTCCGAAGGGATGATCCTCGCCGAGTCAGAGCTCGAGATCGAGGGGAGCCCGCCCTCCCAGGAGGGGATCATGGTGCTCGACGAGCTTACGCTCGACGCCGAGTGGGCACCCGGCACGCCGCTCGCCGACGTCTTGCCGATCGAGACCGACGTGATCGAGCTCGAGATCACGCCCAACCGCCCCGACTGCCTCGGCGTGTACGGCGTCGCGCGCGAGCTGCACGCCGCCACCAACGAGTCGCTCGCGCCCGAGCCGTGGCTTGAGGACGAGGGCTCAGACGGCCCCGTCGAGGGCGCCGAGGTGATCGTCGAGTGCCCCGAGCTGTGCCCGCGCTTCACGGCGCGCGTGTTTGAGGACGTGAAGATCGGTCCCTCGCCGCCATGGCTGAAGGCGCGACTGATGGCGGCCGGGCAGCGCCCGATCAACAACGTCGTCGACATCACCAACTACGCGATGCTGCTGACCGGCGCAGCCGCTGCACGCCTTCGACCTCGACCGCGTCGCTCACGGCAAGCTGACCGTGCGCCGTGCGCGCGAGGACGAGCAGGTGCAGACGCTCGATGGGCAGACGCGCACGCTCGACGCCGAGATGGTCGTGATCGAGGACGGCGAGGGGCCGACGTCGATCGCTGGCCTGATGGGCGGCGCGCGCTCGGAGGTCGTGCCCGAGACGACGCGCGTCTTGATGGAGGTCGCCACGTGGGACGGTCCCACGATCCATCGCGCCTCCTGGCGGCTCGGGCTGCGCAGCGAGGCCTCCGCGCGCTTTGAGAAGGGGCTGCAGCCCGAGCAGTGCATGCAGGCGCAGGCGATCGCCACGAAGCTGATGATCGAGTGCGCCGGTGCGCGCGTCGCACCCGGGACGATCGACGTCGCGCAGCCGTTGCCGCCCCTGCAGGTGCTGCGCCTGCGCGAGGCGCGCGTCGAGTCGATCCTCGGCATCGCCGTGCCTGCCGAGTGCCAGAGCGAGATCCTGCGGGCCCTCGACTTCGTTGTCGATGACGCCGACGGTGCGGCTGGCGGAGCCAACGCCGACGGGACACAACGCGGCCTCGACGTGACCGTGCCCGCGCTGCGCCGCGACGACGTCACGCGCGAGGTCGACCTGATCGAGGAGGTCGCGCGGATCGACGGGCTCGAGCGTCTGCCCGCGACGCTGCCCGCGCGCCGCGGCGCCGCCGGGCGCCTGAACCACGCCCAGCGCGTGCGCCGGGCCGCCGAGGACGCGATGGTCGGGCGCGGGCTGTACGAGGTGGTCGGCTGGAGCTTCACCGAGCCGTCCTTGCTCGATCGGCTGCAGCTGCCGCCCGAGCACGAGATGCGCCGCGTCGTGGCGCTCGAGAACCCGATGTCAGACGCGCAGTCGATCATGCGCCCGACGCTGCTCGGCTCGCTGCTCGACGCCGCCCAGCACAACGTCGCGCGCAACGGGCCCGACGTGGCGATCTTCGAGTCCGGCACCGTCTACCGCGCGCAGCTCGAGCCCGGCGCCGACGAACACCACGCGCTCGGCGTGCTGCTCAGCGGGGCGCTCGCGCCGCGCTCGTGGCTGGGCGAGCCCGCACAGGCCGACTTCTTCGCCGCCAAGGCGCTGCTCGGCGGGCTGCTCGACTCGCTGCACTTGCACTGGTCGGTGAACGAGGCGCAGTGGCCGTTTCTGCACCCCGGCCGCAGCGCCGCCGTGCTCGCGCGCGTGCCCGAGGGCGCGGGCGGCAGCGACCATGCCGAGGGCAAGCCGCTCACACTGGGGTTCGTCGGCGAGCTGCACCCGCTTGTCGCCGGCGCCTGGGGCATCGAGCGCACGACCGCTGCCTTCGCGATCGATCTCGGCAAGCTCGCGCTCGTCGCACCCGAGGTCGTCGCCTTCGCGGCGTTCGGCTCTTTCCCCGTGCTGCGCCAGGATCTCGCCGTCACGCTGCCTGAGGACGTGCCCGCGCGCGACGTGCTGCACGGCGTGCGCCGTGCCGGCGGCGAGGAGCTCGACGGCGCTGAGATCTTCGACGTCTACACCGGCAGCCAGGTCGGCGAGGGGCGCCGCTCGCTTGCGCTCGCGCTGTCGTTCCGCTCGCTGGCACGCACGCTGACCGACGAGGACGTCGCGCCCGCGCGCGAACGGATCGTCGCTGCGCTGGCAGAGCTCGGAGGCGAGCTGCGTGGCTGAGCTGCCCGCCACGCGTGCGGCCGCCGGCGAGAGCGCCGCGCAGGTCTTCGCCGAGGGTTCGCCGCGCGTGATCGTCGCCGGCGCGACCGGCTTCGCCGGGGCGCTCGCCGCGCACCTCTTGTGGCGCCACCCGCGCTTCGAGCTCGTCGCCGTGACCGGGCGCTCGGAGGTCGGGCGCCGGCTCGACGACCTCTATCCGCGCTATCGCGTGCCGCTGCAGATCGGCGAGCTCGAGCTCGATTCCTACGGCCAGCTCGATGCCGCCGTGGTCGCCTACCCGCACGCTGCCGCCGCGCCGGCCGTCGGCGAGCTGCGCGACCGCGGCGCGCGCGTCGTCGACCTCAGCGCCGACTTCCGCCTCTCTTCGCTTGCGACCTACGAGCAGTGGTACGGCAAGCATCCACGCCCCGACCTGCTCGCCGACGCTGTCTACGGCCTGACCGAGCTGCATCGCGAGCAGATCGCCGGCGCCGGCATCGTCGCCAACCCAGGCTGCTATCCGACTGCTTCGCTGCTCGGCCTTGCTCCGTTCGCGCGCGCCGGGCTGATCGCCGACGTCGTGATCGACGCCAAGCAGGGCATCTCGGGCGCCGGGCGCGCGTTTGACGAGACCACGCACCAGTCGATGGCCGGCGAGACGATCCTGCCGTACAAGGTCGCCGAACACCGCCACACGCCTGAGATCGAGGAGCAGCTCGCGCCGCTGCGTGCGCAGGGCGGCGCCAGCGACGAGGTGGCAGTGCTGTTCCAGGCCCACCTCGTGCCGCTCGACCAGGGCGAGCTGACCGACTGCTACGTGACGACCACCCGCCGCGTCGATGACGCCGAGCTGGCCGATCTGTTCCTCGCCGCCTACGAGCACGAGCCGTTCGTCGAGGTCATCGGTGCGCCGCCGGGCACGCGCGAGGTGCAGGGCACGAACTTCTGCCGCGTGTTCGCCAAGGCCGACCCGCACAGCGGCAAGGTCGTCGTGCTCTCGGCGATCGACAACCTGTGGAAGGGCACCTCCTCGCAGGCCGTGCAGAACCTCAACGTGATGTTCGGCTTCGACGAGACAGACGGGCTGGCATGAGCGCCGAGGGCAAGAAGGCTCCCGGCACGAACGTGTTCGGCGGCGTCGCCTCCGGGCCGCCGCAGCCGTTCTTTCACTCTCGCTGGGTGCCCGCGCCGGCGCACGTGCGCGACCTCGGGCCCGACGCGGGCCTGCCGGCGGGCTTTCGCGCGGCGGGCGTGATCTGCGGGATCAAGCCGAGCGGCAACCAAGACCTCGGGCTGCTCGTGTGCGACGCCGAGCAGCCGGTCAGCGCTGCGCGCTTCACCGCCACCGGGCTGCCGGCGGCGCCGGTGATCGTCAGCCAGGAGCGCTGTCGCCTCGATGGTCTGCGCGCGGTGCTCGCCAACTCTGGTTGCGCCAACGCGGCGACCGGCGGGCGCGGACTCGACGACGCCGCCAAGACGCAGGGCGCGACGGCGATGGCGCTCGGCTGCGACCCGGCCGAAATAGCGCTCGCCTCAACCGGCGGGATCAGCCACCTCCTGCCGGTCGAGAAGATGCTGCAGGGGATCCTCGCCGCCGGCCCCGCGCTCGAGCAAGGGGGAGATGTGGCCTTCCAGCAGGCGATCCAGACGACAGACGCCTCGGAGAAGCGCGCCAACCTCGAGGTCGAGCTGCCCTCGGGCAACGTTCGCCTCAGCGCCCAATGCAAGGGCGCCGGGATGATCTCGCCGAACTTCGCGACGATGCTCTGCTTCGTGCAGACCGACGCAGCGCTCCAGCCCGAGACGGCCGACCTGCTGCTCGGCGTGTGCGTCAAGCGCTCGTTCGACCGCGCCTCGGTCGACGGCCAGCTCTCGACCAACGACACGGCGATATTGATGTGCTCGGGGGCCAGCGGCGTGCAGGTCGTGCCCGAGAGCGAGGACGAGCTGCTGTTCGGCGAGGCGCTCGACGCGCTCTTGCGCCAGCTCGCGATCATGATGGTCGCCGACGGCGAGGGCGCCGAGCGGATCGGGCGCGTGATCGTGCGCGGCGGGCATCAGCCGAGCGCCGAGGCTGGCCGCGCGCGCCGTCGCCAACTCGCCGCTCGTGAAGACTGCGCTGCACGGCGCCGACCCCAACTGGGGGCGGATCGTGCAGGCGATCGGCGGCGCGCTGCCCGGCACCGCTCCGTTGCAGGTCGAGCTGAGCATCGAGGGCATCCCCGTGTGCATCGCCGGCACGGCGATCGACTACGACGAGCAGGCGCTCGCCGAGGTTGTGCAGGGCAAGGAGATCGAGTACGAAGTTGGCCTGCCCGGGGAGGGGGTCGAGACCGAGGTGTTCTTCTCCGACTTGGGCCACGAGTACATCCGAATAAATGCCGAGTACACGACATGAGAGGCGGCGTATGCCATGCGTGACGTAGCAACGCTGCTCGAGGCGCTGCCGTACATCAGGGAGTTCCACGGCAAGACGGTCGTGATCAAGTACGGCGGCGCGGCGATGGAGGACGACGCGCTGCGCGAGGAGTTCGCGCGCAACGTCGTGCTGCTCAAGTACGTAGGGCTGAACCCGATCGTCGTGCACGGCGGCGGCCCCGAGATCAGCGCCTACATGAAGCGCCTCGGCCTGCCCGTCGAGTTCGTCGGCGGGCTGCGCGTGTCCGACAAGGACACGGTCGAGGTCGCGAAGATGGTCCTGATGGGGAAGGTCAACAAGGAGATCGTGCTGCGCTTGAACCGTCACGGGCAGCCGGCCGTCGGCCTGTGCGGCGACGACGGCTCGCTGTTTCGCGTCGCGCGCCGCAGCGCGCCTGGCGGCGAGGACATCGGCTTCGTCGGCTCGATCGAGCGCGTCAACATCGGTGTGATCGACCACGTCGCAAGCGACTACATCCCGGTGATCGCCTCGGTCGGCGCCGACCGCGAGGGCAACTCCTACAACATCAACGCCGACGAGGCCGCCGGTGCCGTGGCCGGCGCGCTCGGTGCGTACAAGGTGATCTTCCTCACCGACGTGCCCGGCTGGCTGAGCGACGCCGAGGATCGCGACAGCCGGATCGCGCGTGCCAGCACGCAGCAGGTGCGCGACGCGTTGCCCTCGCTCGCCGGCGGCATGCGCCCGAAGCTCGCGGCGTGCGTCGAGGCGATCGACGCCGGCGTCAGCGCCGCGCACATCCTCGACGGGCGCGAGCCGCACTCGCTGCTGTTGGAGCTGTTCACCGACGAGGGGATTGGCACGATGATCGAGGCGACGACATGAGCCTGGCCGAGCTGCAGGAGCTCGAGCGCACGAGCGTGATCGCCTCCTACGCGCGCCAGCCCGTCGAGTTCGTGCGCGGCGAGGGCACGCGCCTGTGGGACGAGCAGGGCAACGAGTATCTCGACTTCCTCTGCGGCATCTCGGTGACGAACCTCGGCCATTGCCATCCGCGCGTGGTCGAGGCCGTGCGCGAGCAGGTCGGGCGGCTGATGCACGTCTCGAACCTGTTCTACACGGAGCCCGCGATGCAGCTCGCGTACCGGCTCTCGCAGTCGAGCCTCGGCGGCAAGGTGTTCTTCTGCAACTCCGGCGCCGAGGCCAACGAGGCGGCGATCAAGCTCGCGCGCAAGGCGCGCCCGGCGGGCGACCTGGTCGTCGTCTTCGGCGCCTTCCACGGGCGCACGTACGGCTCGCTCTCGGCGACGCCGCAGGAGGCAAAGCAGGCGCCGTTCGCGCCGCTCGTGCCGGGCTTTCGCGCGGTCGAGGCGACGCCCGAGGCGCTCGCCGCGGCGGTCGACGAGAACACGGCGGCGGTCGTGCTCGAGCCGATCCAGGGCGAGAGCGGCGTGCACATGCTCTCCGAGGAATGCCTGCAGGCGGCGCGCGCCGCCTGCGACGAGCACGGAGCGGCGCTGATCTTCGACGAGATCCAGTGCGGCATGGGGCGCACGGGGACCTTGTGGGCCTATCAGCAGACCGGCGTCGTGCCCGATGCGCTGACGACCGCCAAGGCGCTCGGCGGCGGGCTACCGATCGGCGCGCTCGTGACCGGCCCGCGGCTGGCCGACATCTTCCAGCCAGGCGATCACGGCTCGACCTTCGCCGGCGGGCCGACCGTCGCCGCGGCTGCGCTGGCCGCGCTCGAGTTGACTGCAGACCCCGGCCTGCTCGCGGCCGTGCTCGAGCACGGCAGGCGCCTGGCCGAGGGCCTCGCGCGCCTGCCGCACGTGCTCGACGTGCGCGGGCGCGGGCTGATGCTCGCCTGCGAGCTCGACGTGGCCGCGCCCGAGGTGATGCGCCGGGCGCTGCTGGAGCAGCGTCTCGTGACGAACGCGACCGGGCCGAGCACGCTGCGCCTGCTGCCGCCGCTGACGGTCACGGCCGAGGAGATCGACGAGGCGCTGCGCCGGCTCGGCGCGGTGCTGGAGAGCTGAGCATGCGGCGCGAGTTGCCAGGCGGCTTCGAGCTCGACGACGACCGCGAGCGGATCGACATCGACGCGGTGCACGCCTTCATCAGCGGCGAGTCCTATTGGGGGCTCGGCCGCGCGCGCGAGCGCGTCGTGCAGGCCGTGGCCGGCTCCCAGCGCGTGCTCGGGCTCTACCACGAAGGCAAGCAGATCGGCTTCGCGCGCGCCGTCTCCGATGGCGTCACGCTCGCCTACCTCGCCGATGTGTACGTGCTCGGCGACTATCGCGGGCGCGGGCTCGGCCTCGAGCTCGTGCGCGAGATCGTCGAGAACTCCTTCGGCGAGGTGCGCTGGATGCTCAACACGGCCGACGCGCAGGGGCTGTACGAGCGGCTCGGCTTCAGCGAAGAGAAGCCTCCCTATCCCTTGATGGAACGCGCGCCCAGGCGCGCAGCGTCCGTGGAGCCCCGGCGCTAGCCTTCCCCGCCCGTGAATATCGATCAAATTAAAAATAAGACGATCCCGACGGCTTCCTACGAGGCCGATCCTTCGCAGGTGAGCCGTGTGCTGCTGCTCTACTCGGGCGGCCTCGACACGAGCGTGATGCTCAAGTGGATCCAGGACGAGTACGAAGCGGAGGTCGTCTGCCTGACCGTCAACCTCGGCCAGCCGGGCGAGGACTACGGCGTGATCGAAGGCAAGGCACTGAAGCTAGGCGCGCTGGAGTGCCACGTGGTCGACGCGCGCGAGCAGTTCGCCCGCGAGTATGTCTCGCCGGCGATCAAGGCAAACGCGCTGTACGGCGGCGGCTACCCGCTGTTCACCGCGCTCGGCCGGCCGCTGATCGCCAAGCTCGCCGTCGACTACGCGCGCAGCTCCGGCTGCGACACGATCGCGCATGGGTGCACCGGCAAGGGCAACGACCAGGTGCGGATCGAGGCGACGATCGCCACGCTCGCGCCCGAGCTGAAGACGATCGCGCCCGTGCGCTCGTGGCAGATGGGCCGCGAGGAGGAGATCGCCTACGCGCGCGAGCACGGCATCCCCGTCAAGGGCGGCACCGAGGCCGCGCCGTACTCGATCGACGACAACCTCTGGGGGCGCTCCTCGGAGGGTCGCTGGATCGAGGACCTGGGGCACGCGCCCGAGGACGACGTCTTCCAGCTCGTCACCCGGCCCGAGCTGGCGCCGGACGAGCCCGAGACGATCGAGGTCGAGTTCGAGGCCGGCGTGCCCGTCGCGCTCAACGGCGAGTCGATGGGGCTCGTCGAGCTGCTCGAAGCGACCGCCGAGATCGCCGCGCGCCACGGCGTCGGCATCGTTGACCACATCGAGGACCGCATCGTCGGCTTGAAGGTGCGCGACATCTACGAGGTGCCAGCCGCCGCGATCCTCTTGCCCGCCCATGAGGAGCTCGAGCGCCTCGTCTGCACGATCCACCAGAACCAGTTCAAGCCGCAGCTCGACCACCAGTGGGCCTACCTCGTCTACGCCGGTCTGTGGTGGGAGCCCCTGCGCGAGGATTTGGATTCTTATATGGACGCCGTCAACGAGCGCGTCAGCGGCACGATCGGCCTGAAGCTGTACAAGGGCCACGCGCGCGTGATCACGCGCTCCTCGCCCAACGCCGTCTATGACGCCAGCCTCGCCTCCTTCGCACAGTCTGGCGGCCTCTTCTCGCAGACCGCCTCGCCCGGGTTCATCGAGTTGTGGTCGTTGCAGTCGCGGATGGCTTGGCGGCTGCGGAATGACTAGGGACGGGCGCTCCTCCGACTAAGTCGCGACGGTGCCTGCTGCGTGATGAGGCGTAGGAAGGGAGCCGCCGTGCTCGCGTAGGTCATCCGTGTATGCCGCGAGCGCCTCACGGATGCGCTTCGCGACGACCGCGCGCGATGCCCCGAGTGCGACGACGCCCGGGACGTCCGGGAGATAGGCCCCCCAGCCACCGTCGTCCGCCTGCTCGTAGATGACTACGTACTTGCTCATCGAAGGTTCTCCAAGCCGCTTGCACGACGAATGCTACCGAGGGTGCCCTTGGGCACCGTGTCGCTGTCATTTCCCGCGACGATTATGTGGACCCGCCAGTCGAATCGCGCCCATACCTCGTGGGAGCCGCGTTGTCGTATCACGTGCCAGCCGGCATCGGTGAGCGCCTTGCGCACGTCTCTGTACTTCTTTGGCATGGCGGTTCGACCATAGGCGCGGCTTGGGATGCGGCAGTCGGGCGAAGCGCGAGGACGTATCGAGCGAGACTTGGTTGCGTGAGTGGCAGCCCGGCGTAGACGAGGGCCGGGCTGGGTAGCATCAGCAGCATGAACGGAACCGGTTACAAGCTGTTTGGCCTGGTCGTCTGGCGTGGCGGCAAGTGGTACCTGCGTAAACGCGGTCCGTCGCGGCGCAAGCTCGTCCTCGTCGGCGCCGGCGGCGTCACGGCGGCGGCCGGCGCGGCGGTGCTCGCACGGCGCCTGGCGAGCTGAAAAGCGCCCCTTGCGGGGGCTTTGCGAGCGGGCGCAAACCGTCCGAAGCTGAGCGTAGTTTGCGGGCACTGTGATCGCCGAGGGGAACGAGACGCCGGGAGGCGATTCCGGCAGCGCGGCCGAGGGTCGCGGAAGGCGCAGCGAGGGCGATCTGCTCGCCGAACGGCGCGCTCGCCGCACGGCCGAATCGGGCGAGCACGCGTTGACGCTGCGCGCCGAGGCGGCCGAGGCGACGGTGCGAACGCTGGAGACTCACCTGGCTAGCCTGCAGCAGCGCCTGCGCGAGGCCGAGGAGGAGCGTCATCGCCTCGCCGAGCGCAGCGAGCAGGCGCGCGAGAGCGAGCGATCCGAGGTCGGCTGGCGCCCGCCGATCTCGCGCGGTACGGAGGTGCTTGAGCGCGAGCTTCAGCGCGTCTCCCAGCGCGAGTACGCCGAGCAGCGTCTGCGGATCGAGGCCGAAGATCGCTGCGGCGATCTCGAACGCGAGGCGCGCGCCGAGGTCGACCGGCTCGGGCAGCGCCTGCAGGCAGGCGAACGAGAGGCCCAAGCGCTGAGTGCGAGGCTGGAGACGGCCCAGCGCGAGCTGGCGGAGGCCGAGCAGGCGGCCGCCGCGCAGCGCTCGGCCTTGTTGGGCACCGAGCACGCGCTGCGCATGCGCCTCAGCGAGCTCGAGCACCAGGCGGAGGAGCTCCACGCGGGGCTGGCCGTCGAGCGCGCCGCACGCGTCCGGGCCGAGCGGCTGCTCGAGGCGATGCAGCAGGCCCAGCGCGGCGCTCTCGCCCTGCTCGGAGGCCTCGCCGACACGGTCTCGCGGTTGCGCGAGGCGGCGCTACGCACCGCAAGCGCACCGCCGTCGCCTCTGCCGGCGCCCCCGACTACAGAGGCCCCCCGGGCGCCAACGCCAGCCGTGACGGGCCCACCACGCGCCGTGCGTCCCCCCGCGCAGAGTGTGCCGTCAACGCCCGAGCCAAGGCAGCCATCCGTGGCCGCGACGGTGCCGATTCCGCAGCAGCGCCCGCTCGCCTCAGCTGAAGCGCGCGGTGGCGAGATGGCCGAGGCGCTGGCCGCCGCCGTCGAGCGCCTGCGGGCGCGCGTGGAGGAGCAGCCGCCGGTGCCTGCTGCGCCAACCGTGCATCGTCCTGTGCACAAGCACAGCATGTCGCTGATCGGGCGCACGCGGTTGCGGCTGCGGCGCCGGCGAGAACGACGCAAACAGCGACGCGCCGGCTGATCGGCCGCCGCCGCGATACCTAAGATCGGAAAGACCTTGAGCACACCGTCCTGCGCCCATCTCCACGTGCACTCCGAGTACTCGCTGCTCGACGGCGCATGTAAGATCGAGGCGCTCGCCAAGCGCGCCGCCGAGTTCGACCAGCCCGCACTGGGGCTGACCGACCACGGCGTGATGAACGGCGCGATCGAGATGTATGAGGCTTGCCGGAAGCACGACGTCAAGCCGATCCTCGGCTGCGAGATCTATCTCGTCGAGGACCACGCGGCCCGCGGGCCGGGCAAGGTCGAGCGCAACCACCTGACGCTGCTGGCGTCGAACGACGTCGGCTATCGCAACCTCGTGAAGCTCTCCTCAGCGGGCTTCCTCGACGGTCTGAACCGGGGCAAGCCCTCGGTCGACATGGGGCTGATCGAGCGCTACTCCGAGGGCGTGATCGCGCTGACCGGATGCCTCGCCTCGCGCTTCTGCCAGCGGCTACTGGACGATCGCGTGGACGATGCGCGCGCGCATGCCGATGAGCTGATGGGCGTGTTTGGCTCCGAGAACGTCTACTTCGAGGTGCAGAAGAACGGGTTGGCGCCGCAGGACAAGTGCAACGAGGGGATCGTCAAGATCGCGCGGGAAGTCGGCGGCAGCCTTGTCGGCACGGGCGACGTGCACTACCTGCGCCGCGAGGACTACGACCATCACACGGCGCTGTTGTGCGTGCAGACCAAGAGCACGATCGCCCAGCCGAAGATGACGTTCGAAACGAACGAGTTCTACCTGCGCGACAGCGGCGAGATGATCGCCGCCTTCGAAGAGTGGCCGGAGGCGATCGCGAGCACGCTGGAGATCGCCGAGCGCTGCAACGTCGAGCTCGAGCTCGGTAAGCAACTGATCCCGAGTTACCCGACGCCGGACGGCGAGGGCGAGCGCGAGTACCTGCGCGCGCGCGTCGAAGAGGGCCTGCGCCTGCGCTACGGCGACCCGATGCCAGCGGAGGCGCTGCAGCGCATGAACATGGAGCTCGAGGTGATCGACGGGATGGGCTTCAACGCCTATTTCCTGATCGTTTGGGACTTCGTCAAGTACGCCAAGGAGAACGGCATCGCGGTCGGCCCGGGCCGTGGCTCGGCGGCGGGCTCGATCGTCAGCTACTGCCTGGCGATCACCGACGTCGACCCGCTCAAGTACGACCTTCTGTTCGAGCGCTTCCTCAACCCCGAGCGGGTCTCGATGCCGGACATCGACATCGACTTCTCCGTGCGCGGACGCGAGCGCGTGATGCGCTACGTGACCGAGAAGTACGGGCGCGAGTCGGTCGCGCAGATCGTCACCTTCGGCAAGATGTTCCCGCGCGCGGCCACCCGCGATGCGGCGCGCGTGCTCGGCTTCGACTACGGCATGGGCGACCGCCTGGCCAAGCTGATCCCCGACCCGATCATGGGTCGCTCGCCGTCTTTCGAGGACTGCATGAAGACGGGCCAGCCGCTGCGCAAAGCGTGCGACGAAGACCCGCAGGCCCAGCAGATCGTCGACGTGGCGCAGGGTCTTGAGGGGATCGTGCGCAACTCCTCGATCCACGCGGCGGCGGTCGTGATCGCGGACCGTCCACTGACCGACATCGTGCCGCTTCAGCTCGCCGACGCGGGCACGGATGAGAACGGCGAGAAAGTGTTCCGCACGGTCACGCAGTTCTCGATGAAGCCGATCGAGACGATCGGGCTGCTCAAGATGGACTTCCTCGGCCTGCGCAACCTCGACGTGATCGAGGACGCGCTGGACATCATCGAGCGCTCAAGCGGAGCCCGCCCGGACATGACGACGCTGCCGCTTGACGATGCACGCACGTATGAGATGCTCGCGCGCGGTGACTCGACGGGCGTCTTCCAGTTCGAGTCCGAGGGCATGCGTGAGGCGCTAAAGAAGGTCTGCCCAGACGAGTTCAACGATCTCGTCGCGCTCGTCGCCCTGTACCGCCCGGGCGCGATGGACCAGATCCCGGTCTATGCGAAAGGCAAGCGCAGCCCGGAATCGATTACCTACCCCGACGCGCGCCTGCGCGAGATCCTCGAGTCCTCCAAGGGCGTGATCCTCTACCAGGAGCAGGCGATGCAGATCTCCAAGGAGCTCGGTGGCTTCTCGGGCGCCAAGGCGGACGATCTGCGCAAGGCGATCGGCAAGAAGAACCGCGCCGCGATGGCCGCGCTGAAGCCGGAGTTCGTCGAGGGCTGTCGCGCCTCGGGCACGAGCCAGGAGACGATCGAGTTCCTCTGGCAGACCAACGAAAAGTCGGCCGACTACTCCTTCAACAAGAGCCACGCCGCCTGCTACGCGCTGATCGCCTACCGCACGGCGTGGTTGAAGGCGAACTTCCCGGCCGAGTACATGGCGGCGCTGATCTCCTCGGTGATGTCGACGAAGGACAAGGTGCCCTTCTTCGTCGCCCGCTGCGAGGAGATGGGGATCGAGATCCTGCCCCCCGACGTGAACCTCTCAGATCACGAGTTCACGGTCGTCGATGGCAACATCCGCTTCGGCCTGGACGCGGTCAAGGGCGTCGGCTATCAGGCGGTCGAGGCGATCAAACGGGGACGTGATGAGGGTGGCGAGTTCTCCTCGCTATGGGACTTCTGCGAGCGCGTCGACAACCGCGCGGTCAACAAGAAGGCGATCGAGGCGCTGATCAAGTGCGGCGCGCTCGGCTCTACAGGCGCGAGCCGCAAGGGCATGCTGGCAGTGCTCGAGCAGGCTCAGGGGGCGGGCCAGAAGATTCAGCAGGACGCGCAGATCGGCCAGGGCTCGATCTTCGACCTCGCAGAATCGGCCGAGGCGCCGGCAGGCGAGCAGAGCGCCGCACCGGGGTCAGCCTTCACGAAGCCGATCCACCCGCCGATCTCGGGCGAGGAGTTCGAGCAGGCCGAGCTCTTGGCGGTGGAGAAGGAGGCGATCGGGCTGTTCATCTCGGCGCACCCGCTGAAGCCGCTGCGCGAGGCTCTGCGCGTCCGCACGGACTGTTCGCTCGCGGCGCTCGTCGATCGCCGCGACAAGGACTGGGTGACGGTCGGCGGAATCATCGTAGAGGCGAAGAAGATACGTACCCGCAACGGCGATCACATGATGTTCGCGACGCTCGATGACCTGGCGGGCAGCGTCGAGATGCTCGTGTTCGGTAAGGCACTCGCCGAGTACGAGGCGGCGCTGGCCGTCGATCAGGTCGTGCTCGTCAAGGGCCGCGTTGACCACAAGGAAGCGGGCAAGACGTGCTTGGTCGTGCAGAGCGTCGAACCCTTTTCGCCGAGCGAGGAGGAGATCGAGCGCGCCAATGCCGAGGCGGGTCGCCGCGCGGCGACGGCCACGGCGATCGCCGAGCCGGTACACCTGCGCGTCGACCTGAGCGCGCTCGGGGCGAGCGCGATCGAGGATCTCAAGCACGCGATCGAGGATTTCCCGGGCCCGGCCGAGGTCGTGCTCGACATCGACACCGGCGCGGGCGTGCGCAGACTCAAGCTAGGCGAGGCGTTTCGCGTGCAGCACACGCCGACGCTGCGGGCCGAGCTGGAACATGCGCTGGCTCCGCTGCGCGCAGCCGCTACCGCCTGAGCTCAGCCGCGGGCGGCGAGGCCCTGGTCGCGCAGCCGTCGCGCAAGCGCAACTTCCTTGCGCCCCGGCCCTTCGCGCTTCTCACCGGGCGTCTCGAGGATGCAGGGCAGTTTCTGCAGCGAGGGCGCAGAGAGAAACGCGGCGCAGCCCTTGCGCCCGAGCTCGCCCTTGCCGACGTTGGCATGGCGGTCGCGGTTTGAGCCGAGCGGTGTCTGCGAGTCGTTGAGGTGAAGTGATCGCACGGTCCCGCGCCCGAGCTTGCGCGAGCACTCGCGCATCACGCTGCCCATCTTCTCGGGCGTGCGGATGTCATAACCGGAGGCGAGCAGGTGGCAGGAGTCCAGGCACACGCCGAGCCGCTTGCCGGCGCCGGCGGCGTCGATCAGCCCGGCGAGCTCCTCGAAGGAGCGCCCGAGCGTGCCGCCGGCGCCGGCGGTGTTCTCGAGGTGCAGCTCACAGCCCTCGCTGTCTGAGAGCGCTTGTTTGATCGTTTTCCCGGCACGCTCGATCGCCTCGCCGACGTGCCCTGTCTTGGCCGAGCCGGGGTGCAGCACGACACCGCTCGCGCCGATCGCGTGCCCGACGCGCAGCGAGTGAGTCAGCGAGGTGAGCGACTTGGCGCGGATCTCCTTGTCGTCTGAGGCGCAGTTGAGCAGGTAGACGGCGTGGATCAGCACCGCTTCGATCGGGCTGTCGGCCATCGCCTCGCGGAAGGCGGCGATGTCCTCCTCTCGGTAGCTCGTCGGTTTCCACATCCGCGGCGACTGGTTGAAGATCTGGATCGCTTCGCAGCCCCGCTCGACGCCCCGTTCGATCGCCTTGGACAGGCCGCCCGCGGGCGATACGTGTGCGCCGATTAGCATGCGGCGATTATGAGGGTTCGCTTCGCTCCATCGCCGACGGGCGCGCTGCACATCGGCGGCGCACGCACGGCGCTGTTCAACTGGCTGCTCGCACGCCGTGAGGGTGGCGAGTTGGTTCTGCGCATCGAGGACACCGACCGCGAGCGCTCGACGCCGGAGAACGTCGAGCAGATCCTCGACTCGCTGCGCTGGCTGCAGCTCGACTGGGACGAGGGGCCGATCATGCAGACCGATCGCGGCGAGCGTCATGGCGAAGCGCTGCAGGCGCTGCTCGACGCGGACCTCGCCTACCGCTCGAACGCGACGGCGGCAGATGTGAAGGAGTTCAAGGAGCTCTACGGCGCCGAGCGCGGCTTCCGCGGCAAGGCGGAGGACAGTGGCGCGGTGCGCCTGCGCGTGCCCGACGACGGCGCGACGGTCGTACACGACGCGATCCGCGGGGAGACGCGCTTCGAGCACGTGCACATGGACGACCCGGTGATCGCCCGCGCGGACGGTTCGGTGCTGTACAACTTCGCCGTCGCGATCGACGACCTCGACGCACGGATCACGCACGTCGTGCGCGGCGAGGACCATCTCTCGAACACGCCGAAGCAGCTGCTCGCGCTGGAGGCGGCGAAATCGGTCGGTCTGGGTGAGGGCGCTGAGCTGCCGATATACGCGCATCTGCCCCTGCTGCACGGCCCGGACGGCAAGAAGCTCTCCAAGCGCCACGGCGCGGCCTCGGTGGGCGAGCTGCGCGAGGCCGGCTATCTGCCGGCGGCGGTGCGCAATTACATGGCGCTGCTCGGCTGGGGCGCGGGCGACGATCAGACGGTGCTCTCGACGCAGGAGTTGGTCGAGCGCTTCACGCTGGAGACGGTCAGCCGCAACCCGGCGCGCTTTGACGAGGTCAAGCTGCGCTGGCTGAACGGCGTGTACATCCGCGCGCTGCCGCTGGCGGAGCTCGTCGAGCAGGTGGCATCGCACCTCGATCTCAGTGGCCATGAGGGATTCCGCGATGACCCGCGGCTGGCTCGCGCGGTCGAGATCAGCCAGGAGAAGATCCACACGCTGGCCGACTTCTGGCCGCTTACGGGGCCCTTGCTCGACGCCCCGGTCGATGACGCCAAAGCGCGTGAGCGATGGCTGGGCGAGCAGGGGCGCGCCACGCTCGCTCAGGCACGCGAGGTCTTGGCAGATCTGCAGAGCTTTGAGGAGCTTCAGCTGGCGCAGGCGCTCGAGGGGCTCGTCGAGCGTCTCGGCTGCAAGCCGCGCGAGGTCTACCAGCCATTGCGCGTGGCGCTCACGGGCACGACGATCTCGCCGGGGATCTTCGAGAGCATCGCGCTCCTGGGGCGTGAGGAGACGTTGCGGCGCGTGGATGCGGCGCTGCCTAGGCCCGCAACCCCTACGGGCGCCGCAAATTGATCGCGTAGCGGCTCAATCTCTTGCGCTGAGCTGCCGATAGGGGTGGGGAGCGGCCGCCACGGATGGCCGACTACGAGCTAAGCGCACGATGCCAGCAACCGCTTCCAAGTCAAAGACCAAGACACAGGCTAAGCCGAAGACGGCGCCCAAGGCGAGCAAAGCGGCGAAAGCCGACGTGCTCGCGCGCCGCGCGAGTGCCAACGGCAACGGCAACGGCAAGGCCTCTGTAGACACGAACGGCAAGGCCTCGCCTGCGGCCAGGCCATCGCGGGTTGCGGCGCCTGCCGGCGGGCGCGGTCAGGCTGCACCGGCTCGCCCCGGGGCGAGCCCGGCGGCGAACCGTGCTCCCGCGCAACCGGGCGAGCGCCATCAGAATGAGGGCCACGGTCGTCGCCTGACGATGGCCTTCGAAGCACTTGAGGCGTATCCGGCGCTGGCCGAGTCCCGCGCGCGGCTGCTCTCGGTGATGTCCAAGGACCACGTGGCCACGGCCGATGTGGTGACGGCGGTCGAGTCGGACGTCGCGATGATCATCGCCGTGTTGCGCCTGGCAAACCAGGTGCAGGGCGGCCGCGGGCGCATCGACACGGCCGTTGCGGCGGTCGAGCTGCTCACGCCGCAGACGGTGCAGAACCTCGCAGGGCGCCTGCGCACCTTCGACTTCTTCGAGCGCTCGAGCGTGTGGGAGGCGGCGCCTGAGCGCTTCCGCCTGCACGCGCTGGCGACCCAGCACGCGGCCGACAGAATCGCTGCGGAGGTTGGCTTCGAGCATCGCGACCGGCTGACGGCGACAAGTCTGCTGCACGACATCGGCAAGCTCGTGCTGCTGCATGCCTACCCGGGCTACCCGGCGCAGGTGCACCGCGGTGCGCGCACGCCCGAGGACCGCATTCACCAGGAGCGCCGCGAGCTGGGCGTCGACCATGCGCTGGTGGGTGGCGTGCTCGCACGCCGCTGGGGCCTACCGGCGACGATCGCCACGACGATCGAGCGCCACCACAACCCTGAAGTGGAGGGTGAGGCTGCAATCGTACGCCTGGCGGACATGCTCGCCCACTACGAGCAGGGCGCGCCGGTCTCGCCTGCCGAGATGTTGCGCACTGCGCGCGCCGTCGGGCTCGGCCCGGACGAGCTCAGGCGCGTGATGTATGAGCTTCCAAGTGCCCCGAGCCAGCGTCGCCGCCACGTCGATCCGTGCCCGCTGTCGGGCCGCGAGCTCGGCGTGCTGCAGCGCCTGGCCGAAGGCAAGGTCTACAAGCAGATCGCCCACGAGCTGACGCTCTCAACGAGCACCGTACGCACGCACCTGCACAACATCTACGGCAAGCTCGGCGCGGTTGACAGAGCCCAAGCAGTGCTCATAGCAACAGAGCGCGGCTGGCTCTGAGACGACCGCTGGACTGCGCGCCTCGGCGTCCTCGATCGCTCGTGTACCGAAGCCGGGTGACACTCGCTGCGCTCGAATCCCCGTTTCGGCCAGCACACTTCGCTCCCTGCGTCCTTGATCCGCTTGCCCATCTGCCGTCTCAGCGGCCCTTGAATCAACCGCGCATCTCCATACTTCCGTAGCATCGCTCGTAGCGATGATCTCGATCACGAGCAAGTCACCGTACGCGGTGCTGGCGCTGGCGGAGCTGGCGCGCAGCGGTGGTTCGGAGCCGGTGCCGATCGGAGAGCTGGCGCGCAAGCGCGATGTGCCGGTGCAGTTCCTCGAGCAGCTGTTCGCGGTGCTGCGCAGGGCTGGCGTGATTAGCTCGCAGCGCGGCGTGAAGGGCGGCTACCGCTTCGCGCGTGAGCCGGGCGAGGTGACGGTGCTGGAGATCGTCGAGTTGCTCGACGGGCCGCTTGGCCGCGATGCGCAGGGACCGTTTGCGGACGCGGCGGCGGCGGCGCGAGGCGTGCTGGCGCAGACGACGATCGCGGACGTGATCGAGCGCGAGGCGCGCGAGGCGGGCGCGAGCATGTACCACATCTGAGCTGCACGCTCGAACTGCACGTCCGGGCTTCACGCCGCCGGGCTGGCCGGACGGGGACGGGCGCGCGTGAGCACGAAAGGCTGCGGCGAATCCGTCCGGAGCACGCCCAGATGGGTAGCTCTGAGCCAGTTTGTCCCCCTTTGACAAGCCATAAATACGGGCGTTTTGGACATGTGGATAAGAAATCGGTAGTGCATTGACTTCGCGTCATTTTGCGTTTACTTTGCGTGAAGAGAAAGGGCGTCGATAGGACGTGACGTGGGGGAGGACACCGCGCGTTTCGGGCTGTGGGCGATAGGCGATGCGAGACAACTGAAGGGATGGACCTCTGAGAATGAGTCCGCTGCAAGCGACGGATCGCGCAACGGCGACCGCACGATGTCCGGCAACTGCAGCTCCGAACGCATCGGGGCTGATCGCTCGCCGCGGGCGCGCCGTTACGGCGGCATCGCTCTCGGTGGCGCTGTTGGTGCTGGCGCTGATTGCGTGGGCAACGGGGCTATGGCCGTCATTCGGTGAGGGCAATCGGTCGGCGAGCTCGGTGAGCTCCGCGACGGCGAGGATCCCCGCGGCGGCTCGCGCGGAGGTCTCGGCGGCGCTCGGCGCGGCGCAACCGGCGTTTCACGTCCACGCCAAAGATCAGGGCGTCCTGGCTGCGAACAACGCAGCACAGGGCATCAGCGCGCGCTTCGCGCCGGGGGGCGTGACGGTCAGCAAGGCAGCCCTCAATCTTCACTTGAGCCTGCACTCGGTCGGCTTCGGCGACGGCACGCACGGCATGGCAGCGACGGCGGCCAATCCGACTGCGTACTCGAACCGTGCGACGTACGCGCGCGGTTCGCTGAGCGAGTGGTATGCAAACGGCCCGGCGGGGCTCGAGCAGGGCTTTACGCTGCTGCATGCTCCGGCGCCAGCGCAGGCGGGCAGCACCGCTGGGCCGCTGACGCTCGATCTGGCGCTGGCGGCGAACGCGCGCCCGAGGCTCGCGGCGAACGGCCAGAGCCTCACGCTCGAGCGCGGGGGGGCGCAGCTACGCTACGGCAATCTTCTTACGACGGACGCGAGCGGCCGCGCGCTGCGCACGTGGCTCGAGCTGCAGGGCGGCCGGCTGCTGATCCGCGTGGACGCGGCAGGTGCACGCTACCCGTTGACGATCGACCCGCTGGTGCAGGTGGGCGACAAGCTAACGGGTGCAGACGAGCTGGGCGAAGGCCTGCTGGGCACGAGCGTGGCGCTGTCGGCGGATGGGAGCACGCTGCTGGTGGGCGGCCCGCACGATGAAAACGCGAACCACGGCGCGGCGTTCGTCTTCGTCAAGGAAGGCTCGTCGTGGGTGGCTCAGAGTCCGAAGCTGACGGGGGCGGAATCGCCAAGCGGCTCGAGCGAAGAACAGTGCGCGGAAGAATCCTCCGAAGAAGCGGGGGAATGCGCGTTCGGCAACAGCGTGGCGCTGTCGGCGGACGGTAACACGGCGCTGATCGGCGAACCGTCGGCGACGGCGATGCCGGGGAGCGCGTGGGTGTTCACGCGCTCGGGCACGACGTGGACACGCAGCGCGGCACTGACGGGCGAAGGCGGTAGCGGCGAAGGGCGCTTCGGCAAGAGCGTGGCGCTCTCGGCAGATGGTCAAACGGCGCTGATCGGCGATCCGTCGGCTTCGTCGCAGCAGGGCAAGGCGTGGGTATTCACGGAGGGGGTCTCGGGTTGGACGCGAGCACCCGCGCTGGTGGATGCGGAATCGACCCATCTGGCCCATTTCGGGCGCAGCGTGGCGCTGTCGAGCGACGGTCAGACGGCGCTGATCGGCGCTCCGGGCGACTCGAGCTATGCGGGCTCGGCGCGGGTGTTCACTAACGGTGGCGCTGGTTGGGCGGCGTTGGGCGGCAAGCTGACGGGTACGGGGGAGAGCGGCGAAGCGCGTTTCGGCAAGAGCGTGGCGCTGTCGGGCGGCGGCGGGACGGCGCTGATCGGTGGCCTCAACGACGCGGAAGGCGCCGGCGCGGTGTGGCCGTTTGCGCGCTCGGGCTCAGGGTTCGCGCAGCAGGGCAAAAAGCTGACAGGAGAAGGCCAGCCGCATTTCGGCTCCAGCGTGGCACTGTCGGGCGACGGCACGTTTGGCTTGGTGGGTTCGCCGCGCGCGGAAACGAACGGTCTGGTGACGGTGCTCACACGCACGGACTCGAGCTGGAGTAGTGCGGGAGAAAAGCTCGCGGGCAGCGGCGGGGAAGGCAAAGGTTGGTCAGGTGCGGCGGTGGCGGTCTCGCAAGACGGCACGGTGGTCGCCGTGGGCGCCCCGCACGACAGCGTCCGCAGGGGCGCCGCGTGGATCTTCACGGGCTCGCCGGAATTCCCGCAGCCCGCGCCGGCCGTGACGAGCGTGATGCCGGGGGCGGGCGAAGCGGGCACGACGGTAAAGATCAAAGGGGAAAATTTCACGGGCGCGGACACGGTCTTCTTCGGCTCGAAGCCGGCGACGTTCACGGTGATCTCGGCGCTGACGATCGAAGCGGTGGCGCCGGAAGGCCTCGCGGGCACGGTCAACGTCAGGGTGAGGACACCGTCGGGCATGAGTCCTGTCAGCAGGCCGGCCGACGAGTTCCGCTACACGACGGGCAAAGCCAAAGGCGGCGGCACGGAAAATCCAGACCCGGGGAGCGGTGGCTTGGGCACGGGCGAAGGCACGCCGGGATCGCAGACGACAACTGGCGGCGGCGGCGCGAAGATCGCGAGCGGCGGCGTGCTGGGCGCGACGACGAGCTCTTCGGGCGCAGCGTGCGTGCTGAGCCTGCGCAACAAGCACCTGGCGGTGACGGGCTCGCGTACGGTGGCGTTGCGTCTGCAGCGCACGGGGGCGGGCGCGTGCAACGGCAAGCTGACGCTGAGCTTCAACAAGGCCAAGCGCGGCAAGCGCCCGAAGCTGCAGATGATCGGCACGGCATCGTTCGCGATGGGCTCGGCGAGCAGCAAAGTGCTGAAGATCGACCTGAACAAGGCGGGCCGCAAGCTGTTCTCGAGCCACGGGCGCAGGCTCAACGCGAGCCTGTCGTTCGTACGCTCGCTGCCGGCGCCGAACCTGGCGCGCAGTGCGAGCGTGCGCCTGACGTGGAAGAAAACGAAGAAGGTCACGCTCGGGCGGTGACGCTCACAGGCGGGTGCTGGCGGCGGCGCTGAGGCCGCGTTCACTATTGTCGGGGTCGTATGGCCCAAATCCCGATCAACATTTCGCAGCTGGTGGGGAACACGCCGCTGGTTGAGCTGGGCGAGATGCTGGCGGGCACGCCTGCGGCGGACAACGGGGTGCGCGTGTTCGCGAAGCTCGAGTCGTTCAACCCGGGTGGCAGCGTGAAGGACCGGATCGGCGTGGCGATGATCGAGGCGGCGGAGGCGGAGGGCAGGATCGAGCCTGGCCGCACGACGATCGTGGAGGCGACGAGCGGCAACACGGGGATCGCGCTGGCGTTCGTGTGCGCGGCGAGGGGCTACGACTTGGTGCTGACGCTGCCGCAAGGGATGAGCCGCGAGCGCGAGAGCCTGCTGCGGTTGTATGGGGCGCGCGTCGAGGTAACGGAGTCGATGGGCGGTATGAGTGAGGCGGTCGAGGCGGCGCAGGCGATGGCGCGGGATGCGGACGTGTTCCTGCCGGACCAGTTCACGAACCCGGCGAACCCGGAGGCGCACCGCAAACACACTGGCCCGGAGATCGAGCGGGCGCTGGACGGCGAGGTGGACGTGCTGGTGGCGGGCGTAGGCACAGGGGGGACGATCACGGGCGTTGGCGAGTACCTGCGCGAGCGCAACCCGAAGCTACGCGTGGTAGCGGTCGAGCCGCGCGGCTCGGCGGTGCTCTCGGGCGAACAGGCGGGCCCGCACCGCATCCAGGGCATCGGCGCGGGCTTCGTGCCGCCGGTGCTCAACCGCGAGTTGCTGGACGAGGTGATCGCGGTCTCAGACGACGATGCGATCCACACGGCGTGGGCGTGCGCGAAACGGGCGGGACTACTGGCGGGTATCTCGTGCGGGGCAGCGCTGTGGGCGGCGCTGCAGGTGGCGCAGCGGCCGGAATCGAAGGACAAGCGCATTGTGGTCGTGATGCCGGACTCGGGCGAGCGCTACGTGTCCCAGGCCTTTTTCGCACCCTGAGCCGGGAGAATGATTTTGATGGGCCCCTCAGGGGGCCGATGACCGCCGAGCGGGCCGCGCGAAAATAGCTGCACGCTCAACTATCTCGCGGTTTCAGCGCTACGCTTCTCAGATGGCCGGCTTCGAGTTCGCGCGGGTCGTAAAGGAGTTGCGTCGTGATGTGCAGGCGGCGCGTACACGCGATCCGGCGGCGCGCGATGTGGGGCAGCTGGAGATCCTCACGACGTGGCCGGGAATCCATGCGCTGCTGGCGCATCGTGTGGCGCACGCGCTGGACGCGGCAGGAGTATCGCTGCTGCCGCGCATGATCTCGATGCTGACGCGCATGCTGACGGGAATCGAGATCCACCCGAAGGCGTCGATCGGCGGCGGCCTGTTCATCGACCACGGCACGGGCGTAGTGATCGGCGAGACGGCTGAGATCGGCGACAACGTGACGCTCTACCAGGGCGTGACGCTGGGTGGCACGGGCTTTGCGACGGGCAAGCGCCACCCTACGGTGCAGGACAACGTGACGATCGGCTCAGGGGCGAAGCTGCTCGGCCCGATCACGATCGGCCACGGCGCGAAGATCGGCGCGAACAGTGTCGTGATCACGGACGTTCCGCCGCACTCGACGGTCGTCGGCAACCCGGGTCACCCGGTGCGCGTCGAGGGCCGCCGGCCGGAGGGCCCGGACGCGGACTGGATCCACCTGCCGGACCCGATCGCCGAGGCGATTCAGGGCCTGGCGAGCCGGATCGGGGCGCTCGAACGGACGGTCGCCGATCTCTCGGAAGACAGTCCAGAGCCGGTGGCCGAGGTGCGGCCACTGCGGACGGTGAAGGGGCCAAACCCGGCTGGCGGCTGACGATGACCGCTATAATGGTCACATGACCAGGCAAGTGACCGCTACCGATGCGAAGGCCGGAATCCTCAGGCTGCTCGACGATGCGGCAGCAGGGGAAGAAATCGAGATAACGAAGCATGGCCGCACGGTTGCTCGGCTCGTGCCGGCACATGGTGCCCGTACGTTGAAAGACTCGTTCGAGGGTGTGGCGATGACGGCGGGCGACGAGCAGGATCTGTTTTCGACAGACGTGCCCTGGAACGCCGCCTGAAGTGGGCGCAGTCCTGCTCGACACGCACGTGGTTCATTGGTGGTCGGCCGAACCACGGCGCGTAAGCGCCCCGGCACGGGATGCGCTCGATGGCGCGGACGAGTTCGCTATAGCCGCGATTTCATGGTTCGAGCTGGCTTGGTTGGCGCGTAACGAGCGAATCCTGCTCAACGTTCCGATCCGCTCCTGGCTTGAAGGCCTGGCTGCCCAGCTTCGGACGATCGGCGTCACCCCCGCGATCGCCGATACGGCCGTCGCGCTGCCCTCCTCGTTTCCTCGTGATCCGGCCGACCGGCTGATCTATGCAACGGCGATAGAGAATGATCTGCCGCTCGTGACGAAGGATCGTGCGATCCGTGACCACGCTCGCCCCCGGTCTCGAGCTATCTGGTAGCTGGGGCGCGCCGCGTCCGTCAGCCGCCTCCCCACCTATGCTGGAGCGATGCCCGCAAACCCCCACGACGAGCACCTCCAGGAGCTGTTGGAGGGCCTCAACGAGCCCCAGCGCGAAGCCGTCACGCACGGCGAGGGGCCGCTGCTGATCCTGGCAGGCGCGGGCAGTGGCAAGACGCGCGTCTTGACCCACCGCATCGCGCATCTGATCTACTCAGACGAGGCCCAGCCGAACGAGATCCTCGCGATCACGTTCACGAATAAGGCCGCCAAAGAGATGGCCGGGCGCGTCGAACGGCTGCTCGGGCGCGCGACGCGCGGGATGTGGCTGATGACCTTCCATGCCGCCTGCGCGCGGATCCTGCGCGTGGAGGCCGAGCGCCTCGGCTACACGCGCCAGTTCACGATCTATGACCAAGCCGACGCGCGGCGTCTGACCAAGCGTTGCGCCGACGCGGTCGGCGTCGATCCCAAGCGCTACACGCCGGCGGCGCTCCACAACCAGATCTCGGCCGCAAAGAACCGCCTGCGCTCGGCATCGGACCTGCGCGAAGACGCCGCCGACTCGCAGTTCGCGGAGATGCTCGCTGACGTCTACGAACTGTATGAGCGCGACCTGCTGCGGATGAACGCAATGGACTTCGATGACCTGCTGTTTCGCACGGTGAACCTGCTCGAGCTGTTCGAGGACGTGCGCGAGCGCTACCAGATCGCCTTCCGTCACGTGCTCGTCGACGAGTACCAGGACACCAACTACGCGCAGTACCGGATGCTGCAGTTGCTCGTCGGCGGCGGGCGCGAGGACCCGGCCCGCGGTAACCGGCTGAGCATCCCCGGTCACCGCAACCTCGCGGTGGTCGGCGACGACAGTCAGTCGATCTATTCGTTCAGAGGCGCCGAGGTGAAGAACATCCTCGACTTTCAGGAGGACTTCCCCGACGCGCGCGTTGTCAAGCTCGAGCAGAACTACCGCTCGACGGAGACAATCCTGCGGGCGGCCAACGCGGTGATTGCAAACAACCGCGGCGGCATCGCCAAGCGCCTGTGGAGCGATCGCGGCGAGGGCGATCAGATCCACCTGCGCGGCCTCGAGGACGAGCATGCCGAGGCACGCTTCGTCGTCGGCGAGATCGAGCGGCTCGTCGACGAGGGCGCCTCGCGCGAGGAGATCGCGGTGCTCTACCGCACGAACGCGATGTCGCGCGTGATCGAGGACACGCTCGTGCGTCGCGAGATCTCCTACCAGGTGATCGGCGGCACGAAGTTCTACGAGCGCGCCGAGATCAAGGACGCGATCGCCTACCTGCTGTTCCTGGCCAACCCGTTCGACGTTGTCAGCTTCACACGGATCGCCAACTCGCCGAGGCGCGGGCTCGGCCAGACCTCGCTGGCGCGCGTGCTCGCGCACGCCGACGCCGCCGACATCTCCGTCTGGCAGGCGGCGGCCGCGCCGGAGGAGGTGCCCGGCCTTGGCACGGCCGCGATCAAGGCGCTCGGGCGCTTCATGGACACGATGGCCGAGCTACGCAAGCTGGCAGGCACGGCCAACGACGACGGCACGCCCGAGCGCGAGGACGACGAGCTCTCACTCGACATCGATGCCGCGACGGGTGCGAGCACAGATGGCGTGCCGGTCGGCGATTTGATCGAGGCGGTGCTCTCGCAGACGGGCTACGTGGAGGCGCTCGAGGCAGAGCGCACGATCGAGGCGCAGGGACGGATCGAGAACCTCGAGCAGCTCGTCGAGGTCGGTCGCGAGTTCGACGCGACGGCCGAGGCCGAGAACGACACCTTGGAGGTCTTCTTGCAAGAGGTCGCGCTCGTCGCGGACGCCGATGCGCGCAGCGACGACGAGGGTCTCGTCACGCTGATGACGCTGCACAACGCGAAGGGTCTCGAGTACCCGACGATCTTCATTGCCGGCTGCGAGGAGGGCGTCTTCCCGCACTCACGCGCGCTCGACGAGGGCGGCCTGGAGGAGGAGCGGCGCCTGTTCTACGTCGGCGTGACGCGTGCCATGCGCGAGCTCTACCTGACCTACGCCCAGCGCCGCGCCGTGTTCGGCGCGCAGACGATGGGCCTGCGCAGCCGCTTCCTCGGCGAGATCCCGGCCGAGTTGCTCGACGAGGTCGAGCCGAGCGACCGCCTGCGGATCGGCGCACCGAGCGGGCCGATCACGGCCGGGCTTGGCCGCGGCAGGCGTGCGACCGCGCTGCTTGGCGGTTCGGGCTCCGGTAGCGGCAACGGCTCCGACGGCGGCGAGTGGGCCGCCTCGAGCTCGCCGCAGACGGCTGTCGCGTTCCGCCTCGGCGAGGACGTCGTGCACGCGGCCTTCGGCGAGGGCGTCGTCACCGGCGTCGAGCCCGACGGCGTGATCGTCGTGCGCTTCGCCGGCGATGGCTCCGAGCGCAAGCTGATGGCCGAGTACGCACCCGTCAGCCGCCGCTGAGCAGGCAATGCTGAGCCGCCCGTCCGACGCGTAGCATCAGGCTCAGTGAGCGCTCAGATCATCGACGGCAAGGCGATCGCCGCGCAGGTGCGCGCCGAGGTGGCTGAGCAGGTGAAGCTGTTCAACGAGCAGACCGGCCGCGTGCCGGGCCTCGCGACGGTGCTCGTCGGCGACGATCCCGCCTCGGCGGTCTACGTCGGCGGCAAGCAGCGCGCCTGCGCCGAGGTCGGGATGACGCCGTTCGACGTGCGCTTGCCCGCCGACTCCTCGTTCGAGGCCGTCGCCGACGAGCTCGCTCGGCTGAGGTCCGACGAGCAGGTCAGCGGCATCCTCCTACAGCTGCCCGTCCCCGAGCACCTCGACGGTCCGACGCTGACGAACATGGTCCCGCCGGAGAAGGACGTGGACGGGCTCACCCCCGTCAACACGGGGCTGCTCTCTCTTGGCTTGCCCGGCCTGCGCTCGTGTACGCCGCAGGGCGTGATCGAGCTGCTCGCGCATACGGGAGTCCCGCTGGAAGGTGCCGAAGCGATCGTCGTCGGACGCTCGAACCTGTTCGGCAAGCCGATGGCGCAGCTACTGCTCGAGCGCAACGCTACTGTCACCGTGTGCCACTCGCGTACGCGCGATCTGCGCGCGGTGTGCGCCCGCGCGGACGTGCTGATCGCCGCCGTCGGGCGAGCGCGTCTGATCGGCGAGGGTTACGTCAAGCCGGGCGCGGTCGTGATCGACGTAGGCATGAACCGGCTCACGCCGAAGGAAGCTCACAACAAGAGCGGCCTCGTCGGCGACGTCGACTTCGCCGCCGCCTCGCAGGTGGCCTCGTGGATCACGCCCGTTCCGGGCGGCGTCGGGCCGACGACGATCGCTTTCCTGCTGCGCAACACGTTGCAGGCTGCACGTCGCCAGGCGGGAATCGAGCAATGACGTCGAAGCACTCCCGACATGAGCCTTAGCAAGGTCCGCGTCGGCGAGCTGCTGGCGTTGGTGGGAGCCGCCTGCGTGATCGTCTCGCTGCTGGTGCCTTATTACGAAGGCCCGACTACGGGCTCGCTGAGGATCTGGGACACGTTCGGCCCCGCTGCGGCGTTGTTGCTGGCGGCGACGGCGGCGGGTCTGTGCCTGTTCGCGACGACGCTGACCGAGCGCAGTACGGCGCTGCCGGTCGTGGCGACGGTTTGGGCCATTCCGCTCGGTCTGGCCGGCGTGATCTCGGCGATCGTGCGGCTGCTCGAGCGGCCCAACCATGCGACTGCCGTCTGCTCGGGCGCGTGGCTCGCGCTGGCCGGCACGCTCGCGATCCTCGGCGGGGCTTGGCAGGCGATCCGCGACGAACGGCGCTCGAGATACACGTCGGCGTCGCCCGCGCCGCGTCCGAGGCCGAGCGGCGGCGAGGCGAATGGCGGGCAAGCGGGATGAGACTCGACGCGGACCGTGCGCGTCTGCCCGAGCGCCTCGAGGCGGGGGGCGCGATTGCCCTGTTCGTCTTCCTCTTCTTCCTGCACTGGTACGGCGGCAGCATCTCCGGGCTGTTCCCCGGAAGTCACATCAGCGGCGGCACGGTCGAGGCGACCGGCTGGGAAGCGTTCACGAGCAGTCGTTGGATCTGGCTCGGGACGATCGTCTTTGCGCTCAGTGGCGCGTTTGCCGGGGCCGTGGCCTACCGGCTCGAGGGCCGCGTGCAGATCGGAGCAGTTGTACTGGGCCTGGGCGCCCTGTCGAGCGTGTTGATCGTCTACCGAATCCTTTACCACCCGGGCGCCAACGCGAGCGGGAACGGCATACACATCACCTACGGCGTCAAGTTCGGCATCTGGCTCGGCCTGCTCGCGGCGCTCGCGATCACGCTCGGCGGTTACCTGCATCTGCGCGCCGAAAACGGGGCGCCTCCGATCCGACTGCCCGAGCGCAAACGCCGGCCGGCATCGCCCGAGCCGCCGAGCGAGCAGGCTGAGCAGGCCGAGCAGGCCTTCAGTGGCCTGACCGTCCGGCCGACCGAGCCCCACTCGAGCTCCTCGCCGCCCGATCGCGCCCGTTAGCTCGCGGCGCCTAGAATCCGCGTCGTGATCGACCGCGACGAGGTATTGCACGTGGCGCGCCTGGCGCGCCTGGCGCTGAGCGAGGACGAGCTCGAGCCGATGGCGCAGGAGCTCTCGGCAGTGCTCGCCCACATCGCAAAGATCGGCGAGCTCGAGCTCGAGGACGTGCCGCCGACCTCCCACGTCGTCGAGCTGACCGGCGCCCTGCGCCCCGACGAGCCACGTCCGTCGCTCCCTCGCGAGGTCGCACTCGAGCAGGCGCCGGCGGTCGATCGGGACGGGTTCCTCGTGCCGAGCCCGCAGGCGTAGTCGTGAGCGAGGATCTGCTGAAGCTCTCGGCCGCGCAGGCGGCCGCCGCGATCGAGCAGGGCGAGCTTGGCGCCGAGGAGCTGTTCTCCTTCTATCGCGAGCGCGCGCAAGCCGACGCGAGCGCGAATGGCGATGGGCTGAACTGCTTCACATGGGTCGCCGAGGACGCGTCGACCACGCCCCTGGAGTCGGGTCCGGGCTGGTCGGACTCGAAAGACGCCCCTGGGAACGGCCCGCTTGCCGGCGTGCCGCTCGCCGTCAAGGACCTTTTCTGCACGAAGGGCGTGCCGAGCCAGTCGGGCTCGCGCATCCTCGAGGGCTACCGCCCGCCCTACACGGCAAGCGCCATTCAGGGACTGACAAACGCCGGCGCGACGTTGCTGGCGAAGACCAACCAGGACGAGTTCGCGATGGGCTCCTCGACCGAGAACTCGGCCTACGGGCCGACGCTCAACCCGTGGGACCGCTCCCGCGTGCCGGGCGGCTCCTCGGGCGGCAGCGCCGCCGCCGTCGCTGCCGGCCTGGCGCCGTGGGCGATCGGTACCGACACGGGCGGTTCGATCCGCCAACCGGCCGCACTGTGTGGGATCGTCGGGCTCAAGCCAACGTATGGGGCCGTCTCGCGCTTCGGCATGATCGCGTTCGCCTCCTCGCTCGACCAGGCCGGCCCGCTCACGCGCGACGTGAGCGACGCGGCGCTGATGCTCAAGCACATGGTCGGGCGCGACCGCTGCGACGCGACGTCGCTTGACTACCCACATGAGATCGAGTTGCCGACCGCCGAGCGTCTGGACGGGCTGCGCCTCGGCGTACCGGCCGAGCTGCGTGCGCCCGACCCCGACGCGGCCGGCGGTGAGGCTGACGCGGGCGCGCAGATCGAGCCGGGCGTGCACGAGTCCTTCGAGCGCGCGCTGAAGCTCGCCGAAGAGCTGGGCGCCTCAGTCGAGGAGATCCGCCTCCCGCACGCCCCACACGCGCTCTCGGCCTACTACGTGCTGGCACCCTCGGAGGCGAGCTCCAACCTGGCGCGCTTTGACGGCGTGCGCTACGGCATGCGCGCGCCCGACGCGGACGATCTGCTCGACATGTACACGCGCACGCGCCACGACGGCTTCGGCAAGGAGGTCAAGCGGCGCATCATGCTCGGCACGTACGCGCTCTCCTCGGGCTACTACGACGCCTACTACGGCCGCGCCCAGCGCGTGCGCACGAAGATCGCCGAGGACTTCAAGACGGCCTTTGAGAGCGTCGATTTGATCGTTACACCGACCTCGGCCAACGTCGCCTTCGGCCTCGGCGAAAAGACGGCCAACCCGTGGTCGATGTACCTGAGCGACTACTTCACGGTGCCGATGTCGCTGGCCGGCATCCCCGCGATCTCGATTCCCTGCGGCCTGTCCGAGGGCTTGCCCGTCGGGCTGCAGATCGCGGGTCCCGCGTTCAGCGAGAACAAGCTGCTCGACGCTTCCTACGCGCTCGAGCAGGCGCTCGGTTTCGAGGAGGGCGCGGCGCGTGTCTGACGCCGAGACTCCGGCCGGCGGCGCGGGCAACGGCGGGACCGGCGCCGTGGCAGGCGGCGGTCCAGGCACGAACGGCGCCGGGCCGCGCCTGGAGCCCGTGATCGGCCTCGAGATCCACGTCCAGCTGGCGACCAAGACGAAGATGTTCTGTAGCTGCGCGCTGTCCTTTGGCGAGCCGCCGAACACGCGCACGTGCCCCGTCTGCCTCGGGCTGCCCGGCAGCCTGCCGGTGGCAAACGCCCAGGCGATTCACTTCGGCCTGATGATCGGCATGGCGGTCGGCTCTGAGCTCGCGCCGCGATCGATTTTTCATCGTAAGAATTATTTTTATCCTGATTTGCCGAAGGGCTACCAGATCTCTCAGTACGACGAGCCGCTATGTCTCGGCGGCCACCTCGGCGATGTTCGTATTCACCGCGTTCACCTCGAGGAGGATGCCGCGAAGCTGACGCATGTGGGGGAGAGTGGGCGGATTCACGGTTCTGATGCGAGCGTCGTCGATTTCAACCGCGGCGGCACGCCGCTGGCGGAGATCGTCACCGAGCCTGACATCCGCACAGCCGAGCAGGCGAGTGAATGGCTGAAGCTGCTGCGCACGACGTTGCGCGCACTCGGTGTGAGCGATGTGAATATGGAGGAGGGGTCGCTTCGCTGCGACGCCAACATCTCGCTGCGTCCGACCGGCACCGATGAGCTCGGGGTGAAGACTGAGCTGAAGAACATGAACTCCTTTCGCTTCATCGAACGCGGAATCAAGGCCGAGGTCGAGCGCCAGAGAGCAATCATCGAAGGCGGCGGTCAGGTCGTGCAGGAGACGCTTCACTTCGACCCGCACTCCGGTGCGATCTCCTCGTTGCGCTCGAAGGAGGAGGCGCACGACTATCGCTACTTCCCCGAGCCCGATCTCTTGCCGGTGGTGATCGATGAGCGGATGCTCGAGGCGGCACGCGCCGACATGAGCGAGCTGCCGGCCGCACGCGCCGAGCGCTTTGAGCGCGAGCTTTCACTCACTGCAGAGAGCGCACAGCTGCTGGCCTTCCGCAGTGAGCTCGGCGACTACTTCGAGCGGGCGCTGGCGGCGAATGCGATGGTTGGCCCCGAGGCGCCTGCGCAGGCGCTTGCCAACTGGGTGGGCGGCGATCTCGTCGCACGCTTGGGCGAGGGCGAAGACCCGGCCGAGTCGAAGGTCGAGCCCGGCGCGTTGGCTGCGCTCGTCGGCCTTGTCGCCGAGAAGAAGGTCAGCGTCGGCGCCGGGCGCCAGGTGCTCGACAAGCTCATCGCCGAGGGCGGTAGCGACCCAGCGGCGATCGTCGAGGCCGAGGGGCTCGCCGCGATTGGCGGGGGTGATGAGCTGGCTGAGATCGTGGCCGCCGCGCTGGCCGCCAACGCCGACGCCGCCGAGCGCGTGCGCGGCGGCAACGCCAAGGCGATCGGGCCGATCATCGGGGCGGTGATGCGCGAGACCAAGGGGCGCGCCGACGGGGCCGAGGTCACCCGGCTCGTGCATGAGCAGCTCGGGATCTGACGTAGGCGGGCGCGCGAAGGGGCCAGCACCGAAGGCTCGCACGCCTCCGGCGCCGGTCGAGGTGGGTGCATCTGGTTGCGGTCAGCTCATGAATTCCTCTTCCGCTGCGAAATCGAGCGTGCCTTCTTTGGCTTCGAGGCCCGTTTGCACGAATTCGCCGCTATCTGTCGAGGTTTCGAGCGTGCGCGCGACACCGCCTTCGCATTTTTCGATCGATTGTTTGCCTTCTTTCTGGGAAGGGCTTAGGGTGAAGTGCTTCGTCCTGGTGTTGTCCGGGAGTACCGGCGCGATGGCCGCTCCGCGCGTCAAGATTAATAATTTAGTCAACGGCACTTCGACGTGGATCTGTAAGAATTCTAGTGTGATCGAGATGCTCGGGGGAAAGGAGATGGTCAGGCACGGCGGGGCCTCGATGTGAATTAAGATCTGTCCGCTGGAGTCTCCTAACGTGTTGACGGGAAGACCGCCGGATGTGCAGAAGCTTCCGATCGTGAGAAGTAATACCTGACTTGTGCTGACGATTTCACCACTAGTAGTGGATTTGGTGCATGTTATGGATGCCCCGCCTTTCACCTGCAGCGTCAGTTTGCCGCTGCCGCCGGTGATAAGTGTTCCTTTCACTCCGGGTAAGATGCTGGCCGCGGATGCCACGGATGCCGCCGCCATCGCGAGGATGCTGGCCCCAAAGGCGACCAGCAGGGCCGTGGCGAGCTTCAATGTACGCATGATGCACGCTCCTTGTTCGAGCTGCGATGGGCGCCGTTGAGGGACGCCAACGAGATATCTTGCCGGCGCTAGGCACAGCGCTGGCTAGGGGCTGGCGCCAACGTGGTCGATTGATCGGGCGCCGTCTGACACGAGTGTGGCTCGGATGGTCTGCCGATGTCAAGCGTTTGAACGTCCTGTTTCTGGTACTGCAGAAGACTTCACGCAGCGTGGCTGCTGCCCCAGCCTGGGCCGAGGTGGCGAGAGCCGAGCCGCGCGGACTCCGCGGTGGCATGGCAACCCGACACACGCAAGCCTCGCGTCGGCGACATTTTGGACTCCAGGCCAATGCCATCGAGCGCGCGGCAGGCCAACATGCTGGCCATGCAGTCCTCATTCCTCAACACAGCCTCAGCTTCTCCTCGGCGGTTCATCCTGCTGCCGGAGGAGTCGGTGGATGGACACGGTCAGCGACCGCGGATCCGTCGCTATCGCCTCACGAGCGTCGGTCGGCGCCCCGACTTGAACGGGGTCGATGTCGCAACCGCACAGATAGCCCGCGAGTCCGGTCGGCTCAGCCGGGTGTAGCAACGGCGTCCCACACCGATCCCGCTTCGGCTTCCCTCTGGCCGGGGCGGGCGTGTGCAGCCGGACAGGGCCGCGGTTCCCTGTCCGGCTGCACCACCGAATCCCTCGCATCGCCGGTCTCGCTGTCACGCACCGGCTGCATGCAGGCATCCCACCTCCCCGCGCAGCCCGTCCGGCGAGTACCCTGAAGCTATGAACGAATCAACTTCAAAACCGCTTGGCCGGACGATCATCGCGGGCCTGGTCCTGCTGATCGCGGCCTGGCTCTTGCTGCACTTCGTGATCGGCATCGTCACGGCGATCGCGAGCATCCTCGTGGTGGTACTGGCGATCGTGGCCATCATCTGGGCCTTGCGCGTCATCTTGTAGGGCCAAGAGCCGGCGATGGCATACGTGGTCATCGCCGTCTGCTTCGGCTTGGCGGGCGGCATCGTGGGGCGGATCAAGGGCAGCTCGTTCGTGCTGTGGTTCTTGATCTCGGGGGCGGTGCCGTTCTTCGGCCTGCTGGCGGCGGTCTTCTACCGCTTCGAACGCGACGAGCTACGCCGCGAATGTCCGCGCTGCCACAAGGTGGTGAAGATCCACGACACGCTCTGCACGCGCTGCGGCATGGAGCTCGACTTCCCGGAGCGCGTGATCGCACCGGAATCGTGGAAGCGCCCGGAGCCACGGCAAGACGAGGGTGCCGAGAGCGGCCACGAAGCGGCCCCGGCGGGCCCGTCGGCATGAGGGCACCCTAACCCGGATTCGGCTTACCTAAGCCAAATCTTGCCCTAGTGTGGGTGCTGAGAGATGAGCACGCACACGAATCCAACACCGCTGGTGGAGCCGGCGCAGGACCTGGACGCGTCGGCGCTGGACGCTCCGGACTACGGCTCGCCGGGCGACGCGCACACGCTGGTCGCCCGCCTGATCCGCCGCGCGGGCTTCGCGCACGAGCCCGACTTCGTGCTGCGTGTGGTGCAGCCGGCGCTGGTGGGCCTGATTGACGGCACGGTCTCCTCGCTGGCGCCGATCTTCGCGGCGGCGATCGCGGCGAACTCGCACACGGCGCTGCTCGTGGGCCTCTCGACGGCGCTCGGCGCGGGCGTCAGCATGGGCTGGTCGGAGGCGCTGTCGGACACGGGCGAGCAGACGGGTCGCGGCTCGGCGATCGTGCGCGGCTCGATCACGGGAGGGATGACGGCACTGGGCGGCCTGTTCCACACGCTGCCGTTCATCATCGGCAACGTGCATACGGCGTTGCTCGTGGCGGGCTGCGTGGTGGCGGTCGAGCTGTTCGTGATCGCGTGGGTGCGCAACCGCTTCCTCGAGGTCTCGATGCGCTCGTCGCTGCTGGTTGTGACGGTGGGCGGCGCGATCGTGCTGGCGATCGGCGTCGGCATCGGCTCTTCTTGACGTCTTGAGGGCTCCCTCACGGTCGCGAAATGACCGCGGGCTGCCTCGCCGCAGGATCGCCCCCAGCCCCAGGAAAACGCCTGCGATCCGGGAAAAACCCACTGGTACACTGGCCTTTATCCCTGTACAGGGGGCCAAAGGAGCTCGAGCTGATGGAAGGAGGTCGATGAGATGCGCGCGGTTGATGCCGTGATGGAATGCTTGAAGGCGGAGGGCGTGGACGTCGTCTTCGGCCTCCCGGGCGGGGCGAACCTGCCGACGTACGACGCGTTCGTCAACGGCGGCCTGCGCCACATCCTCGTGCGCCACGAGGCGGGCGGTGGCCATGCGGCGGAGGGCTACGCCAAGGCGACGGGCAAGGTCGGCGTGGCGTTCGCGACGAGCGGTCCCGGCGCGACGAACCTGATCACGCCGATCTGCGACGCGATGATGGACTCGGTGCCGGTGGTCTTCATCACGGGCCAGGTACGCACGGAGCTGCTCGGCACGGATGGCTTTCAGGAGGCGGACACGATCGGCATCACGATGCCGATCGTCAAGCACTCGGTGATGATCACGCGCCCGCAGGACATCCCGCGGGCGATCCACGAGGCCTTCCACATCGCGCGCAGCGGTCGCCCAGGGCCGGTCCTCGTGGACATCCCCCAAGACCTTTCCCGGGCGGAGATCGACTACGAGCCGGTCACGGACGTACGTCTACCGGGCTACCAGCCGCGCGTGGAGGGCAACCAGAAGCAGATCCGCCAGGCGGCGAAGGCGCTGGCGTCCTCGCAGCGTCCGGTGATCTACGCGGGCGGTGGCGTGGTCAACGCGGAAGCTTCGGAGGAGCTGACGGAGTTCGCGACCTCAGACCGCTTCCCGGTCACGTGCACGCTGATGGGCCTCGGTGCATTCCCGGCGCCGCATGAGCAGTGGCTGGGCATGCTCGGCATGCATGGCACGCGCGCGGCCAACTACGCGATGGACGAGGCGGACTTGATCTGCGCGGTGGGGGCGCGCTTTGACGATCGCATCACGGGCAAGCTCTCGGAGTTCGCGCCGCGGGCGAAGTTCATCCACATCGACGTTGACCCGGCGGAGATCTCAAAGAACGTGCCGGCGCACATCCCGATCGTGGGTGACGCCAAGCACGTGCTGGCGAAGCTGTTGATCGAGTACCGCGCAATCGGTGCCGACCCGGCGCGTCTGGAGTCGTGGTGGAGCAGGATCGACGGCTGGAAAGCGAAGTACCCGCTGGCCTACGAGGACTCCTCGGACAACGAGATCAAGCCACAGTACATGGTACAGGCGCTGTGGCAGGCAACGAAAGGCGAGGCTATCGTGACGAGCGACGTCGGCCAGCACCAGATGTGGGCGGCGCAGTACTACGACTTCCCCAAGCCGCGGCGCTGGATCAACTCGGGCGGCCTTGGCACGATGGGCTTCGGCCTGCCGGCGGCGATGGGCGCGGCGGTGGGCTGCCCAGATCAACTCGTGTGCTGCATCGCGGGTGACGGCTCGGTGCAGATGAACGCGCAGGAGCTGGCGACGTGCGCACAGGAGCAGATCCCGATCAAGGTCTTCATCATGAACAACGGCTTCCTCGGCATGGTCAGGCAGTGGCAGGAGCTGTTCTGGGACGGCAAATACAGCCACGTCGAGACGGGCGAGTTCCCGGACTTCGTCAAGCTGGCGGAGGCGTACGGCGCGACGGGCATGCGCTTCGAGGACAAGACGACGCTCGTGGCGGACATGAAGCGCGCGATCGAGACGCCGGGCCCGGTGTTCGTCGACGTGCGCGTGACGCGCGAGGAGAACACCTATCCGATGATCCCGGCCGGGCAAGCTGCCCGGGAGATGGTGGGGTGAGCGCCGCTATGGGGGAGCCAGGAACGAAGGAGCCACTCAGCCTCGAGGAGCTCGAGGCTTCGGCGGGCCTGCGCACGGGGCGCAAGCACGTGCTGTCGATCCTCGTCGAAAACAAGTCGGGCGTGCTCACGCGGATCGCGGGTCTGTTCGCGCGACGCGGCTTCAACATCGACACGCTGACGGTAGGTCCGACCGACGACACGCAGGTCTCGCGTGTGACGCTGACGGTCGACGGCGCGATCCACCCGATCGATCAGGTCACGAAGCAGCTGCACAAGCTGATCAACGTGCTGAAGATCCGCGATCTGGAGCCGAAGGACACGGTGGCGCGCGAGCTGGCGCTGTTCAAGGTCTCCGCCGACGGCACGCAGCGCGGCGAGCTGATGCAGATCGCGGAGATCTTCCGCGGCAAGGTCGTCGACGTGACCAAGCGCGCCGTGATCGTCGAGATCACAGGCACAACAGACAAGATCGCGGCGTTCGAGGACATGGTCCGCCCGTTCGGCCTGATCGAGATGATGCGCACCGGCGAGATCGCGATCTCGAGAGGCCGCAGCGAGACCTGAGCGCGTGAGCGAGGCCGGTCCAGGCGTCGAGGGCCGCCCGGCCGTCGACGCTACTCCCGGTGTCGGCTCGGGCAATCCTGACCGGACGGGCGTCCGCGGCCTGTTGGCACTTACGGGCCTTGAGCAGGAGCGCCTCGCGTCGAGCCTGCGCAAGGCGGTCGAGCGCGCGCGGCGCAGCGGTAGGCAAACGCTGGCGTCGGTCTCGCTGGAGCTGGCGGCCGAAGTCGACCCGACGGAGGTCGCGTGCGCCTCGCGCCGTCCCGGCGAGCCGTGGTTCGTGTTCGAGCAGCCCGACCATGACCGCGCTTCGCTGGCCGGGCTGGGCGAGGCGATTCGGCTGCAGGCGGGTGGGCCGGCGCGCTTTGAGCAGGTAACGCGCCGCTGGCGCGAGCTCTCGGCAGCGGCGGTAGGGGAGGGCGCGATCGCGGTGGGCGGCTTCTCCTTCGCCCCGGACGGCGGCTCCTCGCCGCACTGGCAGGGTTATGAGCCGGCCTCGCTCGTCGTGCCGGAGGTCACGCTGGCGCGCCGTGAGCGAGGTGTCCGCTTGACGCTCACGACCCTAGCCTCGCCGGACGACCTCCCCGAGGAGCTGCTGGCAGGGTTGCTGGTGCGCTTGCCGGAGCTCGAGCAGCGTCAGCTGCCACTGCTCGACCCGGCGCCGTCGGGGCGCTTCCAGGTGGCGAGCGCGATGCCGCCAGAGCACTTCGAGTCGGCGGTGGCACGCGCGAGCGAGCTGATCGCCCAGGGGGAGATGCAGAAGATCGTGCTGGCGCGCGAAGTGCAGGTGCACGCGCCGACCGCCTATGACCCGGCGGCGGTGCTGGGCGTGCTGCGCGAGGAGTTCCCGTCCTGCTTCACGTTCTGCGTGGGGCGCGGCGAGGCGGCGTTCGTGGCGGCGAGCCCGGAGCTGCTCGTGCGCCGCGAGGGCCACCGCGTGAGCACGCTGGCGCTGGCAGGGTCGACGCGCCGCAGCGCGGACCCGGCGGTCGACGATCATCTCGGCGAGCAGCTCTTACGCGATGAGAGCTACCGCGAGGAGCACGCGATCGTGGCGCGGCGGATCGAGCGGATGCTGCGTGCGCATTCGGTGTGGGTGGCGGCGGCGCCCGAGCCCGAGCTCGTGCGAATCGCCAATATCCAGCACCTAGCGACGCCGATCCGCGCTCAGCTAGCATCACCGATGGACGCGCTCGAACTTGTGGGGATGATGCATCCGACGCCGGCAGTGGGGGGCGAGCCGCTTGCGCAAGCGGCCCCGCTGATCCCGGCGCTCGAGGGCCTGGACCGTGGCTGGTACGCGGGCCCGGTCGGCTGGACGGATGCGACCGGCGACGGTGAGTTCTGCGTGGCGCTGCGCTGCGCGCTGCTGCGCGGGTCCGTCGCTCGCTGCTATGCAGGCAACGGCATCGTGCGCGACTCCGAGCCGGCGGCGGAGCTGGCGGAGACCGAGATCAAGCTGCAGGCGCTCTTGCCGCTGCTCACCTCGTAGCGCGTCTCCCCACCAGGCTGGAGACGCAATCGGGAATCATTTGCCTGGCGCGAGCAATGCCAGCACAATCGACCGACGGGCGTCGCGGCGTCGTGGTGATCGTGCGCGCGCCGGAATCCAGATCCGGAGGAACCTCATGAGATACGTCAAATCTTGGGCTGTTGCCGCGGTGCTGCTCGGTGTTACTTTTAGCTCGTCCTCGGCCCTGGCAGTAACAGTGATTTTACCTGAACCTACGGAAGCAAATCCGATCTCGGGCAGCGGGTTTAGCACCAGTAAAATTACGTTCCAAACCGTCGGGGGAATCGCTTTTTCATGTGAAAAAGCGACTGGTACGGGAGAATTCACCAGCGGCAACGATGGGAAAGGAGAAGCTCATGTCTCGGGGTGCAAAGCGCTGGGACTCAACTGCAACAGTGTCGGCGCCAAATCGGGAGAAATTATCTTAAACGACGAAATTCATTATTGGTCAGGATTATTGGGAGGCAAATTAATAGCGGTAGCAGTAGCGTTAATTACAAAACCGCTCTTAATCGAATGTCCGGCGGCGGGCATAAAAATGGAAAAGAAGGGCTGTACAGCAGGGCAGGTTCCTCCAGAATCGCTCAACAAAAAAATAAAATCTCTCACCGGGACGCTAAAACAAACCAAAGGAAAACAAGAAATTACGGAAATTCTTCCGCCGAAATCCAAAACTTTCATCAAATGCACAAGCGAAATCTCGAAAAACGGAGGCGCGTTCGAAGAAATCGGACAAGAAGGCTCCGGGACGACCGAAAACTTCAAACAGGCCGGTAAATCGCTCGAAATAGAACTGATGTTCTAGGCGTGCGGTGAAGGAGGTTTATCGGATCGATCGCGCCGTGGGCTGGGCGCCAATCGCTCAGCCCGCGGCGCGAGGCCGTCGCGCGTCTGGCCCGCCAGGCTTACCCCAGAGCCTCCGATACGGCATGCCAGACGCGACCGTGTAGCTGTACGTTCGCCGCGCGCTCGCCGCGGACCTCGACGATGCACGAGCGCTCGCTCGCGAGTGCCCGCTCCAGCGCGGCGCGGAAGCCGGGCACGTCCCCGGCGCGCTCATGCTCGAGACCATAGAGCCGCGCCGCGTCAGCGAAGTCGAGGCCAGTCGGGGTGGCGATGTGCCGCGTGTAGATGTTGCCTGCAGCACGTGTGACCTGCGTGGGCTTGGCCGCTGCAGCCTCGATCCGCCCGTCTGTACTCCTGATTAGAGATTCCTCTTCGAGCGCGAGCGTATTCTCGGCCACGGGCAGGAAGTCAAAGATGCCGCCGCCGCCGTTATCGATCAGCACGATCGTCAGCTTCAGACCGAGCCGTCGGGCGGCAAGCAGGCCGCCGACGTCGTGGGCGAGCGCGACGTCGCCGATCAAGAGCACCACGGGCCCCTGATCTGCCGCGGCCGCGCCGAACGCGCTCGAGACGACGCCATCGATTCCATTCGCCCCCCGGTTGCACAATACGCGCGGAGGATCCTCGCGTACGGGCCAGAAGGTCTCGATCTCGCGCACGGGCATCGAGGATGCAACAAACAGCGTGGCCGACTGCGGCAGCAACGTGCCGAGCTCGGCGGCGACGACCGGCTCGGATAGTCCAGTTTCGCCGAGCACGCCTTGGATCGCCTCGCTCGCGCGCTTATCACCGCTGCGCCACTGCGCAAGCCAATCCTCCTCGGCGGGCGCAACGCTCTGGGCGAGCGGTTGCAAAGTCCTTGCCGGATCGACGGCCAGCGACTGCGACAAGACCGAGGCCGGGTCCTGCCAGGCCGCCTCCGGGTCAAGCGCGATCTGCGGCACGTGGGTCAGTCCCGCGAGCCACGTGCGCAGTGGCTTGGACACGGGTAGATCGCCCACCCGGATCACCAGATCGGGCATCAGCGACGCGGCGAAGGACTCGTCGCGCAGCAGCGCGTCGTAGTGAGCTATCGCAGCCGCACCACGCCGGGCCAGGGACATCGGGTCGGCCAGCAATGGCCAGCGTGCGGCGGCGGCGAACTTGGCCGCTGCCTCCCCGGGTGCCCGTTCTCCGACGGTGCGCTCGTTACGACCCGCTACCACGATGCCACGTCGCGTTTCGTCGATCGTCTGCGCCAGGCTTGCCAGATCGTCCTCGGCTCCATATTCGCCGAACTCCGCGCTCGGGGCCGGCGGATGTCGGTGCACGTAGCGCCGACCCTCCGCCCGGGCGGTCGAGTCCTCTGGCAGCGGCCCATCGACGACGAGCGGCTCGCGTAGGGGGAAGTTCAGGTGCACGACCCCAGGACGCCCTTCGAGGGTCGTCGCGTAAGCGCGGCAGGCGAGCGTGCGCATCCAGCGCAGACGCTCGGCCGTGCCGTCGTGGGTGCCGACCTCGAAGAACCACTTCGCCACGCTGCCGAATAGCTTCAGCTGATCGATCGCCTGACCGGCCCCGTTCTCGCGCAGCTCGGGCGGACGGTCGGCCGTGAGCAGCAACAGAGGCACACGCGCCTCGTGCGCCTCGACCGCCGCCGGCAGCAGCTCAGCGGCAGCAGTACCGGAGGTGCACGTGACCGCCACGGGCAGGCCTGATGCCTTGGCGAGGCCCACTCCGAAAAAGCCCGCGCATCGCTCATCGACGTGGGAGTAGCAGCGCAGGCGGGGCTCGCGCGCGAGCGTCAGCGCGAGTGGTGCCGAGCGCGAGCCCGGCGAGGTGCATGCTGCGCGCATGCCGCTGCGGACGATCTCATCGACAAAGGCGCGAAGCAGCACGTAGGTGTCGGTCGCGGTGTTCATCCGTCTGATAGTGGATCACGGGCCTAGGATGGCTGGGTGGCGCAGACGTTGGTTCTCCTGCACGGTTTCGCCGGCACACGGCGTGCGTGGGACCGCGTTTCGGCGCATCTGGACAAGGGACGCTATCGCCCGCTCGCGCTCGACCTTCCCGGGCACGGCGATGCGCCACGACAGAACGCCCCGATCACCTTCGAAGCCTGCGTTGAGTCCGTACTTGCGGCCAGCCCGAAGCGCTTCGCGCTGTGCGGCTACTCATTGGGTGGACGCGTCGCTCAGCACGTGGCGCTCGCCGCGCCCGAGCGCGTGAGCCGGCTGGTGCTGGTGTCCTCGAGCCCGGGCATCGAGGATGCGCGGGAGCGGGCCGACCGGCGCAACGATGACCGGCGGCTGGCCGACGAGTTGGAAAGGATTTCCTTCGAAGAGTTCATCGAGCGGTGGCGCACGCAGCCGCTGTTCGCGGACGACCCCCCCGAGACCGGAATGCTCGCGCGCGCGGACCAGCGCCGCAATGATCCGCGCGCGCTCGCGGCGGCGATGCGCGGGCTTGGAACGGGGGAGATGGAGCCGCTCTGGGGGAGGCTCGGCGATCTTCGGATGCCGGTGACGATCATCGTCGGTGAGCGGGATGCCAAGTTCCGCAGACTTGGTGTGCGGATGGCGGCGCGGACCTCGTCGTCCAGCGAACTGGTCGTGCTCCCTGGGGGGCACGCGCTCCCGTTGGAGAACTCCGTCGGGCTCGCGAGGATTTTGAATGGCGATCTGGACAGGACCGGCTTGTCCGAAGGGTGAGAAACACGGAACGGCCCGTCTTTCTGCCGGATGGTCCGCCTGTCGCACGGGCTAGAAACCGGTCAGTCGCGTAATTCGAAGAGCTAGAAACAGGGGTATCTTCATCTCCAGGGCAAAGATAGTTTTGCCACACACTGTTCCCAGTAAGCCTCTCGCTGGGGACGTGAAGCTGAGCCATCTGAGAGACAATAGAAAGTGGGATGATTCCATGTTGCATAGTGGTACGAAGCGCCTTGTGCGCACGCGCGCGCTGATCGGGGTCGCCGCGCTGACCGCGTTGGTCGCGATGCTGTCCGTCGCCTCGTCCGCGTCGGCGACGCCCAAAGGCGAATACGCCGTGTTCGCGGACTGCCCGGTGACTACGGCGCAGATCTGTATTCACGCCAACACCGAAAGCGGCGAATTCATCGTCGGCAAAAAGACCGTCCCGATCGAAAAAACGATCACTCTGCAGGGTGGTCTGAACGAAACCGCAGAAGGCGGCCTCGTATTCGTGGCGGCCAAAGACGGCAACACGCTGACGAAAGTCGCCCAGAAAGTGCCGGGCGGTCTGACCGGGTTCGTCAACTGCACGCAGATCAAAGGTAACGGCCTGCTCGAAAAAGCCGAGCGTGCCTCCTGTGAAGCGATCTTCGAAAACGGCTTGACGGGCGTCACCGCGACGACCGAACTGGCCGGCCCGGCAAGCTCGATTCAGATCAACCTCGGCAACCTGCTCGCCGGTGAAGGCACGGCGCTGCAGCTACCGGTCAAGGTCCACCTCGAAAACCCGCTGTTCGGCGGCTCATGCTACATAGGCTCCAACTCGGCGCCGGTTGTACTGCCGCTCACGACGGGCACGACCAGCCCGCCGCTGCCGAACAAACCGATCAAAGGCAACCCCGGCGAACTCACGTTCAACGGCGAAGGCACGATCCTGACGGTCCTGAAAAACTCGCTCGTGAACAACTCGTTCGCGGCGCCTGCGACGAACGGCTGTGGCGGAATCTTCGAATTCCTGATCGGCCCGATCGTGAACTCGTCGCTTGGTGTTCCGTCTACGGCGGGTCACAACACGGCGATCCTCAACGGCACGCTCAAGCAGGCCGGCGCGGAAATCGTCAAAGCGCACGAATAGTCGCATTTAGCAGCATTTAGCAAGCACGAACCCCGGGGACCTGTCTGACAGGCAGGCCCCGGGGTTCTCTTGTTCGGGAGCGGTTCGCTCAATGCGGGAGCCAAGCAAACCGCTCCCTCATCGCGGCATCACAAGCCGCAGGTCAACATGATTCCGCGAATAGAAACAAGGCTGGTCAATCTGACAGGCTTCCAGGTAGCTTGGTGAAACTGCGGTGGACCGCGTCCGATCGATGCCGGCCCCGCAGCATCCATCCCTGTCGAGTTACAGAAAGTAGGAATGCCTATGTTGCGCAGTGATATGCGCTTGGTCCGGCCGCGGGTGAAGACACTCGCCATCGCCGCGCTGACCGCGTTGGTCGCGATGCTGTCCGTCGTCTCGTCGGCGTCGGCGACACCCAAAGGCGAATTCGAAGTGTTCGCGGACTGCCCGGTGACTACGGCGCAGATCTGTATTCACGCCAACACCGAAAGCGGCGAATTCATCGTCGGCAAAAAGACCGTCCCGATCGAAAAAACGATCACTCTGCAGGGTGGTCTGAACGAAACCGCAGAAGGCGGCCTCGTATTCGTGGCGGCCAAAGATGGCAACACGCTGACGAAAGTCGCCCAGAAAGTGCCGGGCGGTCTGGCCGGGTTCGTCAACTGCACGCAGATCAAAGGCAGCGGCCTGCTCGAAAAAGCCGAGCGTGCCTCATGCGAAGCGATCTTCGAAAACGGCTTGACGGGCGTCACCGCGACGACCGAACTGGCGGCTGCTGCAAGCTCGATTCAGATCAACCTCGGCAACCTGCTCGCCGGTGAAGGCACGGCGCTGCAGCTACCGGTCAAGGTCCACCTCGAAAACCCGCTGTTCGGTAGCTCATGCTACGTCGGCTCCAACTCGGCGCCGATCGTGCTGCCGCTCACGACGGGCACGACCAGCCCGCCGCTGCCGAACAAACCGATCAAAGGCAACGTCGGCGAACTCACGTTCAACGGCGAAGGCACGATCCTGACGGTCCTGAAAAACTCGCTCGTGAACAACTCGTTCGCGGCGCCTGCGACGAACGGCTGTGGCGGAATCTTCGAATTCCTGATCGGCCCGATCGTGAACTCGTCGCTTGGTGTTCCGTCTACGGCGGGTCACAACACGGCGATCCTCAACGGCACGCTCAAGCAGGCCGGCGCGGAAATCGTCAAAGCGCACGAATAACCCCCTCGGCGCAAGTCGTCGCCAAGGCTAGAAGCGACCAGAGCCCGCCGTTGTTAGCAACGGCGGGCTCTGACGTACCGCGGACCAGGACGTAGTCGAAACGGTTGGCAGAACAGAAACACCGCTTCTTTAATGGGGGCGCCCGCGTGTAGTTTGCTCGCGCTGCTTCGCGCGGCCGCTGAATCCGCCGCGCGACTACGGCAAATGCCATGAAGGACGAAAATGAAAGTGGGAGAACAATGTCCAGAGGCAATGTCGAGATTCATCGAAGGACACGCTTCATCGCCAGGCTCGCGGCATCGCTGCTCGTGGTCGCGGCCGCAGCGCTAAGTCTCGCGTCGTCCGCGTTCGCGACGCCCAAAGGCGAATACGAAGTGTTTGCTGACTGTCCGTTGACCACGGCGCAGATCTGCATTCATGCCAGCACCGAAAGTGGCGAATTCGTAGTCGGCAAAAAGCGTGTACCAATCACGAAAACGATCACGCTGCAAGGCGGGTTGAACGAAACCGAAAGCGGCGGCCTCGTGTTCGTGGCGGCTCAGGACGGCAACACCCTGACAAAAGTTCCACAGAAAGTCCCCGGTGGTCTGCTTGGCGTGGACTGCACCAAAATCGCCGGGACCGGATGGATCGAAGTCCATGTTCGTGAAGCCTGTGAAGCGATCTTCGAAAACGGAGTGACCGGCGTCAACGCGACGACCGAACTAGCGGGCCCCGCAAGTACGATCCAGATCAACCTCGGCAACCTGCTCGCCGGTGAAGGCACGGCGCTGCAGCTGCCGGTCAAGGTCCACCTCGAAAACCCGCTGCTCGGCGGGAAATGCTACATAGGCTCAGATTCGGCGCCGATCATACTGCCGCTCACGACGGGCACGACCAGCCCGCCACTACCGAACAAACCAATCAAAGGCAACCCCGGCGAACTCACGTTCAACGGCGAAGGCACGATTCTGACGGTGCTTAAAAATTCGTTGGTCAACAACTCATTTGCCGCGCCAGCGACGAATGGCTGTGGGGAAGCCTTCGAATTCCTGGTCGGTCCGATCATTAACTCCGTTCTCGGCGTTCCGTTGACGGCGGGTCATAACACGGCGATCCTCAGCGGCACGCTCAAGCAGGCCGGCGCGGAAATCGTCAAAGCGCACGAATAGCAGCCTCATAGCAGTAGGTTCGTCCATCGAGGGCCGCCGCTTGTCGCGGCGGCCCTCGGTCGTTGACGCTGCTGCCTGCCAGTCGTTGGCAAGATCCTGAAAAACCATGCAGCCGACGGGGTGCTCGCTGCCCGGGCGCCCCGCGTCGTCTGGGTTCTGAGGGTCAGTAGGGCGCGACGCCGAGGCCCGGAAGGCTCGGCACTACGATCTCGCCGTTGCGCGCCGGCAATTGGTCGTCCAGATCCGCGAACAGGGCGAGCGTCGCCAGGCCGCAACAGGGCACCGGCCCGCGCGAGGCCAGTGCGGCCGCCGCGTGTATGCCCGCCGCTACGCCGAGCGGGCCGTCGAAGCTCGACGCGATGTAGGCCTCCGCGCCCGAGGCGCGCACGAGCGTCGCGGCCGCGATCAAGCCGCCGATTCCGCCGCAGCGGGAGATCTTCAGGCACACCGCGTCAGCTACACCTGCGCCGAGCGCGCCGTGCTCGGCTGCGGTCTCGTCGATCGCCACCCGCACCGCCACGCGCTCACGGACCCTGCGTACATCCCGGAGGCCGTGTACAGGCTCCTCGACGAGCTCTAGGCCGGCTGGGGCGAGCGCGTCGATCGCACGTACCGCCTGATCGACGTTCCAGGCGCCGTTCGCATCCAGTCGCAACGCCACGTCGGGTCCGATCGCAGCCCGCACCGCTGCGACCCGTCCCGCGTCATCGCCGACGCCAACCTTGACCTTCACGCAGCGAAAGCCATCTGCGGTCGCGGCCGCCGCCTCCTGTGCGGCACCTGCGCGGTCAAGCGCCCCGAGGGTTGCGTTTACCGGCACGCTCGATGCCGGCGTGTCGGTCAGTAGTTCGGCGATCGGCTTGCCTTTGCGCCGCCCTGCGCGGTCCCACAGTGCCAGGTCGATCGCCGCCAGCGCGACCGGAAGATCGTCCACACGTCGGCATGCGTCTATGAGCTGTGCGCCGTTCAGTCCCTCTGCCGTGGCAAGTACTGACGCGTAGCTTTCCAAGGCGGCCTGTGTGCGGGCCAGGCTGATGCCATCGTAGGGCTCGAGCGGCGAGGCCTCGCCGTAGCCACCGAGGCCGTTCTCGTCGGTCAGCGAAACCACCAGTAGTTGGCGCTCGGTGAGCTCGCCGTAGGAGGTCTGAAGTGGCCTCTTGAACTGCAGCGTGCGGCGCTCGAACTCGAGCTTCACGAGCCGATGCCGCCGCTGGCGAGGATCCCTGCCGAGAACAGCAGGCAGAAGACCAGCTGCATCGCGCCGGTCTTTGCCAGAGCGCCGTTCAGCGCGGGCCCGTCGCTGCGTGTGCGCACGACGCGCACGACGCCGGCGGCGAGTGGAATCGCGAGCCAGCTCAGGAGCAGCCACGCGGTCATCGAACCGAACGCCCACGGTAGTGGAGCGGTCACGAATGCACCGGCGACCATCGTCGTGTACAGCGCGCGTGTCCGCTCGCGCCCGAGCCGCACCGCGACTGTGCGCTTGCCGGTGCGCCTGTCGGTCTCGAGGTCGCGCACGTTGTTGACGACGAGGATCGCGCTCGCCAGCAGGCCAACCGGCACGGCGCAGACAAACGCCTGCCAAGGCAGGTGCTGTACCTGCACGAAGTAAGAGCCCGCGACGGCAACGATGCCGAAGAAGAGGAACACGAAGACCTCGCCGAGACCCTCATAGCCGTAAGGACGCGGGCCGCCCGTGTACAAAACGCCGGCGAGGATCGAAGCGGCGCCGACAGCCACCAGCTCCCACCCGGCGACGGCGACGAGGTAGGCGCCGCAGGCAACCGCCAGACCGAACGTGACGTATGTCGCCAGCAGCACCTGGCTGGGTGGCACGAGGCCACCGGCGGTCACGCGTACCGGCCCGAGGCGATCCTCCGTGTCCGCGCCGCGTCGCGCGTCGGAGTAGTCGTTTGAGAGATTCGTGCCGACCTGGATGAACACCGCGCCGAGTAGTGCCGCGAGAAACGCGAGCGGATGGAAGTGGTCGTCGCCGAGTGCAAGCGAGGTGCCGACGAGCACCGGCGCGATCGCCGCCGGCAGCGTGCGCACACGCGCGGCCATGATCCAGATGCGGGCTGCGCTCACTGGCCTATGCGCGCCGGGGAAAGCGCGAGAAGTCCGGCCTTCGCTTCTCGCGGTATGCGTCGCGACCCTCCTGCGCCTCCTCGTTGCCGTAGAACAGGAGGTTCGCATCGTGTGCCAGCTGCTGGATGCCGCTGAGCCCATCCTCGGCGGCGTTGAAGCTGGCCTTCAGCAGTCGCAGCGCGAACGGTGAGAGCATGAGCATCTCCCGGCACCACTGCACCGTCTCCTGCTCGAGACGATCCAGCGGCACGACCGTGTTGACCATGCCCATCTCCCGCGCCTCCTCGGCTGAGTACTGGCGGCAGAGGAACCAGATCTCCTTGGCCTTCTTCGGCCCGACGAGGTTGGCGAGCAGCCCCGCACCAAAGCCGCCGTCGAACGAGCCGACCTTCGGGCCGACCTGGCCGAAGCGGGCGTTGTCTGCCGCGATCGTCAGGTCGCAAACCAGGTGCAGCACATGCCCGCCACCGATCGCGTACCCCGCGACCATCGCCACGACCGGCTTGGGCAGGCGCCGGATCTGGATGTGCAGGTCGGTCACGTGAAAGCGGCCCACGCCAGCCTTGCCTGCGGCGTCCTCGGACAGGTAGCCGGAGTCGCCGCGTACGCGCTGGTCGCCGCCTGAGCAGAACGCGTCAGGGCCCTCACCCGTGAGCACGATCACGCCGATGCTCGTGTCCTCACGTGCATCCTCGAGCGCTTGGGAGATCTCAACGATCGTGCGTGGGCGAAAGGCGTTTCGAACCTCCGGACGTGCGATCGTGATCTTCGCGATCCCAGCGTCCTCGCCCGCTGACTTCTCGTAGCGGATGTCGGCGAAGTCGAGCGCCGCGCCGTCCGCCGCATCTGTCCAAGTCGTGCTCATCCGGCGAAAGGCTATCTCGCGCCCTACGGCTAGCCTCTGCTGATGGTCGTTGAGGGATGGCTTGGCTGCGCCGCCGCGTCGCGGCCGCGGCAGATCGCGCTGGAGACGCCGGCGGGCTGTTGCACCTACGCGGAGCTGCTCGCGCGAGCCGATGTAGCTGCTGAGCTGCTGCGCGAGCGCGGGGCGAGCACTGGCAAGCGCGTCGCGATCGCACTGCCGGCTGGGTTGGACTTTGCTTACGCGCTGCACGCCTGTCTGATGCTCGGCGCCGTCGCTGTGCCGGTTGACCTGCGCATGTCGGCCGCTGAGCGCGCGGGGATCCTTCAGGGTACGACGGTGCTGATCGAGGAGCCGCTGGCCGTGTTGTGCGGCGAGGCTCCGCTTGTGGGCGATCCCGGGGTCCTCCACGACCTTGACGCCACCGCCGTCGTGATTCACACCTCGGGCACGAGCTCCGCGCCCAAGCCGATCGAGCTGAGCTACGGCAATCTCTTGTGGAGCGCGTTCGGCTCGGCTGTCGCGCTCGGCCTCGACGCGAACGAGCGCTGGCTGTGCGCGCTGCCGCTTTCTCACGTCGGCGGCCTCTCGATCCTCGTGCGCTCGGCGATCTACGCCACGACGGCCGTCGTCCACGAGCGCTTTGAGACCGAGCGCGCGTTGCAAGCGCTGCGTGCGGATGGCATCACGCTCGTGAGCCTCGTCGCGACCACGCTTGCGCGGCTGCTCGACGCTGGCCTCGAGCAGCCCCCGGCGCTGCGCTGCGCGCTGACCGGCGGTGGCCCCGTGCCGGCGGCGCTCGTCGAGCGCGCCGCCGAAGCAGGCATCCAGGTGAGCATGACCTACGGCCTGACCGAGGCCTGCTCGCAGGTGACGACTGCGCCCGTCGCCGCGCTTGCCGAAGGCGATCTCGCTGCCGGTCCACCGCTGTTCTGCACCGATGTCCGCTGCGCCGAGGACGGTGAGATCCTCGTCGCCGGGCCGACCGTGGCGGTCGGCGCGATCGCGGGCGATGGCTGGCTGCACACCGGGGACCTCGGCGCGATCGATAAGCACGGGCGGCTGACGGTCACCGGGCGCAAGGCCGACACAATCGTCAGCGGCGGTGAGAACGTCGCGCCAAGTGAGGTCGAGGCCGTGCTCGAGTCCCACCCCGATGTGCTCGAGGCCGCCATCGTCGGGCGCGCCGACGCGGAGTGGGGGGAGGCGGTGATCGCGATCGTCGTGCCGCGAAACGGAGACGCGCTCGAGGACTCTCCAACCGCTAGCTCCTCGCCGGTGATCGCCTCGCTGCGAGCCCACTGCTCTGCCGCGCTCGCCCCCTACAAGGTCCCCAAGCAGATCCTCCTGCGCGCCGAGCCGCTGCCGCGCACGCGCTCGGGCAAGCTCTTGCGACGCGAGCTGTGATGAGCTTCCAGCGATGAGCTTCGACGCCAACGCGCACCGCGACGCAAGCTTGCAGGGCTGGGAAGAGGCTGCCGCCGGCTGGGTGCGTAGCCAGGAGCTCCTGCGCGAGTTCGGCGCGCCCGTGTCGCACTGGATGCTCGACGCCGTCGCGCCGCAGCCCGGACAGCGCGTGCTCGAGCTGGCCGCCGGGCTGGGGGAGACGGGGCTGCTCGCCGCCGAGCTCGTGGCCCCGGTCGGCGGCGCGATCATCTCCGACCAGGCCGAGGCGATGCTCGCGGGCGCGCGCGAGCGTGCCGCGCAGCTCGGGCTCTCCAACGTCGAGTTCCAGGTCGTCAACGCTGAATGGATCGACATGCCCGTGGCCAGCGTCGACGTCGTGCTCTGCCGCTGGGGCTACATGCTGATGGCCGACCCCGCCGCCGCGCTCGGCGAGACGCGTCGCGTGCTGCGCAGTGGCGGGCGCGTCGGGCTCGCCGTGTGGGACTCGATCGAGCGCAACCCGTGGGCGCAGCTGCCCGGCCTGGAGCTGCGCGAGCGCGGCCTGGCGCCAGCACCCGAGCCCGGAACGCCAGGACCATTTGCGCTCGGCAGGGCCGAGGGCGTGTATGAGCTCTTGCAAGAGGCCGGCTTCGCCGAGGTCAACGTCGAGTCGCTGCAGCTCCACCGCCGCCACGTGAGCTTCGAGGAGTACTGGGAGTCCACGCTCGATCTCTCGCGGGCGATGCACGACGCCGTTCTCTCACGGCCGCCGGCCGAGATTGAGCAGATCCAAGCTGCGGTGAAGGAGCGCTTCAACCAGTACGAAGCTGTTGACGGGACGCTCGATATTCCAGGACGCACGCTTGTCGCGTCCGCGAGTGCCTGACCCAGTCTTCACGGCCCACGGTTGTCTCGCTGCGACCCGATAGCCTGCCCGCCCATGATCTATGACGACGACGCAGACCTCACGCTCCTCGACGGCAAGACCGTCGCAATCATCGGCTACGGCTCCCAGGGGCATGCACACGCGCTCAACCTGAAGGACTCCGGCGTGAACGTCGTTGTCGGGCTGCGGCCCGACTCGGCTTCGGTCGCTAAGGCCCGGGAGCAGGGTCTCGAGGTGCTCTCCGTCGTCGATGCCGCCAGTCGCGGCGACCTCGTGATGATCCTGCTGCCCGATGAGAAGCACCACGACATCTGGGAGCAAGAGATCCGCGACGGCATCGCCGAGGGCAACATGATCCTGTTCGGCCACGGCTTCTCGATCCACTACAAAGAGATCGAGCCCCCGCCCGGCGTCGATGTCGGCATGGTCGCGCCCAAGGGCCCCGGCCACCTCGTCCGCCGCCAGTTCACCGAAGGCTCTGGCGTCCCCGGCCTGATCGCGGTCGAGCAGGACGCCACGGGCAACGCCCGCGCGCTCGCGCTGGCATATGCCAAGGGCATCGGCTGCACGCGCGGCGGCGTGATCGAGACGACTTTCAAGGACGAGACCGAGACAGACCTGTTCGGCGAGCAGGCGGTGCTCTGCGGCGGCGCCTCCGAGCTCGTGCAGGCCGGCTTCGAGACGCTCGTCGAGGCCGGCTATGACCCCGAGATGGCCTACTTCGAGTGCCTGCACGAGCTCAAGCTGATCGCCGATCTGATGTATGAGAAGGGCCTTGCCGGGATGCGCTACTCGATCTCCAACACGGCCGAGTACGGCGACTACACGCGCGGCAAGCGCGTGATCACCGACGAGACGCGCGTCGCCATGAAACAGATTCTCAAGGAGATCCAGGACGGGGACTTCGCGCGCGAGTGGATCGCCGAGAACCGCGCCGGCCAGGAGAACTTCCTGCGCATGCGTGCTGAGCAGGCCGATACGCAGGTCGAGCACGTCGGCGGCAAGCTGCGCTCGCACATGGACTGGATCAAGCCCTCCTTCTAGGCGCGTCCGGGCGCGGCTGAGCGAGCAAGGAAAGAAACGAGAGCGGCGAGCGTGCTGGCCTACCTCTCCTGGCACCGCGCCGCTGCCGGCGTCGAGCAGCCCGCCTACGAGCAGGCGCTCGAGCGCTTTCACCGCTCGCTCGCGCACCGGCCGCCGAGCGGCTACTGCGGCTCGGCTGCGCTGCGCGTGCCCGAGCTTCCGTGGCTCGAGCCGGTCGCTGGCGCCGAGTACGCGCCGGGCTATGAGGACTGGTACCTGATCGAGGACTGGTCGGCCGTCGGCGTGCTCGAGGAGGCCGCCGTCTCGCGCGGGCACCTCACCGCCCACGAGACCGTCGCCTCGCGCGTCGGGCCGGCGACGGGCGCGATCTACCGGCTGATCGAGGGCAAGCCGCGGCTCGACGCCGAGCAGGCTGTGTGGGTCAAGCGCAAGCCCGGTCACGAGCCTCCATCGCTCAGCGCCCTGCTCGGTGACGGCATGGATCCAGAGCGCGACGGTCTGTGGCGACGCTGCATCGGGCTCGGTCCCGCACCCGAGCACTGTCTGCTCTCCGCCGAGCCATCGGCAGGCACCGCCGCTAGCCGCCTGCCGGCCGGATGGATTGCGCAGACGCTCGTGCGGGAAACAGTCTGGAGTGGCTGATCTGATCGACGCGCTGCTCCACGGCGAGCTGAAGGACGGCGAGTTCCAACGCCAGGAGAGCAGCTTTCGCGACTGGATCGGCGTCGATCCGCATACGGGGGAGCCCCGCTTCCCGGCGGTCGCGGGGCGCTATCACCTGTACGTCTCGCTCGCCTGTCCGTGGTGCCATCGTGCGGTGATCCTGCGCAAGCTCGCCGGCCTGGAGAATGCGCTCGGGATCTCCTATCTCGCGCCATTTCGCGACGAGCGCGGCTGGTCGTTCACGGGCGATCATTTCGACGTGCCCGAGGCCAACGGCGAAACGGCCTGGGGCGGGGAGTACGTTGACCGTGTGAACGGCTGGGACTTCATCGCCGAGGCCTATCGCGTCACCGACCCCGACTTCGACGGGCGTTTCAGCGTGCCCGTGATCTGGGACACCGAGACCGAGCGGATCGTCAACAACGAATCGGGCGACATCGTGCGCATGATCGGAGACAGTCAGTCGCTCGGCGGGCTCGGCGATGCCGCTGCGCTCGGGCTCCGCCCGCCGGCACTGCGCGGGGAGATCGACGCGCTCAACGAGCGGATCTACGAGACGGTCAACAACGGCGTCTATCGCGCCGGCTTCGCGCGACTGCAGGGTGCCTACGAGCGTGCCTTCGCCAGCCTGTTCGAGAGCTTCGACTGGCTGGAGACGCTGCTCGGGAAGCGGCGCTTCTTGACGGGACCGTCGATCACCGAGGCGGACTGGCGCCTGTTCCCGACGCTCGCGCGCTTCGACGAGGTCTACAACCTGCACTTCCGCCTCAACCGCCGACGCCTCGTGGACTACCCGAACCTGTGGGCGTACGCGCGTGAGCTCTACCAGCAGGACGGCGTCGCTTCGACCGTGGCGATGGATCAGATCAAGCGCCACTACTACACCACCCACGACGAATTGAATCCAAAGAAGATAATTCCCGTAGGTCCCGGCTATGACTGGGCGGAGCCCTCAGCCATCGCCGAGCGAGCGCGCCTGCAGGGCATCGACCGGGCCGCATAACTGCTCTCGCGCGGCCACGTCCGTTCGCTACACTCGCCGTGCTCGTCGCGACTGGCGCCTGAGGTGGACTCGACCACCGGGAAGCGGGGAGCATCTACGCCGCGCGCCTGGGCACCTCATAAACCGATCTCCCTCGAACGAGCGAGGAGCGCGCGATGACGCCGAGCAGCGCAGCAGCAGATACGCAACTGGTCATTCCGCAGGAGATGAAGCCCGACGACGGGCGCTTCGGCTGCGGCCCGTCAAAGGTGCGCCCGCAGGCGCTCGCCGCGCTCGCCTCGGGCGGCGCCGCCGTGATGGGCACCTCGCACCGCCAGAAACCCGTCAAGGCGCTCGTTGGCGAGATCCGCGCAGGGCTCGGCGAGTTGTTCTCGCTGCCCGACGGCTACGAGGTCGCGCTCGGCAATGGCGGCGCCACCGCCTTCTGGGACGCCGCCGCCTTCGGCTTGATCGCCGAGCGCTCGCTGCATCTCGCCTTCGGTGAGTTCTCACAGAAGTTCGCCACCGTCGCCAAGGACGCACCTTTCCTCGGCGATCCAGTCGTCGTCTCGACCGACCCCGGCGGCGCGCCCGACCCCGCGTCCGCCGGCAAGCAGGCCACCGAGGCCGGTGCCGACGCGATCGCCTGGGCACATAACGAGACCTCGACCGGCGTGATGACGCAAATCGTCCGGCCCGAGGGCGCCGGCGACGCGCTCGTCCTGATCGACGCGACCTCCGGCGCCGGGGGCCTTCCGGTCGACGTGGCGAACGCCGACGCCTACTACTTCGCCCCGCAGAAGAGCTTCGCCGCCGACGGCGGGCTGTGGATCGCCCTGCTCAGCCCAGCCGCGCAGGAACGGGTGGTGCAGTTGGACGCCTCCGAGCGCTGGATCCCATCCTTTCTCTCAATCAAGACCGCGCTCGAGAATTCGCTCAAAGACCAGACCTACAACACGCCCGCCGTGGCCACGCTGTTCCTGCTCGCCGAGCAGGTTCGCTGGATGCTCGAAGAAGGCGGTCTCGAGTGGTGCGTCAAGCGCTCGACGCTCTCCTCCGAGCAGCTCTACGGCTGGGCCGAGCGAAGCGGCTATGCCACGCCGTTCGTCGCCGAGCCCGCCAAGCGCTCGCTCGTCGTCGGCACGATCGACTTCGCCGAGGAGCTCGACGCCGCGCAGATCGCTGCCACGCTGCGCGCCAACGGGATCGTCGACGTCGAGCCCTACCGCAAGCTCGGGCGAAACCAGCTGCGGGTCGGCATGTTCCCGGCCGTCGAGCCCGCCGACGTGCAGGCGCTGACCGGGTGCATCGACTACATCGTGGAGCAGAGCGCATGAGCGCCGGCAACGAGGCGTCCACGAACGGGCGCGCCAAGGTGCTCGTCAAGGAGAAGATCGGCGACTCCGGCGTCGAGCTATTGCGCGAGCACTTCGACGTCGACCTCGGCATCGACTGGGAGGACTCCGAGCTCGCCGAGCGGATCGGCGGCTATGAGGGGATCCTGATCCGCTCGGCCACGAAGATGACCGCCGAGTTGATCGAGAAGGCCGACCGCCTGCAGGTGATCGGCCGCGCCGGTGTCGGCGTCGACAACGTTGACGTCGAGGCCGCCACCAAGCGCGGGATCGTCGTCGCCAACGCCCCGCAGTCAAACGTCGTCACCGCCGCCGAGCACACAATGGCGCTGTTGCTCGCGCTCGCGCGCAACATCCCGCAAGCCCAGCAATCGCTGCTCGAAGGCAAATGGGATCGCTCCAAGTACTCCGGCGTCGAGCTCTACGAGAAGACGCTCGGGATCGTCGGCTTTGGGCGGATCGGCCAGCTCGTCGCCGCGCGGGCGCGTGCCTTCAACATGCGCGTGCTCGCCTTCGACCCGTTCGTCTCAGCTGAGCGCTACCGCGAGCTCGGCGTCGAGAAGGCCGCCGACTCAGACGAGATCTATGCTCAGGCCGACTTCATCACCGTGCACCTGCCAAAGACGCCCGAGACCGAAGGCTGGCTCAACGCCGAGGCCTTCGCCAAGATGCGCCCCGGCGTGCGCATCCTCAACGTCGCCCGCGGCGGGCTGATCGACGACGCCGCGCTGAAGGATGCCCTTGACTCCGGCAAGGTCGGCGGCGCCGCGCTCGACGTGTTCCCCTCCGAGCCGATCACCGACTACCCACTGTTCGACGGCTACCCCAACGTCGTCGTCACGCCGCACCTCGGCGCCTCCACCGCCGAGGCCACCGATCGCGCTGGCTACCAGTCCGCCGAGCAGGTCGTCGCCGCGCTGACCGGCGGCGTCGTATCCACCGCCGTGAACATCCCCTCGATCGGCGCCGAGGACATGCAGGTGCTCGGGCCCTTCCTGCCGATGGCGCGCCAGCTCGGGCGCCTTGCCATGGCGCTCGCCGAGGGCAGCTCCGTAGAGCGGATCGAGGCCGCCTTCCTCGGGCGTATCGCCGACTTCGACACGCGCCTGTTGACGCTCGCCGTGATCGGCGGCGCCCTCGAAGGCCGCACCGAGGAGCAGGTCAACCCCGTCAACGCGCCCACGATCGCCGAGGAACGCGGCATCGTCGTCGAGGAGAAGTCCGTCTCTGAGGCGCAGGACTTCAACGAGCTGATCCGCGTCACCGTCGTCGCCGGCGATGAGCGCGTTGCCGTCGCCGGCACTGGGATCGGGCCCAAGCAGGACCCCCACCTCGTCGAGGTACAGGGACGACGGCTGACGATCGAGCTCGAGCGCTTCGTGACCGTGTTCCGCTACGAGGATCTACCCGGGATGATCGGGCGCGTCGGCACGATCTTCGGTCAGCACGGGATCAACATCTCCTCGGCTGCTGTTGGGCACTCGCCCGACGGCGGGTCAGGTGGGGAGGATGGGGTGGCCGGGGGGCAGCGGCTTGCCGCGATGGTCGTCACGACCGACGCCGCCGTGCCCGGTGAGGTCGTTGATGAGATCGTCGCCTCCGGCGGCTTTGTCAACGGCTGGTCGGTGGATCTGGGCTGAGTCCGAGGAGCCGAAGGCTGTGGATGCGGTCAGCCGGAATCGTTAACCGCGTCTCTTCGACTGAAGAGGTAGCCGATCAGTGTCGCCAGCAGGGGGATCAGCAGCGATACGACCAATATCTGGGTCAGATCCTTGACCTGATCGAACCAGACCGTGACTCGCTCCTGCTGGACCTCGACCAGATTGCACGAGCCGATGTCGGCCACCTGGCATTGCCGCGCTGTCATCTGGCGGGTTTCCTCGAGCGACGGGTATGTGAGCCACGCGAACGCGCCGATCAGCAGCAGCACGATCACGATGATCGCCAGCAGCCAGTGGGCCAGGCGAGATCCCAGATGAAGCCGTATGCGCGGGAGGGGAGTTAGGTTGACGCCGAGTTGCGTTGCGACCTGCCCAATCGACAACTGCTCGCCGTGACCTTCGCCAGGCGGCGGCCGGTTGCTCCCGTCCGCCGGAGGATGCACTACACGATCAGCGTCTTGGTCTTGGCGGGCTCATCGCCGTCACCGCTCTTGAATAGCTGCAGCTCATAGCCCTGGTCTCTGTGCTCCTCGGCGACCTTCATCAGGGCTACCGCCTTGCGGATCACTTGTGCCTTCGTGATCCCGTCTCGTTTCGCGAGCTCTTCCAGGGTCTCGTCGAGCTTGTCATTCGTCTTCAGCGTGTACTTCGCCATGAGAACTCCTTCTTTCTGTTTGCCAGTCTACTACTAAATGCCGTTGATGAAGCGTAGTAAATACGGTTTTTCGACGGATAAGTGGCTTGACAGCGCCGTTGCAAGGCCGCTAAAATGACGGTCATGAGGGCGGACGGTAGTGATGGGTGCGGACGCGACGATGGCCTCGAGCATCGCGAGGCCGAGTTCGCCGGGGACCGCCCACCCGAACAGACCGACGAGGAGATTCGGGAGTGGGCGCGGGCTATCCGTGCCGAGCAGGCATCGGTGCTCGAGGTGCTTGAGCTGTGAATGAGTTCATTCCGCTGCGGCCCAAATACGCGATCGAGCTGATTGCCCGCGCGATCGATCAGGACGCCGGGGTCGTGCTTGATCAGCTCGAGCTCGGGTGGCTCCGCTATGCGCTTGCGCCCTTGAACGTCCCCGACGAGGATCTCACGACCGCTCCGCTCTGCGTCGCCGAGATGATGTGCCGACTGCTCTCTCGCGGACGCGCCTCCGCGCGGGTTGCGCACATGCTCGGTGCCGGATTTTTCGACCTCAATGGCTACGGCCTGGAGATACCAGCTGCGCGTACTCGCCAGTACCGCGAGCTGATGGGGCTCATGCGCGACTCGGCGGTCGAGGCCGAGCAGGTTGCCAGGTTCCTCGCCGTTCACGTCGAGCGTAGGGCCGGCTACGAGGCGCCGTATGTAGACCCACCAAGCGGAAACATCGCCATGACCGTCTCCGAGATCGCTCCCGGCTCGACCGAGAGCTTGGAGAAGTGGTACGCGGCATTGAGTGCGGCTGTGGTGGAGGCCGGCGAGGAGATGGGTCTGAATCTCCAGCTCGACTGCCTGTCGCGGATAAAGCCGTCGAAGCCGGAGTTAGGCCTCGATGCATGGAGTTATGAGTTCAAGCGAGCCGATGCACAGATCGTCGTCGGCTTCATGGGCGAGACAACGACCGGCGGCTATGAGCAGGCGTTTCTTGGGCTCGGCAGGCCATGGATATGGCTGACCGTCGGCGAGGCGACCGTCCCGATGTCCGTCCGTTCCTGGGCGAAGGTCACCGGCGGTGTGATCGTGCCCGCCGCAACGCTCGAGGCCGCCGCCGAACTCGTCCGCGAGTGGGTAAGGGAGCAGGCGGGCAGGCTGCGACTGAACATTTACCTGCGCGAGACGACCGGGCTGCTCTCGTTCCGCGTCTACTACGAGATGAAGCAGCGATGGACGGAAGTAGACGACGTTGACAGGGCGCGGGTCGCGCGCGCGACCGGTCTCGAGGAGCGAATGATCGGTCACGTTCTCTCCTCACCCGTGCTCTACGCGCGCACCCCGCTGGAGACGCTCGATGTGCTCGCCGCGGCGCTCGGGGTCGCGTTCGACACCGCGATCGCCGCCCGTCCGATGGGGAGCCTGGGCAAAGTCGAGGAGGAAGCGCTAAACGAATACATCGAGGAGCGCGAGCTGTCGGGCAACGGGCTCTCTGGAAGGGAAGCACTCGAGCTGCGATCTGTCGGCGCGCGCTTGACCGCCGTCGAGCGTCGCCGTTTCGCCCTCACGACTCCCGAGGGCTGGGAAACCCTCCACGATGGACGCAGCGGCCGACGCTGAGCAGATGCTCACCATCTGGACGCGCTTGACGACCGACCAGCGGCGGCTGGTTGGTCGCGAATGTGGTTGGAGCGGCGCCGATGTCGATGCAGTGCTCGGGGATCCACGTCGCTTCTACACGACCCCCATCGGGGACCTCGAGGCACTCGCAGACGCCCTCGGCCTTGGCGCGATCGACTTCGATGAGCACGCAGACGCCGCCGTAGCGAGCGCGCGGGCACACGCATCGAAGCGAGCATCGCGCCGTGCTGATGTGGAGCGCGCCGCTCACTCTGCACTGAACATGATCAGAGACACTTCGCCGCCGGTCGATCTCGATCACCTGGCGCGCCGGATGGGCGTAGACGAGGTCGTGCGTCGCCCGATGGAGATAGACGGACGCCTGCTCGCCGGACCAGACCGGATCGTCGTGCAGCTCTGCTCGCAGCGCAGCTATGTACGTCAGCGCTTCACGCTCGCGCATGAGCTGGGTCATCTGTGGCTGAGCCAGAATCGCGTCAAGAGCGAACTGCCTCCGCTGGAGTGGCGCGAGGAAGAGCGTTTTTGCAATCGGTTCGCGGCGGCGATACTGATGCCGAGAACCTGGATCGCTCGGCGCTCGGTCGAAAGCACGCCGAATCTGCGAGTGCTCGAGCAGATGTCACTGGAGGCGAACACATCGCTGTCGGCGACGCTGATTCGCGCGCAGGATGTCGATCCGCGGTGGTCTTCCTCGTTGATCAAGTTTCGCCCCGCGCCAGACGAGGGATGGCGCATCATCAGCATTACCGGCCTCTCCCACCGCCTGCGCTATCGACTGCGCTGCACACCGCAAACATCGACCTTTCTCAGAGAGGCGGCCGACAGCACTGAGCTGATGACGGGGGAGCTTCAGCTCTACCTTGACGGCGCGGCGCTGCAGATCAAAGCCGAGGCGATCAGTAGCCCACGACGGGTGGTGCTCGCTTTTGCCCAGTTGCCTGCAGCCGGGAGGCCCACCGACAGTCATTTGCCTTGGTTCCGTGGAGCGGCGCACCAGACTGGTCGGCGGGGCGATCTCAGTCGTCCCGACGCGTAGGGCCGAAGGTGGATAGTCTCGCCCCCATGCGGGCGGTCGTCATCACCAAGCACGGCGGACCGGGGGTGCTCGAGGTGCAGGAGCAGCCCGATCCTCAGCTTGGGATCGGCGACGTGCGGATCGACGTCGCCGCCGCCGGGATCAACTTTGCCGACGTGATGGCGCGCATGGGTCTCTACCAGGACGCACCAAAGACGCCATGCGTCGTCGGCTACGAGGTCGCCGGCACGATTCTCGAGCTCGGCGAGGGGGTGGAGGGGCTCACGCCCGGACAGCGCGTGTTCGCCGGCACGCAGTTCGGCGGCTACGCCTCGCAGGTCGTCGTCCCGGCGGGCGACGTCGTGGTGCTCCCCGACGCGCTCAGCTTCGAGCAGGGCGCCGCGATCCCCGTCAACTACGCGACTGCGTGGGCCGGGCTGATCGGCTTTGGCTCGCTGCAGCCCGGCGAGCGGGTGCTCGTGCACTCTGCCGGTGGTGGCGTTGGGATCGCCGCGACGCAGATCGCCAAGCGCACCGGCGCCGAGGTCTACGGCACTGCCTCGCCCGGCAAGCATGCGCGCTGCGAAGAGCTCGGCGTCGATCACATGGTCGACTACACGAAGAGCGACTGGGAGCGGGGCCTGCCTCAGTTTGATGTGATCCTCGACGCTGTCGGCGGCAAGAGCTTTCGCACCGGCTATGACCTGCTGCGCCCCGGTGGGCGGCTCGTCGCGTTCGGCGCCTCGGCCATCGTCTCCGGGCAGCGGCGCAACCTCGTGACCGCCCTGCGCACCGTGATCCGTATGCCGCGCTTCAACATGATCAAGCAGATGTCCGAATCGAAGGCCGTGATCGGCCTGAACATGCTCACGCTGTGGAAGGACCGCGGCACGCTCGAGCCTTGGATCGCGCCGCTGCAGGAGATGCTCGACGACGGGACCGTCAAACCGGTCATCGCCGGCGACTTCAGCTTCGAGGACGCCGGGGCCGCGCAAACGATGATCACTGAGCGCCGGAACGTCGGCAAGGTCGTGCTGGTGCCGTAGTCACACCCAGCGGCGCTGGTGCTACCCTGCATCGCAGATGTCGTCTTGTAACTCGCTTCTCACTCTCCTCCTGCTCCCCCTCCGGGGGGAATAGCGCGTGGCGGCCGCGTAGCCGCATACCCAGCAGAGAGGAAGAGCAAGCGAGTTAGAGAAGGAGCACGGACGACATGAGCACCTCAACAAGCAACGGCACAGGCGCGAGCGACGCGCCGTCGAACGCCGACACAGGTCATCGCGAGCAGGCCAACCGCGTCCTGATCTTCGACACGACGCTCAGGGACGGCGAGCAGTCGCCGGGGATCTCGCTCAACAGAAACGAAAAGCTCGAGATCGCGCATCAGCTGTCGCGGCTTGGGGTGGACATCATCGAGGCCGGCTTTCCGATCACCTCGCCCGGTGACTTCGAGTCGGTGCAGGCAATCGCGCGGGAGGTCGAAGGCCCCGTGATCTGCGGCCTAGCGCGCACCAGCGCGCAGGACATCGAAGCGGCATGGAGCGCCGTGCGCGACTCAGAGCGTCCGCGCATTCACACATTCCTGGCGACGAGCGACGTTCACATCGAGCACAAGCTGCAGACGACTCGCGAGGACGTCAAGGGTCAGGTGCGAGCAGCCGTCGCCCAAGCCAGGGAGCTGTGCGAGGACGTCGAGTTCTCACCCGAGGACGGCTCGCGCTCGGATGTCGAGTTCATGGCCGAGGTGATCCAGATCGCGCTCGAGGAGGGCGCGAGCACGATCAACGTGCCTGACACCGTCGGCTACGCGCTGCCCGGCGAGTACAAGGCCATGTTCGAAGCCCTTTACCGGCTGGTGCCGGACTTGCGCAAATCCATCGTCTCCGTGCACTGCCACGATGATCTCGGCATCGCCGTCGCCAACTCGCTGGCCGGTATCGAAGCCGGCTGCCGTCAGGTCGAGTGCGCGATCAACGGGATCGGCGAGCGAGCCGGCAACGCCTCGCTCGAGGAGATCGCGATGCTGCTGCACACGCGGGAGCCAAGCCTCGGGCTGTGGAGCGGAATCGAGACGCGCGAGATCGCGCGCACGAGCCGTCTCGTCTCGCGCTTGACCGGCTATCAGGTGCAGCCGAACAAGGCGATCGTCGGGCGCAATGCGTTCGCGCACGAGGCCGGCATCCATCAGGACGGCGTGCTCAAGGAGCGCACCACATACGAGATCATGGATGCGACGACCGTCGGTCTGAACAGTAACTCGCTCGTCTTGGGCAAGCACTCCGGACGCCACGCCCTGAGTGAGGCGCTGAAGGAGATGGGTTTTGAGATCGACGGGCAGGCGCTGAACACGGCGTTCAAGCGCTTCAAGGAGATCGCTGACCGAAAGAAGCAGGTGAGCGCAATGGATCTCGAGGCGCTCGTCACCGACGAGCTGCGCAGCGAGGACATCGGCGGCTTCATACTCGCGTCCTTCGAGGTAGAAGCCTCCTCGCAGCGCCCGCCTCATGCGCGGGTCTCAGTCGAACTGCCCGATGGCGGAACGGCCTCTGGCTCGTTCACCGGCGATGGCCCGATCGACGCCGTCTTCCAGGCGATCAACGCCGCGACCGGGATCGCTGCCAAGCTCAGCGAGTTCACGATCGGCGCCGTGACAGAGGGCCAGGACGCGCTCGGCGAGGTCTCGATCGTGCTCGAGATCGACGGGTTCACGGGGGCCGGGCAGAGCGTCTCGACAGACATCATCGATGCGGCCGCGCGCGCCTACGTCAGGGCACTCTCGGTCGCCGTTACCCGATCGCGCGCCGATCAGCGGTCCGCAGTGTCACAGAGCACTCCGTCATGATTTGACTGGGCGGACTTGCGCTCGGAGCCGACGGGGTGCCCCGTCGGCTCCGGGCCCGACTAGAATTCAAAGGCAGCTTCTTTCCCAAGCGTGACGGTCTCTTGTGCTTCGTAGCCGACCGGCATTAATTCACCAAATTCTGCATAGAGTAAGAATTTCTTGGGTTTTTCTTTTTCGAGGCAGTATTCTTTGGCCCTTTCGCATTCGGTGATTTCCTGATGTTTGCCTTCTTTGACTACAAAGGAAACGGTAAAGTTTTTGGTTTTTTTGCCGGCGACGGCGTTTGTACGCCCAATCACCGCGCCGAGCAGCACGACTAAGCCGGCGCATTCTATGTTGATCGATTTCGGAAGTTTCACAGCGAGGCCGGCAACGGATTCTTTGCCGACATTGAATGCCACTAGGTGGAGATCGGCGTTTGGAATGGATATCACCTCCCATTCGGCACCTACGCTGTTGCAGGGAAGGCCAGCCTCAGAACAGGCTGTGAGCGTCAACGAGATCCGACCTAAGCGTTTCGATGTGAATTCCCCCGATGCCGAACCGGTTTTGCATTGTGGGGCGAAGAGGCCTTCTCCCAAGAGCTTGACCGGTCCCGTACTTAACCATGTGAGTGTAAGCGGAGCTTTTTCCGTTGGTTCAGGTAAAATTAGTGGTTTAGTTAATTCTTCTGCTGACGCGACCGCGCCTGAAAGCGCGCAGATCGCCAGAGCCAACAAGAACGGCGCAGAACATCTGATGGAGCGTCTCATTGCATCCTCCACATAGATCTTGAGTGGTTGAAGGATCGCACCATCCACCAGGGTGGGTGGGTAGGGAATCGCGGGTGCTTGAGTGAGGGCTGCATCGGTCGTCGGCGTGTCTCCAGCGATCGTGGATCAAGCTGGGCCCAGTTGGCCACCAGTCTGGCCCGAATGGGTTAGAAACATTGGCCCGCGTTTTGTTGACGAGGAGTCGGGCGGCGGTGATAGTGACGAGCGTCATGGAACTCACCCGGCGTATTCACCTGGTTTGCCCGATGTCGTTGCTCGCGCTGTCGGTCGTGATGCTCTCGATCGTAGGTTGCGGAGGAAAGTCGAGCGCGCGGACGACGGTGCGCAGCGACGCTCCGGCGAGCGCTTCAGCGAGCGGTGGCGAAGTAAAGGCGCCGGCGGAGTTCATTTCGCGAGCCGATTCGGTGTGTGCTCACGTCAACGCCGAAATCCGCGCGGTCAAGGCCAGGAGCACGAGCGCCGCGGAAGTCATTCGGGTCGTGCCGCGTACGCTCGCGCTCGAGCGCAAAGGGATCGGCGAGCTTGAAAGGCTCAATCCGCCCGCCTCGATGGGCCGTGACTGGCGACTGATGCTCGACTACCGGCGGACGCTCGCAAGCCAGCTCGCCCAGTTGCTCGAAGCTGCGAGGAAGAACAGTGGCGCGTCGGTCAAGCCTCTCGGTGCCGCGAAAAAACGCGTCCACGCCAGCCTGACGAAGACGGCGGTCGCGAACGGCTTCAAGGACTGTGGAAAAGTCGGCAACGTAGGCTGACGGACAAGCGCCGCGCGCTCAGCTGCATGCGTCCGTGATAACGTACGGGCGTATGGCGACCCTAGTGTCCAATCCTGCGACGCGACGCGACGGCGCAGGCCAGAACGCCGATGGCACTCAGGCTGTCGCGCCGAGCGCGGTTGGCGCGCGCGTCAAAGCGCTACGCGAGGCGGCCGATCTGTCACTGCGAGACCTGGCCGGGCGTAGTGGTGTGAGCGCGCCGATGTTGTCCCAGGTCGAGCGCGGCGAGACCAGTCCGACGTTGACTGTCGCCGCTCGGATTGCGGCTGGCCTGGACCTTCGGCTCTCACAGCTACTGCGCCTTGACGAGGGTGGCGCGGTCACGGTCGTGCGCGCCTCGCAGCGCCAGCGTGGAGGTAATCCGCGAAGGGGTCACCGATTTGAGGTGCTGACCGCCGCTCAGCCTGGCCAGCGCGCTGAGCTCTCTCGACACATGCTCGCGCCCGGTGGCGCGACCGGCGCCGCCGACGATCCGCCGATGCACGAGCCGGGCAGCCGCGAGACGGCGCTCGTCGAGCACGGCTCCGTCGCGCTCGTGTGTGACGGTCAACGCTACGAGCTGAAGGAAGGCGACTGCGTGACGTTTGACGCCGACCTGCCACATCACTTCGAAAACCCCGGTGAGCGCGAGGCCGCGTTCCTGGCGGTCGTCGCCGCGGGGTTGCGGCGCAGCTAGCAATCGAGCCACCGAGGAGAAGGACGACGACGATGTCACAGACGCTGTTCGACAAGATCTGGGAGACGCACGAGGTGGCCCACGGCCTGCTCTACATCGACCTGCACCTCGTGCACGAGGTGACGAGCCCGCAGGCCTTCGACAGCCTGCGTATGGCTGGGCGCCCCCTGCGCCGCCCCGACCGCACGCTGGCAACGGCCGACCACAACACGCCGACCGACGGCACGCCCATCGCCGCGCGGATCAAGGACGAGCTGTCGCGAGTGCAGGTCGAAACGCTCGAGCGCAACTGCGCTGAGTTCGGCGTGCCTGTCTACTCGCTCGGCTCCGCGCGCCAGGGCATTGTTCACGTGATTGGGCCCGAGCTGGGGGTCACACAACCGGGCATGACGATCGTCTGCGGCGACTCGCACACCTCGACGCACGGCGCCTTCGGCGCGCTGGCGTTCGGGATTGGCACGAGCGAGGTCGAGCACGTGCTCGCCACGCAGTGCATGGTCCAGCACAAGCCGCGTTCGATGCGCATCCGCTACCAGGGTCAACTCGGCTTCGGCGTGACCGCAAAGGATCTGATCCTCGGCACGCTCGGGCACCTCGGCGTCGGCGGCATGACCGGGCATGTTGTCGAGTACGCCGGTCCCGCGATCGAGGCGCTCTCGATGGAAGGGCGCATGACCGTCTGCAATATGACGATCGAGGGTGGGGGTCGAGCCGGGATGATTGCCCCCGACGAGACCACGTTTGCTTGGTTTAGCGAGAACGAGTTGCCCGGTGCGCCGCAGGGCGAGGAGCTGCAGAAGGCAATCGCGCACTGGCGCGGGCTGCGCACCGACGAGGGCGCCGAGTTCGATCGAGAGGTCTTGATTGACGCGAGCGCGATCTCGCCGCAGGTGACGTGGGGCACGAACCCGGGCATGGTGCGCGCCGTCACCGAGGCCGTGCCGGCGCCGGAGGAGTTCGAAAGCCCGGCCGACCGCGAGGCAACCGAGCGTGCGCTCGCCTACATGGCGCTCGAGCCCGGCACGCCGATCGAGCAGATCGCACTCGACCGCGTGTTCATCGGTTCGTGCACGAACTCGCGGATCGGCGACCTGCGTGCGGCCGCGAGGGTCGTCGAGGGCCGAAAGGTCGCGGCGGGCGTCAACGCGATGGTCGTGCCCGGCTCCCAGCAAGTAAAGAAACAGGCCGAGGAAGAGGGGCTCGATGAGGTCTTCCGCGCCGCAGGCTTCGACTGGCGCGTGGCGGGCTGCTCGATGTGCCTGGGCATGAACCCCGACATCCTGTCCCCGGGTGAGCGCTGCGCCTCGACCTCGAACCGCAACTTCGAGGGTCGCCAGGGCAGGGGCGGGCGCACGCACCTCGTATCCCCACAGATGGCAGCAGCCGCTGCGATCGAGGGCCACTTCGTCGATATCCGCGACTGGCAATGATTGGGACCGGGCGAAATACAAGCAGCGCCGCTTGGAAGCCGCGCGACGCGCGGCGACTTCGGCCGACAGGAGGTCGGACGTCTACATCAAGAGCGAGCCGGGATGGCTCGATGACCACTTCAGGAGAGAAGCGATGGATCCGATAAGCGTGATTTCCGGGCCGGTAAGCCACTTGGACCGCGCCGACGTCGACACCGACCAGATCATGCCCAAGCAGTTCCTCAAGCGGGTTGAGCGCACCGGCTTCGGCGAGTTCCTTTTCTTCGACTGGGCCAAGGAGCCCGGCTGGGAGCTGCCCGCCAACCCGATCCTCGTTGCCGGGGAGAACTTCGGCTGCGGCTCTTCGCGCGAGCACGCTCCGTGGGGGCTGCAGGACTACGGATTTCAGACGATCGTCGCACCGAGCTTCGCCGACATCTTCTACTCCAACTGCACGAAGATCGGCCTCTTGCCGGTCGTGCTCGGCGACGAGGACTGCCGCGCGCTGGCGCACGCCGGAGCGGGAGAGGTTGACCTGCTCGAGCAGGAGGTGCGCTTCGCCGGTCGCGAGGTCGCTTTCGAGATCGATCACGAGATCCGCCACCGCCTGCTCAACGGGCTCGACGACATCGCGCTGACGCTCGAGCGGGGCGCCGAGATCGATCAGTACGAGTCAGAGCACGAGGGCGCCAGCTTCGCGCGCGTCGCGACAACGGCTCTGTGAGAGTCACGAGATGAGCCATCACATCGTCACGCTGCCCGGCGACGGAATCGGGCCGGAGATCCTCGCGCCGACGCTGGATCTGCTGAATCGTCTCGGCGAGTTTGAGTTTGAGCAGCACGTGTTCGGCGGCGCCTCGATCGACGCCCATGGCACGGCGCTGACCGACGATACGCTCGAGGCCTGCCGCAGGGCCGACGCTGTGTTGCTGGCAGCCGTCGGCGGACCCAAGTGGGACACGACCGACCCGTCCAAGCCGCGCCCCGAGCAGGGCCTGCTCGGACTGCGCAAGGGTCTCGGGCTGTTTGCCAACCTGCGCCCCGTCAAGCCGCTGCCGGCGCTGTATGACTCATCGCCGCTGCGTCGCGAGCGGATCGAAGGAACCGACTTGCTCGTCGTGCGCGAGCTGACCGGCGGGATCTACTTCGGCGAGAAGACGCGCACCGAGACGACGGCCTCGGATCTCTGCATCTACAGCGCCGAGGAGATCGAGCGGATCGCGCGCACCGCATTCGGCGCAGCGCGCAGCAAGGTCGCGAGCGTCGATAAGGCCAACGTGCTCGAGACCTCGCGCCTGTGGCGTCAGGTGGTCAGCGAACTGCACTCGCGCGAGTTCCCCGAGATCGAGCTCGAACACGTGCTCGTCGACAACGCTGCAATGCAGCTCGTCTCAGCACCGCGCCACTTCGACACGATCCTCACCGAGAACATGTTCGGAGACATCCTCTCTGACGAGGCCGCGATGCTGACGGGCTCGATCGGAATGCTGCCGAGCGCCTCGCTCGGGGGCGAGGGCCCGAGCCTGTTCGAGCCCGTGCACGGCTCCGCACCCGACATCGCCGGCCAGGGGATCGCCAATCCGCTTGCCATGTTCCTCTCGGCGGCGATGATGCTGCGCCATGGGCTCGGCTTGGAAAGCGAGGCAGCGGCTGTAGAATCCGCCGTTGAAGGGGCGCTGGACGCTGGCCTGCGCACCCCCGACCTCGGAGGTTCGGCGGGAACTTCGCAGGCCACCGAGGCAGTGCTCGCGAATCTCGAATAGGAGACAGATGAAAGTGGACCCCACCGACCTCATATGGATGAATGGAGAGTTCGTCGCATGGGAGGACGCCAAGGTCCACGTCTTGACGCACGGGCTGCACTACGGCACGGGCGTGTTCGAGGGCGTGCGCTGCTACGACAGCGAGCTCGGTCCGGCCGTGTTCCGCAATCAGGAGCACGTCGAACGACTGTTTCGCTCGGCCGAGCTCTACTACATGGAGATTCCCTTCTCCGCCGAGCAGCTGCGCGCCGCAACGCTCGAGTTGGTCGCGCGCAACGGACTGCGCTCGTGCTACATCCGCCCGATCGTCTACCGCGGCTACGGCTCGATGGGACTGAACCCGCTGGACTCGTGCGTCGATGTGACGATCGCCTGCTGGGAGTGGGGCGTGTACCTCGGCGAGGAGGGCAAGAACAAGGGCGTGCGCGCAAAAGTCTCCTCCTGGCGGCGGATCAGCCCCGACTCCTTGATCCCCCACGCGAAGGCCTCCGGCCAGTACCTCAACAGCGTGCTCGCGAAGGTCGAGGCCGTCAAGTCGGGTTATGAGGAGGCGATCCTGCTCGACGATCACGGCTACGTCTGTGAGGGAACCGGCGAGAACATCTACATCGTGCGCGACGGCGTGATCGCCACCCCCGGCCAGAGCAACTCGATTCTTGACGGGATCACGCGCCGCTCGGTGATTCAGATCGCGCGCGATCTCGGCTACACGGTCATCGAGCGCGACGTCGCGCGCGCCGAGCTGACGCTCGCCGAGGAGGTGTTCATGTCGGGTACCGCGGCAGAGCTCGTGCCGGTACGCGAGGTTGACGATCACCCGGTCGGCACGGGCAAGCCAGGCGAGATCACGCGCGTGCTGCAGGCAGCCTTCGACGATGCGATCCACGGTCGCTCCGAGCGCTACCGCGAGTGGCTGGATGTCGTGCAGCCTGCCGACCTGGAGACTCCCGCTGGCGAGGCTCCCGCTCCGAGCGCCACCGCGGGCTAGCGATGCCCGACATACAGCTATACGACGCCACGCTGCGCGACGGCATGGGTGGCGGTGGGCTGACGTTGACCGCCGAGGAGAAGCTGCGCGTCGTGCACGCGCTCGACGCGCTCGGCGTTGACATGATCGAGGCCGGTTTCCCCGCCTCCAATCCGAAGGAGCAGCAGCTGTTCGAGTTGCTCGCCGCAGAGCGGTTGACGGGGGCTGAGATCGTCGCCTTCGGCATGACGCGTCGTCGCGACACCGCCGCCGGCGACGACGAGGGCCTGCGCGTGCTGGCCGACTGCTTCGCACTCCTCTGCACGCTCGTGGGTAAGGCCTCGCTGCTGCATGTCGAGAAGGTCGTGCGCGTCTCGCGCGAGGAGAACTTGGCAATGATCGCTGACTCGATCGGCTTCCTCGTCGCGCAGGGCAAGCGCGTGCTGTTCGACGCCGAGCACTTCTTCGATGGCTTTCAACTCGACGCGGGCTACGCATTGGATTGTCTTCGTGTCGCGGCCGACGCTGGTGCCGAGCGCCTGGTCCTATGTGACACGAACGGCGGCGCGCTCCCGCCGCAGGTGCGCACCGCGCTTGCGGTCGTGCGCGAAGCGCTTCCCGGCATCTCACTGGGCATCCATTGCCACGATGACTCCGGCTGCGCCGTGGCGAACACGCTGAGCGCCGTTGAAGCCGGCGCCACGCAAGTGCAAGGCACGGTCAACGGCATCGGCGAGCGCACCGGCAACGCGAACCTGATCACGATCATCGCTGACCTACAGTTGAAGATGGGCGTCGAGCTGCTGGCGCCCGCGCGTCTGGCGCGGCTGACCGAGACGGCTCACTTCATCGATGAGCTGCTGAACCGTGCGCCGAACCCGGCGCAGCCATATGTGGGCAAGCATGCGTTTGCGCATAAGGCGGGCCTGCACGCGGCGGGCGTGCGCGCCGACGCGCAGACCTTCGAGCACGTCAACCCCGAGCTCGTCGGCAACGGCCGCGACGTGCTGATCTCTGAGCTCTCGGGTAAGGGGACGGTGGTTGAGAAGGCAGCGGAGGCGGGTCTTGAGCTACCGCGGGGCAAGGCGGGCGAGGATTTCGCCCAACGTGTGGTTGAGCGCGTCAAGGAGCTCGAGCACGAGGGCTTTCAGTTCGAGGCTGCCGACGGTTCCTTCGAGCTATTGATGCGCAAGGAAGCGGGCTCGTATGAGCCGCTGTTTCGCCTCGAGTCCTGGCGCGTGCTGGTGGAGAAGCGCACCGACGGCAAGGTCATCACCGAGGCGACGATCAAGGGCTGGGTCAAAGGTGAGCGCTTCGTTCGCACCGCTGAGGGCAACGGCCCCGTGCACGCGCTCGACGCGGCACTGCGCGACGCGATCGGTGAATTCCACCCCCATCTACGAGAGATTGAGCTCGTCAACTTCAAGGTGCGGATTCTCGATGAGACCAAGGGCACCGGCGCGGTCACACGCGTGCTGATCGACGCCTCAGACAGTCACGAGACGTGGGGTACGATCGGCGTATCGGAGAACGTGATCGCAGCCTCATGGGATGCCTTGGTTGACTCGCTCGAGTACGGCATGCAGTCTGGGCGCAGTCCTGACGCCGGCGCCAAGCAGGATGCGGCTCCCGCAAGTTCCCGCGGCGAGGCTTAGTGGCAGAGGAGACGATCCCGCTGGCCAAGCCGGTGCTTGGCGAGGCGGAGGAGCAGGCGGTGATCGAGGTGCTGCGCTCGGGGCAGCTCTCGCTCGGTCCAAAGCTGGTCGAGTTCGAGCGGTTGTTTGCCGAGCGTGTGGGGGCTCCCGGCGCGAGCGCCGTATCGAGCGGGACGGCCGGACTGCACCTGGCGCTGCGCGCGGTGGGGGTCGGGCCGGGCGATGAGGTGATCACGAGCCCGTTCTCGTTCGTCGCCTCCGCAAACGCGATCCTCTACTGCGGAGCGACACCCGTGTTCGCGGAGATCGACCCGGTGACGCTCAACCTCGACCCGGAGGCGGCCGGGGCGGCGATCACGCCGCGTACGAAGGCGATTTTGCCGGTGCATATCTTTGGCTATCCGGCCGACATGCCGGCGTTCGAGCGGATCGCGGAGAAGTACGGCTTGGCGATCGTTGAGGATGCTTGTGAGGCGCTTGGAGCGCGGCATGCCGATGGAAAGGCCGTGGGCGGTCGCGGAAACCCGTCTGTGTTCGGCTTCTATGCGAACAAGCAGATGACGACGGGAGAGGGGGGGATGATCGCGCTCGGGCACGGCCCGATCAAGCAGCGAATCGACTCTGAGCGCAATCAGGGGCGCGCGCCGGACATGGATTGGCTGGATCACGACCGACTTGGGTTCAACTATCGACTATCAGAGGTCGCATGCGCCATCGGCATCGCGCAGTTGGAGCGGCTGGAGGGGATGTTGGCCGCGCGCGCACGAGTGGCTGCGGATTACCGCGAGGCGCTGGCGGGCGTCGAGGGTCTCGCGCTGCCCTGTGAAGACCGCGATGGGGATGAGCGCGGCTGGTTCGTGTTCGTCGTGCAACTACCGCTCGGCGCCGATCGGGCGGCGACGATCCGCACACTGGCGTCCGTCGGCATCCAGAGTAAGCCTTATCTACCAGCCATCCATCTGATGAGCTTCTATCGCGAGCGCTTCGGGCATCGTCTTGGCGAGCACCCGACCTGCGAGGACGCCTCAGCACGTTCATTGGCGCTGCCGTTCTTTCCGACGGCGACGAGAGCGCAGATAGAACGAGTGTCACAGGCACTTATCAGCGTCCTTGATCGATACTCGGGATCAGCGCCAAGCCGCACCGCAGGCGGCTTGACCAGAACAGAGACACTGTTTGACAAGTGACCATGGAGGCCATAGCTTCGCAGCGAATCGCGTCGCCCAGCAAGCTACCCGCTATCCGTGACTATTCAACTGACAAAATCATCGGGTGCAAGCAATCCATCGGGTTGCTATGGAAGCGGGAAAACGACACATCGCCCAAAGATGATCGTGCTGGCCGCAGCGGTAACGACATTGATCCTGGCGGGTGCTCTGGCGGCGTGCGGTAAGGGAAACTCGGACAGTGCGGCAGTTTCTGTTGAGGGTCACGATATTTCCAAGGCAACGATCGCGCGCTCGATGTCGGTAATCGCCGCAAATGCCTCGACCGGACCGGGCCAGCCGAAGCTCCAGAGGCCGGTACCACCTGACTATGCAGCTTGTATCGCGTATTTTCGCGTATATCAGCCGACGCCCCCGGGAGCGAGCGCGCCCTCAACTTCCTCACAACTGAAGGCGCGGTGCGTACAGGAGTACGAAAAGGAGAAGCTGAAGGCGCTCTACTTCTGGATCGGCAGTTCCTGGGTAAACGGCGAGGCGAAGGAACTCGGTGTAAAGACCACTACAGCTGAACTCAACCGTCAGCTGGCCGCGTTCAAGCAGGGATTGGGCTCGGAGTCTGCCTTCAAGCGGTATCTCCAGGATACGAAGACGCCGCTATCGGAACTGATGACGAGCCTCAAGCTCGTTCTGCTCGAAGCAAGAGTGCAGAAGGAGCTCGAAAGCAAAAGCGTGGGCGGCACGTCGGTTCAGCAGCGCCAGCAGACACTCAAGCAATCTGGCAAGCAGTTCGAGCGAAAGTGGAAGGCCCGAACCGACTGTCGCAGTGGCTATGTCGTTGCCTTGTGCCGGCAGTACGAGGCTCCCGAGAAGCCCTCTGCTCTAGTTCCGCCCAGCGTGCCGCTGACGAACATGGCGCCGAATAGCGCCACGGCGACGGTCGAAGCTGCGTCCGGCCGTCGCCCGCGGCATTGACCAGACGTCACTTCCCGCCGGCGGGCAAGTCGGCTTGTAGCGATTTGACCCATTCGCGAAAGCGCTCGACGCTTTGAGATTGGACGATGCCTCGGGTGAAGGCGTTTGCGATCAGTTCGCGAGACTCGCGCTCGCGCTGCACGCGGTGATTACGAGCCCGTTCTCGTTCGTGGCTTCGGCAAACGCGATCCTCTACTGCGGGGCAGAACCGGTCTTCGCGGACATCGACCCTGTAACACTGAACCTCGACCCGGCGGCGGCGGCGGAGGCGGCGATCACGCCGCGCACGAAGGCGATTCTGCCGGTGCACATCTTCGGCTACCCGGCTGATATGCCGGCGTTCGAGCGGATCGCGCAGAAGCACGGGCTTGCGCTGATCGAGGACGCTTGCGAGGCGCTGGGGGCGCGCCACGCCGACGGCAAGGCGGTCGGCGGGCGCGGGCACCCGGCGGTGTTCGGCTTCTATGCGAACAAGCAGATGACGACCGGGGAGGGGGGGATGGTCGCGCTGGGCGACAGTGCGCTGAAGGAGCGGATCGATTCTGAGCGCAACCAGGGACGCGCGCCGGACATGGGGTGGCTGGACCACGACCGGCTCGGGTTCAATTACCGGCTGTCCGAGCTTGGATGTGCGCTCGGGATCGTGCAGCTGGGCCGGTTGGATGCGATGCTCGTGGCGCGGGCGCGAGCAGCGGGGATGTATCGGGAGGCATTGCGCGGGATCGACGGGCTCGAGCTGCCGTGCGAGGATGCGGGCGGCGATCGGCGGGGCTGGTTCGTGTTCGTGGTGCAGTTGCCCCAGGGGGCCGATCGGGAAGCGACGGTTCGGGGGCTCGCGGAGCGTGGGGTGCAGAGCAAGCCCTACCTCCCCGCAATTCACTTGATGAGCTTCTACCGAGAGCGATCAGAAGATCGCGACGGAAGTTTCCCGGTCTGCGAGGAGGTCGCTCGGCGTTCGCTGGCGCTCCCGTTCTTCCCGGAGATGGACGAGCACCTATGCCTACAGGTCGCGGCGGCGCTGACCGACGTGATCACCACATAACCGTCTCACTCGGCACGCTCGCCGATTATGTCGAGCCCCCATGACGCGGGCGGTGAGCTCCAGCATTCGACGTTCGCCGAGGGCAGGTCAGATGGTGAGCTGCGCTCGACGATGCTCACTCGTTTTGACCCTTCACGAATTCCTCGAGGATCGCATCGGGTGCCGGTTCCACTTGTGGCGGACCATGATACTCGCGACAGTTCGGAACGACATATCCGGTCTCGCAGGTTGTTCTCGCCACCAGATCTTTGTAGCGCTGTAAGGCAAGTTTTGTGTATGTGCTTTCCCCGCCTCCCGCCTTCTGAACCTTGGCTTCGAATCTGGGCAAAATACGCGTAACCAGAACGTTGCGTTTGAGTTGGTATAGAACGTCGGATAGCACCCACTGGCGTTCCTTCAGATAACGCCTGAGATCGGCTTCAGTGGGGTAGGTCTGCTTTCTAAATCGAGCAAATTCCTTTTTTAGAAGAGAATCAGTGACTTTCAAGCCTTCTTCTTCACCTTCCAGCACGGTCCACTCGACCGAGATCAAAAAGCTCAGGGCTTGCGCCTTCAGCGATCGATGGAGGATGCCGCATTTCGTGCGAATCTGAGCGTCGGTGAGCTTGAGCTGACCCGTGAGGGTTCTAGGGACGATCTTCTTGGCCGCTCGAGCGCATTCCGAGTAATTGACGGGCTCTGAGGCCAGGCCAGGCGGGGCTTTGGTCCCGATGCTCGCTCGGAAGTCGCCGCCGGCCATCGCTCGCATCCAATGATCCAGTGCGGCCTTGTCGGTCGACGCCGAGGTGCCCTTGATGTGTGTCAGCGATTCACCGGATCCACCGCAACCGGCGAGTGACGCGGCTAGGAGGGTGAGGGCAACCATCGGCAGCGCGAGTAATCTCTGCCAAGCACTGAAAGCTATTTGCATGTCGATCGATATCCAATAGTCGGGGAACGGGCGTCCAACGAGGTGCTGGGGCGCGTCTGCGCCCCAGCACCTTTGATGCAGACCAGCGGTGGCGGACTTACGCCATGAATTCCTCTTCTGCCGCGAAGGTAAGCGTGCCTTCTTTGGCTTCCTGGCCGGACTGAATTGCAGCGCTACCGTCGATCGAGGTGGTCAGCGTCTTAGCCGTACCGCCTTCGCATTTTTCAACGGCTTGTTTGCCTTCTTTTTGTTCAATCGTAAGCGTGAACGTGGTGGCTTTTTTGCCGACAGGCGTGATTAAGCCGAGCACGCTGCCTTCAACCAGAAGTAATAATTTGGTTGACGGAACTTCAAGGTGCAGCGGTAACAGTTTGAATTCGAGTGCACGGCCGGTAGGCGTGTCGGGGCAGTCGGTGACCTCGACGTGAGCTAAGATAGTTTTTACCGGGTCGCCTAACGAGTTCGTTGCAAGGCCGAGAGTGGTGCAGTTTTCGAACGTGATCACGGCTAATGCTTCAGTGGTGCTGAGAACTTCGCCACTGGCCGTGGTTGATTTTTCACATGTGATCGAAGGACCGGGTTTTTCACCTTTGGTACCTTCTTTGACCTGCAGCGTGGCTTTGCCACTTTTACCTGTGATTTTCGTGCCTTTGACACCAGGTAAGATGCTTGCTGACGCTGTAGTGACGCCGATAGCGGCGACTGCCAGCACCGTGGCCAAGACCACGATGAGCCTGAAAACGCGCATGTTAGCGTTGCTCCTTTGTATTTAGACGATAGATGCCAGCACGCGGTCAACAGTCCTTGGTGAACCGCATGCGCGCGCTGACGAGTTTCGGTGGAAGTAAGTCACAAACTGGTGAACTCACTTCGGCGCCGAGTATGACGAGCGGGTGTTGGGGGGTCAAGCGTTTCACGACAGCGTTTCCGATTAGTCATTCGGCATAAGGTTGACGCGCGTGAGCCACAATGGCCCCCTCATGCGTCATCTGCGATGAGGTTGACGCACGTGAACCGCAATGGATAGCCGGTGTGACGCATACTTGGGCCATCGGAAGGTGTAGAACGGGTCTGAGCCCCGGGTTTCCGGGCCGGGCTGGCAGTCGGAAACGCGGGTTGTAGGGGTGGCAGACGCGGACCTATTGTTCAAGCCGGGCGTTTGCTTACGCTGTGAGACAAGGGTGGCCGCAGGAGTCGGATGCTGTGCTGCCCATTGCTAAGAGGGGTGCGGAGAGGCATGGGAAAAGTTTGTGGGCGACGAGCACGCCGGTTCGCGGGCGTCTGGTTTGGCGTCGGCGTACTCGTGGGAATTGGCGTTCTTGGTGCGTGGCCAGTGCCTGCCTACGCCTTGCCGAGCAGTTTTGGCAGCGAAGGACCGGGAGCCGGTCAGATCTCAGGCGAACCAGCGGGCGTGGCGGTGGAGCAGGAAAGCGGCGACGTCTTCATCTCCGACCGAAACAACAGCCGTATCGACGAGTTCGGCCCAGAAGGCGAATTCATCCGGGCCTGGGGCTGGGGCGTCGCGGACGGCACAACCGCAGCGCTTCAGACCTGCACGACCAGTTGCTTCGCAGGGCTATCCGGCTCCGGCGCGGGGCAGTTTGGCCAGTTCAGTATCGAAGGCATCGCGGTGGACAACTCCCTTGGGCTCTCACACGGCGACGTCTACGTCGTCAACGCCGTCAATCGCCGCGTGGAGAAGTTTGGTCCGGAAGGGGAATTCATCCTCATGCTCGGCGGCGAAGTCAACGCGGCGACCAAAGGCAATGTCTGCCTTGCCGGAGAAGAATGTCAGAAAGGTGTTCCTGGGTCAGGGCCCGGCGAATTCGAAGGGCTCGGCGGGCGGTCGATCGCGGTCGACAACAGCGGTACGGTCTACGTGGGCGATCAAGATCGCGTCCAGCTGTTCAACGGCGCGGGAGAACTACAGAGCGCGATCACCTTGCCAGGTGTCGAAAACCGAGTAGAAAATCTCGCGGTTGACTCGACCGGAGACCTTTACGTAAAGGGCAGTGAACTGGCAGGCGTGCGCAAGTATGACAACAGCGGGACCGAAGTGGGCAGCCCACGCGACGAAGAAGGCCAGCCCGACGCGAGTGCCATCACGATTGGCCCCGCCAACGAGTTGTTCGTCAATGACAGGCGAGAAGGCGTTCATCACATCTTTACTTTCAATGCCGAAGGCGAACAACTCGCAAGCTTCGATGCCGGCGGCGACGCAGCGGACGGTCATCGTGGCATCGCATACAGTACGCACACCGAAGCGCTTTACGTACTGAATGAAGGCAAGGTACGGATCGTGACCCCGCCGCCGCCCGGCCCACTGGTGGTTCAGGGCAGCCAGGAAGCCACTGAACTGACCCCAACGAGCGCCTCACTCCGGGCGACGATCAACCCCGAGGGTCCAGAAGCGACGAAATACCACTTCGAATACGGAACCACGGCGGCGTACGGCTTGAGCACACCCGAAGCCGAACTTGCGGCTGAACCGTTCGAAGACCATGCAGCGTCGGGGCAAATCGAAGAACTCGAACCACGGACGACCTATCACTTTCGCGTGGTCGCCACCAACGGAGTGCAGACCGTCGATGGACCAGATCAGACTTTCACTACCCTGCCGCCGGTTTCCGTCGACAGCATCTCCGTGACGGCGGTCAGCGCGACGAGCGCGCGGCTCCAGGCAGAACTGAACCCGCACGGAGAGGCGACCGAATACCGCTTCGAATACGGCGTGAGTGCCGCGTACGGCAGCAGCGTGCCGGTGCCGGACGGTAGTGCCGGCTCGGGCCTGGTCAACGTGACGGTGTCGAACCTGATCCAAGGGCTACTGCCGAGCACTACCTACCACTACCGTCTGATCGCCCACAATCAGTTGGGTACAACGGTAACTACTGATCAGTCCTTTAGCACCCAAGGGCCGTCGTCTCAGCTCGCCGACGGCAGGATCTGGGAAATGGTCTCACCGCCGAACAAGCACGGCGCGCCGCTTGAACCGATCACCGAAGAAGGCGGCCTGCTCCAGGCGTCGGCGGCTGGAGGCACCTTCGCTTATGTTGCGCTAGGCCCAGTCGAGACAGATCCGCAGGGAGTCAGGAGTCCGTCGAACACTCAGCTGTTCGCCACGCGTGGCTCGGAGGGCTGGAGCACTGAAGACATAACCACACCGCACGAAGCAATCGCGATCATCCAGGTCGGCTTTCCGTCGGAGTACAAGTTCTTTGCGGATGATCTTCAGTCGAGTGTTGTCGAACCGGCAGGAGTGACACCGCTCTCCCCGCAGACCACCGAACGCACGCCTTATCTCCGCGCCGCGAGCGGCCAGTTCACGCCGCTATTGACGGCTAGCAACGTGCCTCCCGGCGCCAAATTTGCCAACAACGCCGAATTCCGCGTCGCGACCCCTGACCTCAGCGACGTGGTGTTCGCTTCGACGGCCGTGCTCGCGCCCGGGTTCAAAGCGGGCTTCGAATCGCAAAACCCAAGCATCTATGAGCTGACGGATGGCACGCCCAAGCTCGTCAGCGTGCTCCCGGACGGTGAACCTACGGCCGAAGCCGGCCTCACCTCGGGAGTAGGGGACGTCAGCCAGAACATGCGCGGGGCGATCTCGAGCAACGGCGATCGTGTCGTATTCGAAACCAACTTCGGTGAAAGTCTCTATATGCGCGACCTGGGCCTTGATCAGACCGTGCGGCTCGACGAACGTCAGCCTGGCGCGGCGGGCGGCCCAGGCAAAGCGGTGTTCCAGGCCGCCAACGCCGATGGCAGCAAGGTGTTCTTTACCGACGCCGCGAGGTTGACGGCCGACTCGACGGCGCAGCCGGAAGATCCCGATCTCTACCTTTGCGAAGTCGGCATCGGCGCGGGTAAACTGTCATGTGCGCTAAGTGATCTGAGCGTCGATCACAACGTCGGCGAAGCGGCCAACGTGCAGGGGCTGGTCTCGGCGATCGACGCCTCAGGAGAACACGTCTTCTTCGCTGCCAACGGCGTGCTCACGAGCACGCCGAATGCCGCCGGCGAAGTCGCGACGCCGGGAGACTGCAAAAGCTCTGAAGAAGACGACTGCAACCTGTACGAGTACAACACCGTCGAAGGCCGGGTGAGCCTGGCGGCGGTGCTTTCGAGCCACGACGATCCCGTTTGGGCGGGTCGCACGAGCCTGGCGGCGCTGGGCAACCTGACGGCGCGATCTTCGCCCGACGGCCACTACTTCACGTTCATGTCACGACGCAGCCTCACCGGGTATGACAACCACGATGCGCGCAGTGGGGTGCCCGACGAGGAGGTCTTCCAGCTGGATACAAGCAGCGGCAAGATCGCTTGCATCTCGTGTAACCCGACAGGATCGCGTCCGAGCGGTGTGTTTGACCCATCGAGGGCCTCGTTCCCCGGTTTGAAGGTCGATTACGCTCGTAGCTGGCGCGAACGTTGGCTCGCGGGCTCGATCCCTGGCTGGACGCTCGGCCCCTCCCATGAAGTTGCCCTGTATCAGTCTCGCTATCTGGATAACTCCGGCCGGGAGTTCTTCAACTCGTCCGACATTCTCGTAGCGCAGGACACGAACAGCGTCAACGACGTATATGAGTTCGAGCGCCCCGGCGTGGGTGACTGCACCAGCGCCAGCACGAGCTTTTCGCAGCGCTCAGGTGGCTGCGTGAGCCTCGTGTCCTCAGGCAGCTCTAGGGAAGAATCGACGTTCCTCGATGCATCGGAGTCAGGTGACGAAGCCTTTTTCCTCACGAACGCAAGCCTGACGAAGATGGATGTCAACTCGGCATTCGACGTCTATGACGCTCATCTCTGCAGCGTCGCTTCGCCCTGCGCCAGCCCGCCGGCGCCTCCGGTACCGCCATGCGAAGGCGATGCCTGCCAGCACCCGAGCGTGCCGCCGTCGAGCCCGACCCCGGGGTCACTCACATACAAGGGCCCCGGCAACGTGTCGCCACCCCCGACGAGCGCTCCGAAAGCCAAGCCACTGACGAAGGCCCAGTTGCTCGCTCGGGCACTGAAGACCTGCAAGAAGAAGAAGGTCAAGAAGAAGCGTCAAGCCTGTGAACGCCAGGCGCGCAAGAAGTACGGTAAGGCGAAAGCCAAGAAGAAGGCCAAGAAATCACATCCTGCCAGCCGGGGGAGGCATTCACGATGATCCGCGCTCCTCGTCGTTCGTTTCAAGCTCAGAGCACAGGTTCGGGCGCGAGCGTGATTCCCGGTCCCATGGCCAAGGAGTCGACTCACCTACGCCGTCGGTTCGTGACGCTCGGTATCGCCCTTATCGCCACGACGATCCTGGCTGCCATGGTGAACGCGGGCTTGGCGTCGGCCACCGTGCCCTGGATCAAGCTCACCTCGCGCACGATCCCCACCCACATCGAACCGGGCGGAGAAGGAACGATCGTGCTCCAGGCGATCAATCTGGGGAACGCGGAAACGGCCGGCACGTACACGATCGCGGACAACCTACCTGCCAACTTGAAACTGGAAGAAGTCCAGTTCATCGCGCCGAATCCCTTCGAAGCGCCTGGCGCAGACATCGGGCCGTCCAGCGCATTTGGTTTCTTCGAATTCTGCAAAACGACCGCGTCGAGTGCGTCGTGCTCGAGCGAAGGAGCACTGCTGGGACCGGAACTAACCCTGAACCCAGTAATCCCTTATGAAGATGTCGAAATGCGTCTTAGGGTCAAAGATGAAGGCAGTGAACCCGGCGCGATCAACGAAACGCGCTTCGAAGGAGGTGGGGCAGCATCGCGCACGCTCAAGCGAGGCGTCGCGATCTCAAGCCAACCCGCCGGTTTCGGGGTAGGCGAATTCGGACTTGCCCCGGAAGAAGAAGGCGGTGAAACCGATGCCCGAGCGGGCTCGCACCCTTACCAGCTGACGAGCACGATCAGCTTCAATCGCGACACGCTCGAAACGCTCACGCCGCCGGCCCTCCCTCGTAATCTGGACTTCAAGCTGCCCCCGGGCCAGATCGGCAATGCCACGGCCCTGCCACAGTGCGACGATCAAGATTTCGCCCACATCAAAGAAGGTGGACGGACCAACTCTTGCCCAACCAACACCGCGATCGGCGTCGCCGTGGTGACCGCTTCGACTTTCCCGCGCAGTGAATCGAACAACGAGGAAACTGTCTTCACCGTGCCCATCTTCAACCTGACTCCGGCGACGGGCGAGCCGGCGCGTTTCGGCTTCGAGGTTCTACGAAGCCCGGTCATCCTGGACACCGCGGTACGCAGCGGCACCGGCGAAGACTATGGCGTGACCGTCTCGACGAGGAACGTCTCGCAATTGATCAACTTCATCTCCGCCACCGCCGTCTTCTGGGGCGCACCGACGGACCCCAGTCACAACGCATCGCGCGGGTGGGGTTGTCTGCTGGGCGGCACCTACCAGCAAGACTCAGGCCAAGAATGCGAACTCTCCCATGACGCGCAGCCGGCCGCTTTCCTCACGCTGCCAACCAACTGTCAGGAGCCGTTCGACCCCACCGTCGAAGGCGTCTCGTGGCCGACGAAAGCCGCTCCAAATGGAGTGTCCTTTGCGCCGCTGACGTACAAACTCGCCAGTCCCGATGACACTGCGTTGTCGCTCACAGGCTGTAACCAGCTTTCGTTCACGCCAACCATCGAAGCACTCCCGACTGCGCAGTCTGCGTCCTCTCCGAGCGGCCTGAACTTCAACTTGGACTTCCACGACGAAGGCCTCACGAACGCGACGGGCCTGGCCCAGTCGCAGCTCAAGGACACCACGGTCACGTTGCCCGAGGGGCTGACGATCAACCCGTCGGCCGGCGTGGGCCTCGAAGGCTGCACGCCCGCTGACCTCGAACGCGAGTCGATCGATTCGCAACCCGGGAAAGGCTGTCCGGACGCCGCGAAGCTGGGGACCGTGGAAATCACCACGCCCCTGCTGTCGGCTGCGATCCACGGCTCGGTCTACATCGCCCAGCCCTACGACAACCCGTTCCCCGAACTCGGCCATCCGGGCGGCACACTGGTGGCCCTCTATGTAGTCGCCAAAAACCCCGAAAACGGCATCCTCATCCGCCTCGCCGGCAAAGTCGATCGGAATCCGAGGACCGGGCAACTGACGACGACCTTCCAGAACAACCCCCAGCTGCCATTCGACCACTTCAACTTCCACTTCCGCGAAGGCCAGCAGGCACCTTTGATCACGCCTCCGGTCTGCGGGACTTTCACGACCCAGGCGCTGCTGAGTCCTTGGTCGGAACCTCTTGCCGAGCTGACCGATACCTCGAGCTTCTCGATAACCCAAGGCGTCGGCGGTAGCGCCTGTCCGTCGGGCGTCCCACCCTTCACGCCGCAGATCGAATCAGGCACGGTCAACCCTGCCGCTGGGGCGTTCAGCCCCTTCTTCCTGCACCTCACGCGCGGCGATGGGGAATCGGAAATCACCTCCTTCTCCACGACTCTGCCCCCGGGACTAACAGGCATCCTCACCGGGATCCCCTTCTGCCCCGAGCAAGACATCCTCACGGCACGCTCCAAGTCCGGTGCTCAGGAGGAAGCGGCACCATCCTGCCCGGCCGGAAGCCTGCTCGGGCAGTCGCAGGTCGGCACGGGGGTTGGCGCGGTGCTGGCCTACACCCCCGGCAAGGTCTATCTCGCGGGCCCCTACGATGGCGACCCGTTCTCGCTCGTGAGCGTCACCTCAGCGGTCGTCGGACCGTTCGATCTGGGAACGGTGGTGCTCCGCTTCGGCTTGCGGTTGGACCCGCATACGGTCCAAGTGAGCGTCGATCCGACGCCCACCGAACCAATTCCGCACATTCTCGACGGGATCGTCACCCATGTACGCGACATCCGCGTTCTGATTGACCGTCAAGGCTTCACGCTGAACCCGACCAATTGCACCCCGATGTCGATATCGAGCACGCTCGGCAGCGTCTTCTCCCAAAGCTCCACCGTATCCTCCCCCTTCCAGGCCGCGAGCTGCCAGAACTTGAAATTCGCGCCCAAATTCAGCGTCTCGACGCCCGGGAAAACCTCGAAAGCCCGTGGCGCGGGGCTCTCGGTCAAGCTTGTCTACCCGAACGCTCCATTGGGGACGTACGCGAACTTGGCAAAAGCAAAAGTCTCGCTGCCAAAGCAACTGCCCAGCCGCCTGACGACGCTACAGAAGGCCTGCACGGCGGCCGTCTTTGACCAGAGCCCGGCCAACTGCCCGGCGGCCTCGATCGTCGGCAAAGCGAAGGTGATCACGCCGGCGATCCCCGAACCGCTGGAAGGCAACGCCTACTTCGTCTCCCACGGCGGGGAAGCCTTCCCGGACCTGACGATCGTCCTGAAAGGCTACGGCGTGACCGTCGATCTGGTGGGCTCCACGCAGATCAAGAACGGGATCACGACCTCGACCTTCAAGGCCACGCCAGATGTGCCTTTCAACAGCTTTGAACTGAACCTGCCGCAGGGCCCGAACTCGGCACTTGCCGCCAACGCCGACCTGTGCAAGTCCAAGCTGACGATGCCGACTGAATTCACGGCGCAGAATGGGGCGGTGTTGACGCGGTCCACGCCGATCGCGGTCACAGGGTGTGCAAAGCCGGCCACTCGCGCCCAGAAGCTCGCGAAAGCCCTCAAGCAATGCCGCAAGAAAAAGAACAAAGCTAAGCGGCAGGGGTGCGAAAAGCAGGCCCGCAAGAAGTACGGTACGAAGAAGAAAGCCAAGAAGAAGTAGCGGGCGCCGCGCTGGGGTGGGCGCTTACCGGTCAGACGACCGACGCGCCCTTCGTGAGTCGGGAAGCGAAAGCGCTAGCGCAGGTAGGGGTCGATGGTAGGGCCAGTCAAGCAGCCCAGAATCAGACAGACCAGAGGGCCAGGGGTTGGCAAGCCGCGAACCCCGCAAAGGCCCACAAGCAGGCCCGCCACGGCGCAACGGGCGCCGCGCGAAGGGGAGGCCAAGATTATGAGGTGCGCGCAGACCATGAGGCGCGAGCTCCACCCCTCAAGAATGCTACGCCGGGCCTCGAAGAGAGGAATGCCCCAAAGAGAGCGCCCCGCCTCACCGGACTGCAGCCCGCCGAGCCTCGGCACGATCTCAAGCGACGAAGTTGCCGTAGCCCTAGTCTCCACCCCCTTTCAGATCACCAACTGCGCAGCCCTCTAATTCGCCCCGAAATTCAGCGTCTCAACCGCCGGCAAGACCTCCAAAGCCAATGGCGCGAGCGCTCCCCAGTCGCCTGACGACGCTCCAGAAAGCTGCCTGACGGCGGTCTTTGACCAGGACCCCACCAAAACTGCCCTCGGGCTCGGTCGTCGGCCACGTAAAGGTGCTGACCCCAATCCTCCCAGTCCCCTTGGAAGGCCCCGCCTACTACCTCGTCTCCCACGGCGGAGAAGCCTTCCTAGACCTTACGATGGTGCTCAAGGGCTAACGGCGTGACCGTGCACCCGGTGGGCTCCCCGCAGATCAAGAACGGCGTCACGACGAGCACCTTTAAGGCCACGCCCGACGTGCCCTTGCGAGCTTTGAGTTGAGCCTTCCCCAGTGCCCGAACTCAGCGCTCACGGCAAACGCGGACCTCTGCAGCGCAAAGCTCGCGATGCCGACCGAATTCACGGCGCAGAACGGGGCAGTGCTAAGGCAGCCAACGCCGATCGCGGTGACCGGCTGCAAGGGGCCTCCGACAACAAGCAAAGCTCGCCAAAGCGCTGAGGCAGTGCGACAAGAAGAAGGGCAAGGGCAAGCGGGCTGGCTGCGAACGTGAGGCTCGCAGCGGGTTTGCGGGTAGGAAGGTGAAGGTGAAGGACGCGAAGACTAAGGGGGAGGGGTAGCGGGAAGCTAAGGCGGTTGGGACCGAAGCCAGGTGCAGGGGTCGGGCGCAGGGTCCCACGGCTAGATCCATATAGACCCAAAGACCGGAGGGCTGGCAAGCCGCTCCGGCCTTTGCGTCGTCACGATGATGGCGCTGAGCCTACCTCAGCCTGGTCATTTTTCCATCATTTCCTCGCCTTCTTTGTCTTTGGTCATGTCGAAGGTGATTTCGGCTTTTTCGGCTGCCTGTCCAGACTGGATATTTTCGCCAGTGCCGATTTTAGATTTGAGAGTATCGGCTTCGCCGCCTTCGCATTTTTCAATGGCCTGTTTGCCTTCTTTTTGTTCGATGAGGAGCGTGAAGACTAATTTGGTTGCTGTCGGTTTGATTTCAGCGATGAAGGAGCCTTCAACGTTAATTAACATTTTGACGAGGGGGATTTCCACATGCAGCGGTAAGATTTTGAGTAACAATCCGAATCGTTTTTCGGCTTTGCTGATCATGCAATTTTTTATCTCGACGTGGACTAAGACGATTTCTTTCGCGTCGCCATCGGAGTTGAGGGTCGTGCCAAGCGATTTACAGCCGGCAAAATGAATAATTGCTAAAGCGCCTTTGGCATCTTTGCCTTCCGTGCCTTCCGTCAGTTCCGTGCTAACTTTTAAGGCTTCGTCGGTTAATAAGATCGTTGACGACGTGCAGGAGATCGTGGCGCCGCCTTTTTGTTGTAGCGTCACGGCGCCGCTTTTTCCAGTATGGGTTTCTCCGACAGACCCGGGTAACCACTGCCAGGGGGTCTCTGCTGCTGTGGCAGTGCTGATGCCTACCGCACCGAACGCCAGGACCATGGCCAGTGCGCAGGTTAGCTTGAGAGTACGCATGAAGTCTCCTTTAGTGATTGATCGGACAGACTCGTGGCTCCACGTGCGCTGTGAGGCACCTAGCTGACGATTAGCATTCTCGTAACGCGTGGGGCATGTCAACGTAAGTGTCCAACTTGGGCCAGTAGCCGGTCAAGGTTGTGGTAGCGATTCGAGCCGATCCTGAACGCCGAGAAACGATGCGCCCGGCCGTGACGTAATGTTTATGGTGAAGGAGAATGAGAGACATGCACGCATCGCGCAAGGCCCGTTTGACCTCGGCACGGTCGTGATCCGCTTCGGCCTGCGCCTTGACCCCCACACCGTGCAGGTCTCAGTCGATCCGACCGCCTCTGAACCGATCCCGCACATCATCGACGGGATCGTCACCCACGTGCGCGACATCCGCGTCTCAATTGACCGTCCGGGCTTTACGCTGAACCCGACCAGCTGCAACACGATGTCGATCTCAAGCACGCTGGGAAGCGTCTTCTCCCAAAGCTCCACCGTTGCCTCCTCCTTCCAGGCCGCGAGCTGCCAGAGCCTCAAATTCGCGCCCAAATTCAGCGCAGCGACGGCGGGCAAGACCTCAAAAGCAAACGGCGCGAGCCTGCAGGTCAAAGTCTCCTACCCGACCGCCCCGCTCGGCACATACGCAAACCTCGCCAAAGCAAAAGTCTCGCTGCCAAAGCAACTGCCCAGCCGCCTGACGACGCTACAGAAGGCCTGCACGGCAGCCGTCTTTGATCAGAGCCCGGCCAACTGTCCGGCGGCCTCGATCGTCGGCAAAGCGAAGGTGATCACGCCGGCGATCCCCGAACCCTTGGAAGGCAACGCCTACTTCGTCTCCCACGGCGGGGAAGCCTTCCCAGACCTGACGATCGTCCTAAAAGGCTACGGCGTGACCGTCGATCTCGTGGGCTCCACGCAGATCAAGAACGGGATCACGACCTCGACCTTCAAGGCCACGCCAGATGTGCCCTTCAACAGCTTTGAACTGAACCTGCCGCAGGGCCCGAACTCCGCACTTGCCGCCAACGCTGATCTGTGCAAGTCCAAGCTGACGATGCCCACCGAACTAACCGCGCAAAACGGCAAAGTCCTCACGCAGGCCACACCGATCAAGGTCTCAGGCTGCAAAAAGCGCGCCGGGAGGAATCCCCGGCGCGCCGACTACTTCATCAAGTAAGACGAAAAACGACAGGACTAGCCCATCATTTTTCCATCATTTCCTCGCCTTCTTTGTCTTTGGTCATGTCGAAGGTGATTTCGCCGGCTGCGGCACCCTCACCTGACTGAGTGTTCACACCTGCGCCAACTTTGGATTTGAGCGTCTCCGCTTCGCCGCCTTCACATTTTTCGATCGTCTGTTTACCTTCTTTTTGTTCGATGACGAGCGTGTACTGTAATTTAGTGACGGATTTTATTTCAGCGACGAAGGAGCCTTCGACGTTGATTAACTGTTTAACAGCCGGAATTTCGAGGTGTATAGGTAATGTTTTGAATAAGATACCGAACTGTTTTTTGGCTATACTGATCATGCAATTTTTGAGCTCGACGTGAGCTAAGATAATTTCTTTTTCGTCGCCGTCCGAGTTAATAGCGGCGCCGAGTGATTTACATCCTGTGAAGTGAATCACCGCTAAGCCGCCTTTGGCGTCAAGGCCTGTCGTGCCTTCGGTGAGTTCACTGCTGACTTTTAAGGTTGCGTCGGTTAATAAGACGGTCGAAGATGCACAGTTAATGACGGCGCCGCCTTTCTGCTGAAGTTCGGCAGCCCCGCTTTTACCCGTAAACGTTTCCCCAACAGACCCCGGTAACCACTGCCACGGCGTCTCCGCCGCGGACGCCGTAGCGACGGCGACGGCGCTGAATGCCAGCACCAGCACGAGCGCGCCGGCTAGCTTGAAAATACGCATTGAGCACTACTCCTTTGATCATTGCTTTGGTAGGTAGGAGCCGAGGCCCGCACACACGCCGCACTGCGATGGCGATGGCCGAGCCGATCAGCCCACATGAGCGTTGTCCTTCAAGGACGAGCTCGGTGCGAGTATTCCCGCGGGCTTGAGCATCGGTCAAGGGGCGGGAAGTGGCGGCTCGGGGCGTGGATGAGTTCCGAAGTCCGATAATTGGACGCCTAGGCGTGCGGAGCGCGTAATCGGCCACGTGTCAGTGAGAGACGCCGGTTGTGCGCGCAAATCACCTGGGCTTATGTTCGATCAAGTCAGGAGCAGTGCCGATGGGCGACGACGTGCAATGCAGCAGGGTGAGGGGGTACCGGAGAGGTGTCAGGCAGAGAAGCGAGATCGTGGCGGCGCCGACGCGCGCTTCAGGTTCTGAGCCTATGTGTGCTTGGACTCGCAGGCAGCTGTATCGCAGAGCCAATCGCTGCACAAGCTCTTCCCTCCAGTTTTGCAACCAGGGGCGCGCGCGCTGGGCAGATCTCAGGCGCTCCCCAGGGCATCGCGGTGGAAGAGGAAACCGGCGACGTATACGTCTCCGATCGAGACAACAACCGAATCGACAAGTTCAGCGCAGAAGGCGAATTCCTGCTGGCGTGGGGCTGGGGCGTACTCGACGGAGAAACCGAAGTACTGCAGACCTGCACGACGACGACGAAATGCTTCAAAGGCCTTGAAGGCCCCGGCGCGGGTGAGTTCAGCTCCGCGCAGGGGATCGCAGTCGATAACGACCCGCTCAGCCTCTCCCACGGCGACGTGTATGTGATCGACGCCGGCAACAACGCGCGTGTGCAGAAGTTCGACCCGGAAGGAAACTTCCTGACGAGCTTTGGGCGCGAAGTCAACTCGAGCACCAAAGGCAACATCTGCCCAGCAAGCGAAGCCGAATTCTGCGTGGGCGGAGTCGAAGCCACGAGCCCCGCCGGCCCCGGCGAATTCGAAGCGCTGGGCGGGCGCGCGATCGCAGTCGATGACGCAACTGGCACCGTCTATGTCGGCGATCGCAATCGCGTGCAGCGCTTCAGCGATGAAGGGGCGCCGGAAAGCGAAGTGCTCTTCTCAGAAGTCGGGCCGATCCAGAACCTCGCGCTTGACTCGGTCAAAGACATCTACCTGAAGGGCGGCCTGCAGGGCCGTGAAGCCGTCCCCGGCGGCGTGCACAAGTATGACCCGAGCGGCGTCGAACTGGGCAGCCCACGCGATGAAGCGGGCTTTCGCGAAGGGCTCTCGATCACGATCGGCCCGGCTGATGAGCTGTTTGTCAACGACCTGCAAGCACGCCATCACCTGCTCGCCTTCAACGCCGAAGGCGAACAGTTGGCGAGCTTTGACGCAGGAGAACAGGCACAGAACGGCCAGCGCGGCATCGCCTACAGCGAACACATAAAAGCGATCTACGTGCTGAACGAAGGCACCGTGCGGATCGTCACGCCACCGCCGCCCGGCCCGCTCGTGCTCCTTGAAAGCGAGTCCTCAAGTGAAGTTGGGACGACGAGCGCCACGCTCGGCGCGAGCATCAATCCCGAGGGCCCGGAAGCGACCAGCTACCACTTCGAATACGGCGCCACTACTGCATACGGCCAATCGACGGCGCCGACCCCGCTTGAAGGCGAACCCTTTGAAGATCAGCCCGCGAGCGCCGCGATCACGGGGCTCTCGCCAGAAACTACCTACCACTTCCGCGTCGTGGCCGAAAACGCCGCCAAAGAAGTCGCCTTCGGGGCAGACCAGAGCTTCACGACGCTGCCGGCGATCTCGATCGATGACACCTCGGTCTCAGAACTCGACGCCACGAGCGCGCGCCTAGAAGCCGAACTGAACCCGCACGGGCTGGCAAGCGAATACCGCTTTGAATACGGAACGAGCAGCGCATACGGCACGAGCGTGCCGATCCCCGACGGCAGCGTGGGTGATTCAACGAGCGATACGACGGTCTCTGAGCTCGTCCAAGAACTGCTGCCCTCGACCACCTACCACTACCGTGTGATCGCCCACAACACGCTGGGCACTGTGATCGGCACCGACCACAGCTTCACAACCCAGGGCCCCTCCTCGATCCTCGCCGATGGGAGGACCTGGGAACTGGTCTCCCCGCCAAACAAGCACGGCTCGCCGCTTGAATCGCTGACTGAAGAAGGAGGCCTGATCCAGGCTGCCGCAGGCGGTGGTGGGATGGCCTATGTCGCCCTCGGTCCGATCAGTGGCGAATCGCAAGGGGTCAGAAGCCCGCACGACAGCCAGCTGCTCTCAACGCGCGGCACCACAGGCTGGTCAACAGAGGACATCTCAACGCCCCACGAAGAAATCTCGATCATCCGCGCCGGCTTCTCCTCGGAGTACAAGTTCTTTGCCGAAGACCTCTCCTCGAGCGTCGTTGAACCCGAGGGCGTAACGCGCCTACAGCCGGAAAACCCCGCGAACACCGAACGCACCCCTTACCAGCGCGAAGCCGACGGTGCATTCGTAGCGCTCGTGAACGCGGCGAACGTGCCGGCGGGGACTAAATTCGGGGGTACGGAAACGACGCCCGGCGGGCAGTGGGGTGGCGGGGCCGAGTTCCGCACGGCCACGCCGGATCTCAGCCACATCGTGCTCGAGTCACCACAGGTGCTCGCTCCGGGCTTTGCGCCGGGTTTTGAACCCGTCGGAGAACCGAACCTGTATGAGCTCGCGGGCGGGAAACTGACGCTGATCAGCGTGCTGCCGGGGCCGTCGGCGGAGCCTGCATCAGAAGCAGGACTCGCCGTGGGGGTGGGCCAGAGCGACCTGAACATGCGCGGGGCGCTCTCGAATGACGGAGGTCGGGTTGCCTTCGAAACAACCGGCGGCGAAGGCCACCTATACCTACGCGACATCGTGCTGTCGCAAACACTGCAGCTGGACGAGCGCCAGCCCGGCGCGGCGGGCGGGCCCGGCAGCCCGGTGTTCCAGATTGCAAACAGCGACGGCACGAAGGTATTCTTCACCGACGAATCGCAGCTGACGGCAGATGCGACGGCCGAACCAAACGAGCCCGACCTGTACATGTGCGAAGTGCAGGTTAAAGGGGGGCAGCTGTTGTGCGCGCTGTCTGACTTGAGCGTCAACCCTACGCCGGGTGAGGCGGCGAACGTGCGGGGGAAAGTGAGCGCGATCGACGCATCGGGCGGGAGAGTGTACTTCGTGGCGAACGGAGTGCTGACCAACACGGCGAACGCACAGGGCGAACACGGGGTGGCAGGAGACTGCGAAAGCCCGGGGGGAGCCACATGCAACCTATACGAGTACGACACAGGCACACGGCAGATCGGTCTGGTGGCGGTGCTGTCGAGCCACGACGACCCTGACTGGGCGGGGCGTACGAGCCTCGAGGCGCTGGGGAACCTCACCGCCCGCAGCTCACCAAACGGCCGCTACTTCACATTCATGTCCCAGCGCAGCCTGACGGGCTATGACAATCGCGACGCGAACAGTGGAGAACCTGACGAGGAGGTATTTCTGTTTGACGCGCAGAGCGGCAAGCTCAATTGCGTGTCGTGTGACCCGAGCGGGGCGAGGCCAGAGGGGATCTTCGATCCTTCCACTGCAACCTTCCCGGGCCTGACAGTCGATCGGCCGCGCAGCTGGCGCGAACGGTGGCTGGCGGGCTCGATCCCATCCTGGACGCTACAAGCCCTAAACCGCGCTCTCTACCAGCCCCGCTACCTCGCAGACTCCGGGCGCACTTTCTTAACTCCGCCGACGCCCTGGTCCCCCAAGACGTAAACGGCGTCGAGGACGTCTACCAGTACGAGCCCGCCGGGGTCGGGAGCTGCACCGCCTCGAGCAGTACCTTCTCGCCGGCCTCCGCCGGCTGCACGAGCCTGCTCTCATCGGGCACCTCAAAGGAAGAATCAGCGCTACTCGATGCCTCTGAATCGGGCGATGAGGCCTTCTTCTTGACGGCCTCGCGCCTTAGCCCGCTTGACGTTGACAGCGCCTTTGACGTCTATGACGCACACGCCTGCAGTGCCTCCTCGCCCTGTCCGCCACCGCCGCCCGCGCCCTCGCCGGCCTGCCAGGGCGATGCCTGTCAGTCCCCGAGCTCACCGCCGACTGACAAAACACCGGGCTCGCTTACATACAAAGGGCCCGAAAACCCGCCTCCCGCCGCCCCGGCGAGCGCGCCGAAACCAAAACCGGTAGCCAAACCGACGAAGGCACAGCTACTCGCACGCGCCCTTGCAGCGTGCAAGAAAAAGCCGAAGTCCAAACGAGCTGCCTGCCGTTGACAAGCCAAAAAGCGCTACGGCGCAAAGCCCGCAAAGGCCCACAAGCAGGTCAAGAAGGCCGGCCACGGCGCAAAGGGCGCCGCGAAGGGGAGGCCAAGATCATGAGGCGCACGCAGATCATGAGGCGCGAGCTCCACCCCTCAAGAACGCCACGCAAGGCCCTCGAAGAGGGAAAGGCCCCCAAAGAGAGCGCCCCACCCTCACCGGCGAGCACCGCCGCGCAAAGCCCCCTAGGCCGCCAGAGCATCCTCCCCGCCACCGCGCTCTGCAAAGACAATCTTCATCGCCAGGGTCATCCTCGAGCGCGGATAGGCACGAGCGAACAAGCGTTGAAAGCGAGCCCAGTCCGCACCGGCCGCGCGCATCAGCGCATATACCGCAGCAGGCCGGCTTTCGCTTTCAAGGATCCTCGCCAGCTCTGCGAGGGTGATGCCATTCTCTGTGGGTTCTCCGGGCTCTATCATCGGCGATGCCTTTCACGCATGGGTCATGGCCGCGCCGAGGCTCGCCCTCGGCGCGATGTATTTGATCTATCGCCGAGCACAGGCAAATGTGCACCCGCCTCCTCGCTCAGCTGGCAGAACTCACGTCGAGTGACGAGAGTCGCTTGCTCTGATAAATGCTACAGCAGTCCGACAGATAATACAAATGTGAATATGGGCATACCTGTGTGCCGTCGGGGGTTCTCAGCATGAAACGCCGCTTCACAGACGCCGTGCAGCGGCTTTCCGTGGTTTGTCTATTCGCTCTAACGCTTAGTGGAGTAATTGGGACCAGCAACACTTGGGCAACAACATCTTGGTTCAGGGTTACGGCCAGAACCACTCCGGCGCATATAGCTCCGGGAGGCGAAGGCACGATCATCGTGCAGGCGATCAACATCGGCAACGCTGCCACCTCCGCGCCCTATGCCTTCAGCGACAACCTGCCGGCGGGCCTGACGCTGCAGGGCGTGGAATTCTTCGCGCCCCCGTTTGGATCGCTCGATCTTGGTCCCGGAGGCTTCTTCGGAGAACTTGAAATTTGCAAAACCACCGCGTCGAGCGTCTCCTGCGCAAGTGAAGTGCTCGGCTCCCTGATCCCCTACGAACACCTGGAAATGCGCCTAAAAGTCAAGGATGAAGGCGCGCAGTCGGGCGCGCTGAACGAAACCAGCGTGAGCGGTGGCGGCACAAAGACGCGCACGATCAAGCGCCCGATCACGATCTCAAGCGCACCAGCCGGCTTCGGCCTAAACGAATTCACCTTCCAGCCCGAAGTGGAAGGCGGCGAAACCGACACCCATGCAGGCAGCCACCCCTACCAGCTGGGCGTGACGACGACCTTCAACAGCGACAGCACCGAAACCTTCAGACCGCCGGCGATGCCGCGCGACCTGGACTTCAAGCTGCCCCCCGGGCAGATCGGAAACGCCACGGCGCTACCGCAGTGCGCCGCCCAAGACTTCGCGCGCGTCAAAGAAGGGGGGGCGGTCAACTCCTGCCCGACGAGCACGGCGATCGGCGTCGCGATCGCAACGGTCTCAACCACCCCGGGCAAAGAAGACGCCTTCACCGTGCCGATCTTCAACCTGACCCCGGCGATCGGCGAGCCGGCGCGCTTTGGCTTTGAGGTCCTGCGAAACCCGGTGATCCTCGACACCTCGGTGCGCAGCGGCGCCGGTGAAGACTACGGCGTCACCGTCTCGACCAAAGACATCACCCAGGTGATCAGCTTCATCTCGGCCACGACCGTCTTCTGGGGCGCGCCGACCGACCCCAGCCACAACGCATCGCGCGGCTGGGGCTGCCTCTTGGAAGGGCACTATTCAGCAGAATCAGGCCAGGAATGCGAACTCTCCCACGACGCCCACCCAGACGCCTTCCTCACGCTGCCGACCAACTGCGAAGCCCCCTATCGCCCGAGCGTGGAAGGCGACTCCTGGCCGTTTAGGGCCACACCGTCCTCGCCCTCAAAGAGCGCTGAATTCTCACCGGTGAGCTACGCCTTGGCCGATAACAGCGGCAAAGACCTCTCTTTGACCGGCTGCAACAAGCTGCCCTTCGCGCCGATCATCTCAGCCGAACCTACCTCGCAAAGCGCCTCCTCGCCGAGCGGGCTTGACTTCAACCTGAACTTCGACGACGAAGGCCTGACGAGCTCGACAGTCAACGCGCAGTCAGAGCTGAAGGACACGACTGTGGCGCTGCCAGAGGGTCTCACGATCAACCCCTCCGCGGGCGTCGGGCTCGGCGGCTGCTCAGAGGCCGGCTATGCCGCGGAGAGCCTCGAATCCCCGCCGGGCGCCGGCTGTCCCAACAACTCCAAGCTCGGTACGGTTGAAATCACGACGCCGCTTCTCTCCAGCGCGATCCATGGCTCGATCTTCATCGCCCAGCCCTATGAAAACCCCTTCCCCGAAGCGGCCCATCCCGGAGGCACGCTCGTGGCTCTCTACATCGTCGCGAAGAACCCCGAAACGGGGATCCTGATCAAGCTCGCCGGCAAGGTCGATCGCGATCCGAATACCGGTCGGCTCACCACGAGCTTCCTGAACAACCCGCAGCTGCCCTTCGATCACTTCAACTTCCACTTCCGCGAAGGCCAGCAGGCGCCGCTGATCACCCCGCCGCTGTGTGGCTCCTACACGACCGAAGCGCTGCTCACGCCCTGGTCAGAACCGCTACATGCCCTGACCGACACCTCCTCCTTTCAGATCACAAGCGGCACGGGCGCAAGCGCCTGCCCCGCGGGCGTGCCGCCGTTTTCCCCGCAGATCGAATCGGGCATGGTCAACAACCTCGCAGGCGCCTTCAGCCCCTTCTACCTGCGCCTCTCAAGGGGAGACGGGGAATCGGAAATCACCTCCTTCTCAAACAATCTGCCACCGGGCCTGACGGGCATCCTCACCGGGATCCCCTTCTGCCCCGAGCAGGACATCGTGCTGGCGCGCAGCAAGAGCGGCACGCAAGAGGAAGCAAGCCCCTCCTGTCCGCAGGCGAGCCTGCTCGGGCATTCGCAGGTCGGCACGGGCGTCGGCGCCGTGCTCGCCTACACCCCCGGCAAGATCTACCTCGCAGGCCCCTATGACGGCGACCCCTTCTCGCTAGTCAGCGTCACCTCGGCGGTGGTCGGCCCGTTTGACCTCGGCACGGTCGTGATCCGCTTCGGCCTGCGCCTTGACCCCCACACCGTGCAGGTCTCAGTCGATCCGACCGCCTCTGAACCGATCCCGCACATCATCGACGGGATCGTCACCCACGTGCGCGACATCCGCGTCTCAATTGACCGTCCGGGCTTTACGCTGAACCCGACCAGCTGCAACACGATGTCGATCTCAAGCACGCTGGGAAGCGTCTTCTCCCAAAGCTCCACCGTTGCCTCCTCCTTCCAGGCCGCGAGCTGCCAGAGCCTCAAATTCGCGCCCAAATTCAGCGCAGCGACGGCGGGCAAGACCTCAAAAGCAAACGGCGCGAGCCTGCAGGTCAAAGTCTCCTACCCGACCGCCCCGCTCGGCACATACGCAAACCTCGCCAAAGCAAAAGTCTCGCTGCCAAAGCAACTGCCCAGCCGCCTGACGACGCTACAGAAGGCCTGCACGGCAGCCGTCTTTGATCAGAGCCCGGCCAACTGTCCGGCGGCCTCGATCGTCGGCAAAGCGAAGGTGATCACGCCGGCGATCCCCGAACCCTTGGAAGGCAACGCCTACTTCGTCTCCCACGGCGGGGAAGCCTTCCCAGACCTGACGATCGTCCTAAAAGGCTACGGCGTGACCGTCGATCTCGTGGGCTCCACGCAGATCAAGAACGGGATCACGACCTCGACCTTCAAGGCCACGCCAGATGTGCCCTTCAACAGCTTTGAACTAAACCTGCCGCAGGGCCCGAACTCGGCACTTGCCGCCAACGCTGATCTGTGCAAGTCCAAGCTGACGATGCCCACCGAACTAACCGCGCAAAACGGCGCGGTCCTCACTCAGGCCACACCGATCAAGGTCTCAGGCTGCAAAGCGCCCCTGACCAACAAGCAGAAGCTCGCCAAAGCGCTGAAGCAGTGCCGCAAGAAGAAGAACAAGGGCAAGCGGGCGAGCTGTGAAGCCAAGGCGCGCAAGCAGTTCGGGGCTAAGAAGAAGGGGAAGCGGGGGGGTCGGAAGGGGTAGGTTGTCGCGCTTGGGGTTCGGGCCGCGGGGGCGGGGCGGGCGGGGGCGGTGCACTACTCTGGGTTGGTTTAGGTGAGGGTGGGGCCACGGCGCGGGCTGGGTGCGGCTGGCGAACCGCCCGCAGCATGGGATTGCCTGCAGAAAGGAACGCGCCAGAAGGCTTGAGCCCTCCGGCGCGCTTCATCTGAGCAGAGACGACTACGGCGTCCTAATCCATCATTTTTCCATCATCGTCTCGCCTTCTTTGTCTTTAGTCATGTCGAAGGTGATTTCGGGTCCACTAACGCCCACACCGGATTGAAGGTTTTCGCCGGTCCCTAATTTTAATTTGAGCGTCTCCGCTTCGCCGCCTTCGCATTTTTCAATGACCTGTTTGCCTTCTTTCTGTTCGATGGCCAGCGCGAAGACTAATTTGGTTGCTGTTGCTTTGATTTCAGCCACGAACGCGCCTTCCATAGTAAATAACTGTTTCACCGTCGGTACTTCAACATGAATCGGTAACAGTTTGAATAACCAACCGAACCTTTTTTCGGCTTTGGTGATCATGCAGCCTTTGATCTCGTAGTGGGCTAAGATGGTTTCTTTTGGGTCTCCATCGGAGTTGAATCCAAAGCCAAGTGCTTTACATCCGGTTATGTGCACAACCAATAAGGCACCTTTGGCGTCTTTGCTTTCCGTACCTTCGGTGAGTTCGCTGCTTACTTTTTTAGCTTCATCAGTTAATAAGATCGTCGCACTGGTGCAGTCGAAGGTTCCGCCACCTTTTTGTTGTAATTCAATCGTGCCGCTTTTACCGCTAAACGTTTCCCCAACGGACCCCGGTAACCACTGCCATGGCGTCTCCGCAGCCGTGGCCGTGCCGACGACGACGATGGCGCTGAGCGCCACGACGATCGTCAATGCGCCGATGAGCTTGAGCGTGTGCATGCCATCCTCTCCTGTTTAGTTGACTGAGCGGACCGCCCAATGCACCGTCGAGCGTTGATGGGCCGACAGTCGAGAGCGCGTCAGGCTAAGCGTCCGCCTCGCTGGGTGCTCGGTCAAGGGCGCGCAGCGATTAGAGCCAGCACCGAGGGCCGAGAAACCGGGCCTGTGGGTAGGACGCGATGTTTATGCGGCGCGTCATGAGAGACACGAACTCTGGTGCCGAGCGCCAATCGACCGGCCACGATGCGAGGGCGCCGCGAAACGCAGGCCAAGATCGAGGTCGAGTCGTGCCCTTCGAGATCGCCACGTCAGGGCCCCAAGAGAGCCGCGCGGTACCAGTCTGCCCCCTCGGCCTCGGTCGTCGGCCAAGTGAAGGTGCTCACGCAAATCGTCCCAGTCCCCTTGGAAGGCCCCGCGTACTTCGTCTCCCACGGCGGAGAAGCCTTCCCAGACCTTACGATGGTGCTCAAAGGCTATGGCGTGACCGTACACCTGGTGGGCTCTACGCAGATCAAGAACGGCGTCACGACGAGCACCTTTAAGGCCACGCCCGACGTGCCTTTCACGAGCTTTGAACTGAGCCTTTCCCCAGTGCCCGAACTCAGCGCTCACGGCAAACGCGGACCTGTGCAGCTCAAAGCTAGCGATGCCGACCGAATTCACGGCGCAGAACGGGGCGCTGCTAAGGCAAGACGCGAGGCGCCACGACCTCAAGCCCAGGCAGACCAAAAGGCCGGAGCGCTGGTTGAGCCGCTCCGGCCTTTGCGTCGCCACGACTGATGGTAACTGAACTCTCCTCAGCCCGTCATTTTTCCATCATTTCCTCGCCTGCGGTGTCTTTGGTCATGTCGAAGGTGATTTCGGCGTTTTCGGCTGCGATGCCGGACTGGATGTTTTCGCCAGTGCCAACTTTGGTTTTGATCGTCTCTTTTTCGCCACCTTCGCATTTTTCGATAGCCTGCACGCCACCGGCCTGTTTGATCACGACACTGTATTGTAATTTGGTGATGGATTTAATCTCAGATACAAACGAGCCTTCGATAGTAATTAACTGTTTAACCAATGGAATTTCGAGGTGAACCGGTAACAGTTTAAATAACCACCCAAACCTTTTTTCTGCTTTGTTGATCATGCAGCTTTTGACCTCGTAATGCATTAACCAGATTTCTTTTTCGTCGCCGTCTGAGTTGGTCCCGGTGCCGAGTGATTTGCACCCGACCAGATGAGTTACCAATAACGCGCCTTTAGCATCCAAACCGGCCGCGCCTTCGGTAAGTTCGCTACTCGTGCCGGTTTTTGCGTCAGTTAATAAGATGAGAGATGAAGTGCAGGTTATCGCTGCACCGCCTTTTTGCTGTAGTTCGTGTTGACCGGTTTTGCCGGCAAAGGTTTCGCCGACTGAACCAGGTAACCACTGCCACGGGGTCTCTGCGGCTGAGGCAGCGCTGACGCCGAGGATGCTGAGCACCAAGGCGATGGACATGGTTCCGATGAGCTTTAGGGTAGACACGCCGTGCTCCTCCGTTAGTCGAATTGATAGGTGGCCTCGTGCATGGGGCTTTGCGCCCGCAAGTAGCCGCGTCGGCGGCGACTCGCTCGCCGAGACTGACCCAGTATCAATCTGCGTCGGCGACGGTTCAAGCGCGCGCGTGAGCCGGGCGGATGCCGAGAGCCGGATAAACTCAGACCTTGGGCGAGACACGAAATTCACACGTCGGCTGAGTGAGAGACACGAGCGCGCAGGATGCTCATACATGTGCCGGCCGATCTTCTCGCACGATATTGTGTACCCTTAGGATCGGCGCGAGCAGGAGGACCTACGTCACTCGCGCCTAAACTTTGCTGTTCCCCTGCGCCAACGCCTCGAGAATGATATTGGGGGCGGGCAGGGACTTCGTGGGCGGGTGATAGCCCTTGCAGCTTTCCATCACGTAGCCAGCTTTGCAGCTGGTCTTTGCGATTAGCGCGTTGAAGCGAGTCGTCGCCAGCTTTATGTAGTTGGTCTGCCCGCCGCCGGCCTTCGTCACTTCGGCCTTGAAGTACGGTTCGAGCTTGGTCTCGTAGATGTTGCGCTTGAGCATGTAGAGAACATCTGCTAAGACAAGGTGACGTTCCTGCATGTATTCTTGGAACTTGTCCTGGGTTTTGTAGACTTCCCGGAGATAGCGCGCGAACTGCTCTTGAAGTTCGGCTTGACTCAGGCGCAGGTGCAGTTCTTTGGCTTCGAGTTTCGTCCACTGGGATGACAAGAGAAAGGCCATCGCCTGGTTTCTTATCGCTTCGTGCAGCTCCTGGCATTTCGCCGTGATCTGCGCGTCGGTCAGGCTGAGCTTTCCGGTGAGGCTGCGCGGGACGAACTTCTTCGCGGCCGTTACGCATTCCGAGGGGTTGGCAGGCTCGGAGGCGAGTCCTTGCGGACCTTTCGTGCCGATGTTTGCGCGGAAGTCTTTGGAGACGTCGACGCGCATCCAGTGATCGAGCATCGGTTTGGTGATCGTCTCCGAGCTGCCTTGAATGCGGGTGATCCCGTCGCTGCTGCCACCACCACCGCACGCGCTCAGCGTGAGAAGCGCCAGGCCGGCGACGAAGAGGGCGAGAAGGGGGCGGGTGAGAGGGGTCGGTATGCGCATGATGAGAGTGTGGTGTGCGAGCGAAACCGCACACTGCCAGCAGATGAGCCTAGGCGTCAAGTCATCGGAGATAATGTTTCCCTTTGATCGGACCGGCTCGGCGATCTGTGACGAGCGGCGCCGTGAGTCGCTGCGATCAGTTCGTGCGTACCAGCCGCCTGAGGACCGCCTCGGGCGGCGGCGTCGCCGCAGTCGGACCGCGGTAGCCGCGGCACTCGGGTACCAGCGCATCGCGGGCGCAGGTCGTTCTGGCGAGCAGCGGGTTGGCGTCGGAAGCGGGGCGCGGCGTGCTCGCCTGCCGAGGGCCCGTGACGTCTGTCCTCGCCGGCGACTGTGCTTTGAGCTTCCGAAGGATGAGTTCGCGTTTTAGCCGGTAGAGCAGGTCCGATAACGACCACTGTCGTTCGGTGAGATAGCGATGCAGGGCGTCTTCCGTCGGATAGCGCGCGCCCCTCGACTGCGCGAACGCGCGCTTTACGTCCGCGTTGGTGACCCTGATCCCATGCTCCGCGGCGTCGGTGATCGCCCACTCGGTCGTGATGAGAAAACCCAAGGCCTGGGTCTTTACCGAGCTGTAAAGTTCTTCACAGGCCCGTCGCAGCTGGGTCCGGCTTAACTTGAGCTGGTTGAAGAACGAGCGTGGCGCGACGAGCTTGGCGGCGTCGATGCAGCGCCGGTAGTTCGCGGGCTCCGAGACGAGGCCTGGCGGTCCCTGGGCTCCCACGGTTTCGCGGAAGTAGCTACCTGCGAGCGACTGCATCCAATGGCCGAGCGTGGCGCTCGTGATTGAGGTGTTCGGTGCGCCCGCGATCGTCGCGACGGTTCTCGAGTTGGCGCCCCCGCCACATCCGAGCCCGACGGCGACGGTGGCGCAGACAAGGAGAAGTGCAGCGACTGCGCGACCGACGCGAGGCATGCCCGCAAGTTAGTCGAGGGCGGCGATCTTCGGTGTGAGTGTTTCCAAGGACCAAGCGATTCGGTGGAGCAGACGGAGGCGGTGGCTATTTGCCGGCGCGACGTAATGTGCCTGGAGCAAGATCGATCAATCGCGAGAGGACGATGGTTTCAGCCCAAGTAGCCATGGGGAATGTCGCGCGTCCCGTGTCGGCGCTCGGAGACTCAATGGAGTCGGGCGCGGCGCGCCAGGGTGAAAGAGAGAGACAAACGCGCGGAGGTTGGCCGGGAGGGCGCCCGCTGCTTGTCCTCACGCTCGCGGTCGCGCTGATCGGGCTCGGCGGGTGTGGTGCCTCCTCGCCCGTCGTCATCCAGATCGGCGCTACCGCCGTGCGCGAGGACACGGTCGAGCACTGGTCGCGCGTGATCGCCAAAGGGCAGATGGTTGGAGGGTTCCGCGCCGAAGCTCGCGGCACGCCTCGCGCACGGGCGCTCGAGTTCTTGATCTCGGCCGAATGGCTGCGCGGCGAGGCGAGCGCTCAGGGCGTGACGCCTTCCGCTCACACCGTAGATCGAGCGCTCGAAGACCGCCGGCAGGCCAACGGCGCGGGTGAATTCGAGCAGAGCCTGCACGCGGCCGGCCAGAGCAGCGACGATGTGAAGCTCGAACTCGAAGCCGAACTGGCGCGGGCGGCAATCCGTCAAAAGGTGCTCTCGCAGTTGCCCGCGGTGACCGAAGCCGAAGTCGCCGACTACTACGGGCGCAATCGTCGCTTGTTTCGCAATCCCGAAAAACGCGAGGCAGAGCTGATCGAGAACCTTCCCAGTCCGGCGGCCGCCACGGCGCTCGTCAAGCGAATCGGGATCCACGCCGCGTTTTCGAAGAAAGCGCTGCACGAGAAACTTCAGCTGAATCGGGGTGCGCCCTTGGAACCGGACATAGAACGGGTGACCCACGCGATCTTCAAAACTCGCCCCGGAATCGCCAGCCGGCCAATGCGGCTCAACGGCCACTGGACCGTGTTTGTCGTGCGACGGATAACACCGGCGAGCTACAAATCGATTTCAGAAGTGCGCGCATCGATCGTTGCGCGGCTCTCCGCCCTGCACCGCCAAGAAAAGCTGGCAGCGCTCACCAAGGCCTATCGCGCGCGATGGAGCGCCAAGACGCGCTGTCAGACCGGCTACGTCGTTGAGGGATGCGCCGCTTACACGGGCCCCTTGCGGGCAGACGCAGAACCGTTCGCCGACGAATAGCGCCGGGGCGCCGCGCGAGCGTCGTGGCCGGCGCCGTGCGCTCGGCGCCGCGCTCAGGCGGTAAATAGACTGCCCCACTGTGTCGCGTTTTCATGACCCTCAGCATCCGGACTTCCACCGCCTGAACGCCTCACTCGACTTCGACCGCCGCCTGTGGCCGCAGGACATAGCCCAGTCGCGTGCGCACGCGCGCATGCTCGCCGCGCGCGGGATCCTCTCCGGGGGCGACCGCGATGAGCTGCTGCGTGGGCTCGACGCCGTTGAGCTCGAGTTGACGATGGATCGCTTTCCCTTCGGCTCCGAGGACGAAGACATCCACATGGCGATCGAGCGGCGGCTGACCGAGATCGCCGGCGCCGTCGCCGGGCGTCTGCACACCGCGCGCTCGCGCAACGATCAGGTGGCCACCGACCTGATGCTCTACACGCGTGAGCGCGCCGCGCATGCCTGGATGGAGATCGGCGAGCTGATGGCCGCCCTGCTCGTGCGCGCCGAGCAGCACAGCGACTGGCCGATGCCCGGCTACACCCATCTGCAGCGAGCTCAGCCCGTCTACCTCGGTCATCATCTGCTCGCGTACTTCTGGATGCTCGAGCGCGATCGTGCCCGCTTCGCCTTCGCCGAAGCTCAGGCCGGCTCGCTGGCACTCGGCTCCGGCGCGCTCGCCGGCGTCAACTTCGACACCGACCGGCGAATGGTCGCCGATGAGCTGGGCTTTCCTGATGTCGCGCCCAACTCGCTCGACGCCGTGTCCGGGCGTGACTTCGTGCTCGACTACCTCAATGCTGCCGCCACCTGCTCGACGCACCTCTCGCGGCTGGGCGCAGAGATCGTGTTGTGGTCGAGTGCCGAGTTCGGCTTCTGCGAGCTACCCGACTCCTGGAGTGCCACCTCCTCGATCATGCCGCAGAAGAAGAACCCCGACGCCGCCGAGCTCCTGCGCGCGAAGGCACCGCGCGTGGTCGGACATCTGGCCGCCTTCCACGGCGTGATGCACGCGCTTCCGCTCACCTACAACAAGGATCTGCAGGAGGACAAGGAGCACCTGTTCGACGCCGTCGACACGATCGAGCTGACGCTTTCGGCCGCCACCGGCATGGTCGCCGGCGTGCAGTTCAACCGCGCGCGCATGGCCGAGGCGGCGGGTGACGAGATGCTCGCTGCCACCGACGTCGCCGATCTGCTCGTGCGCCTGGATGTCCCCTTTCGCGAGGCGCACGGCATCGTCGCCGGGCTCGTGCGTGGCGCGCTCGATTCCGGCAAGACGCTGTCTGAGTTGGATGACGCCGAGCTCGCCCGGCACAGCGAAGTGCTCGCCGCCAACAGCACGCAGTTTCGCGACGTGCTCGGAGAGGGCTCCTGGCTTGAGTCGAAGGTCTCCGAGGGCGGCACCTCTTCTGCGCGCCTGGCCGAGCAGATAGCCGCCGCGCGTGCTGTGCTTGACGGTGGCGCCGGCAGCTGACCGGAAGCACTCATGCGAGCGCTCCCCGCCGACTTCTACGCCCGGCCAGTGCTTGAGGTCGCACCCGAGCTGATCGGCTGCACCGTCGAGCACCAGGGCTGCTCCGGCGTGATCGTCGAGACCGAGGCCTACCACGAGTCAGAGCCCGCCTGCCACGCCTTTGCCGGGCTGACGCCGCGCACCGAGGTCTTGTTCGGCAGACCCGGCCTCGCCTACGTCTATCGCTCCTACGGCATCCATGCGATGCTGAACGCCGTCTGCGAGGACGAAGGCGTTGGCGCTGCCGTGCTGATCCGCGCGCTTGCTCCGCTCGACGGGATCGAGCAGATGCGCGTCAGGCGCGGGCTCGTCGCCGGCAAGCCAGCGCGCGACCACGATCTCTGCTCCGGTCCCGGCAAGCTCACGCAGGCGCTTGGGATCTGGCTCGACGAGAACGGCGGCTCGCTCACGCGTGGGCCCGTGCGGATCCTCGGACGCAGTCGCGACTGGCTCGAGCCTGAGATCTCGATCGGCACGCGGATCGGCATCACGCATGCCGTCGAACTGCCCTGGCGCTTTGCCGCCGCCGGCGACCCGAACGTCTCGCGGCCGCGCATCTGAGCGCTCGCGCGGGCCGTCACGCGGCCATATCGGGCTCGCCAGAGCCCCATCAAAATGGTCTTTGACGCGATCGTTCGCGCTCGGGCTCCCGATCGTGTAACCAGGAAGAGGAGCCCGTCCCCAGGCCGCCGCGCAGATGCCCGCAACTGCTGGACTTCTGCGCTTGGCGGCGCCGGTGGGCGGGGCTCCAGGCGGGAAATTCGCCCGCCACGGAAGGTCAGAGAGAAACGACCAGGAGCGAACCGATGACACCAGCGCCAGCAGCTTCGAAGACCAAGCTTCCCGCCGGCCCGCCGATCCCCACGACGCTGCAGGCTGCCATCTGGGCGCTGAGACCGCTCGAGCTGATGGATCGCTGCGAAGCGCGCTACGGCGAGATCTTCACGCTGCGCATCCGGCGCCGCAGGCCGTGGGTGCTCTTGACCAACCCCGAGCACGTCAAGCAGGTCTTCACGCGACCGTCCGAGCTGATGGGCGCCGGTGCCGGCGAGGCCAACCCGCTGCTCGAACCGCTGCTCGGCTCGAGCTCTGTGATGCTGCTCGACGAGCCCCAGCACATGGGCGACCGCAAGCGGCTTTTGCCCTCCTTCCACGGCGGGCGGATGAAGGACTACGGCGCGATGATGAGCCGGATTGCCGAGGAGAAGGTCGCCGACTGGCCCACCGGCGAGCCGTTTGAGCTGTGGCCGTGCATGCAGGCGATCTCAATGGAAGTCGTGATGCGCTCCGTGTTCGACGGCATCGACCCTGCGCGCGGAGAGCTTCTGCGCGAGCGGATCGCCGGGCTGACCAACTGGATCAACCAACCGCGACGGCTGGCGTTGCTTGCCGCCTTCGGCTCACGCTCGATCACCGCCAACGCCGGCTTCCGCCGCGAGATGGGCAAGCTCGAGTCCGTCGTGCTCGAGGAGGTGCGCCTGCGGCGCGCGCGCGGAGTCGCCGACGGCGAAGAAGACATCTTCTCGATGCTCGAGCGCGGGCATGCCGAGAGTGGGAAGCCCGCCAGTGACAAGAAGATGCGCGACGAACTCGTCACGATGCTCTCCGACGGGCCCACCGCCACTTCGCTTGCCTGGGTCTTCGAGCGCCTCTTGCGCTATCCCAAGAAGCTCGCGCGCCTGCGCGAGGAGGTATTGCGCGACGAGGGCGATGAATACCTCGACGCCTGCGTAAAAGAGACGCTCCGGCTATGCCCCGCCGTGCCACTCGTGATGCGCCGCTTGATCGAGCCGATGGAGCTCGGCGGCTACATGCTCCCCGCCGGCACGATCGTCGCCCCCTGCATCTATCTGATGCACCGTCGCGCCGAGATCTACCGCGATCCGCTCGAGTTCAAGCCCGAGCGCTTCCTCGGCGGCGCCGACGCCGGCGCCTACACGTGGATCCCCTTCGGTGGCGGCGTGCGTCGCTGCGTGGCGGCGAGCTTCGCCCAGCTCGAGATCAAGCGCGTGATCGAGGTCGTGCTGCGCGAGTTCGATCTGCGGGCGGCCAGCAGTGGGGATGAGGAGGCCGCGCGAAGCTCTGTCTCGTTTGCTCCCGGCGGCGGGGCGCGCGTGATCGCGACGCGCAGGGCGCCCGGGCCGGCCGATAGGCAGCCACTCGCCGCCTGACCCGGAGCGCGCCGGGTTGGGCGGCGGGGCTGCTACGCAGACGCCGAGAGCACGCGTTTAGAGGGCGCCGTTGGTCGGCTAACCAATCGAGCCATCTGCGCCATTCAGCGGAATTATCGAGACCAGCCGAATCGCCGTCTTCCACATGTTGGGATGACAATTCGCAGATAATGCGGCCTCGCGAGGATCAAGCCGTGGCCGTATTTGGCCAGTTACCCTGGGACTCCTGTATTAGAGAACGATTAATCGATCTCTTCTTGGAACGGACGTCGAGGGGAGATGGCGGTCATCATTTCAGGGGAAAACGAGTTTTGCGTTGACGGACAGTGCGGGGCTGCGCGCGACGGGGCAGAGGCCTCGTGCCGCCGGTCATGCGCAAGCGGTGATCGCAGATGACGACACCTCCGTGCGAGGCCTGCGGAAAGCCACGAGGGCGGGGCGCCCGGTGTAAGGAGTGTGGCTACGATCGCTACGCGACGCCGCTGAAGGGCGGCGGGTCGGGCGCAGGGCGGTCCACAGCCGAAGCGCACCCCTCGAGCGCCCGGCAGCGCCAAGCGGCGCGTGCAAGCGGGACCACGGCTCCACCGCGCCCGCGCTTTGGTGGGCGAACGCGCCATGCCCGGGGCGGCGGCGAACCAATGCCCAGCGGGCGCCGTCCGGCAGCGACCGCGACGCCGCAGACGCCTTTCGCGCGGGCGGCCGGCCCTACAGCGACCGGTCGCGTCCTTGCACTGAGTGCGACCAAACGCGCCCGCGGTGATCGACCGTGGTGGGTCGGCGTCGTGCACGTGCTCGCCGTCGTCCCCGTGTTGTTGATCGTCGCCGTCGTCGGCGCTACACAAGCTGCGCTTCGCAGCATGGGGAAAGCCAAAGAGGGCCTGATCCGCTCGCCGCTCAAGCTCAGCACATGGGTTGCAACACCGCAGCCGAGCTCCTCGTCTTCCGAGCTGCTCGCCGATGGCCTCAAAGCCCTGCTCGAGTATTGGTCTAAAGGCTCATCGGCCAACGTCGTCTACTCGCAGATCAGGCTGCAGAGCCCGACGCGCCAGATCGCATGCAGGTACCTGGCGGCGCCCGACGGCCTGCCCGTCGTCGTTGGCGACGAACTGAGCCTGTGGGGCACATTTGGCCGTGACGGCGTGCTTCGCGCCCATCGACTGGAGAACGCCTCCGCCGGCAGCACTCACAAGGTGACGCTGGTCCACCCGTTGGTTGGTGCCGGCGCTGCCGTCTCGGCGCTGCTTTGTCTGATGGTTCTCGCAACCGCGATCTGAGGAGAGAACAAGATGAGCGAGCTCAACAAGGCAGATGTGACAGATGCGACTGTGGAGGCTTCCGACCAGGAGGAGCTCTCAGCATCCGGCGGCGCGCCGGTGCCGAGCGCGCCGGTGGTGGTAGCCGATGCGGTCGAGGCTGGCGAGGACTCGCCAGGCGTGAGCGACGAGCCTGGTGATCGCACGATGCCCTCTGAGCAGATCGACGCCGGTGACTTTGATGGCCCGATCGATGGCGAGGAAGCACCGGTCGAGGGCGTCGTAGCACGCGGCGAAGCTCCGACTGGGCATGGTGGTGAGGTTCTGAGTGAGCCTGGCGGCGAGGCTTCAAATGAGCCCGGCGCGGAGGCCGAAGCGCCGGTCGAAGATGACGCCCCCAGCCTCGATGTCTTGGCGACGACACTCGCCGGCCTCGGCGATCGACTGGCGGAGTCCCAGCGGCTGCTCGTGCGCCAGGGTGAGCTCGCCGACAAGCTCCACGCCGAGAACCAGCGCCTGCGCGCCGGCGAGTTGCGCGCCGCGATGCTTCCGCTGGTGCGTGACCTGCTTCGGCTGCACGACGACATCGGCCGCATCGCTGGTGAGGCCGAGCGTGCCGAGGATCTCGAGCTGATGCGGATCAGCCTGCTCGATGCGCTCGCACGCAACGGGATCGTTGCGGTTCTACCTACCGCCGGAGAGCAGTTTGATCCCAAGCGCCACAGTGCCGCCGGGGTGATCGAAACCGACAATGCGAGCCTCGACCGGTCGATCTCAGAGGTGATTCGGCTCGGCTTTCAATGGGAGGACGAGCAGGTGATTCGCGTTGCTGAGGTGCGTGTCTGTAAGTACACGCCTGCGCGTGAACCCTCGGGCTCTGACGCCGAGGCGCTTGCTGACACCGAGATGTCCGCTGACCCCGAGATGTCCCCCGACACCGAGCTGTCCCCCGACCCCGAGCTGGCCTCGGGCACCGAGAACCCAGCCCCGACGCATGGCTGACAGACAACAACGGAGATGTCAATGAACACGGAAACCGGCACGACGAGCACAACGGTCTGGGGCATCGACCTCGGCACCACCTATTCCTGCATTTCGAGGGTCAACGAGTTCGGCCGGGCGGTTGTCGTCAACAACCGCGACGGAGATCCGACGACGCCGTCGGTCGTGATGTTCGTCGCGGCAGACAACATTCAGGTCGGCAAGGAGGCAAAGCGCCAGATGCAGATGGACCCCGACGCGGTCGCCGAGCTTGTCAAGCGCCAGATGGGCGTGCCCGACTGGAGCTTTCAGGCGCACGGCCAGGAATGGAACGCCTCCGAGGTCTCGGCGCAGATCCTCAAAGCGCTCGCCGAGGATGCCGCTCAGCAGACCGGCGATCCCGTCGAGAAGGTGATCATCACCGTGCCGGCCTACTTCGGCATCCCTGAACGCGAAGCGACGCTGGCGGCGGGCAAGATGGCGGGCCTCGAGGTCGTCGACGTGCTCAACGAGCCGACTGCAGCTGCGCTCTCCTATGGCTTTGGGCAGGGTGAGGACGTCGATGAAACGGTGCTCGTCTATGACCTCGGCGGCGGCACCTTCGACGTGACCGTGATTCGCCTGGAGCCGCTCGATGGCGGCGGCAGTCATATTCGTGTCGTTGCGACGGGCGGCAACCACCGTCTCGGCGGTGCCGATTGGGATCAGCGGGTCGTGGAGCTGCTCTCCAGCAAGTTCCAGCAGGAGAACCCCGAGGCCCCCGATCCACTTGACGACGATCTCACGGCCGCCGACCTGCGGATAGCGGCCGAGGACGTCAAGCGGGCGTTGACGTTGCGCGACTCCGTCACGCAAGTCGTGATGGCCGGCGGTGTTCGGGCAAGCGTCGAGTTGACACGTGCGGAATTCGAGCAGGCCACTCAGGACCTGCTCGAGGCGACGATCGACTTCACCCGCGAGACGCTCGAGAAGGCGCGTGAACGGGGCGCGCAGGAGATCGACAGGGTGCTGCTCGTCGGCGGATCGAGCTTCATGCCCGCCGTCCCCCGGCGCCTCACCGAGGCGTTCCCCGGCTGGTCGCCGGAGCTCGGCGATCCCAACCAGTCGGTCGCGAAGGGGGCGGCGCTGTATGGCTTCCAAGCCGATCTGCGCAGCAAAATCGAGGAGCTCGAAGAGTCGGAGCAGTCCAACGGGGAGGTTGTCGATCGCGGCGCGATCGAACAACGCGTCGCTGAGGAGTCAGGACTTGCGCTCGGCGCGTTGCAGCGGATGACCGAAACGAAGATCACGAACGTCTGCGCTCGGGGATTCGGCGTGAAGGTCGTGCGCCCCGGGTTCACCGGCGCCAACGGCAGCCCCGACGAATTCTACGTCGACCACTTGTTGCACGAAAACGATCCGCTGCCGGTCGATCCGCCACGACTACAGACCTACGGCACCGTTGTCGAGCATCAGCCGAGCGTCGAGATCGTGGTGTTCGAGCAAGCCGGCACGGAGCTCTCAGACCAGCTCGAGCACAACAAAGAGATCGAAAAACGCACTTTCGATCTCCCCGGCAGCGACCCCAAAGGCACGCCGATCGAGATCAGCATCGGAATGGGCAACGGCGGCCTGCTGACCGTCAGCGCCAAGCATCCCGCACTCGCCGAGCTGACCTTCTCGGTGCAGTCAGAGGCCGGCGTGCAGAACCAGGAGCAGATCGCCGCCTCGGCGGCGAAGGTCCAAGCGATGCAGCGCACGTGAGCAAGCGGTGCGAGCTCTCGATCCGTCCACATACTTGAAGGAGGTCCTCGGGCCCTACCTCGGCACGCCTGATTTGCCGGGGCTGTTCGAGCGCTACTGCTTGGATACCTCTGATAGCGACGAGCAGGCGATCGCCGCGCGCTGCAAGGAGGTCAAGCAGCTGTGGGACATGCGCGTGGAACGACCCAAGTATGGGTCGCTGATCCGACTGTTGCTCGAGCGCCACAGCGAAGACCTGCTTACGCTCGAAGATCCCACCGAGCGTCGCCGTGCGGCGGCACACGCCGCCGAAGCCGAGAGCGCCCGCGCGCAGGAGGGCGAACGCGCGCGCAGCGACTGGGAAGCGTTGCTGAGCTCTGCACTGCAGCAGCACGAAGGCCTGGACCCGGCTGTCCGCTCGAGCCTCGAGCGAGCAGGCGCGAACGCCGGGCTCGACCCGGCGTTCGTGCGCGAGCGCCTGGACGCCGCACCTGTCGCCGAAGTGCGTGCCGAGCTGAGCGTCGCCGAGCGCAAAGCCATCCGCAGGGCGCTCGCCGCGGTCGCCCAGGACACCGGCGAGCCACGCTCAGGGCTGACGCTCTACCACGCCCTAGGCCTGTCCGGAATCACTCAGGACATCGCCGAGATCCGCCGGTGTCACGGGCTGCTTGAGGCGGAGATCAGCAAGCGCAGGCGTGACAACACCCGAGTCATCTACGAAACGGTGCTCGTGACTGCCAAGCGGATCCTGATCGACGGCGACCCGCGTGCCTACGAAGAGAGCCTCGTGCGCGATGTGCAGGACGAGCTGACCGCCGATGGACTGCGCGCCGCTGTCGATGATGGGGTGATCGACGAGAGGGAGGCCGAGCACTTGATCCGCCGTGGGGTGGAACTCGGTTTGACGCACGAGCTCGCGAGCCGGGTCGTGACGAGCATCGCGCGTGAGAGCGGCGTGCCGTTGCGAACCGCTGCCCCCGTGGACTACCTCGTGTGCGCTGTATGCAGCAACGTCACCGCGCGTGAGCGCGCCGGTGAGCGTTGTGAGCAGTGTGGTGCCGCGCTGTATGTGACGTGTCCGAAAGACGGCTGCGCGACGGTCAACGATGCGGCGGCCGGCCGCTGTCGAGAATGCGGCGCCGACCTGCACGAATACGCCGCCGCGATGCGCAAGCTGCCGACGCTAGAGGGCATCTTGCGAGCCGGTCGCCTGCAACAGGCAGGCGACGAGCTCGCCTTGATCGAGCGTGCGCTCGGCGAGAGTGCTCAGCTCGAGCAGTTCAGCAAAGAGCTCGCAGATGCTCTGAACGCCGCACACGCCGAGTGGGGCGCAGCAGAATCCGCGATCAGCCGCCGCGAGCTCTACGCCGCCCGCCAGGCACTACAGGGCCTGCGGCGCAGCGCAGTAGATCTTCCGGGCCCTGCAGGGGTCAGCCCGGCCGAGCGACTGGCGTGGGTGAGCGAGCAGCTGAAGCTCGTCGAGGCGGCGCTCACGCGGGCGCGCGGCGCGGGTGGAGAATCCCGTGAAGCGATCTTTGCCGAGGCGCTTGCGATCGCTGTTGACTGCCAGGAGGCCAGGGACCAGCTCGACCGGATCCCCGCGAGCCCTACCCCAGCAGTGGGTGCAGCGCTCAGGCGCTCGGAGGTGATCGTCAAGTGGGATCCGTCCCCCACGATCGGCGTCAACTACGAGCTGACACGAGTGCACGCGGATGGAACGAGGACCCAGCTGGGGGAAGCCCTGTCGGCGTGCGAGGCGGTCGATCGAGAGATTCAAAGCGGCACGATCGCTCACTACGAGGTCGTCGCCGTGCGCGGCACGAGCCGCTCCACAAGCGTCGCTAGTCCACCGCTGGTCGCCGCACGCGAGCTCCAGCAGCTCGAGGTCTTCAGCGGAGATCGGGAGGTGCGCGCGACCTGGTCAGCACCCGGTCGCAGTGGCCGGGTACTGGTCACACGCAAGCACGACGCCACGGGGGAGGAGCGCACGCTCGCCCCCGAGAGCACCGGTATCACCGACCGCGACGTCCTAAACGGCCAGCGCTACACCTATCTCGCGCGCGTCGAGTACGCCGGGCCCTCGGGCGAGCCAGTCCTCACGGCCGGCACCGTGATCTATGGCCAGCCAGTCGCGCGGCCCGTCCCCGTCAGCATCACCGCCGCTGAGCCATCCTCGCAGGGGGTGCTGATCAGCTTTCTCGCGCCGCCGTCGGGCACGGTGACGGTCCTGCGCTGCGCCGAGCAGCCCGCTCTCGTGCTCGGCCAACAGCTCGACCCGCTGAGCCTGTCCGAACTCGGGAGCCCGGTCTCGCCCGATGCCCGGGGAGCGCTAGATACCGACCCTCAAACGGGCAGTCGCTGGTATCTACCGGTGACTGTCGCGGGTACGATGGCGGTCGCGGGAGAGGCCTATCGCTGTCTCGCGCTACCCGGCGTCAGCAACGTCCGAGCGACCGAGGAGGGCGACGCCGTCCGCGTCACCTGGGATTGGCCGCAGACGCTGCGCGCGGTGGTCGTCCTCTGGCGTAAGGATCGTCAGCCGGAGGGACCTGAGGACCCCGCTGCAGGCAGTCAGGTGTTTCGCCGCAGCGAGTACAAGGACCACGGTGGCTTTGCGCTCGAGGCCGGCGGCGGTTCGATCTTTGTCGCTGTGTACCCCGCTGCACGTGTCGGCAACGAGTTCCAGTTCGGTACTTCGGCCTCGCGCGAGTCTCGTGCCGCCCTTACGCGGGTCAGCAGGACGGATGTTCGCTACACGGTCAAGCGCAGTGGCATCCGCCGCAAGAAGGTCGAGATCGGCGTGTTCGAGCCGGGTGGCAGCGCCGTGCCCGAACTCGTCGTCGTGATGCGGCCCGGCGACCTGCTTCCGCGACAGCCCCGCGATGGCGAGATCGTCGCACGGCTCGGCGGCGACGGGCCGCTCAGCTCCACGCTCGATCTCGACGGTTGTAGCCGGCCGCTGGCGATCCGCGCATTTCTCAGTGGAGCTGCGGCGAGTGCTTCGCACAGAGTGCTCGACCCCGGCGTCGAGGACCTGGTGATTCGCTAGATGGCACGCGCAAAGGACGTGTTGTGTCCGTACTGCTTCACGCGGTGGTCGACGAACGTGGCCGCATTCCGCTGCACGAGTACCGACGATGCGCGGTGTCCGCGAGTTGCCGACGAGGCGCTTGGGCGCCTGCGTGGAACCGCTGCCCCCAACGAAGCCCGCGTGCTCGTCAAGAAAGGAAGGCTCGGACAGGCATTTGCCGTCAAGGTAGGGGAGCCGGTCCGCTGCGACTGCGGCGCCGCGACCCGCCCGGTCTGTCCGTCGTGTCACTCGAACCTGCCGCAGCGCTTCACTGAAGCCGAGGCCCGCACGATGGCGCTCGTCGGAACGCGCGCCGCCGGCAAGAGCCACTACATCGCCGTCGCGCTACACGAGCTCGAGCACCGCGTCGGTCCGAAGTTCGGCGGCTCACTGATGCTGCTCGACGACGCCTCGCGTGACCGCGTTGAAAACGTCCTAATGCCGCGGCTGTACGGCGAACAGGGCGTACTCCCTGCGACGCAGTCCGCCGCGGCCAATCACAGCGTTCGCGAGCCGCTCGTCTCCCGGCTCACGCTCGGTCGTGCAAAGAACGCGACGCACAGCAACCTCGTGTTCTTCGATGCCGCAGGCGAGGATCTGCAGTCGCTGAGCGTGCTCGAACGCGAGGCTCGCTACGTCACGCAGTCCGATGGCTTGATCCTGCTGATCGACCCGTTGCAGATCCCGGCCGTGCGCGACGAGTTCGACGACGACGGCGAACTCCCGCCCGTCACTGCTGATCCCTACACGATGCTCGGGCGCCTCGCGGCGCTGCTGCGCGAGGCGCGTGGCATCGCGCCCGACAAGCCGATCGGAGTGCCGCTCGCGATTGCATTGTCGAAGTCCGACCTTCTTCGAGGACTGCTCCCTGAGGGACACCTGCTGTTCCAAGCGTCCTCAAACGGGCGACTGTTCGACGCCGATGCGGCGCGGAATCTCAGCGAGCAACTGCGCGCCGACGTGGCCGGGTGGCTTGGCGAGCGCTTCGACACCTTCGTCAAAGCCGAATTCCGGCAGGCCGCGTACTTCGCCGTCTCGGCACTCGGGGAAAACCCGGTCGGCGGGCACCTGCGAAACGGCGTCGCGCCACGCCGCGTGGAGGACCCAATCCTGTGGATGTTGCACACGTGGGGGGCAATCCCGAAGTGAGTCATCCCCAGGCCTACCACACCTCCTGCCGGCAGGGACTGGAAGGGCGCTCGGGTTTCCAGTTCAACGCGGCGAGTGCCGGGATCGAGCCGGAGCTGCTCACGGTGCTCGCCTCCACGCACGTCGGCTACCAAGCCCCGCGCGACCTTCCGCGCGAGCCTACAAAGGAGGAGCTGGAGGCATTTCCGGTGGCGCTGAAGTCGCGCGCCGTTGACGGCGTACAGGTTGTATCTCAGACGGTCTACGTGGGGCGCGAGTTCCGCGGGCGCGCCGGCGAGCCCGACAGCGGACGCTTCGGCAACTACTTCTCCCACATCGTGCTGGCCGACCGCGCCGCCGCCGAGCCCTTCGACGGTCTGCTGGCGATCGAGCTGTGGGGGGCGCCGCACTGGCGGAGCACTGAGTCCGAGACCCCACAGCTATCCGAGCTCGGGGCCTTGCAGCCCGGCCGCTGTGACCTCGAGTGGGCACTCGAGCAGCTCGAGCCGCGACGCGAATGGCTCGGCGCGGTGCTCGACGGAGCGCTCGCCGCGCTCGAGGATGGACCACGCGTGGTGCTCGTCGAGCCGGACGCCGAGCGTGCGGCGGCGTGGGTCGCGTGGGTCTCCTACGCGCTGCCCGCCGATCTCGCGAGCGCACTGACGTTCACGACCTTTGCCGGACAACCACGGCACGCCCAGGACGTGCAGTTCAGCGTGACCACACCCGGCTGCGATCTTGGGTTCGCCGAGCACGAGCTCGGACGCGAGGTACTGCTGCTTGACGTGTCCTCAGCCACCCCGCCGAGTCCTCGCCTGCTCTACACGCGGATCGCCACGGCCTTCGCAAGTGACGGCCCCGAGGGGATCGCCGCCGCCGCTGCGTGCCCCAGTGATGGCGTTGTGCAGCGGCGGGGAGCGCAGCTGGCGATTCGTTGCCGCCGGGTCGATCTCGCCGCGGTCGAGCACGTCGCGTCGATCCTCGAGCTGGTCGTCGAGCTGGTCCAAGGCGGCCAGTGGGAGCTCGCTTCCCAGACGGCGCGCGCGCTGCCCGCCAGCGTCAATCGCGAGGAGGCGCTGCGCGGCTGGTGGGAAGTGCACGCGAGCGCCCGCCAGCAGAGTGCGGAGCCCGCCAGGGATCTCGCCGACCAGGCGCTCGAGCGTCTGATCGAGCGGATCGGCGATGGCGCAATCGACTTGCCGGCGGTGTCGTGCGACAGTCCCACGAGCCCTTCGCCGGGGATGCTCGCGCGCTGGCTCGAGAAGGTCGAGCAGAGTGAGGACGGGGCGGAGCGCGCTGCGCTGCTCGCCGGCGGATTGCGCCTTGGGTTGATTGGCTGCAACGTCGCGCTCGACCGTCGCGTGGCGAGCGCGATCGGCGCCGCGATCGAGCATCCGCAAGTCGCACAGACACTTGCCGCCCTCGCCGCCGATGCGCGTTACTCGGAGATCGCCGATCAGGTGATCGCGGGCCTCGCACGCGACGCATTCGCCGATGAGCGTGCCCTGCCGCGATTGCGTACCGCGCTTGCCGACCCCGCGCTCGGCGAGACGGTCAGCCGCTTGGCAGCGCAGGCGGGGGACTTCGACGAGCGCGCCGTGTGGGAGCGCTTGCGCGTGGAAGCTGATCCGAGCGCGCTGGCAGATGCGCTGAGCGCACTCGTGCCGATCGCCGAGCGGGCCGGCAGGAGTACCGAGGTGAAGCTGTTGTTCGGTCGCGACGGCCTCGCAGATGCGGAGGCCTATGCGCTGCTGTTGCGAGCCTTTGCGCGCAGTGCAGTCAACGTCCCGGCAGAGGATGTCGCAGGATCGCTGGCGGCGCTCGCGCGCGTGCCGCTGAGTGAAGTTGACCGTGGACGCCCTCTGCTGAAGTTGCTGCGCTCCGCGGTGGCGCGCAGTCGCATCGGCGAGGAGCCCGTGTTCTTCGCCTGGATGGCTGTGTGCAGCCTGCCCCCGACGAACTTCGCCGAATGGTGTAAGTGGGTTGCCTGCGCCGCTGCTGCACCGCCCGAGCAGCTACCCGACGAGCGCTATCACGAACTGCGCGAGATCGCGGGCGACGTCGCCGTCGAACGTCTCGAGTTCGCGGCCGGACGCGATGAGCGGCGAGACGGCGCTGCCGTGGAGGCGCTCGACCTGGAGTCGCTGGGTGCAGATGATCCGCTTGCCGACTACGCCCCGGGGGTTGCGAGGCTCGCGTGGGTCTTTGCCGAGCGCTGGCCAGAGACCGTCCGTCATGCCCTCGAAGCCAGGCTGGCGAAAGGACGCGAGCGAGCGTTGTTTGGTGCGGCTGCGTTCGTCGTCTGGGGCGGCCTACGTGCCGACACCGGGAATCTGCTCGAGACGGCGCTTCCGCAGGCGATCGAACAGCTCTCTCCGCGGCGCGTGCAGGCGATAGAGGCTCAGCTGGGAGAGCGCGAGCAGGAGGAATGGGCGCTGTGGCTCGAACGCCACCCGCCGCGCCTCGGCGTCAGCGGCACGGTTTCGCGGCTCCTGCGCCGCGAGGGACGGTGAGCGTGAACGTCGTCGGCATCGATCTCGGCACGACGATCTCGCTGCTCGGCGTCGAGCGCGAGGACGGCCGGGTAGTGGTGATCGACACACGCGACGGTGGACCCCGTCTGCGCTCGGTCGTCCATGTCGGCGCCGACGGTGCTACGACCGTCGGCGAGGCAGCCGAGCGTCTGGCGCCGTTGGATCCCGACGCCGTGTTCGCGTTCTTTAAGCGATCGATGGGCAAGGACTGGAGCGTCAAGGCCGCCGGACGAGAGTGGACCCCGCCGGATCTCTCCGGGGCGGTACTCCAGGCGCTGCTCGCCGACGCCGGGTCGCGGCTGGAGCAACGCCCACGGGAGGCGGTCGTGACGATCCCCGCGTACTTCGGCGAGGACGCGCGACGCGCGACGCTGCAGGCGGCCGAGAGCGCCGAGCTCGAGGTGCGGGCGCTGCTGCATGAGCCAACTGCGGCGTGCATCGCCAGCAGGCCGCTGCTCGGCCAGCGGGGAACGATTCTCGTCTACGACCTCGGCGGCGGGACCTTTGATGTGTCCGTCGTCACGTTCCGACCCGACCACGCCGAGGTGCTCGCGACCGCGGGCGATCATCGCCTCGGGGGCAAGGATTGGGACGATCTGATCGTCGACATGGTCGCCGAGCAGGTTGCTGAGACGCTCGAGGAGGATCCGCGCGATGACCCTGCCGTGCTCGCCGAGCTGCAGGAACGTGCACGGGAGGCAAAGCACACGCTCTCGCGGATGGAGCGCGCCGCGGTGACGCTTCACGCCGGCGGCAGGGTGCACCGCGTGGAGCTCGAGCGGGATAGCTTCTGGGCGCGCGGGCGGACGCTGTATGACCGGACCGCCGAGCTGATCGCGCGAGTCCTGCAGGACGTCGGCGGCGCCGCACGGATCGACGGCGTGCTGCTCGCGGGTGGCTCCAGTCGGATGCCACCGTGCGCCGAGGTCGTGCGCAGCGCTACCGGACGCGACCCGCTCGCCGGCATTGACCCCGACGAGGCCGTGGTGAGAGGTGCCGCACTGTTTGCGGCCGCGTCCGCGCGCGGCGGTCGGGGCTCCTTGAGTGGGGGGCTCGCGGCTCAGATCACTGACGTCACGGCGCACGCGCTCGGCTTTGTCGTCGTCTCCTCTGACGGAAGCCGCTACGTGAACGAGATCATGATCGCGCGCAACGCCCCGCTACCCGCGGAGGCGACGAAGTGCCACGAGCTCGACCTGCCGAGTGCCGCTGATGATCGCGTCCTCTCGGTCTACATGCTCCAGGGAGAGGCTGAGCGACCGCGGGATGCCGACCCACTCGGCGTCTGGAGGTTTCGCAGCATTCCGGATCAGGGCGACCGCTCGGTGAAGGTGAATGTCAGCTACCGCTATGACGAGGACGGTGTAGTTCTCGTTTCGGCCTCGATCGACGGGTTGGCGCTGCCTGCACCAGAGATCGACCGCACTGAGCGCGACCTATCGTGGACCGACGAGGATCCCTCGAAGCTCGCCGCCGGAGAGCTTGCGGTGGTGCTCGTGATCGACGTAAGCGGCAGCATGCAGGGCAGCAAGCTCGCCGAAGCCAAGAGTGCCTGCGTGAGCTTCGTCGAGGAGCTCGAGCGGGCTGGCTGCGCCGAGCGCGTGGCGCTCGTCAGCTTCGGCAGCGAAGCTCGCACGATCCTCACAATGGGCTCGAGCCCGGCCACGCAAAGGGATGCGGTGCAGGCGCTCGAGGTCGAAGGAAGCACCAACCTCGCCGCCGGATTGCGCCGCGCTCAGAGCGAGCTCGCGCAGATCAGCAGTAGGCGGGTGGTCGTTGTCTTGACCGACGGCGCTCCCGACGACCGCGCCGCCGCGCTCGCCGTTCGCAATGCGCTCGTCGTGGAGGAGGCGCAGCTGATCGCGCGGGGCGTGGCGGGCGCTGATGAGAACTTTCTGCGCGAACTCGCCACCGGCGACGGTGAGCTCGTCGGTGAAGGAGAGCTCGGAGGCAACTTTCGCGGGATTGCCCGCCAGCTGCTGAGCGCCACGTCGGTGACGAGGCTATGAGTCGCCGCGACGCGCCGCTGGGCTCACGGATTCGGCATGCAGGCGCGCCTGGACTTGCCGAGCCGCCGCTCGTGCATGCCTTGCCAACGGATTGGAGACCCCCTCATGGATGAACTAATCGTCTTCCTACTCGGCGCGCTGGCGTTCGCCTTCGTCGCGGCGCTGGCCCTGTTCGCCGCCGCAGTCGTGCTCGCCACGGCGATGGCGGGCACGACCTTGTGGGCGTTCGCCGAAGGGCTTGGCGCGTTCACGAGCGACTTCAAGGCCTCGGTCCTCTCGCGTGGCGGTGAAAGGCGCTCACCGCGCGATCCCGAGCCGGCCTTTGAGATCTATGTGCTCGGCCAGGTCTTCGCCGACTTCCGCCACGCACTGGAGCACGCGGCGGGGATCCTCGGCGCGACGCGGGGACAGATCTCAAGCTGGTTGACGAAATATCAGAAAGGCGCCACTTGGCCGGTCGCCGCGGGCGCGGTCGTGGGCGGCTATGTGGGGACGCTGTTCGCCGGCGCGCTGGGCGCGGTGTGCGGGATCCTCGTGGCGGTGGTGGTCGGGGTCGTCGCCGGCGTTTCGTGGGTGTTGATCTGGGTGCTGCGGGCTGCCGATGCTGTGCGGCGGCGGGTTCGCCGTGCCTCCTATGAATGCCCGACCGATCATGAACGCTTCGCTTTGCCGGTCTATGTGTGCCCGGCCTGCGGTGCCGAGCATCATCGTCTGGTGCCGGGCCGGTGGGGGATCTTCAGGCGCGAGTGCAAGTGCAAGCAGACGGCCTTGCCGACGACGGTCATCGGCGGTCGCCAGCGCGTACCCCAGCAATGCCCGGCGGGGCATCCGATGTCCGGATTCCTGGGCTTTGCCGAGAACCTGCCGATCGCGATCGTCGGTGGGCCCTCGGCGGGCAAGTTGACGTTCCTGGCCGGCGCCCTGGTCGAGCTCGAATCGCCTGATGCCGGGGTCTATATCGAGCCGCTCAGCGAGAGCCGCGACGCGTACTCACGACTGGTGGACGCAATGCACACAGGGGTGGCGCCGGAGAAGACGGTCGATGAGCAGCGCCCGGCGCTGGTCGCTGAGATACAGGGCTCCGGGCGCTCGCGCGCGCTTTATGCCTACGACCTCGCAGGCGAGGTCTACGGCGCCGAGGACAAGGTTCGTGGCCTTCGCTTTCTCGCGCGCTCGGCCGGGATTGTGCTGCTGGTGGACCCGTTCTCGATCCAGCACGTCGCCGATGACCGCGCACAGGAGCTGGCGGCCGACGCGTCTCGGGTGCTGCCCTCCAGCGAGGACCCGATGCGTGTCTATGAGCGGCTGCTCGCGACGTTGAAGGAGGCTGGCGCGCAGACGCGGGAGATGCCGCTCGCGGTCGTGATCGCCAAGAGCGATGCGTTTGGCGTGCAACAGGAGATCGACGCGCTCGCCGTGGCCGGGGAGCCGGGCGCCGCAGAGCGCGTCTGGCTCCAGGGCAACGGGGCGGGGAACCTGGTCCGCTCGATCGAACAAGAGTTCAAGCACGTGGGCTGGTTCTCGCTGAGCGCGCTTGGGCGGATGCCTGACCCCACTAACAAGTCGCCCTTTACTCCGCGCGGCGCGCTCGCGCCGTTGCTGTGGATCCTCGCGCGGCGAAACGTGCACCCCTCCGCGCAGGCCGCCACCGCGACCCACACCGCCCAGCAGTTGAGCGCTACAGCCGCAGACTTTCCTGCCCCGACTGCCCGCGTGCGCGCGCGCAACGCCGGGCTGGTCACCGCGCTCGGCGCAATCGCCTTGCTTGCCGCGGTGATCGCGCTGGCCTCCTCCGCTGGTGGCGGCCAGCCGGCGCTCGCCGCCACAGAAAATGTCGCCTCGAGCAGCCCGGCGCCGAGTGAAACGAGCTCGAATCGCTCCGCAGGCGCTGATGAAACCAGCACAGGCGAAGCTGGGGGGGAAGGTGATACGAGCGGAGCTGGGGGGGAAGGCGGAGCGGGGGATGGTGGGGGAAAACAAACGCATCCAGCCGGGCATGGGCCAGGGAGCACAATGCGTCGCCATCTCGAAGACCTCAACGACGGCAACTACAACAGCGCATTCTCGCTGATGTCGAGCTCCTATCGCGCCGAAAATCCAAGCTGGGAGCGGACTCGCGGCACGGCCCATCCGATGATCAACATCGTCGATGTCGGCAGCGCCTCTTATGCCGGATCGACGGCGCGCGTGCATGTTGAGTTCTACGCGCGCGACCGCAATCCAAGCGAAGGAAGCGACACCCAATGCCGACGCTTCGAAGGTGTCGCCGAGCTCGTCTCTGAGAGTGGCGCGTGGCGCTATGAACCAAAAGGCAACGGCTTCTCCGCGATCGTCGAGCCCGCCGGCGATCGCAACTGTCACCCATGAGCACCCGTCAGAGGATCACGGGCCGCTTGCTCACACGATGAAGGGCTCGCGAGATGCCCGCAGGCGCGCTCGTCGCGCGACCTCCCCGCGCGCGGGCGCGGGCGGGGAGCGCTTCTATGTTGCGCCACGCCGCGTGTTCCTGCCCGCGGTGCTGATTGGCGCCGTGCTGGTGCTCGTGGCGGTAGTCAAAATCGGTTTCGGCGGCCGGTCATCGTCCACGAGCGCAGCCGCTGTCGGCTCGTCGAGCACCGCCGCACGGTCTCGCGCACCCGCCGCGCTCAGAGGAGCGAGCTCAGAGCATGCAGCGAGCACGTCGAGCAGGGGACTCGGGCGGGCGCTGGGGGAGACGATCATCTCGCGCATGAGCGGGACTGCGCCCAGCCCGGCGCTGCTCGCGCGTGTTCGTGCGGGCCGGCTCGGCGGCGTGATCCTGTTCTCTGAAAACTTTGCGGCCGGCTCGACTAAGGCGGCAGGCGCGATCGGCCAGCTCCAGCGTGCAGCCCGCGCCGCGGGTACCTGGCCGCTGTTGGTCATGACCGACCAGGAGGGTGGCGAAGTTCGCCGTCTCGCTGGCGCTCCGCCGAGGCTCGCACCGCGGGAAATGACGAGCACGCAAACCGCGCACAGTGAAGGGGTTGCCGCCGGTCGTGCCTTGAAGAGCATCGGCGTCAACGTTGACCTTGCCCCGGTGGCCGATGTCGAGCAGCTGTCTAGCTCGTTCCTGGGGGCGCGCTCGTTCGGCGCCTCGCCGCGACTGGTCGCGGAGCATGCCTGCGCATTCGCGCACGGCCTTGGCGAGGCCGGGATCGACTACACGCTCAAGCACTTCCCGGGCCTGGGAGCGGCATCTAGTAGTACCGACCTCGGGCCTGTAAGCATCGGAAGCTCGGCACGTGTGCTGCGTAGCAACTACTCGGCCTACCGCCTCTGCGGTCATGGCCCCAGGGCGCTCGTGATGATCTCAAGCGCCTCCTACCCGGCGCTCACGCGCACCGAAACGCCGGCGCTTGACTCCTCTGAGATCTATCGCTCTGAGCTGGGCCGCGCCGGCGTTCACGCAGTCACGATCAGCGATGATCTGCAGGCGGGCGCCGTTGCCGGGCTCGAACATCCGGCATCACGCGCGCTCGGCGCCGGATTGGACCTGCTGCTCTATGCCCAGAACGAAGGTGCTGCCGAGGAAGCGTACGGGAAGCTCAACGTTGAGCTCCGCAGCGGCGGCCTCAGCGTAGAGCGCGTGCGGCAGGCCGGCGATGAGATCGACCAGCTCAAAGCGGGCCTCGCGAAATGACATTCACACCAGTGGGCGTTCGGTCGAGCAGAGTCAACTGCCCTTCCCACCTCGCCAGAAGGAGACCCCCTCATGGATGAACTAATCGTCTTCCTACTCGGCGCGCTGGCGTTCGCCTTCGTCGCGGCGCTGGCCCTGTTCGCCGCCGCAGTCGTGCTCGCCACGGCGATGGCGGGCACGACCTTGTGGGCGTTCGCCGAAGGGCTTGGCGCGTTCACGAGCGACTTCAAGGCCTCGGTCCTCTCGCGTGGCGGTGAAAGGCGCTCACCGCGCGATCCCGAGCCGGCCTTTGAGATCTATGTGCTCGGCCAGGTCTTCGCCGACTTCCGCCACGCACTGGAGCACGCGGCGGGGATCCTCGGCGCGACGCGGGGACAGATCTCAAGCTGGTCGACGAAATATCAGAAAGGCGCCACTTGGCCGGTCGCCGCGGGCGCGGTCGTGGGCGGCTATGTGGGGACGCTGTTCGCCGGCGCGCTGGGCGCGGTGTGCGGGATCCTCGTGGCGGTGGTGGTCGGGGTCGTCGCCGGCGTTTCGTGGGTGTTGATCTGGGTGCTGCGGGCTGCCGATGCTGTGCGGCGGCGGGTTCGCCGTGCCTCCTATGAATGCCCGACCGATCATGAACGCTTCGCTTTGCCGGTCTATGTGTGCCCGGCCTGCGGTGCCGAGCATCATCGTCTGGTGCCGGGCCGGTGGGGGATCTTCAGGCGCGAGTGCAAGTGCAAGCAGACGGCCTTGCCGACGACGGTCATCGGCGGTCGCCAGCGCGTACCCCAGCAATGCCCGGCGGGGCATCCGATGTCCGGATTCCTGGGCTTTGCCGAGAACCTGCCGATCGCGATCGTCGGTGGGCCCTCGGCGGGCAAGTTGACGTTCCTGGCCGGCGCCCTGGTCGAGCTCGAATCGCCTGATGCCGGGGTCTATATCGAGCCGCTCAGCGAGAGCCGCGACGCGTACTCACGACTGGTGGACGCAATGCACACAGGGGTGGCGCCGGAGAAGACGGTCGATGAGCAGCGCCCGGCGCTGGTCGCTGAGATACAGGGCTCCGGGCGCTCGCGCGCGCTTTATGCCTACGACCTCGCAGGCGAGGTCTACGGCGCCGAGGACAAGGTTCGTGGCCTTCGCTTTCTCGCGCGCTCGGCCGGGATTGTGCTGCTGGTGGACCCGTTCTCGATCCAGCACGTCGCCGATGACCGCGCACAGGAGCTGGCGGCCGACGCGTCTCGGGTGCTGCCCTCCAGCGAGGACCCGATGCGTGTCTATGAGCGGCTGCTCGCGACGTTGAAGGAGGCTGGCGCGCAGACGCGGGAGATGCCGCTCGCGGTCGTGATCGCCAAGAGCGATGCGTTTGGCGTGCAACAGGAGATCGACGCGCTCGCCGTGGCCGGGGAGCCGGGCGCCGCAGAGCGCGTCTGGCTCCAGGGCAACGGGGCGGGGAACCTGGTCCGCTCGATCGAACAAGAGTTCAAGCACGTGGGCTGGTTCTCGCTGAGCGCGCTTGGGCGGATGCCTGACCCCACTAACAAGTCGCCCTTTACTCCGCGCGGCGCGCTCGCGCCGTTGCTGTGGATCCTCGCGCGGCGAAACGTGCACCCCTCCGCGCAGGCCGCCACCGCGACCCACACCGCCCAGCAGTTGAGCGCTACAGCCGCAGACTTTCCTGCCCCGACTGCCCGCGTGCGCGCGCGCAACGCCGGGCTGGTCACCGCGCTCGGCGCAATCGCCTTGCTTGCCGCGGTGATCGCGCTGGCCTCCTCCGCTGGTGGCGGCCAGCCGGCGCTCGCCGCCACAGAAAATGTCGCCTCGAGCAGCCCGGCGCCGAGTGAAACGAGCTCGAATCGCTCCGCAGGCGCTGATGAAACCAGCACAGGCGAAGCTGGGGGGGAAGGTGATACGAGCGGAGCTGGGGGGGAAGGCGGAGCTGACGAAACGGGCGACGAAACCAGCACGAGCGAAACTGGGGATGAAACCAGCACGAGCGAAGCCGACGAAAGTGGCTCGAGCAGTGGCGAAACTGGCTCGACAAGCGATCAGGGTGAATCGTCGGAATCGGACAGTGCAACATCTGCAGCGGCGACAGACCTCGCGTCGCCGATGCGCGGCGATGACTTCACAATCCAACGTCCAAGCGGCAACTGGATCCTCGATCACCACGAGGTGCAGAAGCCGGGCTACATCGAGACACGATGGCATCTGGCGGGAGAACCGAAGGTCATTTTCCTGGTCGATCACACCCCTGGATTCACCGGCACCGCACAGGAAGGCGCCGAAGGAGTCAGCAAGCTGTTCGACCATGTGACGAGCTATCGAGAGCTCGGCTTCAACGCGGTCCAGCTACCGGCCGGCGATGCGTGGCGCTGGGAGTATGAAGTACACGGCGTGCACTCGGTCAACACCTTCTTGATGAGCTGCGACACCGGCTACGCCGCCCGCGGCGCGGCGCCCTCACCGGACTGGGCAAGTTATGCCCAGTCGTTTGAAGACGCGATTGCCACGCTTACGCCGAGTTGTGAGTAGGGCCTGTTGCATCTGCGGGCGGGTTCGGCTAAAGGGGGGACGGTCAGCGTCCACGCTTCCAGGTGACGCGCGATCAAGACCGGTGCGTCGGCCCCTGTATGGACGGTTGGTTCCCGGCCGGCGCCTACCCTCTTGGACGCCCATAGCAAGGTTACCCGCGCGGGGCCTGGTTTGCGCCGATCTTTGAAGCGGTGAGGAGCCGTCGGCGAGCCCCCGGTTCGTTACGGCGCCTCTACCGAGCCATGTAGTCCCAGATCCAACACGACCCGGACTTTGGCCTCTCAGGAAGTGATGGCTAGAGCATGATTTACTCTTCAGCGTCTTTTGCTTATCGAATTCGACCAATGTTGAGGCTTCCTCGCCGGCCGATCGGTTTGGTTAAGTAGCCGTTTGCTTTGGTTTTTTTGATTGGGGCGACAAAGCTGCCGGAGATTTGGGCCGTAAGACCGGCAGTCGGCATTTCAACTGTCAGGGATTGGACTTCGATTAAGACGCCGAACACCATTGGGCTTAACGTGATGACACAGTTGTGGAGATGGAGCCCCTCCAAGATAATCCCTTTAGCGCTCCCTAAGGAGTTGGCGGAAAGACCAATGATCTTGCACCCCGATAATTCGACGATCGCCTGATTGAGCCGTCCTGGGTTCCACGGAGACCGGTTTAGATGGTTCCCAACTTTGATCTCGTGGGTGTGATTGACCCGGCCTTCGCAGCGTAGAGGTCCTCGATCTCTCGTGGTGGTCGATCGCCGAGCGCTTCGTGCAGACGCTCGTCTGCGTGAGGACGTCCTTGCGCTTGCCCTCGTCAGCTTCGGTGCGGCGCACGTAGACGCGCAGCGTCTCGGCCGGCAGACCGAGGTCGCGTGCGACGTGCGCGATTGGGCGGCCGGACTCGAACACCAGCCGTGCTGCGCGCTCAAGCAGCTCCTCGGGGTACTTCCTCGCTCTGGGCATCTGCAGTAACTTCTCCTTTCGCCAGGCGAACGCTGGCGTCGAAGTCTCCCTCAAACCCAGGATGGCTCAAAGCTCGCCAAAGCGCTGAGGCAGTGCCACAAGAAGAAAGGTAACAAGCGGGCTGGTTGCGAACGGCAGGCTCGCAAGAGGTGTGGGGGGAGGTGAAGGCGAAGGGCGGGAAGCACTAGGGGGCTAGGGGGCGGTTGAGGCCAAAGGCCAGGTGCAGGGGTCGGACGCCTGGCCCCACGGCTAGATCCAGATAGACAAAGGCCGGAGGGGTGGTAAGCCGCTCCGGCCTTTCATCACCTCGATGATGGCGCTGAGCCTACCTCAGCCCATCATTTTTCCATCATTTCCTCGCCTTCTTTGTCTTTGGTCATGTCGAAGGTGATTTCGCCTTTTTCGGCCGCGACGCCGGTCTGACGATTCGCTTCGTTTCCAAGTTTTGATTTGAGCGTCTCCACTTCGCCGCCTTCGCATTTTTCAATTTTTTGGGCGCCTTCTTTTTGTTCTATGACGAGCGTGTACTGTAATTTCGTAACCGCTTTGATTTCCGCCACAAAGGAGCCTTCGACGTTTAATAACTGTTTCACAAGCGGGATTTCTAGATGAAGCGGTAAGAGTTTGAATAACAATCCGAATGTTTTCGCTGCTTTGTTAGTGATGCAGTTTTTGATCTCGTAGTGCGCTAAGACGGTTTCTTTTTCGTCACCGTCCGAGTTCATCCCGGTTCCGAGTGTTTTGCACCCGGCTAAGTGAATTATCAATAAGGCGCCTTTAGCGTCTTTACCTTCTGTGCCTTCCGTGAGTTCACTGCTCACTTTTAAGGCTCCATCCGTTAATAAGATCGTCGCGCTGGTGCAGCTGATAGAGGCCCCACCTTTCTGCTGAAATGTAATCGGGCCACTTTTACCGGTGAAGGTTTCCCCAACGGACCCCGGTAACCATTGCCACGGGGTCTCTGCGGCCGAGGCCGTGCTGATGCCGATGACGCTGAGCGCTAGGGCGATCGCCAAAGCGCCGATGAGCTTGTGGGTGTGCATGTCATCTCTCCTGTTTTGTTGGGCTGACTAGATCACGCCTCGAGCCCACCACAGCGTGTGCTGAGCCGGGACTGGCGCGCGTCAGGGCCTAGCGTCCGCCTAGCCGGGTGACCGGTCAAGAACGCGACAGCGGTTTGGACCAGCACCGAACGCCGAGAAACCAGGTGTGGGGGTGGGACGCCGCGTTTATGCGGCAACTGAATGGGAGACAGTGGTTGTGGCGCTCGAGCGCTCGGCTCTCATGGCGATGCGAGATGCGCGGCGGCTACGCACGAGCGATGAGTAGAGGCAGTCGAGCACCGGCTGAAGAGAATGGAAAGTAGACTGAGAAAGAGGCGCGCCGGAGCTAACTCCGGCGCGCCTACTACGTCTAAGAACAAAAACGACAGGCCTAGCCCATCATTTTTCCATCATTTCCTCGCCTTCTTTGTCTTTGGTCATGTCGAAGAGGAGTTCACCTTTTTCGGCATTCTCACCGGATTGTATGAATGCACCCTCGTTGACGCTAGATAGCAGCGTCTCTTTTTCGCCGCCTTCGCATTTTTCGATAGTTTGTGCACCTTCTTTTTGTGTGATTACGAGCGTGTACTGTAATTTCGTCACGGATTTGATTTCGGCGACAAATGAGCCTTCAACATTGATTAACTGTTTGACGAGCGGCACTTCGAGGTGCACTGGTAACAGTTTAAATAACACGCCGAACGTTTTGGCGGCTTTGTTGATCATGCAGTTTTTGAGCTCGACGTGGACTAAGATAATTTCTTTTTCGTCGCCGTCGGAGTTAGTACCGGTACCGAGAGTTTTACAGCCGCTAAAGTGAATAATGGCTAAGGCGCCTTTGGCGTCTTTACCTTCGGTGCCTTCGGTGAGTTCGCTGCTTGTTTTGGTTTTTTCGTCGGTTAATAAGACCGTGGAGGACGTGCATTCGATGGTGGCGCCGCCTTTCTGCTGCAGCTTCGCCACCCCGCTTTTACCCGTAAACGTTTCCCCAACAGACCCCGGTAACCACTGCCACGGCGTCTCCGCCGCAGACGTAGCGACGGCGACGGCGCTGAATGCCAGCACCAGCACGAGCGCGCCGGCTAGCTTGAAAATACGCATTGAGCACTACTCCTTTGATCATTGCTTTGGTAGGTAGGAGCCGAGGCCCGCACACACGCCGCACTGCGATGGCGATGGCCGAGCCGATCAGCCCACGTGAGCGTTGTCCTTCACAGGACGAGCTCGACGCGAGTATTCCCGCGGGCTTGAGCATCGGTCAAGGGGCGGGAAGTGGCGGCTCGGGGCGTGGATGAGTTCCGAAGTCCGATAATTGGACGCCTAGGCGTGCGGAGCGCGTAATCGGCCACGTGTCAGTGAGAGACGCCGGTTGTGCGCGCAAATCACCTGGGCTTATGTTCGATCAAGTCAGGAGCAGTGCCGATGGGCGACGACGTGCAATGCAGCAGGGTGAGGGGGTACCGGAGAGGTGTCAGGCAGAGAAGCGAGATCGTGGCGGCGCCGACGCGCGCTTCAGGTTCTGAGCCTATGTGTGCTTGGACTCGCAGGCAGCTGTATCGCAGAGCCAATCGCTGCACAAGCTCTTCCCTCCAGTTTTGCAACCAGGGGCGCGCGCGCTGGGCAGATCTCAGGCGCTCCCCAGGGCATCGCGGTGGAAGAGGAAACCGGCGACGTATACGTCTCCGATCGAGACAACAACCGAATCGACAAGTTCAGCGCAGAAGGCGAATTCCTGCTGGCGTGGGGATGGGGCGTAATCGACGGAGAAACCGAAGCACTGCAGACCTGCACGACGACGACGAAATGCTTCAAAGGCCTTGAAGGCCCTGGTGCGGGCGAGTTCAGCTCCGCGCAGGGGATCGCTGTTGATAACGACCCACTGAGCCTCTCCCATGGCGATGTGTATGTGATCGACGCTGGCAACAACGCACGCGTGCAGAAGTTCGACCCGGAAGGAAACTTCCTGACGAGCTTTGGGCGCGAAGTCAACTCGAGCACCAAAGGCAACATCTGCCCGGCAAGCGAAGCCGAATTCTGCGTGGGCGGAGTCGAAGCCACGAGCCCGGCGGGTCCCGGCGAATTCGAAGCGCTGGGCGGTCGCGCGATCGCGGTCGATGATGCAACCGGCACCGTCTATGTCGGCGATCGCAACCGCGTGCAGCGCTTCAGCGATGAAGGGGCGCCGGAAAGCGAAGTGCTCTTCACCGAAGTCGGGCGGATTCAGAACCTCGCGCTTGACTCGACGAAAAACATCTACCTGAAGGGCGGCCTGCAGGGCGAAGAACCCATCCCCGGTGGCGTGCACAAGTATGACGCGAGCGGCAGCGAACTGGGCAGCCCACGCGATGAAGCGGGCTTTGGCGAAGGGCTCTCGATCACGATCGGCCCGGCTGATGAGCTGTTTGTCAACGACCTGCAAGCACGCCATCACCTGCTCGCCTTCAACGCCGAAGGCGAACAGTTGGCGAGCTTTGACGCAGGAGAACAGGCACAGAACGGCCAGCGCGGCATCGCCTACAGCGAACACATAAAAGCGATCTACGTGCTGAACGAAGGCACCGTGCGGATCGTCACGCCACCGCCGCCCGGCCCGCTCGTGCTCCTTGAAAGCGAGTCCTCAAGTGAAGTTGGGACGACGAGCGCCACGCTCGGCGCGAGCATCAATCCCGAGGGCCCGGAAGCGACCAGCTACCACTTCGAATACGGCGCCACTACTGCATACGGCCAATCGACGGCGCCGACCCCGCTTGAAGGCGAACCCTTTGAAGATCAGCCCGCGAGCGCCGCGATCACGGGGCTCTCGCCAGAAACTACCTACCACTTCCGCGTCGTGGCCGAAAACGCCGCCAAAGAAGTCGCCTTCGGGGCAGACCAGAGCTTCACGACGCTGCCGGCGATCTCGATCGATGACACCTCGGTCTCAGAACTCGACGCCACGAGCGCGCGCCTAGAAGCCGAACTGAACCCGCACGGGCTGGCAAGCGAATACCGCTTTGAATACGGAACGAGCAGCGCATACGGCACGAGCGTGCCGATCCCCGACGGCAGCGTGGGTGATTCAACGAGCGATACGACGGTCTCTGAGCTCGTCCAAGAACTGCTGCCCTCGACCACCTACCACTACCGTGTGATCGCCCACAACACGCTGGGCACTGTGATCGGCACCGACCACAGCTTCACAACCCAGGGCCCCTCCTCGATCCTCGCCGATGGGAGGACCTGGGAACTGGTCTCCCCGCCAAACAAGCACGGCTCGCCGCTTGAATCGCTGACTGAAGAAGGAGGCCTGATCCAGGCTGCCGCAGGCGGTGGTGGGATGGCCTATGTCGCCCTCGGTCCGATCAGTGGCGAATCGCAAGGGGTCAGAAGCCCGCACGACAGCCAGCTGCTCTCAACGCGCGGCACCACAGGCTGGTCGACAGAGGACATCTCAACGCCCCACGAAGAAATCTCGATCATCCGCGCCGGCTTCTCCTCGGAGTACAAGTTCTTTGCCGAAGACCTCTCCTCGAGCGTCGTTGAACCCGAGGGCGTAACGCGCCTACAGCCGGAAAACCCCGCGAACACCGAACGCACCCCTTACCAGCGCGAAGCCGACGGTGCATTCGTAGCGCTCGTGAATGCCGCGAACGTGCCGGCGGGGACGAAATTTGGGGGCTTTGAAGCGACGCCGGGCAACGGCCAGTGGGGCGGCGGGGCCGAATTCCGCACCGCGACACCAGACCTCAGCCACATCGTGCTCGAGTCACCGCAGGTGCTCGCGCCTGGGTTCGCGCCTGGGTTTGCACCTGTCGGAGCACCGAACCTGTATGAGCTCGCGAATGGAAAGCTCACGCTCATCAGTGTGCTGCCGGGCCCGGCAGCCGAGCCGACCTCGGAAGCGGGCCACGCCGTGGGGGTGGGCCAGGGCGACCTGAACATGCGCGGGGCGATCTCAGGCGACGGAGGCCGGGTTGTGTTCGAAACGACTGGCGGCGAAGGCCACCTCTACCTACGCGACGTAGCCCTGTCGCAAACCCTTCAGATGGACGAGCGTCAGCCTGGCGCGGCGGGCGGGCCCGGCCGCCCGGAATTCCAGATCGCAAACAGCGACGGTTCGCGGATCTTCTTCACCGACGAATCGCAGCTGACGGCAGACGCGACGGCCGAACCAAATGAGCCCGACCTGTACATGTGCGAAGTGGAGGTGAACGACGGGCAGCTGTCGTGTGCGCTGTCTGACTTGAGCGTCAACCCCACGCCGGGTGAGGCGGCGAACGTGCGGGGAGAGGTGACGGCCGGCGGATCGGGCAACCGGGTGTACTTCGCGGCAAACGGCGTGCTCACGAACACGCCAAACGCACAAGGCGAACATGCCGCGCCGGGGGACTGCGAAAGCGAAGGCACGAGCATGTGCAACCTTTATGAGTACGACACGAACACGCACGAGGTCAGCCTGGTGGCGGTGCTGTCGAGCCACGATGGCCCGGATTGGGCGAGTGATGGAACCAATCTAGGAAGACTCACCGCCCGCAGCTCACCAAACGGGCGCTACTTCACATTCATGTCCCAGCGCAGCCTGACGGGATATGACAACCGTGACGCGAGTAGCGGCCAGCCCGATGAGGAGGTATTCCTGTTTGACGCGCAGAGCGGCAAGCTCAGCTGCGTCTCCTGTGACCCGAGCGGGGCGCGGCCACAAGGCATCTTTGATCCGCCAAGGGAAACGTTCCCAGGCCTGACAGTCGATCAGCCGCGCAGCTGGCGCGAACGGTGGCTGGCGGGCTCGGTCCCGGCTTGGGTACTGGTAAGTGCCGGCGCGGTACCTGTTGCCCCACACCAGCCCCGCTACCTCGCAGACTCCGGGCGCACTTTCTTTAACTCCGCCGACGCCCTGGTCCCCCAAGACGTAAACGGCGTCGAGGACGTCTACCAGTACGAGCCCGCCGGGGTCGGGAGCTGCACCGCCTCGAGCAGTACCTTCTCGCCGGCCTCCGCCGGCTGCACGAGCCTGCTCTCATCGGGCACCTCAAAGGAAGAATCAGCGCTACTCGATGCCTCTGAATCGGGCGATGAGGCCTTCTTCTTGACGGCCTCGCGCCTTAGCCCGCTTGACGTTGACAGCGCCTTTGACGTCTATGACGCACACGCCTGCAGTGCCTCCTCGCCCTGTCCGCCACCGCCGCCCGCGCCCTCGCCGGCCTGCCAGGGCGATGCCTGTCAGTCCCCGAGCTCACCGCCGACTGACAAAACACCGGGCTCGCTTACATACAAAGGGCCCGAAAACCCGCCTCCCGCCGCCCCGGCGAGCGCGCCGAAACCAAAACCGGTAGCCAAACCGACGAAGGCACAGCTACTCGCACGCGCCCTTGCAGCGTGCAAGAAAAAGCCGAAGTCCAAACGAGCTGCCTGCCGTCGACAAGCCAAAAAGCGCTACGGCGCAAAGCCCGCAAAGGCCCACAAGCAGGTCAAGAAGGCCGGCCACGGCGCAAAGGGCGCCGCGAAGGGGAGGCCAAGATCATGAGGCGCACGCAGATCATGAGGCGCGAGCTCCACCCCTCAAGAACGCCACGCAAGGCCCTCGAAGAGGGAAAGGCCCCCAAAGAGAGCGCCCCACCCTCACCGGCGAGCACCGCCGCGCAAAGCCCCCTAGGCCGCCAGAGCATCCTCCCCGCCACCGCGCTCTGCAAAGACAATCTTCATCGCCAGGGTCATCCTCGAGCGCGGATAGGCACGAGCGAACAAGCGTTGAAAGCGAGCCCAGTCCGCACCGGCCGCGCGCATCAGCGCATATACCGCAGCAGGCCGGCTTTCGCTTTCAAGGATCCTCGCCAGCTCTGCGAGGGTGATGCCATTCTCTGTGGGTTCTCCGGGCTCTATCATCGGCGATGCCTTTCACGCATGGGTCATGGCCGCGCCGAGGCTCGCCCTCGGCGCGATGTATTTGATCTATCGCCGAGCACAGGCAAATGTGCACCCGCCTCCTCGCTCAGCTGGCAGAACTCACGTCGAGTGACGAGAGTCGCTTGCTCTGATAAATGCTACAGCAGTCCGACAGATAATACAAATGTGAATATGGGCATACCTGTGTGCCGTCGGGGGTTCTCAGCATGAAACGCCGCTTCACAGACGCCGTGCAGCGGCTTTCCGTGGTTTGTCTATTCGCTCTAACGCTTAGTGGAGTAATTGGGACCAGCAACACTTGGGCAACAACATCTTGGTTCAGGGTTACGGCCAGAACCACTCCGGCGCATATAGCTCCGGGAGGCGAAGGCACGATCATCGTGCAGGCGATCAACATCGGCAACGCTGCCACCTCCGCGCCCTATGCCTTCAGCGACAACCTGCCGGCGGGCCTGACGCTGCAGGGCGTGGAATTCTTCGCGCCCCCGTTTGGATCGCTCGATCTTGGTCCCGGAGGCTTCTTCGGAGAACTTGAAATTTGCAAAACCACCGCGTCGAGCGTCTCCTGCGCAAGTGAAGTGCTCGGCTCCCTGATCCCCTACGAACACCTGGAAATGCGCCTAAAAGTCAAGGATGAAGGCGCGCAGTCGGGCGCGCTGAACGAAACCAGCGTGAGCGGTGGCGGCACAAAGACGCGCACGATCAAGCGCCCGATCACGATCTCAAGCGCACCAGCCGGCTTCGGCCTAAACGAATTCACCTTCCAGCCCGAAGTGGAAGGCGGCGAAACCGACACCCATGCAGGCAGCCACCCCTACCAGCTGGGCGTGACGACGACCTTCAACAGCGACAGCACCGAAACCTTCAGACCGCCGGCGATGCCGCGCGACCTGGACTTCAAGCTGCCCCCCGGGCAGATCGGAAACGCCACGGCGCTACCGCAGTGCGCCGCCCAAGACTTCGCGCGCGTCAAAGAAGGGGGGGCGGTCAACTCCTGCCCGACGAGCACGGCGATCGGCGTCGCGATCGCAACGGTCTCAACCACCCCGGGCAAAGAAGACGCCTTCACCGTGCCGATCTTCAACCTGACCCCGGCGATCGGCGAGCCGGCGCGCTTTGGCTTTGAGGTCCTGCGAAACCCGGTGATCCTCGACACCTCGGTGCGCAGCGGCGCCGGTGAAGACTACGGCGTCACCGTCTCGACCAAAGACATCACCCAGGTGATCAGCTTCATCTCGGCCACGACCGTCTTCTGGGGCGCGCCGACCGACCCCAGCCACAACGCATCGCGCGGCTGGGGCTGCCTCTTGGAAGGGCACTATTCAGCAGAATCAGGCCAGGAATGCGAACTCTCCCACGACGCCCACCCAGACGCCTTCCTCACGCTGCCGACCAACTGCGAAGCCCCCTATCGCCCGAGCGTGGAAGGCGACTCCTGGCCGTTTAGGGCCACACCGTCCTCGCCCTCAAAGAGCGCTGAATTCTCACCGGTGAGCTACGCCTTGGCCGATAACAGCGGCAAAGACCTCTCTTTGACCGGCTGCAACAAGCTGCCCTTCGCGCCGATCATCTCAGCCGAACCTACCTCGCAAAGCGCCTCCTCGCCGAGCGGGCTTGACTTCAACCTGAACTTCGACGACGAAGGCCTGACGAGCTCGACAGTCGACGCGCAGTCAGAGCTGAAGGACACGACTGTGGCGCTGCCAGAGGGTCTCACGATCAACCCCTCCGCGGGCGTCGGGCTCGGCGGCTGCTCAGAGGCCGGCTATGCCGCGGAGAGCCTCGAATCCCCGCCGGGCGCCGGCTGTCCCAACAACTCCAAGCTCGGTACGGTTGAAATCACGACGCCGCTTCTCTCCAGCGCGATCCATGGCTCGATCTTCATCGCCCAGCCCTATGAAAACCCCTTCCCCGAAGCGGCCCATCCCGGAGGCACGCTCGTGGCTCTCTACATCGTCGCGAAGAACCCCGAAACGGGGATCCTGATCAAGCTCGCCGGCAAGGTCGATCGCGATCCGAATACCGGTCGGCTCACCACGAGCTTCCTGAACAACCCGCAGCTGCCCTTCGATCACTTCAACTTCCACTTCCGCGAAGGCCAGCAGGCGCCGCTGATCACCCCGCCGCTGTGTGGCTCCTACACGACCGAAGCGCTGCTCACGCCCTGGTCAGAACCGCTACATGCCCTGACCGACACCTCCTCCTTTCAGATCACAAGCGGCACGGGCGCAAGCGCCTGCCCCGCGGGCGTGCCGCCGTTTTCCCCGCAGATCGAATCGGGCATGGTCAACAACCTCGCAGGCGCCTTCAGCCCCTTCTACCTGCGCCTCTCAAGGGGAGACGGGGAATCGGAAATCACCTCCTTCTCAAACAATCTGCCACCGGGCCTGACGGGCATCCTCACCGGGATCCCCTTCTGCCCCGAGCAGGACATCGTGCTGGCGCGCAGCAAGAGCGGCACGCAAGAGGAAGCAAGCCCCTCCTGTCCGCAGGCGAGCCTGCTCGGGCATTCGCAGGTCGGCACGGGCGTCGGCGCCGTGCTCGCCTACACCCCCGGCAAGATCTACCTCGCAGGCCCCTATGACGGCGACCCCTTCTCGCTAGTCAGCGTCACCTCGGCGGTGGTCGGCCCGTTTGACCTCGGCACGGTCGTGATCCGCTTCGGCCTGCGCCTTGACCCCCACACCGTGCAGGTCTCAGTCGATCCGACCGCCTCTGAACCGATCCCGCACATCATCGACGGGATCGTCACCCACGTGCGCGACATCCGCGTCTCAATTGACCGTCCGGGCTTTACGCTGAACCCGACCAGCTGCAACACGATGTCGATCTCAAGCACGCTGGGAAGCGTCTTCTCCCAAAGCTCCACCGTTGCCTCCTCCTTCCAGGCCGCGAGCTGCCAGAGCCTCAAATTCGCGCCCAAATTCAGCGCAGCGACGGCGGGCAAGACCTCAAAAGCAAACGGCGCGAGCCTGCAGGTCAAAGTCTCCTACCCGACCGCCCCGCTCGGCACATACGCAAACCTCGCCAAAGCAAAAGTCTCGCTGCCAAAGCAACTGCCCAGCCGCCTGACGACGCTACAGAAGGCCTGCACGGCAGCCGTCTTTGATCAGAGCCCGGCCAACTGTCCGGCGGCCTCGATCGTCGGCAAAGCGAAGGTGATCACGCCGGCGATCCCCGAACCCTTGGAAGGCAACGCCTACTTCGTCTCCCACGGCGGGGAAGCCTTCCCAGACCTGACGATCGTCCTAAAAGGCTACGGCGTGACCGTCGATCTCGTGGGCTCCACGCAGATCAAGAACGGGATCACGACCTCGACCTTCAAGGCCACGCCAGATGTGCCCTTCAACAGCTTTGAACTAAACCTGCCGCAGGGCCCGAACTCGGCACTTGCCGCCAACGCTGATCTGTGCAAGTCCAAGCTGACGATGCCCACCGAACTAACCGCGCAAAACGGCGCGGTCCTCACTCAGGCCACACCGATCAAGGTCTCAGGCTGCAAAGCGCCCCTGACCAACAAGCAGAAGCTCGCCAAAGCGCTGAAGCAGTGCCGCAAGAAGAAGAACAAGGGCAAGCGGGCGAGCTGTGAAGCCAAGGCGCGCAAGCAGTTCGGGGCTAAGAAGAAGGGGAAGCGGGGGGGTCGGAAGGGGTAGGTTGTCGTCGGCCTGCCGGTGCGCTGTTGGGTCGCTGTGCTACGGGGTGGCGACGACGGGATTGAGGTGGGGGCGGGCCGATGCAGGCCACGACGCGGGCGGGGCCTGGCTGGCGGGGGATCAGGTCGCGTCGCCAGGAGCTTAAGAACGCGCCGGAAGGCCTGAGCCCTCCGGCCGCGCGACTCCTTTGACCAGCGAGGACTATGAGCGTCCTAGCCCGTCATTTTTCCATCATTTCCTCGCCTTCTTTGTCTTTGGTCATGTCGAAGATGATTTCGGGACCGACGGCGCGCATGCCTAATTGTAAACTTGTCCCGGTACCTAATTTTACTTTCAGCGTCTCTGCTTCGCCGCCTTCGCATTTTTCGATCGCCTGTTTGCCTTCTTTTTGTCCGATGACTAGCGTAAAGACTAATTTGGTTGCTGTCGGTCTGATTTCAGCCACAAACGCGCCTTCCATAGTAAATAACTGTTTCACCACTGGCACTTCACCATGAATAGGTAACAGTTTGAATAACCAACCGAACCTTGTTTCCGCTCTGTTGATCATGCAGCCTTTGATCTCGTAGTGAGCTAAGATAGTTTCTTTTGGGTCTCCGTCAGAGTTGAGACCCAGGCCGCCTGCCCTGCATCCGGTTATGTGCACAACCAATAAGGCACCTTTGGCATCTTTGCTTTCCGTACCTTCGGTGAGTTCGCTGCTTACTTTTTTAGCTTCATCAGTTAATAAGATCGTCGCACTGGTGCAGTCGAAGGTTCCGCCACCTTTTTGTTGTAATTCAATCGTGCCGCTTTTACCGCTAAACGTTTCCCCAACGGACCCCGGTAACCACTGCCATGGTGTCTCCGCAGCCGTGGCCGTGCCGACGACGACGATGGCGCTGAGCGCCACGACGATCGTCAATGCGCCGATGAGCTTGAGCGTGTGCATGCCATCCTCTCCTGTTTAGTTGACTGAGCGGACCGCCCAATGCACCGTCGAGCGTTGATGAGCCGACAGTCAAGGCGTGTCAGGGCTAAGCGTCCGCCTCGTTGGGTGCTCGGTCAAGGGCACGCAGCGATTAGAGCCAGCACCGAGGGCCGAGAAACCGGGCGTGTGGGTAGGACTCGATGTTTATGCGGAGCCTCATGAGAGACATGAGGCTCTGGTGCTGCACTCGGCCGAGCGGCCGTGTGATTCGTCTCGACTGCGTGCCTGCTGACAATGTGGGAGGCTAGGAGGGGCTTGCCGGAGTAGTCGGACCCTCCTAGGTCGCCAGGGCATCCTCTCCGCCACAGCGCTCTGCAAACACGATCTTCATCGCCAGGGTCATCCTCGAGTGCGGATAGGCACGTGCGAACAGGCGCTGAAAGCGAGCCCAGTCCGCGCCGGCCGCGCGCATCGGCGCGTATGCCGCAGCTGAGCCATCCTGGTTTGACAGAGACTTCGACGCCAGCGTTCGCCTGGCGAAAGGAGAAGTCTCTGCAGATGCCCAGAGCGAGGAAGTACCCCGAGGAGCTGCTTGAACGCGCAGCACGGCTGGTGTTCGAGTCCGGCCGCCCAATCGCGCACGTCGCACGCGACCTCGGTCTGCCGGCCGAGACGCTGCGCGTCTACGTGCGCCGCACCGAAGCTGACGAGGGCAAGCGCAAGGACGTCCTCACTAGCCGGGAGCGCGAGGAGATCAAAGCCCTGCGACGCGAGGTTGCCCAGCTGCGTCGCACCAACGAGATCCTCAAGTCCGCCTCGGTGTTTTTCGCGGGCGAGCTCGATCCACACCGGCCGAAGTGAGCGCGTTCATCGAGCAGCACCGCGAGCGCTTCGGGGTCGAGCCGATCTGCAGCACCCTGGGCGTGTCGGCGTCTGCTTACTACGAGCGTGCCTCAGGCCGGCGCTCGGCCAGAGCGATCGAGGACGAGCGCCTGCTCGTGAAGATCGAAGAGCTGCACGAGGCCAACTACCTCGCCTATGGCTCGCGGCGGATGTGGAAGGCGCTGCTCAGAGCAGGCGAGTCAGTCGGCCGCGACCGCGTCGCGCGACTGATGCGCGAGAACGGCCTGCAGGGCGCCAAGCGCCGCGGCAAGCCGTGGCGCACGACACGCTCTGATCCGAAGGCCGTGCGCAGCCCCGACCTCGTGCAGCGCGAGTTCAGCGCCTCGCGTCCGGATCAGACCTGGTTTGCCGACTTCACCTACCTGCGCTGCTGGGAGGGCCTTGTGTTCTTCAGCTTCGTGATCGACGCCTACGGCCGGCGGATCGTCGGCTGGCAGTTCGCCTCGCACATGAGAACGACGCTGGCGCTCGACGCGCTACGCATGGCGTTGCATCAGCGAGCGCCCGGCGCCGACGTCGCGCTCGTTCACCACTCAGATGCCGGCAGCCAATACACCTCGATCCACTACACGCAGACGCTCGGCGACGCCGGCCTGCTTCACTCGATCGGATCGGTCGGCGACGCCTACGACAACGCCGTCGCGGAGAGCTTTGTTGACTCCTTCAAGACCGAGCCGATCGCTGACCGCGTCTGGGCGAGCAGATCACAGCTCGAGCTTGCCGTCGTTGAGTACGTCGCCTGGTTCAACAACGAGCGTCTGCACGAAGCGCTCGGCGATCGACCACCACGAGAGATCGAGGACCTCTACGCTGCGAAGGCCGGGTCAATCATACCCACGAGATCAAAGTTGGGAACCATCTAAACCGGTCTCCGTGGAACCCAGGACGGCTCAATACGTCCAAACCAGGCGCGGAACCCTCGGTGGGTCGATGGCTCGGGATCGGAAAGATTAGAAAGGCCCGGAGCGACCGGCCGAATGTCGGGCGGAGAGTTTCGTCGTGTTTCCAAATGCCGCTGCCTGAGAGAGTTCACCACCCGGTCGAGCCGGTCGGCCGCAGGAGATGGGCGGGGATGCTGTGGCTGGAGCACATAGGCATCGCTGCAAATGTTGCTGGCGCTTGCCGTGCGCTAGCCGCCGGGGCTGACGCCGCCGGTCGGTGAGGGGGGGGCGGAGGATTCGGGTGGCACAGACGAGCTAGGCGCGGGGCTTTCCGCCTGCGGCGCCGCCGGCGCGGGGGCCTGTTCGGGCGCTACTTTTTCGTTGCCGCCGCCCGCTTCGGGTGCCGCGCTGGGGCCGGACGATTTGCCGCCGCCTTTGCTCGCCCCGCCGGAGCCGGACGATGAGCCGCCTTCCGTGGGCAGCGGGGCCGAGGATTCACTCGAGCCTTCTCCTTCGCCTTCGCCGGCTCGGCTCTTGACCTTCTTGCCTTCCTTCTTTTCAAGCGCGACCTGGGCGGCGTGTTCGGTGCGCGTCTTGTCGATTCCAAGCGCGGCGGTCATGAAGTCGTGCCAGATCAATGCAGGAAAGGTGCCGCCGAGCACGGGCCCGCCGTTGAAGCTCGTGGTCATAGGGATCAGCTTGTCCGGGTAGCCGACCCACACGGCGACGGTGTACTTGGAGTCCCAGCCGACGAACCAGGCGTCGCCGTAATTGGAGGTGGTGCCGGTCTTGCCGGCGGCGAACTGGCCGATCGCGGCGGCCTTGCCGGTGCCGTACTGCACGACGGTCTCGAGCATCGAGGTCTCCGTTTCGGCGATGCTCTGCGGCAGCACGGCTTTGCTGCGCACGTGGTTCACGTCCTTGTGGTTACCGTCGGGCAGCACGTGCGAGCCGGCGTCGACTTCCTGGATGGCGACAGGCTGGCCGTGCTCGGCGAGCGTGCCGCTGACGCGCCGCCCGCCGTGGGCGAGCGTCTCATAGGCGTGGGCCATGTCGATCGGTGTGACGCCGACGGTGAGCCCGCCGATCGTCATCGCTGGGTTGGTCGAGAGCGGCGTCGTGATGCCCATGCGGTGGGCGAGCTTGGCGATCCGTTTGGTGCCGACTTTGAGGCCGACTTCGGCGTAGATCGAGTTGTCAGAGAAGGCAGTGGCGCCGGTCAGCGTGTTCGAGCCGGTGTAGTTGCCTTCGTCGTTGTGCACGATGAATTTTTCCTGGCCATGGGTGCCGGGGACGATGAATTCCTTCTGCTTGGAGGTCCACGTAGAGTCGGGGGAGACGCCGTCCTGCAGCGCGGCGGCGAGGTCGAAGGCCTTGAACGAGGAGCCGGGCTGGCGCTGGCCGTTGGTGGCGAGGTTAAAGGGCGTGGTCGAGTAGTCGCGCCCGCCGACCATCGCGCGTACCTCGCCGGTGGAGTTTTCGATCGCGACGAGCGAGGCGGTCGGGCCTTCGGGGCTTTCGAGGTAGGCGTTGACGGCGTGTTCGGCGGCGTGCTGCAGGTCGATGTCGAGTGTCGTCTTGATCTTCAGGCCGCCGTCGAAGGCGCGGGGGGCGCCGTAGCGTTCGATGATCTGCTGCTGCACCCAGCTCGTGAAGTAGCCGGCGTCGATTCCTTCGATGGTCTGCTCGGTGGGGACCTGGATGTCCTTGTCGGCGGGCAGCGCCTGGGAGATGCTCTGCTGGTAGACGCTGCGGGTGATGTAGCCCTGCTCGAGCATCTGCAGCAGCACGGTGTTGCGTCGCTTGCGGGCGGCCATCGGGTGGTTGGCGGGGTCATAGGCGGTCGGCGATTGGATGATCCCGGCGAGCAGGGCGGCCTCCCACGGCTGCAGCTGCTGCACGCAGAGCTCCTGGGAGGGCTCGCCGCAGCCGAGGTGGTTGACGTCTTTGCCGAAGTAGGTCTGCGCGGCGGACTCGATCCCGTAGGCGCCGTTGCCGAAGTAGATCGTGTTGAGGTAGGCCGTGAGGATCTTTTCCTTGGACCACTTGTGCGAGAGCTGGAAGGCGAGCGCGGCCTCGCGGAGCTTCTCGAGGATCGTCCGGTGCGACTGAGCCTGCAGGGCGTTCTTGATGAACTGCTGCTCGATCGTCGAGGCGCCCTGGACGCTGCCTTTGTGCAGGATGTCCTGGATGAAGGCGCGGCCGATCCCGCGCACGTCGACGCCGCCGTTTGACTCAAAGCGCTTGTCCTCGATCGAGACGACGGCCTCCTTGACGATTTGCGGGATCTGCCCAGGCGTGACGATCACGCGGTTCTGCTGACTGACGATGCCGAGCGGGTGGCCGAGATCGTCGAGCAGGATCGAACTCTTGGCGTCCTTCAGCGTCGAGAACTTCGTCAGCGAGGGCAGATCGGAAGCGACTGATATGAAGATTCCGAAGACGAACGACACGAGTCCGAGCACGAGCACGGCGAAGACGATTGCCACGAACCGCAGGCGCTTGAGTCGCGGCTTGGGACCGGTCCCATGGTCGTCCGGCTCGGGGGCCGGGGCGGGGGGTATGTCGGGGCGGACCTCAACGCTCATCGGCGATTCGGCGCAAGTGGCCGGCGATGCCGGCTGGTGCCGAGCCGCGGCGTGCCGAGTGGCCGACCCAGGTTAGGCGAGCCGCAAGCTGGCGCGGCACGGAGGACCCTTCGCGCGAGCGAGAGTCTAGCATTGGCCCCGATGCCGAACGCTAGCAACGGGGCCGCGGATGAGCCCACGGAGGGCGGGGCGGCGCAGACCATCCAGCCCGCGTCGGAGGCGGTTTCTGAGGAGCACGCCCAACTGGCCGCGCACCTTGCCCGCAACGCAGTCGACTGTCTGCCGCAAGGCGAGCTGGCAAAGCAGCTGGAGCAGGCGGCGAAAGAGGGCAGGCGCCTGCGCGTGAAGCTGGGCATCGATCCGACGGCGCCGGATATCCACCTGGGCCACGCGGTGGTGCTGCGCAAGCTGCGCGAGTTCCAGGACGCGGGGCACAGGGTGGTATTGATCATCGGCGACTACACGGCGCGCGTGGGTGACCCATCGGGGCGCTCGAGCCTGCGGCCGATGCTTTCGGGCGAGCAGATCGACGCGAACGCGAAGACGTTCCAGGAGCAGGCGCTTCAGATCCTCGACGGCGACCCGGAGCTACTCGAGCTGCGCCACAACGGCGAGTGGCTGGAGATGCCGTTGACGGAGCTGCTGGGGCTGGTGCGCACGACGACGGTGGCGCAGCTGCTCGAGCGCGACGACTTCGCCAAACGCTGGAGCTCGCAGGAGCCGATCTCACTGCTCGAGCTGCTCTACCCGCCACTTCAGGGCTATGACTCGGTAGCGATCGACGCAGATGTCGAGCTGGGGGGCACCGATCAGAAGTTCAACCTGCTGCTGGGACGCGACATCCAGCGCCACTACGGCAAGCCGGAGCAGTCGATCCTGACGATGCCGCTGCTGGTGGGTACGGACGGCAAGCAGAAGATGTCGAAGTCGCTGGGCAACCAGATCGGCATCACGGACGCGCCGAACGAGATGTACGGCAAGGCGATGTCAATCCCGGATGAGGCGGTCGGTGAGTACAGGCGGCTGCTGCTGGATGACGAGCAGGCGGACGGCGCGGAGCCTGAGCAGCCGGCCTCGACGGGGGCAGCGGCGCGTGATGCGAAGCGTGCGTTGGCCCGCGATCTTGTGCGCTGGCTGCACTCGAAGGAGGACGCGCAGGCGGCGGAGCAGCACTTCGAGCGGGTGTTCGTGGCGCACGAGGCGCCGGCGGAGCTCGAGCAGGCGAGCTTCGTGGCGAAGGACGGCGGGGTCTACCTGCCGGGCGTGATGGCGGCGGAGTTCGGGCTCTCGGGCTCGGAGGCGCGGCGGCTGATCGACCAGGGCGCGGTGACGCTCGGCGAGGCACCTGTCGGGCGCGGTGAGTACGATGTGCCGGTCGCGCGTGCCGATGGGCAGGTGCTGAAGGTCGGCAAGCGCCGCTTTCGACGCCTGCACGCGGCTTAGCGCTATACTTCGTCGTTCGCCCCCAAGGGCGTCTTCGGACGCTGGGGCGAGAAGGTCTCCTCAGAAGGAAGCACCTCCTGCAGAGGCTTGGCGGTCTTTGAAAACTCAACAGCATGCGCATCTGCGATCGAATCTTCGATCGTGGTGTGCGTCCAGGTTCGACCCGTCGACGGGAGCGCTTAGCGCGTCCGTGCGACGGCAAAGAGTCAAGTAGAGCAGTACCCCGTCATGGGTCGGGGCCACGGTGTATAGGCCTCGGCAGTCGTGAGCTCGTCGTGCTTCGGCACGATGAGGGAGCGCAAACCAATGACAGCTTTTCGTGAAGTTCTTCACGGAGAGTTTGATCCTGGCTCAGGACGAACGCTGGCGGCGTGCTTAACACATGCAAGTGGAGCGACGAACCAGGGCTTGCCCTGGGGCAGAGCCGCGAACGGGTGAGTAACACGTGGGTTACCTGCCTCGATGACCGGGACAACCCGAGGAAACTCGGGCTAATACCGGATGTGCCCGCAAGGGGAAAGGAAGCTTCGGCCTCCGCATCGAGATGGGCCCGCGGCCCATTAGCTTGTTGGTGAGGTAACGGCTCACCAAGGCTTCGATGGGTAGCTGGTCTGAGAGGACGATCAGCCACACTGGGACTGAGACACGGCCCAGACTCCTACGGGAGGCAGCAGTGGGGAATCTTGCGCAATGCGCGAAAGCGTGACGCAGCAACGCCGCGTGGGGGAAGAAGGCTTTCGGGTTGTAAACCCCTTTCAGTTGGGACGAAGCTTCGGCGGTGAATAGCCGACCGGAGTGACGGTACCTTCACAAGAAGCACCGGCTAACTACGTGCCAGCAGCCGCGGTAATACGTAGGGTGCAAGCGTTGTCCGGAATTATTGGGCGTAAAGAGCGTGTAGGCGGCCCCATTAGTCCGCTGTGAAAGTCCAGGGCTCAACCCTGGAATGCCGGTGGATACTGTGGGGCTAGAGTCCGGAAGGGGCGAGTGGAATTCCTGGTGTAGCGGTGAAATGCGCAGATATCAGGAGGAACACCAATGGCGAAGGCAGCTCGCTGGGACGTGACTGACGCTGAGACGCGAAAGCGTGGGGAGCAAACAGGATTAGATACCCTGGTAGTCCACGCTGTAAACGATGACAACTAGATGTGGGGGGTGTCGACTCCCCCCGTGTCGAAGCTAACGCATTAAGTTGTCCGCCTGGGGAGTACGGCCGCAAGGCTAAAACTCAAAGGAATTGACGGGGGCCCGCACAAGCAGCGGAGCATGTGGTTTAATTCGACGCGACGCGAAGAACCTTACCTGGGCTTGACATGTGAGTGACCGGCGTGGAAACACGTCTTCCCTTCGGGGCACTTTCACAGGTGGTGCATGGCTGTCGTCAGCTCGTGTCGTGAGATGTTGGGTTAAGTCCCGCAACGAGCGCAACCCCCGTCGCATGTTGCCAGCATTTAGTTGGGGACTCATGCGAGACTGCCGGTGACAAACCGGAGGAAGGTGGGGATGACGTCAAGTCCTCATGCCCCTTATGTTCAGGGCTACACACGTGCTACATTGGCGCATACAGAGGGCTGCGATACCGCGAGGTGGAGCGAATCCCTTAAAGTGCGTCTCGGTTCGGATTGCAGGCTGAAATTCGCCTGCATGAAGGCGGAGTTGCTAGTAATCGCGGATCAGCATTGCCGCGGTGAATACGTTCCCGGGCCTTGTACACACCGCCCGTCACACCACGGGAGTGAGCAACACCCGAAGCCGGTGGCCTAACCCGCAAGGGAGGGAGCCGTCGAAGGTGGGGCTCGTGACTGGGGTGAAGTCGTAACAAGGTAGCCGTAGCGGAAGCTGCGGCTGGATCACCTCCTTTCTAGGGAGCACCTAGCGGTGCCCCGATCCGGGGTCGCTCGTAAGAGCGCCCCGCGCGGTCGCCGACCCGCCCATGTACAGCATGGATACGAGGCCGGCGATGTCAGAGCAGATCGGGCCTAGCATGTCGACCGAACCTGGCTGGATGGCTGCCGTCCCGGCGAGCTCGTTACTACTTGCGAGCGCAACGGGCAGTAGCCGCAATCAACCCCAGCATGCTGTTGAGTTTTGAGAGACCGGCGTCCGCCGGTGTCCGCGAGGACGCGCCGCTTTAGGCGCGACCACACAAGGCGCGGTGCCGGCCGGCGTTCATGCCTCTCCACGGTCCTTGAAAACTGCACAGAAGCCACAATCAGCCGCCATCGATAAGCGGCGGCTGATAACGGGTATCACCGGGCCCTCTACAACCGGAAACGCCTTCGCAAAAGGGTGTTTCTGGAAGTTTTGGGCCAGATCACCGTCAAGATAGTAAGGGCACACGGTGGATGCCTTGGCACCAAGAGTCGAAGAAGGGCGTGAACGGCTGCGATAAGCCACGGTTAGGCGCTAAATAGCCTGTGACCCGTGGATTCCCGAATGGGGAAACCCAGCGCTGGTAATGCGGCGTTATCCCCGGTTGAACACATAGACCGGTGGAGGACAAGCAGGGGAAGTGAAACATCTCAGTACCCTGAGGAAAGGAAATCAACAGAGACTCCCTGAGTAGTGGCGAGCGAAAAGGGATCTAGCCCAAACCTGGCAGATGTAAGCGGACACGCGTTGTCTGTCGGGGGTTGTAGGGCGTCTGTTCTGGGTCGTGTCTGGCCCAGCGGAAGTTACAAAGTCGTGCGGTAGTCGAAGCGCGTGGAACCGCGCACCATAGAGGGCAACCGTCCCGTAGACGAAACTGCATGGCCTTCCGTCAGACGTTCCTGAGTAAGTCCGCTCCCGTGAAACGCGGACTGAACCTGGGGGGACCACCCTCCAAGGCTAAGTACTCCTTGGTGACCGATAGCGGACTAGTACCGTGAGGGAAAGGTGAAAAGTACCCCGGAAGGGGAGTGAAATAGTACCTGAAACCGCGTGCCTACAAGCGGTGGGAGCAGACTTGATCTGTGACCGCGTGCTTTTTGCATAACGAGCCGGCGAGTTACTCGTCTGCGGCAAGGTTAAGCGATGAGCGGAGCCGTAGCGAAAGCGAGTCCTAATAGGGCGACATAGTCGTAGGCGGTATACCCGAAACTGAGCGAGCTACCCATGGGCAGGCTGAAGCGGGGGTAAGACCTCGTGGAGGGCCGAACCGACCTAGGTTGAAAACTGGGCGGATGACCTGTGGGTCGGAGTGAAAGGCTAATCAAGCTCAGTGATATCTGGTTCTCTCCGAAATATATTTAGGTATAGCCTCGGATAAATTACGTGGTGGCCGTAGAGCACTGTTTGGACTAGGGGCCCTACCAGGTTACCGACTTCAGGCAAACTCCGAAGACCATCACGTCTACTCCGGGAGTCAGTTGCTGGGGGATAAACTTCAGCGTCAAAAGGGAAACAGCCCAGACCGCCAGCTAAGGTCCCTAAGTACTAGCTAAGTGGGAAACGATGTTCGAGTGCATAGACAACCAGGAGGTTGGCTTAGAGGCAGCCATCCTTGAAAGAGTGCGTAACAGCTCACTGGTCAAGTGTTCGAGCGCGGACAATGTAACGGGGCTCAAGCTAGTCACCGAAGCTGCGGGTGCGTGAGACCTTCGGGTCGATCGCGCGGTAGGAGAGCGTTCCTACGCCAGTGAAGCGGCGGCGTAAGCCAGCCGTGAAGGCGTGGGAAGTGAGAATGCCGGCATAAGTAACGAAAGAGGGGTGAGAATCCCCTCCGCCGATTGCCCAAGGATTCCTGAGTAAAGTTCGTCTGCTCAGGGTTAGTCGGGACCTAAGGCGAGGCCGAAAGGCGTAGTCGATGGCCAACAGGTTGATATTCCTGTACCACGTCGCTTCCGTTTGACCGATGGGGGGACGAGGAAGGCTAAGGGAACCCAGGCGATGGTTGTCCTGGGGTAAGCATGTAGGGGCGGTCCTTGTTAAATGCGGGACTGCATAACCTGAGGTGCGATGCCAGCTGGCATATAGCCGGCGAGTCCCCGACGCCATACCTCCAAGAAAATCCTCTAGGGAGGAAGCGCGTGCCCGTACCAAAACCGACACAGGTGGGCAAGTAGAGAATACTAAGGTGATCGAGATAACCCTCGTTAAGGAACTCGGCAAAATCGCCCCGTAACTTCGGGATAAGGGGCGCCCTAGTAGGGTGAAGCGCTTTACGCGTGGAGCCCGAGAGGGCCGCAGTGAATAGGCTGAAGCGACTGTTTACCAAAAACACAGGTCTCTGCTAAGTCGTAAGACGACGTATAGGGGCTGACGCCTGCCCGGTGCCGGAAGGTTACGTGGAGTTGTTAGGACTTCGGTTCGAAGCAGCGAAGCTAAGCCCCGGTAAACGGCGGCCGTAACTATCAGTTGACCGAGGTAGTTGTAAAACCTGGCTATATGCTGGAACATCCGAGTATCCCGCACTACGTGTTCCGTCCTAAGTGGGCGGTACCGTGAAAATGTGACGGGTGCGGACAATCAGCAGGAAAGGCCCAGGGTCCAGTCGGACCAGGATGGTCGACCGCGCAAGCGGCGTTCTGGACGGCGTTCACGACGCTGGGAATCCTCAGAGACTATACGCCAGGCCTGCCCCTCAGACCGGGGGCGGGATGAGATAGTCCGCTCTCATGGGCGACCATGAGAGTCGGCCAGAAATGTGCCGACCGCTCGAGCGTAAGTTGCATTGCTCGAGTCGTAACAGTAAGGAACGGTCCTAAGGTGACATCGTTGCCCCCTGCAGCAGTGATGCTGCAGGTGCAGTTGGCCATATGCTGGAATATCTGAGTATCCCGCACTACGAGTTGCGTCCGAAGTGGACGCTACCGTGACAACGTGTCGGGTGCAGACAATCAGCAGGAAAGATTCAGGCTAGAAGGCTGGATCTCGGGCTTCATCGACGGCGAGGGCTGCTTTTGCGTGAACATCAACAGATGTTCTGCAACGCGGCTCGGCTGGCAAGTTCGTCCAGAGTTCGTCGTGACGCAGGGAGCGCGCAGCGTTGGTGCTCTTGAGATCCTGCAGGAGTTCTTCAGATGTGGAGCGATCTACCGAAACAGTCGACACGACAACCATCGTGAAGACGTGTATCGGTGGTGTGTTCGTCGACGAGACGATCTTTCCGATCGCGTCGTCCCGTTCATACAGGATCTTCCGCTGCGTACGTCAAAGGCTCACGACTTCGAGCTGTTCGTCGAAGTGCTGTTGCTGATGGAGCGTGCGCGTCATCTGGAGATCGACGGCGTCGCGCAGATAGCGTCGCTGGTAGAGGGCATGAACAGACGAAAGCCCTCGGCCTTTCTGAATATCCTCAGAGACTGTACGCCAACCGTCTCAAAGTGAGACGAAGATACAGTCCGTTCTTCATGGCGACATGAAGAGGTCGGCAGAAATGACCGACCCGCTGGCCTGATGATGGCCAGTTCAAACCAGGTCGTGCTTTAGGAAGCTTGGTTAGTAACAGCTAGAGCGAAATTCCTTGTCGGGTAAGTTCCGACCTGCACGAATGGCGTAACGACTTCAGCGCTGTCTCAACGAGGAGCTCGGTGAAATTGCAGTCTCGGTGAAGATGCCGAGTACCCGCGGCTAGACGGAAAGACCCCGTGAACCTTTACTACAACTTGGTATTGGAGTTCGGTGCATTTCGCTCAGGATAGGTGGGAGGCTTTGAAGCGCTGGTTGCGGCTAGCGTGGAGCCAACCTTGAGATACCACCCTTGGTGTATTGGATTTCTAACAGCATTCCGTGAATCCGGGTGCTGGACAGTTCCAGGCGGGTAGTTTGACTGGGGCGGTCGCCTCCCAAAATGTAACGGAGGCGCACAAAGGTTCCCTCAGCACGGCCGGAAATCGTGCGTAGAGCGTAAAGGTAGTAAGGGAGCTTGACTGCGAGACTGACAAGTCGAGCAGGTGCGAAAGCAGGTCTTAGTGATCCGGCGGTAGCAAGTGGAAGTGCCGTCGCTCAACGGATAAAAGGTACTCCGGGGATAACAGGCTTATCGGGCCCAAGAGTCCACATCGACGGCCCGGTTTGGCACCTCGATGTCGGCTCGTCGCATCCTGGGGGTGGAGTTGCTCCCAAGGGTTGGGCTGTTCGCCCATTAAAGCGGTACGCGAGCTGGGTTCAGAACGTCGTGAGACAGTTCGGTCCCTATCTGCCGTGGGCGTTGGAGAATTGAGAGGATTTGTCCCTAGTACGAGAGGACCGGGATGAACGCACCTCTGGTGTATCTGTTGTCCTGCCAAGGGCATTGCAGGCTAGCTACGTGTGGATCGGATAACCGCTGAAAGCATCTAAGCGGGAAGCCGGCCTCAAGATGAGTTCTCCCATCCCCTAGAGGGAGTAAGACCCCTAGTAGACCACTAGGTTGATAGGCCAGATCTGGAAGAACGGCAACGTTCGTAGGAGACTGGTACTAATGGTTCGAGGGCTTGACGGATTTTTTTGTGATACCCGTTGTGTGGCGCTGTGCAGTTTTGAAGGACCGGGAAGGCTGGTCTCTCGCCTTTTCCGGTGGCTTTGGCGAGGGGGAAACACCTCTTCCCATTCCGAACAGAGCAGTTAAGCCCCTCAGCGCCGATGGTACTTGGCCCGCAAGGGCCTGGGAGAGTAGGACGCCGCCGGTTTACTTAGAACGCACGGGCCGCCCACTGGGCGGCCCGTCGTCGTTCCGCATTCGGGACGATTTGGCAGAGTACTTTGGCGGGGGCGCGCGGAGCTAGGAGTAGGAGACGCCTGTGGAGGTGGACGCCCTCGCGCGGGATAGTGGTATCGCTTCGCGGGGTACGTCCTCGCATTACATGGCCAGAGGGGTAGCACTTTGAGCGAGAGAGGATCGGGCGAGGCTTCGGCTCGCCATTCGGTTTTGGGACGGCGCTGGCACGCGCGACCAGCAGTTCGCTTCGGCCTGGCCGCCGCGACGCTATCTGCAGCAACGCTGACGAGCATGGGCGTAGGTGTCGTGGGTGTCGGCACGGCAGGTGCGAAGGGCGTGGCTCGCCGCCCGGCCCTAGCGAAGTTCGCGCGCACGGTATCGCTGAGCGAGAGCGGCCGACTACGCCTGACGAGCAAGAAGGGCTTCACGCTGAACGAGCGGGGCTCTGCATCCGGCACGATCACGGGCTCGATCTACATCCACCTGCATCTCGTTTCGTCGAGCAAGGTCACCGCCGAAGTCAACATCTACCCGCGCGAAGGATCGCTGACGGGCAGCGGCTCGGCTAGCTACCACGTGGTGGGGGGCTACGCGGCCTTTTCGGGGACCTTGTCGATCACGCGCGGCAGCGGCAAGTACGCGAGGGCTCGCGCCTCGAGCCTGCGCTTCACGGGGACGATCCAGCGCAGGGACGACTCGGTCTCCGTTCAGCTGAGCGGACCCCTGTCCTACTAGGCGGCTGAGACCGTGGGCACGCCCAAGCGATCGATCGTTCTCGGCGGCGTGCTCCTAGCGTGTCTTGTGGCGGCTGCACCGTCGACGGCCTCGGCGAACGACGCGCCGACGGCCGTCCTGCACACGTCTTTCTCGCCGAACCGGCTGGGCGCCAGCACGACGATCGGCTTCGGCTTCGACATCGCCGGGCCCAACGGCACTGTTCCACCGCCGCTGCGGAGTGTCAGCCTGAAACTGCCGCCCGGGATCAACTACCTCACGACCACGCTTGGGCTTGCGATCTGCCAGCCCGCGGCCCTGCTCGAAAGTGGACTGGCCGGTTGCTCGCCCAATTCGCGCCTCGGCTTTGGCAGCGCCTATGTCGAAGTGCCGTTCGGCGAAACGTCAGGCCATGAGATCCCCGAAATCCAAGCGTTGATGGGTCCTCCCCACAACGGCAATATCGTCGTGCTGTTCTACGCCGATGGGCGCGAACCTGTCTATGCGCAGTTGGTGTTCGGCGGCGAACTGATCGCCGGCTCGCAAACCCTGAGCGGCAGCCTCAACGCCGCGATCCCGCTTGTGCCGAGCGTGCCCGCAGGCCCGCCGGTCTCGATCGTCAAGGTGCGCACGACGATCGGCCCAGCGCACTTGACCTACTACGAACGCAAGCATGGGCGCACGATCAGCTTCCACCCGCAGGGCGTCTCGCTGCCGTCGCGCTGCCCCCGCGGCGGCTTCGTCTTCTCGGCTGGGTTCTCCTTCGAGGACGGCACGAGCACCGTCGCGAGCAGCACCGTTCCTTGCCCGCCGCCGCGCAAGCCGGCGGCGAAGCGCGGATCGCGAAAGTCCTCGCACTAGCCAAAGCGGATCGATGCCTGAGCCTCGCGGTCATCGAACTGGGCGCCTGACGCTCCTCGGCGCATTCGCTTGGGCGGCGCTGCGCTACTGGCTCACCGTATTTCCCCGCGTCGCCTCGGAGCTACGGCACTGGCGGCGCAGCGCGAACCGAATCGCCGATCCAAACCTGCGGCAACTCGCCCTCGTATCACTAGCCAAGCGCGGGAACATGGAGGGGGCGGCAGCATTTGCGACCTTCGTGCCGTGGCGCGCTCGCAGGAGCGCGATCCGTGCGCTCGTCGCCTTCCAGGCGATCTACAACTACGCCGACCTGCTCGCCGAGCAGCCTTCTGAGGATCCCGTGGGCAACGCCAGAGATGTCCACCAAGCCCTGCTGATGGCGCTCGACCCGAGCGGGGAGTCATCCATCCACGACTCGCATCTGCCAGGCGAGCGCGTCGATCGCGACTTTCTCGCCGAGATGATCGCGGCGTGCGAGACGGCCTCGTGGCAACTTCCTTCCTACGGCACGGTTGCTGCGACGGCATGCAAAGCCGCCGAACGGATCGTCGCCTTTCAGAGCCTCAGCCTCGGTCAGCAGGGAGAGCTCGAATCCTGGGCCGAAAACCTGGGGCCGCCGAGCACCGGCTATGTCTGGTGGGAGGTGGCCGCGGCCGCCGGCTCTTCCTTGTCCGTGCACACCTTGCTCGCCGCCGCAGCGTCGCCTGAGCTGACAGCGCAGGACGTGGCAGCGATCGATGCTGCCTACTTCCCGTGCATCGGAGCGCTTCACTCGCTGCTCGACAGCCTCGTCGACGAGCAGGAGGACGCCGCGACGGGTCAGCTGCGACTGCTCGACTGCTACGCGTCGCGACGACAGGCGACGGAGCGTTTGCAGCAGCTGGCAGCAGGCGCATTGGCTGCCACGCGCGAACTGCCGAGCGGAGCAGAGCACGCGCTGCTCGTGACGGCCATGGCCTGCAGCTACCTCGCCGAGCCCGAGGCGTCGTCAAGCAGCGTCGATCAGGTTGCCCGGCAAGTACGGGCTTCATTGGGCCCGCTCGCGCGCCCGATGCTGCTCGTATTCAAGCTGCGCCGGATCGCCGGCGACGGCCTAAGACGGGCCTCTCCGGCAATCCTGGCGGACGCCGCAGGGCAGCCGGAGTCCGCGGCGCCACTTTCCGCCGGCGCCTCGCCCCGGGGTGGCGATGCTCGAGCTGCGTGAGCTCGTCAAGCACTACGAGCTCGTCGGCGGCGAGACGGTCCGGGCGGTAGACGGCGTCTCGCTCGAGGTGCCCACCGGCGAGTTGCTCGCGCTCTACGGTCCGTCCGGATCGGGCAAGACGACATTGCTGCTGATGGTCGCCGCCTTGCTCGAGCCAACGAGTGGATCGGTGCTTGTCGACGGGCGCAGCATTTCGACGCTCTCCGAGCAGGAGGCCTCGCGTTACCGCCTTTCCCAGCTCGGCTTTATCCGTCAGAACTTCGATCTGCTCCCCGGCGTGAGCACGCTCGACAACGCCGTGCTGAAGCTGCTGAAGAACGTGCCCTGGCGCGAGGCGCATGCACGCATGACCCCACTGCTCGAGCGGCTCGGGCTGGGCAAACGACTCAATCAACACGCTGAGACGCTCTCGATGGGCGAGCGCCAGCGCGTGATGATCGCCCGCGCGCTCTCCACAGAACCGCGCCTGCTGCTCGCCGACGAGCCGACCGGGAGCCTAGACACGCAGCGAAGCCACGAAGTGCTCGGACTATTGCGCGAGCTGTGCCGCGAGCGCGACGTCGCCGTCGTGCTCGTCAGCCACGACCCACTCGCCGCCGGCTACGCCGATCGCGTACTTGCCCTGCGCGACGGGCGCCTCGACGACTACGAGCCCGGCGCCGCGCCCGTCCCGCACAGCGCTGGATGACGACTTCACCGGGCTCCGTTCAGACGCGCCTGACGGCCCGGCGGTGCATGCCATGAGGCTTGCCAACATGCTCCATCTGTACCGCGTGCGCCTACGCTCGCGCCTGCTGCAGGAGTGCTTCGCCGTCGTCGGCATCGCCGCCGGCGTGGCGCTGCTGTTCGCCTCGCAGATCGCCAGTCACAGCCTGTCCAGCTCGGTCGCGCAGCTCTCGCAAGGGATCGTCGGTAGCGCCAAGCTGCAGGTGCTCTCGCGCGACCCGCGCGGGTTCGACCAAAGCCTGCTCAGCGAGGTACGCCACATCTCCGGCGTGAGGCTCGCCGCGCCGATGCTCGAAGCCAACGCCGACGCGCTCGGCCCCCGCGCGAGTAGGTCCGTCGAGCTGATCGGCGCCGACGAAAGCCTCACGCAGCTCGGTGGCACGCTCGTGCGCCACACGAAGCTCGCGCCATTCGGAGGGATCGGCGCGATCGTCATGCCCGGGCCGCTCGCCCGCTCCATCGGCGTGACGAAGTTCGGCGCCGAAGCGACGCTCGAGATCGGCGGTCACGTCAGCCAAGCGCCCCTGTACAAACAGCTCTTAGCACGCGAAATAGGGCCGCTGCTCGACACGCCGATCATCGTCGCCCCGCTGTCCTTCGCTCAGGAAATGGCCGGTCTGCCCGGACGCGTCACGCGCATCCTCATCACGCCGAGCCCCGGTCGCGAGCAGGCAGTGCGGACCAGCCTGACCCACCTGGCCGGGGGGCGTCTAAACGTCACCTCGACGAGCTATGACGAGCAGCTGTTCGGCAAGGCCGCCGCCGCCGCCAACCAGTCGACCGTGCTGTTCGCCGTGATCAGCGCGCTCGTCGGCTTTCTCTTCGCCTTCAACGCCATGCTCCTGACCGTCTCCCAGCGCCGCCGGCTAATTGCCGACCTGCGCCGCGACGGCTACACGCCGCGCGCCGTGATCGCCGTGCTGTTGCTCGATGCCGCCGTGCTCGGCACGATCGGCTGCGCGCTCGGGCTCGTGCTCGGCGATGAGCTTTCCGTCCAGCTGTTTCGCTCCAACCCCGGCTTTCTCTCCTCCGCCTTCACCATCGGTTCGGCGCGCGTGGTGGGCTGGCAGAGCGTTGTGATTGCCGTTGCAGGGGGGATGCTCGCGGCCTTCGTCGCCGTGCTCAGCCCGCTGCGCGACATCCTCTCGCGCGACCCGCTCGCTGCGATCGCGCCACGCGAGGTGGCCCTCAGCAGGACCAACACACGCCTGCGCACTGCGCTCGGAGCCGTCTTCGTGCTGATCGCGCTGCTGACGCTGCTGGTCCTGCCGCAAGCCGCGATCGCCGGCATGGTGGCATTGACGTGCGCACTGCTCCTGTGGCTGCCGCTTGGCCTCGATGCGATGCTCGCTGCGATCGCCCGTCTCGCCCGAAAAGTGACGAGCGCCGTGCCACACATTGCCGTGAGCGAGCTTCGCGCCGGTCGTTCGCGGGCCGTGGCGATTGCCGCGACCGGTGCGATCGCTGTGTTCGGCAGTGTCTCGATCCAAGGTGCCCACGGCGATCTGCAACACGGCCTCGAAAGCGCCGCGCACGACATGAACGCCTTCACCGACGTTTGGGTTTCGCCCGCCGGCTCGTTCAATCTGCTGATGACCCAGCCCTTCCCCGCGAGCGTGCAGGCCCGCCTGCAGCACGTGCCGGGTGTCCGTGCTGTGCGCACCTACCGCGGCGGACTGCTCGACTGGCGCCAGCGGCGCATCTGGGTGATCGCCCCGCCCGTCACCGCCCGCCCGCTAATTCCCCCGAGTCAGCTTGTCGAAGGCGATCTCGCGACCGCCAGCGCGCACGTTCGCGCCGGCGGTTGGGTCGTCGTCTCGCAAGCGCTCGCCTCCGAACACCACCTGCACATCGGCGACTCCTTCACGTTGCCCGCGCCGCGCCCGTCGCGCTTCCGGCTCGCGGCTGTCTCGACGAACATCGGTTGGGCGCCGGGCGCGATCGTGATGAGCGCCGACGACTTCGCGCGCGCGTGGGGGAGCCCCGAGCCGAGCGCCTTCAACGTGCTGCTCTCGCCCGGGACCACGCAGATCCAGGGTCGCCGCGCCGTCGAACGCGCGCTCGGTCGCCACTCGGGCTTAACCGTGCAGACCGCCGAGCAACACGCCGACAAGCAGCGCACGCTCACGCGCCAGGGGCTCGCGCGGCTGTCGCAGATCGCCACGCTGATCCTTGTCGCCGCCATCCTCGCCACGGCCGCCGCGATGGGTGCGATGGTCTGGCAGCGCCGCCCGCGGCTGGCCAAGCTGAAGCTCGAGGGCTTCTCGCCGCGTGAGCTGTGGGGCACGATCCTGCTCGAGAGCGTTCTCCTGCTGCTCGTCGGCTGCGCCGGAGGGGCGCTGCTCGGCCTGCTTGGTCAGCAGCTGCTCGACCGCGCGCTTGCGACCGTGATCAACTATCCCGTCGTCCGCTCCGTCGCACTGCCGACGGCGCTTGCCGCGCTGGCGATCGTTACCGCCGCCGCGCTCGCCGTGCTTAGCGTGCCCGGCTATTTCGCCGCACGCGTGTCGGCGAGTCTCGCCTTGCAGGACTGACCGTCAGGCCCGCGCGCCGAGCTCCCGCTACGCGCCGAGCGTGACGCTCCCGTCCTCGCCAATCGTCCAATGCGGATTGTGCGCCACCTCCCACGGATGCCCGTCCGGGTCGACGAACACTCCCGAGTAGCCGCCCCAGAAAGTCTCGCCCGGCTCGCGCGAGATCGTCACCGCCGCCGCGCGCGCCTGCTCGATAATCTCGTCCACCTCCGCCGGCGAGCCGACGTTGTGCGCGAGCGTCACGCCGCCCCAGCCGCTGCCGAGCTCGACGCCGCTGTCCTCGGCTAGGCGCGCGCGGTCCCACAGCGAGAGCACGCTGCCGCCGATCTGGAAGAACACGACGTCGTCGTCTTCAGCAGCGCGGCTGCGCCAGCCGAGGCCTTCATAGAAGGCCCGTGCGCGCCTCAGATCGCTTGTTCCGAGCGTGATGACGCTGAGTCTTTGCTCCATCGCTGACCTCCAGTTGGTCGATCGCCGACTTGCCGACGGGGGAGAGGCAATGATGGCGGGTGGGCTCGCTCTGGCCCGGTCGTCTCTTGGCGAGTCGGCGCGAGCGACTCCCTGGCCCGCGCAGCGACGCTCGGTGTGGATGGGACGTCTGCGTCAGTGGCTCGTCCAGGTCGACCTCCCAGTCGACGTCATAGTCGTCCTCGAGCAGTAGGAACGAGCGGGTGAGACGCAGAGCGCCGAGCGTGCGCTGCGCGAGTGAGGAGTTCTTTGTCGAAGCGAACATCTGTTCGTAAGCTAGAAAGGCGATCGGACGGATGCCTGCCAAGCGGGGATGCGAACGTATGTACGTATCGGTCGAACCGCCGCAAACCCTGATTGCAGAGCCAATCTCTGCGCCAGGAGCCTGCAACGAGAATTGCAGATCGTCTCGGACGATCGGGTCGTCGCAGACCCGATCGCCCTGATTAAATCTTCCAGCGGACGGGCAGCGACGTCCGTTCGTCCACTGCGTGCAGGTGAGCAGCCGCGCGCCGCGAACTTGACCGTTCAGATGGCTGTTACGCTTGCCAGGCGCGATGCGAAAGCCCCACCGTGGGGCCGTCGCCGGCGGCGCACCCAGCTCATGGAGAAGTTCGTCATCGAAGGTGGCGTCCCGCTTTCCGGCACGATGGTCCCTGCCGGGAACAAGAACGGCGCGCTACCGATCCTCGCTTCCGCACTCCTCACCGAGGATGAGGTGCTCGTGCGCAATGTCCCGCGCATCCGCGACGTCGAGGCCATGCTCGACATCCTCAAGGCACTCGGCGTCACCGCCCAGTGGCGCGGTCCCAACGAACTCGCCCTGTGCGCCGCCACCGCGCGCGAGATTGCGATCGAGCGCGAGCTCGCCGAGCTGATCCGCGCCTCCTTCTTGCTCGCCGGCCCGCTGCTCGCGCGCTTCGGACGCGCCGTGATGTCGCCGCCCGGCGGAGACGTGATCGGCCGCCGGCGCCTCGACCCGCACCTCGACGCCTTCCGCGCGATGGGTGCGAATGTTGAGTGCAACGGCACGATCGACCTGCACGCGCCGCGCGGGCTGCGCTCCACCGACGTGTTCATGGACGAGCCGTCCGTGATGGCCACCGAGAATGTGCTGATGGCCGCCGCGCTCACGCCCGGCACGACCGTGATCGGCAATGCCGCCTCCGAGCCTCACGTGCAGGACCTCGCGCGCATGCTCGTGAAGATGGGCGCCGACATTCAGGGGATCGGCTCCAACTTGATCACCGTCAACGGCGCCGAGCGGCTGCACGGTTGCGAGCACGACGTCGCCCCCGACCACATCGAGATCGGCAGCTTCATGGCGCTCGCCGGTGTGACCGGCGGCGAACTGCGGATCAAGGACACCGTGCCTGGCGACCTGCGGATGATCCGCCTCGTCTTCGAGCGGCTCGGGTTGAACTCGACGCTCGACGGAAACGACGTGATCGTGCCCGGCGGGCAGAAGCTCGTCGCGCAGTCCGACGTCGGTGAGTTCAAGAGCAAGATCCAGGACGGCCCGTGGCCCGCCTTCCCCGCCGATCTGACTTCGATCGCCGTGGCGCTCGCTACGCAGGCAGAGGGCTCGATCCTCGTGCACGAGTGGATGTTCGAGAACCGCCTGATCTTCACCGACAAGCTGATCCTGATGGGCGCCGACATCGTCATGTGTGACCCCCACCGCGCGATCGTCACCGGGCCGCGGCGCCTGCGCGGCGAGCGCGTCGAGTCGCCCGACATCCGCGCCGGTATGGCCATGCTGCTAGCCGCCCTCTGTGCCGATGGCCGCTCGGAGATCGGCAACATCCGCCAGATCGACCGCGGCTACGAGCGGATCGACGAGCGCCTGCGCGAGCTCGGCGCGCGGATCGAGCGCGTCGCCACCGAGCCCGTTCCCGCGTAGCGTCCCAAGTAACCGCGTAATCTCGGGGTCGTGATCCACCCAATCCCCAGCGGCACCCGCGACGTGCTCCCTCAGGAGACCGGCGAGGTGCGCCTGATCACCGACACGCTGCGCCGCGTGTTTGACGAGCACAGCTACGGCGAGATCTACACGCCCGCGCTCGAGTACGAGTCGGTGCTCGCACGCGCGGACATGGCCGAAGCGCGTCCGGCCTACCGCGTGTTCGACGAGACCGGGGCCGTTCTCGTGTTGCGCTCGGACATGACCGCGCCGATCGCGCGCGTCGTGGCCACCCGCTATGCCGACAGCCCGTCGCCGCTTCGCTTCTGCTACTTCGCCCACACCTACCGCGGCGTGCGCCCCCAGCGTGGGCAGCTGCGCGAGATGCTGCAGGCCGGCATCGAGCTGATCGGCGCACCGGCGCCGCAGGGTACGGCGGAAGCGCTCACGGTGCTGTGCTCATCGCTTGACGCGGTGGGGCTCAAGGACTTCCGCATCGGCGTCGGCGATGCGTCGCTGTTCCCGGCGCTGATGGAGAGCCTGCGGGTACCCGCGGAGCACCGCAACGGACTGCTGGAAGCGCTTGTGCGGCGCAACTTCGTCGCGCTCGAGCACCTGCTGGGCGAGGCGGGCATCTCAGGCGAGGCGGCCGAACTCCTGCTCGACGTGCCCCAGCGCCGCGGCGGCCCGGATCTGCTGACCGACGCGCCGGGGCCGGCGGTTGACGCGGTCTTGGGGATGCGCCGCGTATATGAGCTGCTGCCGGACAACGTCGCCGCACGCGTGATCTTCGACCTCGGCCTGATCCGCAACATCGGCTACTACACGGGGGCGGTTTTCGAGGTCTACGATCCGGCGTTCGGCGCCCCGATCGGCGGCGGTGGGCGCTACGACGAGCTGCTCGGGCGCTTCGGGCGCAGCCTGCCGGCGGTCGGCTTCGCGCTGTACGTCGACTCACTGCACCAGGCGCTCGCCGGCGAGGAACGCGGCACGGGGGCGCTGTCGGAGCTGCGCACGGTCGCCGCGGCTGGAGACGCGCGATGAGCTCGCTCCTTGGCCTCACGATCGCCGCCCCGCGCGGTGCCCTGTTTAGCGGCACGGTCGATCTGCTCGCTGCGCTAGGCCTCGACACGGAGGAGCTGCGCACGAACGATCGCAAGCTGCTGTTCGAGGACATCGGCGTCGTCACGATGCGCCCGTCGGACGTGCCCACGTACGTCGAGGCGGGCGCGGCGGACATCGGCGTGACCGGCAAGGACGTGCTGCTCGAGCAGCTCGCGCACGCCCCGGGCGAGCGTGGCCGCGACGTGTATGAGCTGATGGACCTCGGCTTTGGGCGCTGCACGATGATTCTCGCGAGCAAGGCCGGGCCAGACCCAGAGCATGACCCGGCGCTCGAGTCGCTGCGCCGCCTCGGCGTGATGCGCGTGGCGACGAAGTACCCGCGCATCGCTACGCGCTACCTGGAGGAAACGGGTCGCCAGAGCGAGATCGTCGAGGTCAAGGGCTCGGTCGAGCTTGCCCCGCTGACGGGCATGGTCGACGCGATCGTCGACCTCACGGCGACGGGTACGACGCTGCGCGAGAACAACCTCGTCGAGCGCGAGAAAATCGTCGTCTGCACGGCGCGCCTGATCGCCAACCCGGTCTCGCACAAGCTGAAGGCGGCACAGATCGACGCCCTGCTGCAGCAACTGCGCGCGCTCACGGCCGCCGGCGTCGGCTGAGCCGTGAAAATCGCGCGCGTCGAGATTGCCGAGCTAGAGCGCCTCGGCGGCCCGCCCGGCGTGGCGGCGCACCTGCGCGCGCTCGTGCCCGACGGCGACTCGGTCGAGGGGCCGGTGCGCGAGATCGTCGAGCGCGTGCGCGACGGTGGCGACGCAGCGGTCCTTCACTGCACGCGCGAGTTCGACACGAAGGGCGTCGAGCCGAGCCCGCTGCTCGTGGCCCCGGAGGATCTAGACGAAGCGATCAAGCGCATGCCGCTGGAGCTCGTGGCGGGCCTGCAGGTGACGATCGCAAACGTCGCGCAAGTCGCCGATGCGGGCGTCGGGCGCGACGCGACGGTCGACTTGCCGCAGGGGCAGCGGATCGCGCTGCGCGAGATGCCGGTCAACTCGGCGGCGATCTACGTGCCGAGCGGCCGCGCCCCGTATCCGAGCACGGTGGCGATGGGCGTCGTCACGGCACGCGCGGCGGGGGTGTTCGACGTGGCGGTATGCAGTCCGCCGGGTGAGGACGGCGAGATCGACGCGGCGATCCTCGGCGCGTGCCGGCTGTGCGGCGTGGAGCGCGTCTACAGGATGGGCGGCGCGCAGGCGATCGCGGCGCTGGCGTACGGCACGGAGACGGTCAAGCGCGTGGACGTAATCGTGGGGCCGGGCAACCTGTACGTGCAGGAGGCCAAGGCGCAGCTCTCGGCGAAGGTAGGCATCGACGGCTTCGCGGGCCCGAGCGACCTGCTCGTCGTGCTCGGCTCGGAGCTGAACGAGGGGGACGTTGAGCTGGCGGCGCTCGACATGATGGCGCAGGGAGAGCACGGCGAAGGTAGCCTCGTCGTGGGGGTCTCGGCGGGCCCGGGCGTGATCGAGGCGCTGGCGAATGCGCTCGAACGCTTGGACGCGGAGCTTCCGGGGAGCGGTGCTGCAGCGGGCACGTTCGCGCTCGTGCAGGCGCTCGACTCCCAGCAGGCCATCCAGATTGCCAACGAGTTCGCGCCGGAGCACCTGCAGTTGATCGGCGCGGACGTGGAGGCGCAGGCCCCACGTGTGCGCTCGGTGGGCTGCCTGTTCGTAGGCGCGGCAAGCGCAACGGCGTTCGGCGACTACGTGGTCGGCTCAAACCACATCCTGCCGACGGTCGGCGCGGCGCGCTTCGCCTCAATGCTCTCCCCGCGCCACTTCCGCCGGCGCATGGCCGAGGTGCGCGTCTCGCCGGACGGCGCGGGCAAGCTGGCGAGCGCGGGTGTGCCGATCGCGCGCGCGGAGGGCTTTGAGTGGCACGCACGCTCGATGGAGGCGCGGATCGGCGACAATGGGCCAGACGGCTGAGCCGAACTACGATTTTTATGAGTAAAGAGAACGAAAGGACGGCGAGCATCGAGCGTCGCACGGGCGAGACGGACGTGCGCCTGTCGCTGATGCTCGAAGGCACGGGGGCGGGCACACGCGAGACGGGCGTGGGTTTCCTCGACCACATGCTCGACCTGCTCGCGCGTCACGGGCGCCTGGACTTGAAAGTGAAGGTCACGGGCGACTTGGAGACAGGCGCGCACCACACAGCGGAGGACACGGCGATCGTGCTCGGACAGGCGCTCGACGGCGCGCTGGGCGACCGCAGCGGGATCGTCCGCTACGGCGCGGCCACGGTGCCGATGGACGAGGCGCGCGCGAGCTGCGCGCTGGACATCTCGGGCCGGCCGTTCACGCTGTTCGAAGCGGATCTGCCGCCGGGCTCGACGGGGGGCTTCGAGCACGAGCTGACCGAGGAGTTCTTCCGCGCGCTGGCCAACGCGGCCAAGCTCACGCTGCACCTGCGCGTGGAAGCGGGCTCGAACGCGCACCACATGATCGAGGCGGCGTTCAAGGCGTTCGCGCGGGCGTTGCGCCAGGCAGCGTCGATCGACCCAAGCGAGACGGGTGTGCCGAGCACGAAGGGGACGCTGACCTCATGACGCCACTCGTTGACGAGCCGGTGGAGATCGCCGTAGTGGACTACGGCATGGGCAACCGCCGCTCGGTCGAGAAGGCGCTGCAGCACGTCGGCGTGCGCGCGAGCGTCAGCTCGGCCATCGACCACCTGCGCCAGGCCGACGGCCTCGTCGTGCCCGGCGTGGGCGCGTTCCCGCGCGCGATGGAGAAGCTGCGCGAGCTGGGCCTGGACGAGTTGATTTGCGACCGCGTGGAGGCGGGCACGCCGGTGCTCGGCATCTGCCTGGGGCTGCAGCTGGCGTTCGATCACTCGAGCGAGCTGGGCGGCGCGGACGGGCTGGGCCTGATCGCGGGCGAGGTGCACGGGTTGCGCGCAGGGACGCTGAAGCTGCCGCACATCGGCTGGAACGAGGTCCGCTTCTCAAAACCGGACTCGCGGCTGATCGCGGGGCTGCCGCTGGAATGCGCCTTCTACCACGTACATTCGCTGGCGGCGGAGCCGCAGCGCGAAGAGGACGTGCTCGGCACGGCGTCCTATGGCGCGCCGTTCGTGACGGCGGTGCAGAAGGGCTCGTTCTACGGCGTGCAGTTCCACGCAGAGAAGTCCTCGGCGGCGGGCCTGCGCCTGCTGGCGAACTTCGCCCGCATCTGCGTGGCGACGCGCGAGCCGAACGCAACACACGCGTGAATCTCTACCCGGCGATCGACATCCTCGGCGGTAACGCGGTGCGCCTCATCAAGGGCGACTTCGAGGCGAAGAAGGTCTACGACCAGAACCCGCTGTCGGCGGCGCGCGCGTTCGCAGAGGAAGGAGCGCGCTACCTGCACGTCGTAGACCTCGACGGCGCGAAGAGCGGCGAGCCGGTCAACATCGAGCACCTGCGCACGATCGTCGACGAGCTCGGGCTGCCGGTGCAGTTCGGCGGCGGCCTGCGCTCGGACGTATCGATCCAGGCGGCGTTTGAAGCCGGCGCGCGGCGCGTGATCCTGGGAACGGCGATCTTCACGGACCCGGAGCTGCCGTTTCGCGCGATGGAAGAGCACGGCCACGAGAACGTGCTGATCTCGATCGACGCACGCGCTGGGTTCGTCTCGACGCACGGCTGGTTGGAGGCCACGGAGGTCCCGGCGCGCGAGGCGATCGAACGCTGGAGCGAGGGCTCGGGCGGGGTCAAGCGCTTCGTCTACACGAACATCGATCACGACGGGATGCTCGACGGCATCGACCCGGAGGACGCCGCGAGCACTGTTCGTGCGGTCGATGACGGCAAGTTGATCCTCTCGGGCGGCATCGGCGAGCTCGACCATCTGCAGGCGATTGCTGCGCTGCGCTCGCAGCAGCAGCTAGAAGGTCTCGACGGTGTGATCGTCGGCAAGGCGCTGTACGAGCGCCGCTTCACGGTCGCCGAGGCGCTCAACGTGCTCGACGGCTGACGTTCGCAACCACTGGTCGCGAGGCCTACTGAAGCGCCGCGCAAGCTACGGTAACGGCGTGCACTTCAAGCGCATCATCCCGTGCCTCGACGTCGACGCGGGGCGCGTCGTCAAGGGCGTCGAATTCCTCGACATCCGCGACGCGGGCGACCCGGTCGAGCTGGCGGCGCACTACGACCGCGAGGGCGCGGACGAGCTGATCTTCCTCGACATCACGGCGACGCACGAGAAGCGCGACACGATCGCCAAGCTCGCGCGAGCGACGGCGGATGACGTGTTCGTGCCGTTCACGATCGGCGGCGGCATCCGCTCGGCAGAGGATGCTCAGGCGGTGCTCGACGCGGGTGCGGACAAGGTCTCGGTCAACTCGGCCGCGTTGCAGCGGCCGGAGCTGATCAACGAGCTGGCCGAGGTGTTTGGCTCGCAGTGCGTCGTGCTCGCGATCGACGCCAAAGCGGACCCGTTCGTCGGCGAGGGTCTCGAGCACCCGTCGAAGTGGGAGGCCTACGTGGCGGGCGGTCGTACACCTACGGGGCGCGACGTCGTCGAGTGGGCGCGCGAGGGCGTCGAGCGCGGCGCGGGCGAGATCCTGCTGACGAGCATGGACCGCGATGGCACGAACGACGGCTACGACCTGCCGCTGATCGAAGCCGTGAGCGGGGCCGTGAGCGTGCCGGTGATCGCCTCGGGCGGCGCTGGCGAGCTAGACCACCTCGCGCAAGCTCTCCGGGCTGGGGCGGACGCGGCGCTGTGTGCCTCGATTTTCCACTACGGCCACCACACGATCGCCGAGGCCAAGGCCCACCTGGTAGCGGCCGGGATACCTGTGCGTGTGGGCTGAGGCCGCGCACGAGGGGCGACGCACGGTGTCGAGCGTAGACGTACGGATTGACGGTCCGGCGATGATCGAACGACTGCGCGAGCTTCCGGGCGGTCGTGAGCTGCTTGCGTTGGCACAGAGCCGAGATGGAGAGGTCACCCTGATTGGCGGCGCCGTGCGGGACCTGGCTTTGGGAACCACGCCCCGCGAGCTGGACGTTGTCGTGGCCGATGACGCCGCCGGCTTCGCGCGCGAGCTCGCCGGTGAGCTGCAGGCATTCGCCGGCGAGAACCGCGCAGAACGTCTCGAGACGACGTTCCACGAGCGCTTTCGCACCGCACTCGTCTCCTGGCCAGGCGGGCAGATCGACGTGGCGACCCGGCGCTCCGAGCGCTACCCAGCTCCCGGCGCTCTGCCTGAAATTGACATCGGCACACCTGAGGACGACCTGCGTCGCCGCGACTTCACAATCAACACACTCTCGATCGCGCTGAACGGCCCGCACCTCGGCTTCTCAAACGGCGCTCCAGAGGCAGCCGAGGACCTAGATGCCAGTGTCTTGCGAGTACTGCACGAGCGTAGCTTCCTCGATGACCCCACGCGCCTCATGCGGATGGCGCGCTACGCCGCCAGGTTGGGGTTCGAGCCCGATGAGCAAACAGCGCGTCTGGCCGAGCAGGCGATCGCCGCGGGTGCGCTGGACACGGTCTCCCCGGCGCGCATCGGTGCCGAGCTGCGCCTGGCACTTGCAGAGCCCGATCCGGTGGCCGCGCTCGAGTCATTGGAGCGGCGCGGTGTGCTCTCGGCACTACACGAGGCGATCGATCTGGATGCGCCACTCGCGCGTGCGGCGCTTGCAGAGCTGCCGGCGCCGCCCGACGCTTGGCCGGAGGTACTGCTGCTCGCCTCGCTGCTTCGGCCCGGGCATTCCTATGACACGACCAACTACGAGACGCGCTTGCGTGCGTTGCTCGACAGCTATGAGTTCTCGGCGGCCGAGCGCGAGCGCGCCGTGCACAGCGCGATCCTCGCACCGCGCATCGCAGAGCGCTTGCAGCGAGCGAGCAAGCCTTCGCAGATATACGCGGTCGCTCACGGCGAGCCGCTTGAGGCGATCTCGCTCGGTGGCGCCATCGCCGAGGCCGCCGGCCACGGAGACGCGGCCGACGCCGCGCAGCGCTGGCTCTCGCGGTTGCGCCACGTCGAGCTGGAAATCGGCGGGGAGGACCTGATCGCGGCCGGCGTTCCGCGAGGACCGGAGATCGGCAGGCGCCTGCAGCACGCGCTGATGCGCAAGCTCGACGGTGAGCTAGTCGGCGTTGAGGATGGGCGTGCCCTAGAGCTGATAGCCGCACTGGAGGATGCATGAGCGTGATCGAGTGCGCCGAGGGCTTCTCGTGCGAGCTGCCGGGTGGCGCCCGTGCGCTGTTCAGCTCGCGCGCGCACGGCAACCTCTCGACGCAGACAGGCGACGGGCACGAGCATGGACGCGAAGCCCGTGACCGGCTATGCCGTGCGCTCGGACTGGAGTGGCTCTGCGCCAGTCGCCAGGTCCACGGCTCGACCGTGCAGCGCGTGCGCGAGCTCGCGGGCAGCGGGGGAGAGGCGGTCGCGATCGACGCCGACGGGCACGCCACAACGCTTGCCGGGGTCGGCGTGATGGCGCTCACGGCTGATTGTCTGCCTGTAGCGCTCGGTGCCAAGATGGCAGGGGGAGAGGCCGTCGTGGCGATCGCTCACGCCGGCTGGCGCGGCCTTGCCGCGGGCGCGCTCGAGGAGTCCGTCCGGGCGCTGCGAGGGCTGGGCGCGACGGGCCCGATCGAGGCCGTCGTCGGCCCCTGCGCCGGCGTCTGCTGCTACGAGGTCGGCGAGGAGGTGCACGCGGCGTTCGGCACAACCGGCAACTATCGCCAAGGACAGAACATCGACCTGCGCACGATCGCTCGCGACAAGCTACTGACCGCCGGCGTCGTGAGCGTTGCACACGCCGAGGTATGCACGATTTGCGACGAGCGCTTCTTCTCTCACCGTCGCCAGGGCAAGGCCGCCGGGAGACAGGCGGGGATCGCGTGGGTTCGATGACCGAGGGTGTGGGCATCGCATGGCGCAGCTGATCGAGAACCTCGATCTCGAGCGCATCCGCGCCAACGTCGCCCGCGTGCGCGACGAGATCGACGCCGCCGCGCAGCGTTCGGCGCATGCGCGCCCCGGTGGGGAGTCGCGCGAGGTCGAGATGCTCGCGGCGATCAAGTACATCCGCAATGACGATCTGCCGCTGCTCGCCAAGGCCGGGATCAAGCTCGTCGGCGAGAACCGTGCGCAGGAGCTGCAAGCCAAGCACGCGGTGTACGAAGAGCTGTTCGAGTGGGATTTCATCGGCCAGCTGCAGAGCCGTCGCGTACGCGAAATCGTGCCGTGCGTGCGCCTAATCCATTCCGTCGCCTCCGAGTCCGCACTGCGCGCGATCGAGCGCCACTTGCCACAGGCCCGCCCAGGGCTGCGGATCCTGATCGAGGTCAACATTGCCGGCGAGCAGGAGAAGGCCGGCGTCGCGCCCGAGCAACTCGGCGGGTTCATCGAGCGCTCGCCCGTGCCGGTGGCCGGGCTGATGACGATGCCTCCACTTACCGACGATCCAGAGCAGAGCAGGCCGTGGTTCGCAAGGTTGCGCCAGCTGGCCGACGAGCATGGGCTGGAACATCTCTCGATGGGCACCTCGCAGGACTATGTCGTCGCCGTGCAGGAGGGCGCAACAATCGTGCGTATCGGCACGAGCCTTTACACCTGAAGCCGTCAGCGAAGCGGTGGCGGCGCGGCATCCGGCACCTACCAGCGCAGGGCCACTAAGGGCCCCACGCTGGTGATCTCCCTGACGATCTTCAGCTCGCGAAGATCCCCACTCCTTTCGGGCCCTGTTCCTCAGAGCTTTCCATCGTTGCTTCTTTTTTGCCCGGTTCCGTGTACAAGTGGAACGGCGCTTCGCCGAAGCTGGTCTGTTCTTCCGCTTCTTGCCAATAGGCGCGCTGTTCCTGTTTGCCGCCGCTGACTTTGAATACGACGTTGATGCCCTTCTTCGTGTTCGTGGCGGTGCCAATCAGGACGCTCCTGAGCACGATCGGCCCACTTCCACAGTCGAATTCCGCGAAGATGAATTCGCCGTTGTATATCACGAGGCCGATCTGGGTTTCGCTCGCATTTACCCACTTTGGTAGACCGAGCAGTTCGTCGGTAGCGATCACCCCCGCCGGTTGGCCTGTCGTCGTGCAAGGTTCTTTTTTGTTTCCATTGACGGCGCAGCCTTCGAAGTTGATTGTCAGGAACTCGACTTCGCCTGCAATGATCTGCCCGACGCCTTTGTCCTTCTTGCACTTCACTACTTTGCCTTCGACCGTCAAGGTCGTAGCTTTACTTTTGATCGTAAATGGCGTGCCCGATTCGACTTCGGCGAGTTCGTATTTACCGCCGGTTTCGACTTTGCTCGCGGGGGTGCATTCTTTGCTCGTGAACTTGCCGACGTAGGATTTACCGACTTTCGCAGCTTTCACGCACGATTTGAATGTTGGTTCTCCCGCAGAGGCGCCTGCCACTGCGACTGCACCGATCGCGAACATGGCGACGAGGCAGACTCCGAGCGTCCTTATGCGTTTCACTGTGCTGTGCTCCTTCTTGGTCTTGGTTTGACGGAGGTGGCTGAGCTCTCCCTCGAACGCCCGGCGCTACGCGCTTGCGCATGTAGCTCGGTGGACAGTCGAGGCGAGCGCGCTTGTGAGATCCGAGTGCAAAACCGGAGTTGAGAGCGCGTTGCTGGCACAGCCACTGTCGGTTGAAATGCAGCAGCGGAGGCGCCGGATCCGGTGCAAGCACCGAGTCCCCGTGCCAAAATCCTCGAGCAATCCCCATCGCTCTCCCCATCCGCCGCTTCTCCCGCCTTGCCTGGCCTGGGGTCAAGGATGCAGGCAGCCCACAACAGTGCGGTGCACACCCCTTCCCCGATTTTCCCTTCCCCGATTAACGTCGGCGGCGAGGCTACCCGAGGGTTAGATTGGAAGTCAAGAAACAGACATTGTTTACGCTCTTGGCAAGGGGCTCCAAGTGAACGATGCACGTAATCGAGCACGCATCTTGCCCGGCGGAGTCAGAAACACAGAATTCCCAATTGGCGTAGGGGTATACGCGCGACGAAGGGGAGCCTTCCCTATAAGTTGGAAACACTCACCTCCCCGAGACAGAAACAAACACTCAGGAGTCAAAAACACGTAGTTGACGATTCGTGCGGAGGCTCGTTCGGCGTACTGTCAATCGTCGTCAGTCGTGGTTGGCCACCGGGGGACCCGACGGGGCCGGTGCGACACGGGTCTCCATCCCTGACGCAGCCGCCGGGATGGACTCCATCGGCCATGCGTCGGCTCGGGTGCTGCACGCGAGCCGACGCAGGCAGTGGCGCGGGCCGAGCGCGGCGTGCTCAGCCGGGCGGCGAATGCAGCTCCACGCAGGGCATGCCAACCCTCCGCGCGGGCATCGTGCGAATCGACACGAAGCTAGTACGATTAGCGTTCGCGTTGGCGGCGGACGCTCGCGTTCGCCGCCGAGGCGGTCTCGGCACACGGCCGTCGCCGGACCCTTCCGCGCATTCTGCGGGAACGGCGACTAGCATGAGCAGGGAATCCGCCACGAGCAGGGAATTTGGCCTGCCGGGCGAAACGCACCTACTGCAATGGCTTTCCGCGACTCTTGGCACAGTGCGCTCGTCTACTTCGGCCTTGCCGAGGAGTATCACGACGACTTCGATGACGCTCCGCCCGAGGCGGAGATCGAGGATCGCTACCGCGAGCGACCCAACGTGCGCCGGCTACGCCGCCGACGCGACGAGTTTGACGACATCTTCGCCGAGGAGGAAGGCAGCTCACGCCGCGGCGGTGGGCGGCCTACGACCGTGCTCAAGTCGGTCGCTCCCAACGGCGATGTGCGCGTGCATCTCGTGATTCCCAAGTCCTTCAACGACGCCCAGCAGATCGCAGACAGGTTCAAGGACTCCGTCCCCGTGATCCTCAACCTGCAGTCCGCCGAAACCGACCTCTCCAAGCGCCTGATCGACTTCGCCTCGGGACTCACCTATGCGCTCGACGGCGGCATGCAGCGGATCGCCGACAAGGTCTTCATGCTCACGCCGCGCAACGTCGAGATCTCCGCTGAGGAGCGCGCTCGCTTGATCGAGAAGGGCTTCTTCAATCAGAGCTAGGCACGGCTCGGGCGACCCGGGCCTAGGTCTAGTCTGGACGGGCGTATGCAAGTTGGGCTGATCGGGGCAGGGAACATGGCGCGGGCGCTGGCCCGCGGCTGGGGCAAGCCCGTGCTGTGCGCCGACCCCGTGCACGCGCGCGCCGAGGCGCTCGCGGCCGAGCTCGGCGGCGAGACGCTCGCGAGCAATGCAGAGGTCGCCGAGCGCGCCGATCTCGTCGTGCTCTGCCACAAGCCCGCGCAGCTCAACGACGTGGCGGCCGAAGTCGCGCCGCACGCCAAGGCCGTCGCCTCGATCCTCGCCGCCACGCCGCTGCAAGCGTTGCGCGAGGCCTACCCCGGCATCCCCGTGTACCGCTTCATCCCCTCGCTGCCCGTCGAGGTGCGCCAGGGCGCCGTCGTGCAGGGCCGCGATGCCGTCGACAAGGGAGAACGGGAGCATCCCGACCGCGACGCTTCGCTCGACGCGCTCGTCGCCTCCTCCTTCGCCGAGCTCGGCACGCTCGTCGTACTCGACGACGCGCTCGTCGACGTCGCCATGGGGCTGATGTCGTGCGCTCCCGCCTATGTCGCGCTCGTCGCCGAGGCACAGATCGACGCCGGCGTTCGCAAGGGCATCCCCGCCGCCCAGGGCGCCGAGCTCGTCGTGCAGACGCTCGCCGGCACCGCCGAGCTGCTGCGTACGCGCGACTACGACACCGTCGCCGTGCGCCGCGAGGTCACCTCGCCCGGCGGTATCACCGCGCGCGGGCTCGACGCGCTCGAGCGCGCAGGGCTGCGCGCTGCCTTCAGTGATGCGCTCGATGCCGTGCTAGAGCCTGCGCCCGGCGCCCCGCCAACCCCCGCCCCCGGCCCGCGGCCGAAGGCGGCCTGAGTCAGATGCTCCTCGCCAGCGCCCGCACGCAGCTCGCCGACTACCTCTCGACGCTGATCTACGTCTACACGCTGCTGATCATCCTCTACATCGTGATCCAGCTGCTCTTCTCCGTCGGCATCCGCCCGCCCTACTCGCGCACGCTCGACGCCGTGCTCGGTTTCCTGCGCGACATCTGCGAGCCGTTCCTGCGCATCTTCCGACGGGTGCTGCCGTCCTTTGGCGGGCTCGACTTCAGCCCGATCCTCGCGATCTTCACGCTGCAGATCGTCAACTCCATCGTCGTCAACAACCTGATCCACGGCTGAGCCCCGATGCGCGCCGCTGGCCCATGGCTGCGCGCCGCGCTCGTGCTCATCATCGTCGTCGCCGCCGACCAGCTCTCCAAGCACGCCGTCAACGCCGACATCGCCGAGGGCGAAGAACGCAAACTGCTGCCCGGCGTCGAGCTCGTCAACACCCGCAACCACGGCGTCGCCTTCGGCTTTCTGCCCGGCAGCCACATCGCGATCACGATCCTGATCGCCGTCGCCCTACTCGCCTTGCTCGTCTACTTCGCCCTACACACGCGCGAGCGGCTGATCTGGCTGCCCACCGGCATGCTGATCGGCGGCGCCATCGGCAACGTCGTCGACCGCCTGCGCGAGGGGTCTGTGACCGACTTCATCAAACTTCCGCTCGGCTGGCCGCCGTTCAACCTCGCCGACATGTCGATCACCTTCGGCGTGCTGATCCTGTTCCTCGTGATCGACCATGCCCGCCAAGCCGCGAAACGCGTCGCAGCATGAGCGGCACCCCGTCAGATCCGTCCAGCCAACCTGAGCGCCTGCCCGCCGCCGACGCGCCCGCCGAGCCCTTCGCGATCGCCTACGAGGACGAGTACCTGCTCGTCGTCGACAAGGCCGCCGGCGTCGTCGTGCACCCCGCCAAGGGCCACCGCGAGGACACGCTCTCCCAGCTGCTCGCTCACAGCGCTCGCGGCGGCGACCCCGACCGCGCCGGGATCGTCCATCGCCTCGACCGCGACACATCCGGCCTACTTGTCGTCGCGCGCTCAGAGCTTGCCCACGCCAAGCTCCAGCGCGCCCTGCAGCAGCGTGAGATTGAACGCGAGTACCTCGCGCTTGTGATCGGGCGCCCGCCCGCCCGTAGCGGCACGATCGAGGCGCCGATCGGCCGCGACCCGCACGTGCGCACGCGCATGGCCGTCGGCGGCTCGCACCCGCGCGAGGCACGCACGCACTTCGAGCTCGAGCGTGCCCTGCCCGAGCACTCGTTGCTCAAGCTCAAATTGGAGACGGGGCGCACGCACCAGATCCGCGTGCATCTGCAGGCCATCGGGTACCCCGTCGCCGGTGATCCCGAGTACGGCGGTCGCGGCGCGCTTGGCCTGCAGCGGCAGTTCCTGCACGCCGCGCGCCTGGCCTTCGCGCACCCCATCAGCGGCGCTCCGATCGACGTCAGCTCGCCGCTCCCCGGCGATCTGCGCGAGGCACTGACCCGTGCCGAGCGGCTATCCTGAGCCGTTCACAGACCTTCTACCCGTCCGATCTCGGACGCGGCCCTGCCCGGTACTGCGAACCATGCGTCGCACAGCCGGGTCCGCGTTTTCAGTCGGTCGTCATCAAATTAATAAATAAAGGGAGTACTCGTGGCTCAGGTAGGCATCGCGGAGCTGCTGGAGGCAGGCGTTCATTTCGGCCACCAGACGCGCCGCTGGAACCCAAAGATGCGCCGCTTTATCTTCGGAGAGCGCGGCGGCAACTACATCATCGATCTCGTCAAGACGCAGGCCCTGCTGCAGCAGGCGCAGACCTTCGCCTCCGAGATTTCCCACCGTGGCGGCACCGTGCTGTTCGTCGGCACCAAGAAGCAGGCGCGCGACACGATCAAGGACGTCGCCGAAGCCGCCGACATGCCGTTCGTCAACCACCGCTGGCTCGGTGGCCTGCTAACCAACTTCCAGACGATCAGCCTGCGCATCCGCCGGCTGCACGACCTCGAACGCTACGAGACCGAGGGACAGCTCGCGCTGCTGCCCACGCGTGAGCGGATGGCCGCCCAGGCCGACCTCGCCAAGCTGCGCGCCAACCTTGGCGGCGTAAAGAACATGCAGCGCGTCCCCGACGCCATGTTCGTGATCGACCTGAAGACCGAGGAGATCGCCGTCAAAGAGGCCCGCCGCCTGCGCATCCCGATCATCGGCCTCGTTGACACCAACTGCGACCCCGACGGGATCGACTACGTCGTTCCCGGCAACGACGACGCCATCCGCTCCTGCGCGCTGATCACGCAGGCCATCGGCCAGGTCGTGCAGGAGGGACACTCCGTGTTCCGCGCCGAGGAGGAGAAGGCGCGCAAGGAAGCCGAGGAAAAAGCCCGCGTCGAGGCCGAAGCGCGCGCAAAGCGCGAGGCCGAAGAGCAGGCCAAGCGCGAGGCCGAGGAACTGGCAAAGAAAGAGGCCGAGGAAAAAGCCGCCGCCGAGCGCGCCTTCCACGAGAAAGCCGCCGCCGAAAAGGCAGCGGCTGCGGCCGCTGCGCAGCAGCCCGTGCCCGAGACCACGCCCGTGCCCGCAGCGCCCGCCGATCCGGCCACGCTCGAGCCCCAGCAGGAGTCCGTCACGCCGATGAACGCCAGCCCCGACGCCGAGCGGCCCGCCAAGGCGCAGTCCGCGCCACCCGAGACCGCCGCCGAGAGCGAGGCCGAGGCGCCCGCCGCTGAGGCTCCCACCGAGGCGGCCCCGGCGCCCGCTGAGAACAGCACCGACACGCCCGCCGAGCCCGCCGCCGAGCCGGTGGCCGTCGCGCAGGGAACAGACGAGAGCGCGCAGGCCGAGCAGCCCGCGAAGGAGGCACCGCAGCAATGAGCACCACCGAGATCACAGCTAAGGACGTCAAGGCGCTGCGCGAGCGCACCGGCGCCGGGATGATGGACTGCAAGAAAGCCCTCACCGAGGCCGAGGGCGACATGGACAAGGCGATCGAGCTGCTGCGCGTCAAGCAGGGCAAGAAGATCCAGGATCTCGGCGAGCGCCAGGCCACCGAGGGCACCGTGCAGGCCTACATCCACGCCGGCGCCCGCGTCGGCGTGCTGATCGAGGTCGACTGCAACACCGACTTCGTTGCCAGCAACGACGACTTCACGCAGTTTGCGCGTGACGTCGCCCTGCAGATCGCCGCCACGCCGACCGTCAAGTACGTCAGCCGCGATGACGTACCCGAGGACGTGCGCGACGCCGAGGCCAAGATCTACGAGCAGGAAGCCGCCGACAAGCCCGAGAACGTGCGCGAGAAAATCGTCACCGGCAAGCTCGACTCCTGGTACCAGACGATCGTGCTGCTCGAGCAGGAGATGCACAACCCCAAGTTCGACGGCAAGACCGTACAGCAGCTGCGCGATGAGCTCACCGCAACCACCGGCGAGAACGTCGTCATCCGGCGGTTTGCGCGCTTTGCTGTTGGGCAGTAGACGCGACCTGCCGCGCGGCCGGTGACTGAGTAGGCTCTTGCCTCGATGGCCCCTGCCCCTGCCTTCCAACGGATTCTGCTGAAGCTCTCCGGCGAGGCGCTGATGGGCTCGCTCGAGTTCGGCACCGACCCCGAGCGTGTGGCGGCCGTTGCGCGCCAGGTGACAGCCGTGCGTGACCAGGGCGTGCAGGTCGCGATCGTCGTCGGCGCCGGCAACATCTACCGCGGCATGCAGGGCGCCGCCGCCGGGATGGACCGCGCCACGGCCGACTACATGGGCATGCTCGCGACTGTGCTCAATGCGCTGCCGCTGCAGGACGCGCTGGAGAAGGCTGGTACGAACACGCGCGTGCAGTCGGCGCTGGGCGTCTCCGAGGTCGCCGAGCCCTACATCCGCCGCCGTGCCATGCGCCACCTGGAGAAGGGGCGCGTCGTGATCTTCGCCGCCGGTACGGGCAATCCGTTCTTCACGACCGACACGGCCGCTGCGCTGCGTGCGGCCGAGATCCACGCCGAGATCATCCTGATGGCCAAGAACGGCGTGGAGGGCGTCTACACGGCCGACCCCGCAGTCGACCCCAGCGCCGAGTTCATCCCCGAGATCACGCACATGCAAGCGCTCGAGCGCCGGCTGCGCGTGATGGACTCGACAGCGCTTGCGCTGTGCATGGAGAACCACATGCCGATCGACGTCTTCAACATGGACGACGAGACGGCGCTTGCGCGGATAATCTCAGGCGAGCGCGTGGGAACGCTCGTCTCGACACCGCAAGGAGAGGCCGATGGCAGCTGACAGCATGATCGACGAACTGCTCGCCGACGCGCGCGAGCGGATGCACAAGTCGGCCGAAGCAGCGCAGCACGAGTTCTCGACGGTGCGCACCGGCCGCGCCAGCCCGGCGCTGCTCGACCGCGTCGTCGTCGACTACTACGGCGCGATGACGCCGCTGAACCAGCTCGCGACGATCTCGGCGCCCGAAGCGCGTCTGCTCAGCGTGCAGCCGTATGACAAGTCCTCGATCAAGCTGATCGAGAAGGCGATCAACGAGTCCGACGTCGGCCTGAATCCGTCCAACGACGGCAACGTGATCCGCCTCGTCGTGCCCGAGCTGACCGAGGAGCGGCGCAAGGAGCTCGTCAAGGTCGTGCAAGAACCTCGCCGAGGAGGGCCGCGTGGCGATCCGCAACGTGCGCCGCGACACGATGCAGCAGCTGCGCGAGCTGAAGGCCGAAGGCGAGGCCTCCTCCGATGACGAGCACCGCGCCGAGGTCGAGCTGCAGAAGCTCACCGACGGGCGCGTCGGCGACCTCGACGAGGTGCTCAAGGCCAAGGAAAAAGAGATCCTCGAAGTCTGATGGCCGCCGCCGAGCAACCGACGGCGGCGGCGCAGCACCCGTCGCTCCCGTCGGCGCGCTACGTCGCGATCATCACCGACGGCAACGGGCGCTGGGCGCGCGAGCACGGCGTTCCCGTCAACGCCGGCCACGACGCCGGCGCCGACACGGTCAAGGCGCGCCTGCGCGACGCCGCCGAGTTCGGCGTGCAGGAGCTGACCGTCTACTCGTTCTCGACCGAGAACTGGTCGCGCCCGGCCGAGGAGGTGGCCGGCCTGATGGCGATGTTCTCGCGCGCGCATCGCCGGCGAGACGCCCGAGCTGCACGAGGAAGGCGTGCGCATGCGCTTCATCGGCCGCCGCGAGGGAATCTCGCAGGAGCTCGTAGAGCGGATGGACTGGGCCGAAGAGCTGACGGCGCAGAACGAGCGGATCACGCTGTTCGTCGCCTTCAACTACGGCGGGCGCGCTGAGATCCTCGACGCCGCTAGGCGCTTTACCGGCGGCAGCGAGGAGGACTTCCGCGCCTGCCTGTACGCGCCCGAGATGCACGATCCCGACCTGATCATCCGCACGAGTGGCGAGCAGCGCCTGTCGAACTACCTGCTGTGGCAGTCGGCCTACTCCGAGCTGATCTTCCGCGAGGAGCTGTGGCCTGACTTCTCGCGCGACGCACTCGCCGAGTCGCTCGCCGAGTTCTCCCGTCGGCGCAGGCGCTTCGGGGCGCGTTGATGGTCAGCGGCGGCGCACGCACGCCCGCTGGACGCAGCGGGCGCCATCGCCCTCCGCGCGGTGCTCCGCAGCGCGTAAGGCGCTCAGGTGGCCCGCTCGTGCGCCGCCGCGTCGCGGCTGAGGGCGGCGGCGGAGGGGGCGGTGGCTCGGACCTGCGCGCGCGGCTGCTCGCCGCGATCCCAGCGATCGCCGTGGCGCTGTTCCTCGTGATCGAGGGTGGCGCGATCTTCACGTTCGGGCTGTTCGTGCTCGGCTGCATCTGCCTGCACGAGCTCTACGGCATGTTCGCACGCGCGCATCCTGTGCGCCTGGCCGGCTTCATCGCGCTCGCCGGGCTGCTCGTGGCGGCCAACTGGGGCGACCAGTTCCAGGTGCTGCTCGTGCTCGTCGCCGCGCTGCCGCTGCTGTTCGCCCTGACCGTGCTGCAGCCGCGCCCGAGCGTCGGCGGGCTGTCGGTGACGCTGCTCGGGGTCTACTGGATCGGGCTGGCGCTCGCGCACGCCGTGATGCTGCGTGGCCTGCCGCATGGACTCGGCATCGTGATCGACGTGCTCGTCGGCACCTTCCTCGGCGACACCGGCGCCTACTTCGGCGGACGCCTGTTCGGCAAACGCCCGCTTGCGCCGACGATCTCCCCGAACAAGACCGTCGAGGGCCTGTTGATCGGCATGCTCTGCGCCGTGCTCGGCGTGTGGATCGCCGGGCGCTACCAGGAATGGCTGCCCGGCACGCACGCGATCGTGCTCGGCCTCGGCGTCGCGCTCGTCGCGCCGATCGGCGACCTGTTCGAGTCCTTCGTCAAGCGCGAGGCGCGCACGAAGGACTCAGGCGGGCTGTTCGGCGCGCATGGCGGGGCGCTCGATCGGCTCGATGCCGTGCTGTTCGCAGCCGTCGTCGGCTACTACATCTGGGCGGCGTACGTCTGAGAACGAGCCTCCGATACGCTTTCGCGCGCCTGCCTCCGAACGGGGGACACGAAGCGCGGCGCGGGGGACGTGTTGCGCAGAACGGGAGTCACGATGACGCGTCGGATCATGCCTGTAGCGGCGCTCTGCATCGCCGCCGCCGGCCTTTCCACGGCGGCACTCGGCACGGCGACGGCCGGGGCCAAGGGCCAGTCGAGCTACAAAACGGGTACCTACAACGGCACTTTCAGCTCGCAGAAGATCAGCCTCACGCTCAAGCGCGCCCGCTGCGGCGGCAGAACGCAGCTGTGCGTGACGCTGACCAAAGCGATATCGAGCGTCTCCTGCGAAGGGTCCGCCGGGTCCGGCGGCGCGGCGTTCGTGCCGATCACGGCGGCGGTGCCGCTGCCGTCGAGTGGGAAGGTCAGCGAGCACACGCCGGTCACCGAAAAAATCTACCCGCCACCGGCGAACTTCACGGAAACCAGGAAAAACGGCTTCACGGCTACGTTCACGAAGAAAGGCACGGTCAGCGGGGTCTTCGAATTGGACGTGGTCAACATAGAAGGGGGCGTGTCCTCCTCATGCACGGGCAGGGAGAAATTCACGGCGAAGCTGGGCTGAAGCAAGCACCCCAACTGCTGCACCCGGGCAATACCCGCCGCTCACGGCCTCGCCCGGGGGACCAAGTCTCGCTCTTTGCGGAAGGTGAGGTTTCTATCTGGTTTCTATTTCGTTTCCATTGATTCGGATAGCTCGCGTTCGCTGGATTTCGGCGTAAGCTGGCCTACGTCACAGCGACGACGCCGACAAGTCGGCAGGGGAGCGAGATGAACTCATCAGCGGAGCCCGTCAATTGCGGCACACGTCGAGCAGCATCGAAGCTGGTCCTTCCGGGCGTAGTGGCCGCGCTGGGGATCGCGGTGGCGGCACTCGCTCCAGCCGGCGCGCTGGCCGCGCCGGTCCCACGCATCTCGAGCGTCAGTCCTGCCGGGGGTCCGCCGGCGGGAGGGACCTCGGTGCACATCACGGGCGCCCAGCTGACGGGAGCGAGCGAAGTCAGGTTCGGCACCGCTGAGGCGAGCTCGTTCACGGTAACGGGAGCGGGCCGGATCACGGCGAGCGCTCCGGCGGGCGCAGGCACGGTCGATGTGACGGTGACGACGCCGAACGGCGTGAGCGCGACGAGCGCGAAAGATCAGTTCACATACGGCCCTGCCGTCAACAGCGTGAGCCCGCCCCGAGGACAGGCGAGCGGGGGCACGTCGGTGACGATCACCGGCTCGGACCTCTCGGCGGTCACGGCGGTCGAGTTCGGCTCGACGGCGGCGACGAGCTTCGAAATCGACTCGCAGAGCGAGATCACGGCGATCTCCCCGCCGGGGACGGGCACGGTCAACGTGACGGTGATCGATCCGGAAGCGACGAGCACGGCGAGTGCGGCCGACCGCTTCACCTACGTGCCGGCGCCGGCGGTCACGGGCCTCAGCCCGGCCGCGGGGCCCGAAGCGGGCGGCACGGTGGTAACGATCGCAGGCACGAACCTCGAAGAAGTCACGGCGGTCAACTTCGGCCTGACGCCGGCGGGCTTCTTCTTCCTCAACAGCGAAGGCTCGATCACGGCGAGCTCCCCGGCCGGGGCGGGCATCGTGGATGTGACGTTGACCGGCTTCGGCGGCGTCAGCGCGGCGGGGCCAGCCGATCGCTTCAGCTACGAGCCCCCGCCGATGGTCACCGGCGTGAGCCCGGAATCGGGCCCGGCGACGGGCGGGGAAACGGTGACAATCACCGGAGCGAATCTGGCGGGAGCGCTGGCGGTCAACTTCGGCTCGGTGCCCGCCACGGAAGTTGTGACCGACTCGTCGAACTCGATCACGGCGGTCGTCCCGCCGGGCACGGCGGGAGCAACGGTAGATGTCACTGTCGCGACGCTGGGCGGCACGAGCCCGGCGACGACGGCGGACCACTTCAGGTATCTGCAGAGCGCGCCGCTGGTGGTGGCGAAGGTGTCGCCGGGCACCGGCGCGCTGTCGGGCGGGACGCTCGTGACGATCGTCGGCAACGGCTTCGTTGGGGCCACGGCTGTCGACTTCGGCGCGACTCCGGCGCCGAGCTTCTCGGTCGTCGGGGACCACAAGCTCAAGGCGCTCGCGCCGCCCGGCACGGGCACTGTCGATGTGACGGTGCTCACGCCCGAAGGGGTCAGTCCGGCGAGCGAAGCAGACCGCTTCAGCTATGCGGCGGCCCCGCCGACGGTCGAAGCGATCTCTCCGACGGAAGTCCACGAGCAAGGCAAGCGGAGGGTCACGATCAGGGGCGCCAACCTGGAGGGAGCCACTGAAGTCCACTTCGGCACGGTGGCGGCGACGAGTTTTGCGGTCAACAGCAAAGGGACGGAGATCGTCGCGGCGGCTCCACCGGCAACGGACAAAGCGACGGTGGACGTGACGGTGACAACACCCGAAGGCACGAGTGCGACGAGTCCGGCGGACGAGCTCACTTACGTACTCGACCTGCCGATCGTCTCGAGCGTCTCCCCGCACGAGGGACCAGCTGGCGGGGGTACGATCGTGAACATCGGCGGAAGCAGCTTCATCGAGGTCACGTCGGTCACGTTCGGCTCGGTCCCGGCGACGAGCTTCACGGTCAATTCGACGGGCTCGATCACGGCGATCTCCCCGCCCTCGACGGTGGGGAAAGCGGACGTCTTCGTGACGACGCCGGCAGGCACGAGCGAGTTCGAGCAGTGCCAAGAGATCGAGGGTGAAGAAGGGCCCGAAGAGGTATGCGCGGTCAGAGACGAGTTCAGATACCTCGATCCGACGATCACGGGCGTGACCCCGAACAGTGGACCGGCAGGCGGCGGCAACGCGGTGACCGTGAGCGGCACGGGCTTTGCGCCGGGGACGAGCGCGACGACGTTCGTGTTCGGGTCGAGGCCGGCCGCCTCGGTCAATTGCGCGTCGAGCACGACGTGCACGGTGATCGCTCCGGTCCACGGCCGGGGGACGGTGGACGTCAAAGCGACGATCACGACAACGGATGTCGTCACGAAAACGACGCACAGGAACCGGCCGGCGGACCAGTACACCTACGAATGAGCTGAGGTCGTAGGGTCCGGGTATGCCCAAGCGCATCCTGATCCTCGGCTCGACGGGTTCGATCGGCACCCAGGCGCTGGACGTCTGCGCGCGCGAGTCGGAGCTCGAAGTAGTGGGGCTCTCGGCGGAGCGCTCGTGGGAGGAGCTGATCGTGCAAGCGCGCGAGCACGGGGTCAAACGCGTGGCGTTGGCGGATGAGGATGCGGCGGCGCGCGCGGCGGAGACTTGGACGGACGGCAAGGTGCTTGGCGGCGCGGAGGGCTTGGTCAACCTGGTCGTGGAATCGGGGGCGGACCTGGTGCTGAACTCGCTGGTCGGCTCGGCGGGGCTGGGGCCGACGGTGGCGACGCTGGGCGAGGGGATCGACCTGGCGCTGGCGAACAAGGAGTCGCTGGTCGTGGGCGGCGAGCTGGTGGGGGCGCTGGCGGAGGCGACGGGGGCACGGATCGTGCCGGTGGACTCGGAGCACACGGCGCTTCATCAGCTGATCTCGGGCCAGCCGCCGGGGGCTGTGGAGCGGATGACGATCACGGCGAGCGGGGGGCCGTTTCGTGGGCGCACGCGGGCGGAGCTGGCGGAGGTAACGGTTGAGCAGGCGCTCGATCACCCGACGTGGGCGATGGGGGGCAAGATCACGATCGACTCGGCGACGCTGATGAACAAGGGCCTTGAGCTGATGGAGGCGCATCACCTGTTCGGCACGCCGTACGAGAAGATCGACGTGGTCGTGCACCGGCAGTCGCTCGTGCACGGCCTGATCCAGCTGGCGGACGGGGCGATGCTGGCGCACGTTGGGCCGAAGGACATGCGGATTGCGATCTCCTACGCGTTGCACGGCGGCGAAAGCGTTGATCTGGGGATCGCGCCGCTGGACCTGGCGGCAATCGGCGAGCTGACTTTCGAGCCGGTCGACCTGGACGCGTTCCCATGCCTGCGCCTGGCGGGCGAAGCGGCGCGCGCTGGCGGGACGGCGCCGTGCGTACTGAACGCGGCGAACGAGATCGCGGTGCACGCGTTCCTCGAGGGCCGCCTGCGCTTCCTGGAGATCGCGGAGGTGATCGAGCGCACGCTGTCGGAGCTCGGCTCAGAACCGGTGCTGGCGTTCGAGTCGCTGTATGAGGCTGACCGCCGCGCGCGCGAACTGGCGAGCGGGCTCGTGCTCGCCCTCGGCTAGCGGCCGGCTCCTCATTTTTTGATGCTCCGCAAAGATGGCCGCGGGGCGGCGTGCGCAAGTGCAACTGCCGGAATCGGCGCGAGCGCCTGCGAAGATGGCCTGCATGAGCTGGGTCCTGACGATCCTCGGAATCATCGTGCTGATCGTGCTGCACGAGCTCGGCCACTTCACGGTGGCGAAGCTCGTGGGCATGCGCGTGGAGCGCTTCTCGCTGTTCTTTCCGCCGACGATCGCGCGGATCAAACGCGGCGAGACGGAGTACGCGATCGGCGCGATCCCGGCGGGCGGCTACGTGAAGATCACGGGGATGAACCCGGAAGAGCTCGAGGACCTCGACCCGGAGGCGACGCGCCGCGCCTACTACAGCCAGCCGCCGTGGAAGCGGATCGCGGTGATCGTGGCGGGGCCCGGGGTGAACCTGGTGATCGCGTTCGTGCTGTTCTGGGCGGTGCTGCTGTCGGGCAGCCTCACGGGGTCGACGGTGCTCTATAACCTGGACCCGGCGACAGAAGCGGTGCGGACGACGTCGAAGGTCGAGGCGGTGCGGAGTGGCGAACCGGCGGGGAAGGTGCTGCGCCCGGGCGATCGGATCGTCGCGGTCGACGGGGCAGCGGTCTCCGAAGCAGGGGCGCGTAGCCGGATCGACGCGCATCGCTGCGTGGGCGTGGCGGTCGAAGGCTGCCGCGCGAGCACGCCCGCGGTGTTGACGATACGCCGTGGCGGCAAGACGATGCCCGTCTCGATCTACCCGCGCTACAGCAAGGCGGCGGGGCGCATGCTGATCGGGGTCGAATTCGGCGTGGCGGCGAAGTCGTTCGGAGCGCTCGGCGCGGCAGGTGCGTCGGTGGGTGCGATGTGGCACGCGACGACGAGCACGTTGACGGGCTTCTTCAAAGCGCTGACGAGCTCGAAGACGCGCAAGGAAGTAAGCAGCATCGTCGGCATCACGAGGGCGGCGCACGAAACGGTCGTGGCGGGGCCGGGCAAGGCGCTCGTGTTCCTCGGCTACATCTCACTCGTGCTGGCGGTGATCAACCTGTTCCCGTTCTTGCCGCTCGACGGCGGCCACGTGCTGTGGTCGGTGGCGGAGAAGGTGCGCGGCAAGCGCATCTCGCTGATGGCGATGTACCGCTACAGCTCGGTCGGCATCGTGCTGCTGCTGTTCCTGGTGATCAACGGTGTCGGCAACGACATCGGCCGGCTCGGCGGCTAGGCAACGTCGTCTACAAGCCGGCCCGACCCTCGAAGCTCGAGCAGGCACCGGCGCGCTGGGCGTCTCGATGGAACTGAAAGTTGACGCAATAGTGTCATGAATTGATGGATAACGATCGTCACCGGGATGTCGGGAAGATGCCGAAGGCGCGGGCGAAATTGGGCTCGGAGTCCCAGGTTTATGGTCGCTGCGTGACGGCTGTGGCACATCTGGCGCGGGCCGAGAGAAACGTTCTCACCGACATCGGCGATCGTGTTGAGTCGCGTACACGCAGACGCAGCGCGCTGCTGGCGCTCGTGGCAACGATCGTGGCGCTGTTGACGATCGGTCAACTCACGGCGTGTGGAGGCGCTCCCAGCGAACCCGTTGCGGTTCGTATCGACAGAGCCACGATCGGTACCCGACTGGTCGGCCGATGGGCCAGGATCATAGAGCGGGGCGGCGAAGTCGCCCCATCGCTGCCCCCAACGCAGGGCAGCGCTCGTGAACGTGCCCTCGACTTCCTGATCTCCGCGGCCTGGTTGCGTGGAGAGGTCGCAGATCGTGGTCTTTCCGTGTCTGATGCCGAGGTTGAACGACGCCTACACGAACAGTTTGAGGCCTACGCGGAACGACGATCAGAATTCGAAAAGGAACTTGCCCGCCTCGGTCAGACGATCGACGACGTCAAGCTTGTAATACAGGCGGAAATCGCGCCGGCGGTCCTCCGCGCCGCAGTCTCCACGCAGGTTCGCCCCGTCACGCATGCCGATGTTGTCAACTATTACGCAGCCAACCTCGCGCGATTTCGGGTTCCCCAAGCCCGGATCACGGACTTGATCTATGCGCTCCCGTCGAGGTCGGCCGCGGTTGCTCTGGGAAAGCGCCTCGGCTCTGGTAGGCGCTTCGCGGCCAGAGCGTTGAACGAGGAACTGCCGCTTTACACTCCAGCGGTACAGGCACGTAAAGGGAACACCGAGCTGATACACGCGATCTTCGCCGCGAAGCCCGGCACGCTCGTCGGGCCGGCGAGGTTTGGACGCACGTGGGTGTTGGCCGTCGTGAGGAAGATCATCCCGGCCCGAATCAGGCCGATTGCGACGGTCGAAGGAGAAATCGCGACACGTCTGTCCCGTGAACGACATCGACTCGCACTGCTCGGCTTCGTCCGGGCGTATCGGAGCAAGTGGAGGGCGAAGACCGCCTGCAGGCCTGGGTATGTAGTGCAGAAATGCGCGCAGTACCACGGTCCGATCGCCGATGAAGGCAACCCGCTGGCGAGCTCCTGACCGTGTGGTCTCAGGCGCCTTCTAGGTGCGCGTGGGATAGGGCCGCACGCAGATCCAGCTCTTGACGAGCGGACCGATGCGCTCGGGTAGGGCGGGGACCCCGAACAGCCGCTCCACCTCACTTCGTCGCAGCAGCGAGATCTGCTCCCACTCGCCGGCGGCGCCGAGGTGCCAGTAGGGCTTGCGCAGGCTCGGGGGCAGCCAGTGGGCGAAGGGCAGCAGCGCGTGCGGCTCGATCGGGAAGGAGTAGGCGGGGGTCTGCACGTAGAAGCCACGCCCGACGCGACGCAGCTCGGCGGCGAAGGCCGCGCGCCGGGCGGGCGGGACGTGCTCGATCACGCTGGAGCAGTAGACGAAATCGAACTCGCGATCGGCGAAGGGCAGCCCCTCGGCGGCGTCTGCCTGGACGAAGGGTCCTGGATAGTCGGGGCGCGATTGGAGGTCGACGCCGGTGATGTCGAGCTCGGGCTCGAGCGCGCGCAGGCCGATCCTCCCGCAGCCGAGGTCGAGCACGTGTGCTCCAGGCTGCAGTCCGCTCAACGCGAAGAACTCGGCGTGGCGGCGCGTGCGGGCGCGGGCGGCGACGGGGGAGGCCAAGCGCGCGAGCGGCCCGCGCGCCGTTCCATACACGTCGGGGGCGCGCTTTTGGGCCATGGTGGGCAGGTTATTCGGGTGCTCGCCCGGACCCCACGTAGAATGGAGGCATGGCTTCAGTGCGCCAGATACACGTAGGCCCGGTGCCGATCGGTGGCGGCGCGCCGGTCGCGGTGCAGACGATGACGAAGACGGAGACGGCGAATCTCCCGGCGACGATGGAGCAGATCCGCACGGTGGCGGAGGCGGGCGCGGACATCGTGCGCGTGGCGGTCCCGCGCGAGCAGGACGCGGAGGCGCTGAAGACGATCGTGGCGCAGTCGCCGATCCCGATCATCGCGGACATCCACTTCAACCACACGTTGGCGCTGAAGGCGATCGAAGCGGGCGCGCACTGCGTACGCTTGAACCCGGGCAACATCGGCGGCCCGGAGAAGGTGGCGGAGGTGATCGCGCTGGCAAAGCAGCACGGTACGCCGCTGCGTGTGGGCGTCAACTCGGGCTCGCTGCCCAAGCACCTGCGCGAGCTGGAGTACGAGAACCCAATCGAGGCACTGGTCACGGCGGCGACGGAGACAGTCGAGCTGATGGAGCGCCTGCAGTTTGAGAACTTCAAGGTCTCGATGAAGTCGACGTCGGTGCCGAATACGATCGCCTCGAACAGGCTGCTCTCAGAGCGAATTCCCTACCCGCTGCACCTCGGCGTGACGGAGGCGGGCACGAAGTGGTCGGGCTCGCTGAAGTCGGCCGTCGGCCTGGGCACGCTATTGGCGGACGGGATCGGCGACACGATCCGCATCTCGCTGTCGACGTTTCACGCGGAGGAAGAGGTCAAGGTCGCGTGGGAGATCCTCAAGGCGCTGAAGCTGCGCCAGCGCGGTCCGGACCTAATCGCATGCCCGACGTGCGGTCGGCTGCAGTTCGACATGGACCGTGTCGTAATCGAAGTCGAGCAGCGCCTGGAAGCCTACGAGGACCCGATCGAGGTCTCGGTGCTCGGCTGCGCTGTGAACGGCATCGGCGAGGCGCGCCACGCGGACTTCGGCATCACGGGCGCCAAAGATATGGGGATGATCTACTCGAAGGGCGAGCCGCTGAAGAAGGTGCCCACAGAGCAGCTCGTGGATGAGCTGTTCAAGGAGATCGACCGCTATTACGCGGCCGGCAAGACGGTCCAGCGCGATGAGACGGCGGCCGCGGAGGCACGCCGCTGGCTTGAGGAGAACGAGGATGCGACGGCGATGACGCCGGAGCGGATCGCGGCGCTCGAAGCGGCGGCGGCGGAGAACGACGCGAGCGCGGCGGAGGTGCTCGAGTCGATGCTCGTCGGCGACGGCCCGGTCGAGCCGGCCGGGGCCGCGGCGGGCAACGGTGCGGCGAGCGGCGACGCTCAGGCGCCGGCGATGGACGAGGCCGTCTCGCCAGTGGCCGGCCGCCGCTTCTCCCGCGGCTAGCTCACGAGGCGAGCGCCACGGCCGACTGGCCGAGCGGGGCGCCGCGGGCGTCGAGCGCGCGCACGGCGAAGAACGGACCCTTGGCGCGGGTGCGCAGAGATGTCTCAAAGCCCTGCGCGCGGCTGCTCGAGATGGGCGCGAGCGCGGCACCTGACTCGCCGGCGAGCAGTTGCCAGCGTTCGATCTCGGTTGCGCCGTTCCAGCTTGCGTAGACCGTGCGCTGGCTCGACGCCTGCGCTCACGGCGATGGCCGGCGCCTCTGCGGGTCGTCCACTCCATGGCAGGCGGAAGGCCCTGTAGGACTGGTACTTGTGTCCGAGCAGCGCGTCAAACAACATGCGTCCGGAGCGGTCGAACTCGGAGATGTGCGGCGCTTCGCCCCAACCGACGAAGACGTTGCCGTTGGGCAGCAACTGCACGCTCCCCTGGCTGCCAGAGAGGATCCGTGGGTGGGTGTACTCGTCGACAAGAGTGGTTGTCATCGCCTGCTCGTCGACGTCGAGGATCAATGCGCGCGAGAGCTTCTCGACGGCGGGAGTGGCACCGTTGTCAAACAGGCTCAGCGTCCCGTCAGGCTGGCGGCGCACGTCGTGCTGCCAGGCAAAGCTGCTGCCGGCGGCCATGCGGAAATCGCTATGCCTGCCGCCGAGACGCCAAGCTATCGCCCCGCTGCGTTCGATCTTGTAGATCGTGTGCGTGCTGCGCGAGGAGACGAGCAGCGAGCCGTCTTCCTCGAGGTCAACGGAGTTGATGTGGAAGTAGTCCCAAGCGGCCGTCACGCCGGCGTAGGACTCGGCGAAGGGGACATGATCGAGGCTGTGCCACTCGAGCAGGAGCTCACCGCTTGCGAGGTCGATCTCCTGGAAGATCGCATCCTGCACGGTGCCCTCATGCGAGCCGCCGAAGTCGGAGAGATCCGCCCTCGTGACGACATAGCTGGTCAGCAGCGCGCTGCCGCGCGGCGTGATCACGAACTCGTGCAGGTCGCCGCGCAGCCCGCGCGAGGCCTGCACGCGGCGCACGGTGCGGTAGGCGGTGTCGGCGATCACGTATTCGCCGACGCCGTGGCCGAGTTCGATGTATCCCTCCCACCACGTCAGCACGGGCTCGTCGCGATAGCGCTGCACGCGAAAGTTGGTCGTGACCTTGCCGGCGAGCGGGTTCTCCCAGATTGGCTCGCCGCTGTTCTCGGCGATCACGGCGCCGGCCTGGCCGCCGGGCGCGTTATAGGGGGCGATGAAGATCGGGTCGCTCGAGACGCCCTGCTCGCTGCGTAGCACGCTCAGCGCGGGAATGCGCAGATCGGGACGCGTGATCCAACGGGGCGTGGTCGGCGGGCTTGGCGAGGCGAGCAGCGATTTTGCGACGGTGCGGTCGAGCACGCCGCCGACAGCGAGTCCGGCCGTGACGAGACCAGCCGAGCGCAGCAGCTGTCGGCGCGTCAGTCTATGTCCTTCTGCAGCCATCGACCCTCCACGAAAGCGCGCTTTTAGAAAGCGTTGCTAAGCGCGGCGTGAAGGGCAAGTGGGATACGTCGCGGCCGGCGCGTGGACCGACCGTCGTGCGGGTGCGAGCCGTGCGAGCCGACCCGCACCCGTCAGATGCCCGAGTGGCTCAGCCGGCAGCTGCGAAGCGCTCGGCGACCTTGTCCCAGTTGACGACGTTCCACCACGCATCGATGTAGTCGGGGCGCTTGTTCTGGTACTTCAGGTAGTAAGCGTGCTCCCACACGTCGACGCCGAGCAACGGGGTCTTGCCGTCGGAGATCGGGCTGTCCTGGTTGGCCGAGCCGACGATCGCCAGGCCGGAGCCGTCATGCACGAGCCAGGACCAGCCGGAGCCGAACTGATTGACGCCGGTTTCCTTGAGCTTGGCCTGGAAGTCGGAGAAGGAGCCGAAGGCAGAGTCGATCGCCGCGGCCAGCTCGCCTGAGGGCTCGCCGCCGCCGTCGGGGCTCATGCTCTCCCAGAAGAGGGTGTGGTTGTAGTGGCCGCCGCCGTTGTTTTTGACGGGCCCTTTCTTGTCGCCGAGGCTGTCGAGGTTCTGCAGGACCTCCTCGACTGGCTTCTCAGCCCACTCGGTGCCCTCGAGCGCGGCGTTTGCCTTGTCGACGTAGGCCTGGTGGTGCTTGTCGTGGTGGAATTCCATCGTCGCCTTGTCGATGTGCGGCTCGAGCGCGTCGTATGCGTAGGGAAGCGGCGGTACGGAAAAGGCCATGTCGGGGACTCCTTGTCGGGTTTCCGTCGAGTTCGGTCGTGATCGCTGTTCTATCAGAGGCCTTGCGGATAACCTCAAACGATGACGCGCGTGGCAACGGGGCGGCCGGGACGGCCAGCGGCGGCGACGCGCGAGGCGGCGCTGGCGCTCGCGACGAAGCGCTTCTTGAAGTGCGAACGGGTGGACGTACAGGCGATCGCGCGCGAGCTGGGGCTAGCGCGCGCGACGATGCACCGTTGGTTTCAGACGCGCGAGGCGCTGCTTGGCGAGCTGCTGGGGACGATGGGTGAACAGCGGCTGCTGCAGATTCGCGCAGAAACCTCGGGTGGCGACGCGCGTGCTCTGCTCTCGACGTTCGACCAGTTCAACCGCGAGCTGGCGGCACTCGACGGTATGCGCGCGTTTCTGGCCCAGGAGCAGGAGCGCGCGCTGCGCATCCTCACCTCCAGCGGCGGCATTGCGCAGCCGCAGATGGTCGGCACGGTGCAGCGAATGATCGAGGCCGAGGTCGAGTCGGGGGGCTTCGCGCCGAAGATCGAGCCGAACGTGCTCGCCTACGCGATCATCCGCCTGGGCGAGGCGTTTCTCTACAACGACGCGATCATCGGCATCCGCGGCGACACCGATCGCCTGCGTGAGATCGAGGCGGCACTGCTCGGGGCCTGAGCGGCGGTGTCTGGGTGCTGGTGGGTGGTAAACGCCCTTTGAGACTTGTGGAGAGGCGTGTCTAATATGCGGAGACCGCGTGGTGGCGCCTTTGGCGCACGGCTTCGCCGGCTCGCACCGATCCCCCTCGTTGAGCCGACATAGCGCAGCCGACTCCCGGTTCGACCAGCCGGCATGGTGGCCGGGCCGGGAGGCCGCGTGTAAGGGTCTCGCGCCCTTCCAGCCGCAGGCGCGCGATCCCAACGAGCGCGCGGCGGATGCATCGCGTGCGAGCGTTGCAGGTGTCGTGCGGGAGCGCGGGCGTATACGCTCGACGCTCCGTGGTGTGCGTAGCCACGATCGAACGATGACGCGCCTCTCCGAATACCTCCTGCCCACCGAGAAGCAGCCGCCGGCCGACGCGGAGTCGATCTCGCACAAGTTGATGGTGCGTGCTGGGCTTGTGCGCCAGATTGGCGCCGGCATGTGGACCTGGCTGCCGGCCGGCTGGCGCGTGCACGAGCGCGTTGTGCAGATCGTGCGCGAGGAGATAAACGCGATCGGCGGCCAAGAGATGCTGATGCCCGTGCTGCAGCCGGCCGAGCTGTGGCGCAAGACGGGTCGCCTGGAGATCGAGGAGCTGTTCAAGCTCTCTGACCGCAAGGGCTCGGAGCTCGTGCTGGCGCTCACGCACGAGGAGGCAGTCACGTTCCACGTCGCACAGCTCGTGCGCTCCTACCGCGACCTGCCGCTGACCCTCTACCACTTCCAGGTCAAGGAGCGAGACGAGGCGCGTCCGCGAGCAGGGGTGCTGCGCACGCGCGAGTTCATCATGAAGGACTCCTACACCTTCGACCGCGACCGGGAGGGCCTCGACGAGCGCTATCAACTGCACGTCGAGGCCTATGACCGGATCATGGAGCGCACGGGGCTGCGCTGGTATCGCGTGGAGTCGGATGTCGGCATGATGGGCGGCCACGGCGCGCACGAGTACATGGCTCCGTGCGCGGCCGGCGAGGACGAGGTGGCGCTTGCCGACGGCTACGCGGCGAATGTCGAGGTCGCGCTGAGCGACCCGCGCGTGGCTAAGGCGGGCGACAGCTACACGCTCGACGGGGAGCCGCTGCGGATCGAGCCGGCGATCGAGATCGGCAACATCTTCAAGCTCGGTACGCGCTACTCCGAGCCGCTCGGTGCGACCTACCTGGACGAGCACGGCAGCGAGCAGCTGATCTGGATGGGCTCCTACGGCATCGGCCCGGCGCGGATTGTGGCAGCCGCGGTCGAGCAATTCGCCGACGATCACGGCATCTCCTGGCCGCGCGCGCTGGCGCCGTTCGCTGTGCACCTCGTCGCCTTGGGCAAGCCTGGTACGGACGAGCGGGCGGCCGCCGACAGGCTGTATGAGACGCTGTGCGACGGCGGCGTCGAGGTGCTCTACGACGACCGCGAGCTCGGTCCAGGGGAGAAGTTCGCCGACGCCGAGCTGCTCGGCTGCCCGCTGCGGCTAACCGTTGGGCGCCGCTCGCTGGAGTCGGGGCAGGTCGAGGTGCAGTTGCGTCGCGGTCGCGAAGAGGCACCTGGCCTGCCGCTCGCGGCCGAGCCAAAGGAGCTGCTGCGCGCGGTGGACGAGTTGTGGCAGAGCCTCCCGTAGGGGACGGAGGGCTAGGTGCGGAGGCCGGCCCGGGCGAGGCGCCCGCCCAGCGCCGCCGGCTGACGTTCGCACGCCTGTCGGGCCTCGATCGCTCAGGACCGCCGCCGGCGGCGACACAGAGCGGCAGCCCGCTGCGGCCGTGGACAGTCCCCAATGCGATCGGCTTCATGCGTCTGGCGCTGATCCCGGTCTTTTTGATCGTGGCGCTGTCGAGCGAGGACGGAGTGGATGCATTGGCGGCGACGCTGTTCGCGGTGATCGGCTGGGGCGACTACGCGGATGGGATCGCGGCGCGCGTGACGCGACAGTACAGCCGCCTCGGCGCACTGATGGACCCGGTTACAGACCGCCTGCTGGTCGTCTCGGGCGCAGTCGTCTGCTGGCGCTTCGATCTGCTGCCGCGCTGGGCGCTGGCGGTGCTTGCGGCGCGTGAGCTGGCGATGCTCGCGCTTGGGCGCTACGGCCTGCGTCACGGCGTCGAGCTGCGCATCAACTGGCCGGGGCGGCTCGCCGTGGCGCCGGTGATGGGCTCGTTCTTCTTCGCAATGGTCGGGCTCGGCAAAGCGGGCGAGGTGATGCTCTATGTGGGGCTCGCGCTGGCGCTCGTCGCGACCGCGCTTTACGTGCGCACGGGCCTCGGTGAAACGCGCGCCGCGAAGCGCGGTGCAGGCAGCGCCGCAGGGGTCTCCTAGCCTCAAGCTCAGCCTGACCTTTTGGTCTATACTCGGCGCTCCTGCTGGCCGCACGGACGCATTCGTGCAGGGCCGGCCCAAGCCCGCACGAGGAGAGCGCCCCCGATGGACGAGACGTTTCCCGATCTTGGCTCGCTCACGGATGTCGAACTGAAAGATGTCATCCGTCAGCTGACCGAGGAAGAGACCGAGGTCTCCTACAACCGCCGCATCTTGCACGGGAAGATCGACATCCTGCGCGCCGAGTTGGTCAACCGCCTGCGCAAGAAGCACGACGGTGGCGAGGTGCTGATCACGGGCGACGACGTACAGCAGCTGACCGACATCCTCGCCCATCGCCAGCCAGACGCCGGCTCTGAGGACACCGCCTGATGAGCCGTGCGAGCCTCGCGCGTTTGCCGATCGCGCGCCCGCGGGCGCGGGCCTAGCGCGGAGCGGGCAGATGGCCCTGCATTGCACGGAGTGCGGCTTCCTCAACGCCGAGGGTGCCAACTACTGCCAGCGCTGCGGCGCGCTGCTCGAGCGTGCGCAGGAGGCGGGCGAGCCGGTTACGGCCACCTACCGGATCGACGACGACGGCGAGTTGGTCCCGGTCGAGATCGAGCAGGTCACGGCGCGCGGACCGGCGCTTGTGATCCGCGCAGGCGGCGGTCGCGTGGGCGAGAGCTTCGCCGTCGATCGCGAGCGCACGAGCATCGGTCGCCGTCCCGACGCAGAGGTTTTCCTCGACGACGTCACTGTTTCACGTGACCACGCGCTGCTGATCCGTCGCGGCGATCAGTGGTACCTCGACGACATGGGCTCGCTCAACGGGACCTACGTAAACCGCTCGCGGATTGAGTCTCAGCGCCTGGAGGAGGGCGATGAGGTGCAGATCGGCAAGTACAAGCTGACCTTCCACGTGCGCTGATGGCAAGCTCGCGCGCACCACAGGTCGATGTCGAGGAGCTCGAGCGCGAGACGGGCGCTGTCGCGGGTTCGCGCACCGGCGCCGACGGTGAGGGCGAGAGCGGAGCACGGCAGAAGTCGCTGACGATCGGCGCTGTCTGCAAGGCGCTCTTGCAGGAGTTCCCGGACATCTCGATCTCGAAGATCCGCTACTTGGAGGACCAGAAACTGCTCACGCCCCGGCGCACGCCGGGCGGCTACCGCCTCTACGGCCAGGGCGACGTAGCGCGCCTGCGCACGATCCTACGCATGCAGCGCGACGAGTTCCTACCGCTGCGGGTGATTCGCCAGGAGCTCGCGGCGGGGCGCTCGGAGGGGGAGCCGACACCCGCTCCAGGAAGGGTCACGCGCGAGGGCATGCGCGCGCTTCGACCGAGCGTCAGCGTGCGCGAGGCGAGCGGTGCGCTGTACTCGCTCGAAGATGTGCTCGAAGACACCCACGCTGAGGAGAAGCTCGTGCGTGAGCTAGAAGAGTACGGCGTCGTCAAGGGCGAGCTGCGCGGCGGCGTGCGCTACTTCGACGAGACCGAGCGCGAGATCGTCGCGGCGGTCGCCGAGCTCGCGCGCTACGGCGTCGGCGGGCGCAACCTGCGCGTGTTCCGCTCCTCGGCCGACCGCGAGGCGAACTTGCTGCAGCAGATCCTCGCCCCGGCACTGCGCTCGCGCAACCCGGAGCGGCGCAAGGAGGCAGTCGAGGCGCTCGAGAACCTGGCGGCCGTCGCCACGCACCTGAAGCACCTGCTGCTCGTGCGCGACCTGCGCAAGATCGTCCGCTGATGGCGGGCGAACGGGCAGGCGCCACGCCGGGCGCGGAGCTCGAGCAGGACATGCGGCGGTTGATCCGCGAGATCCCCGACTTCCCGCGCGGCGGGATCAGCTTCAAGGACATCACGCCGCTGCTGGCTGACGCGGCCTCGCTCGCGGAGGCGGTGCGCGCGCTCGCCGAGCTCGCCCGCCCGTTGGAAGTCGACTGCGTGATCGCGGCCGAGGCACGCGGCTTCCTGCTCGGGCCGGCCCTGGCACTCGAGCTTGGCGCGGGCTTCGTGCTCGCGCGCAAGCCGGGCAAGCTGCCCTACGAGACGATCAGCGCCGAATACGAACTGGAGTACGGGACCAACCAGCTCGAGCTGCACACCGATGCGGTCCAGGACGGTCGCCGCGTGCTCGTGCACGATGACCTACTGGCGACCGGCGGCACGGCGCTGGCGCTGTGCGAGCTGGTCGAGGCGCTCGGCGGCGAGGTCGTCGGTTGTGGCTTTCTCGTCGAGCTGGCATTCCTCGACGGCCGCGAGCGCCTGACACCGCGCGCGACGCACTCCCTGCTCAGCTACGACGCCTAGGCGCGGGCGGCACTGGAGTTACGGACGCCCGTGCCGAGCTCAAGCCGCAGCCGCACGATCGCCTTGCCCTTGTCCGAGCTGTGGGAGCTGATCGGCGACCCGCACCACCTGCCGCGCTGGTGGCCGCGCGTGGATCGCGTGGAGGACGTCGACGGTGAGGCCTTCACCGAGGTGATGCGCACGGCCAAGGGCAAACTCGTGCGCGCCGACTTCCGCGTGCTGCAGAGCGACGAGACGGGCCACTCGGTGACGTGGGAGCAGCAGCTCGAGGGGACTCCGTTCGCACGATTGCTCAGCGAGGCGCGCACCTGCGTGACGCTCGAACCGACTGAGGCGGATTCCGGGCCGGCCCCGGCGGGCACGCGCGTGACGATCGAGTTGCACCAGCGGTTGACTGGCTTCTTTCCGCGATTTGGTGGCTTCATGGTCAGCCGCGCGGCAATCAAGACGCTCGACGAGGCACTCGACGGCTTGGAGCGGATCGGTGGCTGAGTCCGAGGTCCCGCGCATGCGCTGGTGGGGCTGGGGCGACCCCGAGCATCCGCCGGCGCTGCCGGGCGAGGCGCTGTCGTTCCTGGGCGAGGTGGTTGGGACGTTGCCGCGCCCCGCGTCCGCCGGTCGCGCTTTCGCGCGTGCAGCTTGCGCCCTCGGCGTTGAGCGAGGCGACGCTCGACGGGCTACGCGCGATCGTCGGCTTCGAGTATGTTCGCGACGATCACTCCGAACGCGTCGTGCACGCCGCCGGCAAGGGCTACCCGGACCTCGTGCGGCTGCGCGCGGGCGAACCGGACGGGTCGCCAGACGCGGTCGTGCTCCCCGACGGCGCCGAGCAGCTGACGGCTTTGCTGGCGCTGTGCGCGCAGAGCTCGCTGGCAGTCGTGCCCGTTCGGCGGCGGTACGAGCGTTGTCGGCGGCGTCGCGCCGCTGCGCGGCGAGCACGCGGGCGTGATCGCGCTCGACACGAGCCGCATGGCTGATCCGATCGCGCTCGACGCCGAGTCGCGCACGGTCACGGTCCAGGGCTGGCATGCGCGCGCCTGCCCTCGAGCGTCACCTGGCGAAGAGCGGCCTCACGCTCGGGCACTACCCGCAGTCCTTCGAGTATGTCTCGCTCGGCGGCTGCGCGGCGACGCGCTCGGCCGGCCAGGCCTCGACGGGCTACGGCGGATCGAGCAGATGATCGCCGGGCTGCGGATGAGCTCGCCGAGCGGCGAGATCGCATTGCCGGCGCTGCCTGCGAGCGCGGCCGGCCCCTCGCTGCGCCAGCTCTTGATCGGCTCGGAGGGCACGCTGGGCGTGATCTCCGAGCTATCGCTGCGCGTGCGCCCGGCGCCGCGCGAGCGGATCTACGAGGGCGTCTTCTTCGAGAGCTTCTCGGCGGGCGCGCGAGCGCTGCGCGAGCTGGCCCAGAACGGCGCGGCGCCGGATGTCGCACGCCTCTCAGACGAGGCCGAGACGCGCATGTCGCTGGCGCTTGCCGGTTCTGGCGGCGTCAAGGGCAGGCTCGGGCGCTGTACCTGCGGCGCGCGCGGCTACAGCGCCGGTTGTATCGCGATCTTCGGCTATCGAGGGCGAGCAGGCCGGCGCGCGGCGCGACGCGAGGCGCTTCAGATCGCGCGCGAGAGCGGTGGCCTGGCGGTCGGGCGCTCGCCCGGCGAGGCCTGGCTGAAGGGCCGCTTCGCGGCGCCGTACCTGCGCGATGAGCTGTTGACGCTCGGCGTGATGGTCGAGACGCTCGAGACGGCCACGCAGTGGTCGAACGTCGAGCGCCTGCACGCGGCCGTGGGCAAGGCGATCGCCGACGCATTGCGCGACGGCGGCACGCCGGGCCTCGTGATGTGCCACGTCTCGCACCTGTATGAGACCGGGGCCTCGCTGTACTTTACGTTCATCGCGCGCCAGCGCGAGGGCGAGGAGCTCGAGCAGTGGCGCGAGGCCAAGGAAGCAGCGAGCCGGGCGATCGCAGAGGGCGGCGGCACGATCACCCACCACCACGCCGTTGGCGTCGATCACGCGCCGTGGATGACCGCCGAGGTGGGGAAGAGCGGCGTGCGTGCGTTGCGTGCGCTGAAGGACGAGCTCGACCCGGCCGGAATCATGAATCCTGGGAAGCTGCTGGGGGAGTAGAACGGGTCGAAGATTTCACGGCCGAGTCTGATAGTCAGACTGGGTCGCGTGATAGGACTTCGAGATGGCGCCTCGTCTCGACGGGACTCTCGAGTCTTGGCCCGATCTCGCCGAGGACTACGCAGGTGCCGCGCTGCGGTCCGCGTCGAGACCAAGGAGAAGGCGTTGGCGCGGGCACGGGATCAAGTGCGTCGCGAGGGCGGCGGGGAGGTCCGGGTCGTGAACGACGCCGGCAAGATCGTGCGGTCGAGTCGCATCAAAGCGCCGCCCGGACGCGGAGCCCGGCGCGCCAAAGCGGCTTAGTCGTAGGCCCCGGGCATCCCTTTGCGCTGCGTCCGCGCTGCGCTCCAGAGCAAGCCAACCGCTCGTTGGCACCGCAACTTTTGCTCGAGACGCCTCTCTAGTGCAGCGCGAAGGCGCCGCGCAGGACGACCGGACCGGGCTTGGTCGGCTTGGTGGCCGTCTCGCGCGTGAGCAGCATCGTGTGGAACTTGCCGGCGTCTTTGGGCAGCAGCGCGCCGCCCTGCACGTTGCCGCTCGCGCCGACGTCGGGGGCCCGGCTGAGCGCCTCGTAGCTCGACGGCGAGTTGTACAGCCAGACGGCGTAGAAGAAGCCATTGCCTTTCGACGGGGCGAGGTGCTCGGCAGCGAGGTAGAACGCGTACTGGCTGCCTTCGGAGAGCACCTCGGCAACGCCGACCGCTTTGCTGCTCGCGTCGGGCGGGGTCAGCGTGATTCGCTTGTCTTCTTTGGCCTGTGATTTCTGCGTGCTCGTGCTCGAGCTGGTCGGTTCGCCGCTGCCACGACCCGAACTGGCGGAGTTGCTCGAGGAGCCGCCGCCTCCGGTGAGCAGCACGATCGCGACGACGATCGCCGCGACGATCGCCGCCAGGAGCAGCGCGCCGCGGATGCGCGCGGGCGAAGCCGAGCGAGGCTGTGCTCCGCGCTGAGGGCGAGGCGCTGTCGATCCCGACGTGCCGGCCGCGGAAGGCGTGGGGGTCGCGGTAGCTGTGGCGGGCGCAGGGCGCGCTGCGGGGCTCGCGCCGTTTGGAATCTCGGGCAGCGGTGCGCCTGCCAGCGGCTCGAGCTCGCCCGCGAGCGCCGTGGCCCACGCGCGCGCCTGCGGTGAGCCGTCGAGGTACGTGCGTGTGGCCAGGCGCTCGGCCACGCCCGCGCGCTGTCCGAGCAGGTAGTCGCCGACCTCCTCGCGTTGCGCCGCCGTCAGCTCGCGCGCCTGGCGCGCAGCGAGCACGGCGAGCGCCGCGTGCGCGCGATCGTGCACGGCCTGCTCGTCGATGTCGAGCATGCCGGCGACCTCCGCGTAGCTCTTGCCCCTGCGAAGGAGCAGCGAGAGCGTCGCGCGCTGGTCGGGGGGGAGGTCGTCCAGTCGGCTCATCGATCTAGGCTCGCCCCTGCCGTGGGCCGCACGCGGCGGCCGGAGGGACATTCGTAGGCTATCGTGGCGCCGCGATGGCCAAGCCGACTGCCCAGGAGCTAGCCGCGTCGGTGCAGGGATTCGACCGGCTCTACGGCCTTGAGATCCTCTCCTACGACGAGCAGCAGGTCACCGCGCAGGTGAGCGTGCGCGACGAGCTCAAGCAGCCCGCCGGGCTCGTGCACGGCGGCGTCTATGCCTCGATCGCCGAGTCGGTCGCCTCGATGGCGACCGCGATGGCGGTGATCCCCGAAGGCAGCATGGCGATGGGCCTCTCCAACAACACGAGCTTTCTGCGGCCGGTGACCGAGGGTGTGGTTCACGCGCAGGCCACGCGCCTGCACCGCGGGCGCACGACGTGGGTGTGGGACGTACGTTTCACCGACGACGCCGGGCGCACTTGCGCGCTGACACGGATGACGATCGCCGTGCGGCCGCTACCCGAGGGCGTCACCGCGCCGATTCGCTGAGGCTCGCGCTCAGCGCAGCGCGCGCAGTGGCGAGGGCACCTGTGAGGGCAGCGGCGTCGAAGCGAAGCCCGTGTCCGGCAGGCGGACCGGTAGTGGCGCGCCCGGTTCGCCGACCTCGTTGATCGGCACGATCGTGTGCGCCGCCGCCCTCGCCAGGCGCGCGCTGTCGGCATAGACGCTGACCACGACGCCGCCCGTGGCAATCGCGATCGTGCGCCCGTGCTGCGCGAGCACGACCTGCACGCCACGCAGCGAGGCCGTGCTCTGTGGCGAGGAGCCACCCGCGACGAAGCTGTTATCCGGCGAGGTGATCACGGTGCACCGGCGTCACGCACGTGCTCTGTCCGCCGACCACGCAGTCGCCGTACTGCACCGAGAACGCCCCGCTCGGGTCGTGCGAGGCTTCGGTGATCTGCAGGCCCTGAAAGGAGCCCCCGAGCCAGTAGACCGGGTAGGGCGCCACGATCAGGCTCTCCAGCTCGTTGTGCGCGATCGGGCGGTCCTGCAGTGTGTCGCCGCACGCGCCGAGTGCGAGCGTACAGCCGGCGAGCAGCGCCGCGAGCGCGCCCAGGGCTCTGACCCGCGAGCGGGCAGGCGGCCGTTTGGGGATGTTGCGCCAGGCGCTCATCTGCCGGCTCAGTCGCGGTAGCGGTTGGTGATCGGCATGCGCCGGTCGCGCCCGAACGCGAGCGGCGTGACCTTGATCCCGGGCGGCGCCTGGCGGCGCTTGTACTCGGCGAGGTCGACGAGCCGCGCCGCACGCTGCACCTCCTCAGCCGGCAGTCCCTCGGCGATGAGCTGCTCGCGGCTGCGGTGCAGCTCGACGTAGCCGTGCAGGATCCGGTCGAGCACGCTCGTAGGGCGGCAGCGAGTCCTCGTCGCGCTGGTCGGCGCGCAGCTCGGCCGAGGGGGCGCGCTCGATGATCGAATCCGGGATCGGCGAGGACACGCGTCCCTTCGTTGCCGCCTGCGGCGAGTTGCGCCACGCGCAAAGGCCGTAGACGAGCGTCTTCGGCACGTCCTTGATCACCGCGAAGCCACCCGCCAGGTCGCCGTACAGCGTCGTGTAGCCGACCGACATCTCCGACTTGTTGCCCGTCGTCAGCACGAGCCAGCCGAACTTGTTCGACAGCGCCATCAGCAGGTTGCCGCGGATCCGCGCCTGCAAGTTCTCCTCGGTTAGGTCATGTTCGTGGCCCTCGAAGGCACCTCCCAGCGTCTCCGCGTAGGTGTCGTAGACCGGCTCGATCGCCAGTTCGTGCACCTGCACGCTGAGCGCCGCAGCGAGCGAGCGGGCGTCTTCCTGCGTGGCCGAGGAGGAGAACTGCGAGGGCATGATCGCCACGCTGACGCGCTCGGCGCCGAGCGCGTCGACCGCGAGGCACGCGACGAGCGCCGAGTCGATCCCGCCCGAGAGGCCGAGCACGACGTGGCCGAAGCCGTTCTTCTGCACGTAGTCGCGCAGGCCGAGCGTGAGCGCCGCGTAGACCTCCGCCTCGATCGGCTGCAGCGGCTCCGTGAGCGACCCGCCCGCCGGATGCCCGCCCGTGCCCGGCTCGGCGCTCGCTGGCAGCCCGGGCAGCACGGCGACGCGGGCCGAACCGCTGCCGGCGCCGATCGGCGAGCGTGTGCTCGCGCGATGCCCCGCCTCGCGCAGGCGTGCCGCAGCGGCCGCTTCGAGGTCGACGTCGCAGATCAACAGCTCCTCCTCGAACTGTGCCGCTCGCGCGATCGTCTGGCCCGTGTGGTCGACAACGAAGGAGTGCCCGTCGAAAATCAGCTCGTCCTGGCCGCCGACGAGCGCGCAGAAGGCCACGCACGCGAGGTTGCTCGCGTGCGCGCTGGGCGAACATCCGCTCGCGCTCGGCGCCCTTGCCCGCGTGGTAGGGCGAGGCCGAGATGTTGAGGATCAGCGTCGCCCCCGCCAGCGCCTCGTCGCTCGCCGGAGGGCCCGGCTCCCAGATGTCCTCGCAGACGGTCAGTCCGAGGCGCTCCTGGCCGATGTCGATCACCGCGCCCGCCGGCCCGGCCGCGAAATAGCGCTCCTCGTCGAACACGCCGTAGTTGGGCAGGTAGACCTTGCGGTAGACCGCGTGTACCGCCCCGTCGGCGAGCACGGCAGCCGAGTTGTACACGTCCTCCGCGCGCTCCGGAAAGCCGACCACCGCGACCAGCCCACGTGTGTCGGCCGCCAGCTCGCGCAGCGCCGCCGCCGTGTCCGCGAGGAAGTGCTCGCGCAGCAGCAGGTCCTCAGGTGGGTAGCCCGTCAGCGCGAGCTCGGGGAACAGCACGACATCGGCACCGGCCTTGATCGCCACGTCGCGGCCCTTGCGAATCAACTCGGCGTTGCCGGCGATGTCGCCGACTGTGGCGTTCATTTGGCAGAGGGCCAGGCGCATCTCGGGCCAGTCACGGTAGCGGCTGGGTCTAGATCGCGGTCTGGACCAACGTGGTGGATGAAAGCTTCAGCACAATTCCAGATCTTGCAAGCAATCCTGCACAGATCGCCACGGACTGGGCAAATCGGCAGCCATCGCAGATACTGATCTCGCTGAATGGTCTCGACATGCGCTCAGCCCTCGTCGTGAACGCCGCGCAATATGGTCTGGCGGGAATCGCCGTGGTACTCGTCGCGGTCGGCGGCTTCCTGGTGATCTCGTGGGATCAGATGCGATCGCACGGGCGGGGCTTCGAGGCCCACTTCGGCAATCGCCTGTTCAGCATTCGTTTCAAGACCATGGCCGAGGATGTCGCGAGCGAGGAGACGCCCAATCGGGGCAAGCGCAACTTGCGCGAGACGCTTGACGAGGCGCCCACCGTGCGCGCCCGCGAACTCGCGAACGATCTCGAGACCGGCATCTAGCGAGGCGCCCGCCCTTGGCCGCGCGCTCAGCCGGCGCGGGCTTGCGGAGTGGCGGCCTTGCTCCGTGAGGACGACTTGCCAGTGCGCGAGGCCGCTGCCTTCTTCCCGGCGCGTTTCGTGGACTTACCCGTAGCGGGTTTGCTCACGCCCGCGGCGCGCGCCAGCGAGGAGATCGCCCACTTCATGTCGCTCGCGATCGTCTCGAGCCCGGGCAGCGCGTCGAAGTCGCCGAGCAGGCCGAAGCCGAGGTGCCCGTCGTAGCTCATCACCGCGATCCCGAGCGCCTGGCGCTGGGCCAGCGGCACGACCGGGTAGAGCACGCGCAGGCGTCGCCCGAGCACATACAGCGGGAACTGCGGGCCCGGCACGTTCGTCACGACCAGGTTGAAGAAGCGCTGGCGCGCTTGCAGGCGGGCTGCTTGGCTGAGGATCGTCGGCGGCGCGAAGCCCGCCAGGTTCGTCAACACCTGCGCGCCGACCGCCTGGCCCGAGGCCTTCAGGTCCTCCATCGAGCGCGTGATCTGCTGCAGACACTCCGCCGGGTTCTGCACGCCGACCGGCAGCGGCGCCCACATCGCCGCGACCTGGTTGCCGAGCGCCCCGCGGTCGGAGTCCGCGCGCACCGACACAGGCACCATCGCCTTCAGCTCCAAGCCCTCTGTGTCGAGGCCCTCGCGGCGCAGGTAGCGGCCGAGGCCGAGGCTGACCGTCGCCAGCACGACGTCGTTGAGCGTGCCGCCGAGCGACGCCTTGATCGCTTTGAACTGTTCGAGGTCCGCGTCGATGAATGTGTAGCGGCGGTGCGGGCCGATCTCGACGTTGAACGGGCTGTCTGGGGCCGGCGCTTTGACGCCCGCGATCGTCGTTGCGCCGATGCTCGTCAGGCCGTCCACGAGCTGTGTCGCGGCGCGGCGTGGGGCGCGCAGCAGCCGCCGTGCGCCGCGCACCATCTCGGCCGGGACCGTCGTGCGTTCGCGCAGCGCCTCGCCGAGTAGCTTGGCCTGGCCCGGCAGCGGCTTCGCCGTCCACGGCATCGGCGGGCGCGACGTCGGCACCGGGTCCGGCGCCGTGTCGAACAGCACCGTCGTGATGTCCACGCCCGAGATCCCGTCGACTAGCGCGTGGTGGGTCTTGGCGATCAGCGCGAAGCGTTCGCCCGCCATCTTCTCGACCAGCCAGATCTCCCACAGCGGCTTGGAGCGGTCCAGGCGCTGTGAGAACAGGCGGCCTGCGAGCTGCTTGAGCGCTTTGTCGTCCGCCGGCTTCGGCAGCGCCGTGTGGCGGATGTGGTAGCGCGGGTTGAAGTGCGGATCGTCCGCCCACACCGGTCGGCCCTGGCCGTAGGGGACGTAGGCGAGGCGCTGGCGGTAGCGCGGGACGAGGTGCAGGCGGCTGACGATGTGGTCGACCAGCTCCTGAGGGCTCGGCGCCGTGCCTTCGAAGACCATCACCGAGGCGACGTGCATGTGCGCCGTGGAGTTGTCCTCCAGGTGCAGGAAGGTCGAGTCGAGCGCCGTCAGCCGGTCCGGGTTGGCCACGCGCCCGATTGTCGCTGTTTGTCAAGCCGCCGTCAACGACCTCGCCGCCCAACGGGGATAGGGCTCGCGCTGGCGGAGCTTTTGCGCGAAACATTTCGCCGAACGCGCGTACGCGATTCAAGGCGCCGTCGCTACCGGCCGAGAGAAGTTGCATGGCCAGCCCGAAGCTCGGGTCCGGCGTGCTGTTCGCATCTGCCGCCGCCCGCGACGATCCAACCGCCGACCCCCACGCCGCCGAGCATCTGATGCGCTGGGTCGGCGTCGCGATGTTCCTGCTCGGCTCAGCAACGCTGCTCGCGACGCTGCCGCTGCCCGACCCGAACACAAGCGATCATCCCGCGATCAGGATCATCGCCGTGCTGCTCGCGCTCGGCGCCGTGATCGTCGCTGTGTTGCGTCCCGGACGGCGCTGGGTCTCGCGCGTGACGATCATCTACGGGATCCTGCTCGTCAGCGCGCTGATGGCAGTCACGCGCCCGATCGAGGCGACGCCATTCTTCTATCTGTGGCCGCTCGTCTTCTCGGCCTACTTCTGCACGCGCCGCGAGGTCGTCTTCGACCTCGTGCTGATGTGGGTCACGCTCGGGCTCGCCGTGTTCATTTGGTCACACGACCCGATGAAGCCCGGCCTGTTCATGGGCGTGGGCATATCCGTGACGCTGACCACGCTTGTCGTCAAGCTGCTCGCCGAGCACGTCTCCGCCGTGATCCGCCAGCTCGAGCGCGCCGCCGACACCGACTACTTGACCGGGCTGTACAACCGGCGCGCATTCGACCTCGAGTTCCGCGAGCAGTGCGATCGCGCGCGGCGCAGCGGGCTGCCGCTCGCGCTCGCCACGTTCGACCTCGATCACTTCAAGCAGGTCAACGACCGCTACGGCCACGCCGAGGGCGATCGCGTGCTCGGCCAGTTCGCTGCGCTGCTGCAACGCGAGCTGCGCGGCGGCGACACGCTCGCACGCGTCGGCGGCGAGGAGTTCGCCGTCGTGCTGTTCGGCGTCGGCCAGCAGGAGGCCGTCGCCTTCGCCGAGCGGATCGGGCGCGAGCTGGCCGCCCGTCCGTCCGGCTCGGGACCCGCACTCAGCACGAGCGCCGGAGTTGCTGCCCTGGCAAGCGGCGCGCCCGATCCCGCCGCACTGATGCTTGCCGCCGATCGTGCGCTTTATGCCGCCAAGGCCGCCGGACGCCGGCGTGTGGGCGTGTGGGAAGGCGGCGCGACGCGGATCGCCGCGCAGATCCCGGATGGGCGCGGGCAGGACGAGCCCGAGCTCGCCGCCCACGCCCTCTGAGGACTCAGCCGCCCTGGCCGGCGAACTGGATCTTCTTACCCGGCTTCGTGCACTGCTCCGGGATCGTGTACTTCGGCACCTTGAATTTGCCCGACGTGCATTTGAAGCCTTCGGTCTTGCCCCCCGACGTATAGAGGGCAGTGATGACTTTGTAGGCCGCCGTGCAGCTCACTCCCTGCGTGACGATCTGCTTGATCGGGAGTTTGTACTTCGTCTTCGGCTTGCCCACTTCGGTTTCCTGTTCGACCACGATCGTGTGGTTTCCACAGGCGTGCGTGCTTGCGACCGCCGCCCCCGGTATCAGGGCGAGCGCCCCGAGCGCAAGCGCCAGGACGCTTCCCGTCGTGGCGAGTCCTTGCCATCTACGTACAGCTTTCATCCAGCCTTCTTTCGGTCCGGCCGGCGCCCCCGTGACACCGAGATTCGCGGAGCATACCGGCGCCGATACGGAGCTCATACGTACGAATACGCGCATACGCGGCCGTCGGCGAGCGCTCAGGCCCGACCCGCGGAGACGCCACGGGCGGGACTGGGGGTGGCCCGGTGTCTCCAGCATCGGCCGGTTATGTCATCTTCATAAAAATCGTCAGATCGTCAGTAACGACGGGCGAATCGGTAAATAGGCCGCATCTGCAGGACGTTCTTGTGTGTCCGTGATCACAGAACTACGTCCCCGGGACCTTCTAGCCTGCGAACAATTGTTCGACTCTGCCGAGTCGTGGCCGTCCATGGTCGCGAACGGGGGAACCACCGCCGGGCCACCGACCGGGGCCCGGATGGGGCGAATCGCCCACTGATGTGGACGTAACGCCCGGCTGACGCGCGGACTGTCCGCGCCGACGCCGGTCGTGAGCCCGACAGCTAACCCCGTAGGCGGAAACCGCAAGGAGGTCTGGATTTCTATGTACGTACCCGCGCCCCCGGCGCAGCCTGCTGTCGCGCTCGCACCCGTCGAGATCGCCTCGACCACACCCTCGTCCGGCGCAGCCCCGCTCGGACGGCCAAGCTCGACCGCGCTGCACGTGCGCAAGGCTCGCCTGAACGTGCTCGACGGCCGGCAGGTGAGCGTCGCCGGCACGCTCAGCCCCGGACTCTCCGGGCGCCCGATCGACCTGCAGGCGATGGGTCCGCACGGCTGGCGCGAGGTCGCCCACACCCGCACCGGCGCCTCCGGGCGCTTTCGCCTGCGCTACACGCCGCACGCCACCGGCAGCCGCCGCGTGCGCCTGCGCTTCGCCGGCGACAGCTACGACCTGCCCGCCCACCGCCTGCTCGGCAGGCTGAACGTCTACCGCCTCGCCGGAGCCTCCTGGTACGGCGGCGGCGGTTCGCTCGCCTGCGGCGGCTCGCTGACCAGCTCCACGCTCGGCGTCGCCAACAAGACGCTGCCCTGTGGCACGCTTGTCACGCTCCGCTACGCCGGACGCTCCGTGCGCGTCCCCGTCGTCGACCGCGGCCCGTATGTCGCCGGGCGCGAGTTCGACCTCACCGAAGCCACCAAGCACGCACTCGGCTTCGGCGACACCGGCGACGTTTGGACCACGCGCTAGAGCCGGCTCACAGGCTCGACACCCTCTGCCGGGGGCCGAAATGCGGTGCAAGAGCGCCGTTTCCGCGCCCGTAGAGGGTTGATCGCGTTTGGGCACGTTCATGCAGAGCTTGGGTTTCTCAGCGAGCGTTCGTTGAATCTCCTGGATGTCCGCCGCAGTCAAGCAATCGCGCACCCAGGTATGGATGGACGGCCCCGGCGAGTGGAGCTGGCCCGGCCGCGCCGCCGAGGCGCTGCCTTCGCCGCCCTCCTGGGTGCCTGCCTTCCCGCCGCGCTTGGAGCCGCTCGCCTCGGGCGCGCCCGGCGGCATTGCCGGTCGATCTGGCGGCGGGTCGGGTGGCGCGCAGCCGCGCGCCAACCCGCGCCTCGTCCTGCTCGCCACGCTGATCAGCGGGCTGATCGCCGCCTGCTGCGCGCTGCTCTTGCTGCACGGCCCCGGCGGCTTTGAGCGCGTCTTCACCGGGCAGCAGCCCGCGCCCGCCGTCACCGCGAGCGCCGGCGCATCGAGCGTTACGGCGGCGCCTGCACCGCTACCTACGCTGCTCGCAGGCAGCCACGACGCCGTCGGCAGCTCGGTCGACACCGCCCACTACGCCTCGACCGCGCTTGGCGGAGAAGGCTCCTTCCACGTCTACCTGCCGCCCGGCTTCGCCGAGAGCGGCGCGCGCTATCCCGTGCTCTATCTGCTGCACGGCAACGAACAGCGCGCCACTGCCTTCCTTCAGCTTGGCCTGCAGGGCGAACTCGACCGCCTGATCGCCGCGCACGAGGTCCCGCCGATGATCGCCGTGATGATCCAGGGTGGCAGGGGCGCCAACAACTGGCGCGACCACGGCAGTCATGGCTATGAGAGCTACGTGATCGAAGTGCAGCAGCTGATCGACCGCATGCTGCCCACGCAGGCCGCCCGCTCCGCCCGCGCCATCGCCGGCGACTCAATGGGTGGCTACGGCGCCATGAACGTCGCGCTCGGCAACCCGCGACGCTTTTCCATCGTCGAGAGCTGGCTCGGCTTCTTCAACGGGCTCGAAGACGAGCTGCAGGCCGCCAGGCCCGTGATCGCGCGCGACGGTCTGCACGCCTACCTCTACGGCGGCGCCTCCGACCCGATCGCCGATCCTTCCGAGAACGCTCCCTTCGCCGCGCAACTGCGAGGGGCTGGCGCCCACGCGCACAGCGCCGTTTATGTCGGCGGGCACACGATGGAAACGCTGCAGGCCCACCTGCGCCACATGTTGCTCTACGTCGGGCGCTCGCTGGATGAGAACCAGCGCAACGCCGCCGGCGCGCGCGTCACGACGATCGCCACCAGGCCATGAGCCTGCGCCGCCGTCCTCGCAAGACTCATCCTGAGCTGTTCGGCGCACGTCTCGCCGGCGCGCTCGGCAGCGGATCTGTCGGCGCCGTTGCCGTTGGTGCCTTCGCCGCAGGCGCCGCGGCGGTCGGGGCACTCGCGATCGGCAGTCTCGCGATCGGGCGCGCCCGGATCGGCTCGCTCAAAGTAGGTGAGCTCGAGGTCGGGCGGCTGACTGTCGGCGAGCTGACCGTCGAGCGCAGGATCGACGCCTAGTAGCTGCAGCGGCCGGTGGGCGACCCGCGCGCGGTGTGAGCCAACGCCGCGCGCGATACTGCGCCGATGGCCTTTCCGCCACCCGAGCGCCACCTGCTGCGCGCCCGCGACTTCGTCGACGTGCGCTACTTCGAACCGATCGGCGTCGAGCACATGGCGGACGCCGCCGGCCTCTCGCGCGCCCACTTCAGTCGCGAGTTCCGCCGCGCCTTCGGCGAGTCGCCGCACGCCTACCTGCTGACCCGCCGGCTCGAGCGCGCGGCTGAGCTGTTGCGCAACACCGACCGCTCGGTGACGGAGATCTGCTTCTCCGTCGGGCTGCGCAGCGTCGGCTCGTTCACGACCAGCTTCAAGCGCACATACGGAGTCGCGCCGCGCGCTTACCGGGCGAGCTTCCCGCCGGCCGGCGAGCAGGTGCCGATCCCGGCCTGCATCGTGCGCATGTACGCGCGGCCCAAGCACAGGGCCGGGCTCAAAGGCAGCACGTTTCAAGAAGACAGCACGGCGCTCGCAAACTAGCCTCGGCGAACGGTCGCACAGTGCGATCACAAGACCGCGAACAGCGAGGAGACCGACAGAGATGCTCAGAGTCAACGCACTGCAGGTGCTCGTCAACGACCAGGACGAGGCGCTCGCCTTCTACACCCAGAAGCTCGGCATGGAGACACGCGTCGACGCCGCCATGCCCGGCGGTAACGGGATGCGCTGGCTGACGGTCGGCCCCGTCGGACAGCCCGAGATCGAGATCGCGCTGATGGCCGTCCCGCAACCGCCGTTCGTCGCCGCCGAGACGGCCGATGAGGTGCGTGCGCTGATGGCCAGGGGCGTCGGCACGACCGTGTTCCTCGAAAGCGACGACTGCCAGGCAACCTACGACGAACTGACGGCGCGCGGCGTCGAATACGCCCAGCCGCCCGAAGAGCGCCCGTACGGCTGGGAATCGGGGCTGCGCGACCCCTCGGGCAACTACATCCGAATCACGCAGGGCCGCTCTTAGCCCGGCCGCGACTCGATACGGGGTCGCAGTGCCTCGCCGCCTCCTGCGCTTTCACCAGACTCCTGCTTGCTGTGCCGGCAGCTCCGCTCTCGTGGGAACGTCACGATCCGTGTTCGCGAAACCTACCGGCGCACTGCGACGGCGGACATGCGCTGCCGGCAGAGCACTCAATCCTGCCTCGTCCGCTGGAAACAGACGAGCAAAAGGCTCGCTGCCAATGGTGCTCGATGCTAATACTAGATCTGGCGACAATTCAAACTAGGCAAATTGCTTAACTGTCGAAACCGAGGAAGAAGGGACATCATGCGCTTTTCACGTATTTCTGCGCTAGGGTGCGCCACCCTGATGGCCGGTATCTCTGCACCGGCATCCGCTCTGGCTGCAGCTCCTGAATTCAACCCGGCTAAAGGCACACATACTTCTAAAAGCGGAAAAACCGCCTTTCAAGTCCAAGGAGGGGCAAAAATCGAATGTGCGAGCTCCACGGACAGCGGCAGCATCACTGGGATAAAGACCTTCAAATTAACCATCGATTATGCAGGCTGTAAAACCTCGGGGCTCGACGTCAATTCGCCCGGTGATGCAAAAGGTGTAATCTTATTAACACTGGTCGGTGTACTGGGCTATACGAATAAATCGTTGAAAACCGTAGGCGCCATCGACGAACTCAGCGCTGAAGTGGAACTAGAAGTTCCGGCCGTCAAAAAAACGATGAGGGTCAAGGGGTCCGCGATCGGTGAAGTCTCGCCGGTCAACGTGAAACAGACTTCGAGCAAACTTACGCTGACCCAAAAAGAAGGCAAACAAGGAATCGAAAAACTTGAAGGAGGGGCGGCCCAAACGCTCTTAATACAAGAAAGCATCGGTGGTGAATTCCGTCCGGCAGGTGTGGAAATATCGGAGGAAATCACCTTTGCAGGCGCGACGGAAATCACGGCGTAGGCTGGCGGCAGCCCTGAGGGCACGGACGAGACGAGCTGCGACCGAGAAGGCCATCGAGTACTGGCCCGGTGCCGGTACTCGAGGTCGCGCTGCCTGTCGGTGCGGGTTGGCTGAGCAGATGCCGGAGGGGGTTCGGGGAGGGTCGCTACGGTGGGTCGATGTCTGAGCAGCGAGCCGCGGAGTACGAGCGCCTTGGCGTCACGCCGACGCCGGACGACGGCACGCGTCTGAGCGAGCGGGCGGCGTGGGACGAGGCGACGCGCCCGCACCGCGCGCCGTCGGGCGAGGACGTGCTCTACAGCGACCGCGGCCGCCACACGGGGCAGCACCTGATCGACGTACACGGCATGCTGCGGCGCGAGCTGGATGAGCTACGCAAGCTGCTCGAGCAGGTGCGCGAAGGCGCGATCAGCGCGGGCGAGGCGCGCTCGGCGCTGAACGAAATGGCGATGCGCCAGAACGACTGGACGTTGGGCGCGTTCTGCGCGCGCTACTGCCGCGCGGTGGCCCAGCACCACGGACTCGAGGATGACGCTGTGTTCCCGCACCTCGCCGAGAGCGATCCGAGCCTGGCACCGGTGATCGACCGCCTCAGCGAGGAGCACCTCGTGATCGGAGACGCGATCGAGCGGGTCGACGGTGCGCTCGTGCAGCACATCAACAACCGCGAGGACTTCGAGCCGCTGCAGCGCGCGCTCGACTTCCTCACAGACGCGCTCCTCTCGCACCTCTCATACGAGGAGCACGAGCTCGTCGAGCCGCTCGCCCGGCTGGGCTTCTACGCGGATCAGCTGTAGGTCGAGCCGGGCAGCTCCTCAGCGGAGCAAGGTCACACACCCTGGCCGGTCGGCCAGTATAATCGCGACAGCGATCGGCAACGACGAGGGGAGACCAGATGGCGTCGGTTGACAGCGATCTCGAGCACACGCTGATGGCGGAGCGGGCGCTGTGGAAGGAGGGCCCGCCGCATGAGGTCTTCAAGCAGATGCGCGGCGAGTGCCCGGTGCACTGGACGGCGGGGGTCACGGAGTACCCGGAGGAGCGCGGCTTCTGGTCGGTGACGACGGCGGAGGACATCCACACGGTTTCGCGCGACTGGCAGACATACTCGTCGGGCACGGGCGTGACGGCGGTCTCGGACGTGTTCCCGCTGGAGCTGACGCAGGCGATGTTCATCGGCATGGACCCACCGAAGCACGACCGCCTGAAGGCGCTGTTCCAGGCTGGCTTCACGCCGAAGCGGATCGCGGCGCACGAGCAAGAGATCCGCGAGATCGTCAACGAGGTGCTCGACCGGCTGGAGGGTCAGCAGACATGCGACCTCGTCGGCGACGTGGCGCAGCCGGCGGTCTCGCGCGTGATCGGCAGCTTCATGGGCATCCCACCGGAGGACGACGCGGCTTGGGCGCGGTTGATGAACTCGGCGCTGGCGGGCGATGACAAAGACCTCAATCCAGAGGGCATCCCTGGCGTGCTTGAGAAAGATATCCCGGAGATCTTCGAGCGCTGCAACCGGATGATCGCCGAACGCGAAGAGAACCCGACGGATGACCTGACGACGGTGCTCGTCAACGCGGAGGTCGACGGCGAGAAGCTCGAGCAGCACGAGATCGTGATGGGCTTCTTCCTGCTCGTGGCGGCGGGCAATGACAGCACGAAGGCGACGTACTCGAGCGGCATGCGCGCGCTGATGGAAGACGGCGAGCAAATGCAGAAGCTGCTGGACGACCCGTCGCTGATCCCAAGCGCGGTCGAGGAGGCGCTGCGCATGTTCCCGGCGTTCGCACACTTCCGCCGCACCGCGACGCGCGATGTGGAGCTGCACGGCACGCAGATCAAAGAGGGCGAGAAGGTGGTCATGTGGTACGTCTCATCGAACCGCGACGAGACGCGCTACGAGGACCCAGACCACTTCGACGTCGAACGAAACCCCGAGCACCAGGCCTTCGGCGCGGGTGGGCGGCATTTTTGCCTCGGCACGGCGCTCGCTCGTCTGGAGTTGAAGATTATGTTCGAGGAGACGCTCAAGCGTTTCCCGAAGATCCGCGTGGACGGCGAGCCGAGCTATGTCGAATCTGGCTTTCTCAATCAGATGAAGACGTTGCCGGTGCGGCTCACCGCTTAGAGCCGGCCACGGATCGGCCGGACAACCCTGAGAATGCCCGAGGATCGACCCCGCGTCCGACTGCGCCAAGCCGTGCTCGCAGCCGCCGAGCTCGAGCCGGTGGCAGAGGCGCTGCGCACGACGCTTGGTCTCGGCGAACCGTTTCGCGACCCCGGCGTCGGTCTGTTCGGCCTGCAGAACACGGTCTTCGCGCTCGGCGACTGTTTCCTGGAGATCGTCTCGCCGACGCAACCGCAGACGGCAGCCGGGCGCTACCTGGAGCGCCACGGCGGCGACTGCGGCTACATGGTCATGTTCGACCTCGAGGACCTTCCGGCCGCGCGAGCTCGTGCCACCGAAAGCGGCGTGCGCACGGTGTGGGAGATCGACCTGCCCGACATCTCGGGGACGCACCTGCACCCGGCCGACATCGGCGCGGCGATCGTCTCGATCGACGGCTCGAAGCCCTACGGCAGTTGGCGCTGGGGCGGGCCCGAGTGGGCGGGGCAGACGGGCGAGGGCGCGCCTGGAAGGCTCGCTGGCGTGACGCTTGCAGTCGCCGAGCCGGCGGCGGTGGCCACGCGCTGGTCGCACGTACTCGGGGTGCCGCTCAGCGGGGATGGCGCTGTCGGTGGCGATGCGGTGATTGCGCTCGAGGATGCCGAGGTGCGGTTCCGGGCGGTGGGCGAGGAAGTGGGCGAAGGGCTTGTCGAGTTTGTCTTTGCCGGTGTGCCGGGGCTGAGCGGTGACGGGGTCGAGGTGGGCGGCGTGCGGTTGGTTGGTCAAGTCCCGTAACAGGCAAGTCCGGTGAATCTTCCCTCTCGGAGTGGTCCGATATGCCCGCATAGTTAGGGTTATTCGAATCTGATAGCTTCCCCGCTTTAGACAGCAACTCCCCGGGGGAAGATGTTGAAACGATCTCGAAGCGCGCGCGCTATCGCGCTGGCAGGTATCGCTGCCTTGGTCTTGATCAGCCTGCCACAGGCGGTGCAAGCACAGCCGGAAGGGGCAAGCACTAGCCAGCAGGGTGCAGCCATTGAATCCCTTCACGGGGGACTTGCCAAACTTGAAAAAAAGACTGAAGGACTGTCGAGCAAGCTCAACGAAACGCGGAACATCGAGACATTCCTGCTTGCGCCAGTGGCTATTCTCGTCGCAATCCTCGCGGCCGGGGGCGTACTCGGTGTCGTGTACAGCGTCCGGGATCAGCGACGCGTTAGCCAGCTCCATGAGCTGACCGTGACCGGTGAGGTTTCCTCCCAGCGTCGTAGTGAGCAGAGCTATGGATCGTTTCTCGAGCAGAGTCAAACTACTCTGGCCCTCGTCAACGACACGCTCAAGCTTGCCAAGGAGGCCACCGACCGAGCTGCCCACAGCATGGACATCAAGGCCCAGGCGCGGGTCGACGCGATCGAGGACAGTTCGCAGAAGCTCATGTTTGACGTGTTTGGCAGTGCCGACTTCGAGGCCTTGGTCGATGACCACTCACACCGTAGTCGGCTCCATGGAATCGCGGAAGAACTCCGGTCGCTCGAGGGCTACCTGACCCTGCAGGACATCAAACTTCCTCCATACACACGATTCATCAAGGCGATAGACCAATTCCTGCTCGATGACACCGAGTCGGCGCTGCAAGCGCTTCGCCTCGCGTCACAGGAGCGCCTGGCTGGCGATCTCAAGCACTTCGTCGAGTACTGGCTTGGATACATGCTTACGACCGTCGGCGAATACGCCGAGGCAGTCGGGATGTTCAAGCACGATGAGCAGGACATCGACAAGGACGACTCGCAGTACTTCCAGCTCGAGCGCATCGTCGTGGAGACGGAGTTTTTCCTGCTCGCCAAGTCATGGGCACAGGACGATGAGGCCAAAGACGTAGAGGGCAGGCGTCAGCCGCGCGAGCGCCTCGAGGCGGTCGCGCCGTTGCTCAAGCGCCTGTCGGACTTGATGACGAAAGTTGAGACGAGCGAGGATCGAAGGGCAAAAGCTCACACTCTGCTCGAGATCTCGCGAACGCGGGCGGACATCTACGAGTGGGTCGCGTACGACCCGAAGCATCTAGACGATCCGCTGGAGGCGGACGACGTGACGCGGTTCCGGGAGCTTATTGCAGACCCGGACGTGATCGTCGATGTGGAGAGCTTTGTCAAGTCCGACGACTATCGCCGACTCGACGATCCGGAGCTGGTTCGAGCGTGGGCTCTGTCGCAGGCTCGGGCAATCTGCCTGGCGCACAAGACGAGGGATTTCGATGTGGAATTTGCGCTTGCCGAATGTCGATTCAAGCTTGGCGACCCCGAGGCCGACCAGGCGTTCGAGGGTGCAGAGCATGCGCTCCATCACGAGTTGGGCGAGTTTCGCGAGAAACGCCAGAGCGCCTCGCTGCAGCAATGCATGCTGATCTGTCACAGCCGTCTGCTGAAGCTGCGCGAAAAAGATGACCAACAGCGCCGAGCCGAGGCCAGACAAGTGTTGCAGGCGGCCGGGGATGCGCGTGAGGCCGTCCGCGAGATGCGTCAGGCGCGGGTCACCATCTTCAGTCAGATTCAACGTCGCAACATCTCGCAGGACGACTTTCGCGCCGAGGTACACCTGATTGTCGAGCAGGATCACATCAAACAAGAGGATCGCTGATGAGTCTTTCTCCTCGGAGATTTTCGGAGTGGCGTCGAGAACGGGCCACATATCGCCTCGCGGAGGCCGATCAGCATCTCGTCGACGACCTGAAGGGCTATCGCACGCCGGTCCAGGTGTGCCCACGAGGCTGCGAGTACAGCGAGTTGGCGAGACGTGACCTCCTGAGCCGCACCGGATGGTCGGGGTGGGCAAGCATTCATGCCGTATTCACATTCGAGACGACAAACTGTCCTCGGTGTGGCTCGCGCCTCACCCGCCGCTGTGCCCGTTGCGACAACCAGATCTATGCGCCAGTTGTTGAGCGCTGTCAGTTCTGCGGTCTGCCGCAGCCGTGGGCTTCTGAGCGCCGAGGCGGACTGGAGCGGGCGAGTATCCAGTACTGGCGCTCCGGGGATGAGGTTCCTCAGGACCAGTCAGCCAATGTTCCTGCGCTCCCACTCTATGCCGCCGACGGAGTCGATGTGTGGGCGATCGAAGGCGATATTGCACAGCTGCAAGTCGATGCTGTCGTCAGCAACGACGACGTCGATGGTCAAATGTGGGCTCAGGTGGCACGGGCCATCAGGAATGGAGCGGGCGAGGGAGTGGAGCGGCTGGCTCAGGAGGGCAAGCCGTTCCGACTGGGGCAGGCGTGGACGACATCGCCGGGCGCGCTGGAACACTTGAAAGCAATCATCCACGTGGCCTCGATGAATCGCCGAGGTCAATCGACGGTGGAGACCGTCAAAGACTCTCTGCGAGCTGCGATCCTACTTGCGGTCGAGAAGCGATTTGGGTCGCTTGGAATCGGAGCGATTGGCAGCGGACCGGCTTCCATCCCGCCAGCCGTGTGGTACCGCACCTTCGCCGATGTCGTAGTCGACCAGTTCCGACTTCAGCGCGGACCGGAAGAACCAACGCTGTCGATCGTTCTCGTTCTCTTTGAGCCGGTGGACTTCCACGCCGACGTAGAGGACCTGCGTGAGGCCTTTGCGACTTCCTGGGAGAAGAACGGAAGGCCTTCTCACGCCAAGCTGGAGAGACCGCAGCATGGTGCCGCAATGTCTCCCTACTAGCTGGATCGCCTCCAGTTAGCCAGGCGGCGCGGGGATCGCCGGTCGCGCGGCTGGATGCCGAGCGCCTTCTTCCACCACAATGGCCTCGCAGGGCGCGTCAAGTGGCCTCGTCGCGAAGCCTTTCAACACAAGGGCCCGGCGAGCGCGACCTGCAATTCTACCGGGCGCTCCGTGACGGGGGCTCGCGCGCGAAGGCCGTCGCTGAGTTTTCTGCCGGTCATCGACGCTCGTAAACGCTATGTCGAGACGTCGCTGAGTGCTGCAAAGCGCGGATCCCGGCGCTCGACGAAGCTGCTGACCCCCTCGGCGAAGTCAGGCTTGGCGAAGGAGGCGAGCATCAGGCGATCCGCCTCGGCGAGCGCGTCGGCCAGCGGTTCTTGCATCGCGGCGTAGACCTGGCGCTTCATCTGCGCCATGCTCGCCGGCGAGCACTGCGTGGCGAGTTCGCGCGCGTAGGCGAGCGTCTCCTCGAGCACGGTCTCGGTAGGCGTGGCGCGGTTGCAGAGACCCAGCTCGACTGCCTCGCGCCCGAGCACGACGCGCCCTGAGAGCAGCAGATCGAGTGCCCGCGCGGGGCCGACGAGGCGCGGCAGGATCCAGGAGATGCCGTGCTCGGCGACGAGGCCGCGGCGTGCGAAGGCGGTCGTCAGCTTGGCGTCCTCGGCGACGAAGCGGATGTCGCACATCAGCGCCTGCACGAGGCCGATCCCGGCGCACGGGCCGTTGATCGCTGCAATCACGGGCTTGGGCATGCTCAGCGTGAAGGTCTGCGGGGTGTGCTCGAAGGCCTCTGGAGCGGCGCCATTGCCGGCGGGCCCCGTCTCGCCGTTCTGAGCGTCGCCCTGCGTGACGTCGCCGATCGCCTGCAGCGATTGCATATCGGCGCCGGCGCAGAAGCCGCGCCCGGCGCCGGTCACGACAATCACGCGCACGTCCGCTGAGGCGGCGCACTCGCGCAGCAGGTTGAAGTAGGTCTGCTCGAGCTCGCCCGTCCATGCATTCAGCCGCTCGGGCCGGTTGAGCGTGAGCACGGCCACGCCGTCATCGTGCACCTCTTTCAGCACCACCTCAGACATCTCCACTCCTTTCGCCGCGGTCTCCGTCGAGCGTACATGCCCTGCGCCGGAGCGCGGTCCGCGTTCTCGTCTCTAGGTCTGACGCCGACGGCGCGCACCCAGCAGGGCGCGGGCGATCGTCAAAGGGTGGGTGAGCACCAGGGCGAGCCGTCCCGCTCGCGAGGCTGGGTCGTGCGCGAGCCCGAGCTGGCGCAGGATCGTGGACTGGTCGAAGTACACGCGCTCGTTGACGAGACGGTCTCCGTCGAACACGAACAGGGCGGTCATGCGGCAGGTGAAGGAGCGCCCGGTGGGGGGCAGCGCGCGCAGCGGGCCGAGGTGGGTGCCGAGCAGCAGGAACTCGACGACGACGGTGTCGTCGGCGTGGTGCAGCTCGAGCACTTCGTTGCGCTGGTCGGGGAAGGCCGTGCGGCTCTCGGCGTAGTAGCCGCGCACGGCGGCCTCGCCGTCGTAGACCTCGCCGGTCGCGATCAGCTCGTAGCGCGGGTGGCCGAACGTGCCGATCGTCGTGTCGAAGTCGTGCACGTTCTCCGAGGCCATGTGCTCGCGCACGATCGCCTCGCGGCGCTCGCGCAGCTCAGGCGGCGGCGGAGGCACTGACCTTGTCGGCCAGGATCGCGGCGATCTGCGCACGGTGGCGCTTGGCGCCGCCGAGCAGCGCGGCATCGACCTGGGCGCGCTTGAACAGCCAGTGCACGTCGGCCTCCCAGGTGAAGCCGATGCCGCCATGCATCTGGATCGCGGCGGCCGTCACCTCGCGCCCGGCGTCGGAGGCGGCGGCCTTGGCCATTGCGGCGGTCTCGGCCAGGCGCTCGGGGTCGGCGTCGGCCGTCCACGCGGCAAAGGCGGCTGTCGAGCGTGCCTTCTCGGTGTCGAGCAGCATCTGCGCGCAGCGGTGTGAGACGGCCTGGTAGGAGGCGACGGGCACGCCGAACTGTTTGCGGTCCTTGACGTACTCGACGGTCATCGTCAGCGCACGCTCGCACACGCCGACGAGCTCGGAGCTGACGCAGATCAGCGCGCGACCGAGCCCGACGCAGCCGTCGGGCAGCTCCTCACCCGAGCCGCTCACGCTGACGCTCGCGGCAGAGCGCGTCGGGTCGATCGACTCGATCGGCGTCAGCTCTGCATCCTCGGCTGCGAGCACGCGTGCGCTGCCGTCGTTTTCGACGAGCACGATCACCTGTGCGTCGGGGGCGCCGATTACGAGCTCGGCCGAGCCGTCGATAGCGGCGCCGAGCGCGCCGACGGTCTCGCCGGAGGCAAGGCCGGGCAGCCACTGCTCGCACAGCTCAGGCGAGCCGCCGTGCTCGATCACGGTCGCGGCCATCGCGCTCGCGAGGAACGGCACGGGCGCGAGCGCGCGGCCGAGCTCCTCACAGAGGATCGACAGCTCGATCTGGCCGAGCCCCTGGCCGCCCTACTGCTCGGAGACGGCGATCCCGGGCCAGCCGAGCTCGCTCAGCTCCTGCCACAGTGCCGTGTCGAGCGTGCGCGCCTCGGCGTGCTCGCGCACGCGGGCCGGTGTGGCGCGTTCGCCGAGCAGGTCGCGCGCCGTGCGTTGGATATCGCGCTGATCGTCGGTGAAGCCGAAGTCCATCAGGCGGCGACCTTCAGGCGGGGGAGACCGAGCACGCGCTCGGCGACGATGTTCTTCAGGACCTCGGTCGTGCCGCCCTCGATCGTGTTGCCGCGGGCGCGCAACAGCTCATAGCCCCAGCTCGTGCCGATCGTCAGCGCGTCGGGGCCGACGATGTCGACGGCGAGCTGCGTCAGGCGCTGGTTGGTGTCCGACCACAGCCACTTCACGAGCGAGCCCTCGGGGCCGGGCTGGCCGTAGCGCTCGACGTCGGTAAGGCCCTTCCAGGCGAGCAGACGGATCGACTCGCAGCGTACGTGCAGCTCGGCCAGCGCGTCGCCGTACAGCGGGTCCTCGAGCAGGCCGCGCTCGGCGGCGATCGCGATCACGTCGTCAAGTAGCTGGCGCAAGCGGATCTGCAGCGCGAAGCCGAGGCCCGCGCGCTCGTTCATCAGCGTCGTCAGCGCGACCTTCCAGCCGTTGCCGACGCCGCCGACGACGTTGGCCTCGGGGATCCGCGCCTCCTCGAGGAACAGCTCGTTGAACTCGGCCTCGCCGGTGATCTGGCGCAGCGGGCGGATCTGCACGGCGTCCTGCTCCATGTCCATCAGGAAGTACGTGAGGCCCTTGTGCTTGGGCACGTCTGAGTCGGTGCGCGCGACGAGCATGCACCACTTCGAGTACTGCGCGCCGCTCGTCCACACCTTCTGCCCGGTGACGACCCACTCGTCGCCGTCTTTGACGGCGCGCGTTTTCAGCGCCGCGAGGTCCGAGCCGGCGTCGGGCTCGGAGAAGCCCTGGCACCAGATCTCCTCGGCCGAGAGGATCGGGCTGAGGTAGCGCTCCTTCTGCTCGTCTGAGCCCCACACCATCAGCGTTGGGCCACCGAGCAGAAGGCCGAGCACGTTGGCCGGCAGCGGCACGCGCGCGCGGCCGAGCTCTTCGAAGTAGATTGCCGACTCGCTCAGCGAGGCGCCGCGGCCGCCGTACTCGGTCGGCCATGCCGGGGCGGCCCAGCCGGCGTCGTAGAGGCGGCGCTGCCAGTCCCGGCGCCAGGCGTAGTGCGCATCCTCGCCGCCATCGGTCGGTGCGGCGTCGGGCTGGTTGCCCGAGAGCCACTCGCGCAGCTCGTCGCGGAACGCGATCTCCTTCTCGCTGAAGGTCAGGTCCATCGCCGCAAGCGTATCCAAGGAAGGCGCCCGACGGAACTGCGACACGTAATCCGGTGTGTCTCACCGCTTGATCTGCGGAGACGCGGTGGTTCGGGGCGCCGGGGGCGAGAGTAATTTTGATCAGTTGATGACCGCAGAGGACTCAAGCCAGCGCATCGCGCACCTCGATGCAGACGCCTTCTACGTCTCGATCGAGCTGACGCGCCGGCCGGAGCTGCGCGGCCTGCCAGTGGTCGTCTCCGGCACGGGGCCGCGCGCGGTCGTGACGACGGCGAGCTACGAGGCGCGCAAGTACGGCGTCGGCTCGGCGATCCCAGCCTCGCGGGCGCGCAGGCTGTGCCCGCATGCGGTGTTCCTGCCGCCCGACTTCCCGACCTACCGCGCCGTCTCGCGCCGGGTGATGGACCTGGTGCGCGCGCATGTCGAGCGGGTCGAGGTCGTCGGGCTCGACGAGGCCTACCTAGACCTGACCGGGCTGCACTCGCCCAACGCCGCGATGCGCCGGCTGATCGCCGAGATCAAGCGCGCCACGCAGCTGACGTGCTCGGTCGGGATCGGCCCGAACAAGCTCGTCGCGAAGGTCGCCTCGGATGCCGAGAAGCCGGCCGGCTTCGTCGTGCTCACGCGCGAGCAGGCGTGCGAGCGCTTCGCCCACTCCCCGCCTGGGCTGATTCCGGGGATCGGCCCGAAGACGGCGGCGCGGCTGGCCGAGCTCGGCCTGCACACGCTCGCCGCCGTCGCGGCGGCGCCGCAGGAGCAGCTCATGGCGCGCTTCGGGCCGAACCTCGGCCGCCAGCTGCAGTGCCGAGCGCGCTTCGAAAGCGACGGCGAGGTCGGGGCGGCGCGCAAGGTCGTCTCCGAGTCGCGCGAGCGCACGTTCGACTACGACGTGCGCGACTTCGCACAGCTGCGCGAGGCGCTGTTGAAGATGACGGGCGCACTGTGCGAGAGCCTCACCACGCATGGGCGCCGCGGGCGCACGATTGGGATCAAGGTGCGCCTCGACGACTGGACGACGATTACGCGCGCCCGCTCGATCAAAGAGCCGACGTGCGAGTACGAGACGGTCGCCGCCGTCGCGCTGAAGCTGCTCGAGGAGAACGCGCCGCAGCGCCCCGTACGGCTGCTTGGCGTGCGCGTGGCCGGGTTGACGCACGGCGAGGGCGCTGACCGTGTCGCTGGCGCGAGCGTAGGGGACACCGGCCAGGGCATCGCCGGGTCGAGCGATGGGGACGACGCGATTACGCAGATGGCGCTCCCCGTCTAGGATCCCGGCATGACCGTCGTCTCCGTCGGCGAGATCGAGCTCGACTACGAACGCAGCGGCAACGCCTCGGGGCCGCCACTGCTTCTGATCATGGGCATGAGCGGCACGGCGCTGCACTGGGGCGAACCGTTCCTCGAGCTGCTGCGCGCCGACTTCGATGTGATCGCCTACGACCACCGCGGCGTCGGCGCGAGCACGCCGCTGGAAGGGGGGATCACGACGCGTCAGATGGCCGATGACGCGGCCGGGCTGCTGGCGGCGCTGGAGCTCGACTCGGCGCACGTGATGGGCATCTCGATGGGCGGCATGATCGCTCAGGAGCTGGCGCTCAACTACGGCGAGCGGATCCACACGCTGACGCTCGGCTGCACCTACTGCGGCGGGCCGGGTAGCGCGCTCGCGCCTGAATCGACGATCGGCAAGGTGCAGGCCGGGATGGCCTCTGGCGATCGCGAGCAGGCGCTGCGCGCGGGCTGGGAGATCAACGTCTCGCCGGGGATGGCAGCCGACGCGGGCGCCTACGCGCGCTTTCTCGAGATCGCCACGCGCAGAGCGGTGTCGGTGGCCGTGATCATGCAGCAGCTGCAGGCGTGCGCCACGCACGACACCTACGAGCGCCTACCCGAACTGGCCGAGCTGCCGACGCTCGTGATCCACGGCACGGCGGATGAGCTCTTGCCGGTGCAGAACGGCCACCTGATCGCCTCGCGCATCCCCGACTCACAGCTCGAGATCTTCGACGATGTCGGCCACCTGTTCTTCTGGGAGCGCCCCGAGCGCTCGGCCGAGCTCGTGCGCGCGCACGCCGCCGTGCCTGCATAGTCGCCTGGGCGATGGCGCGCGCAAACGTCGAGATCGTGCAGCGGCTCTATGACGGCCTGAACAGCGGTGTTCTGCAGGGACCGGGCGCGGTCGAGCTCGTCGGCGAGCTGTTCGATCCCGACGTCGAAATGCGCCAGCTCGATGAGATCGCCGGGACGTCGGGCACGTTCCATGGATATGCCGGCCTGTTTCAGGCTCAGTCTGAGATCTATGACGTGTTCGTCAACGTCGAGTGGCGGATGGAGGAGCACGTCGAGTTCGACCGTGGCGTCGTTGCCCGCACGCGCGTGCTGGCGACCGGAGGTGCGAGCGGCCTGCCCACGGAAACGCCTGACATCGGCCATCTGTTCGAGCTGAGGGACGGTCGCATCGTGCGCTTCGTCGTCTACGAAAGCTTTCGCCGGGCGCTTGCGGCGGCGGGGCTGGAGTAGTGGATATGGCGTGCGTGGCCGTGCTCGTGCGGTGATGGCGGACACGGAGCCGCAGGGGATCGAGCTCGATGCCGACGGCGTGACGCTGTCGCTCCAGCGGGCCGGGGAGGGGATCCCGGTCGTGTTGCTGCACGGGCTGACCGCGACGCGGCGCTACGTCGTGATGGGCTCGCGCTCGCTTGAGCGCTCGGGCCATCTCGTCGTCTCCTACGACGCCCGCGGGCACGGGCGCTCATCGCCGGCGCCCGAGCCGAGCGCCTACGGCTATGAGCTGCTCGCGGCCGATCTGCTCGCCGTGCTCGACGAGCTTGGCCTCGAGCGCGCGGTGCTCGCCGGCGCCTCGATGGGTGCGCACACCGCGCTCGCGCTCGCACTGTCGGCACCCGAGCGCGTCGCCGGGCTCGTGCTAATCACGCCGTCCTTCGACCCCGGCGATCCGCGCGAGCAGAGCGAGCTGGCGCGCTGGGACGCGCTCGCGCGGGGGCTGCGCGAAGGTGGGGTCGACGGCTTCGTCGCGGCCTACGACCTGGACGAGGTGCCCGAGTCCTGGCGCGCGACCGTCGAGACCGTGCTGCGCCAACGCCTGTCCGCGCACGAGCATCCACTCGCGGTCGCCGATGCGCTGGAAGCCGTGCCGCGCTCGCACCCGTTCGAGCGGATCGAGCAACTGGGCGCGCTGCACATGCCGACCGTCGTCGTCGGCAGTCGCGATGAGGCCGATCCCGGGCACCCGCTGGCCGTGGCCGAGCGCTACGCCGGCGCGATCCCGGGCGCGCGGCTGGTGGTCGAGGATGCCGCGGAGCCGGCGCGCTCGCCGATCGCATGGCAGGGCGGACAGCTCTCTCGCCTGATCGCCGAGCTCGCCTCGCCGTCTTCGTCCTAATAATAATTATATACGTGATAACGTACAAGCGTATGCAAGAGACGCGCACATGGGACGGCAGCAGCTACGACCGGATATCTGGTCCGATGGAGGCGCTCGGACTGGCGGTGCTGGCGCGACTCGAGCTGGCCGGCAATGAGACCGTGCTCGACGCGGGCTGCGGCTCGGGGCGGATCACACAGGCGCTGATCGAGCAGCTGCCCGTGGGGCACGTAGTTGCTGCCGACGCCTCCGCATCGATGGTTGCCGCCGCGCGCGAGCGGCTACCCGGCGCCGACGTGCGTCAGATCGACTTGCTCGAGCTCGATCTCGCCTCGCTCGGGCTGACCGAGCCGCTCGACGCAATCCTCTCGACGGCCACGTTCCACTGGATCCTCGATCACGATCTTCTGTTTCGACGACTGCGCGACGTGCTGCGCAGAGGCGGGCGGCTTGTCGCCCAGTGCGGCGGTCGCGGCAACATCGACGTGCTGCGCGGGCATGCAAACGATGTGCTCGCGCGCGAACCCTACGCCGCGCATTTCGGCGACTTCCGCCAGCCGTGGAATTACGCTGGCCCCGAGGAGACGCAGCAGCGACTGCTCGCCGCCGGCTTCGCCGAGGCCGAGTGCTGGCTCGCACCGGCGCCGAAGGAGCCCGATCAGCCGCGCGAGTTCCTCTCAACGATCGTGCTCGGCCCGCACTACCAGCACCTGCCGGTGCAGCTGCGCGAGCCGTTCATCGACGACGTGCTCGCCGAGTTGAGCGAGCCGGTCGTCGTCGACTACGTGCGCCTGAACATCGACGCTACGGCTAGGGCGTCAGCGTCGCCGCACGGGCGGGGGCGGCCACGTCGCGGCGCTCGCCGTCCGACGGCGCCGCGCAGCAGCGCCGCATAGCGCCCGCCGAGCTCGACGAGCTCGCTCGTGCGTGCCGCGCTCGACGATCTGCCCGCCGTCGAGCACGAGGATCTGGTCGGCGTCGCGGATCGTCGAGAGGCGGTGGGCGATCGCGATCGTCGTGCGCCCGCGCGCGAGCTCGTCGAGCGCCTGCTGCACGGCGCGCTCGGTCTCGTTGTCGAGCGCCGAGGTCGCCTCGTCGAGGATCAGCACCGGCGGGTTTCGCAGCACCGTGCGCGCGATCGCCATGCGCTGCTTCTCGCCGCCCGAGAAGCGGTAGCCGCGCTCGCCGACCGGCGTGTCGTAGCCGTCGGGCAGCGAGGCGATCAGCTCGTGGATCTGCGCCGCGCGCGCGGCGTCTTCGATCTCCTCGTCGGTGGCCTCCGGGCAGGCGAAGCGCAGGTTCTCGCGGATCGAGGCGTGGAACAGGTAGGTCTCCTGCGAGACGAGCCCGACCGTGCGCGGCCAGCGAGGCGAGCGTCATGTCGCGGATGTCGACGCCGTCGATGCTCACGCAGCCGCGCTCGGGCTCGTACAGGCGCGCGACCAGATAGGCGAGCGTCGTCTTGCCCGAGCCGGTCTCGCCGACCAGCGCGGTGCGTGGTGCCGGCCGGGACCTCGGCGGAGATGTCCGCGCAGCGTCCACGGCGACGTCCGGCGTCGTAGCGGAACCAGACGTCCTCGCAGGCGCACGTCGCCGCGCACGTCGCTGAGCGCGCCGCGCGTCGGGGCGCTCGACGATGTCGACCGGCAGGTCGAGGTACTCGAAGATGCGCCCGAACAGCGCCAGCGAGGTCTGCACTTCCAGGCCGACCGACAGCAGCGACTGGATCGGGAACAGCAGGCGCGTCTGCAGCGTCGTGAAGGCGACGACCGTGCCGATCGAGATCGCGTTGCCGCCGGACGCGAGTTCGACGCCGGCGAACAGGTAGACGAGCGCCGGCATGATCGCGAAGCTCATCTGCACCGAGGCCATCCGCCAGCGCCCGGCCATGCGCGCGCGCACCTCGAGGTCGGCGAGCTCGCCCGACTCGCCGCTGAAGCGGCGCACGAGCTCGGGCGAGCGGCCCATCGTCTTGCCGAGCAGGATGCCCGAGACCGACAGCGACTCCTCGACGAGCGTCGACATGTCGGCCAGGCGGCTCTGGCGCACCGACTGGATGCGCCGGCGCTCCTCGCCGACGCGGCGCGTCAGCCAGACGAAGAACGGCAGCAGCACGAGCGAGAACGCGGCCAGGCGCCAGTCGAGCAGCACCATCGCGACGACCGTCGCCATCGACCGTCGTGACGTTCTGGACGATCGAGGTCGCGGTCGAGGTGACGACGCTGTCGATGCCGCCGATGTCGTTGGCGATGCGCGACTGCACCTCGCCCGTGCGCGTGTGCGTGAAGAACGCCAGCGACATGCGCTGCAGGTGCGCGTAGACGGCCGCGCGCAGGTCGTGCATCACGCGCTGGCCGACCTGGTTGGAGATCCACGTCTGCGCGACGCCGATCACGCTCGTGATGATCGACAGCGCGATCATCCCCGCGACGAGCTCGATCACCAGCGTCGTGTCGTGCTGCGGGTAGGCCTTGTTGATGAATTCCCGCAGCAGGAACGGGCTGATCACGCCGAGCCCGGCCGACAGGAAGATCAGCGCCAGCAGCAGGCTGAGCCGCGGCCGGTAGGGCGTGAACAGCCGGCCTACGCGGCGCAGCGAGACGGGCGTCGACGGGGATGTCCTCGGGGCGCAGCTCCGGCCGCGGCGAGTGGCGTCCGTCACCCCGAGCGCCCCTGAGAGAAGGGCTGGCTGCTCACGCGTTGACTCTAGCGCGCGCGCGTCAGCGTGGCCGTAGAGCGGCCCCGGTCGGGCCGACTGCAGCCGCGGCGGGCTGCTCGAGGTACTCTCCGCCGGTCCGGTGTTCGGGCGCCTGCCAGCTCGCCGACCGCGTGCTGGGGAGTTGCCGATCGAATGCACGTACAGCGTATCGGGTGCACTGGTCGCTTCGGGCGAGATCGCGACGAAGTCGCCGATGCGCCGTTGCCTCCCGGCTGTTACGAGCGTCGGTTCGCCGCGGCTCTTCGTTGAACGAGGTGATCGGTGTAGATGCACGCCGGCGGACGGCGCGTGGTCGTCTGATCGGGTTGAAGTCAGTCGTGAGCAAACGTCAGCACAGCGCCGATCGCCATCGAGTGCCGCGATGCGCCGTGGCCACGGCCATAACTTGCGTAGTCCTCGATTGAAATCCCTTCCGTCGGCTTGGAGTGCGCGACCGCGAGGACGCGATTGCGACCCGCGTCACTGCCTTCTCGCCGCGGGGAGACGCCACCCGGACGCCGCAAACCTACCGGAGCGACCGTGGCGCAGCGCAACAGTGACCGGGCTCAGCGACTACGCTCAGGCCATGCGAGTCGCATGTCATTGCGCTCTGTCCGCGAGCGAGATGCGCGTGCTCGGCTGCCTGCTGGAGAAGCAGCGCACGACGCCCGAGCCTACCCGCTGTCGCTGAACGCGCTGCGCCTGGCGTGCAACCAGTCGACCAACCGCGACCCGGTCGTCGACTACGACGAGGCGACGATCCGCGACGCGCTGCACCGCCTCGAGCGCCGCGGCCTGGTGCGCCTCGCCAGCGGCGCGGGCAGCCGCGCGGCGAAGTACCGCCACCTGCTCGCCGAAGCGCTGCCGCTGGACGACGCCGAGCAGGCGGTGATGTGCGTGCTGATGCTGCGCGGCGCGCAGACGCCGGGCGAGCTCAAGCAGCGCACCGAGCGGATGCACCCTTTCGCCGAGCTGGCCGGCGTGCACGACGACGCTCGAGCGGCTGATCGAGCGCGAGCTCGGTGCGGCTGCGCGCGCCGGCCCGGGCCAGAAGGAGGAGCGCTACGAGCAGCTGCTGCAGGGCGGGGAGGAGGCCGAGATGCCAGCGGCGCCGCCGCGCGACGGCCGCAGCCGACGGTCGAGCACACGGCGCATGGCGGCGCGCCGCACGCCGGCGCCGCCGCCGAGCGCCGGAGAACCCGAAGCCGCGGCCGCGCGGAGCTGCAGCGCTCGCCGAGCGCGTCGCGCGCCTGGAGCGCGAAGTGGCCGAGCTGCGCGCCGCGGTGCGCACTTCACCTAGCCGCGTCGCCGGGCACAGCGCCATGAGCCACCCGCGCTGCTGCTCGCCGCCTCTAGCGCCGACACGGCCACGGGCGTCGGCATCCCGCTGGCGCTCGCCGCGGGCTCGTCTCGTTCCTCTCGCCGTGCGTGCTGCCGCTCGTGCCGGGCTACCTCTCGACGGTGATCGGCGTCACGCCGAACGACCTGAAGGCGGGCGTGGGCGTGCGCCGCGTGCTCGTGCCGAGCCTGCTGTTCATCGCGAGCTTCTCGCTGATCTTCATCCTGCTCGGCCTCTCCGCGACGGTGATCGGCTCGACGCTGAACGAACACAAACAGCTGCTCGAGCACGTCGGCGGCGGCGTGATCATCGCGCTGGGCGTCGTCTTCCTGGCGACGCCCGTTCATGCGACTGCTCAACCGCGAGTGGCACTCCGAGACGCTGCTGCGGCTGGCCGGGCGCGGCGGACCGCTGGTCGCCGGCGCGGCGTTTGCGATCGCCTGGACGCCGTGCACGAGCATCACGCTCGGGGCGATCCTCACGCAGGCCGCGATCTCGAGCTCGGCCGCGCACGGCGCGCTGCTGCTCGCGTTCTACTCGCTCGGGCTGGCGATCCCGTTCCTGCTGATCGCGTCGCGTTCGAGCGGATGACCGGGGCGCTGGCGGTCGTCAAGCGACACTTCCCCGTGATCATCGGGATCGGCGGGGCGTGATGATCGTGCTCGGGGTGCTGATCGTGACGGGGGAGTTCACCGTGCTCAACTGCCGAGGCGAACACGTTGCTGCAGGGGACGGGGCTGGACGTTTCGGGGGTCTAGGGAGCTTCGCGACGGCGCCGTCCTGCGAGTGGAGGGCAGACTGTGACTGTCTGCTATCGCCAACTCTAGACATCCGTCGATTGCTCGACTAACTTTTGCCAGCAACGGATAGATGGCGAACCGCGACGGCCGTGCTGGCACGAGCGCAAGGCCTCCGCCAAACGTGTCGAGCGATTCACTGAACGGCCCGACAGGTCATAGTTCTTGCCCAGGAGGGGCAGAACGCTTCGACACAACTCATCGCAGACGGTCATCTGCTACTGGCTATCTCCGAGCGCAGGATGGATTGGGTGCTCACGTATTGTCAGCTCTTGGCGTTGACGGAGACCACGCGCGGTACATGACAGAGGCTACCCTGCGTCTCGATAATCGCTGGGGACAATCCCGTTTACACCCCAGCCAAGGAGTGCTTGACAGCCTTCGTGAGGCCCTTCGGCTCGGACATTACATCGGCACCGAGCATCTCCTTTGGCGTATCCACGGGACGGCCGGTGCGGCCTCAGGATATATCTGCGATCCCTCCAGCTGACACCAGACGCCGTGCGCAACGAGGTCATTCGGGTACTGCGGGGCCCGAAGGTCGTCAGCCGGTATCAGCGTCGGGACCGCGCGCGACTCGACCGCGCCCGCTAGAGACGCAGCGGGACCCGCAGAGACACTTCTTCCGCCATAAGCCCACAGTTCAGGTGTCCGCGTCGAGGCTGTGCCGTTCACCACGATCGGCCAGCCACCGCCGATGAGCTGGGGCGCGGCCGGCTCGCAGAAGTTCTTGCGGAGCGCATTCGCCGTGTCCGTGCGGCGAGGACACAGAATTCGTGCCGGCACGAGGCGGTCCTACGGAAAAGCTTCAAGAGATCGCTTGGCAGCCCGAACCACGGGTAGCTTCTTGGTCGTTCACGCGCCTTGGGCGCGGGCAGTCGTCCCTGTTGAGCTTCCTCGCGGCGGATCTCCGCTCGACGGAGCGGGGGTGGCCGTTGTACGACTTCCTGCTGCGTCGCGTAGCCGCGGACGACCGGCTTTCGCGATGGCTCATTGTCGGTTCGGAGCTGGGAGCACCAGCGTCTCGAGCCCCGGTGCTGGCTTCTGTCGCTCGCATCGTCCTGTCGGCGCGTTGTGGCAGGTAAGTCGTCGACGATGGCGTGGTTCCTTATTCGAGATGCAGTGTGGCGCCTGTGGAACGCGCGAGCTACCTGGATCGCGTTCCTCCTATCGCTCGGGATTGTGATTGTTGCATGGGCTGCGAACTGGTTTGGATTGTCAGGTGACTCTCTAAATGCACTCAAGGCGACAGCGCTTTCTCTCACCGCCATTGCCGCTTTGGCAGTCTCGCGTGGGAAAGGATGAGAGGGACCAGCAGATGGCTAGCATTCGGCTCTGCAGATGGAGCCGCGCGTTCTCCAGCGTGCCCGCGACCCGCTAGGGGTGTATAGGCGTAGATTTCGATGGCTGGTTAGTTCGGCCGATCGGCCGATCGCCGTATTCATTGACGATCTCGATCGCTGTCAACCGAGCTACGTGGTCGCGCTACTCGAGGCATCCAGACGCTCTTTGCTCAAGATCCGGTCACGTACATCATTGCCGCCGACCGGCGTTGGATTTGCAGTACTTGCGACTGCATACGACGAACTCCGCGACGCGGTAGACACGCCGGGTCGAACTCTCGGATACCTCTTCCTCGAGAAGACGTTTCAGATCTCAATGGAGATCCCGCCGATGTCATTTCAGGATAGGCTGCGGTATTGGGAGCGACTAACGACGACGCCCGCGCCTCCCGACGGGAGACGGCGGTTCGCACGCGAGCTTTCGGCTGCTTTTTCACGCAGCAGTACACAGCAGGATGTAGAACAGCGTGCGAACACGCTCATCGCCAACGGCGAGAGCGAAGACGATGTCCTCCGAGCCGCGATGCGTAGGCTGAATTCCCCTGCTCTCCAGCGCCATCTCGAGAAAACGCTTGCTGAGTTTGCGCCCCTACTGGAGAACAATCCCCGGCAATGAAGAAGACTCTTGAACGCCTATGGATTGAGGAGATCGTCTTCTTCGCGAAGGCGTCCGCCCACAGTGGAGGAGCGGAAGCGGCTCGTGCTATTTACCATTCTTCGCCTTAGATGGCCTCTGTTTGCGGATTATCTTCTTAGACATCCTGACGACGCTCGGCTGTTAGTGCATCCGGCTCGGTCTCGTGACGCCGATACCCGTTCGCAACCCTCCTTCGCGATCCTGACGTCACGGCGCTCTTCGACGGATCGTTGATCGACGCTCAATTGGACGCGCCTTTCTTTGCCTCTATCGACGAGAGCCAGCGCAGCGTACGGTCGGTATGCCCCCTTCCGAGTTCGTCGAGGTTACGTCCACTGATCAACGCCAGCCCGCTCCCGATAACGCCTTCCCAAGCCTCCTGGTTCCGCTTCGCATCCAGCACGAACGGCGACCACCCGATCGCCTTGACGATCCACCGGTTGATCGTCGCCTCGGGCTCGGGCAGCGGCCGCAGCACGTCGACGAACAGCACGACGCGCGTCTCGTCGGTGTCGTTCCACACCTCGTGGTTGAAGGTGTCGTCGAAGACCATGCTCTTGCCCTCCTCCCAGTGGCGGAAGTCCTCGCCGACGCGAATGCGGCAGGACTCGGCGTCCTCGGGCACGATCAGGCCGAGGTGGTAGCGCAGCACGCCCTTGTAGGGCCCGCGGTGGTCGAGGATGTGCTTGCGCGGGGAGAGGATCGAGAACATCGCCGTCGTCATGCCCGGGATCTCGCGCATCAGCGCGGCCGTCTTCGGGCACATCTCGACGCCGCAGCTTCGCCTCGAAGCCGTAGCCGTAGAGGAAGAACGTCTTCCAGCGGTCGTCGTCGGTGATCTCGATCTGGTCCTTGGAGATGTCCTGGAAGTTGGCCAGTGCGTCGCGGTCCTCGAGCACCCGCTCGGCCTCCTCGCGGATCACCTCCCAGTTCTCCTCGATGTGCTCGACCCACGGGAAGCGCTCGAGCGGGAAGAACGTCGCATCGCCGACGAGCGAGCGTTTGCCGATGAAGCGCTCGATCGGCGCGAGGATCCGTTCGCCGATGGCGATCGTCGTCTCGACGGTGCGCTCCCATAGCGACTTGGACACGTTGATCGCCTCCCGTGTTGCTGTCACGTTCGCGGCTCGCCGCAGCGAATCGCCGCGCCGTCAGCCTAGCCAACCGCTACCCCGAATCGGCCCCATCCACTAGCCTGCGCCGCCGAGGGGAGACACCATGACGATCGACGCCTGGATGCAGCACCCGACGGTCCGCTTCAGCGAGCACGAGATGTTCGACTCGCTGCGGCGCTGGACCGGCCAGCAGACGCTCGACGCACGAGCTGCCGATCGCGATGACGATCGCCGCGATGGACCCGGCCGGCGTCGACTTCGGCCTGCTCAGCGCGTGGCACGCGCCGCGCGAGGGCGCGCTGATCTCGAACGACGAGGTCGCCGGCTGGGTCGCCGAGCACCCCGATCGCCTCGCCGGGCTCGCCGCGGTCGACCTCGACAAGCCGATGCAGGCCGTGCGCGAGCTGCGCCGCTGCGTCAGCGAGCTCGGCTTCAAGGGGCTGCGGGCGCTGCCGTGGCTGTGGGACGCGCCACCGACCGACCGCCGCTACTACCCGCTGTATGCAGCCTGCGTCGAGCTCGGCGTGCCCTTCTGCACGCAGGTCGGCCACACCGGGCCGCTGCGCCCCTCCGAGCCGGGCCGGCCGATCCCCTACATCGACCAGGTCGCGATCGACTTCCCCGAGCTCGTGATCGTCGGCGGGCACATCGGCTACCCGTGGACCGAGGAGATGATCGCCGTCGCGCGCAAGCACGAGAACGTCTACATCGACACCTCGGCCTACACGAGCAAGCGCTACCGCCTGAGCTCGTCGCCTACATGCGGACCGGCAGCGGCGCGCGCAAGGTCCTCTACGGCAGCAACTACCCGATGATCATGCCGCAGGCGGCGCTGGCCGAGCTCGACGCGCTCGGGCTCGACGAGCGAGGCGCGCGAGCTGTACCTCGCCGGCAACGCCCGGCGCGTGTTCGCGCTCGCCTGAGCGGCCGCGGCGCACGGCGGCAGCGCCGTTAAACAGCGAGGCCCCGTCTCTCGACAGGGCCTAGTCTGCGCATCTAGATGCTTCTTAGGACTTTGGCTTACGCGGCCTCGCGCAGCGCCGCCAGCTCGGGCGACTCGGCGAGCTTCTTCAGCGCCCGCTGCTCGAGCTGCGATGCCCGCTCGGCCGAGAAGCCGAGCCGTTTGCCGATCGCCGTCAGCGTCTGCGGCTCCTCGCGGCCGGTGCCGAAGCGCAGCGTCAGGACGGTGCGCTCGGTCTCGGGCAGCTCGGAGATCGCGCGGTGCACGATCCGCTCGCGCTCGTTGTCCCAGGCCGTCTCCTCCGGCGCCTCCGCGTCGGAGGGCAGCAGGTCGCCGAGCGCCGTGTCGCCGTCTTCGCCGATCTGCTGGTCGAGGCTGACGAGCGCGGCGCGCTGGTGGCGCACCTCCTCGACCTGCTCGATCGGCAGTCCGGTCTCCTCGGCGAGCTCCTCGATCGTCGGCTCGCGCCCGAGCCGACCGACAGCTCGCGCTCGACCCGGCCGACCTTGCGCGAGCGCTGAGCGACGTGCACGGGCAGGCGGATCGTGCGGCCGGAGTTCTCCAGGCCGCGCTGGATCGCCTGGCGGATCCACAGGGTCGCGTACGTCGAGAAGCGGAAGCCCTTGCGCCAATCGAACTTCTCGCGGCGCGGATCAGGCCGAGCATGCCCTCCTGGACGAGATCGCCCAGCGGCAGGCCCTGGTTCTGGTAGCGCCGGGCGTTCGAGGCGACGAGGCGCAGGTTGGAGTTGACGAGCAGTTCCTTGGCGTGCAGGTCGCCGCGCTCGATCCGCTGGGCCAGGTCGATCTCCTGGGCCGGCGTGAGCAGCGGGTAGCGGCGCGAGTGCGCCAGCAGCTGGTCGACTGCCTCTGGGATGAACGTATCGGGCGTGCTCAGGTCGATGCGCTCGATCGGGCTGTCGAGCCGGTCCGGCGCAGCCTCGGCGTCGCCTCGACCGTCTCGGGCTCGCGCTCAGCCGTCGTCTGCGGTCGTGGGCCGCGTCTATCGTGGGTGTTGTCTTCTGGGGGAATCTGACATTTGACGTCCTTCTAATCCGATGCTTGGAGTCGGAATTATACGCCGCGATAGTTGCGTTGTCAATTATCTTCTGGGAGCATCCGTATTGCGTCTCGTTCGACGTTCCCTGTGCACACTACCTGCCCGTCAGGGGCATCAAAGTATGCGGGGCCAACGCGGGACTAAACCCCGCAAGCGCCGGCAAAAGGCTCGCGTCTCGGAAGTCGCCGCGGGCTGTCTCTGCGCGTATCGGCGCCGTGCGCGCCGCAGACTGAGCGCAAGCGGGCTAAGCTCGGCGAATGGACATCGACCTCTCCAGGCAGCGTCGTCGCCGTGACCGGCGCCTCATCGGGCATCGGCGAGGCCACGGCGCTCGCCTGCGCCGAGGCCGGCGCCGCCGTCGCGCTCGCCGCCCGCCGCACGCGAGCGCATCGACGCGCTCGCCGAGCGGATCGCAGGACGACGGCGGACGCGCGATCGCCGTGCAGACCGACGTCGGCGAGGAGGAGCAGGCGCGCGCCTTCGTCGAGCGCGCGCAACGACGAGCTCGGCCGCCTCGACGTGCTCGTCAACAACGCCGGCGTGATGCTGCTCGGGCCGATCGCTCGGCGCGCCGACCGAGGAATGGCGGCGGATGATCCACGCCAACGTGCTCGGCGTCCTCTACTGCACCCACGCCGCGCTGCCGCTGATGGCCGAGCAGGGCTCGCGGGCACATCGTCAACGTCAGCTCGGTCGCCGGCCGCTTCGCGCGCGCAGGGCTCGGGCGTCTACAACCTGACCAAGTTCGGCGTCGGCGCCTTCTCGGAGTCGCTGCGCCAGGAGGGCGTCGCGCTACGGCGTGCGCGTGACGCTGATCGAGCCCGGCGCCGTCGCCACCGAGCTCGCCGGGCACAACCGCCCGGAGGTGCTCGAGCAGATCGGCCAAGCGCTTCGCCGACGTCGAGCCGCTGACCGCCGAGGACATCGCCGACGCCGTGCTCTACGCGATCGGCCAGCCGCCGAACGTGAGCGTCAACGAGGTGCTCGTGCGCCCGAGCGGGCAGGTCCGCTGAGGGAGCGCGAGGAAGTTCGGCGCAGACGACGGGAAGCTTTCTCCGACGCGCGGCGTCTGAGGGTCTGAAGCACGAAGCACCGACCCCAGCGATCAGGAGGCCCCACAGTGAGACGTTCCCTAGCGCTCGGCGCAGCTGCGCCGCGCTCGCCGCGCTGCTCGCCGGCTGCGGCAGCAGCTCGAGCAGCAGCAGCGGCTCCACCGCCGCGTCGACTCCGGCCTCGACAGCCAGCACTCAGAGCACGGCTGCCTCGACGCGGCACGCAGCGCCGCCGCCGGGCGGTGGCGCCGTCGAGACCAAGCACGCCAAGCTCGGCACGATCCTCGCTGCCGGGCCCAAGCAGCTGACGGTGTACATGTTCGAGGCCGACAAGGGGACGACGTCGAGCTGCAACGGCGCCTGCGCCAAGGTCTGGCCGCCCGTGACCACCGCCGGCGCGCCGACCGCCGCCGGCGGGGCCGTCAGCGCCGACCTCGGCACGACGATGCGCTCCGACGGCACCGAACAGGTCACCTACAAGGGCCACCCGCTGTACTTCTTCGACGACGACAAGGACTCCGGCGACGCCTACGGCCAGGGCTCGAAGGCCTTCGGCGCAGGCTGGTACGTGCTCAAGCCGAGCGGCAGCGAAGATCGACGAGGACTCCAGCGACGAGAAGGGTGGCGCCTCAGGCAGCTCCGGCGACAGCTCCTGAGAGGCCACGAACGCTTGCGCCGGGCTGTGGCGGCCCGGCGTCGAGGGGGAGTGGGGGTGAAACAGCTCGGCGGACGGTCGCGTCTGGCAGCGGCCGCTCCGCCGGGTCCCCATCTCGACCGGGACCCGCCGCTAGTCGACGGCCTGCCCGTTGGCCGTCAGCAGCACGTCGATGTTGCCGCGCGTCGCGTTCGAGTACGGGCAGACCTTGTGCGCCGCGCGCACGAGCTCGACCGCCTGCTCGGCGTCCTCGATCGAGGGCAGCGTCACGTGCAGCTCGACCGCGACCGTGAAGCGCGCGGTCCTCGGTCGTGACCAGCGAGACCTTCGAGTCGATCTCGACGTCGCCGGCCTCGACCTTCGTCCGCCGCGCGACCGTTTGCAGCGCGCTCTCGAAGCACGCCGCGTAGCCGACCGCGAACAGCTCCTCGGGGTTCGTGCCGCCTCCCTCGCCGCCGATCTCCTTGGGCAGGCGCAGGTCGACCTCCAGCGCGCCGTCCGAGGTTCGCCCGTGGCCCTCTTTGCGCCCGCCCGTGACGTGCGCCTCGGCTGTGTACAGAGCTTTGCTCATGCAGTTCCTTCCGGCTCGTTCGTTCTGGTCGTTAGCAATAGTGACCGCTCAGGCAGTCCCGCCGGTCGCCGCGACGGCTCGATCTCGAGCAGCTCGCCGCCTGTGTGGTCGACCTGCAGCGTCGTGTGGTCGAGCGCGAAGCGCTCGTGCAGCATCGCCTCCATCGCGCGCCGCGCCGCGTGGCAGTCGCTGTCCGGCGCCGACCAGCACGTGCGCCGAGAGCGCCGGGAAGCCGCTGGAGATTTCCCACACGTGCAGGTCGTGCACCTCCACGACGCCCGGGCTGCGCGACGAGCGCGCGGCCGATCGCCTGCGGGTCGAGGCCCTCCGGCGCCGCCTCGAGGAAGATCCGCCCGGAGGCCTTCACGCAGCGCCACGCCCGAGCGCGTCATCAGCGCCGCGATCAGCAGCGAGACGATCGGGTCCGCGCGCTGGAAGCCGGTCGCGCAGGATCACCACCGCCGCCGACCGCCGTGCCGATGAACGCCGTACAGGTCGGTCAGCAGGTGCTGGAAGGAGCCCTCGATGTTCAGGCTCTCGCGGTTCGGCCCGGCGAGCGTCCACGTCGCCGACGAGGTTGACGAGCACGCCGACGAGCGCGACGACCAGGATCAGCCAGCCGCGCACGACCGGCGGGTCGAACAGGCGGCGGATCGCCTCGTAGGCGATGAACGCCGCGAGGATCAGCAGCGTCACGCCGTTGGCCTGCGCCGAGAGGATCTCCACGCGCCGGAAGCCGAACGTCATCGCGCCCTTCGCCGGACGCGCCGCGAGGCGTGATCGCGAGCAGCGAGAAGCCGATCGCGCCGGCGTCGGTGAGCATGTGCCCGGCATCGGAGAGCAGCGCCAGCGAGTGCGCGACCACGCCGACTGCCATCTCCACGGCCATGAACGCCACGATCAGCCCGAGCGCCAGCGCCAGGCGGCCGCGGTCCGCGTCGGCGCGCACCGCGTGGCGTGTGGCCTGCATAAGAGTGCCCCGCGTGCTCGTTGCTCATCGACCCAGATTAGGCTCTAGCAGATGGCGTCCGCTGGCGAGAGGCACGAGACGCTCACGCCCGCGGCGCACGACGCTCGTCTCGATCGCCGCCGCCGCGCTGCTCGTCGCGCTGAAGCTCGGCGTCGGCCTGGCCACCGGCAGCCTCGGCCTGATCTCGACCGGGATCGAGTCCAGCGGCGACGTCGTCGCCGCCGTGCTGACGTTCTTCGCCGTGCGCCTCGGCGGGCGCCCGGCCGACCCCGAGCACCCCTACGGCCACCGCCGCGCCGAGAACCTCGGGCGCGCTCGGCGAGGCGGCGATCCTGCTCGCCGGCGGCTGTTCGTCGCCGTCGAAGCGATCGGGCACCTCGCGCGCGACTCGCGCGCCGCCCGGACATCCACTGGTACCAGTTCGCCGTGATCGCCGTCGCGCTCGCTCGTCGATCTCAGCCGCACGCTCGTCTCGCTGCGCGTCGCGCGCCGCTTCTCGAGCGCCGCGCTGCGCTCGAACGCCTTTCACTTCGCCGGCGACATGGCCGGCTCGCTCGCCGTGCTCGTCGGCCTGCTGCTCGTCGACGCCGGCTTCGACCAGGGCGACTCGATCGCCGCGCTGCTCGTCGCGCTGATCATCTGCGCCGCCGCCGTGCGCCTGATCGGCGAGAACGCCAACGTGCTGATGGACCGCACGCCCGCCGAGGCGCGCGCAGGCGGCCGAGCGCGCGATCGCCGCGCTCGGCGCCGACATCGAGCTGAGCCGCCTGCGCCTGCGCGAGTCCGCCGGGCGCTACTTCGCCGACGTCGTCGTCACCGTCCCGCCCGGGCAGGCCGTCGTCGAGGGCCACGCAGTCCGCCAACCTGATCGAGGCACGCCGTCGAGTCGCGCGCTGCCCGGCAGCGACGTCGTCGTGCACGTCGAGCCGCGCCGGCGCGGCCTCGACCTGCGCGACCGGATCCTCGCGATCGCGCTCGCCGAGCCGCTCGTGATGGAGGCCCACGACATCACGATCTTCGAGCAGCGGCGACGCGCGTCAACGTCTCGCTGCACCTGAAGTTCCCCGCCGAGCTCGACCTGCGCGAGGCCGCACAGATCGCCGACCGCGTCGAGCGCGCGATCTGCGAGCGCCCGGAGGTCGCCGCCGTGCAGACCCACCTCGAGCCGCTCGAGCGCACGCTGCTCGGAGCGCGCCCGCCGACGTCAGCGCCGACATGCACGCCACGCGCGAGATCGAACGGCTCGTGCGCGAGCGCACGGGCGACGGACCCGAGCGCGTCAAGCTGCTCTCGACCGACGCCGGGCGCGTCGTCTTCCTCACGCTCGAGGTCGACCCCGGCGAGTCGCTGACCGCTGCGCACCGGCTCGCCAGCGAGCTCGAGGAGGAGCTGCGCCAGCGCGTGCCCGACATCGCCGACGTCGTGATCCGCACCGAGCCGTGAGCGCCGCGCCGGGAAGGTTCCGGCGCGCGCGGCGTCTACAGGTGCAGTGGACCCAGACGACCGAAAGGGAGCCCGATGCCCAAGTCAGCGCGAGCAGCACAAGCCCGATCACGCAATCCCAAGCGCCACATGCGTATGTGGCTGGCGCTCGGCGCAGTCGCCGCCGCGGCGCTCGTCACGGTCGTTGCGACGGCGCTCGCCGCCGGCTCCTCGCTGACGCTCGGCTCCAACCCCAACTCGACGCTGGGCAAGCCGTCGTCGTCAACCCGCAGGGCCGCACGCTCTACCGCCTCAGCCCCGAGACGAGCAGGCACCTGCTGTGCAAGAGCAAGGAATGCCTGACCAACTGGCCGCCGCTGACGGTCAAGCTCGGCGAAGACGAAGCTGAAGGCCGGCGCGGGCGTGCAGCGGCAAGCTCGGCCTGCTGCGCCGCAGCAACGGGACGCTCCAGGTCACGCTCAACGGGCATGCCGCTGTACCGCTACTCGGGCGACAGCGCCAAGAACGACGCCAACGGCGAGGGGATCGAAAGCTTCGGCGGCACGTGGCACGCGGTGAAGGCGTCGAGCAGCGCCAGCACGACGCCGCCGATGACGACGACCGGCACGACGACCACGCCGACGACGACGAGCCCGGAACCGGCGCCGTACAAATACTGAGAGTCGCTACTCGCGTTCGAGCTCGGCCAGCTGCGCGGGCACGATCGCGAGGAAGCCGACGCAGAGGAAGCCGAGCAAGGCGACGACGCCGATCGCGTGCGCCCAGCCGGCTTCGGCGACCGTCAGCAAGCCGAAGCCGGCCAGCAGGCAGGCGCCGGCGACGCGCGCGAGCAGCCCCGAGCGCGAGACGGCGAGCAGCCGCGCGAGCCGGCCGCCGTCGGCAGCCGCGAGCGCCGGCGCGCCGTCGGCGTCCGTCGCCGTGGTCGAGGCGCCCGGCAGCACGAGCCGGAACAGCAGCGCGAGCGAGGGGAACAGGATCAGCCGCGCCGCGCGAGCACGGCGATGACGACGAGCACGAGCGTGTCGTGCGGGCGCGGCGGCCTGCTGCACGGTCAGGCCTTTGAGCAGCACCGGGCGCTGCGCGAGCGCCCAGCCGGCGATCACGGCGGCGACGGCGAGCGCGGCGCGTGTAGCGGGCGGGCTCGAAGCGCCGCGCGAGCACGAGCGCGAGCGTTGCGAGGCCGGCCAGCGCCGAGACGATCACGGCGGCGAGCGCGCCGCCGTGCAGCAGGCGCGTGTAGAGGAAATGCGCGTCGGAGTGCAGCACGACGAGCCCGGCGAAGGCGATCAGCGCCGGCGACGGCGCCCGCACAGCGCAGCGCGCGCAGGCCGCGACAGCGCCGTCCTGCGCTCGCGCGGCGCGCCGACGCGCTTGCGCGTCGGCGGCGAGGAAGACGGCGGCGAGGTAGGCCGAGTTGGCGACGCGCGAGCGCGCCGACGATCATCGACGTCGGGTTCAGCCAGCTCGAGAACAGGTCGCCGGCGGCGTTGCCGACGGGCACGCGCCGCGAGGCGATCGCCGCCGACGACCGTGCCGAGCGCGAACGGCGTGAGCACCGAGGACAGCGCGAACACGAGGTCGACGCGTCGCCGCTCGCGCGCGCTGCGCGTCCGGCGCGCAGCGCGTAGGCGGCGCCGCGCATGACGATCCCGATCGCCGCGATGAACAGCGGCACGCACAGCGTCGAGGCGATCGACGCCGAACGCGCGTCGGGTAGGCCGTCCAGGTGACGGTCAGCACGAAGATCAGCCACACGTGGTTGGCCTCCCAGACGGGCGCCATCGACTCGTGCGCGTGGTCGCGGATCGCGCTCGCCGCGCTGCCGGGGCCGGCCAGCAGCTGCCAGAAGCCGGCGCCGAAGTCGGCGCCGGCGAGCACGACGTACAGCGCCAGCCCGACCAGCACGAAGATCAGCGGGATCTCGTACAGGTGCATCTCAGGTCGCCGCGGTCGACGGTGCGAGCAGGGAGCGCCGCGCTCGCGCAGCGGCGCGCGCGCCAGGCGGCGCAGGACCCACACGACGCCGCAGGCCACGCCGAGGTAGACGAGCGCGAGCGTGGCGTAGCCGACGACGATCCCGCCGGCGCCGGTGACGGCCTGCGGAGGTGAGCATCACGTGGTAGACGACCCACGGCTGGCGCCCGACCTCGGTCGTCACCCAGCCGGCGATCAGCGCGACGCAGCGACGCCGGCCCGGCGAGCGCGACGGCGCGGTAGAACCACGCGCGACTCGGGCAGGCGCTTTCGCCTGATGCGCACGCGCGAGCAGCCACACGCCGAGCAGCGCGAGCAGCGTGCCGATGCCGACCATCGTCTGGAAGGCGATGCGCACGACGTTGATCGGCGGCTGGCGGTCCTTGGGCACGGTGTCGAGGCCGGCGACGGTCGCGTTCGGGGTTGTGGAAGGCCAGCAGCGACAGCAGTTTGGGGATCTCGATGCCGTATTTGACCTGTTCGTCTTCGTACCAGCCGAGCAGGTGCTCGGAGCGCGCCCTTGGTCGTGTGCGCGAGCCCCTCGAAGGCGGCGAGCTTGATCGGCTGCTGCGTGGCGACGTCGCGCGCGGCCCAGTCGCCGACGAGCACCTGCACGGGCGAGGCCAGCGCGGCGATCGTCAGCGGGATCGCCAGCGCGGTGCGCTCGTAGCGGCCCCATTTGCCGCGCAGCCGGCCGATCGCGTAGGCGCCGGCGACGAGGAAGCCGCATGACGATGTAGCCGGCGATGTACATGTGCGTGAGCTCGGGCCAGAGGAAGCTGTTGGCGAACAGCGCCTTCAGCGGGTGCACGTCGACGACTGTGCCGCCGACGAGCTTGAAGCCGCCGGGGTGGTTCATCCAGGCGTTGACGGCGATCACCATCAGCGAGCCGGTCATGCCGGCGATCACGATCGGGATGCCGCTGAGGAAGTGCGCGCGCGGCGACAGGCGGTCCCAGCCGTAGACGTAGATGCCGATGAAGATCGCCTCGATGAAGAAGGAGAAGCCCTCGATCGCGAAGCCGAGCCCGAACACGCTGCCGAACGTCGCCGTGAACTTGCGGCCACAGCAGCCCCATCTCGAAGCTGAGGATCGTGCCGGTGATCACGCCGACGGCGAACAGCGCGGCCATGATCCGCGTCCAGCGCCGCGCGAGCGTGCGGTAGAGCTCGTCGCCGGTGCGCAGGTGCAGCCACTCGCGAACAGCACCATCGCCGGGAACGCGATGCCGAAGCAGACGAGCGGGATGTGCACGGCGAACGACAGAGCCTGCATCTGTCGCGCCTGCAGCAGGTACGCCTGGTGCGCGGCCGTCATCGCAACCGTTCTGTATAGCGCCGTCTGCCGGTCGCCGTCAGCTGCTCCGTCGCGGCGCGCAGCGCGCGCGGCGGCTCAGTCTTCGGCGAGCCGCTCGATCAGCGGCAGCGCGTCGGCGAGCAGCCGCTGCTCGCGCGGCGGTGAGGTCCTCGGCGATCGCCCGCGCCAGCCAGCCCTCGCGGTGGCGGCGGTCGGCTTCGAGCGTCTCAGGCCCGCGCTCGGTCAGCTCGACGAGCGTGCGCCGCCCGTCGCTCGGGGTCGGCGCGGCGCGCGATCAGCCCGTCGGCCTCCAGGTCGGCGATCGTCTGCGTCATCGACTGCGGGCGCACGCGCTCGGCGCGCGGCGAGGTCGCCGATCGACTTGCGGCCCTTCGCGATCCAGTCGCCCGAGCACCGAGCCCTGCGAGAGCGGGAAGCGGTGCTCGGCGCGCAGGCGGCGCACGAGCTGGCCGAGCGCGAGGCGCAGCTCGGCTGGCGAGCAGCGTCGTGTCGACGGCCGTGGCCATGCGCGGAACTATACGAATGTAGCAGGCAAACTGTTCAGTTTTCCTGTATAATTAGATTGATGTCGACGCAGTGAAGAACGCGCGAGCGGACGCAGAGCGCGCATCGCCGCGCCGACGACCGCTACAAGTGGATCGCGCTGTCGAACACGACGCTCGGCGTGCTGCTGGCGACGCTCGACGCGTCGATCACGCTGATCGCGATGCCGGCGATCTTCCGCGGCATCCACCTCGACCCGCTGCAGCCGGCCAACAGCTTCTACCTGCTGTGGATGATCCTCGGCTTCCTCGTCGTCTCGAGCGTGCTGATCGTCAGCCTCGGGCGGCTGGGGGACATGTACGGGCGCGTGCGCATGTACAACCTCGGCTTCGTCATCTACACGGTCGCCTCGCTGCTGCTGACGATCGACTGGATGACCGGCCGCGCGGGCGCGACGTACCTGATCGTCTTTCGCATCGTGCAGGGCGTCGGCGCGGCCTTCCTGCTGGCCAACGCGGCGGCGATCATCACCGACGCCTTCCCGGCCAACCAGCGCGGCATGGCGCTGGGCATCAACAACATCGTCGGCGTCAGCGGCATGTTCGTCGGGCTGGTGCTCGGCGGCCTGCTCGCGCCGATCGACTGGCGGCTGGTCTTCCTGATCTCGCGTGCCCGTCGGGCCTGTTCGGCACCGTCTGGGCCTACCTGAAGCTCGAGGAGCGCTCGCAGCCGCGCCGCGCGCCGGTCGACTGGTGGGGCAACGTCACGTTCGCGCTCGGGCTGATCCTGATCATGGTCTCGGTCACCTACGGCATCCGCCCGTACGGCGCGCAGCCAGACGGGCTGGGGCAGCCCGCGGGTGATCGCGCTGCTGCGCGCCGGCGTCGCCTGCCTGGTCGCCTTCGTGGTGATCGAGAGCCGCGTCGCAGAACCCGATGTTCCGCCTGCCGCTGTTTCGCATCCGCGCGTTCACGTTCGGCACGCTGTCGACGTTCCTCTCGGCGGTCGCGCGCGGCGGGCTGATGTTCATGCTGATCATCTGGCTGCAGGGCATCTGGCTGCCCGAGCACGGCGTCGACTACGTCGACACGCCGCTGCGCGCCGGCCTGTACATGCTGCCGCTGACGCTCGGGATGCTGATCGCCGGGCCGACGTCGGGATACCTGTCCGATCGCTTCGGCGCGCGGCCGTTCGCGACCGGCGGGATGCTCGGCTCGGCGCTCAGCTTCGTGCTGCTCGAGCCTGCTGCCGATCGACTTCTCCTTCGGCGTGTTCGCGGCGGTGCTGTTGCTGATGGGCATCTCGATGGGGCTGTTCGCCTCGCCCAACCGCGCCGCGGTGATGAACAGCCTGCCGGCCGCAGGACCGCGGCGCCGGCGGCGGCATGAACCAGACCTTCCAGAACTCCGCGCAGGTGCTCTCGGTGGGGATCTTCTTCACGCTGATGATCCTCGGCCTCGCCGCGAGCCTGCCGCACGCGCTGGCCTCCGGGCTGCAGGCCCACGGCGTCTCGGCCGCGACGCGCGCACAGCGCGTCGCGACGTGCCGCCGGTGTCGATCCTGTTCGCCGCGTTCCTCGGCTACAACCCGGTCGAACACCTCGTCGGCGCGCACGTGCTCGGCGTCGCTGCCGGCGCACAACCACGCGGCGCTGACCGGGCGCTCGTTCTTCCCGCACCTGATCTCCGGCCCGTTCAGCTCGGGCCTGCACGAGGCGTTCCTGTTCGCGATCGTCGCCTGCCTGATCGCCGCCGCGGCGTCGCTGGTGCGCGGCGGCAGTACCACCACGCTGAGTAGCCGGCGCGAGGGCGACGAGACGCAGACGCGCGCGACGGAGCGGCGGGCGCTGCGCGACGCGAACGCAGCAGCCTGCAGGTCAATCACAGAGAGGAGCAGCAGCATGCGCGTTGAGTGGTTCGGACAGTCGGCCTTCCGCCTGACGCGGCGAGCAAGGATCGGTGGCGATCGACCCGTTCGGCGACATGTCGGCGCTCAGCCGCGACCGCGGGATCCAGTGGGACTACCCCGCGATCGCAGGCGTGGAGCCAGATCTGCTGCTGGTCACGCACGAGCACGCGACCACAACGCGGTCGAGGCGATCGGCGGCGAGCCGGCCGTGCTGCGCTCGACGGCGGGCACGCTCGACTCGCCGCTCGGCGAGGTCGTCGGCGATCGCCTCCGAGCACGACGACGTCGCCGGCACCGCACGCGGGCCCGAACACGATCTTCGTGTTCTCGCTCGACGGCGTGCGCGTCTGCCACATGGGCGACTTCGGCCAGAGCGGCCTGCGCGAGGAGCAGGCCGCGGCGATCGGCGAGGTCGACCTGCTGTTCGTGCCGGTCGGCGGCGGCCCCACGATCGGCGCCGAGCAGGCCTCGCGCGATCGTCGAGCGCCTGTCGCCGCGCTGGGTCGTGCCGATGCACTACCGCACGCCGCGGATCGGCTTCCTCGAGACGGCCGACGAGTTCCTCGAGCAAAGCGCCCAGCGTCGCAGCGGCTCGAGCGAGCGCGTTCGAGACGGCCGAGCTGCGCGCAGGCCGACGGTCCGCTCGTGGTCGTGCCGGCGGCGCCGTGAGCGCGTCGGGCGGCGGGCTCAGTCGAGATAGCTGACGAACTCGCCAGCGGCGCGCGCTCGGGCACGCGCTGCTGCTGCACGGGCGTGCCCAGGTAGAGCAGCCCGACCGGCGCCTCGTCGTCGCCGAGGCCGAGCAGCTCGCGCGCCGGCGGGTCGTCGAGCAGCGGCACGGTGCGCCAGTAGCCGGCCAGCCCGCGCGCATGCGCGCCGAGCAGCACGATGTAGGCGGCGACGGCCGTTGCCAGCAGGTCCTCGCGATCCTGCGCGGCGTCGCCGCTGACCGTCGCGCTGACGGCGACGAGCGTCGGCGCGCGGCGCAGCTTGACGGCCGAGCCGGGCTGGCCGCTTCGGCCAGCTCCATCAGGCGCTCGCGCGTGCGCTCGCCGAGCACGCGAAAGCGCCACGGGTTGGTGAGGTGGTGGTTGGGCGCCCAGCGCGCGAGCTCGAACAGCTCGTCGAGCGTCGCCGCGTCGAGCGCCTCGGCGCCGAAGGCCTTGTGCGTGCGGCGCGTGCGGATCGCGTGCTCGAGCTCCATCGCAGCACACGGTAGTGGCGCCGGGCGCTTGCGCGGCGTATGCTCGGCGCCGGACGGCGGCGCCGGCCGCGCAGCGGCGACGGGAAGGATCCGCACCGGGCGGTGTCGTATCAGCCGACGACCCCGACCAATGGAGGATCCGACGTGAGGTTCCAAGCAGCAGGTCAGGCAACGAAGCACCGTGTTCTCGATCTCCGCGCTCGCGCTCGCGGCGGCGCTGCTGGCGCTGGCCGGCTGCGGCAGCTCGTCGTCCAGCTCCACCTCGTCGTCGGCGAGCACCGCAGCCGAAGCGCCGACGACCAGCTCGGCGACCGCCGCGACGCCGGCGCCCGCCGCGCGAATCGGGCGGCGTCGAAAGGTCAGCCTCGAAGCGAACCCCGAAGGCCAGCTCGAATACAACACCAAGTCGCTGAGCGCGAAGGCGGGCAAGGTGTCGGTCGACTTCACCAACAGCTCGCTCGCTGCCGCACAACGTGACGATCGAATCCTCCTCCGGCGAACAGGTCGGCGCCACGCCGACGTTCACGCGGCGGCTCGAAGACGCTCTCGGTCAGCCTGAAACCGGGCACGTACAAGTTCTTCTGCTCGGTGCCCGGGCCACCGCCAGGCGGGCATGGAAGGCACGCTGACGGTCAAGTAGCGCCCAGCGCGGCGCCGAGCGGGCCCCGGCGCGACCGCCGCGCTCAGCCGCGCGTCCAGGCGGCGTCGGACCCGGAGAGCGCGTGGGCGGCCAGCGCGATCGCCGTGGCGAGCGCGAGCGCGAGCGCGAGCGTCGCGGCGACCGACACGTGCAGCGCGAGCAGCGCGCCGACGAGCGCGCCGAGCAGCATCGCCGCGACGGCGACGCTGCGCCGCCCGGCTGCGAGCCGGCGCCGCCGACGATGCCGCCTGCGAGGCCAGCCCGGTGAGCGTGCGCGTCAGCACGGTCGTCGTCAGCTCGGGCACGGCGAGGCGCAGCGCGGCCGCGTTCTGCACGCCCATCGCGAGCGCCAGCAGCGACGATCAGCGCGTAGCGCGACGCCCTCGGCGAGCGGTTCGCTGGCGAGCAGCGGCGAGCACGAGCGCGAGCAGGATCAGCGCCGCCTGCGCGGCGTTGGCGGCGCGCAGCAGGCGGCCGCGGTGCTCGGCGTGGCGCGACGCCCAGCCAGCCGCCGGCGAACGCGCCGAGCAGGAACGAGGCGAGCGCGACCAGCGAGGCGACGACCGACAGCCCGCCGGCGCCGGCCAGCGCGAAGCCGAGGAAGACGACGTTGCCGGTCATGTTGGCGACGAACACGTGCCCGAGCTTCAGGTAGCTGACGGCGTCGACCAGCGCCGGTGAGCAGCGTCAGCGCGACCAGCATCGGCACGAGCGGGCCGTGGCGCTCGCCGGCGCCGGGGCGCAGCGTCACGGCGATGTCGCGCAGCACGCTCATGCCCCGCGAAGTGTCGCCGCGGGCGCGGACGTGCTTGGGTGGCCGGGTGAGCGCAGGGGAGATCATCGCGATCGCATTCGCCGGGCATGGCGGCGGGCACGATCAACACCGTCGTCGGCAGCGGCACGCTGATCACGTTCCCGGTGCTGCTCGCGTTCGGCTACGCGCCGGTGACGGCGAACGTCTCGAACACGATCGGGCTCGTGCCGGGCTCGGTCTCGGGCGCGATCGGCTACCGCCGCGAGCTCGCCGGGCAGCGCGGGCGGGCGCTGCGCCTCGGCACGGCGTCGCTGCTCGGCGGCGTGACCGGCGCGGTGCTGCTGCTCGTGCTGCCGGCCTCGACGTTCAAGGACGATCGTGCCCGCGTTCATCGCGCTCGCGCTCGTGCTGACGCGTCGCTCAGCCGCGGCTCAACCGCGCGCCTGGCCGGGCACGTCGCGAGCGCGCGCGCGGCGCGTCGATCTGCTGACTGCCCGCTCGCGATCTACGTGACCGGCGTGTACGGCGGCTACTTCGGCGCGGGGCAGGGGATCCTGCTGCTCGGCGATCCTCGGCGTCGACGCTGCCGCAGAGCCTGCAGCGCTCCAACGCGCTGAAGAACGTGCTGGCGGGCTCTCGTCAACGGCGTCGCCGGCGTTACTTCATGTTCGCCGCGCACGTCGAGTGGGCGCCGGCGGCGATCATCGCGGTCGTCCTCGATCGTCGGCGCGCAGCTCGGCGCGCGCTACGGCCGGCGGCTGCCGCCCGGACGCGCTGCGCGCGCTGATCGTCGTCGTCGGGCTTGCGGCGATCGTGCGACTGCTCTCACGGAGCGGCGAGTCCGGCAGGACCTCGCTGCAGCCACTGCCGAGCGCGCGGGGAGCACGGCCGGCGGATCGAGTGACCGCCGGGAACTCCTCGTAGTCGACGTCGAGGCCGCCGGCCAGCAGCGCTCGCGCGCGGCGCGGCGCGAAGGAGATCTCGATCACGGGATCCTCGGTGCCGTGGCGATGAACGCGCGCAGCGCGCGGCGGTCCTCGAAGTGCGCCTGCCAGCCCTCGACGCTCGGGATGAAGCCGGAGAAGGCGAGGATGCCGGCCGGCGCCGGGCGATCGGCGCCGAGCGCCAGCGCGTAGCTCATCACGCGAGCCCATCGAGAAGCCGCCGAGCACGGTCCGCTCGGGCCCGATCCCGGTCCGCTGCCACAGCTCGTCGTGGAACTCGCTGAGCAGCGCGTAGGAGGCGGCGAACGTGTCTGGGTCGGGAAAGCCGACGCGCGGGACCGCGTACCAGTGGTTGCCCGGCCAGCCCGGCAGCGTCAGCGGCGCGCGCGGCGTGACGACGTGCAGCCGCTGCTGCGGGTCGAGCGCGTCGGCGAGCGGCAGCAGGTCGTGCTCGTCGGTGCCGCGGCCGTGGTGCAGCACGAGCAGGCCGTCGGCCTCGCCGGCCGCTGGGCGCTCGCGAAATACTGGTGCGCTCACGCGGCGAAGCCTATTGCGCCGCGGCGCGATGAAAGGAGCACTCGTTGAGCGAGTGGCGGCTGGTCATCTTCGACTGCGACGGGACGCTGGTCGACAGCGAGGAGATCTCGACAGAGGTGCTCGCGCGCTCGCTCACCGAGCACGGCCTACCGACGACGACGAGCGAGGCCCAGTCTGAATACCAAGGCCTGCTGCTCAGCGAGATCGATGCGCTGGCCCAGGCGCGGCTCGGTCGCCCGCTTCCGAGCGGCTGGCTGGAGGCCTTCGAGCGCGACCGGGCTGAGCGCTTTCGCCGCGAGCTGCGACCGGTCCTCGGCGCGGCCGCGACGGTACGGGAGATCGAGGCCGCCGGGATCGCCGTCTGCGTCGCCTCGCAGGGCAAGCTCGAGAAGACACGGCTGACGCTCGAGCTGACGGGCCTGCGCGAGCTGTTCGCAGAGGAGCAGCTGTTCTCCGCCTGGTCGGTCGCGCGCGGCAAGCCGCACCCGGACCTGTTCCTGCACGCCGCCGCCACGATGGGCGTCGAGCCCGCACGACTGCGTGGTCGTCGAGGACTCCGCCTCTGGGATCGAGGCGGCCCGCGCGGCGCGGATGCATGCCGTCGGCTACGCGCCGCGGGACGGCGCCGAGCTGTTGCGGGCCGGAGCGGACGAGCTGGTCAGCTCGCTCGATCAGCTGCCGGCGCGGCTCGGGCTGGCCGGTGCATAGCTGCGGGAGCCGCCTGTCGAGTCCAGCCTCAGGGCGCCGAGCCCGTTACCGGAAGCGACTCGGACGCGAACGCCGCGACGAGCTCGGCGGTCCGCTCGGGCTGGTCGATCGCCACGAACGTGTAGCTGTCCTCGATCCGCTCGAGACGCGCATTTGGGAAGGCGGCGGCAAGGCGCTCGGCGTAGCGCAGCTTGAAGAAGCGGTCCTCGGGCGCCCAGGCGATCAGCACGGGCTTGTCGAACTCGCCGAAGCGCTCGGCCGCCTGCAGCGTGTAGCGGTTGGAGATGCCCTCGCAGGATCGAGGCGATCTCGCGGCGGATCGCGGCGCTCGACAGCGCGGGCGCGAGCCAAGCGTCGCTGAGGTCGTCGGGGATGCCGCGCTTGGACAGCCAGCCGAAGGCGAACGGCAGTCGCCGGGCCGCCCGTGGACGGAGCGACTGCGCGACCAGGAAGACCGCTCCGGGGATGCGTGCGAGCGCCTGCAACGGGCGGAACATCGGCGGCAGGAAGTTCTCATAGGCGTCGCACGGTGTGAGCACGAGGCGGGCCAACCGCTCGGGATGGTGCACGGCGACGAGCTGGCTGATCGCGCCGCCGGTGTCGTTGCCGACGAGCGTGACGCCCTCCAGGTCGAGCGCCTCGATGAAGCCGGCGACGATCGCGGCGAGGCCGAGGGGGGAGAGGTCGGCGCCCGGCGTTCATCGGCAGCTCCTGCGAGCCGAGCGGCAGGTCGGGCACGATCACGCGGAAGTCGCGTGCGAGACGTGGCGCCACCTCGCGCCACAGGAGTCCGTTCACGAGCAGGCCGTGCACGAGCACGATCGGCTCACCCGTGCCCAACTCGCGGTAGCGGATCACGCCCTGGGGAAGACGCGCCTCGCGTACCGGGGCGTTTTCGAGCGCGGCGTCCATCGCGGTGGTCGAGTCAAGCTGGCTCACGATCTCGCTCCTTCGGCTATGGGAGGAAGCGACGCACGCTGGCGGGGAGTCGGCAGCGACGTTGCAGTAGTTCACATACAGACTGTATGTATCTAGCATACAGACAGTATGGATGTCAAATCTGAGTCAACGGAGCGGGGAGGTCCCGTGCGTACGCTCAAGGCCGAGCGCTCGGAGGCGACGCGCGCGGCGCTCGTCTCCGCCGCCCGCGGACTGTTCGCCGAGCGTGGCTACGCGGCCGTCGGGACGGAGGAGATCGTGCGCGCGGCGGGTGTCACGCGGGGGGCGCTTTATCACCACTTCGAGGGCAAGCGCGAGCTCTTCCAGGCCGTCTACGAAGACGTCGAGCAGGCCCTGCTCGAGCGGATCGCCGAGCTGGCGGACCAGTCGGCGCGCGATCCGCTGGAGGTGCTGCACGCCGGCGCGCAGGCCTTCCTCGACGCCTGCGAAGACCCCGCGGTGCAGCGCATCGCGCTGCTCGACGCGCCCTCGGTGCTCGGCTGGGAGCTGTGGCGCGAGATCGGCATGCGCTACGGCCTCGGGCTCGTCGAAGGCACCGTGCGAGGCGTCGATCGAGGCGGGCTTGATCGAGCCCCAGCCGGCCGGCCCGCTCGCGCACCTGCTGCTCGGCGCGATCGACGAGGGTGCGATGCTCGTCGCGCGGGCCGACGACGGGGGGCAGACGCGCAAGCAGGTCGGCGCCTCGGTTGCGCGCATGCTCGACTCGCTGCGCTCGACCGACGTGCAGTCGGGCGCCGGCTGAGCTCGTCTCAGGCCTTCTGCTGCTCGATCCACGCGAAGATCCCGCGCGAGTGCGTGATCACGGTGCCGTCGGCGAGCTTCAGCGTCGGCAGCTTCGTATCGCCCGTGGCAGCACGCAGCTCCTCGCGCGAGCCTTTGCGCAGAAACGGAATCGGGTTGCCGTGCGCGGCGACGACCTTCTCGTACTCGATCCCGGCCTCGCGCAGCGCTTCCTGCACGCGCCTGCACGGATGGACGCGCGGTCCGCCGTCGTCGCCGTGGCACACGTACAGCGTCGGGGCCTCGCGCTGTCTGATTGCCGGCCTGCGTCACCTGCTGCTCGACCTCCGCCATCTGATCCTCCTGTCCTCGGAGCCTTCCGAAGGGCTCAGCGTGTCATCTACAGCAGAGACGGGGTGGGGAGGGGAGGATCATCGGTCCCTCGCCGAGCTGCCCTCCCTCCGGCATCATGCTCGCTGGCGCGCTAGCGTGGCGCCATCGCAGCGCAGACGCCCCGCATCCAGTTGATCCTCGGCTCCACACGGGAGGGTCGCTTCGGCGAGAAAGCCGCCGGCTGGGCGCTCGCTCGCCTGGCCCGGCGCGAGGATCTCAGCGTCGAGCCGGTCGACCTGCGCGACTACCCGATGCCCTTCTACGAGCAGGTCGCCCCGCCGGCGCGCGGCAGCCGCGAATACCCGCCCGAGGTCGCACGCTGGGCGGAGAAGGTCGACGCCGCCGACGGCTACGTGATCGTCACGCCCGAGTACAACCACGGCTACCCGGCGGTGCTGAAGAACGCGCTCGACCAGGTCTTCCCCGAGCTCAACCGCAAGCCGGTCGCGTTCGTCGGCTATGGCAACACCGGGGGAGCGCGGGCGATCGAGCAGCTGCGCCTCGTCTGTGTCGAGCTCGAGATGGCGCCGCTGCGACATGCGGTGCACATCCTCCCGGCCGTGATGATCCCGGCCAGGCAGGCCGAGGGCCCGTTCGATCCGGAGGTGTTCGCTTCGCTCGACGAGCGCCTGGACACGGCCGTGACCGATCTCGTGTGGTGGGCCAGGGCACTCGCGCGGGCGCGCGCGGAGGACCCGGCGCTGAAGCGAACGCTGCGGCGAGCCCGACGTGCGGCTCGCCTCACGTTTCCGGCCGTGTGCGCGTTAAGAATGGCTGAGCGTGAACGTCGACGATCAGATCCGGGATGGCGGCGCGGTCAGCGTCGCCTTCGAGACCGCGCTTGGCACGTGTGGCGTGCGCTGGAGCGAGCTCGGGATCACCGAGGTGCTGCTGCCTCCGGCGAGGGGGCTGGGGCACTGCCCACCGGTCCGGAGCGTGCCGAGGCGATCGGGAGGCGATTGCCGGCATCACGGCGCTGCTCGGCGGCGAGCGGCGCGACCTGCGCTCGGTCGTGCTCGACGAACGCGCGCTCGACGAGTTCCAGCGGCGTGTCTACGCGAGCGACGCGTGAGATCGGCCCGGGAGAGACGGCCAGCTACGGCGAGATCGCCCGAGCCATCGGAGCGCCGCAGGAGGCACGTGCCGTCGGCGCTGCGCTCGGGCGCAACCCGTTCCCGGTCGTCGTGCCGTGCCACCGCGTGCTCGCAGCCTCGGCGCGCTGCACGGCTTCTCGGCGCCGGGCGGCCTGCGCACGAAGCGGCGGATGCTCGAGATCGAGGGCGCGCCGGGCTTCACGCAGCAGGCGCTGTTCGCCTGAGCCGCAAGCGCGAGGCCTAGAGAATCGCCTCGGGCGGGATCCGCGCCTCGGCCATCACGACCCGCCGGCCGCGGATCGAGACGCCCTCGGCCACCAACTTGGCTCGCTGCTCGGCGCCCTTCGGCCATGTGCCGTCGCTGCGCACGACGCGCCACCACGGAAGGCCTTCCGGCATCTGCGAGAGCGCGCGTCCGGCGTGGCGCGGGGCGCCTGGGGCCAGGTCTCCATAAGTCGTGACGAAGCCGGGCGGGACGCGGCGCACGCGCTCGTAGATCGTCTGTGGGCTGTCGGCCATCACTCGTACATATCAACACGCGCGCAGGCTCGCCCTGCAGCGGCTCTCCGCGGGCCGATCCGGCGGGTCAGACTCGAACTGGGCGGTAGGCGGAGATGCCTAGCGTCAACTGGGCGGCTGCTCACGGCATTCGGCGCGGTCACCTTCTGATGCTGAGTCTAACGCGCTCGAGCGGCGTCATCGGCGCTCCATCCTGGCTTGCCCTGCGGCTGCGCACTGTCCAGGTCACGAGGCACGGGCAAGCCTTGCCAACCTACGCTCGATAATGCATGTTATGTAAATAAGAGAAAGCAAGGCCGCCTTTCGCGGTGAGTCCCCGACGCGTAGCCTTCCCCCGCGATGCACGCCGCGAGCCCAGCGCCTGCCCCCAAGCTCGCTGAGATCGCGCGTGAGTGGAGCCGCATCGGCTGCATCGGCTTCGGCGGTCCGCCGGCTCACATCGCGCTGCTGCGCGACGCTGTGCGTCGACGCGACGCGCTGGCTGAGCGAGCACGAGTTCGAGCACGCGATCGCCGCGACGCAACCTGCTGCCCGGGCCGGCCTCGACGCAGCTGGCGATCTACTGCGCGTGGCGGCTGCGCGGGCGCGGCGGCGCGCTCGTCGGCGGGGCCGGCTTCATCGTGCCCGGGCTCGTCGCGATCCTCGCGCTGTCGGTCGCTGTTCCTCGCCGGCTCGCCGCCGCGCTGGGTACGCGGCGCCGGGCTGGGCGCCGGCGCCGCCGTCGCCGCGGTCGCCGTGCAGCGCCGGCGTGACGTCGCGCCGCCGATCTGGCGCCGCGCCGCGGCGCGCACGCGCTGCGCAGGGTCGCCTACGCGCTCGCCGGCGGAGCGTCGCGCCGCGACCGCCGGGCCGTGGCTCGTGCTCGTGCTGCTCGGCCTGCGGCGCGCTCGAGCTCGTCTGCGCGGCGCCGCGCGCGCGCGTCGCGTGCTCCGTTGGCCGTTGCTCGCGCCGTGACGGCCGGCGGGCGACCTGGCGCGCTCGCCTGGACCGCGTTCAAGGTCGGCGCGCTCGCCTTCGGCGGCGGCTTCGTGATCGTTCCGCTGATGCAGGCCGACGCCGTGACCACCTACCACTGGATGACCCACGGCGCAGTTCCTCAACGCCGTCGCGCTCGGGCAGATCACGCCCGGCCCGGTCACGCAGACGGTCGCCGCCGTCGGCTACGCGGCCGGCGGGCTCGGCGCCGGCCTGCTCGCCGCGCTGATCGCGTTCGCGCCCTCGTTCGCTTCATCCTGCTCGGCGCCGAGCGCTTCGAGCGGCTGCTGCGCGACGAGCGGGCGTTCGCGCGTTCCTCGCCGGCGCCGCCCCGGCGGCGATCGGAGCGATCATCGGCGCCGCGATCCCGCTCGCGCGCGCGCTCGGTGAGAACTGGCAGTACCCGCTGCTCGGGGTCGCCGCCGTGGCGCTGATCCTGCTCCGCCGCAGTGTCGTGATGACGCTGCTGCTCGCCGGCCTCGTCGGGACGCTTGCGGCACTGCTCGGCGCCCCCCTCCCCCATTGACGGCAGGCCGCGCGAGCTCTGGATCGGATCTCAATCCAGCGATAATCGCGCCCATGGCGAGTGCCGAAGCAAGCGACAGCTCCTACAACGGCCGCACCGCCTGGGCGCGCAACCTCGCGGCACCGGTGCGCGACTTCCTCAGCACCGAGACGGGCAGCGCGATCTTCCTGCTCGCCGCGACGTGTGCAGCGCTCGTCTGGTCGAACGTGCCCGGCGCGCACTACGAGTCGGTCTGGACGACGAAGCTCTCGATCGAGCTTGGCGGCAGCGGGGTCTCGACGGACCTGCGTCACTGGGTCAACGAGGGCCTGATGACGTTCTTCTTCCTCGTCGTCGGGCTTGAGGCCAAGCGCGAGTTTGACGTCGGCGACATGCGCGAACGACGCCGTCTGGCCGTTCCCGTGCTCGCCGCGCTCGGCGGCATGGCAGTGCCGGTCGCGATCTTTCTGGCGATCAACGCCGGCGGAGCGGGTGCGCACGGCTGGGGCGCGGCGATGTCGACCGACACGGCGTTCGCGCTCGGCGCGCTCGCGCTGCTCACGCCGCGCGCGGCCACGCGCCTGCGCGTGTTCCTGCTGACTCTCGCCGTCGTCGACGATCTCGGCGCGCTCGTCGTGATCGCAACGGCTTACACCAAACACGTCTCGATGACGGCGCTGCTCGTCGCGATTGCGCTGTTCGCGGCGCTGCTCGCGCTGCGCTTCGTGCCCGCGTGGCGCAGGCAGCTGGCGGTGCTGATCGGCATCGCGCTGTGGGTCGCGATGTTCAAGTCGGGCATCGACCCCGTGATCGCCGGCCTCGCGGCGGGTCTTGTCACCAGCGCCTACCCCCCCTCGCGCGAAGACCTCGAGCGCGCGACCGAGCTGACGCGCTCCTTCCGCGAGCAGCCGACACCCGAACTGGCCCGCTCCGCGCAGCTCGGCGTGCTTTCGGCGATCTCGCTCAACGAGCGCCTGCAATACGAGCTGCACCCGTGGACGAGCTACGTCGTCGTGCCGCTGTTCGCGCTCGCCAATGCCGGCATCCATGTAACGGACTCGCTGCTGAGCAACGCCGTCAGCTCCCCGATCACGCTCGGCATCGTGATCGGCTACGTCGTCGGCAAGCCCGTCGGCATCGTCGGCGCATCGTGGATCGCCTCGCGTCCCTCGCTGCGCGGGCCCCGGCCGCCGATCAGCTGGCCGCTGATCTTCGGCGGCGGCGCCGTCGCCGGAATCGGCTTCACCGTTTCGCTGCTGATCTCGGGGCTCGCCTTCACCGGCGAGCGCCTGGATGAGGCGAAGCTCGGCGTGCTCGCCTCGGCGATCATCGCGCCGCTCGTCGCTTGGGCGATCCTTCGGCTTCGTCAAACGGCTGCCCAGCAGCGTGCGTGCGCGTCAGATCAGCGCCACCGCGGAGGATCTGATCGACCTCGCCGTGGACGTCGACCCCGAGCACGATCACATCCGCGGTCCCGAAGACGCGCCGGTCACGCTCGTCGAGTACGGCGACTTCGAGTGCCCCTACTGCGGGCAGGCCGAGACGATCGTGCGCGAGCTGCTCGCCTCCTCCGAAGACGACGTGCGCTACGTCTGGCGTCATCTGCCGCTTAGCGACGTGCACTCGAGCGCCCAGCTCGCCGCCGAGGCCTCCGAGGCCGCGGCCGCGCAGGGAGCCTTCTGGGAGATCTCTGACGCTTTCCTTAGCCACCAGGACGCGCTCACGCCGCAGGACATCAGCCGCGTCGCGCACGAGCTGGAGCTCGACGTCGAGCGCCTGTGGGCCGAGGTGCGCCGCCACGAGTACGCGCCGCGCGTGGCCGAAGACGTCGCCAGCGCCGACGCCAGCGGCGTGTCGGGGACGCCCACGTTCTTCATCAACGGCCGCCGCCACTACGGCGCCTATGACATCGACACGCTGAAGACCGCTGTGCGCGCGGCGCGCAACCGCACACGGCTAACGAGCACGGCCAGCGCAGGCTAGAGGCGCTGCGGGGCCCTAGCCCTCGCACACCCGTCGGGTTCCAGAGGCCTGGGCTTCAGTGCCCGATCGCGTTGCCGAAGCAGCCCTATGGCGCTTCTGCGCGCATACCGCCGGCTGGTCGGGCGGCTAACCCTCACCCAGCGCGTCGCGCTGACGAGCCTCGTGCCGATGGTCGTGCTCGGCTTCGTCTTGACGAGTGTGCTCGAGCATCAGGTCGAGACGCACAGCGTCGCCGACGCCGGTCAGTCGGCACGATTGATCGCGAGCATCGGCATCCAGCCGCGGCTGACGCCGGGCGAGGTGCGCAACGGGCTGACCGCCCAGCAGATCAAAGGCCTTGACGAGCAGTTGCGCGCCCGCTCGGCGACGGAGAACCTCGCCAGGATCAAGATCTGGAACGCCGCGCACACGGTCATTTACTCCGACGATCACAGCCTGATCGGCGAGTCCTTCCACGAGGAGGCCGACCTCAACGAGGCGCTCGAGGGCCACGCCTCCACGGGCGAGGTGCTGGCGCCGAAGCGCAACTCGGAGACCGCCAGCGAGGTGGGTCTCGGCGAGCTCGTCGAGGTCTACGTCCCATTGCGCTTCGCCGCGGCAGGACCGCCGGCCGGCGCGTTCGAGATCTACCTGAGCTACAAGCCGATCGCCGCGGCGATCTCGCACGACAAGCGCATCATCGTGCTTGTCGTCGCCGTCGGCCTGGCGCTGCTCTGGGCGGTGCTGTTCCGGATCGTCGCCACGGCCTCCAAGCGCCTGCGCCGCCAAGCGCACGAAAACGACGTGCTCGCGCGCTATGACCCGCTCACGGGCCTGCCAAACCGCACCCTGTTCCGCGAACGCGTCGAGCAGGAGCTGCGCCGCGCCGGGCAGCGCCGGCGCGACATCGCCGTGCTCTTGATTGACCTCGACGGCTTTGCCGAGATCAACAACACGCTCGGCAGCTCGACCGGCGACGAGGTGCTGTGCGAGGCAGGGCGCCGCTTTCAGGCACGGCTCGGCGAGGGCACGCTGGTCGCGCGAATCGGTGGTGACGAGTACGCGATCCTCTGCCCGCACGCCGAGGGCGTGTCCGGGGCCCTGCGCACGGCGGCCAGCCTGCAGGCCGGCATGGCCGCGCCGATCGTCGTCGACGATCTCGCGCTGAACGTCGAGGCCAGCATTGGACTGGCCGTCGCCGCGGCCGGCGAGGAGAAGCTAGATGAGCTGCTGCAGCATGCCGACGCCGCGCTCGCGCATGCACGCTCGCGCCACACTCGCGTCGAGGTCTACTCACCCGAGCTCGAGCGCTTTGACCCCGCGCGCTTGAAGCTGCTCGGTCAGGTTCGCCAGGCGCTCGAGCGCGGCGAGTTCGAGCTGCACTACCAGCCCAAGGTGAGGCTTGCCGATCGGCGCGTTTGCGGCGTCGAGGCACTGTTGCGCTGGCGCCACCCCGAGCACGGGCTGCTGATGCCGGCCGCGTTCATCTCGCTGGTCGAGCAGACGGCTCTGATCGGGCCGCTCACGCTGCAGACGATCGACACGGCGCTCGCGCAGATGGTCCGCTGGCGCAGGGCCGGGATCGACCTCGAGGTCGCCGTCAACCTCTCGGCTCGAAACCTGCTCGATGCCGACCTGCCGGGCCAGGTGGCCGCCGCGCTGCATCGCCACGAGATCCCCGCCGAGCGCCTCACGCTCGAGGTGACCGAGAGCGCGACGATGATCGATCCCGCTCGCGCGCGCGATGTGCTGTGCTCGCTGCGAGACAGCGGCGTGTCGATCTCGATCGACGACTTCGGCGCGGGCAACGCGTCGATCGGCTACCTCTCAAGCCTCCCGGCCGACGAGCTGAAGGTCGACCGCTCGCTCGCCAGCGCCGTCTGCGAGGACACGCACACCGCGTCGATTGTCGGCTCGATCGTCGACCTCGCCAAGCATCTCGGGCTGCGCGTCGTGGCCGAGGGCATCGAGACCGACGAGGTGATCGAACGCCTCACCGAGCTCGGCTGCGAGATCGGCCAGGGCTACTTGATCGCGCGGCCGCTGAGTGAGCAGCAACTGCGTGACTGGCTCGACTCCGCTCGGTTCTCCGGGCAGCCGCGATCGCGCCCCGGTCATTCACGCGGACGCATCACCACCGCCCGCTGATCAGGGCTGCAGGCCGGCCAGCTCACGCGCGCGGACGAGCACGGCGTCGATCATCGGCTCGGTCAGCTTGCCCGTGAACGTGTTCTGCTGGCTTGGGTGAAAGCAGCCGAGCAGCGTGTAGTGCCCGGCCGCGGCCTCCGCGCCATGACCGAAGCGCGGCTTCGGGCGCAGTGGCTGCGCCAACGAGCCGCTCACCACGAGCAGACGCAGCGCCGCATCCCACGCGAACGCACCGAGACACAGCAGTACGCGCACGTCGCCGAGCAGTTGTAGTTCGCGCGCGCTCCAGGGCAAGCACCGCTCGCGCTCCTGCGGCGTGGGCTTGTTCGCCGGCGGCGCGCAGCGCACGGCCGCCGTAATGCGTAGGTCGTGCAAGCGCAGGCCATCTCCGCGCGCGAGCGACGTCGGCTGGCTTGCAAAACCCGCGCGGTGCAGCGCGGCGTAGAGGAAGTCGCCCGAGCGATCGCCCGTGAACATCCGCCCGGTGCGGTTGGCGCCGTGCGCCGCCGGCGCGAGGCCGACGATCAGCACGCGTGCCTGCGGATCGCCGAAGGCCGGTACTGGGCGCCCCCAGTAAGTCTCCTGTGCAAACGCGGCTCGCCGCTCGCGGGCGACCTGCTCGCGCCAGGCGACCAGGCGCGGGCAGCACCGGCATTCGGACACAGCACGAGAGAGCGAGTCGAGCTCGTCGGCCCCGCCCAGCGTCGTGCTTGGTGCCCTTCCCGCGCGTGCCTCCGCAGTCACCGGGGCAGTAGTAGCATCGTTCAGACCATGCCGCTGTGGACGCTGATCGTGATGCTCGCGCTGATCAAGCTTCCGATCGCCGCGATGATGCTGTGGATTCCGTTCCGCAACGACGCCGCGATGACGAACACCGGTGACCCGCCCGATCGCAGCGACGACGACGGCGGCTCGCGCGCGCTGCCGGCTGGGCCGCTCGATCCTCGCCCGCGCCGTCCACTGCCTTCCGGGCCGTTCCCACGCCGCCCGCGCCGGGGACCGCACGCCTCGCCACCGCCCGCCTCACCGCGCCGCGTACGCGCCCCCTCGCGCGAGCACCGCCGCGTGCGAGTCTCTCACTGAGCCGCCGCGTTTAGCTGCGCCGCGACTAACGGTTTCGTTTGCGCTGCTGCCGCGCCGCCTTGGCTTTGGCGCGCCGCCTGCGCAGCGTCGCCGCCGAGTCGTGCGCCGAGCGGGCTTCAGCCACCTGTGGGTCGGCCGCCGGCGCCATCCTGCGCGCGTCGCGCACGATCACGTAAGCGATCGCCACGAGCAGCGCGACGGCCACGGCGATGATGATCAGCACCGTTTTCTTCGAGTTCGATGTCGAGGCGGTGGTCGTGCCGTTCGTTTCCGTCGCCGTCGTCGTCGTGGTCGGCGTCGTTTCCTGCTGTGCCCCCTGGCTCAGTTCGTTGAAGGCGCCGCCGTTGGCTCCTTCAGGCGTCGCGGAGCCCGGCGTGGTCGTGCTCGTCGTGCCCGTGGGCGTGATCTTCGTCGTGGTCGTCGCAAGAACCGCCGACGTCGCTGGGCTGAGCAGCAAGAACACGAGCACCGCGATCGCACGAAGGCAGCGCACCCTCCTGCGCCCGCGCACGCGTGACGCTTTTTCCGCTCCAGCCCTCATGCGCCGAGCATACCGGCCAGGATCGGCTTCGCAACCACGCGCACGACGGGCGGGCGGCGGGCGCCGAGCACGCGCGGCGCCAGGCCCCGCGCGGCGTCCTGGCAAACCGTAGAATGAGCATCGATGGCTCCCAAGCAACGGCAGATCCGAATCGAGCAACGCGGCGGCCTCGAGGCGATCCAGGCACTCGAGACGCGCACGGACGAGGAGCTCGAAAGCGAGACCAAATACAAGTCGGCGGCATTCGCGATCCTCGGCGCCCGCGCGGCCGAGCGCTTCGATGCCGAGCAGGCACGCAGCTACTTCCAGCGCGCGATCGCCGCGGCCCGCCCGCAGGAGCGAATGCAACTGCGACGCATGGCCGACGCCTCGCTGGCGCTCGCCGAACGGCGCGCCGGAGACCTCAAGAGTGCCGTCGAGCGGCTTGGCCAGGCGCCACCCACCGGCCGCCAGATGCTCGCGCTGCGCGCGATGGGCCTGCTGATCCCGCCCGCGTCGGCGGGGATCCTCGCGCGCATCCGCGGGATCCTCTTGATCCTCTTGCTGATCATCGTGCTGCTCGCGATCGGCCTAGGCATCGTCGAGCTCGTTTCGCTGCCCTTCGGTGGCCTCGGCATCGCGCCGGGCATCCTGCTCGGTCTGTTCGTCGTGATCGCCGCGCTCGGCATCGCCGCGGCGATCGGCCGGCGGCGGCGCGACCGCGCCAAGGCCGCCGCCGCGGGCTGAGAGCTCTACGCTGCGCCAACCCGCCTCGGCGGGGCCGGCGCGCACTACGCTTGCGCCGTGCCCGAGAGCGCTTCGATCTGCCTACTCGTCAATCCCGCCGCCGGCGGCGGCAAGGCCGCGCGCCTGGCGCCACAGGCCGAGCGCGCGCTGCGCTCGCACGGTCTACAGGTGCGTCGCGTCGACACGCGCGACCTGCAGCACGCGCGTAAGCTGGCCGTGTCCGCGGCGCGCGCCGGCGAGCGCGTCGTCGTACTCAGCGGCGACGGTGCGATCGGGGTCGTCGCCGAGGCGCTGCGCGACGTCCCTGGAGCGGTGCTCGGCGTGCTTCCGGGCGGGCGCGGAAACGACCTGGCGCGCGCACTCGGCGTCTCGCAGGAGATCGATCAGGCGTGCGCGACAATCGCCGGCGGGGTCGTGCGCCCGATGGACGTCGGCGAGGTGCTCGGCGCCGCGGGTGAGCCGGCGCGCAGCTTCGTCGGCATCGCTTCGGCCGGCTTCGACAGCGACGCGAACAGGATCGCCAACGAGGCGCCCTCCTGGCTCGGCAATCTCGTCTATGCCTACGGCGCCCTGCGCGCGCTGCTCGCCTGGCGCCCGGCGCGCATCGAGATCGAGCTCGACCCACCCGGCGAGCGCCACAGCTTCCTCGCCTACACCGTCGGCGCATGCAACTCGCGCTCCTACGGCGGCGGCATGCGCGCCGCCCCCGATGCGCTGCTCGACGACGGCCTGCTCGAGGTGATCGTGCTCGAGAACGTGAGCAAGCTCGCCTTCCTGACGAAGATCCTGCCGCGCGTGTTCAGCGGCGAGCACGTGCGCGAGCCCTGCGTGCACATGTTCCGCGCGCGCGAGGTCTCGATCGCGGCCGATCGCCCGTTCACGATGTACGCCGACGGCGACCCGATCGGCGAGCTGCCGCTGCGCGTGCGTGCGGTGCCCGCAGCGGTCAACGTGCTCGTCCCGGCCGGCGAGGAGACGGACTTCGCCTTCGCCGGTCCCGTGCGCTGATGGCCGGCACGCTCGCGCCGAAGCTCGCCCTCGCGCGCGCCGTGGCAGCGCTTTCGCGGATGCGCGGCGGCGGCGCCACGAGCGCCCCCGGCAAGGTGCTGCTGCGCCTGGACCGCGACGCGATCGCGGCGCTAGGCGCGCGTCTGCGCGACGGCAGCGTGCTCGTCTCGGCGACCAACGGCAAGACGACGACCGCGGCGCTCGCCGCGAGCGTGTTCGAGCAGGCCGGGATCGAGCTCGTGCACAACGCCGAGGGCGCAAACATGGCGGGCGGCATCGCCACGGCGCTGCTCACGGCGGCGCGCCCGCACGAGGGCGATCGCCGGCGAGCTCGGCCTGTTCGAGGTCGACGAGCTGTGGCTCGACACCGTCGCCGCACAGCTTCGCCCGCGCGCGATCCTGCTCGGCAACCTGTTCCGCGACCAGCTCGACCGCTACGGCGAGCTGGAGACGATCGCCGAGCGCTGGGCAGCCGAGCTGCAGAGCGAGCAGCTCGTGCTCAATGCCGACGACCCGTTGATCGCCGATCTGGGCCGCGAGCGCCCAGGGACGCTGTACTTCGGTGTCGAGGACGATTCGCTCGCGCTGGCCGGGATGGCGCATGCGGCCGACGCCAAGCACTGTCGCCGCTGCGGTGCCCCCTACATCTTCGACGCGATCTATCTCGGCCACCTCGGCCACTACCGTTGCCCGAGCTGCGGTCAAGAGCGCCCGCGCCCGCACGTGTGGGCGAGCGACGTCGTGCTCGAAGGCGTGCGCGCGGCACGCTTCACATTGCACACCCCTGCCGGAGAGGCGCAGGTCGCACTGGCGCTGCCCGGGCTCTACAACGTCTACAACGCGCTCGCCGCGGCGGCGCTCGCGTGCGCGCTCCAGGTCCCGCTGCCGAGCATCCTCGCCGGGCTGACACAGACGCGCGCGGCCTTCGGGCGCGCCGAGACGGTTGTGCTCAAGCCGGCGTCGAGCGGCGCTGGGCCAGGCCCGAGCAGTGGTGGCGCTCCACGCGAGCTGCGCATCCTGCTCGTAAAGAACCCGGCCGGCGCCAACGAGGTGCTGCGCACGCTCGCGCTCGAGCCGGGCGAGCACGACGTGCTCGGCGTGCTCAACGACAGGATCGCCGACGGACGCGACGTCTCGTGGATCTGGGATGCCGACTTCGAGCTGCTCGCAGGTCGGATCAGGCGCTTCACCTGCAGCGGCAGCGCGCGCGCCCGAACTGGCCGTGCGGATGAAGTACGCGGGCGTCGACCCCGCGCGGATCGCGATCGAGCCCGACCTGGGCGCCGCCCTGTCGCTGGCGGCCGCCGAGCGCCCCGACGCGCAGACGCCGCTGTACGCGCTGCCGACGTACACGGCGATGCTAGCGCTGCGCGAGCTGCTCGTCGCGCGCGGGGAGGCGAGCAGCTCGTGGGCGTGAGCGGATCGGCGACCACGCCGGCCGAGGTCGTCTGGCACGACCTCGAGTGCGGCGCCTACCGCGCCGACCTCGCCTTGTGGCGAGAGCTCGCGGCGGATGCCGGCGAGCCGATCCTCGACGTCGGCGCCGGCGCCGGCCGGGTGACGCTCGAGCTGGCGCGCGCCGGGCACGCGGTGACAGCGCTCGACAGCGCTCCGGCGCTGCTAGCCGCACTGCGCGATCGCGCGGATGGGCTTGCTGTGGAGACCGTGCAGGCCGATGCCCGCTCCTTCGAGCTCGACCAAAAGGACTACGCGCTGTGCATCGTGCCGATGCAGACGATCCAACTGCTCGGCGGCGCCAGCGGGCGCATGCAGTTCCTGCACCGCGCACGCGCGCACCTGCGCCCGGGCGGCCTGCTGGCGTGCGCGATCCTCGGCGAGCTCGACCCGTTCGACTGCACTGCGGGCGGCATCGGCCCGGCCGCCGAGCGCGCAACGCTCGACGGGTCGCTGTATCTAAGTCGTGCGCTGCGTGTGGCCGAGACCGACGGGCAGGTCGTGATCGAACGCGAGCGGCGGATCCTGCCCGAGCACGCGCCGGCGCCGAGCTGGCCTTTTCGCCGCGAGCAGGACGAACGCGACGGCCTGGCCGAGCGCAACGTGATCGAGCTCGACACGGTCACCGTTATGAGGCTGCTGAGCGAGGGCGCCGCGGCGGGCCTTGAGCCCCAGCCGACGCGTGAGCTGGCAGCGACCGACGAGCACGTCGGCAGCAGCGTGGTGATGCTCCGTGCCTGAGCTGCGCGTTTGTGCGCTGTACCCGGACCTGATGAACATCTATGCCGACCGCGGCAACCTGCTGATGCTCGAGCGACGCTGTGAGTGGCGCGGGATCGGTTTCCGCCTGGACGCGAGCGGGCTCGGCGAGCAGCTCGACGCGGATGCGCACGACCTCTTCTACCTCGGCGGGGGCCAGGACCGCGACCAGCGCCTGTGCGCCGAGGATCTGCTCCAGACCAAGCGCGAGGCGCTCGCGCGGGCGGCGGCGCGCGATGCGCTCGTGCTCGGCATCTGCGGCGGCTACCAGCTGCTCGGGCACTCCTACGTGCTCGGCAGCGAGGAGATCGAGGGCGTCGGCCTGCTCGACGTGCGCACCGTGCGCGAGCCGGGCCCGCGGCTGATCGGCAATGTCGCGATCGAGGTCGAGCTGAACGGGACGCGCGTGCTGGCGGGCTTTGAGAACCACGGCGGGCGCACGACGCTCGGCGCCGACGCAGCGCCACTCGGCCGCGTGTTGCGAGGTCACGGCAACGACGGGCGCAGCGGCTTTGAGGGCGCGCGCAATGGCAACACGCTCGGCACCTACTTGCACGGACCACTGTTGCCGAAGAACGCCTGGTTTGCCGACTGGCTGATCGCCACGGCACTCGGGATCGAGGAGACGGAGCTCGATCCGCTCGACGACACGCTTGAGCAGCACGCGCACGCCGGCGCGTGCCACGCCGCCGGGCTGTAGCGATCCGCCCGGCCACGTAGGATCGAGGCCGTGGAGCTGTCCGAGTACCAGCGGCTGTCGCGCAGCACGGCGCACTACCCGCGCAACGAGTCGCTGACCTACCCCGCGCTCGGGCTCGCCGGCGAGGCCGGTGAGTTCGCCGACCACGCCAAGAAGGTGATCCGCGACGACGGCGGCGAGGTCACGCCGGAGCGCCGCGAGGCGATGGCCAAGGAGCTCGGCGACGTGCTCTGGTATGTCGCGCAGCTCGCCACCGAGCTCGAGCTCGAGCTCGAGCAGATTGCGCAGCAGAACCTCGAGAAGCTGCTCTCCCGCCAGCGCCGCGGCGTGCTGTCGGGTAGCGGCGACGAGCGCTGAGCAGCGCCAGCGGTGCCAAGCGCGCCCTCGCGTTCGGCCGTAATGGAGGCATGACAAATCGACCGGTTTCGTACCCCAGATTCAAGTTCCGATTGATCGTACGAAACGCAAGATTTTGACTTAAGTAGTCGGCCGTCTCAGCCGATGAGTCCGGCCATGAGGACAACTTCTGGCGCCGCCTCGGGGGAGGCTGCGACCCATGGGCCCCTGCCGCCACACGCCCTGGTCAACCAGCCGGCTGCGGACCTAAGACCGCTCGGCGAAGCCCTGTGCGCCCGGGCCGAGGAAGTGCTTGCACAGACCGTCGCGCAGACGGTGGACGCCGATGAGTCGATGGACGCTGTCGTGCAGGGAAGCTTTGAACGGATCTGCACGGGCTCGACGATCGCCGTGGCGCGCTGGATCGCGGGCGACCCAATCGAGGTCACGCTCGACTCCAGTCGGGAAACGTCACAGATCTTCGGCGAGCTGGCCGCGCACCGCGCGGCAGCGCTCGGCGAGGTCACGCGGCGCTGCTTCTGCTGGCGCAACGTGATGGCCGAGCACCTCAACGACTGCGCCCGGCAGCTCGGCACGAGCGAGGCGTCGCTGGCGCAGGCGCTGAACATGCTGCAGCTGAGCCTCGAGTTCAACTTCTTTCGCGTGTGCGAGTGCTTTGACGCCGAGCGCATGCGCAGGGACGAGGAACTGCACAGACGCGAGGAGGAGCTCGCGTTCCTCGCCACGCACGACCCGCTGACGGGGCTGCCCAACCGCACGTTGATCCTCGACCGCGTGCAGCGCATGCTCGACCGCTCCGTGCGTAGCCAGACACCGGTCGCGGCGCTGTTTATCGACCTCGACAACTTCAAGAGCATCAACGACACGCTCGGTCACGGCGCCGGCGACGAACTGCTGTGCGCCGTCGCGGCGCGCCTGGAAGGCGTCGTGCGACAGGCCGACGGGCTCGGTCGCCTCGGTGGCGATGAGTTCGTCGTGATCGCCGAGGAGCTGACGCTCGAGGTCGGCCCCGAGCTCGTCGCCGAACGACTGCTCGACGCATTGAAGGAGCCGTTCAACCTCGGCCAGGAGGAGCAGGCTCGCGTGATCGTCAGCGCCAGCGTCGGTGTCGCGATGGGGCAGCGCTCGTGCGCGGAGGATCTGCTGCGCGACGCCGACGTCGCGATGTATCGCGCCAAGTGGGACGGCAAGAACCGCTACGTGCTGTTCGAGTCGAACATGCACGACAGCGTGCAGAGCCGCATGGAGCTCGAGATGGACCTGCGTGAGGCGCTCGCCAAGAACGAGTTCCAGCTCGTCTACCAGCCGACGTTCGACCTCAGCGACATGACGCCGACCGGCGTCGAGGCGCTGATCCGCTGGCATCACCCCAAGCGCGGGCTGGTGCAGCCGGAAGCCTTCATTCCGCTACTCGAGGAGACGGGCCTAATCAACGAGATCGGCGCGTGGGTGCTGAACGAGGCATGTGGGCAGGCCGCGGCATGGCGTGAGGCCGGTCACATGATCGACATTGCCGTGAACGTCTCCGGCCGCCAGCTCGACGACGACGGCGTGGTCGGCGAGATCGAGCGCGCGCTTGAGCAGAGCGGGCTCTCACCGCAGGCACTGACGATCGAGATCACCGAGACGACGCTGATGCGCAACGTCGAGGACACGGCGACGAGGCTCGCGGCGATCAAGGCGCTCGGCGTGCGCGTCGCGGTCGATGACTTCGGCACGGGCTACTCCTCGCTCGCCCACCTACAGCGCTTCCCGGTCGATGCGCTGAAGATCGACCGCTCTTTCATCTCCGGGTTGAAGCACAACAAGGAGGGCGAGACGCTGATCCATACGCTCGTGCAGCTCGGCAAGGCGCTCTCGATCGAGACGTTCGCGGAGGGGATCGAGCAGGAGCAAGAGCTGAAGCTGCTGAAGGGCGAGGAATGCGACAGCGGGCAGGGCTTCCTGTTCGCGCGCCCGCTCGACGCCGCGAGTACAGAAGCTTTCTTCCTCGAGAAGGCCGCGGCCAAGGCGGCGGCTAAGACGCGACCGCGAAGCGCTCGAAGCGCTGTGCCAGCCGTGCCGGCACCAGCGCCCTGACGCGCACACCCTCGGGCGTGTCCTCGCGGCTGACCTCGCCGGCGACGTCGTGCAGCTCGGCGAGGCTGCCGCCGTCGGCATAAGGCACGAGCAACTCCAGGCGCCGCAGCGTGTGCTGCGAGCTCGCGCTCGATCCGCTCGCCGAGCTCCTCCAGTCCCTCCCCCGTGACGCCTGAGACGAGCACGGCGTCGGGATGGCGCAGGCGCAGCTCGTCGCGCTCGACCTCGTCGAGCAGGTCGATCTTGTTGAGCACGAGCAGCCGCGGGCGATCGCCGGCGCCGATCTCCTCGAGCGTCTGCTCGACGGAGTGCTGCATGATCTCGGCCTGCTCCTCGGGTGCGGAGGCGTCGAGCACGTGCGCGAGCAAATCGGCGCGGCGCGTCTCCTCGAGCGTTGCTCCGAACGCGTCGACGAGTTGGTGGGGAAGCTTTGAGATGAAACCGACTGTGTCGGTCACGAGATGCTGGCGCCCGCTCAGGCGCAGCGTGCGCGTGGTCGGGTCGAGCGTGTGGAACAGGCGGTCGCGCACGCCGACCTCCGAGCCGGTCAGCGCGTTGAGCAGCGTCGACTTGCCGGCGTTGGTGTAGCCGACGAGCGCGATCGTCGGCAGCGAGGCGCGCTCGCGCTCGGCGCGCTGCACGGCGCGGGTGCCCTTGACGTGCTCCAAGCGGCGCTTGAGCGCGGCGATGCGATCGCGCGCGAGGCGGCGGTCGGTCTCGATCTGCGTCTCGCCGGGGCCCCTCGTGCCGATGCCGCCGCCGAGGCGCTCGAGGTGGGTCCACAGCCCGCGCATGCGCGCGAGGTTGTATTCGAGCTGGGCGAGCTCGACCTGGAGCTTGCCCTCGGCGCTGTTCGCATGCGAGGCGAAGATGTCGAGGATCACGGTCGTGCGGTCGACGACAGGCATGCCGATGGCCTCCTCGAGGTTGCGCTCCTGGCGCGCCGTCAGCTCGTCGTCGCAGGCGATCAGGTTCGCGTCGGCGGCCTTCGCGGCGGCCTTCGCCTCGGCGACCTTGCCGGGCCCGAGGTAAGTGTTCGGGTGCGGCGCTTCGCGGCGCTGGATCATCTCGCCGACGACGCCGACGCCGGCGGTGCGCAGCAGCTCGGCCAGCTCGGCGAGGTCGTCGCCCTCGGCGAGCGCAGCCACGCAGAAGGCACGCTGGCGCGCCCGCGCGGGCTGTCCGTTGGGGGCGCTGTAAGCGCCGTTGCTTGGGACCGGCACGGGCACGTGCCCGTTGGGCGAGTGGTGGCTCTCCGCGTCGCCCTGAGAGCGAGCGAGCACGCTGCGGCTGTTCTGCATCTACTTTTAGTCTAGAGGGCGCCCGCAGGGCCCTTGTGAACTGCTCGTGCTTCGCCGCCCGCCGTGCGGCAGGATTGCGCCGCGCTCAGCGGGCGAGCGCGCCGAGCCGCTCGACCGCCTCGGCGATGCGCTCGTCGGGCGCGGTCAGCGAGATGCGAAACCAGCCCTCGCCGGCGGGGCCGTAGACGGAGCCGGGCGTGATCACGACGGCGGCCTCCTCGAGCACGTGCTCGGCGTAGGCGGCGGAGCTCTCATAGCCCTGTGGAATGGGCGCCCACACGTAGATCGTGGCGTGCGGCGGGTGCACGTCGACGCCGATCTTGCGCAGCGCGTCGCAGACGAGATCGCGCCTGCGGCGGTAGAGCTCGACCATCGAGGCAACCTCGGCGTCGGCCTCGGGCGAGAGCGCGGCGACGCCGGCGAGCTGCACGGCCTCGAACAGGCCGGAGTCGATGTTCGTCTTCAGCCGCCAGTAGGTCTGTAGCGCCTCGGCGTTTCCAACGAGTACGGCGCAGCGCCAGCCGGTCATGTTGTAGCCCTTGGATAGGGAGAAGACCTCGATGCCGACCTCCTTGGCGCCGGGCGTGGCGAGGAACGAGGCGGGCTTGTAGCCGTCGAAGGCGATCTCGGAGTAGGCGTTGTCGTGCACGACGAGGATCTCGTAGGCGCGGGCGAACTCGATCACGCGCTCGAAGAACCCCTCGGGCGCGAGTGCACCAGTTGGGTTGTTTGGGTAGTTGATGTACATCAACTTGGCCTTGCGCGCGACGTCCTCGTCGATCGCGCCGAGGTCGGGGGCGAAGCCGAGCTCGGGCTCGAGCGCCATCAGCACAGGCTCGGCGCCGGCCAGCCACGGACCGGCGGTGTAGACGGGGTAGCCGGGGTCGGAGGCCAGCGCGTAGTCGCCGGGGTCGAGGAAGGCGAGGTTGAGGTTGAAGATCGCCTCCTTGGCGCCAATCGCGGGGATGATCTCCGAGTCGGGGTCGAGCACGACGTCGAAGCGGCGCTCGTAGAAGTCGCGCACGGCGGCGCGGAAGTCTGCGCGGCCCCGGTTGGATGGGTACTGGTGCGTCCCGGCCTCGGTCACGGCATCCTGCATCGCCTCGACGATCAGCGCGGGCGTCGGGCGGTCGGGGTCGCCGATGCCGAGGCTGATCACGTCGACGCCGGCGGCGCGCTTCTCGGCGATCTTGCGCTCCAGCTCGGCGAAGGCATACGGCGGAATGCGCTCAAGACGCTTGCTCGGTCTCATCCAGCTCCCTGATCTCTTCTCTTTATTAATCGATTAATTTGATGAAGTTGTTCGACGAACGGCTCGCTGAGCGTGCCGGCGAACACAGGCAGCGCCCAGCCTGACAGGTGCACGCGCAGGTCCGGGTCGACCTCGACCTCGAGCTCGCCGCCGTCGAGCACGACGATCACGCGCGACGCACGCGACGGCGGTCCGGGCGGTCGACCACCGGCCCCGGCGAGCAGATAGGCGATCGCGGCGCCGGTGGCGCCGGTCCCGGATGACAGCGTCTCACCCACGCCGCGCTCGAAGATCCGCGCGCGGATTCGTGCGGGCGTGCCGGCGGCATCGTCGCCTGGATCAAGCTCGGCGAACCACGAGACGTTCGTGCGGTTGGGGAACTCGGGGTGGCCTTCGATCGGCGGCCCGAGCAGCGGCAGCTCGAGCGAGTCGAGCTCGTCGAGGCCGGCGACTGCGATCGCGCACTGCGGGTTGCCGATCGAGACGTGCTGGAAGCTCCGCGTGCCCGACGAGCTTGAAGCCGCGCCGGCAGGTGGACCGTCGCCGAGGCGCAGCTCGGCCATGCCGTCGGGCGTCCCTGAGGGGAAGTCGCGCGAGCTGAGCGTGGCGTGGCCCATGTCGACGCGGCAGCTGTAGGGGCCGGTGATCTGCGGGCTGATCGTGCCGGCGACGGTGTGGATCGAGAACTTGTCGAGCTCGGTCCAGCCGCGGCGGCGCAGGTAGAGGACCGCCTCGCGCGCGCCGTTACCTGACAGCTCGGCCTCGGAGCCGTCGGGGTTGAAGATGCGCAGGTCGGCGACATGCGCGGGGTCAGCCGGAGGTGACAGCTCCAGCACGCCGTCGGCGAAAACGCCGAAGTGCCCCTCGCACAGCAGCCGCACGCGGGGTGCCGTCAGCTCGAACGGGAGCTGGTCGCGCTCGACGATCAGGTAGTCGTTGCCGAGCGCCTGCCACTTCTCGAATCTCATCCGGCGGCGGAGTCTAGGATCTCGGCGGCCACGTCGTCCGCCGAGCGGCCGGTGACGTCGATCGGCGTGACGCCCGCGAGCTTGCGCATCCAGGCGAGCTGGCGGCGCGCATAGTTGCGCGTGCGGCGCTTCATCGTCTCGACATCGCCGGCGAGCAGTTGCTCGAAGCCGAGCGCCTTGCGCGCCGTCTCGGAGATCCCGGCGGCCTGTGCCCGCAGCACCTCCTCGCGCGCGCCGGCGGCCACGATCTGATCGACGCGCCGCTCGATCTGCTCGTACAGTGCCTCGCGCTCCATCGTCAGCCCGGCGAGCAGCGTCGGGTGGCGCAGATCGGAGCTCCATAGCTGAGATGGGCCATCCGACGGTTCAAGCTCGCCGGCTTCGAGCGCCTCCAGGGCGCGGATCGTGCGCCGCGCGTTGCTCGGGTCGATCTCCTCGGCCGCCCACGGCGCGCGCCGTGCCAGCTCGGCGTGCAGCGCCTGCGGGCCGTGCTCCTGCAGCTGCGCCGTCCAGCGCTCGCGCGCGCCCTCGGCCGGTGCAGGGCGCAGGTCGAGGTCGGCCAGCGCGGCGCGTAGGTAGAGCCCGGTCCCACCCACGACGATCGGCCGGCGGCCAGCGGCGAGCAGGCCGTCGATCTCGGCGTGCGCCAGGCGGGAGTACTCGCCGACGCTGAACGTCGCGTCGAGCGGCAGGAAGGAGACCATCCGGTGCTCGAGCGCCTGCTGCTCCTGCGCGGAGACGACGCCGGTCAGCGTCTCGAGGCCGACATAGACCTGCAGCGCGTCAGCAGAGACGGCCACGGGGTCTTCGCCGCGCGCGCGCAGGCGCTCGGCGAGCGCGACGGCGACGGCGGTCTTGCCGATCGCGGTCGGGCCGAACAGGGCAATGATCTGCGACGGCTCTGCTCGCGTGGTTTGCATCGGGGCAGTATCGCGGCGGCCTCGCGCGGAGCCCGCCACAGGCCCTTCGTCGCGCCGGCCGCGCGTTCTAAGGTAGTTGCATGGCGAATGACAATCGGCGCACGCTGCCCTCCTCGCTCGTGCTGTTGATGGCGGTGACGTGCGGCGCGGCGGTGGCCAACCTGTACTACGCGCAGCCGCTGCTGAACACGATCGCGCACGACTTCTCGGTTTCCGACGGCACAGCGGGCCTGCTCGTGACGGCCTCGCAGGTCGGCTATGCGGCGGGCTTGATCCTGCTCGTCCCGCTCGGCGACCTGCTCGAGCGCAGGCGGCTGATCACCTCGGTGCTGCTAGTCACGGCGCTCGCGCTACTGGCGACGGCGCTGGCGCCGGACTTCAGCCTGCTGGCGGCGGCGCTGCTCGTGGTCGGCGTGACGTCGGTCGTCGCGCAGATCGTCGTGCCGCTGGCGAGCACGCTCGCGCCGGAGCAGGAACGCGGGCGCGTTGTTGGCAAGGTGATGAGCGGCCTGTTGATCGGCATCCTGATCGCGCGCACGGCGAGCGGCGTGATCGCGGAGCTCGGCGGCTGGCGCCTGGTGTTCGGCATCTCGGCGGGGCTGATGGTCGCGCTCTCGGCGGTGCTTCACCGCTCGCTGCCGCAGGTGCGCCGCTCGACCGACCTCTCCTACCCGGCGCTGCTGCGCTCGGTCGCAGCGCTCGTACGCGAACAGCCGGTGCTGCGCGTGCGGATGGCCTATGGCGCGCTCGGGATGGGCCAGTTCAGCGTGCTGTGGACGACGATCGCCTTCCTACTCGGCCCCCATCCGTACAACTACGGTGAGGCGACGATCGGCCTGTTCGGCCTCGTCGGCCTGGCGGGCGCGCTAGCGGCGCAGTTCGCCGGGCGGATGGCCGACCGCGGCCACCATCATCTCTCGACGGGCGTGTTCTTCGCGACGATGCTGCTCTCGTGGGCAGCGATCGCGGCGGGGAAGACGTCGCTGGCGGGACTGATCGTGGGGATCGCGGTGTTCGACCTCGGCGTGCAGGGCGCGCAGATCACCAACCAGACGGTGATCTATGCGCTCGCCCCCCACGCCCGCAGCCGCTTGACGACGGCCTACATGACGACCGTGTTCGCCTCTGCGGCGGCCTTCTCGGCAATCGCCTCGGCCGTCTATGACGCGGCCGGCTGGGACGCCGTCTCGGCGCTCGGTGGCGGCCTGGCGGCGGCCGGCGTCGTGCTCTGGGCGCTCGAGCAAGCGCTCGCCAGGCGCTCGCGTGCCGCCGTGGCGTAGTGTGTGCACCGTGAAGATCGATGGCGCGACGGCGCTACTGACTGGGGCGACGGGAGGCATCGGGCAGGCGATCGCGCGTGCGCTGCATCAGCGCGGCGCGAAGCTGATCCTCAGCGGACGGCGCGTAGACGTGCTCGAGCCGCTCGCGGCCGAGCTCGGCGCTCGCGCGCTTGCGGTCGACCTGTCGAGCCCGGCCGAGATCGACCGCATGGTCCGCGAGGCCGGCGAGATCGACATCCTGATCGCCAACGCGGCGCTGCCGGCGTCGGGGCGCCTCGAGTCCTTCTCGATCGAGCAGATCGACCGCGCGCTGAGCGTCAACCTGCGCGCGCCGATCGTGCTGGCACACGCGCTCGGCCCGCAGATGGTCGAGCGCGGTAGCGGTCATTTGCTGTTCATGTCCTCGCAGGCCGGCAAGGCGGCCTCACCAGGAACATCGCTGTACACGGCCTCGAAGTTCGGCCTACGCGGCTTCGCCGCCTCGCTACGCGCCGACCTGCACGGAACGGGCGTCGGCGTCTCGACCATCTTCCCCGGCTTCATCAGCGACGCCGGCATGTTCGCCGACGCCGAAGTCAAGCTACCGCCGGGCGTCGGCACGAAGACGCCCGAGGACGTCGCCGACGCGGTCGTCAAGGCGATCGAGCACGACCGCGGCGAGATCGGCGTCGCGCCGCTGCCGTTCCGCGCGACCACCCTCTTCGCAAGCCTCGCGCCGGAGTTCGCGGCGCGCGTCACGCGCCGAATCGGCGGCGAGCAGATCGCGCACGAGATGGCCGAGGGCCAGCGCACGAAGCGCTGAGCGGCTCTCCTACTAGAACAAGCTCGTCTGCAGCGACCGGGATTGCGGCGATTTGGGCTCGCTCGCCTCGTCCGGTCCTTCCTGGCCGCCCACATCTGACCCCGGCGCCGACGAGCGGAGCCTGAAGCCGCTGCCCATTCCAGGGCGGCGCACCATCTTCGCCAAGCGCGCCCGTTCCTCGCGCGGCGCATACGCGCCTCGGCGATAGAGCTTTTCGTAGCGCGGGACGAGATCGGGGCGCTGCGCGCGCAGCCAGCCCATGAATACGTCGCGCACCTCGCCACGCAGGTGCAGTGCGATCCCGCTGACGCCCGCCGCCCCGGCCTCGGTCACGCGATCAAGCAGCTCCTCAACCTGGCGTGGCGAGTCGTTGATTCCCGGCATCAGCGGCGCCACGAGCACACCCGTCGGGATGCCCGCGTGATTGAGCTCCGCCACCGCCTCGAGTCGGGCTCGCGGATTTGGCGTATGCGGCTCCGTCGCCCGCCACGCCTTCTCGTCCAGCGTCGGGATCGACAGGCAAGCGCTGAAGCTAGCCCGCTCAGCGATCTGCAGCATCAGCTCGAGGTCGCGCAGCAACAGCGGCGACTTCGTCAGCACCGAGCACGGGTTCGCCGCGTCGCGCAGCGCCTCCCAGATGCCCTCCATCAAGCGATAGCGGCCCTCGACCCACTGATACGGGTCCGTGTTCGTGCCCAGCGCGACGTGTTCGCGCTTCCACGAGCGCTTTGCCAGCTCGGTGCGCAGAACCTCCGGCGCATTGACCTTGACCACGATCTCCTTCTCGAAGTCGCGGCCGGCGTTGAAGCCCAAATAGGTATGGGTTGGCCTTGCAAAACAATAACCGGAACGGCATGCGGGATTGCTCGGGCACGCGGTTGAGCACGGATTTGGCGCGGACCTCGTAGAAACGGGTCTCGAGCGCCTCGGGAGCATCAAATCTCCGCACGACGGCCTCGTCGCGGTAGCCGGGCAGACGGCGCTGCTCCTCGGCCTCGATCGACAGATTGCTCCAGCGCACGAACATATGTTCGCATAGAGGCTCGTCGGATCGGGAAATCGAGACGAAACAGCAGCAAATCGAGCCCGAGGGAGAAACACCGGGCCACCGTTTGCGCCGTCCCTACGCCCCTCTTACACGTCGATAGCGACCCTCTTAGCGCCGGCGTCCACGATGAGCGCATCGACATGAAACCCACGACTAGGAAGGTCGATCGCGATGAACATCTCAAGACTGCTGGGAGCCACGATGGTGGCTGGGGCCGGCTCGCCAGGAGACGGCCGAGCGGATGCGAGCACGGCACCTACGCCGCCCACATGGCGCGCCAAGCTGCGGCTACGCGCCCCCACACGGCATGACGCTCACCCAACTCCGCAGCCCGGGCGCTCGATTGCGAAGGTTGCGCGCTGACAACGTTTGTCCACGGTCCGATCGGTTCGTAATCGAGCCCTTCGGCGACGTCGAGCACAGGCTTGATGAAGGCGGAACGGGGGCAGTCTCACGAAACAAGGCTGGGCAGCGCTTCCTGGCTCTGTCGCGACGAATTCGACCGCGAACGGATGCTCGACATGGAGGAGCGCGTCCGCCCGGTGAGACAGCGGACGCTGGCGATCCTCGCGATCGCGCTCGTGGCTGCAAGCCCGTGGCTCGGCTGGTGGCCGGCGCTGTTCCTGATCCCCGCCGCGATCTTCTTCGGACTCGCCCATCGGCTGATGCCGCGCGTCGAGAAGCCTGAGCTCTTGATGTTCGCCGCCTGGATCGCGAGCGGCCTCGTGATCGGCGGCGCAGTCGCGCTCAGCGGCGGCGCCAAGCAGCCGACGCTCTCGTGGATGGCAATCCCCGTGATCACGCTCAGCTCACGCTTTCCGATGCGCGGCGTCGTCGCCGGCGTGATCGTCAACATCGCGATCCTGCTCGCCGTCGCCTTCGGCGTCAACGCCCATGAAGTGATCGACAACCCTGTGCTCGTGATCGCCCCCGTGGCGCTCTTGCTGTGCATCGCCGTTCTCTCAACGCCGCTGATGCGCTCGGACATCCAGCACCGCAGCGACGCCGTGATCGATCAGCTCACGGGCATGCTCAATCGCAAGGCGCTGATCACACGCGTGCACGAGCTGACGCAGCAGTCTGCCGTGACCGGCGAGTCGGTCGGCATCATCATCGGCGACCTCGACCACTTCAAGGACATCAACGACACGCGCGGGCACACCGTCGGCGACGTCGTGCTCAAGGACGTCGCCTACCAAATGCGCAAGCAACTGCGCGCCTTCGATCTCGCCTACCGCCTCGGCGGCGAGGAGTTCCTGATCCTGCTGCCCGGCTCCGACCTCGCGCAGTCCGCCGAACTCGCCGAGCAGCTTCGCTCGGGCATCGCAGACAGCAGCGTCGCCGGCGGCGTCGGCGTGACGATGAGCTTCGGCGTCGGCGCCTCGCGCAACGGCGAGCGCTTCGACTACGGCAAGGTCTTCAAGATGGCTGACGCCGCGCTCTACCGCGCTAAGGGCAACGGGCGCGACCAGGTCTGCCTCTCAGAGCCGCTTTCCGCGCCGCTGCGCGGCGTTCCCGCCTTCGCCTAAGCCTCTAGGCACCAACGCGGGCCAACAGCCACTCCTCGCCCGCCAGCGTCTGGCTGCTCGCCGAGTCGATCCGCACCTGCGTCAGCTCGCCCGGAGAGGCGAGGCCCGGGAAGTTGACGACTTTGTTGTGGCTCGTGCGCCCGCGCAGGCGGTCCGGGTCCGTACGCGAGGTGCCTTCGACGAGCACCTCGAGCGTGCGGCCCACGAAGCGCTGCGCTCGCTCGCGCGCACGGCGCTGGACCACCTCGAGCAGTCGCTCCATCCGCTCCACCTTGACCGGGTGCGGGACCAGGCCGTCCTCGATATTCGCCGCCTGCGTGCCCCGGCGCGGTGAGAACACGAACGTGAAGGCTGCGTCGTAGGCGACCTCCTCGGCCACTTCGAGTGTCCGTACGAAGTCCTCCTCGGTCTCGCCCGGAAAGCCGACGATGATGTCCGTGCTCAGCGCCACGTCCGGCACGTGCTCGCGGATCATCGCCACGCGATCCATATAGCGGCGGCGGTCATACGTGCGGCGCATCGCCTTGAGGATTCGCGAGGAGCCCGACTGCAGCGGCAGGTGGATGTGCTCGCACACGCTCTCGAGCTCCGCGTGCGCGCGGATCACGTCCTCGCGCATGTCCTTCGGGTGCGGGCTCGTGTAGCGGATGCGCTCGATCCCGTCGACCGCGTCGATCTCCGCCAAGAGCCCGGCGAACGTCGGGCGGTCCTGCAGGTCGCGCCCGTAGGAGTTCACGTTCTGACCGAGCAGCGTCACCTCGCGCACCCCGTCGGCCGCCATCGCCTGCACCTCCGCCACGAGCTCTGCCGGCGGGCGGCTGACCTCGCGCCCGCGGGTCGAGGGGACGATGCAGTACGAGCAGGCGCAGTTGCAGCCCACGCTGATCTGCATCCAGCCCTGGAACGGCCGCGCACGGTGCGCCGGCAGGTGGCCCGTGAAGCCCTCGAACTCGAAGTAGCCCTGCGCCGTCAGCGAGTCGCTCGTGAGGAACTCCGCCAGCTTGTGCACCTGCCCCGGCCCGAACGCGACGTCGACGAACGGGAAGCGCTCGAACACCTCCTCCTTGACCGACTGCGCCCAGCAGCCGCCCACGCCCACGATCCGCTCGGGCTGTTCGCGCTTGAGCCGTTTCGCCTCGCCCAGATGCGCGATGAAGCGGCTGTCCGCGGCCTCGCGGATCGAGCACGTGTTGAACAGAATCAGATCCGCCTCCGAGCGCTCGGGCGCCTCGCTGTAGCCCAGCGACTCGAGCATGCCCTTCATCCGCTCCGAGTCGTGCTCGTTCATCTGGCAGCCGAAGGTCGTGACGTGGTAGCGCTTCATCAATGACCGACAGGATATGCGCAGTCGGCTGGTCAACCCTGCGAACGCTTGGAGCCCTGCCTTCCCGGCGGAGTCGTCTGAGTGCGTCGCTAGCCGATTTTCGCGCAGTCCCTGAAGCCCGCCCTGCTCCCGACCTGGACCACATCTCCGTGAAGCTGTTTTTTTGATTGGGCGAGCCGCGGGAATTTCTTTTCTCCCCGTCGTATCGCAGCCGCGAAATAGCCGAGCTCATTGGCCAGCGAGCGCCGGTAGCCGAGCATCTTCGTCCAGGCTGGCGCGATCTTCGCGGGCGGCACGAGCCGCGCGAGTTCGCCGGCCGTCTTGCGCTCGATCGTCTCGTTCTGAACGACCATCGCGGCCAGGTCCGTCAACTGCTTGCCTTTCGGCTGCGAGCGAGTCAGTCGCTGGTTGCCCCGGCGGCAGATCTCATCGGCCCGCGCGATGAACCGCGGCTCCGATCCCGCGTTGGGCGGCGTCGGCGTCTGATTCGTCGCGGCGGCCGTAATCATGCCTTCGTTGCTTGGATTGGACGCGCCGGACTTGCCGCCACAGCCCGCGAGCACGAGCACGAGCAGTGCCCCCACGCAGAGCGCTGCACGAACCAAGGCCGAACTACGTCTACGACTGGCGATCGACATCGCGCGGACTATGTCTAGGACTATCGATCCAGGTCAAGCATCCGACGAGAATGTCTCCGATCTTCGTGCGGATCGATATGTCAATTTCGCTTACCCGATAATCGTGCCTCGCGCTAGAGGTTGACCGAGATCGGGTATTCGATCGCCACCGGACCCGGATGTTGCCTGCAGCCGTTGACGACGTAGCCGACCCGGCAGTCGGTCTGCGCCTTCCACCTGCCCGTCCAGCGCGCGAGGAATCCGTCGAGTGCTCGGCGGCTCGGTGCGGGCGCCTTGGGTTCATCCTGGGCCAGGTCCCGGCGCAGCGCCGCAAACGCGAGCGCGGCTTCGAGTTCGAATCTGAGGTCGGAAACGATCCTGCCGGCGCTCTTCAGGAAGTCGGTGAATTCCGAATGCGTCGTGTAGGTGCCTTCCTGCTGCTCGAGGGCGCGGTCAACTTCCCGCGCCGTCACCCCCAGCTCGCGCCGATGTGCCTCATCGACCAGCCAGTGCGAAGTGATCAGGAAGCTCAGGGCTTGCTGAGCCGGCGACTCGCTGATATGAGGCGCGCGCTCGCGGGCGGCGCTGAGTGAGAGCGCGGTCATCCAGTGCCGCACATCCGACTTCGTGATCGCCGCCCCGCCGACGACTGCGACGACTGGAGATCCCCTCGCCCTCCCCGAAGATCTCTTGGCACTTCCGCACGAGACGAGGACAACAGCCAGGACGCCTACCAAGACGAAGCCCATCAGTAGTCGCGGCATAGGCGAGCGAGCCTAGCCAAGGAACACAAGGGCCTGTCGTTTTGTTTCCTTCGACTCGGCCTGCGCCTATCGCCCAAGAACAAGGGCGCCCAGCTAGTTCGTTAGAGCGGGCGCCCTGTTACCAACTGCGCGAGCGTTCAGAGCCGAGCTCTCGGCTCGGCGCTCGCTGATCACGTGTTCGTGCGCTTTGATGGTGTCGAGGGAGCAAGCTACTGGGATGCATTCAAAATGGAGTTCGGACGTGCGCGAAGATAGTGAATGGCTGGTATCTCGCCTCGGCGAAAACCGCCCCGACTCACTCACTCCCCAACGAGCGGATCCCCTTCCGCCACGACCCGTCCACGATACTCAGAGCATTTCTGCACGACGAAGCCGGTGTAGCAGCTCGTCTTCGCAGTCCACTCGCGTCGATATGCCGTGAAGAAGCTCGTCAGAGCCCGGCGTTGGCGCACTTCAGAGAGGTTTTCGGCTATTTCCGCTTTGACCTCGCCGAGCGGCTTGATGCTGTCGGGCACGAGCTTCCTGACGACGAGCAGCACCCAACTGCCGTCGAAGCTCACCGGTCCGCCGACGCGCGCCGGCGGGGCGGCGAAAATCGCGCGGACCAGCGCACCGTTTGAGCGATGGCGGTCTTCATAGGCCGTCTGGCGCGGCACGAGCTCGCGGATCGCCTTCTTGGCAAAGCGCGCGCTTGGTCCGAGCCGCTTGCCGAGGGCCACCGCGTGTGCGTAGCCGTGGATCGCCTCGATTAGGTTAACCAAACGCCGGTCGGGGATGCGAAAGCTCTTCAGGTGGAGCTTGTAGTAGTCAACGATCTGCGCCTGGGTGACGGGCGCCACGCGCCTCGAGAGGAGCTCACGCAGCGCCTTCGCCGCCAGCGCGGCCTTGACTTCGAGCTTGACGTCCTCGAGCGTCTGCCCGGTCGCGGAGATTTCTTCCTGGAATTCGCTGCGACCGTTGGGGGCACCGTCGATCTTTTCCTTCAGTCCCTGAGCGAGCGCGGCCTCAGAGACTCCAACTCCGTGCTCGGCTGCCGCGCCGATCGCCCAGCTCGAGGAGATCAGGAACTCGAGCGCCTTCTGGCGAGGCGTCGAGCTCGATCGCCCGAGCGTACCGGCGACCGTGCTTCCTAACGCGATCGCCCGGCTCCAGTGATCGACGCTCGCCCTGTCGATCGCGACGCGGCCGACGCGAACGACCACCGGACTCGATCTGCCACTCCCGCATCCGACTGTCAACGCCGCGAGCAATAGCGCGATAACGGCGACAATGCCGCCTTGCGTCGTGCCTGGTGAGAACGCAACCGGTGGTGAAGCTCTGCTCCAACTGCTTTGCATATCGAACCTCACCCTCCTATCAGTGGATTCTCTTCAACCGCAGGCGTGCCGCGATAGCCCGAGCATCTCCGCACCAGGTAGCCTGGACTGCAGGACGTTCGCGCGCTCCACCTGCGCACATACGCCGCGGCGAAGCTCTTTAGCGCCCGTTCCCTGTGTTCGCCGGCCAGGGACTTCGAGAGTTCACCCTTGACGGCGGGCAACGGCTGAATGCCCGCGGGGATCAGCTTTGTGACGACGGCGAGGACCCAGTGACCGAAGAACCTCTTCGGGCCCGCGACCAGGCCCGGCCTTGCCGCGAAGATCATGTGCGCGAGCGTCCCGCGATCTGCGACTTCTGAGGTCTTGGGCACGAGCTCACGAAACCAAGGCCTGGTATGGCGCCTGCCAGGCTCGACCCGCTTGGCGAGGGCCAGCGCGTGCGCGTAGCTGTAGATGCCCTCGATCAGGTAGGCCACGCGCCTCTCGGGAACATAGAAGCGCCGACGGTGCCGCGCGTAGTAGCTCATGACCTCCGCGCGACCAACCGGAGCAGCGCGCCTCCCGACAGCGTCTCGAATCCTCCTCACCGCCAGGCTTGCCTTGACTTCAAGCCTGAGGTCAGCGAGCGTCTGCCCGGTCGAGGAGAGTTCTTCTTCCAGTTCGCGGCGCCCGCCGGCCATCGCGTCGATCTTCTGCCGAAGCCCGCGCTCGACGGCGGCGCTCGATATCGAAAGCCCCCGCTCCGCGGCCTCGCCGAGGATCCAGTGCGAGGAGATCAGGAACTTCAGCGCCCGTTCTCGCGGCGTCCCGCTCACTTGCCCGAGCGCCGTGGCGACGGCGTTGCCCAGCTTGATCGCGCTCGCCCAGTGCTCAACTTCGCCACGATCGATCGCGGCGTGCCCGACGCGGGCGACGGTCTCGCTCGAGGTGGCGCTCGAGACACTGCTCGAGATGCCGCTCGCGGTCCCACAGCCGCTGAGGCCGGCGGCGAGCAGTGGCGCGGCGGCGACAAGCAACAGCGTGAAGGCGACGGGGGCGACGCTTGGCTTCGCGCTGGCTGAGGGTGCGACCGGGCATGAAGCTGTGCACCGGAGCCTTGACATATCGAACCTCACCCTCCTATCAGCGGATTATCTTCGGCCGCGGGTGCTCCACGATGACCTGAGCATCCCCGCACGACGTAGCCTGGGCTACAGGATGTCCTCGCGCTCCACTCGCGTATATACGCCGCGGCGAAGCGCCTGAGCGCCTGTTGTCTGCGTTCGAGAATCAGAGACTTTGAGAGTTCACCTCTAACCGCGGCTAGCGGCTGGATGCGTGCGGGGATCAGCTTTCTGACGACGGCGAGGACCCACTCCCCGATGTATAACGCCGGGCCCGCGACTCGCCCCGGCGTCGCCGCGAAGACCATACGCACGAGCTGCCCATTACTGCTATTCGCAGCTTCGGCCTCGGTCTGACGGCGCACGAGCTCGTGGATCGCATGCTTGGCAAAGCGTGCCCCCGAGCCGAGCTGCTTGCCGAGGGCCACGGCATGTGCATGACCTTGAATTTGCTCGAGAAGGTCAACTAAGCGCCTCTCCGGAACATAGAAGCGCCGACGGTGCCGCGCGTAGTAGCTCATGACCTCCGCGCGACCAACCGGAGCAGCGCGCCTCCCGACAGCGTCTCGAATCCTCCTCACCGCCAGGCTTGCCTTGACTTCAAGCCTGAGGTCAGCGAGCGTCTGCCCGGTCGAGGAGAGTTCTTCTTCCAGTTCGCGGCGCCCGCCGGCCATCGCGTCGATCTTCTGCCGAAGCCCGCGCTCGACGGCGGCGCTCGATATCGAAAGCCCCCGCTCCGCGGCCTCGCCGAGGATCCAGTGCGAGGAGATCAGGAACTTCAGCGCCCGTTCTCGCGGCGTCCCGCTCACTTGCCCGAGCGCCGTGGCGACGGCGTTGCCCAGCTTGATCGCGCTCGCCCAGTGCTCAACTTCGCCACGATCGATCGCGGCGTGCCCGACGCGGGCGACGGTCTCGCTCGAGGTGGCGCTCGAGACACTGCTCGAGATGCCGCTCGCGGTCCCACAGCCGCTGAGGCCGGCGGCGAGCAGTGGCGCGAGGACGAGCGCCAAGACCCCACCTCTCGCCCCGTGCCGAGTCCCCGAGAGCTTGCCTTTGCGCACACACCTAGACATGGGCGCAGTCTAAGTATCTGATTACCAGCCAGGTGAAACGTGCACACGGCGACGCGTTCTCACCGCCACCGCCGCGCTTGCCTGGACCGTCGCGTTTCTCTCTCACCCGCCGGCCGGCGCCCGGCTTGGGTGAACCCCTCTATCCCCGCTTCTTCGCCGCCTTGAAGCGCTTGCGCGCCTTGGTTTCACAGGCCTTGCGCTTGCCCTTTGAGTGCTTCTTGCGGCACTGCTTCAGTTCTTTGGCCAAGCGCTGCTTGGGAGTGATGCAGCCGCCGACCTTGATCTGTGTTTCCTGCTTGAAGACCTGGCCGTTCTGGGCGGTCAGTTCGGTCGGCATCGTGAGCTTTGAGCTGCACAGGTCGGCGTTGGCGGCGAGTGCTGAGTTCGAGCCCTGGGGGAAGTTCAGTTCAAAGCTCTTGAAGGGAGCGTCGGGGGTGGCCTTGAAGGTCGTCGTGGTGACCCCGTTCTTGATCTGCGTTGAGCCGACCAGCTCGACGGTGATGCCGTAGCCCTTCAATACGATCGTCAGGTCCGGGAAGGCTTCGCCGCCGTGGGATACGAAGTAGGCGGGGCCTTCCAGGGGGACGGGCACGATCGGGGTGATCACCTTGACGTGACCGACGATCGAGGCGGCCGGGCAGTTTGCCGGGCTCTGGGCGAAGACGGCCGCCGTGCAGGCCTTCTGCAGCGTCGTCAGGCGGCTCGGCAGCTGTTTTGGCAGGCTGACTTTGGCTTTGGCGACGTTTGCGTAGGTGCCGAAGGGGCCGCTCGGGTAGGTGATCTTCACCGAGAGCGAGGCACCCTTGGCTTTGGAGGTCTTGCCGGCTGTGGAGGCGCTGAATTTGGGGGCGAACTTCAGCGCCGCGCAGTTGGTGATCTGGAAGGGTGTCTGCACCGGCGCGGAGGCGCCTTCGACGCTCGCGATCGTGCCCGTCATCGTAAAGGGGCTGCAGTTGGTCGGGTTGAAGGTGAAGCCGGGGCGGTCGATCGTCACGTTGACGTGCTTTATCTGTAGCGGTATGCCCTGGAGCACGTGCGGAATCGGGTCGGTCGTGACCGTCAGCGCGGCGGTCAGCGGGTCGACTTCGATCTTCGCGCGCACGATCACTTTGCCGAGGTCGAAGGGGCCCGCCTTGGCCGGGTTGACGATCGACAGGCCGAAGGGGGCGCCCTTGTAGCCCTGGGTGAGGAAGACCCGCCCGCCGGTGACCGAGAAGGGGTCGCCGCCGAGGCCGACCGAGACGACCGTTTTGCCGATTTCAGAGGCCGCGCCGCAGCTGCCTGCGTTGGCCTGCGCTTCGGGGCAGAGCGGAATCCCCGAAAGAACGCCCGAGAGCCCCGGGGGCATGTGCAGTTGCACGGTCTGGATGTCCTGGTTGCCGTCGGCTCTTGAGATCGTCGTGGAGAGTGGGCTGAAGGCGCCGGCCTGGATGTTGCTCATGCCGGCGTCGAGCGTCGGTGCGAAGGGCAACGTGCCTGGGCAGGGGCCTCCGTTGGGCCCGGTCTTTATCTGGAAGGTGCTCGAGGCGCTCACCGGCTGGGTTTCAGACCATGGCGTGAAGCTCGCCTGCGTGGTGTAGTCGCCGCAGCGCGGCGGCGTGGCGAGCGGAGCGCGGTCGCCGCCGAAGAAGCTGAAGGTCGCTTCTTCAAGGGGCGCCTGGGGGGCGTTCTTGAAGGTCGTCGTGATCTGGCCGGTCGCTTCATTGAGCTTGGCTTCGCCGGCGAGCTTGACGAGCACGCCCGACTGTTCGTCTTCGGCCACGATGTAGAGCGCGATCAGCGAGCCGAACGGGTTCTGGTTCTGGGTTGCCAGGTAGATCGAGCCCTTCAGCGGGTGCTCGATCACCGGCACCTTGAATTCGGCGGTGCCGATCTTCGCGGCGTCCGGGCAGAAGGACGCTCCAGGGCTGAACAGGTCGGTGGCGTCCGGGGCGATCTGCTGAAAGCCGACTTCTGACTCACCGCAGGCCGCCAGGCCGTCGGCGCCGGAGGGGTCGGTGACGACGCCCTCGGGCAGCGCCACGGTCGTGTCCTTGATGGAAGAGCTGGCAAGGCCATTGGCTCCGTGGCTGACTTCCTGGGGCACGCGCACGTGCACCGAGAGGCCCGTCGGGGTGCTCGCCGACTGCACGTCGGGCTGCACTTCGATCGCCGGGGAGAAGGACAGGCGGTTGCAGCCGGAGACCGACAGCGAGCGACCGAAGGCGTCGGTGAGGGTGTAGGGGGTCTGCGCGAAGGTCTCCGGACTTGCGGGGGTGGGCCAGGATTCACCGCTGACGCTCGCGCTGAAGGGCAGCGAGCAGGAGCTCGGCATCGTCAGGAACGGGTCGGGTGAGCTCTGGCTGGTCGACTGGCAGGGCAGGTTGCGCGACGGGGGCTGCGTCCAGTGCCCGCTGACCAGACAGCTCCAGCCGCGCGCCGAGTCGTGGCTCTGATCGCCCGGCACGCCCCAGAAGGTGACCGTCGAGGAGATGAAGTTCACGAGCTCTGTGATGTTCGAGACGCTGACCGAGATGCCGTAGTCAGAGCCGCTCCTGACCGCGGTGTCCAGGGTCACCGGCGCGCTCGCGGCCTCAAAGCCAAAGCGCGCGGGCTCGCCCTTTTCTGGGATCAGGTTGAACAGCGGCACGGCCTGCGTGGAGAGCCCGACGGCCAGCGGTTCATTGATCGTGACCGTCGCCACGCCGACGACGGTGTCGGGCGGGCAGAGGTTTTCATAGCCACCCACGACGACGTGGCGGAAGTCGAGATCTGAGCACTGCGGCAGCAGCGTCGCGTTGCCGATCAGCCCCGGCGGCAGGTTGAAGTGCAGGTTGCGCGCGAGCGCCGGCGGGCGCGCCGGGTCCGCGGTCTGGTTCAAGTCGAAGGTCGTGGTCAGCTGGTAGGGGTGCGAGCCCGCCTGCACGTCAACGCCGCCGCCTTCTTCTTCGGGAACCAGCGTGAAGGTCCCTTCTTCGGGTCCGAAGGCGGGCGCGCCGGGGCCAATCGGCAGCGCTCGCTTGAGCGTCTGGGTCGCGGCCGAGCCGCCTTTGACTTCGGCGAGGTTCTGGGCGGGCCGCGCGGCGCCTTCGTCCTTGACGAGGATCCGCAGTTCGAGGTCTTCGTAGGGTTCCAGGGGGGCGATCGTGAACTGTTTTTCGAATTCCGAGCGCTTGAGTTCTTCGACGAGTTCCTTGGCCGGCGGTTCGTTGAACGGCGGTCCGAGTTCTTCGAGCGCCTTTTCGATGAGCCGTTTGAGATTCTGTTCTGTCGGTTCTGTCTGGCAGCTGACCCGCTCTCCGCTGACAGAGCAGTCCCCGGGAGCCAGTTCTTCTTGGCCGACCTGCTTTGAGAAGGCAAAGAAGGAGACCCGCTGGATGCTCATCCCGGCGGGCACGAGGTCGCTCAGCGCCGAGAGGCCCGAGGTCGGCGCGTTGCCGAGGTTCACGCCCTGCACGATCAGCGTGCCTTCCCCGCCCGGCACGATGTTCGCCGGGCGCAGGTTGGTTGAGATGTGCCACCAGGGAGTGGTGGCGGCGGCGGGGCTCACGCCAAGGCAAAGAGTCAAGGCGGTGATGGCGATGAGCAGGCAGAGGGTGGCCTTCTTTGAGAGCACGGCCTTCATCGAGCGGCCCTCCCCCGTGAGGCGCGGCTTGCCTTCTTGCTCTTGCCCTTGCTCTTCTTGGCCTTGCCCTTGGCCTTCACCGGGCCGTAGCGCTTTCTTGCCTGGCGCTCGCACTGCGCCCGCTTTGCCTTTGGCTTCTTCTTGCAGGCGGCGAGCGCTTTCTTGAGCTTCTGCGCCCTGGTGAGCGGTTTCGGCTTGGCTTTCTGAGCGCTTTGCGGTGTCGGGTTGCCGGCGCCCGAGAAGGTCTGGCTCGCCGGCGCTCCGAAGATCCCCGGCTGGGGCGTGGGCGCCGAGCGGCAGGAGTCGTTCGTCAGGCACGGCGGCGGCGCGCCGATCGCCTGCGGGGCACAGCCCGGGGCCACCGAGCAGACGTGCGCGTCGTATATGTCAAGAGCGGTGTCGCTGTCTTCAAGCGATAGCTGCGCGGCGCTCAGGAAGAACACGTCATCGCCCGTTTCACTTGCGTCAAGGAACGCGGATTCTTCACTCGCGGTGCCCGAGGAGATGAGCCCCAGGCAGGCCGGGGCCGCCGTGCACGAGCCGACGCCCTCGGGCTCATACTCATAGACGTCCTGGGCCCCGTTGCCGTCGCCTGAGACGAGGCCCACCGGGCTGTTGAAGAACAGCCGCCCGGTGTCCGAGAGGTAGCGCGACTGGTGCAGGGCGTGGCCGATATCAACGGGCGTCCACCCCGGGATCGAGCCCGCGAGCGTCTGCCCACCCCACAGTCGTGGCGCATCGACCAGCAGCCCCGGCGCCACGCCGCTGTCGAACTGCCCCGCCGGGCGCTGCCCGCTCGGGTCACAGCTCGCGCACGACAGCCGCCCGCTCTCTGCGTCGTACTCGTATACCTCCTCATCGAGCGCCCCGCTCTTTGCGTCGCGGTTCTCATAGCCCGTCAGGCTGCGCTTTGACATGAACGCCAGGTAGCGCCCGTCGGCAGACACGCGCGCGGTCATTTCGCCGAGGTTCGTGCCGTCGATCGCGAACCAGTCCGGGTGATCTTCACCTGAGAGCACCGCCACCAGCCGCGGCCGCGCCGCGGCGCTCTGCGTGTCAAATTCATAGAGGTTCACGCACTGCCCTTCGCCCGCCTGTGCGCACACGCCGTTTCTCGCTTCTTCACCTTCACCGTTTGAGAGCTCACTGCTTTGGGAACCTTCTCCAGTAAACCCGACACCAGGAGCAACTCCACCATGGCTGACTTCCCCACCCCCGAGCGCCCCGTTTGCCACGAAGTACACGCGACGCCCGTCTTCCCCCGCCCCGATCACAGCACCCTGCACGTTCGCTGCTTCATTCGCGTGCGGATCGACGCTCAGGTCGCGCAGCTTGCAGCTCAGTTCTTCACCTGCCACTTCGATCACGCACTCATACAGGTCGGGCTGGTTCTGTTTGGCCGTTGCGTCGCTCGTAAGGCGCGCCTCATCGGTGAAGAACACCTTCGCGCCGTCGGCGCTCGCGAACTGGAATATCGCGCCGGGCGCGGCTTCTTTGACGCCCGCCTGTGGCGTGTCGATCCGCAGCGTCACGCCCGTGGCGCCGAGCTCCATGTCGCGCACGAACAGTTCGCCCGCGACGGAGAAGAACACCCGCGCGCCGTCCGCTGAGATCGCGTTTCGCACCTGGAAGCTCCTGTTGCCCACCCTCGCTCCCGTCGCCGGCGCCCCGCTCGGCAGCACGCTGGCCGGCGACAGCTTCCCTTCATCCCACTCATACACGCTCTGGAAGCCTTCGTTTTCAAACCCCGCCACCAGCGCGCTCGGCGATTCGACCAGCACGTGTGAGAGATCCGCCGTGCCGGTCACGAACGCCACGCCGCCCGCGAACGACTCCGGGTGAAGTTCCCTGCCCCCGAATTTCACCCCCGCCGCCACGTTGCCCGCCCATGCCAGCGGCGTGAAGCTCCCGTCTGGCTCGCGCACATAGGGCGTGCGTTCCGCGTCCGCTTCGCTTGGTTCACTCGGCCGCGGCGAGAGCGGCGTCGAGCCGATCGGTTCCACCGCCCCGCGCGCGAGGTCGGCCGAGAACAGCTTGTACTCCGAGGCTTCGCCCGGGATCACGCCCGCCACCGCCCGGTGCGGCGTCGTTATGTCCTGCGTGCTCCACACCCCCGGCGCCCCGCGTCTCGCCAGTAGCTCCGAGAGCACCGCGCTTCGGCTGCCCTGCGGGTTTTCATCGACCGGCGCGGTCGCCACGTATGCGAGGCCCGAGCCGTCCGCCGCCGCCTGGATCGTGCCGCCCGTTTCCCTGATCGGTTCGAGCGAGCCCCCGTGCTTCTTCGGTGGCGAGACCATTTCCCAGGCGCGCCCGTCGGGCAGCGTGGCCGCTGCTTCACCCTGGGTCGTGAACGTGTGGTCGGCGCCGAGCACGTATTCGCCCGCTTCGTTCAGCGCGTTGCGCGCGACCACCCGGTAGTGGTAGGTGGTGTTGGCCTGCAGGTGCTGGATCGTCACGCTGAAGCTCACCGCTTCTGTGCTTTCGCCCGCTTCCGCGTCGGCTTCCGGGGCGCTCTGCCCGTATGCAGTGCTCGTGCCGTATTCGAAGTGGTAGGTGCTTGGCAGGCCGTGGGCGTTCAGCTCGGCCGAGAGCTTCGCACCGTCGGCGCTCACTTCCGAGGCCGCCTCGGATTCGATCGAGACCGGCGGCAGCGTCTGAAACGCCTGGTCCGGTCCTTCGGCTTTCTGGCCCAGGGCGTTTTCCGCCACCACGCGGAAGTGGTAGACGGTGGCCGGTTCCAAGCCCGAGATCGGGGCGCTCGCCGCTTCATCGCCAAAGCCCGGGGTGAGTCCGCCTTCAGGTTCCGGCACGCTCGTGCCGTATGCGGTCGTGGTGCCGTATTCGAAGTGGTAGTGGGTTTCTTCAGGGCCCTCGGGGTTGATGCTCGCTTCGAGCGTCGCGCTCGTCGTAAAGAGGCTGCCCGCTTTCTCTGAGCCTTCGAGGATCACCGGGCCCGGTGGCGGGACGCTCTGAAGGCTCACCGAGGGAGGTGTTTCATAGAGCACGTAAAGGACGCCGGCGGCGAAGGCCATTCCCCCGCGCGCGCCTCCCGCGTTTGCCAGCGCGAGACTCAGCGTCTGCGTGCCCGAGGCGTCATAGCCGAGGATCTGGCCCTTGCTGGGGTCCTTGACGAGCAGCCCGTCGCCCGGGCCAAGCGCGATCGAGGGTTCAAGCCCGGTCACGCCGGGGTCGCGCGGGGAGCCCAGTTCCGTGCCCGTGCCGTCGAACTTGCGCACGCCTTCCTGTTCTTCGGGCAGCACGTACAGGTCGCCGAGCGAGTCGACCAATAGGCCCTCGATCCCGCCGATGCTGGGCAGCGCGATTTCACCTTCAAACACACCGGCGGCGCTGAACTTCTGCACGCGGCTTATGTCCGCGACGTAGACCGTGCCTGTCGGCCCGACCGCGAGCGCGTTGATCCCCAGTCCGTTGAACTGACCCGGGCCCGAGCCCGCTTCCCCGAAGGAGAGGATGAATTCGCCTTCCGGGCTGAAGCGGCTGACGCGGGCGTTTGCGCGGTCGAGCACGTAGATGTCTCCCTGCGTGGGCCCGGCGGACTCATCAATCGCCACGCCGCTTGCCTTTTCGAACTGCCCTTCCCCGCTGCCCGGTATGCCCGCCCTGCACGGCCCCGGCGCTTGGCAGATCTCAAATTCCGCTTTGCCGTCGCGCACGCCCCAGCCCCACGTGCGCACGAACTGACCTTCGCCTGAGAACTGATCGACACGATTGTTGGCGCGGTCGACGAGCACAACGTCGCCGCTTTCGCGGTCGATCGCGACCCCCGCCGGTTCGGCGAACTGCCCGGCGCCTTCGCCTTCGCTGCCGAACTGCGTGACGGCCGCCTCGCCGACGCCGGGGCCGAGCAGGGACAGGACGCCGATCGCGAGCAGCAGGCTCGTCCCGAGCTTGCGCGCGAGCGCCCTTGCTGAGCCTCCTGGACCACGCCGCCGGCCTGCCACCAATCCTCACCTCTCCTCTCGCCGATCGCCACTCGGCACGGGTCCCCTCTCGCCACAGCGGCGACTGCACGGCCACTATTTCGCACACGCTCTGAGAGCGGCAATAGGCGTCTCTTATTTGGCTCTCTGATCCTCGGCTTTTAGAACATGGCGTTCCATCGATCCGCACCGGTGTTCCTCCGCTCAAGCCCGCCCCGGCCCCGGCCCTGGCGCGACGTGCCCGCCTTGACTGCCGGACCCGCGCTTTGCGAGCCTGCGCTGCGCAGTTACCGGCAGGTGCGAATGTGCCCGCTCACAGGGCCGGTCGCCAAGAAGCGCAGGCGGCGCGGCTCGCGGGCGAGGCCCATGAGCGCCTCACTCAAAACAGGAAGGAAAAATCATGAAGTCAATCAAGCTGCTCGGCCTCTCGCTCCTCGCGGTCTTCGCGCTGGGGGTCTTCGCCGCGGCGAGCGCCTCCGCGGAAGAGGGGTTCTTACCCAGCCCAGGCTCGGGGAACATATTAGGTAAAACCTCGACACTCGAACCCGAAGGCGGTGGCAAAATCCAGTGCACGACACTCGATGAATCCACCCTCACCTTCTTATCGCTGGAACCCGACGGCCACGCCACGGGCACGCTCCACTGGTTAGGCTGCAAAGCCGAAGGGCTCTTCGCCGCCAACTCAAAAGGCGACAAAGCAGAAGAAATCTTAATCAAAGTCTTACTCTTAGTCTGCTTAGACCCGAAAAACTCCGAAGGCAAATTAGTCAGCGAATACGGCGTCTTAGCCTTAGTCGAAGGCACCCAGGACATCGAAATCCCGGCGGCCGGCGCCTTAGTCGAAGTCCAAGGTCAGGCACTCGGTGCGCTCTTAACCCTCAAAGGCAAATTATTCGTCGCCGACCTCACCGGAGAAAAAGGCAAACAGAAAGTCGCCGTCGAATGCCTGGTCAACGGAAAAGGCGTCAAACACAACCTGTTAAGCAGTAAAAACAAAGCCGCGTTCGAACCCGCCAGCGAGAATGTCGTAGGCGGCTTAGTGCAGTTCGCTAAAGAAGTGGAATTGATGAATAAATGATCTCCTGAGCGGCTCGGCCATATGGCCTGGTCCACGCTCAGCCGGCGGGCGCCCTGCGCGCTCGCCGGCTGGCGCAGGGCATGACGCGCACGTGCCCGCACTCGACCTGCCTCGCCCCACGAGCGAGCGGTGCAGCCGCACAGCTACCGGTCGAGCGGATGAGCGCCTTACTCAAAACGGGAAGGAACAATCATGAAGTCGATCAAGCTGCTCGGCCTCTCGCTCCTTGCGATCTTCGCGCTGGGGGTCTTCGCCGCAGCGAGCGCCTCCGCGGAAGAGGGGTTCTTACCCAGTCCGGGGACGGGGAACATATTAGGCAAAACCTCGATACTCGAACCCGAAGGCGGCGGCAAAATCCAGTGCGCGACCCTCGATGAATCCACTCTCACGTTCTTATCGCTGGAACCCGACGGCCACGCCGAGGGGACACTCCACTGGTTAGGCTGCAAAGCAGAAGGGCTCTTTGCGTTCAACTCAAAAGGGGACAAATCGGAAGAAGTCTTAATCAAAGTCTTACTCTTAGTCTGCTTAGACCCGAAAAACGCTTCGAAAGAATTAGTCAGCGAATATGGCGTCCTAGTCTTAGTCGAAGGCACCCAGGACCTTGAAGTTCCGGCGGTCGGTGCCTTAGTCGAAGTCCAAGGTCAGGCACTCGGTGCGCTCTTAACCCTCAAAGGCAAATTATTCGTCGCCGACCTCACCGGAGAAAAAGGGAAACAAAAAGTCGCCGTCGAATGCTTGGTCAACGGGAAAACAGTCAAACACAACCTGTTAAGCAGTAAAAACAAAGCCGCGTTCGAACCCGCCAGCGAGAACGTCGTAGGCGGCTTAGTGCAGTTCGCTAAAGAAGTCGAATTGATGAACAAATAGTGTCTTGATCAATTGAGTGGCCATACTTACGCCCCAGCCGGCGGGTGCCTGTGCGCTCGCTGACTGGCGGCAGGGACATGACTCATTCCCGGCTTCCGGCCCTGGAAACACAAGTGGCAATTTGCCTGCCCTGCGATTACTGTCACATCGTGACCAAGCGCCTTAACCTCCTTACACTACCCTTGATCGCTGGGCTCCTGGTCCTCGGCCTGTGCTCCTGCGGCGGCAGCGGAGATCCGACGGTCGCGGTCGTGGGCAAGACGAAGATCTCGAGGGCCACGCTGAACCACTGGATGTTGACCGTGGTTGGGGCCGATTACCAGGATTACGTCGCCGCCACCGCGCCGCTGGGCCTAGTCTCAGAGCCGGCGGACTACCGACGCTGCGTGGCGGTGGCCAAACAGATCAAGCCGAAGACCCTGCCCGCCTTGATCCCAAACGAAGCGGTGCTTCGGATCAGGTGCCGCCAACTGCACACCGCCGTCAAGGAACAGGCGCTCAGCTACCTGATCTCGATCCTCTGGCGCGTAGAAGAAGGCGCGGAACTGGGGCAGAACGTGAGCGATCGCGAACTCTCGCAAAGGCTCCAGCAAGCCACCTACAGCGATTACAAGAGCCCAGCGGCGTTTCGCAGGTTCCTGGCCTCCAGGCACTGGAGCTTGGCCGATGAGCGCTTCGCGCTCAAGCGCAACCTGCTCGACAGCAAATTCCTCGAACGGGTGAAGCGGCGCGCGGCGGCGCTGGGCGGAGGAGAGCAAACCTACGCCAAACTCGTACGCGAGAGCATCGCCAAGTGGAGCGCGAAAACCAAGTGCAACCCCGGCTACAGCGCCTGGCAGTGCAGGCCCGGAGGCTCGACCGCGGAAGCTGAGCCCTCGGCGGCTGTCTTGGTGGAGCAGTTGGGTGGGGTCAGGTAGTGAAGCGGGAAGGGGGTCTCCGTCGCTTCTCTCGCGATTCTGGAGGTTCCGGTTATGCCGCCGCCACAACCGGTTCGCTCGCGAGCGGCACGGGGGCGTCCTTCGGCGACGGCCCGGGCGTGTCGCGGTCGATCGGCGTGACGAGGTCCTTGCTCATGCCCAACGCCGCGTAGATCTTCTCTTCGATCTCCTTCGCCACCGCCGGGTTTTCGTTCAGGTGGGCCTTCGCGTTGCCGCGGCCCTGGCCGAGGCGGTCCTTGCCGTAGGAGAAGAACGAGCCCGACTTCGACACGATGTTGTGCTCCAGGCCGAGGTCGATCAGGCAGCCCGATGTCGAGATGCCCTTGCCGTACTCGATGTCGAACTCGGCCTGGCGGAACGGGGCCGCGACCTTGTTCTTGACGACCTTTACGCGCACGCGGTTGCCGACCGCCTCCGTGCCGTCCTTGAGCGTCTCGATGCGACGGATGTCCAAGCGCTGGGAGGCGTAGAACTTCAGCGCCCGGCCGCCCGGCTGCGTCTCCGGCGAGCCGAACATCACGCCCACCTTTTCACGGATCTGGTTGGTCAGGATGCACAGCGTCTGCGTGCGGTTCAGGTTGCCCGCCAGCTTGCGCATCGCCTGCGACATCATCCGCGCCTGCGCGCCGACCGTCTGGTCGCCCATCTGCCCCTCGAGCTCCACCCGCGGCGTTAGCGCCGCGACCGAGTCGATCGCGACCACGTCGACCGCGCCCGAGCGCACGAGCATGTCCGCGATCTCCAGGGCCTGCTCGCCGTAGTCCGGCTGGGAGACGAGCAGCTCGTCGATGTCGACGCCGATCTCCTTGGCATAGAGCGGGTCCATCGCGTGCTCGGCGTCGATGAACGCGCACACGCCGCCCAGCTTCTGGGCCTCCGCCAGTACGTGGTAGATCATCGTCGTCTTACCCGAGGACTCCGGGCCGAACACCTCGACGATGCGCCCGCGCGGGACGCCGCCGATGCCGAGTGCCAGGTCGAGCGAAAGCGCGCCCGTCGGGATCGCGTCGCAGCGCACCTGCGCACCCTCGTCGCCCATGCGCATGACCGTGCCCTTGCCAAACTCGCGCTCGATCTGCGTCAGCGCGCCCTGAAGAGCGGCGTCGCGCGCCTTCGCTGCCTTCTCGTCATCGGTCACGGGCATGGTCTTACTCCTCCGGGTTGGGTGAATCGACAAAGGTAGAGATCGCCTCGGACGGAACGTCTGTTCGCTTTGCTTCCGTTTCGAACCGCGTTCTCGGGCTTTCTGCAGGCCGCCGTTCGTCCACGCCGCAGTCGCCCCTTTACGCGCCCCGAACGCGCCGACGATGAGAAGCAAGCATGATCGGCTCCGCTCCCCTCCCCCGTCCCGCGAAGCTCGCGCTGGCACTGGCGCTGCTGCTCACGGCGCTCGCCGCGCTGCTGTGTCGCCCCGCCCCCTCCTCCGCCCGAAGCGCCGCCGGCGCCTGCGCCTCAGCGCACGCCAAGCAGCACGTGCGCGCCTGTGCCGGGCGCAATCGCGCCGGCCACGCGCGCCACAGGGCCAAGGGCAAGCACTCCGGTCGTCATCATCGAATCAATAAAAAGAAGAGGGCGACTCAGCACGGCTCGGTCCATACGCCGAGCACGCCCGCCAAGGCCGCCACCTGTGAAGATGGCTCCAAGCCGCAGAGCGAAGGCGACGCCTCCTTCTCCTGCGCCGACGGTTCCGAACCGGTCTGCTCCGGCGGTGGCGAACCCGTGCCCAGTAAGAACGGCGCCAAGCTCGTGTGCCCGACCGCGGCCGGCACCGGCACAGAATGGAGCGAAGCCGAATGCGAAGACGGCGACACGCCCGAACGCTCCCTCGATGGCACCTACGCCTGCGAAGACGGCTCTAGCCCCGCTTGCGCCGACGGCTCGCGCCCGACGCCCTCCGACGACGGCTCGATGCTTGTCTGCCTCGCCCAGGGCACGCCCGCTCCGGCCTCTCCTACGCCCTCCTCGCCCGCCGAAGAAGACGACGAAGACGAATCTGAAAGCTAGTAGGTCAGCTCGCGTGTCGCGAGCGCCTCGTAGCTCGCGCCCTGGCGCTCCAGCCACGAGCGATACAGCACAACCGCGCCCGGCGTGAACGAGAGCTGCGGCGTCGGCGGTAGGAACGGCCCGCGCGCGTCCGCCTCCTCCTCGCCGTCGCTCTTGCCTGCGCCCGCCCGGCGCCCGCCCGACCTGCTTCTTGCCCCACCGCTTGACCGGCTCGGCTTGCCGCGCCCGATCCGCGCCACCGTCACGTGCGCGCGAAAGCGCCTGCGGTCCGGCTCCCATGCGATCGCCCGCGCGAACGCCTCGACGATCGCCCGCTGCAGGTGCTCGAGCCACCCGTCGCCGTCGCCGTCGCCGATCTCGAGCGCCAGCGAGCGCGGATTGCGTGGTGGCAGCCACAGCGGCGCGCCCAGCGACAGCTCACCCGCCTGCGGGAGCTCGGACCGCTCGAGCGCAGTCGCCAGCGCGTCGATCTCGGCGACTGGCCGCGCGCCGAGGAAGCACAGCGTGACGTGCATCGTCTCCGGCGCCAACAGGCGCAGCTTTGCGTCCTGCGCCCTCTCGCCTGCGCCTGCGAGCGCGCCTGCACCGCCGCCCGAGCCGGCTTGCGCGCGCAGTGCAGCTGAGACCTCGCGCGCCCACGCGGCCAGCTGCTCGCGTACGGCCGCCGGCGGATCGACCGCCGCGAACAGCCGCGCCGTCGCTCCGCGCGACATGCCGGCTAGGCGGGACCGGCAGGGCTGGACTGCTCGAGCAGGCGCAGCAGCATGTGCATCGCCACCGTGCCCGCCCGGTCGCGCACGTCGGCCCTGCCGCCCGGGAGGTTGACCGAGCGCGTCATTTGGGCATCATCGCCCGGCCCGGCCACGCTCAACCAGACGAGCCCGACAGGCTTTTCCTCACTGCCCCCGCCTGGTCCGGCGATACCCGTGATGCCGACGCCGATCTCGGCCTGCAGGCACTCGCGCGCGCCTGCCGCCAGAGCCTCGGCTACCTCTTCGGAGACGGCGCCGTGGCGCTCGATCAGCGACGGCTCGACACCGGCGAGCGCTGTCTTGGCCTCGTTGCTATAGACGACGAGTCCGCCCTTTACGTAGGCCGATGACCCGGCGCGATCGGTTAGGCGCGCCGCGAGCAGGCCGCCCGTGCACGACTCGGCCGTCGCGATCGTATGGCTGCTGTCGGTGAGCGCCTTCGCGACGAGCTCGTCGATCGTGCTGCCGTCGGTCGAGAACAGCGTGTCGGCGTGGCGCTCCGAGATCAGGCCGGCGAGCATGTCGTATGCACCGCGCGCGTCCGGCTCAAAGCGCGTGACGACCTCGATCTCGCCCCGTTTCAGGCACGTCGTCACCTCGAGGCTCGCGAGGTCGATCCCGTCGCGCTCGGCCACGCGCAGCGTCTCGGCGATCTCGGACTCGGGCATGCCGAACAGGCGCAGCGTGCGCTGCTCGTAGGTCGTCGCACCGCTCAGCGCCGCTTTCAGCACGTCCGTCGCGATCGCCTGCTGCCACATCGGCTGAAGCTCGCGCGGCGGCCCCGGCAGGACGACGATCGTCGGCCCTTCGCCGGGGCGCCCATCGGGGCCCTCGCACGGCGCCACGACGAGGCCTGGCGCCGTGCCGACAGGCTCGAGCACGGTCGCGCCCGCCGGGATCGTCGCTTGCTTGCGCGTGCCCGTTTCGATCGCCTGCAGGTCGAGGTTCGGCCAGCGTTTGACCAGTGGCTCGACGATCTTCGCGATGCGCGCCTCGAGCGCCTCGTCGAGCACCATCTCACGTCCCTGGAAGCGCCCCACGACCTCAGCCGTCAGGTCATCCGCCGTCGGACCGAGCCCGCCGCTCGTCAGCACCGCGTCCATCCCCTGCGCAGCCATGAAGCCGAGCGCCGCCTCCATGTCCTGCGGCCGGTCGCCGACGATCGCGATGTGCGCGAGATCGACGCCGAGCTCGCGCAGGCGGCTCGACAGCCACGGGCCGTTGCGGTCGCTGACGCGTCCCGTCAGCACCTCGGTGCCCGTCACGACGATTCCCGCTCGCGCGCTCACAGGCAGACCCTAGATCACGCGCGAGGCCTCGTCAGCGAGGCGCTATTTGCAGGTCGGCAGGTTGCCGAGCTTCAGCCGAGTGCGCCCGGCCTTCGTGATCGAGTAGCCGACGGCCTGGCTCGAAGATGCGACCGGACGTTCGTGCCCGTCGACGAACATCTTCACCGAGCTGTTGCCGAGCGTGACCTCAAAGTGGCGCGAGTGAAAAGTCGAGGTGCTCGTGCCCGCCTGCAGTTCAGCGCCTGGGATCCGCACGTGCCCTTTGTCGCCGACCAGGCACACGTAGACGGGGGCTGTGGCACGGAGCGACAGCGCCACGACCGAACTCTGCGAGCTTTTGCTCGACGTCCCTTTCGCATGTTTGCCGGCACGCGTTTTGGATGTCTTTTTTATTGATTTAGAAGAAGATTGTCCGGCCGTTTTCGATGACGAGCTCGATCCGCCGCCTTTGCCGATCAGGCCGACGACGAGCAGTACGATCAGCACGACAACGACGCCGACGATCGCCAGGTAGCCGCGCGAAGGTCCGCCGCCACCGCCCGCACGACCCCCGCCGGCGCGTCCGCCGGCGCCCGAACGCCCGCGTCCAGGCCGCTCCGGCCGCGAGACGATCGGCTCGAGCAATGCATCGCTCGGGTTTTCGTTGTTCAGGCGGTACTCCTCGACGAGCGCCTTACCGTCGAGGCCGAGCGCTTCGGCGTATGTCCGCAGGAAGCTCTTGACGAACGTCGGGCCCGGCAACAGGCTCCACTCTTCGTTCTCTAGCGCGCGCAGGTACTTGGCGCGGATCTTCGTCTTGGCCTCGATCTCGGAGACGTCGATGCGAGCGCGCATACGCGCGTCGCGTAGCGTTTCACCGATCTCGGGCATCTCGTATGGAGGCTAGTCGCTCGGTGGGCCGGCGGCCGACTCCGCCGGCTCGGGCGTGCTGCTCAACGCCGCCAGCACGCGCGGCAGATCGGCCTCGGTGACGAGCACCTGCCGGGGCTTTGATCCCTCATAGCCCGAGATCACGCCGCGGCGCTCGAGCATGTCGATCACGCGACCGGCGCGCGTGTAGCCGAGGCGCAGGCGCCGCTGCAGCATCGAGGTCGAGGCGGTCTGCATTTCGGCGACGAGGCGAATCGCATCGCCGAGCAGCGGGTCCTCGTCGGGGTCGAACTCGTCGGGTCCAGACTCGGGCTCTGCTGGCTCGACCTCCTCGAGCAACTCCTCGCGTAGCTCCGGTTCGCCCTGCTTCCGCCACATCGAGGTCAGCTTCTCGATCTGGCGCTCGTCGATGTAGGCGCCCTGGATGCGCTGCAGGCGCGAGCTGCCGATCGGGCTGAACAGCATGTCGCCCTGGCCGAGCAGCGACTCGGCGCCGTTCTGATCGAGGATCACGCGCGAGTCGGTCTGACTGGAGACCGAGAAGGCGATCCGTGAAGGCACGTTGGCCTTGATCATGCCTGTGATCACGTCCACGCGCGGGCTCTGCGTGGCGAGCACGAGGTGGATGCCGACCGCGCGGGCCTTCTGCGCGAGGCGGATGATCGAGTCCTCCACGTCAGCCGGCGCGACCATCATCAAATCGGCGAGCTCGTCGATCACGCAGAGGATGTAGGGCAGCGGCGCTTCGCTGCGCTTGGCACGCGATTTGTTCAGCTCGATCAGGCTGCGCGTGCGCGACATCGACATGATCCCGTAGCGAGTCTCCATCTCCTTGACGAGGTTCTGCAGCGCGTTGGCCGCCATCCGTGGGCTCGTGATCACGGGCGTCAAGAGGTGCGGGATCGACTCGTAGTGGTTGAGCTCGACCTGCTTTGGGTCGACCAGCACGAGGCGCACCTCGTGCGGGCTCGCGCGCAACAGCACGCTCGAGAGCATCGCGTTGATTGCGCCCGACTTGCCGGCACCCGTGGTGCCCGCGACGAGCAGGTGCGGCATCTTCGCGAGGTCCGCGCCGATCGCCTTGCCGGCGACGTCCTTGCCGAGCCACACCGTCAGCGGCGACCAGTCCTTCGGCGGCTCCTGGAAGACGTCGCCGAGGCGGACGATCCGCCGGTGCAGGTTGGGGACCTCGACGCCGACGGCCTGCTTGCCGGGGATCGGCGCGAGGATGCGGATGTCGGTGGCGGCCAGCGCGTAGGCGAGATCGTCCTTCAGCTGCGCGACCTTGGCGACCTTCGTGCCCGGCGCCAGGCGCAGCTCATAGCGAGTGATGTGCGGCCCGGCGACCGTGCCGATCACCTTTGCCTGCACGCCGAAGTGCCCGAGCGCCTCGACCAGGCTGCTCGCAGTCTGCGCCTGCCCGGCCGTGTCGGGGCGCGTCTGCTCGCCGGTCGAGCGCGTCAACAGCTTGCTCGCGTCGGGCATGTGCCAGACGAAGTCGGGGTCGTCGGTGACGACGTCGCGCAGGCGACCCTGCGGCGTCAGCGTCTCGGCGTCGGTGCGCGCCACGCCGCTGACCTGCTCGTCGAGGTCGCTGGCGTCGGCGGGCGCGAGCTCCGCGTCGGACACGAGGCTCTGCCCCACGCCCGACTCCCCTGCGGCGACCCCATCGCCCGAAGCGGCCGGGGTGTCGGCCGCGTCGCGCTCGTCGGAGCGCTCCTGCGCGGGCCCCTCGACGTGCGTGGCGCGCACGACCAGCTCGTGCCCCTGCGGGTCGGGCGGCTGCACGAAGGAGCTGTCGGCGAACTCGTTCAGGTCAAAGCCTTCCGGTGAAGTGTCTTGGTCGTCGTGCTCGCCCGTTTCGCCCTCGGCACCGTGGGCTAGGTGGCGTTCGGAGAGCGAGCGCATCATCCGCGTTGTTTCGGCCACGCCGCTGCCGGTCGCGCGCAGCGTGCCGCCGAGCGAGGCGCCCGTCACGAGGATCGTGCCGACGAGCAGCAGGAAGACGACGAGGATGTCCACGCCGACGTCCTGCACGAGGCGATGGGCGAGCTGGAACAGCGCGGCGCCGAGCACGCCGCCGTGGGACTGCATGAAGGCCGAGCTCCATGCCGTTTCGGTCGTGTGCGCACTCGAGCTGATGCCAAAGGTGCCGGCGGCGAGCGCGAGCGTGATCCCGGCGAACAGGCAGATCGCGCCGATCGTGCGCGGGTCGCGCAGCAGCGGGCGCCCGGCCGGCAGCACTTCGCGCAGCAAGAGCGTGCCGCCGGCACCGACGAGCGCGAGCGGCACGAGCACACGCGCGCGGCCAAGCGTCCAGCCGAACGCGACCGCCAGACCATGCCCGGCGCCGCCTCCATCCCAATCGCCCCACAGCACAAAGCCCATGAACACGCCGACGGCGACGAGCGCCAGGCCGAGCACGTCGCGCCCGCGCTGCTCGAGCGGAGCGAAGCCGCTGAAGCGCTGCGGCAGCAACGATCCGAGCAGCGGCAGGCCGCGCCCGCGCGTGGCGCGGCGGGTGCTCGCGCGCGTGCGCGTCTTGGCGCGTGAGCTCGAACGACCGCGCGAGGAGCGCGCAGGGGCGCGCTTGCGTGTGCTGGGCATACCCGCGCAACTTCGACGTCGAGCCGCCGGAACCTCCCCACCGCGCTTAGCATCGTCGCGCTTTGGCCTTACCATCGCTTTAGTGCCCGTCGATACATAAAGACGATGAACGACTTCTCCCGCGCACCCAGAGTCCTGGTCGTCGAGGATGACGAGGACATAGCCCAAGCGCTCCAGCGCTCCCTGCGAATGGAGGGATACGAGGTACGTGCCGCCCCCGACGGGCCGAGCGCCCTGGAAAACGGGCGCTCGTTCGCCCCGGACCTCGTGATCCTTGACCTCGGCCTGCCCGGCCTTGACGGCGTCGAGGTCGCCAAGACGCTACGCGCCGAGGACGACGTGCCGATCCTGATCCTGACGGCGCGCGACGCGCTTGAGTCGCGCGTAGAGGGTCTCGACGCGGGCGCCGACGACTACCTGGTCAAGCCGTTCGAGCGCCAGGAGCTGCTCGCGCGGATGCGCGCGCTTTTGCGGCGCCGTCCCCCGCGCGGCTCGGCGCCGTTGCGCGTCGGGGACCTGTCGCTCAACGTCGACACGCACGAGGTCGTCCGCGGCGAGCGCTCCGTCGACCTGACCCAGCGCGAGTTCGAGCTGCTCGAGTACCTGATGCGCAACGAGCGAATCGTGATCTCGCGCCAGCGGCTGCTCGACGAGGTGTGGGGCTATGACCCATTCTCGACGACCAACACGATCGAGGTATTCGTCTCAAACCTGCGCCGCAAGCTCGAGGCCGAGGGGGAGCCGCGCCTCCTGCACACGATCAGGGGAGCCGGCTACGTCCTTCGCGCATAAGTTCGCGAATGCGCTGCGCCGCACCGTAGAGCGCGTCTCGGCCGGCTTTGACCGGCTGCCGATCCGCGTGCGCCTGGCGGGCGTCTCGGCGCTCTTGACGTTCGTGATCCTGTGCGCCTTCGCCGTGGCGATCGGCTCGTTCACGGTCCACCGGATCCGCTCGGACTTCAACCGCCAGGTCAAAGACACGGCGAATGAGCTGCCGGTGCAGCTGAACATCAAAGCCTCCCCCGGCAACGCGCGGCGCGCGATCACGATCACGCCAGCGCTGGCCGCCTATGCCGGCCCGGGCGACCACGCGATCGTGCGCATCTTCACGCTCGGTGGCAGCGTGATCTCACAGGAACCGGCGAAGGCGCCGTCGCTGGGGACGCCGAGCCCGGGGCTGAAGACGGTGCACGGCTATCGCACGATGAGCGTCGCCGGCATCGTGCGCCTGGCCAACAACGACGAGCCGATCGGCCAAGTGATCATCCAATACGGGCGCAAGATCTCAGACACCGAGGCGACGGTCGCACGCGTCGAGCTGTTCCTGCTGTTCGGCGTGCTCGCCGGCTCGGGGCTGGCGCTGCTCGCGGGGATGGCGATCGCGCGCCGCGCGATGTCGCCGATCGCCGCGCTGACGAGGGCAGCGGACGCGATCGCGCGCACGCGCGACCCCTCGCTGACCGTTCCCCAGCCGCCGGCCGATGACGAGGTGGCCGAGCTCTCGCGCACGCTCGAGGGCATGCTCCGCGAGCTCGACGCGGCGCGCGGCGAGACCGAGTCGATGCTCGCCCGCCAGCGGCGCTTCGTCGCGGACGCCTCGCACGAGCTGCGCACGCCACTGACGAGCGTGCTCGCAAACCTTGAGCTGCTCGCCGAATCTCTGCACGGCGACGAGGGCGAAGCAGCGCGCTCGGCGCTGCGCTCCTCACAGCGCATGCGTCGCCTGGTCGCCGACCTCTTGCTGCTCGCGCGCACCGACGTCGGTCGCGTCGTTCCGCGCGAGCCGTGTGACCTCGCGCAGATCGCCGTCGAGGCGGCCGGCGAGCTCGGCCCGGTCTCTGAGCAGCACGAGATCGTGCTCGATGTGCATCCCGCCGTCGTTGAGGCGGCGCGCGACGAGGTCCATCGCCTAACGATCAACCTGCTCGAGAACGCGCTCCGCCACACGCCCCCGGGCTCGCGCATCCGCGTCTCCACGAACGCCGCCGACGGTCAGGCGACGCTGATCGTCGAGGACAACGGCCCCGGTGTTCCACCGGAGCTCGCGCCGACACTGTTCGAGCGCTTCGTACGCGGCGCCGGCGACCGCGGCGGCTCCTTCGGCCTCGGCCTGGCGATCGTCAAGGCCGTCGCGATCACACACGGTGGCAGCGTCACGCTCGAGTCCCCGACCGAGGGCACGGGCGCACGCTTCGTCGTCAAGCTGCCGACCGCCGAGCAGACCGGTGGCGCGAACGACGCGGCCGAGCGCGGCAGCGGCCGCGGCTCAGACCTCGACGACGACGGGCAGCACCATCGGCCGTCGCTTGAGGCGGTCATAGACTAGCTTCGCCATGTCGTCGTGGAGCATGTCCTGCACGACGTCGGTCTCGGTGATGCGGTCCTTGGCGGCGCGTTCGATCGTGTCCTCGACGGTGCTGCGGATCTCCTCGATCAGCTCGTCGGCTTCGTCGAGGAACGGCACGCCACGGAAGATCACCTCGGGGTCGGCCATCGAGCGCCCGTCCTGCTCGGCGATCGTGACGACGATGATGAAGATGCCGTCGGCTGAGAGCATGCGCCGGTCGCGCAGCGCGACGTCGGCCATCTCGCCGATCTCGACGCCGTCGACGAAGATCATCCCCGACTGCTCCGGTGAGCCGAAGCGGGCGCCGCGCTCGTCGATCTCGAGCGGCAGGCCGTTCTCGCCCTGGTAGGTGTTCTCGGGCGCGATGCCGACGGCCTCAGCCAGCTGGGCGTGCAGGCGCAGGCGCTTGAAATCGCCGTGGAAGGGCATCACGTAGCGCGGCTTGACGAGGTTGAGCATCAGCTTGATCTCCTCGGCGTAGCCGTGCCCGGAGGCGTGCACGGGCGCGTCGCGCGGGGTGACCACGTCGCAACCGATGTGGTAGAGCCGGTCGATCGTCTCGTTCACGGCACGCTCGTTGCCCGGGATCGGCGTGGCGCTGAAGACGACCGTGTCGCCCTCGCGCAGTTCGACCTGACGGTGGTCGCGGTAGGCCATCCGGCGCAGCGCCGAGAGCGGCTCGCCCTGGGACCCGGTCGAGATGATCACGACGCGCTCGTCGGGGAAGTCGTTGATCTCGCGCGGCCCGACGAGCATCCCGTCGGGTACCTCGATGTGTCCGAGCGTGCGCCCGATGCCGACGTTCTTGCGCATCGAGCGCCCGACCAGCGAGACCTTGCGGTCGAGCGCGGCGGCGGCGTCGACGACCTGCTGCACGCGGTGGATGTTCGAGGCGAAGCTCGTCACGACGATGCGCCCCTCACAGCGCGCGAAGGTCTCCTCGAGATGCGGGCCGACGACGGACTCCGACGGCGAGAAGCCGTCGCGGTCGACGTTAGTCGAATCGCCGCACAGCAGCAGCACGCCCTCGCGGCCGAGCTCGGCCAGGCGCGAGACGTCGGCCGGCGGGCCGTCGACGGGGGTCTGGTCGAACTTGTAGTCGCCGGTCACGAGCACCGTGCCGAGCTCGGTGCCGAGCGCCACGGCGCTGGCGTCAGGGATCGAGTGGGTCATGTGCACCAGCTCGAGCGTGAACGGGCCGAGCTCGAGCTCTTCGCCGTCCTCGATCTCGTTCAGCTCGACCTCCTTGAGCTTGTGCTCGTCGAGCTTGGAGCGGGCCATCGCGATCGTCAGCGCGCCGCCGTAGACGGGCGGCATCTGCGTGGCGCCGAGCTCGCGCAGCACCCACGGGAGCGCGCCGAGGTGGTCCTCGTGGCCGTGCGTGACGACGATCGCCTCGATGTCCTTGGCGCGCTCACGCAGATAGGAGAAGTCGGGTAGCACGAGGTCGATGCCGACCATCTCGGGCGTCGGGAAGCGCAGTCCGACATCGACGACGACGATGCGACCGTCGTGTTCGACGACGGTCATGTTCTTGCCGATCTCGCCCAGGCCTCCGAGCGGTAGGACGCGTACCTTGCTCACGCGGTATGCGCCTGCGCCGAGGGCGCTCCGGCCCCGGCGTGTTGCGTCTGGTCCTCGTCTGCGAGCAGACCGTGGCGCACGAGCAGCGCGCGCACGACCGCGAGCTCCTCCTCGGTGGCCGGCACGAGCGGCAGCCGCAGGCCACCGGCATGGAAGCCGAGCAGGTTTAGCGCCGCCTTCGTGCAGGTCGGGCTGGCCGTCATGAACAGCGTCGAGTAGACATCGCGCAGCGAGGCGTCGATCTCGGCGCGGCTCTGCGGCTCCTCGACCATCCGGCGCATCTGCTCGCCGACGAAGTGGCTGGCGACAAGGATGCCGCCGGCGCCGCCGAGGTCGAGCGTACGCGCGAACAGGCTGTCGTCACCGGCGTACAGGTCCATTCCATCGATCAGCTGCAGCTCCTCGCCGTTGGCCTGCTTGACGCCATCGATGTGCTCGATCTGGGCGAGCTCGGCAAGCAGGTCCGGCGGCATGTTCGTAGCCGTGCGTCCGGGGATGTTGTAGAGCAGGATCGGCTTGTCCGTCGCCTTGGCGACCGTTTCGTAGTGGCGCGTGATGCCGAGCCGGCTGGGCTTGTTGTAATAGGGCGTCACGATCAGCGTGCCGTCGACGCCGAGCTCGGTTGCGCGTTCGGTCAGGTACACGACCTCGCGCGTGTCGTTCGTCCCCGTGCCGGCAACGATCGTCGTGCCCTCGGGGCGCTCAGCCAGCGCGAGCTCAATCAGCCGCAACTGCTCCTCATCAGACATCGTCGAAGCCTCGCCCGTCGTCCCCGCGACGACGAACCCGTCCGAGCCGTGCTCGGCCAAATGATGCATCAGCGCCACGAACGCCGCCTCGTCGACCTCTAGCGTCCCTTCGTCGAAGGGAGTGACGATCGCGGTCAAGGTTGCGCCTAGCTCAGCCATGCCACCAGTATTTCACGAGCAGAGCGGGCGGCCTCAAAACAGCAGGCTCTCGAGCCCGACGACAAGCGGCTCCGGCAGCATCGCAACGTTCCGCACCCCCAGCAGCACCCCCGGCATAAACGACTCCCGCCCAATCGTGTCGTGCCGAATGGTCAACGTCTGCGCAAGATCCCCCAGGATCACTTCCTGGTTGGCGACAAGCCCAGGAAGCCGCACGGAGTGAATCGGCGGCGCCTGCTCGCCGCTGGCACCGGCCATCAGCTCGGCCGTGCGCGCGGCCGTGCCGCTGGGCGCGTCGAGCTTGCGGTCGTGGTGCAGCTCGATGATCTCGGCCTTGGCCATGTGCTTAGCGGCCTCCGTGGCGAAGCGCATCATCAGCACGGCGCCGATCGCGAAGTTGGGCGCGACGAGCACATTGGCGCGCGGCTCGGCCTGTGCGAAGGCCGCCTCGCGCAGGGCGGCGAGATCGAAGCCGGTCGTGCCGAGCACGACGTGGACGCCCGCTTCGATACAGGCCAGCGCGTTTTCGAGCGCCGTTTCGGGCTGGGTGAAGTCGACGACGACCTCGACGGCGGCATCGCTGTCGCCGAGTACGTCGGAGAGGCCGATCGCCAGCCGTGGGTCGGCGCGCCCGACGAGCTGCATGTCCTCGGCGCCCTCGACGGCGTGGCAGACGGTCTCGCCCATGCGCCCGGCGGCACCGGCGACGGCGACGCGGATCACGAGGCCGCTCCCTGCGCGGCGGCCTGGGCGGGAGCAGCGCCCTCGGCGCTCACTCCGAGCGGCACAATCGCGGCGTCGAAGATCTTGCGATCCGGGCCGACGCAGGCCACGGATAGGCGATCGGGTGCGAACAGCTCGCCGGCAAGCGGTTCGAGATCGGACAGCGAGACGGCGTCGATCCGCTCGATCACCTCATCGACCGAGAGGATCGGCATGTCGTGCAGGAGGGAAGCGCCGAGGTGGCCCATGCGCGCAGCCGTCGACTCCATCGAGAGCACGACGCGCCCCTTGAGGTTCTCGCGCGAGCGGGTCAGCTCCTGCTCGTCGGCCGGGCGCTCGACACAGCGCTGCAGCTCTGTCGCGATCACGGCGAGTGCCTGCTCGAGGTTGTCCGGGCGCGTGCCGACGTAAAGACCGATCTCGCCGGTGTGCGCGTACATGTTGGAGAAGGAGAAGACCGAGTAGGCCAGCCCGCGCCGCTCGCGCACCTCCTGGAAGAGGCGCGATGAGGAGGTCGCACCGAGCACGCCTTCGAGCACGCGCAAGGCGAAGCGGCGCTCGTCCTCGCGACCGAGGCCGGCCCCGCCGAGGCACAGGTGGTACTGCTCGGTGTCTTTCTCTGAGAAGTGCACGCGCCGGGAGAACTCGGGGTCACCGGGCTCCTCGTGGCCGTTAGCGGACGTGCTCGCGCTCTCCCCCGCCCCATCGGTCGCGGCGCCGTTGCCGGCGGGCGCATCGATCGGCAGCGAAGAGGCGAGCTGCACGAGCGCGTCGTGCTCGATCGAGCCGGCTGCCGCGATCACGATCTCGCGTGGGTCATAGCGCGAGGCGTGGAAGGCGGCGAGCTGCTCAAGCGTGACCGAGCCGACCACCTGCGCGGTGCCGATCACGGCGCGCCCGAGCGGGTGCGAGCCGAAGACGGCCTCGCCGAGCACGTCGAAGACCTTCTCCTGCGGGTCGTCTTCGTACATCGCGATCTCCTCGAGCACGACCTCGCGCTCGGTCTCGAGCTCGCCGAAGCGCGGCTGGAAGACCATCTCGCCCATCACCTCGAAGGCACGCTCGAGATGGCGGTCGAGCACGCGCGTGTAGAGCGAAGTCGCTTCCTTGTCGGTGCCGGCGTTGATCTCCGCGCCCATCGCGTCGAAGATCTGGTCGATCTCCTCCGAGCCGAAGCTCTCGGTCCCGCGGAACAGCATGTGCTCGAGCAGGTGTGAGATACCGGCCTCGCCGTCGTGCTCGGAGGCCGAGCCGGCGCCGATCCAGAAGCCGAGCGCGACCGAGCGCACGCTCGGCATGCGCTCGGTCACCACCCGCACGCCGGAGTCCAGCGTGGTTATCTGATGCTCTGGGTGCAGCGGACCCTCAGTCGCGGTCGCGGCGCGGCCGACCAGATCCACGCTCACCCTCGCGACGCGGTCCGCGCGGGCCTCGGTCAGAGCGCCCGTTACGCCCGCCGCCGTCGCGTGAGGGACGCGAGCCGCCTCCGCCGCCGCCGCCGGTGCCGACGCCTGCGAGTTCCTCGACCGACTTGCCGGCGATGTCCGGGTCATCGGCGAGGCGCAGGCCGATACGCCCACGCTCGCGGTCGACCTCTACCACGCGCACGTTGATCTCATCGCCTTTGTTGAGCACGTCCTCGACCGTGTCGACGCGTTTGCCCGGCGAGACGTTAGAGATGTGCAAGAGGCCGTCGGTGCCCTTGGAGAGCTCGATGAAGGCGCCGAAGGTGGTCGTCTTGACGACCTTGCCGACGTACTCGTCGCCGACCTCGACCTCCTTCATCATCACGCGCACGCGCTCAACGAGCGCATCGCCGAGTTCGCCGTTGGCCGAGTAGATCAGCACCTGGCCGTCGTCGTTGACGTCGATCTGCGATTCGAACTCGTCGGCCAGGCCGCGAATCGTTTCGCCGCCCTTGCCGATCAAGAGGCCGATCTGCGAGGGGTCGATCTGGATCGTCTGGATGCGCGGCGCGAACTGCGAAAGCTGCTCGCGCGGGGTCTTGATCGTGTCGGCCATCTTGCCGAGGATGAACGTGCGCGCCTCTTTGGCCTGGGCGAGCGCGTCGCGCAGGATCTCGAAGGTCACGCCGGTGATCTTGATGTCCATCTGCAGCGCCGTGATGCCACGCTCGGTGCCGGCGACCTTGAAGTCCATGTCGCCGAGGTGGTCCTCGACGCCGGCGATGTCGGTCAGCACGACGTAGTCATCACCCTCTTTGATCAGGCCCATCGCGATTCCGGCGACGGGGCGCTTGATCGGCACGCCCGCGTCCATCAGCGACAGCGAGGATCCGCAGACCGAGGCCATCGAGGAGGAGCCGTTTGACTCGAGGATGTCCGAGACGACGCGGATCGAGTAGGGGAACTCCTCGATCGAGGGCACCATCGGCGCGAGCGCCCGCTCGGCGAGCGCGCCGTGGCCGATGTCACGGCGCTTGACGCCGCCCATGCGACCGGCCTCCCCGACCGAGAACGGCGGGAAGTTGTAGTGGTGCCAGTAGTACTTTTTCGTCTCCAGGCCCAGCGTGTCGATGCGCATCTCCTCCTTCAGAGTGCCCATCGCGACGACGCTCAGTGCCTGGGTCTGCCCACGCGTGAACAGCGCCGAGCCGTGGGTGCGCGGCGTCACGCCGACCTCGATCGAGATGTCGCGGATCTCGTTCTCCGAGCGCCCGTCGGGGCGCTTCTTGTTGACCGCGATGCGCTCGCGGATGATCGACTTCTCGAGCTTGTCGAAGGCCATCTGCGCGGCCGCGCGCTGCTGCTTGGCGGCTACGAGCTGGTCCTCAGAGGCGCCCTCCGGCGCGCTCGGGCCGTACTGCTCGATGATCTCGGCCTCGACGGCCTTCGTCGCGTCTTGGCGCTCGAGCTTGTCCTCGACCTGCGTGGCGTCGTCGAGCGCCTTGCCGTGCGAGGAGCGGATCTGCTCGAGCAGCTTCTCGTCGACGGCGATCGTCTCGAAGACTTTCTTCTCCTTGCCGACTTTGGCTGCGAGGTCGCGCTGCATCGCGCAGAGCTTCTTGATCTCGGCGTGGGCGATGTCGAGCGCGTCGAGGATCTCGGCCTCGGGGATCTCGTTGGCGCCGGCCTCGACCATCAAGATGGCCTCCTCGGTGCCGGCGACGATCAGGTCGAGGTCCGAGGGATTCTCTGCATCTGCGAGTAGGTCCGGCTCGTTCGGGTTGACGACGAAGTTGCCGTCGACCTTGCCGATCCGCACGGCGCCGACGGGCGTCGGCAGCGGGATGTCGGAGATCATCAGTGCCGCCGAGGCGCCGTTCATCGCAAGGATGTCGTAGGGGTGCTCGTGGTCGATCGAGAGCGGGATCGCCACCAGCTGGGTGTCATAGCGCCATTCCTTGGGGAACAGCGGGCGAATCGGCCGGTCGATCATGCGCGCCGTGAGCGTGCCCTTCTCGCCCGGACGGCCCTCGCGCTTGAAGAACGAGCCGGGGATTTTGCCGGCTGCGTACATGCGCTCCTCGACGTCGACCGTCAAGGGGAGAAAGTCCACGTCGCGGAGGCTGCCTGCAACTGCTGTGCAGAGGACCATCGTGTCGCCGTGGCGGACGACGACGGCGCCGGAGGCCTGCTTGGCCATCCTGCCGGTCTCAAACGAGATCTCGCTGCCGGAAATCTCCACGGAGACCCGCGTAATTCCATCACCACTCATATTCACTACCTTCCTGTACCGCCCGTCGGTCGGCGGCCGCTTTTTCTATTTCTCGATTCCGAACCCAACGAGCTTAGCGAACCGGGGCGGCGCGCTAGTCGTCGCCGAGAGCGCCCTGGACGCCTTCGCGCAGCAGCTTCAGCGCGGGCATCTCGCCGGGCGAGGCGGCCTGGAAGCTCCAGCCCACGACGCCGTCGGGGTCAACGATCACGAGCGCCCGCTCAGCGAAACCGCCGGGGTGCAGCACGCCGAAGGCCGCGCACGTGGCGCCCTTGGGCTCGAAGTCCGAGAGCTGCTCGATCGAGACGCCGAGCTTCTCCCTGAAGGCCTTCTGCGACTCGCTCGCGTCGCAGGAGACGCCGTAGAGCGTCACGCCACGCTCGGCGAAGTCGCCCAGCGCGCCCTCATACTGCTGAAACTGGTCGGTGCAGACGGGACTGAAGGCGAACGGATAGAAGACGAGAACCGTGTAGCGGCCCTTGAGGTCGTCCTGCGTGAACGGCGAGCGATCTTCGCGGGCGAGCGTGAATTGCGGGACCGGCGTGCCGGGAGCGAGAACGCTCACGGCGAATTACTTCCTCAGACCGAGCTCTTTGATCAGCGCGCGGTACCCGTCCAGGTCCTTTTTCTGCAGGTAGTCGAGGAAGCGGCGGCGGCGGCCGACGAGCATCAAGAGGCCGCGGCGCGAGTGGTGGTCTTTCTTCTGCGCGCGCAGGTGCTCGGTCAGGTGGTTGATCCGCTCGGTGAGCAGCGCGATCTGGACCTCGGTCGCGCCGGTGTCCTGCTCACTTGAGCCGAACTTCGCTGCGATCTCGCGCTTGCGCTCTGTGGTTATCGCGGTCATGGACCGAGACAAGGTAGCAGACGGGTAGTCGCCCGACCGGCCGTCAATCGCCTGCGACGCGCTCGGCGCCGCTCGCCTCAGCGGCGACCAGCTCGCGCGTCTGCTCGACGTCGCGGTGCATCTGCTCGACGAGCGCCTCGGCCGTGTCGAAGCGCCGCTCGCCGCGCAGGCGCACGAGGAAGTCGAGGCACAGCGACTGCCCATACAGGTCAGCGTCGAAGTCGAGCAGGTAGGCCTCGATCAGCTCGCCGCGGCCGGTCTGGAAGGTTGGGCGCACGCCGATCGAGACCGCCGCCGCGACTCCGCCCGCACCGAGCGAACCGTCAGCACCAACGACGCTTGCGATGCAGGCGTACACGCCGTGCCCGGGGCAGGCGAAGTCATCGTCAGGCACGAGGTTGGCTGTGGGAAAGCCCAGCTCGCGCCCGCGCTCGTCGCCGTGCGTGACCTCGCCGCAGAGCTGGAAGCGCGCGCCGAGCAGGCGATTGGCTTCGGCGAGGTCCCCCGCCAGCACGAGCCCGCGGATGTGGCTCGAGGAGACGATCTCGCCGTCGACCTCGAGCAGCGGGTGCACGGTCGTCGAGAAGCGCTCGTCGGCCTGCAACAGGCGCGAGTCGCCCTGCGCCTTGTGCCCGAAGCGGAAGTTCTCGCCGATCGCCACGCGCGTGGCACCGAGCGCGCCGATCAACACGTCCTCGACGAAATCCGCCGCCGAGCGCTGGGCGAAGCCGGCGTCGAACGGGATCACGACCATCTCCGCCACGCCGAGCGAGGCGATCAGCTCGGCCTTGCGCGCCGGCGTCGTCAGTAGCTTCGGTGTGTGCTGGGGCGCGACCACCGACACCGGGTGCGGGTCGAACGTGAGCACCGTGTCAGAGCCCGCGATCACCTCGCGGTGGCCGAGGTGCACGCCGTCGAACGTGCCGACCGCCACGCTGCGTCCCTCGCTGCGCTCCACGTCCGGCAGGCGGGTGACCTTCACAGCAGCAAAGCCTAGTGCGCCCTGCCCGCCGGCAGCATGGCCAGCGCGCGATCGAGCTCGATCAAGCTCGTCTCGTCCCAGCTCTCGCCGCGCTGCGGCGGGAGCACCGCATCCTGCACCCTGAACGGTCCGATCGCCGTGCGCCTAAGCTCCAGGCAGTAGGCGTCGCCGAGGTCGGCGATCAGCGAGCGCACATACGTGCCCGAGCCGCATTCGATCTCATAGCCCGCGCGCTCGAGACCAGGATGCTCGGCGTCGGGTTCGCGCCAGCTCTGCTCGAAGCTGTAAACCGTGACGATCCGCTCAGGCATCTCGATCTGCTCGCCGCGCCGCGCGCGCTTGTACGCGCGCTCGCCTTTGATCTTCACCGCCGAGTAGACCGGCGGACGCTGGCGTAGCTCGCCCGTCGGCAGCTGCGGCGGATTGGGCGGCAGACGCCCCGTTTCGGTGACCTCGCCCTCCGTGTCGCCCGTGCTTGAGACGGCGCCGAGCTGGGTGACCGTCTCGTAGCGCTTGGGCAGCGCCATCAGACGATCCTGGGACTTCGTCGCGCGCCCGACGAGCACGAGTAGCAGCCCCGTCGCAAACGGGTCGAGCGTGCCCGCGTGACCCGTGCGCGCGCCTGCATACGCACGGCGAACCCTTGCGACGACGTCGTGCGAGGTGATCCCGGCCGGCTTGTCGATCAGCAGCACGCCGTCCATCATCTGATCATCATCAAAAAAAATATGGAGTAGGAGCTGCGCGGAGTCGCCCGCGCCGCTCAGGCGAGTGTCGGCGCCGCGTGTCCGTCGGAGGTGGCGTGCAGCTGGGCCGCCACCGCCGGGCGCAGGAACGCGATCAGCTCGTCGAGGTCGAGCGTCGTCGAGAAGCCCGCCGCGCGACGGTGTCCGCCTCCCCCCTGTTCGCGCGCGATCGCCGAGACGTCGACGTCATCGTCAGTCGCCCGCAGCGAGACTTTGCGCAGACCGCGGCGCTCGGCGCCGGTCAACTCGCGCACGAACACGGCGACCTTCGTCCCCTGTACCGCGCGCAGCTGGTTGACGATTCCCTCTGAGTAGTGTTCCTCGGCCTCGATCCGCTCGAAGTCCTCGGCGCTCAGCGCCGCCAACGTCAGCTCGCCGTCGTCGAAGCGCTGCAGCTGCCCGAGCGCGAGCGCCATCAGCGTCAACTTCTGTACCGGCATCTCCTCGTACAGCCGGCGGTACACGTCGGCCACGTCGACGCCCGCTTCGATCAGCTCCGCCGCCATCACGTGCGCGCGCGGGCCCGTGTTCTCGTACATGAAGCGCCCCGTGTCCGTGATCAGCCCGATGTACAGCGCCTGCGCCGCGACCGGCGTCGGCTGCTGCTCCAGGCCGTGCATCAGGTCCCACACGATCTCCGCCGTGCACGAGGCCCCCGGCACGACGTGGTTGAGCGTGCCAAAGCGCGTGTTGTCGTGGTGGTGGTCGATGTTCAAGAGGTGTGCGCCGTCGCGCAGCACCGCCGCCGAGTTGCGGTCGATGTTGCCGCAGTCCAGGAACACGACCGTGCGCTCGGCGATGTCCGGTGGCGGCGCATGGATCGCCGCGTCGAGCACGAACACCTGGTACTCCTCCGGCAGCGGCAGGTCATCCGGGGAGACGTACATGACCGAGTCCTTGCCGAGCGACTGCAACAGCTCCTGCATCGCCACGAGCGAGCCGAGCGCGTCGCCGTCGGGGTGCTCGTGCGTGGCCAGCGTGAAGTGCTCGTCGTCGCGGATTCGCGCGAGCACCTGCTCGCGTGTGCTCGCCACCGTATGCACGCCGCTCACGCCGGGCCGATCTCGTCGAGTATCTGCTCGACACGCAGCGCCCGATCGGTCGTGTCGTCGTAGGCGAACTCGAGCGCCGGCGTGCGCTTCAGGCGCAGCTCGGCCGCGACGCGACCTTGGAGGAACCCGTGAGCGTGGCGCAGACCCGCGAGCGTCGCCTCGCGCTGCTCGGGCTCGGACGGTCCGCCGTCCTCACCGAGCACGCTCACATAGACGCGCGCATGGCGCAGATCGGGGCTTGTCCTGACGTCGGTCACCGTTGTGAATCCCACCCTTGGGTCCTTCAAACCGCCTGCGACTGTGTCGCCAATCACTTGGCGAATCGCCTCGTCCACTCGACGCATGCGTCCTGTGCTCATCCTACTCACCTACCTCTGCCGCGAAGAAGCGCTGACCGATTTCTCTCACGCCGAGCGAGCGGCGCGCAATCCATGGTGCCGCACTCGGCGCCCGTGCCTGGGCGAGCCGGCTGCCTAGGCCGAGAGCTCGCGTTCCTGCAGGCGCGTCTCGTAGGTCTCGAGCACGTCGCCCTCGCGCAGGTCCTGGAAGTTCGCGAGCACGATGCCGCACTCGAAGCCGCTTGTGACCTCGCGCGCGTCGTCGTTGAAGCGGCGCAGGCTCTCGATCGTCGTGTCGTAGATGACCGTGCCCTCGCGCACGACGCGCGCTTTGGCCCCGCGCGTGACCTTGCCCTCGGTGACGAACGAGCCCGCGATGACGCCAATTTTCGAAGCACGGAACAGCTGGCGAACCTCGGCCTGGCCGAGTGCCGTCTCGACCTCTGCCGGCTCGAGCATCCCCTGCATCGCCGCGCGCAGCTCGTCGATCGCGCGGTAGATCACCGCGTAGGAGCGGATCTCCACGCCCTCGCGATCGGCGATCTGGCGCGCGTCTCCGACCGGGCGCACGTTGAACGCGAGGATCACGCCCTCCGAGGCCGCCGCGAGCATCACGTCGGACTCGTTGATCCCGCCGACGCCGCGGTGAATGATGTTGACCGCGACCTCCTGCTGCGGGAGCTTGGCGATCTCATCCTCGAGTGCCTCAAGCGAGCCGGCCACGTCGGCCTTGACGACGAGGCTGAGCTCCTTGACCGTGCCCTCCTGGGCGAGCTTGAAGACGTCCTCGAGTGAGACCTTACGACCCGAGCGGCGCGCAAGCGCCTCCGTCTTCAGGCGGTTCGCGCGCTCGCCTGCGAGCTGGCGCGCGCGGCGCTCATTCTCGACCACGCGCACGATCTCACCCGCCTCCGGCACGCCGTCAAAGCCGAGTACCTCGACCGGCTGGCCCGGCGTCGCGCGCTTGAGCTTGGTGCCCATGAAGTCGTGCATCGCGCGCACGCGCCCGAAGTGAGCGCCCGCCACGAGCGCGTCCGAGACGCGCAGCGTGCCGCGCTGGATCAAGACCGTGACGACCGGTCCGCGCCCGGGGTCGAGCTTTGACTCGATCACCGTGCCCGACGCCTCCGCTTTGCTGTTGGCCTTCAGCTCCTCGAGGTCCGTGACGACCTGAATCGTGTCGAGCAGCCCGTCGAGGCCCTGGTGGGTCTTCGCGCTGACGTTGACGAACTCGATCTCCCCGCCCCACTCCGCCGGCTGCAGACCGTGCTGGGTCATCTCCGTGCGCACGCGCTCCGGCTGCGCGCCCTCCTTGTCGATCTTGTTGACCGCGACGATGATCGGCACCTCGGCCGCGCGCGCGTGGTCGATCGCCTCCTCGGTCTGCGGCTTGACGCCGTCGTCGGCCGCCACCACGATCACCGCGAGATCCGTCACGCTCGCGCCGCGGGCGCGCATCGCCGTGAACGCCTCGTGGCCCGGCGTATCGAGGAACGTGATCTCCTTCTCGCCGTGGTGCACCTGGTAGGCGCCGATGTGCTGGGTGATGCCACCCGCCTCGCCCGCCGCGACCTCCGTCGTGCGGATCGCGTCCAGCAACGATGTCTTGCCGTGGTCGACGTGGCCCATGATCGTGACCACCGGCGGGCGTTCGACCATGTCCTCCTCAGCGTCCTGGAAGGTCGGCTCGACCTCGACGTCGTCCGCCGCGTGGACGATTTCGATCTTCTTTTCGAACTCGTCCGCGAGCACCTGGATCGCCTCGTCTGAGAGCGTCTGCGTGAGCGTCGCCATCTCGCCGAGCGTCATCAGCTTCTTGATGATCTCCGGCACCGCCACGCCGAGGTACTCAGCCACGTCCTTGACCGTCGAGCCCGAGTTGACGCGGATGTCATCCGTCGCCTCCATCGCCGCGTTGTCGATCGGCGCAATCGTCTCGTCGTAGGTGCCGCGACGGCGCCGACCGCGGCGCGGGCGCCGCTGGGGCTGGTTGGCCGGGCCGCCCTGCTGGCGGCGCGAGGCTTGCGAGTCGATCACGACGCGACGGCGGCCGCCCGGGCCGACGTCGCCCGGCGTGCGCTCGCCCGTGCGTGAGTCGCGCGTCGGGCGCACGCGATCGCCGCCTGCCGGGGCAGGCTGGCCGGCCGCGGGAGCACCAGGCGCGGCCTCGCCTGGAGCGGCCGGTGCACTCGGTGGCGCCGTTGCAGTTGATGCGGACGGAGCCGCGGGCGCCGCGGCGGTGGGCTTCGCGGCCGTCGGCGCGGCTGCTTTCGCCGGGGCCGCCGGCGCGGGCGCGCTCGGCGCCGGCGGAGTCTTTGCCGCGCTCGGCGCGCTCGGCGCGGCGGCGGCGGGTGCTGCCTTCGGCGCGTCTGCCTTCGCGGGCGCCGGCTTGGCGGGCGCAGCGTCCTTGCTCGCTGCGGCCGGATCGGCGCCGTTGCTCGTCGGCGCAGCGCCGCCGCCGAGGGCCTTCAACGCGAGCGCCTCCTCCACGGAGGAAGCGGCCGCCTTGGCCTCGATACCGGCAGCCTTCAGCTTCTCCAGCAGCTCCTTGCTGGAGAGGCCCTGCTCCTTGGCGATTTCATGTACGCGCTTCTTGCTCATCGACTCACCGATTCTACGAGCTTGGAGTCATTCAGCACTAGCCCGCCGGGAAGCGAACGGCGCAGGGCACGTGCAATCGCGCCGCGCTGCTCGGCCTGTTGCAGGCAGCGCTCGTCCGCGCGCGCGCCATCGCCGGCGCGGCACAGATAGGCACCACGCCCGGGCATCCGCGCGAGCGGATCAGCGACGGCGTGCGTGCGGCGCGCGGCTTCCGCGTTCACCGCCGCGATACGCAGCAGCTCCGACTTCGGCGCGATCCGTCCACAGCCGACGCAACGGCGTCGGGGAACGTGAACCGCTATGTCGCCTGCTCCTCGGCGGCCGTCTCCGTGGCCTGGTCGGGAACACTCTGCTCGACGACCTCTCCGGCCCCCTCGGCAGGCACCTCGACCGCGACCTCGGCTGCCGTTTCAGGCTCGGGCGGAGCGCCGTTGCTCGAGCCTCCGCCACCGTTCAGGTCGGCGACGTTGTCGCTGTCGATGTTCGCCAGCGCCTGGTGGCTCTCGATGCCGCAGTAACGCGAGTTGGGCAGCGACGCGTTGGGACAGCGCCGGCCGTTTGAGAGGACCGCGGCGCAGCGACCCTGCACCTCCTCCTCCTCGTAGCCGTGCTCGGCCTCCTCGGCCGCGAACTCGGTCTCCGAGCGGATGTCCACGCGCCAGCCGGTCAGGCGCGCGGCCAGCCGCGCGTTCTGGCCCTCGCGGCCGATCGCCAGCGAGAGCTGGTCGTCGGGCACGATTACCGTCGCCTGCTTGGCGTCGTCATCGACGAGCACCTCGCGCACGCGCGCCGGCGAGAGCGCCTTGGCGACGAAGCGAGCGGGCTCGTCGTTGAAGGGGATGATGTCGATCTTCTCGCCGCGCAGCTCGGAGACGACCATGCGCACGCGCGAGCCACGCGGACCGACGCACGCACCGACCGGGTCGACGCCGTCGGTGTGCGAGATCACGGCGATCTTCGAGCGGTAGCCGGGCTCGCGGGCGACATTGGCGATCTCCACGAGGCCGTCGGCAATCTCCGGAACCTCGAGCTCGAACAGCTTCTTGATCAGCTCGGGGTCGCGTCGCGAGACGATGATCGCCGGACCCTTGGTCGACGGCGAGACCTCCTTGATCACGGCCTTGATCCGCTGGGAGTGGTCATAGCGCTCGCCCTCGACCTGCTCGGACTTCGGTAGCAGCGCCTCGACGCGTTCGCGCAGCTGCACGAGCGTGTAGCGCGAGTCTGACTGCTGCACGATGCCCGTGATCAGCTCGCCGACGCGATCGCGGTACTCCTCGTACATCATGTCGCGCTCGGCCTCGCGGATGCGCTGCAGGATCACCTGCTTGGCGGTCTGCGCCGCGATCCGCCCGAAGTCGTCGGGCGTGACGTCGCGTTCGTCGATCTGGTCGCGGTATTCGGCGAACTTGGCCGGGTCGATTTCCGGGTCCTCCGGTTCGCGCATCTCACCCGTCTCTGGGTCGACAGTCGTTTCCTCGTCGATCGTCTCGACGATCAGGTGCGCCTCTAGGCGCTCGGGGATGATCAGTTCGATCACGCGGAAGTCGGCCGTCTCGCGGTCCATTTCGACGCGCGCGTACTTGGCAGAGCCGGGCTGCTTCTTGTAGGCGGAGAGCAGGGCGTCCTCGAGCGCGATCATCAGCTTCTCGGGCTCGATTCCCTTCTCGCGCGCAAGCGCATGCATTGCCTCAAGGATTTCGCGTGACATGAGTGGTTACTCCTCGACGAGGTTGGATCGGCGGATCTCCGAGTAGGGGATCGCGATGACTCCCCCGTCGGCGGCCAGTGTGACCTCCTCCTCGGAGGCGCCGACGAGCTCACCGGTGAAGCTCTTGGCGGCCCTGGGCGCGGACTCTTGAGACTCGTGCACGACGGGACGTGGATGACGCGTGCGAACACGCGCGCGCCGCCCGACGAAGCGGCGGAAGTGCGCGGGCTTGGTCAAGGGCCGCTCGCTGCCGGGCGAGGAGACCTCGAGCGAGTAGCGCTCGCGCAGATCGGTCAGCTGCTGTGTCACGCGCTCGCACAGCTCGAGCGTGACGCCGTCGGGGTGGTCAATGAACACACGCAGGCTGCGACCGCCGAGAACCTCGGCCAGCAGCACCTCGACGTCGGGCTCGCTGAGGGCGAGTCGTCGCTCGATATCCGCCTGAATGGGTGTCATCAAAATCGCTCCTTTACGCAAAAAAAGCGGGCTTGCGCCCACTTTCGGTGCTACAGCCGACGCCCACGCGCCGGTTCGAAAGTTCTCAATCGAGCATAGCATTGGGCCGCTCGCGCCGAGCAGCTTTCCCTGCAAGGGGCGCGATCTGGGCGCCCAGGATCACGGGCCGGCGTACCGCTTTTAGGAGCGTGCCGCGTCGCGCCTTGCGCGGTCGCGGTACTTGCGGTAGTCCTCGCGTTCGGGGCGCAGCGAGCAGGCCAGCGCCAGCGGGTGACGCGCCTCGCGATGGCGCCCGAGCAACTGCATCGAGCGGCCGAGACAGAACAGCGCGTAGTCGTTCGTCGGCGTGTTCTGCACGACCGCCTCGAACTCCGCCGCGGCGCCCTCATAGCGCTGCGCGTGAAACAGCGCGCGGCCGAGCGCCTCGCGGATCGAGGCCTTCTCGGGCTCGAGGTCGCGCGCTTTGCTTAGGGGGACGATCGCAGCCTGGTAGTCGCCGTGGTCGAGCAGTTCATTGCCACGCTGATAAAGGTCATAGACGCTCTCCATGCGCCGCCATTTTAACGAGCGTCGCGCAGCTTCTGAACGGCGTCGAGGATCTCCTCGGCGACCTGCGACTTGGGCGCGCGACCGACCTCGATCGTCGCGGCGCCCTCGCCGTCGCCGTCGCCGGCGCCGGCGGCCGCGATGATCGTCACCTCGTTGGCGTCCGCGTCGAAGCCGATGTCGGCGCGCGAGATGTCGTTGACGACGATCGCGTCGAGGCCCTTCTGCACGAGCTTGCCCTTGCCCAGCTCGACCGCCTTCGCGCCGTGCTCGGCCGCGAAGCCGACCAGCGTCTGACCGGGGCGGCGCTGCTCGGACAGTCCCGCAAGCACGTCGTTGGTCGCCTCGAGCTCCAGCGAGATGCCACTCTGCCCGGCCTTCTTGATCTTGTCCTCGCGCGGAGCCGCCGGGCGAAAGTCGGCGACGGCGGCCGCCATCAGCAGCACGTCGCAATTCGGGAACTCCGCGCGGCAGGCCTGCTCGAGCTCGGCCGCCGTCGTCACCGGTACGCGGACAATCTCAGGGCTGCTCGGCAGCGCGACGTTGGCCGAGACGAGCGTGACCTGCGCGCCGCGCGCGCGGGCGGCCTCGGCCAGCGCGAGGCCCATGCGCCCCGAGGAGCTGTTGCCTAGGAAGCGCACGCTGTCGATCGGCTCGCGCGTGCCGCCGGCCGTGACGAGCACGCGCAGTCCGCTCCAGTCGCCGTCGGGCGCCGGCGCGTCGCCGTTCCGATGAGCGCTCCCCGGGGGGGCCGTCGAAGCGCCCAGCTTCGTTTTCGTGTCCGCGCCGGGAGGCGCCTCCCCACCGGCCAGTGCCGCCTCACACGCCGCCAGCAGCTCGGCCGGCTCGGCCAGCCTGCCGACGCCGTGCTCGCCCTTGGAGGCGAGGCGCCCGGTGCCGGGATCAACGATCCGCACCCCTCGCTCGCGCAGCGTCTGCACGTTGGCGCGCGTGGCCGCGTGTTCGTACATGTGGTTGTTCATCGCCGGCGCGACCACGACCGGGCAGGTGGCGGCGAGCGCGCAGCTGCTGAGGAGGTCCTCGGCCAGGCCGTGGGCGAGCTTGGCGATCGTGTTGGCCGAGGCCGGCGCGATCAGGTAAACGTCGGCGTTGGCCACGAGCTGCAGATGGCTGAGCGGCTCGTGCTGCGGCGGTGCTTCGCCCGGAAAGGCACCGCGCGCCGGATCGCGCTCGAACTCGCTGACGAGCACCGGCGCCCCGGTGAGCGCCGCGAACGACGCCTCCCCCACGAACCTGCGACTGTTCGGCGTCTGCACCACGCGCACCGCGTGACCGGCATCCGTCGCCAGGCGCACCAGCTCGAGCGCCTTGTACGCGGCGATGCCGCCGCTAACGCCCAGCAAAATGCGCGCCATACCTACGTTGTAGAGCTACTTAGGACTGCTGACAAGCAATGGGGCGCGCGTTGCGCCCCGGAACGGCTAGCGGTAGTGGTACTTGATCTTTCCGGCTGCGACCTCCTCGAGGGCGATCGTCAAATAGTTTTTCGAGCCGGTTTCGATCATCGGGGGCGGGAACTCGTCGAACGTGCCCTCGCCGAGGTTGTGGTAGTAGCTGTTGATCTGACGCGCTCGCTTGGCGGAGACGACGACGCTCGCGTAGTTGGAGTCGACGTTGTCGAGCAGGCGGTCGATGCGGGGGGAGATCACGGTTGCTGATGCCTTTCCTCGGGGACGTTCAAGTGTAGAGGGCCGAGCGCCTGCGGCCGGTGCCGCACGATTGGGCTGCTCAGTCGAGCTCGCCGGCGACGATCGCCGTGAGCTCTTCGAGCGCGTCTTCGAGCCGGTCGTTGACGACGACGTAGCCGAACTCCGGCTGGGCGGCGAGCTCTTCCTCGGCCACCTGCAAGCGCCGCTCGACCTCCTCGGCGTCGTCGGTGCCGCGGCCGATTAGCCGCGTGCGCAGCGCCTCCAGCGAGGGCGGCGCGATGAACACCTGTACCGCCTCGGGCATCGCCGCGCGGACCTGGCGCGCGCCCTGCACCTCGATCTCGAGCACGACCGGCGTGCCCGCCTGCACGCGCGCCTCGAGCTCCGAGCGCAAGGTGCCGTAGCTGCGCCCCGCGTAGTCGGCGTGCTCAACGAAGTCGCCCTCCGCGACGCGCCGATCGAACTCCTCGCGCGTGAGGAAGTGGTAGTCGACGCCGTCCTGCTCACCCGGCCGCGGCGCACGTGTCGTCGCAGAGACCGACAGCTCGAGTTGCTCCAGGCGCTCCATCAGCCCGCGGATCAGCGTGCCCTTGCCGACCCCCGACGGCCCAGTGATGACGAACACGCGTGCCACGGCGGGCAACCCTAATGCCGCGGGCGGGGGAAGCGGCCGCCTAGCGAGTCAGCAGCGAAATGAGCTCAGAACGCTGGCGTTCTGAGAGGCCCCCGATGGTCTTGCTGGGGGCGATGCGGCAGTGGGCCAGGATCTTGTTGACCTTCACGCGGCCGTACTTCGGCACGGCGAGCAACATGTCGAAGACCTTCGCCGTCTCCACGTACTCGGGCGGGTTCAGCAGCAGCGAGTGGATCGAGAGGCGCCCCGCCTTGAGGTCGCGCTTGAGCTGAGCGCGCTTGATTCTGATCTGGTTGGCCCTTGCGAGCGCGTCCATTCTCTGATTGAGGGATCGCTCTGGGGCCATTGATGTGCTGGAGGACGTCGTGCTGGTCGCCGTCGCCATGGGCGGCGAGTCTACACACCAAAAGGCCCTGATCAAGACAAACGTCCCTAATTCATCTGAAGCTCAACCTGAGGTGCAGGGGCGTCGAGCCTGCTGGACGGTAGCGGGGCGAGTTTGCGGCTCTTTTTACATCGTTTAAACGCCCGCTCGTTGCGAATCTTTGCGTGAGAACCGGCGCTTGATGGGATATCGCCGCTCCTCCGCCCCGGCTCAGGCGGCGAGCTCCCGCGCGATCGCGCCGGCCACCATCGGATCGCGAAAACTCTCGCTGCCGACGGCCACCAAACCTGCGCCGGCCTCGATCAGATCGCGTGCATGCGCCGTCCGCTGAACGCCGCCCATCCCAATCACGGGAACACCGACGCTGCGCGCCACGGCCGCCACCTGGGCGAGCGCGACGACGCGGATCGCCGGGCCCGAGAGCCCTCCGCTGCCACCGCCGAGCCACGGCCCGCCGCCCGGCGCGAGCGCCATCGCGCGCAGCGTGTTGATCAGCGAGACCGCGTCTGCGCCTGCCGCCTCGGCGGCCTGTGCGCAGGCTGGGACGTCGGCCGTGTTCGGAGTCAGCTTGACGATCAGCGGCTTGCGCGTGTGCTCGCGACAGTCGCGCACGACCTGCTCGAGCTGGCGTGGGTCGGCGCCGATGTCGAGGCCCGTCTTCACGTTCGGGCACGACACGTTCAACTCGATCGCCGCGATCTCCGCGCGCTGCTCGCATTCAGCCACGAGCTTCGCAAGCTCCTCCCCCGTCGAGCCCATCACGTTCGTGATCAGCGGTACCGGCGCGCCATCGGCACCGGCCTCGGCGAGCAGCTCGGCCAGCTGCGGTAGGTCCTCGGCGAGATAGCCGTCGAGACCCTTGTTGGGCAAGCCGATCGAGTTGATCGTCCCCCCCGCCGCCTCCCACAGTCGCGGCGGCGGGTTGCCCGCGCGTGGCTGCAGCGTGATCGTCTTCGAGACGTACGCCGCGAAGGGGAACTCGCGTGCGAGCGCCGCGCCAAACACACGCCGCGCGGCGATCGCATCGAACGTGCCCGAGCCGTTGATTACACGGTGGGCGAGGCGCAGGCCGCAGAACTCGACCGGGCCACCGGCTGCCGATGCGTCGTTTGCCGCCGGGCCTGTGCTCATGCCGGCGCCCCCGCGTGCACATCGACGTGCTCGAGCTCGGATGCGTCGATCACGGGGCCGTCGACGCACACGCGCAGGTAGCCGCCGCCGCGCTTGGGCACGGCACAGCCGAAGCACGCGCCGAAGCCGCAGGCCATGCCCGCCTCGAGCGCGAGCTGAGCCGGCACGTCGCGCGTCGTGCACATCGCACGCACCGCCTCGAGCATCGGCGCCGGCCCGCACGCATAGACCTGCGCGCGCGAGTCGCGGTAGAGCTCCTTCGAGAGCAGCTCCGTGAGCAGCCCGTGATGGCCGACCGAGCCGTCGTCGGTCGCCACCTGCGCTCCGTGCAGCAGCGCCGCACCCTCGGCACGCGCCGCGTCGCGGAAGCCGAGCAGCACGGTGACCTCGCGTTCGGCGTCCGCCTCGAGCGCGTCCTGCAGGATCGCCAGCGGCGCGATGCCCACGCCGCCGCCGACGAGAATCGCCCGCCTGCGCTCGGTCGGCGCTGAGAAGCCCTTGCCGAGCGGGCCGAGCGCCCACAGCCCCTCGCCCTCGCGCAGCTCGCACAGCCGCTTCGTGCCCGGCCCGACGTCCTCGAGCAGGAAGTGGGACTCGCCGACACGGCGGCGCGCGATCGAGAAGGCACGCGCCAGATACGGGCGCTCGTCCTGGCCGCCGCCCCAGCGCTCGGCCGCGGCGATCATCGCGAACTGCCCGGGACGCGGCTCGGGCGTCTCGACGTCGGCCACGCGCAGTACGCGGTAGGCGCCGAGCTCCTCCACGCCGAGCACCGTCAAGAGGCGACGCTGCAGCGGCGCGGGGGCCGCGGCCCAGTCGCTCACGCCGTGGGGACTCCGCTGTCGGCCTCGCGGCGCTCGCCCTGTCGGCGCTCGGGACGGGACTCGACACCGCGCACGCCATGCAGCTCCTGCACGCACAGCACCTCCGGCGCGCCCTCACGCCGGGCGCTTGCGATTGCGCGAGCCGCCGAGCCGCCTGCGGCGACGGTCGTCAGACAGGGAATCCCGTGCCTGATCGCCGCGCGGCGGATCTCGTAGCCGTCGGTACGCGCGCCGACGCCGGTGGGCGTGTTGATAACGAGGTCGACGTCGCCGCGCTCGATCCAGTCGACCACGTGCGGCGAGCCCTCGCCGATCTTGTTAATCCGCCTGGCCGGCACGCCCGAGCGCTCGATCGCTTCGGCCGTGCCGCCAGTGGCGATGATCTGAAAGCCGCTGTCGTGCAGGCTCTGCGCGACCCACGAGGCGGCGACCTTGTCGGAGTCTGTGACCGTGATAAACGCCGTGCCCTTGCTCGGCAGCGGCACCCCGGCGGCGGCCTGCGCCTTGGCAAAGGCCGTCGGGAAGTCGCGCGCGATGCCCATCACCTCGCCGGTCGAGCGCATCTCGGGGCCGAGCAGCGCGTCAGAGCCCTCGAAGCGGTCGAACGGCAGCACGGCCTCCTTGACCGAGACGTGCTCGCCGAAGCCGAGCCCTTCGCGGTCGCGCGGCAGGTCGAGCTCGGCGATCGACTCGCCGAGCATGATCCGGCAGGCGAGCTTGGCCAGCGGCAGGCCGACGGCCTTGGACACGAACGGCACCGTGCGCGAGGCGCGCGGGTTGGCCTCGATCACGTACAGCTCGCCCGCGTGCACGGCGTACTGGACGTTGATCAGCCCGACGACGCCGATCTCGAGCGCCAGCTCGCGCGTGGCCGTGCGGATCTGCTCGAGCATCTCCTCGCCGAGCGAGTGCGGCGGCAGCACGCAGGCGCTGTCGCCCGAGTGGATGCCGGCCTCCTCGACGTGCTGCATGATCCCGCCGATCCACGCCTCGCGCCCGTCGCACAGCGCATCAACGTTGACCTCCGTCGCGTTCTCCAGGAAGCGGTCGAGGAAGATCTCGGCCTGCTGCCCGGGCAGGTCCTCAGCGGCGCTCACGCCCTGGCGCTCGAGATAGTCGGCCAGGCCCTCGCGCGAGTAGACGATCTCCATCGCGCGTCCGCCGAGCACATATGAGGGCCTGACGAGCAGCGGGTAGCCGACGTCGCCGGCGCAGTCCAGCGCCTGCGCGACCGAGCGCGCAGTGGCATAGGGCGGCGCTCTGTAGCCGAGGCGCTCGAGCAGCGCGCCGAACTGGCCGCGATCCTCTGCCAGGTCAATCGCCTGCACGCTCGTGCCAAGCAGCGGCACGCCGGCCGCCTCGAGGCCGGCCGCGAGCTTCAGCGGCGTCTGCCCGCCGAACTGCAGGATCAGCCCCTGCGGCTGCTCGGCCTGCACGACCGCGAGTACGTGCTCGAGCGTGAGCGGCTCGAAGTACAGCCGGTCGGAGGTGTCGTAGTCGGTCGAGACCGTCTCGGGGTTGCAGTTGATCATTACGGCCTCCATGCCGGAGTCGCGTACGGTCATCGCGGCATGCACGCAGCAGTAGTCGAACTCGATCCCCTGGCCGATGCGGTTGGGCCCGGAGCCGAGGATCACGACCGACGAGCGCCTGGCGCACCCGCCGCTGTCGCCGTGCTCTGAGCGAGTGATCTCGCTGCGCGCCGAGCGCTCCCAGCCGGAGTAGAAGTAGGGCGTGCGCGCGGGGAACTCGGCGGCGCACGTGTCGACCGACATGAACGAGCGCTCGCCGGCGAACGGCGCCTCCGGATGCAGCGCGAGCGCCTGCAGCTCGGCGAGGAACCACCGATCGATCTTCGTCGGCTCGTGCACGGCCTCGACGCTCGCGCCACGGCGCAGCAGCTCGAGCACGAGCTCGTAGCGATCGGGGCCGGGGCGCTCCAGGCGCTGGAGCAGTTCCTGCTCGGCGAGGTCCGCGACGAGCGGCGGCTTGTCGAGCTCGCGCGAGACGAGCGCCTTGGCAAAGGCCTGCTGAAAGGTGCGCCCGATCGCCATCGTCTCCCCGACCGACTTCATGTGTGTCGAGAGCACGGGGTCTGAGCCGGGGAACTTCTCGAAGGCAAAGCGCGGCCACTTGACGACGACGTAGTCGATCGTCGGCTCGAAGCAGGCCGGCGTGACGCCGGTGATGTCGTTGTCGATCTCCTCGAGCAGATAGCCGACGGCCAGGCGCGCGGCGATCTTCGCGATCGGGAAGCCGGTCGCCTTGGAGGCGAGCGCGGAGGAGCGCGAGACGCGCGGGTTCATCTCGATCACGAGGATCTCTTCGGTCTCGGCGTTGACAGCAAACTGCACGTTCGAGCCGCCCGTCTCGACGCCGACGGCGCGGATCACGGTCAGTGCCTGGTCGCGCAGCTGCTGGTAGAGGTGGTCGGTCAGCGTCTGCTGCGGCGCGACCGTGACCGAGTCGCCGGTGTGCACGCCCATCGGGTCGACATTCTCGATCGAGCAGACGATCACGACGTTGTCGGCCTTGTCGCGCATCACCTCGAGCTCGAACTCGCCCCAGCCGATCACGGACTCGTCGAGCAGCACTTGTCCGATCGGCGAGGCCTCGATCCCGGCGGCCACGATCGCCTCGAACTCCTCGTTCGTACGCGCGATCCCGCCGCCGCGCCCGCCGAGCGTGAAGGCGGGGCGCACCACGCACGGCAGCCCGACTTCGGCGGCCGCAGCCTGCGCCTGCTCGAGCGTCGTCGCGATCGCGCTCTTGGGCATCCGCAGCCCGGCCTTGGCCATCGCCTCGCCGAACAGCTCGCGGTCCTCGGCGCAGGCGATCGCCTCGTAGTTGGCGCCGATCAGCTCGACCCCGTACTTCTCCAGCGTGCCGTCGTCGTGCAGCGCCTTGGCAAGGTTCAGCGCGGTCTGCCCGCCGAGCGTGCCGAGCAGCGCATCGGGGCGCTCGCGCTCGATCACCTGCGTGACAGGCCCGGGCAAGAGCGGCTCGATGTACGTCGCCTCGGCGAACTCTGGGTCGGTCATGATCGTCGCCGGGTTGGAGTTGACGAGCACGACCTCATAGCCCTCCTCGCGCAGCACCTTGCAGGCCTGCACGCCGGAGTAGTCGAACTCGGCGGCCTGCCCGATCACGATCGGCCCGGAGCCGAGGATCAGGATCTTGTGGATGTCATCGCGCCTCGGCATCGCTACGCGGCCTCGGCGATGCGCTGCAGGAAGCGGTCGAACAGGTACAGCGAGTCGTGCGGTCCGGGGCCGGCCTCGGGGTGGTACTGCACAGTGCCGCCGGGCACGTCGAGCAGCTCGAGCCCCTCGACGGTGCGGTCATACAGGTTCACGTGCGAGAGCGCGGCAGCGCCGAAGTCGGTCTCCCAGCGCACGGGCTGATCAGCGTCGATCGTGCGCGCACCGCCGGGACCGACGGCGGCGAAGCCGTGATTCTGTGAAGTGATCTCGACCTTGCCCGTCTGCAGGTCCTTGACGGGGTGGTTGGCGCCGCGGTGGCCGAAGGGCAGCTTGAAGGTCTCGAGGCCAACCGCACGGCAGAGCAGCTGGTGGCCGAGGCAGATGCCCCACACGGGCTTCTTGCCGACGATCGCGCGCACGGTCTCGACGACATAGCCGAGCGCGGCCGGGTCACCGGGGCCGTTGGCGAGGAACACGGCGTCGGGATCCTCGCCGAGCAGCTCCTCGGGACTCGAGGTGCACGGATGGAGTGAGACGCGCGCGCCGCGCTGCACGAGCTCGCGCACCATCGAGGCCTTGATGCCTGTGTCGATCACGGCGATCCGCGGGCCGGAGCCGTCCTGTCCGTGGCGCGTGACTTCCTTGGGCGTGACGACGGCAGCGAGATCCTGGCCTGCCATCTGCGGCTCGGCCTCGATCAGCTCGCGCGCCTCGATCGGGCTGACACTCGCGGGGAACACGCCCCCGCGCATCGCGCCGGCGTCGCGGATATGGCGCACGAGCGCGCGCGTGTCGATCCCGGAGATCGCGCTCACGCCGCAGTCGCTCAGCCAGTCCAGCCAGCCACGCTCGGCGGTCGGCGCGTCCTCGCGGTTGCACGCCTCGCGCATGATCGCGGCGCGCGCCCACGGTCGCTCTGACTCCATCGCGCCCGAGCTGACGCCGTAGTTGCCGATGTGCGGGTAGGTGAACGTGATCAGCTGCCCGGCGAAGGACGGATCGGTCATCGACTCCTGGTAGCCGGACATGCCGGTCGTGAACACGACCTCGCCGACGGCCGGCGCCTCGGCACCGCACCACTCGCCGTCAAAGCGCGTGCCGTCCTCCAACAAGACGTATCCATCCTGTCAACTCATCGCGCGACTGAGAGGGCCGTGAGTCGAGACAGGCAAGGACGCAGGGAGCGTGGCGTGCTCTGCACGCGAGCGACCGAGGACGCAGGATGGCGAAGGCTCACGGTCATCTCAGAGGATCAACTTCTGCACTTGCTTAAACTCGGGCGTGCCGGCCCGCTCGAGCAGCTCGAACAGCGCGCTCTCGACGGTGCTGACGACGGCGCCGGCGCGCTCGAGACGCTCGAGGCCGCGCTCGTAGTCGAGCTGGTGGCGCGAGCCGACGGCGTCGGCGGGGACGTGCACTTCGACGCCTTTGCCGAGCAGGTCGTGCACGGTCTGTGAGACGCACACGTGCGTCTCGATGCCGCAGACGATCGCCTGCGGGCGTCCTTTCAGATCGAAGCCATCGGCACGGGCAGCGGAGAAGACGGTCTTCTCGATCATCATCTCCTCTCCCTCCTCGATCCCGAGCTCAGGCGCGGTCGGGCCGAGACCTTTCGGATACTGCTCGCTGACGAGGGCGGGCATCTGCAGGATGCGAGCTCCGGCAAGCAGCCGCCTGCAGGACTCGGCGACATTGGCGAAGGATGCGTAAGGGCGAAAGCCCTCCTGCACGTCGACGACGAGCAGCGCGGCGCGGTCGCGGTGGAGCAGGGCCATCAGGCACCGACCACGCTGAATGCGCGCTCGCGGTAGACGACGGCGCCGCCGGCGACGGTCAAGAGCACCTTGCCGCGCAGCCGCCGCCCGGCGAAGCAGCAGTTCTCGGAGCGACTTTCCCAGCCGCGCTCGCCGGCGACGAACTCGGCGTCGAGGTCGACGAGCGTGAGGTTGGCGGGCTCGCCGGGAGCGATCGTGTAGGTCGGCAGCTCATACAGCGCGGCTCCAGCGGTCAGCCGCTCGACGAGCAGCGCCAGCTCGAGCACGCCGGGCAGCACGAGGCCGGTGTAGAGCGCGGCGAAGGCGGTCTCGAGGCCGGTCGTGCCCATCGGCGCCTGCTCGAAGGGCACTTCCTTCTCCTCGCGCGCGTGCGGGGCGTGGTCGGTGGCGACGCAGTCGATCGTGCCGGAGCGCAGCCCTTCGATCAGCGCCTGGCGGTCCTGCTCGGTGGCAAGCGGCGGGTTCATCTTCATCCGCGTGTCCATCCCGCGCACGTCCTCCTCGGTCAGGAGCAAGTGGTGCGGCGAGGCCTCGGTGCTAACCCTGAAGCCCTTGGCCTTGGCCTCGGCGACAGCCTGCACGGAGGCGAGGCAGCTGAGGTGCTGGAAGTGCACGCGCGCGTCCTCGTAGCCGGCAATGGCGGCGTCGCGCGCGACCATCGTGGACTCGGAGATCGTCGGGATGCCGCCGATCCCAAGCGCCACGCTGACGGCGCCCTCGTGCATACAGCCGCCGCGCGAGAGCGTCGGGTCCTCCTCGTGCAAGGCGATCACGCCACCGCAGAGGCGCTGGTACTGAAGCGCCTTGCGCAGCATGCCAGCGCTCGTGACGGGCTTGCCGTCATCGGTGAAGCCGACGGCGCCCTCGTGGCGCAGCTCGGCCATCTCTGAGAGCTGCTCGCCGGCGAGGCCGCGCGTGATGGCGGGCATGAAGCCGATGGAGATGCGCGCCTCGCGCGCGGCCGTCTCGCGCAGCGAGCGCAAGAGCGGCGCGGAGTCGAGCACGGGGTCGGTGTTGGGCATGGCGATCACGCCGGCGTAGCCGCCGGCGGCGGCGGCGCGGGTGCCGCTGTCGAGGTCCTCCTTGTGCTCCTGCCCGGGCACGCGCAGGTGAACGTGGGGGTCGAAGAAGGCCGGCAGCAGGTGCTGGCCGCGGCCCTCGATCAGCTCCTCGTCTGGGCCTTGGGAGAGCCCGCCGGACTCGCCGAGCTCGGCGACCTCTCCCCCGCGCACGCGCACGTCGCGGCGGGCGTCGATCATCGCGCGCGGGTCGAGCACGTGCACGTCGCGCAGCAACAGGTCGACCGCCGTGCGCGGTCCGTGGACGAGCGGCTGGGCGGCCATCACGCGGGCTGGGGCTCCGGCGAGGCGGGCGAAGGCGATGCGGAGGGAGCGGGCGCAGAGGCGCGCGCGCCGGCGAGCAGCTCATAGAGCACGGCCATGCGCACGACGACGCCGGCCTCGACCTGCGCGGTGATCACGGCCTGCGGCGAGTCGACGACCTCGCCGGAGAGCTCGACGCCGCGGTTGACGGGCCCGGGGTGCATCAGCACCTGGCGCGGCGAGAGGCGGCGGCCGTTGATCTGATACCAGGAGGCGTACTCGCGCACGGAGGGCACCCAGGTCTCGTTCATGCGCTCGTTCTGCATGCGCAGGGCGTAGACGACGTCGGCGGAGGGCAGCTCGTCGAGCGTGAAGCGCACGTCGCAGCCGAGCGCCTCGATCCCGCGCGGGATCAGCGTGGGCGGCCCGGCGACGATGACTTTGGCGCCCATCCGCTGGAAGGCGACGATGTTGGAGCGCGCGACGCGCGAGTGCATGACGTCGCCGACGATCCAGATGCTGGCGCCGTCGAGCTCGCCGAGGCGGCCTTTGAGCGTGTAGACGTCGAGCAGCGCCTGTGTGGGGTGCTCGCGCTTGCCGTCGCCGGCGTTGACGATCGCGGCGCTGCACCATTTGGAGACGAGCTCGGAGGCGCCGGCCCAGGGCGTGCGCAGCACGATCGCGTCGGGCTTGTGCGCGCTGAGCGTCAGCACGGTGTCCTTCAGCGACTCGCCCTTCTCGACGCTCGAGCCGCTGGCGGCGAAGTTGACGACGTCGGCGGAGAGCCGCTTGGCGGCGAGCTCGAAGGAGCTGCGCGTGCGCGTGGAGGCCTCGTAGAAGAGGTTCAGCACCATCCGCCCGCGCAGCGCCGGGACCTTCTTGATCTCGCGGTCGGACACCTCGGCGAAGCGCTCGGCCTGGGCGACGATGCGCTCGATCGAGGCCTGTCGAGATCTTTTATTGAGAGGAGATGATTCACGAGCGTCTCTCCTCATTCACGGCCGTGGCGGTGCCGGCGCTCATGCGACCTCCACGGCGACGGGGGCGATTGCGACCTCGTCGACGCCGTCGAGCTCGCGCAGGCGGACGTGCACGTGCTCGGCGCGCGAGGTCGGCAGGTTCTTGCCGACGTAGTCGGGGCGGATCGGCAGCTCGCGGTGGCCGCGGTCGGCGAGCACGGCGAGCTGCACGCGCTCGGGGCGGCCGTAGTCGAACAGCGCCTCGATCGCGGCGCGCACGGTGCGCCCGGTGAAGAGCACGTCGTCGACGATCACGATCGTGCGGCCGTTGATGTCGAAGTCGATGTGCGAGGCGTGAACGATCGGCGCGTCGGGACGGCTCGCGACGTCGTCGCGGTAGAAGCCGATATCCAAGTCGCCAAGCGGGATCGCGGCATGGAGCAGCTCTTCGAGCAGGTCGCGCAGGCGCTCTGCGAGAAAGGCGCCGCGGCGGTGGATGCCGACGATCGCGAGGCCCTGCTCAACGGGGCTACGTCGCCGGATTGCGCTCGGCGATCTCGTGGGCGATACGCGTCAGCGCTCGCTGGATATCGCCCTCGTGGAGGACGACCTTCTCGCTGCTCTGGTCCATCTATTCCTTCCTGGCCTCACGGGACCGGGTTAAAGGATCTTCAGGAATGTATCAGGGGCTTGTGACGATTCTCTAGCGCGAGGCGACGGTCTCAGACGGAGAATCCGCATCTTCCGCGGAGCGCGTCGCCGTCGGGCTCGTCCTGCGTTTCGGCGTCCTGCCCGGCGGGAGCGGATGCGCCGCCTGCGCGCTCGCGCGCTTGACGGTCGGACCAGCGCTCGAGCTTGGCGCGTCCGCGCTCGGGGAACGGCACCTCGATCGTGTCGAAGTCGCGCGGGGCCTCGGTGGCGGCGAACACGGCGCGCGCCTCGTCGCGCAGCTGACCGCCGGCGTAGCGCGTGGAGATGTGCGTGAGCGCGAGCGCGCGCACCTGCGGCGTCGCGCGCCAGCTCGGCGGCCTGGCGCGCGGTGCTGTGCGCGGTCTCGCGGGCGCGGTCGGCGTCCTCCTCGGCGAAGGTCGCCTCGTGCACGAGCAGGTCGGCTTCGTGGGCGGCGATCTTCGAGCGCCTCGCACGGGCTCGGTGTCGCCGGAGAGGACGATCTTGCGGCCCTCGCGTTCGGGGCCCATGACCTGCTCGGGCAGCACGCCGCCGACGGTCTCGCCGCGCTGCAGGCGGCCGAAGTCGGGGCCGGGCTTGACGCCGAGCTGCTCGGCGAGCTTGGCGTCGAGGTGCCCGGGGCGCGCGTCCTCGACGATCGCGTAGCCGAAGGCGTTCGGCGCGCGGTGGCTGACGGGCACGGCGGCGATCAGGTAGCCGTCGCGCTCGACGCGTCTCGCGCGGGTTCGAGCTCGACGATTTTGAAGTCGTATGGCAGGCGGCCGTAGACGATGCGCATCACGCCCATCAGCTCGGACAGGCCGCGCGGGCCGTAGATCGTCAGCGGCTGGTCGCGGTCGCGCAGGGCGAAGGACTTGAGCATCCCCGGCAGCCCGAGCCAGTGGTCGGCGTGGAAGTGCGTGATGAACACGCATTCCATGTCGACGAGCCCGATCGAGCGCGTCAGCTGGCGCTGCGTGCCTTCGCCGCAGTCGAACAGGATGCGGTCGCCGCCGAGGCGCACGAGGATCGCCGGGCAGGCCGCGGCGGGCGCTCGGGACCGAGCCGCCGGTGCCGGCGAAGAACAGGGAGAGGTCCATGGGGCTACGGTAGCGGCGGGCGGCTGCGTGCGACGCTCGGAGCATGGGATCGCGACCAGGTAATCGAATAGACCCGACCGTTGGTCGAGGCTGCTCGAGTCGGTTCAAGTAGCGCACCACGACGTCGATTGAACTTGCGACGTGTTCGCCGGCAAGTCAGCGCCCTTGACCGATCCCGCGGCCCTGCGGTTTCGCGTCTCGACGCTGAAGACCGGTGCGTGGCTCGGCCTCGCGATGATCGCCGCTGGACTCGTCTACTTCGCGCTGACGTGGCACGCAGGCAACCGGCTGCTGCTGTCGACGATCGCACTCGTGCTGGCAGGCTTTGACGTCGCCGTGCTGCTCTCACCGGGCCCGATGGAACGGATCGTGTCGGGGACCTGGCGCGAGATGTTTTTTCTGTACTGGACGCTGTCGAATGTCGCGGCACTGCTGCTCCTGGGCGCTCTTGATCCGGTGATCCCAAGCCCGCTGACGCTGCCGCTGCTGATGCCGATGCTGTTCGCTGGGATGTCCTATCCGCGGCGGTCGGCGAACGCCTGTTGCATGGCCGTCGTGTTCGGATACGCGATCGAGGCGTTGCTCCTGGGCCAGCAGCTGGCCTACACGGAGATCTTTCTGATGTGCCTGGTCTGGACCGCGGGCATGTGCCTCTGGCAGACGCACAACCGCGAAGAGCAGCACGCTGAGCTGGAGGCTCAACGAGACGAGCTCGCGAGGGTCTCGCGCGCCGACCCGCTCACGGATGCCCTGAATCGCAGAGGGTTCGAGGAGCGCCTGGAGCTCGAGCTTGCGGAGGCACGCCGAGGCGGGCGGCCGCTGATGCTCGCTGTGCTCGATCTGGACGACTTCAAGGCCGTCAACGATCGCGAGGGCCACTCGGCTGGAGACGAGTTGCTACGCAACGCGGTGAGGAGCATGCGCGAGGTGCTTCGCCCGATGGATGCCGTCGGGCGGATCGGCGGAGACGAGTTTGCGGTGCTGCTGCCCGGCACGGGCGCGGCGGATGCAGACGTCGTCATGGGCCACCTGCGCTCAGCGCTCACCCCCGTGATTCCCGCCTCGTTCGGTCACAGCTTCTTCCCCGCGGATGGAATGACGGCCCAAGAGCTCTCCGACGAGGCAGACCGGCGCCTGTATCTGGAAAAGCGCCTTCGTCCTCGCGATCTCGACGGCACGGACGTCGAGCTCAGCTGGGCCGCTGCGCTGGCGGACGCGGTAGACCGGCGAATGAACGGCGTGCACCAGCACTCGCGCACCGTCGCCGACTACGCGGTGGCGATCGCGTCGCGACTCGGTTGGACTGAACCGCGGCTGGGGCTGCTTCGGCTCGCCGCCACGCTGCACGACGTCGGCAAGGTCTCCATCCCGGACCGGATCCTCAACAAGCCTACGAGACTTGATGCCGCCGACTATGCCGAGATCAAGCGCCACACGATCGTGGGCGCCGAGATGATCTCGCGGATCGACGGGCTGCATGAGATCGTTGCGTGGGTTCGCCACTCCCACGAGCACTTCGACGGCTCGGGGTATCCCGATGGGCTGGCTGGAGAGGAGATCCCGGCCGCGTCGCGCATCATGCTCGTCGCGGACGCCTACGACGCGATGACCTCCGACCGCCCCTATCGCCGCGCGCTCAACGTCGATCAGGCGCTCAAGGAGCTACAGGCCAATGCCGGTCGTCAGTTCGACGAGAAGTGCGTCGCTGCGCTGATCAAGACCATCAGCCGCTCGAGCGACGCCCGTCGAGACCACGCGGCAGCCGCCTGAACTGAGCCGGCCCGCCTTCGTGGGCATGCGCGGCTCCAAGGCCTACGCGCGCGCGGCCGGGTGGGTCGGGCCACACGAGGACCAGTTGGCGTCTCGCCCCCCGTAAACTCGGATTCCCGCGCCCGTAGCTCAGTGGATAGAGCGCTCGCCTCCGGAGCGAGAGGTCGCAAGTTCGAATCTTGCCGGGCGCGTCTCAGAAGTGCCTGTAGATGAGCTGATTTGCTCTGGCCGCTCAGGAGCGGGACGATTGCTCATCAGCTTTCCTATCAGCGCGTATGAGCACGGCAATGTGGTACTACACCGAGCAAGTAGATCACCACGAGACGATGCCGAGACGGCCTCCATCGGTGCGCCCGATCACTACGGCACTGAACAACGTCCACTGCGCCACGAGGATCATGATCAGCCTGCGCCGAGCCTTCTTGATCTGGGCGGGATCGCGTGGCGGCGACTGCGAGGCGGCCTGCCGGTAGGACTCGGCAATCGCCCTTCTCGGCGCCCCGGCCGCCAGCAGTTCCCGCGTTGCTGGAAGACCGATTACGACCCTCGCGGCGGGATCACCCGCAAGCCAGATCGTCTCGCCGTCGTGTCGGCGCATGCGGTCGGTACGCCAGCGCCACGTGCTTGCCAAGCGCAGCAGTACCGGTGCGCTTGAGGGTGAGTCGACGGGTATCACCTCGAGCCCTGGGTTCATCGGCTGGAAACGACCACGCACGACTCGCGCGAGGTAGCGCGCACGGTATGGACGCCAGGGGGAGGTGGCGAGTTGCCGTCGCCATCGTCTCTCCCGCACGAGTGTGCCCGCTCCTCCCAGAAGAAGGATGAGCCCGCTGACGAGCGCGAGCGTCAGTGGCAGCACGGTGGAGTTGGACTCGTTCTTCTCCTGAGGTGTTCGGATGTCAGATGGGTGTCTCGGGTCATAGATCACGGTGACGGTTTCGCCAGGCGCGTAATAGCCGCTGGCTTCAGTGAGCGCGATCGTCCCCTGCCACGCTCGACCGTCAGCGGCGTAGCGAACCCCAAAAGAACCATTGCCACGCACGTTGCGGGAAACGTCGGTGATTCGCCCTGAGACCCGAGCGCCATTCTTCAAGAGCCACTTCGAGTGCTGGCTCTGAATGCTCACGCAGACGACGAATGCGATGAACAGCGCGGTGCCCACGAGCGCAATCAATCGGCCGCGCCGTCGATAGCGTTTCAGAGCAGCGCACGTGAGCGGATCATCGAGCGCTGGCCCCGCCGGCACGCGCGTATCGACAGCTGGGGCATGCGTGGCGTCCGATGCAGGATCGCGTCCACCGGTGCTGTGCTGCTCGGGTATCTGCTGGCCGAATGCGTCCGTATCGCCGGAAGACATGTGGGCCTTATCGGCTTCTCGGAGCGTTGGCTCAACGAGGAAGCTCTCCTACTAGAGGCACTGGCTTGACGCCTTCACCTGGGCTCGGCCGGGCGGCCGGAGCCGGCGGGCGCGTAGGCGACGGGAGGACGGACGGAGCGGTCGAGGATCGTTGCGGATTGCCTCGCCGAGCCCAGACCCGAGATCGGGTTCACGGCCAACCGATCTTCCGTCGGACTAATGTCGCACACGTGCTACATTCGACCCATGTCAAGGGAGATCACCCAACGCGAGCTGCGCAACGAGAGTGGCGAGATCATGCGCGAGCTCGACCGCGGCGAATCGTTTGTCGTCACGCGCAACGGCGCGCCGGTGGGAGAGCTGAGCCCCGTACGCCGACGGCAGTTCGTCCCTGTGGCCGTTGCGCTCGAGGCGTTCGGGGGCGCTGCCACGATCGACCCGGACCGCTTCCGCGGGGACATCGATCGCGTGCTCGACCAGATCATCGTCCCTCGTGGCTGACGCCGAGCAGTCGGCCCGCGGACTGCTCGACACTTCGGTCGTGATCGAGCTCGAGACGCTTGATCCCAAGCTGCTGCCGAAGGAGCTTGCCGTCTCGGCGATCACGTTCGCCGAGCTCGCGGCCGGTCCACACGCCGCGGCCGACCTCGACGAGCGGGCGCGCCGTCAGGAACGCCTCCAGCGCTCGGAAGCGACCTTCGAGCCACTCCCATTCGACGCTGCCGCAGCTCACGCCTACGGTCGCGTCTATGCGGCGGTTACCGCCACGGGCCGGAAGGCGCGGGGGCGCCGTGCGGTGGATCTGCTGGTGGCTGCGATCGCGCTGGCAAGGGAGCTGCCCCTCTACACACGCAATGCCGATGACTTCGCCGGACTCGAGCAACTGCTCGAGATCGTTCCCGTGCCCGCTTAGCCAGCGAGCAATGCGAGACGGCGCCTCCGCCGCGTGCCCGGCACGACCGATCGCCGTGTTCGGTCCTAAGCTCTCGCTCGGATGAAGGTGAGAAAGCTTGCGCGCACGGACTGGCCGACGGTGCTCGAGCTGAACGAGGCGTCGGTGCGCGAGCTCAGCCCGCTCGACGAGGCACGGCTGCGGTACATCCTCGAGCTCGCCCACGCCGCCCTGGTGGTCGAGAGCGACGAGCGAGGTCGCGGCCTTCGCGATCGCGATCGCGCCGGGCACCCCCTACGACAGCGCCAACTACCGCTGGTTCGCCGAGCACTACGAGCGCTTCCTCTACCTCGACCGCATCGCCGTCGGCGCCGCCCATCGCCGCCACGGGCTCGGCGCGCTCCTGTATGACGCGATGGAGGAGGCCGCGCGGCCGTTCGGCCAGATGGTCTGCGACGTCAACGTCAGGCCGCGCAACGACGCCTCGCTCGGATTCCACGCCGCGCGCGGCTATGAAGACGTCGGGCGCCTGGAGCACGGCGAGGTGAAGACGGTCGCGCTGATGCGCAAGCAGCTCTGCGAGAGGATCGGCCTAGAGCACCTTCGAGAGGAACGCGCGCGTGCGCTCGTGGCTGCGGGTTGCCGAGCACCTCGCGCGGGCGGCCCGGACTCGACGACGACGCCGTCGTCCATGAACACGACCGTGTCGGCGACCTCGCGCGCGAAGCCCATCTCGTGCGTGACGACGACCATCGTCATGCCCGTCGCGCGCGAGCTGCGCATCGACGTCGAGCACCTCGCCGACCAGCTCGGGGTCGAGCGCCGAGGTCGGCTCGTCGAACAGCATCAGCTTCGGCTCCATCGCCAGCGCGCGGGCGATCGCGACGCGCTGCTGCTGGCCGCCGGAGAGCTGCGACGGGGTAGGCGTCGAGCTTGTCGGCGAGGCCGACGCGCTCGAGCAGCTCCTGCGCCTGCGTCGCGCGCCTCGCTCGCGCGGCTCGCCCTTGACGCGGATCGGCGCCTCGATGACGTTCTCGAGCGCGGTCATGTGCGGGAACAGGTTGAAGTGCTGGAAGACCATGCCGATCTCGGCGCGCTTGCGCGCGACCTCGGACTCGCGCAGCTCGTGCAGCTTGTCGCCCTGCTGCGCGGTAGCCGACGAGCTCGCCGTCGACCGACAGCCGGCCCGCGTCGATCTTCTCGAGGTGGTTGATGCAGCGCAGGAACGTCGACTTGCCCGAGCCCGACGGGCCGAGCAGGCACATCACCTCGCCCGGCTGCACCTCGAGCGTGATGCCCTTCAGCACCTCGAGGCGGCCGAAGCGCTTGTGCACCGCCTCGGCCTTGACCATCGGCGTCGCTCATCGGCCTGGTGGCCGGATGCGAGAGCAGGCCCTGCGCGCAGCCGCTCGAGCGGGTCCGGCCTGCGCGCGTGCGCGCGCCGCGCCCGTAGCGGCGCTCGAGGTAGTACTGGCCGACGTACAGCACGCGTCGTGCACGACGAGGTACCAGATGCTCGCCGACGATCAGCAGCGGGATCGTCTTGAAGTTGACCGAGTAGATGAGCTGCGCCGCGTAGAGCAGCTCGGTCGACGGCGATCACGCTCGACCAGCGAGGTCGTCTTCAGCATCGAGATCGTCTCGTTGCCGGTCGGCGGGATGATCACGCGCATCGCCTGCGGCAGCACGATCCGGCGCATCGTCTGCAGGCGCGTCATGCCGAGCGCCTGCGCCGCCTCGGCCTGGCCCTCGTCGACCGAGATGATCCCGGCCCGCACGATCTCGGCCATGTAGGCGCCCTCGTTGAGGCCGAGGCCGAGGATCGCCGCCGTGAACGGCGTGATCAGCGTGTTCGCGTCGGCGTGGATGAACGACGGGCCCGAACGGGATGCCGAGCGCGATCTTCGGGTACAGCGCGGCGATGTTGTACCAGAACAGCAGCTGCACGAGCACCGGCGTGCCGCGGAAGAACCAGATGTAGAACGAGCTCGCGCCCGAGACGAGCGGGTTCGGCGAGAGGCGCATCACGGCGAGCAGCACGCCGAGCACGATGCCGATCGCCCATCGCGATCGCCGTCAGCTCGATCGTCACGCGCAGCCCGTGCAGGATGCGCGCGTCGAACAGGTAGTCGCCGACGATCGCCCCATTCGAAGCGGGGGTTCGTCGACGACCGAGCGGACCAGCGCGAGCGCCACGATCAGGACGATCGCGGCGGCCACCCAGCGCCCCGGGCGCCGGACCGGGACGGCCCGGATGTCCTCGGGCCGTCCGGCCGCTGCGGGGGTCGGCTCGCCCGAGGACACCGTCTACTTCACTCGCTCAACTGCTCGGCTCGGCGGTCACTCGCTCAGCCGATCGCGCCGTTGATCGTCGGCGTCGCTGATCGCGCCCGACTGCGATGCCCCACTTGGCGAGGATCTTCGCGTACGTGCCGTTCGGCGATCAGCGTCCTTCACGCGCGCCGAGCACCGGCTCGGTCATGCCGCTCGTCCTTCGGGATCGCGATGCCGTAGGGCGCGACTTCGTACTCCTTGCCGATCAGCTTGAACTGCGCCGCTGGACTGCTTGACCTGGTAGTCGGCGACCGGCGAGTCGGCCATGCCCACTTCCGCGCGCCCGCTCGAGACCGCGAGGTTGACCGCGTTCTGGCCCGGGAAGCTCGAGCGTCGTCACGGCCTTCTTGCCTTCTTTCGTGCACTTCTTGCTCTGCGCTTCGGCTTCTTCGGCCTCGACGGTGCCCTTCTCGGCGGCGACCGTCTTGCCGCACAGGTCCGCCACGCGTGGTGCACGTCCGGGCTCGCCGTCGCGCTTCGCGTAGAACGAGATGCCCGCGCTGAAGTAGTCGACGAAGTCGACGGTCTTCTCGCGTTCCTTGGTGTCCGTGAACGACGACATGCCGAGGTCGTAGCGCCCTGCGGCGAGGCCCGGGATGATCGTTTCGAAGTCTGAGTTGATCAACTTCGCCTTCAGGCCCGAGCGCGGCGCCGATGCGCTTCCATCGAGTTCGGCGTCCATGCCCGATCACCGTGTGGCCGTCGGAGGCGATGAACTCGTTCGGCGCGTACTGGGCTTCGGTGGCGACGTTGAGCGTGCCCTTCGACTTGATCGCCGCCGGCACCTGCGCCGCGAGCGAGGGTCGGGCCCGGCGTCGTGACCGCCGTCGAGGACGAGTGCGCCGCCTGAGGACGTGGAGCTTGAGCTATTGCTGCTACTGCTGCCGCATCCCGCGAGCACGACGAGCACCAGCACACGGCAGCGGCTGCGGCCACGAGCTTTCTCATCCGAACCCTCCTGGGTGATTTGGGGACTGAACCTTGAGGGTCCAAAGAGTCCAGCAGTATAGGTGGGGCGATGGCTCGGAGGTACCGAGGCGGTACCCCACTGACATATGGAGCGCGAGCTCAGATCTCGAGGTAGCGCAGCACGACGCGCCCGAGCAGGATCACGTCGCTGTTGTGCAGGTCGGCCTGGACGATCCGCTGGCCATTGACGAACGTGCCATTGGAGCTGCGATCGTCGAGCAGGCGCGAGCCCGAAGGGCCGTGCACGAGCATTGCGTGGCGGCGCGAGACCGACTTCTCGTCGAGATGTAGATCGGCCGAGAGGCCGCGCCCGATGTGCATCACGCCCTCCTCGATCGGGATCAGCAGCGACTCACCCGAGCTCTGGATCTCCAGGTAGTGGCCTGGACCGGTCGGGCGCTCCGTGATCGCCTTGCGCCGCGTGCTCTCGTCGAGGCACGCGATCGCGTCGACCCGCTCTGTGTGCCCTTCGGCTGTTGCTGAACGGATGGGAGTTTGCGCGGTCATGCGAGTCAGTGAACCCAATGCTACCCAGGTGCTCCTCAAGACCAGCTAAGAAACCGGCAAGTCACGAAAATGTTCGCATTTTCCGAACTTTTGGCGACCGTTTCGCTGGCCTTGCACGAGATCTTTCCAGCGCTCGACGCGGTGCGCAGCGCTGCTCGCGTCTCCGCCGCGGTGGCGGCCGCCCAAGGTCGCTGGGCTGCGACTAGCTCGTTGCGCTGCGCGCTGGCGCGGCGGCGTCGGCGAAGGCGCTCAGCAGGACGTCCTCGGTGATGTTCAGCAGGTGGATGCCCTCGGCGGTCAACGCCAGGCGCTGCTCGCCCTCGCCGAGATCCGACTCGAGGTAGCCGAGCTCGGCAAGGTCGGCAACTCCCCTTCTCCACGCTCGCGCGCTCGGCGCCGAGTCGCTGCGCCAACTCCGCAGCCGTCGCGCCGTCGGGACCGGGCGGGTACATCAGCGCCACCAGCTCCGGCCCTAGCTCGCCGTGCTTGTCCTCGGCCCACCGCGCGAGGACGAGCTGGACGGTCCGCTCGTCGAGCCCCTGTGACGGGGGCGGTAGGCTCGCGAGCTTCATGCGGTGGCGCCTGCTCCATGCCCGCCCATAGGCGTAGAGCGCGATCACGGGGACCACGAATCCGGCGTACTCCTCGACCGGGATCTTCCCGATGTGCGCGATCACGAGCATTACGTTGCGCTCAAGTATTCACCGAAGAGAGCAGCCACAGCCCCAGGCTCGTGAAGCCGACCATCACGACGAGCATCCAATACTGCGAGCGCACGGCCTCCTCGCTCGAGCGGCAAGTCGCCAGCGCGCGATCGTGCGCGAGCGCGAGGCCGCACACGTGGCCTGCGACCAGGGCCACGACCTGCACGTACCAGATGCCGGTCGAGCCGATGAAGTTGTAGTGGACATGCCAGTGCGCCGTACCGAGGTAGTCGCTGCCGTGGCCGAGCGGGTTCGATACGAGATAGCCGATCGCCTGCCCCTGCCAGACGAGCAGCGAGAAGTAGTGCGCGAGCACGTAGGCAAAGCCGATCGGCACGAGCGTGTGCGCGTAGGAGCGCGCGAGCGCGCGGGCATCCCAGCGGCGCGAGACCGATCGCATGCCGAGCACGCCGAGCCAGTAGAAGCCGGTGACGATTGCGATTGCAAGCAGCATGCCGAGCGAATCGGCGAGCTCGTCCGCGGGCGTGTCGCCGAGCCCGAGGCCGGTGAACCAGCTCTGTACGTGCGGCTGCAGCGTGTTCCACACGACGCCGTTGGACGCGCCGTCGAACGTCGTGATGCCGATGATCACGAGCACGAGCGCCACGGCACCCGATTCGCCACCGAACGAGCTCAGTGCCGACAGCGGTTGTCGCCGCCACAGCGCGTCGTCGTGCGCATCAAGCCCCGAAAGGCGCGCGAGCAGGCCGAAGTAGCCGCCGAAGGCGTCGCCCCGCGCGCTCCACTGCTCGATCCCGAACAGCGCCATGCCGACCAACATCAGCGCGAAGTAGGCGAGCGACAGCGAAGCGAGGATCGTCGGGTCGTCGTGGTCGTGATAGATCGAGCTCCAGCCAGGCAAAGCCGATCAAGCCGGCCACGACCGGCCAGCGACCGAGCCAGGCCGGATAGGACAGCGGCGCTCGCCAGCGCAAACCCACGCGCGCCCCGCCCCAGCGCACGCCGCGCGCCAACGCTCGCCACGGGCTGAACGCACTGAACCAGTTGCCGAGCACCCCACTCGACAGCGGCACGGCGACCCAGAAGACGATGAAGATGAAGGTCGGGTCGAAGTTGGCCTTGGGCGCCGCGACGCCGTCATAGCCGGCGTAGACCACGAGTGCGAACAGCGCGAGGCCGAGCAGGCCGGCCGGCACAGCGATCCACTCGGGCCACGCACAGACCTGGTGCTCGCTCACCTGCTGAAGGCGTGGGCGCGACCACATCGCCGAGAGCAGCAAGAAGGAGACCACGAGCACGATCGCCGCGGCCCAGGCGAACAGCCACGCCGGCACGGGCAGGCTCGCCCGCCCCGATACGCCGTGGGCTTCGGCGGCCAGCGGCCATGCAGCTGAGCAAACCAGCAGTCCGGCGCTCAGCAGCGTTGCGCGGCGCGCCGCCGGCAGGCGGTCACGCGCGCGCTTCAGCGTGAGATTGAAAGGCATCGGTCCTCGCAGTCGAGATGGCGTTGACCGGCGCGCGGCCGGTTGGCCACTCGCCGACTAGCTCGGGGCCAGGCGCAGCGGCGGTGGCGGGCGCACGGCAAGCGCGCATCCGATCAGCCGCCCCCCACGAGCCACGAGCGCTCGCGGGGTGCGCTTGCGAGCCGCTGCCCGCGGCGCCCTTGCACGACCACGACGATCGCGATGGCGCTCGAGCCTGGCTACCAGCGCGCGCTCGCCCGGATAGCGGCGGAACGCGAGCACCGCAAGAATCATCAGCGCGGGCGCGAGGTAGGCGAGGGCTGGCAGCAGCTGAGCCATCGGGCAAGCCACGATATCGCCGCGCGCTCGCCGGTAGTCTGAAGCGGGATGCACGCGCTCCCGCTCGCCGTCTCAACCGACCTCGAGGACGTCGTGCAGGTCGGGCCGCTGCTGCTGTTCGCGCTGCTCTACGCGCGGCGCGTGCGCACGCTCGCAAGGACCGGTCACCCCGTCGCAGGCTGGCGTCAGGGCTGCTTCTACGGAGGCCTCGTGACGATCGCCGCCTCGCTGACCTCGCTCGGCGGCGCCAGCCAGGACCTGCTCTACATGCACATGGTCGAGCACCTGCTGGTCGGCGACATCGCGGCGCTGTTGATCGTGCTCGGGCTAACCGGCCCGCTGATCGCGCCGATCCTGAAAATAAAGCTGTTTGATCGACTGCGCGTGCTCTCACACCCGGCGATCGCCTTCCCGCTGTGGGCGATCGACCTATACGTGTGGCACATCCCGACGCTCTACCAGGCCGCCCTGCGCCACAGCGGGGTGCACGCGCTCGAGCACGCGATGTTCCTCGCCTTCGGCGTGAACATGTGGATGTGCCTCGTCGGCCCGCTGCCGACGCCCGGCTGGTTCGGCAACCTCGGGCGGCTCTTCTACATCGTCGCCGTGCGCCTCGCCGGCACCGTGCTCGGCAACATCTTCCTCTGGTCGGGGACCGTCTTCTATCCCTTCTACAGCCACGGCGACGCCGTACACCACATCTCGCCGCTGGCCGATCAGAACATCGCTGGCGCGATCATGATGGTTGAGGAGTCATTCCTCACGCTCGGGCTGTTCTGCTGGCTGTTCCTGCGTGCCGCGCGCGAGGGCGAGGAGCGCCAGAATCTGCTCGACTACGCGCAGCTACACGGCCTCGAGCTGAGCGACGAGCGCGCCGCGCGCGCCGTCGCCGCCGGACGCGGCGCCGAGCTAAAGCGCCGCCTCGAGGGCCGCATCGAGGAGGTCGAGCCCGTCGAGCCGGCCTGACCGGCGTGCGTCAAGCGCGCCGCTGCGCTGACGGCGAGCCGCCCGCGCGGCGGCGCTAATCTGCGAGTCATGTGTGCAGGATGTGCGATGGTCGCCGCTTCGGCCGCCACCGGCTTTCGGACCTGGCTTCAGAGCCACCACTTCGGCTGGCTCACGCCCAAGCGGATGCGCGCGCTGACGATCTCAGCAATGGTCGCCGCCGGGCTCGTCTCGACCGTCGGCATCTCCGGCTCGAGCGCGCCCGTAGCCCACGCCGCAGCGCATCACGCCGCGGCCGCGCATCCAGCCTCGCGCTAGCCGCCCGCTACCGCCGGCAGAATCGTCAGCTCCGCTCCGTCACTGACGGGGGTCGCCAGACCGTCGAGGAAGCGGATGTCTTCGCCGGCGACGTAGACGTTGACGAAGCGGCGCAGCCCACCCTGCTCGTCATACAGCCGAGTACGCAGCTCGTCGTGGCGCTCGAACAGGCCATCGAGCACCTCCTGAACGGTCTTGCCGTCGACCTCGGTCTCGGCCTCGCCGCCCGCCGCAGCGCGCAGCTGCGTGGGGATCTTCACGAGCACCGACATCAGACCGAGACGGTCTGGGGAACGCCGGCCTCGAAGGCCTCGACGCTGGGAGCGATCGTGTGCGTCTCGAACGTCCCGCGCACCGCGTCGAGCGTCTTCAGACCCTCGCCGGTGATCACGAGTACGACGCGCTCGCTCGGGTCGATCTCACCGCGCGCGGCGAGCTTGGCCAGCGTGGCCGTCGTGACGCCGCCGGCCGTCTCGGTGAAGATGCCGGTCGTCTCTGCGAGCAGCTTGATGCCGTCGCGAATCTCATCGTCGGTGACCGAGTCCACGCCGCCGCCCGTGCGCCGGGCGAGGTCGAGCGCGTAGGGGCCGTCGGCCGGGTTGCCAATCGCCAGCGACTTAGCGATCGTCTTCGGCTTGACCGGGCGGCACACGTCGTGACCTTCGGCGTAGGCGCTCGCGACCGGCGAGCAGCCCTCGGCCTGTGCGCCGTTCATGCTCGGCAGCTCACCCTCGATGAGCCCGAGCTCGGTGAACTCCTGAAAGCCACGCGCAATCTTCGTGAACAGCGAGCCCGATGCAATCGGCACGACGCAGCGGTCGGGCAGCTCCCAGCCGAGCTGCTCGGCAATCTCGAAGGCGAGCGTCTTTGAGCCCTCGGCGTAGTAAGGGCGCAGGTTGATGTTGACGAACGCCCAGTCGCGCTCGGCACACAGCTCGGTGCAGAGGCGGTTAACGTCGTCGTAGTTGCCTTCGACGCCGACCAGGTTGGTGCCGTAGATGCCCGTCGCGAGCACCTTCTGCTCCTCGAGGTCGGCCGGGATGAAAACGTAGGAGTCGAGGCCGAGCGCGGCGCCGTGGGCGGCGACCGAGTTGGCCAGGTTGCCCGTCGAGGCGCACGCGATCGTCTCGAAGCCAAGCTCGCGGGCACGCGTGACGGCGACCGAGACGACACGGTCCTTGAAGGAGTGCGTCGGGTTGGCGGCGTCGTTCTTGACCCACACCTCGCCCAGGCCGAGGCGCTCGGCGAGGCGGTCTGCGCGGATCAGCGGCGTGCAGCCGGCCGGCAGGCCGACGCGCGAGGCCAGCCGTCCCGACGGTCCGGGAGGGCCTCCTGCCAGCGGCAGGAAGTCGGCGTAGCGCCAGATGTTCTGCGGACCGCCCTGGATGCGCCGGCGCAACTCGCCGACGTCGCCGCCGGTGCGGCTGTGGTCATAGGCGACCTCCAGCGGACCAAAGCACGACTCGCAGACGTACAGCGCCTCGAGCGGGTACTCGGCCTTGCACTCCTTGCACTGCAGATGACTTGCTGCCATTTGGGGGCTCCTTCGCTCTACCTTCGCCTTGTCACGTGTGGCGAAGGGCGCGAGCCCGGCCACACATCACCTGGAATTGGCACCTTCCCGCCTGTGACTTGGCGGTGGTTGCCGGGGTTTCGTAGGGCCAGGCCCTCCACCCCTCTGGATGTGTACATCTGTTGTGCGGCAGTCTAGCAATCCTCTCGACGGATGCGATCGCGGGCCGCCTCTCGTCGATGCCAGATACCCCAGCGTGGGCGGGCGGTAACGCATCTGCGGCTGCGGTGTAGGCGCTGATGGATGAGCACTCCCTCCACGCGCACCCCCACGCGCGGGCAGGAACGGCGCCTGAGCGAAAGCGCCGCCGCCCTCGAGCCCTACGCCGCCGCGAGCAAGCGGCGCATGCTGATCATCGTCAACCCGTACGCGGCGACTGTCTCCGACCGGCTGCGCCACCTCGTCGTGTACGCGCTGAAGGGGCGCTTCGAGGTCGACGCCGTTGACACCGAGTCGCGGGGGCACGCGACCGAGCTGTGCCGCGAGGCGGCACACGAGGGTTATGACGTGGTCGTCGCCTTCGGCGGCGACGGCACGGTCAACGAAGCCGCCAACGGCCTGCTCGGCTCCGATACTCCTTTGTGCGCGCTGCCCGGCGGCTCGGCCAACGTGTTCGCGAGGATCCTCGGCATCCCGGGCGAGCTCGTCGACGCGACCGAGCACCTACTCGCGATGGCCGACGACTGGCGCGTGCGCAAGGTCGACATCGGCGTTGTCAACGGCCGTTGCTTCACGTTCAACTCCGGCGTCGGCCTCGACGCGAGCGTCGTTGAGAAAGTCGACGCGCAACCCAAGCTGAAGGCCCGCTACGGCCCGTACTTCTTCACCTGGAAGGCGCTCGCCGTGGCCCAGCGCTACGTCGTGCGCCCGCCGCGCATGCTGATCAATACCGGCGAGGAGACGCTGCAGGGGGTCACGGCGATCATCCAGAACGGCGCCCCCTTCACCTACTTCAACAACAGGCCGATCGAGATCGCCGAGGGCGCGGCGGCGCTCGACTCGGGCGCGCTCGCCGGCGCCGTGCTGCGCCGCGCCACCCCGCTCGCCTTCTCCTCGATCGCCGTACGGGCCCTCTCGTCGCGCGCCAGGGTACTCGGCAACAGCCAGATCACCGGCCTCGAGCACTTCGAGGAGCTGACCGTACGCAGCGCCGACGGCCGCCTGCTGCCGCTGCAGGTTGACGGCGACTTCATCGGCGAAGTGCACGAGGCGCGCTACTCGATCAAGCCGCGCGCGCTGACCGTCGTCGCTTAGCCGGCTCCTCCGGGAGTCACGCGGTAGGCATCGAACACGGAGTCGATGTTGCGCATGCGCGTGATCGCGCCCTTCAGCGTGTGTGTGTCGGCGACCTCGACAACGAAGCGGTTCTTGACCATCGGTGGCGCTGACATGCAGCGCGCTTCGAGGATGTTCGCACCTGACTCGCTGAAGACGCGCGAGAGGTCCTCGAGCAGGCGGTGGCGGTCCCACGCGTCGATCTGGATTTCGACGACGAAGGCCGTCGACTGGTCGCCTTCCCAGGCGACGCTCGTGAAGCGCTCGGGGTCCTTCTTCAGGAGCACCACGTTGGGGCAGTCTTCGCGGTGGATCGTGATCCCGCGCCCGAGTGAGATGTAGCCGACGATCTCATCGCCCGGTACCGGGCGACAGCACTTGGCCAAGCGCAGCATCACGTCTTCCACGCCATCGACCTTGATCCCGTACTGGCCAGAGGACTTCGTCGGGCGCCGGCGTTGGCGCCCCACCCGCAGCAGGTCCGCCGCCGCGGACTCCTCGCCGTCGGCCGCCTCGCCCTGCTTCAGGCGCTGCATCACCTTGCTCACCACCAGCTTCGGTGAGACCTTCGCGGCGCCGAGCGCGATGTAGAAGTCATCGGCCTTGCGGTAGCCGACCTCGCGGATCACGTCGGCGAGAATCGCCGAGCCGGTGATCTTCTGCGCCGGCAGGCCCGCTTTGCGCAGGTGCTCCTGCAAGAGGTCACGGCCCGTGTGCTCGGTGTCCTGGCGCGACTCGGCCTTGAACCAGGCCTTGATCTTGTTGCGTGCGCGGGTCGTCTTGACCATCGCCAGCCAGTCGCGCGAGGGGCCACGCTCGCGCTTGGCCGTGAGGATCTCAACGATGTCGCCCGAGCGCAGCTCGTAGTGCAGCGGCACGATCTTGCCGTTGACGCGCGCGCCGACGCAGCGGTGGCCGATCTCGGTGTGCACCTCATAGGCGAAGTCAAGCGGCGTCGCGCCGGCCGCCAGCGACTTGACCTGGCCCTTCGGCGTGAACACGAAGACCTCTTCCTCGAACAGGTCCGTGCGCAGCGTCTCCATGAACTCGCGCGGGTCCGAGAGCTCCTTCTGCCAGTCGAGCATCGAGCGCAGCCACTTCAGCTTGGCGTCGCCGCCGGTCTCGCCGCTCGCGTCGGGCGCCCCGTTGGGGCCGACCTTGTAGACCCAGTGCGCGGCGACCCCGAACTCGGCCATCTCGTGCATCTCCTGCGTGCGGATCTGGATCTCCAGCGGCCGTCCCTCGGGACCGATCACGGTCGTGTGCAGCGACTGGTACATGTTGAACTTCGGCATCGCGATGAAGTCCTTGAAGCGCCCCGGAAGCGGCTTCCACAGCGAGTGGATCACTCCGACCGTGCCGTAGCAGTCCTTCACCGAGTCGACGATCACGCGCATCGCCGTGAGGTCGTAGATCTCGTTGAACTCACGACCCTTCTTCGTCATCTTTGAATAAATTGAATAAAAATGCTTTGCCCGTCCGGCGATCTGCGCCTGGATGCCGAGATCGGCAAGCTCCCGTGACAGGTATTCCCCGGCCTGACTGACGTAGCCCTCGCGGTCGTCGCGCTGCTGGGCGACGAGGCCCTTGATCTCCTGGTACTTGCGCGGGTGGAGCGTCGCGAAGGCGAGATCCTCGAGCTCCCACTTGATCGCGTGGATACCCAGGCGGTGAGCCAGCGGCGCGTAGATGTCAAGCGTCTCACGTGCCTTGTCCATCTGCTTCTGCTTGGGCATCGCCTCGATCGTGCGCATGTTGTGCAGGCGATCGGCCAGCTTGATCAGGATGACCCGCACGTCAGTGGCCATCGCGACCATCATCTTGCGGTAGTTCTCCGCCTGCGCCTCGTCGTGTGACTGGAACGTGATCCCCGTCAGCTTCGTCACGCCGTTGACGATCGCCGCGATCTCATCGCCAAAGCGCTCGCGCACCTCCTCGATCGAGGCCTTCGTGTCCTCGACCGTGTCGTGCAGCAGGGCCGCGCACAGCGTCTCCGTGTCCAGGCGCATGCCCGCGCAGATCCGCGCGACGCCGACCGGGTGCACGATGAAGTCCTCGCCCGACTTGCGCCGCTGTGAGGAGTGGTGCTCGCAGGCGAACACGAACGCGTCCTGTACGCGCCAGCGGTCGATCTCCACAGCCGAGTCGGCAGCGTGCTCTGAGACAATCGCGAACAGGTCCGCCAGCAGACGCCGCTCGGGCTCTGAGAGGTCCAGGCGCGCCGGCGCGGCGTGGCTCGGCCGCGGCGGGGTGCTCGGCGGAGCCTGTCCTGGCGCGCTCGACGGCGAAGCCGACGTCGTCGCGGCAGGCGCAGCGCTGCCCTGCGGGCGTGGCTGCTCGGCCAGCTCCGTCGGGCGTGCTCCGTTTGGATCCCTAGCTACCGCCATCCTCATAGGTTAGGGGACGCTCCCGCGGGATTGAAGCGCCTGCAGCGCCGCTCAGCAGAGCGCCAGCTGACCGTGCTCGCCCTCGGCGACCGGCACGGCTGCCGCCGGCTGCTCGACGGGCGCCGCGATCGGCTGCTCGGGCGGTGCCGACGGTGCGAGCGACTCGACCACGAGCGCGAGCTCGCGCTCCTCGCGCAGCGAGCGCGCCTCGATGCGTGGCTCGGCTACCTGCGCGTGGCGCAGCACCAGGCGTGGCTCGCAGACGCCGTTCCATTCGTTGACCTCGAGCTTGAACGTCGCTTCCACGGGCGCCCCGTCTTCGACGGGCAGTTTGCCGCCGGTGCGGAAGGCGACCGCCTGCGCGCGCGCGCCGCGCGATTCGACGGTGAAGCGCACGTGCTTACCTTCGCCCATCGGGCGTCCATCGCGCAGGCACGCATCGGCGATCATCAGCGAGACACCTGGGTTGCCGTGGCCGAACGGCGCCATGCGCTGCAGCTCTTCGGCGAGACCCATGCCGAGCTCCTCGCCACCGACGATCGCATCGACGCGCTCGACCGGCGCGAGATCGGCTTCCGCCAACACGCGCGTGGCGTGCTGCTCGAACGCCGCCGCCAGCGCCGACACGCGCTCGCGCTCGACCTCAAGGCCCGCCGCGGCACGGTGCCCGCCGTAGCGGAGCATGTGATCTGCGCACTCCGTCAGGCCCGCGAGCAGGTCGAAGCCGGGGATACTGCGCGCCGAGCCTTTGCCGCTTGCCCCATCGAGCGCGATCAGCACGACCGGGCGGTGGTGGGTCTCAGCCAGGCGCGAGGCGACGATGCCGACGACCCCCGCGTGCCACTGCTCGCCGGCGAGCACGTAGGCCGAGCGCTCGCCCAGCTCGGCGACCTGCGCTTCGGCCTCGTAGCGGATGCGCTGCTCGGCCTCGCGGCGCTCGTGGTTGGCGCGGTCGAGCTCCTCGGCGACCTGCTGCGCGCGCAGCGGATCCTCGGTCAGCAGCAGCTCGAGAGCGGCGTCGGCGCGGTACATGCGTCCCGCCGCGTTCAGCCGCGGCGCCAGCGCGAAGCCGAGCGCGCGCTCGTCCACGCGCCCAGGGGCAACGCGCGCGACGGCCATCAGCGCGCGCAGGCCCGGCCTGCGCGTCGCCGCCAATGCACGCAGGCCGCGGCGCACGAGCGTGCGGTTCTCACCGATCAGCGGCACGACGTCGGCGACCGTCGCAAGCGCCACCAGCTCGAGCTCCTGCTCGAGCTCCTGCGGATCGCGCCCGGCGGCGGCGAACACGGCCCGGGCGAGCTTGTAGGCGACCGCTGTCGCGCACAGCTCTGGGCACGGGTAGCCGCACAGCGCCGGGTGCACGAGCGGCGCGTCGGGCAGGCGCCCGTCGGCGCGCGCCGCGTGATGGTCGGTGACGACCACCTGCATGCCGAGCTCGCCGGCGAGTGCAACCTCCTCGACGGCCGTGACCGCGCAGTCGACCGTGACGAGCAGATTCGTGCCCCGCTGCGCCAGACGCCTGACCGTGGCCGCCGCGAGGCCGTAGCCGTCGCTGATGCGGTCAGGCAGGTAGGAGTCGACGTCGGCACCAAGCTCGCGTAGCGCACGCACGAGGATCGCCGTCGAGCAGATGCCGTCGACGTCGTAGTCGCCGTGGATCGTGATCCTGCGCTGAGCCGAGACGTGCGCGAGGATCCTCTGTACGGCCTGCTCGATACCGGCGAAGGCGCCCGGTGAGTGCTCCTCGGTGGCGTCCAGGAAGGCGCGCGCGCGGTCGGGCTCACCGAGTCCGCGACGCACAAGCACCTGCGCGAGCGCGCCGCTCAGCGCCAGCTCACGGCGCAGGCGCGCGACCTGCTCGCTCGGGCAATCTGCGATCTGAAAGCGGGTAGCTCCCATCGTGGCCACAGTACGGCCAGGGCGGGACGGAAGCGGCGGCGCTCAGGCTTCTTCTGCGCTGTGTGCGGCGCTTCTTTCGCGCCGCATGCCCTCGAGGTACACGAGGCCCATGCCGATCAGCGCGCCCGGGATCGCGTACAGCACGATCGAGACATCGGTCGCGTTTTCGCCGGGGATCTTCAGCGAGGAGACCTTGAGCGAGTAGATGATCAGGCCGACCACGATCGCGCCGACGAGCGAGCCGACGAAGGCGCCGACGATGCCGCCCCAGAAGCGGTCGGGCAGGAAGATCGTGAAGTGCCAGATCGCGAGGCCCATCATCACCCAGGCGAGCAGTCCCATCAGCGTCTCCCGTGCTTGCGTTGGCGTTGGCGTTTGCGCTTCGGCGCAGGTTTGTCTTCCTTCAGCACGAGGTCCTCGGGCGTCAGGTCGGCCGCCGGGTCACGCTCGGACGGGGCCGGCTGCTCGGGCTCGGCCGGCGGCTGCGGCGCCGCGCGGCGGGCTTTGCGCGGCTTCTGCGCCACGCCGGCGCCCGCGCCCGGTGCCGGGCGCGCGGGCTGATCGACGTCGAGGTCGCGCACGAGCTCTTGGAACTCATCGCGTGAGAGCTGCTCGCCGGCGCCCGCGTCCGGAGGGCCATCGGCGCCGAAGATCGAGACGCTGCGCTTGCGCTGCTTGGCCGGCTCGACGTCCTCGGGCACGCCGCCGGCGGCGACCGCGTAAGCCGGCACCTCGCCCAGTTCGCGCTCGATGCGCGCGCGGCGGTTGCGGTAGCTACCCTCGCGCTCCTTCCAGTGCGTCAGCACCGGCGAGGCGATGAATACCGAGGAGTACGCGCCAGAGGCGACGCCCACCATCAGCGCGAAGGCGAAGTCCTTCAGCGTTTCACCGCCGAAGAACAGCAGCGCGACCACGGGCAGCAGCGTGCAGAAGCTCGTCGCCAGCGATCTCGTCAATACCTCCGACATCGAGCGGTTGACGATCTGCGAGAACGCGGCGCGCGGCATTCGTGGCACGTTCTCGCGCACACGATCGAACACGATGATCGTGTCGTAGAGCGAATAGCCGAGGATCGTCAACAGCGCGGCGACCGTCGAGGTCGTCACTTCACGCCCGGTCAGCGAGTAGACGCCGGCCGTGATCAGTAGGTCGTGCATCAGTGCGATCAGCACCGGAATCGCGTACTTCCACTCGAAGCGCAGCGCGATGTACGCCGAGATCACCAGCAGTGAGGCGATGATCGCGATCACCGCGCTGTTGGCCACCGTCTTGCCGAACGTCGGCCCGATCGAGGTCGAGGAGAAGTTCTTCGTGCCCGTTGTGCTGCCATTGGCGAACTTCGCGTCGAGCGCCGCCTTGATCGATTGGACCTTGTTCGGCTTGAGCGTCTTGGTCGAGATCTGATAGCCCGCGCCGCCGATGCTCTTGTTGTTGAATTTCTGGATCTCCGCGTTGCCGTAGCCGGCGCTCTTCATCACCGCTTGGATCTGACTCTCGCTGACGGGCTTGGAGAAGGCCGTCTGGATGCGCGTGCCCGACTTGAAGTCGATGCCGAAGTTCAGCCCGTTGCCGCCGATCGCGAGCGCACCGACCAAGAGGATCGTGCCCGACAGCGAGAAGAACCACTTCGAGGCGCCCATGAAGTCGAACGTCCAGCCTTTGCCGCGTCGCGCCGTGCCGAGCGCCGCCGGATGGGTCACGAGCTTCGAGCGACTCATCGAGCCGAGCGCCGCCTGCGTGGCGAGTACCGCCGTGAACAGCGAGACGAGCGTGCCGATGCCGAGCGTCAGCGCGAAGCCCTTGACTTCGGCCGTCGCCAGCGCAAACAGGATGAAGGCGGTCATGAAGGTGACGACGTTGGCGTCGACGATCGCCGCAAAACCGCGTTTGTATCCCGTCGCGATGCCGGAGATCACCGATCTGCCGCCGCGTATCTCCTCCTTGACACGCTCGAAGATGACGATGTTCGCGTCGGCGGCGACACCGATCGTGAGGATGTAGCCGGCGATCCCCGGCAGCGTCAGCGTGATCGGGATCAGCTTGACCAGGGCAAAGAAGTAGACGCCGTAGATCACGAGACCGCCGATCGCGATCGCGCCGAGTACGCGATAGAAGATCAAAAGGAACAGGCAGACGATGCCGAAGCCGACGAGGCCCGCGATCAAGCCCTGGTTGAGCGCCGTTTTGCCGAGCGTCGCCGAGACCTGGGAGTTTGAGATCAGTTCGAGCTTGATCGGCAGCGCGCCCGACTGCAGCTCCTGCGCAAGTTCCTGCGCCGAGCTGATCGTGAAGCCGCCGGAGATCTGCGAGCCGGTGTTGGCGTCGATCCCTTCCGGGTACTTCGTGTAATCGATCGACGGCGTCGTGATCAGCTGGTCATCGAGCACGACCGCGAAGTGCTGCTGAGCCGCTTCCTTACCGACCCCCGGGAGCTGCGCTTCCTGGCCGCGGTGGGCGATTTCCTTGGTCGTCTGCTGGAAGACGCTCTTGCCGTGTCCCGTGAATTCGAAGGTCACGTTCGGCGCGCCCGTACCGCCGCCGCCTTCGTCGAAGCCCTGGCGCGGGTTCTTCACCTCCGCCCCCGTCAGCACCGGGTTGTCCTTGATCACGAACCAGCTGTTCGGTTCCTTCTTCGTGACCTTGCCGTTGGCGCCTTCGATCGGGCGGGAGCGCACGAGCACCGTGCCGGGATTGACGCGCACCGCCTTGACGTTCGCGGTCTTCTTGTACTTTTCGCTGAACAGGTTCTTTTCGGTTTCCTCCGGCCCGAGCAGCACCTTTTCGTGCTTCGGTTCGAGCAGGTACCAGCTGCCGTAGATGCATTCCCCGACCTGTTGCGGGGTGCAGCCCTTGCTCCACGTCGTGTCCGTCTTGCGCAGTTCTGGCGCGCGCTTCTCGGCGCGCAGGACCGCCTGGTACTCGGGCAAGCCGAACTGCGCTTCGCCCGCGCGCGGCCCGCCGGTCGCGGTTGCTTCTTTGGGCGCCGGCTGACCGTTTGTGCCGATCACGTTCGGCTCCCAGTCATAGAAGAACAGCTGGGCGGTCTTACCGACCTCCTGTTCGGCGCGCTTGGCGTCGGTGACTTCGGGCAGCGCCACGTCGATTTCGTCCGCGCCCGAGCGCTGGATTTCAGGCTGGGAGACGCCGAGCTTGTCGACGCGGCTGCGCATGATGTCGATCGCACGGTCGAGCGATTCGGAGTCGACTTTCGACTGCGCCGTTGGCTTGGCCTGGTAGACGAGCTCGACGCCGCCCTTCAGGTCAAGCCCGAGGCGCGTCTTTTTCGTCGCGATCACGGCCGCCGAGGCGGCGATAAGCCCGGCGACGAGCAGAAGGATCAATGTGTTTCGGCGGCGGTCGGTCATCGTGCGCTTGAGTTGAGACTACTTGTCGGGGGTCAGCACGAGCAAGAGCCCGCCATCATCGTCGTACGCCGGAAACATGTCGGCCTTGGCACTCGCCGCGTGGTCGCGTTCGCCGGCGACCTGCACAGGCACCTCGAGTTTGCGCACGCCCCACTCGAGCACCGTCTCTACCGGCTTGTCGCCGTTTGAGAAACGAAGCCCGAGAACCTGCTCCACGTGCTGGCCGATCACCTCTTCCTCCTCTAAGCCCGTGAAGGCGAAGGAGTTCTTGCCACAGCCGATCACGCGCCCCTCGCCGTCGCACACAAAGAACGCCGCATCCGGCGCCGGGTAGTAGTCGTCGAGCAGTTCGAAGAGGAACGCGAAACCGCACTTCGTGCAGCCCTTCGGCTGGCGCGTGAAGCCGATGTTGCGATCGACCTCAGTCGTGCGGTGTCCGCAGTTGGGGCAGATGAACGGGTGGGCCATGCTCCGCTACAGACTACGCAAGGAGCGCCTGAATGGCCGCACTGCGCACGCGATTAGAACAGCGCCGGGCCAGCAGGCGCCGGCGCTTCCAGGCCTAGATGGACGAACGCCGCGGCCGTCGCCGCCCGTCCGCGCGGAGTGCGCTTGATCAGGCCCTCCTTGAGCAGATAGGGCTCATAGACGTCCTCGATCGTGTCCTGCTCCTCCCCCACCGCCACCGCGAGCGTGGACAGGCCGACCGGGCCGCCCTCGAACTTGACGCAGATCGTGTGCAGGATCTCGCGGTCCAGACGATCGAGCCCGAGCTCGTCGACTTCGAGCATCTCGAGCGCCGCGTGCGCTGCCTGCGCCGTGACGACGCCCTCCATCCGCACCTCCGCGAAGTCGCGCACGCGCTTGAGCAGGCGATTGGCGACGCGCGGCGTGCCACGGCTGCGCTCGGCGATCGCACTGGCGCCCTCCTCGTCGAGCTCGATCTCGAGGATCCCCGCCGAGCGGCGCACGATGCTCGCCAGGTCGACGACCGAATATGGCTCCAGGCGCGCCTGGATGCCGAAGCGATCGCGCAGCGGCGTCGTCAACAGGCCCGAGCGCGTCGTCGCGCCGACGAGCGTGAACGGCGGCAGATCGAGCGTGACCACGCGTGCGCCTGCCCCTTGGCCGACCGTGATCGGCAGACGACGATCCTCCATCGCCGGGTAGAACGTCTCCTCGAGCGCGCGCGGCAGCCGATGGATCTCATCGACGAAGAACACGCTGCGCGGCTCCAGCGCCGTGAGGAATGCGGCGATGTCTCCCTTTCGCTCCAGCGCGGGGCCAGCGGTCTGCACGAACGGCACTTCGAGCTCGCCCGCCACGATCTGCGCGAGCGAGGTCTTGCCGAGCCCCGGTGGGCCGGCCAGCAGCAGGTGATCTAGGGCGTCGCCGCGCGCCCCCGCCGCCTCGATCGCGACCGCGAGCTGCTCGCGCAGCGACTGCTGTCCGACGAAGTCCTCCAGGCGCCGTGGCCGCAGCGAGCGATCGAGCTCGTCCTCGGCGACCAGATAGGGCGTCTGGATCCGCGCCGCCTCGGCCGTGACGATGCCCTCCGCAGCTCACGCTCCGGTCCTTGCCAAGCGCAGCGCGTGCGCGATCAGCTGCTCGGCGCTCTCGCCCTCGGCGTCGAGCAGCAGGCTGTCGACTTCGGCCGGCGAGTAGCCCAGCTCGAGCAGCCCCGCGCGAGCGAGGCCGCGACCGCCGTCGGCGTCGTCGGCACCGCCAGGCGACCCGTCGCCTCCGCGTGCCGCGAGGATCGTCTCGCCGGCCGCCTGCTCGCCGCGCACGACGACCTTCTCGCGCAGCTCGACGATGATCCGCTCGGCCGTGCGCTTGCCGATTCCCGGCACGGCCTGGAAGCGGGCCGCATCGCCGGCAGCGATCGCCGCGATCAGCTCGCGCGGGGCGCCGCCCGAGAGCACGGCCAGCGCCACCTTCGGGCCGACCGCCTGAACCGAGAGCAGCATCAAGAACAGGTCGCGCTCCTGCTCTGCGTGGAAGCCGTACAGCGCGAGCGCGTCGTCGCGCACGATCAGATGGGCGTGCAGCGTCACCTGCTCGCCGATCGGCGGCACGTGCCGGAGCGTCTCGGCCGAGACCGCCGCTCGATAGCCGACGCTGTCGCACAAGATCACGACGTGGTCGGCGCGGCGCACCGCGACCTCCCCGCGCAGCAGTGAGATCATGCGCTCGCCCTGCGCAAGCGCGTGGGACAGCGGCGCGCAGTTGAGGTGGCAGATCGCCACCGCGAGCGCATCGGCGGCGTGGTCCTGGCGCGGCTCCTGCTCGAGCGCGAGCAGCGCCGTGACCATCCGCGTGACCTGCTCCTTGTTCGCCCGACCGCTACCGCACACGGCGCTCTTGACCTGCTGCGGGGTGTAGCCCGTGCACGGCAACCCGCGCTGGCCAGCGGCCAGCATCACGACACCGCGCGCGTGCCCGACGGCGAACGCCGTGCGCACGTTCTGGCCGAAATACAGCTCCTCGAGCGCGACCGAGTCCGGCTCGTGCGTGGCGATCAACTGCTCGATCTCGGCGTGGATGTCGGCCAGGCGCCGCTCGCGCGCCAATTCGGCCGGCGTCTCGATCACGCCCCCGTCGAGCGCCAACAGCCGCCCGTCACGGCGCGCGACCACGCCGTAGCCGGTGCTGGCCAGCCCTGGATCGATGCCGAGGACGATCATGTCCCGTGATTCTGCGCCCGGCTTCGGACGCCTGCCTTGCCGTACCGTCCGGCCCGCCGCGCAACCTGGCCGCCCGCGGCCGGTTGGTTGCCTTACCCTGCGCCTGGATGAGCGTCGAGCCGATCGACTTCGCGGCCGAGGGCCTGCTCGACGGGCTCGAAGGATCCCAGCGCGCCGAGCGCATCGCGCTGCTGGCGCAGCTCGCCGCCGACGGCGTGCCGCTGTCAGAGCTGCGCCGTAGCACGGACGCGGGGACGATCATGTATCTGCCGGCCGACCGCGTGATCGTCAGCAGTGAGCGATACACGGCCAGTGAAATTGCGGAGCTGAGTGGCGTCGAGGAAGACTTCCTGATCGCCGCGCGCCGTGCGATGGGCCTGCCGATCCCCGAGCCCGACGACGCCTTGTACACCGAGGCCGAGCTCGAGTCGGCGCGTACCACGCACATCGCCCGTGCTGCCGGGCTCTCCGACGACGAGCTGCTGGATCTGATGCGCGTGCTCGGGCGCAGCCTGTCGCAGGTCGCCGAAACGCTGCGCGCGCTACCGCTGAGACTGGTGCTCGAGCCGGGGATGAGCGAGCCAGAGCTGGCCAACCGCTATGCGCAGGCGGCCGGCGCGCTGTATCCGCTGGTTAGTCCGCTGCTGGAGAGCGTGCTGGCGCTGCACCTCAAACACGCCACGCAAAGCACCGTCGTCTCAGAGCTGGAGCGAAGCGGCGGAAAGCTGCCGGGCTCCCGCGAGGTGACGGTGTGCTTCGCTGACCTGGTCGGCTTCACGCGCCTGGGCGAGGAAGTCGCGCCCGACGAGCTGGGGCGCCTGGCGGTTCGCCTGGAAGAGCTGGCCGGCGACGTCGCCGAGCCACCGGTGCGCCTCGTAAAGACGATCGGCGACGCTGCGATGCTGGCCTCGCCCCAGCCCGAGCCGCTGCTCAACGCAGCCCTGCGCCTGATCGATGCGGCGGACGCCGAGGGCGAGGACTTCCCCCAGTTGCGTGCCGGCGCCGCGCTCGGCCAAGCGTTGCCACGCGCGGGCGACTGGTTCGGGCGGCCCGTCAACCTCGCCAGCCGGATCACCGCCGTCGCGCGACCGAGCAGCCTGCTCGTCGAGCGCGAGCTGCGCGAGAGCGTCGAGGGTCCGTATCGCTGGTCGTTCGCCGGCGAGCGCCGGCTGAAGGGCATCCGCGGCGCCGTGCCGCTGTTCCGTGCGCGCCGCGAGGACGCCGCGCCCGCCTAGCCGGCGACGCGCTCCAGGACCTCGGCTGGAACGTCGAAGTTGGCGTGCACGGCGTCGACATCGTCATTGTCTTCGAGCGCCTCGATCAGCCGCATCAAGGTGCCGAGCTGACCCTCCTCGATCGGCACGACGCTCGTCGGCCGGTAGGCCATCTCGACGCTCTCCATTTCGACGTCGGCGTCTTCGAGCGCCTTGCGCACAGCCGTGAAGTCCGCGGGCTCGGAAATGACCTCGAACACGTCGTCCTCGGCGGTGATGTCCTCCGCGCCCGCCTCGACCGCCGCCATCAGATCGTCTTCGGAGTAGCGCTCCGCGTCGATCACGATCGCGCCCTTCTTGTCGAACAGGTAGGCGACCGAACCAGGCTCGCCGAGGCTGCCGCCGTTCTTGGTGAAGGCGTGCCTGACGTCCGCGCCCGTGCGATTGCGGTTCTCCGTCATCGCCTCGACGAGCAGCGCGACTCCGCCGGGGCCGTAGCCCTCGTACAGCACGCTCTCGATCGCATCGGCCTCGCCGCCCTCGCCCGTTCCCTTGGCGATCGCACGCTCGATGTTGTCCTTCGGCATCGACGCCTCTTTGGCCTTGCGCATCGCCAGCTCGAGCGCCGGATTGCCGACGGGATCCCCGCCACCGTCGCGCGCCGCGACCATGATCGCCCGCGTCAGCTTGGAGAACTGCTTGCCGCGCCTGGAGTCGACGATCGCCTTCTTGTGCTTGATGCTCGCCCACTTGGAGTGTCCTGACATGTCTTTCATTCTAGGAGTGAGCGGCCTGGCATCGTCTCCCCGTGGCCCCATAGGATGGGCGGCCATGAGCGTTGACCTCGATCCAGGGATCTTCAAGGCCTACGACATCCGCGGCCTCTACGGCGAGCAGATCGACGGCGATATCGCCGAGCGCATCGGCCGCGCTTTCGCCCACGTGCTCTCAGGTCTGGCCGGCAAGCCGGTCAGCGAGCTGCGTATCGGGCTCGGGCGTGACATGCGCCTGACCGCCCCTGAGCTCTCTGAGCGCTATCGCGAGGGCATGCTCGGCGCCGGCGCAGGCGTGATCGACGCCGGTCAGGTCGGCAGCGAGATGCTCTATTTTCTCGTCGGCTCGCGCGAGCTCGACGGCGGGCTAATGTGCACGGCCTCGCACAATCCGAAGGCCTACACCGGCGCGAAGCTCGTGCGCGAGGGCGCGATCGCGCTGTCGGGCGACTCGGGCATCGAGGACGTGCGCAGGCTCGTCGAAGCCGACATCACTCACACCGGCGAGACCGCCGCCGGGGACATCGCGCGCGGCACGCTCGAGGAGGTTGAGCTCTACGCCGAGTTCCAGACCGCCGCGCTGCGCTTCATCGACCCGGAAGTGGTCACCTCGGCGCCGCGTCCGCTGAAGGTCGTGCTCGACGGCGGCAACGGCATGGCTGGACCGATGGTCGGGCCGCTGCTTGAGAGCCTCGAGCTCGAGCTGATCGAGACCTACTGGACGCCCGACGGCAACTTCCCCGACCACGAGCCCAACCCACTGTTGCCCGAGAACCGCAAGCTGATCATCGAGCGCGTGCGCGAGACGGGCGCCGACCTCGGCATCGCCTGGGACGGCGATGCCGACCGCTGCTTCTTCATCGACGAGACCGGCGCCTTCGTCGACGGCGACTTCCTCACGGCGCTCTTGGCCGAGTCGCTCTTGCGCAAGAGCCCGGGCGAGGCGATCCTCTACGACGTGCGCGCCTCGCGCGCGGTGCCCGACACGGTCACGGCGGCGGGCGGCACGCCGTTCATCAACCGCGTCGGTCACGCTTTCTTCAAGACGCGCATGCGCAAGGAGGGCTCGCTGTTCGGCGGCGAGGTCTCCGGCCACTACTACTTCCGCGACTTCTACTGCGCCGACTCGGGCACGATCCCGGCGCTACTCGTGCTCGAGCTGCTCTGCAGCGAGGGCAAGTCGATGTCACAGCTGCTCGCCCCCTACCACGCGCGCTACTTCATCTCAGGCGAGGTCAATTCCGAAGTCGCAGACCCACTGGCGAAGATCGAGGAGATCGCCGAGCGCTACGCAGACGCCGAGCAGAAACGACTCGACGGCATCTCGATTGACTACGAGGACTGGCACTTCAACGTGCGTCCGTCGAACACCGAGCCACTCTTGCGACTGTGCCTGGAGTCGCTCGTCTCCGCCGAGGACATGGCCCGCAGGCGTGACGAGGTGCTTGCGTTGATCCGCTCGTGAGCGATGGCCGCGTCGTGAGCGAGGAGGACGAGCGGCGCGAGCTACAGGCGCGCGAACGCCTCGCGCAGGCAGCCGAGGCGGGCATCCACCGGCTGGCGATCCCGACGCCGTTTCAGGTGGGCCGAGTCAATGCCTACTTGATCGAGGATTCACCGCTGACGCTGGTCGACTCGGGACCCAACTCGGCGAAGGCGCTCGACGAGCTCGAGCAGGCGCTGGCCGAGCGTGGACACAAGGTCGAGGACATCGAGCTCTTGATCGTCAGTCACCAGCACCTCGATCACTTCGGCCTTGCCTCGATCCTGGCGCGTCGCTCCGGGGCCGAAGTCGCGGCGCTCGATCAGCTGGCGCCATTCCTGGCCAGCTACGGCGAACAGACCAACCTCGACGATGCCTTCGCGCAGAACCTGATGCTGCGCCACGGCATCCCTTCCGACATCGTCACCGCCCTGCGTGCCGTCTCGGCGAGCTTCCGCGCCTGGGGGTCCTCGGTGCAGGTCACTCGGCCACTCGCGCCCGACAGCGACCTCGTGCTGCGTGACCGCACACTGCGCGTGCTGCACCGCCCTGGACACAGCCCATCGGACACGGTCTTTCTCGATCAGTCCAGCTCGATCCTGCTCGCCGCGGATCACCTGATCGCACACATCTCATCCAACCCGCTGCTCGCGCGCCCGCTCGGCACCGAGCTGGGCGTGGGCTCGCAGCGACCGCAGGCGCTGCTGACGTACATGGCCTCGCTGGAACGGACGCGCGAGATGGAGCTCTCGCTCGTGCTGCCCGGTCACGGAGACCCGATTGTCGACCACGCGGCGCTGATCGACGAACGCTTCCGCATGCACCACCGCCGCGCCGAGAAGATCCGACGCCTGATCGCCGCCGAGCCGCGTACTGCGCACGAGATCGCCCAGGAGCTGTGGGGCAACGTGGCCGTCACACAAGCCTTTCTCACGCTCTCGGAGGTGCTCGGCCACGCCGACCTGCTGCTGCAGGACGGCAGCATCATCGAAACCGAGGCCGACGGCGTCGTGCGCTTTGCCGAGGCCCTGTAAGGGCTCGGTCCTAGGTCTCCCGCTCGCGAGTCTCGCCCGATCTGAGACGACGGCCGGATTGCGTGCGAGGGTTGCCTTGCAGGAGTCGGAGATCGCGCCGATGAGCCACCACTCACACCACCCACCCGGCACCAGGCCACCGCGTCGCTTTCGCCCGCGGCTGCACTGGGAGCTCGTGATCTGCAGCCTGCGCGGGCACGCGCTCGTCGGCCGCCACGCCGCTGCCTTGCGTGCGCAGGATGCGATCTTCGCGCGCGAGGATGCGGCCGGCGTGCGCTGGTTTCGCTGCTTGCGCTGTGACAGCTGGCTGCCATTGCCGCCGCCCGAGCAGATCTCGCAAGAGCACCCGCCGTCGCGTGAGCAGATCGAGCTGCCGCTGCGTGGCAAGCCGCTGCGCGACAAGGTCGTGCTGCGGCTGATCGCGATCGACCGGGCGTTTCACTTCGTCGTGCTCGTCGCTCTCGGCGTGCTCGTGCTGCTGTTCGCCGCCGACCGCGCGACGTTGCGCGAGACCTTCTACAAGGTGATCACCGACCTGCAGGGCGGCGTCGCGGCGAGCCAGTCGCACGCGCACGGCATCCTGCACGAGATCGACAACGCCTTCACGACATCCTCCTCGCACCTGCACCTCGTCGGCGCTGTGCTGCTCGTATACGGCGCCGTCGAGGGAGTCGAGGCAGTCGGTCTGTGGTACCAGCGGCGCTGGGCCGAGTACCTGACCTTCCTCGTCACCGCGTCGCTGCTGCCGCTTGAGATCTACGAGCTCGCCAACCGCGCGACCGTGTTCAAGGTGATCGCATTCGTGATCAACGTCGCCGTCGTCGTCTACCTGCTGCGCGCCAAGCGCCTGTTCGGGCTACGCGGCGGCGTCGCCGCCGAGCACGCCGAGGCGGCGATCGACCAGGGCTGGGAGGCGCTCGAACGTACGGCGCCGCCCGTCGCGGCCGCCGCCACTGAGCCGGCGAGCTGAGCACGAACAGCACGACGAGCGCAAGCCGAGGCGACGAAAGCCTGCTCAGCGCTCACCTCACGGTTCGCCCCCGGCCGGCGTTATGCAGTGCATGACAACCACACGCGAAGACCTCCGCTTCACTGCAGGTGCTGAGCAGTGCGCCGCCTGGCTGTATCCGCCCGCCACGCTTCCGGACACGAGCGTAGAGACCGCGACGAGCTCCGGCGCGCCTGACGCGACTGCGCTGATCGTGATGGCGCACGGCATGTCGGGCACGCGACGCGATCGCCTAGGAGCCTTCGCGGAGCGCTTTTCCGCAGCGGGCTTCGCGGCGCTCGTGTTCGACCATCGCGGCTTCGGCGACAGCGACGGCGAGCCCGATCTGTTTGAGCCGGCGCGCCAGCTCGAGGACTGGCGCGCGGCGATCGCTTTCGGTCGCTCGTTGCCGGGCATCGACGGCGAGCGCGTGGCGACGTTCGGCTCCTCAATGGGCGGCGGCAACGCGCTCGCGGCGGCCGTCGAGGACGAGCGCGTAGCGGCAGCCATCAGCCAGGTGCCGTTCCTCGACATCGTGCTGCAGACGCACCGCTCCTCCCCCCGTGTCACAGCGAAAGTGCTCGCGGCGGCCGCGCGAGGCCGACATCTGCCTGTGCTGGGCGAGCCGAATGAGGCGGCGCTGCTAAATGCTCCCGGCGCAGCCGCCGGCTGGCGACACGTCGTGGCGATCGGTGAGGACTCGTGCTGGCGTGATCGCATCTCCACAGGCTGGCTGCTCGGGCGCCCCTACCGCCCGGGCCGCAAAGCCGCCAAGCTGCACTGCCCATGGCTCGTGTGCGTCGGCGAGGCAGATCGCGTTGCGCGGCCTGGCCCAGCGATCGCCGCCGCGCATCGGGCGCCGCTGGGCGAGCTGCGCACCTATCCCGGCGTCGACCACTTCGATATCTACGACGGCCCAGCGCACGAGGCGCTCGTCGCCGATCAGCTCGCCTTCCTGCACCGGCACCTGCTCGGCAGCCGCGAGGGCGCCGCGGCGATGCTCAGTCGCGCCTAGCCGCGACTCGCTCGAGGAACAGCCGATGCAGGCGATCGTCCTCGCCGAGCTCGCTGTGAAATGCGACCGCCAGCAGATCGCCCTCACGCGCCGCGATCGGGTGCCCGTCGACCTCGCCGAGGATCTCCACGCTAGGTCCGTGCTCGGCGATCCACGGCGCGCGAATGAACACGCCGTGGATCGGTCCGCCCTCGAGGCCGACCAGCGCGACGTCGGCCTCGAAGCTCTTGACCTGACGGCCGAAGGCGTTGCGCTCGGCGCGCATGTCCATCAGGCCGAGATGCTCGCGGTCGAGCATGATCAGTCCCGCGCATGAGCCGAGCACCGGCAGCCCGTCGTGCGCGAGCGTGCGGATCGGCTCGGCCAGCCCCTCACGCTCGACACCGAGCGTGATCGTCGTCGAACTCGCCCCCTGGGATCACGAGCCCCTCGATCCCGTCCAGATCGCCCACCACGCGCACCTCGCGCACCTCCGCGCCAAGACGTTCGAGCACGCGCCGGTGCGCCTCGAAGTCGCCCTGCAGCGCGAGCACGCCCACCACCGGCTGCGCCGTCGGTGCCGGCGGCGGGGTCACCTGCGCGCTGCTACCAACCGCGCTGGGCTAGAAGCTGCCCGTCTGCGAGCTTTGAAGTCTCGAGGCTCTCCATCGCCGGGCCGAGCCCGCGCGAGGCGGCGGCGACTCGCTCCGGGTCCTGCCAGTGCGTCGTCGCCTCGACGATCGCTCGCGCCCGCGCCGGCGGGTCCTCGGACTTGAAAATGCCCGAGCCGACGAACACGCCTTCGGCGCCGAGCGCCATCATCAGCGCCGCATCGGCCGGCGTAGCGATACCGCCAGCGCAGAACAGCACGACCGGGAGCTTGCCATCGCGCGCGACCTGCTGGACGAGCTCGAGCGGCGCCGCCAGGTCCTTGGCCGCCGTCGCCAGCGCGCCCGGCTCGAGCGTGCTCAGGCGCCGGATCTCGCCCGTGATCATGCGCATGTGGCGTACCGCCTCGACGATGTCGCCCGTGCCTGCCTCGCCCTTGGAGCGGATCATCGCCGCCCCCTCGCCGATTCGCCGCAGCGCCTCGCCTAGGTTGGTGGCGCCGCACACGAACGGCACCTTGAAGGCCCACTTGTCGATGTGATTGCTCTCGTCGGCCGGCGTGAGCACCTCAGACTCGTCGATGTAGTCGACCTCGAGCGCCTCGAGCACCTGCGCCTCGACGAAGTGCCCGATGCGCGCCTTGGCCATCACCGGGATGCTCACGGCCTCCTGGATGCCCGAGATCATCTCCGGGTCAGACATGCGCGCGACGCCGCCGTCGCGGCGAATGTCGGCCGGCACGCGCTCGAGCGCCATCACAGCAGCCGCGCCAGCTTCCTCGGCGACCGTCGCCTGAGCGGGCGTCACGACGTCCATGATCACGCCGCCCTTGAGCATCTCCGCCAGGCCCGCCTTGACCTGGAATGTCGCCTCGTCGCGCATGTGCTCAGTCTAGCCTGGCGCCCGCCGGCGGGATCGGTCGTGGGGCTCTTGGATCACATTGAAGAACTCTCCCGATTAGCCGAACTTGACTATGCTCCCGCGTCTGCTGGCCGACGCGTCTCGAGCTTGACGCGCGGCGAGCGGAATAACTGTCAGGACGAACATGGGGGTAGATCGTGATCAGGATGGTCGGGAGGTCTCTGGGCATGGCATGTCTGACGACGGCGTTTGCGCTTCTTGCGTTTGGAGCCACCCCAGCCGTGGCTCAGCCGTCGCTCACGCTGAGCACGGGGCCAGACCCGGCAGAGTCAATCGTGACTCAGGTGATCGCCAGCGGTGCTTCCCCGAGCAACGACACCGTGCTCGAGGTGACAGTCAAGGCCACAGGCGGACAAGCATGCGCCACCAACTCTTCGGCCGACGACGGCACAGCCGTGATCGACGGACAGATCGTCCAAGAAGTCTCCTTCAGCAACTCGGTTAACCACGAATTCCAGACCGCAGGCTCATACCTCCTGTGCGGTTGGTTGAACGACAACTCCCAGCCTGGTCACCCGATCGTCGCCACGGCGTCGCTCACGGTTGCGGTGCGCCCTCCGCATCTCGCGCTCTCGATCTCGGCGCCCGCAACTGTCGCGGTCGGCCAGACATTCCAGGTCGTAACCACCGCCCAAGCAGAGGTGTCACGCGCCTTCGCAGAGGAGATCGTTCCCAACACCGGCCGCGGATGCGCCGCGAATGAGACAGCCTCGCTGGCGAGCGCCGGCGTCATCGCCGTCGGCTGGCCTACACGCTCGACCATATGGGCTGTCAACGGTGGACCGTTCTCGGAAAGCGCGAATGAGATCCTGCGCAGTGCGGGGCAATACCTGATCTGTGCGTACGTCGAGTATCCGAACTCAGCTAGTCCCCCTGAGTTGACATCCAGCGCCGCGATCACAGCCGTCGCCCCACCACCGCCGTGCGTCGTTCCCGCATTCACCTCCCTCTCCAGCCTAGCCACGGTTACGCGGTCGATCAGGGCGGGGTCCTGCGCGGTTGGAGCGATCAGACGCGTCGCCAGCCGCAAGGTCCGCTCCGGATATGTGATCGCTCTGAGCCACCCATCTGGCAGACAGTTGCCGAGCGGCACGGCCATCGCCATCACGGTCTCTACCGGTCCACCGTGCGTCGTGCCACTTGTATCTGCCGGGAGCGCATTGGGCACAGTCGAGCGCCGACTGGCCGCGAACCACTGCTCCACCGGCAAGATCAGCTCAACAAGAAGCAGGCGTTACCGGCGCGGGCGAGTGTTGCGACTGGGTGCGCGAACCGGCCAGACGCTTGCATCGCATGCCGCCGTGCCGATCGTGATCGCCGCTGGACACCGACGCGGACATTGATACTTCAACGCGGAAAGCCACTGGACCGCCTTTCGAGGCGGTCCTACTTCAGCCGAAAAGCCTTGATGCGGTCGTCGTACTGCGCTGTGTCCTGCGCGTAGACGCCGTAAGCGAGTGCCTGGATCAGGCTGAGCAGGGCCGTGTGCGAGCGCACATAGGCCGGGCTGTTGGATGAGTAGTAGAGCTTGATCTGGGCGAGCTTGGCTACCTCGGAGAGCGTCGCATCGGTGATCGCCGCTGTCTTCGCCTTGCGGTGGCGGGCGAGCTTCATCGCACGCACCACGAGCGGATGCGGACGACCCGCAGAGAGGCCGATCACAAGCGTCGATTCGTCGATTCGCCCGAGTCGGCTGAGCGCCTCCTGCGACGGGCTTGCCACGACGTTGACGCGAAGGTCGAGCAACATCAAGAGGTGGCGCAGGTAGCTGGCGAAGAAGGCCATCTGGTCAGTGCCCGCGACGAGCACCTTCTCGGCCGAGACGATCGCCTCGATCAGTGCCTCGACCTCGCTGCGCGAGACCTTGCGCGCCGTCTCCTCCACGTTCAGGTGATCTGCCGTCAGTGCCGTCTCGAACTCGTTCTGGTCGAGTGAGAAGAGCGGCGCCGAGGGCGTGCCGACGACGGTGTCCGACTTGGCGTGCACGCGACGGTATTCCTCGCGCGCGGCCGCCTGCAGCTCGGGAAAGCCCTCGAAGCCGAGCGCCTGAGAGAAACGAACGACCGTCGAGCTTGAGGTGTTCGCGCGACGCGCGAGCTCCTCAGCCGTCTGGAAGGCCGCCTCGTCGAGGTGGTCGACGATGTACTGCGCCACGTCCTTCTGCGAGCGCGAGCACTCCTCGAAACGGGCGCGGATGTACTTGGAAAGGCTCTGGTGCTCGCTGGTGCCGTTGATCGGCGAGCCGCTCTGCGTCTGCGGGTCGCTCGTTGGAGTCGCTGTTCGCTTCATCGGCGCATTTGTTCGACGTGTCAACCTCGCACTCCTGCCAGCGAGTCGCACACTGATTTTTCGCGGGCCTGAGAATCCGACGCTCGCTACTGTCCGATGATCCATACCGGCCAGGGCTCGCGTACATAAGCTCACACGATGAGACGCACTCGACGGCAACGGGGGAAGTGGTGAGGATCGCGATAGTCGGCGCCGGCGTCTCGGGGCTCGTCGCCGCGCATCTGCTGCACCGCGAGCACGAGATCGTCCTCTATGAGGCCAACGGCTATGCGGGCGGGCACACCAACACGATCCGCGTCGACACCGAGCACGAGACGCACCATGTAGACACCGGCTTCATCGTGATGAACGATCGCAACTACCCGAACTTCACCCGCTTGCTAGACCGCCTCGGCGTCGCACGCCAGCCCACGCACATGAGTTTCTCTGTGAAGGGCGAGGAGCACGACTTCGAGTACAGCGGCACGCCGCGCGGGCTGGTCTGCCAGCCGGCCAACCTCGTGAGCCTTCGCTTCCAGCGGATGATCTTCGACCTGCTGCGCTTTAACCGCGCGCTGCGAGCGCTACTGGAAGGCGACGGCGAGGGCAGCCACAGCGAGGAGTCGATGCAGGACTTCCTCTCGCGCCATCGCTTCTCACGGGCGTTCGTCGAGCGGCTGATCGTGCCCCAGCTGTCGGCCGTGTGGTCAGCTGACCCACGTACCGCCGCCTCATTCCCGGCGCGCTTCATCGCCGAGTTCTTCGCCAACCACGGCATGCTCGGCTTCCGCGACCGACCTCAGTGGGCAACCGTGGCCGGCGGCTCGGCACGCTACGTCGAGGCGCTCACCGCTCCCTTTCGCGAGCGTATCCGCCTGAACGCGCCCGTCGACTCGATCACGCGCCACGACGGCGAGGTCGAGATCGCCGCTGGCTCCGGCGCTGAGTCCTTTGACCACGTGATCATCGCGACCCACTCAGACCAGGCGCTGCGCATGCTGCGCGACCCCTCCCCGCGCGAGCACGAGCTACTCGGCGCAATCGCCTACCAACCCAACGAGGCCGTGCTGCACACCGACAGCACGCTGCTGCCGCGCCGCCGCGCCGCACGTTCGGCCTGGAACTTCCACCTGCTGCGCGAGCCCAAGCCGCTGAGCACGGTGACCTACTACATGAACCACCTGCAGCGTCTGCGAGCCGATCGCGACTTCTGCGTCACACTCAATCGCACAGAGGCCATCGATCCGGCGAAGATCATCCGCACGATCCCTTACTCGCATCCGATGTACACGCCGCGCGGCGTCGCCGCCCAGGGCGGGCACGCGAGCATCAGCAAACTCTCGAGCCGCACGCACTACTGCGGCGCCTACTGGGGCTGGGGCTTTCACGAGGACGGCGTCGTCAGCGCGCTGCGCGCATGCGAGCCCTTCGGAGTGAAGCTATGAGCGTTTCCGCCGTGCCCACCCCCGCCCCGGCCGGCGTGCCGCCGTCGAGCGTGAGTTCGGCGCGCGCTTCCTGCTTCTACGAGGGCTTCGTACGCCACCGCCGCCACGACGCCACGCCCGACCGGCTGCTGCATCGCCTGTGCATGGCCTACCTCGACCTAGACGAGCTGCCCAAGCTGTTCGACGGCCACCCGCTTTGGTCCGCTCGGCGCCCGGCCCTCGCCTGGTTTCGCCGCGCCGACTACCTCGGCGAGCGCCACACGCCGCTGCGCAGCGCTGTCGAGCAGCTCGTATCCGAGCGCACCGGGATCGCACTCGACGGTCCGATCCGTCTGCTGACGAACATGCGCTTTCTCGGTCACTGCTTCAACCCCGTCAGCTTCTACTACTGCTTCGACGCTCCCGGGCGCCACGTGCGCGCCGTCGTCGCCGAGGTGACCAACACGCCGTGGGGCGAGCGCCACGCCTACGTGCTGGGCGTCGCGGGGCCGCTCGGGACCGGTCGGGTGATCCGCGGTGAGTTCGCCAAGGCGCTGCACGTCTCGCCGCTGATGGGCATGGACCACACCTATGACTGGCGGCTGACCGAGCCCGCCGAGAGCCTTTCCGTGCAGATCGAGTCCACTCGCAATGGCGGGCCACTCGACGGACAGCGCGTGTTCGACGCCACGCTTTCGCTGCGCCGCCGGCAAATCGACGCGCAGGAGCTCCGTCGAGTGCTAGCGCGCTATCCCCTGCCCACCGTGCGCCTGACCGCGCGCATCTACGCGCACGCGCTTCGGCTGCGCCTGCGCGGCGCGCGCTGGCACCCACATCCGCGGCGCGTGCAATCGAGCACGCACGAGCATTGCGCTCACGTGGCTGGGCACGACTCATGAGCGCACCGCAGTCCGCCGAGACCGACCCGAGGGGCACCCCCTCGCCTGTGGCAGCTGGCGAGGGCGAGTCAGCCGTGCTCGAGCCGACGGCAACCACGGCGCACGGATTTCAGCCGACCCCCGCGCCCCGTCCCGGTCTCCTCGACCGGCTCGCGCGCTGGCTCGTGCTGCGCCTGCTCTCTCGCATACGCCGTGGCGAGCTCGTGCTCGTCGAGGAGCCGCGTCGCCTGCACTTCGGCGCGCCCGACGGCGAGCGTTCGCCCTCGGCCGAGCTGCACGTCCGCTCGCCGCGCTTCTACCGCGACTTCCTGCGCGGCAGTCTCGGGCTCGGCGAGGCCTATGCCGGCGGGCTCTGGGACTGCGCCGACCTCGTCTCACTGACGCGCATCGGCGCACTCAACATGGGCGGGCTCGACACGCTGCGCCGCACCTTTTCCCCGCTGCTTGCACCGCTTCAGCGCGTCGTCGGCTGGCTGGCGCGCAACACTCCCGCCCGTGCGCGCAAGCGCATCGCCGCCCACTACGACCTCGGCAACGAGCTGTTCTCGCAGTTCCTCGACCGCACGATGATGTACTCCTGCGCCGTCTTCGAACCGGCCACAGCCACGCTCGAGGAGGCATCGCTGGCCAAGCTCGAGCGGATCTGCGCCAAGCTCAAGCTCTCATCCACCGACCACGTGCTCGAGATCGGCACCGGGTGGGGCGGCTTCGCCGAGTACGCCGCCGCGCGCTACGGCTGCCGCGTGACGACGACCACGATCTCCGCCGAGCAGCACGCCTACGCGACCGAGCGAATCCGCAAGGCCGGATTGAGCAATCGTGTGACCGTCCTGTTCGAGGACTACCGCGACCCCGCGCTCGACCGCCACGGCCCCTACGACAAGCTCGTCTCGATCGAGATGATCGAGGCCGTCGGCTGGCAGTACTTCCCGACCTTCTTCCGCCGCTGCTCGGAGCTCGTCGCCGAGCACGGCGCGATGCTGTTGCAGGCGATCGTGATCGAGGACCGCGCCTACGAGGTCGAGAAGGCCTCCAAGAGCTTCGCCAACACGCACATCTTCCCCGGCGGCTGTCTGCCCTCGCTGCAGGTCATCGCGCGCAACGTCGCACGCGTGACCGACTTCCGCGAAGCCCAGCTCGAGGACATCACGGCGCATTACGCAACGACGCTTCAGCGCTGGCGTGAGCGCTTCCTCGCCGCCGCCGAGCAGATCTCCGAGCTCGGCTACGACGAGCGCTTTCGGCGCATGTGGGAGCTGTATCTCTCCTACTGCGAGGGCGGCTTTCGCGAGCGGCGCATCCAGGACGTGCAGCTCTTGCTCGCCAAGCCGGGCTTTTCCTAGATAGGGTCGTCGGCGCCATGCGCCGCAACCTGTTCGACGACGTACACGAAGACTTCCGCGCGAGCTTTCGCACGTTCCTTCAGCGCGAGGTGATCGGCGAGCAGGGTCGCTACGGCGAGTGGGAGCGCGACGGGCTGATACCGCGCGAGGTGTACGAGCTGGCCGGTCGCGGCGGCTTTCTCGCGATGGCCGTGCCCGAGCGCTATGGCGGTGCCGGCGCCGAGGACTTTCGCTTCAACCTCGTGATCGGCGAAGAGTGCCAGCGCGCCGGCGTCGGCAGCTTCGGCCTCGGCATAACGCTGCATAACGACATCTGCCTGCCCTACTTCCTTACCTACTGCAACGAGCAGCAGCTCGAGCGCTGGCTGGGAGGGATCGTCTCCGGCGAGCTGATCACGGCGATCGCGATGACCGAGCCCGGGATCGGCTCCGACCTGGCCTCGATGAGCACCCGCGCCAAGCGCGAGGACGGCCACTACGTCGTCGACGGCTCGAAGACGTTCATCACCAATGGGATCAACGCCGATCTCGTGATCACCGCCGTGAAGACCGATCCCTCCGAGCGCCATCGCGGCATCAGCCTGCTGATCCTCGAGCGCGGCATGGACGGCTTCGAGCGCGGGCGCAACCTGGAGAAGATCGGCCAGCACTCCCAGGACACCGCCGAGCTGTCCTTCGCCGGCGTGCACGTGCCCGTCGAGAACCTGCTCGGCGAGGAGGGCGAGGGCTTTCGCTACCTCGTCTCCAACCTCCCCCAGGAGCGCCTCTCGATCGCCGCGTCAGCCGTCGCCGCCGCCGAGGCCGCGCTGGGCTGGACGCTCGAGTACGTGCGTGAGCGCCAGGCCTTCGGTCAGAGCATCGGCTCATTCCAAGCCACGCGCTTCACGCTCGCCGAGGTGCGCGGCGAAGTTGACGTCGCGCGCGCCTACATCGACCGTTGCGCGCAGGCGCTCGACGCCGGGGAGCTGACCCCCGAGGACGCTGCCACCGCGAAGTGGTGGTGCACCGACCTGCAGGGCCGCGCGATCGACCGCTGCCTGCAGCTGTTCGGGGGGTACGGCTACATGAGCGAGTACCCGATCGCGCGCGCCTACGCCGACGCGCGCGTGACGCGTATCTACGGCGGGGCCAACGAGATCATGAAGGAGATCGTCGGGCGCTCGCTGGGGTTGTAGACGGCCATTGAGCTCTGCCGCGCCGGCGTTACCGTCGAAGCGCAGAATGCCTCGGATGCAAGCGGTGACGTCGAGCTGGGTAGCCGCGATCGGCTACGACGACGATGCCCACAGCGTCCACGTCGAGCTGATCGATGGTGGGGCGTACTCCTACGAGCAGGTACCCCAGGTCATCTGGCGCGCGTTCCTGGCCGCTGACAGCAAGGGCGGTTTCGTCAACGCAGTGTTAAAGCCCTTCTTCCCCTGCCACCCGGGCTAAGCGCATGCAGCAGCCCAGCGAGCGTAGGCGTCAGGCCGTGGGCGGTCCGACCGGGTCGCTCGGCTTCAGGTCGAGTTCGTCGGCAAGCTCCACGAAGTAGTCGAGCGCGGCCGGATTGACCAGCGAGTCGACGCTCGCCGCCTCGTTGACGGCGGCGCCCATCAGGATCCGCTTGACCGGCACCTCGAGCACCTTGCCCGAGAGCGTGCGCGGGACCTCGGCGATCTGGCGGACCTCGTTTGGCACGTGCCGCGGCGAGCAGTCCTCGCGGATGCGGCGCTTGATCTGCTTCGTCAGCTCCTCGTCGAGCTCGGTGCCCTGCGCGAGCACGACGAACAGGATCATCCGCAGTTCATCCTCCCCCGGACGGGCCGGGATGTCGACGACGAGCGCGTCGAGCACCTGCCCAAGCGAGGCCGCCGCGCGGTAGATCTCGCTCGTGCCCATGCGCACGCCCTGGCGGTTGATCGTCGAGTCCGAGCGACCGTAGATCACAGCGCCGTGGCGCGGCGTGATGCGGATCCAGTCGCCGTGGCGCCACACGCCCGGGTACATCGAGAAGTAGCTTTCACGCAGGCGCTCTCCGTCCTCGTCGTCCCAGAAGAACAGCGGCATTGAGGGCATCGGCTCGGTGATCACGAGCTCACCCACGCGATCGATGTGCGCGACGCCCTGCTCATCCCACGACTCGACCGCGCAGCCGAGGATGCGGCACTGCAGTTCGCCTTCGTAGACCGGCAGCAGCGGGCAGCCGCCGACGAACGCCGTGCACACGTCCGTGCCGCCGCTCGTCGAGAACAGCCAGATCTCAGAGCCGACGTGCTCATATACCCAGCGAAAGCCCTCCGGCGAGAGCGGCGAGCCCGTCGAGCCGATCGCCCGCAGCGCGCTCAGGTCACATTCGCGGCCCGGCTCGATGCCCTCCTTCTCGCAGCTCGCAATCAGCCCCGCGCTGAGACCCATGCACGTGATCTGAGCATGCTCGGCCAAGCGCCAGAGCGCGCTCAGGTCAGGGTAAGCCGGGCTGCCGTCATACAGCACGATCGCCGCATCCGAGAGCAGGCAGCCGACGAGGAAGTTCCACATCATCCAGCCCGTCGTCGTGAACCAGAACATGCGGTCACCCGGGCGCAGCTCCATGTGCAGGCGCTTCTTCAGCTGCTCGACCAGGATGCCCCCGTGCCCCTGCACGATCGCCTTCGGCAGGCCCGTCGTGCCCGAGGAGTAGAGCACCCACAGCGGGTGCTCGAACGGCACCTGCTCGAAGTCCAGCTCAGCGCCCGCGCCGCGCTGCACGAGCTCCTGCCACAGCAATGCCCGCTCGGGGCCAGCCAGCTCCGCCGCCGAGGCCTCCGCCGATAGGTAGGGCAGCAGCACGACCTGCTCGACACTCGGCAGCTCCGCGAGGATCGCCTTGGCGTTGGCCATGCGGTCGAAGTCCTTACCGCCATGGCGGTAGCCGTTGACCGTGAAGAAGACCTTCGGCTCGATCTGGGCGAAGCGGTCGATCACGCTGCGCGCGCCGAACTCCGGCGCCGCGCTCGACCAGATCGCCCCCAGCGAGGCCGTCGCGAGGAATGCGACCAGCGTCTCGGGGATGTTCGGCATGTAGGCGACCACGCGGTCGCCGCGCCCGACGCCGAGCGCGCGCAGCGCGCCGGCCACGCTCGCCACCTGCTCGCTCAGCTCTGCCCACGTCAGCTGCTGCAGCTTGCGCAGCTCCGAGCTGTGCAGCACCGCGATCGCGTCCGGATCGCGCCCTCCGCCACGCCCATCCTTGTGCGCCGGGCCGCGCAGCATGTTCTCCGCGTAGTTGAGCTGTGCGCCGACGAACCACTGCGCGCCGGGCATCGTCCGCTCGGCCAGCACCTGCTCGTGCTCGCGCGAGCAGCGCACACCGAAGAACTCCCAGATGTCCTGCCAGAAGTCCTCGAGCTCCGTCACCGACCAGCGCCACAAATCCTCGTAGTCCTCGAACTCGCGGCCGTGGCGCTCGCCGGCCCAGCGCATGAAGCGCGTCATCTCCGCGCGCTCGCGGTCGGCTGCGCTCGGCTGCCACAGCGGCGTCTGCTGCGCGGCGCTCCTCGCCACCGGCCCGGGGGTCTCGTCGGAGGCGCTGGACATGAGGGTATTCTCGCGGTTTGTGGATCTCTTTGGGCTGCGCGCCGCGTTTCCCGTTCTTCGGAACCTCGCCTACCTGAACGCCGGAACCGACGGTCCACTTCCCGCCCGCGCCGTGCACGCGGCGAGCGAGGAGCTCGAGCGCGAGGCCGCTCACGGGCGCACCTCGGCGCACTTCGAACGGCGCAACGAGCTCAACGACCTGCTGCGCGAAGCCTACGCCCGCGCGCTCGGCGCCGAACCGGCCGACGTCGCGCTGACGACGTGCACGAGCGACGGCATGGCCCAGGTGATCGGCGGCCTCGCACTCGGCGCCGGCGATGAGATCCTCACGAGCGATGAGGAGCACCCCGGGCTGCTCGGCGCGCTCGGCGCCGCGCGCGAGCTGCACGGCGTAGCGATCCGCGAGGTGCCGCTCGCCGAGCTCGCCGAAGCCGTCGGGCCGAGCACCCGACTCGTCGCCTGCTCGCACGTCGGCTGGATGAGCGGCTCCTACGCCCCCGCCGAGCTCGCCGACGTCGACGTGCCCGTGCTGCTCGACGGCGCGCAGGGCGTCGGCGCCGTGCCGGTCGACGTCAAGGCGCTCGGCTGTGACGCCTACGCCGGCGCCGGGCAGAAGTGGCTGTGCGGTCCAGACGGTCTCGGGATGCTCTACATCACGCCCGAGCTACGCGCGCAGGTCGCCGTCTCACGCCGCGGCTACGCCAACCTCGAGGACCCCAACAGCGGCGTCGCGGCGAGCCTGCACGAGGACGCGCGGCGCCTGGAGACGATGTCGCTGAGCGCCGAGGCCGTCGCCTGCGCGCTGGCCGCGATCGAGCTGCTTGAGTCGGTCGGCTGGAGCGAGCTGCACGAGGCCGCACGCGCGCTCGCCGCGCGCCTGGCCGACGAGCTCACAGAGCGCGGACGCGCCGTCGCGCCGCGCGATCGAACGACGCTCGTCTCCTTCGAGAGCGCCGATCCCGAAACCGAGCGCGAGCTGCTCGCTGAGCGCGGCTGCGTTGTGCGCAACATTCCCGGGCGCCCCTGGCTGCGCGCGTCGGTCGGCGCCTGGAACGACGAGCACGATCTCGAGCGCCTGCTCGCGTCGCTCTCGGCATGAGCGCACCCGAGCAGGCGATCGCCCTGCCGAGTTCGCGAGAGACCCGCCCCCGTAGCTTCGAGCGTCTGCGCGGCGTGCGGCTCGGACCACACCACCTCGCGCTTGCCGGCGTGCTCGCGCTTTCGGCCGTCGTGAACATGCACCGCCTCTCCCAGAACGGCTACGGCAACATCTTCTACTCGGCCGGCGTGAAGTCGATGCTGCACTCGTGGCACAACTTCTTCTTCGTCTCCTTCGATCCCGGCGGGCTGATCATGGTCGACAAGCCGCCGCTCGGCCTGTGGGTGCAGGCGCTCAGCGCCAAGCTGTTCGGCTTCACCCCGCTCGCCGTGCTGCTGCCGGAGGCGATCATCGGCGTGCTGTCGGTTGCCCTGCTCTACCTCGTACTGGCACGACGGCTCGGCGGCTGGGCCGGCGTCGCCGGCGCGCTCGCGCTCGCTGTGTTCCCCTCGTTCGTCGCGATCTCACGCACGAACAACGTCGACGCGCTCCTGATCCTGCTGATGATCCTCGCCTGCGAGGCCGCGCTGCGCGCATGCGAACGGGGTCGCTGGGGAGCGCTTCTGGCGAGCGGGGCGCTCGTCGGCCTGGCCTTCAACACGAAGACGCTCGCCGCCTATTTGATCGTGCCTGGAATTGCGCTCGCATTCCTGCTCTGCGCGCCCGGGTCGCTGCGCAAGCGGCTCTTGCAGCTGCTTGCCGCCGGTGCCGTGCTGCTCGCCGTCTCCGCCGCCTGGATGCTAGCCGTCGAACTGACCCCCGCCTCCCAGCGGCCGTTCGTCGGCAGCTCGACCGACAACACCGAGCTCGGCCTGACCTTCAGCTACAACGGCTTCGGCCGCGTCGGCGGGCAGACCGGCGGGCCCGGGCAGATTCCGGTCGGCACCGGCGGCGTCGGTAAGCGCGTGGTGGTCGGCAAGGGCGGATCAGCCAAGCCGAGCCCCGTGCGCACGGTCAAAGCGCCGAGCGCGCCGCCCGTGTTCCTCGCAAACGGACGCGAACGCAACCCGATCGCCTTCGGCGGCCCCGTCGGCCCCCTGCGCCTATTCGAACGCGGGCTCGGCAATCAGGGCGCCTGGCTGCTGCCGTTCGCGCTCGTCGGGCTGCTCGGCTTCGCGCTGCTCGTGCTGATGCCCGAGCGCGGCGGGCAGGAGTCGCGCGGTGGCGAAGAGCTGAAGCAGCGCGGCGACGGACACCCCGCCATCGACGTCGAGGAGCAGCGCGGCAACGAGGACCCCGCCGTCGGGGGCGGCGAGCAGCACAGCAGCGAGCCGCCGCGCAGATACCCCGACCGACGTGACCCACGCCTGGCCTTGCTGGTCGTGCTCGGCGGCTGGCTGCTCGTCGAGGCTGCCGTGCTGAGTTTGTCCAAGGGGATCGTCCATCCCTATTACGTCTCCGCGCTCGGGCCCGGCGTGGCGGCGATGTTCGGCACCGGCGCCTACGCCTTCGCGCGGTTCGCCAGGCGAGGAGACTGGCGCCTGCTGCTGCTCGCCGGCGCCGCCGGCGCGACCGTGCCGGCGCAGCTCGTGCTGCTGCACCGCGATCACTACATGTCCTGGTTCACGGCGCCGCTGATCGCGGCCACGATCGCCACGCTGCTACTCATCGCCGTGCTTTCACTGACGCCGACCCTGCGCGGTCTCGCGCCGGGAGCGATCGCGCTGCTGATCGGTGTGCTCTGCATCGCCCCCGCCGTGTACGGCGCGAGCAACTGGCTCGCGCCCGTGCAGTCGACCTTTCCCGCCGCCGGCCCACGTGCCGCCGCCGGTCCCGGCGGCTACGGCGTCAACGATGAGCACGTCAAAGTCGACCGCTCGCTGCTCAACTACGCCGAAGGCCACGGCGCCGGCACGCGCTGGTCGGTGCTCGTCGATGCAGCCAACACCGCCTCGCCGATGATCCTGCTCGGCGGCCACGCCGGCTCGCTCGGCGGCTTCAGCGGCACCGACCCCGCGCTGGACGGGCGCCGCCTCGGCCTCTACGTGGCCAGCAGCAAGGCCCGCTACGTGCTGCTCGGCGGCGAGTTCTCAACACGTGGCGGCACGAAGGCGACCGAAGCCGTGCAGCGCGTCTGCCGCGTCGTGCCCACGCGTACATGGCTGCCCCGTCCGCTTGAGCCCAACGGCCTGATCCTGTTCGACTGCGCCGGTCGCGCACGCCAGCTGGCCGCATCCTGAGCGCCGCAGCACACTGACGCCGAGCTCTCAGGCCGCGACAGCCAGCCCGCGGTGGAAGGCCCGCGCGAACAGCTCGCGCTCGCGGTTGGCCGCCCAGCGCGGCACGACCGCCTCGCCGTCGGCAATCAGCTGCAGCTCGACCTCGTGCTCGTCGTGCAGTGAGATGCGCGTGCCGCGCACGAGCTGATCGCGCGAGCGCTCGAGGTCCTCGGCCAGGCGCAAGAGCGCCGCGCAGCGATCCAGGCGCTCGGCGTCGCCCTCGCCAAACAGCGCGCGCAGCGGGCCCGGATCGGGCATGCCCTTGCGGTGGTAGCGCGCCGCCTGGGCGATGATCGCGACCTCGACCGGCGTGAAGCCCGGTAGCCCGGCGTTGAGGATCAAGTAGCGCGAGTGCTTGTGGTGGTCGTCGTAGTCGACCGACATGCCGACGTCGTGCAGAATGCTCGCCGCCCACAGCAGCTCGCGCTCGCGTGGATCGCCCTCGTGCAGCCCCACGCGCGCCAGCTCGTCGAACATGCCGAGCGCGAGTGCCGCGACGTGGCGCGTGTGCGCAACGTCGAGGTGATACTGGCCGGCGAGGTTCAGCACGCTTGCCCGGCGCACGTCCTGAAACAGCGGCTCGGCACCCGGCGATCCGTCGGTCAGGAAGCGCTCGAAGAAGACGCCCTCGCGCAGGCCCGCCTCGGTCGTCTCGAGGCCCTCGAAGCCGCCCGCCTGCAGCACGCCCTCCACGACGACGGCGCCCGCCAGGATGATGTCCGCGCGGGCCGGCTTGATCCCGGGCACGCGGGCGCGCTCGGAGGCCGGCAGCTCGGCCAGGCGCTCGATCAGCTCCGCCAGCGCCTCGCGCTCGATCACCATCCCCTGCACGCCGTTGGACGGTAGGTCGGCCGCACGCTGGGCGGCAGCCGCGAGGTTACGCACCGTGCCGCCGATCCCGACCAGGCGCTTGCCCGTCGCGCCCTCATCTGCACCACTGAGCCAGTCGGCCTGCGCGAGCTCCTCGGCGACGTGCTCGCGTAGCGCCTGCAGCTGGCGACGCTTAGCCGGGCCATTGGGCGGCAGGAAGCGCTCGCTCATGCGCACCGTGCCCAGCCGCCACGAGGCAGAGCCGCGCTCGAGGCGCTTCACCACCCGCACCAGCTGCAGCGAGCCACCGCCGAGGTCGAGCACGAAGCCGTCGTCGAGCGTCGTCGAATTGACGGCTGCCAGGTAGCCGTAGCGCGCCTCCTGCTCGCGCGAGAGCACGCGGATCGGCAGGTCGAAGTGCTCGCGCGCCTGACCGAGAAAGTCTTCGGCATTGCTCGCATCGCGGATCGCGCTCGTCGCGACGGCGTCCACCGAGTCGCCCTCCAGCCCGCTCGCCTTGGCGAACTGCGAGAACACGTCGAGTGTCGCCAGTGCACGCGCGATCGGCTTCGTGCCGAGCTCGCCGCTCGCGCCCATCCCCTCGCCGATACGCACCGGCTCATAGATCTCATCCGTGCGCTTCCACCAGCCCTCACCCGCCAAGAACACGACGAGCCTGAACGAGTTCGAGCCGAGATCGATCACGGCGAGGCGCTCGTCGGGCTTCATCGCCTGAGCGTATTCGCCGTGTCGGCGGGCTCTAGCCCGCCTGTGTGAGCTACCCAGACGCGCGGCTCGGGCCGCGCCTGGCTCAGGCCGCCGGGTCGTCGGGCGTGCCCAGCACGCGCATGTGCTCGGCCACGCTCGTGATGCTCAGAAGCCGCTGAACCTGCGGCGAGCCCTGCGTGATCGCGAACTCCTGACCGCGTGCGCGCGAGCCCTCGTGGGCCAGCAGGATCACGCGCAGGCCCGTCGAGTCGACGAACTTCAGCTCGTCCAGATCGAGCACGAGCAGCGGCGCCGAGGCGACGTCCGCATCCTCCAGCGCGCGTTCGAAGACCGGCGAGCTCGCCAGGTCCAATTCGCCTGTCAGGTGCAGCACGACCCGCTCGTCCGTGCGTCTCGCGTCGACCCGCAGGTGCTCCTGAGCGCCCACGGCCGAATCGTATCGCAAGGCTTTTCCCCACTGGCCCGGATCGGGCGGCTCGCGCTCGATCGGCGTCCACGCGGCGGGCGCCGGCGTCTGCGGGGCGCCCTGCTCCTCGGCGGGCGGCTCTCGCTTGGCCCGGCGCAGCAGCGGCGCCACGAACCACAGGCCGGCGAACGGAACCGCCACGAGCGCCGCCGTGACGATGCCCGCCGTCGCCCCGAACATCTTCGTCGTCACCAGCAGCAGGCTGCCGCACATCGCCAGCGCCAGGAACGCAAGACCCGCGATTGAGAAGCCGTTGGCCAGGAACAGCAGGTGGCGCTTGTCGTCGGCACGAAACAGCATCCGGTGGTAGGCCGCCGGCGCGAGCGTGCACAGGGCCGCGAAGACCGAGCACAAGAGCGTCGCGAAGTACACGCCGCGCTCGAACGGCCCCACGCCGACGAAACCGCTGTTGAACGGCACGATCAAGAGAAACGCGAACAGGACCTGCACGCCGGTCACGACCACGCGCAGCTCCCCCGTCATCTCCTCGAGGTTGCGATCGACGCGCTGCATCGGCGTCTCGGGGCGCCCGTCCCCACTCTGCACGCCGGCGCCCGTCACTCCAGCCGGGGCGCGCCATTCGGCCTGGCTCGGGCCCGCCTGACTCGGCCGTGGCTGCCCACGCGCAGGCGCGCTCGCCGAGCCGGATGCTGCGTGGGAGATTGGTCGAGCCTCTGACATCGAAACGCACGCGCTGATTGACCCCGCTTGAGCCATACCCCGTCTGCGAGCTGCCGACACCTCGCACCCGCCCCGTACCCGTTTGGGGGCAATCGACGCGGGTACGGAAATCACAGTTACGTGCACCCGAGCAGAGGAGGTCTCCGATGCCGCCGCGCGGCGTGAAGAAGGGAAGCAAGCGGGCCCGGCAGTACGAGCACGTCAAGCAGAGCGAGCGCGAGCAGGGCGCTTCGGAGTCGCGTGCCGAGGAGATCGCAGCCCGCACCGTCAACAAGGAGCGCGCCCGCAGCGGCGAATCGAAGACGCGCTCGCGCAGCTCGACCAACGACATCTCCTCCGGACGGCGCGGCGGGCTGCGCTCGGGCAAACCCGGTCCGCGCGGACGAACGCGCGAGCAGCTCTACGAGGAGGCGCGCAAGCTTGGCGTCGACGGACGCTCGCGCATGAACAAGGCGCAGCTCAAACGCGCCGTCGAGCGCAAGAAGCGCTAAGCGGCCTCGTCGAGGCGCATGCGCACGCGCACGACCGTGCCGTCAGGGCTCGAACGGATCTGCGCGAGGTCGCAGAGCTGGTTGACGAGCCACAGGCCGCGGCCGCCGTACTGATCGACAGGCGGCGGCAGGCGGCCGACGAGCGGGTCGCGGATGAAGCCGCGGTCGCGTACCTCGCAGACGAGCGCGTCCGGCTCATGCCAGATGCGAAGGGTGCCACCCCCGCCGCCGTACTGCACGCTGTTGGTGACGAGCTCGTTGACCGCCAAGACGAGGTCTTCGCGCGTTATCTCAGCAAGACCCGCCCGCATGCCCTGTTGGGCGACGAGACTGCGAATCGCGCCGAGTCCGTGCGCCGTGAACGCCAGCTCCTCACGCTCGGCCGGAGGGCTCGGCAGCGAGCCGTCAAACGGCCCCTGAGCGCGGTGCAGCGGGCGGTAGGCGCTGTTGCGCTGGCTGACGCCTTCGTGCATCACGGTGCGATGGCTCGAGCGCGCCGCCTCGATCGTCTCGGCGTCGAGCACGTCGAGGTCATACGGACACAGAAGGCGCCACGACGGGCCGCCGGCGAAGGCCTGCTCGAGCAAGTCCTCATAGCGCCGGCACTCCTCTAGCTCCGCCGCCGAGCGCCCCGGCCAGACCGTTTCGCCAATGCCCCGCACCGAACGTCCTTCAGCGGCGCTCTCGGCGAGGAACTTGCGCCAGGCCGGGATCACGCGGGCCGGGTTTCGCCCGAGCTCGCCAACGTCGAGAAAATGAACGCGCTCGGCATCCTCGCCGAGCGCGCGCCTGAGCGGATCGGCTCGCTGCTCGCCCACTGCGACGAGCACAGCCTCCTCAGCAGCCAACGCCTCGGCGATGAACGGCAGCGTTCCCTGCAGGAAGCCGTCCTCGCCGTTGTAGAAGAGCGCCTCGTGGTGGAACGCGTCCTCCACGAGGGCGACCTTCACAGCTGCCGCATGGGACAGCTCGCGTGTTGCCGAATGGGCCATCGCCGATTCCTGCGTTGCGCCTAGCGTCCGTACCAGCGCCTGCCGCCACCATCGGCGACACCGCCGACGAAGAAGCCGATCAACCAGAGGAGAACGGCGATGATCAGCACGTACCAGAGCACGTGCGCTGCAAAGCCGAGTCCCCCGAATATGGCCAAGATGAGCACGAGTGCGATCAGAGCAGCCATGGTTTTCCTCCTTATGAAAGGCCCAGCGCGGGTGCGCCGGGCGCTTGCTCAGGTCTACCCCGTCTCGACATCGGTCAATCCGAGAGTCGGCAGCGCAGGGCCGTTGCTCGACCGTCGCGCGCCGCCTTTGGACGGCTGTTTTCGACTCTCGCCAGGGCTGTTTTCGCCCGCCACGGGCCGGGGTAGCCGTCGAGTAGCCCACAACGAGCAAAAGGAGGCCGTCGATGACAGGCGAGCTGAATGGAAAGAAAGTTGCATTCCTCGTGGCCCAGGAGGGCATCGAGGAGGTCGAGTTGACAGAGCCGTGGAAGGCCGTCGAGCAGGCCGGCGGCGAACCGGTATTGATCGCACCCGAAAGCGGCGAGGTGCAGTCGATGAAGCATCTCGACAAGTCGGGCACCTACCCCGTCGATCAGACGCTCGCCGACGCCGACGCCGATGATTTCGACGCCGTCGTACTGCCAGGAGGCGTGGCCAATCCCGACCAGCTGCGCACCGAGGCCGACGCAATCGAGTTCCTGCAACAGATCTTTCGCGCCGGCAAGCCCGTCGGCGTGATCTGCCACGGCCCGTGGACGCTCGTCGAGGCCGACCTCGTGCGCGAGCGCAAGCTCACATCGTGGCCGTCGCTGCAGACCGACATCCGCAACGCCGGCGGTAACTGGGTCGACGAGCAAGTCGTCGTCGACCAAGGGCTCGTGTCCAGCCGCAAGCCCGATGACCTGCCCGCCTTCTGCGCGAAGATCGTCGAGGAGTTCGCCGAGGGCCGCCACGACGTGGCGCCCGCCAGCGCGACCGCCACGGCACGCTGAGCGCGGGTGATCGCCAGAGCGCAAGCCGGCGAGGCAGCACAGCCGGCGCAGCCTGAGCCTACTGGCCGGCCAGGCTGCGCTCGGCAGAGTCCTAAGCGGCGCCCACCGTCTTGGCGCCGCTCGGCTCATTCGCCGACAGCGGTCCTCCTGCGGTCAGCGGTTTGGCGATGTCCTCGAGGCTGCGCCGCTCAGCGTTGATGCCGAGGAACAGCTCGGCGATGCCGCCGATGATCATCATCACGGCGCCGAGGCCCAGCGCGAGGAACACCTGCTCATAGCTTTCGGTGTTGATCATGCGACTGAAGACCTGTGGCCCGATCACGCCGCCGATGCCCGTGCCGACGGCGTAGAAGACGGCGATGCAGAGCGCGCGTGTCTCCATCGGGAACACCTCCGAGACGGTCAGGTAAGCAGCGCTCGCGCCGGCCGAGGCGAAGAAGAAGATCACGCAGCAGCACGCCGTGAAAGAGATGTCGTCGAGCTGATGTTCCTTGAACAGCAGCCCCGTGACGATCAGCAGCACGCCAGACAGCAGGTAGGTGCCGGCGATCATCGGCTTGCGCCCGACGATGTCGAACAGCGGGCTGAGCAGCAGCGCGCCGAGGAAGTTGCCGGCCGCGAACACGGCGATGTAGTACGGCGTGTTGCCCGACGACGTGTGGAAGTACAGGCTCAGCAGGTTGCCGAAGCCGAACAGAATCGAGTTGTAGAGGAAGGCTTGGCCGATGAACAGACACAGGCCGAGCACGGTGCGCTTGGGGTAGGTTTTCACGACGGTCGTGATGATCGTGCGCAGCGGGATCGCCCGGCGCTGGTGCACCGTCATCGGCTCGCCCTCGGGCTCGGGCAGCGGCTCACCCGTATCCTGTTCGACCTCCTCTTCGATGCCCTTGACGATCTTCTCGGCCTCCTGCTCGCGGCCGTGGATAAACAGCCAGCGCGGGCTCTCGGGGACGTGGCGGCGCACGAGCAGCACGGCCAGGCCGATCACGGCGCCGAGCACGAACGACAGGCGCCAGCCGAGGTTCGTCGGGAAGATGTTCGTGTTCAGCGCCAGCACGGCGAGCAGCGAGCCGCCGATGCCGCCGAGCCAGTAGCTGCCGTTGATCGAGATGTTGACGCGCCCGCGATGGTTCTTCGGGATCAGCTCGTCGATCGCCGAGTTGATCGCCGCGTACTCGCCGCCGATGCCCATGCCCGTGATGAAGCGCACGATGAAGAACCAGCCCGGGAAGAACGAGACCGACGTGAGCAACACGCCGCCGAGGTAGATGATCAGCGTGATCATGAACAGCTTCTTGCGTCCGAGGCGGTCGGTCAGCTCGCCGAACACGAGCGCGCCGACGCAAGCGCCCGCGATGTACAACGAGGCCGCCCAACCGGAGACGTCGGCGGCCGAGATGCCGACGCCCGCGCCCGGTTCTGAGATGCGACTGGAGATCGCGCCGACGACGTTGACCTCGAGGCCGTCGAGGATCCAAGCCGTGCCCAGGCCGAGGATGATCAGCCAGTGAAAGCGCGACCACGGCAGCCTGTCCAGGCGCGCCGGAATGCTCGTGCGAATCGTCCCCAGCCGATTCTTGCTGCTGCTGTCCATCTACCTCACCTCGCTGCTCCTGGTCATCGACCCAGTTCCGCGCCTGCAAGGCGCCTTGCAAGCACCGCTGCAAGCGGCGCCGGCCCCAGGCAAATCGGGCCGGCATTCGACTACCCGCAAGGGCTGGGCGCCAACCGGCTCAGGTGCCTCGAGAGCGCGATATCGGCGCACGACGAGAGTCATCAATATTTATTTTGAAATTGATGTTTAGGACCGTCTGCGCAGGGCAAATGACCGTCTGGAGTTGTCCTCCCTCAGGCGGTGATCGCTACCCCCGGCGGTCACCGCCTATTTTTTGTCTCGGGCTCGCCGTCAGCGCTTATCGCGCATCGTCAGCTCGAGCATCTCGAAGGCGCCCTCGCTGGCGATCCGCCGCTCGTCTGTCAGCTTCTCGACGACCGGTCCGATGCCGGCGCCCGTGTTCGCGATCAGCTTCCCCGCGCCGCCTCCACCGAGCGGACCGAGGCGCAGCTCGACCTCGCGCGTGCCGACCTGAACCGACAGCGTCATGTGCTGCTGCGCGCTTGACTGAAAGCCACGCGAGACGAGCGCGTCGGCGAGCATTTCGGCGTCTGAGATGCGGTCTGTCGTAAAGCGCGCGCGGGCCGCCAGCACGCACATCACGCGTGGCAGCACGCGGCCCGCCAGCTCGCTCGGAGCAAGCGCCAGTCCCGTCGTCGTCGCCAGCGCCGCCTCGGCGACCGTCGGCGCCTGGAAGCCGCCTTCTGCCAGCGCCGGCAGCGACTCGGTGCCCGGCGTCGAGAACTCCATGCGTACCTCCGTGCCGCCGCCCTCGACGTCCTTGAACTCCACGCGCGGCGCGAGCGCCTGGATGATTGAAAGGCCGATGCCGAGCGCGTTTTCCTCCTCGCTGCGGATGTGCGGCCTGATGCCCGTGCCGTGGTCGCGAACCACAACTTCCACAGCCGCCGGCGCCAGATAGAGCTCGACCTGCAGCGGCCCTTCGCCGCCTTCGTAGGCGTGCAGCACGACGTTGTTGCATGCCTCCGTCACGGCCGTACGGATGTCGTTGAGCTCGACCCCGTCGACGCCCACCGTCTCGGCCAGTCCGCTGAGCGTCTCACGCACCAGCAGGACGTTCTCCGGCTGGTTCGACAACATCAGGCTGACGTTCGGAGCCGCGGCTATCACCGGATCAACGATACGTGCCGGTGAGCGAGCTTCATCGAACCCCCGACGATCGGCGAACCCGACCGGCTCCGTCTGCCGGTCAGCTCTTGGTGTCTGTCAGCGCGCGAAGCTGATCGAGCGAACGTCGCAAGAGGCGCGAGACCTGCATCTGCGAGATGCCCACGCGCGCTGCGATCTCTGTCTGCGTCAAGTCCTCGACGAAGCGCATGCGCAGGATCTGGCGCTCGCGCTGGGGAATCCGCCCGAGCACGGCGCTGACCGTCGCATCGAGCTCCACCAGCTCGTAGCGCGCGTCCTCCTCGCCCATCGCGTCGCCGTAGGACGTCGCTTCGTCCGTCGCGCCCGGGCGCGGGGCGTCGAGCGAGAGCGACTCATATGCCTGGATCGCCTGCAGCGCGTCGATCACGTCGTCTTGGCCGAGCTCGAGGTACTGCGCGAGCTCCTGCACCGTCGGCGCGCGACCGCGCTCGTTGGCCAGGCGCTCCTGCGCGTCACGCACCTTCAGCGCGCGTTCCTGGGAGCCGCGCGGGACGTGTACCGACCAGCCCGCGTCACGGAAGTGGCGGCGCATCTCGCCGAGAATCGTCGGCACTGCGAACGACGCGAACGGGTGACCCATCTCCGGGTCGAAGCGGTCGAGCGCCTTCAGCAGCCCCAGCGAGGCGACCTGCAGCAGGTCCTCGAACGGCTCTGACGAGCGGTCGTAGCGGCGGGCGAGGCTACGTGCGAGCGGCATGAAGCGGCGCACCAGTTCCTCGCGGGCGAGCCTGTCGCCCTGCTGGTGGCGCGCAAACAGCTGCTGCTCCTCGCTCGTGCCTGGAACGAATCGGGGTCCGCGTGTGGCTGTAGAAACCGCCATCTCCGTAACCGTCATGTCGTTCCTCCCCGTCGGTTCGCTTATAGGTCTCCGACTCACTGCCCCCGCAGTTTACTACTAGTGCGCTGGGAGTGTTCGGTCGTTTGCTACGTCTTCGGCCTACTCCGCTGCTATCCGCTTTGTATTCGCGGTGAAAGTTGTCCTGGATCAGCCTAATACCCCGATTTCAGCGGTCTAAACACGATTTTCTCGGGAAGGGACTTGTGCTTGCGCCCGGCGATATTCGCGCCGAATTGGCTCTGCAATGCGTGATTGCCGGGTGATCTCGGGTCGCGATCGGCCTCGTCGGAAACGAAGCTGAAGAAATATTTCTTGCGTGAGCGGCCTCTCCTCAGCCGGTCGGAGCGACGGCGTACCAGTCGAGCGTCAGCTCAGGTGGTACCTCGCACACCTCCTCGAGCGCCTCGAGCACGGCGCGGCGGCCGATTTCGACGCGTTCGTCGCTGGTCACCGACACCGACTCGTCGCGATCGAGGCTCGCCCCGATCTCGTCGCCCGAGATCGAGAAGCAGACGTCTTCGTGGCGCTTCGGGATCCGCTCGCTCAAGAGTCCCATTGCGCGATCGGGAGGAGTCACCGCTGCATGTCTCGTGACCCTGAACCCCATCGACGAATACCTCATGTCTGAATCGTACCGTCGCTTGCATAGCGGTCAAGAGAAGAAAGCCGAGGTTTGCGGGGGTTTGTGAAGCTTTGCGGCCCGTTGTGCACGTGCCCGCGCCGCCGAGCGGCCGGGGCGGTCACAGATCGAGCACCACGTCCTCGCTCGGCCGTGAGCAACAGATCAGCGCGCTTCCGTCGGCCGGCGGCTCCACTGGATCTGGGTTGTAGGCGAGCTCGCCCGCGATCAGCGTGGTCTCGCAGTTGTGGCAGACGCCAGTGCGACAAGACCAGCGGACTGGTACGTCGCAGGCTTCAGCGAACTCGAGCAGGCTGCCGTAGTCCTCGCTCCAGGGCACCGCGAGGTTGCTGCGTGCGAACTCGATCGTCGGCCCCTCCCCGGGCCGACCAGCGGGAAGGTGTGGGCTGCGGGTCGGCGCTTGCGCGATGCCAGGCGTCAACGACGGTGCGGGCCCAAAGGGCTCGGTGTGGATGTGTGAGGCTTGCAGACCGACCGCGACGAGACCGGCGCTGATCTCGTCCATGAACGGAGCCGGGCCGCAGAGGTAGGCCTCGGCGCTTCGTGTCGGCGCGAGCTCGGCGAGCACCGACGCCGCAAGGCGGCCTGCTACGTCGAAGTCGCGACCTTCGAGGTCGTCAGGACCAGGGTGGCTGTAGTAGACGTGGCTGCTGACGTTCGGCAGCGACGCAAGGAGCGTCCGCGCCTCCGCGGCGAACGGGTGCTCGCGACTGTTGCGTGCGCCGTGTAGCCACCAGATCTCCCGATCGGAATGCTGCTCGGCGAGCGCGTGAAGCATGGCCAGGACCGGGGTCGCGCCGATGCCCGCGCTGATCAGCAGGACCGGTGCTTGGGTCTGATCGAGGATGAAGGTGCCGCGCGGCGCTGCCACGTCGAGCTCGTCGCCGACCGCGAGACGCGAGTGCAGATAGCCGCTCGCCTCGCCGTCGTGCTCATGCTTGACCGTGATCCGGTAGTAGCCACCGGCGGGTGGCCCCGAGAGGGAGTAGTTGCGCAAAACCGACTTCTCAGCGCTTGCCGGATGGATTCGCAGCGTGAGGTACTGGCCGGGACGGGCCGGCGGAAGCGGCGCGCCGTCGGGGTCCTCGAAGCAGATCGAGATCACCGAATCGCTCTCTTGCTCGATCCCGGTGACCGAGAGTCGACGAAAGCCGGGCCAGGCCGGCGGTGGGCTAACCGCTGCCAGGCCTGCATTGCCCCCGCCGGGTTCTCCGTCGAGCAAGGCGCGGAACGAGTCTTGCCAGCCGGCGCTCAGCGCGGGGATGCGTAGGGCGCGGAGCAGTTGCTGGCGCGGATGACCCGGGAGGTAGAGCAGCGCGCTGAGCTCGGCGACCGTCATCTGCTCCGGGCCCGATGCGAGCTTGAGGATCCGATCGCCCGCCTGCACCTCGCCCTCTTCGAGCACGCGGAAGTAGAAGCCCGGGCGGCGGTGGGAGACCAGCAAGGCCGGGATGCGCGGATCGTTCATGCGGATCCCGACCCGGTAGCACGTCACACGTGGTTGCGTGAGCTCGAAGATGGCGCTGCCGATCTGGTAGCGGTCGCCGACGCACACTTCGTCGTCGCCTAGCCCTTCGATCGTGAAGTTCTCGCCGAACTGTCCGTAGACAAAGTCGTCTCGGTCGAGCTCCCGTTCCCAGTGGTCGTAGGAGTCGCGCTGGTAGACGAAGACGGCGCGTTGCTCGCCGCCGTGCCCCGCGAGATCGCCCTGCCCATCGCCCTCCACGTTGAGCTTGCCCACGCGGCGCGGGCCGCTCACCGAGTCCTTGTAGACGCCCGTGAAGATCGTCTTGCCTTGCCAGGGCACGTCCTTGGGTATGCCGACGTTGACTGACAGGAGCTTGCCGGCCGAATCTGCGGGCCGCGGGCCTGGCTCCGCATCCGACATCGCCTTACTCCCTCAGTCCCACGGCGTTGAGGGCATCTTCGGCGCTGTAATAGGCACGAAAGCGCGTCAGCCTTCCGCTGGCGATCCGCCCGACGTAGCCCCACCTGTGCTCGCTGGGCACATCGGCACCCGGTGATCTGCCGCTGGTGCGTATGACCCAGGCAGCAGCCTCGCCGGTGTCGACCACGCGCTCGACGAGAGCCTCTCTGAGTCCGAGAGTCGTGATGACCTCCTCGAATCTCGCGACCACCGCAGGACGACCTATGTGTACTCCACCACCCGGCCACACAGAGTCGTCTTCGTACTCGACATCGGCATCGAAGAACTCGTCGGCCGTCGCGCCGATGCCTTCCGCGTTCCAGCGTTCGTACATCGCGCGGATGAAGTGCTCGGTGGTTTCCTGCGACATCGCCATGGGCCCGCCTGGACTCGAACCAGGGACCTACCGATTATGAGTCGGCAGCTCTAACCAACTGAGCTACGGGCCCTACGCGCCCGCGGGCAAAGCGCCCGAGCGCGACCGGTCAGACCGGCCAGCAGAAGCTACCAGCGAGATGTGGAATGCTCACGCGGCCGTCCGCGGGGCGGCGGCGCCGCGGCCTGGATCGGCGGCGCGGGACCTCAAGGGAAGGGACTGCAGATGGCAGAGCGTGCGGCGATCGTGACGGGGGCATCGAGCGGCATCGGACTGGCGATCGCGAGGGTGCTGGGCGAGGAAGGCTACGGCGTGACGATGGCGGCACGGCGTCCGGAGAAGCTCGAGGACGCGGCCAAGGGACTGGCGGACGCCGGCCTCGACGTCCAGGCGGTGGCGGCGAACGTTGCCGACGAGGCGGAGATCAAGAAGGTCGTCGACACCCACCGCGAGCGCTATGGGCGCCTGGACGTGCTCGTCAACAACGCGGGCGTGGGCATCGGCGCGCCGGTCGGCGAGATCCAGACCAAGCACCTGGACATGCAGCTAGGCATCAACCTGCGCCAGATCGTCCTCTTCTACCGCGAAACGGTCTCGATGTTGCTGGAGGCGGGCGCGGAGCACCACAACGCGCTGGTCGTGAATACGTCGTCGATCTCGGGCAAGCGCGCGGAGGGCTGGCTGGCGGTCTACTCGGCGACGAAGCACGGCGTGGTCGGCTGGACGGAAGCGATGAACAAGGAACTGGGCAAGCAGGGGATCAAGTCGACGGCGCTGTGCCCGGCTTTCGTGGACACGCCGATGACGGAGTTCGTCAAGGGCCAGGTCCCGGCGGATGAGATGATCACGCCGCAGGACATCGCGGAGTCGGTGCGCTACCTGCTGAGGACCTCGCCGGCGTGCGTGGTGCCGGAGATCATGTTCATCCGCCCGGGCGACTCGCTGTAAGAACGGTCCAGGTCGAGGCTGGGCAACTCGGGGCTTGCGCGGCGCAGGCGTCTCCGTCTGCGCTTGACGACGATTTCACCGCGCGGGTCGCGCTGCTCACGCTCGCGGCGACGCACGGCGCCGCGGTGCTCGCCGATCGCGCGGCGCAGGTCGACATCCCCGGCACTCAAGAGGCTGGCTTCGAGCTGACCGATCAGGATGCGCCGCTCGCGGCGGGTGGCGGCGCGGGCGTGGCGCCCGGCGCGCGTAAAGCGATCCCATGCGTGTGCGAAGGAGAGGAAGTTGGTGCGCCCGCCGCGGCGGTGGGCGGCGAGCATCGGGCAGACGCCACCGTGTCCGTCGGTGTAGGCGCCGACGATGATCCGCTCGGAGTTACGAACGCCTTCGAGCATTGCGGTGCGGGTTGCGACGGGCAGGCAGTCGATCGTCAGGCGCAGCGTCTCGACGTTTCGTCTGGATGAGGATTTAGGACGGATTCGCATAGGGTGTGGTCCTGCCGGGGGCGGAGCTCAGCCGCCGGCATGAGGCGCCAACCAGCGTAGGCAGCGCGTCTCTGCAGCGCAACGAAACCCTCCGGCTGAAAGGAAATTTGCACATGAAGCTCGGCGTGCACATCGGCTACTGGGGCCTCGGCCTCAGCTCGGAGGACCAGTTGCGCATCGTGCAGGAGGCCGAGCGCCTGGGCTATGACTCGGTCTGGGCGGCGGAGGCGTACGGCTCGGACACGGCGACGGTGCTTGGCTGGCTGGCGGGGCAGACCTCGACGATCCGCCTGGGCTCGGGGATCTTCCAGATGCCGGGGCGCTCGGCGGCGATGACGGCGATGACGGCGGCCACGATCGACCAGCTCTCGAACGGGCGGATGATCTGCGGGATCGGCTCCTCGGGCCCGCAGGTGGCCGAGGGCTGGCACGGGCAGCGCTTTGCCAAGCAGCTTCAGCGCACGCGCGAGTACGTGGCGGTCGTGCGCATGGCGCTGGCGCGCGAGCGCGTTGAGTTCCACGGAGAGACGCTCGAGCTGCCGCTGCCCGACGGCCCGGGCAAGGCGCTGAAGCTGACGATCACCCCCGTGCAGGAGCAGATCCCGATCTACCTGGCGGCGATCGGGCCGAAGAACACGGCGCTGGCGGGCGAGATCGCCGACGGCTGGATCCCGACGCTGTTCAGCCCGGAGCACGTCTCCGAGCTGCGCCCGCTGCTCGAGGAGGGCGCGGCGCGCTCTGGCAAATCGCTTGAGGGCTTTGACATCGCGCCGACGGTCAGCCTGTGCATCACGGACGACCTCGAGGCGGCGCGCAACACGATGCGCCCGTTCGTGGCGCTGTACGTTGGCGGCATGGGCTCGCGCAAGCAGAACTTCTACAACCAGCTCGTCAGCCGCTACGGCTACGAGGCCGAGGCGAAGACGATCCAGGACCTGTACCTGGAAGGCAAGCGCGAGGAGGCGATGGCGGCGATCCCGGATGCGCTGATCGACCAGGTCTCACTGTGCGGGCCGGAGGATGTCGTGCGCGAGCGCCTGGCGATCTACCGCGATGCGGGCGTGGGCACGCTCGGCGTGACGCCGACGGCGTTCGACGCCGACGAGCGCCTGGCGCAGCTGCGCCTGCTCGCCGAGCTCGCGGCCTGAGCAGCGAGTGAGCGACAGCCGGCGGCGGATCCTGCTCGGCGCCTTCGGCGACCCGGGCCACGCGTTCCCGATGATCGCGCTCGGGCGCGCGCTGGTGGCGCGCGGGCACGAGGTGACGCTGCAGACCTGGACGCGCTGGCGTGAGCACGTCGAGGCGGAGGGCATGGCGTTCGCGACGGCGCCCGAGTACCAGGTCTTCCCGCAGGGCCCGGAGCCGCTGGACTTCTATGAGGCGGTCGTGCACGCGGCGCTCGACACGCGCCCGCTCGTGCGCGAAGTGCGCCCGCACGTGGTCGTCTCGGACATCCTCACGCTCGCGCCGGCCCTCGCTGGAGAGCTCGAGAGCGTGCGGCAGGCGACGCTCGTGCCGCACATCTACCCGCCCGGCGAGCGCGACTTCCCGATCTACTCGCTCGGTGCGCGCCTGCCGCGCAGCGCGCTCGGGCGAGCGCTCTGGCGCGGCGCCCAGCGCCCGGTCGATCGCGGGCTCGAGCTGGGCCGCTCGGAGCTCAACGCGACACGCGAACGAGTCGGGCTGGCCCCCCTCCCCTACGTTCACACCGGGATCAGCCGCGAACTGGCGATCGTGGCGACATTCCCGCAGCTCGAGTACCCGCGCGCGTGGCCGGAGAACGTGCACGTCGTCGGGCCGGTGATGTGGGAGCCGCCGACGGCCGACGTCGAGCTGCCGCCGGGCGATGCGCCGCTCGTGCTGATCGCGCCGTCGACGGCGCAGGACGGCGAGCACCGGATGCTGCGCGCAGCGCTGAAGGGGCTTGCCGATGCGCCGGTGCGCGTGCTCGGCACGTGGAACCGGCGGCTACCGCCGCAGCCGCTGCCGGTGCCTGAGAACGCGCGCCTGGTCGACTGGGTCTCCTACTCGCGCACGATGCCCCACTGCGACGTCGTCGTCTGCCACGGCGGTCACGGCACGCTCGTGCGCGCGCTGTCGTGCGGCTGCGCCGTCGTCGCCTGCCCGGCCGTCGGCGACATGAACGAGAACGCCGCGCGGATGGACTGGGCCGGAGCGGGCGTGCGCGTGCCGCGGCGGTTCGTCCGGCCACGGACGCTGCGGCTGGCCGTCGAGCGTGCGCTCGGCGAGGACTCGATCAAAGCCCGTGCCGAGGAGCTCGCCGCGTGGAACCGCGCTAACGACGCCGGGGCCGCCGCCTCGGCGCTCGTCGAGAAGCTGGCTGCAGCGAGCGAGACTGCCTGAGTCGCCGGTCGGGCGTGCCGAGCCGGTGGCATACTCGAGTGCATGGCAGATGCCGTGAGCCGCTACTGCGCCGCCTCCGAAGCAAACGACATCGACGCGATCATGGCCACGCTCGCGCCCGATGCCGCGCTCGTCTCGCCGCTGTCCGGGCACATGCTCTTCCGCGGTCACGACGACCTGCGCATCCTCCTCACCGCCGTCTACGGCTCGATGAGCGGCCTGCGCTGGGTGCAGCAGGTCGGCGACGGCACGGCGACGCGCGTGGCCATCGCCGACGGACGTGTGGCCGGCGCGCGGCTCGGCGACGCGATGGTCTTCGAGCTCGACGACAGCGGCCTGATCCGGCGCATCAGGCCCCACCTGCGTCCGTGGTTCGCGACGACCGTCTTCGCCCTGATACTCGGCCCGAAGATCGCGCGGCACCCAGGCATGGTGCTGCGGGGCTTGCGCGCGGACTGACGGCGCAGGCGACTAAGAAGCTCCGGGGGTGGGACTCGAACCCACAACCGTCCGGTTAACAGCCGGATACTCTGCCAATTGAGCTACCCCGGATCGGGTGGACCCTCCGTCATCGAGGCCCGCTCCAGCGTAACCGCTGGAATGGATGCGCTTCCATCCTCGACTTCAGCATGGCAATTAGAGCACAGAAGCACGCACTTGCGTGCCTCCGCGCGGAGCGTCTCAAGCGAGAGCGCAACGCCCTTTGCATTGATTTCGATGCGCTTCTCCGACGGCTCCAGATGATGGAAGTGAAGCGCGCGCATGTTTGCCGCATAGCCGCAGATCACGCATAACCCGCCGGCCTCGCGCACGAGGGTGGCCTTCATCCTGCGGCGCCGTCGCGACACGGCTTCGGCACGACAGCGCCGGCAACGGTAATAACCACGTCCGTCGAGTACGTATGCGGTCTCGCCGTGCCGTCGGCAGCTCATCGTCACGACGATCAGTCCAGCGTCCCTGGCTGCAACCGCCTCCGGTGATCGTCGCCTCCCGCGCGTGCTCTGGGTCCTCAGCCCGTGGCGCGCGAGCCAGTGTCTCACCGTTGACTTGCTCCGGTCCACTCGCATGGCGATCTCCGCGATCGTCAAGCCGCCTTCGACGAGCGGCTCCAACTGCGCGCGTGCCAGACCGCCCCTTGCGCTGTGCTTCTCGGCGTTGCCGGCCATCAGGCCGAACGTCTCGAGCCAGTACGCCACCGTCGATTCGTGTCGATCGAGCCGCCTGCCGATCTCGGCGAGCGACAGCTCTTCCCCAAGCATCTGCTCCAGCACGGCGCGCTCCATGAACCGCATTGTCTTCAACGCTTGGGACGCAACGTTCGGGCGAACGCGCCTCCGCGCGCCGTGCCTATCAGTACTCCCGCTCCCCCGTCTCCTCGAGCACCCGCCCGTAAGCCCGGTCGAACTGCCGCTTGACCTCCGCCCGCTGCCCGGCGAGCATGCTGACCTCGCCGCTGTGCTCCCCCCGCGCGCGCTGGATCTGACGATCGACGCGGGCGAGCTCGAGCTGCAGCCGCTGGGCCTCGAGCTTGGCCGGCTTGGCGATCGACTCGCGCCCGCCCTCGACGATCAGCTCGGCGATCAGGCCCTTCAGCTCGGGGTCCTCGTCGAGGCTCGCCTGGCCATCGCCGCCCCCGGCTGCCATCGGCTCGCGCAGATCGCCTGCCGCCAGATGACGCGCCGCGCGGCGCAGCAGCTCACTCGAGAAGTCCTCCTCGATGTCAACGGCCGCGAGCATCGCCGCCCCCTCCTCCGGCGAGGCGATGCACAGCGCCAGGAACGCCCGCTCGGTGTCCCCGCGCCCCGACAGCGTCCGGGCCCGGCCTTGCGCGCCGTTGCTCGCCCGGCTCGCCCCGGAGCCTTCGCCCTGTTGATCCTGCCGCTCGCCGCCACGACCGGCGCTCCGATCGCCGCTCCGCCCACCCGGCGATGCAGCCGGCGCCGCCGTCAGCCGCTGCTCGAACACGCTGTCGCGCACCGCCAGCCGACCCGAGGCCATACGGATCAGCTCCATCCGCATCGCGCCCTCCGGCAGCTGCGCGAACACCGGACGCAGCTCGTCGATCATCCGGTCCTGCCCCTCCGGGCTCGAGTGATCGCCGTTCGCGAGCACCCGTTCCACGCGGAAGCGCACGAACGGCACCGAGCGCTCGACGGCCGCCGCGATCGCCTGCGGCCCGTCGCGCTGGATCAGATCCGCCGGATCGGCGCCCTCCGGCATCGGCACCACGCGAAGCTCGAGGCTGCGCTTCGCCGCGAGCCCGGACGCGCGCAGCATCGCCTCCTGCCCTGCGCTGTCGGCGTCGAGCGCGAGCAGCACCGTCTGCGCCATGCGCGCCAGCTCGCCCACCTGCTCGCCCGTCAGCGCCGTGCCCATCAGCCCGACCGCGTTGCGCATTCCGGCCTGGTGCAGCGCGATCACATCCGTGTAGCCCTCGCACAGGATCACCGACCCCGCCTTCGTCGCGTGCGCCCGCGCCAGATCGGCGCCGTAGAGGTGCAGACCCTTGTGGTAGGCGTCGTTGTCCGAGGTGTTCAGGTACTTCGGTTTCTGATCCTCGCGCATCGCGCGTGCGCCGAAGCCGAGCACGCGCCCGCGCACATCGGCCAGCGGGAACATGATCCGCCCGCGAAAGCGGTCATACGGCTGCCCGTTCTGCTTCGAGCGCTGCGCCAGGCCCGTCGCGTAGAGCTCCTCCACGGAGAACCCGCCGCGGCGCGAGGCCAGCAGCACCCGGTCCCACGCGCTGGGCGCATAGCCCACTCGGAACTCGCGCAGCGTCGCCTCCTCGAGACCCCTGCCCTTCAGATACTCGCGCGCGCGCTCGGCCTCGCTCGACTCCCACAGATAGCGCTCGTAGTAGCCCGCGGTGCGCTTGAGCAGCTCCAACAGCCGCTCGCGCCGCCTGCGGCGCTCTTCCTCGCGCGGGTCCTCCTGCTCGCGCTGCAGCTCCACGTTGTAGCGCTCCGCCAGTAGCTCCAGCGCCGCCTTGAAATCGACCCCCTCCGTCTCCTGCACGAACGTGAACACGTCGCCCGAGGCCTGGCAGCCGAAGCAGTAGTAGACCTTCTGCACCGGGTCGATCCCGAACGACGGCGTGCGCTCGTCGTGGAACGGGCACAGCCCCTCCATCCGCGCCGGCCCCGCCCTGCGCAGCTCCGTGCGCGCCGAGACGAGCTCCGCGAAGTCGACCGCGTCGCGCACGCGATCCCTCGAGTCGTTCGTGTAGAGCGCCACCTCCGCCAACCTAGCGGGCGAACGCCTGCGGCACATCCAGCTCCGTGTAGAGCCTTATGCAGTAGCGATCGGTCATCCCCGCCAGGTAGTCCGTCACCCGCTGCGCCAGATCCGCCGCGTCCTCCTCGCCCGCGTCGAGAATCCGCCCGGGGGCCTCGCCCAGCGCCCGAGCCGGTAAGCCACCCGGCAGCTCCGCCGGGTTCTCCACGTAGTGCTCGAACAGCCGCCGCACGACCCGCGCGATGCGCCTGTGCTCGGCGCGCACCGCCGGCCCGAGGTACACGCGCTCGAACATGAAGTCGCGCAGCGCCGCCATCGCAGGGCCCGCCCGCGGGCCCTGCGCTATCTCCCCCGCCCGCGCCGAGTGCTCGACCATGTCGTGCACGAGCGCGTCGATCCGCGCAGAGCCCGTTGCGCCGAGCACCGCGATCGGCTCCGCCGGCAGGTCCTCCTCGCGCAAGAGGCCCGCGCGCACGGCGTCGTCGATGTCGTGGTTGATGTACGCCACGCGGTCGATCACGCGCACGATCTGACCCTCGAGTGTCTGCGGCTCAGGCGCGCGGCTCGAGTGCCGCGCGATCCCGTCGCGCACCTGCTCGGTCAGGTTCAGCCCGACCCCGTCGCGCTCGAGGCGGTCGACCACGCGCAGCGAATGCTCGTAGTGGCGGAAGTCCAGGCCGAAGCGCTCTTTCAAGCAGCTGTCGAGCACCTCCTCGCCGATGTGCCCGAACGGCGGGTGGCCGAGATCGTGCCCCAGGCCGATCGCCTCGACCAAGTCCTCGTTCAGGCGCAGTGCCCGGGCGACCGTGCGCGAGATCGTCGTCACCTCAAGCGTGTGCGTGAGGCGCGTGCGGTAGTGATCGCCCTGCGGCGCCACGAACACCTGCGTCTTGTGCGTCAGGCGCCTGAAGGCCTTGCTGTGCACGATCCTGTCGCGATCGCGCTGAAACGGCGTGCGCAGGCCGCAATCCTGCTCAATGCGCAGCCGACGCGCCGGGTAGGAGCGCGCCGCCGCCGGCGCGAGCAGCTGCTCCTCCTGCTCGCGCACGCGCGCCGCGAACTCGCCCGCCACCGTCTCGAGCTGCTCGGTCGTGCTCATCCTTCGATTCTGGCAGCGTGCGCGGCCGTCCAAGGACGCCGCTTTACGAACCGGTGCTCAGCGCGCGCCGCGATCCCAGTCGCCGCGACCCGTCAGCGCATGCACCCAGTGGCGCCAGCCCTGCTGCTTGGCCGGGTCCTCGTCATACACCGGCGCCGCGTGCTCCGGCGGCGGCAGTTCCTCGGCCGCCGCTGAGTCGATCCGCAGGTCGACGCCGCCTTCGTGGATCGAGGCGATCGCCGCCGCCTCGAGGAACCTGATCCCGTGCTTCGGCGTGTCGATCAGGAGGCCGTGGAAGACGTCCTTCTCTGGCGCGCTCAGCACGGCGCCGACCGTGCCTACCTGCTCACCCCCGGAGGCGAGCACGGGCACGCCCTCCTCGAGCATCTGGTAAGCGATCGGCTGTCCCTCGTCCATCGCGCCAAGATACCTGGAGCCGGCGCAGCTCGTGCTGCCGCCGCCACGCACCCGCTCAGCCAGTGCGGGCGGCCGCCGGCATCAGCCGCAGGTGCGCGTGGTGCTCGAGCGTCGCCGAGATCGCGCGCTCGACCTGGCCGAGCGCCTGCTCCGGCGCGTCCGGCGCCTCGTGCAGCGGCGAGCCGAACGCGTCCGTCATGAAGCGGTAGGCCTGCTCTTCGAGCGCAAACGACCCTGCCTCGCACGCCCCGCACACAACGCCGCCGGCCGCCCCCGAGAAGCCCACGAGCCCCTCCGGCTCCCCGCACGACGCGCACGATCCGAGCTGCGGCGCGAGGCCCGCCGCGAGCAGCAGCTTCAGGCGGAAGGCCAGCGCCCCCGCCCGCGCCGCCACCGGCGCGCCCGCCCCCGCTCGCGTGCGCCCGGCCGCCTGATCGTCCAACAGCGCGAGCTTGCGGCAGAGCAGGTTGAATACGCCCGGATGCGGCTCGGAAGTCTCGAACAGCCGCCCCACCGCGTCACAAGCCCGCGCCGCCGCATCTAGCGCCGCCGCGTCCTCGCGTAGATGGCGGTGGCCGTCGACCGTCTCCGCCCCCGTCACCGTCAAGAGCTCGCCGCGGCCTTCGTGCAGCTCGATGCGCAGCCTGAAGAACGGCTCCAGGCGCCCGCCGAAGCGGCTGCGCGAGCGGCGCACGCCCTTGGCGATCGCCCCCACGCGCCCGCGCGCAGGCGTGTACAGATGCAGGATGCGATCGGCCTCGCCGTAGCGCATCGAGCGCAGCACGACCGCCTCCGTCTTGACCGCTCTGCCCATGACCATTCGAGTCTAGGCTTGCCCGCGGCCGTTGACGCCGGCATGCGCCGGCGTCCGCGCGCATCGACCCCGAAGGGCGCCCGCCTGGCATCTGCCGAGCACCCCGTTTGGGCTTTGCGCGCAGCGGGGAGACTCTCCTTGGCGATCATCATTGCGAAGCTATACTTAATGAAGTAATGAGCAAAGTCACGGTGTACACCACGGACCCGTGTTCCTTCTGCCGGCGCGTCAAGGCGCTACTGCAGTCGCGTGACGTCGACTTCGCCGAAGTCAACCTCTCGAAGGACCCCGCCGGTCGCGTCGAGCTCGTTCGCCGCACCGGCATGATGAGCTTCCCCCAGGTGCTCGTCGACGATCGCCTGATCGGCGGCTACGCCGAGGTGCTGAAGGCCGCCGACAGCGGCGAGCTCGACGAGCTGCTCGCGGCCTAGCGCTAAGCGGCGACCCGGGTCCGACGCACCGGGCGCTTGCGCAGCCGCGGCCGCGGCTGGCAGTGCTCGCACACGTACGTCCCGCGCCCGGCGACGACCATCTTCACGATCGCCGTGCCGCAGCGCACGCACGGCTCGCCCTCGCGCAGGTGCACGAGGAAGCGGTCCTGAAAGGACCCCTTGACGCCGTCGATGTGGCGGAAGTCATCGATCGAGGCACCGCGCGCGTCGATCCCCGCCTGCAGTGACTCAACGACGCCGTCGCGCAACAGCCCGTACTGCTCCCGCGTCAGCTTGCCGGCCGGGCGCAGCGGATGCACGTAGGCACGAAACAGCGCCTCGTCGGCGTAGATGTTGCCGACACCCGCCACGTGGCGCTGGTCGAGCAGGAAGGCCTTGATCGGTCCGACCCGCCCGCGCGCCATCGCGCGCAGGCGCTCGCCCGTGAACTCGGCCCCGAACGGCTCGATCCCAAGCCGCGCGTCGAGGAAGCGATCGAGCGCCTCGCCGCCGAGCAACAGCTCGCCCGTGCCGAAGCGCCGCGGATCGACGATCGCCAGGCGCAGCTTCGGCTTCAGGTCGATCCGCACGCGCGTGTGCAGCGGCTCCGGCTTCGGTTCGAGCAGCACGGCACCCGTCATCCGCAGGTGCTGCGCCAGATGCACGTCGTCGCTCAGGTGCCACAAGAGGTACTTGCCGCGCCTGCCTAGCGACTCCACGCGCCGGCCCTCAAGCGCTTCCTCTAGCTCACGCGGCGCGAGCGGGCGCGACCAGCGCGGATCGTCGATCTGCACACGCACGATCCGCCGGCCCTCGACGTGCGGGGCCAGCTGACCTCTGATCGTCTCGACCTCTGGCAGCTCGGGCATGCGCTCAGCTTATGCGCCGTGTCCCACCGAGCCGGTGCCCCCCCGGCGGCCTTATGCGGGACCGACGAACGGCTCGCCCGGCAGCCCCTCGGCCGTGCGTCCGGCGAGCCAGCGGAGCACGCTCGCGCCGACGTCCGCCAGCGGACCGTCGTGGCGCTGGCCTCCATAGCCCCCGCCCCGCGACATGCTCGCCACCATCGTTCCCGTGACGGCAAGCAGCGGCGCATACTCGCGCGTGTGATCCGTCCCCGCGTGGCTCGGGTCGACTCCGTGGTCGGCCGTCACGATCAGCAGGTCGCGCTCACGCAGCCTCGGCAGCCAACCGGCGATACGCCGATCGAGCTGGCTCAGCGCCCCCGCGAAGCCCTCGACGTCCTTGCGGTGTCCGTAGATCTGATCGGTCTCTATGAGATTTATGAAGATGAATCCCGCTTGCAGTTGCTCGAGCAGCGCCTCCACGCTCGACAGCGCCTCAGCGTTCGACGCGCCCGGATGCTTGTGCGCCACCCCTACGCCCGCGAACAGATCGTGGATCTTGCCGACCCCATGGACCTCGACCCCGGCATCGGTGAGCTCCTGCAGGTAGCTGCGCCCGGGTGGTGCCAGCGCAAAGTCACGCCGCCCTTCGGTGCGCTCGAACGCGCCCTCCGTGCCGGCGAACGGCCGCGCGATCACGCGCCCCACGGCGTGCTCGCCGGTCATCTGCTCGCGCGCCGCCGCGCACGCGCGATAAAGCTCCTGCGGCGCCACGCGGTCGACGTGCGCCGCCAGCTGCAGCACCGAGTCCTGCGAGGTGTAGAGGATCAGCCCCCCCGTGCGCATGTGCTCGGCGCCGAAGTCCTCAATCGCCGCGATGCCGTTGTACGGCTTGTTGCAGATCACCTGATGGCCCATCGCCCGCTGCAAGCGCTCGATCACCTCCGGCGGAAAGCCATTTGGATAGATGGGTAGCGGGCTCTGCAGCACAGCGCCCATCAACTCCCAATGTCCCGTCGCCGAGTCCTTGCCCGGGCCCAGCGGGTGCAGCTTGCCGTGGATCGCCGGCTCTGCGACCGCCGGCACGCCTTGAAGCGGCACGATCGAGCCGAGGCCGAGCCCGCCGAGCGCCGGTAGCTGCAGGCCATCGACCGCCTCAGCCACGTGCGCCAGCGTGTTCGTTCCCTCGTCGCCGTAGCTCGCCGCGTCGGGCAGAGCGCCGACGCCGCACGCGTCCATCACGATCACGAGCGCTCTTGCGTCCGGCGCGGCGCTGTCCGCGGCTGTCATGCTCAAGGCGAGGACGCGCGCGGGTGTGCGCTGAAGTAGGCGTCCTTCAGTCGCTCCGCCGAGAGATGCGTGTAGACCTGCGTCGTCGCCAGGTCTGCGTGCCCGAGCATCTCCTGCAGCGAGCGCAAATCACAGCCTCCCGCGAGCAGATGCGTCGCGAAGGAGTGGCGCAGCGTGTGCGGGCTCATCCGCTCCTCCAGGCCCGCGCCGCGCGCATGGCCCTGCACGATCTTGTAGAGGCCCTGGCGCGAGAGACCGCCGCCGCGGCGATTGACGAACAGCTTCGACTCGCTGCGCGCGCCCACCAGCAGTGGGCGCCCGCGAGCGGCGTAGACCGTGAGCGCCGCGATCGCCTGCCTGCCGACCGGCACGATGCGTTCCTTGGAGCCCTTGCCGCGTGCGCGCAGCATGCCCTGCTCGAGATCGACGTCGCCGAGCTCCAGGCCCGTGACCTCTGAGACGCGCAGTCCGCACGCGTACATCAGCTCGAGCAGCGCGCGGTCGCGCAGCGCGAGCGGCTCCGTGCCCTTCGGCTCGCGCAACAGCCGCGCCACCTCGTGGCGGCTCAGCACGCGCGGCAGGCGCTGGGTCTTACGCGGGCCGTGCAGGTCGGCCGTCGGGTCGTGTTCGATTAAGCCCTCGCGGCGCAGGTGCTTGTAGAACGAGCGCAGGCACGCCACCTTGCGCCCGAGCGTCGCCGCCGCTGCCGGCAGCTCGCCGCCCGAGAGCTCTGAGATGAACGCCGCCAGATCACCGTGCGTGGCGTCCGTCACGCGCACCTTGCGCCGGGCGAGGAAGGCGCCGAACTGCAAAAGGTCCGAACGGTAGGCCTCCAGCGTGTTGCGCGAGAGACCTCGCTCGAGCTCGAGGTAGGCGAGGAAGTCGAGCAGCAGGGGCTCGATCTCGGCGCGCGCGGCCGCCGCGCCGGGCTGCGCCGGGGCGCCGCGGCGCGATCCCGGGCCGCGACGTACGGGCGTGTCGCGCTCTGCAAGCTTGCCGGGCGAGCGCGAAGTGACGATGTGGGCCGTGCTCACCGCTTGAGCTTCGCCTCCGGCGCCAACCCTCCTTGACGGTGCAACCCGGCGTTCAGCGCGCGAGCTTGCGCGCGAGCCAGCAGAGGCCGATCAGCGTCTTCGCGTCGCGGCACTCGGCGAGCGCCTCGTCGAGGCGCTCAAGCGGCCACGGCACGAGTTCGATGCGCTCGTTCTCCTCGCTTTCGGCGTGCGCTTCGTGCAGCGCCGTCGCCTCGAACAGATGCACGCGCTCGTCGGTGAAGCCGGCGCCCGTGTAGTAGACGACGATCGACTGCCAGCGATCGGCGCCCTTGCCGATCTCCTCGGCCAGCTCGCGCTGGGCGGCCGCCAGCGGCGCCTCGCCCTCGACGTCCAGGCGCCCCGCCGGGATCTCCAGCAGCGCCGACTCGTCAACCGCCTCGCGCGGCTGGCGCACGAGCCACACCTGCTGCTCGTCGTAGGCGACGATCGCCACGGCGCCCTGGTGGCGGACGATCTCGCGCGTGACCTCCTCGCCGTCGGCGTGACGGAAGCGCTCGACGCGCACGTCGACGATCTTGCCCTTGTACATGCTCTCGCCGCCGAGCGCCTCGAAGCTCATGTCCAACCCGCCGGCATCGGTCATCCCTGGGCCACCATCTCGGCCAGCGCCGTGCCGCCGGCCAGCGCGGCGCCGAAGAACAGCGGGTCCTGCGCGAGCGTCCGCCCCATCGTGCTCGCCGGCAGGCCCGTTGCGGCATAGCCCGGCAGGTCGACCCTCGCCCGACGCCAGTCGTGGCGCGTGATCCGCACGGGGCGCTCGACGTCAAGCGCGAGCGCCGGGCGGGGCGAGCTCTCGCCGCCGAACACCGCGCCGAGCCCCGCGCGCAGGTCGACCCCCACCGGCGAGCGCATCCCGGCCGGCAGCGCCACCGACACCGGCTCGATCAGCAGGTCAAGCACGGTCAGCGTGTGATGGGAGATGCCGCGGTGGCGCTCACGCTCGTCGCCCGACGACATGCGCGCAACGATCAGCGTCGGCGCGCCCAACGCGAGTGCCGCATGCGCTGAGTCGAGCGCCGCCATGCCGCCGTGCCCGAGCGTCGAGGCCGAGCCGACGATCCCAGGGCCTGGGCCGCACACGGCCGCATCCCAGCCGAGCACGCGCAGGCCGTGGTGCAGAGCCCCGGCCGTCGTAATCGCCTCACCCTCCCCGCCGAACGCCGCGCCGGCCGTCAGGTGCCCGGCCAACAGACCGCGCTCGCGCAGCTCACGCACCGTGTGCGAGTGCCCGCCCGGCAGCGCGCCGCCCTCGGTCTGCACGTAGCCGAGCTTCGACCCTGGCGCGGCCGCGGCGAATGCCCAGGCGACGGCGGCCAGCTGACCGTGCAGCGCGAGCACGCCGACGGGACGCTCGAGCGGCAGGCCGAGCGCCTCTCCCTCCACCGGCACGACCGCATGCTGCAAGCTCGTGTAGTTGAGCTTCATCACGTCCGCACCGTCCGCGCCGGCGCCCGACAGGCCGCGTGTGAGGTTGACGTGCACCACGTCGAAGCCGCCCGAGCCGAGTCCGAGGTCGAGCGCCTCGGTGTTGACGATCAGCTCATCGCCGAGCTCGGCGTACCCGACGAGACCGACGTCGGCGATCGCCGGGCGGCGTGCGCCGGGGGCTTCGCTCAGCTCGACGACGAGACGTTGCTCGCGTGCGGCTGTCGCCTCGGGCGCGGACCCAGCATCGACCACGATCGCGCGGCGGAGCTTCAGCATCGCTCCGAACCTAGCGCGCCGTGTCGAGCGAGGAGTCGGCAGCAGCGTCGAGCAGCGCAAGTGCTACGTCGAGCATGCCCTCGAGCGCAGTCACGCTGACGCGCTCGCCGGGCTCGTGGTTGCGCTCGGTGCCGTTGGCGAGGTTGACCACTTCGACGCCCTGCACGAGCAGCTCGTTTGCGTCGGACGCGCCGCCGCTGGAGATCCGCACCGGCTCATAGCCGCACGCGGCGAGCGCGCTCTCGGCCACACGCACGGCAGGGCGCGCGGCGGTCAGGTGAAAGCCCGAGAACATGCGCTGAACGGCGACATCCACGTCGCACTCACACTCGGGGAGGTTGGCCGCCTGGTTCAGCCGCTGGACGACCTCCGCGACGACCGCCTCGGCGCGCTCGTCCTGCATGCCACGCACCTCGGCGACGAGCGTGCAGCGCTCGGGCACGACGTTCATCGCCGTGCCGCCGGCGATCGTGCCGACGTTGACCGTCGTCTGCTCGTCCACGCGCCCGAGCGCAAGCGAGGAGATCGCGCGCGCCGCGGCGAGGATCGCGCTGCGCCCGTCCTCGGGGCGGATGCCTGCGTGCGCCGCGGCCCCGCGGAAGTCGGCCTCGATGCGGAAGTGCGTCGGCGAGTCGACCACGACCTCGCCAATCGGCGTGGCGTGGTCGAATACGTAGCCAAAGTCGCTCTGCAGTAGCGAGGCGTCGAATGCGCGTGCGCCGGCCAGCGCCGTCTCCTCGCCGACCGTGAACAGCAGCTCGAGGTCGACCGGCGCGCCCACGCTGCGCACGTGGCGCGCCAGCGCGAGCAGCACGGCCACTGCAGCCTTGTTGTCGGCGCCGAGCACGCCCTCGTTCTCGTTCTCCCAGAAGCCCTCTACGAGCACGGGCTCGACCGCTGCGAGCAGCGGCACGGTGTCGAGATGCGCGCACAGCAGCAGCGAGCGGCGCTCGCTGGCGCGCGCGGCGGGGTCGCCGGGCGTGGATGCGGACTCGCCGGGGCGGATCGCCGGGTCGCCGGGAATTCGAGCCAGTAGGTTGCCGCAGTCAGAGCCCGTGCGCGGACCGGCGTCGTCCTCGTGCGCGGCGACGTCGAGCGCGCGCAGCTCGGCAATCACGCGCTCGGCGCACGCTCGCTCGCTGCCGGAAGGGCTCTCGATCCGGCACAGCTCGGCGAACGTCCCGTTGAGGTAGCGACGCTCGAGCTCGCCGACGCGTGAGTGGACGGCGTCGATGCTCACAGCACGTCGGCGCGCTCGCCGACGCGAGCGTCCGAGCCATGCGCCTGCGAACGGTCAGCGGGACCGTCGGCGGCGCGCTCGAGCGCGGCGGCGATGAAGTCGCGGAACAGCGGAGCGGGACGCTCCGGGCGCGACTTGAACTCCGGGTGGAACTGCGAGGCAACGAAGAACGGGTGCTCCTCCAGCTCGATCACCTCGACCAGGCGCTCGTCGGGCGAGGTGCCCGAAGTGCACAGTCCGGCCGCCTCCAGGCGCTTACGCAGCAGGTTGTTGACCTCATAGCGGTGGCGGTGGCGCTCGTAGACGACGGCCTCGCCGTAGATCTCGCGCGCCTTCGAGCCGCCGTGCAGCTTGATCGGGTCGGCGCCGAGGCGCATCGTGCCGCCAAGGTTGGCGACCTCCTTCTGCTCGGGCAACAGGTCGATCACCGGATAGGGCGTCTCGACGTCCATCTCGGTCGAGTTGGCGCCCTCCATGCCGGCCACGTGGCGGGCGAACTCGGCGACGGCGACGTGCATGCCCAGGCAGATGCCCAGATATGGGATGCGCTGCTCGCGCGCCACGCGTGCCGCAGCGATCTTGCCCTCGATGCCACGACCACCGAAGCCGCCGGGGATCAGGATCCCGTCGGCCTGCTCCAGTCGCTCACGCACGGCATCGCCGTCAGAGCCCTCGACCTGCTCAGAGTCGATCCAGTCGATCTCAACGGTGCTGTCCTTCGAGGACGCGGCATGACGCAGCGCCTCCGAGACCGAGAGATAAGCATCCTCGAGCTGCACGTACTTGCCGACGAGCGCGATCCGCACGGTGCGCGTGGCGCGCTCGGAGCGCTCGATCGACTCCTGCCAGCTCGTCAGGTCGGGTGCCGGGGCCTCCATCCCGAACTGCTCGAGGATGAAGCCGTCGACGCCCTGGTCGCGGTAGTTCAGCGGCACCTTGTAGATGTCATCGACGTCGTGTGCGGAGACGATCGCCTCCATCGGCAGGCTCGCGAACAGCGCGATCTTCTTGCGGATCTCCGGCGAGAGCGAGCCCTCGGAGCGGCACATCAGCATGTCCGGCGCGATCCCGATTCGCCGCAGCTCGTTGACCGAATGCTGCGTCGGCTTGGTCTTCAGCTCGCCGGCGTGGCCGATATAGGGGACGAGCGTGAGGTGGATGAACAGGCAGCGCCGGCGCCCCACGTCGACCGGGAACTGACGGATCGCCTCCAGGAACGGCAGCGACTCGATGTCGCCGACCGTGCCGCCAATCTCGGTGATCACGAAGTCGACGTCGCTGGACTCGGCGATCAGTGCGATCCGCTGCTTAATCTCGTCGGTGATGTGCGGCACGACCTGCACGGTTCCGCCGAGGTAGTCGCCGCGACGCTCGCGGCGGATCACCGTGTCGTAGATGCCGCCGGCCGTGACGTTCGACGCGCGGCTCGTGTTGGCGTCGGTGAAGCGCTCGTAGTGGCCGAGGTCGAGATCGGTCTCGGCGCCATCCTCGGTCACGAACACCTCACCATGCTGGTAGGGCGACATCGTGCCAGGATCGACGTTGATATAGGGATCGAACTTCTGCAGCCCGACGGTCAGCCCGCGGGCGACGAGCAGACGTCCGATCGAGGACGCTGCGATCCCCTTGCCAAGCGAGGAGACGACTCCGCCGGTCACGAAGATGAAGCGCGTGCCGCTGGGAACCTGTGCGTGTCGGTCGGAGTATTGCGAGGTCATGCGGGCCTGCCAAAGGAGTCTAGATGGCGCAGCCCCGGAGTCCTTTCGACAAACCCGGAAATTGAGCGAAGCTCTCCATAGACGGTCAGCGCGGCGAGCAGGATCAGCGCGATCAGCTGCCCGGTGCCGGACAGCGCCAGCACGAGCCACAGGCCGCCGAGCGCGCCGAGCAGGTTGGCGCCGGTATCGCCGAGCATCGCCCGCTCGCGCAGGTCATACAGCCCGGCGACGAGCGCCGGCGCGGCGAACAGGCCGAGTGTCCACAGCTGGCGCGGGCTGCCCGAGCCGATCCCGACACCGAGGCCGAGTAGCACGAAGGCCTTGATTGAGCGGCCGGGACGCAGGTCGAGCAGGTTGAAGGCGTTGGTCGCGAGCACGAGCACGCCGACCGCCAGCAGCCAGCGCCCGTCGGAGAGGCCGAGCCAGCTCATCGCCAACAGCGCGAGACCGAGCGAGCCGGCGGCCTTCAGCGCGCCGGTGGAGAGCTCCCCGCGCAGCACCGCTGCGCCGTGACCGCGCCACCCGCGCGGCGCTGCACGCTCGCCCTCGGGGCCGCTGTGCTTGCGCTCGCCGAGCGTGTCGTCGATCAGCCCGAGCGCAAGCACGCCGAGCGCATATACCGCCACGGGCCAGATCTCGGGGTGGAACACTTCGGCCGAGGCGAGCACGGCGAGCAGCATCAGCGGGATCAGCGCCAGCAGCGCGGCGGCAAGCGTGAGCACGCCGAAGGGGAACGGCAGCGCGCGTCCGCGGTAGTTGACCTTCACGTGCCCGCCGTCGGCCAACGTGCGCAGCAGTGAAGGGGCGAGGATCGCGGCGCCGGCGAGTGCCAACAGGAACGGGAGCGCGTGCATCGCTTGAAGCTAGCGACGAGACCGGATGCCGGTCACGGCGTGCTGGTCGTCGTACCAACGACGTTCGGCAGCAGTGAGTCGGCGGTTGACTTCGTCCCGTAGGCACCGTGTGAGCCGGTCAACGCGTAGACGAGCGCGGCCTGGCCGGCCGTCGTGTCGAGATCGTCGACGCTCGCCAGGTCTTTGCCCTGATACCAGGGGATCTGCGACGGTTCGGTGCCGCTCAACTCGACGCCGACGACGGGGATGCCGACCTTGCCGAGACCGTCGAGCAGCCCCGTCTCAAACTGCGAGGAGGCCTTGGCCTGTTCGGGCGTGAGCGTCGTCGGGTCGCCGCGCATCACGACGAGCGCATCGAGGCGACCGAGCTGCCCGTCGAAGGCACTCAACAGGCGTGGGCGCACGCGGCTAATCAGCTCGCGATCGACCTGCGCGCCGCCGCTGACGAGCTGCTTGCCGATGATCGTGGCGAAGTCTTCGAGCAGTTCGCCCGAGGCTGCGCTGCGGGTGACTTCCCCGCCCGTCGTGCCCGTGGTGCCCGTCCCGGTGCTCGAAGTGCCTTCCCCGGCTTCGGCCGCTTCGGCTTCCGCGGGTGTGGGAGCGAGTGCGGCGAAGCGCGTCCCTTCGGCAAGTCTCGCGATTCCGGTCAGGTCGAGCGGCTCGCGCACGGCGATGACCGTTGCGAGGTCGCCGCCCGCCTGTGTGACGGCCTCGCGCACGTAGCCGTTGACGCCGTTGGACGGCGGCCCGAGGAACACGAGCCCGACGTTCGTGCCGCTGAGCAGGCCGTGCACGGCGATCGGATAGAGGTCGTTGGCGAACGCTTCCTCGCCGTGCAACTGCGAGCGCAGCTGTTCGGCCTGGTGCTGGGCGCCGCTGACTTCCGAGCTGAGATCGTGGACGATCCCGCTCTTGGCCGAGGAGACGAGGTTGGAATCGCCGATTGCCACGCCGATCACGACGCCAACGGCGAGCGCGAGCAGCACGGCGGCGAGCGACAACGCGTGGTAGCGGAAGTCGAACACAGAACGTGGGAGCGGCGCTCAGCCGCCGAGCAGCAGCTGGAGCTTGAGCCAGAGCAGGTTCGCGACGTCGCGCAGCGCGGGCGTCATCCAGACGACCGCGATCAGCGCGATCAGCCCGGCCGCGATCACGACAAGCAGCGGCGTCAACCCCGGCTGCGGACGATAGAGGCGGCTGACCCCCTTTGCATCGACGAGGATCTCGCCGATGCGCAGGCGCGTGAGGAAGGTCGAGGACATGCCCTTGCGGTTGCGATCGAGAAACTCGACGAGATTGAACTGAGATCCGACGGAGACGATCAGCCGTGCGCCCTTCTCAGCGGCGATCAGCATCGCCACGTCCTGGCTCGTGCCGGGGGCCGGGACGAGCTTGAACGGGACGCCCATCTGCTCGAGGCGCTCGCGGCCGGGGGCGCGCCCGTCCTGATAGCTGTGCACGACAAGCTCGGCCCCGCAGCGCAGTGCGACCTCTCCGGCGGAGTCCATATCGCCGACGATCATGTCCGGCTTCAGCCCCTCCTCGAGTAGCGCCTCGGCACCACCATCGACGGCGACGATCACGGGTCGCATGTCGCGGATGAACGGCCGCAGCGCGCGCAGGTCGCGCTGGTGCTCGACGCCACGCACGACGACGAGCGTCGAGCGATCGCGAAAGTCGGTGGCGAAGCGCGGCAGCTCGAAGCGCCCGGCGAGCAGCTCGCGCTCCTCGCGCATGTGCTCGATCGTGTTGTGCGCAAAGCGCTCGAGCGCCTCGCCGATCTCGCGCCGGCGCTCCTCCGTTTCTGCGCGCACGCGCTCGAGGCCGAGCACAGCGCCGCGCGCGAGCAATTGCCCCTTGCACAGCACCTCGCCGGTGATTCCGTCGGCCGGTCCTTCGGCGACGACGACGAGTGGATCACCGTCATCGAGCAGCCCGAACAGCTGATCATCGGGCAGATCGATGAGCAGGATGCCCGCCTCGACGAGCAGTTGCGGGCCCAGGTTTGGATAGGTGCCAGACGAGGAGGGACTGCAGTTGAGCACGGCCCCGACGCCGGCGGCGATCAGCTCCTCGGCCGAGACGCGGTCGATGTCCTCGTGATCGACCAGCGCGATATCGCCGCGCACGAGGTGCTTGACGAGCAGCTTCGTGCGCCGCCCCGAACGGACGGGGCCGGTCACGGTGCGCGCGAGCATCCGCCGCTCGGACGAGACGATCGGGCGAGTCACGGGCGCCATCGCACCATCGGAAACGGGCACGGAGGGGCTCGGTCGCGTCGAGGCCATCCGTCCGAGAGTAACGCGCGCAGGCGTCGGGCGCGAGCGGCGCAAGCGCTGAAACGCCTGCTCAGGCGGCGCGGCGCAGGTCCCGCGCGTGGCGCCGCGCGGCAGCGTCATCGGCGTCGGCGCCGAGCATCCGTACGAGCTCGGAGACGACCTCGCGCTCGGCCAGTTGCACGACGCTCGTACGCGCCAACTCGTCGGCCGTCTCCTTGATGATCGAGAAATGACGGTCGCCGAGTGAGGCGATCTGCGGCAGATGGGTGATGCACAGGAGCTGACGAGTCTGGCCGAGCTCCTGCAATCGCGCACCGACGGCACGTGCCGCGTGCCCACCGATTCCGGCGTCGATCTCATCGAACACGAGCGTCTCACCCGAACGTGCGGGATCGCCCTCCGCCGAGCGCCTCCCCTTCGTGCGTTTACCAGCCGGCAGCGCTCGCGCACCTGCCGTGACGAGCGCGAGCATCACCCGCGAGAGCTCGCCGCCTGAGGCGATCTCGCGTAGCGGACCTGCCGGCACCCCGGGATTCGGCGCGATCAGGAACTCGACCGTGTCGCCCCCCGCCGGCCCCGCCTCGCGCGGGGCGATCGCGACCTCGAACGATGCATCGGGCATCGCCAGCGAGGCGAGTTGCTCGCGCACGCCGCGCTCGAGCAGCGGAGCGGCCGTTTCGCGCGCGCTGCGTAGCGCCAGCACCTGCTCGTCGAGCACCTCCAGCGCACGGCGGTGAAACTCACCGGCCTCCTCCAACGCGTCCTCAGCCCCAGCGAGCTCATCGCGCCGCGCCCGCGTAGCGACGCCATGCTCGAGCACGCGCTCGATGCTTCCGCCGTGCTTGCGCATCAAGCGCTCGACCGCCGCCAGACGCTCTTCGATTCCGTCGAGCGTCAACTCGCCCTCGGAGGATTCGCCCTCCTGCGAGCCCTCGGCATAGGCGCGCAGCTCGACCGCGAGATCGTCGGACTCGATGCTGAGAGCGCGTACGCGCTCGGCCAGACCGTCAAGGCGCGGATCGACGCCTTGCACGGCATCTAGGCCGACTCCGGCCTGCGCGAGGCGGGCGCCCATGCCCGCGCCCTCGCCGCCGTCTGCACCGTCGCCGCTGAGCGCTTCGGCGGCGAGGCCGGCTGCCGAGCACAACGCATCGGCGCGTCGCACGCGCTCGCGCCGCACGAGCAGCTCGTCGTATTCCTGCTGGTCGGGGGCCGCGGAGTCGATCTCGGCGAGCTCGAACTCGAGTAGATCGAGCTCGCGCTCGCGCGCGCCAGCGAGCTCGCGCAGCTCCTGCAGGCGCCCCTGCAGGCGCCGTACCTCGGCGTATGCCTCGGCGCATGTACGCAGCCGCAGCGCCTGCTCGGCGCCGCACAGCTCGTCGAGCAGCCCCAGTTGCTTGGCGGCGATCGTCAGCTTGCGGTGCTCGTGCTGGCCGTAGAAGGACATCAGCGCGCCGCCGAGATCGCGCAGGTCGCCGACCGTAGCCGCGCGCCCGTTCAGATAAGCACGGGTACGACCGTCGGCGCTCACACGCCGCGCCAGCACGACCTCCTCGGCGCCCGCGGGCAGCCGCTCGGCGAACTGCTCCGGCAACGCTGCCGGCAGCTCGAAGATCCCCTCGACGTAGGCCTCCTCGGCGCCGGGGCGCACGATCCCCGCGCGCGCACGCCCGCCGAGCAGCAGGTCGAGGGCATGGGCGAGCACGGTCTTGCCGGCGCCGGTCTCTCCCGTGAGCACGTTGAGCCCCGGCGCGAGGCGCAGCTGGGCCTGCTCGATCAGCAGCAGGTTCTCGACACGCAGCTCAGACAGCACCGGGCAGGTGTAGCAGCGCCCGCCGACGGATCTCGCGCCCGCGCCTCTCCCGGGCGGGACGAGGAGCGCCCGCGGGAGCGCTCGCACGCGCAACCGGCGCCCGGCACTGTAGGGGTCGCTTCCGGCTGACGATAAGGACCGTAACCTGTGGCGACGCGGGCGCCGCCGATCGTGCGTGCGTCCCGCCACACGTCCGCACGAGGCATGGCTGCCAGCGACAACAATCCGACCCCAGGACCGCCTACCGAGCGGATCCTCTGCCTGTCCGCAGAGGATCTACAGGAGCGCCTACAGGAGGAGATCAACCGCGCCGAACGCCACGAGACGCAGCTCAGCTGCCTGCTGGTGAGGATCGGCAATCTCGAGGAACTCGCGCGCGAGCATGGCGATGAGCTCTCGGAGGAGACGCTGGCCTACGTCGCCAGGACGCTGGCCGCCCAAGTACGCGGCTTCGATCGCGTGGGACGCCCAAGCGACGGCGAGCTGCTGCTGATCCTGCCGGGCGCCGATGGCCCGCGCGGGGAGATCGTCGCCCGGCGCGTGCTCGAGCGTCTGCGCACGATCAAGGTCGAAGCCGAAGGTGCGCGACGGCCGCTTCGCATCTCCGTCGGGCTCGCCGCCTGGCACGAAAATTTGGGAGCCGAGGAACTGCTGGAACAAGCGCGCCTGGCGGCGCGCCGCGGCAACGGCGTCGAGCCGGGGCCCGGACTGCCGGGCTCCTCGCCACCCGTGCTTGGACGGCCGCACGGGCCTGCATAATCAAGCCAGTGCTGACGGGATCTGAGCTCTGGCTGCTGCGCCTGATGGCCGACCGAGGCCTCGCGCTACTCGACGCCGACACACTGCTCGTGGTGATCGAGGAGCGGGGCGAGCTGCGCGTCGCCGCCTCCGCCGGCAGCTCGACGGTGCGCGTGCGGATCGTGCCTGTACAGGGCAGCGCGCTCGGCGAGCTATTTGCCTCCGGCCAGCCGCTGGCGCTCGAGCGGCCCCGAGGCCGGGACGCCCTGTGGCTGCACGAGCTGGGCGTCGAGGTGCGCGCGGCGCTGGTCGAGCCGCTCAGCATGGAGGGACAGGGCGGCGGAATGGTGATCGCGCTGCGCACGGACAAGGGCTTCCGCGGGCCCGACCGCGACGCCCTGCAGGCCTTCGCGACGAGCGTCGCACAGCGTCTGGCGGCCGAGCGCTCGGTCGAGATCGAAAGGCTCCGCTACGGGATGGAGGCACGCGAGCGCGAGCGCACGCGCTGGGCGCGTGAGATCCACGATGAGAGCATCCAGGGCATGGGAGCACTCAAGCTGCGCCTGGCCAACGCACGCGACATCGACGATCCGACAGCGCTGCGCGAGGCGGTTGACATGGTGCTCGACGGCCTCGGTAACGAGATCGACGGCCTGCGCCACCTGATCACCGAGCTTCGTCCCGCGGCGCTCGACGAGCTCGGGCTGGCGGCCGCATTGGAGGCGCTCGCCCGGCGCGCGCAGGCGATCGACGGACTCGACGTGCAGGTTCAGGTCGAGCTCGGCCAGGAGGACGGCAGGCGCTTGGACGCGGAGCTCGAGAGCACCGTTTATCGAATCGTCCAGGAGGCCCTGACGAACGTCAGCCGTCACGCCGAAGCCACGAAGGCAGTCGTCAGCGTCACCGAGAGCGGTGGCGTGATCAGCGCAGCGGTGACCGATGACGGCAAAGGCCTTCCGGGCGCTGAGCGCCTGGGCCCCCGCGGCGACGGCTTGGAGGGCGGCTTCGGCATGGGCGGAATGCGCGAGCGCGCCGAGCTCGTCGGCGGCGAGCTCGAGTTCGGTCCGGCGCCGGAGCGTGGCACGAGGGTCCGGCTGGTCGTGCCACTCGCCGGACGGCCGTCAGCCGCCGACGAGGCGGCCGCCCAAGCGGCCCAGCTCGACGCGCTCAGCCGCTGAACATCGCTTTAAGCGCGTAGGCCACCGGAGGCAGCAAGCCAAGAGCCGCTGAACATCGCACCAAGCATGTAGACGGCCGAGAGGCAAGCGAGCCAAGGACGCAGGGAGCGTGGCGTGCGGATAGCACGCGAGCGACTGAGGACGCAGGCGCGCGCCGCCTATCGGCCGTCTACTCGGCGAGGCCGATGCGGCGCACGTAGGCAGTGATCTCGGCGCGAGAGGAGAAGCCGAGCTTCTCGATCGCACGGGCGCGATAGGTCTTCACGGTGCGCTCGGCGACGTGTAGCTCCTCAGCGATCTGAGGGTTGGTGTAGCCGTTTGCGATCAGCCTGACGACCTCGCGCTCGCGCTCGCTCAGCACGACGCCGTCGGAGGAGCCTTCCTCGCCGGTGGCCATCAGGGCCCCGAGGCGCGGATGCAGGTAGCTGCCGCCGGAGACGGCCAAACGGAAGGCCTGCAGAAGCTCCGCGGGCTCGGCCTCCTTGAGCACATAGCTGCGCGCACCCGCCCGCAGCGCCTGGCGCGCGTACTCGGGGTCCTCGCGCATCGTCAGGATCGCGACGGCGAGCGTGGGGTGCGCGATGAAGCACGAGGGCAGCGCCGCGAGGCTCGAGCCACCGGGCATCGTCAGGTCGAGCGTCAGCAGATCGGGCTTGTGCTCACGCACTTCACGGACCGTCGAGGGCACGTCGGCGGCTTCGGCGACGACGCGGAACTCGTCCTTCTCGCGCTCAAGCACGGCGCGAATGCCGTCGCGTACGACGGTGTGATCATCGGCGATGATCACGTCTATCGGACGATCAACCCCCGCGGCGGCTTCCTCCATGCCGGACACCGTATCGGGTCGTCAAGACCGATCCTGTCGGTCGTTCGGGACGACACGAGTCTGCACCTTTGGGACGACACGATCGGCACCGTACAGACGTCAGAGAAACGGCTGAATAGGTCTCATCATGTCGTACATGACCACCCTAGCCATCCAGAAGGGCGCCGCTTTCGAAGGACCGAAGCTGCGTCTGCTGCCCAAAACGGGCAGCCTGCAGCGCCGCCGCGAGAGCCTCGACTTCGCCGCCGAGCGGACTCAACGCGCAATGCCCGAGCGGTCGGCCGCGCCGCGTTCGATCCTGCTCGCAGGGGGCGAGGCCGGCGATCGCGAGGCGGTGCTCAGCGACCTGCGCCGGACGATGCCCGGTGGGACTGTCATCAGGCAGGCAGGTGCGCTGTGGGAGGTTCTTGCGCGCGCGGCCGAGAGCAGCATGGTCGTGCTCAGCGGTGAGCTCGACGAAGTCCCTGCCGAGTCGCTGATGCACATGCTCGCGCACCGCAATCCGGCCCTCCCGGTCGTGAGCGTTGACGCGACCACCTGCGCCGCCTGAGGCGACGGCGCGCACCAGCCCGCCCCTTTGCGCCCCGCAAGACCGCTCGGTGCGCATCTAAGCCGAAAATCTGGGGAGCACCTTGCACGCCTCGATCCCCGTGGCGGCAACCGTTAGCGTTGCCGTATGCCCCAGCTGCCGCGCTCTCGCCGTCTGCGGCGGATCGTGTTCGCGTACACGATCAACCGGTTCGGCACCTGGTTCGGTTATGTCGCGCTTTCGATCGTCGTCTTCGATCAGACCCACAGCGCGCTCGCCGTGGCGGCTCTGCTCGTCGGCAGCCAGGTGCTCTCGGCCTTTCTCGTGCCGGCGCTCGTGGCGCGTGTGGAGTCGACATCCGCACCCTCCAGCCTGAGCGGCCTGTATCTGTTCGAGGCGGTCGTCACAGGCGGCCTGGCCTTCGTCGTCTCCTCTCACTTCTCGCTGCCGCTCGTGCTCGTGCTCGTCGCCGTCGACGGCACGGCGGCGCTGGCCGCCAGCGCGCTCCTGCGCGCGGCCGCGGCGAACTGCGCGCGCGAGTCGGTGGCGACGCTCGGGGCAGACGAGCAGGAGCGCGAGAAGGCGGCACAAGAGGCCGAGCGGGTGGCCAATGCAGCAATGAACGTGGGCTTTGCGATCACCTTCACGCTTGGCCCGGCCCTCGCGGGACTGACGGTCCCGGCCTTTGGGGCCTCGACTGCGCTGATCATCGACGTCGTCAGCTTCCTCGCCTGCGGGGCGATCGTGATGAACCTTCGCCCGCACGTCGACGATGCCGAGACCGCCTCGGTACAGGAGCGCCTGCGCGCCGCGCTGACGCACATCAAGGGAGCCCCCAACCTGCGTCGGCTGCTGATCACGCAGGCGGTCGCGCTGACCTTCTTTACCGTCTCCGGGCCCGTCGAGGTCGCCTACGCGAAGCTCAGCCTGGATGCCGGCGACTCGGGCTACGGCGTACTCGTGGGCACGTGGGGCCTCGGGGTCACGATCGGCAGCATCGTCTTCGCGCGCTCGATCGACCGCTCGCTACGACTCCTGCTGAGCACGGCGACGCTCGCCGTCGGCCTCTCCTATATCGGCTGGGCGCTGGCTCCGGGACTAATCGTGGCCTGTGTGATCGGCCTCGTCGGGGGCCTCGGCAACGGCGTGCAATGGGCGTCGCTGATCAGCTCGGTGCAGAAGCTCACGCCGCGCGCACTGCAGGGGCGGATCATGGGCGCGGTCGAATCGGTCGGCGCGATCGCGCCGGCCGTCGGCTTCTCGCTCGGTGGTGCCCTGACGGCGCTGAGCTCTCCGCGCACGGCCTTCTTCGTTGCGGGCGTCGGCGCGACCTTGAGCACGGTTGCGTTCCTGAGAATCAACACCGACGCTGGCGTCCCGACCCAAGCGCCGGCCACGCAGCCCGAGGACGAACGCTCCGTCGAGCGACTATCCCCGGAGGCCACCGAGGCCACGGCGGCTCGCTCCTCGCACGTCGGCTCCAGCGGCGCAATGACGCAGGGCTGAACTGGAGGGCGAGCACCGGCGGCGGAACGAACCGCCGGGACGACGCCGCCGGAGCGTCCAGCCGTCCCCCATCCCCTTAAGGACGACGCGCTCGTAGCCGTTAAGGACTAAGGAAACCTCTCCATGTCGAGCAATAAGGCAATCCGCACGTTCTTCGCCGCCGAGGCGCTCCTGCTAGCGGCCTCGCTCGTGCTGGCCACGCTGGTCTCTCAGCCGAGCGAATGGAATCCGCTATGGCTCGTGATCCTGCTCGGCGTACTGTCGCTGGGCGGCCAAGGGCTGCAGTTCACTATTCGCGGCCAGAACCTCTCGGCGGGCTTTGTCGCGCAGGTGCTGGCGATGAGCCTGCTCGGCCCGGCGCCCGCCGTGGCGATCGCGCTGCTCGCGGCGATCTTCATCTCGGCCCGCCGCCGGCTCTCGCCGGCGCACTGGCTGGGGAACCTGTCGAGCTTTGCTTTTTGTCCATTGGTCGGCGGCCTGATCGTGCAGGCACTAATCGGCAACGTTCACGATCCGAGCAACGGACTCGCCCGCGGCATCACCTTCGGGCTGGTCGTCTTCGGCGTGTTCCTCGTGACCAACGCACTGAACTTCGCCGTGATCGCGCTCGACAACCGGATCATCGAAAACCGCCGTCTGCTGCAGCAGGTTCAGGAACTGTTCGTGCCGATGCTGCCCGGGCAGGTCGCCGCCGGGGCGCTGACGGCGGTGCTCGCCGTCGCCTACGTCAAGCTCGGGCTAGCCGCGCTGATCGCCGCCGTGCTCGTGATCGGCATCTTCCAGTACCTGATGGTGGCACTGCTGCGCTCGGAGGACCGCGCCGATCAGCTGGAAGCGCGCTCGATCCATCTCGCCTCGTTGCAGCTGGGCGTGCTCTCGACGCTGGTCGAGACGCTCGCGCTGCGAGACAAATCGACCGCGCGTCACGCCGCCGCCGTGGCCCGCTACGCGCGCAGGCTGGCTGAGGCGATCGGCTGCGACGAGAACGAACAGGACCTCGCGCACACGGCGGGGCTGCTGCACGACATCGGCAAGTTCGCGCTACCCGACCGAATCCTCCACGCCGAGGTGCTCTCCGATGAGGATTGGGCCGTGATCCGGCGCCACCCGCAGGACGGCGCGACGCTGGTGGGTCGCCTCGACGGCTACGGGCCGGTCGCCGACGCGATCCTCTACCACCACGAGCACGTCGACGGCAGCGGGTATCCGGCGGGTCTGATCGGCAACGAGATCCCGCTGATCTCACGCGTCATCGCGGTCTGCTCCACCTACGACACGCTCACGGCACGCGACTCCTACCGCTCGCCGAGAACGCCGCAGGATGCGCTCACCGAGATGCGCCGCGTCGCCGGTCGCCAACTCGACGCCGAGATGGTCAATACGTTCGTCGAAATGCTCGAGAATGACGGCCCGATGCGCGCAGCCGAAGGCGATGACGCCAGCTTCGAGGAGGAGCTCGCCTTCGGTAGGCGAGCCCAGACGTTCGCCCAGCCATTGCTGAACTGAACGCAGCTGCTGCTGGGCTGAGAAAAGACGAGGGCGCCGCACCCGTAGTCGGGTGGCGACGCCCTCAAGTCCGGTCGCTGTGCGACCTAAGAAACAGCTCTAGTGGTTCCAACGCACGATAGATCTCCTTCGCTTGGGCCCGTATGGGCGTTTGCGAGGCGGCACCCCTCTGGCTCCATCCATAGGAAATCCGCAACCTTTGAGTAGGTTCAGTCAAGAATAGCGAAGGATTAGGCGAAAAGTCCAGTTTGCGTAGCTCTGTGCATGAATGATTGCAATTGCAGGACATTTCGAGCGGCCTTGCATCGGCCTGAATCGGGCGTTCCGCAGACAAATAATCTCGCTCGCGCCCAGTATTCGCAGGCGATACCGGTAGATCAGCCCACCGTGCGATCGATCAAAGGTCCACAAAGCTCTGCGCCGCTCAACTCATCCCCCGCCGATGCCGAAACAGCCAGCGAGGACAGAACCGCTCTGAAAACGAGCCGACTTTCCCGCCACGACACCTACCGACAGGCGAACCAATGACCACCAGCGCCACTCTCCCCCGCAACGGCCGTCAGCTCGTCTTCACGAGCTCGCAGGCGGCTAGCTATCTGGGCGTCTCGCTGGCGACGATTCGTCGCTGGACCGATGCCGGGCACATCGCCTGCTATCGCACGCCGGGCGGTCAGCGCCGCTTCGCGCGCCAGCAGCTCGACGAGTTCATGAACTCGATGCACCGCGACGGCGCGAGCGAGCACAGCCCCGCCCCCGTCGTGCAGCACGGTCCGAGCGCCAAAGTCGCCTGACGTAAGAGTCGCTAGACGCACGCCGAGCGCATCGGGCCGCGTCGAGGCGAGAACGCCGGCCAATCGGCCCGGCTTGGCTCAGCTCGCCAGCCGGCCGAACTTCTCGCGCAGACGCAGGTAGAACGAGCTTCCGGGGAGCTGGGCGATCGTGCCGATCTCACCGACGAAGCGCGCGTCGATCTTCCCGCCGGCCACGATCTCGCCGGCCGGCCGGCCGTCGAGCGCCACGTCGAGCGGCTCGTCCGAGCGATTGTGGATCGTCAGCCTGTCGCCGGGCGCGACCACCAGCGCGCGCGCCGTGAGCGAATGCGGCGCGATGAACGAGACGACGAAGCCTTCTACGCCCCACGCCATCACGGGGCCGCCGTTGGCGAGGTTGTAGCCCGTCGAACCGGCCGGCGTGGCCACGACGAGCCCGTCGCAGCGCACGCTGCCCACTTCCTCGCCCTCGATCTCATAGGCGAGCTCGGCCACGCGCTCGCCGACCTTGCGGTGGATCGCCACATCGTTGACCGCTGCCTGGCCGGACAGACCGGGCCGTTCGACATCCTGTGCGCGTTCTGAGGCACCCGCGCGTGCGCTCGCCTCAGCCGGCGAGCCCAGGCCGTCCCCGTCGAGCACGATCGCCGGCAGGCGCAATAGCTCAAAGTCGCCCTCGAGGGCTCGGCGCATCCCCTCCTCGAGCTCGTCCGGCTCGACCGTCGCGAGGAAGCCGATCTCGCCGAAGTTGATCGCAAAGACGGGCACGTCGGTGCCCCTGTAGAGGCGCAGCGCGCGCAGGATCGTGCCATCTCCGCCCAGCGCGACGCACAGCTCGACGTCCTCCTTCAACGGCGCGTCGAGCTCGAGGCCGGGTTCGCTGGCGAGCCCGTGCCTGCGAGTCTCGCGCTCGTCCAGGCGCAACTTCACGCCGGCCTGCGCTGCGAGCTCGGCCAGGCGCTTCAGGGCCGGCGTGGTCTCCTCGGGACGCCGGTGGGTGAGCACGGTGAACTCCCTCACGGCTCGACCTCCCGCGCCAGGCGCTCGAGCTCGGATGCGCGCGCCTCGTCGAAGATCTCGCCGCGGCGCCCGTCGTTCGCGTTTGCCGGATCGGTCAGCCAGAGGAACGTCTCGCGATTGCCCTTCGGCCCAGGCAGGCCCGAGGAGCTGTAGGAGACGGCGCCGGCGCCGAGCGACAGCGCCGTACGGCCAACGGTAAGCAGCGCCGCTCGGCGCGTCTCGGCGTCGCGCACAACGCCACCCTTGCCGACCCGCTCGCGACCCACCTCGAACTGCGGCTTGATCATCGCGAGCGCGTCATAGCCCGTCGCAAGACAGCCCAAGACGGCGCCGAGCACCTTCTCGAGCGAGATGAACGAGACGTCGATCACGGCCAGGTTTGGCACGAACGGAAGCATCGCCGGCTCCAGCGCGCGAGCGTTCGTGCGCTCGAGCACCGTCACGCGTGAATCGCTGCGCAAGCTCCATGCAAGCGTGCCATAGCCGACGTCAACGGCGATCACCTCGCTGGCGCCGCGCTGCAACAGACAGTCGGTGAAGCCGCCCGTCGAGGCACCCACGTCGAGTGCACGGCGCCCGGTCACCTCGAGCCCCGTGGCATCGAGTGCGTTCGCCAGCTTGACCCCGCCGCGCGAGACGTATGCCGGCCGCTCAGCGACGCTCACTCGCTCATCCGCGTCCACCAGTTCGCCCGGCTTGCTGGCCCTGCGCTCGGCCGCGCCAACGCGCACATCTCCAGCCATCACCGAGGCCGCCGCGCGGCTGCGCGAGGAGAACAGCCCGCGCTCAGCCAGCAGCGCATCGAGGCGTCGCTTTCCCATGCCCAGCAAACCCTTACACACCAGCGGCGGCGACGCCGGTGGATGACTATCGCCCCTGCCGCGCGTGTAGCGCCAATCGCGTGCCTACGTCTCGGCGCGCAACCCAACCGCGCTCAGGCATCCGTCGCGATCCTCCCCGAAGTAGCAGTAGCGGATCAGCTTGCCGTCGCGGAAGGTCATCACTGAGCCGGTTCGCACCTCGAGCTCGATGTCCCACCTGCCGCGGCCAATGCTGTCACTAAAGACCGCGACGCTGTCGCCGGCGTCGATCAGTTCATCGCGCTCGAAGCGGAACTCCTGCCAGGCCTCGCGGAGGTGGCCGAGCAGGCGCTGTAGGCCCTCATAGCCGTGGTAAACCTCGTCGTCAATGCCCCTACGCGAGAGGTCCCACTCGACATCGGGATCGCAGCACTCACGCAACCACGGCAACGGGTCGGCGCCGGCGAAGACGGCGTTCCATCCGCTCACAATGGCGAGGGCGTTGCTCAGGTTGTCCTGAGTCACTACCGATCGACCTCGTAGCCGCTCGCCCAGCTGGTGCCGCTGCACAGTCTGCATCGTACGCGCAAGTGTGCGCAAGATCACAGTTGGGCATTCGCTGTATAAGCCGGTGACGATCCCAGTCCCCACCCGGGGAGCGTTCGACCGCTTCGTCAGGAAGGTGGCGGGTCCGCCAGGAGGTCGTGAACAGCCTGCCGAGACAGACCCGCCTCCTGAGCGATCCGAGTGATGGGTATGCCCGCGTCGTGCAGCGGGGACGATCTTCGCCAAGTCATCGACCTCGCTGCACCTCCGACGCCGTCGGACGACATGACCGCCGTGCTGACCACGTAATACGGCTCACCGCACCGGGCTAGTCGCCTCTTGGGGCGAGGGATGTCCATCGTGTGCTCGACGAACCCGGCGCGGATGCCGTGGGGTCTCGCTTGGGCTGATACCCGGGTCGCCTTCTAGGAGGGTCTAGCGAAACGACTAGCGAAACTCGTCACGCCTACTTGGACAGGCCCGCAGCTGCCAGACCCTCGGCCCGGTCCCAGTAGAACTCGATACGGGCTACCTTGCCGTCGCGAACCGTCCACAGCGGAGCCCCCAGGAAGGTGACCTCGGCGCTCGCGCCTTTTGGGTAGGCGTGATCGTTGGTAAGCACTGCCACTCGCCCATCGCCCGCGTCGATAACGTCCTCGACCCCTGCGCGGTAGCTCTCCCAAGGCTCCAGCCAGTCCAAAAACCCGGCCCTCAGACCGTCGAGTCCCGAGTATGCGGCACGCCCGACGTCCGCCCTAACGAACACGCATTCGAAATCGGGCATGAAGAACGGCTCACTCGCCGCCCGGATAGAGGCGTTGATGGTGTCGTCGCGGAACAGCGGAACGAGGTCGCCCTGTTCGAACGGGCCAAGGAGTCTCCGCACAATCTCAACGTCCTCTTGCGACATGGCCTGCCCAGTATCTCGCATCGTCCTACGAGTGGCCTTTGCGTGGCCACCAGCAAATGACCTAGCCCGTACACGCCGATCTAAACGGCCTGCGCTTATACAGAGACTGACCAACTGTGCGCAAGATCACAGATGGCACAGTCCAGTACGCGCATCATGTTGTTCGTACCCCGCAGCACTGCAGTTCTGCAGCATCCCTCCTCCCTCGAAACGGCCCGCCTCCCCAGCGGGCCGTTTCATTTAAGCCGCAGCCTGCCGCGGGAACACGCCGGCAAGCGACGCCGTCGTCGCAACTGAGCTTGGCCGCAGCCGGGGGCTGGAGCGGTCTCGGCCAGAAGCGGGCGTCAGGCGCCGACGATCGCCGACTGGCGATCGGAGATCGCCGCCGCGACCCGTTCGGCGATCCGCTCCGGCGTGAAGCCGATCTCCTCGTGCAGCAGCGCCGGCTTGCCGTGCGTCACGTAGCGGTCGGGCAGGCCCACACGCAGGATGCGCGGCGTCGCGCCCGCCTCGTTCAGGGTCTCCCACACCGCCGAGCCGAAGCCCCCCGCCAGGACGCCCTCCTCGACCGTCACGAGCAGGTCGTGCTCGGCCGCGAGCTGGGCCATCAGGCCCGCATCGATCGGCTTTGCAAAGCGTGCGTCGACGACCGTCACCGAGAGGTCTGCGCCGGCCGCGAGCTCGTCGGCGGCCGCCAGCGACTTGCCCACGCCGCTGCCGTAGCCGATCAGCGCCACACGACGGCCGGCGGCCTCGCTCGCACCGCCCTCGCGCAGGATCTCGCCCGTCCCGATCGCGATCGGGTGCGGCTCTTGCGGCAGCGCTACGCCGGTGCCCTCTCCGCGCGGGTAGCGCAGCGCGATCGGCCCGTCGAACAGCAGGGCAGTGCGCAACATGTGCACGAGCATCGCCTCGTCGCGCGGGGCCATCAGCACGATGTTCGGCAGGCAGCGCAGGTAGGCGATGTCAAACGCTCCGTGGTGCGTCGGGCCGTCGTCGCCAACCAAGCCGGCACGATCGAGCGCGAAGACGACATTCAGTCTCTGCAGGCACACGTCGTGCACGATCTGGTCGTAGGCCCGCTGCAGGAACGTCGAGTAGATCGCCGCCACCGGCTTTGCGCCCTCGAGCGCCAGGCCCGATGCGAACAGGATCGCCTGCTGCTCTGCGATGCCCACGTCGAAGTAGCGCTCGGGCATCGCCTTCTGCAGGATGCTCAGCCCGGTTCCCGAGTTCATCGCCGCCGTGACCCCGACCACGCGCTGGTCGCGTTCGCACTCGCGCACCAAGGCCTCGCCGAAAACCTGTGTGTATTGCGGCGCAGGGCGCTTCGCGGCCTTCGAGGTCATTCGATTCGAACGCGCCGAGGGAACGGTCGGGAGCCCGTTCGCGATCGACTTCGGCTTCGCCGCGTGCCATTGCTCCATGCCCTCCAGGCCGCCGTCCTCGGCCGGGGCAAAGCCCTTGCCCTTGACCGTCGCGATGTGCACGACGACCGGGCGTTCGGCCGCCAGCGCCTCCTTCAGCGCCTCGCGCAGCGCGTGCACATCGTGCCCGTCGATCACGCCCATGTAGGCCCAGTCGAGCTCCTCCCACCACAGGCCTGGCGCCCAGAATGCCTTGATCGACTCCTTCAGCTGGGGTCCGAGCCGCTCGAAGGCCGAGCCGATGCCGCCCGGCAGGCGCGTGAGGCCTCCCTCGACACCCGCCCGCGCGTGCCACAGCTTCGGATTCAGGCGCACGCGATTGAAGTAGCGCGAGAGCGCGCCTACGTTCGGTGCGATCGACATGCCGTTGTCGTTGAGCACGACAACCATCGGCGTGCCCAGCCCACCCGCCTGCCCGATCGCCTCGAAGGCCACGCCGCCGGTCATCGCGCCGTCGCCGATCACCGCGACGACCTTGCCATCGGCCTCACCCTGCAGATGACGCATGCCCTCCTTGATGCCTACCGCGTAGCCGATCGACGTGGAGGCGTGCCCCGCGCCCATGATGTCGTGCTCTGACTCCTCGCGCGAGCAGAACGGCGCGAGTCCGTCGTACTGGCGGATCGTCGCCAAGCGGTCGCGCCGACCGGTGAGGATCTTGTGCGGGTAGGCCTGGTGCCCGACGTCCCAGAGGATCTTGTCCGTCGGCGAGTCCAGCACCGAGTGCAGCGCCACCGCAAGCTCGCACGTACCCAGGTTCGCGCCGAAGTGCCCGCCGATCTCACCGACCGTGTCAATGATGTGCGTGCGCACCTCCTGCGCGAGCGTCTGCAGCTCCTGCTCGGAGAGTCCGCGCAGATCTTGCGGGCCCTCGATCCGGTCGAGCAGCTTTTCCTCGCTTGCGGGCTTCTGCTTTCGGCTCATGAGGTTCGTGTGTAGATGAAGTCGGCTATCCGTTCAAGCTCATCCGTCGCCTGCTCGCCGTGTGGATCGCGCTGCATTGCGACGGCGCCCACGACGGCGGCCTGCGCAGGGGTGCGCTCGGCTGCTTCGCTCAGCGCTCGCACCGCCGTGGCATGCGATTCGGCCGCCAGTTCTTTGGCGCGATCAATCCCGAACTCGCTCACGTATGTCTGCTTGCCATGACGCTCATCGCTGCCTCGAGGCTTTCCAAGGGCGTCGTCCGTGCCCGTCACGTCGAGTATGTCGTCCACGATCTGAAACAACACTCCGAGCTCCGAGGCAAAAAGACGAAGGGGGACGGCCGCAGGTCCATCCGCGACCCCTCCCAACAGTAGTACGCACAGCACGGAGGCACCGATCAGCCGTCCGGTCTTCAGCTCGTGCAAGCGCCGCAGCGAGGCGCCCCCGGCGGGCGCACCCCCCTCGACGTCGACGTACTGCCCGCCGACCATGCCGTTTACGCCGGTAGCCGCCGCGAGCTCAGCCGCAGCGAGCAGCACTCGCTCGGGCGCCGAGCGCTGGTGGGTCAACAGATGATGGAAGGCCTCCGCGTAGAGTCCGTCGCCGGCCAGGATCGCTACGCCTTCGCCGAACTTCACGTGGCAAGTCGGCTGGCCGCGGCGCAGCGCGTCGTCGTCCATCGCCGGCAGGTCGTCGTGGATCAGCGAGTAGGTGTGCACCAGCTCGAGCGCCGCTGCGAGCGGCATCACCTCCTGCGGCTCCATCCCGACCGCGCGGGCCGTCGCGAGCGCCAGCACTGGGCGAATCCGCTTGCCGCCGCCCAGCAGCGAGTAGCGCATCGCCTCCTCAAGACCCGACGTCAGCGCCTCTTCGGAGAAGCGCAGCTCGGCGAGGTAGCGCTCGACGTCGTCGCGCAGGCTCTCTGGGTAGGTGGCGCTCACGAGTGGCGGGACACCCCTACAGCAGGGTGTCCTGACCGGGCGGCGGGGCCTGGACCTCGGCGCGTGTGAGCTCCTCGAGCTCCGACGCCGCCTGCGTGGCGAGCGTCGCGCAGTCCTCGACCATCGTCGCCGCAGCATCCTGGGAGAGCTCGCCCGAGCGCAACTGCTCGGCCGCGCGCTCCAGGCGGGCGATCAGGTCGTCGAGATGCTCTGTGCTCGCGCTGCTCATCAGATCGCAGCATTCTCGCGTACGTCCCGGAGGACTGCCCCGAGCACGCCGTTGACGAAGGCCGGTGCGTCCGCGCCACAGAAGGTCTTCGCGCTCTCCACGGCCTCCTCGATCGCCCCCTCCGGCGGGATCGGCTCCTCCCCGGGGACCGCATCGGGGTGCAGCATCTCGATCAGCGCGACGCGCATGATGCTCCGCTCCAGGGGCTGAATTCGCTCTACCGACCAGCCGTGGGCGTGGCGGTCGATCACCTCGTCGAGCTCCGGCGCGCGGTCGGCCGCCGCGTGCGCCAGCGCGCGTACGAACATCGAGTCCTTCGAAGCGAACGTCTGCGCCAGCGGGCGGCCAGTGAGATCGTGCTGGTAGAGCGCCACAACCGCCGCTCGACGCTGCTCGGAGCGACGCATGATTAAGCGCGCGCCACGTATTCGCCTGAGCGGGTGTCGACGCGGATGCGCTGACCCGGCTCGACGAACAGCGGCACCTGGATCACGGCTCCCGTCTCGAGCGTCGCCGGCTTGGTCCCGCCGCCGGAGGCCGTGTCGCCGCGTACGCCCGGGTCGGCCTGCGTAACCTCGAGGTCGATCGTGCTCGGCAACTGTAGATCTGACGGCTGACCGTCAATGAACAGCACGTCGACCTCGGTGCTCGGCGGCGTCCAGCGCAGCCCCTCCGCGATTGCCGTTTCGGGTACCGCGATCTGTTCGAAGGACTGCGTGTCCATCATGTGCGCGTCCGTGCCGTCGGCATAGAGGAACTGCATCTTGCGAGCCTCCGTGCGCACCTCACGGAACTTCTCCCCCGCCCTGAACGTACGGTCGATCACGTTGCCGTCCGAGGCCCGGCGCAGCTTCGTGCGCACGAACGCTCCGCCCTTGCCGGGCTTCACATGCTGGAACTCGAGGATCTTGAAGATCGTCCCGTCGACCTCGATGTGATTGCCGTTCTTGAATTGGTTGGTGCTGATCGCCACGGTCCCGCATCATAGGAGGACGATCTCGCGCCATCGCGATATGATGATTTCATATGTCCCGCTTGCTTTCCGTCTCGATCCCCGATGACCTCGCCACCGAGGCCGAGGCGCTGGCCCGCGCCACGGGCAAGACCAAGAGCGAGGTGGTGCGCGACGCGCTGCGCCGTCACGTGCAGCACGAGCGCCTCGCCGAGCTCCGGCGCTATGGGCGCAACCGAGCGGAGGCTCTCGGGGTAGGTCCGGAAGACGTCGAGAAGCTGGTCGATGAGCTGCGCTCGACTCGGGCGTGACCCAGCGCGTCCTCTGTGACACAAACGTCCTCGTATCGGCCTTCATCGCCGGCGGTCCCCGAGCCGCGTAGTCGATGCGGCAATTGAAGGTCGCATCGAACTCGTGCTCGCCGATCCGGTTCTCGACGAGCTCGAGCGTGTCTTGACCACAAAGCTCCGATTCACAGCGGAGCGCGTGCGCGATATCGGCGTCCTGCTGAGCGAGCTCGCGAGTGAGCGGATCGCAGCACCGACGACGACGCCCGAGCCGCTCACGGGCGACCCCGACGACGACCTGATCCTCGCCTGCGGCGCGGATGCGGGCGTTCAAGTCATCGTGTCGGGCGACCGCCGGCACCTGCTGCCGATCGGCGAGCACCGTGGCGTGCGGATCGTCACGCCGCAGGCGCTACTCGCCGAGCTGGCCAACGCCTGAACTCGCCCGCCCCTGACCTGGCGACGTTGCAGGCGGACGACCGCACGCTCGACTCAAGCATCGGCCCGACGCAACCGATGCCAACCCATGAGGCGCATCGCACGCGAGAACGCCCCCTGGGCCCTGGCGGCACTCGCCGGTTGCGCGCTGCTCTCCTGGCTCGGCCTGAAGGGCTTCGCGTGGAGCGACTACGAAACGGAGTCGCGACCGGCCTTCGAAGCGCTCGTGCACGGCCACCTCACGACGTTCCTTCAGCTCGCCCCCGCCTACGGCGGCTCGCTCGTCGAGCGCGCGCCGTTCGCGTTGATCCCTGGGTTATGGGGCGGCGGAGCACTTGCCGTCTATCGCGCCGTCGCCGTGCCCTGCCTGCTAGCCGCCGCGTTGCTCGGCATCTATCTCGTTGCGCGCATGCACAGTGAAGGACGACCGCTGTTCGCACGCGCCCTCGCGCTGGCCGTGTGCGTCGCCAACCCGCTGACCCTGCGCGCACTCGAACTCGGCCACCCCGAGGAGTTGCTTGGTGCCTGCCTGTGTGTCGCCGCCGTGTTGCTCGCTGCCAGCGAGCGTCCATGGTGGGCCGGCCTGGCGCTGGGTCTGGCCGTGGCCAACAAGGAGTGGGCGCTACTCGCCGCCGGACCCGTGCTGCTCACGCTGCCGCCAGGACGCCGCCCGGCATTGATCGGCTCGTCGCTTGCCGCCGCCGCGCTCGTGCTCGCGCCGTTGCTGTTGATCGGTTCTGGCGGGTTCTCCTCGGCCCTGCGCGCCAGCGCGACTGCACCCGGCGCACTGTTCCATCCCTGGCAGGTGTTGTGGTTCCTCGGACATCATGCAACAGCCTCGCCCGGCGCTAGCGCGGCGCTCGCCCACGGTTATCGCTTGGGGCCGTCATGGACGGGCACGATCTCCCATCCACTGATCCTCGCCAGCGGACTCGTGCTGCCGCTCGCGCTGTGGCTCCGTGAGCGCCGTCCGCGGCGCATCGACCTGCGCGCAGCGCTGCTGTTGCTCGCGCTGCTGATGCTGCTGCGCTGCCTACTCGACACGTGGGACATCGCCTACTACCCCCTGCCCTTCGCGCTCGCGCTGCTCGCGTGGGAGGTGCGCGGAGCGATCGCGCGCCCGCCCGTGCTGAGCGCAGCCGCCACCGTGCTCGCCTACCTCAGCTTCATCTGGCTGCCCAATCACGTCTCGGCCGACATGCAGGCGGCCTTCTTCCTCGCCTGGTCGCTGCCGCTAGCGCTCGCGCTCGCTGTGCGCCTGTTCGCGTCCTCGTTTGCCGAGCCGCTGGCCACCGCTTCGCACGAGCGTCGTGGCGGCACTCAGGAGATGACCGTCAGCGCCTTCTCCAGGCCGTTGAGAACCTCCTGAGTGCCCTCGCGCACGACCAGCAGGTCCTCGATCCGCACGCCAAGCTCGCCCGGGATGTAGATGCCCGGCTCGACCGTCACCACGTTGCCCGCCTGCAGCGACTGCTCACTTTCGATCCGCGACAGGCGCGGCGCCTCGTGCACATCCATGCCCACGCCATGACCGAGCCCGTGGCCGAAGTGCTCGCCGTGTCCCCCGCCCTCGATCAACGCTCGTGCGACGGCGTCCACGTCGCGCCCCGTCGGGCCGGCCTGCACGGCTGCCACGCCCGCTTCCTGGGCGGCAAGCACGAGCTCATAGACCTCGCGCGCCTGCGCTGAGATCCCCTCTCCCGTCGCGTACGTGCGCGTGCAGTCTGAGCAATAGCCCTCGTACATGGCGCCCCAGTCGATCGTCACGAGCACGTCGCGCGGGATCGCCTCCTCGCGCGGCTCGGCATGCGGGCAGCGCCCCATGCGCGCCCGCGGCGACGATCGACGGGAAGCTCGGCGCCTCGGCGCCCAGTCGCCGCATGCGCAGCTCGAGCTCGATCGCCACCTCGCGCTCAGAGCGGCCCGACGAGTCCCGCTTCGAGCACGCCTGCGAGCGCCTCGTCGGCGAGCGCCGCCGCGGCGCGCATCAGCTCAATCTCACCCTCATCCTTGACCGCGCGCAACCGCTCGACGGCTCCCGCGCACTCCGCCAGCTCCCACCCTCGTGGCAGCGCCGCCGCCAGACGCGCGCGATCGGCGACCGTCGTGCTCGCGTCGTCGTAGCCGAGCTTGCCGCCAGAGGCATCGAGCGAGCCGGCCGCCGCCTCGAACAGGCTGCCCGTAACGATCTCGCGCGCAAATGCCGGCGGAACCTGCGAAGCCGATTGGACCGTGTAGCGGAAGTCGGTGAAGAACCGGTGCTCGCCCCCCTCCCCAGCCACGATCAGGGCGAGGCCGTTGCTGCCCGTAAAGCCGCTCACGTAGCGCAGGTTGATCGGCGCCGCCACGAGCAGCGCATCGAGCTCGCGCTCGCGCAGCGCCGCCGCCAGGCGCTCGACACGCGCGAGCTCGCTCGTCGCACCGGCGCTCATCGCGCGCCCCCATCGAGCTCTCGCATGCAGCAGCTCGAGCGCGTCCTCATAGCCATCCGCGCCGCGCCCCGAGATCGTCGCCAGGCAAAGCTCGCCGATCACCGACGTGCGCCGCCACGGCTCGCGCGCCTGGACGTCTGAGAGATGGACCTCGACGGCCGGCACGCCTGCGATCTCCAGGGCGTCGCGCAGCGACCACGCGTAGTGCGTCCACGCGCCCGGGTTGAGGATCACCGCGTCCGCGTCCTCGCGCAGCGCATGCAGGCGCTCGACGAACGCGCCCTCGTGGTTTGACTGAAAGAAGCTCGCACGCAAACCGAGCTCAGACGCCCGCCCTGCTACCCGCTGCTCGAGCTCGGCGAGCGTCAGCGTGCCGTACACGACTGGGTCGCGCCGGCCGAGCTGGTCCAGGTTGACCCCGTGCATCACCTCTATGCGCCGGTCGGGCTCGGTCATCGCCTCGACATCATCACGGCTGCGCGAGCTCCGCGACGGCCGCCCGCAGCTCACCCTCGGCGACCGCGCAGCCCGGGCGTGCCTGTCCCGGCTCTGACAGCAGCACGAACGGCAGCTCCTTGCCGACGCGCTTCTTGTCGCGCGCCGTCGCCGCCACGACCTGCTCCGCGCTCGCACCGTCGAAGCTCACCGGCAGCTCGCGCGCCAGCAGCAGCTCGCGCACCTGCTCGCGCAGCGCCTCCGCGCCCGACAGGCGCAGCGCCGCGAGCAGCCCGATCCCGACAGCCTCGCCGTGGCTGTAGCGGTGGTAGCCGGTCGCCGTCTCGATCGCGTGGCCGACCGTGTGCCCGAGGTTGAGCACCTGACGGCGCCCCACGTCGCGTTCGTCTGCCGCGACCACCGCGAGCTTCGTGCGCGCGCACGCCAGCACGATCTGCTCGTCGAGATCCTCGCCCGCCGCCACGCGATCCCACAGCGCTCCTCCCGCGATCAGCGCCGTCTTCAGCACCTCCACCCAGCCCGCCGACAGCTCTCGCGGCGGGCAGGCTTTCCAACGTGTCCGGATCGACGAGCACGCCCGCCGGCTGGTGGTAAGCGCCGACGTAGTTCTTCGCCTCCGGCAGATCGACCCCGGTCTTGCCCCCGTAGGCCGAGTCGACCTGCGCGACCAGGGTCGTCGGCACCTGAACGACTGGCACCCCGCGCTGGTAGGTCGCCGCGCAGAATCCCGCCAGATCGCCGACGACGCCGCCGCCGAGCGCGACCAGGTGATCAGCGCGCGTGACGCTGCCCGCCACCAATGCACGCCACACCGCTTCCGCCGTCTGGAGCGTCTTCTCTCCCGGCACGATCGCGATCGTGCCGGCCAGCTCGCCCAGCTGCTCGCCGTAGAGCGCGCCGACGTTCTCATCCGTCACGAGGAATGACCGCGAGTGCGAGCGGCTCAGCGGCCAGAGCTCGCGCCGGGCGTCGGTGCTGAGTGCGCGCATCAGCCCACGCCCGATCAGTACCGGGTATTCGCCCGAGGCGCTCGCCGCCCACAAGAGGCGCGTGCCCTGCGGTGCGGCCGCCAGCGCACGCAGCGCGTCAAGCACGCGCACCGCACCGCCCCGCGAGAGCGCCGGCAGGATCGCGTCGGCCGTACGCTCATACAGCTCGCCGCGCTCGGCGTGCAGTGCCACGAAGGCCTCGCGGTCGCGCGCCAACGGGCGCTGCATCGCTCCCGGTAGCGCCTCGACGCTCGCGCTTGCGACACGCTCCCATGCCCGCTCCACCTCGACGTCGAGCAGCACGACGACGTGCGGCTCAAGCGCCGTGCGCACGCGCGGCGAGAGGATGCTGCCGCCACCGAGCGCGATCACCGCCCCCGGTGTCGCCTCGTCCAGCAGCTCGCACACGAGCTGCTCCTCGGCCGCGCGAAACGATGCCTCGCCGCTGCGCTCGAACTCCTCCGCAACGGAATGCCCGAAGCGCTCGGCCAGCAACTCGTCGCTGTCGATCGCTTGCACCCCGAGCGCCTGCGCGAGCTCGACCGCGACGGTCGACTTGCCAGCGCCCATGAAGCCGATCAGAACCAGCGCGCGCCGCGGCGCCTCGGCTACTGAAGCCATCCGATCCGCTCCGTGTAGGCACGGAGAGCCTCGCGCACGTCATCGATGTGATCGCCGCCGAACTTGCGCCGGTAGGCATCGGCCAGCACGAACGCCACCATCGCCTCACCCACGACGCCGGCAGCCGGCACCGTGCACGAGTCGGTGCGCTCACGCAGCGCCTGCGCCGGCTCGTGCGTCTCGGTGTCGACCGAGCGCAACGGCTTGGTCAGCGTCGGCAGCGGCTTCATCGCACCGCGTACGATCAGCGGCAGGCCATTGGTCATGCCGCCCTCCAGGCCACCCGCGTGGTTGCTCTCGCGGTAGAAGCCCCGCTCGGCGGAGTAGTAGATCTCATCGTGCGCCTCGGAGCCAGGCAACCCCGCGATCTTGAACGCATCGCCGATCGAGGCCCCCTTGACGGCCTGGATCGAGCAGATCGCCATCGCCAGTCGCCCGTCCATGCGCTCCTCCCAGGAGACGTGCGAGCCGAGCCCCGGCACCAGGCCGAAGGACCGCACCTCGAATACGCCTCCGAGCGACTCGTTGGCCTTGCGCAGGTCGTCGATCTCGCGCACCATCGCGCGCGTGGCCTCGGCGTCCAGACAGCGCACGGGCGAGCTGTCGACCTCGGCGAAGTCCTCGAGCGTCAGCTCGCGGCCGGGCTCGGGGGCATGCACCGAGGCGATCTGCACGACGTGCGAGCGGATCTCCACACCGAGCGCCCTCAAGAAGGACCTTGCACAGCGCGCCGCCCGCCACGCGCGCCGCCGTCTCGCGCGCCGATGCGCGCTCGAGGATGTTGCGCACGTCTGACTGCTTGTACTTCTGCGTGCCCACGAGGTCTGCGTGGCCGGGCCGTGGCAGGTGAACCTCGGCGATCTCCTCATCCACCGGCCAGGGGTTCATCCGCTCCTCCCAGTTGGCGTAGTCGCGGTTGGCGACCTGCAGCGCGATCGGACCGCCGAGCGAGCGACCGTGGCGGATGCCTGCCGTGACCTCGGCGGCGTCGCGCTCGATCTTCATACGCCCGCCGCGACCGTGCCCCAGCTGGCGGCGCGCCATGTCCTCGTTGAGGTCCTCGGGAGCAATCTGAAGACCCGCGGGCAGGCCCTCGACGACGCACGTGAGCCCAGGCCCGTGCGACTCACCGGCTGTGATCAGACGGAGCGACACGTCGCAAGCTTATTTGCTGCGCCGTCTCAGCCCTTGATCGCTGCGCCCCACGCCGCAACGTGAGCGCGTGCGGCGAAGGTGTGGCCGGCGCCGCGGAACACGAGCACGCTGCGGTCGCGCGAGTAGCGCAGCCCAGGCACAGCCATCAGGCCATAGTCGCGCAGGATCTGCAGGCCGACCTTCGATTCGAGGCCGGTATCGTCCGCCACGCTGGCGATCTTCGCGGCCTTGGCAGCCTTGCCCGCCTGGCCGGTTTTGGCCTTGATCGCTTCGATCTTCACGACGTGCAACTCGTATGTCACCGCAGTGCCTCCGAGCGGCACGTATTCGAGTTCCTCGGTGTCGCCGACTTTCAGGTCGATCGCCTGGCACTGCGAGGCGCTCGGCAGGCAGGCCGCGCTGCCGCGCAGGATCGCTTCGCCGACGAGCGTGAACGTCGCGCTTTTGCCCCCAGCGACGACGCCGCGGAAGACGATCAGAGGTTGGGTCGCCGACGGCAGCGGCGCTTGACGCTTGAGATCCTCATACGAGGTCAGCCCGGCGCTGAGCACCGGCGTACCTGCCGGGGCCGCACCGAACAGGACCGAGACTTTGTAGGCCTTGGTCGGCCTGGCAGCCTTCTTTTCGTGCTGCGTGCCGCCGCTCTGCGAGTTGGTTTCAGAGCCGGAGCTGCCCGAGCTCGCGCCTTCCGAGCTGGATCCTTCCGAGCCCGAACTGCTTTCGCCGCTCGTTGAGGTGCCGCTCGCTGGATTGCCCGAGGCGCCCGCAGAGGTCGCCGGCGTGGTGGCGCTCTTTACGCCCGGAAGCGGCTTGAAGGGATTGCGCGTGGCTCCTCCGACCGTCTGCTCGGCGGCGCCGCTGGTCGTCTCGGACACCGGCGTCTTCGTGGTCGCGGCCGCCGTGACCGCGATCCCTGAAGTCTTCGGCACGGCCACGGGCGTGCTCGCGGTAGGAGCAGGCGAGCTCGAGCCGCCGCCGATCACCGCATAGACGATCGCGGCGAGCAGCGCCACGCCAAGCAGGGCGAGCACCGGCGTCAGGCGCCGGTCGAACAGGTCGGACTTCAGAGAGCTGAAGAAGGCGCTCATCGAACCGCTCCGATCGTTGCCGCCGGCGCCGGCGTGACCGCCGCACTGCCGCTCGGCGTGCTCGATGCGCTCGTCGCGCTACCCGGCGTGGCCGGCGAGGTTGGGGTTGCGCCCGCCGTCAGCCCCTGGCTGGCTGGCAGCACGTAGGCCGTTGCCGTGATCGTGCCAGTCAACTGCTGCGAGGAGCTTGCCGTAGCCGCAGGTTCAAGTTTGACCGCCTGCAGCGTCAGCAGGCGCCCGCTCACCTGAAGACCGCCCGATGTCGTGCGCACCGTTGCCGCGTTGAGCTGGCGGAAGAGGTGATAAAGGTCGTTGAAGCTGCCGCCGAACACGAACGTGAAGGGCATCTGCGTGAAGCCCGCGCTCGCCGCTGCTGTCGCCACGGTGCTGGGAGCAGAGGCGGCGCTCGAGCCGCCCGTGCCGCCACCGGTTGCGATCGAGTTGAACTGCACGTGCCTCTCGTTCGTGGCCTGAGCGATTTGGTACATCAGCGAAGGCACTTCTTCGCTCGCCGGGACGGCTTTGCCGAGGCTCACCACCGAGGAGTACGCCGCGGAGTAGCGCCGCTGTGCGCCTTGGGCGCTCGCCGCGTCGCTTTGGGCGCTCGCCAGCTGGGCGCTTGCGGTGCTTACTTGGCTGCTCAATTTGCTCGCCGTCTTGCGCTCAGGCGAGACCAGCAGCAGCCAGACGGCTGCCAGCAGGGCCAGGGCCATTACGCCGATCAGAACGAGTCGGTCGCGCGTGGTCACTGTCCGCCTCCCGTGGATGCCGTCAGCTTGGTGGCCGAGCCGCTGCTCGCAGCGGGGGTCGGCAAAGGTTCAAAGGTGATCTGGACCGTGAAGGTCGGACTCTTGGCCGTGCAATTGCCCTTGCTCGAGCTGCCGCCCGCGCCGGTCGAGTCCGATTTGGCCGAGCTCTGCAGGCTGACCGCGCTGACGCCGTCCATCAGGCGCAGTCGCTGAAGTGTCAGGGCAACCTCGGCCTGCGTGGACGCGCAGCCGCCGAGCGTCATAGTCGGGACGCTTCCCGGAGGAGTCGCAGACGTCGCCGAAGCGGCCGGCGCAGTCGTCGTCGTCGCGGACGGCGCGCTGGCCGTCGAGGAAGTCGCGCCGGCGCCGCCGACCGTACCGTCGATCGAGGAAATAGACGTCTGCCTTGGCAGCACGCGGCCGAGCTCGTGGAACGCGTGCGCCCAGTCAAAGCGCGAGTCGACGACCGCCTCGACTGCCTGCATGCGCTGTTCGCGCAGCGCGACGAAGCTCGTGTAGGGGGTCAGCGCGCTGGCAGCTTCCTGCGCGCGCTGGGTCTGCGCCGTGATCGAGGCGAGCTTGCCCTTGCGGTCTGAGACCTGGTGGCGCGCCATGCCGTACAGCAGCACGAGCACCGCCAGCACGCCAAGCGCGCCGAGCACGATGTAGGCGGCGCCGCCTGAGCGGCCGACTCCAACCGACCCGCCACGACGCTCTTGGGAGGGGATCAGGTTTACGGCCTTCATCGCGGCGCCTCCATCGCGGCGAGACCCGCCGCGACCGCCAGGCGGTTCGTCGAGACCTTGCCCTGCAGGTTTGCGTCGACGAGGCCGACGACCTGCTTGCGGACTTCCATGCCGAGTGCCGACTGAAGCGCCTCGGCGAAGCCTGGAAGATCGAGCGCGCCGCCGCTGAGAGCGACGTGTGAGACCTCTCCGCCCTGCTCCTGCGTGCGGTGGAAGTCGAGCGAGTTGCGCACCTCGCCGGCGATCTCTCGCACGCCGTTCTCGACGACGCCGCGGATGTCCTCGTCGGAGAGATCTGCCGCAGAAGTGGGTTCAGCGGGCGCCGGCGGAGCCTGTGCCGCAGCGATCTGCTCGGCGTAGCCAAGCGCGCGTTCCTGCGCCTCGTGCTGCTTGCGAGCCGCCTCCGCGTCCTCGGGAGACTGCTCGGGCACGATCTCCTGCTCGGCGGCAGGCTGCTCCTCGGATGGCTCGCCGGGATCCTGCTCGAGCGCCGCTTCGATCGCCGTGACGGCGTCCTCGGCGACCGGCGCCGGAGCGGCCTTAGCGAACGCACCTGCATCAGCTGCCCTCGGCGCGCCGAGATCGACGCTCGCAAGCAGCGCACGCGCCGCGCTGAGCGAGATCGCACGCCGCGCCGCCAGCTCACCGGCCATCGCCTCGACGCCGCCGCCGATCACTCGCGTGAAGCGGCAGACGGTGCCCTCGGCGATCGCCAGGTTGGCGAGTCCGTCGACGTTCAGGTAGAGCACGCGCCCGGTCTCGCCTTCGGCGCGATCGTGCAGCGAGCGGATCAGGGCGAACGCGGACAGGTCCACGCCCTCCGGCGTTAGCCCCGCGCGACGCACTGCCGTCAAGAGCTTTTCGACCATGTCGCGCTGAGCGGCGACGAGCACCACGCGCTGGCGCTGGCCGGCCGGCGTGTCGACGAGTCCGAGCGGGTGGAAGTCGAGCACCGCGTTGGAGAGCGGCATCGGCACCTGGTCCTGGGCCTGGAAGCGCACCGCCGCGGCGAGCTCCTTGCGGTCGGTCACCGGCGGCAGGTCGATCGTGCGCATAACCGTGCGCTGGTTGGCGATGCCGACGCGGACGCGCTTGCCGAGACCGCCCGTCGAGAACATCTCGCGCAGCGCCTCTGTCAGCGCGTCGATGTCGACGACCTCGCCCTCGCGCACCGTGTCGGCGTCGAGCGGCTGAGCGGCTGCACGTTCGGCGAGAATCGAGCCGTTCACGCGCGCCTTCACCGCGGCCACGAGACCAGGCTCGATGTCGAGCCCAACGATCTCGCCCGAGCTGGAGCGCGAGGAGAACTTCGGCAGCCGAAGCGAAGCGCTCGAAAGCGAGGGAAGTGAGGAGAGTGAGGGGAGTGAAGGACGCATTTAGTGCTGGCGCGCAGCCGGTGCGCAGGAGCCGTATCGGCGTGAGTCGGGCAGCCCTTTAGCGCTGGGCGCTTAGAGGAAGTGATGGACGTAGAAATGAGCGATGTCCGCACCGACGAACGTCGCTGTGACGGCGCCGAGCGCGAGAAAGGGTCCGAACGGCACCTTTGTCTTGCGCCCCGCCTGCACGCCCTCGCGCACGAGTATCGCCCCCCCCACGAGCGCCCCTGCGAGCAGCGCGATGAAGATCGCCGGAGCCACGGCGCTGGCGAGGAACAGCCCCATCACACCGGCGAGCTTGACGTCGCCCATGCCCATCCCGCCGGGGTAGGCGAGCGCCGCGAGCAGCAGGAAGCCACCGCCGGCCGCGCCGGCGATCAGCCGCGCCGGCTCGCCGCTCGGGTCAAGCGCAAGCCCAAGCACGAGCGCCAGCACCGCCCCAAGCGCCGTCAGACTGTTCGGGATGATCTGATGCTCGACGTCGATCAGCGCCGCTGGGACGACGATCAGGATCAGCGCCACGCTCAACGCGATCGAGGCCGCCGAGCCATGCGCCAGTACGGCTCCGGCGCAGAGCAGCCCCGTCAGCGTCTCGACCAGCGGATAGCGCGGTGAGATCCTCGCGCTGCAGCTGCGACAGCGACCACGCAGCAGCAGGAAGGAGAGGATCGGGATGTTGTCGTATGGCTTGACCGGCTCCTCGCACGCCGGGCAATGTGAGGCCGGACCGAGCAACGACTCGTGGCGCGGCAGACGGTAAGCGACGACGTTCAGGAACGAACCGAAGATCGCACCGAACACACCTGCGAAAGCAGCCTCCATGCCCCCTGCATCGGTCGGTCACGTCCGACGCTTTAGGCGCAGGCAACAGACGTACCCGCTACTCCTGAGAGCTGACGATCGGCGGCGGCGTTAAACGCCCCCACGAGAGAGAAGCTGCACGATATGCGAGGCCGCACTCCCAGACATATGAACTGCTCATGCGTCGCGCCGCCTCTGCTCCCGCCGCCGCGAGCTGCCACACATGTGCACGCGAGCGACGAGGCACCCCTCGGCACCACTTCGGCTCGCAGGAAGCCCAGCTACCAGGTGCTGTTGGTGCAGCCACCGCCGCTGCCGCTGCAGCTGCGAGTGACCGTCCCGGCGTTGTTGACGATGCTGAATTTGTCACCGTTCGTCGAGGTGGCTGTGACCGTGTAGCCGGTCGCGCTCACGCCTGAGACGCCGCCCGGATCTTCGATGTACGCATTCCCGGCCGTCGAGCTGGTGTTGATCGTTTTTTCGACTTTGACAAGTTCTTTGGTCGTCAGACCCGTGTAGAGACCGTTGTGGTCGGTCGCGTACGCCTCCGCCGTCGTCTGAGCCGTACGAGCAAGCTCCTTCGCCGAAGCGTCGTTGGCCTTGCCCTTCTGGTTCAGGAACGAGGGAATCGCGATCGCGGCCAGGATGCCGATGATCAGGATGACTACGAGAAGCTCGATGAGGGTGAAGCCACCCTCGCTGTTCAGGCGGTGGGGGCGGGAGAGAGTGGGCATGCTGACGCATCGGCAGCTATTGACTCATTCATTAGCTCTAAACACTATGCACGAGAAATGTCAAGCACGAAACCCACGCGCGGTGATATCTGCGCCGCAATAGCCAAACGCAAGAGGGGCGGCCATGTGGCCGCCCCTCTTGGTGGGTCCTAGCGCGATCCGACCGGCACAAATGCCGGTCTGAGCGCCGCGATTACCAGGTGCTGTTGGTGCAGCCACCGCCGCTGCCGCTGCAGGTGCGAGTGACCGTCCCGGCGCTGTTGACGATGCTGAATTTGTCGCCGTTCGTCGACGTGGCTGTGACCGTGTAACCGGTCCCGCTCACGCCTGACACGCCGCCCGGGTCTTCAATGTACGCATTCCCGGCCGTCGAGCTGGTGTTAATCGTTTTTTCGATTTTGACGAGTTCTTTGGTCGTTAGACCGGTGTATTCGCCGTTGTGTTCGGTCGCGTACGTCTCCGCCGTCGTCTGCGCCGTACGAGCAAGCTCCTTCGCCGAAGCGTCGTTGGCCTTGCCCTTCTGGTTCAGGAATGAGGGAATCGCGATCGCGGCCAGGATGCCGATGATCAGGATGACGACCAGAAGCTCGATAAGAGTAAAACCACTCTCATTGCTCAAGCGCTGGCGCAGTCGATACAGCATGTGTGATCCTCCTAGGATCCGTTTTTGAGCGCCAGCTCTTGGCCCATCGCCCACAAGTGGCGATGCGGTCCCCCATCAGGTTGATCGGTGAAGATCTTCTCTTTGAGAGGCCGCCGGCTTTGCTACGCACCCGGAAATGGATGCTTGCCCTGGCGCCTCGACACTGGCTTTGTCAGCCCGTGCATCGACCCGCTCCGTCACGATCTTTAGCGTTGCATCAAGCTTGGACGCATGCACTACCCGCCCGTTCGAAGCATCGGTCAGCCGCGGCGCCCGCTCGCGTGACCGGCCACAAGTCGCCACCAGCATTCGGTCACTCGACCGTGGCTTCCTCGCCTTCGTCGACCGCCGCTTCCTCGTCCCCCTCGCCGTCCTGCCATTTCGCCTGGGCGTTGATCCCGGGCAGCCGCACGCCCCCACCCTCACACCATGGGCAGGTGACCGTGCTCGGCGTGCCGCCGAGGTTGGAGATCACCTTGCCGCTGCCGCGACAGGGCATACACTCCCGCGGCTGGTGGGCCTCCTCCGTTCGATCTTCGCTGTCGGTGCTCTCACTCGCCACGTGGCGATGAGCCTAGCGTCCCGCCGATGAGAAGGCCCGTCAGACCGCTCGAGTGGGTGATCCTTGCCCTGATCACGCTCGCTGCCGCCGCGCTGCGACTGATCCTGATCGGCAAGGTCGCCCCCGATCCCTTCTACGACGCCGCCGTGCGCAGCATGGGGCTCTCATGGCACAACTTTTTCTTCGGTGCCTTCGAGCCCGCTGCGAGCGTCTCGATCGACAAGCCTCCCGTCGACCTATGGCTTCAGGTGGTGAGCGTCAAGCTGTTCGGCTTCTCCACGAGCACGCTGAAGCTTCCTGAGGCGCTCTCGGGCATCGCCGCCGTGCCACTCTTGTTCCTCGCCGTTCGCCGCATCTGGAGCCCGATCGCCGGCCTCGCCGCCGCCGCCTCGCTCGCCGTGCTCCCCGTCGAGGTGATCACCTCGCGCAGCGACACGATGGACGGGGTGATGATGGTGCTGATCGTGCTCGCGCTGCTGTTCGTCGTGCGCGCCTGCGAGACGGGAAAGACGGGCTGGCTGCTCGCCGGCGCCGCCGTGCTCGGGCTGGCCTTTGACGTGAAGATCCTCGAGTCGCTCGTCGCACTGCCCGGCCTGGCGCTGCTTGTGCTGCTCGGCTTTCCCGGCACGCTTTCCAAGCGCGCGCTGAAGCTAGCCGCCGCCGGCGCCGTGTACGTCGTCGTCGCGCTCGCCTGGCTGACAGCAACGCTGTTCGTGCCGACCCACGACCGACCTTGGGCGATCGGCTCGACCAACGGCAGCGCCTGGAACGCCGTGTTCGTGTTCAACGGCAAAGACCGCCTCGGCGGCAAATCGCCCGAACCCGGCGGCAGGGAATACGAACCGGGACATAAATACCCCGTCGCCACGCAGTCCCAGCGCGACCACATTCCGATCCTCCCGCCCTCGCCCACGCGGCTGCTCGCGCGCGTCGGGCCGCTATCGGGCGAGCGCCTCGGCCTCGAGCTGCTCGCGGCGCTGCTGCTCGGCGTGCCCGCGTTGCTATGCGGCGTGATGCTGCGCCGGCGACGGCTTGCAACCGCGCCCGAGGACGGCGACGAGTCAGACGCCGACGCGATGACCGCCCCCAACGGTGATCCACTGCTCTCACGTGAGAGCTCGAAGGGCGAGGATCCGCAGGCTGCTGAGCTGCGCCAGCGCAGACTTAACCTGGCCTTCGCCGCCGGCCTCGGCCTCTGGCTGCTCACCGGCATCGTGCTGTTCAGCCACATGGTGCGGCTGCACCCGCGCTACGTCGAGGGCGTCGTTCCCGTCGTCGCCGCCGTGCTCGGGATCGGCGCCGCCTGGGCCGCCGAGCCGCGCGGCTGGCTGCGCCCCGCCGCCCTCCTGATCGCGCTCGCCGCCGTCGTCTACTACGGCGAGCGCCTGCTCTACGGCACGCCCGGCGTGTGGTGGATTTCGTTCCTCGCCGCGCTCGGCGCGCTCGCCGTTGCCGCGCTCGCGCGCGTGCCCGCGCTGCCCGACGCGCTGCGCTCGCTGCTCGCCCCGGGCGCCGTGCTCGCACTGGGCCTCGTGTCGATGCTCGCCATCTCCGTGCAAACCGACATCCGCGCAATCAAAGACCACGTGACCGACGCCGGCGAGGTCGGCGTGCTGCCCGGCGACGTGCTCAACCCGCTCTCGAGCTACCTGCGCGCGCACCAGGGCACCGCGCGCTACGAGGTCGCCGCGCAGTCGGCCACGCAGATCGGCGCGCTGATCGTCAAGGACGCGCGGCCCGTCGTCGTGCTCACGAGCTACGCCGCCAAGGTCTTCACCACGACCGCCGAGCTCAAGCGCAAGATCGCCGCCGGCGAAGTGCGCTACGCCTTCCTCAACGCGCCTTGCCCCCATCTGATCTCGCCCAAAAACCCAGCCTGCTCGCCGCCGGCCAAGTGGATCCGCGCGCACGGCACCGACGTCTCGCGTAAGGCCGGCCTGCCCCACAACAAGGTGCTCTGGCGCCTGCCCGGGGTCACGCCGTGAGCGACTCCGGAATGCTCGCGCTAGACGAGGCGCTCGTCGCCGATGCGCGCGCCGCCGGGCGACTCGGGCTCGACACCGAGTTCGTCGGCGAGGGGCGCTATCGCACGCTGCTCTGCCTGATTCAGCTCGCCGTGCCGCACGCCGAGGACGAGGGCAAAACGATCGTCGTGCTCGACCCGCTCGCCGACGGCTTCGACGGCTCCTCGCTGGCCGCGCTGCTCGCCGATCCGGCAATCGAGATCGTTGTGCACGCCGGGCGCCAGGACGTCGCGCTCGCGCGCCGAGTGCTCGGCACAGAGGTAAGCAACGTGTTCGACACGCAGATCGCCGCCGGCTTCGCCGGGATGGGCGCGCAGTCCTCCTATGACTCGCTGCTCGGCGACGTGCTTGACGTGCGCCTTGCCAAGAGCGCGAGCTTCACCCGCTGGGAGCGTCGCCCACTCTCAGACGAGCAGCTCTCCTATGCGCGCGAGGACGTCGAGCACCTGCTCGAGCTCGCCGCCGAGCTCGAGCGTCGCCTGACCGCGCTCGGACGCCTGGAGTGGGCGCGCGAGGAGTGCGAGCCGCTCACGCGCGCAAGCGACGAGCGCGATCCTGAGGCGATCTTCCAGCGCCTGCCGCGCATGCGCGGACTGAATCCCTCCGCGCGTCCCGTCGCGCGCGCTCTCGTGCAGTGGCGCGAGCAGACCGCCGCGCGCCAGGATCGCCCAGTGCAGGGCGTGCTAGGCGACGCCGCGCTGATGGAGATCGCCAAGCGCAAGCCCGGCTCGACCGGCGAGCTCGAGCAGATCCGCGGCTCCGGCGCCGCCAACCTGCGCCGTCGCGGCGAGGAGCTGATCGAAGTCGTCAAACGCGCCCGCGAGCTGCCCGCCGAGAAGGCCCCGCGCGAAGCGCGCCCGCCAATGCCCCGTCCCGAGGACGCACCGCTGATCGCGCTCGGCGAGGCGCTGTTGCGCGCTCGCGCCCGCCAGGCCGGGCTCGCCTACGAGTTGCTCGCCGCGCGCGCCGACCTACAGGCGATCGTCGCCGCCTGGCGCGCCGGCGAGCAGGAGGCCGACGTGCGCACGCTGCGGGGCTGGCGACGCGAGCTCGCCGGCGGCGAGTTGCTCGCGCTGCTCGACGGAGAGGTCGCCCTGTCCGTCGAGGGCCGCGCGCTTCGGATCGCCCGGGTCAACGAGCCCTAAACCGCGACCGCGAAGGTTCCGCAGGACATCAAGAGATACTGCACTCGTGCAGAGAATCGTTCGGCATGTTTGAGCAGTTCAAGAGCGTAGGCGGGGCGATCTCCGCGGGCGTCGCCGTGATCGCCGCAGTGATCACCCTCGTCAAGTGGATCCAAAACGCCGGACACGAACTACCCCCCATCCTTCTCTCACTGGGGCTGCTCGCCGCAGGATTCACTCTGGCCACCCTGACGGTCGCGTTGGCTTGGCTTGCGCTCCGTCATCGCAATAGCGGAGCAGCTGCGACTGCTGCTGGTGAGATGCTCGGAACGATCGGTTTCGTGTGGATCGCCGTCCGAGTCGAACTCCTCACAAGCCTCTTCTCCGGCGAATACAGGGCTCACCAGGACGAGCTCGTCTCGATCGGGGTAGGCATATGGGCAGGAGCAGCAGTTCTGCTATTCACAGCGGCCCGCGCCGAGATCACAGCTCGCAAAGCGCCGGACTGGGCGCCTCGCGGCAGGAAGTTCTGTCCCGAATGCGCCGAGTACCCAAAGCGGGCCGCACGCGTCTGTCGCCACTGTGGCCACCGGTTCGCGCCCGTCGCAGGCGAGCCCTGAGCGCGCGGCGGGCCTGAGCGGGTGGGTCTGCGCAGCCGGCGCTCCCGCCGGCGGAGCCCTCTTATTTGATGCTGTTGTAGACCGAGAACAGCGGCAGGTACATCGAGATCACGATGAAGCCGACGATGCCGCCGATGAAGATGATCATGATCGGCTCGAGGATCGACGTCAGCGCCTTGACCGACGCTTCGACCTGGTCCTCGTAGAACTCGGCGACCTTCTCGAGCATCGTGTCCAACGCGCCCGTTTCCTCGCCGACGCCGACCATGTGCGTGACCATCACCGGGAAGATCGGGGCCTGCGCCAGCGGCGCAGCGATCGTGCCGCCGCGCTTGACCGACGCGATCACGCCCTCCATTGCCTCCTCGACCGCCACGTTGCCGCCCGTGCGGCCCGTGATGTCGAGCGCCAGCAGCAGCGGCACGCCGGCGCTCGTCAGCGAAGACAGCGTGCGCGACCAGCGCGCCACCGCGACCTGCTGCACGATCGTGCCGATCTTCATCGGGATGCGCAGGCGAAAGTGATCCCACTGCGGGCGACCCCACGAGGACTTCTTCCACTTCAGGAAGGCCGCCGATCGTGCCCCCCGTCAGCAGGAAGATCAGCCACCAGTAGCCGGTCACTGCGTGCGAGAGGAAGACCGAGACCTTCGTGATCGACGGCAGTTCGCCGCCGAACTGTTTGAAGACGCCCTCGAACACCGGCACGAGGAAGGCGACGAGCGCCATCATCACGCCCACCGCGAAGACGATCACGAGGATCGGGTAGACCATCGCCGACTTGATCTGGCGACGCAGCGAGGCGTCCTTCTCGAGCTGATCCGCCACGCGCAGCAGCGCGTCCTCGAGCACACCGCCTGCCTCCCCCGCCTGCGTCATCGCGACGAACAGCGGGTTGAAGACCTTCGGGTGTCGCGCCAGCGAGTCGCTCAGCGAGAGCCCCGCCTCGACGTCCTTACGCACCGCCACGATCGTTTCCTTGAGGAACTTGTTCTCCGTCTGCCACTCGAGCACGTACAGCGCGCGCAGAATGCTCATTCCCGATGTGATCATCGTCGCCAGCTGGCGCGAGAAGACCGCCAGCTCCGACGCGTTGACCCGCTTCTGACCGGGCAGCTCGATCTCGCGCGAGGCGTGCTTGTCGGCGATCTCCAGCACGATCAGCCCGCGCTGCTTGAGCTGGTCGGAGACCGCCTGCTTGGAGTCCGCCTCCAACTCGCCGCGCGCCTTGACGCCGGCGAGGTCCATTGCCTTGAAGACGTACGTGCTCATCGCAGAGCGCTCCTACGCCGCCGCGCGCTGGCCGAGGTCAAGCGACTCGGCGCCGAGCAGGCGCCCGAGCTCCTCCGGCGTCGAGGAGCGCGATTCCGCGAGCTTGCGGCTGATCTGCCCCTGGCGCACGAGCGTCGCCAGCGAGGCGTCCATCGTCTGCATGCCCGTCGCCGAGCCCGTCTGCAGGACCGAGTAGATCTGGTGCGTCTTGCCCTCGCGGATCAGATTGCGCACGGCCGGGGTCGGCACGAGGATCTCCGTCGCCACGACTCGCCCAGAGCCGTCGGCGTTCGGCAGCAGCTGCTGGGTCATGATCCCCTGCAGCGCCACCGACAGCTGCACGCGAACCTGGCCCTGCTGGTGGGCCGGGAACACGTCGATGATGCGGTCGATCGTCTGCGCCGTGTCCTGCGTGTGCAGCGTCGCGAACACCAGGTGACCGGTCTCGGCCGCCGTCAGGGCCGTCGAGATCGTCTCCAGGTCGCGCATCTCGCCGACCAGGATCACGTCCGGGTCCTCACGCAGGGCGGCCTTCAGCGCCTCGCCGAAGCTCTGCGCGTCAGAGCCCAGCTCGCGCTGGTTGACCAGGCACTTCTTGTGCCCGTGCAGGAACTCGATCGGGTCCTCGATCGTCATGATGTGCTCCTCGCGCGTGCCGTTGATCTCGTCGATCATCGCCGCCAGCGAGGTGGACTTGCCCGAGCCCGTCGGACCCGTCACGAGCACGAACCCGCGCGGCTTGCGCGTGAACTCGTGCACCGCCGTCGGCAGGCCCAGCTCGTCGATGCTCGACAAGTTGAACGGGATCAGGCGGAACGCCGCGCCGATCGCCCCGCGCTGGAAGTATGCGTTCACACGAAAGCGGGCGTGGCCCGGGATCGAGTAGGCGAAGTCGATCTGCCAGTCCGTCTCCAAGCGCTGGCGCTGGTCGCCGTTGAGGATCGAATAGACGATCTCGCGCGTGTCCGTCGCCGAGAGCTTCGGGTACTCCTCCAGCGGCGTCAGGCGACCGCGGACGCGGACCGTCGGGTGTGCGCCGGCCGCTGAGGTGCAGGTCGGACGCCCGGCGCGAGACGACCTCCATCAGCAGATCTGCGAAATCTATATCCATGGGTCCGCCCATCGACCGTGAGGCGCTGAGAATCGCGTGCAATGCCCCCTACTGGACAAAGGTTTGAGCGCGCTTGAGGGATCGCCCGAGCGCTGCTATGGCGCGACCCTCTGGCGCCTTTCTCGCCCGCCGCTATCGCTTCGCGCGCGCCGCCTCGCCCATCACCTGCAGCGGCGCCTCGCGTCCCGTCCACAGCTCGAAGCTGAGCGCGCCCTGCGCGACGAGGATCGCCAAGCCGTCGAGCGTGCGTGCGCCCTGCGCCTGTGCCGTCGCCAAGAGCTCTGTCGCGCCCTCGCGGTAGACGAGGTCGACGACCGTCTCGAATTCGCCGATCAGCTTTGGCGTGAGTCCGAGCTGCCCGAGCTCCTCGCCCGGCGCCGGCGCGAGCCCGACCGCCGTGCAGTTGACCAGCAGCTCGGCCCGCTCTGGCTCGCTCACCGCGCGCGCCCCCAGCTCCCGCGCGAGCGCCGCCGCCCGCTCGCCCGTGCGATTCCAGATCGCCACCTCCGCCGCGCCCGCCTCGCGCAGTGCCCACACGGCCGCGCGTGCGCTGCCCCCTGCCCCCAGCACGAGCGCGCGCTTGCCGGTGAGCGGCTCGGCGATCGCCGCAATCAGGCCCGGAGCGTCCGTGTTCTCCGCCGCGATTGCTCCATCCGCGGCGAACGTGAGCGTGTTCGCCGCGCCAATCGCTTTCGCCGCCGCGCTCGCCGAGTCCGCTAGCGCCAGCGCCGCCTGCTTGTGCGGGATCGTCACGTTCGCGCCGACGAAGCCCGCGCCGCCGAGCCCGCGCGTCGTCTGCGTGAGGAGCTCCGGCGGCACCGGCAGGAGCTGATAGTGCCAGTCGCCCATTCCCAGCGCCGCGAGCGCCGCGTTGTGGATCGCCGGCGAGCGGCTGTGTGCGACCGGCCAGCCCAGCACGCCCAGGCGGTGCATCACTTCTTCTTGCACGCCGGCGGCTTGCCGCCGTTCTTCTTCACTGCCGCGTCGTAGGCGGCGACATCTTTTTCGAACTGCGCGTAGGACTTCGAGAAGACCTGCTCGCCGCAGCCGTCGGCGCCCGCCACGTAGTACAGGTACGGAACGTGCGCCGGATGCGCCGCCGCGTGGATCGAGGCCTCGCCCGGGTTAGAGATCGGCGTCGGCGGCACGCCTTTATGCGTGCGCGTGTTGTACGGCGAGTCGATCTTCAGCATCGACTGCGTCAGTTCACCCGTGTATGTCGCGATCCCTTTCTGCTGCTCCACGGCGTAGTAGATCGTCGCATCGATTCCCAGCGGGATCCCTTCGCGCAGCCGGTTGTAGATCACCGCCGCGATCAACGGCCTGTCGTGTTCGCTCTGGGCCTCGCGCTCGATCATCGAGGCCACCGTGAGCATTTCGTAAGGCGTCACCCCCAGCGCGTGCGCGCGGCGCGTGTCAGCCGAGCCGAAGCGCCTGCGGAAGGCGATCAGCTGTTCGTCGACGAGCTTCTGCACCGGCGCCCCCGCGCGCAGGTCATACGTCGCCGGGAAGAGGAAGCCCTCAAGGTTGCGTGTGCCCCGCGGGGCACCATAGTGGCGCGGGTTGAGTAGGTGCGAGCGCTGGCTCGCGGCCAGGTAGTCGCCGCTGAGCGCGTCTTCGCGCACGAGCTCTGCGATCTGGCGGCGCGTGTAGCCCTCCGGGATCACGACCTTCACCGCGATCACCTTCGGTGGCGGCTTGCTCAGCGCGTCGATCGCCGCCGAGTAGCTCATCTCGTGCTTTAGCACGAAGCGACCCGAGTGAAGCGAGCTGCGCTTGCCCGCCAGCAGCGCGCGCAGGTCGAAGAAGAAGCCCGAGGAGACGACATCGTCGCGCGCCAGGATCGAGCCGATCTTGCTCGAGCTTGAGCCCTTCGGGATCTGCACGATCACCCTGCCGTGGCCGTCGCCTGCGAACGACTGGAACAGCGACAGCAGGAACCACACGAGCGCCGCCGCGAGCACGAGCGCGAACAGGGCGGCGATCCGTGCGCGCTTGCTGCCGCGAGCTCCGCCGCCGCGGCGAGCGCTCCGCGGTCCTCTGCCCCGACCAATGCCTCCATCCCCGCCCTTAGACGCGCCCCCGCCCCCCTCTGCGCGGCGGGATGCGGCCAGGGCCTCGCGCTGCATCCTCGATCTCCGCCGGTTCTGGATGGGGCGGCGCGAACGGCATGTCCGTTTCGCGCGGCAGGAAGGGTGAGTCGAACTCGCCCGGCGGGATCGACAACTCCTGTGTCGAAGGCGAGGGTTGCTCCTCGGGCTCGCGGATCGGCGGAGGTTGCGGTACGGGCTGCGCAGCCTGCTCCGGCGCGGGCGGTGCAGCCGCTGCTTCGATCCCGGGTGGCTCGATCGCAGGTGGCTGCTCGGGCAGGGGCGGCTGCTCAGCCGTGAGCGGCTGCTCGGGAACGGGCGCGTGGGCACCTTCCCGCTCCGCGCGCCGGCGTTCGCGCTCCAGGCGATCGCGCTCGCGCTCCTGCGTCGTGCGTTCGTGCGAGTCCTGTGAGCGATTGCCGCGAGCCAAGCTGGAGACCTTATTGAGGCTGGGCCGCCATCCAGCTCTCGAGCATGTGCGCCGCCGCGCGCGAATCCTCGCTGGCGCTCGCCGGGCCGTCCAGGCGCTGCGCCATCCGCGTCGTGAAGCGCTCGTCGTGCAGCTCAACCGGCACGTCCTCGCCGAGCCGGCGGCCGAGGCGCTCGGCGAACTCGCGCGTCTCGCGCGTCTGCTCGGTGTCATGCCCACTGAGCGACAGCGGCAGCCCGACGACGACGTGCTGCACCTCGCGCTCGCCCACGAGCTGCACGATCGTCGCGAGACCGCGCTTGCTGCCAGGGCGCAGCACCGGCTCGATCGGCATGACGATCGTCCCCGTCGGGTCGCTCACCGCGCAGCCGCACCTGGCGCTGCCGTAGTCGAGCGCCAACACTCGCATCAGCTCGCAAGCGCCGAGGCGATCGCCGCCTTGGCCGCCTCGAGCGCCTCGCCCAGCTTCTCCGGCTCGCGCCCGCCGGCCTGCGCGAGCGTGTCGCGTCCACCACCGCCGCCGCCCACGACGGCCGCCGCCTGCTTGACGATCTCACCGGCCTTCACGCCGCGCTGCACGAGCTCCTGCGCGACGCTGACGAGTAGGTTCGCGCGCCCGTCAACGGCCGTGCCGAGCACGATCGCGGCGCCTTGCAGCTTGCCCTTCAGCCGATCGGCCAGGTCCAAGAGCGCCTTGGCGTCGTCCAACTCGACGACGGCTGCCAAGACGGGCGCCCCGGCGACGTCCACCACGCCGGCCATCAATTGATCGATGTCGACTGCGCCGTCGCCCCCACCGCCGCCGGTGGCGCTCTTGAGCTTCTTCTCAAGCTCCCTGCGCTCCTGCTCGCGCGCCTTGACGAGCTCGGCCGCCTGCTCGGGACGGGTGCGCAACGTCTGCGCCACCTCGCCCAGCACCCTGTCGTGGGCACGCAAGAGCTCTGTCGCCGCCGGCCCCGTCAACGCCTCGATCCGCCGCACGTTGGCCGCGCTCGAGGTCTCGGCGATGATCCGGAACGGTCCGATCTCGGCAGTCGAGCGCACGTGCGTGCCGCCGCACAGCTCGCGCGAGTACTCGCCGTCGCCGATCTCGACCATGCGCACGACCTCGCCGTACTTCTCGCCGAACAGCGCCATCGCGCCGAGGCTCTTGGCCTCGTCGAGCGTCGTCGTGATCGGGCGCACCGGGTCGTTGCGGGCGATCCACTCGTTGACGCGATCCTCGACGTCGCGCAGCTCCTCATCAGTCAGCCCCTGGCCGTGGCTGAAGTCGAAGCGCAGCTTGTCCGGGCCCACGTAGGAGCCGCCCTGGCGCACGTGGCTGCCGATGCGCTCGCGCAGCGCCGCCTGCAGCAGATGCGTCGCCGTGTGGTTGGCCTCTGTCGCGTGGCGAGCGCGATGGTCGACCGCTGCGAGCACCTGCTCGCCCGGCTCGAGCTCCCCCTGCTCAATCACGACCGAAAGCGCCTGGTCATCGCCCAGGCGGAACACCTCCTGCACACGCAGGCGGCAGTCGCCGTGCTCGCATTCGATCGTGCCGACGTCGGCCACCTGGCCGCCGCCGGGCGCATAGAAGGGCGACTCGGCGAGCTTCACCAGATAACCGCCATCGTGGGGCTCGAGCGCGCCGACGGTCGTGTGCTGGCGCTCGGTCTCATAGCCTGTGAAGTGCGTCTGGAAGTCTGCTTGTCCGGCGAAGGCGCTCGCCAGGGCGCGCGGATCGTCGGCGACAGCGCCACCGTTCGCTGCCGCGCTCGTGCCCGGGGAGCCGCCCGCTCGACTGCGCGCGCGCTGCTCCTCCATCAGCGACTCGAAGTCGCCCTCGATCGCGAGACCCTCCTCGCCGAGCAGCTCCTTGGTCATCTCATACGGAAAGCCATACGTGTCGTGCAGGCGAAAGACGTCGTCCGCTGGCACGTTCGCGCGGCCCGCGTCGCGCGCCTGCTCGATCAGCCCGCGAAGCGTCGCAAGGCCCTGGGTCAACGTGCGCCCGAAGCCCTCCTCCTCGGAGGCCAGCCAGGTCTCGATCGCAGCACGCTGCTCGCGCAGCTCGGGATAGACGCCGCCCATCAGCTCCTGCACGCGCTCGGCGTAGCGTGTGAGGAAACCCTGCTCCAGCTCGAGCGCGCGCCCCTGCTGGATCGCCCGGCGCATCACGCGGCGCAGCACGTAGCCGCGATCCTCGTTGGAGGGCACCACGCCGTCTGCCACGAGGAATGTCATCGCGCGCGAGTGGTCGGCGAGGATGCGCAGCGCCCGATCGACCGCGAAGTCCTCGCCGTAGCGCCGCCCCGAGAGCTGCTCGCCGAGCTCGATCAGCGGCTGGAACTGGTCGGTCTCGAACACCGACGGCTTGTCCTGCAGGATCGCCGCCATGCGGTTCAGGCCCATGCCCGTGTCGATGTTGTTGGCCGGCAGCGGTTTGAGCCTTTCGCCCTGCTGGTCGTACTGCATGAACACGAGGTTCCAGTACTCCAGGAAGCGCTCGTTCTCGCCCCCGGGGAGATCGCCGGCGGAGCCGAACTCGGCCCCGCGATCGAAGTACAGCTCCGAGCACGGCCCGCAAGGGCCGCTCGGACCGGCCTGCCAGAAGTTCTCCGAGCGCGGGCACTGCACGATCCGCTCGCGCGGTACCCCCACCTCCAGCCAGTGCGAGATCGCCTCCTCATCGGGCCCGAGCCCGAGTCCCTCATCGCCCTCGAACACGGTCACCCAGATGCTCTCCGCGGGAAATCGAGAACACTTCGCGTGAAAGCTGCCAGGCGAACTCGATCGCCTCGTGCTTGAAGTAGTCGCCGAAGGAGAAGTTGCCGAGCATCTCAAAGAACGTCAGGTGCCGGGCGGTGTTGCCGACGTTGTCGATGTCGACCGTGCGAAAGACCTTCTGGCAGTCGGTCAGGCGCGTGGCCGGCGGCGTCTCCTGGCCGAGGAAGTAGGGCTTCAGCGGGTGCATCCCGGCGACGGTCAGGAGCGCCGAGGGGTCGTGCGCGGAGGGCACGAGCGAGGCCGAGGGAATGCGTTTGTGCCCGCGCTCCTGAAAGAAGGCCAGGTAGCTCTCGCGGATCTCATCAGATGTCATCGGGCGAAGCATCTCAGTTACTTGGGTCACAACTCGCAGGCCAGCGTTGGACGGGCCTCAGGAGGCGATCGTCCCGTAGCCGACGACCACGTCGCCGGCATACAGGCAGGCGACCTGGCCCGGCGCGGTGCGCTCGGCAGGCTCGGCCAGGGAGATGCTTGCGCGGGCGTGGCGCCCAGCGCGCAGATCACGCTCGACGCGGCAAGGAAAGCGCCGCCCGTGCGAGCGCACGCGCACGCCGTCCACACAGGCACCGTCGCGGTGCAGCGTCAGCTCGCTAACGGGCAAGCTCGCGGCGAGCAGCGCCGTGCGAGGTCCGACGGTGACCGTGTTCTCACGAGGGTCGGTGGCGAGCACGTAAAGCGGCTGCGGCGCGCCGATGCCGAGGCCGTGGCGCTGGCCAACGGTGTAGGCGTGCGCGCCGCGGTGCTCGCCGAGCACGACGCCCTGGCGATCGACGATCGGACCGGGCTTCACGCCGAGCCCGCCGTGGCGCTCGAGGAAGTCGCCGTGGCGCGTGCCGGCGAGGAAGCAGAGATCCTGCGAGTCGGGCTTGCGCGCGACGGCGAGGCCAGCTTCGGCTGCCACCTCGCGCACCTGCTCCTTGTGCATCGCGCCGAGCGGAAAGCGCAAGCGCTCAAGCGAGGTCGGCGCGAGCGCGGAGAGCACATAGGACTGGTCCTTGGCGACGTCGGCGGCCATCCGCAGCATCCGGCCATCCTCGACGCGCGCGTAGTGGCCGGTGGCGAGCGTCTGGGCGCCGAGGCGCTCGCCGAGCTCGAGCATCGCGTCGAGGCGGACATTGCCGTTGCAGCGCACGCATGGGTTGGGCGTGAGCCCGACCTCATGGTCGGCGAGCCAGCCGTCGACGACGCCGGCGCGGAACTCGGCGCGCAGGTCGATCGAGAGATGGGGCATGCCGAGGCCGTGGGCGAGCTCGCGCGCGCCGCGCACGGCCTGCGCAGAGCAGCAGCTCGCCGCGCCGTCGTTCTCGGGGTCTGACCACAGCTCGAGCGTCACGCCGACGGCCTCGGCGCCGTCGCGGGCGATGAGCAGCGCGGCGACGGCGCTGTCGACACCGCCGCTCATGGCGACGAGCGCACGCGACTGCACCGGCGCGAGCTGCGCCTGCTCGCGGGCGGCCCAGCCGAGCGCGCGGTGCAAGGCATCGGCGGCGAGCTCGGCAGCATGGCGCTTGGCTGGGCTGAGCCCGCCAAGCTCCTGTTCGATCTGATCTGGGCCGATCCGCGCAGCGTCGAGCAATGGGACGCTGCGGATCAGGCCGATGACGGCACTGCCGGCGGCGATCGCGGCGCCGCAGCCACTCGCGTCGAAGCCGGCATCGAGGATCTGGCCATCGGCGCTGGCCGAGTCGAGCGCCAACGAGATGCGCACAAGGTCGCCGCAGGCGGCGCCGCCGGCGGCGCCGGTGTGCGCATCGCTCGGCATGTGCCCGCGCCGGAGCGGGCGTTCGAGATGCTGCTGCAGGCTTTCGGAAGCGTTTCTCACGCTCCCGAGTTTAAGGCTACTTGGCCCGCTTGACTTCCTTGATCGCCTGGCTGATCGAGAAAGCGTCGGTCAGGCCGATCAGGCTCGAGGTGCTGCCCTTGGTGTTGATCAGCAAGATCGTCGGCGTCGAGTAGACCTGCACGGCGTGCGTGAAGGACCCAAACGAGCCAACCTGGTTGGAGCGGGCGACGTGCACTGCAAGCTTGCCGTGCTGGGCGCGGCCGGCGGCGCGCAGTTCGCGGCGCACGGTCGCGTCGACGGCGCCCTTGGGGTTCCAGAAGAGGACGGCGACGACCTTGCCGTGCTTCAGCTCGCCTTCGACGACGGCCTGCATCGCGGGCACGCCGCTGGCGGCTTTGCTCTGCTGAGAATTCTGCGCCTGCTGGCTCTGTTTCTGCTGGGCCTGGGTCTGCTTGGCGCTCTGGGACTGCGACGCCTGGGTCTGTGCGTTGTGCTTCTGCGCGCTCTGGGTTTGCGAGTGCTGCGATTGCGCACTCTGCTTCTGCGCGTCACTGGAGCCCTGCGCGGAGCCCTGCTGCTTAGCGCTCTGCTGCGACTGGGCGACGGCGCCGCGCGCCTTCTGGATCGCTCGCGAGAGCCCTTCGACGCCGGGGGCGGAGCCGTGGTAGACGCCGCCCTTGGATGCGGGCGTGCCGCCGCCGGGAGCGCTCTGGGAGGCGGAGGACTGGCTGCTCGGCGAGGAGCTTGCCGAGGTCGGCGCGTTGGAGCCGGAGCTGGAGCTTTCGCCGGAGTGTCCGCGCAGGGCGAGGAACCAAACGGCGACGAGGAGGACGAGCGCGGCGAGCGCGATTTGGAAGGGGCGCGAGATGTGCGTCATTGCCCCCTCCTTCGGCAACTTGGGCGCGAGAGTTGAGCGGCGCAGGACACGGCGGACGGCTCAAGGCCGTGCTGCAAGATCACTTTCAGCGCACGCGGACGAGCGGCGCAGCGCGGCTCAGAGCGTGCGCAGCCCGCGCAGCACGGCGTGCACGACGGTGTCGGTGGCGATCCGCTCCTGCCCACCGTCCTGCATGTCCTTGAGCGCGGTGCAGTTGTCTTCGACGATCGCGACGTAGCGCGCACCGAGCGCGTCGGCGTGGCCAAGCTGGCCTTTCAGCGAGCGCCCGGCGAGCTCCATCTGCGCAGCAAGACCGGCGGAGCGCGCGTCGTGCAGCAGACCGAAGGCGACACGCCGCGAGGCCTCGCCGTCGAGCGCGATAAACAGGTCGACGGGGCTTGCGGCGGCGTGCTGCCCGTCGCCGGCGAGCAGGATCCGCTCGATCCCGGCAGCCCAGCCGATGCCGGGCGTGGGCTTGCCGCCGAGCAGCTCGATCAAGCCGTCATAGCGCCCCCCGCCGCCGACGCCGCTCTGCGCACCGAGCGCGTCGGAGGTGAACTCGAAGACGGTGCGCGTGTAGTAGTCGAGGCCACGCACGAGCGTGGAGTCGAGCTCGTAGGCGACGGAGGCCTCGTCGAGCAGCGCACGCACCTCGGCGAAGTGGGCGGCGTCGCCGGCGCTGAGCTGATCGAGCAGGCGCGGAGCGTCGGCCATCACGCGCCGGGTGCCCTCGTGGTCGGCGTCGAAGGCGCGCAGCGGGTTGAGCTCGATGCGCGCGCGCACGTCCTCGGAGAGCTCTGACTCGTGCGCGCGCAGGTGGGCCTGCAGGCGCTCGCGGTACTCGACGCGCGTCTCGGGGCTGCCGAGGCTGGAGAGGCGCAGGCGCACCTCGCGCACGCCCATCTGCTCGAGCAGCGCGGCGAGCAGCGCGATCGACTCGGCGTCGACGGCGGGATCCTCGGAGCCGATCGCCTCGGCACCGACCTGCCAGAACTGGCGGTAGCGCCCGGCCTGGGCGCGCTCGTGGCGGAAGAAGCTCGAGAGGTACCACAGCTTCACGGGCTGGCGGCGCTTGTGCATGCCGTGCTCGACGTAGGCGCGACAAACCGGCGCGGTCCCCTCGGGACGGAGTGTGAGCGAGCGCTCGGAGGCGTCGTGGAAAGTGAACATCTCCTTGCGCACGATGTCGGTCGACTCGCCGACGCCGCGGGCGAACAGCTCGGTGGCCTCGAAGGTGGGGGTCTCGATCCGCTCGTAGCCGGCACCCTCGAGCAGCGGCGCGGGCGCGGGCCTCGAGCGTGGCGCGCTCGTGCGCCTGCTCGCCGAGCACGTCGTAGGTGCCGCGCGGCGCTTTGAGCTTGGGCGCGCTCAACTTCCGGTGGCGGACGCGTCGGGCGCGATCGCGGCGGCGCGCGGCACGCGCTCGCGCAGCTCCGTGAGGAAGGGATTGGTGTCGCGCTCGCGTCCGAGCGTGGTCACGCCCATGTGCCCGGGATAGATGACGGTCTCGGGCGCGAAGGAGCGCAACAGACCGCCGATCGAGCGCTCGAGCGTGGGCCAGTCGCCACCGGGCAGGTCGACGCGTCCGACGGAGCCCTGGAAAAGGACGTCGCCGGAGAGCAAGGAGACGCCCTCCCGGCTACCAGAAGGGGCGATCGCGTAAGTGACGTGGCCGGGGCTGTGCCCTGGGGTGAAGATTATTTTGATATCGAGATCGGCCAGCGTGATGCTCTCCCCGCCGGCGACGGTGTGATCGGCCTCGTAGCTCTCGAAGGGGCCGAAGCCGGGCGGCACCCAGCTCATCACGTCGGCGAGCACGGGGCGCTCGATCTCGGGGCAGTAGACGGGAGCGCCGGTGGCGCGCGCGACGGGCGCGACGGCACCGATGTGGTCGAAGTGGCAGTGCGTGATCAGGATCGCCTCGATCCGCACGCCGAGTGCGTCGATCGCCTCGAGCAGGCGCTCGGACTCGTCGCCCGGATCGACGATCACGGCCGGCCGGCGGCCGTCCTCGCGGGCGGGAGCGGCGGGGTTGCTGACGATGTAGCTGTTCTCCTGCACCATGCCGACGGTGAAGGAGCGCACGTCGAGTGCGCTCATCGCGCGCCCGCCTTGCCGCCACCGCCCTTGGCCCTGGCCTTGGCCTGGCGGCGTTTGTAGAGCCAGCTGTCGCTGTAGTAGCTGATCGGCGTGTAGGCGATCAGCCCGACGAAGAAGTAGGCGACGGACTGCCCGGCGCTGGCTTTGAGGAGCAGCCCGGCGAGCAGCACGAGCGCGGTGGCAGCGATCAGCGCGCGCAGGAAGGCACCGCGCCAGGTGGGCGGTCGGTTGGTGCGATCGAGACGCTGTTGTTTGGCCTTGGCGGCTTCGGCGGCCTTGCCGCTCTTCTCGGCAGCGGTCGGCTTGCGCCCGGTGCGCCCGCGCGACTCGACGACGCCGGCGGCGTTGCCGCGGTGCTTGGTCCGGCGTTTGCGCCTGGTCTGGGCCATTCAAGGAGCCTAGTGCGTTTCGGGCGCCACGGACTCGGCGAGGGCGTTCTCGATCAGATGGCGGGCGGGGTCGAAGCCGGCCAGCGGCAGATCGGGCGAGAGGCCCTCGAAGGCGGCGCGCGGAGCGAGGCCGACAAGCTCGCCGCTGGCAACGGGAGCGAGCTCGTCGACGGCCTTTACGACCTCGAGGAGCGGCAGCTCAAGCGGGCGCTCGACGTTCATCGAGACCTGCACGACGCCACCGCCGAGGGCGATGGCGATGGCCCTAACGCCGGGTAGCCCACGCGCGCCGCCTTCGCGTATGAGCGAGGCGACGAGACGGGCATCGTCGATCGTGGCGGGCGCTTGTAGCTGGAGGTTGAAGGCGACGAGCGGCTCGCGCGCGGCAACGAGCACGGCGCCGGCACTCGGGTGAAGCTCGGCAGGGCCGAAGTCGGGGCGCACTTCAGCTGCGGCAAGACGCTGGGCCAGACCGGCGACGCCGCCGCGCCTGAGCTCGGCGCGCGTGCGGCCGGGCAGCTCGCCGGCGAGCTCGCCGTAGAGGAAGACGGGAAGGTCGAGCTCGCTCGCGAGGCGCTCGCCGACGACGAGCGCCTCGGCGCAGGCGGCGCCGCGCAGGCGTTCGTCGAAGTAGACGAGCGGGACGACATCGATCGCGCCGACGTGCGGGTGGGCGCCACGCTCGGCGGGGTCGGCGCTGAAGCGGCTGAGCACGTCGACCGCGCGCACGGCCTCGGCGGCGCCGGCGAGCAGCGCGTCGGCAAGCTCGCGCGGCGGACCGGCGAGCGTGTAGACGGAGCGGTGGTGGTCGGGGTCGGAGTGGACATCGAGCAGGCGGACGGAACTTGCTTGACCGGCGGCGGGAGGGGGCGGCGCGAACGCAGCTCCGACGCGCTCGATCACCGTCGAGTTCCGGCCCTCGGACACGTTCGGTACGGCGAGCAGGATCGGGGCGAGCACGGTCACGAGATTAGACCGCGTTGAGCCTTGACTTCCGCACCGTCGCGATGAAGAGTGTGCGCGATCCGATCAGGAGGTTGAGATGAGCAATGTCGAGGCGAGCAGCGGCGAAGGCGCGGCGGGCACGCCACCGGTGATCGCCGGGGAGTTCAAGCTCGAGGTCGTGGTGCTTGCGGTCTCGGACGTCGATCGAGCAAAGCGCTTCTACGAGGGGCTCGGCTGGCGCTTGGACGCGGACTTCTCCCCCACGGAGGACTTCCGCATCGTCCAGTTGACGCCGCCGGGCTCGGCGTGCTCGATCCAGTTCGGCATCGGCGTCAGCTCGGCGGCGCCCGGCTCGGCGCAGAGCCTGTACCTGGCCGTCGCCGACATCGAGGCGGCGCGCGAGGAGCTGATCTCGCGTGGCGCGGAGGTGAGCGAGGTGTTCCACGAAGGAGTGCCGGGCGCTCGCTTCCGCGAGTCCGACCACGCCGCCGGGCGCTCGCCTGAGCCGTACAGCTCATTTGCGACGTTCAGCGATCCGGACGGCAACGGCTGGCTACTGCAAGAGATCACCGCCCGGCTTCCGGGCCGCTGAGAGGAGGAGCGATGGCGACGAGCTACGAGTCGGTGGAGGATCTCGCGGAGGCGCTCCGCCGCGCGGCGGCAGCGCACGGCGAGCACGAGAAGCGAACGGGCGAGGCGGATGAGAACTGGCCGGACTGGTACGCGCTCTACATGGTGCGCGAGCGCGCGGGCGAGGAGTTGCCGAGATGAGCGTCGGCAACGACTACGACGTGATCGTGCTCGGCGCCGGTTCCCCCGGCGAGCACTGCGCGGGGGCCCTCGCGGAGGGCGGTCTGCGCGTCGCGGTGGTCGAGCGCGAGCTCGTCGGCGGCGAGTGCTCCTACTGGGCCTGCATCCCCTCGAAGACCTTGCTGCGTCCGGGCGAGGCGGTCCACGCGGCACGCGAGGCCGCGGCGAGCGCGGAGGTGGACGTAGTGGCGGCGCTCGCGTGGCGCGACTTCATGGTGTCCGACCACACCGACGAGGGGGCGGCGGGCTGGCTGGCTGACCACGGCATCGAGCTGCTGCGCGGCAGCGGTCGGCTGGCTGGCCCGGGCGTGGTCGAGGTCGACGGCGTGCGACACACGGCCGATCATGTCGTACTCGCAAACGGAGCCGACCCGGTCGTGCCGCCGGTGCCGGGCCTGCGTGAGCTGGAGGGCGTTTGGAGCAACCGCGAGGTGACGGCGATGAAGGCGATCCCGCGCCGCCTGCTGATCCTCGGCGGCGGGCCGGTGGGCGTGGAGATGGGTCAGGCCGTGCGCCGGCTCGGCGGCGAGACGGTCGTGATCGACATGGCCGACCACCTGCTCGCGCGCGAGCCGGCTCCGCTGGGCGAGGCGCTGGGCGAGGTGCTTCGCGGCGAAGGCATCGAGCTCGTCCTGTCGGCGAACGCGAGTGCGGCACGGCACGAGGGCGGGGAGTACGTGCTGGAGATCGACGACGGGCGCGAGCTGCGCGGCGAGAAGCTGCTGGTCGCGACGGGACGGCGTCCGCGGGTCAGCGGGATCGGCCTGGAGAGCGTCGGCGTGGAGGCGGACGCGCACGGCGTCCCGGTGGACGCGCACCTGCGCGCGGCCGAGGGCCTGTGGGCGATCGGCGACGTCAACGGCGCGTGGCCGTTGACGCACGTGGGCAAGTACCAGGGCGAGGTGGTCGCGTCGAACATCCTGGGCGAGCCGCGCAAGGCGGACTACGAGGCTGTCCCACGCGTCGTCTACACCGACCCGCAGGCGGCAGCGGTCGGCGCCTCGGCGGGCCGCTTCAGCGCGACGGCGTCTTTGTCGGGAGTGGCGAAGACGGCGACCTACACGCGCGCCTACGCCGAAAGCAACGGCTTCTTGACGCTGCTCAGCGACGGCGAGCGGCTGACGGGGGCCTACGCGCTGGGCCCGGAGGCGGGCGAGTGGCTGCAGCAGGCGACGCTCGCGATCCGCGCGCATGTGCCGCTCGAGGTCCTAACGGACACGATCCAGCCGTTCCCGACGTTCTCGGAGATCTACGTCGAAGCGCTGAAGTCGCTGCGTGGCGAGATCGCGGCCAAGTCCAAGACCGTCGGCGCAGGACCGCCGATGGCCGGTTGAGGAAAGGGAGGTATCCGATGAGCACCGAGACCCCTGCCGGCACCACGCCGCGCGAGCCGGCGCTGCTCGGCCAGACGGTCGTAGTGATCGGCGGCAGCGCGGGGATCGGCCTCGAGACCGCCCGCCTCGCCCGCGCCGAGGGCGCGGAGGTGATCCTCACGGGCCGCGACCCCGGGCGCTTGGAGCACGCCGCGCGAGAGCTCGGCGCGCTGAGCAGCGCCGCCTTCGACGCGACGGACGAGCAACAACTCGAGCGCTTCTTCGACGAGCTTCAGGGCCCGATCGACCATCTGATGCTCTCGGGCAGCGGTCCCTACTACGCACCACTTGCGGAGATGGACTTCGAGCAGGCGCGTCAGGACATCGACCGCCACGTGCTGCTGCCGATGCGGGTCGCCCGCCACGTCACGGGAAAGATGCGGCCGGGCGGATCGTTGATCTTCATCAGCGGCACTGGAGGCCGCCACCGCGGCGTGGGTCTCACGCTGATAGGGGCGATCACGGCGGCGACCCCCGCGCTGGTGGCGAATCTCGCACTCGAGATCGCGCCGATCCGTGCGAACGTGATCGCTCCCGGCTTCGTCGACACGCCCCTGTCGGCCTCGCTGCTCGGCGAGGAGCTGGAAGCTCGCCGCGAGGAGCTTCGGGCTACGCTGCCAATCGGTCGCGTCGTGGGTCCGCAGGACGTCGCGGCGCTGGCGGTGCACCTGATGGCCAACACGGCGCTCACGGGTGCGACCTACGATGTCGACGGCGGGCAGCAGCTCGTCGCGTAAGGAAAGGCGGTCGAGCATGCGCTCCGACATCGTCCCGGGCGGCATATTCCCGGACTACGAGCTGCCGGATCACGAGAAAGCCCCGCGCAAGCTCAGCGATCTGCAGGGCGAGGACCCGCTGATCCTCACGCTCGCCCGCGGCAACTACTGCCCGAAGGAGCACCAGCAGCACCTGGAACTGGCGGCGAACTACCCGAAGATCGCGGTGGCCTACACGCAGGTGGCGACGATCTCGACGGACGAGGACCACGCAAGCAAAGAGCTGCGTGCCTCGGTGGGCGCGGTCTGGCCGTTCCTCTCAGACCCGGGGCGGATCGTGCAGAAGGATCTGGAGATCCAGGAGTACACGGACGCCGAGAACGACCCGATGATCCCGCACACGCTGGTGCTGAAGCCGGGCCTGGTGGTCCACAGCATCTACAACGGCTACTGGTTCTGGGGACGTCCGTCCTTCGCGGATCTCTGGCGCGATCTGCGCGAGGCCAGCAGGGAGATCCGCCCCGACTGGAACCTCGACGCACCGGGCCTGCGCGAGGCATGGGAGAAGGGCGAGCGCTCGCCCTTCCACGGCTTCGACTAACGCCTCGGGCGAAGGAGCACGCATGCCCCGCGCACGTGCCCCGGTCAGACGCCTGCTCAGAGCGGAGGGTCGACGTCGTCGTAGATGCGCGCGGCGGCGAGCTTGCCGGCGGGGCCTCGGACGTAGACGGCCACCCCGGCCTGCGGCGGCAGATCGGCCTCCCCCCAGCGCACGACGTTGTACTCGAGCGCGCACGAGCGCCCGTCGTCGATCGTGGCGCAGTGCTCCAGCGGGATGCCGCCGCCGGCGGAGAACAGTTGCTCGTAGAACGCGCGCAGGCCGTCGTGGCCGCGGTGGACGTGCTCGCCGCCTGCGGGCTCGCGGGCATAGCCGTCGGCTTCGAACGTCGCCAGGATGACGTCGAGGTCGCCGGCGGCCAGTGCGCGCTGGTACTCACCGACGACATCTGACTCGTGCACATCGGCGTCGGGTTGAAGCAGCGGCGGCCGGTTGGCATGGCGACCGGTCAGCGGCCAGCTGCTGAAGTAGATGCGCAGCTCGGTGAGGCGTCCACGGGAGTCGTGGTCGGCGACCATCGCGTGCGGAAGGCCGATCCGCCCATCCTCGCCGTCGAACTCGAGCACGACCTCCTCGAAGCCCTTGTGCTCCATCACGACCCGCTCGACGTCGGACACGGAGGCGTTGCGCCGCGCGAGCCACTCGTTCGTCTCGGCGACGAACGCCTCGAACGCGCGCGCACCCCTGATGCGCCCGCGCACCGGATGTTGCAACTGAGGTTCGTCGGCAAACGACTCGACCAACGCGTCGAGCTCGCCCGCCATCAAGCCGTCGAAATACGGGATGTTGACGACCTCTTGCTGTTGCTTCTCTTCGAACTGCTCGAGCACGGGCGCGGAGAACAGCTCAGGGATCCATGGCATACGAGAAGCGTCTCACAACACCGCCCCCGAACCTTCGCGGCCGACGACGGCGACGAAGCTAAACTGCGCCACCCCGCCGGAGTAGCTCAGCTGGTTAGAGCAGCGGAATCATAATCCGCGTGTCGGGGGTTCGAGTCCCTCCTCCGGCACTCCTCGTTTGGCTCTGGAGTGCGGGTTTGCGGCATTAGGTCGCGATCCGGCGCGACGGACTTTGTCCCGAATTTTGTCCCGAAGCTGGGACGAAGTCGGAGTAGCAACGATGGGCTTTTACGCGCCTCCGGCGGCTTGCGCGGATGGCGCCTGATGCCGCGCATCAGCTTCTTCTACGGGATCACGATCGCGATGTTCTGGGATGAGAGCGGACATCAGACGCCACAGTTCCACGCCACGTACTCGGGACGTAACGCATCACTCGCGATTGACGGGACAATCCTTGCGGGCTCACTCCCGCCACGAGCCCTCAAGCTCGTCCGACGATGGGCATCGCTTCATCAGACGGAGCTCGCGGCCAATTGGCATCGCGCCCGTCAACAGGAACCTCTATGCCTGATCGACCCGCTGGCGTAAAATCCGCTTCATGACAAATGTCGGCTACCTTCCTGCGGTGACCGCTGTAGAGGTCATCGGCGAGTACGAGCTGCGACTTACTTTTGACGACGGAACCGTTGGCGACGTCTCATTCTCGGATCGTCGGTGGACCGGCGTATTCGAGCCGCTGCGCGATCCGGCACGTTTCGCGAAGGTCCAAATCGATCCCCTGTTCGCCACGATCGTCTGGCCCGAGGACGGGCTAGACATGGCGCCCGAGCCGCTCTACGCCGACGCGAAGCGCCACCAGGTCACGCGCCAGCCGTAGCCGCTCTGCCCCTCGACTCAAGCCCCGACAGGCATCTGACTGCCCATCCGATGGCCCGCGTCCGCTAGGGCGAGCTCGGCGTGAACGTCACAGTCCGGCGAACTTCGGCGGGCACGGCTCCCGGCGTGTCCTGCTGCGGGTGTCCGCAGCCCCGAGGTCGACGGTGAAATGGAGCCGCCCTTTGCGATCCGGCCGCGCGCTCGCCTGCATTGCGCCGTGGAGCTCGACGAGCCGTACGCCGCGGGAACAGCGGCGGCGTGGTCACGCTCGTCGTGCCCGAGCCGACCAGCGTCAGGCCTTCGGGGTCGACGGTCTGGAGCTGGAGCTGCTCGACGGCGCGCGCCGGATCGGCGGCGATCTGCCAGCCCCAGACCTCGAATTCGGCTCGATCGATTCGTAGTCGAATGGGGCGGGGGCCGCCGACGGGTCTGCGAACTCTTCGGTGAGGACTGTCATCGTGTCGGCGATCTCGCGTTCGAAGTTGGGCGGCGTGTGGCAGCCGGCCCGTATTCCTCCCAGAGGTGCGGGATGGCGAGTTCGGTGAGCTTTTCGTGGAAGTCGACGCTGGCCATGTGCACGCCGCGCTCGATCACGCAGGAGGCAGAGTCGGCCGACAGCGAGTTCCTCCCCGATCCCCGGGTTGGGGATCCGTTTGCCGTGCGTACCTGGAGCTCGAGGCCGCGCAGGTTGTCGGCGATATCGGTCGGGTTGTGGCCGTGCCAGCGGATTTCCTGGGTTGCGCGCGGCCCGTAGATCGCGTCCGACTTCGCCGCCCTGGAAGGTCGGGCTCGACCGACAGCGCGGCGGCGAGCGGCGCCGGGTTGCTGTCGACGGCGCCGGAGAGGCTCGCGGCGTCGGCGAACAGGTCGGGATGGCGCGCGGCGAACATCATCGCGCCGTAACCGCCCATCGAGACGCCGGCGATCGCGCGCTGCGGAGCGTTCGGGGATGGTCCGGAAATGTGGTCGATCAGCGGGATCAGCTGGTCGATCACGTAGGTCTCGTATTCGGGGCGCCGAAGCGCCGTCGTTGTACCAGTCGCTCCAGTATCCGCTGTCGCCGTTCGGCGAGACGATGATCGCGGGGAAGACTTCGACAGTTCGACCCGTGGACGACGCGTTGAAGCTCGCGTACGTGTTCATCGTGCCGGCGAGGAAGTACGCGACCGGCCAGCGCCGCTGACGGTCGGCGTTGTAGCCGACGGGCAGGTCGACGTCGACGTGCGTAGGCGCGGCGAACGCGGGTGTGGAGATCGTCGAGTCCGATCACCCGCGGCGCGATGCGCTTTTTCGCCGTGATCCGAGCCGCGTTTGCGTCTGCCGAAGCCGCCGTGGCGAGCAGAAGCGCTGCGGCCAGACCGCATACGTACAAGCTTCGACGACGACCGTCCCATACGCGTGCCAACCGCGCCGAGACAGCTTTGCCTCCCCGTCCCCCGCGCATGGACGAGCATTGCCGGCCCCGTGCGAGAAATAAACGCCCGGCGCCATCGAGCGTCAGACCCCGCAAGCGGCAAGAACCTCTAGCGAACGATCGTGAAGCGAAGCGCGCGCTCGCCGAGCGCTTTCCAGCTGCGTTCGTAGCGCTGATCAGCACCATGTACGCCCAGGCGGCAGCTTCTTCGAGCGCGTGAGCAGCCCCTGGAACGCGAGCTTGTTCAAACCGGAGTGGGCGGCGAAGGACAGCGTGCCACGCTTGATCGTGCGTTTGCATGCGCGCTTGCGGCGGTTCGTCTTCGTCGGGGCGACGCACCGGCCCTTGACCGACCTGCCGCCGACCTGCTGGGCGAAGACAAAGCGGGCGCTCGCCGCCTGGTCGAGGGTGAACGAGAACGTAGTGCCCACCGGAGCCTTCTTCTTGCTCCTGCGGGACAGAACAGCCGACCGCTTGCCCTCGCGCCAGACGGCGTGTGACTGACCTGCGTTGGACACCGTCGGCGCATGGGACGGACGGGTACGGGGACGACAAGAGGCGCGGAGGTGGCGAACGTCGGTCGGCGCCGTACGCCGTGCTGACGCCGTTCTGCACGACCAAGCGGAAGTGGTAGAGCGTTGCGGGCCGCAGCCCCACGACAGATGCGGCGATCCCGGCCTGCGCCGTCGTCCGCCCGATCGGCTGCGCCGAAGTGAGCGAACCGTAGGCACCGGTCGTGCCGTACTGGAAGAACGTGCTGGCCCCGGCGAGGTCGGGGTTTGCGCCGCTGCCGTTCAGCGTGGCCGAGGTTGTCGTCACGGCACCCGCCGCCCGCTCGTCGCACTCGGCGTCGCCAGCTCGAAGGCGCCGATGTCACATCCGGAGCCCGCCGGGCGCAGCACGCCCGTTGATCGGTCGGCGGGCACGCCGCGCTTGCGGCTGCGTCGATCGCGGGGCTGGTAGGCGCGAGCGCCATCGTCTGCGTGGCACCGCCGTTGTCGGCCAGCGGCGCGAGCAGCGGGTCGGCGCCGACGATGTCTCCGGCGGCGGTGAAGCCGCAGTCGTTGAGGCTGTCGAGGTTGTGTCCTGCGACTGGATGGCCGATTTCGGCGCTGCCGCGCAGTTCGCACTCGTCACGGCCGTGCCGCCCGCGACGATCGTGTTCTGCAGCGTGACCGTCGCTTCTCTGGAGGCGAGAAGATTGCCGCCGAGTCCTTTCGGGCCGGACGCGACGTTCGAGGCGATCGTGGTGTTCGTCGTTTCGGCGGTCGTTTCCTCGGCTTCCACGTCGTCCGCCTTCGCTGAATCAGCCGTGGCGGTGTTGGCGGCGATCGTGCTGTTGAGGAGCGACAGCGATCCTGGAACTGCAGGATGCCGCCCCTGGGAAATCGTCCCCGCGCCGCCCTCGGTCGCGGCGTTGGCGCTGAGGGTCGTGCGCGTAGTCGCCGTCGTCGTGAAGAACGCGACGATCGCACCGCCCTGGGCGACCGATCCGCCGATCGCTTTGTTGCCGCTCACGGTGCTGTCGGCGATCGTCAGCGACCCGCGCAGGCTCTCGATGCCCCCGCCCTCGGGCACGCCGCCGGGCATCGCAATCGAGGCCGTGTTGCCGCTGATCGTGCTGCCGCTGATGCTGACCGAGCCTTCGCTGCTGGCAACTCCGCCACCCCCGGTATCCCGCCCCCGCCAGGGGTGATCGCCGCCGTGTTGCCGCTGATCGTTGAGTCGATGACCTCCAGCGTGCCGGTTTTGTTCGAGACACCGCCGCCTTCAATGATGCCGCCGCTTGTGTTGCTGACGTGTTGCCCGTGACCGTGACGTCGCGGAGTACCAGCGTGCCCGCGCCGTTGGCGATCCCGCCGCCGGCCGCCGAGGCGCCCGACAGACCGCCGCCCGTGACCGTCAGGCCGGACAACGTCGCGTTGTTCGCGGTCACGTCGAAAACCCGGTTGTTGCCGTCGCCGACGATGCGACGGCCGGTCCCGAGCCTTCGATCGAGACATCCTTCGAGACGACGAGTTCGGCCGAGGTGACGAGGTAGTCGCCCGGGGTGGGGATCGAGATCGTTTCCCGGGTTTCGCGGCACCGAGGGCGGCGCGCAGCGAGCCCGCACCTGAGTCTGCGGTGTTCGTGCGACGATCACCGAGGCGTCCGCAGCACCCGCCAGAGGGATCGCCAGCGCACAGGCGCACGCCGTTGCGGCCAGTGCGAAGCGACGAGTCCTCCGCACCGCCAGTGCGCGAGCATGGTCTGTGACGCTCATCCGCCCCTCTTGTATCCGCCTGGATGTGCCTACTCAAGTCCGGTGGACTTCGATTTGATCGCGCCGTGCGGACACGTTGTGAGTTTCGGCCGGCTAACGCGCCCTCGCGCGAGCAGGCCGCCTCGAGTGAGCTCCTTCACCAGCGCCGCCACCGAGCGCTCGAGCTGCTCGATCGTCGCATCGTTCATGCGCTCGATGCCGACGGCCCGGTTCAGCCATGCGTTGATCTCGCGATGACTGCTTCGCTTGTGCCGGGCGAGCTCTCCGACGAGGCGGCTTCGCTCTCGGCGCAGCTCGGCGCGCTGCTCGAAGACCGCACGTGGCGCCGGCTCCGGCGCGGGCACGGAGAGCCTCGCGGCCGCGACATCGGCAGTAGCGGGACCCGGAGCGGACCCACGCGCGGCCTGGGGCGCGCCGAACAGCGTCATCTGCGCCGCGAACTCGGCGCTCAGCGGCACGAAGTCAGGACTCGGCGAAGGCTCGCTGGCGCGCCGCTCGGCAAGCTCCTCCGGCTCCTCGCCGGGCTCCTCGCCTCGCAGGACGTGGCGCAACTCAACTTCGATCTCGGCGGCATGGGCGCGCAGGGTCGGGTGGGCCGGGAGTAGAGCAGCTCGGCTCGGCCGCCCTGCCGGGTCGTGCGCACGAAGCGGCCGACGATCTGGCGGAAGATCACGGCGTCTTCGCGGCGCTCGCGTAGACGCCGACGCGCAGGCGCGGGATGTCGACGCCCTCGGAGACCATGTTGACGGCGACGATCCACGGATCGCGCGAGCCGGCGAAAGCAGCAGCTCGCGCGCGGCGCGCGCCTCTGTGTGCAGCACGACGCCGGCGCGCGCCCGGTCGCTCGCTCAGCAGCTCCGGCGATCTGGCGCGCGGCGCCGCTTCGGCGGCGACGCGAGCGCGCCCGCGTCGCCGTGTCCGCCGGCGCGCAGCGCGCGCAGCTTGGCGTTGGCCTTTTGAGGATCCGTGGCAGCCCCTCGGGAAGCTCGTCGAGATCGCCGTCCGGTAGCGACGGCTCGCTCGCGCGCCGGTGAGGACCGTCTCGAAGGAGGACTCGATCACGTTGTCGCCGCTGCGCCAGGAGAGGCTGCCGTCGAACGTGACGAACGCACCGGTCGGCAGATCCCTCCGCGACGGCCTGCTCATAGGTGTAGGTGACGTCGGGCAGACGACGCCGTGTCGTCGTAGCGAATGCCGGGGATCGGCGTGGCATCGCGAGCCAAACGGCGTGCCCGAAGCAAGAGCCAGCGCTCGGCCGCGTGAACGCGCGGCGGAAGCCGACACCCCAGGCGAGGTCTTCGCCGAGATGGTGCGCCTCTCGACGACGACGAGCGTGTCACGGCGGACCTTCGCGCCCGCGCCGCGGGTCGCTGCGCGACCCGGCGTAGGTGACCGCGATGCCGTGGAAGTCGCGCGCGGGTCCGCAGCCCGCGGCATCCGGCTGGAGCTGCACGCCGACGCCGCCGCGGCCGTGGCCCACTGGCGGGTCAGCGGCGTCGTCGGGCAGACACGCAACGCGCTTGCTGACCTGCCCTCGCGAGCAGGTCTGCGGCGAGCTCGAGCGCGGGGCGTGTCTTGCCGGCTCCCGGCGCGGCGGAGATCAAGAAGGGCCGGCTTGCCATTCGGCGAAGCGGTCGAGGGCATGGCGTCGCCAGGCGCGCACGATGTCGAGGTGTTGCGCGTCAAACGGCCCGGCATGCTGCGGCATGGCACGGACGGATGCCCGCCCGGGCCGCGCGTAGGCGGGCGGCATCGCCTGACGCTCGCCGTCGCTTATGGCGGTGCATTTTCTTGCTCGCCCTACAGCTACGGGCCGAAGCGCCCGAATGCGGGTATGCGAGTCACCCGCAATCCTTACCAGCGCATGGCTGCCGGCTGGCGCTGCTGGCGCTGATCGGCGGCCTGACGGCCTACCCACTTGCGGCCGTCCCTCTCTGATGGTCGGGTTTGGGCTCGCACTGCGCACACGCTGAGCTGGGCCACCGCGCGCACCGGTCACGACGAGGCAGTGTGCTGTCTACCGCCCCGGGGCCGCCGCGAGCTGAGCCTCCACCGATGCCCGCGACCACACCCCACCGAGATCGACGCGACCGCGTCGAGGAGCTGACCCGGCTCGAGCTCGAGGCGCTCGACGCGCGCACGGCCGCCTCGGCCAAGATGTACGAGCGCGCCGGCACTTGGTCAACGGCGGCGCCTCCTCCTACCAGGTCCGCGATCCGTGGCCGATCTACATCACCCACGGCAAGGGCTCGCGTCTACGACGTCGACGGCGTCGAGCCTGGGATTTCCACAACGGCTTCGGCTCCATGGTCCAGGGTCACGCCCATCCCGCGATCGTCAAAGCCGTGCACGAACGGGTCGCCCTCGGCACCCACTTCGCTGCCCCGACCGAGGACGCCATCATCGTCGGCGAGGAGTTGGCGAGACGCTTCGATCTGCCGCCTGGCGATACGTCAACTCCGGCTCGGAGGCGACGATGGATGCCATCCGCATCGCCCGCGCCACCACCGGCCTGAGACGATCATCAAAATCTTCGGCTCGTACCATGGCCATCACGACGACGTGATGGTCTCGATCGGTGTGCCATACGACAAGATCGGCGACCGCGAGAACTACGCGTCCCTCCCATACGGAGGCGGCATCCCCAAATCCGTCGCCGAAATGACCATCGCCGTGCCCTTCAACGATGCCGGAGCCATCGAGCGCCGCATCGAGCGCCTGATCGCCGAAGGTCGCAAACCAGCCTGCGTGATCATGGAGGCCGCCATGATGAACCTCGGCGTCGTCCTTCCCCAGCCCGGCTACCTTGAATCCGTGCGCGAGATCACCGAAGAGCACGGCATCGTCTGATCTTCGACGAGGTCAAAACCGGCCTCTGCGTCGCCGCTGGCGGCGCGACCGAGAAGTTCGGTATCAAGCCGGATATGGTCACCCTCGCCAAGGCCCTTGGTGGCGGTCTTCCCTCCGGCGCGATCGGCGGCACCCAGGAGGTCGATGGAAGTCGTCGAGACGGCACGGTCTATCAGGTCGGCACCTACAACGGCAATCCGCTGACCATGGCCGCCGCCCGCGCCAGCCTGCTCGAGGTGCTCACGCCAGAGGCCTACGAGCACCTCAACATGCTCAACGACCGCATCGCTCGCCGGCTGCGATGCCGTGATCGAGCGCTACAGCCTGCCCGGCTACGCCGTCGGCATCGGCTCCAAGGGCTGCGTCACGTTCTCGCCGGCGAAGATCACCGACTACGAGTCCTTCAAGGCCAACCAGGACGGCGAGCTGACCGAACTGGCCTGGCTCTACGGCATGAACCGGGGTATCTACATGACCCCGGGCCGCGAGGAAGAGTGGACCCTCTCCGTCCAGCACACCGTCGAGGCGTCGACGCCTACGTGGGGGTCTTCGACGAGATGGCCGCCGCGATCACGGCAGTAGCTCAGCGCAGGGCCGCGGCGAGCAGCGCCGCCGCCAAGACCCCCACCACGAGCACACCCAAAGCCCACACGAAGCGGGGACGGACAGCCGGTCGTGCCGGCTATCCGCGGACAGCCCGCTTTGCGTGTTCGAGCTGCGTGTAGATCACGATCCGGCCGAGAAAGGCGAGCACTCCGGCTGTGCAGAAGAAGGCCAGGCCAGGGCGCGCCGATTGCGGGATGCCTGAACCGGCCACGATCGCGAGCACGGCGAGCGCCTCGCAGGCGGCGGCGAATCGCAGGGGGCCTTTGCCGAGGATCACGCCGACGAGTCGGCTGCGCACGGGAGCCGTAGATTGAGCACAGAACCGCCAGGCGTAGAACGCGGGGATCGTCAGAACCAGGAGCGGCAGCAGCCTCGCGACCGCCCCGCCCGATTTCGCGCTGAGCCGGCCGACGGCATAGGCGTCGATCAGCAGCAGGTAGGCGGTTTTCGAGAGGAACACCCGCAGGAGCGCCTCGACGGCCGCGCGGCTCCGCCCCGCCTCGGGGTCGGCGCGGGCAGCCCGCGAGTACCCGGCCGCCGCGGCGGCGAGCACGGCGGGATCGTTCACGCGGCGACGCAGGCGCAGGCCGGCGAGCGCGTGTTGCGCGGCAGCATTTCCTGGATCCAGCTCGAGCACCCTTCGGAATGCGCGCTGCGCGCCTGCTCGGTCCTCCGCAGCTGCGGCCGCGCGTCCCGCCGTCAGATGGGCTTCGGGTTCCCTTGGCGCCAATGCCAGCATCCTTTCGATCAGCTCGTGAACCTCCGGGCTGTCGGCGCCCTCGCGCGCCCGGAGCACGGCGAGCCGGTCGAGCGCACGCCAGTCGAAAGGGTCGATCCGCACCGCCTCGCGGGCATGCCGGACCGCCTCCTGCGAGCGCCCCAGGCGATCGAGCGCGAAACTCGCAACTAGATGAGGGAGCGTGCCATGGCCGCTGAACCTGCACGCTCTAGCGGCCTGATCCACAGCCTGCTCGTAGCGCTCCGCCCCGAGCTCCGCGCGCGCGAGCAGACTCCGTGCCCTCCAGTCCGCAGGATCGCGTTCGACCACCCGCTCGAGCAGGCCGCTCGCCTCGTCGAACTCGCCCGCGTCGCAAAGCGCCGCCGCGTGCTCGATCAGCTCCTCGAAGTGATTGGACACGTCCAAGGATCGGCACGAACCGAGCCCGGCCTGAGGTTGCCCGCCCCGGCCTCGGCGGTTGCGCCGGCGTCTCACGCCGCACTCAGCGACCCGCGGTGCGTCGACGCTCGCGCTCGCCCGTCAAACTACGCGCTCGCTGCGGACGCCCACGCGCCCGGACAGCTGAGATCCCCACCATGAGCATCCGCCCCGAACAAGCCGCCCCCGCCAGCGATCCCGACGACGGCCTCGGCGTAGTGGCCGACGCCAGGCGCGCGCGCCGAGACCCTCGAGCTCGCGGCGCGCCATCTCGATCCCTCGCTCGTCGACGTGCTGCGGATCCTCGGCTTCGACAAGGACTACGTGTCGGCGCAGGGGCTCCTATCTCTACGACGCCGACGGGCCGCGCGCATCTGGACTTCCACACCGGCGAGGGCTTCGCGAGCCTCGGCCACAACCATCCCGGCGTGCGCGAGGTGCTGCGAGGCCACGCTCGCCGCGGACCTCGCCGACGGGGTGCAGATCCACTACTCGGTGCTGGCCGGCATGCTCGCGGAGGCGCTGACCGAGCGGCTGCCGGACGGGCTCGACGCGGTGTTCTTCGCGAGCACGGGCGCCGAGGCGGTCGACTCGGCGATGAAGTTCGCGCGCGCGGCCACCGGCCGGCCGCGGCTGATCTCCTGCGACAACAGCTTCCACGGCGTGACGCTGGGGCCGCTCTCCCTGGTCGGCGACGAGTTCTTCAAGGAGGGCTTCGGCCCGCTGCTCCCGGGCTGCGAGCGCGTGCCGTTCGGCGATCTCGCGCGGCTCGAGAAGGAGCTGCGCGCGAAGGACGTGGCCGCCTTCATCGTCGAGCCGATCCAGGGCCGCATGGTCACGCTTCCGCCGCCTGGCTACCTGAAGGCCGCGCAGGAGCTGTGCCGGCGCTACGGCACGCTGTTCGTGGCCGACGAGATCCAGACCGGGCCTCGGGCGCACCGGCAAGCTGTTCGCCCTCGAGCACTGGGGCCTCGAGCCGGACTTCGTGCTCGTCGGCAAGGCGCTCAGCGGCGGCTACATGCCGGTCGCGGCGATGGTCACGACGCGCGAGATCTTCCAGAAGGCGGTGGGACGCTCGAGCGCTCCTACGTGCATCAGTCGACCTACGGACGCAACCGCCTGTCGATGGCCGCGGGCCTCGCCACGCTGCGCATCATCGAGCGCGACGGCCTCGTCGAGCACGCCGCGCGCATGGGCAGCGTGCTGCTCGACGGGCTCGCCGAGCTTCAGCAGCGCTACGAGATGGTCAAGGAGGTCCGCGGCAGTGGGCTGATGATCGGGATCGAGCTGGGCGCGCCCAGCTCTCGGGTCGCGCGCGTGAACTGGCGCCTGATCCACCTGGCGAGCGAGGGCCTGTTCCCGCAGCTGATCGTGATCCCGCTGCACCGCGACCACGGCGTGATCACGATGGCGGCCGGCAAGAACGACGTGATCAAGCTGCTGCCGCCGCTCACGCTCTCGGAGCCCGAGGCGCAGGCTTCCTCGGCGCGCTCGACGCGGTGCTCGCCGACTGCCATGGCGCGGCCAGCAAGAACTGGGGCGTGGTGCGCGACATCGCCACGGCGCGGCTGCGCCGCCGGCCTGCACCGCAGCGCGGTCGCCGGCCGGCGACTGTCGCCGTTTCGCGGCACGCCGATCGATTCGTCGCGCGACCACGCCTGCCTCGTCACGGGCGCGAGCGGGTTCATCGGCGGACACCTGGCCCAGCGCCTGGTGCAGGACGGCTACCAGGTGCGCTGCCTCGTGCGCGCGAGCAGCGACACCTCGCTGCTCGACAAGCTCGATGTGGAGATCGCCGTCGGCGACCTCGAGAGCGCCGGCTCGCTGACCCGCGCCGCGGAGGGCTGCCGCTACGTGCTCCACTGCGGCGCGCTGGTGTCGGACTGGGCTCACCGCGAAGGAGATCGCCGGCATCAACGTGGGGGGCACGCGCAACATGCTTCAGGCCTCCGCCGAACGCGTCCGTGGAGCGCTTCATCCACTTCAGCACCACCGACGTCTACGGCTATCCCGGCGCACGCGGCGATCGACGAGACCTACGCCGCCACGCGCTTCCGCAACTGGTACGCGCAGACGAAGCTGGCAGCCGAGGGCGAGGTCCGCCGCGCGGGGGAGGCGCATGCGCTGGACACCGTGATCCTGCGCCCGGCCACCGTCTACGGGCCGCGCTCGACGGAGGTCGTCGGCGAGATCGCGCGGGCCATGCGCGGCGGGAACATGTTGCTGGTCGATCGCGGTCGCGCGGTCGCCGGGCTCTGCTACGTCGACAACCTCGTCGACGCCGCGCTGCTCGCGCTCCGGCACGAGGCGGCGCCCGGCCAGGCCTTCAACGCCACGCGACGGCCTGGACATCACGTGGAAGGAGTTCACCGACGGCCTGGCCGACGGCCTGGGCTGCTCGCAGGTCAGGTGGAGCCTGCCGTACTGGGCGGCCAACGGCATCGGTTTCTCGCTTGAGCACGGCTACCGGCTGGTGCACAGAGCCACGCGCCTGAGCCTGCCGCCGCTGCTGTCGAGGCAGGCCGTGCACGTGCTGGGCAGGAACCAGAGTTTCAGCAACCGCAAGGCGCGAGAGCTGCTCGGCTGGGAGCCGCGAGTGGACTACGCGACCGGTTTGCAGGCGACCGTCGACTGGCTGCGTGCCGAGTACCCCGAGCACGCGTCAGTCCCGCACCTAAGCAGTTCTCCGAAGCCGCTGCGGCTGCAAGCCGGCGACCAGATGTTTCGCCGCGGCCGAATCGTGAGAATTCGATTAATATCGCTCCGCAGAACTCGCAAGGTGATCCGGATCGCCCCCCGAAACGTATTTCCAGCATGGACCCAACCGCGGGAGGGCACAGCCAGGGCGAAGCGCCGCACGGGGGCAAGATCGTC
>CAVYSO010000001.1:0-21319 GCA_963771255.1 uncultured Solirubrobacteraceae bacterium | reverse complement strand
CGGCGACGAGCACGCCATCCTGGTTGAGCACGCGCGTGTGCACCTTGACCGTGCCACGATCGGGCTTGGACTTGGACTCTTTCTTCTCGAGCACCTCGGACTCGCAGAACAGCGTGTCGCCGTGGAAAACGGGAGCCGGGTGCTTGAGCTCTTCGGTCGCGAGGTTGGCGATCGCCTTGCCGCTGACATCCGAGACGGACATGCCGAGCGCGAGCGAGTAGACGAGCGGACCGACGACGACGTTGCGGCCCTGCTGCGATTTGGCCGCGTATACGTCGTTGAGGTGCAGCGGGTGGTGATTCATCGTGATCAGACAGAACAGGTGATCGTCTGACTCGGTGACAGTCTTGGCCGGCCAGTGCTTGTAGATGGCGCCTACCTCGAACTCCTCGAGGTAGCGGCCGTACGGGTGGGCGCCGCTCGCCTCGCGTGCGGCCTGCTCGGTCTCGACGGTCTTCGTCTCGCTCATGGGTTCCTAGCGTTTCGACGTTTGCTTAGTTGCTCGATTACGCGATACAGGTCGCGCATCGCGCGCCAGCATAGTAGTTGGCTACCGCCGTCTATTCGGCTGCTCCGGCTGCTCGCAGCGCTTCGCCATGATCGAGGAAGCCCCGTATCCGTGAGAGCTTCCGGCCCCGGAGCTCGATGACCATGCCCAGCGACGAATCGACCGTGACGTCGCTGTTCTGTCCGCGTCCCCTGAGCCCCCCGAGCATGATTACGGCGTCGCCGACGTCGCGGAACGTCCCCGGGATGATTAGAAACTCCTTCCAGGAATCGCTCAGGCTCGCGAAGTATGCGCGGATACCCTCGCTTCCCCGGAACACCTGTCCCTCGATGGCGACCATCGACGGAGACCACTCGAAGTCCGCTGTCGTGAACGCGGTGAAGAGCTCGATGTTGACCCTGTTGAAGGCGTCCATCGCGCGCTTGACGATCTCCACACGCTCCCGGCCCATCGTCTACCCGGCCTGGTCGCCAATGGCGGGCTTCCCGTACATCGCCCGGGCAGTATCCCGCAGCCAAGATGAGCCCGATTTGGGGATACTGCTCGAGCAATGTCAGAGCAGACCCTGGCAGTAGTCGAAGCCCTGTACGCCGGAGCTGCAGGTACCGACAAGCAGACGCTGCTGGCCGCGTTGCCCGAGCTGATCGCACAGGCCTGTGACCCTGAGATCGAATGGGTCGAGGACCCCCAGCGAGCCGACGGGAAGGTGTACCGCGGCCACGCCGGCGTGCAGGAGTCCTTCGAGCAATGGCTCGAGCACTTCGACGAGTTCGGCTACGAAGCGGAGCGGTTCATCGACTGCGGCGAGGACGTGCTCGTGGTCGGGCGAGAATACGCACGTGGATCCACAAGCGGAGCGGCGGTTAGCTCCCAGCACTACTCGATCGTCACGATCCGGGGCGGGAAGATCTTGCGCTTCAGGGAGTTCTACGACGAGCAGGCGGCGTTCGCGGCTGCGGGTCTCACGAAGTAGGCGAGGCGTTCAAGGCAGCGAGTACGATCGGCGCGTGACGCTGTACGTCTGCTACGGCACGTTCGGACCAGCCGAGCGACACGCTTGCGCCCGTGCTCACAAGGCCCTCGTCGCGGCGGGTCATTCGCCGAAGGTGTCGCGAACGTACGGCTGCTACCGCACCGACCCGCTGTTCGGCGGCAGGCGCCACGTCAAGCGCCTGACTGGCAACTTCGAGGTGCCCACGCTCGTGCTCGACGACGGGGCCGTGATCGATGGCTCGCGCGAGATCGCGGCCTGGGCTGCCGCGAACCCGGCGTAGCCGCCAGCCTCCACGTTCGCCCGGCACCGGAGTTCTGACGGCCCCCGCCCAGCCGAGCCGATAGCGTTCACTGCACAGCGATCAAGGCATCGCGTCCAAACCGCAGACCCGACCGCAGACCCAGGAGAGCCGACTTGCGCAACCCCCGCGACTTCCTCAAGCCCCTCGCGATCGACGCCCCGGAGCCGGCGCGTGAGATCCCCTTCAAGCCGTCCCGGATGATTCATTTCATGGACTTCTCGAACCCGAAAATGGTCGAGAAGACGCCTGATCTGGCGCCGAAGGTGGACATCCTGCTCGGCAACCTCGAGGACGCGGTGCCGCTTGAAAAGAAGGAGGCAGCGCGCGCCGGGCTGATCAAGGTCGGCAAGGAGATGGAGCTTGGCGACACGGCGCTGTGGACGCGCGTGAACGAGCTGGCCTCGCCGTACGTGCTCGACGATCTGACGCAGCTCGTCACCGAGATCGGCGACAAGCTCGAGGTGATCATGATCCCGAAGGTCGAGGGGCCGTGGGACATCCACTACGCCGACCGCCTGCTGGCGCAACTCGAGGCGAAGGCGGGGGTGCAGCGTCCGATCCTGATCCACTGCGTGCTGGAGACGGCGCAGGGCGTGGCCAACCTGGAGGAGATCGCGAGCGCCTCGCCGCGGATCCAGGGGATGAGCTTCGGTCCGGCAGACCTGGCGGCGTCGCGGCGGATGAAGACGACGCGCGTCGGCGGCGGGCACCCCGGCTACCGCACGATCGCCGACCCCGATCCCGAGAACCCCGACGCCCCACGTCCCTCCTACCAGCAGGACCCGTGGCACTACTCGATCGCGCGCATGGTTGACGCGTGCACGTCGGTCGGCGCACTCCCCTTCTACGGCCCCTACGGCGACATCTCCGACGCCGAGGGCTGCGAGACGCAGTTCCGCGCCGCCTTCCTGCTCGGCTGCGTCGGCGCGTGGTCGCTGCACCCGGGCCAGATCTCGATCGCGAAGAAGGTCTTCTCGCCGGAGCCCGAGGAGGTGGCGTTCGCGAAGAAGGTGATCGAGGCGATCCCGGACGGGCGCGGCGTGCACATGATCGACGGCAAGATGCAGGACGATGCGACGTGGAAGCAGTGCAAGGTGATGGTCAACCTCGCAGAAATGCTCGCCAAGAAGGACCCCGAGCTGGCCGAGGCCTACGGCTTCGCCCCCGCCCCGGCCGCCGCTTGAAGTCGCCGCCCAACGTCGGCGTATAGGCTTCCCGGCCGCATGAGGTCAAGCAAATGAGGTTCTTCGAGTTCGAGGCGCGCGAGATCGTCAAGCGCTCGGGCATCCCCGTCACCGACTACGGCTTCACGACCGATCCGGCCGAGGCGGCGCAGATCGCCGAGCGGATCGGCGGCCCGACGGTGATCAAGTCACAGGTGCTCTCCGGCGGGCGGATGAAGGCAGGCGGCGTCAAGTTCGCCGACACGCCGGCCGAAGCCGAGGACTACACGAAGGACATCCTGCAGCTGGAGATCGGCGGCCACATGCCGCGCGGCGTGCTCGTTGACCCGAAGGCCGAAGTCGCACAGGAGTACTACGCCGGCGTCGTCTGGGACGGCACGGCGAAGAAGCCGCTGATGCTGTTCAGCGACATGGGCGGGATCGACATCGAGCAGGTCGCCGAGGAGCACCCCGACCATGTCGGTCGCGGCCACTTCTCCACGCTCGAACCCTTCTCCGACTTCCAGGCCAAGCAGGTGATCGCCGCAGCCGGGGTCACCGGCAAGGCGCTGCAGCGCGCGACCCCGGTACTCGCTCGTCTGGCCCGGCTGTTCCTCGACAACGACATGACGCTCGCCGAGATCAACCCGCTGGCGGAGCTGAAGGACGGCTCGTTCGTGGCGCTCGACGCGCACATGGAGATGGAGGACGAGGGCATGCCCCGCCAGAGGGGCCTGATCAAGGCCCTGGGCATCGGTGAGGACGAGGGCACGCGCGAGGGTCACACTCCCACCCCCTTCGAAGAGGCTGTCAAGGCGATCGACGCGGCCGACCACCGTGGCGTCATCCAGGGCAAGGACACCGGCTTCAACGGCAACATCGGCCTGGTGATCGGAGCAGGCGGCGGATCGCTGACGCTCACCGACGCCGTGCGCCAGCAGGGCGGCGATCCGGCCAACTACTCCGAGATCGGCGGCAATCCCTCCGTCGCCAAGGCCTGCGGACTGGCCAAGCAGGTCCTGCAGAAAGACGGCGTCGAGAAGATCGCGGTGATGATGTCGATCGTCTCGAACACGCGTGTGGACATCGTCGCCCGCGGCGTGATCAAGGCCTGCCTGGAGCTCGGCAAGGACCCTGGCGAGACGATCGCGATCTTCCGCATCCCGGGCGCGTGGGAGGAGGAGGGCTTCAAGATCCTCGACCGCTACGGGATCGAGTACTGCGACCGCTCGGTCTCGTTGTGGGAGGCCGCCGGCCGGGCCGTCGCCAAGATCCAGGGAGCCGCGGCCTAGCGATGTCGATCCTCATCAACCAGGACACGACTTTCATCATCCAGGGCATCACCGGGCGCGAGGCGGTCAACCTCACACGCGAGTGTCTCGACTACGGCTCAAAGATCGTCGGTGGCGTGACGCCCGGGCGCAAGGGGCGTGAGGTCCACGGTGTTCCTGTCTTCGACACGGTCGAGCAGGTCGTCGAGCACAACGGCGGCGTCGTGCCAGACGGCTCGGTCGTCACCGTCCCGCCGGCAGGCACGCGAGACGCCGTCTTTGAGGCGCTGCACGCCGGGATCAAGACGATCGTGATCGTCACCGAGCGGATCCCGCGCCGCGATGTCGCGATGATGGTCGAGCTCGCCGATGCCAAGGGCGCACGGATCATCGGCCCGAACTGCCTCGGCGTGATCGTCCCCGGCGTCGCGAAGATGGGCGGCATCGGTGGCCCGGCGCGCAACGCGGCCGTGGCCTACCAACCTGGTGCGATCGGTGTGATGAGCCGCTCCGGTGGCATGACCACCGAGATCTCTTCCACGCTGACGGCGGCGGGCCTCGGCGTCTCCACAGCGGTCTCGATCGGCGGTGACGCGATCATCGGCTCCACCTACGCCGAGCTGATGCCGTTCTTCGAGGCCGACGAGCAGACCCAAGCGATCGTGATCTACACCGAGCCCGGTGGCCGCATGGAGGCACAGCTTTCGCAGTGGGTTAAGGACAACGACTCGCGCCTGCCGATCATCGCCTTCATGGCCGGCAAGTTCATGGACGACGAGGAGATGCAGGGCATGTCCTTCGGCCATGCGGGCACGATCGTCGAGGGCAAGGAGGACTCAGCGACCGAGAAGATCGCCCGCCTGGAGGCGGCCGGCATCCCCGTCGTGCAGCGGATCGACGAGATTCCCGATCTCGTCAAGGCGAAGATCGCGGAGCGGGGCGGGGCATGAGGAAGGACGCCCTCTTCATCGCCGTCGAGGTTGACGACGCCGCCGCGGCCGACACCGAGCTCGCGCGCAAGCTGACCGAGGCCTGTCCGGTTGACATCTACGCGCAGAACGGCAACGGCACGCTCGAGCTCGTGGAGAAGAACCTCGACGAGTGCGTGCTCTGCCGCTTGTGTCTCGACGCCGCGCCCGACGGCACGGTGAAGATCATCAAGCTCTACGACGACGGCGCGACGCTCTGAGCGCGGCCCGGGCCGCGCAGGGCCCGGCGCCGACTGCGAGTCGACGCTAGCGATCCGTGGCCGGGCGGTACCCGGAGCAGAGCATGCGCATCCACGCGATCTTGCCCGCGCCTTCGCCCTCGCCCTCGGACAGGTACGCCTGCTGCTCGACCAGGAAGCGACCTTCGGGGTTGCTGACAGCGAGGCGGTAGCCGACCCGCTCGCGGTCGGCGAAGCTGTCCGTCTCGACTCGCTCGAGCGAGTCGATCCGGTCGCTGTCCTCGAACCAGTGGCCGAACGCGATCTCGAGCACGCCGTCGGCATCGTGCGCCTGCCACGTCCTGTTCGGCGTCATCGCCCGGAAGTCGAGCTCCGGCGCGAACAGCCGGCTCAGGCGTGGCGCGTCCCTCTCGGCGAGTGCGTGCGCGAACTCGGCCCCGAGTGTCTTCGAATCGGACATCGATCGATTATCCCGATATCGGCGCCAACGGTGCCGCGCGCGACCTCGCCTGGCGGGCCGCGCACCGGCGCTGTATCGTGAACGTCGAGCCATGAACGAAAACTTCTCGCTCATAGTGATGTGCTTGTTCCTGCTCGGCTCGCTGGCGTTCCTCGCGCAGCAGCTGACCTCCTACCACTAGACGCCCTCGCCGGCTGCAGCGAGTGGTTGCTCAGGCGGGCTTGCGCGCCTTGCGCGTGCGTTCGCGCTCCTGCTGGCGCTCGACGACGTTGACGATCAGCTTGAGGATCTGCTCGGGTCCCGTCGCCTTGGCCTGACCGTAGGCGAAGGCCTCGACCCAGTCGGGCACCTTGCCTTCGCGCGCCATCACGTTGAAGAACTCGCGGCGCATGTCCAGGCGCACGCGCGCGTCGGCGGCGGGGCCCTTGGTCACCTTCACGTCCGGCATCTCCAGGCGGAAGTGCTGTACGTCGCCGCGCCCGCGCAGTTCGACGCCGACGACGAGCTTGATCGGCGCGAGCGCCGGCACCTCCTCGATGAAGCGTCTCGTGCCGAGTTCGATCAGCGCCTTCGCATCCTCTGCCATCGGATCAGATCTTATGCCGCTGCAGTAGCTTGCGGCCGATCACCATGCGCTGGATCTCGGAGGTGCCCTCGCCGATCAACAGCAGCGGCGCGTCGCGATAGAGGCGCTCGATCTCATACTCCTTGGAGTAGCCGTAGCCGCCGTGGATGCGGAAGCTTTCCTCCACGCAGAAGCGCCCGGCCTCGGAGGCGAACAGCTTGGCCATCCCGGCCTCCAGGTCAGAGCGCTCGCCGGCGTCCTTCAGCCGTGCCGCACGCAACGTCATCAGCCTCGCGGCGTTGACCTGCGTGGCCATGTCGGCGAGCTTGAACTGGATCGCCTGGTGCTCTGAGATCGGCTTGCCGAAGGTCTTGCGCTCCTGGGAGTAGCGCAGGCCCAGCTCGAGCGCGCGCTGGGCGATGCCAACGCCGCGCGCGGCGACGTTCACGCGGCCGACCTCGAGCGCGTCCATCATCTGCGGGAAGCCCTTGTTCAGGCCCTCCTCCTCCCCCCCGAGGATGTTCTCGGCGGGGCAGCGGTAGCCGTCGAACACGAGCTCCGTGGACTCGACACCCTTGTAGCCCATCTTGCGCAGCTGCGGCGGCACGTTGAGTCCGGCGTAGGCGCCAGTGTTCTCGTGCGCGCCGGCCTCCTTTTCGGCAATGAAGCAGGTCATGCCCTTGTAGGCCTTCTCCGCGTCGGGGTCGGTCTTGACGAGCACGAACACGAGGTCTGAGCGCAGGCCGTTGGTGACCCACATCTTCTGCCCGTTGATCTCCCAGTCACCGTCGTCGGTCTTGACGGCTTTCGTTTTGATCGCCTGCACGTCTGAGCCGAGCTCGGGCTCAGACAGCGAGAAGGCCGCGCGAATCTCGCCGGTGGCCATCCGCGGCAGGTACTTCTGGCGCTGCTCGTCTGAGCCGAACTTCATCAGCAGGTAGGAGCCGATGAAGTGCGTGTTGATCACGCCCGAGATCGAGATCCATCCGCGCGAGAGCTCCTCAACGATCATCGCGTAAGTCGTCAGGTCGAGCCCCATACCGCCGTACTCCTCGGGGATCGTCACGCCGAACAGTCCGAGCTCCTTCATCTGCTCGACAATCGGCTCGGGGAAGGAGTCCTCGTGGTCGTAGTGCTCGGCGTTCGGCAGGATCTGCTCGTCGGCGAACTGGCGCACCATCTCGGTGATCGCCTTTTGCTCGTCGGTCTTCTCGGTGTACGGGGCAGCTACGGCCATGCGGATTAGCGCTCCAAAGTCGTTTTTGTCTTGGTAAGGGGAGAATACCGGCATGAACTTCGCCGGCGAGGTAGTCGAAGCCATGCCCGCACAGCGCCTGGCGCTGCTCGAGCTGACGCGCGAGGGCGAGCGGCGCGAGTGGACCTTCCGCGAAGTGAGCGAGCGCAGCGCGCGCATGGCGGGCGCCTTCGCCCGGCGCGACATCGGCCGCGGCGACGTCGTGATGACGCTGATCGGCAACCGCCCGGAGTGGGTGTTTGCGATGGTCGCGTGCTTTCGCATCGGCGCCGTCGTGCTGCCGTGCACCGAGCAGCTGCGTGCCAAAGACCTGCGCATGCGCCTGGACACGGTGCGCCCATCGCTGATCGTCGCCGACGAGCGCAACCGCACAGAGCTCGAGGCGGCGGCGCCCGAGTGCGAGGTCATGCTCATCCCGGACGAGAGCCTGTACGAGGCCGAGCCGGCGCCGGTCGCTGAGCTCTCAGAGCAGGAGCCGTGCCTGATCACGTTCACAAGCGGCACGGCCGGCGAACCGAAGGCCGTCGTTCATGGTCAGCGCTACCTCGAGGGTCAGCGTCTGCAGGCGAAAGGCTGGCTTGGGCCGCGTGCCGGCGAGCTGGTCTGGTGCACGGCAGCCAGCGGCTGGTCGAAGTCGGCGCGCAACGTGTTCATCGCGCCATGGCTTCAGGGCGCCTCGGCGCTTCTGCACGACGGGCGCTTCGACCCACAGGAGCGCCTGGCACTGCTAGCGCGCGAGCGCATCAATGTGCTCTGCATGGCGCCGACCGAGTACCGCGTGATCGCCAAGCGCGCGCAGCTGCAGCCAATGCCCGAGCTGCGCGGCCTCGTGGCTGCTGGCGAGGCGCTCAACCCAGAGGTGCTGCGCGCCTGGCGGGAGGCAACGGGCCTGGAGATCCGCGACGGCTATGGGCAAACCGAGACCGGCCAGCTGACGGGCGCCCCGCCGGGCGAACCGGCCAGGCCGGGGTCGATGGGTAAGCCGCTGCCTGGGATCGGGCTGCTGATCAAAGACGGCGAGCTGACGGCCAATCCGCGTACGGTGCCGACGTTCTTCCTTGGCTACCTCGGCGAGCACGTGCAGCGCGGCGAGGATGGCGCGTGGAGGGTCAATGACCGGCGCACCGGCGAGGTCTGGCGCACGGGCGACCTGGTCGAGCAGGACGAGGACGGCTGGCTGCGCTTCCAGGGACGCGACGACGACGTGATCATCTCCTCCGGCTACCGCATCGGCCCATTCGAGGTCGAGTCGGCGCTCGTCGCCCACCCGGCCGTGGCCGAAGCGGCGGCCGTCGCGGCTCCCGACGAGGAGCGCGGCTCGGTCGTGCGCGCGATCGTCGTGCTGCGCAACGACGGCTACACCCCCTCCCCCGAGCTCGTGCGCGAACTGCAAGAGCACGTCAAGCGCGAAACGGCGCCATACAAGTACCCGCGCATCGTTGACTTCGCGCCCGAACTGCCGAAGACGGCGAGCGGCAAGATCAAGCGCGCGCTGCTGCGCGCGGAGAGCTAGCCAGTCGAAGCGTAAGCAACCCGCCGCCCCGGGGGAGGGCGACGGGCTGCGGGCAGCGCCCGGTGGAGGGCGCCGCGTCGGGCGACGGCTCAGACGAGCTGCTCGGCGGTCTGAGCGCTGGCGCTCGCACGGGCGAAGTCGGCCTCGAGCTCCTCGACCTCCTGCATCACGCTGCGCGACGGCGGGCGCAGTGTGATGAAGGCGGCGACGATCCCGACCGCCACGCAGACGGCGCCGACAACGTAGGCCAGGTGGTAGCCACCGGTCAGCGCGCTGTTCAGCGCCTGCCCGCTCGAGCTGAGCGCTTTGGTGTGGTCAGTCGCGATCGTCCCCAACGTGGCGAGGCCGATCGCGCCGAACAACTGCACCGAGACGTTGACAATGCCCGACGCCAACCCGGCATCGCGCTTGGGCGCGTCGGACATGCCGATCGTCAAGAGCGGCAGGAACGATGCGCCGGCGCCGAGGCCGAGTGCCAGGAACGCGAAGAACAGGCCAGGGAAGTAACTCGCGTGCACGCCCTGAGTGGCGAGCAGCACAAGCCCGACGATGATCCCCACGAGCCCGGCGGCCAGCGTGTTGACCGCGCCGAAACGCTCGACGATTCGCGCCGAGACGCCCATCGACATGACGGCGATGGCGATCGTCAGTGGCATGAACGCCAGCCCCGTGCTGATCGCGTCGTAGCCGAGCACGTGCTCGAGGTAGAGCGAGCCGAGGAAGAACGCCGAGAACATGCCCGTGATCAGGAACCCGCGCACGAGGCTCGAGCCCATCAAGGCGCGCAGACGCAGGATCCGCAACGGCATGATCGGGTTCTCCAGGCGCGACTCGAGCCACAGGAAGGCGGCGAGCAGCACGAGCGCGCCGCCGCCGACGCCGAGTGTACGCGCCGACGTGAGCCCGTATTCGCTCGACTTCACGATCGCGAACGCGCCGGCCATCGTCGCCAGCGTGATCAGCACCGAGCCGAGCCAGTCGACGCCGCCCTTCAGGCCGATCCCCTCGTTCTCCACGATCAGCCGCGAGCCGAGCGCGAAGGCGACGATCCCGATCGGCACGTTGACGAAGAAGATCCAGTGCCAGTCCAGCGATTGCGTGAGCACGCCGCCGGCGAGCAGGCCAATCGAGCCACCGCCGGCCGAGACGAAGGCATAAAGCCCCATCGCTTTGGCCTGCTCCCTTTTCTCGGGGAACTCGGTGACGATGATCGCGAGGATCACGCTCGAGGCCACCGCGCCGCCAACGCCCTGCAAGAGGCGCGCGCCGATCAACAGCCCCTGGCTGTCGGCGATCCCGCACAGCACGGAGGCCACCGTGAACAGCACGAGCCCGCTGAGGAACACGCGCTTGCGACCGACGAGGTCCCCCAACCGCCCGGCCAGCAGCAGGAAGCCGCCGAAGGTGATCAGGTATCCGTCGAGCACCCACGTGAGGTTGCCCTGGGAGAAGCCGAGGTCGTGCTGGATCGAGGGCAGCGCGACGTTGACGATCGTCGAGTCGAGCACCATCATCAGCTGGCCGAGGCAGAGCACGGCCAGCGCGATCCAGCGACGGCGCTCGCTCCTCGTGGCGATCTCCGCCGCGGCGCCCGTCAGCCCTGCGTCGGCGTGACGGCCGGCGAGCGACCCAGACGCGCGGGGCTCCAGCACCTGCGCCTCGGGCGACTCCGCTGCACTTCCGCCCGGCGCGACAGCGCTTGGTTGTGCCGCACGGCGGCGCCTGCGGCCGGCTGGATTTCTCTTCTCGAGCTGTTCGATGATCGTGGCCATGTGGCTCCCTTCAGTTGCGATCTGGGACACCATAGCAAGGACCATCCTTATAACAAGGAAGATCAATCTAAAATTTAACATCGCTGCTATAGTGACAAGCGATGCGAAATGGTGTAAAATACGCCGCGATGGGTGCAGAGAGGCCTTGTGCTCCTGGTTCGATGGCCCTGCTGACGCGCCTGGCCAAGCAGGTCTACAGGCGCAGCACAGAGGACCTGCTCGGCATGCACATGCGCCACCTGATGTCGCTCAGCTACGTGCGCGACCACGACAGCGGCCCCCAGCAGGAGCTCGCCGAGGCGCTCTGCATGGACGCCAACAACGTCGTGCTGCTGCTCAACGAGCTCGAGGAGCTCGGCTACGTCAGCCGTCGCCGCGATCCGAGCGACCGCCGCCGCCACCTCGTCGACCTGACGGCGGTCGGTGCGAAGGCGCTGAACGACGCCGAGCACCGGCAGGAGTCGATCGAGGACGACGTGCTGAAGGCGCTCGACTCAGACGAGCGCGCGACGCTGTGGCGCTTGCTCGGACAAGCCCTGCGTGGCGCCGAGCCCGAGCTCGACGCGGCCTGTGAGGCGTCCGAGCCGCTCAGCGTCAGCGCCGCTTAGAGCGTCTCGCGCCGCTCAGCGATCCCTAGAGGGCGACTACGGCGTCGATCTCCACGAGCGCGCCCTTCGGTAGCTCAGCCACGCCGACGGCCGCCCGCGCAGGCGGGGCCTGTTCAAAGAACGAGGCGTAGACCTCGTTGATCTCCGCGAAGGCGCTCAGCTGGGTCGTGTAGATCGTCAGGCGCACGGCCTGCGCCAGCGAGGTGCCGGCGGCCGCGCAGACCTCGCTGAGGTTCTCCAGGCAGCGCCGCGCCTGCTCGGCGGGCGTGTCGCCGACGAGCTCACCACTGCGCGGGTCCAACGGGATCTGCCCGGAGCAGAACAACAGGCCGCCGGCGCGCACAGCGTGGCTATAGGGGCCAACCGCGGCAGGCGCCCCCGCCGCGTCGACGATCTCGCGTTCGCCCGCCATCGAGTAGAGGCTATCGCGCCGCCGGTTCGCGCTCAGCCGGGCGGGTAGCCCGAGGATCATGGCGAATCCCCCTGCAACCGGGTCTCTTCGACCACGGCTGCCGCTAACGTTCGCCGGCATGCCACGGCGAACGCTCACCTGGATGATCGCCGTGCCGTTCGCCGCGTGCCTGCTCGCCGCGACGACTGCGACGTCAGCCGGAGCGGCGCTCCCGTTCGCTCCGTGCTCGAACATCGCCGGCTTCTCTTGTGCCTCGCTGCCGGTGCCGCTTGACCGCAGCGGCAAGGCGCCGGGCACGATCGTCTTGCCGATCGAGCGTAAATCGGCCGGCACGATCCAGACCCAGAGCGCCGTGCTCGCGCTCGCCGGAGGGCCGGGGCAGGCGGCCAACCCGCTCGGCGAACAGCTCGCCGCGGCGATCGCACCGGCGCTCACCTCGCACGACCTGCTCGTGTTCGACCAGCGCGGCACAGGTCACGCGAGCCCGCTGAACTGCCCGATCTTCAACGATGAAGCCGCACTCGAGAAGGCGACGGAAAGCACGCTCGGCTCGCTGATCGAACTGTGTGCGCTGCAGATCGGTCAGGCTCGTGGGGCGTTCACGACGCAGGAATCGGTCGAAGACATCGAGTCGATCCGCCACACGGCGGGCTACCGCAAGCTGGTTCTGTACGGCACCTCCTACGGCACGAAGGTGGCGCTGGAGTACGCCGAACGCTACCCCCAGCACGTCGAAGCGCTCGTGCTCGACTCGATCGTGCCGAGCTCGGGCCCCGAAGCGTTCGGCATCGACCGGCTGCAGGCGGTCACGCCGGTGCTGAGCGAGCTGTGCGCCAACTCCGCCTGCGCAGGGATCACGACGAGCCCCGTCGGCGACCTCGCCAAGCTGCTGGCGCGCCTGCGCAAGCACCGGCTCGGCGGCTCGGCATATGACGGTTCCGGCAGGCGCCACTCGGTGTCGATGGGCGAGCTCGACGTGCTCGACATCCTGCAGGCCGGCGATCTGAACCCGGCGCTACGCGCGCTCTTTCCCGCCGCCGTGCACTCGGCGCTGAAGGGCGACCCCGACCCATTGCTGCGCCTGAACCTGATCGCCGAGGGCCTCGTCCCAAGCGTGCCGACCAAGCCCGAACGCGAACGGGTCGGCAACGAAGAAGAAAATAATGCCCTGTTCATCACGACCTCGTGCGAGGAGACACTGTTCCCGTGGCAGCGCGCCGCCACCTCACAGGCCAAGCTCGCCGAAGCGATTAACGCCCTACACGGCCTGCCGAGCAGCGACTTCTACCCGTTCGACACGACGACGGCGCTGCAGAGCAGCCTCGTGCCCGTGTGCGACTCCTGGCCCGATGCGGCGCCGGCGCCGCCCGCCGCCAGCCCACTGCCGAATGTACCGACTTTGATCCTCTCGGGTGAGCAGGACCTGCGTACGCCGACCTCCGGCGCCAAGGCGGTCGCCGCGATGATCCCCGACGCACAGGTGCTCACGGTCCCTTACACCGGGCACTCGGTGCTCGGCAGCGACTTCAGCGGATGCGCGCAGACGGCGGTCGCCGCCTTCTTCACGAGCACGCCCGTGCAGCCGTGCACGACGACGAGCGACATCTTCGCGCCAACGCCAGTGGCGCCGCGCAAGCTCGCCTACCTGCACTCACCGGCGGGCCTCGCTGGCAAGCCGGGGCGCACGCTGACGGCGGTGCTCGACGCGATCGTCGATCTCGACCGCCAGGTCGTGGCGGCGACGCTCCAGGCCGAGCAGGAACTGCCGAGCGGATCGAGCTTCGGCGGGCTACGCGGCGGCTACGCCAAGCTCACCTCTTCGGCGGCGACGCTGCGGAACTTCTCCTTCGTGACCGGCGTAAAACTGAGCGGGACGTTCCCGGTGAAGAACCACGAACTTCAGCCGGCCACGATCCGCATCTCAGGCGGCAGCGCAGCGCCCGGCAGCGTCAGGCTCTCGTCAGACAAACGCGTCACGGGCATGCTCGGCGGCAGGCGCTTCAACGTGAGCCTGACCAAGGTCAAGCTCTCGCGCACGAGCGCCGGCGAAAGCGAATGGCCCAAGCGCACGCGCTTGCCCCTTCCGGGCCTCGTGCGCGAAGGCTCGCACGGCCTGCTCTGAGCGAGGCCGCGACGGCGAGACGCTTGCGATTGATCCCGGCGCGAGCGGCCAATGCCTTGCGGGGCGGCAGTACTAGGCTGGCCGGAGCATGACCAACGCACTCGCCGAGGAGACTTCGCCCTACCTGCGCCAGCACGCCGAGAACCCGGTCGACTGGCTGCCGTGGGGCGAGCAAGCGCTGCGGCGCGCCGCCGAGCAGGACAAGCCGCTGCTCGTCTCGATCGGCTACTCCTCGTGCCATTGGTGCCACGTGATGGAGCGCGAGTCCTTCGAGAACGAGCAGACGGCGGCGCTGATGAACGAGGAGTTCGTCTGCGTGAAGGTCGACCGCGAGGAGCGGCCGGACGTGGACGCTCTCTACATGGAGGCCGTGCAGGGCATGACCGGCCAGGGCGGCTGGCCGCTGAACGTGTTCCTCACGCCCGAGCAGCTGCCGTTCTACGGCGGGACCTACTTCCCACCGGAGCCGCGACACGGGATGCCGGCGTGGACGCAGGTGCTGCAGGCGATCGCCGAGGCGTGGGGCGAGCGCAGCGATGAGATCCGCGCCGGCGGCGAGCAGTTGCGCGAGCGCCTGTCGGGCGGCGCGCTGCTCGAGCCCTCCGCGCAGCCGATCGACGAGCCCGCGCTGACGATCGCCGTCGAGCGGCTGCGCGAGTCCTTCGACCGCCACGACGGCGGCTTCGGCGCGGCGCCCAAGTTCCCCCACGCCTCGGCGCTCGAGTTCCTGATGCTGCGTGGCGAGCGCGAGATGACGCTCGCCACGCTGCGCGCGATGGCGGCCGGCGGCATCCACGACCAGATCGGCGGCGGCTTCGCCCGCTACAGCGTCGACCGCTCCTGGACGGTGCCGCACTTCGAGAAGATGCTCTACGACAACGCGCTGCTCGCGCGCGCCTACCTGCACGGTTGGCAGCGCTTCGGCGAGCGCCGCCTACTCGACGTCTGCCTCGACACGCTCGGCTGGGCTCTGGGCGAGATGCGCGGCCCCGAGGGCGGCTTCTACTCGGCGCTCGACGCCGACTCGGAGGGCGTCGAGGGCCGCTACTACGTGTGGACGGTCGCTGAGCTGCGCGAGGCGCTCGGCGAGGATGCAGATGCGGCAATCGAGCGCTTCAGCGCCACCGAGCAGGGCAACTTCTCAGACCCCCACCACCCCGAGCCTGGGCTGAATGTGCTGCAAGGGCCGCGCGAACCCGACGGGGACCTGGACAGCGCCACGCTGCAGCGCATCCGCGAGCATCTGCTCGCAGAGCGCACCAAGCGCGTGCGCCCGGGGCTAGATGACAAGCGACTGACGTCGTGGAACGCACTGATGATTTGCGCGCTGGCCGAGGCCGGCGCGGCGCTGCGCGACGGAGACGTCATCGATCCGGCGCTGGCCGAGCAGCTGCTTGGCGTGGCCGTGTCGTGCGCCGAGTTCATCCTGCGCGACCTGCGCGACGAGCAGGGAGGGCTGCTGCGCACCTACAACAACGGCCAGGCCAAGATCGGAGCCTACCTGGAGGATCACGCCTACCTGCTCGAGGCACTGCTCGTGCTGTTCGAAACGACATGCGATGAGCGCTGGTTCACCGAGGCGCTGACGCTCGCCGACGCGACGATCGAGCGCTTCTCAGACCTCGAGCGCGGCGGCTTCTTCTCGACGGCCGCCGACCAGCAGCCGCTGATCGCGCGGCGCAAGGACCTCGAGGACTCGCCGATCCCGGCAGGCGGCTCGAGCGCCGCGATGGCCCTGTTGCGCCTTTCCCAACTAACCGGCGAGGAGCGCTACGAGCGTCACGCCGTCTCCGTGCTGCGCCTGCTCGCCGAGATCGCACCGCGCCACCCGAGCTCGTTCGGGCACCTGCTGCAGGTCATGCACTGGTACCTCTCCCCCGCGCGGCCGATCGCCTGCGCAGTGCCTGGCCGCGCGCAGTCAAGCGCCGGTAGTTAGAAAGACGCCGCCATTGCTTTCGGCGTCAGGCAGGAGGCGGGCCGCACTGACCGAAGACCCTGCCTATGACGAGCGAGGACGCCGCCGCCAAGTTCGCTCCCGATCATCACCGTCCGTTCGGCGGCGACCGCTTTGGTGTCCTCGCAGAGCGCTTCGCGCGTTTCTTCGGAACGCCCCGGTTCATCCTCGGGCAAACGGCCATCGTCGCGCTGTGGATTCTGCTCAACGCGCTCGCGATCACCGGGACGATCGCCTGGGACAAGTACCCGTTTATCGCCCTGAACCTGCTGTTCTCCTTGCAGGCAGCCTATGCCGCGCCGCTGATCTTGCTCGCTCAGACGCGCCAGGCCGATCGCGACCACGCACACGACGAAGCGCTGCAGGCGCACCGCGAGTTGGAGGCCAAGCGCTCCGAACGCTTTGAGGCGAGTCAAGTCGAGATGCTCGAGCAGGACAAGCGCCTCGCCGAGCAGCACTCACAGATGCTCGCCCAGAACACGGAGCTAACGCGAGAGGTCGCGAAGCTCACCAAGGAGGTCCACGCGGCGGTCTACAGCAAACGCGGCACGCCCGACTCTGGCGCGTGAGGACCGCTCAGAGAATCGCCAGGTAGCGGTCGCGCTCCCACTGCGTGACCTGCACGCGGTAGTCGTCCCACTCCTGGCGCTTGATCTCGACGTAGCGGTTGAACATGTGCTCACCGAGCGTGCGCAGGACGAGCTCTGACTGCGCAGTCAGCTCGATCGCCTCGCCGAGGCTCTCGGGCAACTGCTCGACACCGAGGCGCCGGCGCTCCTCGCCGGAGAGGTGGTAGAGATTCTTCTCCATCGGCTCGGGCAGCTCATAGCCCTTCTCGATGCCCTCGAGTCCCGCCTGCAAGAGCGCAGCAAACGTCAGGTAGGGATTGCACGCCGGATCGGGGCAGCGCAACTCCATCCGCGTGGCCTTCTCGTTGCCCGGGTGATACAGCGGCACGCGCACGAGCGCCGAGCGGTTGCGCCGCGACCAGGCGACATACGTCGGCGCCTCGAAGCCCGGCACGAGACGCTTGTAGGAGTTGACCCACTGGGCGAAGATCGAGCAGATCTCGCGCGCGTGCTTGAGCTGTCCCGCGATGAACGCCTTGCCGACGTCGGAGAGGAAGTACTGGTCCTCGGCGTCATAGAACGCGTTGCGCCCGCCGCTGAACAGCGACTGGTGCGTGTGCATGCCCGAGCCGTTCTCGCCGAACAGCGGCTTCGGCATGAACGTCGCATGCCAGCCGTACTTCATCGCGTACTCCTTGACCGTGATGCGGTAGGTCATGCAGTCGTCGGCCATCTTCATCGCGTCGGCGTAGCGCATGTCGATCTCGTGCTGGGAGGGGCCGACCTCGTGGTGGGTGTACTCCACGTGGATGCCGAGCTGATCGAGCGCGAGCACCGTCTCGCGGCGCACGTCCGAGCCGGCGTCGAGCGTCGTCAGGTCGAAGTAGCCGCCTTCGTCGAGCACCTCCGTCGAGCGCGAGTCCTTGAACAGGAAGTACTCGAGCTCGGGGCCGACGTTGAAGACCTCGAAGCCCATCCCGTGGGCGCGCTCGAGCGCGCGCCGCAGCACATGGCGCGGGTCGCCCTCGTAGGGCGTGCGCTCCGGCGTGACGATGTCGCAGAACATCCGGCCCACGCCCTGCTCCTCCGGGCGCCACGGCAGGACCGCGAACGTCGCCGGATCGGGCATCGCGATCATGTCCGACTCCTCGATCGCATTGAAGCCCGTGATCGAGGAGCCATCGAAGCCCATGCCGTTCTCGAACGCGTCGTCGAGCTCTTCGACGTTGATCGAGAACGACTTCAACTGACCAAGGACGTCGGTGAACCAGAAGCGGATGAAGCGGATTTCCCGCTCCGCCACGATCGCCTTGACGTCCTCCGCGGTTTTCGGCGACTCCGTCATGCCCGTCTGACCTTATCGACGGGTCCCGCCGATCGGTATCGACGGTTGGCTAAAGCGCCACCGCGGCCAGACTGCTGCCGGACGCTCAGTGTCCCGCTACGGCCGCGACGAAGTTGGCGACGTCTTCGGCTTCCTTGCCCTGGTAGAGCAGGGCCGGCATCTGCCCGAGGCCGCGCGCGCGGCCTTCGCCGATCGCGCTCAGCACGAGCGCTTTGCGCCCGGCCGGCGTCGAGATGTCGGCGCCGACGCGAACGTCGAGGTTCGGGCCGATCTGCCCGACCGACTTGGTCGCCGCCAGCGTGTGACAGACGGCGCAGGACTTGGCGAAGAGTTCGCGGCCCTTCTGCTCGCCAGCGTTCAGGTGCACGCCGCCGACGCCCACGCTCGCCTTGTGGTCGCCGTTGAACGCCAGCACGATCGCCGGCACGGCGAGACCGAAGGCGAACAGCACGATCACGCCGGCCGTCACAGAGCGCCGGCTGACCTTCGATTCGGTGTGCAGCGACTGGCGCGCGCCGCGCGGGCCGCCGCGCATCGCGACGAAGAACACGCCGAGGCCCAGCAGGACCCAGCTGAGGACGATGACGATGACCATGCGCGCGAGAACATATCGCCTGGCGGCGCCGGACGGTCGATCGAAGCGATGCCACGGGCCCTCCTGGCAGCTCGGTGAAGGCCTCTCTTTAGGCGCCGCCAAGGTCCGGCGCTACCCTGGAAGTCGGGCTCGTTCAAGCCTTCAGGGCCCGTGACCATGGACGCGCAGTCATGAACATCCTCCGCCGCCTGCCCCTTTCTCGCCTGCTGCTCGTCTGTGCGCTCGTCGCAGTCCTCGGTGGCTCCTTGGCGGCAATCGCGCTCGCACTCGGCTCTGGCGCCAAGCCGCCGCCCAAGCCGCTCGCACAGGCCATCCACGACGCGCTCTCCGCCACACCCGTGGAAGGCGTGAGCGCCAACGTCACGCTGACCGATCACCTGCTCGAAGGCGCCAGCTTGACGAGCGCAGCCGGCGAAGCCGGCGGCCAGCTCTCCTCGAGCCCGTTGCTCTCCGGCGCCTCCGGCCGGCTGTGGATCGCCAAGGACGGGCGCGTGCGGCTCGAGCTGCAGGCCGAAAAGGGCGACACGCAGGTGCTCTACGACGGCCACACGCTGACTGTCTACGACGCCTCCTCAAACACGCTTTACCGCTTCACGCCGCCCACCGGCGAGGAGGGCAGCACCACCCATCCTTCGAGCGACCAAGCTGACAAGCACGAAGTCCCGAGCGTGGCCAAGATCGAAGAAGCGATCGCCAAGCTCGAACACGTCAACGTCTCCGGCGCGACGCCGAGCAACGTGGCCGGGCAGCCCGCCTACACTGCGCGCGTCTCGCCCAAGGAAGGCGGCAGCCTGCTCGGCGGCGCAGAGGTCTCGTGGGACGCTGAGAACGGCCTGCCGCTGCGCACCGCGCTGTACTCCTCCACGAGCTCCTCGCCCGTGATCGAACTCGCCGCCACCGAAGCCTCGTTCGGCCCCGTCAACAGCTCGGTCTTCGAATTCACGCCCCCGGCGAGCGCGAAGGTCGAAGAAGTCAAGCTGCCAAGTCGCGCAGCCAGCAAGCACGCGGACGGTGCCGCCAGCGAGCACGGCAAGCCGAACGTCACGACACACGGCCACGGAGTCTCCTCGGTAGCCGTGGTGGAAAGCAAGCTCAAGCCCGGTGAGAAGCCCGCGAGCCTGCCAGAAGGACTGCCGAAGGTGAAGATCGACGGCACGACGACCGCGACCGAGTTGCCGACGGCGCTCGGCACGCTGCTCAGCTTCGAGCGCTCGGGCGTGCGCTATGTGCTCGCCGGCGCCGTCACCCCAGCCGACATCGAGGCAGTCGCGCGAGGCCTCTAGCCGTGCCCAGGACGGCAGACGCCGTCTCCGACGAGCAGCCGCAGCCGGTCCGCGCACGCGGCCTCGTCAAGCGCTATGACGAGGTGCTCGCGGTCGATCACATCGACCTCAACGTCCAAACGGGTGACGTCTACGGCTTCCTCGGCCCCAACGGCGCGGGCAAGACGACGACGCTGCGCATGGCCCTCGGGCTGATCACGCCCAGCGAGGGAAGCATCGAGTTGTTCGGCCGCGACCCCCTTCGCCAGGGCGCGCGTGCACTGGAGGGCGTAGCCGGGTTCGTCGAGGCGCCGCGCTTCTACCCGTACATGAGCGCGCGCAAGAACCTCGAACTGCTCGCCGCGCTCGACGGTGGCGGGGCGCGCGAGCGGATCGACGAGGTGCTCGAGATCGTCGAGCTCACGGCGCGCGCCAAGCACCGCGTCGGCGGCTACTCGCATGGCATGCGACAGCGTCTCGGGATCGCCGCCGCGCTGCTGCGCCGCCCGCGCCTGCTGATCCTCGACGAGCCCGCGACCGGCCTCGACCCGGGCGGGATGCGCGACATGCGCCTGTTGATCCGCCGCCTCGCCGGCGAAGGGATCACCGTGCTGCTCTCAAGCCACCAATTGCCCGAGGTGCAGGAACTGTGCGACCGCGTCGCGATCGTCAACTCCGGCCGCGTCGTCTACGAGGGTGCACTCGCCGACCTGCGCCGCCAAGGCGGCGCCGGCTACCGGCTGCGCACGACCGACGACTCGCTGGCGCTGCGCATCCTCAGCGAACAGCCGGGCGTGGAGCATGTGGCCGGCGGCGAGCACGGGCTCGGCTTCCAGGCCGATGAGCGCACCGTCGGCGAGCTGTCGCTCACGCTCGCTCGCGCCCGTATAGGCATCCTCGCGCTCACGCCGGAGCTGGCCACGCTCGAGGACCTGTTCTTCCGCCTGACCGAAGGCGCCCCCGCCGGGCAGGAGCACCCGGCGCCCGCACGCAAGCGCGATCCGGTCGAGGTCGCATGAGCGCCTCCACCGCCGCCCCTGCCGCGCTCGTGCCGCGCACGAGCACGCGCCGTCCGAGCACGTTCGCGATCTGGCGCTGGGAGCTGCGCAAGCTCGCCGCGCAGAAGCGCACCTACCTCGGCTTCGCGATCGCGCTCGTCGTGCCCGTGTTCTTCGTGATCGCCGAGCACTTCAACCAGCACCACGGCCACGGCGACAACAGCATCTTCTTCTCCGAGATCACGCAGTCCGGCCTTGTCACGCCCGTGCTCTCGCTGATCCTCGCCTCGACCTTCTTCCTGCCCCTGGCGACCGCGCTCGTGTGCGGTGACATCGTCGCCAACGAGGACGGTAACGGCACACTGAAGACGATCCTCACACGCTCTGTTAACCGTGGGCAGGTGTTCGCGGCCAAGGTACTCGCCGCCTTCGCCTATGCCGCCGCCGCGGTCTTCCTGGCCGCCTTCGTCGCCGCCGTCGCCGG